>NZ_FNHW01000012.1 GCF_900103485.1 Fictibacillus solisalsi
AATACGCTTTTTGTATTTTGGGAGAGAGTGAAACGGCCGAGCTTTTGAGCGTTGAAGCTGGATGATGACTAAAGCTGAAGTGTCCGTTTAGACCCGACAAGCGCTGGAACTCACAACCAGCAACACGATTTTTGTGTTGAGGGTTGTGAGTGAAGCGACCAAGGATGAAAAAGTTTTTTTCATCAATCGAGGGTCTATGACGAAAATTGAAGTGCATTTTCGTCCTTGGACACTGAAGCTAGCTGATACCAAACCCAAAACTAATCTATTTTCTGTGACCGGATCTCCCGGCTGGTTTTCTCTCTTTATACCTTTTGCCATTATATCAAAAATTATAGGGCTACTCATCTTTCACACTGTGAAACAACGCTTACACGAAAATTAAATATTACACTTCGCTTTGACACGCGATGAACAGGAGAATGTGTATGTTTTTTTTACAAGTCGATGAGGAAATTTCCTTAAAGCTGCTCGAAAAAAGAGATGCCCAGCTCCTCTTTCAGCTCACCGAACATTCCAGAGATCACCTTCGAAACTGGCTGGGCTGGGTCGATTACTCGCGAACGCTCAAAGATACCAAAACATTCATCAAGCTTGCCAATCAAAAATACGCCGATTCCACGGATCTTGTAACAATGATTTGGTACCGTGGCATTCCGGCGGGTTCCCTGGCTCTGTATGATATCAAGTGGAATAATTATTCTGCAAACATTGGCTATTGGCTGGGCAAGGACTTTGAAGGGAAGGGAATCATGGCCCGTTCGTGCGGCGCTATGGTGGATTATTCGTTTGGCACGCTCGGTTTGAACCGGCTGGAATTAAAGGCAGCTCTGGAAAACAAAAGAAGCCGCTCGGTGGCCGAACGGCTTGGTTTTAAGCAGGAAGGAGAGCTCCGGCAGGCCGAATGGCTGTACGACCATTTTGTGGATGTCGCGCTGTACGGCATGCTGGCAGAGGACTGGGCATTTCCCCAAACCTAGATCTTGGGTTCGGCCTGAATCTTGCTTCCCGGTTCCTCCGGTCCTTTGTTCCTCTCATGATAGTTATAGATTTTAACTGAAATAAAAACAAACCCTGCAGTGATCAGGCCGCCAAAAATCCAGCCCGAAATCTTCATCGCAAATAAAATAAAGTCATACTTTTTCACGCCGTATTCCATCAGCAGGTAGGATTTTAACCCGGCCTGAAACAGACTGCGAAACGCAAACAGGGCGGTCAGCCAGACAAAGTGCTTGTAAAACTCCGGCTTTCGGTAAAGCGCCTGAGTTTCGTTTCGCGGCTCCCCCTGAAGGTAGGCAATGTCCACAGCAAAGTGCATGCCGAGCGGCTGTTTGATGAAAATGGTCGAGAAAATAAGCAGGGCCATGAAGATACCGAAGAACACCTGGTTCCATAGCATTCTTCCGGCTGATCCCGACAAGAGGTCAATCGTTGTTCCGGCAAAAAGGGAAAACAGGATAAACATCCCTGTGACATTGAACTGCTTTTCCTTCACAAACCGGTAAATTGTATAGATAAAACCTGGAACTGACGAAAGAAGAATGGCGTAATAGTCTCCAAGCATGTCTCTCCCCTGGTTCCAGATCAGGTACGGTATAATCAAATAAAACAGCAAATCAAAAACAACGATACTTTTCTTCAAGTTTTTCACTTCCCGTTTTGAATTGGCTCGTTCTTTTGCAGTCCTGGCAATCCCTTGACTATAGTGTTCGGCCGTTCCGCGTCCTTTTCGGACATGCTACTGAAATGATACCATGATTGGAAAATATTATCATCATTTGTGTAAAAAACGGATATTGGGGAGCCCTTCTAGAATCAGGGCGGCTTTTTTAGTATCGCTGGCACGTAATGCTTGGCGTTTACTTCCGGTTTTTCTGTGTTTACTCACTGGAATCTTCTGTTTACCCACGGAAATACGCCCGTTTTTGAACAGTTACTCACCAAACATATCATTTTTACAAACAACCATACAAAAACCCGCACCACCCCATGCGGTACAGGCTCGTTTGTTAATGATACGTACCGATGGCTTCTCCGTATTTCAGATGAGCCTCGGGCTGTATTTTATCACTCAATAAAATATGATCCTTTTCAAACAACAGGACGACGGTGGAGCCAAATTCGAACAACCCGACTTCTTCTCCTTTTTTAAAAGGTACATCTGGAAGATCTGTGGAATAGGCCCGTCCGTTTTTTACATTAGTCGAGTGCTCGCCATACGGCACGCGTACGCTTCCGACCACGAACGCACCGACTTTGACCAGCGCCATTTCACCCGCCGGTGTATCGGCATACGTGATGAGCCTCTCGTTTTTGGTAAACAGGCCTTGGACATGCTCCACCCCGATCCGGTTCACCGGAAACAATCGGCCTGGCAGGTAGGTCGCCTTGGTCAGCTTCCCCGGCAATGGCATGTGGATACGGTGATAGTCTCGCGGACTCAGATAGATGGTAAGGAACGTGCCTCCCTCATACTTATCCGAGATTTCAGATGTGCATCCCAAGAGCTGCTCAACCGTGTAGTTGATGCCTTTGGCCTGAATAAGCGCTCCTTCTGTAATGGTGCCAAACTGAGCCACTTTTCCATCGACCGGGCTGACCAGTGTATCAATGCCCGATGAGATCGGACGCGCATCCTCCTTCAACTTTCTCGTAAAAAACGCGGTAAACGTCGGGTATTCTCCCAACGGTTTCTCGATCTCTTCTTTATTGATTTTATAAAGAGCACTGTAAGGTTTAATGATGTGCCGGCTGAAGGACGAATGCCCCCATTTTCCCGCCGTTCGAGATATTGCATTTTGCGGCAAAAGCCTGATTACATGCTTTAGTACAGAGTTTATCATGTTTATTCTACAATCCTTTCACGACTGACACATCCTGCAGTCACGGTGTTCTAAGCTTCCTCCGGCACCATAGCAGCAGAAGAACTGCCATGACAGTAGCCACAAGCTTTCCTTCCCATGTCCATTGGATGAGCTGGTGGACCGAATATCCTTCGATTAAAATCGCAGGGAGTTTTCCGATGGAGCTGGCCAGCACAAAAAGTAAAAGCGGGGATTTGCCGACAGCGGCCACAAATGTTACCACACCCGAAGGCATAAAAGGCAAAATCCGGAGCGCCAAAATCAGCGTAAACGCCTCTTTTCCCCT
This sequence comes from Fictibacillus solisalsi, assembly GCF_900103485.1. Classification (GTDB taxonomy): domain Bacteria; phylum Bacillota; class Bacilli; order Bacillales; family Fictibacillaceae; genus Fictibacillus_C; species Fictibacillus_C solisalsi. Next base: position 3,151 of record NZ_FNHW01000012.1, read on the forward strand.
TGCTTCGAGCAGTTGTATTATTTTTGGATGATTCATAGCTTTCCATTCCACTGCTTTCCGGAACCCTTTTCTGTACAGAACAAAGGACACGACCGCACCGATTGCTTCTCCCGCGAACGATACTGCCATGCCTGGCCAGAGGCCGAATACAGTGAGATTGGCAGCAGTCAAAAATACACTTGGTACGATTCCGAGCACGCTGATCACAACATTTAATAAGATGCTGATGATTACCGCGACCTGCCCGTAAGATACCAGCCAATCGATGACGAAATCCTTTAGCACTGTCATTGGATATGATCCTTTTTATTCATGGGTGATGGCCTTTTTCTCCTCCGTAACGATGGTATGGAGTTTTTCGGCAATGTCCCTTAATTGCTTTGTTTCTTCCACTGTCAATTGGGAAAAGAATTTATTGTTCACAAACTGATCGATTTGATCGTATTCATCATAATATTGATTTCCCTTTTCTCCAAGCGTCAAAAAAATTTCCCGACGGTTTTGGGGATTGATGCTTCGGACAACATAGTCTTCTTGTTCGAGCTTGCTGACAAGCTGGCTCGTGGAGCTCATCGAAAAGTTCAGCTGCTCCGCGATCGTCTGTACCTTTACCGGCTGATGCCTATGTACCCGGTGCAGGATTAAAAATTGCTTTGGAGTAATCTCATAATCTAACGATGAGAAATAATGCTTCAATAAATGAGCATTCACTTTATCAAAAAAGTCGTATGTCTCTTTTATATAATCGCCTTGCTCCACTTCTTTCACCTCGTTTATCCACATAAACAGTTTAACAAGATAAACTATACTATCGTCCCAACATCCCGTCAATTAAAACAAGCATACGAAAAACCCGAATAACGGACGCTTAACCAAGAGTCCATGATTCGGGCTGCACTCACAAAAAGTGTTTGTGAGCTTATTTTGTTTCTTCTTGACCGTGTACACGATCAAGTGCCATTTGATAGGCATCGTTGCCAAAGTTCAGGCAGCGTTTGACACGTGAGATGGTCGCCGTGCTCGCGCCGGTTTCAGACTCAATTTTGTGATAGGTCTTCCCTTCACGAAGCATGCGTGCCACTTCGAGACGCTGTGCAAGCGATTGAATTTCGTTCATTGTGCACAGATCATCAAAGAACATGTAGCACTCTTCAAGGTCTTTCAGCGAAAGGACCGCTTCAAACAGCTGATCCAGCGCTTTACCCCTTAATTTATCAATTTGCATAGATTTAGCACTCCTTCTGCTCTATTCAATAGAAACACTCTTGCTGATTCCTGGCTGCGTCGGAATAATGTTGATCCAGGTTTTTCCTGGAACAAACCCGGTGCCTGACGGAATAATTCTTCCGTCTTTGTTTTTCCAGGCCACTTCTCTCACTTTTCCTTGCTGTAGGAGAAGGCCCTTGCCGCCTGAATAAAGATCAATGGCTCTTCGGCCATAGCTGTCGATAATCCTGTGCTTCATCTCAACGATAAACACATTATTGACCTCGACAGGTGTCTTCGTTTCAAGATCGGTTGTCGGCGTTCCATTGCTGGACCGGGCATAGCGTTTCGTTGACGGGTTATATTTGTAACCAACTTTCTCATTTTGACTGTATGTTATCAGAACTTGATCCGCTTTGTCACCGGTAAGCCCTTTAACCTCTTCTGGTTTCAAGAAAGGAAGCGGCTTTATTTTATCTTTATCGTCATACCCTTTCTTCTTTAAACCTGTCATCAGGTCCTCGTAGGTGATGTACGAATTGTGAGGCGCTTGCCGGAATGACGCCCGGTGAAAAAGCGTCCCGTCATAATAAAGTCCGTTCAGCGAGTCCACCTTGCTGTTTTTCCCTGAAAGCATCTTCTTTGCATCAGGGCTCCAGCCATGATGAACATAAAACGAATGATATCCCTGGCTGATCTCGATAAAATAATCACGTGCACTGCGAACCGGTCCGATCACTTTTGGGTTTACACTTTGGAAAACAGCAAGGAACCGTGTGATTTCTCCTTCTGCGAGCACCTCATACACAAGGTCCGCTTTATAAACGCCGGACTGTGGCCGCGCCCGCTGGTGATTGTTTACCATCACTGAAAATACTCTGGCATCGGTCGGTTTCTTTGTTTTTAATCCCGTCAGCGGAAACGTATTTAAGTGTTCCTTTTTTTCTTCCTTTTTCTCCGGCTTTTCCGCCGGCTGTGCAGGCTTCGTTTCCTGCGACGTTGGCTTTTCTTTCTTTTGGCACCCGGATCCTCCAAGAATCAAGAACGCAGCACAAATTCCAAGCATCCATTTTCTCATTAGGCACCCCTGCCCCCTATGGCCCCCCGGCCTGAAGTGATCAAACACTTTACTTCTTTAGTTTAACGCATAATCGAAGGAAAGAGTATGACTTTCTTTTTCACATCATACAATCCAAGCTGTGTGATCCGGATATATGGAAGATGTGTGGATGAGAAAAACAGCAGGCTGTAGATCGGATCTTCAAATGCATAGCCGCGTTTTCGGAGTTCTGATGTTAATTTCTTCTCTTCCTTTATAAGTTCTTCAACCGCAAGCGGAGACATGCCTCCCGCGATGGGGAGCTTGATCTCACTGACAACGCTTCCATCTTCAACGAGAGCGATGCCGCCTTTCATTTCTTTAATGCGGTTAAACGCCGCAAGCATGTCACGTTTACTTTTTCCGATTAAAAGGATATCTCCTGTGCTGGAGTATGAGCTTGCAAATCCGGAAACACTCGCAGCAAATCCTTTCAGAAGCGTGTTGACTCTCCATTTTCCTTTTTTGTCCACCAGCATGAAAAAGCACTCATCATGATCATCATCGAGCTTTTCCGCTGTCGGATTGAGACTAATATGATACGGCTTCGTAATCACTGAGTTTACCATTTCTATTCCAGCCAGTGAGCTGAACTGAAAATCCTTCAGCGTTAAATCCCAGTTCAAATCAAGAGGACCCATTTCATAATCGTTCCATGGGAATGAAGAGCTCTCCTTCACAGCCTTTCCGTCCCGCTTGATCCACTGTCCTTTCGCCAGTACGGCTTCGGGATTCGGATGCTGCACGGAGTCCAGAATGTTAAGATGAGCCACTCTTCCCGGTGCAACCATTCCGAGTATATGCTCCTTGCCGTAATATCTTGCTATGTTATAGGAAGCCATCTTATACGCATCAATCGGGTCAATTCCCTCTTCAAGCGCAATGGAGATCATTGTATCCGTCACACCCTCTTCATAAAAAGCAGGTGTGGACCCGTCCGTTGTAAAAATCACACGGTCGAAATGAGCCGCACCGATCTCTTGCATCTCTCTTAAGATCTGACGTAGATCCGGCCGAATGGAGGAATACCTTAGTGACGTGGTCAGCCCGAGATTAAGCCTCATTATGGCCTCTTCCCCGGTCATCGCCTCATGGTCACAGTCCACCCCAAGAAGAGCCATTTGGGTGAGGGTTTTCTCAGAAGCACCCGGCAGATGCCCTTCCACCCTTTTTCCTGCTCTTCGGGTTTCCCGCATGTAATGCAGCAGGTTGTCATCTCCCTGGATGACTTTCGGCCAGCTGGTCAGTTCTCCCCCCTGAATGACATATGGAGAAGACAGCATTTTTTTCATATTGCTTAATGAGAAGAGCGCATCTTCATTTAACAGTTCGGATTGCGAATCAAACCTGCACCACCAATAATAGGTGTAAGGCAGTTTGTTCATGTCCTCCATAAGAGAAAGCGCTTTCGTAATTGGCGTTGATAAAAAAAGTTTGAGGTTGTCGCATATGAATGTGGTTGTGCCGCGAACGGACGCATAATCGCCCAACGTCTGGGGATTATATAGTTGAAACGGGTGTGCATGCGGCTCAATATATCCGGGTACAACATATTTTCCGTCCAGCTCCACCATTTCTGTACCAGTGGTTTCCTGGGGCATGTTGTCCCCCACATACACAATGCGGTTATCGTAGATCCATATATTCGCTTTAGTCCAGCAATGCCGGGCAGTATTTAAATACGTTGCATTCTTCAATACCTTGGTGGGAGCCAATTCGCCGAAAATAACGGCCTGATGGCGGCGCAATTCCACCTTTGACCAAAATAAAAACTGGTTAGACATGTGCTTGTTTCACCTTTTTCTCTGTAAGTTGCATTTTCTCAAGGATACCATACATTAACGCTGAATGTGTGTCATAACTCCAAACACTTGAAATTCATTACAGAAAGGAAATTACTGCTATGAAACAGAATATCGGAATCCTCAACGCCATGATCCGCATCGTGTGCGGATTGACCATGCTCGCCATGCTTACCGCCAAATACACCCGTAAACCATGGAAAGGCTCTTACGTGTTCATGATGATGCTTGCCGCTATGAAAGTCGCCGAGGGCATCCTTCGTTTTTGCCCAGTCACTGAAATGGTCAAACAAGGCTCCGAGCTGAAGGACATGGACCTCAATGACATCACCAAAGAAGGCAACCCGATTAACCCAAGCTAAAACCTTATCACTTTTAAAGATGGTCACTTGGTAAGTCTCTTTCAAGAATCTTCATTGAAGAGTTGATTGTCGTGAAAGGTGCGAGACTCCTCGAAAAAGAATATCACATTTTCTTCGTGCGATGTATCACTGCCGAAGCGTTCCTTGTCCTACGGGACAAGCGTGACAGGTGAGACCCATAGGTGCTTGCGCGGGAGGGGCTCAGCGCACGCCCCGAGGAAAGCGAACAACCTGAAACGGAAATCAACCACCCTCATCACCCCGAATAGAAACATACACACGAAAAAAACTCCCCAATTGAGGGGAGTTTTCTGCAAGGAGGGACTAGCTATGAAAGAATTTTTAATGGATACGATTTTCGTGTATGCCACGCTCATCGGCGGGATCATTGCCGTGCTTTTTGCTGTGGTTAAAAAGCGGCGCGTGAAATAGCTTTTGACCCGATGTCCGTCCGGTAAAAGGACTGGCTGCAGCTGATTTTCCGCATTTCGGTATACACGTTTTCCTGAGCGCTGGCCAGGTCCGTTCCTTTTACAGCCGCCAGGAGAATGCGCCCGCCATCCGTAACAAGCTGGTCTCCTGCCAATTTCGTTCCAGCATGGAATAAAAGAGTAGTCTCTTCAAGGTTTCCAAGCCCGTTGATGGCGATGCCTTTCTCGTATTGATCAGGATAGCCGCCAGAAGCGAGAACAACACCGATGACCGCTTCGTCACTCCAGTTCAGTTCCACTTCTTCTTTTCGAAGAATGCCAAGCAGGATCTGGGCAAAGTCACCCTGCAATCTTGGTAAGACAACCTGTGTTTCCGGATCACCGAACCGGGCGTTGAACTCAATGACCTTCGGACCGTTTGCTGTAAGCATGAGACCTGCGTACAATATTCCTGTAAACGGACGGCCTTCCTTCACCATCGCTTGGGCAGCAGGATCAAGGACTGTTTTTCGTGCTTCCTCTACTACGGCTTGCGGAATCTGCGGAACCGGTGAGTAAGCACCCATTCCTCCGGTGTTTGGCCCTTTGTCGCCTGTAAAAGCACGTTTATGGTCCTGAGCAATCACCATCGGGTACACATTCTCTTCATTTACAAACGCCATAAATGAAAACTCTTCACCTTCCAGATACTCTTCCATCACAACAGAAGCGCTCGCTTCTCCAAAACGGGCCTGGTTCAGCATTTCATCAAGGCCTTTCTCTGCTTCCTCTTCGGTCATAGCCACAATTACGCCTTTACCTGCCGCAAGACCATCCGCTTTAAGAACAATTGGTGCTCCCTGCTCCTTTAAATGCAATCTTGCTTCCTCATAGGAAGTGAACGTTTTTGATTTCGCTGTCGGGATGCCATGCTTGTCCATAAGATCCTTCGCAAATGATTTGCTTCCCTCGATCAATGCGGCTTCCTTTGACGGACCGAAAATAGCAAGCCCTTCTTGTTGAAAATCATTGACGATTCCATTTAAAAGGGGGACTTCAGCTCCAATGAAGGTAAGCGCGATATCATTTTCCTTGGCAAACGCGATAAGACCTTCATGATCACTTTCCTCAATGTTTACGCATTCTGCCACATCCGCCATTCCCGGATTGCCCGGTGCGGCGTACACTTTTGTTACACTCGGACTGTTCGCAAAACGCCATACGATGGCATGCTCACGGCCACCCTTTCCTACTACCAAAACGTTCATGCTGTCTCCTCCTTGGTACAGATTTTAATGTTTGAAGTGGCGTACGCCGGTAAAGACCATGGCGATGCCGTATTCGTCTGCCTTTTTAATGGAATCTTCATCTTTAACCGAACCGCCTGGCTGGATGATGGCAGTGATACCTGCTTTGGCTGCAGCTTCCACGGTGTCGTTCATCGGGAAGAAGGCATCTGACCCAAGGGCGCTTCCCTGCGCTTTTTCTCCTGCCTGTTCAATCGCAATTTTTGCCGCGCCGACACGGTTCATCTGACCGGCACCGACCCCAATCGTCATTTGATCTTTTGTTAAAACAATCGCATTGGATTTAATGTGCTTAACTACTTTCCATGCGAGTTTAAGGTCTTCCCACTCTTTTTCGGTCGGCTCACGCTTGGTTGGCACTGAGATGTTGGCTTGGTCCAGTCCGTAAGCATCCTCGTCCTGAACGAGAAGGCCTCCGCGTACGGTGGTCAGCTTTTTCTCCTGCTTTTTATCTTCACCGAGCTCCAATGTGAGGAGACGGATGTTTTTCTTTTTCGTTAAAATCTCTTTCGCTTCATCACTGAACGATGGTGCAATGATGATTTCAAGGAAAATCTCGCTCATCTTTTGCGCCGCTGCTGCGTTGATTTCCACGTTGGATGCGATGATGCCGCCAAAAATAGAAACCGGATCAGCTTCAAATGCTCTTGCGAACGCTTCTTCTACAGAGCTGCCTGTGCCGACTCCACACGGGTTCATGTGTTTAACGGCCACAACGGCAGGATCTGTGAATTCGCGAACGATTTGAAGTGCTGCATCCGCATCATTGATGTTGTTGTAGGAAAGCTCTTTGCCGTGAAGCTGTTCAGCCTGTGCAATGGATGTTTTTGTGCCAAGAGGTGCTTTGTAGAATGCTGCCTTTTGGTGCGGGTTCTCTCCATAGCGGAGATCCTGTTTCTTTTCGTAGGTAACTGTGAAAGATTCCGGGTTCTCCTCTTCCACCATGCTGGTAAGGTATTCTGCGATCAGCGCATCGTAAGCCGCGGTGTGGCGGAAGGTCTTCGCCGCAAGCTTTTTGCGTGTTTCGTCAGACACTTCCTGGTTCTGTTGAACTTCTTCCAGTACTTTGGAGTAATCCGCAGGATCCACGATAACCGTTACATACGCATGGTTTTTCGCAGCCGAGCGAAGCATACTTGGCCCGCCGATATCAATATTTTCAATGGCATCTTCAAACGCTGCATTTTCCTTTGCGATGGTTTCTTTAAATGGATAAAGGTTGACCACAACAAGATCGATCGGGGAGATGCCGTTCTCTTTCATTTGCTGAACGTGGCTCTCATTTTCCCGAACCGCAAGAAGGCCGCCGTGAATCATCGGATGAAGTGTTTTTACTCGTCCATCCATGATTTCCGGAAAGCCTGTTACTTCAGATATACCGGTAACCTTCACACCAGCTTCCTGCAATGCTTTGCTTGTTCCCCCGGTGGAGATAATTTCCACGCCCTGTTCGGCCAGCGCCTGAACAAAAGGAACCAACCCTTCTTTATTGGAAACTGACACTAATGCTCGTTTGATGCTCAAAATGATACGCCTCCTACTTTCTCTTGGTTGAATAGCTGTTCCAGCACACTTGGAAACAATTGATGCTCGACCTGCTGAATCCGCTCCTGCAGTGTCTCTCTTGTATCCTCTTTTTTAATCTCCACAGTTTTCTGGGCGATGATCGGCCCTGTATCCATTCCGCTGTCCACGTAATGTACGGTAACACCGGTTACTTCTGCTTTTGCGTCAAGTGCCTGTCCCACCGCATCCTTGCCCGGAAAAGCCGGCAAAAGAGATGGATGGATGTTGACGATGCGTCCTTCATATTCAGACAGCAAGGTTGAGCCAATCAGGCGCATGTAACCAGCAAGGACGATAAATTCAATGTTTCTTTCTTTTAGTTGCTTTAAAATCTCCGTTTCGAATGCTGTTTTTGTTTCATACTCTTTTGGATTAAACGCAAATGTTTCCGTTTCTGACTGTTCAGCGCGCTCTACTACGCGCGCACCTGGCTTGTCGCAAACCAGAAGCGAGACGTCCGCTTCCAGTTTCTTTTCATGGATGGCATCGATGATCGCCTGGAAATTCGAGCCGCTTCCTGATGCGAAGATGGCGATTTTCTTCATTTCAGCTCACCACCGCCAAAGTGAACACCTTCGCCCGCTTTCACGCGGCCGATGACAAACGCCTTTTCTCCGTCATTTTCGAGCGACTTGATTACGTCAAAAGATTCCTCATAATCGACAGCAAGCACCATTCCGATCCCCATGTTGAATGTGGTGAACATCTCTTTTCTTCCGATGTTTCCTGTCTGTTCAATGGTTTCAAAGATAGCTGGAACCGGCCATGAACCGTAATCCACTTCTGCTGCAAGTCCTTCCGGAAGCATGCGCGGAATGTTTTCCTCAAATCCACCGCCTGTAATATGAGCTGCGCCGTGAACTTGATAGTTTTTGAAGACATTAAGCAACGGTTTTACATAAATGCGTGTTGGAGCCAGCAGTTCTTCACCTAATGTTTTTCCGTCCGTTCCAAAGCTTCCGTCCAGATCCAGCTGACCGGATTCCAGAAGTGCTTTGCGGACGAGCGAATAGCCATTGCTGTGGATGCCATTGGAGGCAAGCCCGATAAGAACGTCTCCTTCTTTTACAAGCTCTGGGTGAATGAGTTTCGATTTTTCTGCCGCGCCGACCGAAAAACCGGCAAGGTCATAGTCTCCATTGCTGTACATGCCGGGCATTTCTGCCGTTTCTCCGCCGATCAGGGCACAGCCTGCCTGCTCACAGCCGTCGGCCACTCCTTTGACGATATCCTCTATTTTCGCAGGATCCAGCTTTCCGCATGCGATGTAATCCAGGAAGTACAGCGGCTCGGCTCCCTGCGCCACGATATCATTCACACACATCGCCACAGCGTCCACTCCAATGGTATCATGCTTATCCATCATAATAGCCACCATAAGCTTTGTGCCCACTCCGTCCGTACCGGAAATCAGAACCGGCTCCTTGTACGGAAGGTTGGACATGTCAAACATTGCCCCAAAACCGCCAAGGCCTGCCATGACTTCTGGACGGCGTGTACGCAATGCGTGTTTCTTGATTCTGTCTACCGCCTCGTAACCCGCTTCAATATCCACTCCGGCCTGTCTGTATGCCTCTGCCATTGTATTTCCTCCCTTTTTTGCCATTACACCATTTCTTTTTCATACGGAAGCACGGTATCCGGATAGATCTCTGTTGGATACTTCCCGGTAAAGCAAGCCAGGCACTGTCCGTTGTTCGGGTCGCTGTCCGGGCGCCCGATGCCTCTTAACAATCCTTCCGGCGTTAAAAAGGACAATGAATCCGCTCCGATAATGTCTCTGATTTCCTCTACCGAGTGATTGGAAGCGATCAATTCAGCACGCTCGGATGTATCAATGCCGTAGTAGCACGGATGAGCAATCGGAGGAGCGGTAATCCGCACATGCACTTCAGTTGCTCCCGCTGCACGCAGCATTTTCACGATTCGGCGGCTTGTTGTTCCGCGGACGATGGAATCATCGACCATCACTACGCGTTTGCCTTCCACGATTCCCCGTACAGGAGACAGCTTCATTTTCACTCCAAGCTCGCGCAATTCCTGTGACGGCTGGATAAAAGTCCTGCCAACATAACGATTTTTGATCAAGCCGATTTCGTATGGAATGCCTGATGCTTCCGCATAGCCGATCGCGGCTGAAATACTGGAGTCCGGAACCCCTGTCACTACATCCGCTTCAACTGGCGCTTCACGGTACAATTCTTTTCCAAGGTTCTTTCTCGCACTGTGAACGTTCACCTGGTCGATATTGCTGTCAGGTCGTGAAAAATAAATATATTCCATGGAACAAATCGAGCGGTTCGTCGGTGAAGAAAAACGGTCCGCCGTCATTCCATTATCGTCAATAATCAAAAGTTCTCCCGGTTTAACATCGCGAAGATACTCTGCACCCACCACGTCAAAGGCACAGGTTTCAGAAGCCACCACATAAGCGTCTCCCAGCATGCCGATGGAAAGCGGGCGCAATCCGTTTGGATCAAGAGCGACCATCAGCTTGTCCTCGGTCATGATGACAAATGCATAAGCACCTTTAAGCATCGTAAGGGCATTTCTTACCTGATCTTTCAGGTCCACATATCCGCTGCGTTTGATCAGATGAGCCAAAACTTCCGTATCAGATGTCGTCTGAAAAATACTTCCTTGTGCTTCAAGCTGGTGTTTCAGCGCGTTCGCGTTCACAAGATTTCCGTTGTGGGCAACAGCAAGGCTTGATGTTTGTGAGCGGAAAAGCAGGGGCTGAACATTTGCATATTCATTGCCCCCTGCCGTGGAATAGCGCACATGCCCGATAGCCGCATGTCCTGTCAGCCCTTCCAGCTCTCCGCGGCTGAACACCTCGGTAACAAGCCCGTGTCCTTTGTGCATTTTCAGCTTTTCACCGTCTGTTACAACAATTCCTGCGCCTTCCTGTCCTCTGTGCTGAAGGCTGTGCAGCCCGTAATACGTGAGCTGGGCAGCATCCTGATGTCCCCAGATGCCAAACACACCACATTCTTCGTTTAAGCCTTTGATGTCAGCAAGCATGGTATGGCTCCTTTCCAAGCCGAATGAAGTTCATCGTAAGTTGCGGCCAGCACTTCTTCATTTTCATGGTCGATGCGCAGAACCGCGTGATCCGTTACAAATCCGATCTGTTTCGCGTCTTCATTCATTGCTTCAAACGCTTCGGCGTTTTCCGGTTTTACTGAAACAAGGAAGCGTGACTGGGTTTCGCTGTAAAGGGCAGAAACAAGGTCTCCCCGAAGCTCAACAGACGCTCCTGTATTGCCGTTCATCATGCTTTCGGCAAGCGCGACAGCCAATCCGCCCTCTGCGACGTCATGAGCAGATTCAACAAGTCCATTCTGAATCGCTTCAAGCAATTGCTTCTGGCGTTTGACTTCTGTTTCAAGATTCAACGCCGGTGCTTTTCCTGAAATTTTGCCAAGCTGCATTTTTTGCAGCTCACTTCCGCCAAATTCCTGATGGGTTTCACCGATCACATAGATCAGATCGCCCGGTGTTTTAAAGTATTGGGTTGTAATATGGTCAAGGTGATGAACGAGTCCAACCATCCCGATAACAGGGGTCGGGTACACGGCCACACCGTTTGTTTCGTTATATAAAGATACGTTTCCGCCAATAACCGGTGTGCTTAGCGTGCGGCACGCTTCACTCATTCCGTCTGTAGACTTTTCCAGCTGCCAGAAGATTTCCGGCTTTTCCGGATTTCCGTAGTTCAGGCAGTCCGTAATGGCAAGCGGTTCGGCACCGGAGCAAACGAGGTTTCTTGCCGCTTCTGCCACCGCAATTTTTCCGCCGGTTTCCGGATCAAGGTAGAGATAACGTGAGTTGCAGTCGGTAGTCATTGCAAGCGCCTTATCGGTTTCACGGATACGGATGACAGCAGCATCAGATCCTGGAGGCACGACCGTATTCGTGCGGACCATGTAGTCATACTGGTCAAATACCCACGATTTGCTAGCGATCGTCGGCTGCGATAAAAGCTCAAGAAGGGTATCCTTTTTGCTTTCTACGGTTGGGACGAAAGCTTCCTCGTTTTGGAACTGTGAAAACATTTCAGGTTCCTTGGATGGCTTGTGATAAACAGGTGCTTCTTCTGCAAGTGCGTCAACCGGAACATCGGCGACGACTTCTCCGTGATGAAGGAGGCGAAGTTGCTTTTCCTCAATAACGGTACCAACGACTACAGCCTCAAGGCCCCATTTTTCGAAAATATCGATGGCTTCTTGTTCTCTTCCTTTTTGCATAACGATCAGCATGCGTTCCTGAGATTCAGATAGCATCATTTCGTAAGCTGTCATGTTCAATTCACGCTGCGGCACAAGGTCAAGGTTCATCTCGATTCCCATGCCTGCTTTACTCGCCATCTCAGCGGATGAGCTTGTAAGGCCGGCTGCCCCCATATCTTGAATGCCGACAAGAGCATCACAGTTCTGGATCAGTTCAAGGCACGCTTCAAGCAACAGCTTTTCCATAAACGGGTCGCCCACCTGAACGGCCGGACGCTTCTCATCAGATGCTTCGGTTAGTTCCTCGGAAGCGAAGGTCGCCCCGTGGATTCCGTCGCGTCCTGTTCTTGCGCCAACGTACATGACAGAGTTGCCGGCACCTTTTGCCTGTCCTTTTTGGATGTCCTTGTGGTCGATTAAGCCCACACACATCGCGTTAACGAGCGGGTTGCCATCATAGGAAGCATCGAACTGAACTTCGCCGCCCACGGTTGGAATCCCGATACAGTTGCCATAACCGGCGATCCCGGCAACCACTTCCTCGAACAGATACTTCACACGAGAAGACGTCAGTTCGCCAAAACGCAGTGAGTTTAACAGCGCGACCGGTCGAGCCCCCATAGAAAAGATGTCACGGATGATACCGCCCACTCCTGTGGCGGCACCCTGGTACGGTTCAATCGCCGATGGGTGGTTGTGGCTTTCAATTTTGAAAACAACCGCCTGGCCGTCGCCGATGTCTACCACTCCAGCTCCTTCCCCTGGTCCCTGAAGCACACGCTCTCCATCCACAGGAAACTTACGAAGGACCGGCTTGGAGTTTTTATATGAACAATGCTCACTCCACATGACCGAGAACAATCCGGTCTCTGTCCAGTTTGGAAGGCGGCCGATGATGGATTGAACAAGCCCAAACTCGTCGTCGCTCAAGCCCATTTCACGGTATAATTTTTGCTCCTGAATTTGCTCTGCAGTCGGCTCATGAAGATAAGACATGGTTTTCCCTCCAGCTTTTTACGATTGATTGAAACAATTTCAGTCCATCCGCACTGCCCAAAAGCTCGCTAACCGCGCGCTCCGGATGCGGCATCATGCCAAGCACATTGCCTTGGGCATTCATGATTCCGGCAATATCCGAAATCGATCCGTTCGGGTTATTTTTATAGCGGAAGATGATGCGGTTCTCTTCTTCCAGCTGTTTCAGTGTCTCTTCATCACAATAGTAATTTCCTTCGCCGTGAGCGATCGGAATGATAATTTCTTCGTCTTTTCCGTAGGAAGAGCTGAACATGGTTTCATTGTTTACAACGTTCAATGTTTCGGGCTGGCAGATGAATTTCAATGATTCATTCCGGCGCATGGCCCCCGGAAGCAATCCGGTTTCTAAAAGAATTTGGAATCCGTTGCAGACACCAAGAACTGGCTTGCCTGCTTGTGCCGCCTTTTTTACTTCATCCATAACATTGGAGAACTGGGCAATAGCTCCTGTGCGAAGGTAGTCGCCATACGAGAACCCGCCCGGCAGCAGGATACCGTCAAAACGGTCGAGATTTTCTTCGTCATGCCACACGTACTCGGCTTCTGCACCAAGCTCGTCCTTTACCGCGTGAAACATGTCAATGTCACAGTTGGATCCTGGAAAAACAATAACCGCAAACCTCACTGTGCGACAACCTCCTCCACCTCATAGCGGTAATCTTCAATGACCGGATTGGAAAGCAATTTTTCACACATTTCTCTGATGGATTTGTCTAAATCCTGAACGCTTTCTTCAATCGTAAGCTCAAGGTATTTACCGATGCGGACATCCTGCACCTCGTTGTACTCCATGCGGTGCAATGAGCCTTTAACCGCTGTCCCCTGTGGATCCAATACACTTTCTTTCAATGTGACGAATACTTTTACTTTATACATGAAGGTTTCCCCCTAAGCGTTCTAAGATTTTTTCATAAGCATCTGTTAAGCTGCCAAGATCTCTGCGAAATACGTCTTTATCGAGCTTCTCATTCGTTTCACTGTCCCAAAGGCGGCATGTATCCGGTGAAATTTCGTCGGCCACCAGAAGCTCACCCTTGGCATTGGTGCCAAACTCCAGCTTGAAATCTACTAATCTTACATTTTTCTCTGCAAAAAATTGAACAAGAACGGAATTGACCTGAAGCGCAAGCTCCTTCATTTCTTCAAGCTGCTGTGGAACAGCTAACTCTAAGGCTGCGATATGGTCTGTGTTGAAAAGAGGATCGCCAAGGTCGTCATTTTTGTAATAAAATTCGACGATCGGCTTACGCAGAACGTGTCCTTCCGGCAGTCCCGTCCGTTTGGCCAGTGTTCCTGCCACCACGTTACGGACAACCACTTCAAGTGGAATGATCTCTACATGCTGGACAATCTGTTCGGTTGGAGATTGTTTGGAGATAAAGTGAGTTGGAATGTTGTTCTGCTGCAAAAGTGCAAACATCAGGCTGGTGATCTCGTTGTTCAAACGGCCTTTTCCATCGATGGTTGCTTTCTTCTCGCCGTTAAACGCTGTCGCTGAATCCTTGTATTCCACCCACACGGTGTTTCTGTCTTCTGTGCTGTAAATCTTCTTCGCCTTTCCTTCATAAAGCAAGGTTTGCTTTTCCATTCAAAATCCCCCTGACATAAGTCGAATTCCATTGCGAAAATCACGAATATTGAAAAAATAGAAATGCTGAAGTGTCCGTTAAGACCCGGATGGAACTTTTCGTCATTGAACACTAAAGCTGGATCCAATTCAGCAGGGTTTCCAGGACGGAATCAACCTGTTTCTCCGTCCTGATTTCCCATTAATATTTTACAGACCTAATCTTTCGAAGATCGTATCAACATGCTGAAGATGGTACGAGTAGTCGAAGCAGTCCTCGATGTCTTCTGGTGTAAGTTTTTCCGTAATGCGCGGCTCTTCCTGAACGAGCTGCTTGAACTGGATGCCTTCTTCCCAAGCTTGCATCGCTTTCGGCTGAACGATGTCGTAAGCAGCTTCACGGCTCATGCCTTTATCGATCAGCTTCAAGAGTACACGCTGGGAGTAGATCAATCCATACGTTCTTGTCATGTTGCGTTTCATATTTTCCGGGAACACCGTTAAGTTCTTCACAATGTTGCCGAAGCGGTTAAGCATGTAGTTCAGCGCGATGGTTGCATCCGGCAGAATCACCCGCTCTGCAGAAGAGTGCGAGATATCACGTTCATGCCAAAGTGCCACGTTTTCATATGCAGTCATCATGTAACCGCGGATGACGCGTGCCATACCGGTCATGTTCTCGGAACCGATCGGATTGCGTTTGTGAGGCATTGCAGAAGATCCTTTTTGGCCTTTAGCGAAGAACTCTTCCACTTCACGCGTTTCACTTTTTTGCAGTCCGCGGATCTCAACTGCGAACTTCTCAATGCTTGTTGCTACAAGCGCCAATGCGGACATGTAATGCGCATGCCGGTCACGCTGCAGGGTTTGAGTTGAAATCGGAGATGCTTCAAGCCCTAACTTTTCGCATACATATTTTTCAACGAATGGATCGATGTTGGCATATGTACCAACAGCTCCGCTGATTTTGCCGACGCGTACAGTGTCAGCTGCCTGCTTGAATCGCTCAAGGTTTCGCTTCATTTCTTCATACCAAAGCGCGAGTTTCAAACCAAATGTAGTTGGTTCTGCGTGAACACCGTGCGTGCGGCCCATCATTACTGTGTATTTATGTTCTTTCGCCTTGTTTCCAATAATCTCGATGAACTTCTCGATGTCTTTGATCAAGATTTCGTTTGCCTGCAAAAGCAAGTAAGACAATGCTGTGTCTACCACGTCAGTAGAAGTCAGTCCGTAGTGGACCCACTTTCGCTCTTCTCCGAGTGTTTCAGATACTGCGCGTGTAAAAGCAACTACGTCATGGCGTGTTTCCTGCTCGATTTCAAAAATACGATTGATATCAAATGATGCGTTCTCGCGCAGTTTTTTAACATCCTCTTTCGGAATCTCTCCAAGCTCTGCCCATGCTTCACAAGCTAAAATCTCGACTTCCAGCCAAGCCTTAAAGCGGTTTTCGTCTGTCCAAATCGCTCCCATTTCAGGGCGTGTATACCGTTCAATCATGTCGTTACCTCCAGCTTTTCCATCTTGAGTACAGCAGCTTTAATGTATTCTGCTTTGTTCAGTGCTTCGCTTACCGTGTTTCCGAGCACCGTGATGTGTCCCATTTTTCGTTTCACTTTTGCTTCTTCTTTTCCGTAAAGATGCAGCTTGGCGTCTTTCAGAAGTTCCAGGTTTTCAAAGAGCGGTTTCACATGTTCCCCGAGCACATTGATCATCACTACGGGGCTGACCAGTGACGTCCGGCCGAGCGGAAGTCCGCAAACCGCGCGTACATGCTGCTGAAATTGCGAGGTTTCACAAGCTTCAATGCTGTAATGGCCGGAATTATGAGGACGCGGTGCCAATTCATTTACGTAAATTTCCCCGTTGGTTCCAAGGAACATCTCCACAGCAAGCGTTCCGTACAGGTTAAGCTCATGAGCAATTTTCTTGGCCATGTCATACGCATTAGCCGCTGTTTCCTCTGAAATTCTTGCCGGCACAATTGACTGGTGAAGAATGTTTTCCAGGTGGATGTTTTCCGCCACAGGGAACGAAGTCATTTCACCTTTTGTGCTTCGGGTGACGATTACCGACAGTTCTTTTTCAAAGGATACCCAGCTTTCCAGAACGCATTCTCTGTTCCCTGCGAAAAGCTCCTCTGCTTGTTCCATATCCTCTACTGTCCGGATGACCGCCTGGCCTTTTCCGTCATAGCCGCCCTGACACGTTTTCAAAACAGCCGGAAGACCGAGCTGGCTGACCGCCGCCTGGAGTTCTTCCTTGCTCTGCACAGGAAGGTAAGGAGCGACGCGGACACCCGCTTTTTCAATCGCCCGTTTTTCGCGAATACGGTGCTGTGTCAGATAGAGCAGCTCGCTGCCCTGTGGCATATAGGCATTATTCTCAAGCCATTGTGCTCTTTCGCTGTCCACGTTTTCAAATTCATAGGTGATCACGTCACTTTTTTGCGCCAGTTCTTCAATGCCTTTTACATCATCATAAGGAGCAACAATCTGATGGTCGCTGATTTGTCCACATGGTGAATTTTCACCAGGGTCCAAAACTACTATTCCGTACCCCATTTCACGGGCGCTGATCGCCATCATGCGTCCCAGCTGACCTCCGCCCAGGATGCCAATCGTTTGGCCCGGCAAAATCATTTTATTTTTAGCCAAGAGAATCACTGCTTTCTATGACGGCTTGTTCAATCTTTTCACGCCGTTTCATTAAGCGATCGTTTAAATCCTGATCCGTTATGGCGAGAATTTGTGCGGCCAGTAGACCCGCGTTGGTGGCTCCTGCTTTCCCGATGGCAACGGTTGCTACCGGTACGCCGCCAGGCATCTGCACAATGGACAGAAGGGAATCCAATCCGTTTAAGGCTTTGGATTGTACCGGAACACCGATGACCGGCAGCACTGTTTTTGCGGCCACCATTCCCGGCAGATGGGCTGCACCGCCCGCTCCTGCAATAATAACGCCAATGTTTCTGCTTTTTGCCTCTTCAGCATACTGGAACATGCGGTCAGGCGTCCGATGAGCCGACACCACCTGCTTTTCATAAGGAACCTCCAGCTCCTCAAGAATATCACAGGCATGCTTCATTGTTTCCCAATCGGATGTACTTCCCATAATTACGCCAACTTTGTTTTCCATCGTATCCTCCCCGCAATCAAAATGCTATGTGAAATGAATTTTCTGCAATAAAAAAGTCCAGTGTACTCACTTTCTCTATCTATGAGAGAAAGCTACTACGCTGGACATACTTCATCACCTGCGGATATGCCGAAAACAGCAGTGTGCTTCCCCTCATAGTCCGACGAATAACGGTCATCGGGTAGAGACTTACGGGCCATAATCCCGTGATTATATGAGGTACTATTGTTTTGTCACCCTTATTGTAACGAAGGGGCTTCTCCTGTGTCAACCAAAAATCGAACAATAATATATTCTGACAATTTAATGTTCGGTTTTTACTGCAATTTCCCTTCAAAAACGATGCGTTGTTCGTGATATTCCTGAACCATTTTCCCATTCTTCTTCACTTCTTTAAACACCGGCTCTTCCATTCGGCGTACGGGAAAATATCCTTCCCCGGCCATGCGGTCCAAGCAATCAGAGATCGTCTCACCGGGTTGTACTTCAAACTTTTTCTTTTTCGGCTTTTTATCCATGCCTACCTCCGTATGCTTTTGACCCAGAATCCACCATGAAAGGCCTTTGGTTCATGAGAAATAATGAATGCCTTTGGATCCAGTGCTCTAACGGTTTCATAAAGGTTGGATTCCGACTTTCGCGATGTCAGGATTTCCATCATCAGCCGCTGCCCTTCGCGCCCCGAGGCCATCCAGTCCGTTACGCCATATCCCTTTGACCTGATTTCATTAGGCAAGCCTGCTGAGATATTTGTGGTAATAACATTAACCGTAATATATCCGAGTGCCAGCTTTTCTTCAATCTTCATGCCGACGAGTACGCCAAGACCATAACCAAGAGCATAAGCGATCAGATTCTGGATTTTATCCAGGTTGTCCAGCACAAGTCCAAGACCGATGACATAAATAATAACCTCAAACACACTGATCAATGCTGCGAGATATCTTTGATTTTTTAATGTCAAAATCATTCTAATTGTGAAAAATGAGACATATACCACATTAATTAGAAGAATAATCCCAATCATCACGAAGCCGTTTTCCAACATCATTTACACTCCTTCTTTAGCCTGTCCATTATGATGCCATAAAAGTAATTTACCATGTTTTTCGCTGGTTGAAAAATGAAGATTTATCCAGTAATTTCTATCATTCACATCAAGCCGGATAGGCACATTTTCCACGTTTCTTCATAGGCTATAAGAGCTTTTCGGGAAAGGAATTGATATCATGTACCCTTATTATTATCAAGCACCCCAACCTCCGTTTGAAGAAACCCATTATTATTACGATCCCCACCAGGCAGAACGTCAGCAACAGGCTCAACAAAGCCAGCAACAGCAATCGTATCAGCAGCTGTTAAATGTGTTAATGTCGAGCATCATTGGAGAAGCGACTGCTGTTGATTTCTATACACGTTTGGCGAAAGAGGCGCCGAACGAATACAGCAGGAAAGTTTTATTGGATGCAGCCAAAGACGAAAAGACTCATCTACAGTTGTTTACCCGTCTTTACACATCTATAACAGGCAAGCAGCCGAACTACAAGATTCGACCGATAAAAATCCAAAACTTCCGTCAAAGTCTGTTCGAAGCGTATGAAGATGAACTCGCTGATTATGAAAAATATCGCGATGCGTATCTGATGACACATGATCCCACCATCCGGGATACCTTCTTCCGTCCGTTCTCAGATGAAATCAAGCACGCGACCAAATTCAGCTTCCTGCTGAACGCCCGCTAAAAAAGAGTGCCGGAGTCCGGCACTCTTTTGCTGTATCTTATGGATAAATAAAAGAGCTTAAGGACCGATTTATCCTTAAGCTTACCTTATTCGGGTTCATCTTGGGTCTGATGCTGCTGTTGAATGCCATCCTGCTGGATTTCATCAATGATGGTTTCCATATCGTCCAGATGGGCCTCTCCGGTTAGTCCAATATTGAGGGTACCCTTGAGCTCTTTGACATGCAGTTCCTGAATTTTATAATTAATGTTTTCGATATTTACAGGCTTGATGTTGCTTAATGCTTCTTTCAGGGATTGATTTTCATGCTGCAGTTCAATAATTTGCTGCTGAAGCTGCTGTAAAATATGGTACAGGTCTTGGTCCATCTCATTGAACCTCCTTCATCTCTCCAACGTTTCACCCATTGGGCGAAAGCTGCATATACTGTCAGGGCAAGGGAGTGAGAGCAATGAATCCTTCATGGGGCAAGGGAAACGAATGGAAAAAGTATGCCGACCAGGTACTCGGTAAGGATTTCTTTGAAGACTTTAAAGAATTTGGATTAGCAAACCAAGGGCCTCTAGTTAATATATATGAAAACAAAGAAGAAATTTACTGTTTAATTAATCTTCCGGGTGTAAAAAATATTGAAGATGTGAATCTGTACGTGCATTACCGCACCATGAAGGTCACAGGAAACATAGATTTTTCCATAAAAAAATTTACGTGTGTCACTGAGGAAATTGTATCCGGCCCGATCGAACGGGAAATTCCCCTCCCGCATCCTGTAGAAGACCGTCCACTGGATGCCGGCTATTACCGCGGACTGCTGTATGTGCGGCTCCAGCGTCTGAAACAGGAAAAAGAAAATCAAAAAGTAAAAATCTATGACTATTTTGAATAAGACCCAGAGGCATGTGCGAAGCCCTCTGGGTCGTTTTTCGTTGTGGTGGATTGTAAAACTGTTTAAGGATTGGAGACCAGCATGATTGCAATGTAGTAAAGGAGACAGGCGTTCGCGAGAAGCTGTGCCGCCATTTCATCGGACTGTTTTTTAATCGTATCGATGTCAGGCTGTACGGGAGTGACCTTCAGCTTTTTTGAGGCAGACGATGGCCCCTGGGTTTGGGATTCACCCGGGACTTGTTTTGTTTGATTCGCTTCTTTTTGTAGAGAATATCGTTTAATGATGAGCGTTTTACCGATGTTCAGAGAACCTTTCATCGTTATTGCATCAACATTTACACTTTTAATCGAGATTTTCATGAGCTATCCCTCTTTACAGTTTTGAATGGGATCACCATTACACCACCATATGAGGGAGGGAGTGTGATTATGTTATGATTTCGTGCAATTCTCGTTTTCCTCTCAATGATTTGCTCAATTATGAGAGGGCTCGCCTAATTATTATGTATTTACCTGCTTTCAGCCTGGCCAAAAACCAGCTTTGGTTCTATTAATTGCGCTTGGTTCAACTCTGATTTCACAAACACTTTTCAACAAAAAAAACATAAAAAAAGAACGGAACGAATTTTCATTCGTCCCGCCCTTTTTGCCCGGCAACGTCCTACTCTAACAGGGGGAAGCCCCCAACTACCATCGGCGCTGAAGAGCTTAACTTCCGTGTTCGGTATGGGAACGGGTGT
>NZ_FNHW01000013.1 GCF_900103485.1 Fictibacillus solisalsi
GATGATGAGGTTGATAGGTCTGGTGTGGAAGCGTGGTGACACGTGGAGCTGACAGATACTAATCGGTCGAGGGCTTATCCTTAATTATCAGTACGTTTGGATGAAGTTATCTAGTTTTGAGGGAATATGCCTCAAAAACAAAAGGTTTGTCAGCTGACGAAGAAGATCGCCGTTGATCACAAACCGATATATGTCTGGTGGCAATAGCGAAGAGGTCACACCCGTTCCCATACCGAACACGGAAGTTAAGCTCTTCAGCGCCGATGGTAGTTGGGGGCTTCCCCCTGTTAGAGTAGGACGTTGCCGGGCAAAGACGAAGCACTGCTGAGAAATCAGCGGTGCTTTTTTGTTTTGTCATGGAATGAAAATGACGTGATATTCATCCAATCGTGTTGAACGCAATTCATCGAATCAAACCGTAACTAACGCAGCGGCGAGGAACAAACAGGCCGCCAAACCTCTGGATACAAACCCTGTTTTGGCTTTGCCCGTATCAATCAGCCCTCTATTTATTTAAGGAACCAGTAAAAACTCTTACGAATGAACACCAGTTTATTCTGCTTCACTTTTTTAATTAACTAAATAGAGGAGAGTATTGATAATACCTCTGTTCACCGATATAATGTTCATATGTTTTAAATGAAAATGATTATCAATAACGCTGTTGAATGCCTCATGGCAGTTACATAAGGTACATCCCTCATGCCTGGGGTCCAAAGGGTGAGTTCATGTTAAGTAGTTCTTCTTCAAGAAAACCTGAAAGAAATCCAAAAGGATATATGTTGGTATGTTTATTTTTAATGGCGTTGGCAGGACTTGCAGTATGCATGTTTTTAGCCATCACGTTTGGGGCAAAAGAGCTGTCGCTAGCTTCAGTCTGGTCGGCGGTATTTCATTACGATCCTGCGATTACTTCGCAACAGATTATTCACGAGCTGCGGCTTCCGCGGGTGATTGGGGCTGCGATTGTAGGAGCTGCTTTTGCTGTGGCGGGAGCACTTATGCAGGGGATAACCCGGAATCCTTTGGCGGATGCCGGTATTCTAGGGATAAACGGAGGCTCCATGCTGGTTGTGGCACTGTGTTTTGCCTTTTTCCCTCATCTACCATATTCACTCCTGATGCTCTTTTCGTTTATTGGGGCTGTTCTTAGCACGCTATTTATTTTTGCGCTTGGTTCGATGTCCCCTGGGGGATTGTCTCCGCTTCGACTTACGGTTTCAGGGGCAGTGATTGCCGCCCTTTTGCATTCACTGACATCAGGAGTGGCCATCTATTTTGATTTGAGCCAGGATCTGGCTTTCTGGTATGCCGGGGGTGTAGCAGGGATGAAATGGCCATACTTGCGTATCCTTGTCCCAGTTCTTGTTGCAGCTATCCTTTGCAGCCTGTTATTGGGGAGGTCTGTATCCCTGATTGCACTAGGTGATGATATAGCTGCCAATCTTGGTGTGAATATGAATCGGATTAAGGGCACCGGTATGGCCCTTGCGGTTGTTTTAGCTGGGGTTTCCGTTTCGGCTGTAGGGTCTATCGCTTTTGTCGGTCTGGTCATTCCCCATATTGCCAGGAAGCTTGTGGGTGCAACGTATCAGCTTATCATCCCCATGTCGGCTTTGCTCGGGGCAATTCTTTTAACACTCGCTGATCTGGGAGCACGGACGGTTGATCCGCCGCGCGAACTTGCCATCGGTATTATGGTTGCTATAATAGGGGTTCCTTTCTTTCTCTATACAGCCCGCAAAGTTGGGAGTGAGTTATAGAATGAAGAAAGCTATGCCACCTGATGCCAAGAGAGCTGCTTTTGTATCCATCCTCTTTATTGTGATCAGCATCGCTTCCATATTAATCAGCTTGAATACCGGTACATTGCCGATACCGCCAGTAAAGGTGATTCAAACCCTTTTCGGATACGGCGATTTTACCAGCACGACCGTTTTATTTGATTACCGGCTTCCTCGTATCTTGATAACTATACTTGCTGGTATTGGACTGGGCATCTCGGGAGCTATTCTCCAGGGATTATCCCGCAACCCGTTAGCAGATTCCGGAATATTGGGGCTGCATGCAGGAGCAGCTTTCGGTTTGATCATTTATGTCACTTATTTTCACTCATTAAACGAGAAAGCCTCACTCTTCATCCCTTTGTTTACCTTTTTCGGCGGAGTGTTAGCCGCCTTATTCATTGTTCTTTTGGCAAAAGACCGGTTTAAAGGAATATTGCCTATTCGGCTGATTTTAGTAGGAATCGCAATCTCCGCAGGTTTTGGCGCAGTGACTCTTTTTTTGTCTCTTCGATTGAATGAAGATACCTATTTGTTTGCTTCAAGATGGCTGGTCGGCAATGTGTGGGGAAGAGATTGGATTCATGTTATATCCCTTTTGCCATGGATCTTCATTTTAAGTCCATATGCATGGCTCCAGTCTAAAACGCTGAATGTATTGTCTCTTGGTGATTCTGTCGCAACCGGGCTTGGAGCTGCGGTTCAAAAAAAGCGGCTAATATTGCTGGTTACGGCTGTAGGGTTATCGTGTGCGAGTGTTTCTGTGACAGGAAGCATAGGATTTCTGGGTTTGGTTGCCCCCCATCTTGCGCGGAGGCTAGTTGGCCCCATGTATCAGTATTTCCTTCCTTTGTCAGGGCTGATCGGCCTTGTGATTTTAGTGCTTGCTGATATGATTGGACGGTCTGTATTTGCCCCAAACTCTGTTCCTGCAGGTGTTGTAGTGGCGGCCATCGGAGCTCCCTATTTTCTTTATTTGCTTGCCAAAACAAAATAGATTTTTTATTGAGGAGAGTAAAATGAAAACTAAATTTGGAATTATACTGAGTATTGTGTTGCTTCTTGTATTATCCGCTTGCGGACAAAATAATACTGATGACAGCAAACCACCGGGCGAAAAGAAAAACAGAAAGAACACAAACGTGGCTTCCTTGTCCATTCACTTGACAAATGACCTCCTGGCGCTGGGCATTACACCTGCGGGATCAGTTGTTGGCGGAGGGTTAAAAGATTTTCTTCCCCATGTGAAGGATCAGTTGATAAACACAAAAAAACTTGGTCCCGCAGCTGATCCTGATATGGAAGCACTGCTTGCTCTAAAGCCTTCAGCTATTTATATGGACGAAGAATACGGTGGAAAAGACATCGACAAATTCAAAAAAATTGCGCCTGTTCATGTGTTTAATCTTGATGAGGGAACATGGAGAGACCATTTGAAAAAAATAGGGAAGCTTGTTGACCGGGAAAAACAGGCTGAAGAATTTGTCGAAGATTATGAAAAGGAAACAAAAGAGGTAAAAGGCTTAATCGAACACGAGCTTGGCAAAAACAGCAAGGCGATGGCGATTCGCGTAACCGCAAAGGAACTGCGTGTATTTGGAACTGCGCGTCCCATGGGTCCTCTTCTGTTTGATGATTTAGGGCTTATTCCCGCAAATGGTGTTAAAAAAGTGGATGCCAATCAGCCATATCAAGTTATCTCCCAGGAGGTACTGCCTGATTTTGATGCAGATGCCATTTTTGTGGTAGTGAATCAGGACGACCAATCAAAAACGGCCTTTAAGCAAATGGAAAACTCACCAATCTGGAAAGGATTAAAAGCGATAAAAAACAAACATGTTTATGTGATTCCTGATCAGCCATGGCTTGATTATTCGGCTATAGGCAATAAGATAGCGATGGACCAGGCAAAAAAAATCTTTTCCAAACAATAGTGTGTAACAGTAGAAGTCCCGGCGATATTTTTGAGGGGCTTCTTTTTTTAATCCTTCAAAAAGAAACGATTAACAGGAAAAATATCGGGTAATACTGTGAGAGAAATACCTTGTTCCCCAATGAGGCAGAAAGTATTCATTAGTTGCATAAAACCTGGGAAACGGACTATAATATATACATAAGTCAAAGATAGTCAAAGTCAGAGGGGAGGGGAGCAGGTTGAAAAATATCTCAGACATTATTGAAGAATATTTGAAGCAGGTCATTGCAGGTTCGAATGATAAATTCATTGAAATCAAACGGACGGATATTGCTGAAAAATTCCAGTGTGTACCCTCCCAGATCAACTATGTTATCAATACACGATTCACCGTAGAAAAAGGATTTGTTGTGGAAAGCAAACGGGGGGGCGGGGGCTATATCCGGATTATTAAGGTAAAGACGGAAAATTACGTCCACCTGATTGACCAGCTGCTGCTTTTGATTAATGACCGTATCTCACAGGGCAATGCCGAAAATGTGGTACTGCGGCTGCTGGATGAACAGATCATATCGGAGCGCGAAGCTAGAATCATGCTGAGCGTCATTGACCGTACTGTTCTTCAAGTGTTAGACCTTCCTGAGCGTGATCAATTGAGAGCCGAATTATTAAAAGGCATGATTCGGACGCTAAAATTTAGAACCAGATAACGTTGTATCACATTTATTAATAGGGGAGGAGAATAAAATGTTTTGCCAGGAATGCCATGAACGGCCTGCCACTTTGCACTTTACAAAGATTGTAAATGGGCAGAAAACAGAATTTCATATTTGTGAGCATTGTGCAAAAGAAAAAGGAGAATTCCTTCCGGGGTCGAATACATTCTCTATTCATCAGCTGCTTTCCGGACTTCTTTATGGAGATCCGGCTATATCGGGAACAGCTTCTCCGGGACTTTCGCAGCAATCAGTTCTGGCGTGCCCGAAATGCGGCATGACATATCAACAGTTTGCCAAAATTGGCCGATTTGGATGCCGCCATTGTTATGAAGTATTTGACTCCAGGCTTGATCCAATTTTAAAGCGGGTGCACGGAGGAAATACAAAGCATGAGGGGAAAATTCCAAAGCGGATTGGCAGCGGACTTCAGGAAAAACGGGAATTGGAAAATTTAAAAAAATCCATGCAGCAGTATATCCTGAATGAGGAGTTCGAAAAGGCTGCTGAAACCCGGGATAAGATCCGGCTTTTAGAAAAGCAAAAGCATCAGGAAAAGGGGGAATAGCGCATGTCACTGGAACATTTTATAAGTGAAGCTATCAGTCCCTGGATGAAGGAAGAAGGACCTGATTCTGATATTGTGTTAAGCAGCAGGATCCGGCTCGCCCGAAACCTGGAAAATTATAATTTCCCCGATTTTGCTTCCAAAGAAGAATCAGAAACCGTGATTCGTAAAGTACACGAAGCAAATGGGGACCAGGAGTACGGAAATTGTGGCAAATTCGAAATTCTTTCACTGGATCAGCTAAAACCCCTGGCAAAAAGGGTATTGGTAGAAAAGCACCTTATTAGCCCTCATCTTGCCGAACAATCCAAATATGGAGCGGTCATGCTGAACGAGGATGAATCGGTAAGCATTATGATTAACGAAGAAGATCATTTGCGCATTCAGTGCCTGTTTGCAGGCTTCCAGCTGAAAGAAGCGTTAAAGCTTGCCGGAGAACTGGATGACTGGCTTGAAGAAAAAGTGGATTATGCGTTCGACGAAGAAAGAGGCTACCTAACAAGCTGTCCGACCAATGTTGGAACAGGGCTTAGAGCTTCTGTTATGATGCATCTTCCGGCTTTGGTTATTACCAAACAAATGAGCCGCATTATTCCGGCCATCAACCAGCTGGGGCTGGTGGTGAGAGGAATATATGGAGAGGGAACAGAAGCTCAGGGAAATGTGTTCCAAATTTCCAATCAAATTACGCTTGGGAAATCGGAAGAAGATATCGTTGAAGATTTGCGTGGCGTTGTCCTCCAATTGATACAGCAGGAAAGGGCCGCGCGAAACAATCTGCAGCAGGGATTGAAAATTCAGCTGGAAGACCGAATCTTCAGGTCATACGGCGTCTTGGCCAACAGCCGGATCATCCAGTCCAAGGAAGCGGCGCAATGCCTTTCCGATGTAAGGCTAGGGATAGATCTGGGAGTGATCCAGGGGATTTCCCGATCGATATTAAATGAGTTAATGATACTTACACAACCGGGCTTTTTACAGCAGTATGCCAATGAAATGTTGGGTCCCGATGAGCGTGATATCCTGCGGGCTACGCTGATCCGGGAAAGAGTTGAACTTGAAGAAGCTTAAAATCCGAATGGGAGTGTGACTGATTATGATGTTTGGTCGATTTACAGAACGAGCTCAAAAAGTACTTGCGCTGGCACAGGAAGAAGCCATCCGTCTTGGCCATAATAATGTTGGAACGGAGCACATTCTACTTGGCTTAATCCGCGAAGGAGAAGGAATTGCTGCAAAAGCGCTCCATGTTCTCGGACTCGGTCCTGAGAAGATCCAAAAAGAAGTGGAAACACTGATTGGACGCGGCCAGGAATCCGTGCAAACCATCCATTACACTCCAAGGGCAAAAAAGGTTATTGAACTGTCAATGGATGAAGCGAGAAAGCTCGGACACTCTTACGTGGGAACAGAGCATATCCTTCTGGGTCTGATCCGTGAAGGAGAAGGCGTAGCAGCCCGTGTACTTAACAATTTGGGCGTGAGCCTGAATAAGGCCCGCCAGCAGGTGCTTCAGCTGCTGGGAAGCAATGAAGCATCCTCCAACCACAGAGGGGCTTCCACAAATGCCAATACACCGACTCTGGACAGTCTTGCGAGAGACTTGACTGCGATCGCAAAGGATGGGAGCCTGGATCCGGTCATCGGAAGATCCAAGGAAATCCAGAGGGTCATTGAGGTGTTGAGCCGCCGAACGAAGAACAACCCGGTTCTGATCGGTGAGCCCGGGGTTGGTAAAACGGCGATCGCCGAAGGCCTTGCTCAGCAAATCATCAACAATGAAGTACCTGAAACCCTTCGTGATAAAAGAGTAATGACATTGGATATGGGAACCGTGGTTGCGGGAACAAAATACCGCGGTGAATTTGAAGACCGCCTGAAGAAAGTAATGGATGAAATCCGCCAGGCCGGAAATATCATTCTTTTCATTGATGAACTGCATACCTTGATCGGAGCAGGAGGGGCAGAAGGCGCAATCGATGCCTCAAATATCTTAAAGCCTGCACTTGCCCGCGGTGAACTTCAATGTATCGGTGCCACCACGCTTGACGAGTACCGCAAGTATATCGAGAAGGATGCAGCACTCGAACGCCGCTTCCAGCCGATTACAGTGAACGAACCGACAAAAGATGAGAGCACACAGATTCTCCAGGGTCTGCGCGACCGTTATGAAGCCCATCACCGTGTGACCATTACGGATGACGCCATCGAAGCAGCGGTCAACTTGTCCGACCGTTACATTTCCGACCGCTTCCTTCCGGATAAAGCGATCGACCTGATTGACGAGGCTGCATCCAAAGTGAGACTTCGTTCATATACTGCGCCGCCAAATCTAAAAGAGCTTGAACTTAAGCTTGAAGAAGTGCGCAAGGAAAAAGACGCAGCGGTTCAAAGCCAGGAATTCGAAAAAGCAGCGTCACTCAGGGATACTGAGCAGCGCCTGCGTGAGGAATTGGAGAAAACCAAAAACGTATGGAAAGAAAAGCAAGGTCAGGAAAACACGGAAGTGACTCCGGAAGACATCGCACAAGTAGTGTCCAGCTGGACGGGAGTACCGGTTTCCAAACTGGCTGAAGAAGAAACTGAGCGCCTCTTGAAACTGGAGGAAATCCTTCATAACCGGGTGATCGGGCAGCACGAAGCCGTTCAATCCATTTCAAAAGCCATCCGTCGTGCACGTGCAGGACTAAAAGATCCGAAGCGTCCGATCGGTTCATTCATTTTCCTTGGACCGACTGGTGTTGGTAAGACGGAATTGGCCCGTGCCGTGGCTGAATCCCTTTTTGGTGATGAAGATGCGATTATCCGAATCGACATGTCCGAGTATATGGAAAAACACACGACTTCCCGATTGGTCGGTTCACCTCCAGGATACGTTGGACATGAGGAAGGCGGACAGCTGACTGAAAAAGTCCGCCGAAAGCCATACTCTGTTATCCTTCTGGATGAGATTGAAAAAGCGCATCCTGAAGTGTTTAACATTTTGCTGCAAGTGCTTGAAGATGGCCGCTTAACCGACTCAAAAGGCCGTACCGTGGACTTCCGAAACACGGTTGTCATCATGACGTCCAATGTTGGTGCAAGTACGCTCAAACGCAACAGCTCACTCGGATTCACTGTTCATACAGAAGATCAGCAATACAATGATATGAAAACAAAAGTGATGGCTGAGCTGAAAAAGGCATTCCGTCCAGAATTTTTGAACCGTATCGATGAGATCATCGTGTTCCACTCACTTGAGAAAACACATCTTAAGCAGATTGTTACTCTGATGGCAGAATCCTTGATCAACCGTCTCAGGGATCAGGGCATCGAAATCGAGCTTACCGATGCTGCACTCGATAAGATTACGGAAGAAGGCTATGATCCGGATTATGGAGCACGTCCATTACGCCGTGCATTGCAGCGTAAAATCGAAGACCGCTTATCCGAAGAGCTGTTAAGAGGAAATATCAGCAAAGGTAACACGGTCAAAATCGATGTCGACAATAACGACTTTGTGGTAGAGACCGTCGGAGCTTCTTCATAATTGTCAGTGTCATTTTGGCAGAACCCGGAAGACAAACATGTCTTCCGGGTTCTTTTCCATGATATTTGCGTTTTGTCAGAATTCCAAACGCCCCCAATGGAAAGACGGGTATGATGTTTGCTAAAATAAAGACATAGAGATAAAAAGAAAGAATCGTTTGCTGTCAAATGACAGTTGAACATAGAGGAGAACGTAATGGCCAAAAACAAGTCTGTTTTTATGTGCCAGGAATGTGGTTATGAATCACCTAAATGGATGGGGAAATGTCCGGGCTGCCACCAATGGAACACCATGGTGGAAGAAGTCATCAAGAAAGATACCCCAACCAGGGGGTTATCCGCCTCTTCCTCATCCGGCACACAGCAAAAACCCCAATCCATTGTTTCTGTAAAAAGTGAGCAGGAGCCGCGGATCAATACCCATACAACAGAGCTGAACCGTGTACTCGGAGGCGGCATTGTACCGGGATCACTCGTATTGGTTGGCGGTGATCCCGGTATCGGAAAGTCTACCCTTCTGCTGCAAACTTCTGCTAAATTGGCAGAGCACGGGCAAAAGGTGCTGTATATTTCAGGAGAGGAATCCGTCAAGCAGACGAAACTTCGTTCGGACCGTCTTGATATAGCGGCCGAAGAGCTGTTTGTTTTGGCAGAGACGGACCTGGATCTCATAGAAAAAGCGGTGAACGATATTAATCCTTCGGTCGTGATCATCGATTCCATTCAGACGGTTTACCGGCCGGAGGTAACAAGTGCTCCGGGAAGTGTTTCCCAGGTGAGAGAATGTACTTCTCACTTTATGCGGATTGCTAAAACAAAAGGCATTGCTATTTTTATCGTAGGCCATGTGACAAAAGAAGGGGCCATCGCCGGTCCTAGAATGCTTGAGCACATGGTGGATGCTGTGCTTTACTTTGAAGGAGAGCGCCATCATACGTACCGGATTTTACGGGCGGTTAAAAACCGCTTCGGTTCAACCAATGAAATCGGCGTATTCGAAATGAAAGAGCTGGGCCTTGCTGAGGTGCTTAATCCATCGGAAATTTTTCTGGAGGAACGTTCGAAAGGCGTAGCGGGATCAACTGTTGTGGCTTCATTAGAAGGAACAAGACCCATGCTTGTAGAAATACAGGCATTAGTATCTCCTACAAGTTTTGGAAATCCAAGAAGGATGGCTACCGGCATTGACCACAACCGTGTCTCGCTACTGATGGCAGTTCTTGAAAAAAGGGTCGGGCTTCTGCTTCAAAATCAGGATGCCTATCTGAATGTTGCCGGAGGAGTAAGGCTGGATGAACCGGCTGTTGACCTTTCGGTTGCTGTAAGCATCGCTTCGAGTTTTCGTGATGCACCAACGCGTCCAACCGATGTCATCATTGGCGAGGTGGGATTAACAGGCGAGGTCCGACGGGTATCGAGGATTGACCAGCGGATCCATGAAGCAGCCAAGCTGGGTTTTGAGAGAGCCATCATTCCGGATAAAAACCTTGGGGGCTGGACGATCCCTAAAGGAATTGAAGTTATTGGTGTGTCTACTGTCGAAGAGACATTGCACTATACTTTGGGAGGATAACGTATGGATCATATTCTAAAAGAAGCAATCATCAGCAACATGCTGCAGCTTGTTGCACCGGGAACGCCCCTCAGAGAGGGTATAGACAATGTGCTCCGTGCAAACACCGGCGGCCTCATCGTTGTCGGCTATAACGATAAAGTCACTCAGCTCGTTGACGGAGGGTTCTCCATCAACTGTAAATATTCGCCTGCCTCTCTGTATGAGCTGGCCAAAATGGATGGAGCAATCATTCTGAGCGAGGATGCGTCACGCATTCTGTACGCCAATACACAGCTGGTACCGGATACCTCCATTCCTTCCACGGAAACGGGAATCCGGCATCGAACGGCTGAACGGGTGGCCCGCCAGACAGGAAATCTTGTCATTTCCATCTCACAGCGCCGGAATGTCATCACGCTGTATCAGGGTGTGATCCGCTATTCGTTGAAAGATATTGGTGTTATTTTGACGAAGGCCAATCAGGCTATTCAAACGCTTGAAAAGTACAAAGTTGTATTTGACCAGAGCGTTACGAACCTTGGCGCCCTTGAATTTGAAGAACTGGTGACGTTCCAGGAAGTATCTCAGGTCATTCATCGCATTGAAATGGTTCTAAGAATAAAGAATGAAATCATAAAATATGTTAATGAGTTAGGCGTAGAGGGAAGATTAATACGTATGCAGATGGAAGAACTTGTCGCTAACATTGAAGATGAGGCTGTTCTTCTGATCAAAGATTATGTAAAAGACAAAAAGCACGACCCGGCTCATATCCTGCGGCAGCTGAAGAAACTGTCTAGTGATGAACTGTTTGACGAGAATGTCATTGTTAAACTGCTGGGTCATTCGCCTTCCGCCAACGTGCAGGAGGAAACTGTTCATCCAAGGGGCTACAGAATCCTTTCAAAGATTCCAAGACTTCCAACTCTGATTGTAGAGAATTTGATTGGCACGTTCGACAGTCTTCCTAGCATTCTCCGGGCTTCCATCAAAGAACTGGATGAAGTGGAAGGCATCGGGGAAATTCGTGCCAAGAAAATTAAGGATGGCCTGAAACGGATTCAGGAGCAGCTTTTTGTAGACAGGCATATTTAAATGACGAAAATTTTATGGAAATTCTCACACGAACACGTTTCAAAACAGACTTTCTGTAAATAATGGTTAAGGGAGGTGAAATGCATGCTAAAAAGGTTTGTACAGCTATTTTTTGTTGTTGTTGGTGGCATGCTTGGTTTTATCTATGTCCCTGACATTATCCGTATATTGAATTTGGGTGATTTGCCCAGCGAATTAACGTCTTCTTATGCGGGAGCGGTCTTGGGGGCACTTATATTCTTTTTATCTACATTTTGGGTAACAGATTACATCGTGGGGCTGATTCGATGGGTGGAAGAAACCGTCGTTAAAGCACCGGTCACAGATGTACTCTTCGGAACAATCGGACTTATATTTGGACTTATAGTAGCGTTTTTTGTGCAGCTTCCGCTTAACAACATCAATGTCGTGGTCTTCAGTTCTATTCTTCCTATCTTTCTTACCCTTTTGCTCGGGTATCTCGGATTTCAGGTGGGCTTTAAAAAGCGGGACGAACTCATCGCCCTTTTTTCCATTAACCGGGCCGGAAAAGAACGAAAAAAGGATGCTGAAGAGGAAAAGCTGAAAGGGAAGTACAAAATTCTGGATACTAGTGTCATCATTGACGGCAGGGTAGCGGATATTTGCCAGACGGGCTTTTTGGAAGGTCCGCTGATTATTCCCCGTTTTGTACTCGAAGAGCTTCAGCACATTGCTGACTCCTCCGATGTCCTTAAACGAAACAGAGGCCGGCGCGGTCTGGATATTCTGAACCGTATCCAAAAAGAGCTTTCGATCAAGGTTGAAATTTACGAAGGGGACTTTGAAGATGTCAGCGAGGTTGACAGCAAATTGGTGAAGCTTGCCCAGCTGCTGTCTGGTGTTGTTGTGACCAATGATTTTAATCTGAACAAGGTCTGTGAGCTTCAAAATGTGTTAGTATTGAACATAAATGACCTTGCCAACGCGGTCAAACCTGTCGTTCTTCCGGGTGAAGAATTAATCGTGCAGGTGATCAAGGACGGCAAGGAACACAACCAGGGAGTCGGCTATTTGGATGACGGCACAATGATCGTTGTCGAAGAAGGCAGAAATTACATTGGCAAGACGATTGATGTCCTGGTTACCAGCGTGTTGCAGACATCTGCCGGACGGATGATTTTTGCCAAGCCGAAGCTGCTGGAAAAAGCATTATAACTAAAAGCCTACAAGAGAACTGTTCGTTTCTCTGTATGCAGTCTAGAGTGGTGGAGAAGGTTGTTGGAGTACAGCATGGTAATCCCTGCAGCAGGTCAGGGGAAAAGGATGAACGCAGGCAAGAACAAACAATGGATCGAGCTGAAGGGAAAGCCGCTGATTGCCCATACGCTGTCCGTTTTTGAGAAAGATTCATGGTGCCGTGAAATTATCCTTGTCGTGAACGAGGCGGAGAAGGATCAATTTCATGAACTGGTCGACCGTTTTTCTTTTCAAAAGGTTACCAAGATCGTTCGCGGCGGAGCGGAGCGTCAGCACAGTGTATTTGAAGGACTGAAGGCAGTGGCGCAAACGGATCTAGCCCTGATTCATGATGGTGCCCGTCCTTTTGTCCAACAAAACTACATCCATGAACTCGTGGGTAAAGCAAATGAAACAGGAGCCGCTATTCTGGCGGTTCCGTTAAAAGATACGGTAAAAAAAGCAAAGGGCGAAACCGTGACTGAAACGGTAGACCGTGCGAGCTTGTGGGCTGTCCAAACACCACAAGCTTTTCGTCTGCCTGTCGTTTTGCAGGCCCACCAAAAGGCGGCGGAATCGGGCTATCTCGGCACCGATGACGCCAGCCTGGTGGAGCTGACAGGGTACCCGGTTTCCATCGTCGAGGGCGATTATTTAAATATTAAATTAACGACCGTACACGACTTGATTTTTGCCAATGCCATTTTGGAACAAAGGGAGAGAGAAACATATGATTCGAGTGGGACAAGGCTATGATGTACACCAGCTGGTGGAAGGGCGGCCGCTGATTATCGGGGGAATCACGGTTCCTTATGAAAAAGGCCTGCTTGGCCATTCTGATGCGGATGTGCTTTTACATGCCGTGACGGACGCGTTGCTCGGTGCTGCAGGAGAAGGGGACATCGGCAAGCATTTTCCAGATACGGATGAGGCCTTTAAGGATGCCGATTCCAAAAAACTTCTTCAGGAATCCTGGGAGATTGTAAAGAAAAAGGGATATGAGCTTAACAATGTGGATTGCACCATTATTGCCCAAAAGCCAAAAATGGCACCATATATCGAGGAAATGCGTGGTGTAATTGCCGGAATTTTTGGAGTGGAAACTGACCAGATCAACGTAAAGGCGACGACAACCGAAAAGCTGGGCTTCACGGGCCGCAGTGAGGGCATTGCGGCCAATGCAGTAATCCTTATTACAAAAAAGTAGACGAAAGTGGTACAATGAACAAAGCATAAAAATGAACGAGGTGGACGTAAAATGTCAAACGACGTAAGGGTACGGTATGCGCCAAGCCCAACAGGACATTTACATATAGGGAATGCAAGAACGGCGCTGTTTAATTATTTGTTTGCCCGTCATCATAACGGCAAAATGATCATCCGTATTGAAGACACAGACCAAAAGCGAAACATTCAGGGCGGCGTGGAAAGCCAGTTAACATATTTAAAATGGCTAGGCATCGACTGGGATGAAAGCATTGATGTGGGCGGAGAATACGGTCCATACACTCAAATGGAACGCTTGGACATCTACAAAGAACACTATCAGGATTTGCTAGACCGCGGTTTGGCTTATCCATGCTACTGTACAGAAGAGGAGCTTGAAGCTTCACGCGACGAGCAGGTAGCCAGAAATGAAACGCCGCACTATTCCGGAAAGTGCCGTCATCTTACTGAAGACGAGCGAAAAGCGCTTGAAGCAGAAGGACGTAAGCCGAGCATTCGTTTTGCTGTGCCGGCGGACCATACCTATGCGTTTTCCGATATGGTAAAAGGGGATGTTTCGTTCGATTCCAATGGGATCGGGGATTATGTCATTGTGAAAAAGGACGGCATCCCAACGTATAACTTTGCAGTAGCCATCGATGATCATTTGATGAAGATTTCCCATGTACTGCGCGGGGATGATCATATTTCCAATACACCAAAACAGCTGATGATTTATGAAGCATTCGGCTGGGAACCACCGGTGTTTGGCCACATGACACTGATCTTTAACGAAAACCGCAAAAAGCTCAGCAAACGTGACGAGTCTATCATTCAGTTCATTGAACAGTATGAACAGTTAGGCTATATTCCTGAAGCTTTGTTTAATTTTATTACGCTGCTTGGCTGGTCTCCGGTTGGAGAGGAAGAAATTTTTACAAAGGAAGAGTTCATCGAGATATTTGATGCGTCCCGCCTTTCTAAAGCTCCGGCTATTTTTGACAAGCAGAAATTGCTTTGGGTAAATAACCAGTACATGAAAAAGCAAGACCTTGAAACGGTCATGGAACTTACGATTCCGCATCTGGTGGAAGCCGGACGCTTAAAAGAGGACATGTCAGCAGAAGACCGTGAGTGGGCAGCCAAGCTTGTGGCTCTTTATCAGGAAAAACTAAGCTACGGTGCTGAAATCGTCGAGCAGACTGACGTGTTCTTCAAGAAACAGATTGAATATGAAGAAGAAGCGCTTGAAGTGCTGAAAGGCGAAACCGTTCCTGAAGTTGTTGCTTCTTTCAAAGGACACGTTAAAGCGATCACCGATTTCTCCGCAGAAGAAGTAAAGGCTGCGATCAAGGCAACCCAAAAGGAAACAAAACAAAAAGGGAAAAATCTCTTTATGCCGATCCGCGTGGCAACCACAGGCCAAACGCACGGACCTGACCTGCCGCAGGCCATTTCCCTGTTCGGAAAAGAAGAGATCCTGAAGCGCTTGGATCATACAGCATCGCGTCTCGCTTAAATTTATCAGGCAAAATTAGTTAACATTTTGCCCGCAATGTAATATATTAAAAGAAATTAATTACAGCGACAGCAAGGATGAGGAGAGTAAGTTTCTCATTTTCATACCAGAGAGGACCACCTTGGCTGAAAGTGGTTTATGAAAAAGGAATCTGAAGTGCACCTCGGAGCCTTTTATCGAACCATTAGTAGATAAAAGCGGCCCTCCACGTTACGGAGTACAAGGGAAGAGCAAAAATATCGAATTTCCTCGTTGTTTTTCGTATTTTTGTTGTTAAACAGAGTGGAACCGCGCCAAAAGCGTCTCTGTGCATATGCACAGGACGCTTTTTTATATGCCCAAGCGGGGTTCCACGGGATTACAAGCGGAAAAGGGAGATTTACCGGCGGAAAAAATGTAAATACCGGCTAAAACAAAGGATTTTACACGCGAAATCACACATTTACCCGCCAAACAGGATTATGGTCAACTAGCACATAGTTGTTAGCCGTTTCAGCTTTTCTCGATCTAGCTTCAGTGACCAGAGACTCGACCATTTCACTCTTTCACTACAACACAAAGAGCGTGTTGCCGTTCAAGAGTTCCAATGTTTTTCGTCTCTAAA
>NZ_FNHW01000011.1 GCF_900103485.1 Fictibacillus solisalsi
TGGAAGCTGACGTTGTGTATCCGTCGAGACAACTCGCCGCTCGTTCACGATGGGTTGCTCGTGACTGAGTTAATGGCTCTTGATGCATATTTCTGTCCGTTGGTTCCCTGTCTCTTCCTCTACTAGTGGAAGCTGACGTTGTGCGCCTTTTCGGCTGCAAAGTCGTTTTAACACGACAAGAGTTATCTTATCATCGTTTAATATCATTTGGCAAGCTGTTTTTTAAAAAAAGAGTAGAAAAATGTATTTTTCTTTTTAAAGCAGGGAAGAGGAGGTGAAACCAGAGCTTTGGCTCACTGAATATTGATTTACTGGCCGATTTTCGACTTTTACTATCCAGTTTTGAAAATTTACTGGCCGAACCCGGATAACTGCACCTCATCATAAAAAAAGCCCGGTCTCCGCATCAAAGCGGAGCACCAGGCTCACTCATTTAAATGAATCAAACAAACACGCCTCGGACCATGTTGGTCTGGCTGCGGTCAGGACCAACAGAGAAGATGGTTAGCGGAATACCGGTAAGCTGGGAAACACGCTCTACGTAGTGACGGGCGTTTTCCGGAAGATCGCTCAAGGATTTCGCGCCTGTGATGTCTTCAGTCCAGCCAGGAAGCTCTTCATATACAGGCTCACATTCTGCAAGCACTTTAAGGCTCGCAGGGAACTCGTTAATGACTTCACCTTTGTACTTGTATGCCACACAGATCTTCAATGTCTCGATGCCTGTAAGCACATCGATGGAGTTAAGAGAAAGGTCAGTGATCCCGCTGACACGTCGTGCGTGGCGGACAACCACAGAATCGAACCAGCCGACACGGCGAGGGCGTCCTGTAGTCGTACCGTATTCACGGCCTACTTCACGGATTTGATTTCCGATTTCATCATTCAATTCAGTAGGGAATGGGCCGTCACCAACACGGGTTGTGTAAGCTTTGGATACACCGACAACGTGATGGATCTTGGAAGGTCCCACACCAGAACCGATTGTAACTCCACCAGCGATCGGGTTGGATGAAGTTACGAAAGGATAAGTTCCCTGGTCGATATCAAGCATTACGCCCTGTGCGCCTTCAAACAGAACACGGCGTCCTTCATCAAGAGCATCGTTCAAAACAACGGAAGTGTCACAAACATATTTGGCAATCTGCTGACCATATCCATAGTACTCCTCAAGGATTTCTTCTTTCGTAAATCCTTCAGACTCATAAATCTTTTCAAACAAACGGTTCTTTTCAGCAAGATTGCGCTCAAGCTTCTCCTCGAATACTTCCTTGTCCAAAAGATCCGCAATACGGATGCCGATACGAGCGGCTTTATCCATGTAGGCCGGCCCGATCCCTTTTTTAGTGGTACCGATCTTGTTTTCGCCCTTGCTTTCTTCTTCAAGCACATCAAGACGAAGATGATACGGAAGAATAACATGTGCACGGTTGGAGATTCGAAGATTTTCTGTGTGGATGCCTAGATCATGCAAGTAAGCAAGCTCCTCCACAACCGCTTTAGGATCAACAACCATACCATTTCCAATCACACAAACTTTATCATCATAAAAGATTCCGGACGGGATCAAGTGCAGTTTATATTTTTTACCGTTAAATACAATAGTATGTCCAGCATTGTTACCACCCTGATAACGGGCAACAACTTCTGCTTTTTCAGAAAGATAGTCGGTAATTTTCCCTTTACCTTCATCTCCCCATTGTGTTCCGACAACGACTACGGATGACATTACGCCAGCACCTCCAAATAATCTTAAAAAACGCTTTAATTTGCTAGTAACTTAAAAATCCATGATTAGTTTATCAATGATGTAGGCAAAAGTCAATAAAACACGAACATTTTAAAATATTTACAGTTAAGCCGTTCGGTTTTGCGTATGAAAGAGCAAAAAGGAGGGAGGCTGGCAGCCATTTATCCGCCATTTTGGAGAAAACACACGTCAAAACCCCACTATGGCAAACTAGCCCCGCACAAATCACCCAGGCAAATGAAAAAACAGACACCCTCCTACTTGAGAGTGCCTGTTTATCATCAATTTTATGCGCCGGGCGGCATACTGCTTTCGTCATGCCGGCGGTCGAGATTGACGAATTTGTTGTATTCTTTGACAAACGCGAGCTCAACCGTGCCGGTCGGGCCGTTACGCTGTTTGGCAATAATGATCTCGATAATATTCTTGCTTTCGGATTCTTTGTCGTAATAGTCGTCACGGTACAGGAACGCCACGATATCGGCATCCTGCTCGATGCTTCCGGATTCACGGATATCCGACATCATCGGACGCTTGTCCTGACGGGATTCCACACCACGGGAAAGCTGTGACAGGGCGATGACTGGCACCTGCAGCTCACGGGCGAGTGCTTTAAGGGAACGGGAGATCTCGGATACTTCCTGTTGACGGTTTTCTCCGGGCTTACCGTTCCCCTGAATGAGCTGCAAATAATCAATCAGGATCATGCCAAGGCCTTTTTCCTGCTTAAGGCGGCGGCATTTGGAACGGATATCCCCGATGCGGACACCAGGGGTATCATCAATGAAAATTCCCGCTGCAGACAGGCTTCCCATAGCCATCGTCAGCTTCTGCCAGTCTTCAGGGATCAAGGAGCCTGTACGAAGCCGCTGGGCATCAATATTGCCTTCCGCACAAAGCATACGCATGACAAGCTGTTCGGCACCCATCTCCAGCGAGAAGATGGCGACATTTTCTTCTGTTTTGGTTGCGACGTTTTGCGCGATATTCAGGGCAAACGCCGTTTTACCCACGGAGGGACGGGCGGCAACGATAATCAGGTCATTTCGCTGAAACCCTGCCGTCATCCGGTCGAGGTCCGAGAAACCGGTGGGAATGCCCGTAATATCCCCTTTACGGTTATGCAGCTGCTCGATATTGTCATAGGCAGCTACCAATACATCTTTTATAGAAATGAAGGCACCGCCGTTTTTACGGTTGGCTACCTCCAGAATTGTCTTTTCTGCTTCATTCAAGACCGCTTCTACCTCTTCTTCACGGGCATAGCCGTTGGCCGCAATTTCGGTCGCTGCACGAATCAAACGGCGAAGAAGGGATTTTTCTTCCACGATCTGACTGTAGTAATCAATATTGGCCGCGGTCGGTGAGCTGCTCGCCAGGTCACTTAAATACGAGACACCGCCGATTTCTTCAAGAAGCTTCCGGTCGGCCAGATCGGCTGTAACCGTAACAAGGTCGACAGGTTCTCCTTTTTCCGATAATTCAAGCATCACCTGATAAATACGCTGATGGGAGGCCCGGTAAAAATCCTCCGGGATCAAAATTTCCGAAGCGGTAACCAATGCTTCCGGCTCCAGGAAAATAGCGCCCAGGACCGCTTGTTCAGCCTCTATGTTCTGTGGTGGGATGCGATCAACAAAAAGATCACTCATCATTCTTCCTCCTGGTAAGATCATTTGCCATTTTTGGCAAGAAGACCCTGATTACAGAAGAATGAGACCGGTCAGTTCCGGTCCCATTGGCTTTCTGTTTATGCTTCAACTACGTGTACTTTAATCGTTCCTGTTACTTCAGGGTGAAGTTTTACAGGTACGTTGGTATATCCCAACGCTTTAATGGGATTGGAAAGGTCAATTTTTCGCTTGTCAATGGTGACATTCAATTTCTTCAAACCGTCTGCGATCTGTTTGCTCGTTACCGATCCGAACACACGGCCGCCTTCACCGGCTTTGGTTTTGATTTCTACTTCCATTTTCTCAAGCTTTTCTTTAAGCTGCTTGGCATCTTCCAAAGCGGCCGCTGCTTTTTTCTCTTCGCTTTTCTTTTGGCCTTCTACCACAGAAAGGGCACCTTTGGTAGCTTCAGTAGCAAGATTGTTTGGCAATAAGTAGTTGCGGGCATACCCTTCGGATACGTTTTTAATTTCCCCTTTTTTACCTTTTCCTTTTACATCCTGAAGAAAGACTACTTTCATTCTTCTTCTCCCCCTTCGAAGTATTCATCGATGGCCGCTTTTAATTTGGTCTCTGCGCCATCAAGTGTCTCATTTTCAAGCTGGCATGCGGCATTGGTCAGATGGCCGCCGCCGCCAAGCTGTTCCATAATCATCTGGACATTCACTTCCCCGAGCGAACGGCCGCTGATGCTGATTTTTTGGTCGTGGCGCTTGGCGATAACAAACGAAGCCGTCACATCGTTCATCGACAGTAAAATATCAGCTGCCTGTGCAATCAATACCTGGCCGCATTCGTCGCCAGGCTCTGCTTTGGAAATCACAACGCCACTCTTATAGGCTTTTGCATTTTCGATGAGTTTTGACCGGGTTTTATAGGTTTGAAGGTCTTCCTTCAAGAACCGCTGAACGAGGATGGTATCCGCGCCGTGAGCCCTTAAATAGGAGGCTGCATCAAACGTCCGGGAGCCGGTCCTGAGCGTAAAGCTTTTCGTATCCACAATAATCCCTGCGAGCAGGGCTGTCGCTTCAAGCATACGCATTTTAAGCCGCTTCGGCTGATATTCCAAAAGCTCAGTTACAAGCTCGGCGGTTGAAGAAGCATAAGGTTCCATATAAACAAGAACCGGATCTGCGATAAACTCTTCACCACGCCGGTGATGGTCAATCACCACCACATGGTCGAGCTTCGACAGCAGGCGTTCTTCCATCACCATGGACGGCTTATGGGTATCCACGACGACTAGGAGAGTACCGGCTGTAGAAATTTCAAGCGCTTCTTCCGGGGTAATAAAATGCTTCCAGAGAGAATCTGTTCCCTTGATTTCATTCATCAGCCGCTCTACACCGGTATCCAGATCAGAGGTATCTAGGACGATATACCCTTCCTTCCCGTTAACCTGTGCAACTTTTAAAATTCCCATGGCAGATCCCATGGAATCCATATCGGGGCTTTTGTGCCCCATAATGATCACTTTGTCGCTGTCGAGGACAAGTTCACTTAACGCATGGGAAATAACCCGGGCTCTTACCCTTGTACGTTTCTCCACTGGATTGGTTTTTCCGCCGTAGAAGCGCACTTTTCCGTTTTGCTGTTTGATCGCCACCTGGTCGCCACCGCGGCCGAGCGCAAGATCAAGACTCGATTGGGCCAGCTGGCCGAGCTCAGGCAGCTCGAGCGGACCGGATGCCACCCCCACACTCAACGTGAGGGCGACATTTTCTTTTGAGGTGGCTTCTCTTACTTCATCCAGCAGTGCGAACTTATTTTTTTCAAGCTCATGTAAAATGCGTTTGTTGAAAACGGCTAAAAAACGCTCGGAAGAAGTGCGTTTTAAAAAAATTCCATGGTCGGTTGCCCATTTGTTCAGAATTGAAATAACTTTGGAGTTAATTCTCGAACGGAACTGGTCATCAAGCCCTTGTGTAACCTCTTCGTAGTTGTCGAGGTAAATAAGGCCGAGGCAGGTTTGCTCTTCCTCATACTGGTGTTCAACTTCAAGCTGTTCCGTTACATCAAAGAAATAGAGAAGGCGTTCTTCCTTTTTGAAATGCACTTCAAATTTTCTTGATTTTAAATTCACGATTTCTTCTCGTGCATCACTTTTAATAAACGGCACCAGGTCCTCAGATATAAGATTCAGGGAATGGCCGATGAACGCTTCTTCCCCGACCCAGGCTCCCATGAACGGATTGGCCCATTCAATCTTGTAATCATCATCATACAGAATGATTCCGATCGGCATTTCCATCAACGCTTCTTCTCCAACCTTTTTAATGCGGTGGGAAAGCGTGGAAATATAATCGCCGAGGTCCTCCTGGAACGAGTTCTCGGCCCGCATCATCAAATAGAAGATCGCGCCCAAGACTAAAAAACTGACAGCCCCGAGGATCCACTGGTAGGACATGATGATGATCACTAAAAGGACCGATATGACACACAAGGCTATCTGTGGATAACCATGCCACCGTTTTAATAAAAACTTAGGCATACTTTCAGCTCCTACTGTCTGGTATTTATCCGTTTCTTTATTTCAAACCCTAAGTCAATTATACCTAAGAATTTAACGACTTCCATAATAATCGGCAGAATGGAAGAAGTAAATATTACAAACACAGATATAAATACGGGAACGGCCTTGGGCCATCCTTTATTTCTGGCATAGCAAAAGATAACGGTAAGACCCTGTACGACAAGTACAAGAGTCAGTATGATAAATAAATTAATCATAAGGATGTATAATCCAGACCCTTTGTCAGTCTTTATAAAAGATAACAAAAGGGCCAAAATGTAATACCACAAAAATGATTTTGGAAACGACCAGTCGCGGAATGGCGGAAATGGCCGGTAGTCATATCTCATTCTTTTTAGCACAAGGGCAGCAAGCCATTGGGTAATCAGGGTGACTGCAATCGCCCCGATGATAATCGCTGTCGGCAGCATGTACGGAATCATGGCCACCTGCTCCCTCATTTGGTCGAGCTGGGACAAATCCTGGCCGCTTTCTTTATAAAAGCTGGATGCCTGGTCAATGACACTGTTAAACTGGTTTTGAGCATCCTTTACGATATCAAGGTTCAAGAGAAGCTTTGCAAAAACCAGCAGCATCAGAAAATTAAAAACACTGGCAAGACTTCCTCCCAAAAGGACACCAAATGCAGATGTCTTCCTCTTATACAATTCACCCATAATAATCCCCATGAGGCCTGATGAGAACGCATAAATAAGCCCTGCTGTTCCTCCCATCACAAAGGATAATACGAGCGTAACCGCCCATACGAGCAGACCCGGCTTCCACCCGTGCTTATACGAAAACAGGATGATAGGAAGCGGGAGTAAAAAATATGTTAATATGCTGATAATCGGCACATTCAGACTGATTAGCATGAGAATAATGTAAACGCCAGCCATTACAGCTCCGTCTACGATGGTTGATGTTTTCCGCAATTGGTTCACCTCTGGCTTTATTGCCTACGGTCCTTATTGTAGTAAATTATTTGCTGTAAATCCAATGATATTCATTAGCTTTACCCTATCTTGCCAAATCTAACATGCACAACAGTATCTACCTTAACATGATGTCCTTTATAATGGAACTGGGACTAGCCAGCTAGTTTACAAACCAACAGGAAAGAGGAGAGACCGCATGGAGCTTATTGTATATTTGGCAGGACAGATTCATGACGACTGGCGCGAAGAAATTAAATCGCAGGCAAGGGAGCGGGGCCTTCCCATCACCTTTGTCGGACCAATGGAAGACCACGACCGGTCGGATAATATTGGAGAAGAAATCCTTGGCAAACAGCCCAATGCCGTTTTGAAGGACGAGGCCGCCTCGAGCATCAACAATCTCCGCACAGACATCTTGATCAAAAAAGCAGATGCCGTAATCGCCTTGTTCGGTGAAAAATACAAGCAGTGGAACACGGCAATGGATGCCGCAAGAGCCACCGCCCTGCAAAAGCCTTTGATCCTGATTCGCCCCGAGTCACTGCATCATCCGTTAAAGGAGCT
The DNA here is from genome assembly GCF_900103485.1 of Fictibacillus solisalsi. Taxonomy (GTDB): domain Bacteria; phylum Bacillota; class Bacilli; order Bacillales; family Fictibacillaceae; genus Fictibacillus_C; species Fictibacillus_C solisalsi. The sequence continues at coordinate 7,438 of NZ_FNHW01000011.1, forward strand.
TTCCAACAAGGCAAGTCTTGTAGTCGAAACCCCGGATCAGGCAGTCAGAGCACTCTCCTACATCTTTGAATCGTAATAAAGAAAAGCGGCAAAAATCCAGTGGATTTGGCCGCTTTTTTATTTTTTCCGTACAATTAAAAAACACAGCAAAGACTGATCTTTACCGTGCTTTTTAAAACTGAAATTATTCAGATACATATGGTAGCAGCGCCATGAAACGTGCACGTTTGATAGCACGAGTCAATTGACGTTGGTATTTAGCAGATGTTCCTGTCACACGACGAGGAAGAATCTTACCGCGCTCAGATACGAAACGCTTAAGAAGATCCACATCTTTGTAGTCGATGTAAGTGATTTTGTTTACAGTGAAGAAACAAACCTTACGACGCTTTTGGCGTCCACCGCGACGTCCAGCCATGTTTATTTCCCTCCTTCTGGTTGAGTTTTTTTTTATATGTTGTCGTTCAATGTATGTTTGTCTTAGAATGGCAAATCGTCATCAGAGATGTCAATTGGAGTGCCATCGTTGGCAAATGGGTCATCATTAAAGTTACTGCGCTTTTGGTTCTGGTTCTGTTGCTGTCCATAACCGCGGTCACCTGATGGCCCGCCAAAGTTGTTTCCGCCCTGGCTTTGGTACTGTTGCCCTCCGCCCGCATTCGCATTCTTCGGCTCAAGGAACTGGACACTCTCAGCCATAACCTCAGTCACGTATACACGCTGTCCCTGGTTATTGTCATAAGAACGTGTCTGGATGCGTCCATCTACTCCGGCAAGTGAACCCTTCTTCAAGAAGTTGGCCACATTTTCAGCCGGCTTACGCCAGATTACACAATTGATAAAATCTGCTTCGCGTTCACCCTGCTGATTTGTAAATGTACGATTTACTGCCAAAGTAAAGTTTGCAACTGCCACACCGCTTGGGGTATAGCGCAATTCCGGGTCCTTCGTTAAACGTCCAACAAGGATTACACGATTTAGCATTAGAACCTCTCCTTCAACGTTAAAAAATTATCTCTCGTCTGCAATTGTCATGAAACGAAGAACATCTTCGTTGATCTTCATAAGACGGTCGAATTCATTGATCGCTTCTACAGGAGCATTTACGTTCAATAGCGTGTAATATCCATCACGGTAGTCGTTGATTTCATATGCTAGACGCTTTTTACCCATTTCTTTCTCGTTAGCGATTTCCGCACCATTATCAGTAAGGATGGTCTTAGCTCTTTCTTTCACAGCTGTAAGAGCATCCTCTTCAAGATTTGGACGGACGATGTACATGATTTCGTACTTTTTCATTCCGGTCACCTCCTTTTGGTCTAAACGGCCCAATAATAGGGCAAGGAGTAAACTATCAACATTTCAATACAATCGATAATTAACTCACAATAATGAATTATAGCAAATACCCGTACAAAACACAAGGACATTCAAGGATTAATAGAAAAAAGGAAAAGCAAACACGCTTTTCCTTTCAAAAACCACTATATTAAACGTTGAAACGGAAGTGTACGACATCTCCGTCTTTCATTTCATACTCTTTTCCTTCAAGACGCACACGGCCTTTTTCTTTGGCAGCCGCCATGCTGCCGGCGCTCATCAAATCATCATAAGCAACCACTTCGGCACGGATAAACCCACGTTCAAAGTCCGTATGGATAATACCCGCACACTGTGGAGCCTTCATGCCTTTGCGGAACGTCCATGCACGCACTTCCTGTACACCGGCTGTAAAGTATGTTGCGAGCCCAAGAAGAGAATAAGACGCACGAATCAGCTGATCAAGACCTGCTTCCTGAATACCAAGCTCTTCAAGGAACGCACTCTTTTCGTCACCCTCGAGCTCGGCGATTTCCTCTTCGATCTTTGCGCAAATTACGATGACTTCAGCATTTTCGCGGGCAGCATACTCTCTTACTTTCTCCACATGCTCATTTCCGCCCTCCAACAGATCTTCTTCACTGACGTTTGCTGCATAAAGGATCGGTTTCATGGTAAGCAAATGAAGGCCATATACAATCTTATTTTCTTCAGGTGTCAGTTCCACGCTTCTAGCCGGCAGTTCATTCAGCAATGCTTCTTTAATTTTCAAAAGAACGCTATGTTCAGCAACCGCTTCTTTGTCTTTTGACTTCGCCAGTTTTTCAACCCTGGCAATCCGCTTATCCACGGTTTCCATATCTGCAAATATAAGTTCAAGATTGATGACTTCAATATCATCGATCGGATCGACTTTTCCGGAAACGTGCGTGATGTTCTCATCTTCAAAACAACGAACGACCTGAAGAATCGCATCTACCTGGCGGATGTGAGAAAGGAACTTGTTGCCCAAACCTTCCCCTTTGCTTGCGCCTTTAACGATACCGGCGATATCCGTAAATTCAAATGCTGTCGGAACCACTTTTTTAGGCTGAACCATCTCAGTCAGCTTGTGCAGGCGGTCATCCGGCACCTCAACAATCCCCACGTTAGGATCGATCGTACAGAACGGATAGTTTGCAGATTCCGCGCCAGCCTGTGTGATGGCATTAAAAAGCGTCGATTTCCCTACATTGGGAAGACCGACAATTCCAGTTGTTAAAGCCATTTATTCCACTCCTCATTGATTTCAATCATCATATATTTTGTCGTTCCATTACTTGTTAGCACATCTTTCCTCATTATAGGGTGTTGGCAGGCAAAAAACAAGTTATACAGGCGGTTGCGTTCCGTTACAGGATGCTCGCTTTCCCCGGACGGGCGATCAGCCTGCAGTCTCACCTGTCCCGCTAGTCCCGAAGGACAAGGAAAGTTTTCGGCAACGTTACATCGTACGAAGAAAATGTTAATTTCATTTTCGGGGAGTCCCGCACCCTTCACTCCAATCAACTATTACCCGCTTAAATACAAAAAAGCAGAACCAACACTTGAATGCGCCGATTCTGCATTTTGTTCCACGTGGAACACAGGAAGTAATTTTTTTATTCCTGGTTAGATACCAGGACCTTTTTCATTTTCTTCACAAAGTCTCTTCTGGGAATAAGAACACTGTGCTGGCAGCCCATGCATTTAATCCGGATGTCAGCTCCCATGCGGATAATTTTCCAACGGTTGGTGCCGCATGGGTGTGGCTTTTTCATTTCCACTTCATCATTCAAAAAGAACTCTTTTCCTTCCAAGTCCATCACTCCCCAAACGCTCTGCTTTTATATTATTTTATAGAGAAAACCACTTTGGCACAATGGCTTTTATCTTTATTCATGTTCTGCAAGTGTTGTTTTATGATAAGAAACCAGCTTTTGAAAGGGAAGTTCAATGCCTTCCTCATCCAGACGGAGTTTGATGGCTTTCTTCAGTTCTCTTGTTATTTTGAAGTGGGTCATGGGTAGAACTTCAGCTGTCACCCGGATCACGACTTCCGTTGCCCCGACGGACTGAATACCGAGAACTTCCGGCTCTGCGACCATCTCTGGATACTCAACGGTCTTTTGCTTCACAACTTCTTCAATAATATCCTGTGCGCGGTTCACATCTTCCTCATAGGCAATGCTGACATCCACGACAGCAATGCTGTTATTAACGGAAAAGTTCGTCACTTCCGTGATGGACGAGTTCGGGATGATATGAAGCTCACCAGTCCACTGTTTGACTTTCGTCGTCCTCAGCCCGATTTCTTCCACCGTTCCTTCGAATGAGTTGATTCTTACAGTATCCCCTACAGCAAATTGCTGCTCAAATATAATAAAGAAGCCGGTGATAATATCCTTTACCAGGCTCTGAGCGCCAAAACCGATAGCCAGTCCGACCACACCGGCTCCAGCAAGAAGCGCCTTCACATCAATGTTAAATTCGGTCAGCACCATAAGCAGCGCAATAAAATAAATAAGATAGGCTGCCACATTATCGAGAAGCCGGATCAATGTATTCTCACGGCGTTCCGACATCCGCAACGGACTTTTCATCCTGATTTTAAATATATTTGAAATGGCCGCCCTTACGATTTTAACAACGATGGCCGCACCGAATAAAATAAGGACAATCTTCAGCACTTTCATGCCCAGGTTGATCCATAAATCGCCATCACCAACCTGCTTGTATACTTCATCTACCTGCTGGGCTATATTGAGTAGTTCCACTCCGCTCCAACCTCCATATCAATCATAGCTATGCCTTAATGTACCCAATTTCCGCTGAATTTTCAACGATTAACACATCTTTAAACGAACCATGGCTTAGAATCCCGAGGAAGGGGGTATAAAACATTTAACTGAAGGAAACCAAATAGGCATTACGGGACCAGAAGCACAGCCTGCTCCGACTAATACTGAATCCTACTCATTCTGGCGCGTTCCAAAAAATGATGTCAGCTAAGCCCATACTAGATGTATAGTATTGCCAATTAGTCCGTATACTGGTAGTAACATTTTAAAGGAGTGGATTTTATGTTCCTTAAAAGGAAGCTCGTTCCCGATAAACCTTTTCATTATAAAATGCACCATGAGGAAAAAGAGGCTTGTATGCTCATCACAGAAAAAATTGGGAACCTTCTTCCTAATACGCAAACAACTCCAGTGGTTGTGGTTTGCATTGGGACAGATCGTTCCACCGGTGATGCCCTTGGCCCATTGGTGGGTACCAAGCTTCATACCATCAAAGCCTTTCCGTTTCATGTGTACGGGACGTTGGATGATCCGGTACATGCGGTCAACCTGAAAGATAAGCTTAAAATGATTGAACAAAAGCATCCGGATGCTTTTATCATAGGAATTGATGCATGCCTCGGAAAACTCAACCATGTGGGAATGGTCTCTATTGGGGAAGGACCGGTGAAACCAGGTGCCGGTGTTAATAAGGAGCTTCCGCCGGTTGGCGACATGCATTTAACCGGTATAGTGAACGTCAGCGGATTTATGGAATATTTCGTTCTCCAGAACACCCGGCTAAGCGTTGTTATGAAAATGGCGGAACTAATCGCGGATTCTCTGTATTTCGCCTCCATGAGCCAAAGGGTAAAAAAGAACATTACCCCACTGCCCATTAAAGAAGATCTGTATACAATGAATAAAAAGAAGCCGGCCTTTTAAAAAAGTTACACCCTTATATATGTAAACCAAAAACGACCAGACGTCGATCCGGTCGTTTTCATATGCCTTTAAGATTTAACCATGTTGTACCAGCTTACACCGCCGTGCTTGGATTCAGAAATACCATGGTTAACAAATCCCAATTTTTCATAAAAAGAGACTAACTCTGGTTTACATGTTAATGTAATTCCTTCTCTTTCATTCTCTTTCACAAGTTCTTCCATTTTCTCGATTAAAAGTTTCGCAATTCCTTGATTCCTTGCCTGTTTGGAGACTGCCAGTCCTAAAATACTCTGATATCCTCCATTTTTCGGATTCTCTTTGATTTCCTTAAAAAGGTCATCGGTAATGTATGGCTGATTAATAACAGGTCCATTAATATACCCTAGAATTTTTCCCTTCGTCTCTGCCACAATAAAAGTGTCAGCGATTCGCTGAATCCTCTCCAAAAGTGCTTCTTTTGTGGCAGCTTCTTCTCTCGAAAAGCCTTCATTCTCGATAACTAATAGCTGCTCTAAATCAGTAGGTAGAACTTTTCTTAAAAAAATCACCTTATCAATAACTCCTATCCTGATTGATTTAAAAAAACTCTCCCGTCTTCCTCCACAAAAGAGGGCTATCTTTCTTTTAAATGATTCCTCCTGCAAAGGCGGAAAGTTTGTCCCAATAATAGACAATGCATACGATCAATATGGTGAAAAGCAGCGCCGGCAGCAGGTTGGCTACCCGGATGGTGGTGAGGCGGAGAATGTTCAGACCAATCGCAAGGATCATGATTCCGCCAGTCCCGGTAATCTCGATAATGATCTGCTGCATGAGCGCATCCGGAACAAAACGGTCAATCTGGGTGGCAAAAAGGGCAATCAACCCTTGATAGAGCACCACAGGCACAGCAGAGAAGATGACGCCAACTCCGAGTGCGGATGTGAAAAAGATCGCACAAAATCCATCAATCATTGACTTGGTATACAGCACTGCATGATCATGCCGCAGCCCGCTGTCCAGCGCCCCCACAATGGACATGGCCCCGATCATAAATACAAGCGTTGCCGTGACAAACGCATTAGCAATGCCGCTTTTTTCCTTCCCGCCAAGTTTGGCTTCAAGCCAGTGTCCCAATTGTCCAAGCTTTCCTTCCAGATCCAGTTTCTCTCCCAGTACACCCCCCATTGCCAGGCTGGCGATAACGATTAAAAATTGCTTGCTCTTCAAACCCATTCCAATTCCAAGAATAATGACGGCCAGGCCCATCGCCTGCATGATCGTCGTTTTTGTTTTTTCGGGGATGTTTCTCCAAAAAAGTCCCAGCAAGCTCCCGATGATAATAGCCAGGCCATTGACCAGTGTCCCTATTAATGCCACTTTTCCTTCCCGCCTTTACCCATGATGTTTTAAGAGTCCAAAAAGAAAAACCACCGCTTCGATGGTTTTACTGCTTTCCGATCAGATCAAGGATCCGTTCCAAATCTTCATCGGAGAAAAACTCAATTTCTATTTTGCCTTTTCGTTTTGTCCGTTTAATAGAAACTGAAGTGCCAAAATGGTCTCTGAGTGTTGATTCCTTTTCGATGATGAAGACACTTTTATCTTCGCTTTTTTTCTTTGTTTCACGTGGAACGTTAAGATTCACCTGCTGGATCAGCTTTTCAAGCTGGCGGACGTTGAGCTTTTCATTTACGCATTTCTCCACAACAGCCTGCATTTTTGCTTTCTTTTTCAATCCAAGCAGTGCCCGCCCATGACCCATTGAAAGCTCACCCTGGGACATCATCTCCTGGACCGGATCCGGCAACTGAAGCAATCGCACAAAGTTGGCAATGTGCGGTCTGCTTTTGCCCACACGGCTTGCCAGTTCTTCCTGGGTGATTTTCAAATGCTCCATGAGCTTCTGGTAAGCCTGAGCTTCTTCGATGGGATTCAAATCTTCGCGCTGAAGATTTTCAATCAGAGCAATTTCCATCATCTTTTGCTCTGTAAATTCCTTGACGATTACCGGCATCTGCTCCAATCCGGCTTCCTTTGCTGCCCTGAACCGGCGTTCTCCTACCACAATCTCATAGCCTTTAATGCTTTTTCTTGCAATGATCGGCTGCAGAACCCCATGTTCCTTGATGGACTCTGTCAGTTCTGCAATAGCTGATTCATTAAACACTTTCCTCGGTTGATAGGGATTGGGACGCAGTTCGGTTAATTTGATTTCAGAGACCGTATCTTCATTTTCAAAATCCGCGCCCGGAAAAAATGCATTAATTCCTTTACCTAACCCTTTCGCCACTGCCAATCACTTCCTTCGCTAATTCTAAATAAACTTCTGCACCTCTGGATTTAGGGTCGTAAATAATAATCGGTTTTCCATGGCTTGGCGCTTCAGATAGACGAACATTTCGAGGAATAATGGTGGAATAGACTTTATCCTGAAAGTACTTTTTCACTTCTTCAATAACCTGGATTCCCAAGTTGGTTCTGGCATCAAGCATTGTCAGCAGAACACCGTCAATGGTCAAATCCGTATTCAAATGCTTTTGTACGAGGCGGACTGTATTAAGTAACTGGCTCAAACCCTCAAGCGCATAATATTCACATTGGACCGGTATGATAACTCCGTCTGCTGCTGTGAGTGAGTTAATGGTCAATAATCCGAGAGAAGGAGGGCAGTCAATAATGATAAAGTCATACTGGCGTTCAACAGACGAAAGCGCCCGTTTCAGCCTTACCTCCCTGGAAATGGTCGGAACCAGTTCAATTTCAGCACCAGCCAGTTGAATGGTCGACGGCAATATATGTAATCCTTCGCAAATTGTTTCCATAATGATGTCTTTTACTTCTGCATCGTCGACAAGCACGTTATAGATGCATTGATCCACATCGCCTTTATCGACGCCAACACCGCTCGTAGCATTCCCCTGCGGGTCTATATCAACAAGTAAAACCTTTTTGCCGAAATAAGCTAAACATGCTCCGAGGTTCACGGATGTCGTTGTTTTTCCAACCCCACCCTTTTGATTGGCAATTGCAATGGTTTTAGCCACGATGACACCTACCTCAATTCTTTACGAGAGTTCATTTCTTTCATCATATCATGAATTCCTCTTTTTTCTTACGGAAAGTTCATAAAAAAACACAGAAAAATGTTTAGGTTTCACCCACAAAAAAGCTCCTTTCAGGATGGCTGAAAGGAGCTGTAACGGTTACTTTTTCGGTATGCGGATCGTGAATTGATAGAATTCCTCATGGTCCTCTTCTTCTGTATCTATGGTAAGGCCGCTTTGGAGAACCATATCCACGGACTGGCGGACAGTATTGATGGCCAGCCGCGTGTCCTTGCTGTAGGATTTCCTTTTCGCCACAGGTTTCTTTTCCTGGTTTTCTCCCTCAATCAGCTTTTTCACACGTTCTTCCGTCTGTTTGACGTTCAGGTGTTTTTCCAGAATCTCATTCAGGACGGCTTCTTGCTTATCGGGTGATTTAAGGATAATTAGAGCTCTTGCATGGCGTTCGGTGATTTGCTTTTGCAGTAACGCATCCTGGATGGGCTGGGGAAGTTTCAGCAAGCGGAGTTTGTTCGCTACTGTTGACTGTCCTTTTCCAAGCTTCTGTGCCAGACCTTCCTGGGTAAGGCCGTGAATTTCAAGAAGTTTGGCATACGCCATCGCTTCTTCAATCGCTGTCAGTTCTTCCCGCTGCAGATTCTCTATAAGTGCAACAGAAGCCGTCTGACCATCATCAAACTCCTTGATGATCGCCGGTATGGTTTCCCAGCCGAGCTTTTGAACAGCTCGCCACCGGCGTTCTCCTGCAATAATTTCATAGGAACCATTTTCTGATGTCCTGACAACAATCGGCTGGATAATACCGTGCGTTTCAATCGTTTGTGATAATTCTTCAATTCGTTCATCTATAAAAACGGTACGGGGCTGGAATTGGTTCGGGTGAATATCCTTCACCGGGAGCTGCACAATTTCTTCGTTATCGTTTTTCTCTTCAACTTCAGCTGTCTGATTTTTTTCGCCGATGCCGAATAAACGTGAAAAAGGATGTTTCATATGAATGACACCACCTTTTGTTATCTATCTTAGATTTTCGCTCTGCCCATCTGTTTTCCTGCCAGTTTTTGAAAAATTCTTTGGTATGCCGGCGTATGTATGCCAATGTTTCACGTGAAACATTGGCTTGCAGATTATGAAAGAGGACTCTTGTTTGGTGTCCCTGGCTTTCTTGGATATTTTTTTGGTGTGGCTTTTTCTTTATCTATCAGAACGATGAATCTGTCGCTGTTTTCCTCCGGCAGCTTAAAAGAGAATACGTCGTTTACCTTTCCGCCCAATAGCTGGACGGCCTTTTTGCTGTCTTTCATTTCTTCCGGAAGCTGCGCGCCCTTCATCGCAAGAAAATGCCCGCCCTTTTTGGCAAGCGGAAGACACAATTCACTTAAAACAGACATCCTTGCTACGGCACGGGCCAGTACAAGATCATATGCCTCGCGTGTTTCCGGACGGTGTCCGAAGGTCTCTGCCCTGTCATGATAAAGTGACACATCAGTTAATTCGAGCTTTTGTGTTAAGTGCTCCAAGAAAGTAATTCTTTTTTTCAATGAATCGCAGATTGAAAGCTTAATATGGGGAAAACAAATTTTTAGCGGGATGCCCGGAAAACCTGCTCCTGCACCCACATCGCAAACAGAAAACTCCTGATTAAAATCAAAAAAGAAGGCAGCAGACAGTGAATCATAAAAATGCTTGAGGTAAACTTCCTCTTTGTCCGTAATTGCGGTCAGGTTCATTTTCTCGTTCCATTCCACGAGAATGTGAAAATAGGCTTCAAACTGCTGAAGCTGGCGGGAAGAAAGGTGGATTCCTTTCTCCCCTAGTTTTTCTTCAAAGGTTGTTATATCCATTTCGTCCTCCAAACGCTTAATCTGCGGTTTTGGCCAGTTTCCCCTGCTCCAGGTAAACAAGCAAAATGGAAATGTCTGCAGGATTCACACCGGAAACCCGGGAAGCCTGGCCAACAGACAATGGACGGACTTCAAGCAATTTTTGCTTCGCTTCGGTTGCCAGTCCGTTAATGGCCATATAGTCCAGATTAACTGGCAGCTTTTTGTTTTCCATTTTTCTCATTCGTTCCACTTGTGCGAGCTGCTTGTCGATGTATCCGGCGTATTTCACCTGGATTTCCACCTGTTCGGCAATCACTTCGTCCACAGCCGGCTCGGCAGGATGAATTTGTGCCACCACATCATACGTGATTTCAGGCCGTTTTAATAGGGTGGCTGCTGTCATCGGTTCTTTAAGAGGTGAGCTTTTTGCCCCTGCAAGAATGTCCTGTACTTCAGGCGTGGGTTTGACGGTAACTTGCTCAAGGCGTTCGATCTCCTGCCGAACCTTATCTTTTTTCGCCAAAAACCGGTCGTACCGTTCTTGAGGAATCAGGCCGATTTCATAACCTTTTTCTGTTAGCCTTAAGTCCGCATTGTCATGGCGGAGAAGCAGACGGTATTCGGCACGTGAAGTAAGCAGGCGGTATGGCTCATTTGTCCCTTTTGTAATAAGATCGTCAATGAGTACACCAATATAGGCTTCGGATCTGTCCAGAATCAGAGGGTCTTTGCCCTTCACTTTCAACGCTGCGTTGATCCCCGCCATAACTCCTTGTCCGGCAGCTTCTTCATAGCCGCTCGTACCGTTTAGCTGTCCTGCAGTGAAGAGTCCCTCAACGAGCTTCGTTTCCAGGGATGGCCACAGCTGGGTTGGAACGATGGCATCATATTCAATCGCATAACCGGCACGCATCAGTTCGGCTTTCTCGAGGCCAGGAATGGTGGCAAGAATTTTTCGCTGCACATCTTCTGGCAAACTTGTAGAAAGACCTTGTACATAAACTTCTTCAGTATTTCTTCCTTCCGGCTCAAGGAAAATCTGGTGGCGCGGCTTATCGTTAAAACGAACCACTTTGTCTTCAATGGAAGGGCAGTACCGGGGTCCGGTTCCTTCGATCATTCCTGAATACATTGGAGAACGGTGAAGGTTTCCATTAATGAGCTCGTGTGTTTCAGGACTGGTATAGGTCAGCCAGCATGGAAGCTGGTCTGTAATATACTTCGTTGTTTCATATGAAAAAGCACGGGGTACCTCATCACCTGGTTGAATTTCTGTAACAGAATAATCAATGGTTTTGCTGTTGACGCGCGGAGGAGTACCTGTTTTAAAGCGGACCATCTGAAAACCAAGCTCCTGAAGATGGTAAGAAAGGTTTACCGATGGCTGCATGTTGTTTGGCCCGCTCTCGTAAGAAAGTTCACCAATGATGATTTTTCCTCTAAGGTAGGTACCTGTGGTCAGAACAACCGCAGAAGCGCGATATTCGGCTCCCGTTTTGGTGACCACACCTTTACAAACGCCATCTTCCATCAAAAGGCGTTCTACCATACCCTGTCTCAGTGTCAGGTGTTCTGTGTTTTCCATCGTCTTTTTCATTTCATTCTGATACAAGAACTTATCGGCCTGGGCTCTGAGCGCACGAACGGCAGGTCCCTTTCCGGTATTCAGCATACGCATTTGAATATGCGTTTTATCAATATTGCGAGCCATTTCCCCGCCGAGCGCATCGAGTTCGCGCACAACGATTCCTTTAGCAGGACCGCCGACAGACGGGTTGCATGGCATATAGGCAATGGTATCTAAGTTAAGGGTTAAACAAAGGGTTTCAGCACCCATTCTTGCAGAAGCAAGTGCGGCTTCAACCCCTGCGTGGCCCGCTCCAACGACAATCACGTCAAAACGGCCTGCATCATATCCCATTATTTCTTCCTCCTTTTATTTCCCTAAACAGAACTGGGAGAACAACTGGTCGATCAGACTCTCAGAAACGGTATCTCCAACAATCTCACCGAGAATTTCCCATGCTCGTGTAATATCAATCTGAACCATGTCAATTGGCAAACTCATTTCAATGCCATTTAACGCCTCATCGATATGGCGAATGGTCTGTTGCAAGAGCGCAATGTGTCTTGAATTCGAAACATAGGTAATGTCCTGTGCTTCAATGCCTCCCTGGAAAAACAACTGGGCAATCCCCTCTTCAAGGCGATCCACGCCTTCTTCATGCAGAAGGGAGGTCGTGATCACTGGATGAGATCCTGCCAGTTCCTTTACCCGGTTCATATCTATGTTTGGCTTTAGGTCTGTCTTATTGACGATAACGATAACATCAAGACCTTTTACGGCTTCAAAAAGGTTTTCATCCTCAGCGGAAAGAGGTTCATTGCTATTGATGACCAGCAAAATTAAATCCGATTCTTTCAGCACTTTCCTTGATTTTTCAACCCCGATCCGCTCGACGATGTCTTCGGTCTCCCGTATTCCAGCGGTATCTACGAGGCGAAGGGGAACACCCCTTACATTTACGTACTCCTCAATCACATCGCGGGTTGTGCCGGCAATTTCCGTAACAATTGCTTTATTTTCATGAACAAGCGCATTCATCAGAGACGATTTACCTACGTTCGGGCGTCCAATAATCGCGGTTGAAAGACCCTCGCGCAAAATTTTACCCTGTTGGGCCGTTATCAGGATTTTTTCCACTTCACCTTTTACAAAACCGAGCTTTTCATTTAGAAGCGCGTGTGTCATTTCTTCGGCATCATACTCAGGGTAATCGATGTTCACTTCCACATGGGCAATGGTTTCAAGCAGCGTCTGCCTTAATTTGCCCACCAGCTTGGAAAGCCGGCCTTCCATCTGATTTAATGCGACATTCATGGCCCTGTCCGTTTTGGCACGGATCAAGTCCATGACTGCTTCTGCCTGGGACAGGTCAATACGTCCATTTAAAAAGGCACGTTTTGTAAATTCACCCGGCTCGGCCAGCCTTGCTCCATGGTTTAGGACAAGCTGCAGCACCCGGTTTACCGAAACGATTCCACCGTGGCAGTTGATCTCAACTACATCTTCTCTTGTGAAGGTCCGCGGTCCTCTCATGACGGAAACCATGACCTCTTCTACGGCTTCTTCCGTTTTTGGCTCAATGAGTTTTCCGTAATGAATGGTATGTGATTCTGCATCCTGCAGCTTTATTTTTCCCTTATATATGGAATCGGCAATCGAGACCGCCTCGCTCCCACTTAACCTGACAATTGCAATAGCACCTTCTCCCATCGGTGTGGAGATCGCCGTAATTGTATCGTATTCCATCCTTCTCACCTCTTTTTGAAACCCAAAACTTACTGTATCTATCCTATTATTTCCGTTATTCTCGTTTCTAACTATCCACAGTGGATAACTTTGTCACAAATGAAGACATATTTATCCACAATACCTTTTAGTTTAACTCAATTCGACCGCAAAAGGCAATGAAAAAACCCGCCTCCCTTTGTAAAAATAAAGGATGGCGGGCAAATGCAGCGGGGCGATGCCCCATGCACACAACGTCAGTTTTTCGCGGGGCGGATGATGACCTTTCGGAACGGTTCTGCCCCTTCTGAAGATGTTTCGATTTTTTTATTGTTTCGAAGGGCCATATGTATGGCTTTTCGCTCGTTGGACGGCATCGGATCAAGGGCAACCCCTTTTCCTGTCGCCGCCACTCTCTGGGCAGTATGCATGGCCAGCCGTTCCAGCGATTCCCGGCGCCGCTCTCTGTAGTTTTCAGCATCGAGTATGATCCGGAGATAGTTGCTCGAGTGATTATTGGCTACGAGATTGGTCAAGTACTGCAGAGAGTTAAGGGTTTGTCCCCTTTTTCCAATCAGAATGGCGATTTTTTCACCTGAAAGCTCAAAAATCGTTTCTTCACGGTTTTCTTTAAGTGAAATGGTAACAGGCACACCCATTTTATCGGTGACTTCCTGTAAAAAAGCAACAGCGTTCTGGATCGGATCCGGCTTAATGGAAACCTCGATAAGCGCCGGCTTTCCGCCAAAACCCAAAAAACCCTTTTTCGATTCTTCAAGAACTTTTACTTCAACCTCTTCTTTGGAAGCCTGAAGTTCGGCCAGTGCTGCTGAAACTGCTTCTTCAACTGTTTTTCCCGTTACCTGGATCTGTTTCACTTTTTAGCTCCCCTATCCAATTGGTTTGTTTTCTTCCTGTTCGGGGCTGTAATAAAATATGTCTGTACAATCATGAACATGTTACCAATTACCCAGTAAAGCGATAATGCTGCCGGGAAGTTAATCGCAAAAACAACAATCATGACCGGCATGATGTAGAGCAGCATTTTCATCTGTGGATTAGGATTGTTTGTACCGCCCATCATAATCTTCTGCTGAAGGAAGGTCGTGATTCCGGCAATAATCGGCAAAGCATATATAGGATCTGGATTTCCAAGGTCAAACCATAAAAAGCTGTGGTTTTTGATTTCCTGAGTACGCATAATGGCATGATAGAAGCCTAGCAGGATTGGCATTTGGATTACCAAAGGCAGACAGCCCGCCAGCGGGTTTACCCCGTGGGACTGGAACAGCTGCATCGTTTCCTGCTGAAGTTTTTGCTGTGTAGTCGCATCTTTTGAACTGTATTTCTCCCGAAGCTTCTGCAATTCAGGCTGAATGTCCTGCATGGCTTTTGAGCTTCTTGTCTGTTTGATCATGAGCGGCAACAATGCAAGACGGATCAATATGGTAACAACCACAATGGACAGCCCGTAATTGTTCCCCATCATCTCGGCAAATTGAGTAATTACCCATGATAACGGATAAACAATATACTCATTCCAGACTCCGGTACTTTCTGGGGTAATTGGTTTGTTTACAGAACTACAGCCAGACAATAAAAGCATTAAACTGGCCAGAGCAAACGGTATTCCTAATTTCTTTCGCACTCCTCATCCTCCTTAAAGCATTGTTTCTATATTTTCAGCGTTTCTTCCTTTCGGGTACCGGATCGATCCCTCCCGGATGGAAAGGATGGCATTTTAAAATCCTCTTTAACGTCAGCCATGATCCTCTAATGGCACCAAATCGTTGAAGCGCTTCAATTCCATAATGCGAGCATGTGGGATAAAAACGGCAGGTCGGCGGAGTCAACGGTGATATAAACCGCTGGTAGAAACGGAAAATCAGGATGAAAAGCCGTTTCATTTACGCCTATCCTTTGACTGTCTGAACAAACCGGCACGCTGCAGCACATGCAGAAGGCTTTTTTCCATCTCAAAGTAATCCATGTCAGCTGTTGGATTCCGGGCAATAACGATATAATCCCTGTTGGATGCAATCTCCTCTTCGTGCTTCATAAATATTTCTTTCACTACCCGCTTGATTCGGTTTCGGGTTACAGCTTTTCCCACCCGCTTGCTTACTGACAAACCTAATCTTAAATGAGGCTGATCGTTTTTCTCCAGCGCATATATTACAAATTGGCGGTTGGCAGACGATTTTCCTCTTTTAAACACTTCCTGAAACTCTTCATTCTTTTTTAAGCGTTTCTGCTTTTCCATCCGGCAACAACTCCACCTGGATCTCAATACTTCTCAATTAGATTTCATACTTATCATTAACAGTATCGGCTACTTCTTTTTATTTAAACAATTATCAATTTTTCCTCTATATCAGAAAAAAGACCACTGATTGTCAGTGGCCTATGCAGATAATACTTTTCTTCCTTTTTGGCGGCGGCGAGCTAGAACTTTACGGCCGTTCTTTGTTGCCATACGCGCACGAAAACCATGTACTTTCTTACGTTTACGATTATTTGGTTGAAACGTTGGTTTCATTATATATTACACCTCCCTGAGGATATATCAAAAAGACAGTCTAAGTAAGTATAAGGATTATACCCTCTGTTTGTCAAGACTTCCTGGAATTTATTTAAGGAACAAGAAAATTACACTCCTGGAGGTCTTCCGCCGATCTTCATCCCTAATTTTTTTATTTCGACACGCTGTGGATAGTTTTTTCGACAGGATTTTCATTATCCACACCCTTTATCGACAAGTTTTACACAAAATCTTGTGCTGTGGACAACACATTTACACAAGTTGTAGGGGTTGTGGATAAGTGCGAGAAACTCATTGCATTCATGGGATATTTTTGATATGATTGTTGTGTTTTAACTCGTTGATAACTTCATGCGACAATATTTTTATCCACACACTGTGGATAAAG
Source organism: Fictibacillus solisalsi (assembly GCF_900103485.1). Taxonomy (GTDB): domain Bacteria; phylum Bacillota; class Bacilli; order Bacillales; family Fictibacillaceae; genus Fictibacillus_C; species Fictibacillus_C solisalsi. The sequence continues at coordinate 23,599 of NZ_FNHW01000011.1, forward strand.
TTGTGGACATTTAAAATAATGTGTTTATAAGGTTGTCCACATCCTCTGAATGAAACGCCTTATACTGATTTTCTACTATATTAATAGATTGTGCACGTTTACTGTGAATAGAATATTTATGCGTACGTATACATACAGCTGTACAACGCTTATACATCATGGTGTATTCTCAGGAACTGTGCCCTCATCAAAACCTCAAGATCCATCTATTCAAAAGCTTTTTTATCATTTTGAACATCGCTTTCGATTTTCATTCGCTAAATTAGCCTTTGTCTAATCTTGAGGTTTGCTTTCGCTGGTCCAAAAAAAGAAGCATATTACATGGAATATCTTCGTTTATATAAATTACTTAGGAGGTACTGTTGGTGGAAAATATTAATGACCTATGGAACAAAGCATTGGCTGCCATGGAAAAAAAGGTCAGCAAACCCAGCTTTGAGACATGGTTAAAGTCCACAGCGGCGCACGCCTTGCAAAATGATACGCTCATCATTACAGCACCGAATGAGTTTGCCCGTGACTGGCTGGAATCCCGTTATTCCACCTTAATTTCCGAAACTCTTCAGGATGTGACAGGGGCTGCGCTGGATGTCAAATTCATTATTCCTCAAAATCAGATGGAGGAAGAAGTTGACTTTGAAAAAGTATTGAAAAAAACGCAAAAAGTGAACGTGGAACAGCAGGAGGAAGTTACCCAGAGCATGCTGAACCCAAAGTATACCTTTGACCGGTTCGTTATCGGATCGGGCAACCGGTTTGCCCATGCGGCATCTCTGGCTGTAGCAGAAGCACCGGCCAAAGCATACAATCCGCTCTTTATTTACGGAGGAGTCGGCCTGGGAAAGACCCACTTGATGCATGCGATCGGCCATTATGTGGTTGACCATAAACCGAATGCAAAGGTGGCTTATCTTTCATCTGAAAAGTTCACCAATGAATTCATCAACTCGATTCGTGACAATAAAACGGTCGAATTCAGAAATAAATTCAGAAGTGTCGACATTCTTCTTATCGATGATATTCAATTTCTTGCCGGAAAAGAACAAACCCAGGAAGAATTCTTCCATACATTTAACGCGCTTCACGAAGAAAGCAAGCAAATTGTCATTTCAAGTGACCGCCCTCCCAAGGAGATCCCGACGCTTGAAGACAGGCTCCGTTCCCGTTTCGAATGGGGATTGATCACGGACATCACGCCGCCTGATCTTGAAACAAGGATCGCCATACTGCGCAAGAAGGCAAAAGCGGAAGGCCTAGATATACCGAATGAAGTGATGCTTTACATTGCCAATCAAATCGATACCAATATTCGAGAATTGGAGGGGGCTTTGATCCGCGTGGTCGCTTACTCTTCACTCATTAATCAGGATATGAATGCAGATCTGGCAGCCGAGGCACTTAAGGATATTATTCCTTCCTCCAAGCCGCGCATGATTACCATTCATCACATCCAGGAGATTGTCGGGCGGCATTATAACATCAAACTTGAAGATTTTTCAGCGAAAAAAAGAACAAAATCAGTTGCATTCCCCCGCCAGATTGCCATGTATCTTGCACGGGAGCTAACCGATAATTCATTGCCCAAAATTGGAGAAGAATTTGGCGGAAGAGATCATACGACCGTACTTCATGCTCATGAGAAAATTTCGAACCTTATGGTTTCTGACCAGCAGCTTCAAAAAAGTATCAAAGAAATCCACGAACAGTTAAAATCGTAATACTGGCCAGTCTGTCTTTTTCCTGGGGATTTTGTGAATAACTTGTTCACTCTTATACACAGTCTGTCCACATGTGGATAGGCTGCCTTTCCTTGCATCTCACATACTTATCCACAGATTCACAGGCCCTACTATTACTACGACTGTTTTTTATTTAAAAAAATTAATAATATAACCGAATCCAATAAGTAAAATATTCAGGGGGATGATCATGAAATTTCAGATTAACCGAAGCCAGCTAATTGAAGGTGTACAGGATGTAATGAAGGCTGTTTCTTCGAGAACAACGATACCGATTTTGACGGGTATAAAAATGGTGGTTCACAGTGAAGGGATGACACTGACTGGAAGTGACTCCGATATTTCCATTGAACGCCTGATTCCCATGGAAGAGAATGGGGAAGTCAATCTTGAGGTCCAAAAACCAGGAAGCATTGTTCTTCAGGCACGATATTTTTCCGAAATCGTAAAAAAAATGCCGAATGATACCGTAGAAATTGAAGTAGGAGAGCGTTTTGAAACAAAACTCCGCTCTGGAGCTTCCGAATTCAGCCTTGTTGGTCTGGATCCTGAAGAATATCCACGCCTTCCGCAGATTGAAGAACAAAATGTGTTCAGTATCCAAGGAGATCTGCTTCGCCAAATTATCAGACAAACTGTCTTTGCGGTGTCCACGTCAGAAACACGTCCTATATTAACTGGTGTGAACATTAACCTTGAAGACAATGTTCTCAGCTGTGTAGCAACAGACAGCCACCGCCTTGCACAAAGGACGGCAAGAATTGAAAGCAATACAGAAGGACTTTCATTTCAAAACGTGGTGATTCCAGGAAAAAGCTTGAATGAATTGTCCAAAATTGTTGAGGAATCTGCAGAGCTTGTGCAAATTGTTGTTACAGACAATCAGGTTTTATTTAAAACAAAAAATACGTTATTCTTTTCAAGACTGCTTGACGGAAATTATCCGGATACAAGCAAATTGCTTCCAAGTGAGAGCAAAACGACGTTGGGTTTATCGACGAAAGAATTTCTTCAGGCCATTGATCGGGCGTCCCTTCTTGCCCGTGAAGGACGAAACAATGTGGTGAAACTTGCCACCATCGATAATCATACCGTTGAAATTTCATCTAATTCTCCAGAAATCGGTAAAGTGTACGAGCATGTCGTCACGGAATCCATGGAAGGAGAAGAACTCAAAATTTCCTTCAATGCGAAATATATGATTGATGCACTAAAAGCAATGGACTGTTCAGAGATTAAGGTCCTGTTCACGGGTGCGATGAGACCGTTCTTAATTACTCCGGTGGACAACGAAATCGTCAAACAGCTTATCCTGCCTGTCCGAACATATTAAAAATTCAAGCAAGACAACGATAAAAAAGCTGCTGGTTCTCCGGCAGCTTTTATGCCTTTCATAAAGGGTTGAAAATAGAGAATACTAGTCTGAAAAGGAGTGTTATGATGGAAACCGTGCAAATAACGACTGAATACATTACTCTGCAGCAGCTGCTTAAACATGTAGATGCCATCTCAAGCGGGGGAATGGTAAAATGGTATTTAGAAGAAAATGAAGTGCTGGTTAATGGTGAGCGGGAAAACCGCCGGGGAAGAAAGCTTTACGAGGGAGATAAAGTCTCTGTTCCTGAATTGGGCGAGATCACTGTATCCAGATAAATGGGGGTATCCCGTTGTATATTGAACAATTGGACATAAGAAATTACAGAAACTATTCATCCCAGCATCTTGATTTCGAAAACAAGGTCAATGTGTTTTTAGGTGAGAATGCTCAGGGGAAAACAAATGTGATGGAAGCCATCTATGTTCTGGCCATGGCAAAATCCCACAGAACCCCCCGTGATAAAGAATTAATCTACTGGGACGAAGAATATGCTAAAATAGAAGGACGGGTTCAAAAAAGGACCGGACCATTCAGTTTAAGCCTGGTCGTTTCACAAAAAGGCAAGAAAGCAAAAGTCAATGGACTGGAACAGCGGAGATTGACTGACTATATAGGGGCGTTAAATGTCGTCATGTTTGCACCTGAGGATTTGAATCTTGTCAAAGGGAGTCCCCAGGTGCGACGTCGTTTTATTGATATGGAGATCGGACAGGTTAATCCTGTCTATCTTCATTATTTATCGCAATACCAAAAGGTTCTGGCCCAGCGCAATTCACTTTTGCGGGACATGCAGCGCAGCCGATCCAAAGAAAATACGGTCATGCTTGATATTTTGACAGAACAACTGATACAGGCGGCGGCACGGGTAACGGAAAAGCGGGTGAGTTACATGAAACTCCTCCAAAACTGGGCCGATCCCATACACCACGGCATCTCCAGAGGGCTGGAACGTCTGGAAGTGATATATAAACCGACTGTAGAGGTATGTGAAGAGCAAGAATTGTCGAAAATGATAGAAGCATATGAAGAAAAGTTTGTTAAAATAAAAGATAGAGAAATAGAACGCGGCACCTCTTTGTTCGGCCCGCACCGCGATGATCTGCTCTTTCATGTGAATGGGAAAGATGTACAGACGTTCGGTTCACAGGGCCAACAGAGAACTACGGCGCTGTCGGTCAAATTAGCAGAGATTGATCTTATTCATTCAGAAGTCGGAGAGTATCCGCTGCTCCTGCTGGATGATGTATTATCAGAACTTGATGACTACCGGCAATCTCATTTGCTAAATACCATACAAGGCAAAGTACAAACCTTTGTCACCACAACAAGCGTGGAAGGCATACACCATGAAACGCTCGATAAAGCAGCAACGTACCATGTTGAAACAGGTGCAATTGAACGGATAAGGTGAGGTGGACTATGTTATTGCATATTGGCGAGGAAGCGGTTATTCAGCAAAAGGAAATTGTGGCTATTCTGGATTACCGTGCGCTTGAGAGCTCGGAATTAATGAGTGCCTTTTTAAGACAGCATAAAGAAAAAAAAAGCATGGTGAACTTATGCCATACCAACCATCATCCCAAATCCGTCATCATTACAAAAGAACATGTCTATATCTCCCCTCTATCCTCAATCACGCTAAAAAAGCGGGCAGGAGAACGGATTGATTTTGCCCATAGCTGGTACGTCAAGTAAGACAGGAAAAAGTTTGAAATTGTTCCCGAAACCGAAATGTAGGTGAAGAAAAAATGAGTACTGATCAACAATTAGAACAGCATTATGATGAAAGTGATATTCAGGTATTAGAAGGACTGGAAGCTGTCCGCAAACGCCCGGGTATGTATATCGGCTCCACCAATGTGAAAGGACTGCACCATCTCGTATGGGAAATTGTCGATAACTCCATTGATGAAGCGCTTGCCGGCTACTGTGACGAGATTACAGTAACGGTTGAAAAGGACAACAGCATCACTGTAACCGATAACGGACGGGGAATTCCGGTCGGGATCCAGGAAAAGATGGGCCGTCCGGCCGTAGAGGTTATTATGACGGTTCTTCATGCCGGTGGTAAATTTGGCGGTGGAGGATACAAAGTATCCGGAGGCCTGCACGGGGTTGGTGCTTCCGTTGTAAACGCTTTGTCCAGTGAAATGGATGTTACGGTTTACCGTGATGGAAAGATCCATTACCAGCAATATCATAGAGGGGTTCCAGCCGCTGATCTTAAAGTGATTGGCGAAACCGAAGAAAGAGGTACAAAAATTCATTTTGTGCCGGATAAAGAAATCTTCTCTGAGACGACTGAGTATGATTTTGCGACCCTGTCCCAGAGGATCAGGGAACTGGCGTATCTGAACCGCGGCATTAAAATCGTCGCCACCGACAAACGTGAAGAAGAACCTGTTGTACAGGAATACCACTATGAAGGCGGAATCAAGTCCTACGTTGAGCACATCAACCGCTCACGTGAAGCGATTCATGAGCCGATCTTCATTGAAGGCGAGAAAGAAGGCATTTCCCTTGAGATTGCCTTGCAGTATAACGACAGCTATACAAGCAACATTTATTCGTTTGCCAACAATATCAATACACACGAGGGCGGTACGCATGAATCCGGTTTTAAAACGGCCCTGACCCGTGTGATTAACGATTATGGCCGCCGGAACAATATGTTCAAAGACAGTGATACAAACCTTTCCGGTGACGACGTACGTGAAGGATTGACGGCGATCATCTCCATCAAGCATCCGGATCCGCAGTTTGAGGGTCAAACGAAAACAAAGCTCGGCAACTCTGAAGCAAGAACGATTACCGAGTCACTATTTTCTGAACAGTTTTCCACCTTTATGCTGGAGAATCCAGATGTGGCACGTAAAGTTGTAGATAAAGGCATGATGGCGCTCCGTGCCCGTGTGGCCGCCAAAAAAGCGCGTGAATTAACCCGAAGAAAAAGTGCGCTGGAGGTTTCTTCTCTTCCAGGAAAGCTTGCCGATTGCTCATCCAAGGATGCCAGCATCTCCGAGCTGTACATCGTTGAGGGTGACTCAGCGGGCGGATCGGCCAAACAGGGACGTGACCGTCACTTCCAGGCTATTTTGCCATTGCGGGGTAAAATCATTAACGTAGAGAAAGCACGGCTGGATAAAATTCTCTCAAACAACGAGATCCGCGCCATCATTACTGCACTTGGCACCGGGATCGGGGAAGACTTTGACATATCCAAAGCCCGTTACCATAAAGTCATCATCATGACGGACGCCGACGTCGACGGCGCGCACATCCGCACACTGCTTCTGACGTTCTTCTATCGTTACATGCGGCCGATCGTGGAAAATGGCTATGTCTATATTGCCCAGCCGCCTTTATACAAAGTGCAGCAGGGAAAACGGATCGAATATGCTTATAATGATAAAGAAATGGAAAGAATTATGGGTGAGCTTCCGCAGAATCCGAAACCTGGCGTACAGCGTTATAAAGGTCTCGGGGAAATGAATCCTACACAGTTATGGGAAACCACGATGGATCCGGATACGCGGACATTGCTGCAGGTTGAATTGAAGGATGCAATTGAAGCGGATGAAACCTTTGATATTTTGATGGGGGACAAGGTTGAACCCCGCCGCGATTTCATTCAGGAAAACGCCCATTATGTAAAAAACTTGGATATTTAACAACAGTGGAAACAGGGGGCACCCTGTTTCTCTTACGGTTTTTATAGATCTTTATTTTCAGTGAAAAGTTATTGGAACATGCAGTAAATGGAGGTTAGAATCAATGTCTGAAGCAGATCAATCCCGGGTGAAGGAAATAAATATCAGCTCGGAAATGCGTACTTCTTTTATGGATTATGCTATGAGTGTCATCGTCAGCCGTGCTCTTCCGGATGTCCGGGATGGCCTGAAGCCAGTTCACCGGCGTATTCTTTATGCCATGAACGACCTGGGCATGACCGCTGACAAAGCGTACAAGAAGTCAGCGCGTATCGTCGGAGAAGTAATCGGTAAGTATCACCCGCACGGCGACTCTGCCGTGTATGAAACCATGGTCCGTATGGCTCAGGATTTCAACTACCGCCATATGCTGGTTGATGGTCATGGTAACTTTGGATCCGTCGACGGCGATGCCGCGGCGGCCATGCGTTATACTGAAGCAAGAATGTCCAAGATTGCCATGGAGATTGTCCGTGACATCAATAAAGACACCATTGATTACAAGGATAACTATGACGGATCGGAAAAAGAGCCTGTCGTTATGCCTTCCCGCTTTCCAAACCTTCTTGTTAACGGTACATCGGGGATTGCAGTCGGTATGGCAACAAACATCCCTCCTCATCACCTTGGGGAAGTCATTGATGGTGTACTTGAGCTGAGTAAAAATCCTGACATCTCGATTCCAGAGCTAATGGAAATTATTCCTGGTCCGGATTTCCCGACAGCAGGTGAGATCCTTGGACGTGAAGGAATCAGAAAGGCCTACCAGACAGGAAGAGGCTCCATCATTATTCGTGCAAAAGCGGAAATTGAAGAACAAGCCAATGGCAAAAGCTTCATTATTGTCAGTGAAATTCCTTATCAGGTAAACAAAGCCCGTCTGGTAGAAAAAATTGCAGAATTGGTGCGGGATAAAAAGGTCGACGGCATTACGGATCTTCGTGATGAATCCGACCGTAACGGAATGAGAATCGTCATTGAAGTCCGCCGTGACGCCAATGCCAATGTGCTGTTAAATAATCTGTACAAGCATACGGCACTGCAAACGAGCTTCGGAATCAACATGCTTGCTCTTGTCGATGGACAGCCAAAAGTTCTTAATCTGAAGGAATGTCTGCATTATTATTTGAAACATCAGCAGGTCATTATACGCAGAAGAACCGAATTTGAATTACGCAAGGCTGAAGCCCGGGCTCATATCCTCGAAGGCCTGCGTATTGCGCTTGATCATCTGGATGAAGTCATTGCGTTGATTCGCGGATCAAGAACAACGGAGATTGCGCGTGAAGGTTTGATGGAAAGATTTGGTCTGAGCTTTGAACAAGCCCAGGCTATACTTGAAATGCGTCTGCAGCGTCTGACAGGTCTGGAACGCGATAAAATTGAAAATGAATATAATGAACTTGTTGCTTTAATTACCGAACTCCGCGCCATCCTGGCAGACGAGGAAAAAATCCTGGAAATCATCCGTGAAGAGCTCACCGAAGTCAAAGAGCGTTTTGCGGATGAGCGCCGAACCAACATTACGGTTGGCTTTGATATGATCGAGGATGAAGATTTAATTCCAAGAACAAACGTAGTTATTACCCTGACCAACAATGGCTACATCAAACGTCTTCCGATCTCAACGTACCGTTCACAGCGCCGGGGAGGAAGAGGCATCCAGGGTATGGGCACAGGGGATGAAGATTTCGTGGAACACCTGTTCACCACAAATTCCCATAACACGATCTTGTTTTTCACCAACAAAGGGAAGGTATATCGTCTTAAAGGATACGAAATCCCTGAGATGAGCAGAACGGCAAAAGGAATTCCAATCATCAACATGCTTCAGGTGGAACGCGGGGAAACCATTTCCGCCGTTATTCCAGTGGAAGAATTTGAAGATGATTGGTATCTCAACTTCATGACCCGTCACGGAATTACCAAGCGTTCACCACTATCCCAATTTGCCAATATACGCAAAGGCGGTTTGTTTGCCATTACCTTGCGCGATGAGGACGAATTGATGGGCGTCAAACTGACCGATGGCAAGAAGGACATCATCGTCGGAACCAGCAAAGGAATGGCCATCCGTTATAAGGAGGATGATGTGAGGTCCATGGGCCGTACAGCTGCCGGGGTAAAAGCGGTAACCCTAGGTGAAGACGATTATGTAGTTGGCATGGAAGCTCTGGATGAAGGACATGATGTTCTTATTGTCACGGAAAAAGGCTACGGCAAACGTACGCCAATGGAAGAATACCGATTGCAGTCCCGCGGCGGTAAAGGAATTAAAACATCCAACATTACCGAAAGAAATGGCGATATCATTGCCCTCAAAACCGTTACAAGTGATCAGGATCTGATGATCATTACGGCAGATGGCATACTTATCCGCATGAATGTGGAAGGCATTTCTTCCATGGGCCGAAATACGCAAGGGGTGAAGCTGATCTCCATGCAAGAAGGCAACCACGTGGCTACGGTAGCCGTGGTCGATAAAGAAGAAGAAATGGATGAAGCCATTGATGAGGCCATCGAAGAAACAATGGAAACGGACGCTGATGAACCGGAAGTAAAAGTGGAAACAAACGAAACTGAGGTACATGACGAAGACGGCGATACCGATCCAGAAGAATAAAACAATACAGTAAAAGAGCTGTTAAAAGTGGAATCACTTTTAACAGCTCTTTTCTTTAAAATTCAAGTCTTTTTATAAAAACATAATTTTTTTATGAAAAACACTTGCATTGCATATAATAAGGTGGTATATTTATTTAGCTTCTTGTTAAGCCTGTTCGGCAGGCGAATCTCTGGAAAAACTTTTTAGAGAAAATGGTTGACTTAATAGATACTAATATGGTATTCTAATAAAGTCGCCAAAACGAGCGGCAGAAACAAAATGTTCTTTGAAAACCAAACAAAAGCCAGGTAAGTCAGGGATTTTACAAT
>NZ_FNHW01000001.1:0-159272 GCF_900103485.1 Fictibacillus solisalsi
AACGTTTCTTTTAATCAACATAAACAACAGTTAACACTATGTGCAGATTGCTATCATAAAATTACTCAATCTATGAATACAACAGGAGGTATGAACCCTATGAACCAATTTTCATCCTTCGATGATTTCTTTAAACAAATGATGAACAACGGCATGAACTCAGGTTTTTCCGGCCAGCAATCCCAGCAGTCCCAACAGCAAGGTGGTGGCAGAGGCAGGGGCGGAGGTTTCCTTGACCAATTTGGCCGCAACATCAGCCAGGCTGCAAAAACCGGTCTCATCGACCCTGTGATCGGCCGTGAGGAAGAAATAAACCGTGTGATTGAAATTTTGAACCGTAGAAACAAAAACAATCCGGTTCTTATAGGGGAACCTGGGGTTGGTAAAACAGCTATTGCTGAAGGATTGGCATTGAAAATTGCCGAAGGTACAGTACCGTCCAAGCTTCTTTCCAAGGAAGTCTATTTGCTTGATGTAGCTTCTCTTGTAGCAGATACAGGTATTCGCGGACAATTTGAAGAGAGAATGAAGCAGCTGATTGCTGAGCTTCAAAAGCGTAAAAATGTCATTTTGTTCATTGACGAGATTCATCAGATCGTCGGTGCAGGATCAGCCGAGGGATCAATGGACGCCGGCAATATTTTAAAACCGGCACTTGCCCGAGGCGAACTTCAACTGGTGGGTGCAACGACACTGAAAGAGTATCGCAAAATCGAAAAAGACGCGGCATTGGAGCGCCGTTTCCAACCGGTTATCGTTAACGAACCAACTCCTGAAAAGGCATTTGAAATTCTTAAGGGTCTAGCTCCGAAATATGAGCAGTACCATGAAGTGACATTTTCAGAAGATGTTTTAAGAGCGTGTGTAGCCTTGTCTCACCGCTATATCCAGGACCGCTTCCTTCCCGATAAAGCAATCGATCTTATGGACGAAGCCGGTTCCAAAATCAACTTGCTTCATTCAGGCAATGAAACCTCTTCCATTGAAGAGCGTTTAGAGGAAATTTCAAAAGAAAAAGAACAGGCAGCAATGAATGAAAACTATGAGCTTGCTGCAAAACTCCGCCAGGAAGAGCTTCAATTGCAGGCAAAATTGAACGAGAATGAAGGCAAAGAAAAAGCGGCCGTTACCCTTGAAGATATTCAATCCATCGTTGAGCAAAAAACCGGTATTCCGGTTAAAAAACTTCAGGAAGACGAACAGGCAAAAATGAAGGACTTGGCGAAGAACCTTTCCCAAAAAGTCATCGGACAGCAAGAAGCGGTTGAAAAAGTGTCCAAAGCCATCCGCAGAAGCCGTGCCGGTCTGAAAGCGAAGAACCGTCCAATCGGATCCTTCCTGTTTGTCGGTCCGACAGGGGTAGGTAAAACCGAGTTGACCAAGTCACTCGCAGAAGAATTATTTGGTGATAAGGAAGCCATGATCCGTCTTGACATGAGTGAATACATGGAGAAACATGCCGTATCCAAGCTTATCGGCTCACCTCCTGGATATGTCGGTCATGATGAAGCCGGACAATTGACTGAAATGGTTCGCCGCAAGCCGTACAGCATTATTTTGTTGGATGAAATTGAAAAAGCGCATCCCGATGTACAGCACATGTTCCTGCAAATCCTTGAGGATGGCCGCTTAACTGACAGCCAGGGCCGTACCGTATCCTTTAAAGATACAGTTATCATCATGACAAGCAATGCCGGCAGTGGTGTAAAGCAAACCAAAAAATTAGGATTTACCAACGAAGTCGCGGAAGTACAAAAAGAAACCAATATTCTTGATGCCATTGGTTCCTACTTCAAACCAGAATTTCTGAACCGTTTTGACAGCATTGTACAGTTCCAATCTCTAAAAGAAGGTGACCTTGTACAAATTGTTGACCTGATGCTTTCCGAACTGAAAGAGAACCTGGTGGAACAGGGAATCACAATCAATTTTACGGATGAAGCGAAGAAGAAAATAGCTGAATTGGGCTACCACCCAGCATTCGGTGCACGTCCGTTGCGCAGAGTGATTCAGGAAAAAGTAGAAGATGCCGTAGCAGATGTTTTACTGGATCAGGAAGAAAACAAAGCGTTAAAAGTAGATGTTCGTGAAAATGAATTAGTCGTAGAATAAAAAAAGAGCCATGCGTGCTGACGCATGGCTTTTTTGTATAATTATGTGGGCAGACTTAATCGTTGTCCTTGGAGCGAATAATGGTCAGCACTAGCATGGAAAAACCAATCATCAACGACATTGCTTCGAATACTGTCATACCATTCCCTCCCCCTAATTGTTGGGCTAGAACGTTTTATTCGAATGAGCCGCAGTCCCTGTCTTATGTATTCCTATTTTATCCCGATTGCCAATATATAACAAGAATCGTTATAACTATTTCAAAACATTCCCAATAGTTCAATGGTACTAATTTACCAACCGAAAAGTCAGTAAATTCAGACAAATTAAAGATTTGATATGGATTCGGGACCTTTTTACCACTACCGATTTATGGGGATCTTGCTGCCATACAGCTGGCAGGAATTCTGAATGGCCATTTGTTACAATAGAGCGGGGAGGAATCCAAATGCTTAAATATAAGCTGAACGTACTGGATGTTTTTGAGGTGAAAGAGCATTATATTGAAGGAACAAAGGAAGTACACATTGACACAGTGATTCTGAATCCGGATGGAAGCGAGTTTTACCGGGGAATCACAGCGGTTAGGTTTAACACGCATGGTATTTACCCGCAATTGGACACCTTAAAAGGAATTTTTGACGATAAAAACAGCTTTATGGATTTTGTCAGTTATTTGCGCCGCTATATTAAACAACAGGTGCGGTATTTGTAGGAAGGAGTAACAGCATGAATTATGTATGGTATGCAAGTTATGGGTCAAACATGAATAAAGACAGGTTTTCCTGTTACATAGAAGGAAGACAGGCAGAAGGAAGCTCCGAACCGGAAAGAGGATGCAGGAACTGCAATCCTCCACTGGAAGATCGACCGGTTGAAATTGAATATCCGCTTTATTTTTCAAAGCAGGAAAGCAAATGGGGAGCAGGAGGAGTGGCTTTTATCGGCCATCAGCCCGCTGCTTCATCTAAAACCATCGGCCGCATGTACTTAATCACAGAGGAGCAGTTTATGGATGTTGCTTCACAGGAGAACGGCATTGACGGGCTTGAGTTTGATTTTGAAAAGATTAAAGAAGCCCGTTTTCTTCCTTTGACAGAGGGATGGTATGGCACCATTGTTTATCTAGGAGATTGTGATGGCTATCCTATTTTCTCTTTTACCTCCAATCGTGATATGGGGGAGGAAGAATATGTGGCTCCAGCTTCTGGGTATCTTCGTACCATTGCCAAAGGATTGAAGGCATTGGGAATGACGGATGAAGGAATTTTGGATTATCTGGGGGAGAAAAACGGCCTTAAGAGCGCAAAAACGAGAGAGCAGATCAAGATAGATTCTGGACTAGCGTAAAGGTCTTAGTTATATTGGTCTGATATTGAATGTTAACGGTAAAATAGGCACCAAGACGCAAGTCTCTAGATGCTTACACAATGGTGGAAAAGGTGAGATAATGTAATCCCCTATACATATGAGATGCCTTGACCAGGGCATCTCTATTTTTTTTGCAAACACCAAAAAGCACTGTCCAGGACAAGGACAGTGCTTATTTCTGCTGATAAGGTGCTTCCAAGGTTTTAATCATTTGTTTAGCAATCATTTCATGGCCTTTATCATTGGGATGAATGGCATCGTAAATCCATTCTTTTCTGTTTTCAGGTTTCAGTACCTCACTGCTCGGGATGACAATCGATGGTTTATTGTTGGCAGTGGTTTCGTAGGCGATCAGATTCCAGTCATTCAATAACTTTTTCGTGGCAGGAAAAAAAGTCTCCTCTGAGTCTACCGCGTTGTACAATTCGTTGTATACAAGGATGGCGTCAGGATTTTCTTTTCGGATGATGGAAAAGATCTTTACCAGATTATCCTTATAGGATGATTTAACATTGGCGTAATCCTGCAGTGCTTTAACCGGCCCTTCCTGTAATGCGAGTTTAACGAGATCATTGCCCCCAATATTGATCGTAATCAAATCTGCCGAATGAATCCGCTCCTTCATATCAGGGGTGGATAAAATTCTGAGCAGGTCGCCGCTTGTTGCCCCGGATATGCCCTGGTTATCCAGAATCGCTTTCTTTCCTGTAAGCGAGGATAACTCATCATTGGCTATTTTGATAAACCCACCTTCAGTCGATCCCCGTCCCTGAATGACTGAATCTCCCAGGGCAAGATGATGAATGGCCTTCCCGGGAAGGTTTCTTAAGTGGCCGATATAGGAAACATTATGGGATTCAGGCTTATCGGCTGAGTCCTGTATAGCGGCATTTTGCGCTTTCAAACGGTCAATTTTAAATTGAGGATAATAATACCATCCCCCGACAGAGACAATTATCAAACCTAAAAGGATGAGCGCCAGCCATAGCCATTTCTTCATATGCTGCCCCCTTTCAAGGTCCCCATTTTAAACCATTTCTCCCTCTCCTATCAATATATTAGCATGAAAGAAACATATGAGAGCGATATATGACTGGAAATTTAAGGAGAAGGAAAACAGCCAGACCATACAGAATGGATTAAAAAAGGGGGAGTGATGGTGGAAACTGCCGTTCAAATTGAAAAACAGCGTCCTAAAAGGAGCCGCTGGAAGAAAACAGCCATGATCATGATAACAGGGGTTCTCATAATCCTTGTGATTTCAGGGACAGCCGCTTATTGGCTCATGAGAAAAAGTCTCCCGGTGACCACCGGGACAGAAACGATTTCTTCACTAACTTCTCCAGTGAACGCCTACAGAGATAAAAATGGTGTACCGCATATTGTAGCCAAAAATCTGAAGGACTTGTATATGGCGCAAGGCTATGTAACGGCTCAGGAACGGATGTTTCAAATGGACTTAAGCAGACGACAGGCCTCAGGGCAATTAAGTGAGGTGATTGGTGAAAAGACAGTGGAGAAAGACCGTTTTTTTAGAACGATGGGTTTGCGCAGGGCAGCAGAGGCCTCCTTCGAGGTATATTCTCCGGAGGCCAAAAAAGTATTGCAATGGTATGCGGACGGTGTGAATGCCTATTTGAAGGAAGCAAAAAAGAAAAAGGCACTGCCGATCGAATTTACGCTTGTGGGCTATGAGCCGAAGAAATGGACACCGGTCGATTCGCTGACCATTGGAAAATACATGGCTTTTGATCTTGGGGGGCATTGGGAAGGGCAGGCCTTCCGACAATATCTGATTCAGCACTTTCCAAAAGAAAAGGCATTGGATCTTTTCCCGTCTTATCCGGAAAACGGAGCGGAAATCATTGGTAAGGCTATGGAAACAAAAATAGACATCAAGACCCGCCTTGCGAGCGCGGTCGTACCAAACGAGTATAATGGTTCTAATAACTGGGTTGTAGCCGGGAAGAAAACAAAATCGGGCAAGCCCTATTTGGCTGATGACCCGCATCTTGGTCTCGCCACACCCTCCATCTGGTTTGAAACACAGTTGAAGGCACCAGGTATGAATGTAAGTGGGGTGGTATTTGCCGGCGTACCCGGGATTATCGTCGGTCATAACACCAAGGTGGCCTGGGGAGTGACGAATGTAAGCCCTGATGTGCAGGATTTATATATTGAAAAAAGAAATCCCATAAACCCTGAAGAATTTCTTTATGAAGGAAAATGGGAAAAAGCGAAGATTATTGAGGAAAATATAAAAGTAAAGGACCACAAAACCATTCCCTACAAGGTAACGGTTACCCGGCATGGTCCGATCATGTCGGAATTTGCTCTCGATAAAAAGGAAGATACCGTCTTATCCCTGAAGTGGACGGCGCTTGAACCCTCCACTGAGCTTCAGGCCGTACTGATGTTTAATAAAGCGGAGAACTGGAACCAGTTTAAGAAAGCGCTTACGTACTTTCATACCCCTGCCCAGAATTTTGTCTTTGCTTCCCAGGATGGTACGATTGCTTACCGCGCCAACGGACTAATTCCCATTCGCGGTGAAAAATACGCTTCAGTACCGGTGCCCGGTTGGGATAAGAAATATGAGTGGAAAGGCTACATTCCATGGGGAAAGCTGCCAACGGTTGTTAATCCGAAGGAAGGTTTCATTGCCACCGCGAACAATAAAGTTATCGGGGAGAATTACCATTACCATATTACAGATTCATGGGCACAGCCCTACCGGGAACAGAGGATTAAGGATGTGCTTTCTTCAAAGGAAAAGCTGTCAGTGAAAGACATGAAAATGCTCCAATTTGACAGGAAAAACCTGCAGGCAGAAGAAATGCTTCCTATTCTTCTGCCGCTGATTGAAAGGGATAAGCTGGATCCAAACGAGAAGAAAGCACTGCAGATTTTGAAGGACTGGAATCATAAGGATGATAAAGAACGTGCTGCACCTTTACTGTTTAATTTATGGATGCAGGAATTCAGCAACGTGCTGTTTGAAAAAAAGATTGATCAAAAGATGATGAATCTTTTTGATGGAAAAGCTCAAGTGGTGGATGAACTTATTCGTCGTGCGACTAAAGGACAGGAAGGACCCTGGGTGAAGGAAGCTGGCGGATTGCAAGCTGTCTCCAACCGGTCATTTTCACGAACGGTAAAGGAAGTAGAAAACATACAGGGTGAGGACACGGAGAAGTGGAATTGGGGAGCTTATCATACCCTTCCTTTTGATCATCCACTCGCAGCGATTAAACCGCTTAATCTGCTGTTTAATCCGAAAGAGACGGAGATGGGCGGCAGCCGGGTGACGGTCGGAGCGGCAGGCTGGGACCCTGCGACAGGAAAAGTAAATCACGGAGCCGCCTGGCGGACGGTCGTCGATCTCTCGGACCTGTCCAAATCCTATAATGTCGTCGGTCCAGGGCAATCCGGACATGTGCTGAGCAAGTGGTACGACAACCAGATCAAGGATTGGACGACGGGAAACTATCATGTAACCAATACAAAGGAAGCTTCCTTTAAAAGCGAAGAAAAACTTGTTCTTACCCCGGATCAATAAAACAACCCCCCGGCTCTTTTGAGCAGGGGGGTTGTTTTAAGGGTCGAGCCTTCTGAAGCGTGCTTCAAAGAGCAAATAAACGCCGTAGGCTACGAGACCGAGAGCTACTATGGTCAGGAGAACCTGCCCATAGGGCTGTTTAACAAGCTCCGCAAGTGCTCCGTCCAGTCCCTTCGTCTCATCAGGGTCAGCCTGGACGGCTGAACGGATGAGAAAGATGCCCATAATGGCAAAAACCACACCATGTGCACTAATGCCGAACTTGCCGATATATCGTGCGGTCCTCCATTCCTTTTGATTCATTTCTTCACGCTTTAGCACGTTTAGATATTTTTCTTTATAGGCTTTATAAAAGTTAAATAAACCCACACCAATAATGATGGCGCCAAGAAGACCGATAATAAACTGGCCAAAAGGCTGTGCAAGGACTTTAGCTGAAAGTGTCTGATATTTCTCACTTGATGAACCTGAACTCGCTCTGAATATGATCTTGACAGCACTAACACAAAGGCCAATATAGATGCCTGCAACTATAAGATAGCTGATCCGGGCTATCCAGCCCTTTGCGTCCTTGCCTTTATGCTCGGGATCAAAGATTGCCATAATGATTTGCCACAGCGCATAGCCGGCGAGTCCGATAGCAAGCACCGCGAGGATCACTGAACCGAACGGCTGCTTGGCGACGGTGTAAAGAGCTCCGGAAGAAGTAGTCAATTTGCCGCTTAAACCAAACGCAGTCATGACGGCGAGTACTCCGATGAGAATATAAACTGCACCTTTCGACAGGTGGCCAAACCGGGCCATGCGAACGATCCATGGCTCGGCTTCTTCTTTGTATTCTTCTGCTTTTCTTTCAGCGTGTTCTTTGTGCTGTGACAAATCTTTATCCATAGGGGTTCCCCTTTCAAAGGTTCTATGTACCTAGTACCCATTTTCACCAATTCATCAAACTAACAGACAGCTGTCCACACCCATATTCCATTATTTGCATACCCTATGAAGAAAACCTTATGTAATTTGAACAAAAAGGGAGGGGTATCCATGAAAGAACATTATTATGGCTTATGCTGTCAATATATGGGGCAGGATGTTGAAATTTTAACCCAAGATGGCGGCCGCTACGTAGGAACCATCCAAAATGTTGACGCGGAAAATGTTTATTTGCTTCCCCATCAGGATGATGGTACGGGAAGGTTTTTTCCCTTATTGGGTGCAGGGCTGATCGGTCTTGGACTCGGTACTATTGCGGGCTTTGCACTCGCTCCGCGTCCACCAGTTGCCTTTGGCTACGGTTATGGTTACGGAGGGGTGGCCCCGTTCCCAGGCGCTTATGGAGGCGTGCCGGGAGGATTTGGCGGTTTCCCTGGTGGGTATGGCGGCTTCCCTGGTGGGTATGGCGGCTTCCCTGGTGGGTATGGCGGCTTTCCCGGCGGCTTTGGAGGCTTCTAAATGCACATATGAAAAACTCATCGACCATGGCGATGGGTTTTCTTTTTTCCCGGGAAGAATAAAATTTCTGCATGTCGTACAGACTTGACATTATGGCGGAAAAACTGTACTATTTTTTCCATAATCGAAGATCATAACGCAATGACAGACCAATAGTATCTGAGCCTCTTTAGATGAAGCGAACCGGGGATGGTGAAAGCCCGGGTGAATGTTCAGAGAAACGGAAGTCTCGAGCCATTAATTGACCAAAGCGGATGCAATAGTAATTGCATCAATTAGGGTGGAACCGCGTGAGTACAGCTCTCGTCCCTGGACAAACAGAATTTGTCTATGGATGAGAGCTTTTTGGTTTTTAAAAAGCTTTGGGAGCTTTTGGTTTTCAAAAAGCAAATGCGAGTAAAGGAGAGAATGACATGAGTGTGACAATGGAGCAAGTCGTCAACATGGCGAAACAGCGCGGATTTATTTTTCCGGGATCTGAAATCTACGGAGGACTTTCAAATACTTGGGACTACGGCCCGCTCGGTGTGGAGCTGAAAAACAATGTGAAAAAAGCCTGGTGGAAAAAGTTTGTTCAGGAATCCCCATACAATGTTGGGATCGACGCTGCGATCCTGATGAACCCGCAAACATGGGTGGCTTCAGGACACATTGGAAACTTCAATGATCCAATGATTGACTGCAAACAGTGTAAAGCACGCCACCGTGCGGACAAGCTGATTGAAGATGCGCTTTCCGAAAAAGGCATTGAAAAGATTGTGGATGGATTGTCATTTGACGAAATGGAAAAATTGATTGCAGAGCATAATATTGCCTGTCCTGAATGCGGAGCACATGATTTTACTTCCATCCGCCAGTTTAACCTGATGTTCAAAACATTTCAGGGGGTAACAGAGTCCAGTACGAACGAAATCTATCTTCGCCCTGAAACAGCGCAGGGAATCTTTGTAAACTTTAAAAACGTTCAGCGTACGATGAGAAAAAAGCTGCCGTTCGGTATTGCACAGGTCGGCAAAAGCTTCAGAAACGAAATCACGCCGGGTAATTTTACATTCCGTACGCGGGAATTTGAACAGATGGAACTTGAATTCTTCTGTAAACCTGGCGAGGAATTAAAATGGTTCGATTTCTGGAAACAATACGCCCACGATTTCCTGTTGAATCTTGGCATGAAGCAGCATAAGCTTCGCCTTCGTGATCATGAATCCGAAGAACTTTCTCACTACAGCAACGCCACGACTGATTTTGAATACCAGTTCCCGTTTGGATGGGGCGAGCTGTGGGGAATTGCTTCCCGCACCGACTTTGACTTGAAGCGGCACAGCGAGCATTCCGGAGAAGATTTTAATTATATTGATCAGGAAACGAATGACCGCTATATTCCGTATTGCATCGAACCATCACTTGGAGCAGATCGTGTTACACTTGCCTTCTTGATTGATGCCTATGAAGAGGAAGAGCTGGAAGGCGGAGACACACGAAATGTGCTTCATCTGCACCCTGCCCTTGCGCCGTTTAAAGCAGCGGTGCTTCCACTTTCCAAAAAGTTATCTGAGGAAGCGCGAGAAGTGTTCGCAGGTCTTGCCAGGGACTTTATGGTGGACTATGACGAAACCGGATCAATCGGAAAACGATACCGCAGACAGGATGAAATCGGAACGCCTTTCTGTATCACGTATGATTTTGATTCCAAGGAAGACCAGCAAGTAACAGTCCGTGACCGGGATACAATGGAACAGGTGCGTATGCAGGTATCTGAATTGCGTGCGTTCCTCGAGGAAAAAATCAGCTTCTAATCACTTTACATTTTTTCCGCTCGTGGTAAGATGAAAATAACTTCATATTTTAGCAACACTGGGGGAGCCTTCTGGGCTGAGACTGAATGTACTATTCTAAACCCTTTGAACCTGATCTGGATGATGCCAGCGTAGGGAAGTGACACTGCACAGCTTTGACAGCTGCTGCAGCTGATTTTAAAAAACGTGAATCAGCCACTCTTTCTGCGCAAAGAGTGGCTTTTTTGTATGGAAATGAGGATTGGAAATGGACCAAATGGAGTTCCATGTCATCACGGATGGCAAACAGAGTGAAGATCGCTGTCTTTCAGTGGCATCCATTCTCTCCCCCCACGTGACAGCTATACATATCAGAGAAAACAGCCGTGGTGCAGGCGACATTTACAGATTGTCCGAAAAGCTGAAGCAATGTGGGGTACAAAGAGAAGCCATTTATATGAATGACCGTGTGGATGTTGCGGCAGCTGCAGGACTCGGTGGCATTCATTTAAAGGAAAGCAGTCTTGCACCAGATGTGGTCAGGCATCATTTTCCCTCTTTTAGAATTGGGCGGTCAGTCCATTCAAGGGAAGGGGCCATCCAGGCGGAAAAGAAGGGGGCGGATTATCTTTTCTTTGGTCATGTTTTTTCGACCGAAAGCAAAAAGGAAAAAGAGCCAAGGGGACTTGCTCAATTGCGTGAAGTGGCCGAAGCGGTCAGCATTCCGGTTCTAGCCATAGGAGGTATTTCCCCAGAGAGAGTTGGCGCCATTCTCAGTGCAGGAGCATCTGGCATCGCTGTCATGTCAGGAATCTGGAAGGCAGATGACCCTGTTTCAATAGCTAAACAGTATAAAGCAGCTTTAATGAAAGGGAGTGATCAGGATGCGCAAACATTATGATGTCATCATCGTCGGCGGAGGGGTCATTGGCAGTTCAATCGCTTACTTTCTTCGCCGTCACACCCCTTACACCGTCCTTGTATTGGAACGAAACAAAATTGGAAGTGAAGCCTCTTCAGCGGCGGCCGGCATGCTCGGAGCCCAGGCAGAGATTCATGAAGCAGGCCCATTCTATGAGATGGCCAGACAGAGCAGGCAGCTTTTTTCAGGACTGGGTCAAGAACTGAAGGAAATCAGCGGTGTAGACATGGAATGGGTGGATAAGGGATTGCTTAAAACAGCCAAAGACGGCTGTGAGGCAGAAAGGCTTAAGGATTTGGCTGCCTTTCACAGGGCGAATGGCGAGCCTGCCGAGTGGATGGACGCGGAGGAACTGCGGGAAAAGGAACCAAATGCATCCACAGAGCTGGCGGGAGCGCTGTTTTTGCCGAAGGACGGCCAGGTGAATGCTCCCAAGCTAACGCAGGCTTATGCCCAGGCGGCCGTAAAGCTGGGTGCCGATTTTATGGAGTATACAGAGGCTGCAAACTTCGAATTCGCCCAGATGGGAACAGGGGTGCAAACCAGCGCAGGGACGTTTTATGGGGAAAAACTAGTGCTGGCTTCAGGCGTATGGACAGGGAGACTTGCTGCCCAGACAGGGCTTCATATGCCGGTCTTCCCCGTAAAAGGAGAATGTCTGTCGTTGAATTTTATGGAGCCTGTGATTACCTCAAGCATCATTTCAGAAGACTGCTACCTAGTGCCGAAACAAGGAGGCAGACTGGTGATCGGTGCAACGATGCGTTCCGGAACCTATGACCGGAAAGTAACCGCTGAAGCTGTCGGGCAATTGCTTGAAGGTGCCATAAGGGTGGTTCCAGGCATCCGGGATGGAGAATGGGAGAAGGCGTGGAGCGGCTTCCGTCCGCAGACACCGGACGGCCTGCCGTATATGGGGAAACATCCCCGCCATCCCAACATTTACTTTGCGGCCGGACATTTCAGAAACGGAATACTTCTAAGCCCGATTACCGGCCAATGGATGACCGAGCTGATTTGCGGAAGGAAAGAGGAGCAAAGTCTGGTTGAGTTTGCGCCCGACCGGTTTGTACTTGAACAAATGAAAGGATGAGGGGACATGAAGCTGATCGTAAACGGAAACACAATGGAAATCGCCCGGGTTCAGACAGTCGAAGATTTGATCAAAGAGTTAAAGCTGGCTGGCAAGGGAGCGATTGTTGAGCTAAATGAAGAAATCTTAAACAAAAGCCAGCATGCTGAAACGGTATTGGCCAACGGAGATAAGGTAGAGATTGTCCATTTTGTAGGAGGAGGATGAGCATTATGCTTAAAATTGGAAACCATGAATTTTCTTCACGTCTTCTTTTGGGAACAGGGAAATTCCCGGATTTTGATGTTCAAAAAGAAGCGGTTAATGTATCGGGCACAGAGATTCTGACATTTGCAGTCAGGAGAATGAATATTTTTGACCCGGATCAGCCGAACTTTTTGGAAAAGCTGGATGCGTCGAAATATACCCTGCTTCCCAATACGGCGGGTGCCAAAACCGCCGAAGAAGCGGTCAGGATTGCAAAGCTGGCAAAAGCATCAGGTTTATGTGATATGATTAAGGTGGAAGTTATAGGAGACTTTAAGACCCTTTTGCCTGATCCGGTAGAAACGCTGAGAGCGTCGGAGATCTTGTTGAACGAAGGATTTACGGTTCTGCCTTATGCTTCTGATGATGTACTTCTTGCAAAGAAATTAGAGGAACTTGGCGTGCATGCCATCATGCCCGGAGCTTCACCAATCGGTTCGGGCCTTGGAATCATCAACCCCTTAAATATCAGCCTGATTGTCGAGCAGGCAACCATCCCGGTTATTGTTGATGCTGGAATCGGATCCCCTGCGGATGCCGCTTTGGCGATGGAGCTCGGAGCGGATGGTGTTTTGCTGAACACAGCCGTCTCGGGCGCTGAGAATCCTGTGAAAATGGCAAAAGCGATGAAGCTTGCGATTGAAGCGGGCAGGCTTGGTTATGAAGCGGGACGAATTCCAAAGAAACGGTATGCCACGGCAAGCAGCCCGCTGGAGGGAATGAGTGTTTAATGAACGATCGCTACTCCAGGCAGATCTTATTTGATCCGATCGGAGAAGAGGGCCAGGAGCTCCTGGCAAATAAGCATGTGCTGATCATTGGTGCTGGGGCACTGGGAACGGGAAATGCTGAAGTTCTTGCCCGTGCGGGCGTTGGTAAAATTACTATCGTCGACCGGGATTATGTGGAGTGGAGCAACCTGCAGCGGCAGCAGCTGTTCAGCGAAGAAGATGCAAAATACAGGATGCCTAAAGCAGTGGCGGCAAGAGAGCGGCTGGAACAGCTCAACTCTGATATCCAGGTTGAAGGGCTTGTCATGGATGCAGGTGCCGAGGAGCTGAGAGAGCTGACAGAATATGTCCATCTCATCATTGATGCCACGGATAATTTTGATACAAGGCTTTTGATTAATGATATTTCTCAGGAAACCAAGATTCCATGGATCTATGGTGCCTGTGTAGGAAGCTATGGCCTTAGCTACACAATTTTACCTGAGGAGACTCCTTGTCTGAGCTGTTTGCTGGAAAAGGTGCCGATGGGTGGAGCGACTTGTGATACAGCAGGCATCATAGCACCTGCAGTACAGATGGTTGTAGCCCATCAGACAGCGGAAGCGTTGAAGCTGTTAACCGAAAACAAGAAAGCACTCCGGAACAAACTGGTATCCTTTGACCTTTGGAACAATCATTACATGGCGATGGATGTCAGGAAGCTTAAGAAACAGGATTGTCCTTCCTGCGGAAATCATCCAGTGTATCCTTATTTGAATCCTGAAAATCAGACAAAAACCGCAGTGCTCTGTGGAAGAGATACCGTGCAAATCCGTCCCTCTGAACATGGGGAACGGGATCTGGAGGAGCTTTCCGGGGTGCTGGCACGATTGGGAGGCAGGATTGAAGAGAATCCTTATTTGCTCTCCTATCGGGCGGATGAACAGCACCGGCTTGTTTTCTTCAAGGACGGACGAGTTTTAATCCATGGCACGAAAGATATAACTGCAGCTAAAAATCTGTACTATAGTTTGATAGGATAATTGAATAGCACTCTGCTAGGGGAGCCGTAAACGGCTGAGACTGAACACTTTGTTCTACACCCTTGGAACCTGATCTGGATGATGCCAGCGTAGGGAAGCAGGCTTGCGAAACGGTTTAAGACGAATCGATCATACAGCCGCCTTCCTTTTCTGGGAAAGGCGGTTTTTTTTGTGTGTAAAAAGCTTTGTTGTTTCTAAAAGCAGTTGCTTTCCGTTCCAGGGTGCTCGCTTTCCGAGGGCAGGCGCTGAGCCCTGCGGCCTATGCGCCACATTGGTCTCACCTGTCACGCATTTCCTGCAGGACAAGGAACGCTTCGGCAGCAATACATCGCACAAAAATGTGGTGTTGATTTTCGAGGATCTTGCATCTTGCACTTCAATCAACCGTTCAATGACGGATTATGCAAGCACGTTTTAAAGCAACTCTTTGAAAAGAAATTTGGAATAGATAAAGGAGGGTGAGTATGAGCAGTATTCAGGAGAGAATTAATAGATTGGCAGATGAAAGAAAAGAGGATTTGATGGAGATTCTTCGGTCGCTTGTGGCCTTTCGGACAGAAAGCCCGCCGGCCAGAAATACCGGGGAAGCCCAAGACTATATCAAACATCTCCTTCGGGACCTGGGGTTTGAGACAGAGGAGTGGGAGTTGTTTCCCGGTGACACGATTGTGGCTGGAACCAAAACCGGGAGAAAAAGTGAACAGTATCAAAGTCTTATCCTTAATGGGCATATCGACGTGGTAGCGGCAGGAGATGAAGCTGAATGGGAGCATCCGCCGTTTGACTTAAGGAAAGACGGAGATTTTTTGTATGGAAGAGGCACAGCCGATATGAAAGGAGGAATGGCCTCCTCTCTTTTTGCGCTGCAGCTGATACGGGAATTAGGCGTCGAATTGAAGGGCGATTTATATTTTCAATCCGTAACGGGAGAAGAAGCGGGTGAGGCTGGAACAAAATCGTGCGTCGATCGCGGCATGCATGCTGATTTTGCCATAGTTGCGGATACCTCCGATCTTGCAATCCATGGGCAGGGCGGTGTGATTACAGGCTGGATCACAATAAAAAGCAAAATCACTCATCATGATGGTCTCCGTTCGCGAATGATTCATGCCGGCGGAGGCATTGTTGGTGCAAGTGCCATTGAAAAGATGATGAAAGTCATACAGGGGCTGCAGGAACTTGAACGGCACTGGGCCGTAACCAAAGTCTATCCCGGGTTTCCGCCGGGCAGCACAACGATCAATCCTTCGGTTATTGAGGGCGGAAGAAATGCAGCTTATATTGCGGATGAGTGCAGACTTTGGATTACCGTCCATTTTTATCCGAATGAGACCTATCAAGAGGTCGCAGAGGAAATTCAGCAGCATGTGCTTGCTGTTGCCCAAGGAGATCCATGGCTGAAACACAATCCTCCTTTGTTTGAGT
Organism: Fictibacillus solisalsi; assembly: GCF_900103485.1. Classification (GTDB taxonomy): domain Bacteria; phylum Bacillota; class Bacilli; order Bacillales; family Fictibacillaceae; genus Fictibacillus_C; species Fictibacillus_C solisalsi. Next base: position 15,706 of record NZ_FNHW01000001.1, read on the forward strand.
GGGGCGGAAAATCGATGATTGAAGACAGGGGAGAGATTTTTCCTGCTATTGATACGGATGAAAACCATCAGGGGCTCGTCATGCTAAATAATCAGCATCACCAGGTGTCCAAGCAGGAGGCTGTCGTCTCCATGTCACCCACAGTGACAGACGCCGGATGGCTGGGACAGGCGGGGATACCCACAGTTATCTACGGACCCGGAAAACTGGAAGAGGCCCATTCGCTAAATGAAAGGGTGGAACTTGGTCAGTTGATTGATCATGCCAAGGTTCTCGCCGGGTTTATTGAAAAATGGTGCAATACAGAAAGGAGCAGTACAAATGACTAAGATCAGTCAGGACCGCTTTACCCGCCAGATCCATAACCGGGTATTGCCGGTGTGGGAGCATATCCACCACCATCCGTTTGTTCTGGGAATTAAGGACGGCTCCCTGCCGATGGAGCGCTTTATGTATTACATGAAACAGGATTACGTATTTCTGAAGGATTACGCCAAGCTGTTTGCACTTGGCGCGGTAAAAGCAGAGGATACAGAAACGATAAAATGGTTCTCCAGCCTTCTGCATGAAACACTGCACACAGAGATGGATCTTCACCGGAGTTATTGCAAAGAAATCGGCATAGGTGAGGAGGAACTGGAGGCCGAAAGGGCGACGCCTATTAATCTCGCGTATACAAGGTATATGCTGACAGCGTCCCAGCAGGGCAGCCTGGCGGAACTGATTTCTTGCCTTTTGCCATGCATGTGGAGCTATCACGAGATCGGAACCATGCTGAAGAGGGAAGTGGAGAACCTGTCCGTCCATCCTTATGGCCCTTGGATTGAAATGTACGCCTCTGAAGAATTCGGCAGTCTTTCACAATGGCTGAAGGATAAGCTTGATGAATTGGCGGAGGAAAAAACCACTCGGGAGTTAGAGGGTTTGCAAAACCATTTTCTGACCACGTCACGATTTGAGTTCATGTTTTGGGACATGGTCTACTACGGGCACGAATGGCCTGTATAGTCCTGCGAAAAGGAGAGCGGATGAATGGCATTCATGATGAATAATGTTTCTTACAGCATTAGACAAGGCGGGCAGTACATGCCCATCTTAAAGAACATAAATCTCTCAGCTGCAGCAGGTGAATTTGTCTCCATTATTGGCAAAAGCGGTACAGGAAAAAGTACACTGCTTAAACTCGCGTGCGGTCTTGAGAAGCCGGATGAAGGGGAAATCACGATTCAAAATGAGCCGTCTGTCCCGGGTGCAGCAGGCTATATGCCTCAAAAGGACCTTCTCCTTCCCTGGCGTACGGTCATGGATAACCTGCTTCTGTCACCGGAGGTCCAAAAGAAGAAAAAAGAAAAGAGAAAAGAGGCGGAAGCTCTCCTGGAACGGGTGGGACTGTCGGCATATGAGAAAGCCTATCCTCATGAGCTATCCGGCGGAATGCGTCAGCGAATCGCTTTTTTGCGCACACTGCTGACGGGTAAAGAAGTGCTTTTTCTGGACGAACCATTTGGCGCTCTTGATGCGATGACCAAAAAAGATATGCATCAATGGATGGCCGCGCTTTGGAGGGAGCTGGACAAAACCATCGTCCTGGTCACACATGATCTCCACGAATCGGTTTTTTTAAGCGACAGGATTATTGTACTGCACCCATCTGGTGAGACGGAAGAAATAACGGTTCCGCTCCCAAGACCAAGAGAGACATTTTTGACCCCTGAAATAACGGAGCTGATTAACACATTGGAGAGCAGTATTAGACATGAATCGTATCAAAGCATTTCTTAAGGATTATTATTTATTTTTAATGGCAGCCATCCTCCTGCTTGGTGCTTGGGAATGGCTTGTGGATTCCGGCAGGCTGCCGTCTTTTATTCTGCCGTCACCGTATGGCATCCTGTTGTCTCTTTTTGAGAATAAGGACATATTGCTTTTGCATACATGGGCGACGTTTAAGGAAACGGTCCTTGGCTTTGTTATAGCGGCAGTGGCGGGTGTTTCGCTTGCGGTTGCCATGTTTTTTTTCAAATCGGTACAACGAACGGTTTATCCCGCGGTATTGATCTCCCAGACCATACCGATCATTGCGCTGTCACCAATTTTTGTGCTTTGGTTTGGCTACAGCATTTGGAGCAAAGTGGCGGTTACCGTTCTGATCGCATTCTTCCCCATTGTGGTGAGCACATATGACGGCCTGAACCACCATGACCGGGATTATGTAGATCTTTTGCGGTCCATGGGAGCACGGAGATGGCACATCTTTAAAAAAGTGCAGCTGCCCATGTCACTTCCCTCATTCTTTTCAGGCATCAAACTTGCTGCGGTATTTTCGGTCGTCGGTGCAACAATCGGTGAATGGCTTGGGGCAAGCGAAGGACTCGGCTACTATTCCAGACGAATGTCCGGCAGTCTGAACGCGGAAGGTGTCTTTTCCGCCATCTTCCTTTTGTCACTGCTTGGCATGTGTTTCTTTGGGGCAGCAGCGCTTGCGGAAAAACGAATGTTCAGTTGGAAAGAAATCAGAAAGGATGTACAACATGAAAAGATGGATAAAACACAGTAAATGGCTGCTTGCGGGGTGTCTGCTTCTCGCACTTGGCGCATGTTCCTCTTCCCCTTCAGAAGGAGGGAAAGGGAAAGACGGATTGAAAAAAGTGAGTCTGATGCTCGACTGGTACCCGAACGCGGTGCATGCCGGAATTTATGATGCGATCGAAAAGGGGTATTTTAAAAAGGAAGGCATTGAGGTGGATGTAAAAATGCCGGCTGAAACCAATGACCCGTTAAAGCTGGTGGCAGCCGGGCGTACGGACCTTGCATTGACCTACCAGCCGCAGGTTGTGCTTTCACGTGCGGAAAACATACCAGTGGTCTCACTTGGCGCGATGGTGAGGCATCCGCTGAATCATCTGATGGTTTCAGACAAAAGCAGCATTCACACACCTAAAGATCTTGAAGGGAAGAATGTAGGCTATCCGTCCATTCCGATTAATGAAGCCATTGTTAAAACGATGGTAAAGCATGACGGGGGAAACCCGGATAACGTAAAAATGACGGATATCGGATGGGATATCATTCCCGCGATGGCTTCCAAAAAAGTTGATGGCATCTCCGGAGGATACATCAACCATGAACAAATTTTGCTGGAAAAAGAGGGGCACCCTGTTCGGTCGATCGATCCAGTGAAATACGGTGTACCTGATTATTATGAACTGGTACTTGTTTCGAGTGAAGATGGACTGAAGAAAAACAGGAAGCTTTACCAAAAATTTTGGCGAGCTCTGTCCAAAGGGCAAGAGGATGTGCAGGAGCATCCGGAGAAAGCGTTGAATATTTTATTTCAGCATGAAAACAAAGAGTTTCCGCTCGATCAAAAGGTAGAAAAGAAAAGCCTTCAAATTCTTCTGCCTTTGATGGACAGTGGCAGCAAAGCATTTGGGTATCAGGATCAAAAGTCGTGGAATAAGGTTTCGGACTGGCTGTATGATACAGATATGATTAAAAAGAAAATAGATACCCAAAAAGCCTACATTAATCTGGAAAAATAACAGAGTAGACTCTGCCTTGTTTGGTTATGTTAAGTACCATGCAAGGAGGTGTCCGATATGGCCAAAAATGAAAAAATCCGCAAGCAAAACGCGGAGCAGCGAAAAGGAAAGGCGGATATTCCAAAGGGAACGTTTGCAGATCCAATCGCCAACCAGGGTGATATCGCCGAGATTAAGAACAATAAGGATAATCAATAATGAAGAAACACGCCCTGTTCTCAGGAGCGTGTTTTTTTGGGCTTTGGTGTATGCTAGAAAGCAGAGCAAGGAGGTGCAGGAATGCTGATATGGGAGCAGAGCGGGCTGGAGAAAGTGATGGATGAACTGGAGATTATGAACTCCAATCCGTTCTATAATGAGCTGTTTTACGGAAAAGGCAAAGTGGAGCCTAAAGATATTTTGGAGGAACTTCAAGATATAAAGCCACCCAGGTTTCGTTATGTAGTTAAAGAAAACGGCAAAAATGCAGCCATTGTTGAATACCTTTTAAATAACCCGAAGGATGGCAAGCCCTGGATCGGTTTCCTGATGGTTGCAAAAGGCTATCAGAAACAAGGGATAGCAAGAAAGGTGTATACGGCATGCGAGCAAGAGCTCAGAAAGATGAAACTTGCCGCATTACGGCTCGGAATCTTAAACGGCAATTCTCCCGCATTCAGCTTTTGGAGCAGAATGGGTTTCAGTGAAATCAATATCAAAGAAAGCCAGGGAAGAAAGATACATATTTTCGAAAAACAACTTTAGCTTCTGATGCTCCTCCTTTTCTCCTAAACTGCAGATTACCCACATATTGATGGTCAGGCGTGCATATCTTCATTGGTGTGCAAAAAAGTTAAACTGCCTTAATATGTGCTTAATCATTGCAGGTTAAAATGGCAGGGAAAAGGAATAGGAGTGGAAGGTATGAAGACATACTGCTTTTTGCAGGAAAAAATGAATTCCAGGACAATATCGAAGCTTGTTCACAAAGCGAACGAATTTGAAGAGTGTCAAATCTATTTTGAATTTGATAACTGCCAGATGAATGCCAAAAGCATGCTCAGCATGAGTAAACTTTCAGGTATGGCGGGTTTGTGCTGTATAACGGCGCAAGGCCAGGATCAGCAGGATTCCCTAGAAGGAATACGGCAGATTTGTGCGGGGAAATTAGTGTAGCCTTATGTACCTGAAAGTTCCTGGAACAGTGGATTTTACTACCCGGCTTCTGTAAACTGGTGGTAACTCAATTTCGCTCGACAGGAGGATTTGTTATGAAAAATGTAATTCCTGGTGTCCTTTTAATGGCTTTGGCTATCACATTTACAGATTTTGCTTTTCATATCGCTGCGAGTGAAAGTTTCAGCGGAACGGTCATCACCAAATCATTTATCAGGGCTCTGGTGCCTTCAATGCTGATCATGTTTTATCTTGAACGGAAAAATAGGTCCAGGAGCGGTTGACGCTCTTCTTCCTCCATGATAAAGTAAGACTAATTTAAAAAAGCTTATCCAGAGTGGTGGAGGGAAAGGCCCGATGAAACCCGGCAACCTTCAGGCAGATTGTCTGAAAAGGTGCCAAGTCCTTCAAAGGTAAAACTTTGAGAGATAAGAGATGAAACCGGAATGTAACTCTCTTATCATTGATAGGGGAGTTTTTTAGTACTAATAAAGTCATTTGCTACATAACATGTTTCAATCTCATATGTACTCTTATCCAGAGCGGCGGAGGGAAAGGCCCGATGAAGCCCGGCAACCTTCAGGCAGTTTGTCTGAAAAGGTGCTACTACCTGCAGGAGAAATCCTGGATGATAAGAGGAGGCCGGGCGCCCTCTTCTTAGGAAGGGGGCTTTTTTCATTTCGGAGCTATTCTCGAGTGGTAAGCCGATCCAATCAAACAAAGGGAGAGATATCATTGAGTGAAATTAAAATTGCATTGCTGGGACTGGGAACTGTGGGAACCGGAGTATATTCCTCACTGCTAAAAAGAAAACCTGAGATTGAACAGTTACTGGGAAAAAGGATCCGTCTGTCAGGAATATTGATCAAAAATCCGGCAAAACCAAGGTCCGATTTTCAAAAAGCGCCATTATACTCCGAGTTTGAAAAAATTCTGGGTAAAGAAGCGCCGAATGTGGTCATTGAAGCCATCGGAGGAATTGAACCGGCACGAACGTATATTACCCGGTCACTCGAAGCAGGGTGCCATGTAATTTCAGCAAACAAAGACTTGATTGCCCGTCATGGGGAAGAGCTTATACGCCTTGCGAAAGAAAAAGGGGTACGCTTTGTTTATGAAGCAAGTGTAGGCGGCGGCATTCCAGTGTTAAGGACACTGAGAGAGCTATTGCGAATAAATAAAGTACAGCATGTGGAGGGAATATTGAATGGAACGTCCAATTTTATACTCTCGCACATGAGAACGACAGGATGCACGTTTCCTGAAGCTCTGGAGCTCGCCCAGCAAAAGGGGTATGCAGAACCTGACCCGACGAATGATATTGAAGGGCTGGATGCTTTTTATAAAGCCATGGTGCTGAGCAAATGGATTTATGGTGTACAGCCGTTATGGGAGGAAGCTGAGGTAAAGGGGATTGGAAATGTGCGTCTTGAGGAAATACAGCTTGCGGAACAGCTTGGACTTCGCCTGAAACATTTGGTGCTCCTGGATGACAGTCTTGAGCTTAAGGTGAAACCGGTGTTGGTAGACAGTGAACACCCGCTTTATGGAGTGGAAGGAGTAGACAATGCCGTCCGCATTCAGACGGATCTTCTAGGCTGTTTAACCTTACAGGGACCCGGTGCGGGGGCTGAAGCAACAGCAAGTGCCATCGTCGAAGATTTTTTATCCCTGTATGAGACGGGCAGTGTTTATCAGGATAAACCGGCAGTCTCGGAAGTGGTTCAAAGAAAACAGGCCAAAGAGGGAACGACCTATCTTCTGATTGGTGAAAAAGAGCACATTTCGGGAGAAACGATTTCTGTCCTTCAACTTCAGGGAGCAGTACTCGATACGGTTTCCCTGCCGGATGCCTCCGTCATTGCGCTCCTTTATGCTGGAGACTTGCCTGTAAGCCCTTTGCCGTTCACGAGCATTTATCCTGTGAGGCTTTCGTCTGCAAGCGAGGCTGCCGAGGAAGTTCTATTATAAACAAAAAGGTCCAGGCGGACAACCGCCTGGATCTTTTTGTTGCTGCATGAACGATTAGCAGCTGCTGCTGCTTTCGCATCCGCCGTGGCCGTGACCGGACCAGCATGCACAGCCGATGATGATCAAGAGGATGAACAATACGATGATAATCGCAAATCCTCTTCCACCGCCATAGCCGTAACCATAACCTCCGTAACCGCCGCATCCGCCGGAATAACCATACCCATAAGAAGCCGTTGACACAGGTACGTTTAACGGAGCGTTCAATGGTGCATTAATCGGTGTGTTTGCATACATTTAAAATTCCTCCTTTAATATCCAATTCCAACATTCTCGATACAGTATATGTAGGAGGCTTCACTCGGTCTGGACGTTTGCCTTGTTGGCAAGCCTAATTACCGATCAATGGAAAACGCACGCTTTAGGAGAGACCATAAGCGTGCGTGCTGATTACTGTGCGAGCAGTGCTTCTATATCTTTTTTCATATCCTTCGGTGATGTTTGAGGAGAATAGCGGGATACGACTGCTCCTTGTTTGTTCACCAGGAATTTGGTGAAGTTCCATTTGATTGCCTTGGATCCTAAAATCCCAGGTGCTTCATTGGTTAAGTAGGTAAAGAGAGGGTGGACATGATCGCCTTTTACATCCACCTTGGCAAACATCGGGAAGGCTACTCCGTAATTCAGCTGGCAAAATTCCTGGATTTCCTCCTCATTTCCAGGTTCCTGGCCGGCAAACTGGTTGCATGGGAACCCCAGTATCTCAACACCCTGATCTTTGAATTCATCATAAAGCGCCTGAAGTTCCTTATATTGCGGAGTAAATCCGCACTTACTGGCGGTATTGACAATAACCAATACCTTACCTTCATACTCCTGAAGTGATTTTTCTTCACCCATGATTGTCTTGGCCTGATATTCGTAAACTGACATAGCATCCTCCCATGTGTACGGATTAACATTCATAGTAATAGTGTAGTGATTTTATTGCTGAAAAGAAAATAAAACGCTTTCCTTTTCAGGGACTATTAGCATGGGTCCAGGGACGCTATTAGTTACATGGAATCATTTTATGGTCAACAAACAATAAAAGACAAAATATTCACTCAATTCATCTTATACTGTAACTAACTTACATATTTTGCATAACAGTCGATTATTGGAGGCGATCTAATTGAAAAGTCGAAAGACAAAGAAAAAGCTCATGGCCGTGTCGATGGCTGCTGCCATTTTTCTGCCTTTGCCGCTAGATTCCGGCCATGCGGCCAGCCCTTCCGCAACGGCAAAGAATGAAGCCATGCTCGTGAAAATCCATCTGAAGAACCGTGCAGACCTGGACAAACTACTAAGCTATGGGATCGATCTTACGGAAAATCTTGACCAGCATGCTGGCCAGGGAATGGAAGCTGATGCTATTCTGACCAAAGAAGAGATGGAAATTTTGCAATTAAGAGGGTACAAGACGGATGTCATTTCCACCCAGCATGAAATTGAAACCTTGAGGCAGGAGCGCCAATTTACGGTACAGCAGGAAAAAGACCTGGCAGCAGCCAAGGACAAGGTTACCATTTTACGAGCCAACTATTTTACAAGCCAGGGCGGCAAATTCCTGTATGTTGAGGCGAAGTCGGATGCAGGCGCTCTCAACTCAACCGTACTCACTGCAACATGGGACAATGGAAAAAATACAGCACCTGGATCAGGTGGAACAGCAGCCCTTGAACGAAATGAGGACGCGGATGTCTATATGTATCATTCGATGCTGCTGCCAGTGGACACCCGTCCTTCAACCGTTAACATTACGAGCAGTCTTGGCGGCACCATGGAAGCAAAAGTGACTGACTGGATCGGTGGCAAAAAACCAACTCCAGGTAAACATTATGTATCGGATTTTACAGACCATTATATGACCCCAACCGAGCTCGATCAGCGGATTACCAAGCTGGCAAAGCATTTTTCCAGTATTGCGGAAATTGTAGAGCTGCCATATGAGACCAATGGTTATCGCCGAAAGGCACAGACGATGATTGGAGAACAGGCAAATCCAGCTTCGGCTGTTGTTCTTACCTCGAAAAAATGGGGCCATGAAGGTGGAAACAGCATCACCCTTCAGGCCGTAAAACAGGAGGGCACCAATCTTCCGCTTACCATTGATACAAAGGAAAACACCATTGTTGTGAAGCTGGCGACTGATGCCTCCGGACAAAGTTCGAGTAAAGCAAAAGACGTCATCCAAAAAATTAATGCAGAGTCAGGAAATCTGGTTACCGCCACCTCTTTTAGAGGCAACAGCGGGGAAGGATATGTTACACCAACGGAAAAACTGAAGCTCACGGATGGCTTAAAAGCGCCGGAGTCGATTTCGCGCGAACCGCATACAATGAAAGCGATTCGAATCGGAAAACATCGGGATGGCTCGAAAGCAGGAGTTCTCCTTTATTCGCAGGAACACGCCCGTGAGTGGGTGACACCGCTCGTATCCGTGGAAACGGCAGAGCGATTGCTCAGAAACTACAGTACAGACAAAGCGACGCGCAAGCTTGTGAATAACCTTGATATTTTTATCGTTCCTTCTGTCAACCCGGATGGAGCCACCTATTCTTTTTATGATTATAACTGGCAAAGAAAGAACATGACCAATCATTGCGGTCCCGAGAAATCGGATCCGGCTCTCCGCAATACATGGGGTGTCGACCTGAACCGCAATCACGGAACCGGTTCGGTGTATGATGGGTATCTGGGCTCTTCCACGGATTGTCAAAGTTCGGTTTATGGAGGTCCTGCCGAACTGTCAGAACCCGAAGCCAAAAACTTGATCTGGCTGGCCGATGAAAATCCGAATGTAAAGTTTGCTATGAATGTCCACAGCTACGGCGGCTATTTCATGTGGCCTCCGGGAGCATACAAAGCACTTGGAAGGGAAACATTGCCGCGTCCGACTGCCGGACAGGAAGCCTTTTTCTGGAGTGCGTCGGAGCGAATTCTGCAGCAAATTAAAGAGTACCGCGGAACAACCATTCTGCCAGGACGCACGGGGCCTGTACCGGATGTGCTGTATTCCGCAGCCGGAAACTCGGCAGATGCCTTGTGGTATAACTATGGCATTTATGCATGGGATTTTGAGGTGGGGGCCGATTTATGGAACGCCCGGGAGAACAAATGGGAGCCGGTTGGATTTCAGCCGCCTTTTGAGGAAGGACATGAAGAGGCCATGGAATTTTCCAACGGCCTGATCGGAATGATGGATGTTGCCTACGATTACGAGCATGACAAGAAAGCGCCAACTTCCACGCTCCACGTGAAGCGCAGTATGGATAATGCAACGCTTGAATTTTCGACATCTGAACCTGCAACGATTTACTATACAACCAATAACAAGCGGCCCACTTTTTCATCCAAGAAAATAAAAATCAGCGGTATTCGTGAAGGAGCGGAAAAACCGGTTCTTGAGCAAACTGCTACGGTCAAATGGTTTGCCATAGATGCGAGCGGCAATATCGAAAATCACTATAAACCCGAGGGAAAAAAAGATAACTACCGCTCCCAAACCGTGAAAGTCAAATAGCAAGGGAAAAGGCAGTAGCACGATAAGTGCACTGCCTTTTTTAACCTGCTTCTGAAAAACGTTCAGCCCGTGCCCGATAGAACTGGTAAAGCACAAGGGCAATGATTGATAACACGATACCTGAAATATAAGGCAGCCCTGCAGCTTTGGCAAACAGCCAGCCCCCAAGAGGGGGACCGATAATCCGACCGAGTGAATCGAAGGAAGACAGCAGGCCGGTAACACTGCCATGACCCGAGGAGGAGGTTTTTGTCAGAAGGGCGGACACACTTGGACGAATGACGCCATTTCCAATTCCGAAAATGGACAGGAAGATAGCAGCCGTCGTGAAGTTATGGACAAGAAGAATCAAGCCAAATCCGACTGCGGAGAGAACAATTCCCCCCTGAATGACCTTTCCTTCTCCATACTTTTTCGTTAAACGGCCGACAAGTCCCCCTTGCACAAGAGCACCTGCAAACCCCATGATCATGAAGATGTATCCAAGGTGATTCGTATCAAGTCCCGCTTTTTTTGCGGCAAAATAAGCAAAGGTAGCTTCGAGTCCTGATAAAGAAAGTGAAATAAACAGCTGCAGAACGAAAAGGATTGAAACCGCACCCTTGAACGCTTCCCACCTGGATGCGCTTTTTCCATTTCCGGTCGTTCTCATGTCTTTTGGCAGTGATTCCTTTAATACAAAAAGAACCAGAAAGAACGTAATGAGCGAAGACGCTCCGGCAAGATAAAAGGGAGTGTTCAGACTGGACTCGGAAAAAATACCGCCAATAGCCGGTCCAAAAATGAACCCAAGGCCAACGGCAGCTCCGACAATGCCCATGCCTTTCCCCCGGTTTTCAGGGGTTGTAATATCCGCCACGTAGGCCATCGTTGTCGGCATATTTGCAGAAGACAGCAGTCCCCCGGCAATGCGGGCCGCAAACAGCATCCAAAGCTGGCTGGAAACAGCCATTAAAAAGAAAGAAAGAGCCAGCCCGGCGATCCCGATCAGCATAACCGGCTTTCGTCCAATCCGGTCAGAAATCCGGCCCCAAACCGGGGCGAAAAGCAGCTGCATCAAAGAATATACAGCCATCAGAAAGCCGAGCTGTGCAGGACTTGCGCCGACCTTTTCCGCAAAAAAAGGAAGGACAGGAATAATGATTCCGAATCCAACCATTACTAAAAACATCACTAAAAATAAGATTGGCAACGCTTTTTTATTTTCCAATCTCAGAATCCCCCCTGATGAGATCGTTCATCTTTTTCTCTGTTCTTTTATTAACTCTATTAACGTACCTCTTTTGTTTCTTTTAATCAACTAACAGCCTATACATTTTGAGGAACGGAAGCTTCTTTTATGTGATCGGGAACCCTGCTTGTTTTTAAGAAAATGTACAAGCCGGTGCAAACCAGAAAACCGCCGGCTCCCTGAAAGAGGGAGATACTTTCATTCAGCATGAAATAAGCCAGGATGCTTGCGCCCACCGGTTCGCCAAGGATATTGACGGAGATGGTGGTTGCACTTACATAATTCATCAGCCAGTTGAACAGCACATGCCCGAATACAGTAGGGATAATGGCCAACAAAAAGAAGATGAGCCAGTCGTGGCCTCCATATCCAGTCATGGGAATGCCGGCAGCCCCATTATACATCGCAAACACAAGGACAGCTGAAATAAACACGACAAGGCTGTAGAAAAAAGAAGGGATATGACGCAATAAGTGCTGTCCGATAAGCATATGTACAGCTACGGCAAGCGTGCCGAATAGGGAAAGTAAATCCCCCAGCAAGTTTTCAGCAGAAATTCCGATATCCCCCCATCCGATAAGAGCGGCACCGCAAATTGCAACCGCCATTCCCATAAGAGAGGCAGAGGATGTTCGTTCTTTAAACAAGAAAAAAGCTCCGATTAAAACAAACACCGGCTGCAATGCCAGAATAATGGTAGAACTTGCCACCGTAGTCAGCTTGAGTGAGCCCATCCATAAAAGGAAATGAAGGGCAAGAAAAGTTCCGGATAAAAAAAGAAGCAGCCACTGTTTGGGTTGAATCAGTTTAGCTTTCTTCCATTGATTTTTTGTAAATGGAAGCATGAAAAGAATCGTAAACAGCAGACGGTACATGCCCTGAACAGAAACAGGAGCATCAGAGAGTTTCACAAAAATAGAAGAAAACGATACGGCAACAATGCCGACAATCAGCGGAATAAAAACCGGAATGGGACATTTTGTTTTTTCCATGGAGGCCTCCAGCATATACTCGATTTATCTATAAGAAGTATACAAGATTTCTGACAAAAAGCACCAAGATTCTGAAAAGATATTGCATCCATTCCAAATAAAAGCCAGTTCCAAATATGGAACCGGGCTTCTGGCGTTTACAGGAGCTATTTATTATGTGCGTTGTTTACAGGAAAAGTTTCCGCTGAAAAGGCGGCAAAGCGCATGAATGGCAAGTACGCCTGCCACCATCAGGGCAGAAAGCCGTCGTACAGAGAACATTGTACTGATCCGTGAACTGGTCTGTCGTTTTTCCATTCAGGGAAGAGCATTGGCCAGGTAATTAACAGCGAGAACGAGAGCCAGTCCTGAAGCATTGGAAAATGAGCGTATCAAATCTGATTTCATAGTATAGTCTCCTTTCAGCTGTCAGTCATGTCTTAGCAGTACCCTTTGCAAAAAGGTTCAAGCGGGTTCAAGGAATAAAGCATCCGAAAGAGAATTATGTACTTCAAGCATGACATAAAAAGGAAAAGCCAGGAGGTAAAAATTGATGAGAAAACTCGCAAATGGTGCAGCCATGCTTGATGTGAATGTGAACGGAATGCTGATTCATCCGGTCCTTGTCTGGGACGAGAAATCTGCCGTTTTGATCGACACAGGTGTGCCAGGCCAGCTGCAAAACCTTCGGAAAGAAATGGAGACGGCTGGTGTTCCCTTCCAAAATCTTACGCATGTTATTCTAACGCATCAGGACATTGACCATATCGGCAGCCTGCCAGAACTGCAGGATGCCCTTGGAGAATCTCTTACTGTATATGCACATGAAAACGACCGGCCGTTTATTGAAGGTGATAAGCCTTTAATAAAAACCGACCGCAGCCGGCTCACTGATGCAGAATTTGAGGCTCTTCCCGAGATGGCCAAAGCATTCTATGAAACACCGGCACCGGCTTCCAAGGTGCATATTCCGTTAAAAGGCGGAGAGGAACTTGAATTGGCAGGCGGCATATCTGTTATTTTAACCCCGGGGCATACACCTGGCCATATCGGCCTCTACCTGAGAAAAAGTAACGTGTTGGTTGCTGGAGATTCAATGTACAGCATTAATGGTGTCTTGTACGGACCCCACAAGGAAACGGCGCTGGATTTGGAAGAGGCCGAGAAATCCATCCAGCACTATGCCATTTATCATGTAGAACAGATTGTTTGTTATCATGGGGGGCTCTGCAGCGAAAACGCTGGGGAACAGCTGCAAAAATTGATCCATCAAACCTCTCAAGCATAAAAAAAGCAGTCCATGGCTATGGCCCTGGACTGCTTTTTTTAGTTCGCTTTGTGGACACTGCTGCTGACAAGTTCCCAGCGCATAAATTTATATTTCCAGATCGAGTCGGCAAAGGCTACAGAATCGCCATTGGCAATTCCAGATATGCGCTGGACGCCCCGCAGTTCAAACACACCGTCTCCGTTCACATCCAAAGGGGTCAGCATGCTGAATTTATTTGCAGAGATTTTGATGGGTTTAATGAGTGTCCCGTTTTTATACACCTCGGATGTTTCATATTTTTGTTTTCGTTCAGCCAGGTTGATGGATGTAATTTTACCGGTGTTTTTAACCAGAATTGTGGCGTGATAACCGTCCGTAAATCGTCCGCTGATCCCGAGAGAAGAAGGAACCGGGATTTCAACAACATGGTTGTTCTTTGATGAAACCAAATGGAAAACAGAGGTGCCGCCCCGTCCTCCGGTTTCCGCTGAAATATAGGTTTCCGGAATACGGTCGCCATTAAAATCAAAGAATTGAATGTTTGGGTGATATCCACCATCATTTAAATTCAACGTGGTAAAACGGCGGGTAGCCCCGTCCTGAAAAATCAGGAAAAGATTTTCCGAATATATATTTTCCTGCTTTTCCTTCTCACCCATTAATGTGACAATATCGGGCCGTTTGTCTCCCGTTACATCCATTTTCCGCTGATCGATCACGAAAATGGATGAACCACTTTTGCTATCAATGTTTTCTGTCTGTGGGTCGAGCGGGGTGGCATGTATGGGTGAACCAGCAGTAATCAGCAGGATGAGGAAAAGAAGCAGATTAAAAAAGATAGACTTCACGTGTGTTGCCTCCTTTTTGCCTTCTTGGCTTTAATATGCGGAAAACATTGGCATATCATACCGGGATATGTTGTTTAATGTAAAAAAAATGAAATGATCTTTTACGGATTAACCGAAGATTAATCTGGGTATAGAAGCGTAAGGAGGTAATAACAATGAAACAAACAGCCAGTATGAAACCATGGATTCTAGTTGGGCTGAGCACCTCTGCAGCAGCGGTTTGGTTATCATCCAAGCCGAACAGAATACGCACGAAATTAGCATTCAATACCATCAAAAGAAAAATAAGGCCTGACTATTCTTGTAAAACAAAAGTGTTGCCCATTGATAAAGGCGGCCAGCCGGATCCCAGTGACTATGAAGATTCAAAAATGGTTTCCGAAGGTTCTGCCTACGGAGTCCAATATTTTAATGAAAAAAAGCAGTGAAATAGTACAAAACCATTACGTTTTATTACAGCATCATGACATCAGCTAAGTTCACCTCATCCGTATGTTATATTATGTTGAAATAACATACGGATGAGGTGATTTACATGAAAACAAAAATTTTCATCTTAACCGCAATCCTTTTGTTTGTCACTTGTACGGCGTATGCAGCCGAATCCATCAGCTTGAAATCATCGGGCGGAGATAAAACATCATCTTCTGCGACATTTGATGGTTCCTATGCTACCATTTCTATTAAAAAGACTTCAGGCAGCGGAAAAATCAAGCTGGAGCTTTGGAAAAAGCACTTATTCTTTAGGAATGAAAAAGTTGGACAGACGGCTTGGGTAAGCAGTAAAGGAGTAGGCTACCAAAAGGTTTTTAATCTTGAAGATTCCGGTAATTACTATCTTAAAGTAGTAGATTCTGGAAAAGCAGGCGGCAATGGAATTGCTGTCAATTATAAAGCCACCTCATTTTTGCAATGAGATACTTAGAAAAACGGAAGCGAAGGTCTCCAGACCTTCGCTTCCGTTTTTCAGTTGCATACAAGAAATCCGAAAAAGTGACAAAAGAAAGAGAATACATCTCTGTATTCTCCAGTCCGTCATCTTTCTCCCGGGTAAAATTTTTCACCCAGTTCCCAGGATTCTACAAGCTTGTAGGCTGTTTGCTGCGGATAGCCCATCCCGTACAAATAAGCCATGGCGGCTGTCTCCCGCAAAGCATGTTCATAGGAGGTTTTTGGCGCCTCGGCCAAGCCCCGCTGAACAAACCATTCGACCGACGTCATGGTAGATAATTTTAAGGGATTGTTGTATGGTGTGTAGTAACTTCCTCCCGGCATCCCCGGGTATCCTGCACCGGCGCCAGGCGCAGCCCCTGGCATACCACCAGGGATGGCGCCAGGCATTCCTCCAGTCGCTGCGGGAAAGGGCATGGGACCGGGGTAAGGTGGATATGGATATGGCATCACGTTCGGTTCACCTCTTCTGTAAATGGCCTTCATGACATTGTAGTGTATGCCAACGCCTACTAAACGGTGCGGGTCGGATGTTTATCAACAGAAACCCATTGAATGATGCTGGATATTTAACCTAATGTAAATTTTAAGTATAATGGAATGGGTACAATAATTTGAGCATAAAGGCAGGGGAAAGCTGAATGAAAATTTTAGTTATGAACGGCAGCCCGACAGCAGAATCAAGAACAAGAGGAATCGCTGAATATGCAGCAAACGTTTTGCAGGAAAAAGGGGTGGAAGTGACGTTTTTCGACGCTGGCAAGGATCGTCTTCCATTGTATACAGGCGATACAGCGGAACAGGAAAACGAAGCGGTGCAGAAGTTGATCCAGGCAGCAGATGAAGCACAGGGCTTCTTCATTTGTACACCGGAATACCACAACGGCATGAGCGGGGCGCTAAAGAATGCGCTTGACTTCCTCACAGGCAATCAATTTAAAAACAAACCGGTGGTGATTACTGCGGCTGCCGGTGGAGGAAAAGGCGGAATCAACGCACTGAATAACTTGCGCACAGTAATGAGAGGACTCTACTCATTGGTGATCGCTGATCAGTTTGTGGCAGATCCTATTCATTTTAATGACGAACGCGAGCTTACAGAAGAACTCGCCACGCTTCGTGTGAATTCGCTAATCGATCAATTGGTGGATCTGACAAAATTGGTATCATCCCATGCTAAAAACTAAAAAACAAAAAAAGAGGCAGCTTCCCTATGGAACTGCCTCTTTTTTCTATGATTATTTAAACCAGCTTGAAAGCTCAAAGTACCAGATGACGCCGAGAAAAAGGAATCCAAGCGACAAAACAATGTATTTGACGTATTTCACAAAGATTCTCCTATCTTTTTTATCAGTATGGCCCAAAAAACCAGAGAATAAAAAAGAGTTGGCAGGGAACTTTGTATAGTTTTGTAAGTTTATCACTTCTTTTGTTGAATCCCTTCTCAAATGCTTGGTTTTTATAGATAATATCTCTGTGTATCGAATAATGATGTTGGAATTGATAGAAAAGGAGAGCATTGTGAGTGAGTACTACAGAATATCGCTTAAAAGGACTGTTGGAATCAATTGGAGCAAAGAAGGAAGAACTGATCAGGCTGGCTTTTCTCAGAGGGTTTACGAATCATGAGACGGTTCAATGCAGCCAGGAGTTGGATGGCCTGTTGAACGAATATCAAAGAAATTGCTGTTAAGACAGACTGACAAGCTTCTGGGTTAAAAGATCAACCCGTGTCAGGATAGCCCGTTTGATTAGGACCGGGTGATCGTTCCTGAATTCGCTGAGCAGTCCCCTGATTTCGGTGACCAGGTCCATCTCGCTTTCAAGAAAAGCAACCGGGTTTACTTGCCTGGGGAAGTTAATGACATTATTTTTCATCAAAACACCTCCGCGTAACATACTTCTATTTGCATATATACATTCCATAAAAAAAGCAACATCCCTGCATGAAATTGTAAATGTTTTGAAAAACGTAATTCCAGATTCCATCAGTAGCAGCCGGTTTGGCCATAACTTATGGTTTTTTGCATTTTTGTAAAAAGGTTTCCTGACAAGTGTAGCTGTTTTATTTTGACCAGTATGAAAGCAAGTCTATCAACCGGTGAAATCCGCCCTGAGCCAAGGATACAAGAGCACAGCGGTCTACGGTAATGAAGGAGGCGCAGGGCGGGCGATCAAAGATTCGGGCATTCCGAGGGAAGAGCTGTTTAATACGACGAAGGTGAATGCGACCAAGGTTATGAAACGACAATTGCCGCATTTGAGGAATTATTGAAAGACGCTTCGCAGAAAACCATGGTGGGTGTGGCACAGGTTATTCTTCGGTATTCTTCGGAGGGATCTTCAAAACAGGGGTGGTTAACACCGTATCCAGGAAAATTCCGAGTTTTTTGGTTTTGAACTCAAACAGGAAGAACTAGACAACATCAATGTGTGGAATGAAGACCGCCGAATCGGTTCAGACCCTGACAATAATGATTTTTAAAGAAATGGATAGTAAAGAGCCGCCGGTAAGGACACCGGCCGGCTCTTTGCTATGTTGATCAATTGTAATAAGCGTTCATTTCTTTGAGTGCAGAAAGAAGATATTCCCAAGTTCGGATAGTTGAAGGAATGCTCAGATGCTCTTCTGGTGTATGAACATCAAACATATCGGGGCCCAGGGAAATAGCGTCAATATGCGGCAGTTTTTCGGCAAAGATTCCGCATTCCAGCCCGGCGTGGATTGCCACAATTTCTGGGCGTTTTCCGTAACGGGCTTGATACACTTCTTCAAAAAGCTTCTGAATCTTTGAATCCTTGCGATACGGCCATTCGGGATAATCCGCCTGAGTCGTGAAAGTGGAACCTGTCACCTGGGCTATGACCTCATTTTGCTTCAGGATCTGCTCTTTTAAGCTTTTTACTGAGCTTCGGATTTCACTCACAAATGTGATGGTTGATGCAGTGCTTGAAACCACACCCAGATTGGTGGAGCTTTCGGTAAGTCCTGCAATTTCCTGGCTCATGGATTGTACCCCGTTTGGAATCAGCATGAGCGAATGGATGACAGATCGGGTGGTTTCATCGGAGTAAACCCTTTCCGGCAGGTGGTCAACTTTCTCTGCTGTTACGCTGATTTTGGGATCGGATGTTCTTAGTTCTTTTTTGAAAGTTTCCTCCCAGGCGGCTGCCACCTCCGGGAGGCGGGAGGCATGTGCTTCCGGCACATGAATAACAGCCTCTGCTTCACGAGGAATCGCATTTGATTTTAATCCGCCGGAAATGGAAGACAAGTGGAAATTGAATTCTTCAGATAAACCTTTCAAAAACCGTCCGAGAAGTTTATTGGCATTTCCCCTGCCTTTTTGTATAGACATGCCGGAATGGCCGCCAAAAAGACCGCCGATCTGAACCTGGAAAACGCTCGTTTGCTCGTGTGGAGAATCCCACTGAATGGGCAAACCTTGAGCAGCGGTGATGCCGCCTGCGCTGCTGACCAGAAGCTTGCCCTCTTCTTCAGAATCCAGGTTAATGAAGATCTCTCCGGAAAAATGCTCAGGGTTTACCTCCAGAGCTCCCTTCATTGTTGTCTCTTCTTCCGTCGTAATAACCACTTCGAGAGCGGGGTGGGGAATATCACTGGCATCTAGGAGTGCGAGCGCATAGGCAACAGCGATGCCGTTGTCCGCTCCAAGAGTAGTGCCACTCGCGTAAAGCATGTCCCCTTTGATCTGCAATTTAAGCGGTTCTGTATCAAAGTTATGGAGGGTTCCTTTATTTTTTTCACAGACCATATCCATATGGCCTTGAATAATAATAGCCGGAACATGCCCGTATCCTTCCGTTGCTTCTTTTTTTATGATAATGTTGAGGGCTTTATCCTGAATCACGGGAAGATTCCGGCTCTGCGCAAAACGAAGCAAATAGTCACTGACTCCTTTTTCATTGCCGGAGCCCCGGGGCATGGAAGAAAGTTCTGCGAAATAATGAAATACAGGGTGTTTTTTTAATTCTGCCAATGTCATGTCCATTCATTTCATCCTTTGTCCTGATTTTTCTGTAATCACATATGTCTAGAGTAGAGAAAGCTGCCGAAATAATCAATGGCACAGCACATTAACAAATGAATCTTAGTTGCTTGACTCTATTCATTTCCTCTTGTAGAATTATCAGGTAAAGAAGATTGCGAGTGCGCAGGTACACCAAGAACAGCATACTGGCTCCGTAGCTCAGTGGATAGAGCGTCGGTTTCCTAAACCGTGCGTCGCAGGTTCGATTCCTGCCGGGGCCGCCACTAGATAAAAATATAACTGGCAGCGCGGTGCTGTCTTTTTTTATGCTTTTACCGGCATAATTTGAACGTTTTCTGAACACTGTAAGAACTTAATGTGACATTTATCACAAACATGTATTAGTTCTGTTAAAATAGAGTCATACTAATGATAGATATGAAAAGATGGTGATCTTATGGGTGAAAATGCTGCTCCAAGCATTTTTAAAGACTATATACAAATTACAAAGCCTGGTATTATCACTTCAAACTTATTGGGAACCATAGCCGGCTTTTGTATCGGAGCGAGAAATTTGTCTTCTAGCCTCAGTTTATGGGAGTTGTTCTTTTGGACAGTTCTCGGGACCGTTTTTGTTATCGGATCGTCCGCCATTGTTAACAATGTTTACGATGCGGATATCGATAAGCACATGGAACGGACAAAAAACCGCCCGATTACCAATGGAAGAATTCCAAAGCGGAATGCGATTTTACTTTCCATTGTAATGATTGTGATCGGTGAATTAATTCTTGGCCTGATGGTGAATCCAATAGCTGCACTGATTGGTTTTATAGGATTTGTGTTTTACGGTTTTGTATATACCATGTCCAAGCGGGTAACAGTTGTGAACACGGAAATTGGCTGTATTTCAGGCGCCACTCCTCCCATTATTGGCTATACGGCTGTAACCGGAGAATTTGATTTGATTGCATTGCTTCTGTTTGTTTTCATGTTTGCATGGCAGCCACCTCATTTCTTTGCTCTGGCGATGAAGCGTGCGGAAGAGTATAAGAGTGTCAATGTGCCCATGCTGCCAAACAAGGTAGGCTTTAAGCAAACAAAGGTTCATATTTTAATCTATACCGTCTTTGCCGTTGCAGCTTCGTTGCTTCTGTATTTCTTTAATGTTCTGGGCATCTGGTATTTGATAGTGGCAGGTATTCTGGGAGCAGTCTTCCTGTTCCGTGCCATTCAATCCTTTAAATTTAAAGAAAAGGAAAGCGAACTGGTCTGGTCCGGGAAAATGTTCAAGTTTTCCATTATGTATTTGACGTTAATGTTTGTGACCATGATGTTTGCTCCACTTTTCGGATAATGTAACCAAATAAAGAAGGAAACCCCTGTTTCGGCAAAAACACCGAGCAGGGGTTTTTTGTGTTTTAAAGTACAGTAAACTGATTCTGCTTAGTCGCTAAATTGTAAACTTTATGGCGTTTAAGGGTATGATAAAAAAGGTATTTAACATGTAATTGAGGCATGATCAGGAGGTGCAAATGCATGCAGAAAAGTAAACCTATCATCGTTCCGCGTTACACCTTTTCAGAAATTTACGGGCCTGATCTGATTTTTAATCCCAGGCCATCGTTTGCCCATAATAAATGGATCCCGGATTGTCCGGTCAAGCTGGATTTGTTAACCGGAAGCCAGTTTGCTGTAATGGGAGATATGCCGGTCATTTGCAGCCGGTCCGTAACAACCAGGCAGGCGACTGATTTATATGAAAGGGCCGGACTTCAGCTTCGGTTTCCCATGCATTATTACTCCACTGAAGAAGATTACCGCAACTTGTTCAAAAGGCTAGAAAACGAACGGAAACAGATGGTGGTACAGCACATTCATCCGGAGGAAGAAATGTCAGCTGTAAACTACTGGATTGATCCGAAGCTGGTTCAGTTTTTGAACAATAAAGCAAATCTTGAAGAGCTGGTGCCAGAAGGGCATGCTCCAAAGCGGGTGAGCACCACTGCAGCAAAGCTTCATGAACATCTCGAAGCTTTTCCGTTTCCATGTGTTGTTAAAGCAGCGACCAATGAAGCCAATGCGGCAGGCTTTGATGTATTTATCTGCAGAACTGATGAAGATATCCAAAAGGCCGAGAAGTTTTTTGAAACCTGTGAAGGCATCGTAATCGAAGAGTTTTTGGAGATTGAACACAATTATTGCGTTCAGTTTGCCTGTACATTTGATGAGAAACTGATTTATCTTGGCAGTACCGTTCAAAATATCGATGATAACGCAAAATATAAAGGAAACTGGGTGGACGAAGATTCGGAACCCGATAGTGAAGTCATAAAAGTCGGCAGGCGAATTATGGAAGAGGGCTGTAAAAGAGGCTACAGGGGAATTGCCGGTTTTGATATTGCTGTTACGCCGGATGGCAGAAAGATTGCATTTGATTTAAATTACAGGGTCAATGGTTCCACGGCGGCCCTGCTTTTGAAGGACAGCATCACGGAGCAGCTTGGGAAAAAGGTTGTCAAATATGTCTCCTGGAAATCAGCAGGCGGAATTGAACCGTTATATGACACGGTAAAACAAGCGGTTGAAGACGGATATTTTGTACCGCTTTCCATTTATAACGGAAGCGAAAGTCCCTATGAGGATGCGGATACACTGATTCAGGGACTGGTCCTTGGGGACAGCAGGTACGAGGCTGATCAAAAAGAACATATTTTTCAACGGGCTGGTCTTTCCTGAACCCGTAACAAAAAAACTCCGGTAAGGAGTTTTTTTGTGATTGTTTAGTGAAGTGGGGTTAGGGTAATTACTAGTAAGAGAGCTATACGGATAAAGGAGGATAAGCAATGAGTAAAATGGTAATCGGGGTATATGATTCAGAAAGCGAAGCGATTGAACGCATTCAAGCATTGGTTGACCAGGGATACAATGCCAAAGACATATCCATCCTGGCTAAAGATGATGGAAAAATGGACCGGGTGGCTGACAAGACCAATGTTTCAGAAGAACATTTGGATGAAGATGTTAACGAAGCAGCCTATGGTACGATTGCCGGGTTTCTTTCGGGTATTGGCGGAGCCATTGCTGTTCCGGGTCTTGGCGTTCCAGGTATTGGGCCGCTCCTCGCAGCCGGGCCGTTTGCTTCCATGTTTTCGGAGGATTCAGAGGAAGACTTGAAAGAGCTCTTAATGTCCCTTGATTTGTCAGAACGAACGGCGGAACGCTATGTTCAGAAGGTTGAGCAGGGAAGTGTGATGGTTTTTCTGGAAAAGGATGCCGTAAAGCTTTAGGATAGGGGAATACATACTATCAATTCCAAGCGGATAGCTCGGAAAAACATTTGACAAATAGAAATCCCTGGTATATGATAGAGCACATCAAGTAAATATGACGTATTTCTTATCCAGAGAGGTGGAGGGACATGGCCCTTTGAAACCTCGGCAGCGGGTTTTTCATTTTTTGAAAAAACACTGTGCCAATTCCACCAGGTTCACTAAAGAACCTGGAAGATAAGAAGAGCAAATTCTCTATTATGGAATTAACATTCTCTTCTTGTCTTGGAAGAGAATTTTTTATTGCAAAAAAACTGAATGGTTTTCTTATCCAGAGAGGTGGAGGGACTGGCCCTTTGAAGCCTCGGCAGCGGGTTTCCGGTAAACGGAAATACTGTGCCAATTCCGGCAAGCAGTGAGCTTGGGAGATAAGAAGAGAAGCTTTAATCATTATTAACAGGCCTCTTCTTGTGTTCACAAGAAGGGGTTTTTTTATTGGAGCAGTTTGAAGGGGGAACACACGATTGATTCGATTTGAGGAAGTTACCAAGATTTATGAGAGTGGCAAAAACCAGGTCAAAGCACTCAACAATGTGAGCTTTGAAATAAATAAAGGAGAGATTTATGGAGTAGTTGGATACAGCGGTGCAGGGAAAAGCTCGCTGCTGCGGTGTGTCAATCTGCTTGAGAAGCCTACCTCCGGAAGGGTGCTGGTGGACGGAGAGAACATGGCTGACCTTTCACCGAAGGAGCTCAGGAAAAAACGGAAAAACATCGGCATGATTTTTCAGCATTTCAATCTGCTGAATGCGAAAACCGTGTTTGATAACATAGCAACGCCTCTTTATCTCCAGGGAGAAAAAAAGACTGTCATTAAAGAAAAAGTAAATAGTCTGCTTGAATTTGTCGGGCTTTCCGAACATGGACATAAATACCCTGATCAACTGTCAGGCGGTCAAAAGCAGCGGGTGGGCATTGCACGCGCGCTGTCCACGGACCCGGAGATTCTGCTGTGTGATGAGGCCACCTCGGCACTTGATCCGCAGACCACTTCAAGCATCCTGGAGCTATTAAAAAAAATCAATAAGGAATATGACATTACTATTCTGATCATCACCCATGAAATGAATGTGATCCGTGAGATTTGCAGCTCGGTCGCGGTGATGGAGAAAGGTAAAGTGATCGAGAAGGGCAGTGTTTTTGAAGTCTTTTCCCGGCCGAAAACAGAAACCGCCCGCCGATTTGTGAGCTCCGTCCTTCAGGATGAACTCCCTGATTCGCTGAAAACCATCCTGAGGAACCAGGATAAAAATCATCAGGTGTTCCGGATTGTTTTTACAGGAGCTTCTACAGGACAGCCGCTTTTATCTCAAATTTCGAAAAAATTTGATGTCGATGTCAGCGTGCTGTACGGGCATGTTACCGAACTGCAGGATGTTCCATTTGGAAATCTCGTGGTTCAGTTGATTGGGGACGAACAGGAAATCCGCAGGGCCGTCTTTTTTGCAGGACAGGTCGATGTGGAAGTAAGGGAGGTTATAGAACATGCCAGTTGATTGGAGTACATTCTGGGTCGACATCCTGGATGCGACGGGTGATACATTGATCATGGTCGGTGTTTCGTTATTGGCATCGGCAGTGATCGGCATCCTGCTTGGTATCATTCTAGTTGTAACTAGAAAAGGCCACATTCTTGAAAATCTGCCTTTATTTAATGTGCTGAATGCCATTGTGAACGTTCTCCGTTCCATACCGTTTATCATTCTCATGGTAGCCATCATTCCGTTTACACGTTTAGTCGTAGGAACATCCATCGGGACAGCGGCTGCGATCGTTCCGTTGATTGTATACGCAGGACCTTACATCGCCCGGCTGGTAGAAAACAGCTTGCTGGAAATCGACCCGGGGATCGTGGAGGCTGCGGAAGCCATGGGTGCAACGCCTTGGCAAACCATTTTCCGCATCCTGCTCCCGGAAGCCTTCAGTTCATTGATCCTGTCATTGACCACGGCGACCATCGGTTTGGTAGGTGCTTCTGCAATGGCCGGTGCAGTTGGAGGCGGTGGCCTTGGTGATTTGGCTATTGCTTACGGGTACCAGCGGTTTGATACGGACGTCATGATTGTGACGGTGGTACTGCTCATTATCCTGGTGCAAGGGTTACAAAGTTCAGGAAACGTGATTTCAAGAAAATTAAGAAGAAGATAGCAACAACAGAAAAGGGAGAGATACATCATGAAAAAATATCCACTTATCATTTTAGTCATCGGGGTGCTGCTGTCAGCTTTTTTAAGCGGATGCAGCGGCGGAAGCAAAGAGGGGCAGGAAAAAGTAAAAATGGGCATCAGCGGATCGGACAGTGATGTCTGGAAATACATTGCCGAAAAGGCTAAAAAAGAAGGAATCGATCTCGAAATTGTAGAGTTTTCCGATTATGTTCGTCCCAACCAGGCACTGGCGGACGGAGATATTGACGCAAACTCGTTCCAGACCATTTCTTACTTCAATTCCTTTAAAAGGGAACATAAATTGGATTTAGCACCGATTGCCACAACCGTGATCGCTCCGATGGGCGTTTACTCAGAAAAATACAAAGACATCAAGGATATTCCTGATGGTGCAACCATTGCCCTCCCGAATGAGGCGACAAATATGGGCCGCGGACTTCTCTTGCTGCAAAGCGCAGGTCTCATCAAGCTGGAAAAGAATTTTGACGGCAACGGAGATTTGAAAAAAGTTGTCGAGAACAAGAAGCATTTAAAGCTTAAGCCTGTGGTTGCCGGACAAACACCGCGCGTGCTTCCGGATGTCGCAGCTTCCATCATCAATAATGGGGTCGCAGTGGATGCAGGAATGAATCCAAAGAAGGATGCGATTTATCTGGAAAGCAAAACCGCCAAGCCGTACATTAATATTATTGCAGTACGAACAGAAGATAAGAATAATAAGACCTTAAAGAAAATCGCGAAGATTTATCAATCCAAGGATACTGCCAAGAAAATTAATGAAATCTATAAGGGCGCAACCATCCCAACGTTCGTCCCATTAAGTGAAATAGGAGAATAAAAGAGAGAGAAAGGATCTGAGAAAATGACTGTCATCAGCCGTACTGTAGAGGAAATTCAAGAGCTTATCACTGTGAATGTAGAGGAGAATGCAGCAACATACATTGCGACCTCGCATGAAATCCATGAAAATCCGGAAATCGGAAATGAGGAAATTTTAGCATCCAGGCTTCTGACCTCATTGCTCGAACGAGAGGGATTCAAGGTAGAACGTGGTGTAGCTGGCCATGAAACATCGTTTGTTGCCAGCAAGAAATCCGCACTGGACGGCCCAACGATCGCGTTTCTGGCCGAATACGATGCGCTGCCGGGGCTTGGGCATGCCTGCGGCCATAACATCATTGGAACCTCAAGTGCGGCTGCGGCGATTGCTCTTGGATCCGTAATTCATGAAATTGGCGGTGAAGTCAAAGTGTTTGGTACACCGGCTGAAGAAGGCGGGGAAAACGGAAGTGCAAAAGGCAGTTTTGTAAAACACGGAATGCTTGAAGGCATAGATGCAGCCCTGATGTTTCACCCGGGTAATGCCAACCGTATCACGGGAACATCCCTGGCGGTTGATCCTCTCGATTTTGAGTATATCGGTAAACCTGCCCATGCGGCAGCCGCACCGGAAAAAGGCATCAACGCTCTTGACGCCGTCATTCAACTGTTTGTCGGCATCAACGCCCTCAGGCAGCATGTACCGGATGATGTGAAAATTCACGGGATTATCACTCATGGCGGAGATGCGCCGAACATCGTTCCGGAATACGCAAAAGCGCGTTTTTACATTCGCGCCGCTACACGCGCCAAACTGGATGAGGTGACGAAAAAGGTAAAAGGGATTGCAGAAGGCGCTGCCCTTGCAACAGGTGCAACGTTAAATGTGATCGCCTTTCAAAATCAGGTAGATAATCTTTTACTGAACCGATCCTTTGATAAAGTTTTTCAAGAACAGCTCGAAAGCCTTGGTGCTGAAGTAGACAGTTCACATCGGAGCGGTCTGGGATCCACTGATGCCGGTAATATCAGTCAAGTGGTTCCAACCATTCACCCTTATCTGCAGATTGGACCAGAAAGCCTGGTTGGACATACCGATGAGTTTCGCGAGGCAGCCATTTCACCGGCAGGAGACCATGCACTCATTCTCGGGGCCAAGGCACTGGCATTAACCGCATTGAAACTTCTGACAGATGAAGAAGTGCTCTCCGGAATCAAGCAGGAATTTAAAGGAAACAAAGCGAAGGAGCTTGCTTCGGTTTAAGGTCTGTTTTTTTGGGATGATTGGATCACTTGAACCGAATTCTAAAATGATTATGAAGTAAACCTATTTCATTACTCTGACGTCTCCGAAGCGGAAAAACCTCTCAAAGAACGGGAGGTTTTTCTTTTTAACACGCAGAGTGGTACGATAATCTCAAGGAGGCGTTACATATGATAAAAAGCATTTCAGATACAGCGGTACTGCATAACGGTGTTCGGATGCCGTGGCTGGGGCTCGGCGTCTATAAAGCGGAGGATGGCCAGGAGGTCATTAACGCTATTCAATATGCACTTGAAGCAGGCTACAGAAGCATTGACACAGCTTCGTTTTACAAAAATGAAGAAGGTGTGGGAAAGGCGCTAAAGCAGTCTGATGTTTCAAGGGAAAATCTTTTTATTACTACGAAAGTATGGAATACGGAACAGGGATACGAAACCACATTGCAGTCGTTTGAAGAAAGCAGAAAGAAGCTCGGCCTCGATTATGTGGATCTGTTTTTGATCCATTGGCCCATTTCCGGCAAGTATAAAGACACTTGGCGAGCATTGGAACATCTCTATAAAGAGGGAAGGGTAAAGGCCATCGGAGTTTGCAATTTTGAAATCCACCATCTGGAGGACCTGCTCGCTGACTGCGAAATTGTACCAATGGTCAATCAGGTGGAGTTTCATCCCCGCCTGACCCAAAAGGAATTGCTGTCCTATTGCAAGGACAAAAATATTCAGCTTGAAGCATGGCGGCCCTTGTTAAAGGGAGAAATCTTCGATGAGCCTGCTTTAGTGGAACTGGCAAAAAAATATGAAAAGACGGTGGCACAGGTTATTCTCCGCTGGGATCTTCAAAATGGTGTCATCACGATACCAAAGTCTGTGAATAAGGAAAGAATCTATCAAAACAGCGATATCTTTGACTTTGAATTAAGCAGGGAAGACATGGAACAGATCGACGCATTAAATACGAATCATCGAAACGGACCCGATCCGAACGACTTTTAAAAGCAAAAGCAGTAAGATTGTCACAAAGGGCCTTCTGTTATAGAACAGAGGGCCTATTTTTTATTTTGTTATAAAAAACTGTTGCACATCTTTGTTAATGTGTTATATATTATTTTACAAGATAATAAACTGTTTTATAACAGAATAAAAACGAAGAGGAGGAAGTTAAATGGATTGTAAAGGATGCCAAGGACATGGTGAGGAAATTTGCATGGAATGCAATGGTTCAGGTAAGCACAGAAACGGGAATTGCCCGGATTGCCAGGGTGACGGATGCGTATGCTGCAAACGGTGCAACGGAAACGGAATCATTGATTAAAGAGCCAATTGAACGTTTGTGAGGTACATGATTGCCACATTAACTAAGGAGTGAAAAATGATGAATCCAAAAGAAACGGCTGAACAAATCAAGGAGAGCTGGAACGACAAGCGATGGGAAGGGATAGAAAGAACGTATACTGCAGAAGAGGTTGTCAGATTAAGAGGTTCGGTTCAAATTGAGCATACTCTTGCAAAAAGAGGGGCTGCGCGGCTATGGAAATCACTGCAGGGAGAGAGCTATGTTCATGCGCTGGGAGCTTTGACAGGGAACCAGGCCGTTCAGCAAGTAAAGGCAGGACTGAAAGCGATCTACTTAAGCGGCTGGCAGGTAGCGGCAGATGCCAACCTTTCTGGCCACATGTACCCGGATCAAAGCCTGTATCCGGCAAACAGTGTGCCTAATGTGGTGAAAAGGATTAATCAGGCCTTGCAGCGGGCCGACCAAATTGAGTTCTCCGAAGGAAAAACAGACACCGACTGGTTTGTACCTATTGTTGCAGATGCAGAAGCCGGATTTGGCGGTGCGCTTAACGTTTTTGAAATGATGAAGGCGATGATTGAGGCAGGAGCTTCCGGCGTGCATTTTGAAGATCAACTGTCCTCGGAGAAAAAATGCGGCCACCTTGGAGGAAAGGTGCTGCTGCCAACACAGCAGGCCGTGCGCCATCTGATTTCTGCAAGACTTGCCGCTGACGTGATGGGGGTGGATACGATCCTCATCGCACGGACAGATGCCAATGCAGCTAACCTGATTACAAGTGATGTTGATCCGTATGACCACCCGTTTTTAACGGGTGACCGTACAGCGGAAGGATTTTACAGAACAAGTGCTGGAATTGATCAAGCCATTGCCAGAGGACTTGCCTATGCTCCATACGCAGACCTCATCTGGTGTGAGACATCAGAGCCCAACCTTGAAGAGGCACAGAAGTTTGCAGATGCGATTCATGAACGTTTTCCTGGTAAAATGCTCGCGTACAACTGTTCACCTTCCTTTAACTGGAGAAAGAAGCTGGATGATGAAACAATTGCGACTTTCCAGCAGCAGATTGCAGCCATGGGCTACAAGTTCCAGTTTGTTACACTGGCAGGCTTTCATGCCCTTAACCATGGCATGTTCGAACTGGCCAAGGAATATAAAACAAGGGGAATGGCCGCCTACTCTGAATTGCAGCAAAAAGAGTTTGCCAGTGAAAAGGAAGGCTATACGGCTACCCGCCATCAACGAGAAGTGGGTACGGGCTACTTTGATGAAGTGGCTCAGGCAATTTCAGGGGGCTTTTCATCTACAACAGCATTAAAAGGATCAACTGAAGAAGAACAATTCACAATGATCAATTGAACAATAAAAGAAGCCTGCTTTCTCTTAAAAAGAGAGCAGGCTTTTTGTTTTGCGAAGTCTACTTTGATCAAAGGATTGTTTGATATTTCCATTTTTGTATGAGAGAATATAAGGCGTATTTTGCCAATATACTAGAATGGTAACTTTTGCCGTACATAAGGGGGTTATTTTTTGTCGCTGAATTTGAAGAATGTAAACAAATCATTTGGAAAAACCCATGCGGTTTCCGATTTTACAGTGAATCTGCCCAAGGGGCAGGTGCTGGGACTGCTTGGCCGGAATGGAGCAGGGAAGACAACCACAATTAAAATGATATTGGGTCTTCTTGTACCGGACACCGGTGAAATTTTTTGGGAGGGGGCTCCCTTGGACAGAGAAAAGATTTCGATCGGATATTTGCCAGAGGAAAGGGGTTTGTACCAAAAAAGCAAGGTATCCGACCAGCTTCGGTATTTTGCAGAGCTGGAAGGAATGGACAGGCAGAAAGCTAATCAGGCAATTGATTACTGGCTGGAAAAATTAGAAATCCCGGAGCATAAAGAAAAAAAGGCCTCTGACTTATCAAAAGGCAATCAGCAGAAAATCCAGCTGATCGCCACCCTCATTCATGACCCGGAACTGCTCATACTTGATGAGCCTTTCAGCGGCCTGGATCCTGTAAATGCCAATATGCTGGCGTCCATTATCGAGGAACAGGTTAAAATGAAAAAAACAGTTATCCTATCCTCTCACCGCATGGAGCAGATTGAAACATTTTGTGAAAAGGTTTGTCTGATGAAGGACGGTAAGACGGTGATCGAAGGCAATCTTAGTGAAATTAAGCAGGATTATGGCTATCGAAATCTCACTCTTCATAATGATGGAGAGCTTGAAAACAAGCTCCAGGAGTGGAATATGATATTCGAGAAATCACTCAATGAGGTAAAGCTTAAAGTGAGGGATGAGTCGGAAGCATTTGAGTTGTTTGGCCGGCTCCACTCGGCAAATATCCCGATTCGTTATTTTAAAATGCTTGAGCCCACATTGAACGAAATCTTCCTGGAGAAGGTGAAGTAAGATGAAAAAGTTTGCGGCTATTTATAAATTCCATTTAAAAGAAAACTTAAAATCAAAAGCATTTAAAATCTCGACGACCATCATTTTTGTCGCCATATTGGCATTCTTTGCCTACTCCAACTGGGCAAATCAGAATGACAGCGGCAATAAAGATACCATTGCCATGATCAACAAGACGGAAAGCAACATAAACGTTAACGCCCTGAACAAAAACTTGGATGAAACAAAGCTGGAATCAGCACAAAAGGATGAGGAAGAGAAGTTTCGGAAAAAGGTGGAAAAAGGCGACCTGGATGGACTGTTGCTTGTCCGTGAGGAAAAAGGGATTCCGGCCCTGACGTATATTTATAAAAACTTCCCAAACAATGAAGCGGTACCCGTGGTTTCACAAGCACTGCAGCAATCGTATATCGCTGACACGATTACGAAAAATAAAATCAATCCGAAAACCGCCACATCTCTCCTTTCAACCGTGCAGGTGAAGGAAGAGGTTCTAAAGGATACCAGTAATACGTTTGGAATCGTTTATGTGTTTGTTTTCTTTATGTATCTGTTTATTATTGCGTTCGGACAAATGATTGCCACCGCGGTTGCTGCTGAAAAATCCTCACGGGTTATGGAAATCATGATTCCGAAAGTGAAGCCCATTTTGATGATGTATGCAAAAATAGCGGCCATTTTAACAGGAGCTATCGTACAGATCATAATTATCGCAGCAGCCGGTATGATTGCCTATGTGATCGGCTGGCTCGACACCGGCGAGCTATCCATTTTTGGAGCGGGAATCGACCTGTCCAATCTGACCCCTGGCGTCATTGCAGCGTTTATTACCTACTTTATATTGGGCTACCTTCTATATTCAATGATGTATGCCGCTGTCGGTTCCATGGTCAGTCGCACAGAGGACCTGGGTTCCTCCCAGTTTCCGATCATCATGCTGATAATGGGAGCGTTTTTCATAGGGATGCGGTCGCTGTTCGATCCTTCGACAACGCTCGTTGTGGTCAGCTCATATATTCCCTTTTTCTCACCGATTGTTACATTTTCAAGAATTGTAGCAGGTGAGGCAGGAACGCTTGAAGTGATTATCACCATTGCCATCCTGCTGATCTCCTTGTTGTTCATCAACCGGCTGGCAGGAAGGATTTATGTGCATGGGGTCATGCATTACGGCGGAAAGGTAAAATTCAAAGACATGATTCAACTTGCAAAAGGCAAGTGAAAAGGAAAGCCCGCAGCATGGTCTGCAGGCTTTCTCTTTTTATCTATTAAAAGTTACTATTCATTCTTTTTAAAGGAACGTATGGGAGGCGATCAGGAAGAATGGTAAACTGATAGAAGAATAGAGGAGGCGTTATCATGCTCATACAATGGAAAAAAGAACATAAAGATCAGGCGATCCGGGATATTCAGCAGTTTTTCTATGACGAAAGAGGAGAAGAAATCGGAGAGATCGCGGCAGAAAATGTTTTGGATTTCTTTGCCTCACAATTGGGACAGCACTTTTATAATCAGGGAATCAAAGATTCATTGAATGTGGTTAGAGACCGGCTTGGGGCAGTGGAAGATGATTTGTATGCTCTTGAACGGAAATGAGTAAAAGCAGCAAGGTTGTCGGCCCTGCTGCTTTTTTAATTGCTCAGCCTCACAACGGCACGAAGACGGAAGCTGCCGCTCATCTGGATTCTCTGTGCTTGCTCAGTGGATGCGTATAAGGTGTAAAAAGCCAATTCAACATTATCGCTCAGGGTTTCAGAGCCTGTAAGTGCCGTTGTCGCTTGCATCTGAAGATCCTGGGTGCTATCCTCTGTCTCTGTCACAAGGAGGTCAGGATTTCGCCTTACCGTGAGCTTTATTGTTGCAGGTTCACAGGGAAAGCCCGCTGTCCATCCGGCCGATGCTTCGATTTCTACCTTGTCTCCTTTGGACAACTGTGTAAAATGCACTGACAGGAGGGGAATTTCTTGATTAGGCGGAAGATAATCACTTGGACTGTTCAAGTCGGCTTCTTTGATGATAGCCAGTTTTTTCTGAAACGTGCTGTATCGTTTTACATCCGTGGACCTGTTTCCAAATTTAAATTTCATGCTTGTTCCTCATTCTGCTTTTTGCTAGTTTATGTGATTCAAAGGACAAGGGATTGGACCTGCGGCCATATGAGATGGTTGCCTTATGTTTACCATTTGGGAAACTAAGGAATAAATACGGGTGCAGATGAAATTAATAAGGAGTGAAATGAAATGCCATCCAAAAAGATACTGTTTGTTGTAACCAGTCATGGTACCATTGGAGATCACAAAACGGGTTTGTGGCTTGAAGAGTTTGCCGTTCCATACAATGAATTTAAAAAACAGGGCTATGAGATCAAAGTGGCAAGCATTGCCGGGGGCGCTGTTCCACTGGATCCGAACAGTCTCGAAGGGGATACAGGAGAATTTGATGAAGCAAAAGCCCTTTTGAAAGATACCCCTCCATTAACGAGAGATGATGCCCATGGATTCGATGCGATCTTTCTGCCGGGAGGACATGGGACCGTGTTTGATTTTCCGAACAGCCACGATCTGCAGGTCGTTGTTTGTCAGTTTGCAGAAGATGACAAGGTAATTGGTTCTGTATGTCACGGTCCTTCCGGACTGGTCATGGCTGCCTGTGAAAACGGAGCCCCAATTGTAAAAGGGAAAAAGGTTTCGGCTTTCACCGATTCGGAAGAAGCAGAAATGAATCTTACCGAAGAGGTGCCTTTTCTTTTGGAAACGAGATTGCGCGAACTGGGAGCAGAATTTGTAAAAGGTGATAACTGGGCTGATTTTGCTGTTGCTGACGGAAAACTCGTTACCGGTCAGAATCCTCAGTCAAGCTTAAGCGTAGCAAAGAAGGTTATTGAAGTTCTTGAAGCATAACAATTCTTACTGAAAAAGCGGTCAGAAACCAGCGCGCTGGAGCCTGGCAGCTTTTTTTTGCAAAGATGGGTGGATAAGCGGTGCAATCCTGGAGAAGCCGAATAAGATGGTATGTACAAAGGAGGAGATAGAACATGAATCTGGACAAAGACCTAAAGCCAACAATGAATGTTGTTCCTCCCGCTGTTCTCCAAAATGCGGGCTCCCACCAACCTTATCACTATTTGCTATTATGCAGGCAATATATGGGACAGTACAGTGAATTGGAAATGATGGATGGAGAGGTCTATTCTGGACTGTTAAGTTCCTATGATAGTGAAAATCTTTATATGGCTATACCCTTGAACGGGAAAGAGGCGGAAGCAAGCCGTGTCGTGTTCCCTTTTTTTGCAGGAGAACTGCATCCGGGAGTTGGACTTTTTGGCTTTCCTTTCCATGGCATACGCCGTTTTCGGCCGTATGCCTGAAGGCCTTTTGGTTCAGATGGGCAGGATTAAATAAAATAAAGGCCGATTATCAGCATGTTCATAACCTGATAATCGGCCTTTGTGCTTGTTTTGCATCTTCTTTTGTAGTTTGGTTTTTGTTTTTCTGGTCCGCAAATCGGCAAGGGCATAAATTCCCCTTTTATCCGAAGGGTTTCTTTTCCCCTCCCTGATCAACCGGTCTCTGTGTTTCCTTGCGTTGCTCTTACTCATGGTTCATCCCTCCTATTTATAGTATACAGGTGATCACTCGATTTGAAAGGGCAACCTTTCGTCATTTTCCGGGAAATAAATAGCGGATTCTTGAGCAAATTGGAGATAAGGGGGGAAGTTAGGAAACAAGGAAGAATAATGATATAATGACCCTAAATTAGTAGAACGGTGTATCAGAAGGGAGAGGATGTTGTGAAACAGAACCTGAATCTTTTTAAGGAAAGAGTGTCATTGCTTGAGCAAGCCCTTGATTTTACTAGAGTGGGTATTACCATTACCGACCCATCGCTCCCCGACAATCCGATTATTTATGTTAATAAAGGATTCCTGTCCATGGCTGGCTATGAATATGAAGAAGTGATCGGGAAAAATTGCCGCTTTCTTCAGGGGGAAGATACGGGTGGAAATTCTGTCAGGGAAATAAAAGAGGCTTTGCTGGAGAAGAGAAAAATTTCCACTAAACTGAGAAACTACCGAAAAGACGGCACGCCGTTTTGGAACGAGTTAACGATCGATCCCTTTTATCTGGAGGAGGAGGGAAAGTACTATTTCATTGGCATCCAAAATGACATCACTAAACAGGAAGAGTATCAGGAGAAGCTGGAAATAACATTGAATGAAATTGACCGTTTGTCCACACCTCTTGTTCCTGTTACAGATAATACGCTGGTTCTTCCATTGATCGGAAATCTATCCCGTGAACGGTTTGAAAAAATCACCGAAACGGTTGTTTCTGATACAAATGTCAGACACGCTACATATTTAATACTGGATCTTTCTGGGTTAGGCATGTTTGATGATCACACTTCATCCCTGATTTTTCAACTGCATCATCTTCTTAAATTGCTTGGCACGGACCTCGTGCTGACAGGGATTTCTGCCCGGCTTGCCATGAAAGCAGGCGTCAGCCATGAATTGTATCCCTTGAAAACCTATTTGTCGGTTCAAGAAGCCATCAACGAGTTGAGCAAAATATAAAAAAACAGAGTGCCGGCATCTGGGCGCTCTGTTTTTATTTTATATACATCATACGGGAGGCAAGATTCATGCCTTTGGGATACTTGAAGCCAACGATCATCCATAAACCGAAGAAAACGAAGCAGAAAAAAACGAATACAACGAGGGAAATATCCCGTAAAAAATGGTTTTGAGGCTTTTTAAATTTATATTCAATATGCCAATTTCCATCTCCCAGATTAAGAGTGTTATCGACTTTTCCTTTTGCTTTTGAAAATACATAGACGGGAACAGCGGTGCTTTTATTTCCTTTGAC
This sequence comes from Fictibacillus solisalsi, assembly GCF_900103485.1. Classification (GTDB taxonomy): domain Bacteria; phylum Bacillota; class Bacilli; order Bacillales; family Fictibacillaceae; genus Fictibacillus_C; species Fictibacillus_C solisalsi. The sequence continues at coordinate 51,370 of NZ_FNHW01000001.1, forward strand.
TGGTTTTTGCGAAAAAACAGCCAAATACTCCAGCCCTTCGATCTTTGAGGCAATGGACGAAATTTGTTCTTTGGCGGGTGAAGATAATATCTTTGAATCCTGCTGATCCAGTATTTTAAAGATTTCATTGGGGTTATGAGAAAAAAGAGTGGTGCGCTTATAGTCCTGCCATATAAAAATGGCAAACACCAAAAAACTTACACTCATAAACAGCAAGGTGAACCGGAGAAGCAAGCGGGTTGAACCTGGGGTTCCCCGTTTTTTTCGTTTCTTCTTTTTATACTCAGAAAGAAGGATAACTTTCGGATGATTCTCCATCATTTCTCACAAACCCCCTTTAAATAAATTGAATAATCATATATTCTACAAAATTTCGAATAATCCTACGATTACTTGAATGGTTATTAGGGTAAATATCTCATGGGACTATCGTTTGGCATCTGGGTATTCATGTGCTTTTTGGAAATCGGGCACGAATATATACCCATGATAGTACAATCTCTCTAGTACTTTTGTGGCTAGTATTTAGAGATTCAACTACGTTACCATTGAATTAGTCAGAACTATCAAACACTACAAAAGGAGGAAAAGCAGTGAAAAAGTTCTATTTGCCAATGTTGTTAATTGCTGCAATGATTTTGTCGATTGCCGGCTGCGGGTCCTCGACATCCAAAACGGCGAGCGGAGATGAGGTGGAACTGAAAGAAGATGGCGTTTTTTCCTTTGTCGTATCAGGCGAATTTTATCCGTTCAGCTATTCGGATAAGAATGGTAAGCTTGATGGATTTGATGTTGCAGTTGGAAAGGCTCTTGCAAAGGAAATGGGATTGAAGGCAAAAGTGGACAAGCAGAAATTCCATGGAATTGTTACGGCGGTAAAGACCAACCGGTTTGATGCAGCTGTTGCCAGCCATACCATTACTCCTGAACGAAAGAAAGCGGTAAATTTCAGTACACCATATTATTATTCCGGACCGGTTTTGTTTGTTCAAAAGGGCAGTGGCATTAAGAGTGCAAAGGACCTTAAAGGCAAAAATATTGCTGTGGCAAAAGGCTCTACATACGAAAGTGAAGCACAGAAATACTCCAAAGACATATCAGTATACGATAGTGATGTAACCGCATTGCGTGCCTTAAGCGAAAAGAAACATGATGGTGTTATTACGGATTCCATTACCGGCAAACAGGCCATCGCAAAAGGGTTTAAAGTAGAAGAAGCAGAAACACTGGGTACAAGTGAACAGGCAATTGCAGTTTCAAAGAAAGACAAGCAGCTGTTAAAAGCGATCAATAAGGCATTGGAGCAATTAAGGAAAGACGGCACATTGAAGGAAATAAGCGAAAAGTACTTGAAAACCGATATTACAAAAAAACCATAAAAATCAATGAAGAATGTGTGTTCCAATGCACATTCTTTTCTTTACAAAGGAGATGAACCAAGATTACGCATTTTTTTGAAACTTTTATTGACAGCTATCCGCTCTTCATGAAGGGATTGCTGCTTACCTTACAAATTACTGTGGTTTCTGTTTTAATTGGTACGGTAGTCGGATTGCTGTTTGCCTTTTTTAAGCTGTCAAACAGCAAAATTCTTAATTGGATTGCCAACGTGTACATAGCCATTATCAGAGGTACGCCATTGATCGTGCAGATTTTCTTCTTTTATTTTGGACTGGCGGAACTCGGCATTTCTTCATACTGGTGTGCAACGCTTGGTTTGGCGCTGCATAACAGTGCCTACATTGCGGAGATTTTCAGGGGCTCCATCCAGTCTATTAATAAAGGGCAACTCGAAGCAGGCCGTTCACTTGGGATGAGCACTGCACTTGCTATGAGGCGAATTGTGCTTCCTCAGGCATTTCGGCGCGCGTTGCCTCCGCTTGGCAACCAGTTTATCATCGGACTGAAGGACTCATCATTGGCCGCTTTTATTTCGTCTTCAGAATTATTTAATGTGGCCACCACCCAGGGGTCAAGAACGTTTGAAGAAATGACGTATCTTTTAATCGTTGCGATTTACTATCTGGTACTGGTATTGTTGTTCACCCTTTTGGTTAACAAACTGGAAAGGAAAATTGCCGGAGGAGACGAGTAGGGGGGAAAAGGTGTGGAACAGAGAAAAGTAATGATAAATGTCAACAACTTGAATAAGTCGTTTGGTGAACTTCACGTTTTGAAGGATGTGAATCTTGAAGTTCATGAGCAGGATGTTGTGGTTTTGATTGGTGCCAGTGGTTCAGGCAAAAGTACATTGCTCCGCTGTTTAAACTATTTGGAGTACAAAGAGAGCGGCACCATAACCATTGATGGAAAAGTTATTGAACCGGATCAAACTGATTTGAACAAAGTACGTCAGGAAGTGGGAATGGTTTTTCAGCATTTTAATCTTTTCCCTCATAAGACGGTATTGGAAAATGTGATTGAAGCTCCGGTAATGGTTAAAAAAATTCCAAAAGAAGAGGCAATAGAGGAAGGCAGAGCGCTTTTGAAAAAAGTGGGGTTGGCTGACAAGGAACATGTCTACCCATCCAAGCTTTCGGGAGGTCAGAAACAAAGGGTGGCAATTGCAAGATCTCTGGCGATGAAGCCAAAAATCATGTTGTTTGATGAGCCGACTTCCGCCCTCGATCCCGAATTGGTTGGAGAAGTGCTGTCGACGATGAAGGATCTGGCGAGGGAAGGAATGACCATGCTCGTCGTTACACACGAAATGGGCTTTGCACGAGAAGCAGCCGATACTGTGGTGTATATGCATGACGGCAAAATTGTGGAAAAGGGTACACCGAGCGATATTTTTTCCCAGCCAAAGCATCAGCGCACAAAAGATTTTCTTGGAACCATCCTGTAAATAAAAAATAAGAAGGCCAGGCCCTCAAAGAAAAGGCCTGGCTTTTTATGCTTGTTTTTTCAAATACGAGTCAAAAACGAAGGGACCAAAGGGAAGGACTGAAGCGACAAGAGCTCCCACGACGAGAGGGAATGACCAACGGTTTTTAAAGGTGGCATAAGCCAGTGCAATCAGATAAAGAACAAAAAACAGCCCATGCAGAGAACCAGCAATGGTAACAGCCAACGGAAGATCGGCAAAGTATTTGAGCGGCATGGCAATGGCAAGCAAAACAAGAAAGGAGATGCCTTCCAGTGTTCCAATGAGAATAAAACGTTTGAGGGATGGATTCATACCCGATAACCTCCTGTATCTTATGTCCCTATTAATTTACCATAACGACAGAGAATATTGAGCAGGAAACCACAGAGAGATGTGAATCCTTTTTGTCTATTTTTTATTCCAGATACTCCGCTTCCAAATCTTTGTTTAGGTAGCGCCCCATAGCTGTTATTGCCTTTTTCAGTCCAGCCTTTTCATAAAAGGGCTGGTTTCCCGATGTGGAGATCAGATGCACACAGGAAATGTCCTGTAGCTGATAAAGAAGATCTTCAACAACAAGCTTCCCAACTCCCTTTCTTTGAAATTGCGGGTGTATAATCACGTCATAAATGGCTGCATTGAAGACACCATCAGATAGTGCTCTCCCAATGCCTGCAAGCTGGTTATCAGCATAAGCAACAGTAACATGGCTGCTGTTGCTGTATATAGTTTGCAAATCTATAAGGGTATGCCGGGTCCAGCCTACAGCGTGGTAGATGGACAATACCTCATTCCAATCGAGGCCCGTAATGGTTCTATCAATCTTGTACATTTTACCTCCCCCTGCTCTATATCATTTTTTTAATTTTACCTTTCGTACGCTGTTAATGACAGGGAAAAAAGCAGCCTGGATAACGTTCTCCAGACTGCTTCTATTATCAAAAGGTACCGTCCAGCGGTTTTAAAAGATCAGGCAAAAGTTTGAGAGAAGAGTGATTCTCCATTTCTTTCTCCATCTTTTTTAACAGATCACGATCGGCAAGCTGATCTTTGTCCAGGGAAGATAAGTGAAGGTTCTTTAATAGCTGATCCTGTAAAAGCATTAGCTGTGTGGTTGCAGACTCATTATTCGGACAGAGGCCAGTGAGTGGGTTCTTTTCTTTTTGGGCCTCATCGATGAGGTTAAGTCCAAGCTTTTTTGGTACAGATCCATTTAGTTTCCCTGCCTCCTTGCAAAGCTGCAGTTTCGTTTGTTGTATCTTCTCCTTGAGTTTTTCCGGCTCGTTTTTGGCTGTTCCCTTTGTTTTATCAATGGCTTTTGGCACTTTCGCAATTTCCTTTTTTACTGGATGGGTTACATGCTCCAATGGTTTTTTTACGTGTTTTACAATATGTTCAGCATCAGGCTTTTCTTGCTTTTCATCAAGTTTTCCCTTCTTTTTGCCCGGTTTTTTTATAGAGTCCTTTGACGGTTTGGGAACTGCTTTTTTTGCTTCATCCAAAGGTGAAACAGGCTTTTCAGGAGAGTTTTCTTTGTTCTCTTTTTGGTTTTCACATGTCAGCGGCAAATGGCCATTCATGAGCTTGTCAACTGCTGCCCTTGCTTCCAACAAGGGCAGCGAGGCAAGATCCTGAAGCACTTTGGGAGCCTCTGGCCGCTGTTGTCCATGATTGCCTTTTACCGTGGAAAGCCTCAGTCTGTCCAATTCTCCCTTTGAGGCTTCCATTTTGTGTACAAGCATGGTTACCTTTTTAAGCCCAGGGTCGGGGATTGGTTTTCCCGCTGTCAGGCATGCTCCTTTTAGTGAAAATGCCGAAGCATCTGCGGTCAGATTTGTCATATGAACAGGTCCTTGTGCCTGCATAATCACAGTGACCGGCCCTTCTTCAGTCGAAAGTACCTTTGTAAGCTTCATCCCATAAAGTGTGGCATTACGGTATTGAAAGCGGATCATGGGCTTTGATTTTGCTGATGATGTTTCCCCCATGACTACTTGTGGGAGCATGATTCCGCCCTCGACCCGGTCTGCACTGACCACAAACCCTTCTTCATATTGTCCGCTTGCTGCCGCCTGTGCCTGATTTGGAACATGGAGCAAGGCCATCACAAGCAAACAGGCCAAGACTTTTATTGCCCGCATCCTCATTTCGCTTCTACCAGTTCAGGAGACTCATAGCCGGTATAGGCAACATTTTGATCATCATTCTTCTGATGGGGGGCAGGAGGGTTCCATGCAATCATCAGGGATCCCCCAGTAATGCCAAGTAATGTTCCGATGAGAAACCCACCCAGAGCTCCGATCACGGACAATATGGATAAAAAAATCGTTATAATGCCGAGCACTTTGGAGAATTGAGGGAAAGACATAGCTATAGCACCAAGCAAAAGAATCATGCCGCCAAAGAAAATGCCAATTACAGAGACAGTACCTGGGAGAAAAGCTTTCACGATAAGATTCAAGGGCACCCACAGGGTCAATGCCCCTGATATCAAGGTCAGCAGTGACCCGGTAAAGGGGCGTTCATATTTCCATTGTCTAACGGACATCTTTATTCCTCCTTGTCGTTAATTGGCTGGTTTGTTGATGCGTTCCACCGTAACTTTCATTCCATTCATCACAATCTTCTCTTGGAAAAGGTAATGCGTTTTAATTTTTGCATGATTTAGTTCAATAGTTGAAGACATTTGCTGAAACTGTTTCTGCCAGTCACTGCTCTGTTTTTCTTTCAATGCAAGGTTGCTGAACTTGGCATCTGCATTGATCACAGATGCGTCCTGCTGCAGACCGGAGATATGAACCGGTTTACTGGCGGCAATTTTAACACGGATCCATTTGTCACCGCTAATATTGAAATCTTTATACAGCTGCAGATGATCAATGGTTAAATCCTTAATCAGGTTGGTGCCCTGAGGAGCCGATTTCTCCTTGCTGGATTCACCCATTTTCGGGTAGAAGGTATAGCCGTTTCCTTCCAGGTGATCAAACTCAACATAGAAATTGCCCACTCCTGCCATAGGGATGGCGTAAGCAGTTCCGGATATTCCCATAAAGCTCAGCAGTGCAGCCAGTACCACCATGCCTGATGCAAAAGCTTTCCAAAACACTTTTTTGTTCATGTTTCCTTTGTTGATGGTTGTTTTCAATTCGATCGTTTTACCCATCAGTATCCCACCCTTTTTTAAAATGTTGAAAGCGCTTTAATAATGTAACTGTACGGTTTGGTTAGTATGTTGACAATTCCGATAAGTATCGTAATTAAGATGATTACCCCGACATTTGTCGGGGTAAATGGGCGGATATTGTAAAAAGATTTCGAAAACTATAAAGTGAATGTAAGCAGTGGGGAGGAGGGGCATGAGATGGACGAGCTTTTTTTAAATGGCATGGCATTATTGGCGAAGTATGGCGGAGACATATTAAATAACTGGAAAACGATAAAAACTGAGCTATCCTCTTTGCATGAACAGGACCTCATTACGGAATTTGACGGAATGATGACTTACTCCTTTGAAGAATTGCTGAAAAAGAACGATTGTCAGCATATCAATCAGCTCATACTTGCCATGATTTCACAATGGAGAGATCATTATTCCATGGATGTTGACTACAGCCAGGTTATTTTTTTGCTGTCAGCCATTGAAAATATGATTCACCACATTCTTGAACAGGAAGAAAATCCAAGGATTATCGATCATCAGTCCATTCAGTATATTTTCAACAAGCTTTTAGACCACGTCCTGATTCCTTTAACATCGGAAACGAGCGGGCGCCAGTGGCTGGATACGATGATTACCTCTAACATTATCCCGCTTTATTGGGCTGCGCTGCTGCGAATAGAGGATGTCGAGTATAAAGTAATCGATCTGAAAAGCGTGGATACCGGCCAGGACAGTCAATCGCTCATAGAAATCTGTAAAACGATGTCCGCTCCCACCTCCGAACAGCTGTCCCTTGCTTTGTGCCGCCTGATGAATCCTGGTACCCAACAGCCGATAGTCATACCTGTTTCCTTTTCTAAAGAAACCTTGCTGCTTTGTGTAAAATCAACCGAAGCGGGAAGCATTTCTTCCCAGCGTATTGAATTGATTTCGAACATGTACAAAAAGCAGCTCAAGATGAATACACTTGAAAGTGAAAATGAATGGAAGGATGCAGCGCTTTTATATACACTCCGATTGCTTATGGCACAAACATGTACCGAAACGCTTAAAACGGTTACGGATGGATTTGTGGATTATTTAAAATTTGAAAGAAGTGCCCTCTTTCTTTACTCCCCGCGGGTGGAGCGGGTTGTATTTGCGGCTCACCGCAACCTGGGTTATAATCTTCAGGATATCCAAGTTAATTTTACTGAGGTTGCTTTTTTAAAGAATCATTTGCAGAAAATTCTTCAATCCAAGCCCATTTATCTTGAGGATGCTTCCAAGCAGATCCCTAAAGAGCTGACAGACCAATTCAAGGTGGCATCACTCATTGCCGTTCCGGTGTTCACACCGCGAAAAGGACGTTTTCTCGGTCTCGTATTGCTTGATTGTAATGGAGCACAGTTTGAGGAACCGACACCAAACGAGCAGGCCATGCTTATGAAATTCGGTCAGTATGCTGGAGAGGCTCTTTATAAGCAATGGAGAACGGTTATTCAGCTGCTTGACATGGATTCACCAATCTTGACACCAAGAGAAAAAGAGGTACTGAAGCTGATGGCACAGGGGGAAACCATCCAGCGGGCCGCTTCACTTCTTCATTTAAGCCATTACACCGTAAGGGATTACGTAGCCGGTATCATAAAAAAATTAAAAGTGAAGAATCGGACGGAGGCTGTTGTGAAAGCCATTCGGATGAATTTTATTGAATAAAAAAGGCCAGAGGCTGCTGATGAGCAATCATCAACGGACTCTGGTCTTATTAATTGGGTTTAATCTTTTTTCTCGAGGGCCGCTTTCAGTGCATCGGCCAGGCTGTTGCCCATTGGGGCTTCTTCTTTTTTCTTGTATTTATTCATCAGCTGGCGTTCCTCACGTTTGGATACGGTCTTTTTGCGGTCCTCTCCTTTTTCAACCACGTTACATGGCCGGCATTGGAAATAGATCCCGGCTTTGCCGTTGTGGATCTCCATTTTTTTATGGCATTGCGGACAGCGGCGGTTGGACAGCTTGGGATCCTTTCGCTTTCTGTAGCCGCATTCTCTGCTTGAGCATACGAGCATTTTTCCGTCGCGCCCTTTGACTTCCTTCATGAATTCTCCGCACTCCGGGCACTTCGAACCGGTCAGGTTATGCGCTTTATAGGTTTGTTCACTGCCTTTGATTTCCTTGACGAGCTGCTTGGTCTGCGTTCTGATATTCTCGAGGAAATCTTTTGGATTGCCTTTGCCCCGAGCGATATCCTCCAGTTGTTTTTCCCATTTTGCCGTTAATTCCGGCGACTTCAGCTCACTGTTGACCAGATCAATCAGCTGTTTTCCCTTTGGTGTAGGGTGGAGACGGTTATTCTGGCGGTCAATGGTTTCGGTGCTGAGGAGACGCTCTATAATATCGGCGCGGGTTGCCGGTGTCCCGAGTCCGAATTTTTCCATGCGCGCAAGCAAATCAGCTTCATTGAAGCGGGCAGGCGGCTCGGTGAGTTTTTTTTGCATCCGTGACTCTGTTACACTGAACTCCTGTCCGGATTTCAGATTTCCAAGCGGTTTGCCTTGGGAATCTTCCTCGTCCTTACCGGTGATTTTTTTGAACCCTGCGTCAACAACCTTTGTTTCTCTGGCCGAAAAGGTTTCGCCTTTTACATCAATGACCGCATGAATGGTTTCGGTCTGGTACGGTTCGTAAAATAATGCGAGAAACCGGCGGACAATGATGTCATACAGCTTCCTTTCATCGGCTGACAGATCACCCAGGTGCGGAGGTTCATCTGTTGGGATGATCGCATGGTGATCGGACACTTTATCGTTATTAAAGACTTTTTTGACAAGTACCGTTCCTTTATTTTTCAGGGCAGGCTGAACTTCGTCACGATACGCAAAAGAGAGGGCCTTCAGCCTGTCATTCATCGTACTTTTCATATCCACAGTCAAATATTTGGAATCTGTACGCGGGTAGGTAACAAGCTTATACCGTTCATACAGATTTTGCAGGACACTGGAGGTTTTCTTGGCAGAGAACCCGAAGCGCCGGTTGGCATCACGCTGCAGTTCCGTTAAATCATACGGCAGGGGCTGCTGTTCTGATTTTGATTTCGTATTCAGGGAAATAACTTGCCCTTTTTCGTTTTTTACAAGCTCCACTACATTTTCCGCTTTAGAACGAGTAAAAATCCGGCGTTCGCCATTCTTCTCCCACATCGCCTCAAGAGGGCCGATTTTGGCATCAATCGTAAAATATTCTTTTGGCACAAACGCTTTGATGTCTGCTTCGCGTTCCAGGATCATGGAAAGAGCAGGTGTCTGAACACGGCCAGCGGAGAGCTGTTCATTATATTTCGTAGTTAAAGCCCGTGTGACATTCAAACCAATCAGCCAGTCCGCTTCGGAACGGCATACGGCGGATTGATAAAGAAAATCATATTGCTTGGCAGGCTTCAGGTTTTTGAAACCATCCTTGATGGCCCGGTCGGTCTGTGAAGAAATCCAGAGCCGTTTAACGGGTTTTTTCCAGCGAAGCTTTTCAAGAATCCAGCGTGCAACCAGCTCTCCTTCACGGCCGGCATCTGTTGCAATAATAAATTCACCCACGTCTTTTCTGCGGGCGAGCTGTTCAATCCCCTTATATTGGTGGCTTACTTGACGAATCAGTTTTAATCCCATTTCTTTTGGAATGATGGGCAGGTCTTCCATCCTCCAGGTTTTATATTCTTTGTTATAATCCTCGGGCATTTTTAGCTCTACGAGGTGGCCGAGTGCCCAAGTTACAATGTATTTCGGTCCTTCTATATAGTGTTTTGATTGCTTACTGCACCCAAGCACACGGGCCAGGTCTCTGGCAACACTCGGTTTTTCAGCAAGTACAATGGATTTCATAAAATGAATAAGCTCCCTTCTACAACAGCAGTTTCCTAAACTGCATCCCATACCAGTATAGCCGATTGAAGGCTTCTTCGAAAATGATATGAAAAAACACACTGAATAAAGGTTAAAAAGATGGAATGATTTCCGATAAAAAAGATGGTTAACGTAAAAGTAAAAAAATGTAGAGGTGCAGCGAATGAAAATCAGAAGCAAATTATTCATTTTATTGGGAACCGCTGTAGTTGCTTTGATGGTTGCCGGCAGTTATGCGTTTTATTCCATTTATGATCAGACGCAGCTAAGCCAGGAATTGGCCAGAAAGCAAGACGTGCAGACAGAGTTTAAGGAGCTTCAATATTATCTGGCAGGGTATTCGAATGATGAACGGGCATACCTTCTTACCGGCAGGAAGGAATTTAAAACCGAATTGGCAGATAAAAAGCGCAGGATACAAGAGCTAGAGAAAAAACTTTTTCCTTTGCTTGATGCAAAAACAAAAAAGACTGCTGAGAGAGGACTGACCGGGTATTTTAATTCCAGCACTCGTGCGGTTCAAGCTTATGATGGCGGTGGGAAAGAACTGGCCATGACGGTTCACTTTGGGGATGAAAGCTCAATACGAAAAGATGTACTGAATCCTGTTATAGAGAAAATGGTGCAAACGCTTCATAAAGATATTGAAATTCAGAAGCAGAAAAATAAAACAAATATGACCATTCAGATGGTTGTTTTTGCGGTTGTCTTGCTTCTTTTAATCGTGGGTGGTTTGGTTTTTGGCAGCTTTATTGTTGCTTCCATCGTTCGTCCGATTGGAGTGCTTCACCAAAATATGAAGGAGATCGCTGAGGGGAAAGGTGACTTAACTAAATCCGTAAAGCTTGGCAGAAAGGATGAATTGGGTCAGCTGTCCGACACCTTTGATCAATTTACCGCCAGCCTGAGGACCATGATCATGCAGATTTCAGAAACCACTTCTGAAGTGGCAGCTTCCTCACAACAGCTGACAGCAAGTGCTGAACAAAATAGCCATGCCGCAAGCCAAGTTACGTTAAGTATTCAGCAAATTGCATCGAATACCGAGGTACAAACAGAAAAATCAACTGAGACTTCCCAAATGATGGAACAGACGGTAAGCCAGCTTGAGGTTATTTCTGAAAATGCCATCCTGGCACGTGACCTGACATCAGCAGCTTCAGAACAGGCTGATGAGGGGCAGGTGCATGTTAATCGGACACATGATCAGATGAAAGACATCGTCGACTCGGTCGATACGGCCCAACAAGGCATTGAAGAACTTAATGCGCAATCCGAATCCATTGGAGAAATTGTAACCATCATTACCGAGATTGCCAATCAGACAAATTTGCTGGCGCTTAACGCTTCCATTGAAGCCGCCCGTGCCGGCGAAAGCGGAAAAGGCTTTGCTGTGGTGGCATCCGAAGTACGAAAACTTGCCGAGCAGTCGGGGAAATCTGCTCAGTCGATCAGTGACCTTGTTAAAAAGATTCAGGAGGGGACCCATAACTCCAGTGAATCCGTAAAAATGGTAAGAAACAATGTTTTTGCCGGTCTCACAGTAGTCAAGGAAACCGAAAAGCAATTCCAGAATATCCAGAGCTCAACAAAAGAAGTGAATCAGCAAATTATGGGAATAACTGGATCGATTGCTCAGCTTGCCAAAGGTTCAGAACGCCTTTCGTCTTCATCAGAAATTATTGCAGCAGGCGCAAGAGAGTCGTCCGGCAGTGTTCAAAGCATTGCCGCCGCCACAGAAGAACAACTGGCATCCATGGAAGAAATTGCAGCATCTGCTCATTCGCTCTCCTTTATGGCCGAAGAACTGCAAAAGATGATATCAAAATTCAAAATCTAGCAAAAAAAGGAGACTGTTTTTACGGTCTTCTTTTTTAGATAGATATGAAAAAATGCTTAACCGCATAGAATGTAAAAAGTATGAAGGATTAGGGGGACTTAAATGATGATGGGTCTGGAGGAAGGAACGGTGTTGTCAAATGGAGTTCATATCCCTTGGATCGGATTGGATTCCTGCAGTATAAATAACCCTGAAACAGTAGAAAGAGGAGTGCTGGCTGCGATTGAAGCAGGATACCGTGCCATTGACACCGCCGCATCCTACCAAAATGAACAAGAAATTGGAAACGCTTTATCCTCATCCGGCATTGATAGGAAGCGCCTTTTTATTACCGCAAAGTTAAACAGTATTTCTCATGGGTATAATAACACCCTTTCCGCTTTTAATGAGAGCAGAAAGAAACTTGGAGTCGATTATATTGATCTTTACATGATTCAATGGCCGGTAAGGGGAGAGCTTGAGGAAACATGGAGGGCGCTTGAAATTTTGTATAATCGGGGTGAAGTGAGAGCTCTCGGTGTTTGTAACTTTGAAGAAAATGATCTGAAACTGATCATGAGGCACAGCCAGATAAAGCCGCACGTTAACCAAATTGAGTATCATCCGCTAAAGTCTCAAAAACACCTGATCCATTTCTGTAAGCAGAACCAGATTCAAGTTCAGGCAAGAAACCCGTATGCAAGGGGGGAGCTTTTCCAGCAAAAAGTGCTGTTGGACATTGCTGAAAAGCATGAAAAAACACCGGCTCAGATTGCCATGAAATGGGCTCTGCAGAATGGTACTCCTGTTGTTCCTGCATTCTCGTCCATTAACGAAATCCAGGAAAATATTGAAATGGCGTCTTATACTCTTCCAATTGAGGATATGGTTACTCTGCATTTTTTGAATAACAACCGGGTGACAGGTCCGAATACAGGAGAGTACTTTTGCGAATAGCCTTTCACATCACCTTCCACTCGTTGGAAGGTTTGTTTTTTTGCCACATTTTCCATGTCTAAACGTTGTAAAACAGGGGTAATAAAAATAACAGTTAGCCCGGAGCTTATGAAAAATGGAAGTGAAAATAGATTAATTTTTACTCCGCCAGGGTATTGTAGAGGGGAAGAGGTGAATACAGCTATGGAATCAATTACAGATTGGCTAAAGGACATACTACTGTTTTTGGGCGGTTTTTTAAATGTTAGCATATTGTTGATCATCATAATTGTAATATTCGTCGTTCGGTCGGTCCGACGCAAAAAAAGAAACAGAACGCACGGAGATTATCTTGGAAAAGATGATAAATAGCATGCAGAGTAAGGCGGGTCATTATTTGACCGGCCTTTTTTATGGATTTTCCCTCTTGGAACAGATATGATAAAAAGAATTCAGCAGGATAATGAGGGGGATTTTGATGAAGGAAAACAATCAATTGGAAAAAGCGACGTTTGCCGGAGGATGCTTTTGGTGCATGGTTAAGCCTTTTGATGAATTGCCGGGAATCCACGGGATTGTTTCCGGATATACCGGAGGGAATGTGGAAGACCCATCGTATGAACAAGTGAAAACAGGAACAACCGGACATTATGAAGCGGTGGAAATTACATTTGATCCGGCTATATTTCCCTATCAGCAATTATTGGATCTGTATTGGCCGCAAATTGATCCAACAGATGAGGGGGGACAATTTTTTGACCGGGGCAGCCAGTACCGAACCGCGATTTTCTATCATAATGAAGAACAGAAAGAGCTCGCGCTGGCGTCCAAACAAAAGCTCGAGGACAGCAGCAAGTTCCGTCAAGCCATTGTAACGGAAATCGTACCGGCATCTGTCTTTTATGCCGCTGAAGAGGTTCATCAGGATTTCTATAAAAAGAATCCAGATAAATACAAGCAGGAACGAATTGAATCTGGCAGAGATGCATTTATAAAAGAAAACTGGAGCAAACAAGGCAGCTGATGACGGCTGTCTTGTTTTTATTTTTTTAGAAAGCGGTTGCAATTCAAAAAGACCTGTGGTAGTTTCTAGGTGTCAAAAATCACATACAGAATATTAAATCACATATGTGATTTAAATGGAGGGGAAGATGTCAGTTAAATCAGCTCAGCGGGTAGTCCAGGTTTTTGAGTGCCTAACCATTCACACAGAGGGGCTGTCCATTAAGGAAATTAGTGAAACCCTGGACTTTCCTCAAAGCAGCACCTCAAATTTAATTAAAACCTTAGCAGCTGAAGGCTACCTGCGACAGGACACACAAAAAAAGTACAAGCTCGGGCCCAAACTCATTGGAATTGGAACCGCTGCCATGGAATCGCTGGATGTTTCGGCGGTAGGCAAGCCCTATCTGAAGACGTTAATGGAAGAAGTACAGGAAACGGTTTTTATGGCGCTGATGGCAGAAGAAGAACTTGTTTATGTTGCAAAAATTGATAATAACCGCTCCATCCGCACCACCGCCCAGCCTGGAAACAAAAAGCCAATATACTGCACAGGGCTTGGCAAGGCATTCCTTTCCTTCATGCCCGAAGAATCAAAAAACAAGCTGCTTGATTCAACACAGCTGCTTCCGATTACGAGTCACACCATTACAAGCAGGGAACAACTGGAACACGAGCTTGCCGAAAGCAGGAAACGGGGCTACGCCATCGATAATGAGGAAAACGAAGAGGGATTATTCTGTCTGGCGGCTCCGGTATATGGGGGCGACAGGCAGATGCAGGCTGCGATCAGCGTAGCAGGACCCAAAGAGAGGATGACTGCACGTAAAGATCAGATTGCAAAAGTATTGCTGCTTACTTCAAAAAAGATATCAGCCAGTCTCGGCTATTTGGCCAGATAAAAAAGACAAGGAGGGAAAAAGATGGATGTGATCAGCATAGGAGAAGCCATGGTGCTTTTTACTCCCGAAACGAGCGGGCCTATGAGGTATGCACGGGATTATACCTCGAGAATAGCCGGAGCCGAAATCAATACACTCATTGGGCTGGCTAAACTTGGACATGAAACAGGATGGATTTCAAGAGTGGGAATGGATGAGTTCGGCGCCATGCTCAAAAACGCCGTAAGAGGTGAAGGGGTGGATGTGAGTGAGGTTGCCGCAGACGATGAGGCACCAACAGGCATCTTTTTTAAAGAAAATGTATACGGGGACCACGTACGCGTTCATTACTACCGTAAACACTCGGCCGCCAGCTTTCTGAATCCGGAAAGCATTAACGAAGCCTACCTGTCAAAGGGTAAAGTGCTCTACATAACCGGCATTACCCCAGCTCTGTCCGATTCGTGTTCAAAGGCTGTTTTTCAGGCCATCGAAATAGCCAAAAAGCATAAGTTGACCATTGTCTTTGATCCAAACATCAGGTACAAGCTCTGGACAGAGGAGAAGGCACGAAACACCATTCTGCAGATTGCAGGCCATTCCGATATTGTTTTTCCGGGTACAAGTGAAGGAGAATTTTTATTCGGAACAAGCCATCCGGAGGAAATAGCAGATGCGCTGCACGAGCTCGGACCAGATACCATTGTTGTAAAAAAAGGAGAAGAAGGCGCCTACTATTCCTGCCTTTCAAAAAAGGAACAGGGGCATGTGGGAGGTTTTCGTGTCAAACAGGTAATCGATCCGGTCGGGGCAGGTGACGGATTTGCGGCAGGAGTGGTATCGGGGCTGCTTGACGGTTTTGCTCTCAAAGAATCTGTTACAAGAGGCTGTGCCATCGGCGCTATGGTCACCATGGTCAATGGTGATATTGAAGGCCTTCCTGATCGAAAAACGCTTGAGCTTTTCCTATCCAGTAAAAGTGACGTAAGCCGGTAGAAAAAGAGGAGGAATCATTTTGTCTGATGTACTTTCATCCATAAAAGAAAACAAATTGGTTGCCATCATCCGCGGAGCAGAACCAAAGAGCGTACTGAAGATTGCACGGGCGCTTCAAGCCGGAGGTATAAGAACGCTTGAGATCACCCTAAACTCACCGGGAGCGCTTAAAGTCATCGAAGAGGTGTCATCGGAATTGGGAGATGAGCTTTTGGTCGGTGCGGGCACCGTTCTTGATCCGGAGAGTGCGAGATTGGCAATCCTTGCCGGTGCGCAATTTATCCTGGCTCCAACCGTGAACTTGAAAACAATACAAATGGCAAAAAGGTATGGAGCGGTAAGCATTCCGGGCGCGTTCACACCAACAGAAATTTTAACCGCCTATGAGCATGGCGCCGATATTGTCAAAGTGTTCCCTGCTTCTGTCGGGCCCTCTTATATCAAGGATTTGAGGGGGCCGCTCCCCCACATTCCGCTGCTTCCGACAGGCGGAGTGACGCTTGAAAATGTTTCAGAATTCATGAAAGCGGGTGCTGTCGGATGTGGTATAGGCAGTGCACTTGTGAATACAAAAGAAGAAGTTACAGAAGCGTATTTATCAAGGCTTACGGAAAAATCACGTAATTTTGTAAAAGCCGTATCACAAAATTAATAGGGGGACGAGATCATGAAAATTACAGGATATGAATTGTTTCAGGTGCCGCCGCGCTGGCTGTTTTTAAAAATTACCACTGATGAAGGAATCGTCGGCTGGGGAGAGCCGGTGATTGAGGGCCGTGCAGCCACGGTTAAAACAGCGGTTGAAGAATTGATGGAATACTTGATGGGCAAAGATCCTATGCAGATTGAGGATCATTGGAACCTGATGTACCGGGCAGGCTTCTACCGGGGAGGTCCGATTATGATGAGTGCCATTGCGGGTATTGATCAGGCGCTCTGGGACATTAAAGGAAAGTATTTTAACGCTCCTGTCCATCAGCTGCTTGGCGGAAAATGCCGCGATTCCATTAAGGTATATTCATGGATTGGCGGAGACCGGCCGGCAGAGGTGGGGCTCGCTGCCAAAAAGGCTCAGGCTGCCGGATTTAAAGCAGTGAAAATGAACGGGGCGGAAGAGCTTCAATATATTGATTCCTATGACAAAGTGGATAAAATTCTGGAAACCGTTGCCACGGTCAGGGAAGCGGTTGGACCGCAGTTTGGAATTGGTCTCGATTTTCACGGACGTGTGCATAAACCGATGGCCAAGCTGCTGGCAAAAGAGCTTGAAGTCTATAAGCCTATGTTTATCGAAGAGCCGGTTCTTCCTGAAAACAATGAAGCGTTGCGCGAGATCGCAAGAGCTACTTCCATTCCAATCGCCACAGGAGAAAGAATGTTTTCTAAATGGGATTTCAAACCGCTGCTGATGGATGGATATGTCGATATTATTCAGCCGGATCTATCTCATGCCGGGGGAATTACCGAGTGCAAGAAAATCATGTCGATGGCTGAAGCTTTTGATGTGGCAGCTGCTCCGCATTGCCCGCTTGGACCGATCGCACTGGCCTCCTGCCTGCAAGTGGATGCAACCTGCCATAATGCGTTTATTCAGGAACAGAGCCTTGGTATTCATTATAACGAAGGCAGTGACATTCTCGATTATATCGTGGACCGTTCCGTCTTTCATTATGAGGAAGGCTATGTCAAGATTCCAGATGGTCCAGGTCTGGGTATTGAAATCAATGAAGACCATGTCAGAAAGATGGCCGAGGAGGGTCACAACTGGAGAAATCCGGTTTGGCGGCATAAGGACGGCAGTATTGCAGAATGGTGAGATCCTAACCATTCATGCCTGATCTGTAAGCGCTTCATCAAAGAAAGGGGTTTGCATCATGTACAAACAAAAGAAGGAAAGGCGCACAAGGGCGAGGTACGGGGTTCTTGCTCTTGTTTTTATAAATGTCATCATTAACTATATGGACAGAAGCAATATCTCGGTTGCCGCCACTTCTATGGGAAAAGACCTTGCGTTAAGTTCGGTGCAAGTAGGTTTGATTTTTTCAGCATTCGGGTGGGCATACTCCGCCCTGCAGATCCCGGGAGGATGGATGGTTGACCGTTTTGGCCCAAGAGTAATGTATGCTGTAAGTTTATGTACATGGTCACTTGCCACCTTATTTCAGGGGTTCACGAAGGGCTTTGCCGGTCTTTTCGGACTCAGACTTGCGACCGGAGCATTTGAAGCGCCTGCGTTTCCGACGAATAACCGGATCGTCACCAGCTGGTTTCCGGACAATGAACGGGCTTCGGCCGTTGCCATGTATACGTCCGGACAATTTGTCGGTCTGGCATTTCTGACACCGGTACTTGCCACCATCCAGCATTATACAGGATGGAGAGGGCTGTTCATCATTACGGGGATCATCGGTATTGTCTGGTCTCTTATCTGGTATTTGGTCTACAGGGATCCCGATAAAAGCAGAAAAGTAAACAAGGAAGAACTATCTTATATAGAGCAAGGCGGAGGACTGGTCAATCCAAAAGGCAAAGAGAATCAGGAAAAAGAGAAGCTGAAATGGAGCGATTTGAAAGAAACCTTATCCCACCGAAAGCTTTGGGGCATTTATCTCGGCCAGTTTGCTGTCAATTCTACACTCTGGTTTTTTCTGACCTGGTTCCCTACTTATCTGGTGGAATACAGGGGATTGGATTTTATTAAATCTGGTTTTCTGGCTTCTCTTCCATTTCTCGCCGCATTTGTCGGTGTTCTGATCTCAGGATTTGTTTCGGATTACATGGCCAAGCGGGGAGTATCCATGGGTGTTGCGAGGAAAACACCGATTATTACAGGGCTTCTTTTATCCATCGCCATTATTGGAGCAAATTATGTCGACAATACAGCGATGATCATCTTTTTCATGACCATTGCCTTCTTCGGAAACGGTCTGGCATCCATTACATGGTCGCTTGTTTCCCAGATCGCGCCTCAGCGTCTGGTCGGGCTGACTGGCGGGGTTTTCAACTTTATCGGAAGTCTTGCATCCATCATTGTTCCGATTGCCATCGGATACTTGGCGAAAGGCGGAAACTTTGCGCCGGCACTAGTCTTCATTGGCGTTCTGGCGCTGTTTGGCGCGTTATCTTATATTCTTTTGGTTGGAAAAGTGGAGAGAATCGCAGAAAAAGGCGATGGTGGGAAACGTCCAAATCTATCTCATCATGCATAGATAGAAAAAAGGCAGCGGTCATTGCTGCCTTTTTTCTATGATTCTACTTTTCTATCGAATGATCATAAACAATAGCACCATTGATAATGGTCGTTTCTACCGTGCTGCGGGCATCAAACGGATCGCCATCCCAAATAACCACATCGGCATCCTTGCCCTTCTCAAGGGAACCAACCCGGTCCTCTACACCCAGATGTCTGGCCGCATTCAATGTAATAGCCTGCCAGGCTGTTTCCTGCTGAAGGCCATGTTTAACAGCACTGATCGCGCTCAAAATCAGGCTGTCGATTCCCACTACTGGATGATCGGTGGTGATGGATACCGGCACTCCAGCTGCATTCAACTCTTTAAGCGTATGCCATCCTTTATCAGCCAGTTCAATCTTGCTTCGTGTGGAAAGGGTCGGCCCTACAGAAACTCGTACATGATGTTCTGCGATAAAGGAAGCAATTTGATGGCCTTCCGTGCAATGCTCGATTGTCAGGTCAAACCCAAATTCCGTGGCCAGCCGGAGAATCGTGGCGATGTCATCTGCACGGTGGGCATGTGCCCGAATGGGTATTTCTTTTTTCAGGACTTTGATGAGGTGTTCGATTCCTAAATCAGGTGTGAGTTCTTCACCCTTCTCAAGCTTTTTTAAAGCATGCTGCGCGGCTTTCATCTCCTTACGAAACAGGGCGGCAATGCCCATCCGGGTAACCGGTGCTTTACCTTTGCCTCCATAAAAACGTTTGGGGTTTTCTCCGAACGCCGCCTTCATGCCGGAAGGATTGCGGATGACCATTTGGTCAATGACCGTTCCTGCCGTTTTTAGGACCACCATTTCTCCTCCGATGACATTGGCACTGCCCGGCATAACCTGAACAGTAGTCACACCGGCTTTCCGGGCGTCTTCAAATCCTTTCTCGTTTGGGTTAATTCCGTCTATTGCACGCACATACGGAGTTACAGGATTGCTCGTCTCATTGTAATCGTGCCCGGCTGGGCCGATTCCCTCTTCATGAATTCCCAGATGTGTATGTACATCGATCAAGCCAGGCGTTACAAATTTCCCTTCTGCATCGAGAACAGTCCCTGTTTCGGGAAGGCCGCTGATTTCGCCGATGCCGGCGATTTTTCCTTGACCCAGCAGAACATCCCCTTTATACATCATTCCTGTACCGGTCATGAGCATTCCATTTTTGATCAAAAGCATGACAAAAATCCTCTCTTTTCAATTTTTTTCAAAAAACACTTGAATAAATATTCTGAAAAAATTATACTATTTAAAAATTACTTATTTCAATACCATTTCATAAAAATAGTATAGTTTTTAGGTAATAAATACTAATAATAGTACTAAATTAGTGATTTTTTGAAGTTTTTTATTACTGAAGGGTGGAAATATGGTGTCGGTGGAAATTATTGATCATCTGGATAAGGGAATTATTAAACTTTTATCCAAGGATGGAAGAATGTCATTTACAGAGATTGCGAATCGTTTGAATGTAACCGAGAAGACAGTTCGTTCCCGGTACAACAACCTTGTGGAAAATAACATACTCGAGGTCGTTGGAGTGGTTAACCCGATTTCTCTGGGTGTTAAGGTAGGAGCGATCATTCAGATCAGTGTGGTTCCACCAAATATGAATCACACCATTCAGCAATTGAGAGACATTACCGGCATCCGGTTTATTACATTAACGTCTGGTGAGTACCAATTGCTCGTTCAGGCAAACGTCAGGGATTATGAGGAGATTACCGAGATTGTAAAAAGCATTCATCAACTCCCTGGTATCAACAAAACCAATGTAATCTTACAGATGGACGTGTACAAAAATTCATTTGAATATATTTAAGGCCTCCGGGTCTTTTTTATATCAACATCGGGTTCAGAAAATTCCGTTTCCTTTTAAGGGGGATTGCAGTAGTGTATCAATTGATTAAAGGATTGACCGAGCTTCATGGACCATGCGGCCATGAGCAGCAGATCACCCGCTATATCCGTGAAAAAACAGCAGTGCTTGCAGATTCGGTGGAAGTGGATGCCGTTGGAAATGTGATTTGCAGAACGAAGGGGAGCCAGCCGGGGCCAAGGGTCATTGTGACGGCCCATATGGATGAAGTTGGATTTGTGATCAAGAAAATAGAAGCGAATGGCCTGCTGCGCTTTGAAAAGTTAGGCGGACACGACGACCGTATCCTGCTTGCCCAAAAGGTGGAGGTAACGACAGATCAGGGGCATTTAAGGGGAGTCATCGGTACCATTTCCGCCCATTACATGAAATTTGATAATCCGGATGGGGTCCGAAAACATAAGGAACTATATATCGATATTGGAGCTTCATCTAAGAGTGAAGCTGAATCGCTTGGTGTACAGGTCGGAGACATTGCGACCTGGTGCAGTGAGACGGAATATCTCGGCAGTGAAAAAACCGGACGAATCGTGGGAAAGGGCTTCGACGATAGAGCCGGATGTGCTGTTCTCATCCAAGTGCTGCAGGAGTTAAAGAACAGAAACTTTGCAGGAGAGGTTATTGCCCTGTTTTCGGTTCAGGAAGAAGTGGGACTGAGAGGAGCATCCATTGCGGCCAACCATATCGAAGCAGCAGCCGCCATTGCCGTCGATACCACTGCAGTGAGCGATACACCTGAAAGCACGATGGACAATAGCTTAAAGCTTGGAGACGGGACAGGCATTAAAATTATGGATTTTAGTTTGATTGCCCATCCCGCCATCAAAAAATCATTGGTGAATCTGGCGAGAGAACGTGAGATTCCCTTTCAACGAGAGGTCTTTCCGGGGATCGGGACGGACGGCGGGGCACTTAGCCTTGGCGGACGAGGCATACCAACCGGTGTCCTTTCCATTCCATCAAGATATGCCCACTCACCGGTAGAAGTGATTGATATGGGAGATTTGCAAGCCACCGTGGATCTGCTGCTCTCTTTTATCGAATCGTTATCGGAACGTTCATCATTTACATTTTTATAGGAGGAGAAACATGAAAATTTTTATTTCTGCAGATATGGAAGGCATTTCAGGAGTAGCAACGAACATGCAGCTGAAAAAAAACGATGAGTATCAGCGCTTTAGAAAGTTAATGACACAGGATGTCAATGCGGCCATTGCCGGAGCGTTTGATGGGGGGGCAACCGAAGTGACTGTAGCTGATGGCCATGGGAATATGTCCAACATCCTTGTTGAGGAGCTGGATGAAAGAGCGCGCCTTGTATCCGGAAACAACCGGGTGCTATGCCAGCTGGCCGGGCTGGATGACAGCTTCGACGGGATTATGTTTGTCGGGCACCATGGACGAGAAGCGGGTTCCGAACGTGCGGTGATCAGTCATACGCTCGCCGGTGTCGCGGTTGCTGAAATGAAAATCAACGGAAAGGTTGTCGGGGAAACAGAAATGAATGCAGGCGCTGCGGGCTTTTTCGGTATACCTGCCATTCTTGCCACCGGTGATGATGCATACATAGAGGAAGTAACGGAGACCTTGCCGGAAATCGAAGGTGCGGTTGTGAAATTCGCCGTTGACCGGTTTGCAGCAGAACTACTTCATCCCTCAAAGGCAAGGCAGATTATCCGTGAAAAAGCAAAGCGGGGAGTAGAGAGAGCAAAAGAGATTCCGCCATACGTGGTAGATGGCCCAGTTACGTTTGAAATTGAGTTTAAAGGAACAAATCAGGCGATGATGACAACCACTTTGCCGACAGTTGAGCTCATCGGGCCAAAGACGATCCGGTTTACGTGTGAGGATTATATTACCGCCTACAAGCATATGTGGGGTGCAGTCATTATCGGTATGGCAGCGACCAATGGAGTGCTGGGACATGCCAACGCCTAAAATCTGAAAAGAAAGGAGCGTGGGGAAATGAAGTTCATCCTGAAGCGGCTGCTGACCATGCTTTTAACCATCTGGGTCATTACAACGCTCACATTCGTAATCATGCATACGATCCCGGGGGATCCTTTTTCATCGGATTCCGATGTGCTGCCTGAAGAAGTATTGAACAACATGCGCGCAAAGTTCAATCTCGATAAGCCGCTGCCTTTTCAATATCTGTTGTATCTGAAAAACTTGGCATCGTTCGATCTGGGGCCTTCCATTGAATCGGAAACACGCAACGTGAACACACTCATTGCCGAAGGCCTGCCGGTTTCCGCACTTCTCGGGTTCCAGGCATTGGTCATCGCCCTTGTCTTTGGACTGATCCTTGGAATCATTGCTTCTCTGTTTCATAACCGGACCATCGACTATGCTGCCATGACGATCGCCATACTCGGAATATCTGTTCCAAGCTTCATCCTTGCGCCATTGATGATCAAGGTCTTTGCCGTTCAATGGGGGATGCTGCCGGTCGCCTCATGGGGCACATGGAAACATACCATATTGCCGTCCGTGGCGCTTGCCGCCGGGCCGCTCGCCATTATTGCCCGGTTTACGAGATCAAGCATGCTTGAGGTGCTTAAACAAAATTACATGAAAACTGCAGATGCCAAGGGACTTGGTGCAGCAGGAATTGTCGTCAAGCATGGCATTCGCAACGCAATTATCCCGGTCGTTTCCTTTATGGGACCGCTTGTTGCTCATCTTCTGACAGGAACATTTGTTATTGAAAAAATTTTTGCGATTCCGGGGCTGGGCAAATACTTTGTGGATAGTATCTTTAACCGGGATTATCCCGTTATTCTTGGAACAACCATCTTTTTCAGCGTAGTGCTGATCGTAACGCTTTTTCTTATTGATCTATCGTACAGGCTTATTGATCCGCGAATCAAATTAAGCAGCAGGGGGGACTGACATGCTGGAAAAAGCTTCACATGATTCACTTTTCAGGCCGCTTGAAAAGGGCCGTCTGAAAAAAGAAGAGATACGGCGGCCAGGTGTCAGCCAGGCAAAAGAAAGCTTTCGAAGGGTATTGAAAAACAAGCTGGCCGTCACCGGAGCCATCATTTTGCTGCTTATTCTGTTCTTTGCCATCTTTGGTCCCAGAATGGTTCCGTATAGCTATTCCGACCAAAGTCTGGCGAGCGGAAATCTTTCGCCCGATGGAAAGCACTGGTTTGGTACGGATGATCTCGGCCGTGATATGTGGGCAAGAACATGGTATGGCGCCAGAATTTCCTTAACGATCGGGGTCGCCGCTGCGTTGATCGATCTCGTCGTTGGCCTCCTGGTTGGCGGTATTTCAGGCTACATGGCAGGCAGGGGGAAACTCGGTGACCGGATTGACAACGGTTTGATGCGTATTGTTGAGATTTTGTACAGCATTCCTTATTTGCTCGTCGTTATCCTGCTTTTGGTGGTTATGAAACCTGGATTATGGACCATTGTTATTGCTCTTTCCATTACGGGGTGGGTATCGATGGCCCGTGTTGTACGGGGCCAGATTCTCCAGATTAAACAGCAGGAGTTTGTGGCAGCTGCGCAAAAACTTGGAACACCGCACGGAGCCATTATTCTTAAGCATTTGTTTCCCAACATGCTGGGCATCATCATCGTCAACCTGACATTTACCATTCCAAATGCCATCTTTGCCGAAGCCTTCCTGAGTTTTATCGGCCTTGGGGTACAGGCGCCTATTGCAAGCTGGGGGACGATGGCCAACGATGCACTCGGTGTAATTTTAAGTGGGCAGTGGTGGAGATTGTTTTTTCCAGGATTCATGATTTCACTGACGATGTTTGCATTTAACGTGTTCGGAGACGGATTGCAGGATGCACTGGATCCGCACCAGGCAAAAGATTAGGGGGGAGACGATGGCACAGCTTTTGGAAGTGGATCAGTTAAAAGTATCGTTTCGCTCCCATGGGGGCGAAGTTCAGGCGGTCAGGGGAGTCAGCTTTAACATAGGTCACGGCGAGGTGCTCGCTGTAGTAGGAGAGAGCGGCTGCGGCAAGTCAGTAACCGCTCAGGCGATCATGAAGCTTCTTCCCAAACGAGGCTGCAGGATTAAACAAGGCTCCATTCATTTTGATGGTAAAGACTTATTAAAGCTGTCAGGAAAAGAAATGAAACAAATTAAAGGCTCGCAGATCAGTATGGTATTCCAGGATCCGATGACCTCCCTCAATCCGACAATGAAAATTGGAATCCAGATTGCAGAAGGGATTATCAAGCATAAGGGGCTGAATAAAACGCAAGCGAAGGCAAGGGCACTGGAATTGCTGAAGCTCGCCGGGATACCCAATCCTGAATCGAGGTACAATCAGTATCCGCATGAACTGAGCGGCGGAATGCGGCAGCGTGTGCTTATCGCCATCGCGCTGGCGTGTGATCCCAAGCTCTTGATTGCTGATGAACCGACAACTGCTCTTGATGTGACCATACAGGCCCAGATTCTGGACTTAATGAAGGATCTGCAGCACAAGTTCGGCACCTCCATCATGCTGATCACCCACGATTTGGGAGTGGTGGCTGAAATGGCTCAGAACGTCATCGTGATGTATGCGGGAATCGTGGTGGAGAGCGGTACGGTGGCAGATATCCTGGAACGGCCAAAGCATCCGTATACCATGGGGCTGCTGAATTCTCTTCCTAATTATGAGGAGGGAGAAAAGGAACGGCTCATTCCAATCGAAGGTTCACCTCCGGACTTATATGATCCGCCAAAGGGCTGCCCGTTTGCTGCCAGATGTGAATTTGCCATGGAAATTTGTGTCGGGGAGCTTCCTGAGCCGTTCGCCGTAAACGACGGCCATCATTCCAGATGCTGGCTGAACGACCCAAGAGCGCCTAAGGTCACTGAATTTGCAGCTGCGGGGAGGGATGAATCATGACAGAAATGCTGCTTGAGGTGGAAAATCTGAAGAAGTATTTTAATGTAGGAAAGCACTCCTTGAAAGCTGTGGATAATGTTTCATTTTCCGTGAGAAGGGGAGAAACCCTGGGATTGGTTGGAGAAAGCGGCAGTGGAAAATCCACATTGGGCCGGACGATTGTCGGCCTGAATGAGGCAACAGGCGGAAAAATGGTCTTCGAGGGTAGGGATGTCAGCACACTTAGTAAAAAGGAAAAAAGAAAGTATAACCGAATTGTTCAAATGATTTTCCAGGACCCGCATGCTTCTCTTAATCCGAGAATGAAAGTAGGGGATATCATTGCCGAAGGCATGGATGCCCATAAACTTGCTTCTGGAAAGGAGAGGATGCATCGCATCTTCAGCTTGCTAGAAAGGGTAGGCTTGCAGGGTGATCATGCCAAACGTTATCCACACGAGTTCAGCGGAGGACAGCGGCAGAGGATCGGTATTGCACGGGCGCTCGCAGTTGAACCGAAGTTTATCGTAGCCGATGAACCGATCTCTGCGCTGGATGTTTCCATTCAGGCGCAGGTGATTAACCTTATGGAAGATCTGCAGCGGGAAATGGGGCTCACGTTTTTGTTTATTGCCCATGATCTCGGGATGGTCAAACACATCAGCGACCGTATCGGTGTAATGTACCTTGGAAGCTTCATGGAACTCGCGGACAGTGGTGATCTTTTCAGTGAACCGCTTCATCCATACACCCAGGCACTTTTGTCAGCGATCCCGGCACCAACGGTTTCCAGAGAAAAGCAGGAGCGGATTATTTTAAAAGGAGATCCGCCAAGTCCCATCTCGCCGCCGTCGGGATGCCGGTTTAGAACCCGCTGTCCTCATGCCATGGAGGTGTGTGCTGCAGCTGTTCCGGAATGGAAAGAAATACGTCCACAACATTGGACAGCTTGTCATTTATATTAAACAGATGGGGGAATAGGAATATGATAAAAACGATGAAAAAGCCGTTTGCCGGATTGCTTGTTTTGGTCCTGATCATGTCGGTACTGTCTGCTTGCTCGGGCAACAGCAAATCGACTTCCACAGAAGGTGTAAAACAGGAAATTACGATGAACGCGGTAAGTGAACCGCCGTCTCTGGATCCTGCGCTGGCAACAGACACTACTTCGGGATGGATTTTGGATCATTTGTATGAAGGATTGTACATGAAAAACAAGAGCGGCGATTCTGTAAAAGGCCTTGCCAAAGGCGTTAAAGTATCAAAGGATAAAAAGGTATATACATTTAAACTTCGGGATGATGCAAAATGGTCCGATGGCGACCCGGTAAAGGCTCAAGATTTTGAGTATGCATGGAAGCATGTGCTTGATCCAAAAACAGGAAGTTCTTTTGCGTTTTATATGTACTATATTAAAGGCGCAGAAGCCTACAACAAAGGCAAAGGTTCCGTTGAAGATGTAGGGGTGAAGGCGCTTGATGACAAAACCCTTCAGGTTGAGCTTGCAGCACCCATTGGTTTTATAGAAAAGCTCCTTTCGTTCTGGGTCTATTACCCCGTAAAGAAAGAAACTGCCGAAGGAAACAAAAACTGGGCTGCCGAGGCAAAAGACTATGTTTCCAACGGCCCTTACAAGTTAACAGAATGGAAGCATAATCGTTCCGTTGTGATCGAAAAGAACAAGAGTTACTATGGGAAAGACGATGTGAATATGGAAAAGGTAACCTGGAAAATGGTCAATGACGCCACCACGTATTACCAGATGTACAAATCGGGAGAGCTGGATTTGATCCAAACCCTTCCATCTGATGTTATTAACCAGGAAAAGGATAATAAAGAATACAAGGTAACACCATATTTCGGCACCTATATGTACATGTTTAATGTGGACAAGGAGCCATTCAACAACCAAAAAGTCCGCGAAGCCTTTAACCTTGCGATCGACCGCAAGATGATCACGGACAAGATTACACAAGCCGGTGAAAAGCCTGCACAGGCCTTTGTGCCATATGGAGCGGAAAGCGGCGGCAAGGATTTCAGAAAAGAGAAAGAACAGTATTTCCAGGAAGATGTGAAAAAAGCGAAGCAGCTGATTAAGGAAGCAATGAAAGAAGAAGGCTGGAGCCAGTTCCCTGAGACAGAACTGAAGTACAATACGTTGGACAGCAACAAAAAGATTGCTGAAGCTGTTCAGGAAATGCTGAAGAAAAACCTTGGAGTCGACGTAAAGCTGACCAATCAGGAATGGAAGACGTATCTGGATACAACGAAACAAAAGAACTTCCAGATGGCGCGTATGGGCTGGATCGGCATCTATGTGGATCCAACACCAATTCTTGATTACTATCTTGGAGACAGCCCGAATAACCGTACAAACTGGGTGAATCCAAAATATGACAAGCTGCTTGCGCAGTCTAAAACCGAGCAGAACGAAAAGAAACGTATGGAACTGCTTCACCAGGCAGAGAATGTACTGATGAAGGATCTGCCATTCATGCCGGTATACTATTACTCTAACAATTACTTAACTTCCAGCAAGTTCAAGGGAGTGGTTTATCCGGTTAACCGTTATCCGTATGTCCGCTGGGCAGAAAAAACCGAATAATTAAAATGGAGGGCCGCCTGCCGTACTTGGCAGGTTCCTCCTATTTTGTTTCAATGGAGTGGTGGTAGGATATGAAATTTCTTACAGCTGTCCTTTTATCGGCAGGTGCATGGCTTATATATATGAACGCATGGAAACTGGATGCTTTGGACGCAGTCAATCAATCTTTTATTCTCGGACTGTGCTTTCTGGCAGCAGGAGCTTCTGCTGTTGTTCTCTCGAGCGGGTTCCTTTCACCGCTTAAGCGGGCCTTGGATTTCGTTCGTATGAGAAAACAACACGCCCATTCAGCGGTACGGATGGCTCAAAGGGAAATGGAAGCCTCACTGGCCGAAAGAAAACCATTCTTGGCTTCCGCTTTACTGGGAATAGGAACAGGATTCAGTACGGTATCCATACTCTTGCTTATGATCCAACACTAGAATGATACAGAGAGAAGGAGTAAAACATGAAACAGGGAATAAAAGCAGAAGACTTATACAGATTGCAATTTGTCAGCGATCCTCAAATTTCACCGGATGGGGAAAGGGTTGCTTATGTTGCAAAACGGATTAATCAGGACAAAAACTATGAATCTCATCTTTACATTTGCGGGTTAAACTCCGGCGCATCTGTTCAGTGGACGAATGGGTGCCACAAAGATTTTAGTCCCCGCTGGTCTCCGGATGGAAAAACGCTTGCTTTTGTATCAGACAGGAGTGGCAAGAATCAGGTTTGGCTCATTTCATCGGAAGGCGGTGAAGCGGTTCAGCTGACCGGCAGTACTCAAGGAGCGGGAAGCCCGGTCTGGTCTCCGGATGGAAAGTCTCTCCTGGTGACAGTGGCTGTGGAAGAGGAAAAAGAAGAGGAAAAGGCACTAAAGCCATTGGAAGTTACACACCTGAAATATAAAGCAGATGGAAAAGGCTTACTTAACGAAGTATACAGCCAGCTTTTGCACATTAATCTGGAGACAAAGGAAGAAGTACAGCTGACTGATGGGGCCTATCATCATTTTGACGCAGCCTGGTCGCCGGATGGACAAAAAATCGCGTATTGTAAAAGCCGGGGGCAGGGGGATACGATTTCGTTTGCTTCTGATCTCATTGTTCGAACGATGAATGGAAAAGAAGCACGGATTAATCAAGAAACAGGCTCCTTTACTGATCCGGTCTGGTCAGCAGATGGAGAACACCTGGCGTTTTTGGGGCAAACGTTTGAATTTGGCAGTGCAACATTAGGAAATGTTTACACAGCTGAGGTGGGGAGCGGGAAAGTCTTGTGCCTGACCAGAGAATTCGATGACCACGCCGGAGATGCAATGGTTGGTGATATGCACTTTGGGCATCCCTCCCCAAAACCATTCTGGTCAAAAGACGGAAAAGGGATTTTTTTCATTGCAAGTACTGAAGGCAATGCTTCTCTTCATTATGTCACGATGGAAGGAGAAGTTTCACAGATTACTCAGCAAAAATGCCATCTGTATGGCTACAGCATGGATGTAGAGAGTGATTATGCCGTTTTCGCGGCAAGCTCTCCGACGGTGCCGGGAGATTTATTTTATGCTTCGCTATCCAATTTGAGCGAAGAAGTAAGGCTGACGGATATGAATGAAGAACTGCTTTCAAGTGTTTCTCTTTCACAGCCGGAGGAGTTTACATTTATAAATGATGAGGGCTTTACGGTGCAAAACTGGCTTTTAAAGCCGCCTCACTATACAGAGGGATGTAAGTATCCGATGGTGCTCGAAATTCACGGAGGCCCTCATGCCATGTACGGTAATACCTTTTTTCATGAACTGCAACTGCTCGCAGCTTCGGGCTATGTGGTGCTGTACAGCAATCCGAGGGGGAGCTATGGCTACGGCCAGCAGTTTGTAAAAGCGTGCATGGAGGATTACGGAGGCGGTGACTACCGTGATTTAATGGCTGCCGTAGACCATGTGGTAACGCATTGTGATTTTGTGGATCCTGATCAGCTTGTGGTTACCGGGGGCAGCTACGGTGGTTTTATGACCAATTGGATCGTGGGGCATACCTCCCGGTTTAAGGCTGCTGTCACCCAGCGCTCCATTTCCAACTGGCTGAGCTTTTACGGCGTCAGCGATATTGGTTACTATTTTACAAAATGGGAGATTGGAAATCATGTGTGGGAAGACCCCGAGAAGCTGTGGCAGCATTCTCCTTTACGCCTGAGCAGCAAGGTGGAAACCCCGCTTCTCATTTTGCATGGTGAAGAAGATTTCCGCTGTCCGATCGAACAAGGTGAGCAATTATTCATTGCTTTAAAACAGCAGGGAAAATCCGTTAAATTCGTCCGGTTTCCAAAGTCCGACCATAATCTTTCACGAAACGGAGATCCGGGTTTAAGGGTGAACCGCCTGCAGTATATTGTAAGCTGGTTTGATGATCATCTTGGACAGGCGGAGCAAGGGGGGCGTTTGAATGAAAACATTGCTGCTGACAGGGTTTGAGCCTTTTTTGGAGCACCCGTTCAATCCGGCGGAATATATTGTCCGCCAACTGAACGGAAAACAAATCGGCTTCTATCAAATTGCGGGAAAAGTTTTGCCAGTGGATTACAGAAGGTCGGCTCTTGAGCTGCTCGGCCACTATGAAACACTGCAGCCGGATGCTGTCATGATGCTCGGTCTTGCGGCAGGGCGAAACCGGATTACGCCCGAGCGGATTGCCATCAATATCAATGACGGACCAAACGACAATTCGGGCGAAGAGATGACGGATGTTCCGATTGCGAGCGAGGGTCCAGCCGCTTATTTTTCAACACTTCCTGTCAGAAAATTTGTAAACCTGTTAAATAAAAGAGGATTTCCGGCTGAATTATCGAATACAGCAGGTGCCTACCTTTGTAATAATGTCATGTACAGTATGCTTCACCACATAAATAAAGTGAAGCACCGTATTCCTGCAGGGTTTATACATGTTCCTCCGTCAAACGAGCTTGCGGTGAACGATCGCCGGTTGTCCGGCTGGCCGAAGGAAACCTTGCAAAACAGCATTGAAATTCTTATTGAATCTTTGGATCAAAAAATAGCGGGAGATGAACGCACATGGAAAAGCTATACGACAGACTGAAGGAATGCTACCCGGAAATGGTGGAAATCAGAAGGCATCTACATGAACATCCTGAACTTTCGTTTGAGGAAGTGGAGACGCCGAAGTACATTGCCGCTTATCATGAAAAACTCGGCCATGACGTTCGAACCGGGGTGGGTGGAAGAGGAGTGGTCGCTGTCTTAAGAGGCGGAAAGCCTGGTCAAACAGTTGCACTACGAGCAGATTTCGACGCGCTTCCCATTCAAGAAGAGAATGACGTGAAGTACAAATCCAAAGTGGACGGAGTGATGCATGCCTGCGGCCATGACGGACATACGGCTACCCTTCTGGTTCTGGCCAAAGTGCTGAATGGCATGAGGGATGAGCTTGAAGGCAACATTGTGTTTATTCATCAGCATGCCGAGGAACTCGCTCCCGGAGGAGCCATTGCCATGATTGAAGATGGCTGCCTTGATGGCGTGGATGTCATTTTTGGGACACACCTTTGGGCGGTTACGCCGTATGGCCATATTCAGCACCGGACAGGTCCTTTTATGGCTGCCGCTGATAAGTTTGACGTTATTATTCAGGGCAAGGGAGGACACGGAGCGCAGCCTCACCTTACAAAGGATGCGGTTGTGATCGGTTCACAGCTGGTAATGAATCTGCAGCAGCTGGTCAGCCGCCGGGTAAATCCGCTGGATTCCGCTGTATTGTCCATCGGGCGGTTTGAAGCGATTAATGCGTTTAACGTCATTGCCGATACGGCCAAGATCACCGGAACCGTACGTACCTTTAAAGAGAATGTACGGGACTTGATGGAACGGGAAATTGAGCGGGCGGTAAAAGGAACCTGCCTAACAGCGGATGCAGAGTATACGTTGTCGTATCAACGGGGGTATCCGCCGGTTGTAAATCATAAGGATGAGACCGATTTTGTTGCGAGAGTGGCCGGGGATGTGCCGGGGGTAACCGCCGTCGTGGAATGTGAACCGGATATGGGCGGCGAGGATTTTGCTTATTATCTTCAACATGTAAAGGGAACTTTCTTTTATACCGGGGCACAGGACGCAAACCGTGATGAAGTGTATCCGCACCATCATCCAAAGTTCAATATTGATGAGCGTGCCATGCTTGTTGCCGCCAACACTCTTGGAGCAGCTGCGGTGACATTTTTGAAAGAAGCAGCAATTAAGGAAGAAACAACGGTCCAATAAAAAAGTAAGGCAACAGGAAGCTGGCTTGCATCAAAGGTGTTTATGATGCATCCAGCTTTTTCATGCTTGCTTTGCACACTTTCATCGTCTTTAATAAAACTTATAGGATTGCTTTTAGGATAAAAGGAAATGGCGTCGACTTGTAAAATACAAAGTAAGGAGCATATCCCATGGAAAAGTTATATAAAGATGAAATTACTTCATATATTGTCGGAGACAGAGAAGATTTTTACAGCAAGTTGTTAAATGAGGCAGACGAAGTGGCTTCAAAAATCAATGAAATCTTGCAAAAAGGCAATATTGATTTGCTGAAGAATGCGGAGAAGCTGGTTCAGTTTGTGGTGGAAAACAGGGAAGCAGCCCTCATTGCTTTTGCCCGGCAAGAAGGCATTGCATGGGCCGAGCATTCGTTGACGCTGCAATTTAAATTGGAATGGGTGCATGCTATACGCAGGACCATCTGGCATTATTTGAAGGATTATGATAAAGAAGAAAATGCCTATCTTTCCCTTTCGGAATTCAGAATTCTGATCTATCAGATGGAAAAACAAATTAACGACAGCCTTGACCAATTTCTCAATAGCTTTTTTATCAGTTATTCGGAATATAAAGACGAATTGATTAACTCCCAGCGTAAAACAGTTGAGCATTTGTCAGTGCCCATCATTCCGCTCAGTGCTCATGTTGCTGTTCTTCCGCTTATCGGGATTATTGACGTATACCGTATTTATACTATTGAAGAAAAGGTATTGACTGATATTTCCATGCTGAAGATCAGGACACTTATCCTTGATCTTTCCGGGATTACCGATATGGATATGGAAGTGATTCATCATTTTCAAAAGGTGCTTGAGGGCATTTCGCTGATGGGATGCAAAGCAGTAATTACCGGGTTGCGGCCCGAACTGGTGAGAAAAATGATACAACTGGGTGTAACCTTTGATGACAAGGCGGAAACGAAGGGGACACTGCAGCAAACACTTCCAGAATATTATAAACCCGAACGATCTTAAGAAAGACGGAGGCAACCGATGAAAGCAACAAAGCTGCCCATGCCGGCAGGGATGAGGATTGAACAGGCCCGGGCGGCGGGATTGGAAGATGAGACTCTTTTTCAGGCATTGAAGAACAAAGATCTATCTCTGTTAAACGCCGCTGGGAAAGAATTGGACTGGGAGTACTTGTTCTCCTATACCGAACAACATGAAGAACAAATAAAGAGTGCCATTTTTTACGGATATCAGTTTAAATTTCTGACAATCAACGGGTTAAGGAACCTGCTGGAAACCCGTTTTGCACTGATAGAAGAAAAAGACTTTAAACTAACAAACACAGGTGTGACCATACTCGAAATGAGTGTGGAAGATGCCAAGGAGCTTGAACACGTGCTGGACGGACACTGGCTTGTGAGCAGGCAAGTTTCCGGTTCTTTTGCTAACTTGAAGGTAAGCCTTTTAAAATAAACGAATAGACTAAGAGTTTAAACGGCAGGAACAGGCTCCTGCCGTTTTTTTATGCTTTTGGAACAAGAACAAGAGAAATCCATTAAACGTATTTACAAACGTAACAGTGTTATGTTACATTCTATTCATAAAAGAAAGGAGCATTTACCTTGAGCAATGAACTGATATCGAAAAAAGATCTGCTGGATTTGACTGGAATCTCTTACGGACAGCTGTACCGCTGGAAAAGGAAGAATCTTATTCCTGAAGAGTGGT
The DNA here is from genome assembly GCF_900103485.1 of Fictibacillus solisalsi. GTDB lineage: Bacteria > Bacillota > Bacilli > Bacillales > Fictibacillaceae > Fictibacillus_C > Fictibacillus_C solisalsi. Next base: position 85,440 of record NZ_FNHW01000001.1, read on the forward strand.
TTATCCGCAAGTCCACGTTTACCGGGCAGGAGACGTTCTTTCCAAAGGAAAAAGTGCTTGAACGTATTGATAAAATTCAATCGATGAAAGAGACGCTCTCACTTGATGAGCTTGCGGAACGGCTATCCCCCTCATCAGCGGCGGGGATGGAATTTTCGAAGAATGAATTATTGAAACGAAACATTGTTACGAATACATCTCTTGAACTGTATGGTAATGAAAGTGGGATCAGTGATCCGTTGCCGTTTGATCAGCTTCTGGAAGTATTTATTTTGGATAAACTTCTGTCTTCCGGGGATATCAGTCTGGATGAAGGAAGGATGCTTCTTCAGGTGTTAAAGGAAGCACGAAGTATACTCGGCAAAAGCAAACATGAACTTTTACTGATCCGCAAGCTGGGTGTCACATCATGCTTGCTGGTGAACGGTGCAGAAAATATCATAGTGGATCAGGGTTCGAAAGTAACAGTCAGGCTGTCTGTAAGGAGCTGCATAGAAGAACTGAAAACAAATCTGTAGTGGAGGAAAAGTTATGGGAAATGGAATGAAAGGAAACCTCATGATTAATGGATACGGTTCGTCAAATGGCGGCCATTTTGATCAAGTTAAGCTGAATGGACGTGGCATAGTAAACGGAAACCTGGAATGCGTTATGTTTGAATGCAACGGGTCAGGTGCAGTTCATGGTGATTTAAAAGTGGATAACGGAAAGATCAGCGGCAGCGGTAAAGTAAAAGGAAAAGTGGAAGGTAACAATTTTACCATTGAAGGGCATGGATCGGTGTCTGAAGGAGTTAGCCTGGTTAACAAAATGAATATTTCGGGATCGGGTAAAATCGGAGGCAGCCTTCGGGCGAATGAAGTTAAAATCAAAGGGAAAGCAACAATTGCCACTAATTGTGAAACAGAAAGCTTTCGATCGGACGGTCAATTTGCCATCGGCGGGCTGCTGAGTGCTGATCACATTGACGTCAGGCTTTATGGGGAGAGCAATGCTGCTGAAATGGGCGGACAGACCATAAAGGTAAAAGGTAAAAGGCGCGGCTTTTTTCAACTATTCAAACCTTTTTTTCAAACTAAGCTGACGGTAAATGTCATTGAAGGCGATGAACTTGAACTAGAAAGCACAAAAGCGGAAGTTGTCCGTGGAAAAAATGTGATCATAGGGCCTGAATGTGAAATTGATCTGGTGGAATACAAGGAAAGCTTTCGCAGGGTTGAGGGCGCGAAAGTACGGGAGTTTAAAAAAATATAACCACTTGAAAGGAGGATGGCAATGACGAAAGCAAGTAATTTGATGATGAATGGGTCTGGAAGTGCAGCAGGCGGTTTGTATAATAAAGTAAGAATTATGGGAGAGGGAATCATCACGGATGACATTGAATGCAATTTTTTTAAGACGTACGGATCAAGTGAAGCGTCTGGAAATGTGAAAGGCGGAAATTTAGAAATCTTTGGTGAGACTGAAGTAAAAAGGAATGTGCAGGCAAGTAACCTGAAGGTATATGGAACGCTCTCTATTGGAGAATCAGCCATGGTCGAAAACACGAAAATCCGTGGATCTGTGGACGTCGCTGGAAAATTTACTGGCGATAAAGTGGATCTGAAAGGAAGTATTGCGGTGAAAGGCGATTTAGAGGCGGAGGAATTTATCTCAAGCGGGCTTTTCGAGGTTTCCGGCCTGCTGAATGCGGATGTTATTGACGTGAAGCTGAGGTACAGCACAAGTCAAGTGCAGGAGATGGGCGGACAGACCATCCGTGTACAAAAGAAGGGGGCGTTCCTGCCGTTCGTGAAGAACGAAGGCTTTCTGGAAGCAACGGTCATTGAGGGGGATGATGTCTTTCTGGAGAATACTACAGCTGATATCGTACGGGGAAAAATTGTGCGAATCGGTGCAGGCTGTGAAATCCAGCTGGTCGAGTATTATGATGAGTTTAAGGCTCTTTCGGGATCGTCTGTGAAAGAACACCGGAAAATTGGTTAAACAAAAAAACGTGATGCAGGCCAGTCCGGCATCACGTTTTTCGTTGTTTATTCTTCCCGGGGAACACGTCTATCGCTTGGCTCACTGCCTTCCACCGGACAATCTACCTGCCATCCAACCAACGTTGCACTGTCACGGCCGCGTTTTTCTTCGACAGTTTTGAGAAGCTGTTGCACACCGGCTTCGGGGTTTTCAGCCTGCTCAAACACCTGATATACGTTTTTTGCATTCTCAAATCCGGTTCCAGGGCATTCGATCATGCCATCAGTTGCCAAGAGGAGGATAGTATTGCCTTTTCTCAGTTCACGAGTGCCTGAACTAAAACATGGTACCGGTTTTTCAAATGTATTCACCTTTCCGATCCATTCATAAAAGTTCCGCTGGTTTAACTGGTACTGGTCAAAAGCGGCAAGTTCCGGGTGGAAAAGATAGAGTACGCAGTCACCGATGGAAAGCCACCATACATAGTTTTCTTTTCGAAAAACGAGCAGACAAGCGGTCTCGCCTTTTACCTTCTGGCACTTGGCACGGAACTCTGCACTTTTAAATAAGGTAATGATGCGGGTTTCAAGCACTTTAAAACTATCAGGAACCTCCAGATGGATTCCTTTTAATACATCCGCTTTTATTCCCTCCAGTTCTTTAACGACCAGCTTTGCACTCTCTGCACTACAATGGGCGTCGAGGATGGCGGCAAACTCCCAATCTCCTTTTTCGCATGCCCAAACAAGACAGCCATCTTCGTTTTTCTTTGCACCCGATGATGAGTGGCCTCCATACCTTCCGAGCGTGATATGATAGAGAGCAGAAACATAAGGATGATCAATATAGGGCTCCGAGCTTCCGACCCAGTTTATTTCATGCATTGCCGGTTTCATGGTTTGCCTCCAAACGACGCTTCAGATTGATCATGCAATAGCGAACGATAGGCAGGATTTTCTCCATTATCAATATGTCCACTGAAAACATATTCATCTTCGAAGATCATTTTGCCTGCTGTACGTATTGTGCGATTATGTTTGCTGCAAATAAAACAGGAATCAGACATCGGTGGACAGCCCCTTTTATTGGTATTTTAGAAAGTATATAGGAATTGCATGTTAAAAGAAATAGTTTTCTATGTGAAAGGGGGAAATGATGTGAGTAAACGATGGGCGCTCTCCTGGAGCGGGGGAAAGGATGCCTGCATGGTGCTTGATCACCTCATCAAACGGGGAGATGAGGTGGTATGCCTGATTACAACTCTTCCAAAAGAGATCGGAAGGACATTTGGGCATGGGGAAAGAACAGAGCTCATTCAAGCCCAGGCGGATGCAATCGGCATCCCGCTTGAATGGATCTCATGTTCGTTCGATACGTATACGAGGGATTTCCTATCAACCCTGCAGTCATTGAAAAATAAATATGAAGTGGATGGAGTGGCGTTTGGCGACCTTTATCTGGATGAACACAGAGGATGGGGAGAAAACGTGGTTGAACAGGCTGGTCTCATGTCCGAATTTCCGCTTTGGATGAAAAAGGAAGATGCTGCTTCGGCCTTAAAGGTTTTTATTGATTCAGGATATAAAGCAAAGGTGATCCGGATCTCAAACAGCCAGCTTGATGAACTATGGCTGGGTAGAGAAGTGGATGGGTCTTTCTTGAATGAAATTGTGGAAACAGGCATCTGTCCAATGGGAGAAGCGGGCGAATACCACACCTATGTGTATGATGGCCCTCTGTTTCAGTTTCAGGTCATGATAGAAAAAGGTGATATTGTGGAATTGGAAACGACGAAACGAATGGAGCTTTCATTGCAAGAAGAGCGTGTTAAAAAGGGATAAACCAGCCGGGATAAGAATAGTAGGGATAAGAAGAAAAGGGATAAGACACAGAGTAGGACAAGTGATACGGAGTTGAATAGTAAGGGTGAGTGTAGGAGGAGCCAAAGGCTAACGGAACAGGCGGATGGGGAGCGGGAGTGAAAGGGACTGCGGGTACTGCTGGCACAGCCGGAACAGCCGGAACTGACACAGCACGTCTGGTTGAATGATCATGATTTTGCTGATGAAAAAGATACATAAAAGATCCTCCTGTAATCAGACTTTAACGTAATTTATTCAGCATCCGGATAAAGAGTGAAACAGAAAAGGAGAACTGAAAGCCAGTTCTCCTTTTTACATAGTTTTGGTTATCTCTCTGCAGTTCTGCATGGATTGTATATGCGAAATAATTTCTTCAGCAGAAGTGAAACATTCATCGATTTGCAGCAAACGCCTGAGCATTCCGTGGACGTCCGGGGATAAAGAAAGCTCTTCTTCCCAGCTGTTTTCCTTCTTCGATTGGGGTTCATAACCTGAATACAGAAGAAAAAGAAGGAAGTGACCAAGCGCATAAAAGTCGCTTGTTACAGAAACCTCCCGCATCAGATTCCGGTGCTTTCCTGTTGGTTTGACCTGAACTTTACCGGAGAGCTTGCAGGCAAGTCCAAAATCGATGATATACAGCCTGCTGCCAGAAGAAATGATATTGGGAATCCGAAGATCTCTGTGAACGATGCCTTTTCCGTGAATCTTTTGTACAATTTTCACTACTTGATAAAAAATGGACATAGCATCCTGCTCGGAGTAAACCTTACCTTCTGAGAAAATCAAATCCTCAAAATTTTTCCCGGGCACATAATCCATAACAAGAAACGTGCTGTGTTCATTCGGTGATTGTGGATGAACAGCAGGAACTTCTGGTAGAGAAAGCTGCTGAAGAAGTTGCCTCTCCTTGTCAAAGGTTTTTCTTCCTTCTTCTGTCCAGGATTTCGTTCTTCGAAGTTGTTTAACCGCTACGTGGTTACCGGTCATGTAGTCAATCGCACGGTACGTAATTCCATAGCTGCCCATTCCAAGTACTTCTGCAATGGTATACCGCTCAAAAAGGAGATACCCTTTAGGGAGCGGCCGGTCCACAATGAACCTGTAAATCGTTTTTGTCCAATGAAAATTCATGGTCTTTAACTGCTGAAGAATCCGCTTTTTCGACGCTTCCCTTTGTAGTAGGAGTGGCCGTGGCCTTTGCCGTAATGATGCTTTTTATAGCCGCTGCTGCTGCTGTATTTTCGGTAGGAATGTTTGCGGTGATCACTGCTGCTGTATCGTCTGTGACTGCTGCCAAGTATGGATTTCAGTAATTTTTTAATCATCTCGATCAACTCCTTTTTTAACTATACGTGTACTTATGGATTTAGTTTCATTTTTACCAAAATGAAAGGCAGGCAATCCACAGGTGGAATGAAAAGAAGGCTGGATCTCACAATGATTGTTATAATATGGGGAAGGCTGGGGCGATATGACGACAATCTGTTCCTTTTTTGGCGGCATCGCATTATTGTACTTGTTGGTCATGATTCCTGTTCAATCTTTCATCGGCCCTCGCCGCAAGCTTGATTTATAAAGTAAAGCATGGAAAGCCACAGTAGTTGTTTTTGGGGCAGATCCTTGATAGTTTTATAGTGAGAGAAGAACAGAGGAGGATCAGCTTGGGTACTTTTACTATTGTTAAGCCAGAAGTAAGTGAGGATGTCGTTGCATCTCAGGCTGTTGCAGCAGAGACCGATGACATTATGGGGCTTCTTGTCCGGACGGCTCAATGGCTTCAAAGCAAAGGATCATCTCAATGGAGTGAGCTGCTTGAAGGCAAAGATGTTCACGGAATGGCCCAATCCATTACAGATGGAGATGTATTTGTTTTTAAAAAAGCCGGACGGATTGCCGGAGTGGTGATGCTTCCGCAAGAAGCCAGAGAATGGGATATCCGGCTATGGGGTAACGAACAGCCGGAGGCCATTTATCTGCATCGCCTGGCCATTGACCGGAGTGTTGCGGGGAAGAACCTCGGGAAAGAAATTCTTAACTGGGTGACAGAGGGAATTATTTTTGAAGGGAAAAACGTGATTCGTTTGGACTGTATTGCCACAAATGAGAGTTTGAACACGTTTTACCGTGAAGCAGGTTTTACCTACAGAGGAACAAGTGATACCGGATTTAACATTTATGATAAACTGAAAAAATAGAAAAAAGCAACCCTCGGGAGGTTCCCGTTGGTTGCTTTTTTTCTGGTTATTTCCCAGTGTGGACGATCTTGAAGACCTTTTTCGCCTGGTCTGTGTTGTTGATTAATCCGGCAAACTTTTCTTTGCCAGGACCGTATGCATATACGTTCACATCCTCGCCAGTATGGCCGGTGGTTGTCCATCCGGTGTTGGAACGAAGATCGGCAATTTTCTCGATGGCGGCATCGATTTTTGTTACATCTTTTGTTTTAGCCGCTTCCTTTACATTGTTGGTTTCTTCAGGTGTCAGGTTGAGGTCAATGTACTTGTCGAGTGTGGATTCAATATCTGCTCCGGAAGCAATGGTTTCTGCGAGGAAATCGGGAGTGCGCTTAAACGCTTTGATCGGATCAGTGAGCCAGTTATATTTTCCGTTCGCCCCGACCGATATTCCCCCTGTCGCATGGTCAGCTGTAGCCACGACGAGAGTATGCTTGTCTTTTTTGGCGAACTGGACCGCAGCCTGGACCGCCTTCTCAAAGTCCTGCATCTCGCTCATGGTACTGACGATATCATTGTCGTGTTCTCCCCAGTCAATCTGGCTTCCTTCCACCATGAGAAAGAAACCGTCTTTGTCTTTATCAAGCCGCTTAATGGCGGAGGTGGTCATGTCCTTAAGTGAAGGCAGGTCATGATTACGGTCAATCATTTTTGGCATTCCGCCTTTAGCAAACAGTCCCAGTACTTGTTCGTTTTTGTTGCGGAGCAATTGATCCTTTGTGGTCACATAGCTGTATCCTGCGTTTTTAAATTCTTTCACCAGGTTTCTGTCACTTCGTATAAAGTTGGATGAGCCTCCTCCAAGAAGGACATCGACCTTATGCTTATGGCTGATTTTTTCATCGAAATAATCGTTGGCAATCTCGTTCATGTTCTTACGGCTTGGGTCATGTGCGCCGAAAGAAGCAGGGGTTGCATGAGCGAGCTCGGAAGTGGCGACAAGCCCGGTAGATTTGCCTCTTGCCTTTGCCGCTTCAAGCACCGTTTTTAATTCCTTTTGATTCTTATCCACGGCAATGGCGGCATTGTATGTTTTTTCTCCGGTGGACATTGCTGTGGCAGCGGAAGCGGAGTCAGTAATATTCTCTTCGGGGTCATCTGCGTAGGTCATTTGTTTACCGACGAAATACCGGTCAAAAGTGGTTTTTTCCATTTCCATCGTATCCGGATCATCCTTCCAATACCGTAATGCTGTGGTGGCGGAAGGGCCCATACCGTCCCCGATCATGAAAATAACATTCTTTATTTTGGGTTCTTGCTTGGTGAGGTTCTTTGCATCGCCATGCATCGACATGGAAACGGCTCCAATCCCGACAGCGGTACTAAGGGCAATAGGAAGCCATTTTTTAAAGCGGTCCTTTTTCAATGTCGTTCCCTCCTGTAAAATTTTATATTTATCTGTCAATTTAAGTATATGCCATCCCCAAGAGTTCCCTCAATGGACCATAGGTATTGCATAGAATGTACTAGAAGAAAACGGGATGGAAAGAAAGGCATTAAAAAAAGAGCCGAACAGGTTTCGGCTCAGGGGTTTATATGTAAATAAAAGGTTGATTCATTTATGATAGCTGTGCTAAAATAAAGATTGTGGCTTGCTAATGTATAATAAACTATAACTATCCAAATTTATTATACTATGTAAGCTGATCTGTTGTCAAGTGATATACGTAAAAATTTATAGATAAAGGAGAGGGGCCATGAACCAGTGGGAAAAAGAATGGCAGATAGAGCAGGAGCGTGTGAATTCAGTTGTTGAAAAGGCTGATCATAAGATCCGGAGGCTGGAGGAACATCTCGGCGGTAAAAAAGAAGACGTGGTTGACATCCGTAAAAATTTCTGGGAAGACGTGACCGTCAATTTAGAAGATGCCGATGAAGCGATCGAGACTGCGGCGAGCATTAAACAGCAGGCGGAATTGCTTTCAGAACTTGAACGCAGCCACAAAAATGCCGAAGATCAAATGAAAAGCCTGGTGCGCTTGAGTGATTCTCCCTATTTTGGAAGAATCGACTTTAAAGAGAAGAGCGATGCCGATTCTCAGCCGATTTACCTTGGCATTGCCTCTTTCTATGATGAAGAAAAGGATCAATTTTTGGTTTATGACTGGCGTGCACCCATTTCAAGCCTGTATTATGACTATTCTTTGGGCAAGGCGGAATACGATGCTCCTGGCGGTGTTATTTCGGGTGAAATGGAACTCAAGCGCCAATATATCATTCGAAACGCCATCATCAAAAGTATGTTTGACACCGGTGTAACCATTGGTGATGAATTGCTTCAGGAAGTATTGAGCCGTCAGGCGAACCCGCACATGAAAAGCATTGTGGCGACCATTCAAAAAGAGCAAAACCAGATTATTCGAAATACGAAGGGGTCCCTGTTGATCGTCCAGGGTGCTGCCGGATGCGGAAAAACCTCCGCTGCCCTTCAGCGTGTGGCTTACCTGTTATACCGTTACAGGGAAACACTGACAGCCAACCAAATCGTTCTTTTTTCTCCAAACAACGTATTTAACAGTTATGTATCCAATGTCCTTCCTGAGCTCGGTGAGGAGAATATGATGCAAACGACGTTTCAGCAGTATATTCACCATCATTTGGGAAGCTCCTTTTACCTTGAGGATCCGCTCGAACAAATGGAAGCGGTGCTGACGGCTGGAGAGGGTTCACAGGATCAGGCAAGGCTGGCCAGTATCCAATACAAAGCGTCCTTGGACTTTATGGATATGATTGAAAAGCACATTTCCCGTCTTCGTAATGAGGGAATGATCTTTAAACCGATCAAATTCAGGGGGAAAGTACTCATCACGGGTGAGGAGATTAAAGAAAAGTTTTATTCCTACGCTCCATCGGTCTCCATTCCGAACCGGATGAAACTTGTTTCCGAATGGCTGGTCCGTGAGGTGCGCAACTTTGAAAAAGCCGAAAGAAATGAACCATGGGTAGAGGAAAAAATACAGCTGCTCGACAAGGATGTATACGTAAAGCTGTATCAAAAATTGCAAAAGAAAAAGCAGTACTCAGAAAATACATTCAATGATTTTGAAAGAGAGCAAAAGCTGTTATCGGCTTATGTCGTATCAAGAGCATTTAAGCCGCTGAAGAAAAGGATTAAAGCTTTAACTTTCATTAATTTAAAAGCACTTTATATGGCGTTGTTCAAAGAGGATGGATTGGTTTCACCTGCAGAAGTACCGTCCAGGTGGAAGGAAATATGCCTGCTTACAGCAAAAACTCTCGCCCGGGAAGAGCTGTATTATGAAGATGCTACTCCGTTTTTGTATCTAAAAGAACGGATGGAAGGCTTTCAGACCAATACGGCTGTAAGACATGTATTCATAGATGAAGCCCAGGATTATTCACCGTTTCAGTTTGCCTTCATACAACGGCTGTTTCCGCGGAGCAAAATGACAGTGCTGGGGGATTTGAACCAGTCCATCTATGCGCATTCCACAGGAGACGCTTTTCAAATGCTGTACGACCGTTTTGGCAGGGAGAATACAGAGCGGATTATTCTGACCAGAAGCTACCGGTCAACAAGGCAAATCGTAGAGTTTACGAGAGAACTGCTGGATGAACCGGATAAGGTCGTTCCATTTAACAGGGATGGGGAAAAGCCGGTGCTGAAACAATTTTTTGCTCCTGAAGACCATGCCCGCTCAGTTGCAGATACGATTAAACAACTGCAAAACGAGAAGGTTAAAACGATCGCCGTGATTTGCAAAACCGAACAAGAGTGCAAAGAAGCCTTTGAAGCATTGAAGGATCAAGTGGAAGTAGAATTGATGCTTAAAGAATCGTCCTCGTTTAAGCAAGGAACACTGATTATCCCGTCCTATCTCGCCAAAGGGATTGAGTTTGATGCTGTTCTTGTCTTCGATGCTTCAAACGAAGTGTATGGGAAAGAGAGCGAACGGAAATTGTTTTATACGGTTTGCACCCGTGCTATGCATGAACTACATCTTTTTTCCAAAGGAGAACTATCACCGTTTTTTGAGCGTATTCCTTCAGATACCTTTCATACTGAATAATAAATAATTATGATTGTCGAAGCTTGCCGAAATGGCAAGCTTCTGTTTTTATCAAAAAAAACACACCCGAATGGGTGTGTTAATTGGCGGCTAGGACTTTATAGCCAATTTCCTCTAGCTCGTGAATGTCCTCTTTGCTGGTTACACAAACGGAATCGTCATTAATTCTGCAAACAACTGCTTCATTTTCGTGACAATTCTGTAAGGCGCCTACCACCGAGTCGTATTCTTTTCCTTGTATTTCTTTTTGTCCAACTGACCAGGAACGCTGCCGGCAAACGTGATTGACTAACGAAACCATGACGGGACCACCTCCGTATTGGTTTATATAAGAGTAATACCACAATTTTAGCATTTTACTCTTGTACAGGCAAAAAGAAATTTAATTGTAACAAATTATCTTTTTATGGCGAAAATTCAGTTATTATGCAACGAGCATAACGCGGGGATAAGAAGACAAAAGCGGACTAGGAATAAGTTTAAGCGGGTATGAAAAGGTAATAGTTAGAGTAGAAGGGAGTTTTGAAAAATGAAAGTAGCTGTTGCAGGAGCAAACGGAACAACCGGCAGGCTGATTCTGCAGGAATTGGCTGGCGCAGGACATGAAGCCAAGGCGATTATACGCAATAAGGAACAAGCCTCAGAACTCGAAAAGCTGGGAGCCGAAACCGTGCTGGCCGATCTGGAAGGGGGTCTTTCAGATGCGATCAGAGGGTGTGATGCCATCATTTTTGCTGCAGGCTCAGGTTCCAAAACAGGTCCGGATAAAACTGAGGCGGTTGACCGGGACGGGGCCATCAAGCTGATGGAAGAAGCAGAAAAGCAGCAGGTGAAGCGGTTTATCATGTTAAGCAGTATGGGTGCCGGAAGTCCTGAAAAAGGCCCGGAAGAACTGCAGCATTATTTGCGGATGAAGGGTGAAGCAGATGACCGGCTGGAATCCAGCAGGCTTCACTATACCATCGTAAGGCCGGGTGCACTGACCAATGACGAAGGAACTGGAAAAATTAAAATTGGTGGGCAGCTGGGCCATGGGAGCATCCCCCGGGCAGATGTGGCGAAAGTCATGGTCCAGTCGCTGGATTTGGAGAATGCGAATCACAAGATTTTTGAAATCCTTGAAGGAGACCAGCCTGTAGCCGATGCGCTTAAATCCTTATAATAAAAACATAAAAAAAGCATGCTTTGTAGCATGCTTTTTTTATTTGGGACCTTCTGTACTGCATTTTGAAGGTATTTTCTGTTAGTGTAGGAAATAGGGTTATGGAAAGGAGAATAAAAAATGAACCAAGAACTTTACAGGCAATTCGAAATGACAAGAGGATTTTTTTTAAGAAGCATCAGTAAGATTTCACCAGAATTGGTTGATATTCAGCCACAGGGGTATAACAACACGATACACTGGCACATCGGACACGTGTTAACCGTTACCGAACAGTTTTTATTTGGTAAATTCTTTTCTTTGCCCGGGAAATATGTCGAATGGTTTGGCAAGGGTACACAGCCGTCTGACTGGCAAGGAGATGTTCCGTCCGTCGAGGAATTGACTCCCGAGCTTGAGAAACAGCTTCTCCGCATTAAGGAAATTCCGGAAGAAGCCCTTGAGCAAAAGCTGGAAAAGCCGTTCCTTGGGTTGGAAACGTTCCGGGAATTGGCCGCCATGTCTCTTTTCCATGAGTCCAACCATTTGGGCCAGCTGCACTCTATGAAACTAATGCTCGAACGCACACCACACTAAAATAGCCCGGAGGACATTTCAGGTTCTCCGGGTTTTTTATGTACAGGTAAAGGGCTGAAAGTAACAGAGGTCTTATGTTTTATGTAAAGGCATTCACCACTAAACTTGAAGTCAGGAGTGAATGACTGAATGTAAAAAATCGATATCATCTTTAATCTTTTCTTTTAATTGATGATCTCTGCAACGTATATATTCGCCAGTGAGTGTAGCGATTTCTTTCATAAACAAAACAACCTCTGTATGTTTTAGCATGCATTCTCCCTGCCTTGATTTAAAATATATAGTTCTTCTTCTCCATCCATTCCTCTTTTTTCGCCAAATTAAACCATGTTCTGCGACGTTTTTATAATTTAAGAGAAAAAGGTGTACATCAGTCTGTGACAAAAGGCGGATTGCGTGAAAGTTGAATAGAAGCTATGATGACATGGAAAATAAAATATATTTTCTGCTAGGGGAGCCCGTAGCCGGGCTGAGAGAGGGGAGCACGATCCCTTTGACCCTTTGAACCTGATCTGGGTTATACCAGCGTAGGAAAGTAGGAGTCGAAGTTAACGGTATGTTTGTTTGCATGTTTCTTTGTCTATCCTGTCGGGTTCTATTGATTAGAACCCGGCTTTTTTATTTTACCGTTACTTCGCTATTCCCCGTTGCGTGTAGCTCCGACTTTTAACAAGAGGAGGAAGTGGCATGACAGTACAGAACGAAAAAAAGGTTTCATTGAAATCGCAATTCCCGAACAGTGAGAAGGTCTATCAGAAGGGAACTCGTGCCGATATCAAGGTGCCCATGAGAAAGGTCAATCTGAGTACCACCCGCCTTTCTGGAGGGAAAGAGGAGAATCCGCCGGTGCTTCTTTATGACACAAGCGGACCTTACACCGATCCGCTTTATACATCGGATGTTGAAAAAGGACTTCCTGTTTTAAGGAAACCATGGATTCAGGAAAGAAATGATACAGAAAATTATGAAGGACGTAATGTGAAGCCTGAAGATAATGGATATAACGAAAATAATGAACGGGATGCCAATACTTTTCCGGTTGCTGTTAAAAAACCGCTGCGTGCCCGAAAAGATAAAAATGTGACCCAGATGCATTACGCAAAAAAAGGCATCATTACGCCGGAAATGGAATTCATCGCGATCAGGGAGGGATTTGAGTCTGAATTTGTCCGCAACGAGGTTGCCTCTGGAAGGGCGATCATTCCAGCAAACATTAACCATCCCGAATTGGAGCCCATGATTATCGGCCGAAATTTCCATGTGAAGATCAATGCCAATATCGGCAATTCAGCAGTAACCTCGTCCATTGAAGAAGAAGTCGAAAAAATGACTTGGGCGACCTACTGGGGAGCGGATACCATTATGGATTTGTCTACCGGAAAGGACATCCATACGACAAGGGAATGGATTATAAGAAATTCACCGGTACCTGTTGGCACAGTCCCGATTTATCAAGCGCTTGAGAAAGTGAACGGAATAGCAGAGGATTTATCCTGGGAGGTGTACAAAGATACGTTAATTGAACAGGCGGAACAAGGGGTGGACTACTTTACCATTCATGCGGGGGTTTTGCTCCGATATGTTCCATTAACCATCAACCGGGTGACCGGGATCGTTTCGCGAGGCGGATCCATCCTGGCCCAGTGGTGCCTGGCTCACCATGAGGAGAACTTCTTGTACACCCATTTCGAGGAAATTTGCGAGATCTGCAAACGGTACGATATCTCCATTTCCCTTGGTGACGGTTTGCGTCCGGGATCGATTGCCGATGCGAACGATGAAGCACAGTTTGCCGAACTGGAAACGCTGGGTGAGCTGACAAAAATCGCCTGGAAGCATGACGTGCAGGTCATGATTGAGGGACCGGGACATGTGCCTATGCATCAGATCAAGGAAAATGTGGATAAACAAATGGAGATCTGCCATGAAGCCCCTTTCTATACACTCGGGCCGCTAACCACAGATATTGCCCCGGGCTACGATCACATTACCTCTGGCATTGGAGCGGCGATGATCGGCTGGTTCGGAACCGCCATGCTTTGCTATGTTACACCGAAGGAGCATCTGGGATTACCCAATAAAGATGATGTACGCGAGGGGGTAATTACCTATAAGATCGCAGCACATGCGGCTGATTTGGCCAAGGGTCACCCGGGAGCGATGGAGCGTGACAACGCACTTTCCAAAGCCCGTTTTGAATTCAGATGGGAGGATCAGTTCAATCTCTCTCTTGACCCGGACCGTGCGAGAGAATACCATGATGAAACCCTGCCTGCACAAGGTGCGAAGACTGCCCATTTCTGTTCAATGTGCGGACCGAAGTTCTGCTCCATGCGAATTTCTCACGATCTGCGGAACATGCCTGAACTGAAAAAAGAAGCCGAGAAAGAAATGAAGAAAAAAGCAAAAGAGTTTCAGGAACAGGGCTCCAATCTTTATTTATGAAAAACTGTGAAGAGCTTGCCGAACGAGTGAAGCATTTAGAAAAACAGCTGAAGGAAATACAGTCCCATTGTTCTCACGTTTTCTTTGAAACCTCCGAATCGGACGTACGTACCTGTATAAAGTGCAGCTATACTGAAACGGTTTTTTACCGATTTCCTCAAAAACAGTCCTGAACTTGCTGGTGGATGCATATTTCTGGAAAAGGACACTAAACTAGATATAGTGTGTTTATACGTGACACCAGACCAAGAATGCAGGTGAAAACGGAGGAATCGGTATGAACAATTGGCTGCAGCAAGCTATAAGCTGGACAGAACAAAGACTGGGACAAGCTTCCGAGGGATTCAGGGAAATTTTCAACAAGGTGAAGCAGGAATCCTCAATGAGTGTGAATGACTTGGCTACATTTATCATGCTCCATCCGGAAACCGTAAAAAAACGGCAGGAATTACTAGGGCTTACCTTTGCCACCTATACTTTAAAAATGGGAGAGACAGATTTGATTTTGGAAGCAAAGGAGAATTCCTTGCCAAAAGTACTTGAATGCCTGGTGGTCAACAGGAATAAAGTCATTTCCCATTATCGTTCCTATGACAAAAAGAATAAGACAATAATGGCCGTACCGGATGACATTAAAAACTATAATAGTCATTAAGGCGGTTCTCAGGCAGTAAGCACCTCCTGAAGAGAACCGCCAAGGCGGTTCTCAGGCAGTGAGCACCTTCTGAAGAGAACCGCCAAGGCGGTTCTCAGGCAGTGAGCACCTTCTGAAGAGAACCGCCAAGGAGGTTCTCAGGCAGTGAGCACCTTCTGAAGAGAACCGCCAAGGAGGTTTGCAGACTGAGAGTCCCTCTTAAAAAGAACCGCCAATGCGGTTCTTTTTTTATTAAGATTTTTTAGAATATTTAAAAAGTACTTGTAAGAAAAGAGGAATCATATTAAGATTATGTCGAAACGTTTCAATTTTTACCCTCCTATTTTTATTCATCAAGAAGAGTAATTACCTCAATAATGTAAGCGGTCTTACCTGTTGCTAATTGACCATTTTTGCGTACACCTTGATGGACACTGCAGTAAAACGCAGAATGTAGTTCTTGCGGATCTGGAAATCCAGCGAAACAAAGATCATTGTAAAAAAAAGAAATGACAGCATTGCTGCAATAAGGAGGGATCGATATGCAAAGAAAAGCCTTACAGCTTTATACGATTAAAGAACTGTGTGAGAAGGACTTTATCGGAACGCTGAAAAATGTGGCACAGTGGGGATATGAAGGTGCCCAGTTTGCCGGATTTTATGATACACCAGCCCGGCAGTTGAAAAACACGCTGTCTGAACTGGGATTGAAGCCTGCAGGCAGTCATACGGGTCTGGACCAGCTAAAAGAAGATGCCCTTAAGCGGCAAATCGAATACAGCCATGAAATTGGGAATGAACTTATCATTCTGGCTTATTTGACGGAAGAGAACAGACGGAACCTGAATGATTATAAACGGGTAGCCGATACTTTGAACAAAGCTGGCGACCTTTTGAAATCAGAGGGGCTGAAACTCGGATACCACAATCATGATTTTGAGTTTAAAAAGCAGGAAGCGCTTACCGGTTATGAGATTCTCTTGTCGGAGACCGATCCGTCACTTTTGTCTTTTGAACTGGATGTGTATTGGGCAGCCTATAAAGGTTATGACGTTGTTCAGTTTATGGAAACACTTCGTGACCGTCTCATCACCCTCCATGTGAAAGACATGGCAGTAAAGGGAACAGAGCGCAAAAGCACGATTTTGGGTACAGGTGAACTTGATCTTGCGTCAATTGTATCAAAAGGCAAAGAGATGGATGTTTCCTGGTTCGTCGTCGAGCAGGAGGACTTTGAAACCGATCTGGAGACGGCTGTCCGGGAAAATGTTAAAGTTCTTCAAGACCTTTTAAATAAGAAAACTGATAAAACGGGGATTTCAGGAGAATAAGAAAATGCCTGCCAGGCAAAGCTGGCAGGCATTTTCTATAGAGGTTTCTCGGTGAAACCGGTCAGTTCCAGTCCTTTTTTGGCAAATTTGTTTTTCATGAACCATTTCCAGACCAGCCCGGTACGGTGGTTTTCAATCATGAGCAGTGAAATGCCCTTATCAATCCCGATGACATCGCGGCCATACCAGGGAGGAGAAACATCCAGATTGTAGGCATCCCTGAATCCGTATTCTCCCCAAAGCTCAGGAACATGAGTATAATAATGCTGCATCGCATCCAGGCTTTCTTTTGGTGTAAAAGGAATGGAACCGATGGCGCCTGCCGGAGGAACGGTTCCATCAGAATGATGCTGATCGTTGGCTCCTGACCGCCCGGAAGGGGGTGCTCCGTAATCTCCTCTGTAGCCGTAAGGCCCATCGCAGGCCGTAAGCCCCCATGAGTTGGAACCAAGCGTCTTGAAGGCTTCCGATTCATCCATGCTATATTGACGGTGGGCACGCGTGGCTTTAACCGAGTTCTCCCACCAGTCAAGGCCGTCCCGGTCCGTCTTGTTCTGTAAATCAAACCAGGCATGGGAAAATTGATAAGTGAACAGAGAGCCAGTCCAGGTATAAATGAACAGAGGAACATCACCATATGTACTGACCTGCCGGTGGAAATCGTAAAACATCTCAGGATCCACCGGATGTGTAGGAGAAGCTGCCGCGAGAAAATACATCATGAATTGCTCGGCATACATGTCCCAGGCGCCCCAATGGCCTCGCTCAGGTGTATATCCTTTGTAAAACTGGTTGGTCTCCGGATTTCTATACCACTCCCAATCCACGCGTTCAAAAAGCTGTTGTGCTTTTTCCTTCAACTTTCCGCCAAAATATTCACCAGCCGTAATGGCCCCGCACACGGCAATGGCTGTATCAATGATGGAAATCTCGGAATTATCATACCGTTTGCCCGTTTCCATCGAAAGAAAGTGATAGAAAAATCCGTTCAATTCTTCTGCGTGCTGCAATAGTGTATCAAGTGTCCCCTCGGCGCGCTGCCGAGCTTCATCCGTGGTTATCCACCATCGTTCTGCACCGATGACAAGCGCAGTTAATCCGAATCCGACCGAAGCGACAGAGCACTTCTCGGGATCACCCGGAGAACGGTCTCGAAGTAATCCGAAGCCCGGGCTGCCAGGAGTGCTATTGGCCTCCCGCCAGAAAAACAGGAAGGAATGTTTGCTTTCAAGTTCCATTAATTCTTCATTGGAAAGTGGTGTCATTATTCAACCTCCTCAACAGTTGATACGTTTTTAGCTATGCAATCCTCAAACCCAGTGTAACATAAGAAAATTTCTGAATTTTATAAAAAGTAAAGAATAAGTGGGTATATAAGTAATAAATCCAAAGGAGGAGATACATATGGGAACCGTTTATAGTCAGGAAGAAGGCAAAGTGGCCGTTGTCACAGGTGGAGGATCGGGAATCGGAAAGGCCTCCTGCATTGCGTTTGCGAAAGAGGGAATGAAGGTCTGCGTCCTGGACGTCAAGGAAGAGCGTGCGGAAGAAACCGCAAAGGAAATCAGGGAGGCCGGAGGGGAGGCCATTGCTGCCGAAGTGGATGTCACAAAGGAGGACCAGGTCAAAGCAGGTATTGAAAAAGCGGTAAAGGAATGGGCCAGGCTGGATGTTCTGTATGCCAATGCCGGAATAAATGGAACTCTCTCTTCCATTGAGAAATTTAAGCTGGAAGACTGGAACACGACCATTTCCACCAACTTAACCGGTACCTTTTTAACGGTTAAGCATGCGGTGCCTCATTTAAAAAAGGGGGGTGGAAGCATTGTCATTACCGCTTCCATTAATGGAAACCGAAGTTTTTCAGGATTTGGGATGTCGGCATACAGCTCTACCAAGGCAGCACAGGTGGCCTTTATGAAAATGGCGGCACTGGAACTTGCCCGATATAAAATACGGGTCAACGCCATCTGTCCGGGAGCCATCTCCACGAACATTGGGCAAAATACCCATCCAACGGATGACGTAAAAGAAATCAGCATTCCTGTCGAATACCCGGAGGGAAATCAACCACTTGAACATAAGGCTGGTGAGCCCGAACAAGTAGCGGACCTTGCCCTGTTTCTCGCGTCCGAACGGTCGAGCCATATATCGGGCACGGAAGTCTATATTGACGGGGCAGAAACACTGCTGTAGTAAAGAATTATTATATGGAAGAAAGAGCCCTTGAGGCTCTTTCTTTTTTGCTGAATGGTGTGGAAAAAAGAGGAATTAAAGGTGATTTTGAAGAAGTAGATAGAGTAAAAAAATTTATAATCGGGAGACGATCAAGTGAGCGAAGACATTCTGAATAAAGAGGACCTTTTCAAGATGCTGGATTCTTTATTGAGAGAGCCGGCGTCTTTTTGGGATGGATTCTATAAAGACCGTACAAAAGACATTCCTTTCTTTCATAACGTTCCGGACGAAAACCTGGTCAGTTATTTTGAAAAGGGTTTGCTGACTCCGGGAAAGGTTTTGGAATTGGGCTGTGGACCCGGGAGAAACGCCCTATACTTAGCTGACAAAGGGTGTAATGTGGAGGCAGCAGATGTATCGGAGGAAGCGTTGGAATGGGCAAAGGAACGGGCTCGGAAGGAACAAAAGAATATTCATTTTATTCACAAAAACATTTTTGAACTGGACCTGATATACGAATCGTATGACCTCATTTATGATTCGGGCTGTTTTCACCATTTAGCCCCACATCGAAGACTTACCTATGTTGATCTGCTGAACAAATGGCTAAAGCCTGGCGGCCATTTTGGCCTGGTTTGTTTTTCACCCGGGGGCGATTTTGGAGGTTCTGAATTGTCCGATTGGGAAGTGTACCGCTCACGTTCTTTAATGGGCGGCATGGGATATACAGAAGAGAAACTTATGAAAATATTTAATGGCTTTACGCTAGTGGAAATCAGAAAAATGAAGGTCATGGAAGAAAATGAGAGATGTTTTGGTCTCCCAGGTTTCCAGACAACTTTGTTCAGAAAAGCATAACATTCAGGATTCTTACATATTAAAAGACAGGAGAGATTTTGTCATGACATATTCAATTGTGGGCTTTGACCCTATTGAAAAAGAATGGGGGATTGCGGTCCAGTCCAAATTTTTGGGAGTGGGTGCGGTCGTTCCCTGGGCAAAGGCAGGCGTTGGTGCTGTTGCCACACAGTCCTATGCGAATACCTCATACGGGCCGCAGGCACTTGATGCCATGGAGCAAGGAGAATCAGCGGAGGAAACGCTGAAGATGTTAATCGAAAAGGATGAACAACGTGAAATGCGCCAGATCGGCCTGATTGATGGAAACGGAAATGCCGCTACCTTTACCGGAAAAGAATGCTACGACTGGGCGGGAGGAAGAACGGGTGCCCATTTTGCTGCCCAGGGCAATATCCTGGTCAGTTCAGCAACTGTGGAAGCGATGGGGAAGACCTTTTCTGAAACGGGGGGATCACTCGCCGAACGTTTGCTTGCCGCCTTGCAGGCAGGACAAGCAGCTGGCGGGGACAGCAGAGGCCAGCAGTCCGCCTCTTTGCTGGTTGTGAAAGACCAGGGAGGGTATGGCGGATACAATGACCGGTATATTGATTTAAGAGTGGACGATCATCAAGAACCCATTAATGAACTGAGACGAATCTATAAGCTGCACCAATTATACTTTGCGCCTTCCAAACCGGAAAATATTATAGAGATTAATGAAGAAGTTAAGCAGGAAATCAGCAGGGAGCTGCTCAGGTTAAACTATCTGAAAGGAGCATCGGCTGACGACAGCAAGTTGTATAAAGCACTAACCGCCTATATCCACACTGAAAACTTTGAAGTCAGGGAACAGGAGAAAGGAAGGGTTGATACGGAAGTTTTGGCATATATGAAACAGGACAAAATGATCAAAAAGTAGTACAATCTTACCAATTAACGTTATTTTGCAAAAATTTTTAAAAAACAGGTTTAAAATTCAGATTGTTTTTTGTATGATAAGACGATAAACATATAAGTCATTTTTTGGGGGAAAGATGATGCATTCATGGAAACGGAGATTACAGAACCATAGAGGCATGGAGTTTGCTTTGTTTTATCTTGTACTGCTGTTTGGGGTAGGAGCGTATCAAACCATTAAAGTATTTATGAATATCGATTTGTATTCCGAGCAAGTGCTTTTTGGTTTATCGTCCCATTCCTTTATTGCAGCTCTTCTTTTTTTCTGGGCGGTTGTCAGCATTTTTTGGATCACGGCTTTGCGTGTTCTCGACTGGGCACACCGCACTTCACTGACAACAACTAAAAACGCGATATTCGGATCGGCTGTTCTATTTTTCGGTGTTCCGATTGGCATTTCCATTCAAATCTACAATGCAATGGCCTTTAATTCGCTTCTAAGCTCGATTACTGAGGCGTTGCTCATTACGACAATCATTTCATTTGCAATTGGTATTTCAGGAAAATACAGAAAAACGGCATAATCCCAAAAACCGGCAAACGCCGGTTTTTTTATTTTTATGGAGGAAAATGCAAACCTGGTGAGGAAAAAGAGAGTACAAACGGTTTGGCTTGGCAGGAGGAGACGGCATAATGGAACTAAGGAACGTCGATCGTGAAAATTGGGAAGAAGCAATAAGATTAAAGGTGAAGAAGGGGCAGGAGAAACTGGTACCGTCAGTCGCAGTATCTTTGGCTAAAGTGTATATCAAACCCGACGGTGATGACGTTGAATATCTGCCCTTCTCCATTTATGTTAATGGCAGAATGGTGGGTTTCATTATGCATGCGTATGTGCAAAAAACAGATAACATGTATTGGATTAATGGCTTCCTTATTGATGAACAGCACCAAGGCAAAGGATATGGAAAGAAAGCGTTGAATGAGATGATTTCTTGGATTGAAAGGAAATTTCCCCATTCAAAAGAAACGCGGCTCACCGTAAACAAGGAAAATCACCATGCGAAGGCTCTTTACGAGAAGTTGGGTTATGTGCCGACAGGAGAAGAATATGATGGAGAAATCGTCTGCAGACGAAAACGGGTATAAGCTATTGAAATCAGTTTCGAAGGAAACTGATTTTTTATTGAGCTTAAAACCAATATGCGATATATTGGTTTTATGAAAAACATTCAACGAATTAAACGACAATCATTACGTGATGAAGTGTATCACAATTTAAAGGATGCCATTCTCTCACTGGAGCTTGAACCCGAAGAGAGGATTAATGACAAGGATTTGGCAGAACAGTTTGGAATCAGCCGGACCCCGGTAAGAGAGGCACTAAAACGACTGGAAGATGAGGGACTGGTGGAGGCGATGCCAGGTTCTGCGACACGGGTGGCCCCGCTACATAAAGAGGAGGCAAAACACGCTTTTACCGTGGTTGCAGCTTTACATGCACTTGCCGCCAGGCTGGCTGTTCCTGTCTTCCACAATGGCGATGTTCGAACATTGAAGGAATACAACCAACGTCTAAAAAAAGCGATGGAAGAAAAAAACGTAAGTGCTGCGATTGCAGCGGATGAACGTTTTCATGAAGTGTTTTTGGAGGCCGCCGGCAACCCTGAGCTTAGAAAAGCCCTGGTGGCCAGCACGGCAAAAATTCGCCGGCTGGAAATGGCGCAATTCGGGTCATTAAAAGGAATTCAATCCGTGCAGCAGCATGAGCAAATTATCTCTGCCTGCATAGAAAAAGATAGGGAGAAGACGGCGCAGTTAACGGAAAAGAACTGGCTGAGTCTTGGAGAACTGCTCATACAAGAATAAAACTAGAGGTGTTGTCATGCGTCCGGTATTGATTGGTATAGGTTCAGCGTTCTTTTTTGCTTTTACGTTTGTTCTTAATTCATTAATGGAAGTTTCGGGAGGAAGCTGGATTTGGAGTGCTTCACTCCGTTATTTGTTCATGGTGCCGTTTCTTTTTATCATTGTGGGCATAAGAGGAAATTTGAGGGCTCTTTTACAGGTGATGAGGGAGGACCCAAAAGCATGGGGGATTTGGAGCATCATTGGGTTTGGCCTTTTTTACGCTCCCATTTGCTTTGCCGCGGCTTATGAACCGGGATGGCTTATTGCCGGTACCTGGCAGATTACCATCATCTCCGGATCACTTTTGGTGCCTTTTTTTAAGGAAACGGTTCAAACACCGAATGGGATGGAAACCGTGCGTGGGAAAATCCCGTTTAAAGGGCTGTCGATGTCGCTCATTATCCTGCTCGGCATTGTTTTATTGCAGCTGGAGCAGGCAAGAACATTGTCGTTTAACGATGTTCTGCTTGGCGTCCTTCCTGTGATTGTTGCCTCGTTTGCATATCCCCTCGGGAACCGGAAGATGATGGAGGTGTGCAGGGGAAGACTCGATGCGTATCAGAGGGTGTTCGGTATGACACTGGCGAGCCTGCCATTATGGATCATTCTCTCTGTAATAGGGATAGCAACCGTGGGGCCGCCTGCCAAAGCACAAATCTTACAAACAGGAATTGTGGCTCTTTCTTCAGGTGTAATCGCTACTGTGCTGTTTTTTTATGCGACTGACCTGGTACGGGGAAGCATGCAGCAGCTTGCAGCGGTGGAAGCAACTCAGTCGGCAGAAGTTTTGTTTGCGGCAGCAGGCGAGATTTGGCTGCTTTCACTTCCACTGCCAACTGCTTTAAGCTGGCTTGGAATGTTTCTGGTTATGCTTGGCATGGTGCTTCATAGCTATTTCTCCCGCTCTTCTGTAAAGGAGACGCTAAGGAAGGCAAGTGCATCGTGATAAAAGGAAGTTCTTTCCTTGCCTATTTTTTAGGTGAACAGGGTAATATTCTGATAAAAAGGAAGGGATGACAAAAATCATGGCTTGGTTGGAGAATCATCTTCTGCTTGTTATTCTTGCTGTCGTGGCCATACTTGTTTTTATTTTCTTGCTGAAGCTTGCTGTACGTGCTGCCATTCTTTTTGGAATTATTGCCCTCATCGCAATTGTTGTATTTGGAGTCAGCCCGGGAAAAATTGCGGATATCGGTAAAGAAGGCGCAAATTCCGCATCAAAGGCTTATGAGAAAACCATTGAGCCAGTGATCAACAAAGAGCTGGGAAATGCCAAACATGTAGAAAAGAAGGACGGAAGCTTTGTTATTAAGAGCAAAAGCGTGAAGATTACGGGCAGGGATGGGGATGACAAAGCCAAAGTGACATACAACGGGAAGACATACAATGTGGATATGAATGTGATCAAACCGATCAGAAATCGCATAGAAACAACCAAACAATGATACGTTATAGAGTTCGGGCCCGGAACAAAAATTGTTCCGGGCCTTTCCATGTCACTGAAACATTCATATTTCAGGAGGGAGTGGCAATAATTTATAAGAAGGAAGAAACAAAGAGGTGTTGTTATGAAACGAAAATGGGTGCTTATGCTCAGTCTGGCTTATACCGTTTTTATGGCGGTTTTGTTTTTTTACTATTTTTCAAAAGGAACAACGCACAGCTATCAGGTTGCTCTTGCAGGCGTATTATGCGGAGCCATCCCGCTCTTGCTGGCGAAGTTCACGAAACTCACGTTTAACCTATCGGTTACACTTTCCTATCTCGCGTTTCTATTTGCTTCCCAATATTTAGGGTCGATTCTGCATTTTTACGGATTAGGATGGTGGGATACCTTTCTTCATTTGCTAAGCGGGGCGCTGCTGGCATTTGTGGCCATCGCTCTTTATGAACGTCTGGTCCACAGAGAAGGGAAAAAAGAAGTTTCCCCTTGGCTTCTTTTTTGGTTTGTGGTTTCTTTTGCTGTGTTAGGCGGGGTGGTATGGGAAATGTACGAATTCAGCATGGATCAACTGTTTCACATGACCCTGCAGGGCGGCGGCAACAGCGATACAATGGTGGATTTAATCGCGGATACGACAGGTGGTTTGGTGATTGCCGTCATTTCTCTTATCAAAACAAAATCAAAACTAGATAAACCTACCCTGAAAAAAGAGCCGCTGCCACCAGAATCAATGGCATAAGGAAGGCCCGAATCGCTAATGATTCGGGCGCTTTTTATTTTACATGCCAATACTGGAGCAGAGGGCCGTCTGTTCCGAATAAAGGGTCTGTTTCAGGAAGTGGAACCGCACCAATCTCCTCAAGAACACGTGGACGTTCCCCGTCAACACCACGCATCAGGTTATGGTCCATCCCATGTGGATAAGCACCGGCGACTTGAAAATCGGCGCTGGAATCCACATTCATATGTCCGGTCCCTGCAGGGAGAACAAGTACATCTCCGGTATGGATCTGAAGTTCCTCACCTGATTTCCCACCAATTTTTACTGTCGCAAAACCCGAAACCACACCCAGGGCTTCATGAGTATTGCTGTGATAATGGTGAAAATCGTATACTCCTCCCTGCCAGCTGTTCAGCCAGTTATTGGAATGGAAAATTTCTTCTGCCTGCTGAGGTTTTTCGGATAAAACACCTTCATAAAACAAAACGGGCAGACGTGGGTTGTTAGGAATAAAGCCATCGTCCTCAAGAAAATACGTTTTCACTTCATAGATTTTCATGGTGAATCCTCCTCATTAGGGTTTTAAAAAGAATTCCCGCTATTACTCAGAATTAACCATACTAATCGGTTAATTTATTTTTTACCTTGTACTTGACGTAATGAAATATAATAATTATACTAACTTGTATAAAGTAATTAACATTAAAAAATGTTGGAGGGAAACACCATCATGGCAAAGGATTTTTTGAAGTCAGTTGAAGATCGACGTACGTATTATGGAATCAGTAAAGAAGCAGTTGCTTCTGATGAGAGAATTCAGGAAGTTGTGGAGCATGCAGTAAAGCATACGCCTTCTTCCTTTAACTCTCAAAGTGCACGTGTTGTTGTGCTACTGGGTGATAATCATGACAAGCTATGGAACATTACGAAAGAAACACTGCGCAAAATGGTGCCTGCAGACAAATTTGCTCCAACCGAAGATAAAATGAATGCTTTTGGCAGCGGCTATGGTACGGTATTGTTTTTTGAAGACCAAAAGGTGGTTGAAGGACTTCAGGAAGCATTTGCGTCCTATGCTGACAACTTCCCAATCTGGTCTCACCACTCATCAGGGATGCTGCAATTTGTCATCTGGACTGCTCTTGAAAACGAAGGCTTTGGTGCTTCACTTCAGCACTACAATCCACTTATCGATAATGAGGTAAAACAGGAATGGAATGTGCCTGAAAGCTGGAAGCTGATTGCACAAATGCCGTTTGGCAAACCGGTTGCCGTACCTGGGGAAAAAGAATTTCAGCCGCTTGAAAACCGTGTGAAAATCTATAAATAATAAAAAAGAGACCCTAAAAGGTCTCTTTTTTGTGCAACCGAATCATTAAAGAAAACAATTTGCCAGCCTTTCATACGATTTTTTTCTTTCATCAAAGGAATAAAGGTTGGTCAACACCATAAACTCATTCGTTTGATAACGTTCGGCCAGGCTTTCCAACTGGTCTTTTACCGTTTGGGATGAGCCAATCACCATTCGCTTTCTATTGATCCTGATTTTTTTCCGATCAGCTTGTGAATAGGAATAGGCGTGCGCTTCCTCAAGACTCGGGAGTCTGCTGTCGAGCCCTTTTTCCACACGAAGAAGCCATAAATCCTGGCTTAATGCCAGCTCTTCGGCATGTTCATCACTCGCCCCGCATATAACAAAGATCGCCGTAATCCCTGCGGCGGGTTGTTTAAGAAGTGGGGAGGAAGCAAAATTTGAATAGTACGCTTTGTATGCCTCCTGTCCACGGTCAGGGTCGATAAAGTGTCCGAAAACATATCCAATTCCGAGTTCAGCTGCCTGCAGTGCACTGTTTTCTCCGAGACCGAGCTCCCAAACCGGGGGAGGTGAAGAAACAGACGGGACGGCCTTTATACCGTAGTAAGGATGATCCGAAGGGAGAGTTCCTGACAAATAGTAAGTAAGGTCCTGAAGCTGACGGGGAAATTGCGTCATGCTTTTTTTGATGCTGTCAGTCAGGGCAAGCCTCGTTTTCATCGTTCCTCCAGGTGAACGGCCCACACCGAGGTCAATTCGCCCGGGATACAATGTTTCAAGCTGCAAAAAGGTTTCAGCGACTTTAAAAGGGCTGTATTGTGGAAGCAGCACCCCGCCTGAACCCACACGGATTGTTTTCGTCCGGGCGGCGATATGTGCCATCATGATTTCAGGGGCTGTGCTTGCCAGCCCTTTTGTACTGTGGTGTTCAGCAAACCAGTAGCGCTTGTAGCCCCATTGTTCGGCAAGCATTGCAAGCTCGCCACTTTGAACCAGGGTCTCTGAGGCGGTTTGTCCTTTAGAAATGGGGACTTGATCAAGTATGCTTAAGTGCATGAAAAATATGCCTCCCCGCAAGGTCTTATGTAGTCAGTCAAAAGGCTGCTTTTAATCGATTTGATTCCACTTATGAACGTGACGATCATGAATAAGAGGTTTGATGTTAATCCGATAGGCTTTGTAATGAGCTGTATCCATATGGCGGTCGAGGGACTCCTGGCCGCTCCAAAGTTCATACAGCATAAAGGTTTGCGGGTTATCTTGTTCTTGATGCAGGTTATAGTGAAGACAGCCTTCTTCATTTCTGGAATGTTTCATGACTTTGAGCAATACATCCTGTGTTTGTTGTTCTTTTCCTGATTTGGCTTTCAATGTAGCTATAACAGCAACAGCACTCATTATTCTTTCCTCCCGTTTTTTGGTTGTTTATGCCACTATACCGGACGTGATTTAAAAAGTCATTTGATTTGCCCATGAAAAAGCCAGTCTCTATAACTTAGAGTCTGGCTTTTTTATTATTCTGCTGAAACGTGAAGAGTAACCGCAATATTTCCACGAGTCGCCTTAGAGTAAGGGCAAACCTGGTGAGCCTGTTCGATCAGTTGCTCTGCTTCTTCCTGGCTTGTTCCTTTCACCTTTGCATGTAAAGCGACGGCAAGGCCAAAGCCCCCATCTGTATCTTTCCCGATGCTGACTTCTGCTGTCACGCTGGATTCAATCCGCTTTCTTGCCTGGCGGGCTGCAAGCTGAAGAGCACTGTCGAAGCATGCCGCATAGCCGGCTGCGAATAATTGTTCAGGATTGGTTGCACCTGCTTCTTCCTTTCCGCCAAGTGATTTTGGCATCGACAATGAAAAGTCGATGGTGCTGTCACTGGATTTAACTTTACCCTGCCGTCCACCGTCTGCTGTTGCTTTTGCTGTATATAAGGCATCTAACATAAAAAATCTCTCCTTCACCATTTATATTGTGTGCAATTTAATTGCTTGACGATAATTTAACACACCTCTAAACAATTGTCAAAAATTAAATTTTGCACAACTTAATTTGACGCATCTTTTTTCAAGGATTATAGTGTAGTAAGGAATTGAAAAGAGAAATGAGGTGTTAGAATGGAACAGGACCAATTAAAATTGGAAAATCAAATCTGCTTTATGGTTTATGCTGCTGCTAGGGAGATGACCAAACAGTACCGTCCGCTTCTGGAGAAGCTCGATGTAACCTATCCCCAGTACCTGGTATTGCTGGTGCTTTGGGAACAGAAGAAACTTTCGGTCAAAGAACTCGGAAAGAAATTATTCCTTGATTCGGGTACGCTGACACCGATGCTGAAACGTATGGAGTCACATGAGCTGATTTTTCGGCAGCGGTCAAAACAGGATGAGCGGAGTGTCATGGTTTCTCTGACAGAAAAAGGGGAAGCCCTGCAGGAGGAGGCGGCATGTATACCAGGCGCCTTGCTCGAAAATATGAATCTTGATGACCAGGAGGTTTTTCAATTAAAGAAATCACTCGGAAAAATACTCAACAGCATTCAGAAAGATTAAAAAACCTCATTCCGCCTGGAGTGAGGTTTTTAATCTAAAAATACATTTGTAAATTTGCGGTGTCTGGTGCGTTCACGGAAACTGCTCGGTGATTCACCTGTATACCGCCTGAATACCTTGCTAAAGTAATTCGGGGTATCAAACCCGCTTTGCCGCGAGATTTCCTGGACCGGAATGGTGGAATTCGACAGCCGGGCCATTGCCTGTTCGATTCTTTTTTTTGTAACGTACTGCATAGGGGTTGTCTGGAGGTGGGATTGAAACAGCTGGATAAAGTAAAATTTGGACAAGCCAGCCACATCAGCCAATTCCTCCAGGTGAAGAGGCAAGCCGAGATTTTGATGGATATGGGTAATCGCCTGCTGCAAGCTTTCCGGCATGGAGTCGGTATCCTCGGTATACCCCTGGCCAAAACGGTGCAAGGCCATGACAAATTCATAGGCGCGGCTTGAGGCCATATAGGCATCCTTGATTTCTTTGTTGGCAGCTTCCTGGTTGATTTGATGAAGAAGCTGAATCACGCGGGAAGAGTAGGGGATCTTGAGGACGGGTCCCCTTTTTTCCGTGAATGCCTCCCAGCACATTTTTGTGCTTTCGCCCACCAGGGTGATAAACATGAATTCCCATTCACTGCTCTCATCCGGCAGCCAGTATTCGTGGTCACTTGGAACATCCACAAGAAACGCGTCTCCCGGAAACAGAGAATAGGTTGTTTCATTCACCCTGATCTTTCCTTCCCCCTTTGTTGTGTATTGAAAGATAAATGTGTTATCACCATCATTCCTTGTATTCCCATTCCACCGGTAGGCGGAAGAGGTTTGGAGCTCCCATCCTGCATACCACAAGTTAGCGGGCATGGATATATCCTTTTTCCGATATTGAAATACACTATTGCCGTATGGCTTCTCTAACACCTGGTTCAGCAATTTATTACCCTCCAAAAACAGTTTTTTACCATTGATAATAGAATGTAAGCGATTTAATATTGAGTATAACAAATATTCTTACAAGTATCTTTTAAAAAAACGATAACAATAAATTGCATGTTGGAGGAGAGCGTAATGAAAAAGATTACCTTTATCGGAGCAGGAAGCACCATTTTTGCCAAAAATGTTTTGGGAGATTGCATGCTGTCACCTGCGCTGCAAAATTTTGAATTTGCGCTGTTTGATATTGACCTTAAACGTCTCAGTGAATCAGAGGCCATGCTGAACCAGCTTAAAAGGAATTTGAAATCTGACGTCACGATTAAGTCATATACGGAGAGAATCCCCGCTTTAACAGGAGCTTCCTATGTTATAAACGCGATTCAGGTGGGAGGCTATAAACCAAGCACAGTGATCGACTTTGAAATTCCGAAAAAATATGGCCTGGAACAAACGATTGCTGACACAATTGGAATCGGCGGAATTTTCCGTGCTTTGCGAACGATCCCGGTTATGCTTGATCTTGCAAAAGACATGGAAAACGTATGCCCGGATGCCTGGCTTCTGAACTACACCAATCCGATGGCCTCCCTGACAGGAGTTGTTTTACGCTTTACGTCCATAAAGGCTGTCGGTCTTTGCCACAGTGTGCAGGTTTGTACGAGAGACTTACTACAATCGCTGGATCTTCCGGCAGATGGCATAGAAGAGCGCATTGCGGGGATTAACCATATGGCGTGGCTTTTGGAAATCAAACGCAACGGGGAAGACCTTTATCCGGAAATCAAGCGCCGTGCAAAGGAAAAGCAAAAAGAAAAACACAATGATATGGTGCGCTTCGAGTTGATGGATAAATTCGGCTACTATGTGACGGAGTCTTCAGAGCATAATGCAGAGTACCACCCATATTTTATTAAAAGAAACTACCCTGAACTGATCGACAAATTCAATATCCCGCTGGATGAATATCCACGACGATGTGAGCAGCAGATCGCGGAGTGGGATAAAATGCGTGACAGCATCGTGGAAAATGAACAGCTGTCTCATGTGCGTTCACATGAATATGGATCAAGGATTATCGAAGCAATGGAAACGAATCAGCCGTTTGTATTTGCCGGAAATGTGCTGAATGTAGGAAACTTGATCTCCAATCTTCCGTCAAAAGCGGTCGTTGAAGTTCCGTGTGTCGCAGACCGGAACGGAATCAAACCATGCTATATGGGTGAGCTTCCGGAACAACTCGCAGCCCTTAACCGTACCAATATCAACACACAGCTGCTGACAATTGAGGCAGCAGTTACGGGGAGCCGCGATAACCTTTACCAGGCAGCGTTTTTGGATCCTCATACCGCTGCAGAGCTATCACTGGATGATATCGTAGCGCTATGTGACGATCTCATTCAAGCGCACGGAGACTGGATTCCGGATTTTTCCAAAGAAGAGGCAGAAACCATTAATTCATAATCCATAAAAAAATGGGTTAAAGGCTCATAGCGGGAGCAAAACGGGTTGAATTCTTCCACCCGTTTTGCTCTGTCTATACCTGGCTTTTTAGAAGCACTTCAATTGCTTTTCCGATTTTTTGAATCCCTTTGGGGATCAGATGTTTATCAACCTGAGAGACGCTGAGCCGCACGGTATTAAACTTTTTGAAATCAGGCAAATACATTTCCTCCATGCTTTCCAGCAAGACTCCATCTTTCTTTACACGGTGAATAAAAGGGTTTGCTTTTAATGGATAGGGCAGCTGAATACTTGAATAAAATCCAGAGTTAGAACCTGTATAGACAGTATTTGATGGTAAGTAATGTTGATAAGACTGCTGTACAATTTTTCCTTTTTGATGATATAAACTTCGTAATTTACCAATATGAGCTCCGTACATTCCGCTTTTTAAATAAATTTCAAGTGCCCCTTGAGTAAGAACGGGGGTATGGACATCCATTCCGAATTTTCCCCGTAGAAAGTTCTCTTTTAATGACTCAGGAAGGAC
This sequence comes from Fictibacillus solisalsi, assembly GCF_900103485.1. Lineage (GTDB taxonomy): Bacteria > Bacillota > Bacilli > Bacillales > Fictibacillaceae > Fictibacillus_C > Fictibacillus_C solisalsi. Next base: position 116,457 of record NZ_FNHW01000001.1, read on the forward strand.
GGCTAAACCAAGCCGTAAGCCGGGGAGGAGCACCTTGGAAAAGCTTTTTGTATAGATCACTCTTCCGGATGGGTCAAAAGCAAACATCGGATCTTGCTTTTTGTTGTGGTCCAAATCTCCCATATAGTCATCTTCCACGATAAATACATCATATTTCTGGGCGAGCTCAACGATTCTTTTTCTTTGTTTATTTGAATAACTGTAGCCGGTCGGATTGTGAAATCGTGAAACGGTATAAAAAAATTTAATATCTTCGTTTTGAAAAAAATACTCCAATTGCTGCAAATCAGGACCGTCTCTGTGAATCTCGATACCTATCGTTCTCGCCTTCTGGTGACGCAGGGACTCTATCATGCTGGGATGGGTCGGCTGTTCAACGCAAATGGCATGCTTTCCATTCGGGAAAGGAAGTGAGATGAGGAGATGGAGCGCCTGCTGAGAACCGGTTACTACTATAATCCGATCAGGGTTGGTGAATACTTGAAGCTCTTGCAATTGCTGTGCCAGTTCGTTACGAAGAGAAGGGAGTCCCTGGATGTCAGAGTAGGCAAACATGTTTTCTTTATAAAAATCAATCGCTTCGTTTATACAATGCTTATAATCGATGTACGGCATTAGTTTGTAGTCGGGTCCCGCAGAATGAAAATCAATCAATGGCTCATCTTCAGATCTCTTCAATACCGGACGGTGATCTTTAACTACGTAGTACCCGCTTTGCGGGACAGAATAGATGACATGCCGCTGTTCAAGTTCCTGGTATGCTTTTATTACCGTATTGATACTGCATGAAGCAACCTCTGAAAGTGCCCGGATGGAAGGAAGCCGGCTTCCTGGAGCAAACTCACCCTGAATCACTTTGTTGTGTATCATGTCCATTATCTCTACATATTTCTTCATACTCTGGTAACCCCCTTTGTATCTGTATGGGTACAGCCACTCAAAAGTGTAGTTTTTCTTGCCGCTATGTACAAGTATACTTTAGATATCAGATTTAGTGAGCTAAGTTTGTAGCCGGAGTGAAGGCCTGCACTGCGGAAATTAAAACATAGGAGATAAAGAGATGAAAGGTTTAAAAAGAGTTCTGTTATTCTTTGTAATCTTGCTTGTTTCAGGTACAATTGGCATTCAATTTACTTCGGCAAGTGGTCTGAAGGAAAAGAAGCTGGATGATCGAACGGTATTTAATCATACAGAAGGAACTTCCGTGATCAAGAACCTCAAAACGGGGCAGACCTATATTTTTAATCCGAAGAGGAGCAAGGAGCGCTTTACTCCGGAATCAACATTCAAAGTGCTCAATGCACTGATTGGCCTCCAAGCCAAAGCGGTACGAGATGAGTATGAAGTGAAGCGATGGGACGGGATTACTCGTGAGATTCCGGACTGGAACAGAGACCATACACTCGCATCCGGAATGAGGTATTCTGTCATTTGGTATTATCAGGACATGGCTCGTGATATAGGACAAGAGAGAATGCAAGACTATGTCACAAGAGTTGGGTATGGAAACCGGGACATCAGTGGTGGAATTGATCATTTTTGGTTAAGCAGCAGTTTAAAGATTTCCGCATTGGAACAGGTTCAATTTATGGAGAGACTCGTCAAAGAAAAGCTTCCTTTTGATGAACAGGTGATGAGAACCGTTAAAAGAATCATGATTAATGAGGAAGCTGATTCGTACGTTATCCATGGAAAAACGGGCACACGTTTATCTGATATGGGACTAGGGTGGTATTCCGGATATGTCGAAACCAAGAAGGGGAAGTGGGCGTTTGCCACCAATGTAGACAACAGCGGTACGGTGGCAAAGACCATTACTTTAGAGGAACTGAAAGACTTGAAAATTATTAAAGACTAAGAATAAAAGGACGAACGGGTTTTGTTCGTCCTTTTTCTTGTAGAGTTATCGTGATATTCCCAGTAGGCTAAGTTCTTCATCAATTTGCTTAAGGTCAATTCGTTCAAACAGCGGGGATACGCCGGAAACAACAATATCTTTTGGAGTAACCATTTTCCATGATGCACCACCGTCCAGCTTGAGCGCCTCACGTACTTTTTGACTGGAAAAAGGCAAAAAGGGTTCCAGAAGCTGTGCGAGATTAGCAATGATAACCACACAAGTGGCGAGTGTCCCGTTGACCCCTGTTTGATCTTCATCCTTGATCTGCTTCCAGGGCTGCTGCTCATCAAAATATTTATTGGCAGAACGGATGTAGGAAAAGATCTCGTCCAGTCCTTCTCTAAAGCGCGATCCTTCGATAAGAGAGCCAATTTTATCATAGAGAGGAGGCAGCTCGTCTATTGCAATGCTGGCGATTTTTCCATCCGGAACTCGGTCCTGGAACGACCTTTCGATAAACTTCAAGGTGCGGTTAACGAAATTCCCGTATGCTCCAAGTAGTTCACTGTTGTGGCTGTAAATAAACTCACGCCATGAAAAATCGGTGTCACGATTCTCTGGTGCATTGATCGTCAGAAAGTAACGAATGGAATCGGGATGATATCGTTTTAAAAGATCCGGAACCCATACTGCCCAGTTTTTGCTGGTTGAAAGCTTTTTCTTTTCCAATGTCAAGTATTCATTCGAAACGATATGCCGGGGAAGGGCAGGATTCTCAATTCCATGCAGGATCGCCGGCCATATAACGGTATGAAAGGGAATATTATCTTTGCCATGTACATAATAGGTTACGGTATCCTCCTGCCAGAACAGAGAATCATCTTTCCCTGTCAGCTGCGCCCAAAGTTTACTGGCAGAGTAATATCCGGAAACCGCTTCAATCCACACGTAAACTTTCTTATCTTCATAGCCTTCAATCGGAACTGGAACACCTACAGGAAGGTCACGCGAAACGGCCCGGTCGATCAGCCCTTCCCGCAGATAACGTTTGGTCAGCTGGATGGCATTAGTACGCCAGGCGTGCTTCTTATCTGCTTCTTCCACATCTTTTTCGAGTACCTGTTGAAAGGAGCGGAGAGCAAAGTATAGATGATCGGTCCGCTTGAAGACGGGTGGCTTTCCGCAAAGTTTGCACGTTCTGTCAAGGAGGTCTGCCGGATCAAGGATCGTCGAGCAGTTGTCACATTGATCTCCCCGTGCATGGCTTCCGCAAACCGGACAGGTGCCTTCGACATAACGGTCAGGAAGAAATTGTTCATAGGTTTCGCAATACGCCTGTTCGATTTCTTTAGAATAAATGTATCCTCCCTTGTATAGAGAAAGAAAGATTTCTTGAACAATTTTATGATGATGAGGATGGTCTGTGCGGGTATAACAGTCATACGAGAATCCTAGCGAGTTAAAGCTATTTTCAAACTCCGTGTGATAGCGGTCCGCTACTTCCGCCGGTGTTATGCCTTCCTGTCTTGCCCTGATCGTAATGGGGGTTCCGTTGCAGTCGCTGCCTGATACATACAGCACCTTTTCGCCTTTTAACCGGTAATAACGCGCCAGTATATCTCCGGGCAGCAAGCTTGCAATGTGACCTGTGTGAAGAGATCCGTTCGCATAGGGCCATGCCCCTCCAATAAAAATAGCCATCAGTATTCCTCCTCATTGTTGAGCCCGGTTCGTACTACCCTTTCCCGGAGCTGCTGTTATTCATACTAAACAACAAAAAACCCGCCCATATCTAAAAAACAGATAAGGACGGGGTCGGTCTGCCCGTGGTACCACCTTTATTCATGAGAGGCTTGCGCCTGTCATCTCAGCAAGTACGGAGTGAGTAAAAAGAGCACTCGTATACTGTGGTTTTGATAACAAGTGCCACCACTCGCTGCTCCCTACTTACAAGGTTCTGATTTCAGGACAGAGCTCTGAGACCATGTTCGAATCTTCATTATTGCTTCTTTTCAGCTGCCGAAGCTCTCTGTGTAAAAATGGTTAGATTCTACTCTTTCTCATCATCGCTTTTTTTATAAAGGAATTGTTTCCTTATTATAACAGGTTATTCTCTTTCAGTGAAAGCCTTTGTATATTCGGGTAAAAGAAGTAAACTATGGGAATGGATAATAAAACAAAGGCACTGATCCAACCAAGAGGTGTAGAGATATGAGAAAAGGGAAATGGAGCCTGCAGTTCACCATTATGATCCTGGTTTGCGGAGTCGTGGCGCTCTCGCTTTTTGTAACGGATATTCTGATCAGCCGCACAGTTTCCGAAACGATTGAAAAAAGCCAGGGTGAAAAAGCGGAGAATATTGCACGTACTGTTGCCCGTACTCCTCTGGTTATGGGGGCTTTGACAGGAAAAGATCCGGAAGGGTCTGTGCAAAGCTACGCCAATAAGATTCGAAAAGCAACAGGTGTGGAGTTTATTGTTGTCATGGATAACAAAGGAATCCGCAAATCCCACCCGGATCCCTCCAAGATTAACCGTAAGTTCGAAGGTGGAGATGAGGGACAGGTTCTAAAAGGAAAAGAGCATATTTCCATTTCGAAAGGAACTTTGGGGAGATCGCTGCGTTCGTTTACTCCGGTTTATGATGAAAAAGGCAAACAGGTAGGAGCTGTGGCTGTGGGCATCTCATTACAAACCGTTCAGGAAGCTGTAATAAAAAACAGGCTTAATATATATACCGGTACACTTTTTGGAATTTTAGCCGGTATTCTTGGCGCCGTTTTACTGGCAAGATATATTAAAACCATATTGTTCGGGCTCGAGCCGGTCGCGATTGCCAAACTGTTGAAAGAGCGCAGTGCCATCCTGCAGTCGGTTCATGAAGGAATTATCGCTGTTGATCCTGAATCAAGGATTACCCTTGTCAACAAAGCGGCGAGGAATACATTAAAAAAAGCAGGCATTCCCGATAATCCGTTTGGGAAGAAGGCGGAGTACTTTTTTACGGCATCGAAGCTGGAAAAAGTACTGAAAACAGGGAAGGAAGACCTGAATGAAGAGATGGACTTAAAGGGCACGCATCTTTTGGTAAACAGATTGCCGGTCATCGTGAATGATCAAATCGTCGGTGCAGTATCAACCTTCCGGGACAAGACGGAAGTCCAGCAGCTGGCTGTTCAATTAACCGGCGTGCGAATGTATGCCGAAGCGCTGAGATCACAATCGCATGAATTCATGAACAAGCTCCACGTCATCCTTGGCATGGTACACATGAAGGATTATGATCAATTATCCCAATATATCAGTGAACTTGTAGGACGCAGCAGGGATGAGATGAATTCCATAACCGAGTACGTTAAAGATCCGGTACTGGCCGGGTTTTTGATCGGGAAAATGAGTCATACACGGGAAAGGGGAGCACGATTGAATGTATCCTCCGATTTTCCCTTGCCGGAACCTGCTGACTCGGAAATCACCCATGAATTGATTACGATCGTCGGGAATTTAATCGATAATGCTGTGGATGCGGTCGAGAAAAGGCCGGTAAAATCCATACACGTTATGTTTGATTATGCTGACGAGATATTAACCATCGAAGTGCGCGACACCGGAACGGGCATCTCAACGGCCGATTTGGATAACATTTTTAATAAAGGATACTCGACAAAAGGAGAAAACAGGGGTATAGGTTTGCATTTGTTGAAGGAAAGTCTGGCAAAATTGGGAGGGGAGCTGGACTACTCTTCAAAAGTAGAGGAAGGAACGAAATTTGTGGTCTATATTCCATATAAAGCAAAGGGGATACAGGATGATTAGGGTAATGATTGTGGAAGACGATCCAATGGTAGCGGAATTTAACAAGCGTTATCTTGAACAAATTGAAGGGTTCGAAGCGGCTGTCATCTGCCGTTCTGCAGAAGAGGCGATGAAGGAACTGGAGAATCACAGTGTAGAGTTGCTTTTACTCGATATTTTTATGGCTGGGCAAAGCGGTCTCGACCTTCTTGGGTATATACGTAAAAGTGAGAAGGAGATAGACGTGATCGTTATTTCTGCAGCATCGGATAAAGAAAGAATCCAAAAGGCCATGCGGCTCGGGGCGGTTGATTACTTAATCAAACCGTTTGAATTCCAGCGCTTTAATGCGGCTTTGTCTTCCTATAGGGAAAAGTCGCTTTCTTGGAAGGACCAGAAGACGTTAAACCAGGAAGAACTGGATCAGCTGATTCACCATCAAGAGGACAAACTGCTTCCCGAAGAATTGCCAAAGGGTTTATCACAGGAAACGCTTAGAGTCATCTGGGACGTTATTGAACAATTAAGGTCTACGGCATTCTCAACAGATGATATTGTGTCCCAAACAGGGATTTCCAGGGTTTCCGTGCGAAAGTACCTCAAATTTTTAAGCGACATAGGTTTGCTTGAGGTTAACATTCATTATGGAACAGTTGGACGGCCGGTTTCACAGCATACCCTTAAAGAAGATCAAACGCATAGAATTCACCATTATTTGTAAGCAGCCCTTCCCGCTGCTTACTTTTTTTAATTACATAATGCTTAACTAAGTGAAATAAACTGGTGGAATGTGCGTAATGCTACTAACATAATACAAGTAAAAATGAAGTGTATACCGCTGTAATAAGCCTGACTGATTACAGGCTGAATATACGTTTTTTTGATAGGTGAATGGCTGAGGTTCGAATCGCAGCTGTTCTTTATTTTGGTTATGCTTCAGTAAACTTTTTAGAAAGAAGGATGTTTCATGACGAATGCAGTTATGACAAGAAAAGTTCTCAAAACAACCTTGAAGGGGAAAGAGGTTCTCAGCAACCCCTTTATCAATAAAGGCGTTGCTTTTACAAAGCAGGAAAGGGAAACGCTGGGTCTGCAGGGCTTGCTGCCATCTCAAGTGCTGAACCTGGATGAGCAGGCCAAGCGTGCGTATGAACAGTTTTCTGCTCAAACAAGCAATATCCGCAAAAATGGACTTCTTTATGATCTATACAACCGAAATGTAGTTCTTTTTTATCGATTGCTTCAGGATCATTTAAGTGAAATGCTTCCTATTATCTATACGCCAACGGTCGGGGAAGCGATTCAAAGGTACTCACATGAATATCGCCGTCCAGGTGGACTGTATCTTTCCATTGATGATCTTGAAGGTATGGATCAGGCATTTGAAAATCTGAATCTTGCAGGAAGCGGTGTTGACCTGATTGTTGTAACAGATTCCGAAAGTATTTTGGGGATTGGTGACCAGGGAGTGGGCGGTATTAACATCGCGATTGGCAAATTGGCCGTTTATACTGCAGCTGCAGGAATTGATCCAAGCCGTGTGCTTCCGGTTGTGCTCGATGTAGGTACCAATAATCAGGCGTTGATTGAAGATCCTCTTTACATCGGTAACAAATTCAGCCGGGTTCGCGGCAAACGCTATGAGGATTTTATTGATGAATTTGTTCAGAAGGCCACCACATTCTTCCCTGATGTCCTGCTTCATTGGGAAGACCTTGGCAACGTGAATGCAAGAAACATCATCGACAAATATGGTGATCAGATTTTAACCTTCAATGACGACATTCAGGGTACCGGTGCAGTGACGCTCGCGGCCATCATGTCTGCACTTCAGGTAACGGAAGTTCCTCTGAAAGATCAGCGGGTTCTTGTCTTTGGACCGGGAGCTGCAGGAATCGGGAATGCAGATCAGATCGTTGAGACCATGACGCTTGAAGGATTATCTCTACAAGAAGCCTATGACCGTTTCTGGGCTGTAGATTATCGTGGCCTTCTTACCGATGATGATGATGTATTTAAATTCCAGAAGCCTTACACTCGAAAAGCGGAGGAAGTGAAAGACTGGGAACGAAATGAAGAAGGCATTATTCCCCTATTGGAAGTCATCAAACAAGTGAAACCAACCATCTTAATTGGTACTTCTGGACAAGCAGGAGCGTTCTCAGAGGAAGTTGTAAAAGAAATGGCTAAGTATGTGGAACGTCCGATTATTATGCCAATGTCCAATCCAACACCTTTAGCAGAAGCGACTCCGGAAGACTTGATCAAATGGACAAACGGCAATGCCTTAATCGCAACAGGAAGCCCGTTCCAACCTGTTGATTATGAGGGTGTGTCCTATGAAATTGGACAATCCAACAATGCTTTTGTTTTTCCGGGTCTGGGACTTGGGGCAATTGTCGCAAAAGCAAAAGTTATTTCAAAAGGAATGCTGGCAGCAGCTGCAAACGCGGTAGCCGGAATGTCGGACAGCAGTACACCAGGTGCATCGCTTCTGCCTTCCATTGACCAGCTTCATGAGGTTTCGAAGGCTGTGGCCATTGAAGTGGCTAAGACAGCAATCGCAGAAGGCATTGCCTCGGCCGATAGTTCTGACATTGAGCAGGCGGTATCCGAAGCGATGTGGAAACCGGAATACAAAACCATCACAACGCTTGCGATGTAAGGTTTATCCTATTCAGGGAGTACCCTGCCTCCGCCTCATTAAAAAGCTAAGGCGAGTTCTTCCTGCCATTTTTAAGCAACGCCAATTTTAGGGGAAAGTGAAGTGCAGTTATTATGTCTATAGGGAGTATTTTTTTAACATTGATCCCGATCTTTTTTACGATCATCATCGGATATATGGGCGGCTATTTTAAGGTCTTTAACAAAGATTCCTCGAAGGGCCTGAATACACTGGTGACCAAATTTGCTTTGCCAGCCCACTTGTTTATCGGAATTACGTCAACATCCAAAGAAACGCTGATCAGCCAATGGGCGTTCTTTTTAACAATGACGCTTTGTATTATCGGGTTTTACATCATTATGCTGATTATCGCCCGTTTTGCCATTAAATACGATTTAACAAAAGCGTCCATGTTTTCATTGAACTCCACCCAGCCAGCATTTGCTTTCATGGGGATTTCCGTTCTGGGAAGTTTATTCGGTGCTCAGGAAGTGGCCATTCCGATTGCAGTAACTGGTATTGTGGTCAATGCACTGCTTGATCCACTGGCTACAATTGTTGGTACCATCGGACAAAGCGGCAAAGGAAAAGCAGAAGGTGAGAAATCAGGCAAACTGGGCATCATTCTTCATGGACTGAGTGAACCGTTGGCTTGTATTCCATTGATTGCCGTGGTTTTGACCTTGTTTGGTTTCCAGGCACCTGAACTGATGAAAAGTGCTTTGGATCAAATTGGTTCAGTTACATCTGGTGTCGCTCTGTTCGCGGTCGGTGTAACGGTCGGTATCCGCAAAATCAGCTTCCAGCCAGTTGCGGTCGGCATTTCAGTGTTAAAAGTAGTAGCTCTTCCGTTATTCATGGTTTTGGTTTCAAACGTGATCGGACTTAATCACGCTGATACCGTAAAGGCCATTTTGCTTGTGGCATTTCCAGGCTCCGCCGTTGCTGCTATGATATCTACTCGTTTTGATTCTTTATCTACTGAAACAGCTTCTTCGTTTGTTATCAGTACAATTTTATCGTTAATTTCATTGCCGATTTATATCTCTTGGTTAATGTAGAGCCCTTTTACTCCCTCCCGATCACGGAGGGAGTTGTTCATAAAAAGTATGCTCAGTTTTTCACAAACTTATTATAGCGCACTTTTTTCTTTTTGAAAAGTACTTTCCCCTGTTGAAAAATATCCAAAACCTGTAAAAATAGCTCATTGTGTCTATTGCCTGGTCCTATTTTTACAGCATACAATTAAGTTATCTGAAAATTTAAAATAGAACAGGGGATAAAGAGATGATGAGAAAGAAAATGATTTGGCCCGCTGCAGCAGCTCTCGTTATTACCATGGGTGTGTCTGTCTGCCAGCAAGGAAGCTCTACCGCTCCAAGCTCAATGGTAAAAGCTCAAGAAATCAATGCGAAAGCAAGGGCGGATGCCTATTTAAAAGAACAAGCGGGCGCATTAAAGCTGCCTCAGGATCTGTCCGGTCTTTCTTACGTCAATACCGTGCAGACAGAGGCGGGGAGCTACGTGAGATACCAACAAACGGTCAATGGGTACCAAGTATTCGGCAGACAGCTTGCAGTAACAGTAGATCCTTCTGGAGAATTTTCTCTTGTGGTTTCGGACTATATTCCCTACACATCAGTTGAACAGGTGGAGGACAAGCTTTCCAAAGGCCAGGCGGAGTCCAAAGCTCATAAATGGATAGGAGACAAAGGGAAGGGAGATTGGGGAACGACAAAGAATACGTTTGGCTATGTGATCCAAAATGGAATGGCCATACCAGCATACAAGGTTATTGTTCATGCAAAAGAACCTTTTGGCGCATGGGAAACCATTGTTCACGCAGGAACAGGAAAATTGTTGAAAAAGAAAGACTTAAACCAAAAAGCGATAGGGTCGGGACATGTATTTTATCCGAATCCGGCAGAGTCAAGCGGAAGTGCCTCTAGTCTTGTGGATAATAACGATGCCGATTCCCCGGAATTAACCGCACAGCTTAAAAGGGTGGCGTTGCAGGGACTTGATGGATCAGGTACACTTACAGGTGATTTTGTTAATGTCTATTCCAAAGCAAAAACAAAAAACAAAAGCAATGTTTTCCATTATACCCGGTCCGATGACCGGTTTGAAGATGTCATGGCTTACTATCATATCGACCGGCTGCAACGCTACATTCAGTCGCTTGGCTTCACAAATATCAATAACCGCTCTATAACAGCCAATGTGAACACATATAAAGGAGATAACTCTTTTTACAGCCCGACCAAAAAAGACCTGACCTTTGGATCAGGCGGTGTAGATGATGCAGAGGATGCAGGGGTTATTGCCCATGAATATGGCCATTCCATGCAGGATAACCAGGTTCCGGGGTTTGGAGATTCAATTGAAGGTGGCTCCATGGGTGAAGGCTTTGGGGATTATCTCGGTGCTGTTTATGAAGACGCACTTTCCGGAAATTCCTTTGGAAGAGCTTGTGTAGCCGAGTGGGATGCGACCTCGTATTCCGCAGGCGATCCCCCTTGCCTGCGAAGGCTCGATGAAAACAAAGTGTACCCGAAAGATGCGATAGGGGAAGTTCATGCCGACGGAGAAATCTGGTCTCAGCCTCTTTATGAATTGGCAAATGCACTGGGACGGGATGCTGCCACCACAATCATATTGCAGTCTCATTGGTCGCTTACCCCGAATGCATCATTTAATGAAGGGGCCCGTGCCATTAAACAGGCAGACGAGCTTCTTAACCGCGGGAAAAATGGAAAGTTGATTGACCGGATCTTCAATGCCCGGGGATTATCTACAAAATAATAAAATCCATAAAAAAAGAGCCGGCCGGCTCTTTTTTTGATTAAAGATGTGTTGGAGTGTCGCGGATTACGCCGTGCTCGGCCTCAAAGCTTCCGTTACTTGCAACTGCACCAATAAGCGCAGTCAAAACCAAAAATGTTCCAAAAAGAATTTTTGCTGTCTTCATCTTAAATACCCCATTTCTTCGATTTTGGTTTTAGCGCGGAACGCCTGGTAAAAATAAGTACTGGCTTTTTCAAATTGTTTTTCATGATGAAGAAGGGTAGCAAGAGATTCTGTATAGTCCTGCACAAAACCCCAAAGCTGTTTTTCTTCAAAGTATTTCAAATGCTCACTAACAATCTGTTCAATTTCCTCAAAAGGAAGATCAGAGTACTGGGCATTTAAAATTTGGAGGTGATGGAGATACTCTTCATTTTGAACGTTGCTGCACACATCCATGCCCTGATGAAGATAATAAAATCCATTTCCCTTATCATTCATCTTGAAGTATTCACGTGCAAGCAGAAAGGAAAGCTTGTGAGGAATAAACTTTTTACTGTACAGTTCGCCGAGATGCCGGATGGCGATATCGGATAAATTTTGTTCAGAATAAAGAAATCCCAGGTTATAGCGAATAAAGTTAAGCAATTCTTCGTTTTTAAACTTTTCTGCGATATCCAGAGAATCTAAAAAATGCTCTTCTGCCTGTTCATATTGTTTGAGGCTGAGGCTGCACAAGCCCAGGATGTTTTCACAATCAGCGCATCTTAAATCATTCTTTGAAACTTCTTCAAACGTTTCCCTTGCCATTTTTGCATAACTGATGGCAAGCAAAAATTTGCGGGTATGGTAGAAAGCGGCAGCCGCTTTATAATAGAATTCGGCTACTTCAATTTTATCCTCCACACAGCCTAAAAAACGCTCTGCGATCTGATATCTGGAAACAGCATCCACGTGCCGGTTCATGCTGGATGCAAACATGCCGTTAAAAAAGTGATAATAAAATGCCATTTCAGGGGAAAGTTGTCCTTCAAGCAGTTCCAGTTGCTGCAAAAGGACTTCGGTGTCGTCATACCTTTTATGGATGAGTGTATACCGCGTCTCCAGCAGAGAGTGCCACAGCAGTTCCTGATGATCCAATTCGGCAGGATCAAGCAGTTCCTGTATCTCAATATTTAATTCCTCGATAACTGCCAGATTCCGATCCCTCATACTTACATTCCATCGACTGAACAATTCAATGACTTCAGACGCCTTTTCTGTTTGTAATATCATGATAACTCCCCTTAAGAAGGTTATATAAAAATAGTAGCATATAATGGAAAAAGTAAACTTGGGAAAGTGAACCCAAAAATATTATAATAAGTGAGGTGTTTATGACCCCATTTTCCCAAGTTTTTATAAAATTTAGATTTAATTGTTTCGCATAATGGTGTTTATGATTGTTGCTGCCGTGGTATGTAGCTATGAGGAAGGTGTAAGTAATGTATAAATTTTGGGTGGCCATACCGCTTCTGCTGTTGGGGATATGGCTCGGATATGAAGGACAGGATAAGGCGGAAACCTCCGAAAAAAAGGCAAAGGCAAAGGATTCTGAGTCCATCCACACGCTATCCAGTGTAATTGTTTCAACCAATCAATTACATCATACCGACCAAAGGATTTTGTTGGAGCAAGTCATTTCAACGGATCAGCTCTTTCAGGACCAGCCGGTGAGGAAAATTCAGCCCCAAAATAATAGAAATCAGGCTGAAAAAGAAAAGGTGGAAAAGACGGAGCGTAAAGCATTAGAATCTAAGTCCGAAAAGAAAGAGAGAAAAAATACAGAGAGACCAAAAGACAATAATGACCATAAGGGCAAGGAAAAAAAGGAGAAAGAGAAGCAAAAAGGAAAGCAAAAAGGAAAGCAAAATGGAAAGCAAAAAAAACAAATCAAAAATATGAAAGAGATAGAATCTTCTGGGCCTGATAAGCACCCGTCTAAAGGAAAGCCGGACAAAACGGAAAAGAAACCGAAGAAACCGGAACCCCCGCAAAATGAAGATCCAAAGGATAAACCGGTTGTCGAGAAGAAGCCGGATCCTGCAGGAGATGAAGAAGCAAATGATCCTGGTGATCAAAAAGGGGCGCCGCCGCCAAGTGAAAATAATGGGAATGATCAGCACGAAGGCTCAAATCCATTAACTATGGAAAAACAGGATACTGAATAAACAAAAAAGCCTTTACTAAAGAAAAGGCTTTTTTATTTCCAAAAATCAGCTGTTTATTGAATGATTGGAGGCACTGTAAGTGTATATATTTACCGGAGCTGAAATTAAACAAATCGATAAAGTTGCTCAAAAAAGCGGGCTTGATGTTTTCGCATTAATGGAAAACGCCGGGAGAGCCTTATTTGAGGAAATGAAGAAGCACATTGGCGAAACAGACCGGATTTTGATCATGTCAGGAAAAGGAAACAATGGCGGTGACGGAATTGTACTGGCCAGGTATTTGCAGCAGCATGGCTATTTATGTGAATTGGTTTTTCCTGTAGGTACACCTAAAAGTGAAACGGCACTGAAGCATTTTGCCCACTATACCTCTTGCGGACGTAAAGTATCGGAGATCGAGGGAACATACGATGTTATTGTTGATGCACTTCTGGGGGCAGGAGCGACTCCTCCACTACAAGGTGAAATACAAAAGGTGATCCACTGGGCCAACGAACAGCATGCTCTTAAAATTGCAGTTGATCTTCCAACGGGTGTATCGGCAGATGAAGGAGGAGCTGACGAAGCGTTTCAGGCGCATTATACGTACTGTCTCCATGGCTATAAGCCTTCCGCTTTTTTGGAAGGCAGCACGGATTTTTATGGAGAAAAAAAAGTGCTATCCATTGGGCTGCCTCAAGAATCAAAGTGGCAGGTATGGACAGAAGAACAGGTGAAACGGACCTTTCATAAAAGGGAGCAGGGTGCGCATAAGGGAACGTTCGGAACAGGCCTGCTGCTAGCTGGTTCGGATGAAATGCCGGGAAGTGCTCTTCTTGCAGGCATTGGCGCTTTGCGGAGCGGGATAGGAAAACTGACGATTGGGACAAGCCGGTTTGTGGCAGGCATTCTGGCTGGCCGTATTCCAGAAGCTATGTATGCGCACGACGGGCTTGAAAAAGTAGTGGACGGCCAGGTGCCTAAAGGAATGAAAGCTTGTGCCATCGGGCCGGGGCTTCAAGATCAAGAAGCCGTCGAAGGGGCATTAAAGGTTTTGTTTCAATCCGATCTCCCCCTTATTATTGATGCCGGTGCACTTGGAGAACGCCAATATCCGAGCAGGAAAGCTGAGATTGTCCTGACTCCCCATCCTGGAGAATTCAGCAAAATGACAGGAGTTCCGGTACCTGATATTCAAAAAAAACGTCTGCATTATGCCCAAAAGTACGCACAGGATCAAGAAGTTATTACTGTTTTAAAAGGAAGAAATACCGTCATTGCCTTTCCGGATGGAGATCTGTTTGTCAATGAAACTGGGAATGCAGGACTTGCGAAGGGAGGCACCGGCGATACACTAACCGGTATGCTGCTTGCTTTTGTCTCTTCGGAAAAAGACATCAAATCGGCCGTGGCAAATGCTGTTTATTTTCATGGCTGCAGTGCTGACCTCTGGGAAAAAACAAAAGCACAGCGCGGATTATTGGCCAGTGATGTAAGTGAACTGCTTCCCGTAGTCATGAAGAAGTTTGAATAACAAGCAAAGGAGAAAAAGTGGTTTTAAGGAGGGGGAGAATGGATAAACATTGATTATGTATGTTTTGTCAGATTAAGTCGAAAAATACCGAAAGGAGGAGAAGAAGGGTTAACGGAAATCACTAAGGAGGAAATTATGTCAGACCAAGGACCATTCAAAAAATCGATATCATTGTTAGATCTTATACTCATTGGACTAGGAGCTATCTTCGGATCAGCCTGGCTGTTTGCTGTAAGTAATGTGGCATCAAAAGCTGGGCCGATCGGCAGTTTCTCATGGATTATCGGCGGCCTCATCGTTCTCCTCATTGGGTTTGTTTATGCCGAACTGGGTGCGGCTCTCCCTCGTACAGGAGGTATTTTAAGGTATCCTGTTTATTCTCATGGACCGCTGGTAGGCTATTTGATTTCTTTTATCACCATTGTTGCCTACACAAGTTTAATATCAATTGAGGTTACGGCAGTACGACAGTATGTTGCCTATTGGTTCCCTGGCCTGACAAAGTCAGGATCGGATTCTCCCACAATCGCCGGGTGGCTGCTGCAGTTTGCATTGCTATGCTTATTTTTTCTCTTAAATTATTGGAGCGTTAAAGCTTTTACGAAATCCAATATTATTATTTCGATCTTTAAATATTTTGTTCCTCTAACCATTATTACCGTGCTGGCGTTCCATTTTAAGTCGGGTAACTTTTCTGCAGAAGGGTTCGCACCATTCGGTTTTCAAGGGGTTCAGGCGGCCATATCAACGGGCGGTGTGATGTTTGCCTATCTTGGTCTTCATCCCATCGTTTCTGTTGCTGGAGAGGTGAAAAATCCACAGCGGAATATCCCAATCGCGCTGATCGTATGTATTGTACTCGCGGCCATCATCTATACACTTCTCCAGGTTTTGTTTATTGGAGCGATTCCAACCGATATTCTTTCAAACGGATGGCCAAAAATTGCACAAGAGTTCTCGCTACCATTCAAAGATATTGCCGTTGCCCTTGGATTGGGTTGGCTTGCCACCATTGTCGTGTTGGACGCCATTATCTCCCCAGGTGGAAACGGAAATATTTTTATGAATACCACATCCCGCCTTGTGTACGCCTGGAGCCGGACGGGGACGCTGTTTAATGTCTTTTCAAGAGTAAATGAGAAGACAGGGATTCCAAGGCCATCATTGTGGCTGTCTTTCGGAATGGCGGTTTTTTGGACGCTTCCGTTTCCATCATGGAATGCCCTGGTTAATGTATGTTCCGTTGCATTGATTCTTTCTTATGCGATTGCTCCGATTTCTTCGGCAGCGTTCCGCATTAACGCCAAAGATCTTCATAAGCCTTTTACATTAAAGGGAATGAATATTATTGCACCTTTATCGTTTATCTTTGCCACGTATATCGTTTACTGGTCGGGCTGGAAGACGATTTCATGGCTGATTGGCTCGCAGCTTCTCATGTTTCTCATTTATTTGTTATTCTCCAAATTTGTTCCGAAAAAGGATGTCAGCCTTGGTCAGCAAATTAAGTCATCCTGGTGGCTCATTGCCTACTATATAATGATGATGCTAATCTCTTACATCGGATCGTTTGGAGGCGGCAAAGGAATATTGAGCAATCCATGGGATTTGATTATTATCGCCGTCGGTGCGCTCGCCGTTTATTTCTGGGCGAAGCATTCAGGTCTTCCGAAAGCTATCATTGATAATGATGACGAAGATCTTGCGGGGGATGAGAATCCAGAATTAAAAGGACCCACGGTCTAGAGCCAGGTAAAGAACGGAGGAGCCTTCTCTGACAAAGGGGAGGGTTCTTTATCCATTTAAAGTTATTATAGTTGACAGGTGTGTAGTAAAGAATTAAATTTAATTTTGCGTTGCAAATGCAGATAGGAATATTGGAGGGAAATACATGACATCACGAGAGTTTACAGAAGTGCTAAATGAACGGCATTCCGTTAGAAAATATGATCCTGAAGCAGAACTGACAACAGAGGAAATCACAGAATTACTTGAAGATGCGGCAAAGGCTCCATCATCATGGAATCTGCAGCATTGGAAGTTTCTTGTGATTCATGACCAGCAAGCTAAGGAACAATTATTGCCAATTGCCTACAACCAGCAGCAGGTGGTGGAGGCAGCGGCTGTTGTTGCAGTTTTGGGTGACCTTGAGGCAGACCAAAATGCTGACAGGGTCTATCAGGGGGCAGTCGATGAAGGTTACATGTCAGAGGAAGTAAAAACGACTCTTGTGAGCCAGATTAAAGACGCGTATGCTACAAAACCTGATCTGGCAAAGGATGAAGCCATCCGTAATGCTTCTCTTGCATCCATGCAGCTTATGCTGGCAGCAAAAGCCAGAGATCTCGATACGTGTGCCATGGGCGGATTTAATGCCGAGGAGCTTGTCCAATCATTTGATATTCCTGAAAGATATCATCCTGTAATGCTGATTTCCATCGGAAAAGCAGTAAAACCTGCTCATCAGACGGCACGCTTTCCCATTCAGGAAGCCATCGTCTGGAATAAATTTTAATACGTGAGCCATCAAAACAACTTTCCTCTGGGAAGTTGTTTTTTTATACACTTTTTTATACATAATTACTTGACGTAAATTAGTTATTTATTTAAACTTGCTAACATTAAGTAATTTAAGGAAACAAATATTAATTGGTTGGAGGTTATTTGAAACGATGAGAGGGAAAGATGCAGGAGCATTTATTTTAAGAATTTTTATCGGGATTGCTTTTTTAATTCACGGGATTTTAAAATTTCAGGGGGGAATTGGTAATACAGCAGGCTGGTTTGAAAGCATTGGTTTACCTGGCTTTTTAGCCTATGTCGTTGCGGTTATTGAGCTGGTGGGAGGGATCTTAATGATTCTGGGATTGGGAACCCGGTTGCTCGCCTTTTTGTTTGCCGTGGTTCTGCTCGGTGCGATTCTTACGGTAAAAGCACAAGCGGGCTTTACTGGAAACGGCCAGGCAGCTGGATATGAACTTGATCTAGCCTATTTGGTCATCTCTGTATTTTTGTTGTTGAATGGCAGCCGTTTGTTGTCAGTCGGTGCCTTGTTCCAAAAAAATAAAACCGATCATTACCAATAAAAAAAGTACCAGCTGGATAAAAGCTGGTACTTTTCTATGCTTATTCGCCGTTTGTTACAGGAACAGCGTTAAAATATTCTTCGAGTGTTTCATGCTTGGCTACAATCTTTTTGGAAACGGATGTTCCGACATAACGTATATGCCAAGGTTCATACTTATAGCCTGTGACGTTTTCCTTGCCTTCGGGATACCGGATAATAAAGCCGAAATCAGGAGCATTCTTTGCCAGCCACTTTGCTTCTGGGGTGCCCCCGAAACAATCCTGTGCAGGACATTTGCCCCCATCGCCAGCTACATCAATGGCCAATCCGGTTTCGTGCTCACTGGTGCCGGGCAATGCGCTGTATGTGCGGGCTTTTTCGTAGCCATCCCGTTTGGCATAATTGTTAAAAAGAGCCGTTTGGGTGGCATGTGAACGGTAGGCGGATACGCCGGTAAGATTAATCCCGTCTTTTTTTGCAGCCGCAAACATATTTTCAAGAGCCGTTGCAGCTTCTTTTCGCATCATTCGTTTTTCAATTTTCTCACTGAAAATAAAAGGAACATCTGGATAAACAAGGTCTGACGGACTATAGTCTTCCGGAAGCTTCGAACGCTTGTTTACAAGTACCGGAATGCTTTCAGGGTGTGCCACCACAGAAACACTGTCGTCATTCTTGGCTGGAGGCTTTGGCTTTTTGTGATCCTGAGTCGGTTCGCTTGGATCGTTCTTCTTTTGCTCTTGTCCGTCCTTTGATTCGGGATCCTGGCTTACTTTTCCACCACTATTTTTTGAATCATCGCTTGGCTTGTTTTGGTCTGCATTTTTGTTATGTTCATTTGTTTTGGACTGATCTTTATTTTTTTGTGTTTCTTTTGCATGATCTTCAGTATTGTGAGATGTGCTTTCTTTTTTTGCAGGCTCATCATTTGAGCAGCCTGTAAAAAGAACTAAACTCAAAGCTAAAGATATGCCGGATGCCATTTTCACTTTCATATGTAAAACTTCCTTTCAGATGACGTTCAAAAAAATACTTTACCATCTTTTAAGATGAATGAAAAGAGGAATTTAACCTTATTATAACTAAAATTCCCACAAGACCCTCGGATGAAACCGAACGTTATATGAACTACTGATGAATCAATGAACCAATTCGTTAAACTTTCATAAAATAAATCATTAAAAATATTAATTTTTATGTTTAACCCTAGTATAGGGAGGGAATAGAGTTAGAAACTTGTTAAGGAGGGATGGACATATGGAAATCAATCAAGTTGAGCAGCCCGTTTCGAAGCAAATAACGCAGTCCGTTCCTAAGCAGCCGTTATTAAGGGCAGCGGGGACATTGGAGAAACCGGATGAAAACAGAAAACCAGAGTATGAATTGACCTTTCTAAACCCAAATTGATTTACAGGAGACAATGCAAATGTTGAATTAAAAGGCCTGAACCCCAATTTCACAGGAGTTCAGGCCATTTATTATGGATTAAAAAAGATTTTCCAGCAGAGAAGCCCCGTGTTATCCTGAATATGGAAGAAAATTCGTAAGGGGGATGGCGATGGAATTCCATGAGGTTATTACGACCGAAGAGCAATTTGAAGAGCTGCAAGCCCAATGCGGCAGCCCCAGTATCCGTGCAGCCAATAAAGTCATTGATCGATTGGATGAAAACTGTGTACATTTTATTTCAAAGTCTCCATTTCTTTCATTGGCCACTTATGGAGCGGATGGGCGTTGCGATGTTTCACCCCGGGGGGATCAGCCAGGCTTTGTAACCGTATTGAATGAACATTACTTGTTCATTCCTGAGCGCAAGGGAAATAACCGGTTGGATTCAGCAAAAAATATTATAAAGAATCCTGCAGTCGGATTGCTGTTTATGATTCCGGGCATGGGAGAAACCTTACGAATCAATGGCAAAGCGATGTTATGCCGAGATTCCAAACTGTTGGAGCGACACGAGGTTAACGGAAAACCTCCACTTTTCGGTGTAGTTGTAAAAGCAGAGGAATGTTTTATTCATTGCGCCAAGGCTTTTATCCGTTCGGGAATCTGGAATCCCCAAACGTGGCTTTCCAAGGAAGAAATCCCATCTGCAGCCGCGATCATGGCAGCTCACATGAATATACCGGCCATGAGTGAGAAGCAGGTGGCTAAAGGATTGGAAGAGAGCTATAAAACCCGGCTATATTAAAAAGGAATGCCCTTTGGCATTCTTATTTAATTTGTCTCTTTTTTAGGATGAATAACGTTTTAAAGCTATGATTCGAGCCCTTGCTTGGTACCAGTCTGCAGCTGGTGTTTTTACGGTAGGCTGGCTATAGCTGCGTTTGCCACTTTTAAAATTTTTGATTTTACAAAAATAAAGGAAAATACTAGATAACGAGAGAAGAAAAGTAGAATCGTAAACAGAAACCGGGAGGCGGTCTATGTGAATCATAACGAAGAAGTTAGAAATGAAGTGCTGGAAATGGTAAATGACTTAACGGACAATCAATTAAATGAACCTGAAGAAAAGGGAAGGTGGTCCATTATGCAGACACTTCACCATCTCTACCTCATGGAACGGTCGGTGGCGATCATTGTCTCAAACCGTCTGAAAAGCAAAATAACAACTCCTGCCGAGAGGAAGCCGATTGACAGGACGGTGGATCGAAGTGTGAAAGTCAGTGCGCCTGTGTTTGTGGTTCCTACGAAAAAGTACATGACCCTGGAAAAAATGAAAAACAAATTGGAAGAATCGAGAAATGAGCTGAATAAAGTGGCTGCCGGCGCAAATCAGGAAGAGCTGAAACAAAAATCGTATCCGCATCCTGTTTTTGGCCCGATGCCGTTGGAGCAATGGATCCCATTTGTCGGCTATCACGAAAAAAGGCATTTGGAGCAAATTAAGGAAATAAGGGACAAGGTGCTGGCGAGGATATAAAAGATCCACTATAAAACAGAGTTGACTTATCGGAATACTTCCACTAAAATGAATACAACAAAAACACAATAGGAAAAGCTGATCAGAAAACTGAAGGCACTTCTTTGCGATGCAGGGCAGTGTCTCTTTTACTGTGCTCTGCTGCGCTGGCAGGAAAGGAATCTTCAGCAAGAAGCTCCTGGCTTTTCTCGACTTTGGAGGAGTTTTCGATATGTCATTTAGCTTTGTAAGCCATCTTGTATGTCCAAAATGCTCTAAAACCTATGATCACAATGAACTTCACCAGCTTTGTACCTGTGGTTCACCTCTGCTTGTGGAGTATGATCTTGAGAGATTGAAAGAGGAAGACACAATTATTGATCAAACACGCGATGACCTTTGGCGTTATCATAAGCTGCTGCCGGTTACGAATGAGGAACATGTTGTATCTCTCGGTGAAGGAATGACCCCTTTATTGCCGATGACTAAGCTAGGTGTAAAATTGGGAATCGAATCGTTATATATGAAAGATGAAGGTCTCATACCTACGGGTTCATTCAAAGCCAGGGGAGCAGCAGTAGGGGTTTCAAAAGCAAAAGAGCTGGGGGTGGCCCAGCTCGCGATGCCCACCAATGGGAATGCAGGAGCCGCATGGTCGCTTTATTGCGCGAGGGCGGGGATTAAGCCGACGATCGTAATGCCTGTTGATGCACCGGTCATTACCCGGAAAGAAACGGCAATTTCCGGAGCAGAGCTTTACCTTGTGAACGGCCTGATCAGTGATGCGGGAAAAATGGTTGCCAATCTGGTAAAAGAAGAGGGATTCTATGATGCTTCAACATTAAAGGAACCCTACCGGATCGAGGGCAAGAAAACGATGGGTTATGAAATTCTTGAGCAGTCCGGAAGCGAAACGCCGGACGTCATCCTGTATCCTACCGGCGGAGGCGTTGGTTTGATCGGTATTTATAAAGCATTAAAGGAATTTAAGGAACTTGGTCTTTTTAAAGGAAACACGTTCCCGCGTCTTGTAGCCGTTCAGGCAGAGGGATGTGCTCCTATTGTGAAAGCGTGGGAGGAGCACAAAAATGAATCAGAATTCTGGGAAGACTCCAAAACAGCAGCGTTCGGCATTAATGTCCCAAAAGCCATCGGAGACTTTTTAGTTCTTGAAGCCATCTATGAAACCGAAGGCTGTGCGGTCGCTGTTTCAGAAGAAGAAATTCAAAAAGCGGTGGGCCATGCTGCTGAACTTGAGGGAACTTTCATTTGCCCGGAAGGAGCGGCCACATTTGCAGCGGCCAAAAAATTAAGAGATAAAGGCTGGATTCAGCCAGGGGAACGCGTAATTTGCCTGAATACCGGTCAGGGGATCAAATATCCGGATACTGTGGAAGTTAATCCGCTTGTGCTCCAGCCGGGCGAGGATCTTCCGAGAAATAAAGAGAAGGTCAATTAAAAGACAAAATAGAATAACGGTTTACTGTTTCTTATGTAGAGAGGGGGAGGGAATGGCCCGATGAATCCTCGGCAGCGGACTCGTTTAGAGTACTGTGCCAATTCCACAAGCGTATTGCTTGAAAGATAAGAAGAGCCGAGCACTTTGAAATATTCGCCTCTTCTTGCTTACCATTTATGCAGGAAGAGGCTTTTTAATTTTGAACAGCTGCTGATTGGTCAACCAAAGGCGCCATGTCATTTGCATGATATGCGTTTATTTTTTGTCCGAAAGGAGGAAAAGTCTTGGGAAATCAATTGCGTAAAGCAGTAGAAAGCAAAAGAAACCAGCTGATTACAAGTCTCATTAAGATGGGTGTGTACAAGAAAGAAGAACGTCATCTGTTTCAGCTGACCTTGACCGACCTTGAAGAAGAATACGGCAAGGCCGTCAGTCATAAAAAGTACAGAAAGCAAAGAAAAGAGATAAATTAATTATTGAAGGATACGTGCTTTTTTCAATCGCTGTTTTTTATTAGAGAGTATCCTAAAAAGCGGCCTGCTTAAAATCAGGGACAACAACAGAAAAAGGACAGGAAAGAGAACGAGATGCCAGATGTCTGAAAGGACAATCTCTTTGATCATGCCTCCCGTTGCTTCGCGCAGCAAGCTGACGCCATAAGTAAAGGGCATATATGGATTGAGCCTTTGAAAAAAAGGGGAGGTCATCGACACGGGAAACGTGCCTCCTGAACTTGAGAATTGCAGAACAAGGAATATAACCGCCAATCCTTTGCCGATGTTTCCAAAAATGAAAACGAGCGAGTAGATGATGGACATGAATACGATGCTCAACAGGATGGAAAACAGCACAAATTGGGGCTTATCCACAATGTAGGCAGAAATCACAAATAAATTTCCAAGGGAAACCACCAGTGCCTGGAGCATGCCGATTGAAATAAACGTAAGCCATCTTCCCCAAAATAACGCCATACCTAATTGGCCCTCTTCACTTACTGTTCTGCCGGCTTTAAGAGAAGAAATGAGTAGCATGCCTCCTACCCACAGTGCCAAGACGGTATAAAAGGGAGTCATAGCAGAGCCGTAATTGGGGATGGGGAAAATTTTATGTTCTTTTAGAACAATCGGAGAAGCAAGAAAATCACTTTCCTTACCAGGGTTGTTTTTTAGCGCCTGGATTACATCATTCAAATTGTTATTCCGTTTAAATTCTCTAATTTTGTTCGCTGTCTCTATAATGGATTTCTCCATTTGAGGAAGATCATTTTCAGCCAGGCTGGCCGCCCGGTGGATGGCTTTTTCCATTTTGGGTATATCCCTCTTCATTGCGGCTGCGGCAAGAGTAAGGTCTTTTTTTATTTCGGGAGAATCCCTTTTTAGTCTGGCTGAAGCCTCGCTTATATTTTTCTTGGCAGCAGGCCAATCTTCCCTGTAATAGACCATGAGATCCTGCAGGGACGTAAGGTTCCCGTTCTGTTCCCCCAATGTACGACGATTTTTTTCTGTTAACACCCGCAGATTGTTAAGATCATTTTTAATGGTGGTTAACTGTTCAGTTGGATAAGACAGGCCAGGGGAAGCCTTTTGGGCTTCTCGGGCTTTTTGAATCGCTTGATCGGTCATAGACTGAAGCTCCAATAGGGTGCTGTCTAATGAAACAGCTGTTTGCTCTATGGATGGAAGTATGGAAAGACGGTTATCTATGGCTGTGGCCTGATCCAGCACCTGCTGTATTTGTGGAACGGCTTTTTCCGTTTGTGTAAGAAGTGAGCTGACCTTCTCGAAATCGGAAGATAATTTTTGAAGGTTCAGTGACACTGTTCTTTTATGCAATAAGGCGAGCTTTTCATCAAGCAAAATAATGCGCTTGGACATTCGATTGATTTTCGGAAGCTCTTTTTCAAGAGCAAAGAGTTTCTGTTCAAAGCTTTGGATCGTCGGCAGGTTCCTTTCAAGAGTGATTCCCGCCTCGTTGAACTTTGAAAAAATAACTTTTCCTACATTTCTTGTGAAGCTGTCGCTCACCTGGTTAATAATGGTGGAGACGCCACTCTGGGTAATTTTTGGAGACACTGCATTGATTTTCTCATTCACCGCATAGTCGATGACCGGTTTTTCAGGAGACTGACTCGCAATACTTGCAATCTTTTTGGAAAAGTCTTTCGGGATGTAGAGGCTTGCATAATAATCGCCCATCACCACACCGTTATGGGCTTTTTCCTTTGTAACAAACGTCCAGCCGAGCTTATGATTATTCTTTAAATTCTGGACGACTTCATTTCCGATATTGATGTTTTTATCCTGAAACATGGCTCCTCTGTCGTCATTGCTGATGGCAATTTTGATGCCTTCCGTGTTTTCATAGGGATCCCACATTGCTTTTATGTTCACCCAGGCATAGACGGACGGAAGAAAAATGAGGCCCATGATTAAAAGGGCGGCAGAAGGGATCCTTAAAACCTCTTCCCAGTCAGTACGAAACACATTAAATGCTTTTTTCATCATATTAGATCCTTTTTTTTAAGTATT
This sequence comes from Fictibacillus solisalsi, assembly GCF_900103485.1. GTDB lineage: Bacteria > Bacillota > Bacilli > Bacillales > Fictibacillaceae > Fictibacillus_C > Fictibacillus_C solisalsi. Next base: position 141,226 of record NZ_FNHW01000001.1, read on the forward strand.
GAATCTCACATCTTTCTTAGTTTTTGTTTGAAAGGAGCGTTTATGTATTCATTTGATAGTGGACATACCAAAGGGCGTTGTGGTGTACTTAGGTGAGCAGAAATATTGGAGGAAATGATAATGAACGAACATTTGGCCAATGAAATTTTATCGGATTTGCGAAATGGACATCTCAGTGAATATATTGTGATAAAGGAGGAATTTCCTTTATTTCGTGAGGTTCTTGTAAAGCAGGAAGACAAAAAAGCATTTAGAGGAATTATTGTTCCTGGCGGTGGGGGAAACATTAAATATTTTTACCAGCCGGGCTGGACAGCATAAAAAAATCGGCTCCTTTTAAAGGAACCGATTTTTTATTTTACGATGATGACAGGACAACTTGCCAATTGGGCAACATTGTGACTGACACTTCCTAGCAGTGCTTCTTTTATCAAGCCTTTTCCCGTGCTTCCAATGACGATCGCATCATAGCCATGCTCGTTTGCATAAGAAGCAATCACATGGCCGGGATCCCCCTCGAAGGTGTGAGTTTCATACTCAATTCCCGAATCGGAAAGAAACTTCACCGCAGGAAGCAATAATTCCTTATCTTCTTCCTCAATCAGCTCATCAAGATTTATGGTCATTACCGGTTCTTGCATGGGAAGGTTTTTATTCACATGAACGATGGTCACTCGTTCGGATTCGAATTTTTTGGCCAGTTCCGTCCCGTGCATCAGTGCACGGGCAGAAGAAGGTGAGCCGTCAAAAGCAATCAAAATTTTATTATACATAAGTATGACCTTCCTTTTAATTAGTGAGAAGCTGTATCAACGTGTGCTAAGTGTTTACGTCCAAATGCAACGACAAGCATGGCGAACAGGACAAAGATTGCTCCGGTTACAAAGGGAACATGAGGCGAATAGGTTTCAGCCAATTTGTTTGCCAGCCATGGACCGATGGCTCCTCCGATAAAGCGGACAAAGCTGTAAGCTGCTGAAGCGGTTGCCCGTTCAACAGGTGCTACTTGCATCACAGCTGTTGTAATTAATGTGTTATTTGTACCAAGGAACAAGCCGGCCACAATTACAGCAATGATCACCACAATAGCATGATCTGTCCAAATCCCCATAGAAAGCAGGGTCAAAGCAAACAAAATAAGCATGGCACACATGGATTTAACAGTACCGAATCTAGCTTGAATCTTCGGTGCTACAAATACAGAAGTAATCGCAAGGCAAAGTCCCCATCCAAGGAAAACGTAACCTAAGCCGTGTTCATCCAGATTCATAACAAATGGAGAATAAGCCATCAAAGTGAAGAAGCCGATATTGTAGAGAAAAGCCGTAAGTCCGAGCCTGAGCAACCCTGGATATTTTAAGGCTTTAATCGGATCAAGGATTGAACTTTTTACTTTTGGTTTTGGCACCTGAGGCATTTTAATCAGTAAAGCAAAAAAGGCGATGACCATTAAGACACTGACACCGTAAAATGGTCCGCGCCAGGAAATGGAACCGAGTTCCCCTCCGAGAAGAGGCCCGACGGAAATTCCCAACCCAATCGCGGCTTCATAAAGAATGATGGCTTTTGCCGTTCCGCCGATGGATAATCCAACGATGGCTGACAGTGCGGTAGCAATGAACAGGGAGTTTCCAAGGCCCCAACCGCCACGGAATCCAACGATTTGAGAGATTGCGTTGGATGAACCTGCTAATGCTGAAAAGACAATAATAAGTAATATACCCGTTAATAACGTCCATTTAACGCCAACCCGGCTGGAAACCACACCGGTAATCAGCATTGCAACACCGGTAATCAGGTTATAACTTGAAAACAGTAACGAAACCTGGCTCGGAGTTGCGTTAAGCTGCTTGGCGATAGCAGGGAGAATCGGGTCGACCAATCCTAATCCCATAAACGAAATAATCGTGGCAAAAAAGATGACCCAGATGACCAGTGGCTGTTTGGCGGACTGATTCTGGATCTCAAGCGTTTCTTGACGCATGCTGAAAAACCCCTTTTCATGAAATTTAGTTAATAAAGTTAAATGTAGTGCACGCAAAATAAAATCAATACTCACCCAGTATAATACAGGTTAACCTTTACGTCAACGTAACCATTTCCTTTTTTATATTGATTTATGTTATTTTGAATATAGAGTTTTGGAATCCAACGTTTTTTTAAAAGGAGATTTTTGAAATGACGGGTTTAAAAATAGATGAAGTAGCAAAACAAAGCGGACTGACAAAAAGGACAATCCGTTACTATGAACAGATCGGGCTGCTTTCTTCACCGCCCAGAAGTGAGGGAGGATTCAGACTATATTCAGAAGACCATGTTAATTTCTTGAAGAAGATTACAAATGCCAAAGAAGTTATGGGTTTTTCTCTTGCTGAACTTCAGGAATTTATTAAGCTCAGCGACATGCTTGAACTGCAGCGGCATGACTACAGAAAGGTTAAAGGCACAGAACTGCAAAAAGAAAAGCTGGAAAAGGTCTTTCATACCGTAGAAGAGCAATTAAAACTTTTGGAGCAGAAAAAGAAGAATATATTAAAGGTTGAAAGTGATCTGGTTTCTCTCAGGGACCGTGCACAAGCAGCACTCATTCGTTTTGAAGAGGAGAAATAAAAATGCCGGCAGACAGGCCGGCTGATGAAACGATTTAATGGGTTTGTTGAATAACATTTCCTTCTGCCGGAATGGGATTTTCCTTGAGTAAACGTGCAAAGTGATACAGGTTGTATCCCATAATTTCGGCATGCTGCATGGTAAATTCATTTTCATATCCTTTCGCTTCGATATAAGAAGGTCCAGGGCCCGCTTCTCCTACCCAATAGGTGTCTACATTTGGCGGAATGGTAAAGCCGATGTGCGAAAGTGCATAAATCACGGAGCGGCTTACATGTTTTGCCCCGTCCTCATTGCCCGTGACCACAACACCGCCAACTTTGTTATAAAAGATGTATTGACCTTGCTCATTAGTTTCACTGCTTGCCCCGTATAGACGTTCGATCAAAACAGTGGTCAGACTGCTTTGTTGCCCAAGCCATATGGGAGAGCCAATGACCAAAACGTCCGCTTCTTTTACTTTTTCATAAATGACAGGCCATTCATCCTGATCGCTGATTGCCTCTCCGGTAACGCCATATTCAATATTATAATCAGCAAGTGTAACAATTTCTGTTACCATTTCCTTTTTGTCAAAAATTTTCACCACTTCATCTATTAAGGCCCTGGTATTTGATGGTTGATTGCTTTTATTTAGTGTGCAATTAATTACTAATGCCTTTAATGTCATTTTTTTGATTTCACTCCTTGTCGGCTGTTTTTACTTCTATATCTGTACCCCTTTCTGTTTTATAAAAACATCGAGCTGTTTTATACAATACATCACCACAAACAAACCGCAGGCTTCCGGAAGGCCGCCTGCGGTGAGTATCCTTTTTATTAATTTACGCCTACATTGGTCCATGCTGTTTTTACTGCATTGTATTCAGTGCTGGTGCTGCCATATAAATCTGCTGTTGCACTAAGTAATGCCGCACGTGCACCACTGAAATTGGTCGATGGTGTCATGTAGCGGGTCAGTGCTCTGTAATATATTTGTTCGGCTTTCGCTTTTCCAATCGCGGTAATGGTATTGTAGGCGGCTTTGTTTGGAATTCCGCTGTTCGTATGCACGCCGCCATTGTCACTGGACGTGTTCACATAACCGCTCATGTGGTCGGGCTGTCCGTAAAGTTTTGGATTGGATAAACTGCGCAGACCATCTCCAGCTGTGCCAGGTGTATAAACATCTTCTCCCATCAGCCAGTCATTTGGATCAAGGAAATAACCGAATACATCAGACATGGATTCATTCAGTGCCCCGGACTGATACGAGTAATTGAGTCCGGCTGTCCGTTCTGTTACAGCATGTGTTAACTCATGTGCTACAATATCAAGTGCTCCTGACAATGGACGGAAGACTTGTCCATCTCCATCTCCATAAACCATCTGTGAACCATTCCAGAACGCATTGTTGTAACCGGAACTATAGTGAACGGTAGACCTGATGGTGGAGCCTGCATTGTCAAAGCTGTTGCGTCCATGCGTAGTTTTATAATAATCATACACTTTGCCGGCATAGTAGTTCGCGTCTACATCCGCGCCCTGGTTGGAGGCGGTCCAAGCGTTGTTTGTATCTGTTGAATAAACACCAGGAAGGCTTGATCCGTTTCTTGCTGTGTACGTCTCAATCACACCGGACATGGCTTTGGTTGTGTCATACAAATAGTAGGTGCCGGCAGACAGGTAGGTGTTCAGCGTTTTATTGTCGCCAAGAACACCGTAGCCAGAACCGGTCGCAGGTCCGTCACTATTCACGGCGTTAATGCTTTTCAGGACTTTGCCGCTGTTTGCATCCACATATACCTGCCAGTTTGCAGGATAAGGATCAATGAATTGAAGCGCCACCCGGTAGGCGAGCTTGTATTTATTTTGGTCCTTGAAGATGACCAGTTTTGACTTTTCGACCGTGTCGCTGATCTTTGCTCCTTTAAAAGCAAGCGGTTTGCTTTTCTCTTTTTTCGGTTTTTCACCGATATGTTTCCAGGCAGCATTGATCGCGCGGGTATTTGTGAATTTTTTGGTTGATTTTATATTTTCAGGAAGGTTGGCATGAACATCTCCATTAATCGCCGTGATTTTTCCTTGTTGATCGGTGTGGACCATGAACACGGCTCCATCAACAGGTACACCATTGATGGATTGGTTAAATACATAATGAGTCATGCCCAGGTTGTCCTTTTCTTTCGAAAGTAAATGAAGATGATGAGAACCATTGAATTGAAATAATTGTTTATTGCCGTCAATAAAGGCGAGGACGTCTTTCTCGGTATGGTATGTACCTTTTGAAAGTTTCCCTGCAATAAAGGAAGGAATGGCTTTGCCTTTGGTTGTTGTGACTTGGACTTGAGGAGTAAGGGTTTTGCTATTCTCATGAAGAACAAGCTTTTGCGATTTTGTGCCAGGTTCGTTGGCTGCTGCTGCCTGATAGGCGGAACTGAACAACAGACCGGCGGATAGTAAAGCAATGAAACCTTTTTTCATAAAATACCCTCCTAATGTTCTTTATAGGGGGCGCCCTTAATTTCATCATAGCACAGGGGAATATTTACGGTATTGGGAAAAAAAGAGTGTTTTCCTTTTAAATTCCTCTATCTCCGGCATGTTGTTTTCCCAAGTGTCAAGACACTAAAAATAGAGTATAATTTTTTGTCATGTTTATCACAAGTCTGGAAAATCTTGAAGTCTTATCCTGCCGGGAAGCTGAAGTGGACAAGTTATTGGAGGAGATCCGTACCAAATCCAGATTGATTATGCCAGGAGAGAGGAACTTTAAGGATCGGGCTGCTGTGAAGAGGAAGTGCTGTTTTTTTATAATTATGACTTTTTGCCTGAAAATAATTAAAAATATGATTATTCCCATAATCTCTTTAAACAAAACCTGTTTTGTGCTATAATTAATAGAATAAATAAAAAAATATTTGGGTTTTTTCGCTTTTTGCCCCTCATATTGGAAAGGGGATTGATGACCATGAATCAATCTAAAATTCAAGAGATGTTGGTCGATTTAAAAGCAAAACAATACATTGAATCAGAAATAACCCACACATTAAGTCAAAATAACATTCCTTTACTTTCAATCAGCTACAGCAAAAAGGAACATGTTTTTCAACTAAAATATACCGACAATCAAGAGATCGTTTCATTTGCAAACGTAACAGCCGCAATGGATGCAATAACCGCGGAATTTTGCAGACATAAATGAGCACCGTGTTTTCACGGTGTTTTTTTTTGGGGATGAAAGGCGGAATTATATTACAACTCCCGGGTTATGGTATAATCAGGCGAAATTAATTATAGAAAGAGGCAAAGCATGCTATCATTTGAAGAAAAAATAGAACTTATTGAAACTCACTTTCCACAATTGACCAGGAAAAATATTTCACTTGGACGAGTCAATTACCATCTGGAGGACAGCAAAAGGGACAAGAAAATAGTCGTACAGCAGCTGCATCCGAACGGAAATGGCTTTGTTTACGCAGGCCATCTTGACCGCCGGCAAAAGAATGAAAAAGAATTGGTTAACATTCGCGACTACAGCTCAGAGGCTCTTATTTCACTCATTTCAGGTTCTATAGACTATTTAAGCAGCGAAGAATCAGTGGCTGCTCCTGAGCCGGAAGTACCTGTGAAAGAAACATGGACAGGCGGTGCCGACAATGAAAGACTTCTTCTCGTTCATGAGGATGAACTATGGAATATTTATGCAGGCCTGAATTTGGAAGCAGCGTTTGAATCTTATAAAGAAGCACACGATTATCTTGTGGAAGAAGGATTTGAAAAAATTCCAAGCTCCTCTCGCTAGGCATTCTGTAATGGGGAAAGGAACCTTTTTATAGAGAGATATTTCATTTTACAAGGAGTATTTTAATGAATAAAAACCAGGAATTACATCAGTTTCTTTTAAAAAGGGCCAGGAATCTGACCGAGGAATGGTATAATTCTCTCGATAAAACCAGCACTTCCGGCGTGTATACTTCTCATGATCCGACAGTGATAGAAACGCTGAAAGCTCAAAATTATGAATTTCATATTCATTTATGCGAGGTTCTTGTAAAGCCTGAAGAGGCTTTCTTTAAAGAATTTGAAGAGTGGATCATAAAAATTGCCAAAGACAATGAGCATATGCGCACTCCTATCCATTTGATCATTAAAGAGTTCATGAGGGTACGCCAACAATATTTTGATTATATCAGTGAGTTTGCGGCATTAAACCGGGATACATTGCATCAAGAGGAAATCGATGAATGGAACCGTCTGGTCATTAAGGTCTTTGATTCCGTCATGCTGCAATTTATCGAGGAAACCCATAAATATTCCACCGATCGATTGCGTGCCCAGCAGGAACTACTTAATGAATTAAGTTCTCCTGTGATTTCCCTGAACAACGATACGGCATTGTTGCCTCTTGTTGGGGATGTTGACACAACGAGAGCCAAATATATTCTAGAAAATACATTGAACCAGTGTGTACAAAAGCGGATCGCCCATTTGTTTATCGATTTATCAGGGGTAGTCATGATCGATACAATGGTAGCACACGAACTGTTTCAGTTGATTGATGCCCTGGATCTTGTTGGTGTAAAGACAACATTGTCCGGGATCCGCCCGGAGATTGCCACAACTGCGGTTCAACTGGGTCTGTCCTTTGACCGTGTATCGGTGACCTCAACGCTTGCCCAAGCGATTGATTTTAAAAACCAAGAGAAATAATACTTATCCGCATAAAAAACAGCATTTACATTTCGTAATGCTGTTTTTTTTTTCAATTTTTAAATCAAGAGGGTATGATATACATAAAAGCTTTTTCAAAAAGAGCTGCAGGATCTAACAACAAAGGTTCGAAAAAGGAGGAACTATGGAATTAAAAGGGATACACCACGTTTCTGCAATTACGGCAAAGGCAGGAAAAAATTACGACTTTTACACAAAGGTACTGGGCATGCGCCTGATTAAGAAAACAGTGAATCAGGATGATACCTCTGTTTACCATTTGTTTTACGGCGATGAAAAGGGAAATGCCGGAACCGAATTAACATTCTTTGAAATTCCGATGGCAGGAAGAAATCATGATGGTGCCAACAGTATTTCGGAAATTTCGCTGCGGGTAAAAAATGATGAAGCATTGAACTATTGGAAGAACCGATTTGAAGAAATGAACGTGGTTCATGAGGAGCCTTCAGAACGATTTGGCCGTCTCTCTCTCGCCTTTAAGGACAACGAGGGACAGCGTCTGTTACTTGTATCAGACGAAACCAATACAGGAGTTTCTGCTGGTGTGCCCTGGGACAAGAGCCCGGTTCCAAATAAATACGGCATCACCGGTCTTGGACCTGTCAGGCTGACTGTACGCACGAAAGAGCTAACAGAGGAAGTCATTACGGAACTTTTGGGATTCAGGAAAAAAGGAGAATACCCGTCGTTCCAACCCGGCCAGCCGGATATTGTGGTATATGAAACAGGCGAAGGAGGCACAGGAGCGGAGCTTCACATCGAAGAACGAAAGGACTTGGCCCCTGAACGTCTTGGAAGAGGCGGGGTGCACCACGTTGCTTTCCGCGTCCATGATGAGGAGGAGCTAAAGAAATGGATAGAGAAAGTCCAGAATGCCCAGTTTCCGAATTCAGGATTTGTCGATCGGTTCTACTTTAAGTCGCTTTACTTCAGGGAATTAAATGGTATTTTGTTTGAACTGGCCACGGACGGTCCGGGATTTGCGACGGATGAAGATCTGGAGCATCTTGGGGAATCACTCGCCCTTCCCCCTTTTCTTGAATCCAAACGCCAAGAGATTGAAGCCAGGTTGAAACCGCTGGATACTAAATTAACGTAAATTCAGTGTATGTGTTTCCTTTCTTTGTATCATATTAATTATGTACAAATGATAAAGGAAGGGATAATGATATGACGACTATATTATATATTACGGCACATCCCCATGATGATACACAATCCTACAGTATGGCGGTTGGAAAAGCATTTGTTGAATCTTACAAACAGGCAAATCCTTCTGATCAAGTTGTTCATCTGGATCTGTATAAAGAAAATATTCCCCAGATTGATGTGGATGTGTTCAGCGGCTGGGGAAAGCTTAGATCGGGTTCTACCTTTGATCAGCTATCACAAGATGAAAAGACAAAAGTACAGCGGCTTTCCGAACTGACCGATCAGTTTGTAGCGGCAGATAAATACATTTTTGTAACGCCTATGTGGAATTTTTCATTTCCACCCGTTATGAAAGCCTATATTGACTCTATTTGTACGGCAGGAAAGACCTTTAGATATACGGAACAGGGACCTGTTGGACTGCTTACAGACAAGAAGGCACTGCATATCCAAGCCCGCGGAGGCGTCTATTCGGAAGGGCCTGCAGCAGGACTCGAGATGGGCCACCGGTACATTGGTGTGATCATGAACTTTTTTGGCATTCCATCATTTGAAGGCTTGTTTGTGGAAGGACACAATCAATTTCCCGACCGGGCGGAAGAGATTAAGCAACAGGCCATTACTAAAGCAAAAGAAATGGCACAAACCTTTTAACTTCATCAAAAAAAGCGAAGGCGTAATTTGCCTTCGCTTTTTATTTAGGTGGAGAACCATTCTCCTTTTAATGCTTTACTATATCTTTTTGCAGATCGCTGGACTGATTGTGAGGCATTTTCCGCCACAACCCTGTGGAACGCGTTGTATAACCGGTTAAAAGGTATGGGCTCTGCAATACTGGCCATGCGCTCCACGGTAGAAGCCGGAAGTGGAATCAAGTTGGGGTAACTGTACATGAAACTGACCCAATTTCTGTCTGCTGCCACCTGGATGATGTCCCCAGTCAGAAGCACTCCTTTTCCTCCATTTCCTTGAGACCAGTGGACGACTGCTCCACCCTTATAATGGCCTCCAAGCCTGTACAAGGTAAGCCCTTCACTGAGCTCGAGCGTTTCACCGGACCAAAATTTTATCAAGGGGCTTGAACGTGTGACCCATTCTTTGTCATCTTCATGAATATAAATGGGTGCTTCAAATGCTTCCGCCCATTCCACCTGGGTGGAATAATAATGAGGATGGGAAAGAGCGATGGCATCAATCCCTCCTAATTGCTTCAGGTACGCTATCGTTTCTTGATCAAGATAGGTCAAACAGTCCCACAACAGGTTGAAATGATTACCCTGTACAAGGTAAGCTGTTTGCGAAATCGCAAAAGCCGGTTCGGTATGTATGCTGTACAGGTGAGGTTCATCTTCTTGTATGGTATTTTTAAAATTACGGTTTCTCATCTCTTGCAGCGTGGTCCAGGACTGCCCCTGGGGTGAAACATATTGTCGTTCCTCTGTGCAGATGGTGCAGATTTCGGGAGGGTGTTCTGTTGGCGGATATTGGACTCCGCAGGTGATGCAAATATACGGCTTCATTCGATCATCCCCATTTTTTTTATTTCCGTCTGCTTTGATTATAAAGTAAAAAAACTGTAATGATAAGCAATTACTGGCAATGTGGGCATTACATATTCCACTCCAATATACAAAAACTAACGACAGAACAGGGGTGGTTTGATGAGTCAGACAAAATGCAGCTCCCCCTCCGGCCAAAACAGCGGAGGCGGGAGTTTAAAATGGTGGCAGCTTTCGTTAATGGGAATCGGATGTACCATCGGAACAGGGTATTTTTTAGGATCTTCCATCGGGATTATGATGACCGGTCCCTCCATTGTCATTTCTTTTGTCCTTGCTGCACTTGGCACGTATATTGTTTTTAATGTATTGGCAAAGATGACAGCAGAAGATCCGCAAAAAGGATCGTTTTGCGCCTATGCAAAAAAGGCATTTGGCCATTGGGCAGGTTTCAGCTGTGGCTGGAACTACTGGGTCTCCAATATCCTGGTCATGGGCAGCCAGTTGACAGCACTCTCCATATTGTCGCGGTTTTGGTTTGAACAAGTACCTTTGTGGGCGTTTGCCTCAGGGTATGCGATTCTTGCTATCATCGTTGTATTAACCGGGACAAACGGCTTTGACAAAGTTGAGAACATCCTTGCCGTTGTAAAAGTGGCGGCTATTTTAATGTTCATTATTTTAGCGGGAGCAACGCTCCTAGGCTGGCTGGATGGCGATGTTAAAAAGCCAGGTCTGCCTGACAGCACAGGTGATTTTTTTCATGATGGATTTCCGGGGTTTTGGTCTTCGCTGATCTACGCGTTTTATGCGTTTGGCGGCATTGAGGTCATCGGGCTGATGGCCATGCAGTTGAAAAGAAAAGAAGACGGGCCCAAAGCTGGTAAAGTCATGATGTTCGTTTTGGCTGTGATTTATGTGGTGTCCATGGGGCTGGCAGTCACCATGGTTTTTCAAGGGGCGTTTGATGATAAGGAAAGTCCGTTTGTGACCGCTCTTGACGATTACCATCTTGCCTTTTTTCCGCATGTATTTAATGGAGCGATCATTATAGCAGGTTTCTCCACCATGACAGCTTCTCTTTTTGGTGTGACCAACCTCCTTTGTACAATGTCAGAAGATGGTGATGCTCCGTCACTGTTCAGCAAGAAAATTAAAAAATTGAAGGATCTGCCATTAGCCTCTCTGGGACTTGGGGCCGCAGGTCTCCTTGCTTCGATCATTACCGCATTGTTAATGCCCGGAAAGATTTATGAATACATCACCACTGCCGCAGGAATCCTGCTTCTTTATAACTGGCTGTTTATTATTCTTTCTTCCATGAAAGTGCTAAAGCAGAAGATATGGAGCAAAGTGTTCTCTGTTATGGGGCTTCTTTTAATTTTGGCGAGCATCAGCGGAACCCTTGCTGAAAAAACGATCCGTCCCGGGTTTTATGTCAGTATCCTGTTAGCTGGAATCATTGGTATCGTGGCTTTTTTTATGAGGAAGGTATGGAAGAAAACCGAAACAAGCTAAATAATCCGTCATAACTTGTCTTTTCCTTTGATACATATGAATGAGGTACAAAGGAGGAGATGAAGGTGGACCGGCAAACATGGGAAAAAAGCGCAAGGTTCGAGCATCAGTTTTGGCTTCAGGTACTGGGGGATCATGCCCGTTTCTTTTTGGATACCCTGGCTTCGAAGGAAACAAAAGAAATTGAAGCGGCCAAACGATATAAGGGAGGTTTCGACGGACTGCTTCAGCAGGCAAGAGGAAACGCGGATCTCACGAAGCTAACTGCTGCAGCGGAAGAAATGGCGACATCAATCAGGGATTTTAAGCTTCACATGCTCAGAAGGCACCTGACAGGAAAAATAAGCATTCACCTTTCACCAACCTTTCTTAATCATATGGTGAATGAGGTGGAAGAGTATTTAGGAATTCTGAAGTATTTAAAAACAGAACAAATGCCGCCGCTCTATCATGAGCTGCATTATCATATGGTATGGCTTCCCGACGCTGCAGGACATGCAGGAGCCATATCGGATACCATGGATGCGGTAGAAAAAGATATAAAAACACGAAGCAAGGAATACAGCGTTCATTTTGAACAATTTTATATCAAGGCGGTAGAATTGGCAGGATATTTAAGGACAAACCTGAAAGAATTTCCGGCTTTGAAGCGCATGAATCAAGAAGTGAAGATGGAAATTATGTTGTTTCGAAAGTTTTTAAAAGAAATCGAGGAACTGGAACTTTCGAATGAGGTGCTTGGTACGTTTTCTGCACTGATGGCCGATCATATGGCAAGAGAAGAATGTTATTATCTCACGAAGTTGGCCATGGCCTCACAAACGACAGAACCGGGCTGTAATCCCACAAAACCAAGGGTGGAAGAAAATTAAAAAACCTCCTCAGCGGGGTTTTTTTTAAGTTCATGCTATGTTGTTAGTATTGCGAATGAATTATTTTCGCCTAAACCAAAATAAAGGAAAAGAAATTGAAATAAAAATGAACTTATTTCATCATTTTACGTCTTTTTAACTAGAAGCCATTTTTCTTAAAGGCAGTCTGTCCAGAAACGGGTGAAAAAAGTGTGGACCAAGAACTTCAGCAATTAATCGTAAAAGCTAAGAAAGGAGACCAGGATTCCTTTTCTGAACTTATTCAAAGATATAAAGGAAAAGTGTTCCGGCATGCTTTTGCGATGGTCCATGATCAGATGGAAGCTGAAGATATTACTCAAGAAGCTTTCGTCAAGGCCTATTTTTCAATGGATCATTTGAAAGAGGCGTATGCCTTTTCCTCCTGGCTTACAAAAATTGTAACCAACCTTTGTTATGACCGGATAAAGAAGAGGGAGAAACGGCCACAGTTGCAAATGGATCCGGCACAAACAGAGTTAATGGCCGATACCTATTCGGAAGTTGAAAACCTGCAGTTGAGGATCAATTTGCAGCTTGCCATGCAGAGGCTTACTCCCGAACACCGGACAGTAATTGTATTAAGAGACATCCAGGGATTTTCCTATCAAGAGATTGCAGAAATATTGGAAATACCAGAAGGGACGGTTAAATCCAGAATTAATATAGCCCGAAAAGAACTGAGAAAAGAACTGATAAGGGGTGATCGGGATGCATGAAGAAATACATGAACTTCTATCCGCTTATGTGGATGGTGAGTTAGACAGCAACCAACGACAAGAAGTTGAAAGGCATATGAGTGACTGCGGGAAATGTAGGGAAGAAGTGGCTCATTTATTGGAATTAAAGGCTTTATTGTCATCCACTTATGAGGAACTTGAGATGAAAAATGGCAATATGGAGCAAACGGTGATGGCCAGGATCCGTTCAGAAACTACACCTGAGACACTTCTTTCCCGGGGAGGTATGGCTGCAGCCATAGCGGGGGCTATTGTTCTGGCCGCTTTTCTATGGTTGGCCTCATCGATTATTACGAAAGGGATTCATGTGGGGGTTACTCTCACTTCGATTTCCTTCAGTTTAATACGTTCGGCCTTTACCGTGGCGGGGGCTTTGCCAAATCTGCTTGAAGTTTTCTTAGTGCTGGCGCTGGTCGTGCTGGTCGCATCAGGATGGTCTGTGCGAAGATTACTGGATACAAAGTCAACAGGTTGAGGAGGGACGGCGATGAAAAAGTACCCTGTCTTAATAAGCATAACAATGGTTTTCATGGTGGCCCTCACACTTGCAGCTCCCAACGTATATGGTGCTGAAAAGAATGTGATCAAACAAAAAGATGTGATTGTACCTGCAAGGCAAAGTATTGAAAATATCATTGTTTTTGGACACGATGCGATTGTAAAGGGGAAGGTGAAAACAGCCGTCATTGTTATTAATGGAGATGTAGACATCAAGAAAAATGCAAAAATAAAGGAACTGGTACTTGTTATCGGCGGGCATGTCAAACAAGAAGCAGGCTCGAAGGTGACCGATAACATTATAGCCATAAATCTGAATAGTCCATCCCAAAACAGCCTTTTTCTTGGGGGACTGGTCCTGATTAGCGGATGGCTTCTCCGGCTTATTTCAAGCATCATGCTGGTTTTCTTAACAGTAATTGCCGGCCTGTCGCTTCACAAGCGAATAAACAGCTTGGCAGGATTAACAAAAGGACAGGCTCCGCGTCTGATATTATCAGGAGCCATTATTAGTGCGGCACTGTTGGTTGTAAGTGTATTACTCGCTATTACGGTCATCGGTATTCCTGTCTCGATTTTGCTTCTACTCTTTCCGGTACTTGTATTTATTACAGGGCTTGCCATCTACAGTCATGAATTGGCGTCTCAATTTTCAAGCTTGGAGGATAAACCTCCGTGGCTTCGGTATTTGACAGGGTCTTTTGTGCTGGTTTCCCTGTTCAACTTTCCGATTATCGGCAGTATTTTCTTCCTTCTTCTCTTTTTTTTGTCGTTGGGGGGAGCATTTAAATTTTTGTTTGAACGCTTTCGAGCTCGTAAAAGAAAAAACATCTAGTTCCTGGCGGAATTTGCCAGGACTTTTTTTTGTTTGTAATGAACTTTTTGGCACAACATCCGTCTTTTTAAGTGTGCAAGATTTATTAATTGAAATTTTATTTATAAAACAGGTGATAAAAAATGAGAAAAATATTATTTTTGCCGTTTTTACAGATGCCATCCGGCCACCATCAGGCTGCTGAGGCATTGATCGATATGCTGAAAATCAGAAAGAAGGATATTGTTTTAAAAAAAGTAGACTTGTTGAGCTATATGAATGTTTCTCTTGAAAAAATGGTGACTAGAACCTACCTGAAATGGATAAAAAATTGGCCTGGTACCTACGACCGTGTATATAAAAATCTAACGTATTCCGCCATAGGAAGAGATTCTTTTAAAGGGTATGACCTTTTGTTTTCAAAGAAAATGCTCAAACTTTTGGATGATGAACAGCCTGATGTGATTATCTGCACACACAGCATACCGTCCTATCTTGTAAATGAACTCAAGCGAAAAGGGAAATGCCATGTTCCCGTTATGAATGTGTACACGGATTTCTTCATCAATGATGTGTGGGGAAAAGAAGAAATCGATTACCATTTCGTTCCTAACCAGGACATGAAAACAAAACTTATGGTTGAACACCATGTGCCTCATGAGAAGATCATCGTCTCTGGGATTCCGGTTCATGAGCAGTTCAAAAGAAAAGCAATAAATTTACCAACAAACACCAGGAGAAAAGTTTTAATCTCCGGCGGCAGCAGCGGATTGGGTGATATTTATGAATTGATTACCGCCGCTGGTTCTTCTGGCGCCTTTGACTATTATGTTTTATGCGGAAAAAACAGAAAACTATATGAAAAGATCCGATCGCTGGGTTCAGCTAATATTCATCCGCTGCCTTATATTTCTTCAAGGAGCGAAATGAATGAATGGTATGACAGAGTAGATGCAGTCGTTACAAAGCCAGGCGGAATTACGGTGAGTGAAGCACTAAGGAAAAACCTGCCGATATTCGTGCATTCCGTACTCCCGGGACAAGAAGAAATTAATCTCGAGTACCTGGAGAAAAAGAATTTGGTCTTCCGTATCGATAAGTCATTGCCGCTGGAATCTCAATTGAAACGGGTACTCCGAAATCAACCTGCCATGAAAAATTGGCAAGCCGCCAAAAACGCTTATGAGAAAGGGCTTGAAATGTTATCGCCTGATCAAATGACCAAATTTATCCAGTCTTTGCTGGAGCCGGCCCTTACCTTAAGCCGGCAAGCTTAAGATCATTACATCAAGGCTGGAGTATATCGTATGTTCAAAGAGCATCACAATGCAGCAGCTGGATGGTCACCATCAATGGTTTCAATCTGGTTCATTGGCGGTCTGCAGCTGATGGGAAACGGGGAATTTATCGGTAAAATCCTCATTGAAGTAATAAGGCGTCCTAAATATTCATTTGAGACGGGTCTCCATTTGAATAAAGCGGGAAACAAGTCCAAAGTTCTTCAAGATCGTTCCTTGCGGTAATGTGAATCGACCAAAGAAAGGGGAAAAAATGAATTACCAGTGGTTTCAAGACATTAATAATTTATCCGTTTCTCATCCTGTATTGGATGGTTTTATGATCTTCTTAAGCCAAAAGGCGCTCTATCTCTATGCTATTGTTCTTTTGGTCCTGTGGCTTATGAATGAATCGTATAAAAGATCAGCAATCTATTCCGGGATCACTGGAATATTGGGGCTCATCGTAAACTATATCATCACTCTTTTTTATTATGAGCCAAGGCCATTTGTCAGCCACCACGTGCATTTGCTGTTTAAGCATGCCGCTGATGCTTCATTTCCAAGTGACCATACGACAGGTGCGTTTGCTTTATCGTTTGCCGTATTCTTAACCCATAAAAAGCTCGGCAGTGCGATGCTGGCAATAGCGGCATTAACCGGATTATCACGAATTTGGGTAGGACAGCATTATCCATTTGATGTTGCTGGAAGTATAGTTGTCGGGGGGATCATCAGTATCCTTGTTTACCTGATGTCCCCTGTCATTGATCCGTTTGTAAAAGTTACTCTTCGTAAATACAATCAAGTTTCACATATATTAAAGAAGGCCATTTGGAGCAAATAGTCTTCAGCTTGCCCTTTCCTTCCTATGGATGAATCGCTAAAATAGGAAAGAAAGGGTTTTTTTAGTACTTAAGAAGGGGAAATAAGTGTAGGTAAAGATCAGAGAGGGTAGAATGAAAATAAAATCTATACATATCGCATGACATGATTATTGATGAGAGAGAGGATCCAATGGGAAGGTTATTCAAATTATTAAAAAACGGTAATAAATCCGCTTTTTTGGCGGCAATTGTGAATACCATTATTGCGATTATTAAAGGCGGCACCTATATTTACACCGGGAACGTAGCTATGTTTGCTGAAACCATGCACAGCCTGGGAGATGCGGCCAATCAATTTTTTGTATTTATTGGTTCCGCATTGAGCAAAAGAGGCGCTACGAACCGCTTTCCGAATGGATTTGGCAGGCTGGTTCATCTGGTTCTGCTTGGAGCGGTTATTATTGTAGGCATTATGTCTTTTGAAACGATCAAGGAAGGGTTTTCTCATATTTTTCACCCGACTGAATCCACTGGTTTTTTAATCAACATTGCCGTGCTTGCTGCTGCAGTTGTGCTTGAGGGATTTGTTCTCTTTAAGGCCATGAGGGAGATTATGCATGACGTCGGCGACACAACGAGCGGTTTTGCCGTGTTCTTTAAAAGCTTTGGTCACCTTCCAAAAGCCAAACCGGCCACCAAGCTTGTCTTTATGGAGGATCTTGTCGCAACAGCGGGAGGGGTCCTGGCGATTGTCGCCATCGTTATCTCCCATTTCACACCCTTTCATCAGGCAGAAGGAATTGCTTCGATTATTATTGGTCTCATGATGTTCTTTGTTGTGGGCAAAGTGTTTCTCGATAATGCGGCAGGAGTCCTTGGGGAGGCTGACGAAGAGATGGAAGACAAAATTGGAGAACTCGCCTTGCGTGACCCTGAAGTAAAAGATGTAGTGGAAGTGGTTGTTATCAAAGAAGGCGAGGAACTCCATGTGGAGCTTGAAGTGGAGGTAGATCCTTTACTGACGGTTGCCCAGGCCGACGATATTAAAGATCGGCTGGAGGAAAAGATCCTGCAGGAGAAAGGTGTCACCGATGTGACCATTGAATTTGATGAAGATGACGGCATACAGCGGTGGGAAAAGCAAAGTCATCCAGAGAAGTTAGAGGAATAAGCTTCATTTCGAAAAAACAAGGGAATTCCACAGAGGGGATTCCCTTGTTTTTTTATGTTTACAGAGAAACACAGGCCGAAAAGCCAAAGGTACCGTCCAGAATCGTCAGGGTACTGGCCGCGGGATTAAAACATGCCGGGCGGGTAGTAGTAAGGATAAAATACCTGTTGAGCTTGCTGTCCCTGCTGGGACTGCCCGCCTTGCTGGGCTTGCTGCTGTTGACCGCCAGGCATACCGGGGAAAAGCCCGGGAAATTGTGGCATCTGCTGCCCGCCCTGTCCCTGCTGGGATTGTCCGCCTTGCTGCCCTTGCTGCTGTTGACCGCCAGGCATACCGGG
>NZ_FNHW01000001.1:159417-1923200 GCF_900103485.1 Fictibacillus solisalsi
CCCTGTCCCTGCTGGGATTGTCCGCCTTGCTGCCCTTGCTGCTGTTGACTGCCAGGCATACCGGGAAAAAGCCCGGGAAATTGTGGCATCTGCTGCTGTCCGCCCTGTCCTTGCGGGAAAAAACCATGAAACCCGGGCGTCTGCTGGCCAGAGCCCTGGCCAGGGAGTTGAGGGAACATTCGTGAGTTCGAATGCTTCCCATAATATTCATTCATCTAAAAACCTCCTTATTTACATACAAAATATCCTATTCCTCCTTGCCACACTTGGACACTGATTCCAAAGGTACAGAAGAAAACAGGGCATTGGTCTCAAGAAAGAAAGGGTTCAGTTTGCGAAAAGGGGGAATTTTTAGATGGAGGGAAAATTTGTAAGGGGTTTTGTTTGTACCAATCAACAAAAGGGAGATGGCATTGTGAAGAAAATAGTAGCAAGTATGGTAATTGTTCTTTTGGCTTGGGGAATTTCCTTTTCTCCCGCATCTGCCTCGGCACCTGGATTTCATCATCCGGCAGACTGGGATAAAAACTCGATTTTACGCAAAGATGCCCGCGGGGTTGAAGTTAAGAACATGCAGTATCTCATTAATGTTCTTCGATTTTACACCGATTCTTCTGTCATTGATTCGGATGGAATTTTCGGTCCGAAAACCGAAGCTGCAGTAAAAAAATATCAAAAAACGCATAACTTAGTGGTTGACGGCGTTGTGGGTCCTAGAACATGGGACAGTTTTTCTCAATATATTGAAAAAAGAGGAACCAACACATACGGAGCAGGCGGATATATGGCGCTAAGGATTCATTGGAAGTACGACAGCAGCAATTTCTATGCCCCATCAAAGGCGTATATTTATGGTAACGGCGATACATTAACCGATTCGTATCGCTTATATGCCAATTAAGGCAAACGCACATCCCCGGCATATTTTCCTTCACTTTGAAGATCTATGACTCTTCTAGCTGTTATCTATGAAAAGAGCTCTTCTTTCCCATTCGAAGGAATGGCTCTTATTCTTTTTTTACTAGCGTGAGGGCTTCACAATTTTTCAAATGTTGATGTAAGGTTTGCACGTTACATACCTCCAGTAAAACAATCTGCACGGTAATTGAAAGCTATGATGTCTCTATATGCAGTAGCGCCCATTAGGTGCTTTTACAAAAAATAGCCACCTCCAGCATGCTAAAGGCGGCTCTGTTCATTTCTCTTCCTCGTTTTCCGTTACAATTCCAAGTTCTTCTGCATCCTCAATCCGGTAACTGAGCAAAACGTACTGATAGGTACCAACTTTGTTCGCTTCTTCTTCAGAAGGATAAGAGCGTTCCGGCCAGTCATAGTCTTTTTTATCCTTTTTGCCAAGTGCTTTCATGATGACAGGAAAGGATTCACGCCACTCTTTGGCGGTCATGCGGTCACTGGAGGAATTGATAGTAACATGATACGGCATTTCATTGCGTACTACGCCATGTTTCTTTTCTTCCCTCAGCTTGGCAAGCGATTTTTCATATAACTTCAATGCCGGTTCGATGAGCCGGTACGTAAGGGAAAGAGCGACTTCAGGCTGTTCAGCCTGGGCCTGCAGATCTCCACGGTATAATACATCATTCATATTGATAGTTTGATAATATTTTTCCACCAAATTCCCCAGTTGCTTTGTTTCAGCCACTTCCAAAAGCTCGGCATCCTCAAGCTTTTTTACATGGTAATAAAGCCTTGAAGGATGTTCGTTCAACTCAGCAGCCAGCTGTTTAACGGTAATCGGCTGTTCGGAAGCGAGATGAAGGATTCTCAGGCGTCTTGGATCAGAAAAAATTTTCATTAAATCGATTGACTGTGTTTTCCATTGTGCCACGTTGTATCCCACCTAAACATTGTGTTACTAAAAAGAATACCACAATTTAGAGAGTACGTGATTAATCGATGGTACGTATGGTTTTGCTTCTCCAAAGAACAGTGAGGACAAACACGGTAAGGGCAATGCTTGAGTACAAAATAATTATGTCGATTGGAAGTCCGCTAGAGAGCAGAGCAGAAACAAGGGCGAAGGAAAGCGGTATAAATCCCATGGAGGCAGTAGACATCAAACTCTGAACTCTTCCCATCATCCGTTTCTCCGTCATTTCCTGAACCAGAGAAGGAGCAATAATATTGGAAATGGACAAGCAGACGCCGGCAAGTGACAAAAGAATAATTCCATGCCAAAGGGCGGTCATCTGGCTCAGAAAGATATTTAAGAAAGAAAGGACGGCAATCAGTGAAAGGCTGATGATCGGCCGCTTTCTTTTGATATTCAAGATCCCGGTAAGAAAGGCACCCGCGACCATTCCAAGAGCGAGCGAGCTTTCCAAATAGCTAAGAGACAGAACATCCCCTTTCAAATGCTGATCCACCATCAAAGGAAGACCGATATTCAGAGGCCCGACAAGAAGCAAATTAACGAAAATAGAGGTGGCCATGGTGAGCAGCAGGTAGGGTACTGTCTTGACGTAAACAATTCCTTCCTTAAGCTGCCGGAACACCGGTTCTTTCTGCTTATTGTCTGTTGATGGATGATCAGGATAACGGATTTGTTCGATTAGAATGCTGCTGCAGAAAAGTAAAACAGAAGTACAAACAAAGACACCGAAAAACGAGCCGAACTTAATCATAAAACCTGCAATGACCGGTCCAGTCAATAATGAAAGCTGATTGGTCGTTTGCACGAGAGAGTTGGCACGGACGATCTGTTCTTTTTTTACAAGGGTGGGAAGCATAGACTGGTTAGCCGGCCAGAAAAAAGCGTCGAGAACTCCAAAAAGAAGAGCAAAAACACCAAGGAGATAGAGATTCATACTGCTGTTCAGGATGAGCAGGGCCAATCCAAGGACCAATAGTCCCCTGGTTGAATTTGTGATCATAATCACGTGAGACCGTTTTATTCTGTCAGCCATTACTCCTCCAACCGACATGAGCAAAACGCGGGGTATGGTGGTTAGCATCATAATAATCCCAAGCTTGGAAGGAGCTTTTAGTGCCTGAAGAACAAACCATGTTTCTGAGATTAAGTAGATCGAGAAGGACAACCCTGTAAATATACTGGCTATCCATAAAAATAAAAATTGCCGGTTGGAGAGAAGCCCTCCAAATTTTTGTTTTCTTACCGTCTTTGGTTCATGTGCCAAACTGGTCCCCATCATAATTCTCCTTCCAATCAAAATAACATTTATCGTTAAAATTTATTTTAATGGTAAAAAATATTTTAGTGAAGAAAAATCGTTCGACAAAATTTAGAAAGGAATTCAGTAAGGGAACAGAGAAGTTGCTTTTGTAATGAAATACCAGAGAACAGAGGGAAAGCAAATGAAGAACTGGAAAACAATCATGGTCCCCACAGACCGGGGCGTATTTGAAGTGTTCACTAAGGGGAAGGGCGCGCCGCTTTGTGTGTCCCATCTTTATTCGGAATTCAATGAAACGGGAGACCATTTTGCGGACATGTTCACAGAGTCGCATCAAGTATTTTTGATTAACTTAAGAGAAGCGGGAAGGTCTGAAAAGGCGCACGAACCGCATCAGCTAAGCATGATCGAAACGGTGCTTGATCTTGAAGCTGTAAGAGACGAACTCGGGTATCCGACATGGCATTTTGCCGGACATTCTACAGGAGGGATGCTAGGACTCGTGTATGGGATACGACATTCCAAATCCCTTGAAACGTTGATCATAACCAGTGCTGCAGCAAGAGAGTATGCGTCCTCCTCCCCTTTTTGCATCTATCATCCAGACCATCCGAAATTTGAAAACATGCAGTCGCTAATCGAGCAGTTAAAAACAAATCTATCTGCGGAAGAAAGAAACGATATATCCAGAGAACGGGCAAAATTATCACTACGTGAGCCTGGAAGACATGATGAGTATTTTGCAGGGGATGTCCATAAATCCATGGCCGCGCGCCGGATGGAGTTTTTCTCAAGGGAGATTCTCCTTTTTGATGTGACAAGGCAGCTGCATAAAATCAGTACCCGAACGCTTGTCGCATGCGGACAGCACGATGTTCAGTGTCCGATCGGTTTTTCTGAAGAAATGGCGGAACTTATTCCCGATGTGCAGCTGGCTGCTTTTGATAACAGCAATCATTATCCTTTTTTGGAGGAGAAAAAAGCCTTCCAAAAGGTGATCAACAAGTTCTATCAACAAATGACAGTGGGGCAAGACAGATGAAAGTGATTGACGGAACCCCTGAATATATTCTTATTGAACCGACAGAAGGGATGTTGGACATTAACGAGTGGAAAAAGGGCATCTCAGCCATCATCCGAAAAGCTGAAATAGGGAAAGTCAAAAGAGTAGGCGTAACGCTTCACCGTAACCGGGATCATTATGAATCATGCTCCGATTACTTAATTTCTTCGGGTTTTGAGCATTTTGCATCCAAAGTGAATGTATATCGGGACTTGAAAGAAATGGAAAGCTTTCATCCCTACACCTGGAGAACGCTTGAGGACAGGGGGACGACAGAGAAGGCGTTTATGGAGGTTTGGAGAATGTGCAGGCAGGGATCGGATAATGCAGCATCAACCTTGTCGATGGAGCAGCATCTTCAGTCAGTTAAGCAGGAGCTTGGCAGCGGATGGAAATATTCCTGCAGGATTTTTTATAAAGACCATCAGCCAATCGGAATCGCCATTCCCCATATTGAACCGGGTACAACAAATGAAGGGCGGTTGTTTTACTTTGGGGTCTTTCCCAGTGCCCGGTCAAAAGGAACAGGAAGCACACTGCACAGGCAGGCGCTGGGATGCCTAAAAGAAATGGGTGCAGACTATTATATCGGAAGCACGCACCTCAATAATAAAAAGATGCAGCGTGTGTTTGAAAAAAACGGCTGTCACATACATGCCTATACGGAAAGCTATTATAAATATTTTTAAAAAACAGCCCTCCATAAAAGGTGGACTGCTGTATGTTAGTCGGCAGGGTGGCTTTTTAACTGGATACCTTTGATTGTGTTCAGGGCAGCAAGGCCATCGCTTGGACAACCGCTTGACTGTTCCATCGGCATCAGAGAAAAGAATACATAATAAAACGAGAAGTACGTGAATTGGTAAAAGAAAAGATTCGCCTCGAAGATGCCTTTAAAGACAAAAAAGTTTAACAAGAGAATGGCTGCCAGATTAAAGAGAGAGCCGCCAAGATATACAAGAACTTTGGAATATTTGGCATCTTCTTTTAATGACACATACTCACACCAGCCATCATAAAAATAAAGTTTACGGATGCGCAGCGGGCCTATTTTCATAAGCACATTTCCTGTACCTACGTGCACCCTGACTTTTCCTCCAAAAATACGGGCAAAAAAATAGTGACCGAATTCGTGAAGAAATGTGACGCCTGGTAATACCAAAAAAAACGAAAAGAAAAATTTCCAAATTTCTGTAAAGCCAAACAAAGCTGCCATCTCCCTTATCGTGTTACATGTTTTAACTTTTTTCCTAAAATGACTCATAGCAAACATGTAATTTCATCCATATGTGCAAAAGCCCGGCAAAACAGCTGCCGGGCTTTTGCACATATATTTATTAACCTTGAAATAGGGCCGAATGAAGAACTTCATTGGCAGCCGAAATAATATTAAACATAAATGCGCCCCACCAAAGCATGCGGCCGCGGGAGGATATTTTGCTCCACCTTGCACCATTGCCATGCTCTTTAAAATAAATAAGGGCGGCTACTGCCGTAATATTAAAGAAAATCATGCTCCACCGGGCAACAGCCATGTATGCCGGGCTGACTAATCCGCCAGCAAGAAGCAATCCGTTGATTAGAAACAGCATATAGAAAAATGGAAGACTTTTCATGTCATCACTCTCTCCAATTGATGATCAAATCCTCATTTATTCTATCACCCTTACCATCGATTTGGAACGGGTTTGTGCAATGGTTAACAATGTTGACACAATTAATGGAGAGAGTGTGTTTACCCTTTTTTCTGAGGAAGATTAATCACGTCTGAGGAAGAAATCATGACCATAATGCTTCCACCATAAGATTTTGCTCGGATCAGGATGGGCTGGTTAAAACGGTTCTGAAAACGGAAATCAGGGCCGTACCAGCTTACAGTTGCATCCCTTCCTTTAGGAACATACGGAACTCTGCGGGTATGGGAATACCGCTGAACAACATGGAGTCCGGCACGGTCCACCGCATTAAAAAGGGTTGAAGAAACCTGACAAATACCGCCGCCTACCCCTTCGGACAGTTCGCCACGGATAATCACCGGTGCCCGCATATATCCTTTTTCTTTTGTTCGGTTTCCAACAACCCTGTTAAAAGAAAAGGTTTCCCCGGGAAAAACCACATGGTTGTCAATAGCTTTGGCGGCCAATGATATATTATGAATCCGTGCGGTATTGGAGCGGTTGAAGTACGTCACATACTGGCCAAGGTGGTTCGTTCTTATGTTTCCGAGCAGCTCACTGTCTACCCGGGGATGGACCGTCAGACTTGGAATTTCTATCTTTGATGGTCCCTTACTAAAGAAGTTTGCATAAAATTTTTCCCTGAACGCCTCCCGATAAAGCTTTGAACCATTTTGACCAGGAGATATTCCGCCAGTATCATTGATTCGTGCGTTGACAGGCTGCCGGTATACCTGTCCTTCCAGCTTGTCCGTAAACTGCTTGAACTTTTCAGTATCAAGAACAGGGGTTCCTGGAATTGGCACCATAAATTCCTCTCGCTGTATAATGGCGATCGTCTGGCCTTGCTGCATCAGTGAGATGCTGTCCGGGGTGTTGACAGGGACCGGCTGCACAAGCAGAAGCATACTCGTTAACCAAGAAAGTAACATCGTAGAAAACCTCCCAATAATTAGTATGATTAGGGCAACTTTTATTTATGTAAGGGATAAAAAGAAGGAAGAAATTGAAAGTTGGAAAATTATCATTTAAAAAGTTTTAATCTGTTTTTTCAGAAAGTTATTGACATTCAAATGTATACCTGTTTTAATTACAAGTAATCCGATAAGGATTCCCTTTTATCGAAAACTACATATTCTGTCTTATTAAGAGAGGTGGAGGGAATTGGCCCTATGAAACCTCGGCAGCGGACTCTTTCAATTGAGAACTGTGCCAAATCCAACAAGCCGCAAGCTTGGATGATGAGAGAAGCATGAACAGTACTTCTTCTTTACGTCCTTCTGG
The DNA here is from genome assembly GCF_900103485.1 of Fictibacillus solisalsi. Classification (GTDB taxonomy): domain Bacteria; phylum Bacillota; class Bacilli; order Bacillales; family Fictibacillaceae; genus Fictibacillus_C; species Fictibacillus_C solisalsi. The sequence goes on from NZ_FNHW01000001.1 coordinate 166,596, forward strand.
CACGTTGGAAGGAGTTTTTTTACGTTTATTCGATTGGAGGGGATTGAGCCGCTGTACAGGTACATTCATAAAGTCGACCGGACAACCGGAGACCATTTTTATTTATTAAAATGGCTCCGGTTGTTTTTGTTTTGAAAGCTTTATTAAAAAAGGAGGATGGGGCGAGTGTCATTATTACAGGTCAATAAGGTTGAAAAAAGCTTTGAAACCGCCAATGGCAAGGTTAAAGCGCTGAAACAAATCCAGCTTGATGTGGAAAAAGGGGAATTTATTACGGTAATCGGGCCGAGCGGTTGCGGGAAAAGCACCCTTCTAAAAATCGTGGCTGGGCTGGATACGGCCCATGAAGGCTCAGTTTTGCTGGATAACCGGAAAGTTACTGGACCGAGTATTGAGAAAGGTTTTATTTTTCAGGAACCGAGGCTGTTTCCATGGCTGACCGTTGAGAAAAATATAGCCGCCAATCTGCCAGTTAAGAATAAGGAGACAAAGGAGAGCGTGAAGCAGCTCATCGAACTGGTCCGTTTGAAAGGATTTGAAAACGCCTTTCCAAAAGAGCTTTCCGGCGGGATGGCACAGCGGGTGGCCATTGCCAGAGCCCTTCTTCGAAATCCGAAGGTGCTCCTGCTAGATGAACCCTTCGGCGCACTTGATGCCTTTACCCGCTCTCATATGCAGGAGGTACTGCTCGATATTTGGCAGAAAAACCGTACGACCATGCTTTTTGTTACCCATGATATTGACGAAGCGATCTACCTGGCGACCAGGGTTGTCATCATGAATCCAAGACCGGGAACCATCCGGGAAGTGATTCCGGTTGACCTTCCGTATCCGAGAAAGAAAACTGATGCGTCTTTTCAGGAAATCCGCCAGCGTGTGCTGAGTGAATTTGAAAAAGTAGAAGAACATCAGGCAGCAGCGATTTGATGAATTAAAAGGAGATGAAAAAATGAGCAATCAAACTGGAGTATTAACACGATCAGGTGTTGAACGCACCCCATCAGTAAAGGAAACGCCTGTTAAAAGAAATCGTAAAAAGTTACCTTTGATCAATTGGATGCGGGGGCTCGCACTTCCTGTTCTTGTCGTTCTGATTTGGGAAGCAGCTGGTGCCTATGGACTGATTTCGGCCACATTGCTTCCAAGGCCAAGTGAGATCCTGGTGGCATTTAAGGATTTAATTGTTTCGGGGGAATTATACGCTCACTTTAAAATCAGCCTTTTCCGGGCGATTCTGGGATTCTTGCTTGGCGGCGGGCTAGGACTTCTTGCAGGGCTGGCTGTAGGTTTTTCAAGCAAAACCGAACAAACATTTGATCCCACGCTGCAGATGATGAGAACCATCCCCTCCTTGGCTGTGATTCCATTGTTTATCCTTTGGTTTGGTTTTGGCGAATTATCCAAAATCCTTCTCATTTCAAAAGCTGCCTTTTTCCCTTTGTATGTCAACGCGTTTCTTGGAATTCGGGGAGTGGATTCAAAATTGTTTGATGTTGCAAAAGTGCTTGAGTTTAGTAAATGGAAGCAGATTACAACGCTTATCCTGCCAGCTGCCTTGCCAAACATTCTTCTTGGACTGAGGCTGTCATTAGGAGCTGCGTGGCTGGCGTTGGTAGCAGCTGAGCTAATGGGTTCCAGTGAAGGGATCGGCTACTTGATCATGGATGCACGCCAGTTTTCCCAGACGTCCATTGTTTTTGTAGGAATTATTATTTTCGCTGTATTTGGCAAAGCATCGGATTCACTGGTGCGATTCTTTGAGAAGAGACTCTTGAAATGGCGTGACAGCTTTATCGGCTGATTTAAAAAATAGTGATGGAGGTGCTGTATCATGGCTCAATCGGAGGGACAGCTGCATCTTAATTTATTCCTGACAGGCATGGGACATCATAAAGCTTCATGGAGGCATCCACGATCAGAAATCGGTAGTAATCTGAAGCTTTCCCACTATGTGAAACTTGCACGAAAAGCAGAGGAAGCCAAATTCGATTCTTTATTTCTGGCAGATAGATATGCAGTATCAAGACAAGGTGCCAAATATGGTGTACAGGGAGGCATCGAACCGCTGACACTGCTTTCCGCCCTCGCGGCTGTAACTGAAAACATTGGTTTGATCGCTACAGTTTCAACCAGCTTTAATGAACCTTATAATGTGGCCAGGCGATTTGCTTCGCTGGATCATATCAGCAATGGCAGAGCGGGATGGAATATCATAACCTCTGGAACAGATGGGGAAGCCCAGAATTTCAATTTCAAAAAGATTCCTTCCCATGGTCTCCGATATGAAAAGGCCCGTGAGTTTCTGGAAGTCACAAGCAAGTTATGGGACAGCTGGAGAGATGATGCCATCATTGCAGATCAGGAAGCGGGAATTTTTGCGGATGATCAAAAAGTTCACGAAATCCACCATAAGGGGAACTTTTTCGCCGTTCGCGGTCCGCTGAATATCCCTCGTTCACCGCAAGGAAGACCGGTCCTTGTCCAGGCAGGATCTTCAGCCGATGGGATTGATTTTGCAGGACAGTATGCCGAGGCAGTGTTCACCGCTCAGCAAACATTGGAAGATGCACAGCGCTTTTATCAGGAAATTAAAGCACGTGCCACTGCATTTGGGCGGTCGCCTGAATCGGTCAAGGTCCTGCCGGGGATATGCCCGATCATAGGAAAAACAGAAGAAGAAGCCAGAGAAAAAGAAGCACAGCTTCATCACTATACCAATACAGAGTTCAGTCTGCATCAGCTGTCAAACCGAGTCGGTGTGGATCTGTCAGCCTATCCGCTGGATGGACCGCTGCCTCCGCTCCCTGCAACAGATGGGCATCAAAGCAGAACAAAGCTGATTCAGGAACTCGCACGCCGTGAAAAGCTTACAATCAGACAGCTTCTGCTTCGTCTGGCTGGTGGAAGGGGCCATTACACCATTGCAGGGACACCAACTCAAATCGCCGATCAATTGGAGAAATGGTACGAAAACAAAGCAGCAGACGGATTTAATATTATGCCGCAATTAATGAGCGAAGGGCTTGATGACTTTATTACGTATGTTATTCCGATCCTTCAGGAAAGAGGTTTGTTTCGAAAGGAATACGCCGGAACATGCTTACGGGAACACCTCGGGCTGAAACGTCCGGATACAGATACGATCAATCTTTCGGCACATGCATGACAAAAAGGATGGGATAGGGAGAGGAGAAAAAATGATGAAACTCAAAAGGAAAACGATAGCAGCAGGACTTATGGCGCTTTTAACGATGATGATTGTGCTTTCGGGATGCAGCAGTGAGGAAAAAACAAACGCCCAACAAAAAAAGGGTGTAACGGTCAATATTGGCGTGCAGGGAAGTACAGGGGTACTCCCTTATGCAAGGGAAACCAAAGCCTTTGAGAGAGCCTTTAAAAAAGAGGGAGTGAAAGTCAAATGGAACGAGTTTTCGAGCGGACCCCCGCACTTTGAAGCACTGGCTTCCGGACGGCTGGACTTTGGCGCCACAGGTGGAACCCCATTGATCGCCGGACAGTCGGGCAATGTGGATTTTAAAGCGATCGCCGTAACCACGGATGGAAAAAAGGGAAATTCGATCATCATTCCTAAAGGAAGCAAAATCAAAGAGCTAAGGGATTTAAAAGGCAAGAAGATAGCGGTCGCAAAAGGAAGCAGTGCCTATAATTTCCTTTATATGGCACTCGATCAGGCGGGACTGTCCGACAAAGATATTAAAGTTGTTCAGCTGCAGCCTGATGAAGCACGGCCCGCGCTTGATAATGGATCAGTCGATGCCTGGTCCACTTGGGAACCTTATGCCACAACAGCCATTTTTCAAACTGGCGCAAAATCCCTGGCTGACGGAGAGGACCTGAACATTAATGCACCGAGCTTTCTTGTTGCCAGAACCCAATTTACGAAAAATCACCCGGACTTAACAGTGTTGTTTTTGAAAACCTATGAGAGAGTTATGAAGCAATTTATTGATAACCCTGACAAAGTATCTTCAGAAATTGCTAAAAGGGAAAAACTTGATCCCAAGATCGTCAGTACAGTTTTGAAGCGGTCGAACTTAATTCTTTCTCCAGCAACTCCGGAGTTTGCGAAAGCCCATCAGGAACAGGCAGATTTCCTTTATAAAGCAGGAGGCATCAAGAAAAAGCTTGATACTTCAAAAGTCATTGAAAACAAGTTTGTTGAAAAAGCGTTAGAAAAGGAATAATCCACAACAGTTCTCGGAGGGATAAAAAATGGGTGAAGCATCATTAAAAGAATGGCATAAACCACAAAATTTTATAGCGTCAGCTACCCAAGAACAGCTGTATCTTGTCAATTTGACCGACCTGGAGTTCAGCGGGGTCTGCAGAGAACGGTACGGTGTGAATAAAGGGCTGTATAACACGATAGAGGACTACTTTTCAAAGCAGGGAATCCGCAATATCCTCTACAGGAGGCTGTATATACTGGAGTTTTTAAATGATATCCAAAGCAGGTATACAGAAGGCAACCAGACGCATCTGACATTTGGCACAGGAGGGCTTGCCAGAGCGCTGCAAACCTTTTTTATCAACAGGCAAAGAAATACTTCACTATAACCACTGAAGAAAAAGGAGGAGTTGTAATGGCTGACATTGTTACAATTTCAGGAAGCCCATCGGTAACGTCGAGGACGGGAATTGTCCTTCACCATTTAAGTGAGCTGGCGGAAAAAGCGGGCCTGGAAACTGAATCATATTCAGTGCTGGATATTCCACCAGAGGATTTGGTTCTGGGGAACTATAACAGCCCGGCCCTTAAGGCAATTGAAAAGAGTGTAAAACAGGCAAAAGCAGTGATCATCGGAACACCAGTATATAAGGCCGCCTATTCGGGAGTTCTCAAATCCCTTTTGGATTTGCTGCCGCGTGATATTCTTTCCGGCAAAAGCGTGCTGCCCATCGCCACTGGCGGATCGTCTGCCCATTTGCTCAGCATTGATTATGCGCTTAAACCGGTTCTGTATGCAATCGGCTCAAGAAACATATTAAACGGTGTCTATTTGATCGATCAGCAGCTGCAGCAAAATAACGGGTCAGACATCAGATTTGATCCTGAAATCGAAAACCGGCTCTTTGTGTCGCTGAATGAGCTGATTGATGAGGTCAAGAAAGACATCTATATCAGAGAATTGGAACTCGATTCCACCAAAGGCAGGGGGACAGGTGCATGAACGTTTACTGGTTTTTGCCCACACATGGAGACAGCAGGTATTTAGGAACATCAAAGGGAGGGAGGCCGATTACGCTTTCTTATCTCCGCCAGATTGCACAGGCAGTGGATGGCCTGGGATTTAAAGGAGCACTTCTTCCTACCGGACATTCATGCGAAGATGCATGGATCACCGCTTCTTCATTAATACAGGCAACAGAAAAAATGAAGTTTCTGGTGGCTGTAAGACCAGGATTGATTTCTCCTTCATTGGCTGCCCGGATGACTTCTACATTTGACCGATTATCCAATGGCAGACTATTAATCAATGTGGTGACAGGCGGTGATCCGGTGGAGCTTGCGGGTGACGGGCTCCATTTGTCCCATAGCGACCGCTACCGTTTGACCGATGAGTTTCTGGAGGTCTGGAGAAAAGAGCTGGCTGGTGAAAAAGTAGACTTTGAGGGGGAACATCTGAAAATTAAAGGAGCCAAGGTGTTACTGCCTTCGCAGCAAAAACCATATCCTCCGCTTTATTTTGGCGGTTCATCGGATGCAGCGCTGGAAGTAGCGGCTAAGCATATCGATGTCTACCTGACATGGGGCGAGCCTCCTGAGCAGGTGAAAGAGAAGGTTGAGAGAGTCAGAAAACTTGCAGCAGCCCAGGGCAGGACTGTCAGCTTCGGAATCCGTCTACATGTCATTGTAAGAGAAACGGCAGAAGAAGCCTGGGCAGCCGCAGACTCATTGATTCAATATGTAGATGAGGAAACGATTGCCGCTTCGCAAAAAATATTTTCAAGGTATGATTCTGTAGGGCAAAAACGAATGGCATCGCTTCATAACGGAAAACGTGAGTCTTTGGAGATTAGCCCCAATCTCTGGGCTGGAATCGGTCTGGTTCGGGGAGGAGCGGGCACAGCCCTTGTCGGTGATCCGGATACTGTTGCCGAACGAATGAAAGAATACCAGTCCCTTGGCATCGATCATTTCATCTTTTCCGGATATCCTCATTTAGAAGAAGCCTATCGGGTAGCGGAACTGCTGTTTCCCAGATTGCCTCTCACACATGGAGAACAACAGGGTAACACCGCTGCTCACCCTGTTGGGGAATTTGTCGCCAACACCTATTTTCCGTTAAAAAGCAAAGCGGAGTAAAAAATTATTAATAAAACAAAGGCAAACATTCATATTTTAGTATGAGTGTTTGCCTTTGTACATAGAAAAACAGGGATATTTTTTATAATAGATATTGACTTAATAAGTTCATTCTATTATATTGTTTTTAATCATTTGAATTTTCTGCTTTTATAGGTATCGCAACCTCTTTTTATTCGCAAAATGCTGTAGGAAGAGGTTTTTATTCAAAAATAAATCCGAGTAAACCTATAAGAAATAAAAGAAACGGCGCCCTGTCAAAACCAATAAATAAACGGGAATGAGGAAGGGAGTACTTTTTTATGTCAGCATTATTGATCGTAGGTGGAGATCATCTTGGTAAAATTAAAAAGAAGCTCGAACATGAAGGAGTAAAGGAAATTATTCATGTAAGCGGGAGAAAGGCAAGAATGTCACAGAAGGAAATACCAAGCCATGTAGATCTGGTGTTGGTTCTGACAGACTACATCAATCATGAATTTTCGACGGCCATCAAGAAAAAAGCGAATAAGCAAGCGATTCCGGTATGCTATTCGAAACGATCATGGTGTTCGATCCATCAGTCTCTTGAAAAAGTCTACCTTCTTAAAAATAATACAAAGGCAAAGATAAAAATAGCGAAATAAAACAGCCTGCCAGTAAGGCGGGCTGTTAGTCAGATGAATCTATTTTCACAATCTCAAGCTGGAAGGGGACACATTCTTCCAGCTTTTCTTTTATGCGCTCTGCTTCTTCTAAGGATAAAGGCACATTGCTGTCCGGCAGTGTATCAAGACTGAACGTCCAGCGTCCGCTGGTTTCAATAATTTTGTACTCTTTCATTGAATTTTCCCCTTTCTATTTTATAGTTCAGTTCGTAAACTACTAACTGGTCTATATATTACTTCTACATACCCTCTTTATTCCCTTTTTAGTATCTTTTGAAGATTTGTCATATGGGGATAATCTTGTTTTATATTTCATATACATCAATGATGGATCTCGATGGGGAATTCTTAGGATGGAGAGGATGTATATGGCTGTCAGACCACCAATTCTGCAAAGAGGGGACACCATCGGGATTGTGACGCTTGGAAGCCCGTTGGAGCCCGCAAGAATAAATGAAGGCATAAAAACCCTTCGGAGCCTTGGGTTCAATACGGTGCTGGGCAAAAACGTGTATACGAGTACGGGTTTTTTGGCAGGAACCGACCAGCAGCGGGCCGCTGATTTGATGGCGATGTTTTCCAATAAAAACGTGAAAATGATTCTCCCCACACGTGGAGGAGTGGGGGTAGCGGGAATCCTTCCGTTTCTGAATTTTAATGTCATCCGGCAAAATCCTAAGATTGTTTCCGGATACAGCGATATCACCATCCTGCTCAATGTTCTTTACCAGTACGCGGATTTGATTTCTTTCCAAAGCCTGCTGCTCCTCGACTTTAATCTGGAAACAGCGGCGTATAATTACGATCAGTTTTTTTTGGCAACGTCCACTTTTCAATCTCCCCGGCAGATTGTTAATCCCCCTGGTATCCCTCAAGTCAGCCGAGTGCGCGGAAATGTGACCGGAGAGGTGATTGGAGGCAATCTGACTTCGTTTGTTGATAATTTGGGAACCCCCTTTGAGATTGATACAACAGGGAAGATTCTAATCATTGAAGAAACTCATGAGCCGATAAATACCGTCTACCGGTATTTGAACCACCTTAAAATCGCCGGTAAATTCGCAGATTGTGCCGGAATCGTGATGGGAGAATGCACCTCATGTGAACCTGCTTACGGAGTCAACTATGAGCAGTTAATCCGGGAATTCGTGATTCCGCTTGGGAAGCCGTTAATGACCAATGTAACAACGGCCCATGGTTTCTATAAAGCAGCGATTCCGATTGGTGCCAGGGCCAATTTGGATACGGTGAACAACCGGTTTACCATTCTTGAACCTTCAGTTGGCAATGCGTAAATACAAAATCAACTGTACATTACGTTGAAATCAACGGTATCAACGGTTGGTTTTTTATTTTTGGGAGCAATTCCTTAAGACCCCATATGTTCAAAATCTTTTTCATGCCCGGTGGATTTGGCGATTTCAAAAAGCAGGTTGTTAAATTTTGCTCGATCGAGTCCAAATAGAAAATCCTTTTCAAACCCCTTAGTCGTATAAACTGCAAATTCCCATATCGCATCATAATCTCTTGGGTTCGCTGATTTGGCAATCAAATCAAGCACATTCAAGATTTCTATACCGACAATGACGTTGTCCTCAGAATAATGCCGGATGTATCCAAGGCCGTTATACAGGTAATAGCTGAAATCCTTTTCTTGAAGAATGACGCGCAAGTGTCCTTCACCATCTACCAGATAAGGATTAAGATTGCCTACACAGGATAGGTAGGATAAGAGTTCACCGAGTTGATTGATGGCATTTGAGGCGGTTTTTGGATCATAATTTCCGACAGAGCGGATGGCAACCTCAACCAGTTTATTAATGCTGAACTCCACGTCCTGCACTTCCGTCTGCCGGTTTCCGAAGCTGAAAAGTGCCAAATATTTGGGTATGTCAATCTCCGTATCTTCTTTCGACCAATACGAAAGAATAGGGGTGGAGTTAAAAACATAATCTCCAATGGTATATTCCAGTTTGATGATGATGTCATCTTTTTTTGCTTCTTCCATAATTTCAACAAAGTCAATCAACTGTATATAACCGGATTTGTTAGCTGTGATCTGCTTTCCTTCACGTTTTGTAAGCCGTTCTACATATTCCTTAAGTGGTGCTGTATCTTTTACCTTATAAGGATCAATCTCATTCTGAAGCGATCCTTTCACAATGGACATGGATTCTTTTTTCATTTCATTTGTCATTTTGTTCACCTGAAGCCAGGCTACTGCATGATTGATGAAAAAGATAAACGTTCCCATGGACAAGGATGCCAGAAGAACGGCCACCAAAGGGACGATGAAAAAATGATCGGCAAAGCGTTTGTTTAAAACCAAAAAGGAAAACAGCATGTAGAAAAAGCTGCCTGTGAAAATTCCCAGGATCCGCTGTGTTGCTTTACTTGCTATAAAGTTTTTTAATATCCTTGGTGAGAATTGGCCAGAAAAGGTTGTAAATACGACAAGAATTAAGTTGAAGGTAAATGTAGTTAATGTCAGGATCGCTGCTGTCAGTGTACTGACCAGTGCTTGGGTAAGATCATAATCTACTGCGAAGACATCCCACATTCTTTCACCCATTTGAAATTTATAATCTGCTGTGTAGGAAAGGGCGATCAATACAAACGAGAAGACGATATATAAAACGGGTGTAAACCATAAGTTCGTTTGGAGCTGGTGGGACAATTCTCTCTCTGAAAGCTGGGTGTATCTCCTTAGATATTTATCAAGTAACCTGAATCTTGCCATTCAACACACTCCTATGGGATAAATGTCCCGTTTTTCTTTTGTAATCGATACGGAAACGAAAAAAGTATGTCTTTCGTTATGTATAGCAGGTATTGAACCCTAGTACACTTTTACCTTTATCGATAGTTTTTACACTCCCAATTTATGTAATGCACACTTGGTATTTTGGCACGATGGCTATTAAAGGGTAAAATAGAGGGTATAAGAACACAGTATTTTATTTTTAATGAGTTAGCTTAAAGGCAGGAGAGAAGGGAAAGGAGGTTTAATTGGCCCCTCTCTGCAAAAGGGTAAACCCCTAGAAAGAAAGGGAAGCAATCGATATTTATGTAGGAGCACACCTCAAGATGTGCATTTTACTGTTTCTTACAAATGACACACTTTTAGAAAGGACTACACTATGAATAAAAAGTTATCATCTTTTCTTGGGGGAAGCGGTGAAGCTTCCAAAAAGAGTGATCAGATTCAGAACCGGGAAAGCTGGTTGAAGGTTATTGTAATCGGAGCCTTTGCACTTTTACTTTTTTATAAGATTGCAACTTCGCCGTTTGTTTTCCGCTTCTCGGACTTTATCTCTCTGTTTGCTTCACTTTTTGCGTTAACCATTTCCGTCATGTACTATAAAAAATTCAACGATCTTGTCCGGAAGCTTGAAGAACGTACGACTACGGAACAAATGGGAGAACCAACAGTGGAAACACTTCCTGAAGGGATCGTAAACAAAAACAAGGAAGAACCGGCGGTAGAAACTGTTTTTCTGGAAGAAGAACAACTATCACAAAAAGACGATGAAACTGATGATCTACCAACGGAAGATAAACAATCGGTGGAGGTTCAGGCCGAGCAGGCAGAAGAACGTCAGGAAGCCCTTCATAATCCGGTAGAAGATACTTCGGAGCAGGAAATTTATGAATCCATTGAAAGGTCAGAAGCTCACCCGGTAGCGGAACCTGAACCATTACTCGAAGCAGATGAACCGGAAAGTGATGAGGTAAAAGAAGATTCAACGGTCAATCGCATTGAAGACGAAGACAGGGATCATGACTGGACGTATTATGAGCCAAGTGAAGAGGATATGAAGACACAGATGCTGAAAGAGGAAGAATTGAAACAAATCGAGATGGACAAGACCCAGATTTATCAGCAGCTGTACACAAGGGCCAATCTAAATGAAGAGGAAAGAAAGTTCTTCCAGGAACAGCTTCAGGAGAAAGAAAAACAGGCGACCAACCTGAAGCAGGAACTGATTCAGTTCACAAGCCGGATTTCACAGGCCATTAACCGTACACCGCAGCTCTTCCAAAAACGAGATTCACGAATTGAAGGAATTGTTCGTCTGCTGACTCCCGAATTTGTCAGCGATTCTTCGTTGGGGGAAATCAATGAAAAGCTTGATGAACTGGCAGCAACTATACCAGAGGAAACACTGAGTTCCCTTCAGCGTGAGGGTTATCTAGATGATCGCTTTCACTTCACGCGGTCAGGATACAGGGAAGCCATTAACGCCAGCAAGTTAATTTAAGAATCAAAAAAGAAGTATCCATTTTGCGGATACTTCTTTTTTCTTTAAGGTCTAGTTGGTGGTTCGCTTGAAACCGAGGTGCTGCAGAGCGAGATGAAGGCTTGAAAAGGTCTTGATGCCACTAAACTCGACACCGAGAGACGTCATCGTAAGGGCAAGCTCAGGGCGCAAACCACTGATTTTGGTTTCAACACCAATAAGCTCCAACGCTTGAATCACCTGATAAATCTTTTGCGCCACCATCGTATCAATGATGGGTACTCCGGATAAATCCAGAATAAGGTTGTTTAATCCGAGATCCACCGAACTTTTTAAGGCATTGTCCATAAGAAACTGTGCTCGTTTGGTATCAATATCCCCAATCATGGGCAAGATGCCTATTCCGTCGCCAAGAAGAACCACTGGAACGGACAACTCGTCAATCTCCTCCTCAGCCGTTCTCAAGTTGGAAATGTATTTTTCCATATAAGATGTACTTACCATTTGTAACGCAGTATCCACAACCAGATCAAATCCGGAAATTAGCTCATAAAACGTATCGAGATCCAACTCTTCATTCTTTGCGGCTTTTTTTAGAATCAAACCGATTTTATTTCGATAAAAATGAACTTCTTCAATCGCATGATCAAGAGGGATGTTCAATGAAACAAAAATATCCGCATAATCCCTGCCCCAGTCTTTCAGTTTTTTAGCTGTTATGCTCAAAGGAAGTGGGATGGTTTCCCCATATAATTGGATTAGCTGAAACCGCAAATGCTGAAGTCGGTCTTTGTTGTTACCTGCATGCTTATAATTAAAACGCTCATCCTCCAGAATGGAATTGGATAATGTTTCTTTTTGTTCTAAAATAAGCTGACTGATTTCTTGAAGATAAGTAGTTGGTGCATTGTCAATCATTTTTGACATACAAGACTCCTCCTATAACCTACGCATAGTCTACCTTATACTGTTCGATCATTTTCCGTTTTTTGTAACGTATTGATGAATAACCCCGTTCGTATGTCTAAGCGAGGAGAAAACCGTAATGACAAAAGTCCTGCAATCCATCTCACAATTCACATACAACACGTGATTTTAACTCTATTTTCCTACCGTTTATCCCTCAAAAGCCCCCATTTTTATCATGTCTCCAAAAAGGCTCCAAAGACGAAGTATATTGCTTATACCAATGGTCATGACTGATTAGAAAAGCCTCTCACTATTGTCATAAATTATGTATTTTCTCTCAAAGATAGCGCTTTCAGCTAAAATTTCCTTAATTAAACTGTAACCGTACAGTGATACGTTACACTGTATAATTAGCCCATCAAATAAAAAGGGAGAGATAAACATGTCAATTATTTCTGAGATTATGCAGCACAATCAAACCTTTGTAAAAGATGAAGTGTACAGAGATTTTGAAACAACAAAATTTCCCAATAAAAAGATGGTCATTTTAACATGTATGGATACAAGGCTTACAGAACTACTGCCTAAGGCGATCGGTTTTTGCAATGGTGATGCCAAAATCATAAAGAATGCCGGAGCTCTTATTTCTCACCCTTTTGGAAGCGTAATGAGGAGTATCCTGGTTGCTATCTATGAATTGGGGGCCGAGGAAGTATGCGTAATCGGCCACAAGGATTGCGGCATGTCCGGGCTTCGCCATGATTCCTTCCTTGATAAGGTAAAGGAAAAAGGCATTGATCAAAACCAGCTGGATTTCTTGAAAAGTGCAGGAATAGACCTTGAAAAGTGGCTGACCGGTTTTGACCGTGTAGATGATAGTGTGGCGCACAGTGTGACGTTAATTAGAAATCATCCGCTGCTTCCTGAAGGAATAAAAGTACACGGGCTTGTGATTGACCCTCACACAGGTGGATTGACCACTGTTGAAATACAGGAATCAGTAACTGTGCAGTTATAGAAAATAGAGATAAGAGAGGGAGAGATTGAATGGGTCTTGTTGATCGTTTTAAAGGCTATACACTGGCTGATTTGAGAAAGGATCTGGTGGCCGGTTTTATTGTAGGGATTGTGGCCATCCCCCTGGGAATGGCATTCGCCATTGCATCAGGCGTTCGTCCGGAAAATGGATTGTATACCGTCATCATCGCTGGTATATTAATCTCGCTTCTCGGCGGCTCCCGCTATCAAATCGGGGGTCCTACCGGCGCGTTTGTTCCAATACTGCTCGGGATCGTGATGCAGTATGGTTTTCAAAACCTCCTGATTGCCGGTTTTATGGCTGGAATTATGCTCGTAATCATGGGGCTTTTGAAATGGGGTTCACTCATCAAATATATACCCAGGCCGGTCATTATTGGCTTTACGGCCGGGATTGCTGTCATCATTTTCTCAGGACAAATTTCTAATTTCCTCGGTCTGGAAGGTGTGGAAAAGCATGAAGAATTTCATCTGAACATGATGGCGATCTGGGATAAGATTTCAACATTTAATGGAAAAAGTGTCCTTGTAGCACTCGTTTGCCTTGCTTTGTTGATTGCTGTTCCAAAAATCACGAGCAAGATCCCGCCGGCACTTATCGGACTTCTTGGATCCACCTTAATCGGATTTTTGTTTTTTTCGGGTCAGATTCCGACAATTGGTACTGCTTTTGGTGATATTCCGAACAAGCTGCCAGAATTCCAGTTCTTTGATTTATCCCTTGAAAAGATTATTTACCTTCTTCCTCCTGCGATTGCCATCGCCCTTCTTGGCGGGATTGAATCGTTGTTGTCAGCCATGGTGGCAGACGGCATGAAACAAGGCTACAAACATGACAGCAACAAAGAATTGGTGGGACAAGGTATTGCAAACATGGTTGCTCCGCTGTTTGGGGGAATCCCGGCAACAGGTGCCATTGCAAGAACCGCAACTAACATTAGAAACGGAGCAGTTTCCAAAGTCTCGGGCGTTTTTCACGGGGTTGTGGTACTTCTCGTGCTGCTGCTATTTGCGCCTTATGCTTCACTAATTCCGCTAGCGAGCATGGCTCCCATCTTAATGGTGGTCGCCTGGAATATGAGTGAAAAAAAGCAGTTCATGCATGTGCTGAAAACAAAAACAATGGATTCCGTCATTTTGCTGATCACCTTTTTGCTGACGGTATTTACCGACCTGGCGACTGCGGTTATTGCAGGATTACTTCTTGCTTTTGTCATTTTTATTACGCGGATGAGCCGAGCTCTTCACATTAAGAAAGGAAAAACAGCACTTACCCACTTGGCAGAGCATGAGAAGGAAGGTATTGAAGTTATTACGCTGAATGGGCCGCTCTTTTTTGGTTCAACTGATGTGCTTGAAGAATCAGTCAGTGCGAAACAAAAAGAAAAGGTTGTCATCCTTAAGCTTCAGGATGTTCCCTATATCGATACCAGTGCAGAGGCTACCTTGTTGAACATTGTGAAGAAGGTGAACAGACAGGATGGAGAGCTGCTGATTGTGGGACTTCAGCCTGAGCCCATGCAGTTGTTGGAGAGGACAGGGCTGACACACGAAATCGGGCACCACCGGTTCTTTGAACGGATGGAAGAGGCCCTGGGCACCGCAAAACAACTGATGAAAACAAAAGTATCCAGCCAAATCTCCTGATAGGTTTACCGTCTTTTCCACTGATATGGAAGAGGCGGTTTTCTTTTGGGTTTAGTCTTAAGCCATAAAGATAATATTAAAACAATAGTTATTTTTTTTTATACATGGTAAAGTTCCATATAGTATTATTAATTTTTATACATAATCGTTGAAAAAGAAGGGTTGCGCATGGTATTAGGTAACAAAATGGTCAGGATTGGTTTTGAAGTTTTATGTATTATTTTTGGCAGCATGCTGGTCGCGGTTGGGGCGAATACCCTGCTTTTGCCGGCCCATTTGCTTTCAGGTGGTCTCATGGGGATATGTATGATTGTTTACAATGTGACGGGCTGGTCGGTAGGAACCCAATATTTCCTCTACAATATTCCATTGCTTATATTGGCTTATATCCACCTTGGCAGGAAGTTTATCGTGTATACCCTGCTTGCGGTGGGCTTTGACTCTTTGTTCTTGCATTTGGTCCCGATTAAAATGATGTGGACGCAGAACATCATCCTTGCAGCAATTTTCGGAGGGGTGGTTTCCTTCGCCGGAGGTGCGATTATGCTTCGTGCTGGCGGTTCAAATGGCGGCCTTGACGTCTTGGGAAGGGTGATTGCCAAATACAAAAACTTGTCGATTGCACGGTTCGGTCTGATCATGAATTTTATCATCATTACGATTTCGGCTGTGATCTTCAACGTACAAGCGGCCATGTTCACCATTCTTTCCATGTATGTAGGCGCCAAAACGTATGATACAATTCTCACGGTTGCGGAGAGAAGTTCTGTCATGATTGTTACGGACAAAGGAAGTGAAGTGTCAGCTGCTCTGAACGAGGCATTTAACCGGGGAGTCACATTTTGGGATGGGGAAGGTGCCTATTCACATACGAGTAAACAAGTCGTGTTTTGCGTTATTGTGAATATCCAATGGTCCGACCTTGTGGATATTGTGAAAGAAGTGGATGATACAGCGTTCATTACTGCTGTTCCGGCTCATAAAATAATAGGTAACTTTAAAAATGTATGGTAAAAAACCCGCTGGGCTGATTTATTGCGTAATGATCGCAAAAAAACGGCTGGCGGGTTTTAATTTTCTTTTTTTTCGGCAAGATGCTTTAGTCTCAACATTTTATTTTGCCAGAACTGCTCAAAGTAGGAGAGCCATTGCTCCAGCTCTGAGAGTGGTTCGGCCTGAAGGGTATACCGCTTTTCTCTGCCTGTTTTCCTGCTTTGGACCAAACCTGCTTCATCCAAAATAAGCAGATGCTTCGAAACAGCTGTCCGGCTAATGGGGAACCTTTCAGCAAGTTCGGTAACCGCAAGTTCCCGTCCGGCCAGCAGTTTTAAAATTTCCCTTCTTGTGGGATCAGCAATGGCTTGGAAGACATCATGCTTTTTCGGTGAGGTGCTCATTTCTTTTCGGCAGTATCTTTAAAGGTTTGCATGATCTTTGCCCAGCCCCCGCTCATATTGTCACGGACAGCAGAAACTTTTTGCTGTGCCTTTGGCAGTATGGCATCCGGATGACCCCAGCCGGAATGGGTAAGGGTAAAATGGGTTTTTCCTTCCTCTTCTTTCAGCTCAAATGTAACGACCCAGCCAAATTGGTCCCATGCGAAAGAAAGTTTATTTGGCGGCTCCACCAGGAGAACCTTGCAAGGTGATGGACCGAATGGTGACTGGATATGAAATTCATGGCCGACATGGGGCTCAAAATCATTTGGCATAAACCAGCTGGAAATGCCCTCTGCTGTGGCTGCCAAGTTCCATACTTTTTCAATGGGAGCATCAATTACTTCTTCATACCGTATATCTTTTGCGCGTTCGGTTGATTCTGACATTATGGTTGTCTCCTTTTATTTAAATATGTAACCATTTGGTTTCGTATAAAGTATATACAACCAATTGGTTTCATGTCAACACATTTTAATTTTTTACAAAAATTTCATGGTATTGTTTTTCCCGTAAGAGAGAGAATTTAAATATACCAATTGAGGAGGTGAAAACACATGGCTCAACAAGGTGGAAACAACAACGAACTATTGGTTCAAGGTGCTCAACAAGCAATCGACCAAATGAAGTACGAAATCGCTTCTGAATTTGGTGTACAACTTGGTGCTGACCAAACTGCTCGTGCTAACGGATCTGTTGGTGGAGAAATCACTAAGCGTCTAGTTGCTCAAGCTCAATCTCAACTTTCTGGATTTGGTGGACAACGCTAATTTTAGCGAAAACGACAAAACAGAATACTCAATGGACAAGAGCTGCCTATTATTATAGGCAGCTCTTATTTATTTCCAGTATGCTCTCATGGCTTATGTTGCATAATACAGTTGTGGATAAGTTTACAATCGGAGGTTCAAACAACATGTGGTCACAGCAGAGAATAAATCATTTTAAAAATGTCTTGCTTCAAATGAAGGAGAGCCTGGACAACAGGCTGAATGACAATCGTCATTATGGTTCAGAATTAGAGCTGATTAAGGAATCGGTCAGTGAACTTTCCAACTATGACAACCATCCCGGTGATACGGGAACCGAATTATTTGAGCGTCAAAAGGACATTGCGTTAAATGATCTGAATGAAACGGAGCTAAAGTCCATAAACGAAGCGCTCAAACGGATCGACAACGGGGAGTATGGCTATTGTAAAACGTGTGGCCAGCCTATAGCTGCGGAGCGCCTGGAAGCTCTGCCTGCAACAGCGTATTGCAAAGAACACAGCCTGGAGCAGACTGGCTCTGACCGCCGGCCGATTGAAGAAGAAGTACTGATGCCTCCTTATGGGAAATTTGATAATGATGATAAGGATGCGACATTCTATGATGCCGAAGATTCTTGGCAGGATGTAGCGGTATATGGAACAAGTGAAACACCTTCCGATTTCTCCGAGAACGGAATGCTCAATTACAATGAAATGTTTGTAGAATCGGAAGAGAATGTCGGGTATGTGGAAGACATTGAAGGGTTTATCGCGACCGACATGGATGGAAGTAATACCCGAATCATACCCAATAAGATGCATAAGGATTATGAACGGTTTTTAATGGATCAAGAACAAACCGATGAAGACTCTGATTATGTATAAAACATGAAACTCCTTATCCTCCATTTAGAGGAAAGGAGTTTTTATCAATGTGCCAGTTTTTTTATTTGATCGATCTCCTCAGCATGAAGGATGCCCGCATCTGACGGTGTTTCAAGAAGGAGAGGGATCTCTTGTAATATGGGGGAACAGATGAAGGATTGAAACTGTTCGCTGGAGATATACCCATTTTTAAAAATATTCGCATGACGGTCTTTGCCTTCCGCGTAAGGATATTTGGAGTTATTAAGATGAATGGCTGTCAGGTGCTGAATATAACCGAGCTGTTCACCATGTTGCACAATTTCTTCCCAGTTGTCGCCGTTCCAAAGACCGCTGGCAAAAGCATGGCATGTGTCTAAGCAAAAGCCAATTTTTTCAGGATAATGAGTCAAATTGCGAACTTGAACGAGTTCCTCCAGTGTAGTGCCCATTGAACCAGGCCGTCCTGCGTTGTTTTCAAGCAAAACCTTACAGCTTCCTTCCCAATCGTTAAGGACCTCGTTCAGCATAGAAATCATGGTTTGGTACGCAGCAAGAGGATCACTGCTAATCGCGCGATTTCCAAAATGAACGACAACCCCTACTGCACCGCAGGCCTCTGAAATTTCAAGGTCATTGGCAAGGGAGCGGATGATGAGTTCTTTTTTGTCAGTATGAGGAGTTAGGCTTGTTGGGTACGGAGTATGGGCGATGGAGAGGACATCATGCTGAGAGCAAAATTGTTTACATTGCTCGGCGTCATCCCGGTTAAATTCTTTTATTGAAAGACTTCTGGGATTCTTCGGAAAAAATTGAAAGGCATTAGCCCCGATCGAAGCAGCGTGTTTGGCCGCCCCGTAATATCCGTTTCGTATACTTACATGACAGCCTAATCTCATGAGGACAACCAGCCTTTCAATCGTTTTTATTAGCGTGAACTACAGGTGATATTTCATTCTGTTTCGAGTTAAATTCATAATATTTCCTCTATGAAGAGATGCCCTGAAGCCTATCGGGTTCGGCCTGGCCCCGGACCAGAGGAAGACCAACCAGAAAGTAAGAATGAACCTCCTTTTTTTGTTGCAAACTAGGAACAGAAAAGGAGGTTTTTAAAGTGGAACAAGCAAAAGTGATTTTACTTAAATTTATTGTTTGCCTTATTGCATTTTCAATTGGATTGGACTTGTTCTTTGATGCAACACTGACCGATATTATTTCCTTTAGCGTTACGACTACAGTCGCTACGTATATCCTCGCTGACCGTATTCTTTTGCCGCGTATCGGCAAAGGCAATACCCTGCTGGCGGAATTTTTGCTGACATACACCATAGTATGGGTGTTTGGGTCCATCCTTTTGCATGGTTATCTTCAAATTGCCTGGGGCAGTGCCATTTCAGCAGTCATCATCACGGCAGGAGAGGTTTACATTCATAAATTTTTACTAAAGCACATGCCAAGCCCAAGCAAGAGGGAAGAATTACAGTCGCATCCAGGCACAACGCCAAAACTTCGGTTTGTTACAGAGTTTGCGGAGGATGATGATCCCACAAAACGAAAGTAGAAAGAAGTGAGTAATTTGGAAGAGGAGCTCTGCTTAAGCTCTTCTTTTTCTATGTGAATTGACACATATCCCTGGTAATTAACTGGTAGATATGTCATAATTGGAAACTGTTGTAATAGTAGTATAGGGGAGGGAGAAATATGAAGGTACTGATTGGTTCGATCATTGTGGTTCTGGTGATCTGTTTTGGCGTATGGCTCATTTTGTCTCCTTCATTTAAAAAAGTGGGCAATACCGCTCACAAGCTAAGAGAGAATGTACAGGGGGAAGAAAATGGAGAAGAAAAGCAAGAAAGGCAATAACCGCAAAGTACTTGGGGGAATTATCATCGGGGTTGCTTTAATCCTGGCAGTTGGTATTACTTCGTTGTTCATAGAAAAGGTGCCCAACGGCTATGTAGGGGTCGTGTACAGCCCGAATGGCGGGGTTCAAGATGATACATTAGGACAGGGATGGCACTTGGTCGGCTTGTTTGACAAGGTGACGATTTATCCGGTTCGCATGCAGACCGTTAATTACAGCAATATTCAAGTGGCAACGTCCGACGGTAAAAGTGTAACGATTGATTTTGCTTACAATTACAGCATCCAGCCTGATAAAGTGGTACAGGTGTTCAATAAGTTCGGTCCGGTGGAAATCGAAGAAATTGAAGGATCGTATTTGCGGACACGGCTGTGGGATGCAGGGCGAAAAGCCATTGCAAAATATTCGGTTATTGATACATACGGTGAGAAATCATCAGAAGCAGCAAGTAACGTGCAGAAAATTTTTGCCGAGGATGTTCGTCAGCTGGGCTTTAACGTGAATAATTTGACACTTGGGGTGCCCAAGCCGGATAAATCCACTCAGGCCGCGATTGATAAAAGAGTGGAAGCCGCACAAGAGCTGGAACGAAAACAAATTGAACTGAAAATCGCAAAAGCTGAGGCTGAAAAGAAGCAAATTGAAGCCAAAGGGATTGCTGATTATAACGCAATCATAAAAAAATCGATCTCCAAAGAAGTCATTCAAAACAAGTGGATCGAAAAATGGGATGGAAAGATGCCAAAAGCGACGGGAACAAACTCTTTAATTCAGATACCGGTTGACGAAAAATAAGACAGCACAAAATAAACAAGCCATTCGCCTCAATTGCGAATGGCTTGTTGTTTGATCAGCCCGTATTTCGGAGCCCTGCGGCAATGCCATTAATAGTAAGCAATGCTTCTCTCAGGAGCTCTTCATCGATTTGTTCATTCTCCCGCAGCTTTGAAATCAGCTCAACCTGAAGGAAGCTGAGAGGATCGACATACGGATTTCGAAGACGGATCGACTCTTTAATATTCGGTACATGGTCCATAAGCTGTTCCTGGCGGGTGATGAGCAGGATCGCATCCTTTGTGCGGTTATACTCATTTTCAATTTCCGAGAAAATACGCTGGGCCATATGCTGGTCATCCACCATTGCTGTATACTCTCTGGCAGCAGTCAGATCTGCTTTCATTAAGGCCATTTGGAGATTATCGATGGTGGAACGGAAGAACGGCCATTCCTGATACATTTGCTGCAGCAGACGAAGCTGTTCATCTGCTTCTGTATACCGCTGAAGCCCTGTGCCGGCCGCATACCAGGCAGGCAATAGCTGGCGGCTCTGCGTCCATGCGAATACCCAAGGGATTGCCCGCAAGTCCTCAAACCGTTCGCTCCCTTTACGGCTCATCGGACGTGAACCGATGTTCAGGGAACCAAGTTCCGGAAGTGGAGTCGCTTGTTTGAAGTAGGTCAGGAAGTCGGGATCATTAAAGACAAGCTCCTGATACTTTTGAAGAGCAGCAGCAGACATCTCGTCCATCATCTTTTCCCATTCCTTGGAACGTATGTTGTTTTGTTCCGCTTCCGATGATACATTAGCAGCTGCCGAAAGAAGGGTGGATGTGGCCTGTTCGAGGCTTCGGTAAGAAATGTCATACAGGGAATAGCGTGAGGATAAAACCTCACCCTGCTCTGTAATCTTAAAGCCGTCACCCAGGGTCTCGGCTGGCTGAGAAAGGATGCTTCGATACAGCGGTCCGCCGCCGCGTCCAAGTGAGCCGCCTCGACCGTGGAAGAACTTAAGTCTCACACCATATTTTTCCGCGACTCCATGAATTTCCTGCTGAGCTTTATATAATTTCCAGTTGGCAGTCAATGTCCCGCCATCTTTGCTTCCATCGGAATATCCCAGCATGATTTCCTGAACATTGCCATGCTTCTCCAGCTGTTTGCGATAGAAATCCATGGAAAACAGCTTTTCCATAATAGCGGGGCCGGCAATCAGATCATCAATCGTTTCAAGCAGCGGGGCAACGTTCAACTTGCTTTCGATGCGGCCGTCCGCATGAAGCCGGTATACCCCTGCTTCTTTGGCGAGAACAAGCACTTCAAGGAGATCGCTGACGGATTCCGTCATACTGACAAGATAGACTTCAATCGCCCGGTCCCCAAACTCCCGGTGGGCTTCCTTGATCATTGTAAATACCTCAATCATTTGCCGGGTTTCCCCAGAATAATCTTCAGCGAATGGAAGCAGAAGAGGACGGGGATCTTCGAGTACCCCGGTCAATAATGCTACTTTTTCTTCTTCCTCCAAAGCAGAATAATTATCCGACAGACTTACCGAACGGAAGATTTCTGTAATGGCTGCTTCATGCTCGCCGCTATGATTGCGAATATCCAGTGTAGCCAAATGGAACCCGAACAGCTCTACCTGACGGATCAGCTGGTCAAGATTTTTTAATCGGCTGCCAGCCGGGGAATGCTGCTCAAAACTTCGCTTGATCTGCAGCAAATCTTCCAGAAACTCATTGGCATGCTGATAGCCTTGCGTATCTTTGCCAACAAGCTTCAATTTTTTCAGCATAATGGCGATTTTTACACGATATGCCTCATGTTCAACTTTCCATTTTTCATCCTCTTGAAGAAATGCAGCGTCTTTTTTGTTGGCTGCTACAAGTTCTTCAGAAATCTGTACATGCTTTGTGGACTGGCTCATCTGTTTCATCAGGCTGGTCAGCGCATGGTGATATTTTCGCAAAGCCAGTTTCCGGTGCTTCGTCAATGTCTCCCAAGTGAGGGAAGGGGTAACATTTGGATTCCCGTCACGGTCTCCGCCAATCCATGAACCAAAACGAAGAATGTTGGGCACATGCCACTCTTCTGAAGAATAATGCTTCTGAAGGGTTTCCTGGAGCTCCTCGTGAATTTGTGGAAGCACCTCAAAGAGTGTCTCATCAAAATAATAAAGGCCATTGGCCACCTCATCCATAACGGTTGGCTTGCGGTCACGAAGCTCATCGGTCTGCCACAGGATGGTAATCTCGTTAAACAGTTTTTCCTGCACCTCTTCACGTTCCCTGGAGGTAAGAACGGTTTGATCCAGCTGATGCAGTAAAAGCGCGATCCGTTTATGGATTTCAAGTACACTTCTTCGTGTGGATTCTGTAGGATGTGCGGTAATAATCAATTCCATGGACAGCTTATCGATCACGTTTTTTATAAGATCTGCTTCAACGCCATTTTCTTTAAACGAGCTAACGGTTGATTCAAGGGAACCCGGCTGGTTTCCGTCAAGAAGCTGATATTCTCTTCGGCGACGGATACGGTGATTTTGTTCTGCGATGTTAACCAGATGAAAATAAATGGCAAAAGCCCGAATGACCTGCTGTCTTTGCGGTAATTGCAGAGCAGCAATTTCATTTTTCAGCTCTTGATAGGATAATTGGTCATTGTTTCGAAGAGACTTGGTCATTTCTCTGATTTTTTCCACTTTATCCAATAAGTCCTGTCCGCCTTGCTGTACCAGGACATTTCCCAGCAGCTGTCCGAGGAATTTGACATCCCGGCGCAGCGGAGAGCTATTATTTTCAGCTTTTGCGGATTCTAAAGTTGTAGTCATGACTTCACCTTCCTTAACTGTAATCCCTTACTGTTGAATTCTGTTCCATTGTTTGAATATTTTGATTGTATGCATTGTACCATAAAAGCACTCTTCTTTCCCAGCGTAAAATAATTGGAAAAGATATCTGTGTGAGTAAAAAAAGCAAAAAAACTAATACAGTTGATGATGTAAGCGTATACACTTGAAATAAAAAAATACCCGGCGGGACAGCCGGGCATCACGTCTAAATATGAAAAGGGGTTGTTGGGATGTCTTTACTATATCAGCTCGTACATCACAATCATGGAATGTGTGACATTTTAGACATTCAACAAAAAGATTCAACAGGTTGTAATAAGTTAGTGGGGATTCGAATGAACAGAAAATTTTGGTATGATAAAGAGTAAAGGGGGTGCATCCGGTTGGAGAATCACATACGATTGTCCGGGACTTCTTTCACTCATGCAAAGCCTGATAGTAGAAAGGCGATCCTTTGCATGGGGTGAAACATCTAATTGATCGCAAAAAACAGCTTTTCTGGTATTTTGGCTTTGCACCTTATTTTGCTGGAATTCAAAAATAAGGGGCTGGCAAAAATGAAATATAGTAATGCAGGTAAAGTGTTACCTGAGAATCTGATTCTGGAAATCCAAAAGTATGTTCAAGGGGAGACCCTTTATATTCCCAAACGGGAAGCGGAGCACCGGAAATGGGGAGTTTCGAGTGGCGGGAGGCGGCTGCTTGACCGGCGTAATGCCGGAATAAAAGCATCTTTTCGTAACGGAAGCAGCATCGAGCAGCTGGCCGAGGAACATTATCTTTCCACTGAAACCATTAAGAAGATTGTCTATTCTCGAAAAACGTAGTGCAAAGCACTGGTGCATACTTTCACCAGTGCTTTTTTATGTAAAAAACGGTTCTAAATCATTTTTTCCATTTTGGATGTGTGTTGCTTTTTTTATACTGGATATAAAAGGCACCAGTAATGATTGGAGAGATAACGGATGACAGAAGGATTTATTAAAAATGAACAGTTAAATTTCATAAAGAAACAGATTGCTTTGATTAAGGACACGACTCAAAAACACGTGCCACCATCTGTTTTGAAGGCGACAATCGATATGGCCAATGCCAAAGTCCTTGACCTTTTTCCAAACGCATCATCAGATCAACGAGAAATGCTGGACCTTTCAAGACTGAAAACAGATGAGGAATTTGACCAGTATATTCAGCACCTTTCCGCTGTTTTGCTGCCTTTTTCAAGTGTGACAGAGCAGGAATTGAAAAAAATGTTTCCGAAAAATAAAAAGTTAAAGCTGCCGGATTTATCAATGATTGACTACAGAAAGCTGACGTACCTGAGCTGGAACGATCTCAGGTCCAATAAAAAGTTTATAGTATATGAATTGGATGGGAAGTTGGTCGGCATTGAATGCAAGTTTGAGCCGGCGGGTAAGAAGAGCTTTTGCTCATTTTGTAAATGTGCGGGAGAGGTCGCTTATATTTCAACTGTAACCAAGGCAAAGAAATCCAAAAATCCGGATTACTACAAGGCCATTGGCAATCTGATCTGCGCTGACAACAGCGAGTGCAATAAAAAAATAACCAACACCGGTTATTTAACATCCTTTTTAAAAGAATCATTGGGAATCTGAACTCATTTTGTAAAAAGAGGAATCTGTGCCGTTTTGTAGAAGGGCTTTACTTGCGCAAGGCAGGGGAAACTTGTGCAGGTAGAGCCCTGTTTTTTTTCCACGCCATGCGATCCATGTTTTAAATTCCTTTGCAGCGTGAAAATATAAAGGATATGGTTATTTGCCAGAAGAGCCGCAGTAAACAAAAGTAAGGAGCAGGTGAATGATTAGATTTGATAATGTTTCAAAAAAGTACAATGACGGGACCATGGCGGTAAAATCGCTGAACCTGGAGATCCGGGCAGGGGAATTCTTCGTTGTTATCGGGCCAAGCGGGTGCGGTAAAACGACTATGCTCAAAATGATCAACAGGCTGATTAAACTATCAGAAGGGACCCTCTTCATTGATGGGAAGAGAATCAGTGATTACGATATTCATGAACTGCGTTGGAATATTGGATATGTTCTTCAGCAGATCGCTTTGTTTCCCCATATGACCATCCAGGAAAATATCTCGGTCGTTCCTGAGCTCAGGGGATGGAGCAGAGAAAAAATAACAAAGCGAGTAGATGAGTTATTGGATATGGTCGGTTTGCCTCCTGATACGTACCGCGGCAGGAAGCCAAAAGAACTTTCGGGCGGCCAGCAGCAACGCGTTGGCGTCATCCGGGCACTGGCTGCTGATCCGGAAATCATTCTCATGGACGAGCCATTTAGTGCACTTGATCCTATCAGCCGCGAAAAGCTGCAGGATGATCTTTACGATTTGCAGAGGCGTATCAAGAAGACGATTGTATTTGTAACGCATGATATGAAAGAAGCGCTAAAGCTGGGAGACCGCATTTGTATCATGAATGGTGGCGAAATTGTTCAAATTGGAACTCCGGAGGATCTCCTGCAGCATCCTGCTGATGATTTTGTTCGGGATTTTGTTGGCAGCAATGAAAAATCATATGAAGCAAAAGGGGACCTTTCACGTCTGGCTGCTCCTCTTCCAGCAGATGTAAGTTTTTCTGAATCATTGAAAATGATATCTGCGTCTGCTTCATTAAAAGATGCTCTGTTCCTTTTAAAGGATGAAGAAGAGTTGGGGGTTGAGGATGATGGAAAAGTGATCGGTACCCTCAGCAGACATGCCGTGATTCAGTACCTTTCGGATCATTTGGAGGAAAGGAGCAGCGGCTATGAATAATTTTTTAAATGTGTTTCAAGAAAGGAAGGGGGAACTGGCAAGTGCCCTTCTTCAGCATATCCAAATCTCTTTTATTGCACTATTGTTTGCCGTCCTGATCTCCATACCGCTTGGAATCTATCTGACCAAAAAACCAAAAGCAGCTGAACCTATTATTGGAGTCACTGCGGTTTTGCAGACCATTCCGTCCTTGGCACTCCTTGGGTTGTTAATCCCTTTGTTTGGAATCGGGAAAATTCCGGCCATCATCGCGCTGGTCGTGTATGCTTTACTTCCCATTATAAGAAATACATATACCGGTATTAAAGAAGTCGATCCATCCCTGATTGAAGCCGCAAAAGCAATGGGCATGAACAGCGGAAAGCGACTCATAAAAGTGGAGCTGCCCCTGGCGATGCCTGTAATTATGGCAGGAATCCGCACGGCCATGGTTTTGATTATTGGTACAGCAACCCTTGCCGCGCTGATCGGTGCAGGCGGGCTTGGGGATATCATTCTGCTGGGTATTGACAGGAATAACTCCACACTTATCGTGCTGGGAGCTATTCCAGCCGCTTTACTGGCTATTTTGTTTGATGTTCTTCTTAGAAGAGTTGAGCTTCTTTCATTTAAACGGTCCATGATGACGTTTGGCATCTTGGGGCTGGTGATCCTCTTGGTTGCGATCGCTCCGTCCGCTTTACGGGGGGAACAGAAACAGATTGTCATTGCCGGTAAGCTGGGCTCCGAACCGGAAATACTCATTAATATGTACAAGCTGTTGATTGAGGAAGAAACAGATTTGAAGGTTGAACTGAAACCGGGTCTTGGAAAAACATCCTTCGTCTTTAACGCATTGAAATCCGGCAGCATTGATGTTTACCCTGAATTTACAGGGACGGCCATTACCGAATTTTTGAAAGAAACCGCATCCAGTACAGACAGAGGCAAGGTATATGAGCAGGCACGACAAGGGATGGATGAAAAGTTTGATATGCAGCTCCTTCGGCCGATGAAATATAACAACACCTATGCTCTCGCGGTTCCGGAGACAACGGCAAAACAATATGGGCTCACTACGATTTCCGATCTGAAAAAGGTCAGCCAAAATATGAACGCCGGGTTTACACTGGAATTTGCAGACAGGGAAGACGGATACCGCGGCATCCAGAAAATATATGATCTTACACTCGGAAATGTGAAGACGATGGAGCCAAAGCTGAGGTACAATGCCGTGAAAAAGGGCGACATCAACATCGTGGATGCCTATTCCACAGACAGTGAGCTGGAGCAATACCACCTGAAAGTTCTTCAGGACGACAAGCACCTCTTTCCACCGTACCAGGGAGCACCGCTCCTGCGGAAAGAAACGGTTGAAAAGTACCCCGAAATTAAAAAGGCACTGAATAAGCTGGCTGGGAAAATTACAGACGATGACATGAGGGAGATGAACTATAAGGTAAATGTAAAAGGCATGTCACCGGGTAAGGTGGCAAAGGAATTTTTAGAGGAAAAAAATATACGTTGATGAACAAAAAGACCGCTTTGTCAGGAGCGGTCTTTTTAGATATCTTTATTGATGATGGCCATCATCTGGTGATCTTCCCACTTCCCGTTGATCCTTACAGATTTTACTGCAATTCCTTCTTTATGGAACCCGGCTTTTTCCAGGACGCGAATGGAACCTTTATTGTGGGGCATGGCACCGGCCTCGATACGATGCAGTTTAAGTTCATCAAAGGCATAGGAGACCATTTTTTGAACGATCGAGCTCATGTATCCTCTCCCGTTATAGGTCTGGTCCAGGCAGTAGCCAAGCATACAGCTTTGTACAGGTTCCCTTTCAATTTTAAACAGGGAAGCATCCCCGATTAAATCGCCGGTTTCCTTTGAAAAAATACCAAACGTATATTGCTGCCCAAGTTCACGCATTCGCTCAATCATGTTCAGCCGTTCCTGCTGGCCTCCCAGCGTATAGAACTCAGGGTTTCTTAAGGGAGTGAATGTTTGAAAAAACTCCCGGTTCTTTATCTCGAGCTGAAGCATCTGTTCGGCATGGCCGGACTCCATCGGCTGTAAAAGGAAGGGTTCTGCTTTTTTACTCATATACTCACCTGCCTTTCTTATATCCTAGCACAGGTAAAAGATTTCATGATAGGTTACTAACAACTTTCTTCCTAATATGTCGAAATAAGCTATAATAAGCTTATATTGTTTCGGTGCTTAACCATTAAAACACCTAACGGTTTAAACATGACTATCTTAATAGGAGAGTAACCATGGAGTCTATCAATACCTTGGCAAATTATCTTACCAACCATTCAGCGTCCATTGCTTCAGAAGTCGTGGACGAGATCATCGGGCGGTTTGAATTTCATATTCCGGAAGAGGAAATTATACAGGCGAAACAAATGTATAATGAATTTATTGTGTTTCTGGCAGATTCTTTCGATGATGAAGAAGGCTCTGTTCCCGAGGTTTTAATAGAGTGGAGCAAAAAGAATGGTGAGGCAGCTGCCAAAAGCGGGCTTGAGATTTCGAAAATTTTAAGGCGGTATCCAGATACAAGGATTGTTTTTGCTGATTACATGACCAAGCTGGGGATGGAATATCAGCTTGGCACTCAGGATGTCGTGATGATCATCAAGCGAGTGAATCGCATTTTGGACCTGAGTATTAATGAAACCGTTTTTGCTTTTGAAAGATATAAAGACCATCTCATTAATGCCGCGCAAGATGAAATCAAAGAATTATCCAATCCGGTTGTTCCGATTCAGGACAAGATTGCTATCCTTCCTCTGATTGGAAAGGTGGATGCCGACCGAACGGATCATTTGCTCAACCATGTGGTTCCAAGGATTCAGCAGCTGCAAATTCAGCATTTAATCATTGATTTTTCAGGAATCATGAACATTAATACAGAAGTAGCGATGTACATTTTTAATATTCACAGTGTTTTTCAGCTTCTTGGCACTGAAATCCTGGTAACGGGAATACGTCCGGAATTAGCCAGCCGAATTGTTCAGGCAGGCATTGATTTTACAACCATTAAGGTATTTGGCAATGTAAAGCAGGCCATTGAAAACATCCAATAAAAAAGGGGGACAATACTAAAGGTGTTGTCCCCTTTTTCTATGACATTCATCTACTCCTCAGCTCTAGAAATGTCTTTAATCGCTATAGTACGCAAAATATGTAGATGACCGTTTTCATCGATAACTCTCAGGTTGCGGTTCTTCTCATCCATATAATGCACCATTCCTTTGACTGTGCGCAGATGTCCCCTTTGATAAACGGTAAACTGCAAGGCAAATGAAAATTCCAAGGCTTCAAGGACCAGCTGATCCATTTCCTCCAAATGCTGTTCATCCGGCTCCAGCTCTTCTTCTTCGTAATACTCCTTCAGAAAATAGTTCTTAAGATGTGTTACTGTCTCGGGGAGCATCAAGCTGGTTTTCCATTTTATGTTACCACGGTCCCGAATCACATCACTCATCCTCCTTTCTACCTATAATAACCGAACGTACGTTCTTTTTAAACTGGAAAAAATGGACAGTCATGATATAAGGCTGATTTTTTGGAGAAAACTGCAGCCTTGTATCATGCCCATCCGATTAAAAGGTACTGTATACATTGTCACATTCTTCAGCTGTCGGCTGATAAAAACAATGGAGCTTATATCGTGCAACAAATGGCTGGTCATACCAGGTCGGCGGGCAATCGCCCTGTGGCCTGAAATACCAAAGACTATATTTGGCCGGCCAAAAGCGTTCCCCATTAATCGCACGCCTTGCGAGCCGCTTTTCACTCGATCGGGCAGCCTGATAAAAATAACCATGGGTTACGGCTTCAAAAGCGTGCGGCTGGTAAATCATCTGAGGGATGGTCCTGAGGCCTTTAAAGTCGGAACAATTGGCCCGGATCCGGTTAATTCCCACGTTGCCAATCAACTGCATCCCGCGAACTCCTTCACCTTCACCTTCCGCTCTGAGCAAACGGGCTAGAAGATTAATATCTGAACTGCTGGCTTGCACAACTGCCACCGTATCACCTCCATCTCGTTCTTTTCTAATATATATAAAAGAAGGTTGGGCCATAACCACCAAGAGATGATTTTCCCAGGAAATCAAAAAAAGGCAAGGATGCAGCATCCTTGCCTTTTTTTTTACCATCCCCGCTCATATTGAGGAGGAATATGAAGTTCGTTTTTCTTATGCACGGTTTCCGCAGCACGAAGCGGCCAGTATGGATCGCGTAGAAGCTCGCGGGCCAGCAGAACGAGATCTGCTCTTTCATTGCGGATGATTTCGTCTGCCTGCATGCCTTGTGTGATCATGCCGACAGCTGCCGTTGCAATATCCGCTTGATGGCGGATTTTTTCTGCAAAAAGGTTTTGGTAGCCGGCACCGACCGGGATCGGCGCTTTTGGAAGATTACCGCCGGAGCTGCAGTCGATAAGATCCACGCCTTCTTGTTTCAGGCGTTTGGATAGTTCAATGGATTCTTCCAGTGTCCAGCCGTCGTCTACCCAGTCTGTAGATGAAATACGGACAGTAAACGGAAGATTTTCCGGCCATTCTTGGCGCATCACACGAACGGTTTCCAATACAAAGCGGATGCGGTTGTCAAAGCTTCCGCCATATTCATCTGTGCGCTTATTGGAAAGCGGGGAGTAAAAGCTGTGAGCCAGATATCCGTGTGCACCATGGAATTCCATCCACTCAAAACCGGCTTCCCGTGCCCTGATGGTAGCCTGCCGGAAGTTTTCCTGAATCTCCTTGATTTCTTCCACGCTCAGTTCTTTCGGTTCTTTGTATCCTTCATTAAATGGGATGGCACTCGGTCCGACCACATCCCAGCCGCCCTGGTCATTCGGAACTCCGGCAGCGGGTGCTTCTTTTTCCTTCCATGGGCTGTAGGTGGATGCTTTTCGTCCAGCATGGGCGAGCTGGATTCCTGGTACGGCACCATGCTCTTTCAAAAAGGCAGTGATGCGTTTGAAGGGTTCAATATGCTGATCCGTATAGATCCCCAGGTCTTCGGGTGAAATGCGCCCTCTTGGTTCTACAGCGGTAGCTTCCACGATCACCAGGCCGGCTCCACCGACTGCACGTGATCCCAAGTGTACGAAGTGCCAATCATTCGGCATTCCGTCTTCGGCACTATATTGGCACATGGGTGAGACACCAATGCGGTTTCGAAGTGTAATATCCTTAATGGTTAGTGGAGAAAAAAGATGTGGCATGGACAAGACTCCTCCTGTGGTATAAGAATTTAAATCAAAATCATGGTAACACAATCCGAATTGTGCGATAAAACAATGTGCTTAAGATTCGTTCAAAACTCATTGTAGTCTACCCTTTTTACGGGGGATGTATAACATAGACATGAAATGACGCAAAAACAGAAAAATAGACAGAAACAGGAAGGGAAAGTTTGCATGATTATCGAATGTATTGCTTGAAAAGAAAAAGGCAGGTGCGATGTATGTCATACTCAGAAAAACTCATTCAAAAGGTAAAGGAAATGTACATATTGGATCATAAAGCGCGTGTTCATATTGATAAAGCCCAGCATTCCATTAACGTTTTTTTTGGTGATATGAAATTTAAATTACGACCTGTAGAAGAAAAAACGGATGAAATTAACATTGTGATTAACGAAGCTGTCCCCGGGGTTTTTGCCCAAATCATGATTAAACAACGAGCGCTCTGCTTTGAAAGGTCACCAAATGGCATCATTTATATCCTGTTAAAAAACGAAGACAGTGAAACCAAGCTGGATACACTTCAATGGGATGGAAGGTGTGTGGCGTCTGAACGGTATAACAAAGAATTTACAATCCCCCTTATCAACAGCTATCTGAAAGAAGCATTTGATCCCGTTCTTTTTTAGTCAACAAAAAAGGCAGATCTTAGTAAAAGATCTGCCTCGCTTGATTTTAAATTTATTAGAAAGTTCGTGCTGCATCCTTAGCGCGTGCAACACCATTTTCTTTGATTTCTTGTGCTTTTTCTGGCATTGCTGCATGTCCTTCGATAAATACGCCATCGAATGAAGGAACACCGAAGAAGTTCATCATGATGCCAAGGTAACGGTGACCCATTTCAAGTTCTGCTGCAGGGCCTTCAGAGTAAATGCCGCCGCGAGCCTGAATGTGAATGGCTTTTTTGTCTGTTAAAAGACCAACAGGGCCAAGCTCTGTATACTTGAATGTTTTTCCTGCAACAGCAACGGAATCAAGATATGCTTTCATTACTGGCGGGAATGAGAAGTTCCAAAGCGGTGTTACGAATACATATTTGTCTGCATCAACGAATTGCTCGCTAAGCTGGCCTAAACGTTCAACTTTTTCCTTTTCGACAGCAGATAGTTCTTCAAAACCTTTGCCGCTTTGCAATTTTCCCCAGCCGCTGAATACATCGGCGTCAATTTGCGGGATTTTTTCTTTATAAAGATCGATATGAACGATCTCATCTTCAGCATTCAAATTTTTATATTCTTCGATAAATGCCTTTCCGGCAGCCATGCTAAAAGATTGGGCCTCATCATGAGGATGGGCAGTGATGTATAATACTTTTGCCATTATTATTTCCACCTTTTCTTGTAAATTTACAACACACGACGTGTGCATGTGTTATTATCACTCTTAGGATTGAATTTGTGAAGTAGGCACATTTATGTGGTATAGTATAAAAAAAGGTACTGTAAAAGTGGGGGCAGCAAAAATGAAGAAGAATCCCGAGCAATGCCAGGTCGTTGTGGCACTCGATATGATTGTTGGAAAGTGGAAACCGATTATTATACAACATCTGCTGAATGGAGATGTGTTGCGTTTTAATGAACTTAGAAGATTAATGCCTGATATTACTCAGCGCATGCTTACTCTTCACCTTCGTGAACTGGAAGAGCAGGATATTGTCCAGCGAAAAGTTTATCCGCAGATCCCCCCAAAAGTGGAATATTCAATTACGGAATACGGAAAAAGTCTGGAGACCGTCATGGATGCCATGCACCAGTGGGGAGCTGCCCATGTGGAACATATGGAAATGAAAAAGAAAGAAGAAGCGTTGAGCGAGAAGGAAATCTGAAAAGATTTCCTTTTTTTATTAGAATCTATGATTTTCCTTAAATTGAAACCTCAAGGGTTTGACCGATACAGAAAATGGGGAGGTTTAATTGTAAAAAAATAGTGGATGAATTTTTTTAATTTGTGGTTCATGATTAGAAGAAAAGGAGGAATAAGGTTGGACGCAGATTGGTTTTTTCAAGTATCCGAAGAAATATATATTGTTTGCAATGAACAAGGCATGATCCAACAGACGAACTCAGCTTGGAATAACCTCACTGGCTATGAACAACAGGAAATCCTTCACCGGCCATTCATCAGTTTTCTTCCACCTGAACAGCATGAGCAGTTTACACGCTGGAGCAGAGGGCTACGTTCTTCAGGGTATGCCCATTTTGATTGTAAGATTATGATCAAAACAGGAGATATTAGACATGTGAAATGGACCCATGGAGCCATCGTTAATAATCAATTGTTATATTTAAAAGGGATTCTCTCGCCGATAAGTTATGGAAAAGCCGCGATTGAACTCCACAAATCCGTCATTGAAAAGCAAGCAGATCCGGCGGTTTTGATCGATCTTGAAACCAATGTACTGGCTTTAAATCCAGCTTATGAAGAATTGTTTGGCTGGACACAAGATGAAATGATCGGACGGACTTTACCTAACATTCCCCCGTTGCTGTATCCCAGTTTCCTTCATTATTTGGAAGTGGCGAAAACCGGCCAGAGAATTACAAATCCTGAAACACAGAGACTTAAAAAGAATGGAGAATTGATTAATGTATGCGTTACCTTTTCCTCGGTTAAAGATGAAAATGGCAATGTGATTGCACTAAGTTCCGTAACAAGAGATATCTCCAAACGTAAACAGATCGAGTGGGAATTGGGAAAAAAGACAGCGGAATTGAAAGAAGCCAATAAACGGTGTGAAACGATTCTTGAAAGCATCACGGATGGATTCTATATATTGGATGAAGAATTACGATTCACCTATATGAACAAACCGCTGCAGAAGATGTGGAAGATTCCTGCGGAAGAGCTGCTCGGCAAGGTGATAACGGATGCTTTCCCGGTTGTTCTGCAGCATCCATTTAAAGAGAATTTCAGAAAAACCATCGAACAACAAGTTCCATGCAATTTTCAAGTGTATTCAGACACGCTCGGTAAATATTTTGATATTCGAACCTATCCAACGGACAATGGCATAGCAGTGTTTTTAAAAGATTACACCGAGCTTCAGAACGTTCTCCAGAGACTGCAGGAAAGCCAGGAAATTCTCCGCGAAATAACGGAGAATGCAAAGGAAAGCTTTTGTATCCATTCCCCCGACTTCTCCAAAATCTATTTTTTAAGCGCTGGCGGGGAAGATATTTTAGGCAAGCCCTCAGCTGAAATACTGAACAACCCGGTGCTCGCCTTGCATTGTATTCATCCGGAGGATCAGGAAGCAATGCGCTTAACCGGCAGAAAACGTCCTGAAACGATTATTAATATGGACTACCGTCTGAATCATCCAAAACGGGGACAGCGCTGGATCCGCTGGAGGCGATATCCTGTATTTCCGGTCAAAGATAAGGTTTTCAAAAACGTCAGCATCTGGGAGGATATCACCGATCTGAAAGAAAATGAACAACAGATCCAAAAAGCAGAGAAATTTGAGATTGTCAGTCAGCTGGCTGCCGGGGTTGCGCATGAAATTAGAAATCCTCTAACGACAATTAAAGGGTTTATGCAAATAAACCAGCATACTGGAAATATTCGGTACGCAGGGATTATCATGTCTGAGCTTGAAACGATCGAGCAAGTTCTTCATGAATTCCTAATTCTTGCAAAGCCGCACCATGAAATAAATCTTGTAAAGAAAAATATATCCCTTATATTGAAGGACCTCCTGAGACAGATGAAGAAAGAGCCCTTTCTGCAAAACATTACGATGATTCCAGACCTGAATTTTGATCTTCCTTTCATCAAATGCGATGAAAGACACATTCGCCAGCTTATGTTAAATTTGTTCAAAAATGCTGCAGACGCCATGCCGAATGGCGGTAAACTTTGGATATCTTCCTTTGTGGATGAGCATCAAGTGAATATCACCATCAGAGATGATGGCCAGGGAATGCCGGCTGAACGTCTCGACCGGGTGGGAGAACCCTTTTATTCCAATAAAGAAAAAGGAATTGGTCTCGGATTGATGGTATCCAGGAAAATTATGCAGATTCATGAGGGAACCATTGATCTGAAGAGTGAAGAAGGAAAAGGGACGACCGTTACCCTGCGGTTTCCACTATAAAAAAAGCTGCCGCTCAGGTCCGAAGAAGATCCAGGCTTTGAGCAGCAGCTTTTTGCAGGTGCCAGTCTTTCGTGTTATGAGCATAAAGAAGGAGTACCGCTGTGGTGTAAAGAGCTTTAAACCGGGCCAGTTCTTGCGTCTCGGGAGTGACTTCACCGTAAATTTGATAAAAACGGTCACGGCCTTCGGGAGGAAGAAAACTGTATACGAAAGATAAATCCACAGCAGGATGGCCGACATGAACGTCACCCCAGTCGATAATACCGGCTATTACTCCCTCATTATTAACAAGCGTGTTGCGAATATGCAGATCCCCGTGGACAAGGACGGTTTGTCCGCTAATGTCATGAGGAATGGTATGGTCTCTAAAAACTCGAGCAGCCCTGGCTTAACGCTTCTTCAACAGGAAACGAGTGGAGCACGCGCAGAAAATTTGCGAGACATGCCGCTGATTGCATCCGCTCTTCATAAGGTAAATTCCCTGGCGGGTCTCCGGGAAGAAGAGGATACCCCGTAAACAGCCAGGGGAACATACCCGGTTCTGGCCGGCCAAAAAAGCAAGGAGTAGCAATAGGAATATGCAATTTCTTTGCCAGTTGTGGCAGCAGGGCATTTTCTGTTTTCAAAAGCGGCACGGCAATGGAGCGGCGGGGAAACCGAAATACATATTGTCCATTTACGGCATATACCGTATTGTCAAATCCTCTGCCAAGCTCAGCCACAAGGGCAGGCGATAATTGTGGGAACTGAGCTTCAATGAGCTGTTTGGCGAGCAAGGGGGTAACGATGACTTCAGCATCCCATAGATTTCCCAAAATGATCCTCCTACTGCGATAATTTCATAGAATTAAATTATATAATCGATAGGAAAAATGACAAGCGAAACCTAAAAGGCACAGCCCGGCTAATATCATGATGGTTCTCATCACTTTCACGCTCATCAGTCTTTTGGAAAAATGAATGGTGCACACCAGGTTAAGATTCCATAAAAATAAGCCCAGCAGAATCGCGAAACTGCAGAGTACCGAAAAAACAACGGAATGGGAAGCAGTGAGAACATGCAGTGAGGTACCAAACACACCAAACCAAAAAATCAGGCTGATTGGATTGGCAATGGAAATCATGAACCCTGTCATATAGGCGCTCTTTGGGCTGATTTCTTTAAATACTATATCTTGTCTGTCTTTTGTTTGAAAAGCATGGTGGAAGCTTTGCCAGCCCAATATCGTTAAAAGAACGATCCCGATTACATACATACCGATCTGTACACCTGAGATCCGCATGACATCCCCCAGGCCAAAATAAATGCCTAATAGCAACAGTACATCTCCTGTCAATCCGCCGAGTCCCACACACCAAGAGGCTAAAAATCCTCCTGTTAATCCACGTCTCATAACTTCAATATTCATCGGACCGATCGGTGCGGCCAAACTTAACCCCAACACGATAAAATGAATAAATGTCACCCAATCCTTCATTCTCGCCACTCCTTCTTGTCCATTCACTAATTCTATGGTGTTGATGGACAAGACATGCCTGTCAGTCGCTGTATTCAAAACACCCATCATGTTTTATGATATCTAAAATGTGGAAGATAACGGATGTACTTAAAAGAAGTAAGGGAGGATTTTTTAGTGCAACCACATAAGCTTTACATTAATGGTGAATATGTACCTTCCACATCCGATGAGACGATTGATATCCTCAACCCGTCAACGGAAGAGGTGATCTCTTCTATTTATAACGGGACTGAAGAAGATGTTGATAAAGCAATTAACGCGGCGTTTGAAGCCCAAAAGCAATGGGAGAAGGTTCCGAGCTTCAAACGGGGAAAAGCAGTCCGAAAGCTCGGGGACTTGATACAGGAGAAAAGAGAAACCTTCATTCAGCTGCTGTCTGAAGAACAGGGTAAGCCGTACGATGCGGCCAGCATGGAGGTTGATACAGCGATTGAGTATTTCCACTACATGTCTGAATGGGCGCGCCGCATTGAAGGGGAGATCATTCCCAGCGACCGGCCAAATGAAAATATATTCCTCTACCGCAAACCAATCGGTGTCGTGGCCGGTATTGTTCCATGGAATTTTCCAGTATTTATTTTAGCAAGAAAGGTTGCGACCGCGCTTATTACAGGGTGCTCCATAGTCCTGAAACCGAGCCAGCAGACTCCGAACACGGCAGTCGAGTTCACTAAGCTCATCGATAGCATGAAAGAGGAAATTCCGGCAGGCGTTTATAATTTGGTTACCGGTAAAGGATCGGTAATCGGCAATGCGATGGCCTCCCATCCGAAAGTAGGCATCGTGACGATGACAGGCAGCATCGGTGCCGGCTCGAAAGTTATGGAAGCAGCCGCCAAAAATATCACAAAAGTGAACCTTGAACTTGGAGGCAAAGCACCGGCCATCGTCACTCAGCATGCGGATCTTGATTTGGCCGTGGAAAAAATTAAAACGTCAAGAATTACAAATGCCGGGCAGGCTTGTACGAACGCTGAACGTGTCTATGTTCATGAAAGTGTGGCTGATGCATTTGTCGATAAAATGGTCAACGCAATGAGAGATACCACCATTGGCAAGGCATCGAAAGAACATACAGAAATGGGGCCGCTGGTCAGCCAGGACAGGCTGGAAACCGTTCATGAAATGGTGGAGAATGCCGTCAGCAGTGGAGCCAAGGTTGCAACAGGCGGCAAGCGTGCGGATATGGATAAGGGGTTCTTTTATGAACCGACGGTTATTACGAATGTCACTCAGGATATGGAAATTATCCAGCAGGAGATCTTTGGACCTGTTTTGCCGGTTGTGACCTACAGCACTCTAGACCAGGCCATTGAATGGGCAAATGATTCAGAGTATGGATTGTCTTCTTCCATCTATACAGAGAACGTACATGAAGCAATGAGAGCGGCCAACGAATTGAAATTTGGAGAAACGTTCGTGAACCGCGAAAACTTTGAAGCGATTCAGGGCTATCACGCCGGCCAGAGAAAGTCCGGACTGGGCGGTGCGGACGGCAAGCACGGCATCGAAGACTTCCTCGTCACCCAAGCAGTCTATATGGAATACAAGAATGATATTCAATAAGGAAACCTGGAAGAGCCCGGCATGGGATGCCGGGCTCTTCCAGGTATTGTTAAGAGGTTCATGTTGTATAATAAAATAGAAAAAAGACGTCCATCAGGACGTCTTTTGGCGTTTTGCGGCGAGAGACAGCACTCCACATTGTGCATTGCCTTAATCGGCGGGTCAATCTCGTCTTATGCAAAATAAGCTCATCGCAAAAGTAAGTATATCATGATTAAATTGAAAAGAGAAGCACAACTTAGAAACAGTAAGTCATTGCCTCCTAGTATCGTGTATGATAGTATAAAACGATAAATTTACATAAAAAGGAATGTGGTGCATGAGTAGGATTCCTTTTCTTAGTTTCTGGACAGCGCAAACGAGTATTTCCCTCGCTGATGCGGTCTATATCATGGTGATTACTACCTTTATCTTTCAAATGACAGGCTCGCCGCTTCTTTCCTCGCTTTTTCCTTTGTTTCAAGCAGTTTCCCGTCTTTCAGGAGGATTTACATCCCCCCTGCTTCTTCAAAGGTTTCCCTTCAACAAACTGCTTTTGATTCTAGAGGGATGCAAAGCCGTGCTCGTGGTCGTTCTTCTTGCCGGATTCGATTTCATTACCGGACATTTGCCAGTATTGTTTGCGTTCATTTTACTTATTTCCTGTACAGAAGGATGGGCGGATCCTCTTCTTAGTTCTGTCATCCCGAAAATTATGGAGACAGAGAAATTGGTTAAGGCTAACAGTGCTCTCGCCATTACGAATCAAGCCGTTCAGATCGCAGGATATACTTTCACTGGATATGCGGTGATACGCTTGGGACACCAGCCTGTTTTGATTGTTACTGTCATTTTGATGGTCCTTGCTGTGTGCTGCCTGCTCATTTGCAGCCGCTATCTGCCGGAAGTAGAAGGAAGAGCGCCGGCCACAAAAGCGAAATGGAACACGATCAAAGAGGGCTGGGTATTATTATGGAGAGTTCCCACGCTTCGTACGGTCACCTTGATGGATGCCATCGAAGGAATGGCAGGTTCCATTTGGATTGGAGCCCTGACACTGGTCTATGTAAAAGAAGTGCTTCATGAGGGAGAGCAGTGGTGGGGATTCATCAATGCCAGCTATTATGCAGGTACCATTATCGGCGGACTTTGCACACTGTGGCTGGCTAACAAAATCCAAAAACATCTTATAGTAAGCATGGCCGCTGGCTCGTTTTTCTTTAGCCTCTTTACCCTTTTATACGGCCTGACAAGTGCTCCCTATTTTGCTCTGATTCTATGTGTTGCGATGGGGCCTGTCTATCAAATCAGGGATGTCGCTCAGCAGACGGCTTTTCAGAGCAATATCGGAAGTGAGCATCTGCCCAAGGTATATGCCAGCCGCGGGACACTGCTGTCCATCATTTCCAGTCTCTCGATCTTTTTAATGGGATTGGTAGCCGAGCATCTAGGTATCCGTGCCGTTTATATTTTAGGAGCGGTACTCATTATGGGATCAGCCCTTTTATCCTTTTCTTTACTGCAGGTGAACAAACGGGAACGTACTGAAGTAAGCCGTACCTTATAAGGGCATAAAAAAAGCAAGTGAAGGAGTTTTTTTATGAAAAAAGTAAAAACGAATGCGATGAGAATTCTGGACAAAGAAAAAATAGTCTATGAACCAATGAATTACAGTACGGATGACGGAAAAATAGATGGCGTGTCTGTTGCCCATAAAATCGGAAGAGAGCCGGGATCCGTATACAAGACACTGGTGGCGCAGGGGGCCGGAAAGGAATATTACGTTTTTGTAATCCCGGTGGAAGAGGAGCTGGATTTGAAAAAAGCAGCAAAGGCAGCTGGGGAGAAAAAAGTAGAGATGCTGGCGGTCAAAGAACTGCTTCCTGTCACAGGGTATGTCCGTGGCGGTTGTTCGCCGATCGGGATGAAAAAGCTTTATTTTACAATTGTCGAAGAGCAAGCAGCACAGCTGCAAACGGTCATTGTAAGCGCGGGGAAAATCGGTTATCAAGTAGAATTGTCTCCTCAAGATTTAATCAATGTAACAAAAGGCCGTTATGGGGATGTATCGAAATAACTGGAAGGAAGACCTTACAACATTGTAAGAAAGTTGTAAGATGTCTCGATGTCGAATTATACATTTTTCTTATAGATTAGAAAGAGAAAAAAGAAAAAGGATATTTTAAAATTACAGGGGGTATTAAATGGATTTTACTCAATTTAATAATGAGACGTTTCGAAGCATTAATCAGTGGGCGGATCCCTCATCTGCTGTAAATCCCATTATGGTGTTTATGGCAGAGTATATGTTGTATATTTTGGTAATCGTGTTGATCGGTTATGCTTTGACCCGTTCCAAGCGCAATAGGCTGATGGTGGTTTTCGCGATTGTAAGCTGTCTGGTGGCAGAGATCCTCGGGCGGCTGGCAGGGTTGTTCTATTCTCATCATCAACCGTTTTCCGTACTGCAGGATGCGAACCAGTTAATTGAACACGCCATAGATAACTCCTTTCCAAGCGACCATTCAATTATTTTTTTCTCCGTCTGTACGGTTTTGTTGCTTTTCAAAAGGAAAACAGGAACCGTATGGATGTTCATAGCATGCTGTGTGGCCATCTCCCGTGTCTGGGTTGGAGTGCATTACCCGGTGGATGTGGTTACAGGCGGGATGCTCGGTATTTTTTCTGCGGTACTCGTAGTAAAAACTATGTCCGCTATGCCTTTTGCCAAAATGGATTCTTCAAAAAAGGGAGTCGAATATCTTTAAAATGTATCGGTTCAGTTAAACAACTGGACCGTTTTTTTTGCTATAATAGACGGAATATTTCGCACTGTAAATAGAGAAAGGAAGAATTAAAGTGCCGCTCACCACTGTTTTAATTACCAATGAGAATGTGGATGGCTGTGTTTCGCTTTATCAGCAGGTGTTCAACTGTGAA
Source organism: Fictibacillus solisalsi (assembly GCF_900103485.1). Lineage (GTDB taxonomy): Bacteria > Bacillota > Bacilli > Bacillales > Fictibacillaceae > Fictibacillus_C > Fictibacillus_C solisalsi. The sequence goes on from NZ_FNHW01000001.1 coordinate 208,085, forward strand.
CCCTGGAACGAGAGCTGGACGAACGAAACGGCAGGGGAAAGATTACGCGATCTTGTGTATACCCCGAAGTTTTTCGGAATTATGTTTTATGAAGGAGAAATGCTGGCGGGATTCATCGCAGGCAACTGCAAGAGAACCTACCAAGGACTTACCTACTATATCGCGGAATGCTGCGTGAACCCAGAGATTCAAGGTAAAGGCTATGGATCAAAAATGTTAAAGTTCCTGGAGAAAGAACTAAAAGGAAGAGGAGTACGGAGCATTTATTTGTTAACCGCAACAGAGGGGCTTGCTCAAACGTTTTATGAGAAAAACGGATACCTTGTGAACGAAAACCGAATGGTCATGAATAAAAGCCTTTAAAAGGGGGAAACCGCAATGATTATTTATCCATCTCTGGAAAAAGGGGCAACAATTGGTGTGACGGCGCCATCCTCGGGTTTGTCTTCAGAGCTTCATCCCTTGCTGAAACAGGCAATTGAAAGAATGGAAAAAGCGGGTTACAAAGTGGTTTGCGGAGAAACGCCATGGACACAAAGCAAGGCAAAATCCGCGGATGCAACACTGAGAGCAGCAGAATTTAATGATATGATGAAAAGACAGGATATCGATCTCGTTTTCCCTCCATGGGGAGGGGAGCTGTTGATTGAAATGCTGCCTTTCGTTGAATATTCCATACAAAAACCAAAATGGATCCTCGGTTATTCGGACATAAGTGTGTTGCTGCTCGCGGTTACATTAACAACAGGAATAGCAACGGCGCACGGTACAAACCTGATCGATTTGCGGGGAGAAGAAACGGAAGCCACAACAGCCATGTGGGAAACGATATTGTCCGCATCAGAAGGTGATTCGGTGCTGCAACACTCCTCTGAGAAGTATCAGGAAAAATGGGATCACGAAAATCCTTCGCCTCATGTCTATCATCTGACAGAAAGGACCGAATGGAAAACGGTGTCCCGCCAAGCTGAACAAATCAAGGGCCGTCTATTGGGCGGATGTATTGATGTAATTCGTCATTTGATTGGCACTCCTTTTGGAAATGTCGCAAGCTTTAAAGAAGAACACATTCCCGGTGAACCGGTGATTTGGTATCTCGAAAATTGTGAGCTGAATACGGCTGATCTTCGGCGCTCATTGGTGCAAATGAAAATGGCGGGTTGGTTTAACGGGTGCTCTGGGATCTTGTTTGGCCGTAGTGCCGCCAATGAACCAGTGGGCGGATATACGGTTGAAGATGTTTATCATGATCTCGCCAAAGAGCTGCAGATCCCGGTCATCTATGACATCGATTGCGGACATGTTCCGCCACAGGTAACATTGATTAATGGTGCCTGGGCAGAAGTGGGAGTCGTTGAAGGAAGAGGAACGATTCTGCAACACTTTAAACGGTGATTCGATTTTTTTCGATATTTTTTACGAAACATGATAAGATGCTAGAAATATCTGTTTGGAAGGATGAGAGAAATGGCCATTGAAAGTGTTAGACAACATTTCAAACAATTCAACCGTGAACAAGATGTCAAGGAGTTTGACACATCCAGTGCAACGGTACAGGAGGCTGCTGATACGATTGGTGTTATTCCTGCACGGATTGCGAAAACCTTGTCGTTCAGGGGAGAGGGAGAACGGGCAATCCTTGTCGTGGCAGCAGGAGATGCCAAGATCGATAACAAGAAGTTCCGCCAACGATTTGGATTTAAGGCCCGGATGCTTTCACCCGAAGAGGTGCTTGACCAAACCGGACATGCGATTGGAGGAGTTTGTCCTTTCGGTTTGAAAAATGATCTCGATGTGTATCTCGATGAATCCATGAAGCGATTTGATACACTCTTTCCGGCCTGCGGCAGCTCAAACTCTGCCATCGAGCTGACCTGTGAGGAATTGTCTGCATACGCCTCGGCCAAAGAATGGGTGGACATCTGCAAAGGCTGGGAAAGCGAAGAAATCGAAGCAGAAAAAGTAAAAAGCCATTCTTAAAAAGTAAGGATCCTGATCAGGGTCCTTTTTTTGTTGGATTTCTCAAATTTGTTAACTTTTTCCAAATGTTCTTCGTCTATTGTTATAGAGAGGGGGAGAGGGAGTAAATTTGTGCATATACTGTCATTTGATAGAAAGCCAGACTTTACAGCAACAATGAGAAAAGAAGAAATAATGGAACAAGTGATGTAATTCCTTTTATACAGAGTTGGCTATACGATCTGCTCTGTCATTGCAACGGCAATATTTTACAGGAGATATTACCTATAGAAGGGATGTAAAACGTACTGCAACCCGCAGGGCTTTTCGTGTTTTTAATTCCGAATAAATATCTTGTAAAAGGTCTACTTAGCGACTTATAGAAAAAAGCAAGAAATAATTGGATTATTTTCCCTCAAACCATGATATAGTGGAAGGGGGTTTTCCCCGTTAACATTCATTTAAAGGAGGCTGCCACGTCATGATTATCAAATGGATGAGAGTCAGATAATGATAGGTGCAGACCTGCTGCTCCGTTACGAGTAAAAGTTCTGCGCCTGATCGACCCGGCGTTGGATACCAAAAGTACGGAGGGATCGTTATGAAGGAAAAAATAATTTCATTTAATGGAATGGATATTTGTACAGAAAACGTTGGAAATCCGGAGGATCCGGCCATTTTACTCATCATGGGAGCCATGTCTTCGCTTGATTGGTGGGATGAAGACTTCTGCTCGGCCTTGGCTTCGAAAGGAAGGTATGTCATCCGGTACGATCACCGTGATTTAGGCAAATCTGTTGTGTATGAACCGGGAAGTGCCAATTACACCATTACCGACCTGGCTGATGATGCGATCCGTGTGCTGGATGCCTATTCGTTGGAAAAAGCTCATGTTGTCGGCATGTCCATGGGCGGAATGGTGGGTCAGATTCTTGCCATTCGGAATCCAGAGCGCATCCAAACACTGACGCTCATTGCTTCAAGTGTGTTTGGAATGGAACAGGAAAAGCTTCCGCCAATGGATCAAAAAATTCTCGATTACCATGGAAAGAGTGCGACCTTAGACTGGTCCGACCGGGAAGCGGTTGTTTCGTATCTGGCAGGAGGCTGGAAAACACTGGCCGGCTCAAAACCGTTTGAAGAAGAACGGATGAACCGGTTGGCAGAAAGAGAAATGAACCGGGCCAAACAGCTGCAGAGCAGGTTTAATCACGCGTTTCTTGGTGGCGGAGAAGAGTTTTACGACCGAATGGGTGAGATTTCTGTTCCGGTCGTCGTGATTCATGGTACGGAGGATCCTGCTCTTCCCTTTGAGCACGGGAAGGCGCTTGCCAGGACCATTCCTCGTTCGCAATTGATTTCTCTCGAGGGCTCTGGTCATGAACTGCATCGTACAGATTGGGATACAATTATAGCTTCCCTCGTAAAAACAAGTTCTCTGGTAGAAAATAATAGATAAAAAAAGCAATGGGCAGCTGTCATTTTGACGGCTGCTTTTCTTTTGCCTGATGTTTAGAGTGAAGCGGACAGCGGGAAATAAAAAAGTAACCTAACAGAATCGGAGGAACCACATGTCTATCGCATTGAATCCCACCGAAAGCATCAGTTGCCGCAGCGAATATGCCCCCCTTGCCCGCGTCATTGTATGTGGACCACAGTACATGTCCATCTCAGAGGTTATCAATGAAACCCAACGGCATTATGCCCGCGAAAATATAAACAGACGCTTAGCCTCCGCACAGCATAAAGAGTTTGTACGTGTGCTTCGTAATCAGGGTGTAGAAGTTGTTGAATTGCCGCCAGATCAGCAATATCCGGAACAAGTGTTTACCAGGGATATCGGATTTACCATCGATTCTACTGTTTTTCTCTCTACTATGGGAAGCGCCATCCGAAAAGGTGAAGAAGAAATATTGAAGAAATGGCTCATTTCCCAAAAGGCAATGATGCAGCAGCTGCCTGACACGAAAATTGAGGGCGGAGACGTGATCACTGACAGGGACAAGGTGTTTGTCGGGGTAAGCGGACGTACCTCGGATATTTCTATCCATACACTGCGCAACCATTTACCAGAAAAAAACGTGATGGGCATTCCTTTTGATAAAAAGTATTTGCATCTGGACTGTGTCTTCAATATTCTTTCCCCCCGGGAAGCACTGATTTACCCTCCTGCTTTTCAAAAAAAGGAACTCGACCTTCTATCCAAAATGTATGACACCATGGAAGTAAGCAAGGAAGAACAGTTCACCCTGGGTACCAATGTTCTTTCTATTGGGAATAAGAAGATATTCAGTCTGCCCTTCAACAAGAAGGTAAACAGCAAGCTTCGGGAAAGAGGCTATGAAGTAATTGAAGTAGATTTATCGGAGATTATTAAATCCGGGGGTTCCTTCCGCTGCTGTACATTGCCTCTGGTAAGGTAATCCGCTTAACGTGCCTGCAGTTTAACTAACTGAGTATAAGGGGACGGGAAGAGCAATGGGACAACCTGCCAAAACATCGGCGAAGATGTCAAACCCAAGTGTCCTTTTTTCATAAATGAAAAGAAAATTAAATGTCAGCAACGCAATGGTGCCGGTTCGTCGAATTTCCAAGATGGCTGGCACCATTTTTCTTATTTCATGGTACAATGGTAGAAGTTTTACCGCTGAATTTGAAGGTTGTGTGTAAATCATTCGATAATGGGGGGATTTCTTCGGCTTTTTCGCTATGATGTAACGTATGTGAAGCAGCGTTTTCCTCTTTGAAATGACTATTTTATGTGATTCATTGACAGATAAATGTGAAAGGTGAAGTTTCATTCATGAGATTTTTTAGTTTACGATTTTTACTGCTGTTGGTTTGTGTCGCTGTCTTGGCAGTAATGCTGCTGTATTATTTTACGAATATTACCATACCTGGGCAACGATCCGTTTTAGGAATTGTCCAAAATGTTAAAGACATGGCTTCCATTGAAAAAGAAAATAAAGTTTTAAAAGCCAAACTGGAGGAACAGGAAACTCTTTCTGTACAGCAATTGGAGTTAAAGCGGGAAAATAAAAACCTTCAGGCGGTTGTTGATAAAACGAAAGAAGTCGAGCAATATAATCCATTGCAGGCGAGTGTGATGCACCGGGAAGCAGATCCGGCAAACTGGTATGAAACGGTTATCGTTGACAAGGGAAGTAATGATGACGTTCAGGAGAACATGGCCGTCATGACCAAGGATGGACTGATCGGCAAGATCACACAGGTCAAGCCGACATTTTCTGAAGTAAAACTGCTATCCAGTAAAGACAAGAGATACCGTATTTCCGCGGCCATACAAGGCAAAAAAAATGTGAACGGCATACTGAACGGCTTTGATCCGAGCAACAAGTATTTGATGGTCCGTGACATTCTGAACAAGAATCTTAAAAAGGGTGAAAAGGTGGTCACTTCGGGTCTGGGGGAAATATTGCCTCCGAATCTGGATATCGGAACCGTTGTTAAAGTGAAGCCCGATCCCTACGGTTTGACAAGCATTGCCTATATTAAACCAACGGCCGACTTTTATGATATCAATCAGGTGATCATTCTTAGAACAGGTAAAAAAGCATAAAATCATTTCCTGATAAATTAAAGGTACATACTTACAAATCCTTATTAACTAAAAATAGAGGTTTAAACTATTTTTAAAAGGTTATGTTAAAGATAGTAAGAAAAGTAGTGTACTCTTTAAAAAAGGAGATGAATCGAATGGCTGCAATTAATCTGGCTGTCATTTATTACAGCTCGACAGGAACGAACTATCAACTTGCAAAATGGGCTGCTGAAAGTGGGAAAGAAGCAGGGGCTGAGGTCAAAGTATTAAAGGTTCCGGAACTGGCTCCGCCAGAAGCGATTGAATCCAATGCTGCCTGGAAAGCTCATGTCGAAGAAACTAAACATGTTCCGGAAGTATCGTTGAGCGATCTCGAGTGGGCGGATGCGATTATTTTCAGTGTTCCGACCCGTTTTGGAAACGTTCCGTCACAAGTAAAACAGTTTCTTGACACCACAGGAGGTCTTTGGTTCCAGGGCAAGCTGGTTAATAAGGTAGTCAGTGCCATGACTTCTGCTCAAAATCCCCACGGCGGACAGGAAGCCACTATACTGGCTTTATACACAACAATGTATCATTGGGGTGCGATTGTGGCTACACCGGGATATTCAGATCCTGTACTCTATGGAGCCGGAGGAAATCCTTATGGCACAAGTGTTACCGTCGATCAGAGCGGCAATATGGTAGAAGACGTTCAGGGTGCGGTGAAGCATCAAGCGAAACGTACTGTAAACGTAGCTCAGTGGGTCAAGCAGGGCAACCAATAATTGAAATGAAAAGATAAAAAGCCGGTTTCCATAGAAGGAGACCGGCTTTTATCTTTTTACGATCCGGCAGGAGCTCCGCCGCCGGCAGGTGGCGCAGGAGGGGCCGCTCCTCCCGATGGAGGAGTTGCTGCAGAAGGAGTGGCTGTCAATGGAACGGAAGCCCCTGTTTCAGGAGGTGCTGTGCTCTGACTGGCTGGCTCAAGTGTACCCTGAACGGGCACAAGAAGAGGGCCTACCACTAAAGAGGTGGGGGGCGTATCGAAGGCAGATCCGGCGGAGATGGATTGAGCATCTCCGATCAGTAAAACAGAAGATATGCTCACACCTATGATATTGAACTCATGAACAGCCAGCTTTCGGTTGACAATTTTTACATTCACGGACGTCACCTCTCTAAGGAAAGCGTTCCCTATTGCCTATATGAGTATGGAGAGGACAGAAACTTTATGTATACCGGAAAAGACAGTTCACCCAATCGTGAACTGCTTTTTGTTCTCAGCTGATTTTTTTGAAGCCGTAGTTTTCCAGGGTTTTTACGGTTGAAGGTTTTTGCAAGTAGTGGTAAAACGCTTTTGCTTCTTTTTTATGTTTGGTGTCATTAATGATGCCGAGGGGATAAACGATTGGACTGTGTGTCTTCGGATCAGCTGAAGCAACAATCTGTACTTTCTTTGAGATCAGGGCGTCTGTTTTGTACACAACCCCGGCATCAACATTTCCGGTTTCTACATAGGAAAGAACCTGGCGCACATCCTTGGCATAGACAAGCTTGGACTCCAGCGTATTCCAGAGCTTCATGTTTTTAAAGGATTCTTTGGCATAGGATCCGGCCGGCACGGCTTCAGGTGTTCCGATGGAAATCTTTTTTATGGAAGGCCTCGAAAGGTCGGTGAATGCCGAGATTTTTGTCTCTGAATCCTTGGGTACAACCAGTACAACTTCATTACCGACAAGGTTGACTCCTTCGCTCTTTTTAATCATTCCTTCCTTCACCAGCATATCAAACTTATCTTCTGCTGCGGAAAAGAATAAATCTGCAGGAGCACCTTGAGAAATCTGCTGCTGAAGGGTGCCGGAAGCTCCGAAATTAAAACGAAGCTTAACGTTTGGATGCTCTTTTTCATAGGTTTTCTGTATGCCGGTTAAGGCATCTTTAAGACTTGCGGCCGCAGAGATTGTCAGCTCTGTCGTTTTCTTGCTGCTTGCGTTTTTGTCGGGAGACTGATTCTCTCCGCAAGCAGACAAAATTGAAAATAAAAAGAGAAAGAGTACGAGATAAACCGTTTTTTTCAAATCTATGTCCCTCATTTCAACTAAAGTAGGTTTATTATAACTTATTATAATTAGTTATAATTAATTATAACTAAAATAATTAAGACGAGAGGGAATACATTTTTGTAAAAATTAGATACACTTATAACGTGGGGGGATCGTATGGATAAACCAGTATCATATACCATAGAAGAAGTAGCCGACCGCTTGCGAGTTTCAAAGCTTACCATTTATGATCTGATCAAAAAGGGCGAGCTGCCGGCTTATCGGGTCGGCAGACAGATGCGAATTGATGACCAAGATCTTGAAGCATATAAAAACAGCTCAAAGACCGTGCAGAAGCAGCAAAAAAGCAACGAGCCTCCACCAAAAAGGGAACAGCTGGTCATCAGCGGACAGGATATGGTGCTTGATTTTCTTGGAAAGCATTTAGAGCCGAAGCTTGGCACGTCTCCTTTAAGGTGGTATATGGGCAGTCTGAACAGCTTAATGGCCATGTACCAGGGACAGTGCGATATTGTGAGCGTCCATTTGTTTGATGGTGAAAGCGGGACCTATAATGTGCCTTATGTGAAGCGCATTTTAATCAGCGAACCATTTGCCTTAATCAACCTGGTATGCAGGACAGCGGGCATTTATGTAAAAAAAGGAAATCCGCTCCAGATCAAAACCTGGAGTGATCTCACAAAACCGGGTGTGACGATTGTTAACCGTGAAAAGGGAGCAGGCGCAAGGGTGTTGCTGGATGAACAGCTGAAGCTCGCCGGGCTTTCCCGTGAGAATATTTCAGGATACAGCACCGTACACACCAGTCATTTTTCGATTGCATCTGCCGTAGCAGGCGGACAGGCAGATGCCGGGATAGGAATCGAGAACGTAGCCAAAATGGCTGAAGTGGATTTTATCCCCCTGATCAAGGAACAATATGACCTGGTGGTGCTAAAAGACAACCGAAACCTTCTTCAGCACGTGAAGGATACCATCACTTCACCCGATTTTCAAACCCAGCTCAGCCAGTTAAAAGGCTACGACCTTCACCTCTCAGGAAAAATCGTATATGAATCCTAACCAAAACCAGATCTCCGTTCAACGGAATTCTGGTTTTTTTGTTTTGCTTAATGTTAAGGAAGAGTTAAGCTTGCTTCTCTAAACTGACCATAATGGTTGTTCGAGCAGGAATGAATTTCTTGGAAAGGATGGAGATGTGAATGGAAAGAGAGAGGAATTGTACCTATTCTGTTGTGGTTCCTGTGTTCAATGAGGAGGAAGTCATTGAACAAACGTATCGCAGGTTGACAGCTGTGATGGACACAACGAAAGAATCCTATGAACTTCTCTTTGTGAATGATGGCAGCAGAGATTCAACGGTTGAAAAGCTGTTGAGAATCCGGCAGAAGGATTACAATGTGAAGCTGATTGACTTTTCGAGGAACTTTGGCCATCAGGTAGCGATTTCTGCAGGAATGGATTATGCGAAGGGAAAAGCGGTCATTGTCATTGATGCAGATCTGCAAGACCCCCCGGAACTGATGTTGAACATGATTGAAAAATGGAAAGCCGGCTATGACGTGGTATATGCCAAGCGGACGGCAAGAAAGGGAGAGACCTTTTTTAAAAAACAGACGGCTTCCCTTTTTTACAGAACACTGCGCAGGATGACAGATATCGAAATTCCTGTGGATACGGGTGATTTTCGGCTCCTTGACCGAAAAGTCTGTGATGAGCTCAAGGGAATCCAGGAAAAAAACCGGTTCGTCCGCGGTTTAGTGAGCTGGGTGGGCTTCCGCCAAACCGCTATAGAGTACGGAAGGGACGAACGTGCAGCGGGTAAAACCAAATATCCATTAAAGAAAATGATCAAGCTTTCCGTTGACGGACTTACGTCGTTTTCCTACAAGCCGTTAAAGCTGGCGAGCTATGGTGGAATGGCGCTTTCGGTTGTCGGCTTTGTCTATATGCTCGCTGTTTTGTTTCAAACGTTTTGTACCAAGACAACTGTCCCGGGCTGGTCTTCTCTAGTTGTCATTCAGCTGCTGTTCAGCGGTTTTGTGCTCATGATCCTAGGCATGATGGGAGAGTACATCGGGCGTATTTATGATGAAACGAAAGACAGGCCGCTCTATATTGTGAAAGAAACCTACGGGTTATCTGCCCATGAAATGACAGGGCCCCGTTCTTTGCGCCATGGGTAAGAAAACATCAGAAATCGCCAAGTTTGGCAGTGTCGGTGCGCTGAACACGCTGCTGGATTACGGTCTTTTCAGCCTTCTTGCCTGGTCGGGGCTGGCGTATATGGTGGCACAATGCATTTCATATAGTGCGGGTGTCCTAAACAGTTATTTTTTTAACCGGACATGGACATTCAAGCAAACAGAAAAAGCTGATTTTGCTGAGTTTTTCCGGTTTGCGCTCACCAATGGAGTCACCTTCCTGGTCACCGCGCTCCTCCTTTGGCTGTTCCATGAGCAGGCAAGCCTTGGAGTCTACAGCAGCAAACTCGGAGCTACCGTTGTGGGAACACTGATTAATTTTGCAGGCACAAAGCTATTGGTTTTTCCTGAAAAAGAGTGGAAAAGAGGAGAACATACATGAAAATAAGAAAAGCAGTAATTCCTGTTGCGGGTCTTGGCACACGGTTTCTGCCGGCAACAAAAGCGCAGCCGAAAGAAATGCTGCCGATCGTGGATAAGCCCGCTGTACAATATATCGTTGAGGAAGCGGTACAATCTGGGATCGAAAGTATTTTGTTTGTCACAGGGAGAAACAAAAAAGGGATTGAGGACCATTTTGATAAGTCGGTTGAGCTTGAACAGCAGCTGTTGAAAAAAGAAAAATTTCGTGAACTGGGTGAGGTCCAGGCGATTTCCAACTTGGCCAACATCCATTTTATCCGGCAGAAGGAACCACTGGGACTGGGCCATGCTGTATTATGCGCCCGGGAATTTGTTGGAAATGAACCATTCGCAGTATTGCTCGGTGATGACATCATGATGTCCGAACCACCAGCTTTGCAGGAGTTGATTCAATGGCACAGGCAAACGGAAGCTTTTGCCATCGGTGTGCAGCCAGTGGAACGGGAGGTTCTTCACAAGTACGGGGTGATTCACCCAGCCAAAGGAAAAGGGTCCGTCAGAAAAGTCATTGACCTGATAGAAAAACCGGCAGAGCATGAAGCACCTTCCAACCTTGCTGTTATGGGCAGGTATATATTAAAACCGTCCATCTTTCCTTTGCTGGAAAAACTTGAAAGAGGAGCAGGCAATGAAATCCAACTCACTGATGCACTGAGGAAAATGTGCAGCACGGAGGACCTTTATGCCGTACAGCTTCAAGGAAGACGATTTGATATTGGAGACCATGTGGGTTATATGAAAGCGATGATCGAAATGGGTCTGCAGCGTGAACATATACGGAACGAGCTCTATCCGTTTCTGGAAACGATCATGCGTTCTGTGCCGGAAAGGAAGGGATCAGCGGTATGATGAAACAGATCGGAAAATGGAAGATTGATTATTTACTAATCTTAATTGTCCTGTTTTCTGCCGTACTGAACTTTTACAGCCTAGGAGATGCGGGCTCCAATACGTATTACACGGCCGCCGTGAAAAGCATGCTGCAGAACTTTCACGCCTTCTTTTATGGGTCACTTGATTCAGCCGGCTTTATTACAGTGGATAAACCGCCAGTGGCTTTGTGGATACAGGCATCCAGCGCTTACCTGTTAGGTGTCAGTGATTTTAGCGTCCTTCTGCCGGAAGCTTTGGCTGGTGTTATTTCAGTTACGTTGATGTATGTGTTGATCAAGCCCAAGTTTGGACGAAGTGCGGCTCTCCTATCCAGTCTTGTTCTTGCCTGTTCCCCCATTTTTGTCGGAGTGGTGCGTACAAACAACGTGGACAGTATTTTGATTTTAACATTGTTGATCGCCGCCTGGGCACTCATGAAATCGGTGGAGAAGCAGAAAGTTCGCTGGCTGATTCTGAGTGTGGTGCTCGTTGGAGTTGGCTTCAACATAAAGATGCTTCAGGCATACATGGTGTTACCGGCCTTTTATATATTTTACTTTTTAGCACGTAAAGTAAATTGGAAAAAGCGAATTCTTCATCTGGTTATGGCATCTGTTGTATTGGCGGGGGTGTCCCTGTCCTGGGCGGTTGTTGTGGACTCTGTTCCGAAAGGCGAACGGCCGTATATTGGAAGCAGCCAAACGAACTCCGTTCTTGAACTGGCTCTCGGATATAACGGACTATCGCGCCTTACAGGAAACCAAGGTCAAGGGGCAAGAGGTGGAATGCTACAAGGAAACACGAATCAATACCAGAAACCGGGCCAGCAAAGCCAATCGGGCCCGGTTGCAACAAATGGTACTCAGAATAATCCAGGAGCAGGAGCTCCTCCAAACATGAATGGCGAAATGAAAAAAATGACACAGAGTGGAGGAATGTTCGGTACAGGGACGCCTGGTATTCTGCGGCTTTTCTCCACTGAACTTTCGGGACAAATCAGCTGGCTCCTGCCATTTGTATTGTTCGGAGTCATTGGATCTCTCGTTCAGTTCAGGCGAACGATGGAATTTACGATACAGCACAAACTTACGCTGTTCTGGCTGGCCTGGCTTCTTCCCATGATGGTGTTCTTCAGCGTAGCCGGATTCTTTCATCAGTATTATTTAAGCATGATGGGGCCTGCCATTGCAGCGCTCGTCGGAACCGGCTGGGTCTTGTTATGGCAGCAATATAAAGAGGGGGAAGGAGCAGGGAAATGGCTTCTGCCTGTTGGAATCCTGATAACTTTCCTTTTTGAAGCATTGATTGTTTACCAGAATAAAGAATCGGTTTCTCTTGGTTGGGCAGGTGGTGCTGTCTTGGCGGGAATCCTGGCCGCCGTTGTGCTTATCTTACGAAAGATACCCACGTTTAAAGCCTCTCTTGCCGGATTGCTGCTCGCTTTGGTCTTACCGTTGTATTGGACTGTGCTGACGATTCAAGGCGGGAATTCGTCAATACCGGTTGCAGGACCTTCATCTCATGAAGTTGGCGGCAGTATGGGAGGGCCTCCAGGAATCTCAGCCAGAGGTGACTTGCCAGGCGGACCTTCAAACAGCAAAGGATCTGGAGTGAATGATGGGGGCAATACGGGAAGCAGTCAGAACATCCAGCGGTTCAATCGCGCGGCAATGCCTCAAATGAAAAAAGACAATCCCATGAATCAGCAAGTGAACAAAAAACTGATCAGCTATTTAAAGAAACATTATAACGGAGAAAAGTATTTGGTTGCCACAGAAAGTTCCCAATCCGCGGCTCCTATTATTTTAAACACAGATTATGCGGTAATGGCGATGGGGGGCTTTTCTGGAAGTGACCCTGCATTGACGGCACAAAAACTTGAGAAGCTGGTCAAGGGGGGAGAGATTAAATATTTCTTAATTTCAGGGAGCAGCGATGGCCGAATGGGAGGCAGAGGAAATCAGGAGGTCAACGAGTGGATCAAGAAGAATTGCGAAAAAGTACCTTCCAGTGAATGGAGCTCCAACGATAATGAGAAGAAGAGCACTATATCTTTTGGGCCATCACAAAATCAAACATTGTATGTCTATAAAGGTTGATCAATCAGTGGCCGTTTCCTGGGAAACGAGTGAAATGAACGATTAAACTGCTATCAAAAGCTGTTTTACAGCGAAGTTTTCATATAAAAATTTAATAATATCTATAGAATAAAGGAGAAAAACAAACCTGTTTTTCTCCTTTATTTTTTATACGGAAATGTTTGACTTTATGGTCCTTCTTTTTTTTCTCCGAAGGTGCCATTCCACCCATCCTAGATTAAGGGCCATTGAAAGATAGACTGACAGTGAGAACGATATAGAGAAAGGCAGGTTAGCCAGGGTAAGCAACGGAAGAAAAACACGGAATGTCACAAAGACAAGTGTGACTGCGTAACTGCGGAGCATCCATTCCTGATGGCTGGCCACCTTTTTTTCGCGGATACGCTTTAAGCCGATAAAAGCAGTCATGAACCAGGCCGCATCCAGAACAATAAATCCGATCGAAGAGGCAAGGCCACCTGTGGCATACAACGCCAGATAAATGCCAGCAGGGACACTGATGAAAATAGATATCCCATAGATTCTTCCAATGATTCTGTGGACGGAAATCACCTTCCGGCTGGACCTTAAGAATTGAAAGGGACCGGTAAGGAGAGCAATTGCGCCAGTGGCGATGTGTACAAAGAAAAAGACCTGCCACGTGCTGTATGGAAATCCCGGGATCGAGAGTTTCCCGGAAACAATCCCTGCCTGTTTTGGCCCAAAGACCAGATATTGAACTACGATATACGCAATAAATAGAGCAACGATTACATAACAACCTGCTACAGCATAATTCGTTCTCTTACGTCTAGCCACAATAGCCCTCCCTCTTTTTTGCTATAGATTACCATATAATGTATATAGGTGGAATATGCCAAAAAAAGAAAGCATTCAGCTTTGAATGCTTTCCATCGAATCAATCAACGACCAGGTAGGCGATCATAGGACCGTTGTGGGAAATATCTGGATGTGTTTTACAGATCAGCCGGTAGATGCCCTCCTTTTTAAAGCGGAGATGCAGAACCGTTTCCCTGCCTTTCACCACGTTGCCCTTCACATTCGTTCCTTCGATGTAGAAGGGGTGTGCTTTGCCATTTACACCATAAATGCTCAAGGTCACCGGCTGATCGTGCGGGATATAAATCGTTCCCGGATCCCAGCGGTAGGCTTCAATTTCTTTTCCATTATCCAGCGTGGATTTGAATTCCCCTGTGACCATGTTGATCGTCAGACGCTTTGCATTGGCCGGTGATCCTGTCGTTTCTACAGCATCGGGCTTTACAGCATACCATGTGCCGAGTCCAATACAAATACATAAAATAAACAATAAAATCCATTTTCTAGGAACAAACCATATTTTCAAAAGTTCCACCTCCATCAGCTTGTCTTTACACTATATGTGGACAGGGAGGATTTCTTGTTAAAAAAATAAAGGGTAAGAGAAAAGGACAACCTTTATAAAAGAAGAATAGTTAAAGGAATACAGAATAAAGGAATGGGATAAATGGAAGACGCGATGAAAGAACAGATGAGAGAGCTGGAGGAAAGCCATTTGCGGCCTGATGTGCGAACAACGACTGAAAAACTGGATGAGCAGCTTGCTGATGATTTCCTGGAATTCGGCAGTTCCGGTTATCCAATACGAAAAGAGGATTGCATGACAGGGGACCTTGACGTGGATGATTTATCGCTTTTAAATTTTGAAGTTCGGATGCTGGCATCTGACATCGTATTAACAACGTATATTATACGTAACCGGACAAAAGACCGAAACACATTGAGGAGTTCCATTTGGAAGCACATGGACGGGAGATGGCAGCTTTATTTTCACCAGGGGACCGTAACTCCGTTGGACCTTTCAGATTCAACTACCCATTCTCATTTAAGACCATAAAAAAAGGATGGACCTCCAGGAGGCCATCCTTTTGTCGTGCAGTTAAATTTTTACATCAATTTTGGCGTTCTTTTTCAGATCTTGAACTTTTTTAACGAGTTTTTCCTGTTGCTTTTGCTGTTCGAGCTGTTGTTTGATCTGAGGTTTTACTTCTTCAAGTTTTGGCGCTTTTTGATCTTTTCCTGTACTTTGTTTGGCATATTTGTTGTAGTAATCCTGAATTTCCTTGTCTGATACTTTGTCAGCAGGAACTTCTTTTTCAATGTATTTTTGGGAGGCAATACCATCGGCAATTTGTCCCTTAAGATCCGATTCGCTCAGGTTCGCTTGTTTAAGAGCGGCTGCGAATTTCTTTTCATCTTTATATTGCTTTTTGGTTTGAGACAGCTGATCGTTTACTTCTTTATCTGATGCTTTGTATCCTTTTTTCTCTGCATCCTGAAGGATAAGGGATTGTCCAATCAGGCTTTCAACGGTCTGATCTTTAATTTGCTTTGCAGCTTCTTTGGAGGAAGGGTCTTGTCCCATCTGCTGCATTTGCATTTGTGAAGAAGAAAGCGCCATGTTGTAATCCTTGCCGACGATTTTATCATTGTTTACCGTCGCCACTACTTTCTTTTCATCCACTTTTTGTGCATCCAGTTTCTTTTGCATATCTTTCATTTGCTCTTCTTGCTTTTTCTGATCGGCTTGAGAGGTTTTTGCTTTGTCGTTCGTATCAGAAGCCTTTTTGTCTTTATCATCTGAACCGCAAGCTGTCAAAGCGATAGCAAGCATTGCGACCATTAGTATTGAAATAATCTTTTTCATTATTTCACTCCTTTCAAAATTGCCCTTGGGGCGAATTATAACGGATTTGGAGTGAAAATGGAAATGAAACAGGAATTTGTTTTGTAAATGTAAAGAAGAAGGCTCATTCTTGGAGCCTTCTTCTTACCGTCAGATCAAGAACATGGCGACTATGGTGGTGACCACAAGCCCAATCGCAACAGGGAGCAGGTTTCTTCTGGCAAGTTCGAAAGGATTGACTCCGCAGATGGCTGCTGCAGGGATCAGGGCCCATGGCACCAGTGTGCCTCCGCCGACCCAAATGGCCGCGATTTGACCCAAGGCAGTCAAGGTCGCCGCTCCAGCACCTATAGCATGGGCAAACAATGCGGCAATCGACCCGGCAAGTGATATGCCGGAGAAACCCGAGCCGTCGAGACCGGTGATGGCACCTACACCCGTTAAGGTGATCGCGCCGATTTCCTTTGTCATTGGAACAACCGATGCGAGTGATACACCAAGGTCATTCACGATTCCGTGAGAGTGTTTGGGCAAAAGGTTCCCGATGATGGCGTTAAATCCGGCATCACCAAGGTAAAAGAAGGCAGCAATCGGGATAACGGGACCAAAGACTTTAAAACCGAACTGAAAGCCTTCAATAAGATAACTGGTGGTTTTCTCCAGCCCTTTTCCTTTATGCGCTGCCATTGAGATCAAAAGCAGAATGACAACAGAGGTTCCGCCAATCAGTGCGGTCGCATCGCCGCCCTGAAGATGAAACAAATACATAGAGACAACATCCAAGGCAAATAAAAAAGGAACGAGCAAGGCGAAAAAGCGTTTTTGGCTGGGGGAAAGAAAAGCGGTGTCACTATTTTGAAGAGTGTTTTCCTTGGTGGAAACTGCAGCTGTGGCTAATCCTGTGCTGCCTGTGAGCTTCCCGTTTTTTAAATCACGCTTTAAAAAGTAGAAGGCACACGCAGTTGTTACGACGCCCATGACAATCACAAGAGGAATGCTGGCATGGATGACCTGGTTGACGGAAAGGCCTGCAGCGTCTGCCGTCAGTTTAGGTGCGCCCTGAATGACGAAGTCGCCGGACAATGCAATCCCGTGACCAAAGAGGTTCATGGCCATGGCTACCCCGAGAGCAGGAAGGCCCGCCCGGATGGCAACCGGAAGCAGAACAGCTCCCATCAAAGCAACAGCGGGAGATGGCCAAAAGAAAAAAGAAATAACCATCATAAGGAGGCCGATCGTCCAGTAAGCGAGGGCCGGCGAGCGTATGAGTTTTGAGAAAGGAGAGATCATGACATCATTGATCCCTGTAACGGTCAGTGTTTTACTCATGGCCACAATAATCGAGATGACGAGTATCGTGGAGAGAAGTTCGGTAATAGCGTAGGCGAAGCTGTTGAAGATGCTGCTTACCGAGGCACTTAACGAGCCTGTGGCAGTGAGTGCAATCAAGAAAATTCCAAGAATACAGATGAGGGTCGTATCTCTCCTTGCGACCATAAAACCAATGATAAAAAAGATAAAAACTACATAAATCCAATGAAGCGCTGTGAGTTCAATGCCCATATCTTTTCTCTCCCTTCCGATTCGTGTACCGGGCCAATGGGCAGCCGCCCGGTGAGTACTAACAGAATATGTAGGGATGTAAAAGTGGTGAGATAAAAAGCTTTTCAAAGATAATGGAACCGATTATAATGGGCACCAAAGCGAGGTAGTTATGAAGACGAGTAAAGAAAAACGCTATGAAACTGATCTGTATGTACCTGTTCGGGGCTATTTTAGGGAAAAAGGATATGAGGTGTATGGTGAAGTCCATCATTGCGATATCGCCATGATGAAAGAAGACGAGCTCGTTATCGTAGAACTCAAGCTCACTTTAAATGTGGACCTGCTTGTACAGGCGACAAACCGGCAGCGGCTGACTGACTTTGTTTATATAGCGATTCCCAAGCCCAAATACAAAAGGAATTCGAAAAAATGGCATGATGTTTTGCACTTAATCAAACAGCTGGAGCTCGGGCTGCTGCATGTTTCTTTTACCAAAAAAGGTGCGACGGTGGAAACCATTCTTAATCCCGGGCCTTTTGACCGCAAGAAAAGCCAGCAGCGGTATAAGAAGAGACGGACGAAGCTGCTCGAAGAAATCAAAGGCCGGAATGGGGACTACAATGTCGGCGGAAGCAGCAAAACCAAACTGATCACAGCCTACATGGAAACTTGCATATACATCGCCTGCCTGCTTCAGGAATTCGGTCCACTGACTCCTAAGGCACTGCGGGGGTGGGGAACGGGAGACAAGACGCTATCCATTTTAAGCAAAAACTATTATGGATGGTTTGAAAAAATTTCCCGGGGCATCTATTCTATAAGTGATAAGGGAAAACAGGAATTGGGAATCTATCCGGATCAGGTAAGCTATTATCAAAACAAAATAATAGAGTTTCAGGAAGAAGCCGAAAAAAGCTGATCGTCTCTTTTCGGTTTTTCTATGCCTTTTTACCCATCTATTGTGCAAACGCTTTCACTTATTGCTTTATCATGGTAAAGTTGTGTTAGCAATCCAAAATTTTCATGTTCAAGGGAGGACTGGAATATGGCAGGGATCAAGATCAGACGGTTTGTGTCTCTTGTTTCCATTTTTACACTGCTGATAGGAATCTTTTTTTCATTCTATTCTGTGCAATCGTTTGCAGAAATGAATTCTGCAACTGGCAAAACAAAAGTAATCATTCATTACAAGCCATCAGATGGGAATATGAAGGACTGGAACGTATGGGTCTTTCCTGAAGGCGGAGAAGGGAAAGCCTATCCGTTTACTGGTGAGGACAAATTCGGAAAGATGGCTGAGATTGAGCTCGATGGTACATACAAAAAGGTGGGCTTTATTGTCCGTACTGACAGCTGGGAGAAAGACGGAGGCGACCGTTTCATTGATATTACTGGAGGGGAAGGGGAAGTCTGGGTCAAGTCAGGGGATGACAACACGTATACCGAGCCACCTGATGGCGAGTACCGTGATTTGCCTGCTTTTGAAAAGTTGAATGTGAAAGTGCACTATTTCCGTTACGACAATCAATACGATGGATGGAATCTGTGGACTTGGCCGGAGAACGGTGAAGGAAAAGCGGTTCAGTTTACAGAAGAAGATGAATTCGGCAAAGCAGCATCGATTCAAATGGAAAACCTGAAGGACGTTCACAAGCTTGGATTCATTGTAAGAAAGAGCATACCAGGTAATGATTGGGCAGAAAAAGAATTCAATGACCGTTATGTAACAAAGTTCAAGGAGGACGGTTCTGCAGAGGTATGGATTGCGCAGGGACAGCAGCGCATTTACTATGATAAAGATCTGGTGGATCGCACGCCGAAAATCGTAAAGGCATCCATCGATGGTTTTCGTGAGATTACATTCGAAACGAATTTTCCCTTTGATGTAAAAGAGCATGGCATCAGCCTTACCGGCGGTGCATCCATCAAACAAGTTGTTTCTGCTGACAACCAAGCGGGTGACTTTACAAACAAGGTGAAGATCATCACTGCCAATGATTTGGATCTCACAAATGTGTACAAGGTTTCCAAAAAAAACTTTGGAGAGGTTGTTGTACAAACAGGCAAGGTTGTCCGCACACCGGAATTTGACAATAAATTCTTTTACGGCGGAGATGATTTGGGCAACAGCTATTCCAAAAAAGAAACAAAGTTCCGGCTTTGGGCACCAACCGCCAGTGAGGCGAACCTTGTTATGTACAAATCATGGCAGGATGAAAAGGGCACAGAGCTTCCCTTGAAAAAAGGTAAAAGAGGAACGTGGAAAGGAACGTTAAAAGGCAATCATGAAGGGCTGATCTATACGTATAAGGTGAAAATCGGCGACCAATGGAACGAGGCGGTTGATCCTTATGCCCGTGCGGTAACCGTAAACGGGCAAAAAGGAGCCGTCATCAATTTGGACAAAACCGATCCAAAGCACTTCCATAAACGGATGAAAGCTTTCACTCCAGAAGATGCCATCATTTATGAGCTTCACGTCAGAGATCTTTCCATGCACCCGAAAAGCGGAATTAAGAATAAAGGAAAGTTCTTGGGAGTTGCCGAGGAAAACACAACTGGACCAGAAGGTGTCAAAACAGGATTAAGTCATATTAGGGATCTTGGAGTCACGCATGTCCAGCTTTTGCCGATCTATGATTACAAAACCGTAGATGAAACCAGACTCGATCAACCGCAGTTTAACTGGGGCTATGATCCGCAGAACTATAACGCACCTGAAGGATCTTACTCAACAGATCCCTATAGGCCGGCTGTCCGGATCAAAGAAATGAAGCAAATGGTGAACACCCTGCATCACAATAACCTGAGGGTGATTATGGATGTCGTGTATAATCATATGTTCTCGGCGGACGAATCGAATTTCCAAAAGCTCGTACCCGGTTATTACTTCCGGTATAACGAGGACGGAACACTGGCAAACGGTACGGGAGTCGGAAATGATACGGCTTCAGAACGCAAGATGATGAGAAAATTCATTGTGGAATCCGTCAGCTACTGGGCCAAGGAATATAATCTGGATGGCTTCCGATTCGACCTGATGGGCATTCATGATGTAGAAACAATGAACCAAGTCAGAAAGGCATTGAATAAGATTGATCCATCGATCATCGTCCTCGGTGAAGGATGGGATCTCAATACTCCGCTTGATCCGTCATTAAAAGCCAATCAAAAGAATGCCGGAAAAATGAATGGCATCGCCCATTTTAACGATGGAATCCGCGACAGTTTAAAGGGAAGCGTATTTGAAGATACGGACAAAGGATTTGTGAACGGAAAACCGGATACCGAAGAGGCGATCAAGGAAGGAATTAAAGCAGGAATCGATTATCCAAGCACAATGGCGACCTATAAAGATCCGGAACAGGTGATTACGTACGTCGAAGCTCACGATAATCATACCCTGTGGGACAAGCTTCAACTGACAAATCCTGAAAGCTCGGTCGATACCCGCAAAAAGATGCATAAGCTCGCGTCATCCATCATTCTGACATCACAGGGTATCTCTTTCCTTCATGCAGGACAGGAATTCATGAGAACGAAAGGCGGCGACCATAACAGCTACAAGTCACCTGACGCGGTCAACCAGCTCGACTGGCAGCGACGTGCCGATTTCAGTAAAGAGGTAGACTATATGAAAGGCTTGATCAAGCTCCGAAAAGGCCATCCTGCATTCCGGATGAGAACGGCTGCTGACATCCGAAGCCATATCGAGTTCCTGCCGGCACCCAAAAATACGGTTGCTTATGATCTGAAAGGCCACGCGAACAAAGACAGGTCAAAGGATCTGGTCGTATTATATAACGCCAACACAAGCGTTCAAACAATCTCTCTTCCAAAGCCCGGGCCATGGCGAGTTCTGGCGAATGGCGAAGAGGCCGGGAACAAACCCCTCGGAATCGTAATGGGCAAAACCGTTAAAGTACCTGCGCTCAGTACCATTGTTCTGGATGGGCGATAAAAGTAACTTAAAAAACCGCTGGAGAATTCCAGCGGTTTTTTATCATTCTGTAGTAAAAGATCTCCCTGTTCCTAGTCACTTTTCACAATAGATTGCAGAATATTGTTACTATATAATCCGAAGTAGAGATGGTTCTAAGAGGGAGGGACAAAATTGAAAGCGCTAAAAACGAATGTGACGATACAAAACGTATGGGAAGCAAGAAAGAGGATCCGGTCACTAATCAGCAAAACACCGGTTGTTGAATCTTTTATTCTATCAGAAAAGATGGGCCGCCCGGTCTACTTAAAACTGGAGACCGTGCATGATACAGGTGCTTTTAAGGTGAGAGGGGCCGCTAATAAAATCCTCAGCTTGAGTGAGGAGGAAAGAAAACGGGGTGTAGCGACGTATTCGACCGGAAATCATGGAATGGCAGTGGCCTATGTCGCCAAAAAGCTGGGAATAAAAGCGACCGTTTGCATCTCTAACCGGGTGCCGAAGGCAAAAGTAGATTCATTGAAGAGGCTGGGAGCTTTCATTGAATTTTGCGGCGAGAGCCAGGATGAAGCAGGCGAAAGGTGTGTGGTGCTTGAAGAGGAGCACGGTTTAACCGTTATTGAACCGTTTGATGATGTGGAGGTCATTGCCGGACAGGGAACCATCGGACTCGAGCTGCTGGAGGATATCCCTGAACTGAAGGACGTTATTGTCCCTCTTTCGGGCGGAGGATTGCTGTCAGGCATTGGAATGGCACTCAAGACAAATGACCCTTCGATCGGGGTGACCGGCGTTTCCATGATAGAATCAGCCGTGATGTATGAAAGTTTACGAGCTGGAAGACCGATAAAGATGCCGGAAAAGGATACGCTTGCCGACAGCCTGCTCGGCGGCATCGGGCTGGATAATCAGTACACCTTTAATATGGTCCAGAAATACATGGACCGGGCGGTGTTGATACCAGAAGAAGAAATCGCACAGAGTATGGCATTCATGATGGGCCACCACCGAATGATCATGGAGGGTGCAGCGGCGACCGGAATTGCAGCTTTACTGGGTCATCATGTTGAGGACAGAGATGGACCCATTGCCGTTATTATCACCGGACATAATGTGGATCTGTCTGTTGTTCAGCGGATATTGAATACGTATAATCCTTCATAATGCTCCCTGCCTGCTGCAAGTTTTGGTATAGTTTAACTATGTGAATATTTAGAAAATATATTGCAGCCAGAGGAGGAGAGCGGTTGAAGTTAGCGGTGAATGATCTATTAAGCTTAGAAATTATGGAAAATGCCAGGGTACGGACCGGGAGCTCTCATCTTAGAGAACGGCATGTCCAGTGGATTTCTGCCATTGAAATGCCCGTTGAAAATTTTGTGCGGAAGAATGAAGTCGTCCTGAGTACGGCCATTGGCTGCGGGCATGATGTTCAATTATTTAAAAAGTTTGTGGAGGATATTATCCATTCCGAAGCTTCTGCACTGATTATTGCGTTGGGGCGTTATATCTATGACGTTCCAAAAGAAGTGGTGGAGCTGGCTGAAAAATATCAGTTTATCATTATGGAAATCCCGTGGGAAGTCCGGTTTTCCACCATTATAGAAGAAGTGCTGAGGGAGCTTAACGACATTCAGTATAAAGAACGGGAGAAATCGGAAAAAGCCCAGCAGGAACTCCTCCAGCTGATTCTCAAGGAAACGAGCCTCAGGGAGATTTCCGATTATATTCAAAATCAGATCGGCTGCCCGATCATCATTACCGACCGTGCGGGAATCATCCAGGACCGTACGGAAGCGGGGGATCCGGACGACAAATGGAAGTACTATAACCTGAAGGATGGAATCTCCATAAAAAAAACATCATCCCCTTTGCCCCAGGATCCCATGTATCAAAAGTTTCAAATGATTGAGCTGGATGGTGAGACCATACTGCGGCTGCCGATCCTGAATGCTTCAGGAGATATTCAGGGATATTTATTTGTACTGTTCCCAAAGGATGGGGAGATTGAAGACTTCCTGAATCAATACCGGGTAAATGTGCTTGAGCATTCGGCTACCACGGTCGCGCTTTGGCTGTCTCGCCAAAATGCCATTGAAGAAACCGAGATGCGCCTGCGCAGCGATTTTATACAGGAATTGGCCAAAGGTGAATTTACTTCTGATGAACAAGCGGAATCCAGAGCCAAATTGCTTGGGTTCAATCTTAAGGTTCCTTATGTCTGTATTGCGGGATATCCCGAGAACATGGAGCTCTTGTTTAAAAAAAGAAAGCAGCATTACCTTTCGTACGAGCATTGGCTTGACAGTATGATCCGTTACATTGAAGAAGAAATTTATTATGCTGCGGGATCGCTTGAAAAAGAAGTAATGATGACGTATCAGGGAGATAAATTAACTCTATTTGTGCAGGCGAAAAACAATGAAAACCCAGCCCATCATTTTTTGGATCTGGTGGAAAGGCGGCTGCGGAATTTGCTGCCTGATGTGGTCATTTCATGGGGAATTGGAGGGGCACAGGAAACCATCGCAGGATTCAAAACAGGATTTGACCATGCACAAACTGCTCTTCAAATCGGCAGGAAGAAAAAAGGGGCCGGACACCGGGTATTGTATGAGAATACAAAGGTGGACCGGGTGCTGTTGACCCTGGCCCAAAACAAGGAAATGAAAGAAATCATCGTCTCTGCCATCGAACCGCTCATCCAATATGATCAGCAGCGCAACATGGACTTGATCGGAACCTTTAGTACCTACAATGAGTGCCACGGAAACGTCAGCCAGACCGCCCGCCTGCTTAACCTTCACAGACAGTCTCTATTGTACAGACTTCGCAAAATTGAAACGTTAACAGGCCTTTCTCTCATCGATACGGACGATTTATTTCTGCTCGATCTCAGCATTAAAACGTGGAAATTGGGACTCACTGAAACCGCCATTTATTCATAATGCAAAAAAGGCCTGAAAAGGTCTTTTTTTCTTAGTCATCTTTCTTCTTGTAAAAGACGTCAAACTGCTCCCAGACATCCTCCAATTTATTCAAGCGCTCCTGTGCGTCATTCATTTTTTCCCTTCCGATAAGCGCGATAAGGCTGTTAATCAGACTGAGCGGGCCTACAAACGAGTCAAAAAAAGTAGGAAGATGACTGGAAGCCAACAGAACAACATCCGCCTGCGGAACAAGCGGGGAGTAAGGGCTGTCAGTAATCACAATCGTTTTGGCCCCCTGTTTCTTCGCAAAAGAAACCATATCAATGGTGCTTTTGGTGTAACGGGCGAAGCTGATGCCTACTACGGTGTCTTTTTCACTCAATTGGTACAATTGTTCAGGAAGCAGTTCTTTGGAAGTCGCCATCTCGGCATGATCCAAAAGAAAATTTAAGTAGTAGTGAAGGAAGTTTCCAAGAGCAGCTGCACTGCGATTTGCACAGATATACACATGGTCACTTTCCATCAGATAGTCGGCCGCGTCTTTGAGCGATCGAATATCAAGACTTTCCATGGTCGCTTTAATGTTGGCAATATCGTCCTGGAAAATATCATAAGCCGCTTCATCTTCTTTTTTATATACCTCTGTCGACAGTTTAAGTCTTTCCATGGTGGTGAGCTGCTGCTGCACAGCGTTTTGCAAGTGCTGCTGAAAGTCAGGGAAACCGGAATACCCAAGAAAGACAGCAAATCGGACGACGGTTGCTTCACTGACCCCCGCTTCTTTTGCCAATTTTGAAACGGTAAAGAAGGGGACAGTGTTTGGATGATCCATTACATAATCTGCAATTTTAGAATGGGCTTTGCTCATCTTCGCCCTTTTGTTCGCCATAACATGATAAACGTGGTCTTGTTCCATACTTCATTTCCTTTTTTACAATGTAGTTGTGCAATTTCATTCTACTACCATCATAAACGAGTTGAAAAAACATTACATCCATACAAAGTTTTTGAAATAAATATTTCATTTACTGATAGTTTATTATATAATTTTTAAAAAATATAGAAAAAACGAAATGAATATTTCATATTGGAGATGAAAAGATGGATGCATTAATGGAATACACAAAAAGGACACCAAACTCCAGAGAATTTATGAACGAGGCGCGGCAGGTTATGCCCGGCGGAGTCACAGCCAATATTAAGGCCTATGATCCTTATCCGGTTATCATGGAAAAAGCAAGCGGGGCTTATTTATATGATGTGGACGGGAACAGGTATATCGATTATCTGCTTTCATACGGCGCTCTCATGCTTGGCCATGGGCACCCAGTAGTAAAAGCCGCCATTCAGCAGCAAATGGAGGAACACGGAACCTTCTTGTTTGGTACTCCGCATGAGTTGGAACTCCAAATGGGAAAAAAAATTATGGAGCTGTTTCCGAGTATGGAACGAATCCGGTATACCAATTCAGGAACGGAAGCAACGCTTTTGGCAATCCGTCTGGCTTATGCCTATACTGGCAAGAAAAAAATCGCAAAGTTTGAGGGGCATTATCATGGCGGATATGACCAGGTCCTCTTAAGTGTGAATCCGCCGATCACCGAAGCGGGACCGATTCATGAACCAAGATCAGTGATTGAGTCAAAAGGGGTAGATCCTTATCATCAAGAACATACCATTGTCCTTCCGTTTAATGATTTGGATGCCGTGTCAGACATATTGTATAAAAGAAAAGATGAGCTTGCAGCTGTCATGATGGAACCCATTCAGGGCGGATTTATTCCGGCAGAACCAGCCTTTATGGAAGGATTGCGGAAGATCACCGAGGAGCTCAGAATTCTTCTTATTTTTGATGAAGTAAAAACAGGGTTCAGGTTAGGAATGGGAGGCGCTCAATCGGTTTATGGAGTACACCCCGATTTGACGACGCTTGGGAAAGTATTGGGAGGCGGATTCCCGGTTGGAGTGGTCGGCGGAAAAAAAGACATTTTAATGTCCAGCGCTCCTTCCTCTTCATCGGATGTTTTTGACAGCAGCCAAAGCAAACATTCACGTGCAAGGGACGTGCTGTTTCACAGCGGAACGTATAATGGGCATCCAACGATATTAGCAGCAGGTCTGGCAACCATCAACGTTCTGCAGGATGAGATTGGGCACGTTCTGTCGGTGACAGATCAACTTAAATCCGGGATTCAAACGATTTTTGCTGAACGGGGAATTGCCATGAAGCCGATCGGAATGGGAACTATATTCAATGTGGTGATTACCGAACTGGAAGAAGTGAAAAATTACCGTGAGTTTCAGAAATCCAATTTTTCATTGAGAAGGGAATTGGATTTCTATCTGCTCTCACAGGGAATTTATACAAAACCTTTAAACCGTTACAGTTTGTCTGCCATGCACGGTGAGAAGGAGATCAATCATACGCTGGAAGCCTATGATTACGCACTATCCAAAATGACATAATTAAAAGAGAGGGGATCGTCTATCATGTAGACGGTCTCTTTTTATGTAATATGATAATTTGGCTAAAATTTTTACAAAAACTTCATACATTTTTGCAGATGAGAGAAAACCGTCTTTTCTTCTATACTAGAGCCATAGATTAATTATTCTTAAAATTCAAATAATAAATGCTTTGGGAGGGTGGGTCCGATGTCATTCGGAACAACTGAATATCAGGAGAGAATTTTGAAAACGAAACAAAGTATGGTGGAAAAAGGAATTGAGGTTCTGCTGATCACGGATCCCGCAAATATGAATTACTTGTCCGGCTATGATGGATGGTCCTTTTATGTTCATCAAATGCTGATCGTCATTGATGATGAAGACCAGCCAATCTGGATCGGCCGGAACCAGGACACAAATGGAGCCAAAGCCACATCCTGGCTTTATCATGAGAACCTGATTCCTTATCCGGATGATTACGTTCAATCCGATACGAAGCATCCGATGGATTTTGTTGCTGATATTTTAAAGCAGATCGGACAGGACAAACGCGCGGTCGGCGTAGAGATGGACAACTACTATTTTACTGCCAAATGCTATGAACAGCTGAGAAAGGGACTTCCGAACGCTGATTTCAAGGATGCAACGCTGCTCGTCAATTGGATCCGCCTGGTTAAATCCGATGCAGAAATTCAATATATGAAGCGGGCTGCAACCATCGTGGAAAAAGCCATGATGGACGGAATCGGGATGATCAACGAAGGAGTAAGGGAATGTGATGTCGCGGCCAAGATTTTTCATACCCAAATCACAGGAACCAAGGAATTCGGCGGCGATTACCCAGCTATCGTCCCCCTGTTGCCATCAGGGGAAAAAACATCCACACCCCACCTGACCTGGACCGATGACAGATATAAGAAAGGCGACTCAGTCATCCTGGAGCTGGCAGGCTGTTACAAACGGTATCATTCACCTCTTGCCAGAACGGTCAATATCGGACAGCCGTCTGAACGATTACAAAGCCTTTCCCAGATTGTGGTGGAAGGATTGAATGCGTGCCTGGAAATGATCAAGCCCGGCATTGCCTGTGAAGAAATCGAAGAAACGTGGAGAAAGACCATTCATAAAAGCGGGATCGTAAAAGAATCACGCCTCGGTTATGCAATGGGGCTGAACTATCCGCCTGACTGGGGCGAACATACAGCCAGCATCCGGAGGGGGGACAAAACGATCCTCCAGCCGAATATGACGTTCCATCTCATTCCGGGCATCTGGCTTGATCAGTACGGGTTTGAAGCGAGCGAAGCCCTCCGGGTAACGGCAACGGGCTGTGAAACATTCGCATCCTTGCCAAGACAGCTGGTGATTAAAGAAGGGGCCCTTGAAACCAACTTCAATTAAAGGGGAGCTGCAGATGTACATTTTTACAGAACAAGAGTTAAGGCAGCATATATCACTTAACCATGAAGCGCTATCTGTGGTGGAAGACGGATTTTCAAGCCTTGCTGAAAAGAAAGCGGTTATGCCTCCCATCATGCGGGTGGATGTTCACGACCAGAATGGTGAAGTGGATGTGAAAACGGCCTATATCAAAGGCAAAGACAAGTTTGCAATCAAAGTGTCTTCCGGCTTTTTTAACAACTATCAGCTTGGACTCCCGAGCGGAAGCGGGCTGATGATGCTTGTTAGTGCAACAACCGGAGTTCCGGAGGCTCTGTTGCTCGACAATGGATACCTCACAGACGTACGGACTGCGGCCGCCGGTGCCATCGCATCGAAATACCTGGCGAAGGAAAACATCCATACTGTCAGTGTGATCGGCTGTGGCAGCCAGGCCCGGTATCAGGTAAAAGCGCTTAAGTTGGTACGGAATTTCAAACGGGTGATCGTCTACGGAAGATCATCGGATCGAGTAGAAGCATATGTAAAGGAAATGACTAAAGAGCTTGGAGTGGAAGTTCAGGCGGCTGAAAGTGCAAAAGAGGCTGTCATCCAGAGCGATCTTATCATTACAACCACACCGGCAAGCGAACCAGTGATCAAAGCGGAGTGGCTTCATCCCGGGCACCATATCACGGCGATGGGTTCAGATGCAGAGCACAAACAGGAGCTTGAAGCCGGTGTTTTGGCGAAAGCGGATGTTCTGGTCTGTGATACGGTCGCTCAATGTGAGCGGCTGGGCGAGCTTCATCATGCGCTCTCTCAGGGTGTGATTTCAGAAACTATGTCCATAACCGAAATCGGTGAGCTCACCTCACAGCAGGCTGCAGGACGCCAAAATGATGACCAGATAACCGTGTGTGATCTGACAGGCACGGGTGTACAGGATACGGCGATTGCTCTGTTCGCTTTTCAAGAAATGGTGAACCGGGGAATGGGCCTGAAAATTGAAGATAAAAAACCAGCTCTAAAAAACTAAAGGAGGAGTCATCGTATGACACAGAATTCAAAAGCAGGAACACAATCTGTTTGGGCAGGGGAAAAAGACTATTTGGTGCACGGGGCAACTCAAGTGCCCGTGGTGTTAAGCGTAGCCTATGGCTATGACGATATGGATGAATGGTATGACGTGGCCATCGGCAAAAAAAAGGGACATATTTACGGAAGGAACACGAATCCCACCGTTCAGGCGTTTGAAGATAAGGTAAAGATTCTTGAGGGAGCGGAAGCCGCAACAAGTTTTTCAACCGGAATGGCTGCGATCAGCAACACGCTGTCTACATTCCTTGTACCAGGAGACCGAATTGTTTCCATCAAGGATACTTACGGGGGAACGAATAAAATTTTTACTGAATTCCTCCCCCGCCAGCAGGTAGAAGTGGTTCTGTGTGAAACAGGCAATCACGAGCAAATTGAAGAAGAAGTAGCCAAAGGATGCTCCATTCTTTATCTCGAGACACCAACGAATCCAACTGTGAAAATTACTGACATCGAACGAATGGCAAAAGCCGGCCGTGAAGCGGGAGCGCTCGTGGTGGTGGATAACACGTTTGGAACGCCAATTAATCAAAACCCGCTTGCTCTTGGTGCAGATTTGGTTATTCACAGTGCGACCAAGTTCCTTGGCGGACATGCAGATGCGCTTGGAGGTGTTGTATGCGGTTCTGCTGAACTGGTGGAAAAAATCTATCATTTCCGTGAGATTAACGGAGCGACCATGGATCCGATGGCAGCCTATCTTATCCTGCGGGGAATGAAGACACTCAAGCTTCGTGTCCGCCAGCAAAGTGAAAACGCAATGGCATTGGCCAAGTTCCTCGAAACACAAGAACTTGTGGAGGGCGTTTATTATCCCGGGCTTGAAACCCATCCAAACCATGAAATCGCAAAGAAACAGATGAGAGGGTTTGGCGGAATGCTAAGCTTTGCCGTAAAAGGCGGAGTGGAAACGGTACGGGACCTTCTTCCAAAGTTGCAATATGCCAACCGGGCGGCAAACCTTGGTGCTGTGGAAACAACAGTCGGGCCGGCACGGACCACAAGCCATGTGGAGTGTACACCGGAAGAGCGTGCAGCCATGGGCATCCCGGAAGGATTAATCCGGATCTCCTGCGGTATAGAAGATATTGAGGACATTATTGCCGATTTCGAACAAGCTTTTCAGTATGTGGAAAGCGGATTGAAAGTTTAAGACATTTTCCGGGTTTGAGGAGATGAGTGATCTATGAAACATCCGGAAGGTATAGGAAGCATGAAAGAAAAGCTTATGACCTGGCGGCGGCAGATCCATCAAAGGCCGGAACTCAGTTTTCAGGAGTTTGAAACGTCAAGCTATATAGCTGATGCTTTGAGAAAGATGCCGGGAATGAAGACAGAGACTGGAATAGGCTGGGCTACCGGGATAGTCGGCACACTCTCTTCCGGTGAAGGACCTGTAATCGCGATCAGGGCAGATATCGATGCCCTGCCGATTACGGAAGAAAACAAAGTGAGTTACTCTTCTGGAAACGAAGGGGTGATGCACGCCTGTGGCCATGATGCGCATACCTCGATTGTCCTCGGCGTCGCCTCATTGCTCTCGGAACAGTTTGAGCGCGGTGACATACAGGGAACCGTGAAATTTATTTTTCAGCCCGCAGAAGAAAGTATCGATGAAAACGGCCTTTCCGGCTCTCCGTATATGATCAGGGCCGGAGCCTATGATGGGGTAGATGCAGCAATTGCCCTTCACATGTGTCCGTGGCTGCCCGTCGGTTCCATGCAAGTGAACGACGGGTACAGCATGGCCAATGTCGACGTGTTTCAAGGAAGAATTACGGGGACCGGCGGACATGGGGCATATCCGGAGCAGGGTACAGACCCGATATGGATGCTGGGTCCGGTGCTGCAGGCGCTTCATGGCATCGTGGCAAGGAAACTATCGGCATTGGATTCCGCTGTTGTCAGTATTGGAGAGGTACACGCGGGTTCAGCAAGCAACATCATACCTACAGAAGTGGCGGTCACTGGAACCATGCGCAGCTATTCCCCGGAAGTGCGGGATACGCTGGCGGTGGAACTGCAACGAGCGTTTTCCATTGTTGAACCACTCGGCGGAGAGTATTCCTTTCGAATTGACCGCGGCGAGCCGGCATTGAAAAATGATCCAACAGTGAACCAGTGGTTTATCGAGGCGGCTCATCAGTTGTATCCTGACATCAGCATCACAAGCGGGCCTTTCGGAATGGGCGGGGAAGACTTTGGATACGTAACGGAACGGGTACCCGGTGCGTTGTTCTTTCTCGGATGTGCGAAACCAGGCGGTGAGCAAAGGGATTTGCACACCCCGGTATTTGACATCGATGAGGAGTGCCTGCCGATCGGTACGGCAATCCTGGCCCAAACAGCAATTAATTATTTAAATGGCGTGGCAGTTTTGCCAAGCCGCACAAAGGTGGAGGTCGACATTCATGGCACATAAACTTGCATTTATCGGGTTTGGAACGGTCGGTCAGGGGCTGGCTGAAATTTTAAAGAACAAGAAAGATCAGTTAAAGGTGAATGAACAATTTGAAGCAGAAATTGTTGCCATATCAGACTTTAATAAAGGTTCCATCTATCACCCCGGAGGACTTGATATCGAAACCGTGCTTCAAGTGCTCAAGGAAACTGGAAATCTCGAGAACTACCCTTCTGCACCGGGTCTCGTCCGGGGATGGGACAGCCTGACGACCATCCGTGAATCCAATGCGCATACAATTGTAGAAGTTTCCTATACGGATGTCCAAACCGGACAGCCTGCAATTGACCATTGCCGCACCGCGTTCCTGGCCAAAAAGAATGTGGTTATGACAAACAAGGGCCCGGTCGCCCTGGCCTATCAGGAGCTTTCACAGCTGGCTGAAAAGCAGGGCGTTCATTGGGGATTTGAAGGCACGGTGATGAGCGGGACTCCATCTTTGCGCATGCCAATTGCTGCTCTTGCCGGAAATGAAATCTATGAAATCCGCGGCATTCTGAACGGGACCACCAACTACATCCTGACAAAAATGGAGGATGAGGGCGTTACGTATGAGGAGGCACTAAAGGAAGCCCAGGCGCTTGGCTATGCGGAGGCCGATCCGTCCAGCGATGTGGAAGGATATGATGCGCGGTACAAGATTGCCATTCTAGCCAACTATGTCATGAAGGAGCCGCTTTCTGTAGAAGAAATCTCCTGTAGAGGAATCACGAATATTACCCGGCATGATATTGAATCGGCGAAAGCCGAGGGCAAGCGGTGGAAGCTTCTAGCAAAGGCACGAAAAGAAAATGGAAGAATCGTCGCTTCGATTGCTCCTGAAAAAGTGGAGGTAACCGATCCTCTCGCATCCATTAAGGGAGCGGTAAATGCAATAGCCTATGACTGTGACCTGTTAGGTACGGTAACACTGAGCGGAGCCGGTGCAGGCAAAGTGGAAACGGGATTC
Organism: Fictibacillus solisalsi; assembly: GCF_900103485.1. GTDB lineage: Bacteria > Bacillota > Bacilli > Bacillales > Fictibacillaceae > Fictibacillus_C > Fictibacillus_C solisalsi. Next base: position 240,666 of record NZ_FNHW01000001.1, read on the forward strand.
TCTCTGCTCATTGATTTGATCAACATTGACCGTGAACGGAAACTGGTAAACATCTAATCGAGAAAGGCGGGAAATTATGACCATTCAGCTTGCTGGCCAAAAGATGCTTTTAGGAGGCTCCTGGGTAAATCGCGAAAACGTCATTGAGGTAAGGGACCCGCAGGATAACACATTGATTGATACCGTTCCGGCGGCTTCTAAGGAAGATATGCTGTCCTGTATCGAACTGGCAAAAGAAGGAGCAAAGATCGCGGCGGCCATGCCGGTTTACGAACGGATGGCAGTCATTCACAGAGCCGCTGATTACATCGAAGAGAACAAGGAAAAGTACGCTTCAATTATCGCTCAAGAAGGTTCAAAAACCATTCGGGAAGCGGCAAAAGAGACGGCAAGATGCATTCAGACGCTCCGGATCAGTGCCGAAGAGGCAAGGCGTATCCAGGGAGAGACGATTCCGTTTGACCAGATGGAAGGCAGCCAAAACCGAGTGGGCTATTACCAGCGTTTTCCCATTGGCATCATCGGAGCGATCACTCCGTTTAATGATCCGTTGAACCTGGTGGCCCATAAAGTCGGACCTGCCATCGCGTCCGGTAATGCCATCATTGTAAAACCTGCTACTGTTACGCCGCTCAGTGCATTGCTGCTTGCCGAAGCTTTTTCACAAAGCGGGCTTCCGCCCAAGGTCCTGTCCGTGATTACAGGGCATGGCAGTGAAATTGGCGATGTGCTGGTTACACACCCGGCGATCCGCATGATTTCATTTACAGGCGGTGTAGAAGCCGGAGAAGAGATCGTAAAGAAAGCAGGATTGAAAAAAATCAGTATGGAGCTTGGTTCCAATTCCCCTGTTATCGTGCTTGATGATGCAGATATAGAAGAAGCCGTGGAATCGACGGTTTCAGGAGCGTTTTGGGCCGCAGGACAGAATTGCCTGAGCGTCCAGCGAATTTATGTCCAACGGGGTGTGATGAAGGAATTTGAAGAAGAATTCGTTCAACAGACCAACCAGTACCGTGTGGGGGACAAGTTGTCAGAACTCACGGATATGGGACCGCTCATTACAGAAAAAGAGGCCATACGTGTAGAAAACCTAGTGAATGAAGCCATTGAAAAAGGCGCTGAGGTGCTTACAGGCGGAGAAAGAAATGGTGCCTTCTATTTACCAACGGTATTAAAAAACGTTCCTGAGCATTGCTCCATTGCTAAGGAGGAAATTTTTGGCCCGGTCGTTCTTCTTTTTGAAGTGGAGAACGTAGACGAGGCGATTGAAAAAGCGAATGCTGTCAGTTATGGCCTGCAAGGAGGCATCTTTACAAAAAATATGGATCAAGCTCAAAAGGCCATTGCCCACATGGAAGTCGGAGGCATTATGATCAATGACAGCAGTGATTACCGGATTGACGCCATGCCGTTTGGCGGGGTGAAAAAGTCCGGTCTTGGAAGAGAAGGCATCAAGTTCGCCATCCAAGAAATGACAGAGCCAAAAGTCGTTTGCTACAAATTATCAAACTGATAAGTGAAAGAGGGTTTTTAAAAGAGGCAAGACTACGGTATTAAGAGGAGGTACGGTGTGGAAAGAGGACAAATCAATAAGCTGACCAAGGAAGATGTCACGGTTGTAGATACAAAAATAGCGAAGAAGTCCATATTTGGAACGTCTCTCGGTAATGCCATGGAATGGTTTGATTTTGGGATCTATTCTTATCTGGCAGTAACGATTGGCAAAGTGTTTTTCCCTGAAATCGACCCTTCTGTCCAGTTGATCTATGCTTTTGCAACGTTCGCTGTCGCATTTATTGCCCGGCCGATCGGCGGTCTGGTCTTTGGAATGCTGGGTGACCGTATAGGCCGAAAGAAAGTCCTTGCCATCACACTTATCATGATGGCCGTTGCCACCTTGAGCATCGGCCTCATCCCCGGCTATGCCACCATTGGCGCAGCCGCTCCGGTTTTACTGCTGATTGCCCGTCTGGTCCAAGGGTTTTCCACAGGAGGCGAGTATGCGGGTGCTATGACGTTTATTGCTGAATCCACCCCTGATAAAAAGCGGAGCTTTATGTCGAGCTTCCTTGAAGTAGGTACCCTTGTCGGCTTTATCGCCGGATCGGGCCTTGTAACATTGCTTACTTTTCTGCTGGGATCCGAAACCATGCTTGCATGGGGCTGGAGAATTCCATTCTTTATTGCAGCTCCGTTAGGCATGATTGGCTTGTATTTCCGTTCACATCTTGAAGAAACTCCTGCATTTAAAGAAATGAAGGAAACCACCAAAGAAAGAAAGGATCAAGCCTCCCTGAAGAAGATTTTTACAGACCATTGGCGGTCTCTGCTCATCTGCATTGGTGTGGTTTTCTTTTATAACACCGTTAACTATATGATTCTTACGTATATGCCATCCTACTTGTCAGAACAAATTGGCTTTGGGGAAATGAAAGGCCTCGTCCTTATCCTGTTTGTCATGATCGCGATGATTCCCTGTGTTTTGCTCATGGGACGCTGGGCTGACCGTATTGGGAGGAACCGGCTGATCATTGCAGGTTTAATCGGTACCATTGTTCTCAGCATTCCGGCATTCTACTTGATGGATACAGGTTCAAGCGTGGGAGCATTTATTGGTCTTTTGGTGCTGAGCTGTTTATTCACATCCTTCCAAGGGACATTGCCAGCCGCACTGCCATCTTTGTTTTTTACAGAGGTACGGTATGGTTCATTGGCACTTACCTATAATGTGTCCACCTCCATTTTCGGCGGCACCACGCCGCTAATGGTCGCATGGCTAGTGAAAGCCACTGGCGTAAATATGCTTCCTGCTTACTTTTTAATTGGTGTGTGTGTGATCGGTCTCTTTGTTGTCACTCTGTTTGTAAAAGAAACAGGGGGCCGGTCATTGAGGGGCTCCAAGCCTACAGTGGAGCACGAAAGCGAAGCAGCAGGACTTGATCCAAAAACAGCATTCTGGTGGAAAGAAGAACTGGTGAAAAGAGAAGAGCAAGCAGGTATTTCTCCTGGATTATTGGGATCTCAGCAGAAAAATGTAAGCAATCTTCAATAATGAAAAAGGCTGCCGGTACAACAGGCGGCCTTTCTGCTTTTGTTGATGGGTCATTAAGCTTGCTGAATGATTGGGTCATTAGGCTTGCCTAATGATTAATAAAGTTCGGTTTAGGGAAATGGTTTAGTAAAGTAACTAAAATTTCTATAAATTAAAAGGAGGCACGCCGTGGGTAAAGGAGTTAAAAGGAAATTAAAAAAAGGGGATATTACAGTAGTAGATAAGAAAATTGCGAAGCAGTCGATTTTGGGAACTTCACTTGGCAATGCGATGGAATGGTTTGATTTTGGTATTTATTCCTATTTGGCAGTGACTATCGGTAAAGTGTTTTTCCCGGAAGTTGACCCTTCCGCGCAGGTCATTTATGCGTTTGCGACCTTTGCTGTCGCATTTATTGCCAGACCGATCGGCGGAATTGTATTCGGAATACTGGGTGATCGTTTGGGAAGGAAAAAGGTGCTGGCCATTACATTGATCATGATGGCCATTGCCACATTGGCTCTCGGCCTGATTCCCGGATATTCGTCCATTGGTATAGCGGCACCCATTCTCTTGCTGGTTGCCCGCCTCGTTCAAGGATTTTCCACTGGTGGAGAATATGCAGGGGCGATGACGTTTATTGCAGAATCCACACCTGATAAAAAGCGAAGTGTGATGTCCAGTGTCCTGGAAGTCGGCACACTGGCCGGCTATATCGCGGGCTCAGGTCTGGTTACGTTGCTAACTTTCATTCTCGGTTCAGAAACGATGCTAGAATGGGGATGGAGAATACCATTCTTTATTGCAGCGCCACTGGGACTGATCGGGCTCTATTTCCGTTCCCATCTGGAAGAAACGCCAGCATTTAAGGCAATGGAGGAAGAAAAAGAGGAAAGCAAAAACAAGTCTTCCCTCAAAGAAATATTCATAAATCACTGGAGAGCACTATTAATCTGTGTGGGGGTTGTCCTCTTTTACAATACAATCGTTTACATGGTATTAACCTATATGCCGTCCTATCTGTCGGAGCAGCTTGGCTATGGCGAGACCAAAGGATTGCTGCTTATTCTTATCGTGATGGTCATCATGATACCGTTTGTTATTGGGATGGGTTATTTAGGGGACCGGATCGGGCGGAATAAGATCCTGATTTCAGCTCTGATTTTAACGATCATTCTCAGCATCCCGGCATTTATGCTGGCCGGAAACAGCAATGGTATCAATGCCTTTTGGGGAGTGCTGATCCTCGGCTGCCTGCTGACCGCCTTTCAAGGAACGCTTCCGGCGACACTGCCGTCTTTATTTTTCACAAATGTAAGGTATGGCTCGCTTGCGTTAACCTATAATGTGTCCACTTCTATATTTGGAGGAACCACACCGCTGATTGTCGCTTGGCTCGTTAAAGAAACGAACAATAATATGATTCCGGCCTATTACTTAATGGCTGTTTGTATCATCGGAATTATCGTCGTTGCTTTTTTCGTCAAGGAGACAGCTGGCCGATCACTTCGCGGTTCACTGCCAGTAGTGGAGGAGCCGGCCGAAGTAGAAGAAGTGTTAAAAAATCCGGAAGAAGCCCTATGGTGGGAGGAAGAAGTACCGGATCATGCTCCGAAACAAGTAAAAAGCATAATTAAATAGTGAGTAAAGGCTGCCGGCGAGTTCGGTCAGTCTTTTTTTGTCCTGATATTGGGATTTACAGACTCTTGTCCTCCTCCAAAATCCAAAAAAGGATTTACGGGAGGAAAGCAGAATACATACAAGGCTTAGAACGACTTGAAGAGAAAGGGAACTAAATCCATGAAGCTGGAAACAAAGCGATTAACCCTCATACCATGTACGCGTCCCTATGTGGCCTCATTGTCAGAGGATGAATATCCCCTGGGCGGACATATTGCTTCTCATTTGAAAAAGCTGGATCAGGATCCTGAGGAATACGGCTGGGGCGTTTGGCTGGTAGCGGAAAAAGAAACCGGCCGTATTGTTGGGGATATCGGATTTAAAGGAAAGCCGGATGCAGAAAAAAAGGTGGAAGTCGGGTACGGGTTTGAACCAGCTGCCCGTAATCAGGGATATGCGACCGAATCCGTTGAAAAACTGATCCAATGGGCGTTCACCAGAAATGGTGTCAAAAGGATTATTGCAGAATGCCTCAGTGACAATGGTCCATCGGTACGCGTATTGGAGAAGCTGGAGATGAAACGGACCGGACAAGAGGGAGATATGGTGTATTGGGAGTTAAAGGAGGAGAACAATGAGTAAATTTGAACTGTTAGTGCGTGAGATGGAGCACGCGTATGATCAAAGAGATTGGTATGCTCCCTTAAAGCCCGCTCTCGAAGGTTTGTCTGCCCAACAGGCAAGCTGGCGGCCGGAAGGGGAAGGGGTGAACACGATCTGGGAGACAGCCAATCATTTGCTGTATTACAAGCGACAGCTCCTGCATTATTTAAAAGATGAGGAGATGTCAGATTGCGTACAAACCAACAACGAAACGTTTAGAGTAGACTTTCCTCATGATGAGGAGGCCTGGCAGCGGACTGTTTCAAAGTTAGAAGACGTTCAGCAGGAATTGCTGAGTATTGTAGGAACCAAACATGACGAAGATTTTGATACCCTTCTTCCTGATGGTGAACCTATGGGAAATTATATCTCCAGCCTTATACGGCATGATTCGTTTCATACCGGACAGATTATCCAGCTTCGAAAACTCCAGGGTTCATGGCCTTCCAAACGATAAAGCGCCCGAGAAGTCTTTCTTACAGAAAGGCTTCTTTTTTTACAATATATAGGGAAATTTGTGGTAAAATGAGGAATGAAACAAGAGGACATGGGATTGTTTTGAATATTCATTCTTTGCACATCCAGTGACCGAAACGAGAAGGAGAAGTTGGTGTGAATGATAAATGGCTCATCATATTGCTTCTGGTTTTAGCTGTTCCTTCCCTTTATTTAGCTGTGGTACATTACGGATATCAGTCAAAAAGTGAGGCACTGAAAACGGCGATTAATAGGGAAGCAGAAGAACTCAACACACGAAACTATCAATCTGCACCTGGTGCAAACAGTCCATATTCGCTCGCCATCACAGGTTCCCCTCACCAAATTTATGTTTTTAAAATATCAAAGCATTTCAGCAGATATCATGCTGACCTGGCTCAAGTGAATAACCTGTATGAAAGCACCACTAAAGATTCGATGGTTTACGATAAAAATAAGCTGGAATTTGGTTTTGACAGTGAGAAACCGAGGGATAAGGATATTTGGATAGAAGGCGGGAAAATGAAAACAGTCCCGCTCCGTTCTTATTTTAAGAAAAGCCGTTATGCCTGGAACTATCGCAATCTATCATTTTATTATCCTGTACATCCGCTGCGGACCTCTGCGGATCAGCCGGAATACCATTAAAGCACATAACGGGAAATGACTTCATGTTCTTGTTCTTTTTTAAATGCATATCATGTAAACAATTGGATAAATCTAGTGCTTCTTACCTGTTTGTAATAAAGTTGTAACATTTCCGGGTGATATTCGTATGATTATCTATGAAAATAGTATAAAATTGGTGTTCAGGATAATATTAACTATTTCAGCATAGGAAATAACATGGAACAATTTAAGGAGAGTTATGATGGAAAAGAATAATTCAGCTTCAAGAATGGAAAGAAGAAAACAGAACAAAAAGCCACCAAAGCGTTTTCGAAAATTCCTAACATACACTGCAGTAACTTTTCTTGTTCTCTTTCTTGTCATAGTCGTTGGAGGCGGCATCACGGTCTTTTCAATGATCAAAAATGCCCCGGAATTGGATGCACAAAACTTAAAATATGCAAGCTCTTCTACCGTGTATGATATGAACAGCAAAAAGGTCATATCGATCAACGGCAAGGAAAAACGGGATTATGCATCAATCAAGGACATTCCACCCCGCGTGCGAAATGCCTTTATCGCGACAGAGGATGTCCGGTTTTATAAGCACTCGGGGATCGATCCAAAACGTGTAGCCGGTGCGATACTATCAAACATTACACACGGGTTTGGTTCAGAGGGAGCAAGTACCATTACCCAGCAGGTCATCAAGAACTCCTTCCTGTCACCGGAAAAAACGGTGACGAGGAAAATACAAGAAGCCTATCTCGCTCTGAAACTTGAGCGGGAATACTCCAAAGATCAAATTCTCGAATTCTATTTAAACAAGATTTATTTTGGCCACGGAGCGTATGGAGTAAAGACAGCGGCAAAAGTTTATTTTGATAAGTCACTCGATGAACTGACAACCAGCGAGATCGCGCTCCTAGCCGGGTTGCCGCAGCGACCGAACGGCTATGATCCCGTGAAGAATCCGGATCTGGCGGAAGAACGCAGAAATGTTGTTCTGTCACTAATGGAAAAAAACGGATACATTTCAGAGCAGGAAAAAGAGAAGGCGCAGGCTGAGTCAATTAAGAAGATGATTGTTAAACAAAAAGAGGAGTCAGGCCCGAGATATGAAGCGTTCCTACAGCAGGTAATTGATGACGCTGAAAAGGAAGGCATCTCTGAAAAAGATCTGTTTGAGGGCGGCCTGAAAATTTACACAACGCTGGACCCTGATGCCCAGTCACAGGCTGAAAAAATTCTGAGCACCGATGATTATGTCGTGTATCCAGACGATCAATTCCAGGCGGGTGTCGTACTTCTTGATACAAAAACCGGTGAGATCCGTGCGATCGGCGGAAACCGTCTGAGCGAAAAAGAACAAGTGTCCAGAGGATTTAACTATGCTACCGATACGCAGAGACAGCCGGGCTCGACCATTAAGCCTGTTTTGGATTACGGTCCTGCGATTGAATACTTGAAGTGGTCTACGAATACACCGATCAGGGATGAACCGCTTGAAATCAACGGCAAACAAGTGCAGAACTGGGATAAATCCTACCATGGTACGCTTACCATGAGAGAAGCGCTTGTTCAGTCCTACAATATCCCGGCCATTAAAGCCTTCCAGGCGGTTGGTGAAGATAATGCGAAGAAGTTTGCCAATAATCTGGGGCTTGGTTTGGATAAGATTTATCCATCATATGCGATCGGCGGATTTGAAACCGGTGTGTCGCCATTGAAAATGGCAGGCGCATTTTCTGCCTTTGGAAACCAAGGGGTTTATAATCAGCCGACAACTCTTCGAAAAATCGAATATCCAAACGGTAAAGTCCGCGAGATTAAACATAAACCGAAAAAAGCGATGAGCGACTATACCGCTTATATGGTAACCGATATGCTGAAGAGCGTAGTGAGCAGAGGAACAGGCCGGATGGCTCAGATCCCGGGACTTGATGTTGCCGGAAAAACAGGTACAACCAACCTGCCGCAAGGTGTGTATGGAAATGGTTCGAGTGACTCCTGGTTTGTCGGCTATACTACCCGCTATACGGCAGCCGTATGGACCGGGTATGACAAAACCGGGTCTAACACCTATGTGCGAAAAGATGATCAAGTGATTGCCAAGCTGATTTTCAAGCAGCTTGTGTCCCATGCTTCGCAAGGGAAAATGACAGCTGATTTTGAAAAACCGGGTTCAGTAGTAGCGCGAGGCTCAGAGCTGTATGTTCAGGGAACCTCGGTACCGGCTTTAGCACAGCCGAAGTACGCAAAAAGTGATGAGGATACATCGGATTCGAATGAATCTGAAGAGGCGAAAAAGGAAGAAGAGGCCGATAAGGAAAAAGATAAAAAAGAAGAAGAAAAGAAAACGGATCAAGAGAAGCCAAAAGATGATGAAACAACCACTGCTCCTGATACACCAGCTACACCGCCAAAAGATGATCAGGGAGGCAGCGATCAGGGAGGAAATGGTGACAACGGGCAAGGTGGCACCAATCAGGATGACGGCAACAACCAGGATGACGGCAACAACCAGGATGACGGAACCAATCAGGACGGAGGAACGGACCAGGGAGGAGATAACGGACAGGATGATGGCCAGCAGGATAAACCGGACACGCCAACCACTCCGCCAAAGGATGAAAACAAACCTGACAAACCCACTGAGCCAACCACACCTCCGAAAAAAGATACGATACAGTCAAATAGCGTAAACAGCAACCGCAATAAAGCCCAGTCAGATACGAGCAATTAAACGATAGAAGCAGATTTCCATTTACGGAAATCTGCTTTTTTTATAGGCTGAGCAGGGGATTAGCATGAAAAGGTTTGGGTATATACATAGAGTAGAGATGAACGATTAAAGGAGTGAGCATGTTGACAGAAAGCAGGACATTGGGATCGTATTTACTGGATTGTTTAAAGGAAGAAGGAATTCAAGAAATTTTCGGAGTACCGGGAGATTATAACTTTTCTTTGCTTGATACGCTGAAAGATTATGAAGGGATTCAGTTTGTCAACAATAGAAATGAATTGAACGCTGGCTATGCGGCAGATGCCTATGCCCGGCTGAACGGAATCTCAGCACTTATTACGACGTTTGGAGTGGGAGAAATGAGCGCATGCAATGCGATTGCGGGTTCATACAGTGAAAGCGTCCCGGTGATTCACATTGTAGGTTCTCCGAAGTCAGCCATGCAGGAGGAAAAGGCACTTGCTCACCATACGCTGATGGACAGGGACTTTGATGTCTTTCGGAAAGTATATGACAACCTCACTGCTTATACAGCGGTTTTGACACCGGAAAACGCCGCACGGGAAATACCGGCTGCCATTGAAGTGGCAAAGAAAAAGAAAAAACCGGTCTATCTAAGTGTTGCCATTGATCTGGTCACACAGCCCATCATCTCTTCTGAAAAACAAACCGTAGGTGAGAGCACAAAAGACTCTGCTTTAAAAGCGGCGATTGCACACGGCAAAACGTTACTGGCGGGCGCAAAAAATGCCGTTATTCTTACGGACATGAAAACGATTAGGTACGGCCTGCAGGATCAGGTGCAGCGGCTGGCTGAGCAATGGAACGTACCCGTCGCTTCTGCCATGCAGGGGAAAAGCGCATTTGATGAAAGCCATCCACAGTACATAGGGGTATATGGGGGGGCGTTTGGAGACCAGGAAGTTACAAAGATTGTTGAAGGTGCTGATGTAATCATCGCGGTCGGAGCATTATGGTCAGATGTGAATACATCAAAAAATACCATCAAGCTTGATCCGCTCAAAGTGGTGGAAATACAGCCGAACTCCGTTAAAGTGGGAGAAGCAAGCTACATGAAGATCCAGGCTGCTGATTTTATCCGGGAATTAAGCGATATAGGATTCAAGCAGGAAGGAAAGCTGCCTGAGACTTCGTTTCCGTATGACACCGTTACAGGAGGAGCAGAGGAACCAATCAGGGCAGCCTCCTATTATCCAAGGATTCAGCACATGCTGAAGGAGAATGATGTCATTGTAACGGAAACAGGCACCCTTTCTTATGGGATGTCACAGGTGAGGCTCCCAAAAGGGGCAACCTATATTGCTCAAGGAGGATGGCAAAGCATTGGATACGCCACACCGGCCGCTTTTGGGGCATGCATTGCGGCAAGGGACCGGCGAGTCCTTCTCTTTACTGGGGATGGTTCAATACAGCTGACGGTCCAGGAAATCAGCTCGATGCTTGAGAATGACTGTAAACCCATTATTTTTGTTTTGAACAATGACGGATATACCATCGAAAAATACCTGAATGTCCAGGTGAAAGTGGAAAAACAAACCTACAATGAAATTCCGATGTGGAAGTATACCAAACTGCCGGAGGTTTTTGGCAGAGACGTGTTTACCGCACAGGTAAAAACAAACGGAGAATTGGATGAAGTCATTTCGCAAGTGGAAAAGGTAAACGGTGAACAGCTCTGCCTGATTGAGCTCGTTGTGGACGACCCTATGGATGCGCCGGCCTATTTGCAAAAGATGCGGGAGAAGATGGAACAGTAACGCCTTGTTGGTTGCAAAATCAAAAACGAGGGTAACGTTTAAAGAGAAATTCAATGGAAAGGATGTGGAAGAATATGAGCGAACAGTCAAACATACCGAAGGAAGAAGGCTTGGACCACAGTCTGGCTCTTATACAGGAAGGGTATCAATATATTCCGAGTCGCCGGTCGAAATTTAAGTCGGACCTTTTCGAGACCCGCCTGCTGGGGCAGAAGGTCGTCTGCGTTGGCGGACAAGAGGGTGCGGCGACTTTTTATGACAAAGAAAGATTTGAAAGGAAAGGGGCTGTACCAAAACGAATTCAAAAATCCCTTTTTGGTGAAAATGCCATTCAAACGCTGGATGGAGAGGCGCATGAACACCGCAAGCAGCTATTTATGACCTTGATGACGGAAGAAAGGCTGCAGCAGCTTGCCGAGCTGACAAGAGAGGAATGGAGGCTCGCTGCTTCCGAGTGGGCGAAAATGAATCAGGTGGTTCTCTTTGAGGAAGCGCAGCAAATACTATGTCGTGTAGCCTGCCGATGGGCTGGTGTTCCGATTGATGCCATAGAGGTAAAGCCATTGGCCCGGGATTTTATGGCGATGGTTGAAGCGTTTGGTGCGGTTGGACCAAGGCATCAGAAAGGGCGCAAGGCAAGAAAAAAGATGGAAGATTATTTTAAAGGGCTGATCATTGAGATCCGCCACAGAAGAATGGAACCGATTGAAGGAACGGCGCTTCATAAAATGGCCTGGCATCGTGACCATAAGGAAAAACATCTGGATGAACATACTGCAGCTGTTGAACTGATTAATATATTGCGTCCAATTGTAGCGATCACGTACTACATTACGTTTGGTGCCCTTGCTTTGTTTGAGCATGATGTGTGGAAAGAAAAGCTGCAAAGCGGGGATGAAGAGAGCGTTCAGATGTTTGTACAGGAAGTGAGACGCTTTTACCCGTTTGCACCGTTCCTGGGTGCAAAAGTGAAGAATGAATTTGAATGGAAGGGCCATACGTTTGAAAAAGGGCAGCTTGTTCTACTGGATGTGTACGGGACCAATCACGATAACCGGCTTTGGGAAGAGCCTTATGCGTTTAATCCGGAACGATTCAGGAACTGGACCGGTGGTATGTTTGACCTGATTCCTCAGGGCGGGGGAGACTATTACAACGGGCACCGCTGTCCGGGTGAAATGGCAACGATTCAAGTCATGAAAACGAGCTTATCGTTCTTAACGAATGAAATGATCTATAACGTACCAATGGATCAGAATTTAAGCTATAGCCTTTCACGAATGCCTACTTATCCGGAGAGCGGATTCATCATTCAGGGAGTAAGTATAAAAAGCCAATCGACAGTATAAAAAAGAGGAAAAAGAGAAAACAGCCCATAGATGGGCTGTTTTCGTCTGTTTGATGAAATTGGGCATAACGGAATCTTCCAGTCCAACTCCTCATTATGTTAACTAATTATACTTGTGAAAATTCCTCGACCAGCTCTCCAAATCGATTCAGCGCATTGACGATCGGCTCCGGTGTTGAAAGGTCGATTCCCGTCTTTTTCAAGAGCTCGAGCGGATAATCAGAGCTTCCGCTTTTCAGGAACTCCAGGTACGCTTCAAGGGTTTCTATATCTCCTTCAAGGATCTTTGTCGCCAGATGAATGGCAGAGGCAAATCCGGTTGCGTACTTGTATACATAAAATGGACGGTAAAAGTGAGGGATGCGAGACCAGCCATATTTTACTTCCTCATCGAATACCACGGTTTCTCCGTTGTATTCCCTGAACAGCTGTTCATAGACCTGGCAGAAAACCTCCGCATTCAGCGGCTGCCCCTGTTCGGCAAGCTCGTGGGTTTTCATCTCAAACTCTGCAAACATGACCTGCGTAAAGAGAGTGCCCTTGAATTGATCGATAAAATGATTCAAAAGATGCTTACGGATTTGAGGATTTTCTTCTTTATTGAGCAAATAATTAATCAGCAGCACTTCATTGACCGTGGAAGCCACCTCAGCCACAAAAATGCTGTAGCCTGCCGTGATCTTTGGCTGATGCTTATTGGAATAATAGCTGTGCATGGCGTGGCCCATCTCGTGGGCAAGGGTAAACAAGCTGTCCAAATCGTCCTGATGGTTGAGCAGTACAAACGGATGTACACCGTATAATCCGAGGTTGTAGGCACCGGAACGCTTTCCGGGCGTTTCCCGAACATCAATGTACCGTGCGTTTTTAAATTCCTGGAGCTTTATCACATAATCACTGCCCAGCGGGGCGAGCGCCTTCAGCATCGTTTGATAAGCTTCTTCATATGAGATATCCAGCTTGATGCCAGCGACTAGCGGCGTGCTCAAGTCATATTGGCGGAGTTCATCAAGTCCTAGCTTTTCTTTTCGAAGCGCACTGTATTGGTGCATGGAACCGATGTTTTCTTTGGTCGTTCGAATCAGGTTTTCGTACACTTCCTTTGGAACATTATCACCGAACAGCCCCTTTTCGAGAGCGGACGGATAATTTCGGATTTCTGCTACGGCTACATTGTTTTTGATGGCCGCCGAAAGCGTCGAAGCAACGGTATTTTTAAGAGATAAGTAGGGCTTGTAGTAGGCTTTGTACGCTTCTTTCCGTACATTGCGGTTCTCATCTTCAATTAATTTGGAATACATGCCGCGTGTCAGTTCTACTTTTTCGCCGTCAGGCTTTGTGACTTCGCCAAATTGGATGTCGGCATTGTTAATCATGTTAAATGTACCGCTTGGGGAAGAGAGAGCTTCTCCGAGGCGGGAAACAACTTGTTCTTGCTCTTTGCTCAAGATATGGGATTTGTAGCGGAACGAATCAAACAAGTCTTCTTCAAAATATCGCAGTCCTTCTTCTTCTGCGATGTACGCTTTTAATTGTTCCTCGTCAAGGCTTAAAAGGAAAGGCATAAAGAAGGAGGTCGCCGAACTGATTTTTACCCCGGCATGCTTGGCCCGGTCAAGCAGGGACTGAGCTTGGGAATCACGGGTATCGACATCCACGCTCAGCATAGCGTAGACATAAACCTTGTTAAACTTGAGAGAAAGATCTTCCTGTTTTGTAAGAAACTCCAGCAGAGATTGTGCGGAATTAATGTTTCCATCATACTTCATTAATTCTTGGGCTTGTTCTTTTACCGTTTCGAAATCTTTCTCCCATTCAGGAAGAGAAGGGTAAATATCGTTCAGGTTCCATTTTTCTTGAACGGGAACCTCTTTTCTTGATTGGTAGGCTGTCATAAACATAGCTCCTTCTGCTGTAAGTTATCCTTATTCCTTTAAGTGTATTATAGGCAGGGCAAAATGAGTATCAATATATTGAATAAGTGTGTGGATATGTAAGAAAAGCCGGCCGGAACTGTAAAAATTACAGTACCGTATGAGCCGGCTGACGCTTTTCAATAATCTCTTTAATTTTTACAATGGCCTCGCTGCTGTTTTGGACACGCAGATTGATCCGCTTATTCTCATCATAATTATTTTCATGAAATTCATAGCGTGGATCATAATAATGCTCCAACAGCAGTCGGACGGCAGCATGATAGTTGCCGCTTTCCAAATCTTTTTCAATTTGGGCAGCAATCGGGGTGTGAATTCTTCGTTTAATACGCATGAAAGCTTCCAGGCATTCCTGGTGATGCTCCCATGGAAGGTAGTCCTCCAAAATATGGTTGACCCTCTCGCTCACCGGCATATCGATAAAAATATGCAAACCCTTTTGTTTCTTCTGAGTTACAAACCCGGGCAGAACCACCTTGCCGACACGTTTGCTTTCGGCTTCCATCAGGATATAAGGTGAGGATTTTAGCTTGTCCAACTCATGAAAGAGAAGGGATTCGAACATTTTTTGGTTGTTGGGCACAAGGCCGATCTCCCCAAAAATTGAACCTCTGTGGCCGGCAAGGCCTTCCAGATCCAAAATAGGATACCCTTGTTTGGCCAGCTCCTGTAGAATCAATGTTTTTCCTGTTCCGGTATTTCCGTGCAGGACATAAGCTTCGGGTGTAAAATCGATAGCGTCAAGCTGTTTGACGATCCATTGCCGATAGGTGCGAAAGCCCCCTTGCAGCCGTTGCGCACGGATTCCCATAAGATCGAGTACCGTTGCAGCTGTCCGGCTTCTCATACCCCCGCGCCAGCAAAACACGGCTTTTGGGCCATCGATCGCGGCAAAGGTTTTAATGAAATGAGGAAGCTTGGCCGAAAAGATTTCTAGGCCGCGTTCTTTAGCCGCTTCCGAGCTTTTCTGTTTATAAATGGTTCCCACTTCTGCCCGTTCTTCATCAGTAAAGAGGGGAATGTTCAAACTTCCCGGTATTGTGGAATCTTTATATTCCGATGGCGACCGCACATCGATGAGGGTTATCTCATTTTTATTATAAGCATCCATTAATTCTTCGATTGCAATATCTTGAAACACTGGCTTTTCCGCCTTTCTTTTAATACGTCTATTTCATATTATAAAATACTTTTACAAGAAATGCATAATCGCCGCACAATCATCCTTCATCTGCCAAAAAATTAAATGCTTGTGATATAATGGGGGGTATTGAAAAAAGACTGTAAATAATTAAGGTGGGAATAAAATGTCTCAAATAAATCATTCTGTTCAACAAGGGCGTTCCAGAAACAAGGAAGCCATCTGGGCTTTTGTTATTTTTTTGATTGTGGCCGCAGCAGGTCTTCTCTATGTGAAGTGGTGGCCGTACTTTCAAAAAGCGATTAGTTCATCCGTTACACATACCATTGGACCATCCATATTGGGCGATCAGTCAGCTTCAAGTTCGCCATGGGCATCTGCCTGGGATTATGCGAAGGTATATTTTCTGTCAGTATGGAAAGCCGCTGCACTCGGCATTCTTTTAGGTTCTTTAATTCAAGTGCTTCTTCCATCACGCTGGCTGCTTAAGGTATTGGGAAAAACATCATTCGGAAGTACGGTTGCTGGCGGACTGGCATCTATTCCGGGAATGATGTGCACATGCTGTGCTGCCCCGATGGCGGTCGGCATGCGCAAAAAGAAAGTCTCTGTTGGGGCAAGCATAGCTTTCTGGCTGGGCAACCCGACCATCAACCCGGCAACCCTGATTTTTATGACCTTTGTGCTCTCATGGAAATTTACGGTGCTTCGTCTGGTTTTCGGGCTCGTTCTTGTATTTGGTGTCAGTTACCTCGCGAACCGGTTTGCGAAAGACGCTGAACCCGTAAATTTGGAAGATGTACCGGAAAGTGAGACCCTTGAAGAGGAACAGGGGCCATTTTTCAAAAGATGGATGAAGAGCCTTAGAACTATGCTGCTGCATATCGGACCAGCGTATATTCTTTCCGTCCTGTTGCTGGGTGCTGCCCGAATTTGGCTGTTCCCGCAGCTTAGTGAAACAGCTTCAAACAGCTTGTTCGCGATCATTGGTTTTGCGCTTGCCGGCATGCTGTTTGTGATTCCTACGGCTGCTGAAATTCCAATCATCCAGACATTCATGCTTGTTGGATTGGGAGAAGGCCCGGCCGCAGCCTTGCTCATTACGCTTCCTGCACTCAGCCTCCCTTCATTGTTGATCGTAGCTCGTTCCTATCCAAAGCGTGTGCTTGGATTTGTTAGTGCTTCAGTAGTGGTTTTGGGAGTACTGAGCGGAATAGCAGGCATGCTTTTCCTTTAAGTTTTATTGTAATCTCTTATGCTCTTTAAAGTATTAAATTTCCGTTCCAACCTTTAGAATTGATATAAAAGGCCATCGCTGAATAAGTGGTGGCCTTTTTATGCCCGAAAAGCCCATTCACTTTTTTCTGGAAACTGTGATATACTAACAGCAACAATAAGAAGGAGGTATCCAATTAGACACGATGTGGAACTAATCCCTTTGTCGATCATGAAGTTTGATTGCACGGCAAATGAGCTCTGCGGCTGCGGAGCGGGATGGGATACGTCTGTCTATGGATATACTCGGGGTTCGATTTTTCCGCTTGTTTTATTAGGCGGAAGGTAGTCCGTTGTATTTCTTGTATCTTTTTTTCGCTTGTCTGAGACCGCAGAAGCTTCTGCGGTCTTTTTGTGTATTCAAATTTCATATGTCCACTTAAGCCTGTAAATGATGATACAAAGCGGTGATTGTATGGAACTTATTAAATGTTATGAAGTACAGAAGGAATTCGGCGAGCAGAAAGTGCTCCGCAACGTAACGATGGAAATTGGCCAACATGAAAAAATTGGTCTTGTGGGGGCAAACGGTGCAGGAAAGACCACGCTTGCAAACATTATATTCGGAAACATGCTGCAGGATGGAGGTACGGTAACAAGGTTTAAGAAAAAGCTTAAGGTCGGCTACCTTAGGCAATCCACCTCTTATACAGCAAATTCGCTGACAGACCTGGCCAATGAACAGAAGAATTTTCTTCAAATCACAAGCCGCCTCGGACTCCAAAAAGTGAACGAATGGAATGAAGAAAGGTATGAGGGGTTAAGCGGCGGAGAAAAGACGAAAATGGCCATCGCACATATCTGGTCCGATAATCCGGATATTTTAATTCTTGATGAGCCAACCAACCATCTTGATTTTCAGGGAGTAGAATGGCTGATCAAGGAACTGAAGTCGTTTCAGGGAGCCGTGCTGATCATATCACATGACCGGTACTTTCTGGATCAAACCGTGGAACGGATCGTTGAATTAACGGACGGCGAGTCACATGATTACATCGGAAACTATACCGAATATCGGAAAGAGAAGGAACGCCGATATCAGGCACAACTCCATGACTACGAAAATCAGATAAAATATGAGCAAAAAATTCAGGAAGAGATCAGCCGTCTTAATAACTGGTCCTCCAAAGCCCACAGGGAAGCGGGGAAAACCGGAAAGATGGCAGATATGCGCGGTACAAAGGAATTTTACCGAAGCAAAGCGAAGAGCATGGATAAACATATCAAATCCAGAATTAAACGGCTTGAAAATTTGGAGCTTGAAGGTGTCGAGCGTCCAAAAGAGGAAGCGAAAATCCAATTTGGGTGGGAAAATCCCGAAAAGCGAGGGAAACGGTTGGTGGCGGCATCCGATCTCTCCAAATCCTTCGGAGAGAGGCTCCTGTTCCAAAACAGTTCCTTTTATATACAGCGTGGGGAACGGATTGGCTTAACAGGCCCAAACGGGTGCGGAAAAACAACGTTCCTTAACATGCTGACAGGTAAGGAAACTTCTGATTCGGGAGAACTTTGGATCAGCCCTGCAGCAAAAATCGCGTATCTGACCCAAGATGTGACGGATCTTAACCCAGAAAAGACAGTGCTTTCCCTCATACAGGAGCTCCTTGAGATTCGGTCGGAGGCAGCCAAAGCGAGAACACTTCTGGCGAATATGGGCTTCCATGAAACTATGCTGAAACAGCCCATCAAGACGCTAAGCCTTGGAGAACGAATGCGTGTGAAACTCGCGCTACTGATTCTGCAGCAGCATGATCTGCTCATTCTTGATGAGCCGACCAATCATATGGACCTGGCGAGCCGGGAGCAATTGGAGGAAGCGCTGCATTCATTCAACGGTACTTTGTTGGTTGTGTCCCATGACCGCTTTTTTCTCGAAAAAACATGTGAGAAGCTGTTGGTTTTCCGTGACCAAACCATTTTCAAAACGGAAGAAGGATTTAAGGAATATATGGAGGGGAATCGTCAAAGCTCTCGTTTCAAAAAGGAAACAAACGATGAAAAAAAGGAAAGGAAAATGGTCATTGAGACTCGGATCACGGCCATATTGGGGGAACTCAGTGTGCTTGTGCCTGGTCAAAAGGAATATATGAAATTGGACGAGGAATTCAAAGAATTGATGGCAGAAAAACGAAAGCTTCAATAAGCCTGGGCACCTGCCCGGGCTTTTTTAATCGGACGGCAACGGCTTTTTTTAAAATGATCCGACAGTAATCACTTCATCGTGATATTCAAGAGAATATCAGCGGAAAAAAAAGAAAATGTTATGAAAATGTGACAGATAATGCAAATTATTTAATGTTACATAATCATGTGTTAAACTAGTATTAAGTAACATAGACTAAGGTGATGAATAATGGAATATGTAGAAGCATTACGGGATGTTAAACAGATCAGCATGATGAAAAGGTATTTAAAGAAACATTCGGAGAGGGATTATGTTCTGTTCGTCTTTGGCATCAATACCGGTCTTAAGATTACCGAGATGCTCGAAATTAAGGTAAAAGAGGTAATGGAGAATGGAAAGATGCTCGACTTCTTCAGGCTCCCAGACAGTGAAGCAGAAATTTATCTCAATCAAAAAGTGAAGAACGCGCTGCTGCACTACATTGAAGCCAGTGACCTTTCGGAAGACAGCTTTCTGTTCTCATCAAGAAAAACAAAACTTCCGATTACCCGCCAGCAAGCATACCGGGTCATTCATCAGGCTGCAGAAGCTGTGGGAGTCAATGGAAAGATCGGAACCAACTCGATGAGAAAGACCTTCGGCTACCACGCGTACCGACGGGGAGTAGCCATATCTTTGCTTCAAAGGCATTTTCACCATGCAACCCCCTCGGAAACGCGTAAATACCTTGGCATCAAAAAAGATGAGAACATCCGTACCACAATTGATGTTAATCTATAGTGCATCACCTTAACAGTGTTACACCATTACAAAGGAGGAATGAAATTGGATATTCGGGAGGGCGAATTACCGGGTATTGGACGGAAATTTGAAATTATTACGAAAGCGGGAGAAAAAATTGTGGTTGTTATCCACGATGACGGGCGGCGTGAACTGTACCATTTCGATTCCGATCATGAAGAAAGCATTTCAAGTGTCACCTTTAATGATTCGGAGGCACGGCAGATTGCTTCCATCATTGGTGGTATGGCCTACAAGCCACAGGCAGTCGAAAGCATGGAAATGGCGCTTGAAGGTCTGGTCATTGAGTGGTATAAAGTTGAAGCTCAAGCGTCGGCTATCGGTGAAACGATCGGCGGTATCGATATTCGAAACAAGTATAATGTTACCGTCATTGCAATGTTAAAAAAGAATATGAAAAAGCTGTTCAACCCTGGCCCGGAAACGGTTATTGAGGCAGGGGACATGCTGGTTCTGTCCGGAGAAAGGCATGATTTGAAAAAACTGATCAGTGATCGATTATCTACTTAAGGGGTGATAACTTTTGGATCATTTAGTATTTGAAGTCGGCACGGCTCTGTTATTGGTAGCATTTGCGGCCATCCTTGCAGGCAAGCTCAAGTTTTCCATCATCCCGTTCCTGATTATCATTGGAATGCTTGTCGGACCGCATGCGCCGCATATTGGTGTAATTAGCCTGAAGTTTATCGAAAGTGAAGAGATAATTGCGTTTCTTGGCCGGATCGGGGTGTTATTCCTGTTGTTCTACCTGGGCCTTGAATTCTCAGTGAAAAAGCTGGTGAAGTCAGGAAGATCCATCGTGGTCGGAGGGACCATCTACATTGCGATTAATTTCACGATGGGTATATTGTATGGAATGGTTATGGGCTTCCCTCTGCTGGAAGTTTTGATCGTTGCCGGGATTATCACGATTTCTTCGAGTGCGATTGTTGCAAAGGTTCTTGTTGATCTCCGTCGAACGGGTAACAAGGAAACCGAATTGATCCTGGGAATTATTATGTTCGAAGATATCTTCCTCGCCGTCTATCTGT
Organism: Fictibacillus solisalsi; assembly: GCF_900103485.1. Classification (GTDB taxonomy): domain Bacteria; phylum Bacillota; class Bacilli; order Bacillales; family Fictibacillaceae; genus Fictibacillus_C; species Fictibacillus_C solisalsi. Next base: position 261,248 of record NZ_FNHW01000001.1, read on the forward strand.
CGGTTGTATCCGGGCTCGTATTGGGTGACTCCACCTCGCTCGGAGGCTCTATTATCTCCATTTTAACCGCGCTTGGTTATATGCTCTTGTTTTTCATCGTCGCCAGAAAAGCGACGCCTCTGCTCAATAAATTATTAAACATTTCCTCTGATGAAATCTTTATCATTGTTGTTTTTGCAGTATTGTTCTTTGTCGCTGGTTTTTCAGAAACCATTCATGTCGCAGAAGCCATTGGTGCATTGCTTTTGGGTCTGGTTTTTTCCGAGACCGAGCATAGCGACCGCATTGAACACCTTGTTGTTCCATTTAGGGATTTCTTTGGAGCCATCTTTTTCTTCAGTTTTGGACTGAGTATTGATCCGTTCTCCCTGGGAGGAGCGGTTTGGCTCGCGTTGGGTGCAGTTTTCATTACCATTCTTGGTAACTTTATCGCCGGAATGATTGCCGGAAGGAGAGCCGGTCTTTCGCATAAAGCTTCGGCGAACATTGGATTAACCATCGTTTCCCGGGGGGAATTCTCCATTATCATGGCCAACCTGGGTATAGCGGGAGGGCTCATGCCAATGTTGAAACCATTCTCCGCGCTTTATGTGCTGATCCTTGCCATTCTTGGTCCACTCATGACAAAAGAATCCAAAAAAATCTACCTCTTTTGCGATAAAATCTTTAAATGGAGTAACAAACAAGAGAAAAAGAAAGCAGAGCCATCCTCCTCATAAGGGAAAGGATCATATAACGGTGAAAAAGAAACAGGAAAGCCTCCAGGTTTTCCTGTTTCTTTTTTTGTGTGTAGGGTTAGAAAAAATAGGTAATTTTTGTTGTTTTAATTGTCACAATAGTGTATGATACATAGTATAATATAGTGTACGATGTACAGTATTGTTTGTCGTATAACATTAAGTAACAAAGAAATGAGGTGTCCGGTGACATTACTTCAATCTTTAACAACAGAACTGAGGAGAGGAACGCTTACACTGGCCGTTCTTAGTCAGCTCCGGAAACCGCAGTATGGCTATTCTCTTGTACAATCTTTGGAAGCATCAGGAATCAGCATTGATCAGAGCACCTTATATCCATTGCTTCGCAGATTGGAGAAGCAAGAGCTTGTCACTAGCAGCTGGGACACGTCAGAAAGCAGACCCCGCAAGTATTATGTGTTAAGTGAGTATGGGACGGAGATTTTTCTGCAGCTGAAAAAAGAGTGGAAGAAAACATCAGATGAACTTTCGATATTATTACAAGGAGAGGAAGAGGATGAATCTGATTGAGCTTTACATTCAAGAAGTGACCCGCCGGCTTCCGGAAAAAAGCAGAAAAGACATTGGGTTGGAACTTCAGTCAACCATCGAAGATATGCTGCCTGAGGATTGTACGGATGAGGATGTAAAAGTGGTATTGAAAAAGCTTGGAAATCCTGCTGTGTTGGCAAGCGGATACCGTGATCGTCCACAGTACCTCATCGGACCGGAAATCTATGATATTTATATCTCTCTGTTAAAAATGGTGCTTCCTATAGCAATAACCATTTCCATTATCGCGCTGGTGGCAGAGACGGTAATGGGGTATTCGGGCAACGAATCGGTCATGCAAGCGATCCTTGCCGTAATCGGAGTGGGGATATGGGATGCCATCTCTATCGGTATGCAAGTGTTCTTCTGGATCACGCTCGTTTTTGCGGTCCTTGAACGTACCGATACGGCAATTGCCCAATATTCCATGACAACACGGCAGAAAGAATGGAAGCCGGAAGATTTAAAGGATATCCCATATGTTCCGAAGAAAAAAGCCATCACCAAATGGGAGGTCTCGGGAAGTGTGGTATGGACAGCGATCTGGGGAAGCCTGTATTACTACGCCTCAAATTTGGTCGGTGTCTATAGAAGCGGGGATAATGGACTCGAACTGACGACTCCTATCTTTAACGAACAAGTTCTTCACTCCTTTTGGCCCCTGGTGGTTATTGCCATATTGCTGGAACTCCTTTTGGCGATCTCCAAATTCAGATCAGGAAAATGGACGATGCGATTGGCCGTTTTCAATCTGATTACCCAGCTCATCGCCTTTGTCATATTAATCATCATCTTCACAAACAACGAAATTTTTGCTACCTCGTTCATGGATTTATTGTCCATGGGTTCTGCGGGGCAGAAGCAGTTAATCGGTGCCGTTATTGCCATCTTCGGCCTATCAGCTGCGATCGATGCATTCAGCGGGTTCAGAAAAGCACGAATATAAAATAAGAAAAAAGTCAGGAGCCTTTCAGTGCTTCTGACTTTTTGGGGTTCATCGTGTGTGGTTAAAAAGGTTGTAAATAAACTTTAACGCTTTTGTTTCGCGATTTATTTAAAGGGTATAAATACCATACATCAAGTGATGAAAGGGATTCTGTTTGCATGTGGTTCTTGGGTATTTTACTCGTAATATTATCGATCTTCTTTGTTCTTTATGAGGAGTTGTTTTTAGCAGGGGCTTCTTTTTTATTTGGTTTATTTGAAATGGCGAAAAGTAAATTCAGATAAATATCTCTACAGGCAAGGAGAGGGTACCATGGAAGGTGAACAATTTGTACATAATCATTATTTAACGCGAAATGTATGGTCAGGCTTGTTTTTTGGCATTGGCCTGATTGCGTTTATTGACGAAGGGGTTTTTCATCAACTGTTACACTGGCATCATTTTTATGATAAATCCACCCTCGAAGTCGGCCTTGTCTCTGATGGTTTTTTTCATGCGTTCAGTTGGTTTGCGACCATTGCAGGGTTGTTTATGGTCGCCGATCTCCGCCGGTGCCAAGTGTGGATGGTCAAACGTTGGTGGGGAGGTGTCCTTTTAGGTGCCGGTCTTTTCCAGCTCTATGATGGTCTGATTCAGCATAAAATTTTTGGTCTGCACCAGATCCGTTATGTGGATAACGTCATCTATTATGATTGGGTGTGGAATGCGACAGCCATAATCATGACTGCAGTTGGAGGGCTGCTCCTGAAGGCCACCGGCAAAACGTCTCAGAATAAAAAGGTTAAGAAGCATGGAGAATGAGCATATGTCTCTTTGGAATACAGGAGATACACTCATTCTGTTAGTGGCAGGGATCATTTGGGCAGGCTACTTTATGGCCGGTATTGTATCGAACAGGCGCAGCCATCTGCAAAAATGGCCCCGTTACCGGTATTTGATTTGGACCGCTGGAATCCTTTGTGCCGGAGTAACGGTGGTCGGGCCTCTTCCGAAGTTTGCTCATCATGATTTCACCTTACATATGGCGGGGCACCTGCTTTGGGGCATGCTGGCACCACTGCTAATCGTGCTGGCTGCGCCAATCACCTTGATGCTGCGTACACTGCCGGTTTCTTTGGGCCGGCGTTTATCCCGGCTTTTGCAGCTTCCCTATTTTCATTGTGTTCTCCATCCTGTTATTGCTGCCCTTTTGAATGTCGGCGGACTTTGGCTTTTATATGCAACAGATTTATTTATGTTAATGCATGAGAATGTTTGGATTAATTTTGTAATCCATTTTCATGTATTTTTGTCCGGTCTTGTTTTTACGATGTCCATCATTTACATTGAACCCTTTTCCCGCCGCTTCAGTTTTAAATACCGTACGATTGTTTTAGTGACAGCACTTGCAGGACATGGCATATTGTCCAAATATTTATATGCGCATCCACCTGCCGGGGTAGAGAAACCTGATGCGGAGACCGGCAGTATGCTGATGTACTATGGCGGGGATGTGATTGATGCACTGCTGATCATCGTATTTTGTTATCAGTGGTATCAAGCAGCTCGTTCACGCGTATATGGACAAAAGGAGGCAAATACAACATGACAGCCATTACTCACATTGGATTGGCGGTGCCGGATTTGGAAGGTGCCATCAAATGGTATGAAGACGTATTGGGCTTTACGCTGATCGCGGGGCCCTACACGTTTGATGCAAAGACTGCAGGAGAGCTTAACATGACGAATGATTTATTGGGTGCACATATCAAAAAAATGAAAAACGCCCATCTATTGTCGGAAAACCAAGTGGGCATTGAGCTGTTTGAATTTGTGGAGCCCAAAATGCAAAAAACTAAAAATGGGGTTTACAGCGGTTTTTTTCATGTGTGCATCATAGCGGAAGATCTTGAACAAAAGGCGGAAGAGATAGTTGCCTCTGGAGGGAAGAGACGCAGTGACAGATGGAATACATGGAAAGGCAAACCGTACCACCTGATTTATTGTGAAGATCCTTATGGAAATATTATTGAATTGTACAGCCACAGTACGGCCGTAATGTATGCCAATAAAGACGAATAAATCCCAGCCCGCAACGTACGTAACGGGCCGGGCTTTTTTATGCGTGAATGGCTTCTGGTATTTCCATGTGAAGCGGTGGTGGGATCAACCATCCTTTTTCTTTCATGATACGAAGAAGGCGAACTCCATATTGGGCTTTTGCCATGTGAAACTGGCCGAACATGGCTCCGATATCTTCACGAATGGATTGTCCCATAATCTGGCTGCATGCAACAAGTCCGGCTGCGCCATCCTTGGCAACAGATGCTGCGATTTCTGCGTCATTAAATCGGGCACCGGCAGGAATGCTTTCCAAGGATGCAGTTGGACGTTCAGGGGGGGCTGGAGGTAGGGCAATACCGTTAGCTTTTAAGATTTTTTCCACCTGTTCAATTTCTTGTTTCATGGCTTGAACAGAATCTTCCAGAAATTTTTTTAAGTCGCTGTCACCCGTATGGTTGATCAGTGTTTCATATCCCGCGACATATCCCTTATTTCCTGCAAGATAAGTCCATAATGCGAAAACTTCTCCGTAATGCATTGGTTCGTTTTGTGGATTTCCGCTTAAAATTCCCATGATTGTCCTCCCCATAGAGATCAAATTGGTTGCACGCAATGTGGACCACCCTTTCTGTTTCGTCGTTTGGCCACATTCTTTAGATTGTCTAACTGCGGGGAAACTATCCGCAGAATCCCTTCTAAATAAAAGGTAAATTTTATGCCGCTGGCTGCCGCATAAGAATTCTTTCTCAGGAAAAATTAAGGCGTATGGAAGGAGGGAAAATCACATGTCAAAGGTAACAGCATTGGTGTGTATGCTTATGGTATCCCTATTCATGTTCAGCATGCCGGCGTTTGCCGACCGTGGAAGTAACATGGTGGACCGGGGAGACCGGATCACTACGGACCGTGGAACGGACTTGAATGATATGAACAATAATAATGGCAACCTCAACTATAATGATACGAATTATAACGACCGCGGCCCTGCGACACGCAACGTGTCCACCGCAAATAACAACGATAATGACACGAACTGGGAATGGCTCGGTCTTTTAGGGCTGGTTGGCCTTTTCGGCCTTAAGCGCCGGGACAGGGAAGAAGTCCGTTAATTAAAAATCCCCTGCAGCCGTTTAGACTGCAAGGGATTTTTCTAATTGCTCGTATAAACATGAATCGCATCTCGTAAAAATTCAGCAGTTCCTGGCTGGCTCTTGTCATAATGCTGTTTGAAACGTTCATCGTCTACATACAGTTGTGCGAGTCCTCTATGAGCTTCCCTGCTGTAGCTGTCCCAATAAAAACAAAGCCATTGCTTGTGGAGTTCTGCTGCTTTTTGTGCGAGAACTCCAGCTGGATCACCTGTTTTGAAGGCCTCACCCAATGTTTCATAAAGTTCGTCACCCAGGCGGGTAAGTTCCTCATGTTCTTGTACCGTCATACTCTTTAGTTTATCGTTGGAGCGGTTAACCGCATCCTCTCCATATTTCTCCCGGATTTCTTTTCCGTACACTTTTTCGTTCTCCTCAATGAGCTTCTCATTGAAGCCTTCAAACTTCTCCTGATCGTTCATCGTTATTCCCCTTTCCTGTGCAGCAATGGACTTCTCTACATTGACAATGAGAAGGTCAAGCTGCTCCTTTTTGTTCAGGAGGTTCTCACGATGATCTTTTAATGCCTTTGTACTGTCAAAGTTTGGATCGTTCATAATATCACGAATCTTTTCCAGATGGAGTCCAAGTTCCCTGTAAAATAAGATTTGCTGGAGCCGGTTCACTTCTTGCTGGCCATAAATACGGTATCCGGATGAATTGATCCTTGCCGGCTTTAGGAGTCCAATTTCATCATAATACCTGAGGGTTCGTGTACTGATACCTGCGAGCTGCCCCAGTTTTTGAACAGTGTATTCCATGTCATCACCTCCTGACAGTTTAACCTTACACTTTGACGCTGCGTAAAGGTCAAACCCATTTTTCAAAAAATATTAATAATCCGCTCTTATCTGGATCGGGAATAGGATATTACATGAGTTCACCGGTCATGATCGACATAAAATCATAATAGAAGGCTTCATAATTAAAATTAAAGGCGATTCTGTGTTTGCTTTCCCCATTATTAAGAGTAGCATACGGCCGGATATCGGCAATGGTCTGTCCCTTGGTAACGGTGCCATTGGGGCTTACATGAACTGGAAGCGATTGGTATGAAAACATCGAGGGATTAATGGTTGCCATCAGGGTAAGGGCATCATGTACCGGACTTCCCTTTATCGCGGGATTTCGTTTTTTATAAAACTCATAGTAAAAGTCAAGAAGGGGCTTAATGATTTTTGCCTTGCCCTTGGATTGAATATAATCCACCATTTGAGGGGTTACAATCGCGCGTTCCGTAACATTCAACGGGATGATGGTCAGGTTTCTGGCGTAACGGAATACGATATTGGCCGCGATCGGATCACCATGAATATTGGCTTCTGATACAGCAGTAACATTGCCTGGTACCCAAAACGCGCCGCCCATAACATATACTTCTTTCACTTTTTTCATCAGATCATTGAACAAGATATACATACTCGCAAGAGAGGTCAGCCTGCCAGTATTCACAATAACGAGTTCTCCTGCATACTCGTTGATTAAATTTACAACTTCATAGAAATTTTCGGTAAACCCGCCTTCTGGCAAGTCCGGTGGCTTGATGTATCCAAGTCCGTACTGACCGTGAATCTCCGGGTAGAATACGGGGTCTTCGCCCGTCATCGGTTTCTCAGCTCCGAGGATCACTTTTGTCTGATTGGCTAAATTGAAAAGATTAATTAAATATGTAATATTGCGCAAGCCCATCTGCCGCGGGACATTTCCATAATCCACCACTCCAATCAGATCGACCTGCCTGCTCAAATATCCATAAATCAGAGCGATTGTATCATCAATTCCAACATCTGCGAAAAGCAGTACCTTCCTGGCCATATTATCACCTGTTTAAAGAATTTTTACAGCATATGATTCTTCGATATGTAAAAGAATGGGAACCGTAAGAAGTGTGTCTTTTGGCCTGTATAAGGAGCACACCCAAACGTACTGTTCGTTTCGGTTCATATTACAGCACCACTATGAAAATGATAGGAATGGTGAGTAAAAAACGAAAAAAGCACCGGCGCGGTCAGCCTGTGCTTTCCTATTTCTTTCTTTAAAAAAGTGGAGAAAGGGTAAATTCTTTAAGATATTGATTCAGTGCTTTGAGATCTTGTGCGTTATCCGCAATGGCAACATAGCCGTCGGGCCTGACGAGATACGCTGCATTTCGTTTCAGGTCTGCCTCCTTCATGGATGCTTCCCATGGAAAGATATGAAGGGGGAGGCCGGCGCTTTCACAAAATCTCTTGTAATCCGGTTTTGCTTCTCCATACACGTGGACTTGCCAATCCATTGAACGAAGAGCATCGAAATTGTTTCCCTGGATGGTCCTGCACCAGGGCAAACGGTCTCCACCATGTACTTTTCCAGCTTTGCCCTTGCTTAATGCGCTGTCTTGATATTCGATTCCGAGCTGGGAAACCATGCCGAAAAAGATTCTTCGCGTCATGCTGAAGCCAAACAGAAGGGGAGCGGCGTACGGAATCAGGACAGTACGGGCCAATCTATTGGGAAAGTTCTTGCCCACCATAACCTGAAATGCGCGGTCCGTAGTGGAAATCAGCGTGCGGGCAAATGCAATCCTTTCCGTTTCATACGTATCCAGAATAGAAGGATCCGCTTTCTCCTGAAGCACCGCTGCAAGTTTCCAGGCCAAATTAATAGCATCGGAAATTCCTGTATTCATACCTTGTCCGCCGGCGGGACTGTGAATGTGCCCGGCATCTCCGGCAATGAAGCAACGGCCTTTTCTGAAATGGTCACTGACCCGATGATGCACGCGGTACGTCGAAAACCAGTTCACACCGGTCACCTGGATTCCAATTTGTTTCTCGGCGACAGGCTGGACATCCCGAAATTGAAGGGATTCCCGGTCCCTCAATTCCGGGGGCACGATGCCAATAAGCCGGATCATCCCCGTTGTCCTAACTGGCATGAAGATGCACAAGCCATTGTTGCTTAAATGAACTTTTAACGCATGTTCTTTAGCATTTACATCAGCAGATTCCACATCGGCCACGTAAAAAAGTTCTTCATAGGTTCCGCCCGAGAAACCGAGTCCGAGTTCTTTTCGGACAGTGCTGTGCGCTCCGTCACATCCACAGAGATAAGCAAACTCCGCTTCTTCCTTCACTTCATTCTTGATTAAAACAGTCTTTACGCTTTTGCCTTCATCCGAAAAAGAATACAGCTCGGTGTTCCATTCGATTGTGATTCCCATTTCGTCCAGCTTCTTCACAAGGTATCTTTCATGAACATCCTGTGCCAGACAAAGAGCGAACGGGTAGGGGCCAATGTCCTTTTTCAGATCACTGAATTTCAACTGTGCTTTTTCTTTTAATCCTTCATGAAGCTGTACCGAATCCAACGGAATTCCAAGGTCAACCACTTCATCTGAAATGCCAAGCTGCCGGTAGAACTCCAAAATACGGGAATGGACGACCAGAGCCCGGGAAGCTTCTCCGGGTCCGGAATGTTTTTCAACGATACGAAAAGGTATGCCAAAATGGGCGAGCTGCAGAGCAAGGACAAGGCCGGTTGGCCCTGCTCCGACAATAAGTATTTTTGAATTCATGATATCGCCCTCCCTCAATTTCTTTGATTCCTTTTTATGGTGATCTCCTCGTTTTATAAAACGGAAAGCTTTTCTTCGGCATCAGCCGAGATTTTTTGTTTTTCATTTTGAATCAGGGCTGACAGCAGCAAAAGTACAAGGCTTGTGATGCCGATCCCGCAAAGGACCTGCACGTGATCCCAGCTCAGTCCGTTTCCGAAAAAGAAAAGGTCTCTTAGCCCGTCTGTCATATAACGCATCGGGAGCCATGGGAAAATCCAGTTCTGATAAAATTCCGGCATGATTTCCGGTGCCATGGACAGCAAGGGAGCGCCAAAAAACAGAAGAAGCGCAAAAAGTGGAAATCCTTTCATTCCAATCCATGATACGACTGCGAGCATCATTAAAAGAAAGCTGAGATACGCAATCGATAAAAAGATTGCCGTGTCCATTTTGGAGGGGATATCAAGCTGCAGAATCCCATCGGCAAACCATGTAATTCCCCATCCGAACAATGCGGCCAAAAAGATGCCAACAAGGAACTGTTTCGTGATGAACTGGAACTTTTCCTTTCTGCTGGTGAAGACAGTTTTTTTCAACACCACAAACAATAAAACAGCGCCAATAAGGCTTCCCATCCAGAGTGGCTGAAAAAGGGAAACCGGAGAGTTTCCATTTGCACTGTGAGTACCGAATGCATTGACATTCATGGTTTCTTTTTTGATCGGTGTGGCGAGAACTGAAACAGTATCAATGGGAATTGGATCTTTTTTCTGTTTCAAACCACTGATGATTTGTTCCCGCACCTTACCATTAATTTGATCGGCCACTCCGTTCAGCAATTGGCTTGCCATGGCTGAAGCAGAACTGTTCATGCCCTGATTCACCAGAATTTGCAGCTTGGGGGAAGAGGGAGAAGCAGTCTGCAGTGAAACAAGTTTTTTGCTGAAATCCTTCGGAAGAATGAGCGCACCGTAATACTCTCGCTCGTTCATCCCTTTCATGGCTTCATTTTTCTCGTTAAGCTTAACCCATTTAACAGGTTGCTGGCCTTCTTTTTGAGAGAACGCCTTTTTTGACATGGCAGTCACCTGATCACCCATATTGATGTTGGATTTGTCAGGGAGCACAGCGCCCTCATCTTCGTTCACCAATGCAATCGGCAGTTCACGGGGTACAGGGTGAATGGAAGGGAGACTGGCAAGGCTAAACAGCAAACCCACCGCAAGAGTTATTATTGGCGACCATAACAGCAGCTTGTTTTTTAACATCATTTATTGGACACTCCTTTCATTATTGAACAGACTGTTGATTAGTTGATTTAGAGTTTATTATAATGACATTAGAACGAATAACAATAATCAATATTTCTCAACCTGTTCCATACTCAACAGATAAAGCGAATGTGTTGAGTAATGTTAAAAAAAGGAGTTGAAGGGATGTCGTTGAACAACACCGACCGGCGGATCCGGCGAACCAAACAAATGATCAGGGATGCGTTAACCGAACTGATGGAGGATGTAGGGTTTGATGCCATCACCGTCAGAGATTTAACGGAAAAAGCGGATATCAACCGGGGAACCTTTTATTTGCACTATAAGGATAAATTCGATTTGCTCGAGCAATGTGAGAGAGAAGTACTGGATGAGCTGGCACAAGTCCAGGGACACGTAGAGGGACTTCAGCTGGAGAATTTCTACGAGCATTTTAACAGAGGCGAGCCCTTGCCTTTCATTGTAAAATTATTTGAGTACTTGAAAGAAAATGGAGCATTTATGAGGGTGATTCTGGGCCCAAAAGGAGATCCCTTGTTTCAAGTGAAGTTAAAGGAAATGCTGGCTGAACACCTGCTGAAGCATATGGTAAAGAAAGCGAGAATCGAAATGGCTGTTCCTTTTGACTATTTTAAAGCGTACGTCATTTCTGCTCACCTCGGCGTCATTCAGGAATGGCTGTTCAGCGGGATGAAGGAATCACCAAAAGAAATTGCCATGACCGCGTTTAAGCTGACCTTTCTGGGGCCACGACGGGCAGCGGGCCTGATATCTGATGAACAAAATGAAAAAACCTCGCCATAAAAGAACTGACACCAGACCGTTCTTAGGGCGGGTTTTTTATTTTTTATGAACCATGGTTCCTCCAATGATAATGAGAAACACACCGGCCAAAGCACTAAGCAAAGGGTACAGGAATGGAAAGAAAAGAGTAGGATAGAATTCAACGGTGTTCCCTTTATAGCCCAGTGTTATAGGTGAAATATTGCCAGCATTAATAATATCCGTACGATAAAGTTTTTTTGTTCGTTCATTATTATTGAAGGTTTCGGCTCTGACCTTTCCATTCTCGGAAATCCATAAAAAACGGTAATTATTCCCATGTTTATCGTTAGCCTGTGCCAGAACCAGGCTTTCTTTCTTCGTCTTAAGGTTTTCAACAAAAACAAGTGCGAAATACGGATAGCGGCTTTGGTCAAATAAGTTTGGGAAAATCGTCAAAGGCAACCGATTTGAATAATCCTTGCCGTTAATTTTGATCTCAATGGGGGAGGTACCCGTTTCAGGAAAGATCTTGAGCAGGTTTTTGTCTTTTGACAGGTCGAGAGGGAAAGTATCTTTCACTTCAATTCGGTTTTTTCTATAGCGAAATTCCTGTGAAAAAGTGCCTTTGTCTTTTCCGGTCCGTATTAATTGGACCTTTTCAAGTGTAAGGCCGGGTCTTAATGAAATACGGCCTTTTTCCATTGTGTTTTGGTCCGTCGGTCCGTAACTTTCAATCCCAAAATCCTGGTTGTCTTCGACATAAAATTCAAGATTGGGAGTGAAAATGGTTTGAAAATTATAGAGTTCTTCGGATTTCTGTTCGTAGTGCATCTCTTGAACAAAGTTAATAATAGGTGGTGCTGAGAGAAGGAAAAGCAAGATTCCGAGTAAAAATGGCAAGTTTGTTTTTTTCATAAATAATTCTCCCTCTTCAGAATAAAGCAAAACCTAATAAAAGGAAATGACGGTATACGAGGAATGAGTAAACTGCAAGTACAGATGCGGCTGCCTGTACAGGATTTGTTTGTGAACTCTGCAGGCGATAACCATCAATTTAAATGTCTTTAAAGCCGCAACCGGGGAATACCTGATTGTTCCATGTTAAAAGCAGAGAAACAGGGCCGAACGGGGATCCATCCAGAATGCGAGATTTTCAACGATAAGGAGGAACCGTAGCCAAATCCAGAACCGTTTTATTCCGAAAAGTGTGTGAGCTTTTCTTTTGAAATGCAGCCACTTCTCAGCTAAGCTTCAAATAATACAAGAGTACTGGAGGCTATGAAATGAATAAATATACCAAGCTATTTGAACCCGTAACCATAGGCGCATGGAACCTCAGAACAAGAACAGCAATGGCCCCGATGACACGATCGTTTGCCGATGATACAACTGGTGCGGTCAATGACCAGATCGCAGAGTATTACCGAAAACGGGCACAAGACGGGATCGGGCTAATCATCACAGAAGGTGTTGTCATTTCTTCAAGAGCGAAAGGAAACCCCGGAGTGCCCGGAATTTATACACAAGAGCAAATCGACAGTTGGAAAAAAGTGACCAGGGCGGTGCATGCAGAGGGCGGAACCATTATCGCACAGATTTGGCATGTTGGCCGCGCGAGTCATCATGAAATTGCCGGAGGACTTCCCCCGCAGGCACCTTCAGCGATTGCGGCAGAAGGAAAAGTATCACGCTTTGGAAAACCGTTTGATACGCCTGAGGAAATGACAGAGCAAGACATTAAGGAAGTGGTGGGCCAATACGCACAAGCAGCAAAAAATGCAATAGAAGCCGGCTTTGATGGCGTGGAAATCCATGGAGCCCACGGCTATCTGATCGACCAGTTCAATTCAGACGTTTCCAATCGGCGGACGGACCGTTATGGCGGTGACTTGAAAAAGCGTCTGACTTTTATGAAGGAAGTCTTGAGTGCCGTGATTGAAGCGGTTGGAGTGGAACGTACCCTTATCAGGTTCTCCGCCTTTAAAATCGATGATCTGGCTTATATGTGGGAAGACCCCGAGGCAGCGATCCAAACGTTTATCGAAGCGTTTAAAGAGACCGGCGTCCGAATGATCCACCCTTCCACCATGGAGTTTACAAAACCGATCGCACGAGGGTTAACATTGCATGAATTGGTACGACACTATTGGGACGGTGTGATCATAGGTGTTGGAAATCTGGATGCACAGACATCTGAAGAGGCACTTGAAAAGGGAACGATTGATGTGGCGGCGATCGGCCGGCCGCTTATCGCCAACCCGGATTATCTAACACGATTGAAGCAAAACGAAAAGCTTGCAGACTATGAACCTAAGAAACATTTGGTACAGCTCGTATAAAACACAGTTTTTTCAATGTTTTCAGAAAAAGAACCTTGTGCTCAAGAAGGATTATGGTATAGTCAAACAAAAGCTTAACAGGCTTAACCAATAATGAAGGGATACGTGATCATGGCCAAACAACAAATCGGAGTAATCGGACTAGCAGTCATGGGAAAGAACCTCGCACTTAATATTGAAAGCCGGGGCTATTCTGTCGCGGTGTTTAACCGTTCCTATGAAAAAACAGAAGAATTTTTGAAAAATGAGGCAGAAGGCAAAAACTTTTTTGGTGCGGCTTCTATTGAGGAATTCGTAAATGCACTGGAAAAGCCTCGTAAAATTTTGCTCATGGTCAAGGCAGGTGCGGCAACGGATGCGACGATTGATTCGTTAAAGCCTTACCTCGATAAGAATGATATTTTAATTGACGGAGGAAACACGTTCTTCCAGGATACGATTCGCCGTAATCATGAGCTCGAAGATTCAGGTATACATTTTATCGGGACAGGTGTTTCCGGAGGGGAGGAGGGCGCACTGAAGGGGCCTTCCATTATGCCTGGCGGTCAAAAAGAAGCGTACGAATTGGTGGAGCCGATTCTAAAAGCCATTTCTGCGAAAGTAAATGACGATCCTTGTTGTACTTACATTGGACCGAATGGTGCGGGCCACTATGTAAAAATGGTGCACAACGGCATTGAGTACGGAGATATGCAATTAATCTCGGAAGCTTATTTTATCTTGAAAAATGTCTTGGGATTAAGCGCAGAAGAGCTTCATGAAGTGTTTGCGGAGTGGAATAAGGGAGAGCTCGACAGCTACCTTATTGAAATTACAGCTGACATCTTCACGAAAAAGGATGAAGAAACGGGCAAGCCTCTAGTAGATGTCATTCTTGATACAGCAGGCCAGAAGGGTACAGGTAAATGGACAAGCCAAAGTGCCCTGGATCTCGGGGTTCCGCTTCCAATCATTACAGAGTCTGTATTTTCCCGCTTTATCTCCGCCATGAAGGAAGAGCGGGTAAAAGCAAGCAAAGTGCTGTCCGGGCCAGAGCGCCAGGCGTTTGACGGAAACAAGGAGGAGCTTATTGAAGCGGTCCGCAAAGCACTGTACATGAGCAAAATTTGTTCGTATGCACAGGGATTCGCCCAAATGAGAGCAGCTTCTGATGAGTATGACTGGAACCTTCAATATGGAAATATCGCAATGATTTTCCGCGGCGGCTGCATCATCCGTGCCCAGTTCCTGCAAAAGATTAAAGAAGCGTATGACCGGGATGCGGGCCTTACCAATCTATTGCTTGATTCCTACTTTAAAGATATCGCAGAAAACTACCAGGGCGCATTGCGTGAAGTGCTCAGTCTGGCCATACAATCCGGTATTCCGGTACCGGCCTTCTCAAGTGCACTGGCGTATTATGACAGCTATCGCACAGAAACGCTGCCTGCCAATCTTTTGCAGGCTCAGCGTGATTATTTCGGTGCCCACACGTATCAGCGTTTGGACAAGGAAGGAATCTTCCATACCGAATGGCTTCAAAAGTAATAGGTGAAGGGACTGGCTTCGGTCAGTCTCTTTTGTCTTATCTTTCTTGTGGCCTATTGTAGTGTTTAAGGGAATATGCTATGGTAAACAGGACTTATTAAAGGCGTTTAATAAGTTTTTAAACACTTATTAAAGACGTTAAAAAAGTAGTGGGACAGGAAGGAGAAGCGATGAAATCCCTATTTACAACTCCGGAATCAAAGAAAAAAGCCATCCTGCTTGGGATCCGCAAGGCACTCCTGGACATGGGAAGTGCCACCAAAGCGGAACTCAGCGAGAAGCTGGGCATCAGCTTTCCGACCGCGAGCAAATTTCTTTCGCAAATGGAAAAAGCCGGCGAAGTAGTAGCCATGGGGTTGGATCATTCCAGTGGCGGAAGAAGAGCCCACCGTTACCGGTATAATCCGGAGCACATGCTCGGCCTGGCCGTGTTCCTGGAAAAAACAGAAACGGCCTATACCATTTTTAATTGTCTTGGGGAAGTAAAGGAACAGGGAACAATGGCCAGTGTACTATCCGAAAATTCACTGGAATCATTTACTCATTTGTTGGAAGGCCTCATTGAAAAGCACCCCAAAATCAATTCGATGTCGATTGGCGTTCCTGGTGCGGTTAACCAGGGGAATGTCATTTATATCCCAGGATATCGACAGTTTCAAAATAAGGATATCAAAGGATATTATGAGGAACGTTTTTCCATACCCGTTGTGGTGGAGAATGACATGAACGCAGCCGTGCTTGGATATACCATCACCAACAAAATGATCGATAATCCGTCACTTGTGTATCTCTGCTTCGGACAAAACGGACCCGGATCAGGAATCCTGATCAACGGCGATGTGGTGAGAGGCAGCACATTTTTTACGGGGGAGGTTTCATTTGTCCCACAATATGATCATCACAACTTTCTACAGGCTCTCCAGAACGAGGGACAGCCGATTGACGCGATTAGCCGGCTGATTGCTTCTTTTACTGCTATTCTTAATCCGCACAGAATTCTGTTCAGCCAGGAAGAAATGACTTCAGCCATGCTTCGTGATATTCAAAAAAGAAGTTCTGTCTATGTTCCTGGGGAGCACCTGCCAGAGCTGGCCCTCAGTGATTGGAAGCGGGATTATCTGAATGGGCTCCAAAGCCTTGGGCTAGAACTCATGATTTCTATACATTTATAGGAACCAAACCTACATAAAAGGAGGCACCACATGGCAACATTTTTCCTGGTCATCATTTATCTGGCGTTTATCAGTTTAGGTCTGCCTGATTCTGTGTTGGGCGCTGCCTGGCCCGTCATGCAGGCCGATTACGGCGTGTCCCTTGATACTGCCGGTTTACTGTCCATGTCAATAGCGGGCGGTACGATCGTTTCAGCTCTGGCGAGCGGAAAAGTTATTGGCCGTTTCGGAACAGGCAAGGTCACCTTGGTCAGTGTGTTCATGACTGCTGTTGCCCTGCTCGGTTTTCATTTCGCGCCTTCGCTTGTTTGGCTATTTCTCTGTGCAATTCCGCTCGGTCTTGGGGCAGGATCGGTGGATGCCGGACTGAACAACTATGTCGCGACTCACTATAAAGCGCACCACATGAGCTGGCTTCATTGTTTTTGGGGGATAGGAGCGACCCTTGGTCCAATCATCATGTCGCAGTTTATCTCCACACAGAATTCATGGAGAAACGGTTATCTGACGATCGCCCTCATCCAGTTTGCGCTTGTTGTTGTTCTCTTTTTAACCCTTCCCTTATGGAAAAAGGTCGGCGGTTCAGGGAAGGAAGAAAGAAAGGAAGTACCAGGTTCCGCTCCACAGGAACCGGGTGAACAGCAGAAAAAGGCAAAACCGCTGCGCATCAAGGGAGTAAAACTGGCAATGGCATCCTTTTTGTTGTATTGCGGTGCGGAAGCAGCAGTAGGCCTGTGGGGAAGCAGCTTTCTTGTAGCAGTAAAGGACCTGCCTGCAGGCGTGGCCGCACAATGGGTATCCCTCTATTATGCGGGGATCACAGCAGGACGGCTGATTACCGGTTTTATCACGTTTAAGCTAAACAATATGGCGTTAATTCGCTCAGGTTTATTGATTTCCTTACTAGGCGCCGTGCTTGCCATTTTACCGCTGCCGTCTATTTTTCTTCTGAGCGGTTTTATTCTGATGGGCATGGGATTCGCTCCCGTTTTTCCATGCATGATCCATGAAACACCTGTCCGGTTTGGAAAGGAACATTCCCAGGCCATCATCGGCTATCAGATGGCATTGGCCTATACGGGAAGTACATTCATTCCTCCTTTACTAGGCTTGATGGCTGCCCACATCACCATAGGAATCTTTCCATTTTTCATAGTCATACTGGTGGCTGCACTGTTTGCGTGTTCAGAGAGATTGAATATTCTTATGAAAAAAGGGATACTTTTTAAGGGAACAAAAAGAAACACAACCGCGATGTAGCACGTGCTGCTCGCATCAGAATGCAATTTTTACTATGATAAAAGAAGGACGAAAGAATCTCCCTCAGGAAAGGAGCCGAAGCCAAGTGAATATTAAGGTAAACCCATCCACCATCAAAGAACGGTGCGGGGCGGTCTCCTTTAAAAAGGGAGACTCTTTTTATCGCAATCGAAAAGTGGAGATTACCCGTTTTGAACCGGATGTATGCGAGGCGAAGGTAAGAGGCACGGAAGACTTTCATGTGACGGTCGAACTGGAAGGCGAGGAAAGCTTCCGTACTTCCTGCTCCTGTCCCAAGCTTGCTTCCTTTCAAAAAGAATGCCAACACGTCGCTGCCGTTCTGCTGAGTGTGGCTGAACGTCAAAAGACGGATAACAATGATAGGCTGACAGAGGATTTTCTGAATTTATTCGAAAACAAGAGAAGAATCTCTAGCGGCCAACAGCTATATTTTGAAAAAAGAAAAGTATTGAATGCGGTCTTTACCTGCAGGCCGGTAAGGATGGAGCAGGATCAGTATTTGATGGAAGTGGGGGTTAAGGTGGGACCCTACCCGGTAAAAAATATTCGTGAGGTCCTCAAGGAATGGCAGAAAGGAGTTTCAAGCCCGATTTCTCTCTCGTTCACCTTCGATCCCCATCAGCATTGTTTCGAAAAAGGGACGAATGAAGTTATCGAGCAGCTGATCCATGTCATGCAGGATGAACGGGTGTACATGGAAAGTATGGGAACAATCAGGAAGGCACTTCACCCGGACACGCTCGTTATTCCGCCGTCTTCCTGGGTGAAACTGCAACCACTGCTGGAAAAAGCGCACTTTGTAAAGCTGCAGCATGCGGATACAACGTATGAGGGGATAAGCACAGTGAGTGAGCCGCTTTCTTTATCGTTCGTTTTCTCCGAGGCAGAAGGCGGCCGGTATCAGCTGAAGATTCAGGGGTTAAAACAAATGGTGGTGTTGAGTGCCTACGGGCTCGTTTTGTCGCACGGTAAACTGTTTTCGTTAAATGAAGAGGACTGCCTGCGCCTGTCAGAACTTAAGCGCATGATGAAAGCTTCGGCGACAGAAATCATTCCCATTCCAAAACCGCAGATGGCCATGTTTTTGGAAAAAGTAGTTCCGGGGCTGAAGAGGCTCGGGGAAGTGAAGCTGTCAGACGCTCTGGCCAAACAGTTCGCCAAAACTCCTTTGACCGCGAAGCTTTACTTGGACCGGGTAAAAAACCGTCTCCTGGCGGGAGTGGAATTTCACTATGACCATGTGATCATCAACCCGCTGGAAGAAAACAGTCAAAGAGAACATTCAACCATCATTCGCGATCTTGAAAAGGAAAATCGAATCCTTAAGATTATGGAAGAGAGCCAGTTTGCCAAAACGGACGGCGGCTATTATTTGCACAATGAAGAATTGGAGTATGAATTTCTCTATCACGAGATGCCCCGGCTTCAAAAGTTTGTCCAAATTTATGCGACCACGTCGGTACGAAACCGAATCATCCGCAAAAGTCCGCCTCCGCAGATCAGGGTGAAGCATAAAAAGGAGCGGACCAACTGGCTGGAATTCAAGTTCGATTTGGACGGCATCCCTCAAAAAGAAATCAGTGATATTCTTTGGGCACTCGAAGAAAAACGAAAATATCACCGGCTGAAGAACGGAGCCCTTCTTTCATTAGAAACTAGGGAATATGAAGAAATCCAGCGGTTTTTGCATGCTGTTCCGGAACAGAAGAAGGACTTTGAGAAAGGGTTCGAGGTCCCGATAATTAAAGGGCTGCAGCTGATGGATGCCGCTGATGACTCGGCCTTTGCCCTGGAAAAATCGTTTACCGATTTTCTTCACCATCTGAAAAATCGGGACCGGGATCCATTCGATCTGCCTGAAGGATGGGAAAACGTTCTAAGGGATTACCAAAAGCAGGGATATCAATGGATGAAAACGCTGGCAAGCTTTGGATTTGGCGGTATCCTTGCGGATGATATGGGGCTGGGGAAGACGATCCAAAGCCTGGCGTTCATCGTTTCAGAATTGACAACGATTCGGAAAACAAAGAAACCGGCACTCATCGTCTGCCCGTCCTCTGTAACCTACAACTGGCTCAGTGAATGCCGAACGTTTGCATCGGATATTCAAGCGGTTGTCGTGGACGGCAGTCAACAGGAAAGAAGCCGTATCCTAAAAAACACCGACGGCAAGGACGTAATCATTACCTCATACCCGCTGCTGCGCAAAGATACCGGCTGGTATGAAAAGCAGAGCTTTCATATCGCGTTTTTTGATGAGGCACAGTACTTTAAGAATCCGATCACCCAAACGGCACGGGCTGTTAAAAAGATTGATGCGAACCACCGGTTTGCCTTAACAGGGACGCCAGTAGAAAATTCAATTGAGGACGTATGGTCGATTTTCCATGTGATTTTTCCGGAGCTTCTGGGCGGATTGAAGGATTTCAGCCACCTCACGAGGAAGAAGATGTCCCGTAGGATCTCACCGTTTTTGCTCAGGCGGGTCAAAGAGGATGTTCTTGCCGAACTGCCTGAAAAAGTGGAATCAAATGCGGCTTCGGAATTGCTGCCGGAACAAAAGAAGCTGTATGCCGCTTACCTGGCCAAGCTTCGCCATGAAACACTGAAGCATCTGGATAAAGATACCTTCCGGAAAAACAAGATCAAAATTCTTGCGGGTCTTACGAGGCTGCGCCAAATATGCTGCCATCCAGCCCTTTTTGTGGATGGATACAAGGAGTCGTCCGCAAAATTCAATCAGCTTTTGCAGATCGTGGAAGAAGCGAGGGTTTCAGGGAGACGGGTGCTGATCTTCTCCCAATTTACAAAAATGCTCGATTTAATCGGCAGGGAGCTGGATGCCAGAGGGCTTTCCTTTTTCTATTTGGACGGGCAGACTCCATCCATGACACGGGTGGAATTGTGCAACCGGTTTAATTCGGGTGAAAGGGACATGTTTCTCATTTCCCTAAAAGCTGGAGGGACCGGTCTTAACCTGACAGGTGCAGATACGGTCATTCTTTACGACCTTTGGTGGAACCCGGCGGTGGAAGAACAAGCGGCAGACCGTGCCCACCGGATGGGACAGACTCAAGCCGTACAGGTCATCAAGCTTGTTGCCAGAGGCACAATTGAAGAAAAAATTAATGAATTGCAGGATAAAAAGAAGAACCTAATCGAGGAGCTGATTGGTGAGAAACCATCAGCTTCCCTGACCGAAGAGGATATACGGGACATACTAATGATTTGACCGAAAAAGGCCGGAAGGTGGATTTAATGTCACTTTCCGGGCTTTTTTACGCATAAAAAAAGCACCCTCTAATGAGCGTGATGGTATATTGAAAGAACATACGTTCGTTTTATGTAACATTTAAACTACAAGGCCCAACCCTTGGCTTTCATATTAATAGTATAAATCATTTAAAATTATAAGTCTATTTCTTTTTGAAAAATTGTTCTATAGTATCTATACCCGGCCGGGAAAATGACACAGCATCAGAAAGAGGGAGAGTTATGGGGAACTTTATTTGGGATACTAACCTAAAAGTCAGGTTAATGGGGGAAGGGTTGTTCAACCTGTTATTTTGGATGTACTTTCCTTTCATCACTGTATATTTTGGGGAAGCATTGGGATATCATACGGCAGGTCTGTTAATGGCTGTTCCTCCTGTTTTCAGTATGCTGGGAAGCCTGCTCGGTGGAGCAATGGCGGACCGGATGGGACGGCGTCCGGTCATGCTGATCGGGACTGTACTTCAAACGGCAATGTTCGCTTGCTTTGCGCTGTCATCGTCGTATTGGATCGATTATTTCTCATTTATCGGTATCGGAATTGGAGGCGCGATCTACCGTCCAGCCAGTTCTGCCATGGTCGCCGACCTTGTACCGGCCCAGCATCTGCGCCGGGTCTTTGCCACATTTTCTACTTCGAATAATGTGGGAGCCGTCCTTGGCCCAGTGCTTGGAGCGATCTTCTTCTTTCATTACCGCCAGGAACTTTTGTGGACCTGTACCGTCGTATTACTTTTGTATTTTATCGCGATCAACCGTCTGGTTCATGAAACACGTCCTTTCTCTTTAAACAAAGAGCGTATATCAGGTTCGGTTTTACACGTTTTAAAGGAACAATGGCGGGGATACGGCATCATTTTCCGGGATAAAGTATTTATGGTTTATATTGCTGCCGGCATTTTTGCCCTCATTCCGATTATGCAGCTGGATATGTATTTGCCGGTGTATGTCATGGAGCACGTACCCTCGCAGGCTTTATTTTCGTGGAAAGGGGATTCATTTATGCTGAGCGGCAAGGAGATCTTCGGATGGATGGTAGGATTTAATGGCCTGTTGTTTGTCGTGTTCATCCTGCCTGTGACGAAATGGTTCCAGCATTGGAAAGAGCGAAATGTATTTATCCTTTCCTCTCTGCTGGCAGGTGCCGGAACATTCTTTGTCGGGGTGAACAGCAACATTTGGTATCTGTTTTTAATCACGATCATTTTTACCTTTGGGGAAATGGTCCGTTCACCGGTGACACAAAGCTTTATCAGCCGTTATGCTCCGGGCCATGCAAGGGGGCAATACATGGCAGCTGACAGCATGCAGAACACCATTGGAAAATTTTTGGCACCTATAACCGTTTTTCTCTCCAGCTGGCTTCACCCTATGGGAATATTCAGCCTCATACTAGGATTTTCATTGATTAGTATCATGCTATATATTCGGCTGTTTCGAATGAATGTAGAGCAGCAAGGAATCAGTGCATAAAATGAATGGTTTTCTGTGAACCACATGATCTTAGGAATTATAATGGAAATGAATTGAAAATCCGAGGAGGAGATGAAATGCCGGAAATAAACGTAAATGGAGTACAGCTGTATTACGAAGAGTACGGCAGCGGGGAACCGTTTATCCTGCTGCATGGGCTTGGTGGCGACCATCATATGTTCCAGAGCGAAATCAATGAGTTAAAGAAATCGTATCGGGTTATTGCCCTGGATTCCAGGGGGCACGGCAAGTCGGAGAAAGTTCCTCATTATACGCTGGATGATCATGTGCAGGACGTAATTGCGTTCATGGATGATCTGAACATTGAGAAAACCCATTTGTTAGGTGCTTCTATGGGAAGTTATGTGGCACAGGGAGTGGCAGTTTCCATTCCGGATCGGATTAAGAAAATGATTCTGGTTGTTCCGAAAGCTTATGGAAAGACATCCTCCACCGCAAGGCTCCAGGCTGAACATGCGGATGAACTAAAAGGCCTCACGCAGGAAGAACAGATGTATGCCCTCTCCAAATATATTTTTCATAAACTGGAGGTGGTCGGGGAGTGGTCACAGCGTGTAGCCGAGGATGCGCCAGTCCTTACACCGGAACAGCAGGAAGCCGCCAGAAAAGCACTGGAGAATTTCGATTTTCGCCCCCAGTTACATAAAGTTACGGCCGAAACGCTAGTAATTAATGGGAGGTATGATGGACTGAATCCGCCAAAGGAGGGCAGAGAAGTTGTAAAATTCATACCGAACGCCACCTTTGTTGAATTTGAACATTCGGGGCATGCGCCAAGTGTCGAGGAACCGGAAAGATTTAAACAAGTGGTCATGGCATTTTTATAGTTTACCAACAAAAAAAAGCTGCATTAAGCAGCGTTTTCTGTTGGATATGTATTCAATTACTTATCGGCTTTACAGTCATCAGTACTATAAAAAACACAGCCGCAAAGAGTGCCCCTTGGATAATGTAATGATTTTTCGGCTTAATACCTTTCTTCCTGTCCCCAAGATAGGAAATGAACGGAAAAAGAATACCTCCAACGATCGCTGTAAAAAGCGTTAGCAATATGACCATGGACTCTCCTCCTTTCACGAAGAACGCTATAGCATTGTATCACAGATTGAACAAGAGGAATGTCGGTTCGATCAAAAAATAAAAAAACGAGACCATTACGGCCTCGTTTTTATTGTTCGTTTATTGGGTGGGGCATTGAATGAAGGAGCGGACCTCATCGAGGCTCAGTCCCATCTGTTTTGCTTCATGAATGAGTTTTACCCACTCCTGATCCAAAAACAACTCAGGTTTTTTTATTATTTTATAGGCTAACAATCTGGAATGCTGTGCAGTAGGTTTTTTCATTGACAAAAGGCGATGTGATGGTTGGGTGGCCACGATTAACTTCTTATGTACAGCTTTTGTTTTTGCAATCATATTCTGTTGTTTCATCACTGATTTTACTTCCTTTCGTTTTAAAGGATTAGATGTTTTATTAGGCCTTGCTGATGATACGTGACTCCCGAAATCTCTCTTTAAAACTGGTTTCTCAGGCACTTTCGTCAATCTTTGCAAATTCTTAATAGGACTTTCTGCCTTTTCTAATAATAGATTAGCACATTTGGAATGTTTTTGAAACTATTAACTTTATATGTAAAAAATAAAATTGATCGTTTATACCTATAAAAGTCGGGTAAGTTAGGTATATAGAGTTATTTCGGTGTGATTTACGGATAAATTAATAGTAAATTAGACCTATTTTAACTGCTGTTCTCTGTTTTTAAATAATATGAAAATTAGGAATAAATTTACGTAATTAGCCAATAAATGAACAATTTTATTCAACTTTACGTCTCCGTTAAACATAGAATATTCTAAAAAATTAATCAGAAAGACCTACAGGCCGACAAATATAGCTTTTTATGTAAAAAGAAGGGAACGGAAGAATTCGAAGCGAATGTATATGAGTTGTGGTAATAAAGGAGGGAGCAGAATGAGAGATATATGGGGCAATGTGGATGAGTATTTCATATCCAGTCTCCACCAACAGGACAGGGTTCTTGAACATGTCCTGCAAGCCAATCATGAAGCGGGTCTGCCGGCGATCGATGTTTCACCTACCCAGGGAAAGTTCCTATATTTGCTGGCCAAATTAAAAGGAGCAAAACGTATCCTTGAGATTGGCACACTTGGTGGTTACAGCAGCATTTGGATGGGAAGAGCCCTTCCTGAGGACGGGAAGCTGGTTACGCTGGAATACAGCCAGAAACATGCAGAAGTGGCCAGGGGAAACATCAAAAAAGCGGGATTGGAAACCAAAATTGAAATCATGGTGGGTCCTGCTCTTGAATCGCTGCCCATGTTAAAAGATAAAGGATATAGCTCTTTTGATTTTATTTTTATTGATGCGGATAAATCAAACAATCCCCATTACCTAAAATGGGCTCTTGCTTATTCCGAGCCTGGTACCGTTATTATTGGAGATAATGTTGTTCGAAACGGAAGAGTGGCAGATCAGAAAAGTGAGGATGTAAGTGTACAAGGATCCCGGGCCCTCATTGACCTATTGGCCAAAGAGAACAGGATGGAAGCCACAGCCCTGCAGACGGTTGGAAGCAAGGGCTATGACGGTTTTGTGATGGGAATTGTGAAATAAAAGATTACCATCCTTCTCGTATACAAAGAGAAGTAATATGGGAAATATGATGCCTGCCGTGCCAGGAATAAAGACCAATATTTTGGGCGAGTGTTACCACACCTGAATCCGGATGAGTAAATGTTTTGGACAGATCACATGGTGATAGTGATTTAAGAAGCTCACCCCACCGGGCATGCAGGTTTTCAAGTAAATGCAGCGAGATTTCTATGGGAAGTTTGGAGTCAGGAAGTTCCGCCCATAAAGCCTCCCCGTAGGGCTTAATCACAGGATTCTCTTCTGTAAGTGCGAGCTTGAAACGGATATAGCTGTTCAGGTGGCTGTCTGCAAGATGGTGAACGACTTGCCTTGCCGTCCAGCCGCCGGGACGGTAGGGAGTATCCAATTGATGGTCGTTCAGGTTTTTAACCGCTTTTCTCAATTCTCGGGGTGCGGATTCGATGTCAGAAATCCACTGGTTGATCTCTTTTGAAGTGATTTCCTGGTTCATGTCAAACCATCCTATCGGATAGCGCAAATCCATCATTTGAACGTCTCCTTTCACTGACCAAATATACATTTTCCAAGGGCCAGCCGTGGTGAACGGCTGGTTTTTTGATGTTTACTTGCGGTCCAATCGATATCATTAGTTTATCATTAAGTTTTTTAATTTTGTTGTCTATCTTGAATGGGACAGAGAATTAAGGTTATCGAGGGAAGTGGAAGAAACAAAAGCAAATATTGATTTCTAAATCGACTAACGAAAAAACCAGCGTACATCAACGCTGGTTTTGTTTATTCAGCCAGGAGAGAAGGGTTTTAACAATCTCATCCTGCTGTTTTTGATTTGAAATCCTGGCTTTTTTGTCACCGGCCTGAGTACCGTACATTCCGAACTGGGCATGGTTTCCGCCTTTTATTACATGGTAGGTGGTATCGATGGGATTGAATTTTTTGCTTCCCTTAATTTTGGCCGGGGTACTGAGGCCATCCCGTTCTCCAGTAATGGAAAGGAGAGGGAATTTGGCTTTTGATAAATCCGAGCTTTCAGTCGTGTATGAACCTAAGAAAATCAGGCCCTGGATCTTCTCCTGATGCTTCAGGCTGTAGGTGGCGGATGCAGGACCACCGAGAGAGTGGCCGCCTATGTACCACTTATTGATGGAAGGATACAGTCTCATCGCCTCTTCAGCTTTATTTTTCCCCAATAGCGCGAGATTCAGTGGCATTTCAGGGATGATGACGAGATAACCTTCGTCAGAGAGTTTTTTCGCCCAATAGGAATAAGCTTCAGGCTCTACCTTAGCTCCGGGATAAAAGATAAAGCCGTCTTTGATGTCTTTGGATTTCGGCTTGTAAATATAGAGATCGTCTTTATGCTGTACTTCCTGCTTTATGTTGACCAGATGGTTTAGCTGCGAAGTCGGTTTAAAGGTCTGTTGTGACCAAATTAAAAAGCCGCCCGCATAAACCATAAGCACAACCAACACAATAATGAATGCAAATTTTACCTTCTTATTCAAGATGAATCCTCCAGATGTTCTTTCGCTAAGTTATGTTCTACTACTCCTTTTTAGTATGGACAAACTTTAACCTTCTGACAACCAAAGAGGCATCCTCTTGGATTCTACACTAACTTTTTTCCTTTTCATTGTTCTCACTTTGTAATATAATTTCAGAAAAATAAGACAACTTGGTGATAAAATGAGAAAATATCTATTTTTAGCAGCTATTATTCTTTATTTGCTGTCGGTCTTCTATCCGACTACCGCTGTAAAGGTTGCTTTATCCATGGTTTGTATCCTGATTGTCGGAGTAACGTTCACCAAGGTCAGCAGAACGGTTCAAGTCATCAGCAGTATTTTTATTAGTAGTGGGATTGTCATGCTGGCGAGAAGCGGAGCAGACGAATTAGATTTTATTCAATCGGTAGGTCCCATGATGAACTTGCTTGCTCTTTTTGCGCTGGTACCTGTCCTCGCAATTCCGATCCAGCTTGGCAATTATGCACACTCCATCCAGAGCATTATCTTGAGGAAAATTCATAATTCCAAACAACTCTATTTTTTAACGTCAGGCGTTTCGTATTTCTTCAGCAGTTTTATGAATTTGGCAAGTCTTCCGATGACCTATTATTCTGTTCGTCCATCTGCCTCTACCTATCACATTCATCATGAGGAACGGTTTATGAGCAGAGCAATCACCCATGGATTTGCCATGCCGTTATTATGGACGCCTGTCACTCCCATTGTTGGGATCGTTATCAATATGACTGGTGTGTCATGGGGAGAGATGCTTAAATACCTGATTCCATTAAGTTTCGCAGGCCTTCTCATAGATTGGTTGCTGGCTGCTTTAATTTTTAAAAATAGACGGCGGACAGCAGTTCTGGGTGCGGATGAAATTGCAGCAGGAGCGGTAAGAGGTGAGAGCAAGGGCAGCAGTGGAAAGTTGCTGCAAATCCTGCTGGCGATTCTTGTGTTTAACAGCCTGGTCATGTTTACAGAGAAAAAGCTTCCGTTTGATTTTTTGTTTATTGTCACCCTTTATGTGGTTCCCTTTGCTTTTTTATGGAGCTTTATTCTTCATAAACAAAAAGGGTTTATCCAAGAAGTGAAACACCATTTTTCCTCCAGTATTGTAAAATTAAGCGGACAATTTATCATTTTCTTATGTGCCGGGTTCTTTATTTCAGCCATGAAGTTTTCAAATGTGGATCATGTACTTAATGAGGGGCTACTAATTGTAAAAGACGGGGTGGGGAGCCATGTCTTTTTACTTTTAATTCCTCTTGTACCGCTTGCTTTGGCATTTACAGGTTTGCATCCGGCAGTTGGACTAGCGCTTATGGCTGAAGCGCTCGACCCAGCGTCTCTTCAAATCGCAACACCGCTTCTGACAGTGGCGATGCTGGGCGGTGCAGTAGGCGCTTTCCTGATGGGGCCTTTTAATGCCACCATTGGTATGATGGCTTCAATTACAAACGAAAGCCCTTACCGGATATCCAATTGGAACGCAGGGTTTACCGTTAGTTATATGCTGCTTTTGATGAGTTTTTTGTTGGTGCTGCAATTGGTGTAACGTAAAAAAGGACTTCCAATTAGGAAGTCCTTTTTAAGGTGTATTAAGATACAGGTTCAGCCAATACCAATTTAGAATACTTTGAGTCGGGTCCTGAACCGGAAGCTGCTACCAGTTCATTCAGTTCCTCTCTCGCTGCTTCCACAGTATCGAAGGTTTCAAAGAATTTTACCCGAATTTGGTTAACATATTCCTTGCCCTCGTAGTTCTCATACAGCTCAATCCTTAGTTGATCATTGGTGACTTTAGCAATGGTGTACGAGGCTTTCACCTTATCAAAAAAGTAAAAATCATAGGTTTCCACAGGTTCCAGGCCATCACCTTTAACGGTAGTCTGATAGGTTTCTTTGTTTGTAAGAACGATATACTTCTCCACAACATCACCTCAACTAATAAATTGTATTTTGTATACCATAATCACATCATAACTCACGCGCAATGCAGAAATCAAATATTTTTAGAAAATAAAAAATATTTAGTAAAATGGTTAGAATTTTAAGGTTTCTGTCTTTTATTGCTTTGATTTGGCATTTACATTTAAAAACTCGTTCGCTATAATCAAAAATAAGTTTCAGAAAATTGGAATATTTTAAATTTCTTAAGAGAGGTGAAGTGTATGCCATTCGTACGATTGCTTCAGGATGGCCAGATCATTGAGCAAGAGGTAAAGGAGAATAGTAATCTAGTTGTTTTGGCGGGTACGAACCAGTTCCCGAAACTGCGTTATGGCTGTGGGATGGGTAAGTGCACCAAATGTGTATCGAAAATCGTAAAGGGTGAAGAAGCATTGAATCCGCCCAATTGGAAAGAAGAAAAAATGCTCGGTCATTACCTTGAAGAAGGGTATCGGCTGGCATGCCAGCTAACAGTAACAGAGGATTTGGAACTCATTCAGGAAAAAAATTTTAAGGTAAAAGGTATACAATATTCCAAAACGGCCGAGCGATAATTTTTCTTTAGATGGGAGGCAGCTGTCTTGAATGCTTATGTTTTAGCAGAAATGACGTATCCGGAAGTAGAGGAAGCATTAACAACGACCGAACTGGCGATTATTCCTGTCGGTGCGCACGAGCAGCACGGTCCGCATTTAACAGAAAATTGTGATGGCATGCTGGCGGAAAGGATGGCAATACGCCTGGCGGAAAGGCTTTATCCGCAGGCATTGGTTGCACCAACCATTTCAATGGGTGTGTCTTCGCACCACATGAATTTTGCAGGAACAATAGCACTACAGCCTTCCACCTTAATTTCCATTATCCATGACATGGTTATATCTCTAAAGCAGCACGGCATCAGCCATTTCTTACTGCTGAATGCCCATGGCGGCAATCAGTCCACTCTCAGTGTAGCCAGCACAGAACTGTCCCAAAAGCTCGGAGTGAACATTTATTATGCTAAAACCACCGCTTCTGCAAAAGAAGCCATCAAAAGAAATATACACTCTCCGCTCTTTGGACACAGCTGTGAACGTGAAGTGTCAGAAGCCCTCTATCTGGCACCATCTATAGTCCGAACGGGCAAACTTGAAAAAGGATCTGTACAAGAAGGAAGATGGAGGAACCTTCGGCCAAGCAGCCCGGTGCAGGGGTTTTATACCTATGATGAAATGACCGTCAATGGATGTATTGGGGATGCAACGCAAGCGAATGAGGACATCGGCAAAGAGATTGTTGAAGAAGCATTGGACAATTTAGAACGAACGCTAAAAGAACTGATCAGCACGGCAGTAAAAGCTTAATAGATATACCTACTTATAACCAAAAGGGGTGCTAGGTATGACATTGACACTTGCGCATGGAATGTATGCCCTGGTCACGGTGTCCGTTATTGTTATTATGCTTTTCAGAAAGGGCATTGTTTTACCTACGCTGCTCGGCACGCTGGTTGTTGCCGGTACCTTTACCGGGTCCTTTGTCGGCGGGCTGAAAGCGGTCTTTAATGCCAATCTTGTTGCTGCAAAAGAGTTATTCAGTATCTTTCTAATCATTACGTTTATGGTTGCGCTTCTTAAATCGCTGAAAGATCTTGGAGCAGATCAAAAAATGATCGCACCGGTACAGAAAGTTATGGTGAATGGCCACGTAGCCTTCCTGTGCCTTGCGGTAATTACGTATGTTGTCTCCTTATTTTTCTGGCCGACACCGGCCGTTCCATTAATTTGTGCTTTGCTCGTTCCTGCTGCAGTAAGGGCCGGCCTTCCTCCGATGGCAGCGGCTATGGCCATTGCAATGGCTGGACAAGGGATGGCACTTTCATCCGATTACATTATGCAGGTAGCTCCAATGCTGAGTGCAAAAGCAGCTGGGATCAGTACAGCTTCTGTGGCACCAAAAGCACTGTTCCTTTCTTTTATGACTGGTGTCACTGCATTGGCAATCACGTATGTCAGGGAAAGGAAAACCATTCAGCAGCCTGACCAAACAACTAATTTATCCTTGCTGGACAGTGTGTCAGAATACCAGATGAATATGGAGGCAGAAACAGCTTCTGAGGTTTCAGCTGCTGCAGACTCCTATGTATCTGAAACAGAAAGGAACCGCTGGGGCAGCATCTTTGCTGTGGTTGTTCCACTATCCATGCTTGCTGTTATGATCTATATGTTTTCTATGAAATTTTCGGGAAGCAAGATGACTGGCCTTGAAGGTGGGGATGGTGCTGCTTTTATTGGTGGAGTTGCTATTGTCCTCCTTGTTCTCGCAAGTATAGCCTTTGGCAGGATGCATGCCTTTGATAAAATCAGTGATCATATTACAGATGGTTTTGTCTTTGCGTTTCGGGCGATGGGACCAGTTATTCCGATAGCAGGATTCTTCTTTTTAGGAAGCGGTGATTTTGCTGCCAGTATCCTTTCCTTGCCGGCCGATGGGGCAAAGCCTGCATTCTTGTTTGATATCGTTCAATCTGCACAAAATTATATTCCACAAAATGGACTCATAACAGGGTTCGGTATTTTAATTGTGGGTATCATTACCGGACTGGATGGAGCTGGCTTTGCCGGTTTGCCTTTAACCGGAGCATTATCTGGTGCCCTCCATCATGGGACAGGGGTGGAGCCATCAACACTGGCTGCAATAGGTCAAATGGGAGCGGTTTGGACTGGAGGGGGAACGCTTATTGCATGGTCGTCCCTGGTAGCAGTGGCCGGTTTTTGCGGTGTGTCTGTGATCGAACTGGCAAGAAAGAATTTTTTCCCGGTGATTATCGGATTATGTGTGGCTACGTTAACAGCTTTACTTATGTGGTGAAAAAATAGTAAGAAAATTCAATAAACAGGTTGACACCCATTCCGGATCAGAGTTAGTATTAAGACAGTTGGTATACCAAATACAAAATGCCAAGTAGTGATGTACATTTAAAAGGAGGAGTTCATAATGGCTGAATTATTATCGAAGGACGAGTTTCGCAAGCAGTTGGAAGAGGCGATTAAAGGGAATCACAGTCAGAAAGCAGCTTTTACTGAAGCATGGGCAACTGGAAAGCTAGCTCGTGAGCATTTTGCCAGATGGGCAGAAAATCATTATCACTATGTAGGACCATTCGCTGATTATCTCGCTTATATTTACGCTCATACCCCTGAGAAATATACAGAAGCAAAAGACTTCACCCTTCAAAATATGTACGAAGAAGAACTTGCTGCAGACCGACATACCGATCTTCTCATCCGGTTTGCAGAAACTTGTGGAACCACCCGTGAACGGGTAGAAGATCCGAACAATATGGCGCCTACTACCTTAGGATTGCAAAGCTGGTGCTATTCTATTGCGATGAGAGAGAATTTTGTTGTTGCGACGGCAGCTCTGGTTGTTGGTTTGGAATCCCAGGTTCCGGACATTTACCGAAAGCAGACTCCTATTCTTCGAGAAAAATATGGATTTGACGATGAGCAGATCGAGTTTTTTGATCTACATATCGTGTCAGATGAAATTCATGGAGAGCGCGGGTACAAAATCGTTCTTGAATGTGCAGACACGGTAGAACTGCAGCAGAAATGCCTGGAAGTGGTTCGAACCGGAGCCAAGATGCGGAGAATGTATATGGACGGGCTGTATAACACTTATGTAGCCAAGGACCTTGAAACCGTACAATCCTAATCCGTTTTTTAAAGCGAACAAGCAAATATCAGGCAGTTTCTCATTGAGAGGAACTGCCCTCATTTTTCATTAGATGAAGCAGGGAGGTACGTCATGCCAACAACCACAGCAGTAAAGTCCTTTGGAAACTATATCAATGGCGAATGGGTAGAAGAAGAAAACGTGTTTTCCAGTATAAATCCTGCAGATCGCAGCGATATTGTCGGTCATTTTCAGTCATCCAGTGAGGAAACCGCAAAAAAGGCACTTGAGGCAGCAAGGAGTGCCTTTCGTTCCTGGTCCAAGACATCGCCTTCCAAGCGCGCTGCCATATTAACAAAAGCAGCAGATCTTCTCAACAGCCGATCCAAGCAAATCGCGGAAGAATTAACCCGTGAAGTAGGGAAACCGATAGGCGCAAGCTTAAATGAAGTTAAGCGTTCCGCCGAAACGCTTCGTTACTATGCGGTGGAAGGCATAAGCTACACGGGAGAAACCTTTCCGAACGATGATCCGAACTTACGAGTGTATACCATAAAGGAGCCTTTAGGTGTCATTTCTGTTATTACACCATGGAACTTTCCGCTATCCATTCCCGCGCGTAAAATCGCCCCCGCCCTGATAACAGGAAACACGGTTGTTTTCAAGCCATCCTCTGATTCTCCGCTCGTCGGTTTCAGGCTGGCAGAAGCTTTACATGAAGCTGGCCTTCCTAAAGGAGTGCTCAATTTTGTTACAGGTTCATCAAATGAAATTGGGGATATTCTTGTCACACATCCAGCGGTAAGAGGAGTCACATTTACAGGTTCAACAGGGGCAGGTGAACAAATTCACAGATCTGTTGCCCTGA
Source organism: Fictibacillus solisalsi (assembly GCF_900103485.1). Lineage (GTDB taxonomy): Bacteria > Bacillota > Bacilli > Bacillales > Fictibacillaceae > Fictibacillus_C > Fictibacillus_C solisalsi. Next base: position 293,949 of record NZ_FNHW01000001.1, read on the forward strand.
CAACGAGGACCCAAATGGAGCTCGGAGGAAAGAATCCTCTCATCGTTATGGAGGATGCCGATTTAGATGAAGCGGTCAAACTGACTATCAATGGCGGTTTTGGTTTAAGCGGACAGGCTTGTACAGGAACCAGCCGGGTGATTGTCATAAAAAGCGTCAAGGAAGAGTTTACAAACCGTCTTATACAGAAGACCAAAGAGCTTACAGTTGCAAATGGCTTTACCAAGGGTGTCTTCATGGGGCCGTTGGCCAATGAAAAACAGCTAAAGAATGTTCTTGATTATATAAAAATCGGCAGGAGTGAAGGCGCCGAATTATTATGCGGGGGAGAGCAGCTGACGGGTACTGGTTATGATGACGGGTACTTTGTAAGCCCGGCCGTTTTTACCAATGTGAAGCCTGGAATGAGGATTGAGCAAGAAGAGATTTTCGGCCCCGTGATCTGCCTGATTGAAGCAGAAAATTACGAAGAAGCGGTTTCGATTGCAAATAACGTGGAATACGGTCTTTCTGCTGCTATTGTCACCAACCAGGTCCATTATATCGAGCGGTTTCTAAAGGAAGCGGAAGCCGGAACCGTCAAATCCAACCGTACGACCACGGGGAATCTTATGAATGCCCCCTTTGGCGGTATCAAAAAATCCAGCACATCCACCTTTCGTGAATCAGGAAGAGTGGGCCTAGAATTTTTTACACAAACGAAAACCGTTTATTACGGACATTAAAAAGGGGAGGGGGCAGCATAATGAAAACGGCACTCAAACTTGAAATGAAAGAAGCTAGAATCTTGATGGAAGCCGCTGTAAAAAAAGCGGAGGAAATTAACGTGCTGGAAACCATCGTTGTAGTCGATGACGGCGGGTATCCGATTCTTCTCGAGAGAATGGATGGCGCAAGAATTACCGGTCCGGAAATTGCCATAGCAAAAGGTTTCACCGCTGCAGGCCATAAACGTTCTACGCATCTATTTAACAAAGAGCCGAATGGGCCAGCTTTGCCTGGTAATGAGGCGTTTGGGATTCAGCACATGCTGGATGGAAAGTTTGCAATATTTGTTGGCGGATTTCCCATCGTTGTTGACGGAGAGGTCATTGGGGGCATTGGGATCAGCGGAGGCAACGGCGAACAGGATACAGCGGTCGGAGTGGCTGCGCTGCAAGCATTACGGGAGCATCTTTCAAAAGAGGGGCATGAAGTTGCAGCAGATGCCGATATAAAACGATAACAGATAAGGGCTGCCACGAATATGACGGCGGCCCTTTGGCCATTAGCTGCCAGTTCTAAAGGGGGATTGAGTATGAGAGCTTATTTAGATCTATGTATTGGCTTTGCGAGGACCGGTGTCACAGGGTATGGCGGCGGTCCCTCCATCATTCCACTTATTGAATATGAAGCCGTTAAAAAGTATAAGTGGATGAACGCAGATGAATTCGGGGACACACTGGCATTGGCCAACACCCTGCCAGGACCAATCGCGACGAAAATGGCTGCTTATATCGGTTTTAAAGTGAAAGGTTCCATTGGAGCGCTTGTAGCAATTGTTGCACATATCCTTCCGTCAAGTATTGCGATGATGGTTCTACTGGGCTTCCTGTATTCGTTTAGGAATTCCCCGGTTGTCAAGGGGATGGTAGCGGGGGTGAGCCCTGTTATTGGTGTGATGCTTGCTGTTTTAGCATTTCAATTTTTGGCGAAAAGCAGAAAAACGATGGGGACCAAGTGGATGGGAGTCTTTGCTGTTCTGGCTTTCCTTCTTCTTCAAATTATTTCCTTGCATCCTGGTATTGTCATTGGCTTGTTTTTGTCAGGTGCATTTATTCTATCAACCTATAAAATCAAGAAAGCAGACGGATGGAAACGCCCGGTCATGCAGAAAAGGGAACGGCAGCTATGATCTATTTACATATTTTTTGGGCATTTTTTGTCGCTAACTTGCTTGGTTATGGTGGAGGACCTTCAACGATTCCTTTGATCCAAAATGAGGTGGTACAACATTATGGATGGATGACAAATAAAGAATTTGGAGATCTGTTAGCCATGGCTAATGTTCTGCCAGGTCCGATTGCAACAAAAATGGGCGGCTATGTCGGCTACGAGGTTGGCGGTGTACTGGGTGCTGTGCTAGCCCTTCTTGCGACCATTGGACCTTCAGCTATTGCTGTCATTTTATTATTTACGTTTGCCAACCGTTTTAAGGACGCCTTGCAGATCCAATGGATGACAAGGTCAGTTCAACCCGTCATTGCGGTGCTTCTTGCTGTTTTGGCATACCAATTTTTATTATCCGCATTTGAGGAAATGGGTTGGATTCACCTGATTCTACTTGGAGCAGGCAGCTATTTTGCCATGGAGAGAATGAAAATTCACCCGGCAATCGTCATTGTCGCCTCCCTTTTTTATGGAGGGTTCTTTCTCTCCCACATATGAAAACAATGGAAACATTGTTTCTGAACAGAAAACAAGATATAATTGGTATACAATTTTCAGACAGTAGGTGGGTTATACATGCAGAGCAGGTGGGCTGAAGAAGACTTACTTTCGATTCGTGAACGTGCATACCGCTATTTAAAAGATATGATTCTAAATGGGGAGTATCAGGCAGGCGACCGGCTGGTTGAACGGGAACTGGCTGATAAGCTCCACATTAGCAGAACCCCCATACGTGAGGCGCTCTTCCGGCTGGAGTCACAAGGGTTTGTAAAAACAGTACCCCGTAAAGGAGTCGTTGTTGAACGAATCAGTGAGGACGAAGTAGTGGAAGTTTTTACGATATTATCTTCTTTGGAAGTACTCGCTTCAAAGCTGGCAGCTCAAAAAATGGATGAAAAAACACAGCTGGAATTCGACAAGGTCATCGAGAAACTTCAGAATTTGGAAGGTTTGTCTGAAGAAGAAGTATCCGACCTTCACCTGGACACGAATCAGATTTTGCATAAAGCAGCAAAAAGTCCAAAACTGTACGAGATGCTCACGGGATTAACGGACTACATCCGAATTTTTTCAAACACGAGTTATGAGACTCCCGGAAGAAAAGAAGAATCCATGAAAGAGCATCTGGAAATTATGAAAGCTGTGCGAAACAAAGATGTTGAAATGGGCGAGTATCTAACCAAAATCCATATCGAAAACTCAAAGAGAGCTTACATTAATTATGTGGAGCAAAATAAAAAAGGGTAGAAAACGAAGGTGATTTCGTTTTCTGCCCTTTTTTATATACCAATCACAATGGGGGAAAACAAATTTTCCAATGCTTTGATGACACTCATCGAAACGATATAGCTCGATTTGGGGTTTTCAGGAAACGGTGTATTCTGAACTTCCAGCGTTATGCTGCCGAAATTACCTACGGCTCTCACCTCATGCTTGTTTTTCTCTATCGTTGGGTCTGCATAAACTTTTACTTTTGTTTCGTTGAACCCTTGGCCTGCCAAACTAAGTGCAGCTGAAACGTTTACACTTTCAGGAAAAAGCCGGGCAGACTCATTGGCATTTCCTTCAAACACACAGACCGGTTCCACAAGTGCTGCAAGATCGATCTTATCCTCAACAAAGGTTCCCTTCCAGGCCTGCGGTGGTTTCCTCGTAGTGAGTGTCACACTGTCCAATCGTCCGATTGATGCAGCGGTGATCCTGTCGAGCCCGCCAATAGCGGAGGAAGGAATAATCAACTTTGATTGGTTTGAATTAGCCGTTTCCTTTAGTAATTGAAGAAGGTGTCCATCACGTAAAGCCCCCACAGAAACGATGATCAGATGAGCTCCAGTTGAAAGGGCCTGGACTCCATAGGTCTCCAAAGCATGATGGCCGGCTGCTTCAATAATGACATCATATTTGTTGGCAAAGAATTCATCCGGTTGGTGGGTAATCATCCATTCCTCCTGTGAGAGATTCCGCAATTTGTCTGGAGAGCGAACCAGAATTCCTTTTAATCTTGCACCTTTTAAATAATCCTGAAAATAGGAAGCGATATCCTGCCCGATTGCTCCATATCCAATGAGGCCGACATTCAACACAACAACACCGTCCTTTGCAAAATGGTATTTGGTATACTAAATGTATAACGAAAGAAAGAGAAGGGTCAATATAAATCGTTAAAATAGTAAAAATATTATAAAAACTTATTGTTTAAGATTACCTTTAATGGTATATTGTATACCATAAGAGAATGAGGAGGTAATAAAAACATGCCAAAACTCCATTTTATTACGAGTAATAAAGAGTTTGAAGTTCCTGATCATTCAAGTGTACTTAGAATGTCCCTGCGATATGATGGGGACCTTCCCAACCGCTGTGGCGGGGGAACATGCGGAACCTGTGTATGTAAAATTGAAAAGGGTTTGGAAAATGTAGATAAAGTGAAGCCTGCGGAGAAAAAAAAACTAGGTGAGGAGCTTTTGGAACAAGGCTACCGATTGGGCTGCCAGACGTTTGTAAATGGAGATGTATCTCTGTCGTGGGATCCAGAGATTACAAAAATGGTCCAAAAAAGAAAAATAGTGAAATTGACTGCAGCCAAATAATCAATCTGTGAAAGGGATGAAAAAGCGGTGCTAGTTTGTAAAAAACATATAGTGGATGGTGTGGGTAAATTGGATGCTCCGCATGTCAAAAAGATATTACCATTGCAGCCATGCTATTTTTGCGGGAAACAAGCACAATACAAACTTTTTTATTCTCACTCCTTTACTTATAGAAACAAAGAAAAATCCGCCATATAAGAGGCGGGCAGCAATTATGCCCGCTCTCTAAGAGGCGGATTGTTTTTTAATCCGCCCTGGCGGATTTTTTATTTAATGAGTCTATATAAATTCTGAAACTTCCTATCCGCAAGTTGTTGAACTTTTTTTGAGTAAAATAAATAACGAAACATGTGAATTCCTCCCACCAATTGATTACTTACAGTATACTTTGATTCTAATTGATTATCAATATCATTTAGTGAAATGGTATACCAAAATTAATCTTTTTTTATTAATAAATAAGAAGATTATAGGTTTTATAAACGGATTGTATACCAAATTGGTATTTTCATTTAAATAAATGTGATTAAATGTTTCTTTTCTCAATACAAATTCTAAAGTCATTCTCAAAAAGCAGGCTTTTGTTCAAACACCAATATGACTCAGTTTCTCTGGATTTAAAACAGAATAGATGTTCTGTATTTTATTATCTCTGACATCAAAGGAAAGAACCGAATAGACGTGTTTCTCGGAGGAGAGAACGACCCCGGGCATTCCATTGACGGAGGTAAAAGAAAACGTAAGATTTGCCGGCAGCTTTGACCGGATTCCAAGATAAAAACGGGCGATTCGGTCGGCACCTAAGATTGGGAAAATGGCCGCTTTTACTTTGCCGCCGCCATCTGTCAGAAGACTCGCATCTGCAGTCAGCAGGTTAAGAAGTTTACTTGTGTCGCCTTTCATAAGCGCTTCAAAGAATTGCTCTGTGAGCAGCTTTCCTTTTTGAGTGATTTTGTGTTCCTGGGGTGGTGGACCGATGCTTTTTTTCGCCCGATGAAAGATTTGCCGGCAATTGGAACTGCTTTTTCCAACAATATCAGCAATGTCCTTGTAACTGTAATCAAGGACTTCCTTCAAAAGAAAAACGGCCCGTTCGGTCTCTGACAATTGCTGCAGCAGCAACAAATAAGCCGTGGATACAGATTCCCGCATTGATACGTAATCAGAAGGATTTTGGCTCGTGTTGTCCGTAAGCAAAGGCTCAGGCAACCACGTTCCTACATAGTGTTCACGTTGATTGCGGGCCGATTTTAACTGATCGATGCATCGGTTGGTCACCATTTTACAGAGATAGGCCTTCTGATTTTGAATGTGCCCGGTATCTTTGTCATTCAAAGCAATGAACACATCCTGAATGATATCCTCAGCATCCTGTACACTGCCAAGCATACGGTAGGCCAGCGAAAAAAGCAGTGGCCTGTGATCGGTAAAAAGTTGTTCTGATTGTAATGGCTCCACGTTAGGCCTCCTTCCGAATTCTTAGATTGCCATACTTTTGAATAATTGCTGAAGCGGCTCTTTTTGCACTGGCGAATGCCGCATCTACTAGCATTTCGGTGTGGCCAGCCCCGTCTCCTGCTACATAAAAACCAGGCAGCTCTGGAACTGAAGGACCATAAGGAACATAATCCATCATTGCACAGGAACCCTGTACGACAGCGATGCGGGGTAAAAATTGATAAGCACCCAATTCATTTCTCCAGCCAGGCTGCATCAGGTCCATGGTTCTCTCAAGCTCTAGTTTATCCTCCTCAGGGTCGTGAGTTGTCTCTGTACCCAAATATTTAAGTACACTGATGACAGAAGAGCCATCTTCGCTTACTGTTGCTGCCCGGGATTGATTGGTAAAGAGAATATGCTGATCGATACCAATGGCGAACTGTTCGTTGGGCTGTGGAAGGTGACGCAAAGAGACATCGAGACAGGCCGCATAAACGGGTTTGACACGTTTCCTCCAGGTATCCAGTGAAGTATCTTCAGCGCCCTTCATCAAGGTGTACGTTTGTTCAGGACCAGCGGTTGAAATCACGTAGGAAGCCTCAAGTTTCTCTCCGTTTTTAAGCGAAAGCATAAACTGGTTATCCTTTTTTACAGAATCAACGGATTGATGCTCTATAACGGTTGCTCCAGCATCAACGGCTATTGTTTTTAACGCGCCAACCATGGTCTGCCATCCGCCATCAATGTACAGCACCCCTCTTAATCCTTTTTGGACCTGGGCCAGCACATTTCGGGCACTCAGCTTTTCGGGTTCAATGCAATAGGTGGATGTTCTGCACAAAGCGTAAAAGGTATGCCTGACCATGGGGTCGGTAATTTCATTCTCTGCCCATTCACGCAGGTTTACCGAGCCGACAGCTTCCGGATTTAATTTAGTAAGTTTCATCATCACTTTGCCAAATTCCATTTTGCCGCTCCAGGAAAAGAGCTTTGTGGAGAAAAGAGAGGAGAGGTGATGGGGCAGAGGACGGATGGACTGATTCCAAATGGCGCTGCCCTTTGTCCCTGGTGTTCCTCCTTGAGGTTCAATTCCAAGCTCATGCAATATCGCCTCCGCCTCGCCTCCTTTATAAAGAGCATGTGCCCCAAGATTAAGATAAGCTCCTTTTTTCTTAACGGTTTGTGCCCGGCCTCCCACTTCTTTTCCCTTTTCAATAATGACGGTTTGAATACCGGCTTTCGCCAAGTAAACGGCTGCCGTCAGCCCGGAAAGCCCTCCGCCAATAATGGCTGCTTCATATTTTTTCATTATAAATCCCTTCTTTCTGTTTTATCAATAAGACGAGAAAGAAGGGATCGCTGTGACATAAGCAAGGAAACTTTTTTCGAGGAAAGGGTAAACTATACTCAATCAATCAAAGTGAACGGAGTGTGAATCATGGAGATACACGGAAACATTCTTTTTGGAGATCTGGATCAGGGGACAAACGAATTTTCACTGCAGCAGGTGAAACACTTTATGACGCAATCTACACTATCATCCTCCCAGCTCGAGAAACTGTACAGCTATTTGAAAAAACACCAGAATGATACAGAGGGCCAGGTGGTCTCGCTGTACGATTCCTTGCTGGTGAGATTAAGCCAGCAGGAAATCAGCATGCTGTTGAAGGATTTGGAGAACATACAGTCGCATTATCATTGATAAGCACTTCTGTTGGAGGTATCCTTCATTTATTGTATAGTAATCCTATGATTTAACTATGAATAGTGGAGGGAATTAAACTGAAATTATCAACAAGAATTCTTGCCGGGCTGGTGTTGGGCATTATTGCAGGTGCTCTGTTAAATGCCTTCTTACCCGGACAAGTGAAAGCAATCGATCATTATGTCCTGTCACCGGTAGGACAAGCATTCATCCGTATCATTCAATTTATTGTTGTGCCTGTCGTTTTTACATCCTTGATCATCGGATTGACAAGTCTGCAAGGCACAGGAAAAATCGGCTCATATACTCTTAAGCTGTTGCCCTTATATATCATTACAAGTGCTGTTGCGTTGGCGATCGGTATGGTTACTGCGTATCTTTTAAAACCCGGTACTGGTGTTTCGATCACCGATGTAGGGCAGGGGCCTGGAAAAGTACAAAAAGGGCAGTCGTTAGTGGATTGGCTCATCAGCATCGTACCGACCAATCCATTTGAAGCATTGAGCACAGCCAACCTGTTGCAGGTGATTATTTCAGCGATACTCATCGGGGTGGCCATGAATCTTGTAAAAGAGAAAGCCAAACCATTTTTGGCGCTCGTTGAAAGTGTTTATTCGATCGTTGAGCGAATTCTGCAAATTATTTTAAAGGTGGCGCCGATCGGAGTGTTTGCGCTCATGGCTTCAGTGATCGCTACACAGGGTTTTGGCGTTGTAAATAAACTTTTTATGTATATTCTGGGCCTGATTCTTGCTTTGGCTATCATGGGAGTGGTTTATTATTTAATTCTTCTCATGGTTGGAGCTCGGCCAAACAACTTCTTTAAAAGCTTCTTTCCATCGTTTTCTTTGGCGTTTGGAACAGCGAGCTCGAATGCCGCTCTTCCTGTAGCGATGGACAATGCCGGTAACCGTTACGGGATGAAACGGGAGATTGCCAGCTTTGCCCTGCCGTTTGGAACCGCCTTAAAACGGGATGGAGCAGCCATATTGCAAGGCTTCAATGCCTTGTTTGTTGCCCAATTTTTTGATGTACACATCACGGCTTCACTCATTATTGCTGTTTTTGTCAGTGCACTTTTGGTTTCCTTTAGCACAGCAGGTGTACCGGGAGCGGGCATTATCATGATGACAACCGTGTTATCCGCAGCTGGTCTCCCGCTTGAGGGCATTGCGATCGTTGCTGGCGTTGACCGGTTAACCGACGGGTTCAGAACGGCGCTGAATGTCATCGGAAATGTGGCCAATGCCGCAGTAATTGACCGATGGAATAAATAAAGTCATTGAAAAAAGGCCTTTTTAGGCCTTTTTTTTGCACATTCAGGAAACTTTTCCTATTACTTCAGGCAAGTCAGAATCCCCGGTTTCTGTCACGATACAGTCTTTGAGCATACGGCATAAAAAGTGAAAGAATGAATCCGTTACAAAGAGCTGCCAACAAGGTACCGAGCCCAATCGGCCCGTGGAGGAAATAAGCGAAGGAAAGCACGATCATACTAATCAGGAGGCGGGAGGTGCTAAGGGTGAGGCTGAGTTTTTCCTGAAGAATCAGCATTAACCGGTCCAGCGGGATGGGTGCAATATTTCCCTGTAAATAAAGGGCCGTGCCGATACCGATCAAAAGCATGCCCAATACGAGCAAAAGGAGCTGGAAAACAACCGCATCTGTCATCAGCCAGCTCCTCAGGGAGAAGTACCAGGCATCAATCCCTGCACCCGTTATAACGGCAGTACCGAGCGCGAGAAATTCCGGTCGTTGTCGCAAAAGAACGCCGTTCAGGCCCATCATTCCCAAAGCGATAATGATCTCCCAGGAACCAACAGTGAGACCAATGGTCCTGAAAAGACCAACCAGGAAGGCATCATAAGGGGAAGTACCGAGATTGGAAATAATGGATAAGGTAATCCCAAGCGTTAAAATTAAAATTCCGATGAAATAAAAAATGAAGCCTTTGAAGGTCATGGGTCCGCTCCTTTAAGGAAGAAAGACCCTGAAAATAAATGTCCAAGGTCCTTTACCTCAATCTATGCAAATAGCTGTCGACCCTCACTCATCAGATGCGGATTTATTAACCCAAAATTGATACCGTATAATTAAGAGGATTATGATTCAAAAGACTATCCTGATTCTCAGCGTCTCATGCTAAAATATGATTGATGTTTAATTTGAGGGGACGGGGAAGAGGGGAAGCAAGATGTGGGGCAATAAAAACTTTTTATTATTAATGTTTGGGGTAGCGATTTCAAGCACAGGGTTATGGGTTGGGATTATCGGCAACCTGGAATTTTTGCAAAAGAACGTAGATTCCTCATTTTTACAGGCGCTGATTTTATTATCGGGATTTCTTGTCGGCGTGTTCTTAGCTCCGATGGCAGGAAGGATCATTGACCGTGGAGACAAAAAGAAAATCCTCATCTATTCTGGTTTTGCCAGGTGTCTCGCCATTGGTTTCATGTATTTGGCAATCGCTTACAACAATGTATGGTGGATGCTGATCTACACGTTCGTGATCGGTATCTCTGGAACCTTTTCCAATCCGGCGATGCAGACACTCATTCCGTTGATCGTGAAAAAAGAGGATCTGCTGCAGGCGAACGGGGTATATATGAACCTGTTTACAGGAGCAAGAATTGCAGGGACGGCACTGGGGGGTGTTATGCTGGTTGGCATGTCACTATCTGCTCTATACACCGTGACACTCGTTTCTTATGTTATCCTGCTCATTGCCACGTTCTATATGAAAGTGGATGTAACCCCGAGAGAGAGAACGGAAGATGGCAAAAAGGAAAGCTTCTTCGGCACATTGAAGGATCTGTATCCGATCGTGAGGGACCAGCACAAAGTTGTGTATAGCATCTTTCTATTAATTCCTCCCTATTTGTTTCTTTCTGGATTCAATCTTATGGTGATCGAGATCAGCCAAATCCAGCATTATCCGGGGATTAAAGGGATTCTTTACACCACCGAGGGTTTGTGCGTATTTCTGGGGACGTATCTCGCCAAGAGGTTTTTGAAAGAAGCGAAACTGCCTTATTTATTTGGGATTGTTTTTATAAGTGCTCTGGCCCATATTTCTTTGTTTATGGCCAGCCATCTGATCATGTCGGTCATTTCTTTCGGTTTCTTTGGCTTGGCAATGGGGCTGCTGTTTCCGGTCACAACCACGATTTTTCAGACCGATATTCCGGCAGAATACCACGGCCGCTTCTTCTCAATTAAAGGAATGACGGATAACATTATTTTCCAGATTTTAATGCTTTTAACGGGTCTGTTCCTTGATACGATTGGATTTGAGAAGATGGTCATCACGTTTGGCGTTTGTTCGTTTATCATAGCTTCACTCATCTTTTTGCAATACCGAATACGCGAAAAGCAGAACAGCAGAAAAACGGTTGCCGCCGCAAAATAAATTTGTTTGCAAGAAGGAAGATGAACAAAAAGAGAGAAGATTATTAATGCAATAAAAGCAATAAGGTAATAGGAAGTTGGGGCAGCATGAAATTTTTGGGGATATTTCTTGGAATGACTTTTTTAGGTTATTTTTTGTTGTTTCTTACCACTCACTCTGAGTTGGGAATCGTTCTTTGTTTTGCGTTCTTTTCAGCCTTGCTCCTTCGCATCATGATCATGCTGTCAGATATCAAAAGAGAGATAGGCAGACAAAACAGTATGCTGGATATAGCCAACAAACGAAGAGTGAAGGTAAGGAAGAAGTTGAACCAGTAGTTTTCAGGGAGTATCGTTGCATCAGCTTAAGAAACCAAGCGTATACCGCTGCCCGGGGACTCATATGCATGTTTAGTAGGAACATTATAATTGAGGGGGTATTCTTATGCTTTGGTTGTTGCTATTGTTGGTTGCCGCTGCGGTTATGGTCGGAATTTTGGTGCATATAAGTAAAAGCCACCAAGACTCGGAAACTGAAACCCGATCTACTCCATTGCTTGAAACTGAAAAAATAGAAAGCAGCAGCACGCTGAGCGGAGGACCGATGTAAGATCGGTTCTCTTTTAAAGGAAAAAATGAAAAAAATGGTTGCTTACATAGTGAGGGTGTAGTAAACTGATATAGAACATGCGTTCGTATAAAATTTAAAATGAGGTGTCGTGATGATTAAAGGTATTTATCCTTATTTGGTGACGAATGGAAACGGTCAGGAAGCAGTAAAGTTCTATGAAAAAGCGTTAAACGCAAAGGTGCTTGGAGTCCAAACGTTTGGTGATATGCCGGATAACCCAGAACACCCAACACCGGAAGAAGCGAAAAATCGCGTAATGAACGCCCATCTTAAGGTAGGCGATACAGATTTGATGCTATCCGATACATTCCCTGGAATGCCTTATCAAACAGGAGACCAGGTAACGATTGCCTTGATCACCGACGACATCCCATCATCGAAAGAAATTTTTGAAAACCTGCGTGAAGGCGGAAACGTCATCATGGAAATGCAGGAAACCTTCTGGAGTCCTTCATACGGCCAGATCAAGGATAAATATGGAGTCACTTGGCAAGTTTCAGCCATGGGCTCAAATCAATAAATCAGTATAAATAAAGAAGCTGCTTCGGCGGCTTTTTTTATTTGAGAAGAGGAAAGGTGGATTGTGCTGAAGAATGTTTTTTGGAATTAACTACTTTCGCTGCTTTTCAAAAATCTGGTAAGCTAGAGAAAGAACGAAGTAATAAGGGAGTGCCTGATATGAGTCATCATGTAAAGGAAAGTGCAGAAGGACTTGAAGTGTTAAAGGCTGATTGTGACCAGTGCTTTGGGCTATGCTGTGTGGCCTTGCCTTTTGCCAAGTCTGCTGATTTTGCTCTAAACAAAGACAGTGGAACGCCATGTCCCAACCTGCAGCACGATTTTCAATGCGGCATTCATGAAAATCTCAGGGAAAAAGGCTTTAAAGGCTGCACGGTGTATGATTGTTTTGGAGCAGGACAAAAAGTCTCCCAATTGACCTATAACGGGTTGGATTGGCGTAAGGACAAGGGACGTGCTCAGGAGATGTTCGACGTTTTCCCGGTTATGCAGCAGCTTCATGAAATGCTCTATTATTTAAAGGAAGCCATGAACAGGGAAGAAGCTCAACTAATTAAAGCAGATTTACAGGGACTATATGAAACGATCGAAAGTCTTACGAAATTAGAGCCTAAGGCTTTGTTGTTCCTGGATGTACGGGTTCATCGAGCTCAAGTGAACGATCTTCTGCTTCGTACCAGTGAACTGGTAAGGAAGAACCAAAATAGATCAAAAAAGACAAGCAGCAGCTTTTTGGGTGCAAAGCTACGAAAAGCGGATCTTAGAGGAAGTGACTTTAGAGGTATGCTGCTCATTGCCGCTGATCTGCGGGAAGCGGATTTACGAAGATGTGACTGGATTGGTGCAGACCTCAGGGATACAGATCTGAGTGGTGCAGATATAAGAGGAAGTATTTTTCTTACGCAAATCCAGATTAACGCAGCAAAAGGAAGTCGTAAAACCAAGCTTCCCCCTCACTTAAAGCATCCAAAACACTGGGTGTCTTCCAAAATTTGAAACTTTTGGATGAACTCGTTCGTTATAGGAGTAGAAGGGAAAAAGAGAGGAGACGATGTATGGTCACCCCGCTTCTGGAACAAAAACTTCTAGCTTACCGTGATACATATGAACAGTTAAAAGGAGCACTTAAATGGAGGGTCAGTGATCAGCGAACGCTGATGATGGTCGCTTCGATGTATGTGGTCAACAACAAGCCTTTTCACATACAACCATTTTTAAAGATTAGTGACTATATTAAGGAAAACGTCGGCGCTTTTAATACACTAAAATCATCACCCCGGTTTACCATTGGAGCGATGCTGGACGTGCATTTTGACGAGCCGGAAAAAAAGTTCCATGAGCTGATCGGTATTTACGAGCAAATGGTCAATGAGCAATTTAGCCGAGGAGCTTCCACCTACCTGGCAGCACAGGTGCTGCTTGATGAAAAGGAAGAAGGTAATTCCATTCCCATTGATCGTGTGATGAAGGTGTACAAAGGGATGTCATCCCATCATTTCTTCCTCACCTCAAACACCGATTACCCGCTTGCGGTCCTTTTGGCCGGAAGAGATGGAACCGTGGATGAAATAATGGATCATGTCGAGCATTTTTATAAGGAGCTCAGCAAGAACGGCTTTTCAAAAGGAAATGACCTGCAGTTCTTAAGCCATATTTTATCTATTGATACTGAAACAAACCCAGACGAATTGGTTCGGCAATCCATAAAGGTATACGACACCTTTAAAACGTTATGGAAAAGACCCAAGGGAATGCATTACCCGCTGGTCGGTCTTCTCGCTCTGTTAAAAGACGGTGAAAATGAAGTGGCGACCGTATTGGAAGCCACGGACCGTTTAGGCAGCGAAAAACCGTTCAGGTGGCATAAGGATATGAACCTGATTATGGCGGCCAACTTAACCATGAGTGAAAAGCTGGATAACCCTGCATTACTCGGAACAGGTGTCTATGCTGCCGTGGATGCGATCATCCAGGCCCAGCAAGCCGCATTGATGGCCACCATTTCAGCTGCAACGGTGGTGAGTTCCTCTGGTGATGGAGGGAGTTAAGAGTGGAGGAGTGGGCGATATGGGCAGTTTTAGTTTGAACTATGATTATAAACACAAGGAAAAGAAAAACGGGAACCGTTTTGTTTCTGTTAGAGATAAAGGCGAAAATGCTTTACTGGAAGTTGAGAAAAAGGGAAATCAAATTGAACTGGTCACCTACTGGCAGAATGATAAAACCACTAAGTTTAAACTCCCGTTGGAACTGTTTGAGAAAATGTACAAAGACATGATTCAAGACCGTGACTAGATCACTTTTTCTCTAAAAAAATGAAAGGGAACCCGAATTCATTCAGGTTCCCTTTCACCATTCTCTAAACCAGTTACTTGAGTAAAATGGAGACGGGCACATTTGCGGAGGCGCTCCATGAAGGTTACTTCAAATTACTCTTCTGTAGGGTTTTTAGGCCCGTTAAGTTCCAGTTGATAAAACGCTAAATCTAACCATCTATTAAATTTAAATCCTGCCTTTTTTATTGTACCAGCATGAACAAAGCCGAAGTTTTTATGTATTGCGATGCTTTTTTCATTGGCTGCATCAATTCCGGCAATTAAGGTAATATACTCTCTTTGCCTGGCAATAGCGATTAATTCTTTCAGCAGGGAAGTCCCGATTCCTTTTTTTCGGTGCTCTTTATCCACATACATAGAATGCTCAATTGAATATTTGTAAGCTGGCCAGGCTCTGAAAGGACCGAATGTGGCAAATCCGACCACTTTGTTATCTTGTTCGTAAACAAGTATCGGGTAATTCTCATCTCTTTTTTGTTGATACCAAATTTGCCTGTTTTCGAGTGTTTGAGGTTGATAGGCGTATACTGCGGTAGTATTGAGAATGGCGTCATTATAGATAGCTAGAATATCCTTTAAATCGTTCGAAGTTGCTTCCCTGATCATTCTTTTCTTCCTTTCCTGCTAAGAGATCGTTCTTCTGTTTTTCTTACCGTAGATTTTCTACTCCCTTTTTAATCATGGTGCAATAATGTACTACATGCCATGAAGTTTCAAGATGTATATTTAGATGAAAACATTGAAAGGAGAGTTTTCATCATGAATATTGCATCTTTCATCATTTACTGTTTTATAGTGACTTTTACCCCGGGGCCAACTAATATCGTCATCTTATCGACAGTGCATAATTATGGTTCAAAAAAAGCCATTGAATATACCTATGGAGCAACAATTGCTTTTGGATTGCTACTTGGTTTATCTGCTCTGTTGAATACGATGCTGATCACTGTCCTGCCAAAAATTTTAATTGGGATGCAGATCATCGGAACCATTTATATGTTATATCTTGCTTATCAAATATACAGAATGGATACATCAAAGCCGGCTGACAGCCATGCTGGCACTTTTATTTCAGGCTTCCTTATGCAGTTTTTAAATCCGAAAGTGGTGCTATTTACAATGACGGTCATTCCTAGCTTTATTTTACCCTACTATACCGACATGCGGGCTGTGACAATAAGTGTTTTTGTTATAACGGTCATTGGATTCCTGGCATTTCTTGCCTGGATTCTTTTCGGTACAATCTTCAAGGGTTTTCTACAAAAGCATGATAGGATTGTCAATGTAGGAATGGCGCTTTGTCTTGTTTATGCTACACTGATGATTTGGAAATAGGCAGTGCTGAAGAGGTGAAATAAATGGATAAATTTATCTATAAAAAGGCAGCAGGTATTACGGCGCTGTCAGCGAACATGACTGATTTTAAGTATAAAAAGCATTATCACAAAGAATATGCAATTGGCGTAACATTGCGTGGTGTTCAACATTATACTTTAGATGGAAGTTTACAGTTATCCTATCCAAATGGAGTAATGCTCTTTAATCCTGAACAAGCACATGATGGTATGGCACATAATCGGGCAGGACTTGAGTATGTGATGGTATATATTGATCCACAATTGCTTTTAGAGGTCTCCGGGAAAAAGGATATTGTATGTTTTTCAACCCCTATCGTGTACGATTATGAACTGAAAAAAAGAGTATTAAATCTAGCTAATGCAATCTTAGGGGAAAAAGATGAGGCTTTCTGCAGCGAACAACTCTTAGCGCTTTCTGATGGCCTGATTCAAACGGACTTATCATTGGAAGGTAAAACGGATAATGTCCTAATCAGAAAAGCAAAGGATATGCTGCATGCAAATCATATCCTTAAACTTGACGAGATTAGTATGGAGCTTAATCTATCAAAATTCCAGTTTATCCGATTTTTCAAAACCCACACTGGCATTACACCATACCAATATCATCTTAACTGCAAAATTGAACGTGCGAAGCACTTAATCGATAATCGTCGAGATATTTATGCAGCAGTAGCTGAATGTGACTTTGTTGATTTGACTCATTTAAATAAACATTTTAAGAGAGTGTATGGAATAACAGCGTTTGAATACATGTCATATTTAAATTGATAGGGAAAGGATTTAACACGGAGCCGGCAGCACGGCAGGATTCTTAAAACTTATAGATAATATAATGGATTGAGCGTTCAATCAATTGAAGGAGGATGGATTATGAAGAATTCCAAAATTATATTCTTTGAGAGAGAGTTTCCAAGTGCAAACATGGTTCTGATTAAGGATCAGCACTCCATCCTTATTGATACTGGGTTTGGGAGTGACGCCAAAATAACAGAGCAATTAATTAAAGCAGAAGGTGTATCACCAGAGGAATTACAACTTATTGTGAACACGCACTATCATAGTGATCATGTAGGCGGAAATTTTTATCTTCAAAAGAATTATGGAGTAAAGATTGCTGGTCATAAATGGGATGCTGATTTAATTAATGCATGTGACCCTGAAGCATGTAGTGCTGAATGGTTAGATCAGCCTGTGGAACCGTATCAAGTCAATTTGAAGCTGTCTGATAACGATGAAATTTATACAGGAAACAAAACGTTGAAGGTGGTTCACACACCGGGACATACGCTCGGACATATATCTCTCTATGATCCTGAGGAAGAGATATTCTTCAGTGGGGATCTCTTTCACAGAAATGATGTTGGCTGGTTAAACATCTTTCGAGAGGGAGTCTCATCCATTCAACGATCTTTAGAAAGTATCGATCGTGTGTCCAAGCTGCGAATTAGGCATGCGTATTCGGGTCATGGTCCTGAAATAGAGAACCCGCTTAGTTCCATTGATACAGCAAGGAAGCGGCTGGAGAAGTGGTTGAAAAGCCCGGAAAAAGTAGCATGGCACGCATGTAAAAGGATATTTGCATTTACACTTATCATGAAAAATGGATTGCCTAAACAAGAAATTGATAAATACTTATTAAATTGTGGTTGGTTCCAAGATATTTCACGGTACTCGTTCCAGCTTCAACCAGAAGAATTTATTAACCCCCTGATTGATGAAATGATTCGCTCCAAAGCAGCGGAATGGAATAATAATTACTTAATGCCAACCATTACATACCAGGCGCCACAAGAGGAATGGATGAGTAAGAACATAAAGCCAAAAGGTTGGCAGTCTCAAGATTTTCACTTGTAATTATACATTTAAATATTCGATATCGGAATTAGGAGGAGGTATATGTCTTTAAAAGCCGGAGATATCATTAGGTTTGAGCGGACTTTTACGGTAAGGGATGTTGAATTATTCACAGAAGTTTCTTGTGATCAAGGGATTCATCATATCACCCCCGATGAACAGGGCAGGGTTGTTATCCAAGGGTTACTAACTGCAACGCTTCCAATAAAAATTGGAGGAGAGCATAACGTCCTGGCCCGTACGATGAATTTTGAGTTTTTAAGACCTGTGTTCACAGGAGACACCATCAGTTGTGAAGTTAAGATTGAAGAATACAAACGAAAAGAAAATAATAAAACATCTATTGCTGCATCCTTTTTATGTGAAAATCAGAACGGAAAAGAAGTACTAAAAGGTATTTTTTCAGGAGTAATCCTATAAAACTTTTAACTTTCCCAATGATTGGGCGCCTATCCATAACAAGATATGCGCTTTTTTGATGGAATAAAAGCTTTAACAAGGATTGTCCGAGCGTAATGAAGAAGGGATATGTAAAAATGGCTAGAAAAAGGAGAAGAACTCACATGGCGATTACGTATACTCATTTTGATACATACCCCGATCGTAAGACAGTAGAGGGGATCATCCAGTTACATAATAAAATCTTTGGCGGGTCGGATGACTTGGCTGGCCGAATGAAGGAAAAACCTGGCTTGCAAATTGATGTGGCAATACATGGAGAAAAGATGGTCGGCTATAAGATAGGATACGCGCTTAACCGGGAGCAGTTTTATAGCTGGTTGGGCGGGGTTGATGCTAACTACAGGAAACAGGGGATTGCCTCAACGCTAATGGACCAGCAGCATCAACAGGTTAAAGATAGTGGGTACAAAGCGGTGCAGACAAAAACCAAAAACAAGTGGCGGAGCATGCTGATTTTAAATATTAAATCCGGCTTCGATATCATTGGAACGTATACGGATGAAGAAGGTGAACCGAAAATCATTCTTGAAAAGAAACTTTGGAATGAAATGGGAGGTTCCAAATGCTAAAAAAGGCGACAGTACGGGAAGCAAAAGAAGAAGCTGACCTTGCTCTCCGGCTTTGGCCAAACCATATGTTAGAGGATTCAGCCGAGAAATGACGAATCTGATTGCTCAGCAGGATGCAGCCCACGCATCTTAGGCTTGGGTTTACTGAAACGAATCGTATGATTTGTTTTAAAAAGATACTATAAGCGTGCGCATAAGGAAAAAAGCGTGATGGGTGGAAGCTGTGGTATATTAAAAACTTGGGAACACATTGGAACAAATTCCTGCTATAGGACAAGGAACCTGGAATTTGGGCGAGAATAAGTCCATGGAAAAAGAGGACTTAGAACAGATCAAGCGTACTTTTCCAATTAACAAGTAATTAACAGGTGGCAATTGCTTATCAGTAGGAGGAGGATGAGGATGGAAGTTTTCGAAAAATATTTAGCCGGCATTGATCACCCTGACCATCGCAGCCGAACAAAGGAAATATTGACGTGGGTCGCGAATCAATTCCCCCATTTGGAACCGCAGATCAAGTGGAATACACCGATGTTTTCTGATCATGGCACCTTTATCATCGGCTTTTCCACAGCAAAGCATCATTTGAGTGTGTCACCTGAAGAGGCAGGCATTACTCACTTTGCCGATAACATTGTACAAGCGGGCTACAGCTTTACCAAAGGGTTATTTCGAATTCCGTGGAATGAGCCGGTCAATTTCGAATTGCTGAAAACAATGATCGAATATAATATTCAGGATAAAGCAGAACATACAACCTTTTGGCGGAAATAATATACTCAATTTCAGCTATTGGGCGCCTATCTCTATGAGATAGGCGTCTTTTTTATTTTATTTTATTTAGGATGCAACGGATATTTATTTAGCAATAATAATATAATAAAAAACAATAATGATTTATTGTAAAACGATAAATAATATGTTAAATTCAATTTGACAATAAAAAAGTGAGGTGTCTTTTTATGAAACGGGTATCAACACTCTTTTTAAAAATAGCTGTTTTTCTGATTGGAATGCCGGTTCTAGCCATGTGTATCTTTTTGGTGCCTGAAATTGCGAAATATTTAGCAGAATTGTATCCAGCACATTCATATTTGAAATATCTCGTTTATATCGATTTGTACGCATCAGCGATTCCGTTTTACTTTGCCCTTTATCAAGCTTTCATGCTTTTAAGTTACATCGACAAGAATAAAGCCTTTTCTGAATTGTCTGTAAGGTCTTTAAAGAAGATAAAATATTGTGCAATCACAATTAGCGTTTTGATCGGGTTGGGTATGCCGCTCTTTTATCTTATGGCGGAAAGAGACGATGCCCCAGGAATCATATTAATCGGATTGATCATAATTTTTGCTTCAATCGTGATTGCAGTATTTGCTGCTGTTCTTCAAATGCTTTTAAAAGATGCCATTGATATAAAATCAGAAAATGACTTAGTAGTCTGAGGTGACTAATATGGCAATTATAATCAATATTGATGTGATGCTGGCAAAACGGAAAATGAGTGTAACCGAACTTTCGGAGAAGGTTGGAATCACTATGGCGAACCTTTCTATTTTGAAAAATGGAAAGGCAAAAGCGATTCGATTAACCACTTTGGATGCGATTTGTAAAGCGTTGGAGTGTCAACCGGGAGATGTTTTGGAGTACCGAAATGATGAAGATGCTCAGGATTAGTAACGTAGACATGAAGTCTTCAAAAATCGAGGTGCAAATTGTGGGAGCACTAAAACAAGTCATTCGTTTTGGCTGGGAGCAAGCCCTGTCATGTTTGTTTCCAGTTGTTATTTTTGCCTCATTGGCTTTTACAAAAATCGTTCCACTTCCCCTACTGGCAAGGTATGACTGGCTGTTGATCATCTGTCTTGTGATGCAATGGTGGATGGTGCGCTCCGGGCTTGAAACTCGGGATGAACTGAAGGTGATTACCTTGTTCCACTTAATTGGGCTTGCTCTTGAACTTTTTAAAGTACATATGGGTTCATGGGCTTATCCAGAGGAAGGGTTTTTCAAAATTTTTGGAGTGCCTTTGTATAGCGGATTCATGTACGCAAGTGTAGCAAGTTATCTTTGCCAGGCCTGGAGAAGACTTAAGGTTGACCTGGTTAAGTGGCCGCCGTTTTCAGTGGTTGTATCTCTGGCATCTATGATTTATTTAAATTTTTTCACCCACCATTATTGGATGGACATTCGCTGGTGGTTATCTGGACTCGTGATTATCGTCTTTTGGCGGTCATGGGTAACATATGAGGTGAATGGAACGCGGTACCGTATGCCTCTTGCACTATCCTTTGTACTCATTGGATTTTTTATCTGGATCGCTGAAAATATCGCAACGTTCTTTGGAGCCTGGCAATACCCAAATCAAACCGAGGCATGGAGTCTCGTTCATCTGGGAAAGGTGAGCTCGTGGCTCTTACTCGTGATCGTTAGCTTTCTCATCGTCGCAACGTTAAAGCAGATTAAGGAAAAACCACCGGTGGGTACTGGTCAATCTGTTAAGACAACACATTAAATGTAAATTCTCACATAGAAGAGTTGATAAAATCACTGAAATACTTTCACTTTAGTCATGGCACCTGGGGCCCATTTTATCAATACCGTATCGGAGAGGAATATAGTACCATTTAAATCATGTGGGTTATAGAAATCTCGGCAATAAATTGAGGCGATGTAATGAGTAAATGTGATAAGAGTTCATTTTGCATGTCTTGTTCAAGAAGTAAGTTTGAGGTGAAGTGTTTATCGCCTGTTTATGCAAAAGAACGGTTAATTGGTTACTATTGTGAAGATCATTATGAAGAGGCAGTGTTGTTTCAAAAAAGACAGCATCCAATCAGCGATACAAACAGGGTCAAGTTATGGTTTTAAATGAACGTGATGAGGTGAGGATTTGGCTCATGTAAGAATACGATGTACAGGTCTGATTATCGAAAATAATTCAGTGCTTTTGGTTGAGTTTGATGATAAAGGAATCCATTATAATTTGCCTGGTGGAGGACTGCAGCCAGGCGAAACGATAGTAGAAGGCGTTGCACGAGAGGTGTTAGAAGAAACAGCAGCAGAAGTGAAAGTTGGGCCGTTGGCATTGGTCTATGAATTGGCACCGCATAAACAGTCTGGAGATTATAACAGGAATGAGAACCACGGCCTCCATCTCATTTTTGAGTGTACATTGAAGAAAAACTCCACACCGCAACTGCCTCCTTGTCCAGACCCCCGCCAAACGGCGGTCAAATGAATTCCTCTAAAAGAACTGGACTCTATTTTATTGATACCAAATATTAATCAGCAGATTAAAGACTATGTGAGCAGCAAAAGGAATATAGAGCTGATTGAGGATCACCAGCTGGAGAGACTTCGTTTAGAGCATTTGGTATAAATTTAAAAAATGAAAAAATACAAAAAGAAGAGGAGCTATCCTTAAGGGAGCAGCTCCTTTTTTGCTTTATTTACGTCCGATTTTAAACCGGGACACATAGTCTTTTTTCTCTGTCGGCTGGATATCATCCAAACCGGTCTGCCGCTTGGGCAGCTGCTTCAAATTCGGTGCATTGGTCACCCAGGAATAGGGCTCGATCGCCAGTAGATTCTCATTGCCGCTCGCTGTGAATAACACCCATTGGGTGAATCGGTTGGACACAGAATAGATTATTTCAAGGCCAGGCAAATCAATTGCCGCGGTCTTGTTATCCGTCATGACGAACACATCATCCAGTTTCACTCCGGATAGCGGAGTTCCTTGTGAAAATTCTTCTTTGTTTTTCACGTTTTCCATTTCGCCTGTTGGGAGGTGCCGTTCATTTAAACGCCATCGTTCCTTAACATCAATCCGTAATTTTGCTGAATCAGGAAATTGGAAGGTGGTATGGTAGCCGATCCCGCATGGCATGAGGCTGTCCCCATTGTTTGTAATCTCTGTCGTTTGAATCACTTCGGTCCCTTGAATCTCAATCGTCATCGTAATGGTAAAGTCATGTGGAAACTGGCTCAAAATACCTGGATGCTCTGACGAACGGATCGCTGTTTTGATTCGCGGAATAGTGTCATCTGTCTCCAGGACTGTCCATTCCTTGTCATGCACAAAGCCATGAATGTGAACATTCTCTTTGGCCCTGTTCATTTCCAGTTCGTAGACCCGGCCATTGTATTCAAAGGTGGCATCTTCAATGCGGTTTGGAGGAAAGAGCACCGGTGTTCCGAATACCATTTTCCGCTTTTCATAGTCCTCTTTCGTTTTCGGTGTTCTGAGGACCTCGGTATCGGTCTTTTTATCACGGATGGAAATCATGTTGCTTCCTTGAGAGGGGAGGACAATTACTTCTAGTTCTTCATTTTCTAGTGAGTAGGCAGCTTCATTCAGGAATTGAATTTTTTTCACGCTCATTTTAAGTACCTCCATTTTTTCATTACAGCATCGATTTTAAGTATTCCCCCAAAGGTTACAATGCAAGCCTTTTATTTAAAAGGTTGAGGTAACATATTTACTCTCGCACAAAAAGAGGAGACTGCCTATAAGACAGCCTACCCATAATTTGATGTTACCTCTAACGATTGCCTGGCGCTGGCTGGTCAACGCCCCGCACATGATGACGGTGACCATCGTTTTCAGTCGTGTAAAAATCATAATAATGCACATGCATACCATTCCCTACGGGTATGGCGGGTCCGGAGTAAGCCTTGTAGTGGTGAGTATGCCCATCCTCAAATATCACATAGCCTTCTGTATAATGGATGTGGCCTTGTTCGTGCTGGATAGGAGGGGAGGTTACATCCAGACATTGATGGACGTGTCCGTCAGCTATTCCGGTGTAATCCACTGAACCGTGATTATGGTGGGGTACAAAGCCGTTTACAAAATCATCTTTACCTACTTTGGCCATTCTTTCACTCCTTTTTAGACAATATATTTTAAGGAGAGTAAAAATATGTAACAAGTACAAAAAAGCCATTTGTTCTGAACATCCTACAAATGGCTTATTTTCCTTTAATTTAGAGTCGGAGCTAAACGCTGTTTGCCTCCGTGGACTACTTTCACTTCCACGTTCACAACGATGGAGTTTTTATCCAATGGGATTCTTCCTTGTTTTTGCACCTGTTTCCAGGCCGTATTGTTCTTTTTGTAGAGGACATGAGAAAGATGGTAAATATCACTATGGATGTCCAGTCCTTTATTAAAAGAAAGTAGGACTTCCTTTTTAATTTGCCGTTCAACTGCTTTCTCGATGGTTGAAAGTTTTGTATATTCTCTTACATCATCAATGTAAGCCTTGGTTTTGATGTTGATTTGGAATGTAAGCCGTCCATTTAATACATGTGGAACGATTTTCACCTTTTTCTTTGTTATCACTAGATCAATCGGTGGTCGGTCTCTTTTATTTACTGTCAAGATATCACGGACAAATTCATTTTGCACCCACCGAAAACCGGATACTTTTTTCCCCGTGAGATTGCCTTTTAGGGCAGTAGAAGTGACAATCGAGATACCTTTAGAGGTCAAAGTAGGCTGCGTTTTAATGTCTGTCGCCCACTTTTTAAGACTGATTAAAGGAATTCCAGCTTCGTGGCCGGGTTCGTTTAAAGAGATAATCAGTTCTCTCATATCTTCAGGTTTAATATAAGAACTTTGTTTGTATGTTTGCTTTGGGTCGCTTAATCGGGAAAGCGCGTTGGCCATTTCAAACAAAGGTGTGGCTAACAGTATCTTATTCAGAGGTTCTTTTGTACCATATACATAAATTTGGTATCGTGTCTCCCGGTAACGATCCAGCAGGTCCACAACCGATTTTATGGCCCCATGCCTCAATGCCCGATCAGTCAGTATGACGAAGGCAAGGTGTCCGAAAAACACTTTTCTCTGGGAACTATGGTATAAATCAAAAACAGCATCGTCGATAGTTTTTCCAGTACCGTGGCCAACTTCCAGCTTGACCTGGTCACCGCCTCCGCTCGCTTCCGACTTGGCCAGCAGGCTTAAGCTCATAATTTGAATGTACACTGTATAACTGCCATTTTTATAATCAATCCCCATCCCCTGAGCATATACTAGACGCTCAGGTTCATTCGTATCCCAGCAGCCTGACAAAAAGATCAGCATGCAGATGATCCCCCATAGGCCAGCCTTCCGCTTCAAGAGGAGCCACCCTCTTTCCTTGTTGAATCCTGTGGGTTCAGCATATTAGGACGTTTGTCTTTTTTCGTTTCCGGCAATCGGAAAGCCGACTTTAACATGTTCGTAAGATCGATTCGTGTGACCAAGCCGAAGTATGGTAATCCAAAGGTACGAATGTTTCCAATATAGGTGAGCACGAAAAATATAGAAATAAAAAATCCGAAAAAACCAAGGAAGCTAACACAGATAATGACAAAAAAGCGAATAAGTGACACGGTGCCAATTAATGCCTGATTGGCAAGAGTAAAAGTGGCAATTGTTGAGCCGGCAATGACAACAAGCATGGCGGGACTTGTCAACCCGGCCCGGATGGCCGCATCTCCAATAATGAGTCCGCCAATTACACTCAAGGTTTGTCCTACACCCGTGGGAAGCCTCATTCCGGCTTCCCGGAACAATTCAAATAAAAGCAGCATGAATATAGCTTCCAATGTAGTGGGGAGCGGAACGCCTCTTCTGGATTCGACAACAGTCGCCAGCAACGTTAAGGGCAGCTGGTTTTGATGAAATGCGGTTAGAGCTACCCAAAATCCAGGAAGGAAGGCAGCGCTGGAAAGGCCGATAATTCTGATCATACGTTCAAAAGAACTGTAAATATAGGTTGTCTCCTTATCTTCAGACCCTTTTAATAAATAAAAAAGGTTAATCGGCGTAATAAACGCATAGGAAGTTCCATCGATTAAAATGATGAATCGTCCGTTTAACAGGGATTGAACAGCAAAATCAGGCCTTCCGGTATAGGCGTGCCGGGGGAATAAAGCATAGGGACTCTTATTGAACAGTTCTTCCAGCTGAGTTCCGCTGAAGATCCCGTCAATATCAATAGTGGTTATTTTATCCATGATTTGTGCCAAAATATCTTTATTCGATATATCCTCCATGTAAAGTAAAGAAATCTTTGTTCTTGTCCTTCGTCCGATTTCAAATGATTTTGTCAGGAGGGTAGGGGTTCTGAGCCTTTTGCGTATAAGTGCCATATTGACAGTCAAATCTTCAATGAAATTGTCACGGGGTCCCAGCACCGTAAGCTCATTTTTAGTTTCTTCCGGATTTCGCTGTGGTTTGTCCGAAATATCGATGGACAGAACTGTGTTTTCCAGACCGGCATCGATAAACAATTTTCCAGCGAAAATTTCCGAAACGGCCTGATCTTTGCTTTTGATGGTAGTTACAGAAGGGAGATGAAGCCGTTTTGCAAAATCCTCCTCTGTAGGATCTCCCTTCACCTCATTAAAGAATGCTTCGAGACGGTCCGGAACTACTTTGTAAAGCATTTCATTACTTATCAAACCCTCACAATAAATTAATACGACTTTTTGTTGATTGAAGAAGAAAGGAACGAACTGAATATCTTCGCACTTCCCTAGCAGAGTTCGTAAAACCTCCTCGTTGATGGCTTCTGAAATCGTGCTGCCTGTTTTATTTTCTGAACTCGTTGGGAGATGGGAAGGCTTCTTAAAAAACCCCATGTTTAGACCTCCTCTTCTTTTTGGAATAATAAGCGACAAATCCCCCTAACACGAAGGAAAAGCCTAAAAAAAACCAAAAGGTTAATGGCAAAATGGTAAAAAACATCAGATTGGAGTAAGTAAAGTCACTGATCGGATAAAGCGTTAAACCAGTCACTATGGCAAAAACAATCAGCAGAAACCAATTTTGTCCTTTTTTAAAAGGGATGATTTCTTTCATGATATAAAAGAATACCGAAAGTCGTATAAATGTTCCTGAAAGCCATTGATATATCGAGAGAAAATCGACATGTTCCACAAACTTTCCAAGTGAAGCCAGTCCCCATTCTTCGTATGCGGGAAATCGCTGCCGTGCTCCCTCAAGTGGACCGAATTCGACGATAGATCCAATTAATGGTCCGATTGTCAAACCGCATAGCAGAAAAGACAATATGGCGAGATGCTTAAATTTCAGGGGATGTACGATTTTGTGCTGTAAAAATAAGAGAAGAAGAAGCTCAACCATTCCGGAACCTTGGTAAATCGTCGCTTTTAAAACCGGGATTAACCCATGTTCAAGGAACGGTTGCAGCAAGGAATAATCCTTATATTGAATGTTGGTGAATGAGACAAAAAAGCCAAGAAGTACGATGAAGAACAACAGAATAATATTCGAAACACTGACCGTCCTCATACTGGTTCCCGCTAAAAACAAACACGCCAGCCCAAATACGACGGTAATAAACAGTAAGGGTGTTTCCTGAAGAAACGTAATATTGATAAATGTAATGGTCTCCCGCATGGTGATGCTTTCTGCTAAGGTCAGGTAACAAAGAATCAAAATGAGGATGACATTTGTAAATCCCCTGCCGGCTCGTTCCCTCATCCATTGAAAGAGATGCTGGCCATTGGTTTTTTTATTGATAAACAAGAGCAGTGGAATCCAAGCCAACGTTAGAATAAAGGTAATAAGAATGCTTAGCCAAGCATCTCTGCCAGCTGTTCTGATCATAGGTTGAATTAGGAAAACATGACATTTCAAACCAATGCTGGTTATCGCTAATAAGGACAGCTGAAAGATCGTAATGGAATCGGAATTTTTCATGAAATCATCCTCTGCATGAAGGGCTAAAGGTATTTTGTCCCAAATTGTATATGATATGATTGTCCATGGTTTTAAAAAATAGAAAAGGAGAAGTCCTTTGCATGATACATATACTAATTGCAGACGATGATCCTCATATTCGTGAATTGCTGCAGCACCATCTAGGGCGGGAAGGCTATATGGTTCATGTGGCAAAGGATGGGGAAGAAGCTTCGTCCTTGCTCCAAACCATACAAATCCATTTGGCTGTCGTCGATATCATGATGCCCGGCAAGGATGGGTATGAGCTGTGTGAGGAAATCAGGAACGTCTATGACGTACCCGTTATTCTGCTGACAGCCAAGGATCAGCTGTTGGATAAGGAAAAAGGCTTTCTGGTAGGAACGGACGACTATATGACCAAGCCGTTTGAGCCGAAAGAGCTGATCTTCCGGATCAAAGCACTTCTCAGGCGGTATCAAATGGTGAACTCGGAAAGAACCGCGCTGAATCACACGGTCATTGACCGAAAAAGCTATGAAGTTTACAGCAATGGGAAGCTGATCATGCTGCCGATGAAAGAATTTGAACTTCTGAGCCAGCTCGCGAGCTATCCTGGCCGTATTTTTACGAGAGATGAACTGATCCAGTTGATTTGGGGAGCGGATTTTGAAGGAGATGACCGGACGGTGGACGTGCATATTAAACGGCTGAGGGAGCGATTCGCTTCCCGAACGGATGATTTCTCAATCAAAACCGTCCGCGGTGTCGGCTATAAGCTGGAGGTCGCCGAGAAATGAAGACGTTGTATGTCCGAATTGTGGTGACCACCATCGCCGTCATGATCATCAGCAGTTTGTTTGCGTTTGTCTTATCCAATGCGTATTACCAGAAGAGTTTGAAACCATATAATGATCAAAAAGTAACGAAGATCGCGAAGAAGACCGTGGATTATTTTGAAAGGAATCCACAGCTGGAACTAAAGAATTACCTGAACCATGTGGCAGATACAGGCTACCAAATTTACCTGGTGGACCACAACGGCCGTGAATCCTTTTATGGCGGAGACTTTCGGAAAAAGGAGATTGACCGCTCTGCTGTAAACAAGGTACTGAATGGCGGCGTCTATCACGGAATAGCCGAATTTCCGTCTGCACCATTTGTTACAGGATTCTTTGATAATGTCTTGAAAAATACGATCGGAATGCCCCTGAAGGAATCCGGCCACACCTATGCATTGTTCATCCGTCCGAATATAGAACTGCAATTCGGCGAGATGCGCTTGTTCTTTTCCGTCATCTTGCTTCTGATGATCATCCTCAGTATTGTTCTGGTGGGAATCAGCACGCGTTATCTGGTCAAACCGATCATCAAGCTGACTGAAGCCACGAAAAAAATCGCGACCGGAAACTACAACATTAAACTCAACGAAAAGAGGAGAGACGAGATCGGAAGTCTGGCTTCCAATTTTTCCGAAATGGCTAAAAGCCTGGAGCAGCTGGAGGAAATGAGGCAGGAATTCGTTTCAAATGTATCGCACGAGATCCAATCTCCCCTAGCTTCTATGAAAGGATTTGCCCAAACACTTCAGAACGAACAACTGACACCAGAGAAACGAAAAGAGTATTTAGCGATTATCGAGAAGGAAAGCGTGCGCTTATCTCAGCTCAGTAAGCAGCTGTTGATGCTGGCTTCTCTTGATAAAGAGGAAGCGTTTATTGAAAAAAGCACATTCGATGTGGCAGCCCAGATCAAGGAGGTCGTCCATATGACCGAATGGAGCTGGCGCGAGAAAGAGATGGCGATTGAAATGGATTTGCCTCAGATGTTCATTTATGGAGATAAGAAACTGCTCCATCAAGTGTGGATGAACCTCATCACCAACAGCATTAAATACACGGAACCTGGGGGAACGTTATCAATTACGCTGGAAAAATCCGACCGTGAATGTCTGGTTTCAATTTCAGATACCGGGATCGGCATCTCTCCAGACGATCTCCCAAGCATCTTTGACCGCTTTTATAAAGCAGACAAGGCCCGAGAAAGAAAAGAAGGCAGCAGCGGACTCGGTTTATCGATTGTGAAAAAGATCGTAAGGCTGCATCATGGAGAAATAAAAGCGGAAAGTGAGCCTGGCAAGGGATCGACCTTTACGGTGAATCTTCCAAAAATGTAACCTGCTGTTCATCTTCCGTTCATACTTGCTTTCTATGATGGATTTGTATCACGGTACAAACCAGATAGAAAGCGAGTGAAATCTTATGTTTCTGGCATTAAGAGAGATGAAGCATGCGAAAATGCGATACGTGCTGATTGGATTGATTATGGTGCTGATTTCCTTTCTTGTCCTTTTTGTTTCCGGGCTGGCGAAAGGCCTGGCATCAGATAATGCATCATCCATTCAAACCATGAACGCCGATTATGTCGTATTGGATAAACAGTCCGATCAGCGGATCAACCGGTCTCAGCTGACAGATGAACAACTAAAGGAAATTTTGCATTCAACCAATCAAAAACAAAGGACGGAGTTCGGGCTTCAGATGACCACCGTCCAAAAAAACGGAGAGGCCAAGAAAACCGACAGCACGCTTTTTGCGGTGGATCCAAAAGGATTTATCGCACCGCAGTCGATCGATGGACAATCGCTGAAAGAGGGGAATAAGAACGAAGCGGTTGGCGACCTTTCCTTAAAAGACGAAGGTTTTCAGATTGGCGACCGATTGAAGGAGGAAACGACGGGAACGGTTTTAACGCTTATTGGTTTTACTGAAAACCAGTCCTTCAGCCATTCCCCAGTACTTCATGTTTCCTTAAAAACGTGGGAAGCAATGCACGACGGAAAGCAGAGTGTGAACGCTGCTGCGTTAAAAGCGGACAGCGGGAAGGCAAAGGAAATTGAAAAACTCGTACCCGGGGTTGAAGTGATCTCAAAGAACGATGCACTGAAAAGCATCCCGGGCTATAAGGAAGAGCAGGGCTCATTGCTGATGATGATCGTTTTTTTGTTTGTCATCGCAGCCTTTGTCCTCAGTGTGTTCTTTTATGTGATTACGCTTCAAAAGGTGAATCAGTTTGGTGTCTTAAAAGCGATGGGAGCGCAATCGGGCTATCTGTCACGAACCGTCATGTATCAAGTATTATCTCTCACAGTTGTGAGTCTGGCCATTAGTATCCTGCTAACCTTTACCGTATCCCAATTGCTGCCAGCCAGCATGCCATTCCTTCTCAATGTGCCGCTTGTCGCCGGCTGTTCCGTTCTCTTCTTAACAGTCTCAGTCATCGGCTCACTCATCTCGCTGTATCAGGTGATCAAAATCGATGCAACAGAAGCGATAGGGAGGGCGTCATGAAGGAAAATAAACTCACGTTACAGGATGTTAAGAAGACGTTTGGAGACGGCGATCAGCAGGTGGAGGTTTTAAAAGGAATCACGCTTGAGGTCAAAGCAGGAGAATTTGTCGCGGTGGTTGGGCCTTCCGGTTCAGGAAAGAGCACCTTTCTGTCAGTGTCAGGGGCGCTGTTGTCCCCAACGAGCGGACGCATTATGATCGGAAACCAAGACATCAGCACCTTACACGCCAAGGAATTGAATCAGATCCGTCTGAAGAACATCGGATTTGTGTTTCAATCCGCTAACCTTATTCCATACCTGACCGTACGGGACCAGCTCCTGCTGCTCTCTGAACTGGAGCACCAAACTCATAAGGAAGCAGAGAAAAAAGCAGATGGACTGCTTGAACGCCTTGGGCTGCTTCATCGCAAGAATCACTATCCAGAACAGCTTTCAGGTGGGGAACGGCAGCGAACCGCCATCGCCCGGGCATGGATGAACGATCCAGAGATCATTTTAGCGGATGAACCAACCGCAAGTCTGGATTCCGAGCGGGGCCGGACAGTCGTGCAGATGCTTGCGGATGAAGTAAAGCTAAGGGAAAAAGCAGCTATCATGGTCACTCACGACCAGAGGATGCTGGACCTGTGTAATAGAGTGGTCTATATGGAGGATGGCCAGCTGATTTCAAAGCCATCGGTGTAAATATGATTTTACTGAGCGAAATATACAATTAGAGAAAAAAAGCTGCCAAAGAAGGCGGCTTTTTTGTTGAAAGGAAGCCATTTTTTTGCTTAATTAGGGATAGCATGGTGACGGGTGTACATAAACCAAAGAGGTGTTGGGAGGAAGGGAAATGAAAATTATTGAACTTCCGATTGAATTTGAGTTCAATCGACAAAAAAGTTACATCTTTCCCAGTTTAATCGAATTAAACAATGAACTCACTTTGGTCGATACGGGATATCCAGGATTTTTACCTTTAATCGAAAGTGGAATCATGAAAAATGGATATGAAATGATGGATTTAAAGAAGATCATCATTACGCACTATGATGATGATCATATTGGTTCCTTACTAGACTTTAAAGAGAAATTTCCTTGGATTCGCATAATAGCCAGTGAAAAAGAGTCAAGGTACATAAGCGGTGAACAAAAGGCAGAAAGATTAATCCAAGCCGAAGACATGCTGGAACACATGAGAGAGGAAGAAAAGGAATTCGGAAAGTGGTTTATCCAGCAATTAAAAAATGTAAAGCATGTGTCCATTGATGAAAAAGTGAACGATGGGGAGATGATTTTGAACAACACATGTATGGTAGTAGCCACACCAGGTCACACCTCAGGGCACATCTCGTTATATTTTCCAAGGTTAAAAAGTGTCGTTACAGGTGATGCAGCTGTCAATGAGAATAATGAATTAGCCATTGCTAACCCGCACTATTGCTTAGATGTGGAGAAAGCCGAGCAGTCGCTGGCAAAGATAAAAAATCTGAAAGCGGAAACCTACTTTTGTTATCATGGTGGAAAACTAAAAATAGAATCTCAGAATTTTTAGGCATGACACTAATAAAAACATGCATTTTACGTCATCCATTTATAGGGAGGGAGTCAATATATGGCACGTGTTTTGTTTATTAATGCTGGGTCTGAAGGACATATCAATCCGACGGTCGGAGTGGTGCAAGAGCTGATTTCGCGCGGAGAAGAAGTTGTTTATTTTACAGTAGAAACCTTTCGGGACCGTGTAGAGAAGACTGGAGCGACTGTCCTGACATTTGACGGAGAAGCGTTCATCAAAGCCTTTCTCTCGGGAGGGCGAACGTACTTGCTCGAAAGAATCAATGGCCTTTTGCAAACGGCAGATGTTGTAATCCCAAGCGTATTAGAGCAAATTGAAGGGAAGCATTTTGATTACATGATCCATGATTCCATGTTTGGCTGTGGGCGGTTCCTCGCACAAATTCTCAAACTTCCCGCCATTAGTTCATGTACGTCTTTCGCTCATTCAAAAGACTCCTTCGAGCGAATGCTGGAACACCTTTCGAAAGATATCCCACCAAAAACACTGGAAGCGATTCGCGAGGACTGCCGAAACATAACAACTAAATTGAAGGAAAACTATGATGTTGAAATTGGCTCGCCATATGAAGTGTTTTGTAATCCTGCACCATTGACTATTATTTATACGACCAGGGAGTTTCAACCCTCCGGGGACACATTTGATCCTTCTTATAAATTTGTGGGTCCATCCATTTCTCTTCGGTCATCGGAAGAAACCGTTGGCCTATCTGCCATCAAGGGGGAGAATCTCATTTACATATCTCTGGGTACGGTTTTTAACCAAGCCACTGAATTCTACAAACTTTGTTTTGAGGCCTTTGGAGACAGTGCGTATACCGTGATCATGTCCATTGGTCAAAGAACGCAAAAGTCTGCTCTAGGGAGGATTCCGCAAAACTTTACCGTGGAAAATTACGTTCCCCAGACCGAGGTGTTGAAAGAAGCTGATTTATTCATCACCCATGGAGGAATGAATAGTGCCAACGAAGGCTTGTACTACGGAGTACCGTTACTTGTCATTCCACAGAGCGCGGATCAGCCGATGGTTGCTCAACAAGTGGTCAAGAGTGGAGCCGGAAAGAAACTGCTAATGGAACACTTAACAGTGCCTCAACTGCGTGAAACCGCAGATGCCATATTGAAACAGCCCTCTTTTCGCCAGCAGGTCAAGAAGATCAGCGCATCTTTTCAAAAGGCGGGAGGGTATCAGCAAGCGGTAGACGAGATCTTTAAATTTAAAAATGAAAAAGGGATATAACGTTCCAACCGCAATAAAGGCTGACACCAAACTACTCACTTTAATTATCGTGAGCGTTTGGGTCAGCCTCTGTTTTTAATACCATCACACTATCTCGATATAACCTTCCGTTCCATTCACTCGAATGCGCTGTCCATCCTTAATCAACTTCGTGGCATTCTCCACCCCGACCACTGCAGGCAGACCATATTCGCGCGCAATTACGGCTCCATGGGTCATCAGTCCGCCAACTTCGGTGACAAGACCTTTTATCGATACAAACAAGGGAGTCCAGCTGGGATCAGTAAAAGAGGTGACTAAGATATCTCCTTCTTCCAAATCAGCATTTTCCATGCTTATGATAACACGAGCGCGACCCTCGATTACTCCGGTAGAAACAGGCAGACCGGCAATCGCATCGGTCGGGAGATTTTCTCGTTTGTAGTGTCCTGCAGGGATTTCACCATCAGACGTGATCACACGAGGGGGAGTCAGTTTCTCAAATAGTCGATACTCCTCTTTTCGTTTGCGGATGATCTGGTCATCCAATTGGTTTGTGCGCACCACTTCGGACAGTTCTTCAAACGTGAGATAGTAGATATCTTCTTTTTCTTGAAGGACATTCGCTTGTACGAGTTGATCCGCTTGTTTTAGCAAAGCCTGTTTATAAATAAAGTAGCGGTTGACCATGCCATATTTCGGATATTCACGATAACCAATAAAATTCCGGAGGATACGAATCTTTTGTTTTGTCTCTTCTGCCTTTTGTTGACCATCTGTCAGTTGTATCAATCGTTCTACTAACTCTTGTTCTTTTTTCAAGGCTTCCTGTCGTCCTTGCTCAAATCTCCGGCGGCTCTCATTTGGCTCAAAGTTTTTAATATTACTGAGAATCAAGGGGAGAAGTGAAGCAGGTTTTTCGCTCCATCGGTCTCGTGTAATATCGATTTCACCGGCGCATCTCATTCCATACTTACTCAGAAAATCCTGAATGGCATGCCGGGCTTGCTGTCCTCCTTCAACCCCAACCAGTTCATCCAAAAAATCCGCATCTTTAACATGCTGTAAGAACGCAGTGACCTCTGGATAAGGCCGAATTACATCGGCGACATCCAATAAAGCCAGACCCATTTCAGAAGTGACGTTGTGTTGTACAGATTGAGAAAGTGTGTCAGATGCGTTTTTTTCACCCAGCCACTGATCCAATTGCTTATTGAGCCAAGCTGAAGCATCGAAAGCTGCCATAAATACAGCTGTACTTTGTGGATCAAATAAGATTCTCTTTAATTCCTGAATATCTTCCAGAATAAAATCCATTAAATCTGGTCCGGATTTGGCCTGGATGGTGTGTTTTAAATCTTCGATCGATGCCTGGTTTTTCTTGATCAGCTCCGTAACAACGGTCGGGTCATTTTCGTTGGGTGCTGGAACAGGTGGACCAGGTTTCCTTTGACCTTGTGCATTTTCGTCATCTGGTACCGGTTTTATGAAATGTTCCCGCTCGATGACGTTCATCAGGGCATCTTTTAACAACGGATCGTGCTGCCCCATGGCCTGTAAGAAACCATTTTTGCTGCCAGGTGAAGCCAGACGTTGGGTCACATCAACAAATAACCTTCCGCCAGCTTTACGCATCGGGGCAGGAGTGACTAACAGGAAAAACGATAATCCCAATGGTTTGATGGCATCGGTCATCATCTGCTGATGGCCGACCGATATATAGACGCGATTTTCATCATTATCCTCTTCTGGGATGGGGTAAAGCGTCGTAATGGGCCGGCTTTGAACGATGTAGAATGTGTCACCAGCCAGGCACCATTCGATATCCTGCGGGTATGAAAAATAAGCTTCTATTTGTCTGCCAATGTGTGAGAGTTGTAAAATTTGTTGATCTGTAAGGGTTTGAAGGATTTGCTGCTGAGGAGCTATTTGCCGTATTTCTGTTCCACCTTTCTCCAAGGAATAGATGGCCAGTTTTTTTGTTGCGATCATTTTATCCGTAATCTTATCTTCTTTTACTTTATAGTTATCCGCAGATACTAAGCCGGAGACCAGTGCTTCCCCAAGTCCAAAGCTCGCATCAATGGATAACACCTTTCGATTCGATGTGACGGGATCGGCCGTAAATAAAATGCCGGAAGCCTGCGGAAAAATCATTCGCTGCACGATGACAGAGAGAGAAACCTGGCTGTGATCGAATCCGTTTTGCATCCGGTAAATAACGGCACGGTCTGTATACAGAGAGGACCAGCACTTACGGATGTGCCTGAGAATTGCATCACTACCAATGATATTTAAATAGGTGTCATGCTGCCCGGCAAATGAGGCATGCGGGAGATCCTCAGCTGTCGCGCTCGAACGTACAGCATACGCATGATCTTCACCAAACTCGGAAAGACTGCGATGAACAGCTGCTGTCACTTCAGAAGGAATTTCAACTTCCTCAATGATTTGCCGGATGTTTTGGCTGATCTCACTGATATTTTCCTGGTCATTTATTTGAATCAGTGTGAGTTGCTGCAAATGGGTGTGAAACGCTTCGTTTGATTCGAGAGCTTTTTGAAAGGCCTCTGTGGTAACACAGAATCCTTCTGGTACTTGTATTTCTGGGATGTTCGATAATTCCCCTAAATTTAATCCTTTTCCTCCAACGAGCAAAAGCTGGGTTTTTTCGATTTCCTGAAAATTGAGCACATAAGAACTCATTCACATCTCTCCTAACGTCAACGTTTCTTTTAATTTCTTACATCCTTGCTCTGATTATTTTATAGAAAAAATAAACGAATAACAGTCTTATATTATTTTCCTTTATATGGTATGATAAAGATGGGAGATAACATTCAAATATTGATTTGAAGAAAAAACCATACATAAAAACATCTGAGCAGCGAATCAAAATAAGGTTGGGAGCATTTCTTCAATAAGAAGGGATGCTTCCTTTTTGTTAAATGACTTTGTTACATAAAATGAGACGGTGTATGAATTGGAAATCGTAATCAGGTAATAGCTTCCATGGGTATGGTGTAATCCGGCTGACACTAAAAAAGAACGGCCTTAGCAGTCCTTTTACTTTCCTGTATGCCGTTCCAGAAAATCATTGATTTTATAGGTTTCTTTTCCTCCGTATGTATAGCTGAACCCGTAAAGTGAAGCCTGGTTGGCAAGATCGCTCAGGATGCGGTAAAGATAGACGACTGCTCTCGGCTGGTTTTCATTTTTGACTAAATGCTGGAGCTGGTCGATGTTGGAGATGTCTTTTGTGATTTTGGGATCGGGAACGTTAGCGGCAAGCACTCGTAAACTCCTAAAATCGATATCGTTGAACTCGCTCCTGAAAATGGGAATATTTTTGATTTGATGGGCAGATGAAAGATAGCTGATTTGGTTATAGGTTTGTTGAATTTGTTTGGTTAACAGCAGTTCTGAAAAGTAAATGCGTTCTTTATACGGTGTGGGCTTAAGTATGGAGTGGCTTGCCGTGGTATAGAGCATCAGGATGAAACAAGAAATGAGCAGTGTTCCTGTCGTAAGGGAGAGTGTGAGTTTTTTCAATTTGGCTCTTCATCTCCTTCGGTCTCTTTTTTTAAGCCTATCAAGATTACACTTGGAAATCAACTGACAGGCAGGAGTTTTGTCAGGGGTGGCAGGGGCACATGAACCTAAAATAACAACTTATCAAACAAAAAAACAGGGATCCCCAACAAAATGACTATTGTGCAATTTCTGAAAGTATAGTAGTTTATGTTCAATAAGATTTTTAACTGAATAGGTATTTAAAAGTGCTCAAGTGAACCTTGGGATAATAGGGAAACCGGTGCAAATCCGGTGCAGCCCCCGCTACTGTAAGCATGGATGAACTGTCGATATAGCCACTGGCCAAGTGCTGGGAAGGTGACAGGTTCAGGTGATGTGTGAGCCAGGAAACCTGCTTTTAAATGAGTCATACAATTCTCGGAGGGAGGATGACGTCGTTTCTATCGTGCAATATAATCCATGGCGTAAAATGGTTTACATTCGCAGTTACAGGGTGGCCACGTGTCAATCAACCTTCCGTTTCCGTTGTTTCATTAACGGGATTTCCTAAAGGGGGCTGACATGAGAGGCCGCCTTTTTTGTGTGGAAAAAAAGTAGAGGAAGTGATGTTATGACGACGTGGAACCTGAACGGAACGATGCGCCATGTGCTCATCTGCAACGGATCCAGCTGTATGAGAAAAGGCGGGGAAGAAGTGACACAGGCAATTCGGGAGGAAATTAAGAAGCAAGAGCTTGACCGGCAGGTGCACACAACACGGACCCGCTGCAACGGACGGTGCAAGGATGCCTGTGTGGCGATCGTTTATCCGGAAGGAACATGGTACAGCGTGCCGGATGAACAGGCAGCAAGGGAGCTCGTTACCAGCCATTTCGCATTGGGAGAAAAGATAAAAAAACATGTGATTTACGAATATGGCGAAGAAGGCTTCTGTCTGGAAGCAGAAAACGGCTGGACAACCGGCATTGAGAAAGTGAAGGAAAAGGAGATCGTGAAATAACCGATTAATGATTGTTATGAAATACATACGAAAATAGTAATGCTTGGCCTTTATGAAAAGCAAGTATGAAGGAGGTTTTTGACATGAAAGGAAAGCTGCTCATCATCGGATTCGGACCGGGAAGCTATGACCACATTACCGAACGGGCAAAGCAGGCGATTGGGGAAAGTGACTGTATTGTCGGCTATAAAACGTATGTGGAACTCATCAGCGGCCTGATCACCGACCAGAAAATCATCAGTACTGGCATGTCCGAGGAAGTCAGCCGGGCTCAGGCGGCTGTGAAAATGGCCGAAGAAGGACAAAAGGTGGCGGTCATCTCGAGCGGGGATGCCGGCGTTTATGGGATGAGCGGACTCGTATACGAGGTGCTCGTGGAAAAAGGCTGGAAGGAAGCTACTGGGGTGGAAGTGGAAGTGATTCCGGGGATCTCGGCGATTAATTCCTGTGCATCTCTTCTGGGCGCTCCTGTCATGCATGATGCGTGTACGATCAGCTTAAGTGATCACTTGACACCTTGGAAGCTGATTGAAAAACGCATTGAAGCCGCGGCACAGGCGGATTTCGTCATCGCTTTTTATAACCCGAAAAGCGGAAGACGCACGAGACAAATCGTTGAGGCGCAAAAAATTTTACTTCGGCATCGTTCACCGGAAACACCGGTCGGCCTCGTGAAAAGTGCATACCGTGACCGGGAGAGTGTGGTGATCACGAACCTCCAGGACATGCTCAATCATGACATCGGCATGCTGACGACAGTCATCGTCGGAAACACGCAAACCTTTTTGTATGACGAAAACAAGCTTATTACACCACGAGGGTACCAGCGGAAATACACGCTGAATACGGAAAAGCAGCGATTACGGCCACATGAACGCCTGCGTAAGGAAAACGAACCATGGGCACTGCCGGACGAAGAACCGGTAAGTGAAAAGGCAGAAACTCAAGTTAGCGCCCTTCAGCTCGCTAACGAAGCGCTAGCTCTTGCGACCGGTAAGCAGGAGGAAGTGACTGCGGAAGCTATCATTCCATCACGAGTTGAATCCATTCTGGAATTTGGGGTGAGTCCTGGCCTTGTGAACAAGAAATTTACGGCAAAACAGCTCCTGACCTTAGCCGAAGTGGTAGGGGAGCACGGAGAGATGGAGTACACGCCTCATCATCAAATCAAGGTGCAGCTGTCGACGGACGAGCCGGAACATGTCACAGAAAAGCTGAAAGCAGAAGGCTTCCTGCTGCTTCCTGCGGGGGATGTCCTCCAGATTAAGGCGTGTGACTTCTGTGACGGTGAAAAGTATGATTCCATTCCGTATGTGGAACAGCTGCAGGAAGAACTTGGCGGACGGCCGCTTCCAAAGGAATTGAAGCTTGGGTTTAATGGCTGCGGAATGGCTTGCTATGGTGGTGTTCAAGAGGATATCGGCATCGTGTTCCGCAAAGGCAAATTCGATCTGTTCCTTGGAGGCAAGCCGCTCAGCCGGACCGCGCACTCTGCCCAGCCGGTGATGGAAGGAATCGAACCGGATCAGCTGGTGGGTATCGTTACAGGCATTATTCAGGAATATGAGGACAAAGGGCATCCAAATGAGCGGTTCTTTAAGTTCTTTAAGCGGGTGCAAGAAGTTGGCGGCTTCAAACACAGAGACATGGCTCCGGTTATTCAACTTGAACCGGCGCCATGCGGAGATTAAGGAGGAAAACAATGAAAGCAATTTTAATGGTTGGGCATGGCAGCCGGGATCCAGAAGGCAATGAACAGGTTCGCACCTTTATCGACGAAATACGGACAAAAGTGGATTCCGAATTGCTCGTCGAAACGTGTTTTCTCGAGTTTGAGAGGCCTGGTATTCATGAAGGTATTGAGAGTTGTGTACAAAAAGGCGCCACTTCGGTAGCCGTGGTGCCGATCATGCTGCTTCCGGCAGGGCACTCCAAGATTCACATTCCAGCAGCCATTGATGAGGCGAAGGAAAAATATCCGCATATTACTTTTTCGTACGGCCGGCCGATCGGTATCCAT
Source organism: Fictibacillus solisalsi (assembly GCF_900103485.1). Classification (GTDB taxonomy): domain Bacteria; phylum Bacillota; class Bacilli; order Bacillales; family Fictibacillaceae; genus Fictibacillus_C; species Fictibacillus_C solisalsi. The sequence continues at coordinate 334,122 of NZ_FNHW01000001.1, forward strand.
GAAGCGGCACTCGATATTTTGACTCACCGTCTTGAGGAGATTGGAGAAGATACCGCATCTCCCGATGAGGACACTGCTGTCATTTTTCTCGGGCGTGGAGGCAGTGATCCGGACGCCAATAGTGATTTGTACAAGATTACGAGACTGCTGTGGGAGCGTCTAAATTACAAGATTATTGAACCTTCCTTTATGGGAGTGACCGATCCGCTGGTTGCCGAAGGAGTGGAGCGATGCATCAAGCTCGGCGCCAAAAAGGTTATCATCCTTCCGTACTTTCTATTTACCGGTATCCTGATCAACCGTCTCGAGAAGATGGTGGAGGATTTCAAACAGCAGTATTCAGAACATGAATTCCAGCTGGCGCAGTATTTCGGTTTTCATCCGGATCTTCAGAAAATCCTGATCGACCGGATGGAAGAGGTACTGCAGGGAGAAGTAAAAATGAACTGCGATACATGCCAGTACCGTCTGGACGCGATGGAGCATATCGGCCACCACCATCATCATGATCACGATCATAGTCATGGGCATCATCACCACCATAGTCATGATCATTCCCATGAGCCGGAGGAGCAGAAGGTATGATTCTTTTTCTTGCGGGAACGAGTGATGCACGGGAGCTTGCAATCACCATAAAAGAAGCGGGCTACCCGCTTCTTGCCACAGTGGTCACGGAAAATGCAGCGCTGGAGCTCCGAAAGAATGGATTGAATGTACATACGGGCCGGCTCAATCAAGAGGAAATCGGAAATTTTATTGAACAGTACGGCGTTACGATGGTAGTGGATGCGTCCCATCCGTTTGCCGAGGAAGCGAGCAAGAATGCGATGGCAGGGGCAAGGGAAAAAGGTGTTCTTTACCTCCGCTATGAGCGGGACCGGCAGGATTATGAGCATAAGCATCTTCAGGCAGCCGACACGTATGAAGATGCGGCAGAAAAAGCGGGAGAGCTTGGCGGCGTTATCATGCTGACGACCGGCAGCAAGACCCTTCAGATTTTTACCGAAAAATTGCTGCATCAGACCAATGTTACCCTGATTGCACGCATGCTGCCGAGAAAAGACAATATGGAAAAATGCGAACAGCTTGGCTTTCCGCAAAAGAATATCGTGGCCATTCAAGGGCCGTTCACAAAAGACTTCAACAAAGCTTTGTTTCAGCAGTTCAAGGTGGATGTAATGATCACCAAGGAAAGCGGCAAACAGGGAGCCGTGGATGAGAAAGTGGAAGCGGCACTCGAGATGGGGATTCAGGTGGTCATGATCAAACGGCCGAAAATCGTCTATGAAAATCAGTACTCAAATTTTGAAGATATCTTGCAGCATATTTCGCGGGAATGGAGAGGAGTTTTAGCATGAGCATGATGGATTTTAAAACGGAGTTTAAACCAACCACGGTTCAGCCTCAGCAAATTGAAGGAAGAAGCTTTGAAATGATTGATGAAGAAATCGGCCCGCATCCTTATACGGAGGAGCAATATCCGATTGTTCGCCGTGTCATTCACGCTTCGGCGGATTTTGAGCTCGGCAAAAGCTTGGTCTTTCATCCGGACGCTGTACAGGCAGGAATCCAGGCAATCCGAGACGGCAAGAAAGTCGTGGCCGATGTGCAGATGGTTCAGGTGGGTGTGAGCAAGAACCGCATCGAAAAACACGGGGGAGAAGTGAAGGTGTACATCTCAGATCCGGATGTGATGGAAGAGGCGAAAAGGCTGAACACAACCCGTGCGATCATCTCCATGCGCAAAGCGATCAAGGAAGCGGATGGCGGCATTTTCGCCATCGGTAACGCGCCAACTGCGCTTTTGGAGCTGATTCGTCTCGTGAAGGAAGGAGAAGCAAAGCCAGGTCTGGTGATCGGTCTGCCGGTTGGTTTCGTTTCGGCTGCAGAGTCGAAGGAAGAATTGGCGAAGCTTGATATTCCTTTTATTACGAATGTGGGCCGCAAGGGCGGAAGTACCGTTACGGTGGCCGCGCTGAATGCGATTTCCCTTCTTGCTGAACAGGTATAACCATGAAAAGCAAGACACCAGAAAAGGAAAAGAAAAACCTCCGGCAGGGCTACACGACTGGAGCCTGTGCCACGGCCGCCACTAAGGCGGCGCTGACGGCTCTTATTACTGGTGAGCCGCAGAGCGAGGCAACCATCTACCTGCCGGCCAAGAAGTTCGCCACGTTTCAGATGGACAGCTGCATCCTGAAGGGTGAATCGGTGGAAACCGGAACGATCAAGGATGCCGGTGATGATCCCGACGCGACCCACCGGGCGCTGATCAAGTCAGAGGTTTCGTGGGTACAGGAACCCGGAATCATCCTCGACGGGGGAATTGGCGTCGGCCGGGTGACCAAGGAGGGTCTTCCGGTCGCTGTTGGCGAGGCGGCAATCAATCCGGTGCCGCGGAAAATGATCCATGAAACGGCAAAAGAGGTGCTGGAATCCTTCGGGATAAAGCAGGGCATCAAGATCGTCATCTCCGTTCCGGATGGGGAAGAAATCGCAAAGAAAACCTTAAATGGCCGGCTGGGCATTATCGGCGGCATTTCCATCCTTGGAACCCGGGGCATCGTCATCCCGTTTTCCTCTGCTGCTTACAAAGCAAGCATCGTTCAGGCGATTTCGGTTGCAAAGGCAAGCGGATGCAGGCATGTCGTCATTACGACAGGCGGACGAAGCGAGAAGTATGGTATTAAGGAATACCCGGCATTACCGGAAGAAGCCTTCATCGAAATGGGAGACTTTGTCGGCTTTACCCTCAAGGAGTGCAAGCGGCAGGGAATGGAACGCGTTTCGATGGTCGGCATGATGGGCAAGTTTTCAAAGGTTGCACAGGGTGTCATGATGGTCCACTCCAAGAGTGCGCCGATCGACTTCAACTTTTTGGCCGGGGTAGCAGAGCGGGCTGGCGCAACGCCTGATTTGGTAGCGCAGGCCAGGGAAGCGAACACGGCTTCCCAGGTTGGTGAACTGATGGCGGCAAACGGCGTGAACGCATTTTTCGATGAGCTCTGTGCGAGTTGCTGCGAGAATGCGCTTAACGAGATAAAAGGCGGGCTGTCGGTAGCCACCAGCCTGTACACGTTAAAGGGAGAGTTTTTAGGAAAGGCGGAAGTAGAATGACACGTATTCAAGTAATCGGCATCGGGGATGGCGGAAGCAGCGATCTTCTTCCAAACAGCCAGCAGATGATCCAGGAAAGTGAACTGCTCATCGGCGGAGAACGGCAGCTTGCTTTTTTTCCGGAGTATGAAGGTGAGAAGCTCGTCATTAAGGGCGGATTGAAAGACCTCGCCCAGCGGCTAAAGCAGGAAGAGAAAAAGACGGTGGTGCTCGCTTCCGGTGATCCGCTTTTTTACGGGATCGGAAGCTATCTTTCCAAACACGTGGAGGTCGAGATCCATCCGTACCTCAGTTCCGTTCAGCTGGCTTTTTCCAGGATGAACGAAAGCTGGCAGGATGCCCATGTGGTCAGTGTTCATGGCCGGAGCATGAAGGGGCTCGCACAGAAAATCGATGGACGGAAAAAGGTGGCGCTTCTCACCGATCGGGAGAATTCACCAGCGGAGATCGCCAAGTACCTCCTTCACTTTGAGATGACCGAATATACTGCATTTGTGGCGGAAAATCTCGGTGGGGCGGAAGAGCGGTGCACAGCGATGACGCTCGGGGAAATGGCATCTTGGGAAGGCTCTTCTCTGAACGTCGTCATTTTAAAACAGGAGCAGCCGGGACCATCCTGGCATTTTGGCATTGAAGACCGTGAATTCTCACAGCGGAAGCCGGAAAAAGGGCTGATCACGAAAAAGGAGATCCGGACGCTGAGCCTTGGTGCCCTGGCTCTTAAGGAAGCCAGCATTGTCTGGGACATTGGCATCTGTACCGGATCTGTTGCCATTGAAGCGGCTAAGCTCGCCCGTGAAGGAGCGGTATACGGCATCGAGAAGAATGAACATGATTTAGTGAACTGTTATGAAAACATGAAGAAGTTTCGTGCCGACCTGACCGTCGTGCAGGGTAAGGCTCCCGAGCGGCTTGAGGAGTTCCCTGATCCGGATGCGGTTTTTATTGGAGGAACAGCAGGGGATATGAACGGCATCCTCGATGTTTGCTGCAGCAGGCTGAAAGAAAACGGCCGGATTGTCCTGAATGCGGTAACGATCGAGAACCTCGCACAGGCGGTTGACGGCTTTAAACAGCGAAGCTATGAAACCTCCATTACGCTTGCTCAGGTGTCCAGAAGCAAGCCGATTTTAAATTTAACAAGATTCGATGCATTGAATCCGATCTATATCATAACGGCTACGAGAAAGGAAGACTAATATGGTTGGAACATTATACGGCCTTGGCGTCGGTCCGGGAGATCCGGAGCTTTTGACCGTCAAAGCCTTTCGCAAACTGAAGGAATCCCCGGTCATCGCCTATCCGAAAAAGAGAAAAGGCACGAAAAGCTATGCCCACCGCATTGTGGATGTGTATTTGAACCAGGAGGAAAAAGAGATGCTCGGCCTCGTGTTTCCGATGACAAAGGATCCCGTTATCCTTGAGCGCGAGTGGTCCAGCACAGTGGAGCAGGTGTACGAAAAGCTGAGCGAAGGAAAAGACGTGGCTTTTGTGACCGAAGGGGATCCTCTTTTGTACAGTACGTTTATACATATGATGAACATGATGAAAGAACGCCATCCTGATGTGGCGATCCGTACCGTTCCCGGCATTTCCTCGATCAACGGCACGGCCTCGGCTCTCGGGCTTGCCCTTGCTGAGGGAGACGAGCATGTGGCGATCATACCTGCAAGAGACGACTATGAAACCATGAAAAAAGCGATTGTGGAAAACGACTGCATCTTTTTCATCAAAGTCGCCAAGGTCATGCCGCTCATGCTGAAGATCCTGCGTGAACTGGATCTGATGGATAAGGCGCAGGTGGTAACGAAGGTCACGTCAGAGGATGAAGTCATCTGGGATATCAACGAGCTCGATCATGCTGAGCTTGAATACTTAACATTGATGGTGGTGAGAAAATAATGAAGGTAACAATTATTGGAGCGGGCCCTGGGGATCCGGATTTGATTACGGTTAAAGGGCTGAAGGCGATGCAGGAGGCGGATGTCGTCATGTACGCCGATTCCCTCGTGAGCGAGGAACTGATTCAGCGGGCAGGTGACCATGCAGAAATCATCAAAACAGCCGGGATGCATCTGGAAGAGATGGTGGAGTCCATGGCTTCTTTTGTAAAGGAAGGAAAAAAGGTTGCGCGTGTGCATACCGGGGATCCTGCCGTTTACGGGGCAACCCTCGAGCAGATCACGCTCCTAAAAGAAAGGAACATTGAGGTGGACATCATTCCCGGTGTGAGTTCTGTATTCGCATCGGCTGCAGCGGTTGGAGCTGAACTGACGGTTCCTGATTTGACCCAGACGGTGATTTTAACGAGGGCAGAAGGGCGCACGAAAATGCCGGAGCGGGAAAAGTTGAAGGATCTCGCAAGCCATCATTGCACCGTTGCCCTGTTCTTGAGCGCGACGTTAACGAAGAAGATCGTCAACGAGTTTTACGCAGCTGGATGGAGCGAGGACACACCGGTGGCTGCGGTTTATAAGGCAACCTGGCCGGACCAGAAAATCGTACGGACGACGCTCGAGCATCTGGACGAGGACCTGAAGAACAACGGCATGCGCAAGCAGGTGATGATCCTTGCGGGCTGGGCACTCGATGAAAACATCCACGAAAAAGACTTCCGCTCCAAGCTCTATGACAAGACCTTCACTCACGGTTTCCGAAAAGGGGTACCGTCATGACCTATCTTCTCGAAGAAAAAGTGGAGCCGCCGATTAAGACGTTCCATGATTATGCGCTCGTTGCGATCACCAAGCATGGCGTGACCCTGGCAAGAGAGCTGCAGAAAACGTTTGGTGGGACAGATTTGTATTACATGAAAAAGTTTGAAAAGGGCGATGAAGCAGAAAAGAACATTCAACTGTTTGAAGGCAGTGTGCGCTTGCTCCTGCCTTCTCTTTTCAAACACTACAAAGGCATCATCCTCATTATTTCGTTGGGTGCGGTCGTCCGCATGATCGCTCCGATCTTAAAAGACAAAAAGACCGACCCAGGTGTCGTGGTGATCGACGATAAAGGACAGTATGTGATTTCAGTACTTTCCGGCCATCTGGGCGGGGCGAACGAGCTGACAAAAGAAGTTGCCGCACTTCTTGGTGCCCAGCCGGTTATCACCACCGCCTCCGATGTGCAAAAAACGATTCCGGTGGATCTCTTCGGCAAACGGTTTGGCTGGGAGTGGGAATCAGCGGAAAAACTGACGCCAGTCTCCGCTTCCGTTGTCAACGAAGAGCGGGTCGCCATCGTTCAGGAGTCAGGAGAGCGCGGCTGGTGGGAGCATGACCGCCCGCTGCCGGGAAATTTCACGTGTTATTCCAAGATAGAAGAAGCATTGCAGCATGTGCATGATGCGGCACTGGTCATCACACACCGGAACCTGGAGCCGAAGGAGGAAGAGATTTTACGAAACGGAGTATTGTACCGGCCGAAAGTAATTGTGCTCGGTATGGGCTGCAACCGGGGCACCCCCGCTCAGGAAATACAGGCGGTGATCCAGGAAACGCTGGATGAGCTCGGATTCTCCATCAAAAGCGTGAAAGGAATCGCCACCATTGACCTGAAGAAAGACGAAGAAGGATTGCTCGAGACCGTATCGAAGTATAACTGGAACTTGACCTGCTTTCGTCCAGAGGAACTGAATGCCATTGATATCAAGGAGCCTTCTGAAACGGTGTACAAATACACGGGCGCTTATGGCGTGAGTGAGCCGGCAGCAAGGCTAGAGAGCGGAGCCGAAACACTGGAACTGGTAAAAAAGAAATCCGGAAACGTGACGATTTCTGTTGCGGTTATTCCATTTCAATAGAAAAAACTGGAGATGAAGAGCATGAGCGAACGAAGAATTGTAATCGCCGGGACAGGGAGCGGTGTAGGGAAAACCACGCTGACCATCGGCCTGATGAGCGCTTTGCAGAAGCGGGGCTATGAAGTACAGGGCTTCAAGTGCGGGCCGGATTACATCGATCCGACATATCATACGGCAGTCACCGGCCGGGTCTCCCGGAACCTCGACAGCTGGATGCTGCCAGAGAATGTCGTGAAAGAGGTGTTCAAAAGGGGAAGCGAGGGCGCAGACATTTCCATCATCGAGGGCGTAATGGGCTTTTATGATGGAAAAGACCCAAGATCCAACCGAGGAAGTACAGCGGAAATCGGTATGATCACTGAGAGTCCGGTTCTGCTCGTCGTCAATTGTGCGAGCATGGCGAGAAGCGCGGCCGCGATTGTCAAAGGCTTTCAGATGCTCGCCGAGGGACCGAACATCGTGGGTGTCATCGCCAACCAGGTGGGTTCGAAAGGCCACTTTGAACTGGTGAAAACCGCGATTGAACAGGAATGCGATGTGCCGGTCATCGGGTATCATGAGCGGAACGAGGAGCTCTACATCCCCGAACGCCATCTGGGATTGATTCCGTCCATCGAGCGCGGCGACCTGGACCCGTTTTTTCAGAAGCTCGGGACACTCGTTGAAGCCACGATCGATCTTGATCACCTCATGAAAGTGGCGGAAGCGCCTCGGATTGAAGTGGTAGCCCAAGGCTCCCTTTTTCAAAAAAGAGAAACAGGACCTGTGAAGATTGCCGTTGCGAAGGATGCGGCCTTTAACTTTTATTATCAAGATAATCTGGATCTGCTGGAGGCATACGGTGCAGAGCTGCAGTTCTTCTCGCCGTTAAACGGAGAGACCGTGCCACAGGATGCGCAGGGCCTTTATTTAGGCGGAGGTTTCCCGGAAGAATTTGCACAGGAGCTCGCCGAACAAACGGCGGTTCGAGCATCCGTTAAAGAGGCGATCGAACGCGGGGTGCCAACCCTCGCGGAGTGCGGCGGATTCATGTACCTGACCAAGGAGCTTGAAACGTCTGATGGAGAAGTGCATCAGATGGCAGGCATTATCCCGGGAAGAGCAGTCATGCATACGAAGCGGGTGGCGCTCGGCTACCGGGAGATCAAAGGCAAATCCGGCAACTATCTGCTTAAAGAAGGCGATACGGCCAAGGGCCACGAGTTTCATTACTCCACCTTTCAAGCAGAAGAAGAGATTCCTTATGCTTTTGAGACAAAGGGCATGAGAGGGGTAAAAGACGAAGGCTATATGAAAGGAAACCTCATCGCGGGCTATACGCATTTCCATTTCGCTTCGTTCCCGTCTATGGCTGAAAACTGGATTAAACAATGTCAGGAGAACAAACAGCATGTCTAAGCCTTTTTCACTCATGATCCAGGGTACGCATTCGGATGCCGGAAAGAGTGTGATCACGACCGCGTTCTGCCGGATTTTCGCCCAGGACGGCCATCGAACCGCTCCGTTCAAATCCCAGAACATGGCATTGAACTCGTATGTAACGGTTGACGGCAAAGAAATCGGACGGGCACAGGGTGTCCAGGCGGAAGCATCCGGTGTGGAAGCGACGACTGATATGAATCCCATCCTCATCAAGCCGAGCCGGGAAAACGACGCGCAGATTGTCGTCCACGGCAAACCGTTTCAGAACATGAACGCATTTGACTACCGCAAGTCCTTTTATGAGATGGGGCGCGGCCTGATCAAGGGCTCGCTCGCCGCCCTCTATGAGCAGTATGATTGTGTTGTGATTGAAGGAGCGGGAAGTCCTGCTGAGGTGAACCTGAATGACCGGGAAATCGTCAACATGTCGGTGGCCAGGATGGCTGACGCGCCCGTCATCCTTGTCGGTGATATTGAAAAAGGCGGTGTGTTCGCGAGCCTTGTCGGTACACTTCAGCTCTTAGAGGAAAAAGACCGGGAGCGGATCATCGGGGTCATCATCAACAAGTTCCGCGGTGATTTGTCACTGCTGAAATCCGGGCTGGACTGGTTTGAGGAATACAGCGGCAAGCCGGTCCTCGGCGTGATTCCTTACCTGCCAGGCCTAAATATCGAAGCAGAAGACTCGGTCGTTTTGCAACGCTATCGTACACAACGGGATGAAACAAAGGGCCTGGATATCGCAGTCATTCAATACCCGAGGATTTCAAACTTTACGGACATCGATCCTTTTTTTGCCGAAGACGATTGTTCGGTCCGCTTTGTCACCACTGCCGGCCAGCTCGGACAGCCTGACCTCATCATCCTGCCCGGCAGCAAGAACACCATCGAAGACCTTCTCTTTTTAAAAGAAACCGGGCTGTTTGAGAGAATCCAGAAAAGTGAAGCCAAGATCGTCGGCATCTGCGGTGGCTACCAGATGCTCGGGGTGTCGGTCAGTGATCCGGAGGCAGTGGAAACCCCGCATGAAACCGAAGCAGGGCTGTGTTTATTGCCCATCGAAACGGTGATGGCTATCGAAAAAACAACCGTTCGGTCACAGGGAACCGCTACATTTAATGGAAAGGAATTTGACATTGAAGGCTATGAAATCCATATGGGACGATCTTCCTCCACGGAAAGGTCTCCATTCATGGAAACCGGACATGGACTAACGGATGGGGCTAAAAGCAAGGACGAGCGCATCATCGGTACATACTTTCACGGGTTGTTCCATAATGACGAGTTCAGGAGTACTTTATTGAATTCCATCAGAAAAGTGAAACAACAGGAAGAACAAACGGAAATTATAAGGTATAATGACTTAAAAGAAGAAAGCTTTGATACGCTGGCTGATCATGTGCGCAAACATGTGGATCTTGCTGCGATATATAAAGAAATGGAGAGATACAGTGAGCGGCGCATGCCGGTCTAGAGAGGTGGAGTGAAGATGGAGAGAGGAAAGGTGTATCTGGTAGGAGCAGGACCCGGGGATCCGAAGCTGATCACGGTGCGTGGCCTGGAATGCATTAAGGAAGCGGACGTCATTGCCTATGACCGTCTGATCAACAAGGAACTGCTGGAATACAGCAAAAACGATTGCGAGCTGATCTTTTGCGGGAAGCTGCCCGGAAAGCATGAACTGATTCAGGAACAGATTCATGATCTCCTGGTGGAAAAGGCGCTGGAAGGAAAAGTCGTCACCCGGCTAAAAGGCGGGGATCCGTTTGTGTTCGGCCGTGGCGGGGAGGAAGCGGAAATCCTCGTACAGCATGAGATTCCATTTGAAATCGTACCTGGCATCACGTCCGGCATCGCTGCACCTGCTTATGCCGGCATCCCTGTCACCCACCGTGACCATGCGGGTTCCTTTACGATCGTAACAGGACACGGACGCAAGGAAAAGGGGCAGGATTTTATCAACTGGCGAGCGCTTGCCGAAGGAAGCGATACGATCTGTTTTTACATGGGTATCGGAAACCTGAAGCATATCTGTTCCGAGCTGATTGCACACGGAAAGCGTTCCGATACGCCGGCTGCAGTGATCGAATGGGGAACGACCGAAAATCAGCGGACCGTTACCGGAACTCTTGAAACCATATTGGAAAACGCCCAAAAAGAAAACATCACCCATCCGGCCATGGTTGTTGTCGGTGAAGTCGTAAGTATGCGCGAAAAGATCCGTTGGTTCGACCGGGTCGAAGCGGCGCTCACGAAGTAGGAGGGACAGATGACGCAAAAAGGGATGACTCTCGTCTATACGGGAGACGGAAAAGGCAAAACCACCGCCGCTCTCGGACTCGCTATCCGGGCCGCCGGAAGAGGAAAGAAGGTGGTGATGCTGCAGTTCATCAAATCACCTTCCCGCACGTATGGGGAGAAGCTGATGTTTGATAAGATCGGCATCGAGATGATTCAGACGGGTGTGGGGTTCACCTGGACAAAGACACCTGAGGAACACCGCACCGCGCTGAAAGCTGCCTGGCAGCTCGCTCGGGAAAAACTGTCCAGTGAGCAGTATGACATGGTCATTCTAGACGAGATCAACAATGCTCTGGCGATTGACAAATTTCCTGTCGATGATGTGCTGCCATTGCCGGAAGTCATTGCGGCACTGAAGAACCGTCCGGAAGGGATGCATGTGGTGCTCACCGGCCGCAGCGCCGGACAAGAGATCAAGGACCAGGCCGACCTGGTCACGGAAATGAAGCCGGTCAAACATTATTATGATGAAGGGATCGGCGCCATCAAAGGAATCGAATTTTAAAAAAAGCCGCCTCGGACGCAGGTGGCTTTTTTACTGTTCTCATAAAAATAAACCTCAATATTTTATCGATTTTTGTTTACAAAACGTTTATCGGGGTATTTTAGTCCCTGAGCAAAGATATCATTGATGAGGAGGAATTTACTATGAGTAAACAAGTCATCGGAGTATATGATTCTGAAGAGGCAGTCGTAACAGCGGTACAGCAACTACAAAACAAAGGGTACGACACGGATGATATCTCTGTCGTAACGAACCATGAACGCAACCATGATGCCATCGAAATGAGAACCGGAGCAGAAGTAGACAATCTTGCCGAATTAAACAAACAAGAAGAAACGCTATTTGATAAGATAAAAAATGCCTTTACAGATGATGAACCAAGAAGAGACAATACCAACCTGGGAGAACGCCTGGAGGATCTTGGCCTTCCAAGGTCTACGGCATCCTCTTATGCAACGGACGTGGAAGCAGGAAAAATTCTCCTGGTCGTGGATTCCGATGGAGAGATCAATGACTTGAACAGTGATGATCCATTAAATGATGCGGCAACAGGAGCCACAACAACAGGATACGGAACATCCACTGCGACAGCGGGTGACTTCAGAGATGATCTGACCGACAGGCCAAATGACCTGGGACGCGACGACTATGGCAACAATTTGGATGTCGACCGCGAACGGCCGATCGATTCCCGTGACAACGTCAACACAGACTTTGACAGCAGCCGGGATGATGAGCTTCTAAGAGGAAATCGGACGGAAACGAATGTCGGAACAGGTCTTGACCTGGACAACGATGACACGCTCGGTACACGTAATGATGTGGACGAAGAGCGCAGGATGAAGCTTAGAGAAGAGCAGCTGGAGATCAACAAAAAGCGCGAAACAACAGGTGAAGTGAACGTGAATAAAAATGTGATTGAGGAACATCAAAGTGTGGACGTTCCGGTGGAACACGAAGAAGTATATGTGGAACGCCGTCCGGTGAACGATACAGATGCCGTTGACGCAGGACCCATTGGCGATAACGAAGAAATTCGTGTCCCAGTGACCGAAGAGCGTCTTGAAGTCAACAAGAAACCTGTGGTTACAGAGGAAATTGTAGTAGGCAAAAAGAAAGTAACCGAGAACGAGCGAGTAGATGAAACCACTCGCCGTGAAGAAGCTGACATTGATGATGATGGAGCGCTCCGCTCAAGAAATGACGTTGCCAAGGCAGGCGGACTCGCCACCGACGATGAACTCTCTGAGAACGAACGCAGCCTCCGGGCGGATTCCGATCTCGCTGACCGTGATGCACGATTAGGCGCTGATCATGACTTAACAGGTGACACGACTTCAAGAAGTGGTGATGGCCTTACAGATGTCGACGATGAACTCAGAGACCGAACTCGCCGCACGAAGCGTAATTCTGATGATGATGGGTTGTTTTAAGAACAGTCAACTAAGTTAGTGAATTTCAAGAAGTAAAGCGTCTAAACCCTTAAAGTAGTTAGGGTTTAGACGCTTTTTTAATTTTAATTAGTAGTCTTCTATACGAAGGAATTAGTTTTTGAATTTCTTATCTGCAATAACGTGTCCACCCAGAAAATAAAGATAAAGTAAATTACTGCACAAAAGATTAGTAGCAGAATAGTCTGTTTTTTAAAAAATGATGGAGTAGGAAAAAAATATAAGGGAGGTAATTAAAAAATGCTTACCTAAAAACGTTCCTTTTTCATCCCTTTGTCATCTCCCTAACTAACTTGCATAACTGTACCCGAATTTGAAATGATATAGTCAGTTTTTAGAAAATAAAGAAGTAAAAGGAAAAAGAAGTATTGAAAAAAGCGTATCAGCATTCGCTGATACGCTTTTCTTCTATATTATATTCTGCACACCTGCACTGGGCAGTCCTCACAATTGCACATGTTCTTTAAATAATCCAAGTCCTTGATGATCATGCTGCCGTCCTTTGCCTGATCGAGGACTTTATCTTTCTTCAGCACACTGACCATCCGACTGACGGTTTCCCTTGAAGTTCCGACGAGTTCAGCCAGCTCTGTATTGGTCAGCTGAAGGGAAAGAATAATTCCTTCCTCCGTCATTTTCCCATACGAGTTGGCCAAACGGATGAGGGTAGAGCACAGTGCACCGTTCTTTCCGTACAGCATCAGGTCTCGAAGCTTGGAGCGTGTAATCTGGTGCATAAGGCTGGTCCAGCGGACAAACTCTACAGCCATCTCTCCATTGCTGCGCATCATCTCTTCCAGATCGGTCTGATGGATGACACCAACCGTGCTTTTCGTTGACGCTACAGCACTGAACGAGTGCTTCTCGTTACCGAGTGCGTTGAGTTCTCCAATCAAGTCCCCATTTTGGAAGATGGAGAGCACGAGCTCTTTGCCATCCTCGGTCATCTTCGTTCCTTTGATCATGCCTTCCTGGACAAAGTACAGCTTGTCGGCTGGTTCATTGTCCATAAATAGCATCGTTCCTTTATCTATTGTACATGTCATCATGATGTCTTCGAGCTTTTTTAACGTTGGTTCGGAGAAAAACTCTATTTGCTGAACGGCTTCTTTCCCGTGAGTTTTCATCATGTTCCCTCCAGTATCTGCCACATCTTAATCGTAGTATATCAAACAATCCTCACCAGTTGATGTGATATCTGTCACAGAGAAATGAATTTCAGGAGAATACAGTAAAGGTAGAAACCAGTCAAAAGGAGGAGTCCTGATGAAGAGCGTATTTGATCCAACGGTAGAGACCCGTAAGGTTGTCATGAAATGCCCAAGAGCCGGAGACCTTCTGAAGAATTACCGGATTGATTATGTACAAAACGGCAGTAAGCCAATTGGAGAGGCGATCAATGAACGGAGCTTAAACTCCATTGATGTGATGAATGAACTGAATACATTATATGAAAAGAACAGGGACAATCAGCGGGGTATGACGAAATGGGAAAAGCAAAAAGTGAACGCCTTGATCCAATATATTATCGACGCCCACCATTCGTATTTATATATGGTATTGCCGAAGCTGCAGAGTATGATTACAACCATCTTTAATAAGCACGTCGGCACCCATCCTGAACTGTCTCATGTTCACTACCTGTTCTCCATTCTGAAAATTGAATTGGAGCAGCACATCCTGATTGAGGAAGAACTTATCTTTCCAAAAATCTTGGCCTATGAAAAGAAGCCCACACTCAATGCTCTGATCGACATCAAGGAATTTGTGGAGGACCTGAAAAGGGAGCACGAACACATCAGCCAGTTCTTAAAGGATATGAGGGAATTCACGAATGATTATAAAGCACCCGATGATGCCTGTGAAACGTACCGGCTGGCTTATGTGAAATTGGATGAACTGGAGTCGGACCTGTTTCAGCATCTGCATTTGGAGAACAATCTGTTGTTTCCAAGAGTGATTGGCTGACTCTGTTGAAAGTTGGTATCCCTTCATGAATATGTGATAATGATGCTATATCCAATGGATATGGCATTTTTTGATAAGGAGAATGAGGGATGGCAGAAATTTGGGAATCCAGTTTTATCGAAAATCAAATGATGTGGGGATTCGAACCAGCAGACTCCGCAATCGCGGCAAAGGACTTTTTCCTTGAAAAGAACGTGAAGGATATATTGATACCTGGTATTGGATACGGCAGGAATGCGAAGGTTTTTATGGACAACGGCATAGATGTAACGGGAATTGAGATTTCAAAAACAGCGATTGAACTGGCTAGGGAAAATGGGCTGAACATGAATATTTTTCATGGTTCCGTCACCGATATGCCTTTTGACAGTAAACGTTATGACGGCATATTCTGTTACGCACTGATTCATTTATTGAATAAAGCTGAGCGGGAGAAGTTTATCCAAGATTGCTATAACCAGTTAATGCCAAACGGATATATGATCTTTATTTCGATTTCAAAAGAAGCCCCCATGTATGGAAAGGGCAAACAGCTGGGGAAAGATTACTTCGAGATCATGGAAGGCATGAAGATGTTCTTTTATGATACTGACTCAATCAAGCAAGAATTTGGAGAATACGGACTCGTGGAAGTTTCGGAAATTGTTGAGCCCCATAAGAATGCGGAAAACAAACCTCCATTCAAATTTACAATGATAACGTGTCAAAAGGGACATTATTAAAATAGTTAAAAGGAAGGTCTCCTGAACCTTCCTTTTTATTTTGCACTTATTTTCTTACTTATCTTTTTTACAGTTTAAATATGTTCGTTAACCCTTAAACCCCACCACCACATCATGATTATGCTTCTCCAGCAATCCTTTTGCCTCGTCCAGCTTCTGGCTGCGGAGGAGGTGGATGAGGAGGGAGTGTTCCTCGATGGATTTTTCGATGTTGCCTTCGTAGGAAAAGGAGATGCTCTGGATGGTGAGGAGCGGCGTGGTGAGCCGGTTGTACATGGTCTTAATCGTCTCGCTCTGGCTCATCTCGATGATGTATTTATGAAAGAGCTGGTTGAGCTGGGCGTAATTGCTCACGTCGCGTTCCTCCTGCATCGTGTCGAGGAGGCTGTTCATCTTTTTGATGATGGCCGGATCCACACCATGCTCCTTGATTCGTCTCATCGCCATAGATTCCAGCATGTTCCGGATCTCCAGCAAATCATAGATTTCATTGGGGGAGTAGTGCTTCACGACGGCTCCTTTTCTCGGAATCTTCTCCACAAGTCCTTCGATCGTTAAGAGGTAGATCGCTTCGCGGATTGGTGCGCGGCTGATGCCGAACTCTTCGGCGTACAGGTTCTCCACAAGTTTTTCCCCTGGCTTTAGTTCTCCTGTGATGATCTGGTGTGTAATTTTCTCGGCAATGCGGTTGGAAAGGGCGTGTTTATCGAATTCGGAAGTGGCCATGATATCTGCTCCTCACATTTTTTATAAAAGGGGTTGTCGACCGTTCTCTCTTCCTATACAATAAGCTTAATATTCAGAAAAATCAATAGGTAAAGCATCTAGAGCATGACCCGCCATGTTCAGTCATCCAGATTAATACACAAATTGTCGACAGTATCCATTATTTTGTTAGCGCTTTCAAAATATCAGGAGGTGTTTCAGTTGGTGATTTATGGTGTTGCATTGCTGGCAATCTGTACGTTGGTTGGTGCATTTGTGGGAGACATGCTTGGAATCGTGCTGGGAGTGGAATCGAATGTCGGCGGTGTCGGTGTCGGCATGCTGATGCTCGTTCTTATCGTGGATGCATTAAAGAAGAGAGGAAGGCTGGAGCTGAAAACAAGGGAAGGCTTGAATTTCTGGAGTTCAATGTACATCCCGATCGTGGTGGCAATGAGCGCCCAGCAGAATGTCGTGGCCGCCGTTAAGGGAGGTCCCGTTGCACTGATTGCAGGAGCCGGTGTGGTTGCCGTCAGTTTTCTGCTCGTACCGATATTGAGCAAGATCGGCCAGAAGCAGAGGAGTACTGAACAAGTAACGCCAGAATACAGGGAGGAGCCGGTACGATGATGGATACCCTCGTTTCTGTATTTAAGAACAATGGCCTCGTCCTCTCTTTTGCGCTGATCGGTGTTATCATGTATGTATCGTATTTTCTTTCAGACAAACTGACAAGAGGGCGCGTTCACGGATCGGCCATCGCCATCATCCTTGGGCTATTTGTTGCCTATCTTGGCGGAATCAACACAGGCGGCGAGAAGGGACTTTCTGATATTGGAATCTTTGCCGGCATTGGAATCATGGGAGGCGGAATGCTCAGGGATTTTGCTATTGTGTCGACCGCCTTTGGTGCCAGTTTTGACGAAATCAAAAAGGCAGGAGTCGGGGGCGTGATCTCCTTATTCCTCGGCGTTATTGTTTCGTTCGTGTTCGGGGTAATCATCGCCCTTGCATTCGGCTATACCGATGCGGTTAGTCTGACCACGATTGGGGCTGGAACGGTCACGTATATCGTCGGACCGGTGACAGGCAGCGCGATTGGCGCCAGTTCGGAAGTAATTGCGCTGTCGATTGCGGCGGGTCTCGTAAAATCGGTGCTTACCATGACGTTTACTCCGTTTGTGGCCAAGTATATCGGGCTGAATAATCCGCAGTCTGCTCTTGTGTTTGGCGGGCTGCTCGGGACCACAAGCGGTGTGACGGGCGGATTAGCGGCGACAGACCCAAAGCTCGTTCCGTACGGCGCGTTAACAGCCACCTTTTATACCGGCTTAGGCTGTCTGCTCGTGCCATCCCTTTTCTTTTTCGTCATGAAAGCTTTTTTCGCTTAAAACTTTAAACGAAATGGAGGGGATTCAGTGAGCATCGCTTTTCTTTTTCCCGGACAGGGTTCACAGGTTCCGGGAATGCTTCACGAATTACCCGATCACCCGGTGGTCCACCAAACGATGGCAGAAACGGGTGAGATCCTTGGAATGAATGTTCTTACGATCGATACCGAGGAAAAACTTCAATCCACAGTTTCTGTTCAGCTATGTTTACTGGTGTCGGAGGTGGCCGCAGCGAGAGTCCTTTTAGAGGAAGGCGTGAGACCGGATATGGCAGCAGGCCATTCTGTCGGTGCTTTTGCCGCTGCCGTCATCGCCGGTGCGATGGATTTTCCATCAGCAATAACTACCGTTAAACGCCGGGCGGAATTAATGGAACAAGCGTACCCGGAAGGCTATGGCATGGGTGTGGTTACTGGATTAAAGCAGGATAATATCATAAAGCTGACAGCGGACGAGTTCAGCAAAGACATGCCAGTTTATCCGGCCAATCTGAACGCTGAGGATCAGGTCACGCTGGCTGGGGACAAGCGGGGCATTGAGTTTATCCTGAGGCTGGCCAAACAGGAAGGGGCACGGAAAGCGTTTCTTTTGCCGGTAAGTGTTCCTTCCCATTGTGAACTCCTTCATGGAGTGTCAAAGGAGCTGACGGCTGAGCTGGACAAGATTCCGTTTAAAAACCCGTCTATTCCATGTTTAAGCAATTCAACGGCACGTGCGCTCAGAAAGGGTGAGGACATCCGGCACGATTTGGCGGTCAGCATCGCCCGGCCGGTCAAGTGGCACGAAGCGACGCTGCTTATGAAGGAGATGGGAGCGACTCTGTTTCTTGAAATGCCCCCGGGCAGGGTGCTCACTGATCTGGCGGGCGCCGCGCTTCCATCAGTCCGCTCCTTGTCGTTTGCGAGGAGCGGCATAAAGTCCGCTGTTTTATTAGGTAAAAGATATAGAAATGGTAGGGAGAGAATCATATGATAAACGAAGCTACCGAAGAACGTTCATGGACGACGAGAAGGGATAAAAAAGCGAAAAAGATTTTACAAGCAAGCCAGCTGGCGGAAGATAAAATTCTTCCGGCGGAAAAAATGGTGGAAGCTCTTGAAATGCTGATCTCTCCGGGAGACCGGGTGGTGCTCGAGGGAGACAACCAGAAACAGGCGTCCTTTTTGTCGCACGTGCTGACCCAGCTGGATCCCCAAAAGGTAAACCAGCTGCATATGATTATGTCCAGTATCTCCCGTCCGGAGCATCTGGATATTTTTGAATACGGCATTGCCGAAAAAATTGATTTTGCCTATGCCGGCCCGCAAAGCCTCCGGGTCGCTCAGATGCTGGAGGACGGGAAGCTGAAAATGGGTGAGATTCACACGTACTTGGAGCTGTTCGGCCGTTTGTTCATTGACCTCATTCCGAACGTCGCCCTGATAGCTGCAGATCAGGCGGACGTCAAGGGCAACCTGTACACAGGGGCCAACACGGAGGAAACGCCAACGATTGTCGAGGCTGCCGCCTTTAAGGACGGCATCGTCATCGCCCAGGTGAACGAACTGGTGGACGAGCTGCCGCGTGTCGATATCCCGGGCTCATGGATCGATTTTGTGGTGGCGGCGGATAAGCCGTATCAGTTGGAGCCGCTGTTCACCCGAGATCCCCGGCATATTACTGATCTTCAGGTATTAATGGCGATGATGACGATCCGCGGGGTGTATGAGCGCCATCAGGTTCAGTCCTTGAATCACGGGATCGGGTACAATACGGCGGCGATTGAGCTGTTGCTGCCAACGTATGGAGAGTCACTGGGTTTAAAAGGGAAGATCTGCAAGCACTGGGCACTTAACCCGCATCCGACGTTGATTCCTGCCATTGAGAGCGGCTGGGTGGAAAGCATCCATTGCTTCGGCGGGGAAGTCGGGATGGAACAGTATGTGGCGGCTCGTCCAGATGTCTTTTTTACTGGAAGAGACGGAAGTCTTCGCTCCAATCGGGCGATGTCTCAGGTGGCCGGCCAGTATGCGGTTGATCTGTTCGTCGGTTCCACCCTGCAGATGGACCGTGATGGCAACTCTTCAACGGTCACCTCGGGAAGGCTCGCAGGGTTTGGCGGAGCGCCGAACATGGGGCATGACCCGCGCGGGCGCCGGCATTCCACACCGGCATGGCTCGATATGAGAACGAGCAATGACGAGCTTGCACGGGGAAGAAAGCTTGTCGTTCAGATGGTGGAAACCTTCCAAAAAGGAAATGAGCCGGTGTTCGTGGAATCGATGGATGCAGTGAAGGTGGGACTGGATGCGAATCTGGCGACCGCTCCGATTATGATCTATGGCGATGATGTGACCCACGTGGTGACGGAAGAAGGGATCGCTTACCTCTATAAAAGCGACAGTGTGGAAGAACGCCGACAGGCGCTGTCAGCGGTGGCTGGCGTGACGCCGATCGGTCTGCAGCATGACACGAAACAGACCGCGGCTTTACGGAATAAGGGGCTTATAGCTTTTCCAGAAGATCTTGGTGTGAACCGGACAGAAGCCAAACGCTCTCTGCTCGCGGCAAAAAGTGTGGAAGAAATCGTCGACTGGTCCAAAGGGCTCTACAACCCGCCGGCAAGCTTCAGGAGCTGGTGATGGATCAAAAGAACATGGTGGCAGAAACCTTGGCAGAACTGGCAGTTCAGGCTTTATTGAATGAAGTGAACCTCACGCCAAAGCCGGGACTTGTTGATCAGGAGAACAACGGCGCACATTATGATCTGACACTGCAGTTGATGCACCGGTCGGCGGAGAGCTTGAGACCTGTTTTTGCTGAAATTGCGGAAGCTTCTTATGAGAGGGTACCGAGCCAGGAGTTGCGTGAAGAGATCGCAGCGATTGGAAGAAATGGTGAGCAGGTGATGCTAGGTATTACCGGTGGCGTCAACACCCACAAAGGGGCGATTTGGTCCTTGGGATTGCTGGTTTCAGCGGCTGCTAGTGATGCTAAATTATCTGATCCTGAATTTTTGGCAGAGCGGGCAGGCACAATTGCCCGTTTTCCAGACCGCTATTGTGCTGTTGCATCCACCAACGGCTCAAAAGTGAAAGCCGCCTATCAAGTGCCGGGAGCGAGGGGCGAGGCTCAATTGAATTTTCCGCATGTGTGCAAAGTGGGTTTGCCATTTTTACAAAACGCACGAGAGAAAGGAATTTCGGAAACCAACGCCAGGCTAGATACACTTTTGGCGATCATGAGTGAACTGGATGATACTTGCATCCTGCACAGGGGCGGCATGGAGGCCCTCGAAACCGTCAAAAACGGTGCAAATCAAGTGCTGGAAAGCGGGGGCACATCGACAACTGCAGGACGTCTCTCATTAATGAGACTGAACCAACGGATGATGGAGCGGTTTGTCTCCCCGGGAGGCAGTGCCGATCTGCTGGCCGCGGTGTTGTTTTTGGATGCCTTGCAAAAAGAGAGAAGCTTAAAAGGAGGAGTGGCAGTTGGAAACGTTACATTTTGAATATGACGCAAAGGAAGAATGCCACAAACGGGCGCATGTTGGTGTGGTCGCATCAGGTGACCTGGAAGTGCTGCTGGAGCCTTCATCCGATCAAAAAGCCAGCGTGACCATTCGGACAGGCAGTGAAGGGTTTGGAGACACATGGGATAAGGTATTGGAACGCTTTTTTGCATCCCATCCGGTAGCGGCAAACATTGAGATCAATGACTTTGGCGCGACACCCGGCGTCGTATCGATCCGTCTGGCACAGGCATTGGAGGTGAGCCGTAACCATGAACCTGCTTAAACTGAGTTTGGCCGAACTGAATGCAAGAGAGCGGGTACAGGCTTTGCTTGATGAAGGTACGTTCCATGAGCTGCTTGATCCGTTTCAGCGAGTGAAATCGCCTCACCTTGAGCCACAGGGAATCATCCCGCAAAATGATGACGGGGTCGTCATTGCCCAGGGAGAGATCGATGGCAAACGAACGCTTGTGATTTCTATAGAAGGCGCGTTTCAAGGCGGGGGAATTGGAGAAGTCTCGGGAAGCAAGATTGCCGGTGCGCTGGAGCTCGCCATAAAAGATAACCAGGAAGGCCGCACGATCTATCCGGTCATCCTGTTTGATACCGGCGGTGTACGTCTTCAGGAAGCGAACTATGGGCTGATGTCCATTGCGGAAATTGGCTCTGCCATTGTGGAACTGCGTGACTCGGTCCCTGTAATTGGAGTGATCCCTGGAAAAGTCGGCTGCTTTGGCGGCATGTCCATCACAGCCGGCCTTTGCTCGAAGCTCATTATGACGCGGGAAGGCCGCCTGGGCTTAAACGGGCCTGAAGTCATCGAGCAGGAAGCAGGACTCGAGGAATTCGATTCCACTGACCGGCCGCTGATTTGGGGAACAATCGGCGGGGAACAGCGAGTCGCTACTGGTTTTGCCGACATGATGGCAGACGATGATGTAGAGATCATAAAAGACGGTATCGTTTCGTTCATGCAGCGGGCAGAAGGAAAACCTAGAAGCGCACAGGTGGAAAAGTATCTTTCCCTCATCAAAGGTGTGGATCCGACAGCTGAATGGAGCCCGGCAAGTGCCAGGGATTTCATCAACCAGCAAGGTTCTGGGTCACCATCATTTGAGCCTGCACCATCATCTTCTGAGGAAGAAAAGCCGAGCAGGGGACGAACATGGTTTCAAGCGTTAACAGATAATCAGCCTTCCTTGAGCGAGGATGTACCTTCTGTTTTATGTGCGGATGCGAAGCTCGGAAATGAAACGGCCCGGTTCCTATCGATCGTACCGGATGTACACCACCGCTTTCCACGGGTCCTTCATGGGGAAGTCGGTCTTCTTGAAGGCTGGAGCATCGCTCGTTATGTTCGGGAATCAATGGAAGCCGATCAAGGCGGGACTCCTCGTCCGATTGTGGCTATCATTGATGTTCCAAGCCAGGCATACGGACATAAAGAAGAGCTTTTTGCGATCCATCAGGCGTGTGCGGCTGCAGTCAATGCGTATGCATCGGCAAGGCTGAATGGCCACCCGGTCATTGCCCTGATCGTCGGAAATGCAATTTCCGGGGCTTTCTTGTCCCACGGCTTCCAGGCGAACCGGATTTTGGCCCTCGATGATGTTGGAGTGAATGTGCATGCCATGTCCAAGCAATCGGCCGCCCGTGTTACACGCCGGACGATTGAGGAACTGGAAGAAGCCACGAAAAAAGTACCGGCCATGGCGTATGACATCCATTCCTTCAACAGTCTTGGAGCGCTCTCTTCACTGATCAGCGGAATCGATGCTGACTCACCTTCACAAGAAGAGGTGGAAGCCGTTCGAAAGAAACTCGAGGAAACGGTGGAAGACATTAGAGAAGGCGGACCAGATCTAAAGAACCGCCTAATCTCGGAAAATGCAGTAAATGGTGGGAGAAAAGCTTCAATCAAAGTGAGAAAAAAGCTGGCGGAACAATGGAAATAAGAACGCACGACCTCATTCGCGTTGACGACATTTCAAAACTGGTCTGTCTGACCGAGGTGCCGGAGTGGGTCGCCGGGGAACTCACCGATAAACCATTTGTTGTGGTCCGCAGGGCTGCAGCACTCGAGGGCAGGATACCGGTTGGCATCAGGGGAGAGACGCGCAGCCAGCGGTTCGGCTGTTTTTTACCTAGAGAAGAATGCTCCATGGTGATTACACCGGAACAGCTGACAGAGGAGAAGCCATGGAAACAGACCGATCGAAGACTTTCGATTGTGGCGATCGAGGTGCTTGATCGGGTGGACGAGTTAATGATGTCAGAAGAAATGATCTGGGGACCGACCGGAAGTGTTGGGTTTGAGCTTGCCTCCGGACTCGATACTGCCCATGTTGGCAGTGATCTGGATCTCGTTATTCGTAGTGACCAACCGCTGCCGATGGAAAAGGCAAAGAGATTGATTCAGGAACTCAGCCAGTTTCCTGTGCATATTGATGTTCAATTGGAAACGGGAAAGGGCGCCTGCTCGCTGGCTGAATATTCCCGAGGACAGGAATCCCTGCTTTTGAAAACGGAGAACGGTCCGATGCTCGTAAAGGATCCATGGACTGAACAATAAAAAAAGGCTGCGACCTACAGTCGCAGCCTTTTTCTTTATTACGTATTGCTTTGCGTTAAAAAAGATAAGAATACGTAGGATCCCCGTAGGTAAGAATACCATCGTCCTTGAACCCGAACCTTTTATAAAAGGATTGTGCTGACAAGTTCTCTGTATGGACCGTCAGGCGCAGACGGCGGGCGGGGGGATGCTGCTGCTTCAGCTTTTTGATGACTTCATTTAATGCCTGTGCCCCAAAGCCGCTTCGCTGGAACCGTTTATCGATAAAAAAGTGAAAGATCCAATAATCGTCCTGACTTTCCGGCGTATAATGAAGGTTCAAAAATCCGACTAACTCGTCGCCGTTATAGATGCCATAGGGCTCAACCACCCGGTTCTCCGGCCGGATGTAAGCTTTCGCAAGCGCCATGGCAACCGGCGGGGTAGCCGATGAAACAAACCTTGCCTGATGGGGATGCACGGAAAGCTCCAATGCTTCCCGCCAGTTTTCTGAATCAATTTCGATAAGCTGAATCAAAGACATAAATCCTCCTTAGCATTTACAAACCATCAGGCAGTTGCCGTCCGGGTCCTGAAAATTAAAATAGTGTCCATGCTGAATCTCGGTTAATCCATCTACATTCTTGTTTAACATATAAGCATGGGCTTCTTCAATATGAAGAGTATTGAAGTGGAACAACGGTGTTTTTGCAATATTGTCGGGTGAGTAAATCTTGCTGTCCAATACAATTCCCGAACCTTTCATCGGAAGAACATAAATATGGCCAAACTGTACTTCATCATCTGCCGGCACACCCAATAGATCGCAGTACCAATCCCGTGCACGTTCAATGTTGCTTACAGGAATAAAAACCGTTCCAATTTCGTTTAATACAGGGCTGTTCATATAAAATCCTCCTGACTTGGTAGCTTCCAATCTATTACATTCCTCATTTCGTCCGGTAATCCTCCTGCAGGTTATTATATAATCGAAGTATCATCATTTAACAAAGAATACGAAGGAGCTGCATATGACGATCATCGACAAATTAAAACTATCAAAGTACCAGAACATGGCTGTCGTTAATCAGCCAGAGGATTATGATGTGTTCACCAATCAGCCTACTGAGATTACAAAAGAGCATGATGCCATTTTTATTTTTGTTGAAACGTTGGAGGAGATGGTGAAGCATATGGAAGCCATCATTCAACAGGAACCATTAACCGAGAAGGGATATCTCTTTTTTGCTTATCCGAAAAAGGGGAACAAGCGATATTCAACGTTTGTCCACAGGGATGAACTATTTCCGGCAATGAATGTCGGTGAGGACGGTTATGTAGGGAGCAGTGATATCAAATTTGCACGGATGGTCAGTATGGATGAGGTTTTTACGGTTGTTGGATTGAAGCGGGAGAAAAAGAAAAACGCAAAGTCCAAAGCAAGCCAATCGGTTTCGGAATACGAACAGTATGTGAAAGATATTGAGCAATTGCTCGCTAGCCATCCAAAGGAACTGGACTTTTATCAAAGCTTGACCCCGGGCTACCAAAAAGATTGGGCACGGTATATCTTTTCAGCGAAGCAGGAGCAGACCCGGAATAAGCGTTGCCTTCAAATGGTCGATATCCTTTCGAAAGGGTACAAATCGCTGGACCTGTTCAGGCAGAATAAGAAGTAAGCAAGATATTATATTTTTCTGATAATCCAGCGTATAATGTGACATTAAAAAGGGATATGGGGAGAAGAGAAGATGAAGGGGTTGCGTATCGCCAGGCTTATATTCGGTCTTTTTTTGTTTGCGCTGGGTTCGGTGTTTGTCATGAAAGGCAATTTGGGCTTTGGTCCGTGGGAGGTATTTCAGGCGGGGCTTACCCATTGGATGCCTCTCACGATCGGGCAGGCGACGGTCCTTGTAAGCGTCGTTATCGTGCTGCTGATTATACTTTTGAAAGAAAAGATCGGCATCGGGACGCTTGCGAACATGGCGCTGATCGGTGTATTTATGGATTTTATATTATGGACGAATCTGCTTCCAAAGGCGAACGGCCTTCCGGGCAGTCTGGGATTTGTGGTGCTCGGGCTGTTCACTACGGCGCTCGGCAGTTATTTTTACATAGGTTCAGGCTTTGGGGCGGGCCCCCGTGATTCGCTCATGGTCTCGATCCGCAGGAGAACCGGACTTCCAATCGGGGTATGCCGATCATCGCTGGAATGCTCGATCGCTGTTATCGGATGGCTGCTCGGCGGTCCATTGGGGCCGGGAACCGTGATCACCGCTTTTGGTCTCGGATTGTTTGTCCAGCTCGTCTTTCGGATGTTTGCCTTTGAAATCACCGCTGTAAACCATGAAAATTTGAGGGAAACGTTTAAAGTTTAATAGGAATAGTGTTAAAGCCTCTGCCCAAAAAGGGAGAGGCTTTTCTATTTGGTGATAATTGAGCGAAACTTGATGGGAATTGAGCGGAACTGAGAGTTGATTGAGCATAATTTTAAATAATTGGGCACAATTAGATGATAATTAAGCATAACTGAAGATTCAGATTTCTGCCAAGGGCTCTTTCTCGAAACAACAAAAAAACAGAGCAATTCGCTCCGCTTTTTACTCAAAATTACTTATCATTTAATCCCTTTCCCTCCAGGATATGCTGTGTATATTTCTCCACTCTGGACAGTCGGGTTTTGGGTTGCTTGGCCTGGGAGAAATAAAGCACATAGGCTCGTTGGCGTCCCGGGGTCAGGTCTTGAAAAGCTGTCTTCAAGTCAGGATTTTCATCGAATTTCAATTGAAGTTCTTCTGGGATGGTGAATTCTTTACTCTCTTTAAAGTCAACTGACAAACCGGCTTTTTCTACCTCAATCGCTTGTTGAATATACTCTTTTATGAAGGGCTCCAATTCAGCTATCTCTTGCACATTTGTGAAACGAATCTGCCGTGCTGCCTGGACATTTTCTGTTTGCTGTATGAGAATCCCATGGGGATCCTGCAGAAGGGCCCCTTTATGAAACAGTAGGGCACAATATTCCTTAAATCCGTGAATTAACACGACGTTTTTGCCCTCAAACGTATAACAAGGGTGCATCCATTTAAAATCTTCGGCCAACTCTTCACAACTAAGAACGATACTTCTCAGCTTCTCAAATTCTTCCTTCCACTTTTTCGATCGACTAAAAAATGCTTCAACCTTGGGATTTGTCATTAAGAAACACTCCTCTTCCATTTATCGATTGCAGTCAGTATGAATCCTATCCGATTGGTGTCAAATTTATAATGTGACAAAAATTGGTGTCCTGTCAACCAGACCATGGTTGGTATATTCCCCTGAAAATAAATTAAATATTTTAAATAATTAATCAATTTATATACATACTGAAGTTTTTAATATATAATCAATGGAAATTACGGTTGTTAATATAAATATGCATTTTATTTAACAAACGATTAAACAGAAACTTAATAATTAGCGATTGTTATTGTTTCTGGAAGAATGATATTACATTCTGTTAGGAGGTGAAAAAACTAATTAACGTTCTAGCGATTATTACCTGTTACCTCACACCCAGACTCCGCAGAAGCTAGTCACTAGTGAAAAGGAGGAAGATCAATGAGGAATGAATTACATATGGAAATGGCTCCAGCGAAGCCTGTATCACTCAAGAAGAAAATAGGTATGGTTGGTCCAGGGCTGATCACAGCTGCTACAGGTGTAGGAGCAGGTGATTTAGTAGCTGCCTTGGTTGCCGGTGCTGCATTTGGCATGACCTTTGTTTGGGCCATCGTTTTAGGAGCCGTTTTTAAGTATTTTATAAATGAAAGTATGGGCCGCTTCCAATTGGCTACAGGCAAAACAATCTTGGAAGGATGGCATTCCTTAGGACGTTGGATCACAGGCTATTTTGGAATATATTCTGTTATTTTTGGATTTGTCTATGGTGCAGCAATCGCTTCGTCCTGTGCGCTGGCGATGACTGCCAT
Source organism: Fictibacillus solisalsi (assembly GCF_900103485.1). GTDB lineage: Bacteria > Bacillota > Bacilli > Bacillales > Fictibacillaceae > Fictibacillus_C > Fictibacillus_C solisalsi. Next base: position 361,524 of record NZ_FNHW01000001.1, read on the forward strand.
GTTTCCGGTACTTCCTTTATGGGCATGGGCTATTATCCACTCTATTGTAGGATATGTGCTCGTTTTGTTTGGAAGATACTCTTTTTTCGAACGGATCATGACTGTCCTGGTAGGGGTTATGTTTGTGACGGTTGTTGGAACTGCAGCAATGACTGCCCCTAACTTGCTGAATATCGCCTCAGGTGTCGTGCCTCAAGTTCCTGAGGGTTCACTGTTTAACGTGCTTGGACTTATTGGGGGAGTGGGCGGTACAATATCTATGGTCTCTTACGGCTATTGGCTGAAAGAGAAGGGATGGAGCGGGAAATCCTGGATCCCGTCTATGAGAATAGATTCCAAAGTGGCTTATACCGTAACAACAATCTTCTCATTATCGGTTCTCGTCATCGGGGCTCAATTTTTATATGGTACTGAGATCAAACTAAATGGAGAACAAGGGCTGATTCAACTTTCCAATCTGCTGGGTGAAGACATGGGCTCAGGCGTACGCTGGTTATTTTTAATCGGTTTCTGGTCGGCTTCTTTCACTTCATTACTGGGACCATGGAACGGCTTGCCTTATTTGTTTGCCGATTTTGTACGAACGGTTAAAAGGGATAAAAAGTCAACGGTCTCACTTCATAAAACAAAATCCTATAAATTCTACTTGTTCTTGCTGACTTTTCCATCGATGCTTCTCCTTTTTATTGGGGAACCGGTAGCCATCATTATTGGATACGGGGTGCTTGGAGCCACGTTTATGCCGTTTTTGGTTATATCCTTGTTTATTTTGCTTAATTCCAAGTGTCTAGAGAAAGATTACAGAAACAATTGGGTGAGCAATACAGTGTTCATATTATGCATAGGGTTATTTTTATTTCTTGCTTATACTCAGTTATCGGATATGTTCTAGTCATGTGAAAAGTATAAAAACAAGCCATTCTCTCATAAAGAGAATGGCTTGTTTTTACTTTTCTGATATAACATTAAGAATATAAAATCCTCATCAAAATATCCTGTGGGTAATCACCGAGCATGTTTCCGAACAGGTTGATTCCGCCGATGTGGGTTGCGTCTGATTTGATGCCCACTCGGAAGTTCAAGTACTTTTGTTTATCGACCAGAACGTCCTTTAATGTCATATCGGATACCCTCACTTCGTCCAGAAAGCTTCCTTCCCAGTTGATTTTCCACGTTTTCAGGAGTCCGTATTGAGTGTGCCCATCGGTTGGGAACCAAACCGGATTCAGTATTCCTTTTCTTTCCCCGAAATCTCCAGGGCATGTCCAGGTGCAGATTTCCTTGTTGTTTACCCAGATGGTGATATCAGAAGGCCACTCATGATTGTATTGGGGGGCTTCTGAACAGAGCTCCATGGAAAATTGCACCGATTGAATGTTTGCCTTTGGAGGCAGCTGCAACGGAAACCGGTAGTCCACATACCCTTTTCGAAACCAGATCAGCTGAGCGTTCACCCGTTCTGGATGATAAAAAAGCTCGGGTTCATCAAAAGGATCGAGCACCCCATTTTTTGTAATGATGCCGCAGGTGGGTGAGATGTCCGAATCGGTATAATGTCCGATCGGCATCTCAAGTTCATAGACATTTTCCTTGATCTCGTAATCGAAGTTCATTCTGAGGTCCATGTGAATATCATCAAATACCCTTGAGCATACTTTCATGGTTCCTCTCGTTGCCGGAAGCACTTCTGTATAGATGATTCCTGCTTTTTCCAAAACACGGACGTTTAGAGCAATGGTGGAGACCGCCAAATTCAGTTCTTCGGCGATTTCATTCACATTCATTTTTTTTTGATTTAATAATTTTAGAATATCAATTCTAACTTTGGATGATAGCGCATGAGCGACTTTAATCAGTGTATCGGATTCGTCAATGGTTAGCTCCAGCAATGTAATGCAACCCCTATCTGTTTGGTTATGAACACGTTCACTTATGGGTCAATCATAAAATATAAATACGATTGTACAAAGACAATTTTAGGGTTTAAACAATAAATTACCAACTAAAAAAGATATTGACTTATCAAAAGGAAAGGTTTATCTTAACAATTAATACAGATATTATGTTTCAAACAATATATTTGTATTGATTGAATGTAAAATAACAAATAGGATCTGCAGCCAAGATTTGCGCTATAAATTATCAGAATATTAGGAAAAGGAGGTAAAGTTACGGAGTAAATGAAAAGCTGTTTTTTAGTATTACAGTTATGTAAGCGCTTTAATAAAAAGATAAGGGGAGATCAATATGAATAAGAAAGTAAGAGTAATCGTCAGCGGTTTCGTTTTACTTGTATTACTGCTTTCCTTAGGAGCGTGCAGTTCGAAGTCTTCATCGGGTTCAGCCGGAGGGAAGAATGAGATTGTTTTCTGGAATCCGTTCACAGGGCCTGACGGAAAAAACATGAAGGCGATGGTTGATGCCTATAACAAAACCAATCCAAAATATAAAGTGAAGAACATCTCACTGGCAGAAGGCGATATGTATGCCAAAATTCCAACGGTGGTTAACTCCAAAAGAAACATTCCAGATTTGAACATTGTTCATGCGGAACGGATCAAGCAATTCGTGGACAAGGACATGCTCATTCCGATGGATGATTACCTTTCCAAGTATCCGGAGATTAAAGCGGAAAACTATATTAAAGCAGGCTGGGATATTGGAAGCCTGGATAATAAGCGATATAGTGTTCCGTTGGATGTACATAGCTTTGTCATGTACTACAACAAAGATCTGGTAAAAAAATATGTACCGAATGCTCTGGACGACAACATCGTAACCTACGATGAGATCAAGGCAGCGGGTGCGAAAGCGAAAAAGGACAAAATTATTGCCATGCCGGTCACCTGGATGAAGCCAACCTTCCTTTCGGTGTACAGCCAAATGGGTGGCAGCATCACGAGCGATGGCACACAGCCAACTTTGGACACGGACAAAGCAGCCGACACCCTCAAGCTTTACAATGACATGGTCAAATCGGGCATTACCAATAAAGACGGCCAGGATGCCGGGCAGACCTTCAAGTCTGGAAAATCCATTTTTTATGCGGAAGGCATCTGGATGCAAAATGACGTGAAATCCGCCAAGAATCTCAATTGGGGCATGACCAACTTCCCGCAGCTGAGCGATGACAAGAATAAGATGGTGAACTGGAGCTCTTCCCATCAGTTTGTGCTTTTGAAAAATCCTGAACGTGACAAAAAGAAAACAGAAGGTGTCATGAAGTTCATTGACTGGGTGAAGGATAATTCACTTCCATGGGCGGAAGCGGGACAAAACCCTGCGGCACTGGCAACGCTCGATAACCCGGATTATCAAAAAATGCCGCAGTCGTTCCTGGTGAAGGATGCGACAGAGCAGAAGTCACTCAAAATCTTTGATTACAAATACAACGGCTATGTTTCTGAACAGCTGGATAAGATCGGCAATGATACAGTCTTCGGAAAACTTGATATTCATAAAGCATTAAAAGGTGCGCAAAAAACAGTAGAAGACAAGATTGCCCAGGACAAGTAACCAGCCGGGTCTCTGCGAGGGGGCGATAGGGAGGTCCTTCTATCGCCCTCTACTAAACGAGAACAGGAGAGAAAATATGGATGTGAAACTAACAGAAAACAAGAGAGTCGACGTTCTGTCACCCGTCAGCCTGAAGCCGCGCCGAAAAGGATTCAACGTGATGCCGGCGGTTTTCATTGGCCCGCACCTGTTGCTGTTTGCACTATTCTTTCTGATTCCGATCTTTTTTGGCGTGTATATATCGTTTACGAATTGGGACTTGATCAACACTCCCGAGTTTGTCGGGCTGGATAACTATAAGGAAATCCTCTTTCACAAGGAATCCACCTTTTACACCCAGCTGCATACAGGGCTTGGGAACACGTTCAAATTTGTGATTTTTACCGTCCCGGCGTGTATCATCATTCCTTTACTGCTGGCATCAGCCCTTCATGTGAAGCCGAAAGGAAGTAAGTGGTTTCAAGCCATTTTTTACTTGCCTGTCTTGTTCTCCATTTCAGCAGTCATGATCATCTGGTCCATGATGTTTAACGTCTCGTTTGGACCGATCAATCATTATTTTTCATCTGCACCTAACTGGCTGGGCACACAGCCGTATGCCTGGATCGCGCTCGTGGTCGTTACGGTCTGGTGGGGAATTGGGGGAAATATGATCATCTACCAGGCCGCACTGAATGGGGTATCCAAAGATTATTATGAAGCAGCTTCCCTCGATGGAGCAGGCAGGATTCAAAAGTTCTTTCACATCACCTTACCAAGCATCAAGAATCAGCTCCTGTTCACCGTGGTCATCACCACAATCGCACAGTTTAACATTTACGGACAGGCGCTTATGCTGACAAAGGGCGGACCTTCCAGCTCAACAACAGTACTCCTCATGTACATCCAGCAGAATGCGTTTGGCTCCGGCCAATCGATTGCTGGAATCGGTTCGGCCATGGCAGTCATTCTCGGGCTCTGTATCATGGTGGTCTCAATCATTCAATTCTTCTTATTGAGAGAAAAGAAGTAGGAGGCGGAACAGCTTGAAAAAATTGAACATCTCCACCCTTATTTCCTTCATATTTTTGCTTTGCATGACCTTAATCTGGATCTTTCCTCTGGCCTGGGCATTTTTTTCATCCTTTAAAGATGAAGTCGATATCCAAACATATGGCTTTAGTATGCTTCCCGTTCATTGGGTCATTACCAACTATCAGGACCTTCTTTTTGATAATTCAAGTACACCTGTCGCCAAGTGGTTCATGAATTCGATGATTATTTCAGTAACACAGACGGTTATGGTTCTTGTGGTGGTATCCATGGCTGCCTACGGTTATACCCGGCTGCGGTTTAAAGGAAGGGACTGGCTGTTTTCCTTCCTGCTGGCATCCATGATGTTTCCGGCGGTCGTGAACCTGATCCCGCTCTATAAGATCATTGATACACTCGGATGGGTCAACACGTATTGGGCGGCTATTGTACCGGGAGCGGCAGCGGTCTTCAACGTTTTTCTCGTTCGTCAATTCATGATCGGCATTCCATTGGAGCTGGATGAGTCGGCCCGGATCGACGGTGCCAATGATTTTCAAATTTATACGAAGGTGACCCTGCCGCTCATCAAACCGGTTCTGACGGTTGTTGCGTTGTTCACTTTTACGAGTTCATGGAACGACTTTTTATGGCCATCTATCGTGTTCAATGATATTGACCGGATGCCGATTACACCGGGCTTGCAGCTTCTGCAGGGAATGTATGTCACCGATATCGGGCACGCGATGTCAGCCGCACTCATCGCCATCGTGCCGACGTTTATCCTGTATCTCTTTACACAGCGTTATTTCCTGCAGTCCATGTCACTATCATCTGGTGTAAAAGGATAGGAGGGAGCCGCATTGAATCGAAAGCTGGAACGCAAGCTCGTCGTCATTGGGGCCAGTTGGCAGATTCTCTCGGGTCTGCTTACCATTTTTGCCTATGGATCGTATATCAAATCAAAGGGAAGCAGCATTCATGACACAAGCTTTGCGCAAATGAAAGCCATTCAGTCCTTATTTGGAAGTTTATATAGCTTTACTGTCACCTTTGGTATGCTTTTCGTGATCCTGGGAATCGTCAATCTGTATCTTGTCCGGTCCCTGAAGGATGACAAAGTGGAGGTCAAACGCTCGGTCTGGTTTCTGGTGCTGGGTGTCTCATCCTACTTTCTGATGGACTTTATCGGTGCCGTCCTATTTCTCTCAGCGGGAATATTGGCACTCGCTAAAAACAAAACCATTTCCAGGCTGAATCTCTCCTCCAAACCCTATTAAATAATCAAGGAGCTGTTATCAATGGAAGCTACTGTACGAAAGGAATATCCACGTCCTCAATTTCAACGAAACGATTGGCTGAATCTCAACGGAGAATGGAACTTTCAATTCGACCATCAAAATGCAGGTGAAAAAGAAGGATGGTACAAGAAAACTGATCTTAACCAGAACATTATCGTGCCTTTTACATATGAAACGAAGGCGAGCGGCATTCATGAGGAAACGTTTTGTCCTTATGTCTGGTACCAAAAGTCGGTTGATGTACCCAAGGAATTTGCCGGTGAGCGTGTTATCCTGCATTTTCAAGGCGCGGACTATGTGACGAAGGTGTGGGTAAACGGCATTTTTGCCGGTGAGCATCAAGGGGGGTATACAGCCTTTTCGTTTGATATCACGAACTATATTAATGAAGAAAAAGAAAACAATTTAGTGGTAAAAATAGAAGACAGCCTGAGTGAACATCAGCCGAGAGGAAAGCAGCGGTGGATCGATAAAAATTTCGGTTGCTGGTACGTACAGACCACAGGGATCTGGCAAACTGTCTGGCTCGAATTTTTACATGAAACTCATATCCACTCTGTCAAAACGACGCCGGATGTAGATAACGAATCAGTGGAGTTCGAGTATAAGCTGGTTCATGTCGGCCAGCAGCAAAATTTAACCTTAAAAACGGCGATTACATTTGATGGGCAGCTGGTTAAAGATTTCAGTTTGCAGGTTGACCGTGAGCAGGCCAGTATGAAAGTGAGTCTCGCCAGTGAAATCCATGAATGGAAAGTGATGCAGTGGAGCCCAGAGCATCCGCACCTGTATGATGTGGAATTCACTCTTTATGATGAGGGTCAGGAGCTCGACCGGGTACAGTCCTATTTCGGCATGCGAAAGATATCCATTCAAAACGGGAACATCCTTTTGAACAATGTTCCAATCTATCAAAAGCTGCTTCTGGATCAGGGGTACTGGGAAGAATCCCATTTAACTCCGCCGTCGGAGGAAGCAATCATACTGGACATCGAAAAAACACTCGAAATGGGCTTCAATGGTGTAAGGAAACACATGAAAGTGGAAGACCAGCGCTTTCTTTACTGGGCGGACAAAAAGGGCTTGCTTGTTTGGTCAGAAATGGCCGCCAGCTATGCATTCTCGGATGATGCGGTTCAGCAATTTACCGAAGAATGGCTTGAAGTGGTTCGGCAGCAGTACAATCATCCGAGCATTATTACATGGACCCCGTTCAATGAATCTTGGGGCGTAAAGAACATTTTTATCAATGAGAAGCAGCAAAAGTTTACTGAAGGCATCTACCATCTTACGAAAGCGATCGACAGCATGCGGCCGGTCATCGTGAATGATGGCTGGGAGCATACGGTGTCTGACATCATCACCCTTCATGATTATGTGGAGTACGGAGACGAGTTCCTTAATCGTTATCGGGACAAAGAAAAGGTGGTGGGAAATGATATCGCTTTTAATAAATTCAAGCATGCCATGGCCCAAGGATACGAATATACGGGACAGCCGATCATTATCAGTGAATACGGCGGAATTGCCTTCACTTCCGAAGACGGCTGGGGTTATGGAGACCAGGTGAAGAACGAGAAAGAGTTCCTTGACCGCTATGCGTCTATAACAGAGGCCATCATGAGCCTGGATTATATATGCGGATTCTGCTACACCCAGATCACGGATGTCCAACAGGAAGTGAACGGGCTGCTGACAGAAGATCGAAAACCGAAAGTGGACTTGTCCAAGATTAACGAGATTAATAGAAACAAGCCAGTATCAGTATAAAAAGATGCACCTCCTTCATTTTAGGAGGTGCATTTCTTATCTCTGGCTAAACGCGATCTTAAGCCCGATCAACGTAAACAAACTTCCTTGAATGAAATTAATCTTGCTCGATACTCTCGGATTTTTTCGTATATAGCTTCCGGCTTTTTCAGCAAAGATGCTGATCAGCGTGAAAAGCAGCAGGGCCTGAAGCAGGAAAAGAATCCCGTAAATGAGCATTTGCAGTGACACATGTCCGCTGTGGTAATTGACAAATTGCGGCAGGAAGGCAAGGAAGAACAAGGACACTTTAGGGTTTAACAGGTTCATGATGATGCCTCGTTTGTACAGGGCTGAATAATTCAGCGAATCTGCACCGGCCAGATTAAACTGGCTGTCTTTTTCTCGAAACGACTTATAGGCCAGGAACAATAAATAGGCAGCTCCTGCATATTTTATGATCGAGAAAACAACCGAAGACTGATAGATGACGGCGGATAAACCAGCGGTAACCGCACTAATATGTACAACGAGACCGGTGCAAAGACCAAGAGCGGTGCTGATGCCGGCTTTTTTACCTTTGGCTATGCTTTGAGCCAAAACAAATAAATTATCAGGCCCGGGCATAATCGTCAGTACGATGGCCGCGGCCAAAAACGATAGTATGGATACTACCTCCATTAGATGTCCCTCCAGAATAAATTTTTACTAGTTTACCATATAAAAAGAAAATTTTTATGGTGCATTTTTCACTATTTTTCTAGTATTTTGATTAAACTCTGCCAAAAGTTACCGATATGAAGGGGAGAATCAGATTTATTGGCTGATTCAAGACTACATAGGCAGAGGAGAATGAAATGAAGAAATTAGTCATCCCGGGTTTTTGTTTTGCCGTGCTTTCTACCACAGCCTTATATCAGGCAATCGAGGCGGATCCCGCATCGGCCCAAGAACTTAAGAAGAAGGTCGTGAATGTCCAGTCAGGTTCAAGCTTGAACATTCGCAAAAATGCCAACACCAGCTCCCCCATCATCGGAAAATTGGTGAAAGGTGTGAAGGTAACCGTTTATTCTGAATCAAAAGGATGGTCCAAGCTTAAGGCAGGGAGCGGTTATGGCTATGTCAGCTCCAAGTATTTGATCACCTCGGCTACCACCGCCGCAAAAGTTAAAACCACCACCAAGTACGTTAAGGTAAGTGAAGGTTCTTTGAATTTACGTAAGAGCGCATCCGCAGGGGCGTCTGTCATAGCCAAATTGGCAAGAGGGACACAGGTGACGGTATATTCCGAAACAGGTGGCTGGGCCAAGATTAACGCAAACGGCAAGAATGGCTATGTAAGCTCAAAGTATCTATCATCTTCCAAACCATCGAACACAGTTTCAAAGGGTTCAACAAGCAAACCTGCAGCAGTCTCCTCATCCAAAACCACAACCAAATATGTAAAAGTCAGCGGAGCATTAAATTTACGCAAAGCTGCCACGACCAATTCGGCAGTAATCAAAACACTGAAAAACGGACTAACCGTCACTGTTTATTCCGAGTCCAAAGGGTGGGCAAAGATAAAAGCTTCCGGCAGCACCGGTTTTGTGAGTACAAAATACCTTACTGCAACAAAGCCAGGGAGTACAGCAAAACCAACACCTGCAGATGAACCAAAAATGACAAAAAAGTATGTAAAGGTGAGCGGTGCCCTAAATTTACGTAAAGACGCGACGACGAAATCAGCAGTAATCAAAACGCTTAAAGACGGAGAAGAAGTCACCGTTTATTCGGAGTCCAGCGGCTGGGCAAAGATAAAAGTGGGCAGCAGCACAGGTTATGTGAGTACGAAATATCTCACTGCAGCTAAGCCTGATAGTACGTCAAAGCCAAAACCAGTTCCTGAACCGAAAACCACGACAAAGTATGTAAAGGTGAGCGGTGCCCTAAATCTACGTAAAGACGCGACGACGAAATCAGCAGTAATCAAAACGCTTAAAGACGGAGAAAAAGTCACCGTTTATTCGGAGTCCAGCGGCTGGGCGAAGATAAAAGTGGGCAGCAGCACTGGTTATGTGAGCACGAAATATCTCACTGCGGCTAAGCCTGGTAGTACGTCAAAGCCAAAACCAGTTCCTGAACCGAAAACCACGACAAAGTATGTAAAGGTAAGCGGCGCCCTAAATTTGCGTAAAGACATGACGACGAAATCAGCGGTCATTAAAACCTTGAAAGATGGAGCAGAGGTGACCGTCTATTCGGAAATGAATGGCTGGGCTAAGGTGAAAGCCGGCAGCAGTACGGGATATGTGAGCACGAAATATCTCACTTCGACCAAGCCAGGCACTCCTAAACCGTCACCAGCTCCAAAACCTTCTGAACCTGAAACGGCCGTTCGGTTTGTCGATGTGGATGCTTCTTCAAGTCTCAACGTGCGATCAGGTCCTGGGACAACGTTTGCAGTCGTTACAAAGCTGGCAAGAGACACAGCGGTGACGCTCCTCTCCCAATCTGGCAGCTGGTCTAAAATATCAGCCAACGGCAAAACGGGATACGTCAGTACCTCTTACCTGAAGGAAAAGCTAGGTTCCCCCGATGGCATAGCGGTTTCTGAGACGGGGCAAAAATATAATCTTACGCTCGACGACATGGTGAAGCTTCAGATGGGTGCTTCTCCACAAACCGACCAAAAATACAAAAGCTATATCCGTGAGGACGCAATTCGAATGACAAGCTCGATTTATGGCACGGTCCTTGGAGATTGGAACATTCGCGGAGGAGCTGGAACGAACTACTGGAAAATCACTACAGTGAGAAGGGGAGAACAGTTAAAGGTTCTTTCCCGGGTGAAAGGTTCGGATGGCCATATTTGGTATCAGGTGGAAATCAAGGATACCTGGGTAAATGCCAGTCCTGAGGATGTAAAGTATTATCTGGATCCGAACAACTTTAAGGACGATCCTGTAAAATCCTATCAATTTGTGAAACTGTCTCAAACCGCCAACTTGAACGCGGCAGAAGTCAACCAGCGCATTCTTTCCGGTAAAGGAATTCTGGAAGGCAAGGCTTCTTCTTTTATTAAGGCAGGAAATCTTTACGGCGTGAATGACATCTATTTGATTTCGCATGCGTTGCTTGAAACAGGCAATGGACGGTCACAGCTGGCCACAGGTGTCCAATATAACGGAAGAATCGTGTATAACATGTACGGGATCGGGGCCAATGATGGCAACGCAGTGCAAAACGGTGCAGCCTACGCATATAATGCAGGCTGGTTTACTCCGGAGGATGCGATTGTCGGTGGGGCGCGCTTTATTGCCATGGGCTACATCAACAAAAAGCAGGATACCATTTATAAGATGCGGTGGAATCCATCGGCTGCTGAAGCACTGGGCTATCCATCCCATCAATACGCCACAGATATTGGCTGGGCTTCCAAACAGGTAAGACAGATTTATAACCTGTACAGTCTGTTGAACAATTACAGCATCAATCTGGAGATCCCGGTTTATAAAACAAAATAGCAAGTAAGTTTTGAGGCGTATCGCAAAAGCGGCGCCTCTTTTTTTATATAGATTTTCTTTCCTTCCAAGGATTATAATGGATGAACTATGGGAGTCGGGAGGAAAGAAAATGGAGCATGAATTAAAAGAAAACATCAGGAAGTCCGATCTTGCCATCAAACAGGAGGGTGCGGTTCTAGTGGTTAAACCGGGAATGGTGGCAAAGGGGAAGGAAGAAATCAAAAAAGCGTTCATCGCCATTGCTGCTTATTTCAAAAATAATATCGAACCCACACAGGGGGAGATGGTGATTTTGGAATCAGGGGACACCGCGCTCGTTCTTTCCCAAAGATGCTCGTCTCGGATAAAGAAGAAATCACTTATTCCATGGAGCGAAAAGCGACCTATGTGTTTCGTAAAAATGCACAGGGTAAATAACTCGTATGGGACTAAATTGATCGGAACTGATAAAATATGAAGATTACGTCAAGGGAGTTTTCGGTCCGAGGGTTTACGTACATCATCCGATCCGCTGAGGAATACGATGCCAGAAGCTTATCAGAAGTAAGGCTGCAAATCGATGGTGAAACCGAGAACATGGACCGGGAACAAGGGGAAGGATACATTGATGAGGTGGGTTTTCGGTCGATCATACAGAAGGATACTGAAGTGCTCAATCATTTGTTTTTGGTGGCAGAAGCGGATGGAAGAATCGCTGGATTTTCCAGATGTGAAGGGAGCCCTTTACGGCGGCTTTCTCATAAAGTGGAGTTCGGTGTTTGTGTTTTAAAAGAGTATTGGGGATACGGAATCGGTAAGATGCTCCTGCAGGAATCGATCGGCTGGGCTGATGCACAGGATATCAAAAAAATTTCGCTCTCCGTTTTGGAAACGAACGTTAAAGCAATAGCAATTTATGAAAAAGCGGGATTTGAAACTGAAGGGGTCTTGAAAAACGATAAGCGCTTATCCGACGGAAACTATTACAATACAGTTCTTATGGCGAAACTATTAAATCATTAAAAGGGGGGTTACAGCATAACCATTTACCTAAGGAGATTCAAACTTTAAAAGAAATGGAGTCCTTTGTAGAAGCTGCACTGGATAATAGAGAAAATGGAACCGGGATTTCCGTTTCTTATTACACTTCGCAAGAATGATAGAATCATAGGTTCCACACGCATTAGACTGTTTGCTAATCCTCCTTTTTTTCAGGGGGATTGGCGGTTATATAAAAGAAAGGGAAAACGAATTTTTTTAAATGACCAAAATAAAATGACGATGATATATACTGATGTAAGATTCCTGACAGGTGGTGTTTGAGTGGAGAAGAAAAAGGTTGGATTGATATTTGGAGGAAAGTCTGCAGAGCATGAGGTTTCCTTACAGTCTGCGAAGAATGTGCTCGAAGCGATCGATCAAGATAAATATGAGGTCACGTTAATCGGTATTGATAAAGAAGGAAGATGGCATTTAAATAATGCTTCTCAATTTCTGCTCAACGCAGACGATGCGAAGTTAATTGAACTAAATAAAACCAATGATGGCATTGCAGTAGTTCCTGGAGAAAACGAGAATCAGTTACTGAGTTTAAATACAACAAAAAGTTTGAGCCAACTTGATGTTGTATTTCCTATCCTTCACGGGACGTTAGGAGAAGATGGAAGCATTCAGGGGATGCTCCGGATGGCGAACATCCCTTTTGTTGGATCCAATATTCTCGGCTCTGCGGTTTGTATGGATAAAGACATAGCGAAACGGCTGCTAAAAGATGCCGGGTTAAAGGTCGCTAAGTCACATACGTATACACGGGCGACGAAAGGCAAAATAAGCTTTGATGAAGTAGTAAAAGATTTAGGATTGCCGTTATTTATAAAGCCTTCCAACCAAGGTTCCTCAGTGGGGGTAAGTAAGGTGCAGTCACAGGAAGAATTTACACATGCAGTGGAAGAGGCGTTTCGTTTCGACCATAAGATATTGATTGAAGAAGGGATCAATGGTAGAGAAATCGAGTGTTCGGTGCTTGGGAATGAAGATCCTTCGGCTTCTGTGCCCGGAGAAATTGTTTCAAGCGGAGAGTTCTATTCGTATGAGGCTAAATATATCGATGAAAACGGAGCGGTATTGGAAATTCCGGCAAAGCTGAGTGAACCGTTAACAGCAAAGATCCAAGAGACAGCCATTCAAGCCTTTCAGGCCTTAAACTGTGAGGGCTTCGCAAGAGTGGATTTTTTCGTCAATGAACAAGATATCATCATTAATGAAGTAAACACGATCCCCGGCTTTACGAAAATAAGCATGTATCCCAAGCTATGGGAAATGAGCGGCATTCCGTACAGTGAGCTCATCGACAAATTGATCGCCCTGGCGATTGAAAGACACGAAAAAGACGCGCTGCTAAGGAATTCTGTGAACTGAGTATTTCCAATGATCAGAGGGTGCCCGAAAGGCTGGGAAGATACGTGAAAGAACGCTCGTGAAACTATAAATATACAAAAAAACAAAGCGCTCGCTGCACACGACCGCTTTGTTTTTTTCTACTCATATCTAAAAGCTTGAATGGGATCAAGCCTGGATGCTTTATTGGCTGGGAACACACCGAAAACAACTCCAACGAATAAAGAGAATACCAATGACATGACAATAACAGGTATGGAGTAGGAAACTGCTGTTCCTGTCGCCAAAGTAAAGAGATGGGCGCTTATGACACCAAGACCCACTCTAGCATCATGTTCATAATGCCGGTCCCTCTAATCATTACAATATTTTAATAATTCAATAAATTACTTTCTGCACAGTCTTGTTAGAGTTATTAGTTAAGATTATAATAAATAAAAAACTTAGTTTGTTTACTGACTAAATTTTGAAGGCGTTTTAACTTTTGGCAAGTCTGATGATGTTCTATTGGTTGACCACTATTTAATAAGAGAGGTTATTATGGACTTTAATTTTCATGTACCAACAATGGTTCGAACGGAGAGGGGATTGGCTAAACGGATTGGTGGATTTCTTCAATTATTGGGATTTAAAAAGGTATTTCTTGTAACGGATAGGGGTGTGAAAGATGCCGGAATTCTTCAAGCGATAGAACGTTCACTGCAAGAATCCTCTATTTCATTTGAAATCTATGATGAAGTTGTAGCTAATCCCAGTTGTGAAAATATTATGGATGGTGTTAAAAAATTAAAGGTTTTTGATCCGGATAGTGTATTGGCAGTGGGCGGCGGGAGCAGTATAGATGCAGCAAAAGGAATTGCTGTAATGGCTAATAATCCAGGAGAAATTATTGATTACGAGGGAGTTGGAAAGATACCAAATCAGGGACTTCCCCTTATAGCTGTGCCGACCACTTCAGGAACTGGAAGTGAAGTCACTTCCTCAACCATTGTTACTAATACTAAGACTCAATTTAAAGCAGCAGTAATCAGTCCGTTTCTTTATCCAAACTATGCAATTCTGGACGCCGAACTTACTGTTGGTTTACCGATGGAGGTAACAGCTGCAACCGGAATGGATGCATTGACGCATGCCATTGAGTCATACACATCTAAAACGTCAAATCCTGCCAGTGAGGCTTTAGCTCTCTATGCAATTCGAATGATTAGAGAAAACATTGAAAAAGCTTATTTTATAGCTACAGATATTCAAAGCAGAGAAAATATGCTGGTGGCTTCAATGCTTGCGGGAGCTGCTTTCTCTCAGTCTCGTTTAGGGAATGTTCATGCGATTTCACATACTTTTAGCGGTGTATTTAATGTACCACATGGAATTGCTAATGCTACCCTGTTACCTTTTGTAATGAAATTCAATTTACCAGCATGCCCTGACAAAATGGCAGATATTGCAAAGGCATTAGGTGAAAATACAGATAAGATACCGGTTAAAGATGCGGCAGAACTAGCCATTCAGGCTATTATAAAATTAAATAACACATTAAATATTCCTTCAAATATAAAAGACCTTGACGTATCTTTAGATGTGTTGCCAAAACTGGTTGAAGATTCAATGAGAAGCGGAAATGTTTTAATAAATCCAAGATTGACCAGCAGCAAAGATATAAAAGAAATAATTGAAAGCGCTTATCACGGAATCCTTTAATATTTAATGTTCAAACAATCATTTACGATTGGAGGATAAGACGAACCTCATAGCCTGGGTTCGTTTTTGTATTCCTCAGACTTTTGGCTGAGAATAAGGAAGGTGTAATAATAGGTGCTGAGCAGTGAACGAAGACTATTCTTATGAAAGGGGGATTTCCTTTTTTAAAATCATCAACACGGTTTTAATTTTAAGATTGAAAACTATTGCTAACTTTTAAATATATAAAAGATAAGAGCAACAGAGTATAAAGTTTTTACGGGGTCAAAGAGATAGTCAGGTTCTTAGATGCAAAACACATACATATTGAGGTGATATGGCATGGAGAGAGTTATTAGCTTTAAGGATGTATCATGGAGAAGAGATGGCCAAAATATACTGAGTGAGATTAATTGGGAAGTAAAAACAAATGAACATTGGGCCATTTTAGGGTTAAACGGTTCTGGAAAAACATCATTATTAAATATTGTGACAGGCTATCATTTTTCCACGACGGGAAATGTTACCGTACTGGGGAATGAGTTTGGGAAGACCAACCTGCCTAATCTGCGAAAGAAAATAGGGTATGTGAGCAGTTCGTTAGAGAAATTTTCCCAGCTGTTAGAGCAGGAAACTGTGGAAGAAGTTGTGGTGAGTGGTAAATTTGCTTCCTTTGGTATATATGAAGAAGTTACGGATGAAGACTGGAAAAAAGCTGATTCATTACTTACTGCACTGCGTTTAGATTATATAAATGGAAAAACCTTCAACAAATTATCACAAGGAGAAAAACGAAGAGTACTCATTGCCCGTGCGCTAATGTGTGACCCTCAAATTCTCATACTCGATGAACCGTGTACAGGATTAGATGTGTTTTCACGTGAAGAAGTGCTGGGTGTAATGAATGACATTGTCCAAAAACACTGCCATTTGCTTTATGTGACTCATCATATTGAGGAAATTTCTGATGTCATCACACATGTCTTATTACTCCGTGATGGGCAAATCGTTGCATCGGGGCCGAAGCAAGAAGTGTTAACAGGTGAATCCTTATCAGAAGCTTATAAAATGCCGGTAAATGTACATTGGGAGGAAGATCGTCCCTGGCTAACGATCCAGCAAAAGAAGTTTTCGCTTAGCTAAATGGTAACAAACACATAAAAATACTTTGAGAAGCACGTTCAAATCGAGCGTGCTTTTCTTTTTCACCGGGACAGCGATTGAATTTTTTTCTTTGTTTTGAAATAATTGGTATAAGATCAACGAGAAGAATGGAGTAAAAAAAATGAAAAGCAACCGGAAGTTGTTGATAGTAATATCAGGAGTCCTATAGGTTATACTGGCTGCTTGCAGTAACGGATCTGAAAAGTCTGATGCTAAATCCAACAGCCAGCTGTCAAATCATCAATCGATGAAAAATGATAATGGCGATTTGGCAAAAGACACATTTAAAAAAAATCATCTGAAAACACTGTTGAACCCAAAGATTCACAAAAAGATCCAGCAAAAGCTAGTGATAAGAACAAAGGTAACCAAAAGGATAAATACCTCAAGAAGTTAAATATCATGGAAGAAGCGGATTAGCCACAATCGTCCTAACCGCTTCACTTATTCGAAATATCCCGTTTTAAAAATTGCTTTAGATGGCCTGGCGGGAAACTCTGAGCCATTTCCATGTGCAATTTACCTTTTTGTGGAAATACGCAAGTGTGAATAGTAAAGTAATTAGGAAGCTGTATGCCATAAGTTGTTCCTGAGAGGAGTTGTAATTTCTGATGATTAAAAGAATCATTTTTATTTTGTTCTCAACTTTCGTCATAGGTGGGTGTACAAATGCTCCAAACCATTTACTTGATGGAAAAGAGAAAATATCAAAAGAGGCTGATCAACTCATTTCAGATTACATCATCCAAAAATACGAAAACATATATGCACCATCAAAAAAACAGTTTGAAGTCCATAGAATATACGGAACCAATGAAAAGCAGGGTACGATAACCGTTTATTTACACTCCTACCTTGGCAGTTTTACTAAAGAAACAGGTGATGAGGATCAAAGTGGTCATTCCGTACCAGCCTTAATTAAAATTAAAAAAGAAGGTTCCGTATATAAAGTGGTTGAATATAGGGAGCCAAGAGATGGGGATTATTATATATCCTCTTTAGAAAAAATGTTCCCTGAGAAGTATGTGAAAAAGGAAGAACAACCATCTGATGTGATCAATGATTTAGAAATTCAAATGGATAAGAAAGTACATAAGTGGTTAAAGCAAGAAGGGGGAGATTCAAGGTGAATATCCGAAAACTTAATAGAGATGAAAATGTTCCAATGGACTTGTTATTATTGGCTGATCCTTCAAAGGAAATCGTGGAGGGGTATGTCCATAGAGGTGAATGCTATGTTGCTGAACGTGAGCAGCAAATGGTTGGGGTGTATGTATTGCTTCCAACAAGGCCTGAGACTGTGGAGCTGGTAAATGTTGCAGTCCCAGAAGAACAGCAGGGAAGAGGTATGGGGAAACGATTAGTCATGCACGCAATAATGATAGCAAAAACCACAGGCTATAAAACCATTGAGATCGGTACAGGAAATTCAAGTATCGGGCAATTGGCTATCTACCAAAAATGCGGATTCAGGATTGTGGGGATAGATCGGGATTTTTTTGTAAAGCATTACTCAGAAGAAATTTTCGAAAACGGTATACAGTGCAGAGATATGATTCGTCTATCTCAAGACTTGGAATAATTTCTTTCCGATGTTATTTATAGTAGTTTTAAAAAAATAGAAAGAATGCAGCTGGTGATGTAAGGATGAAAAAAGGACCTAATTATTGTTTGTCTTGCGGTTGTTGCTGGGATATATGCTGGCGTGGGCAGGAATCTTTCCAACCATCCTCAGGCGCTCCAAAATGAGACCAGTACAACGGTTGTCACTGAAAACGAGTTACATGATAAGATTGAATGATACGAAAGCTCAAGATGCCATAAAAAAAGAATTTGATTCTCATATGTTTGATAGCGTAGGAGATGTTTTTAAAACCAGGGACAGTTTTGTTGAAGGCACCGGTGCGCTCGTGAATGACAAGGAAAAGCTATTTTATAATACAGGCTAAAGAGGGCGATGAAAAGAAAGCGGTTAGTTTTTTTCATGCAGCCATGGGCTATTTCAATAACATCAAACTGAAGGCCAAGTATCGTTGTGGATACGGTCATGCTCGTTGATCATGACTTGAATGTTGAAAAGCAAAGGGATACTCGTTTTAGCAATAGGAGGAACGATGGAAAGAAAAAAAATAAGAACGTTCTACAAAAATACCGATACACAGCCTTTTGTGTAGGGTTAGCTTATTTTATTGTAAGTTTTACCCCTCAGCAGTGGGCGATGTGGTGGTTAATGCTTCCTGTATTGTTCGTTGCATTTTATGCTGCAGGAAAATTCGAGAGATCAAGTATACCGGCCGGCATCAAAACGAAGATCTCCTATTCCTTGCTAATCGTGGGTTTTACCCTCTACAACACCTATAGAGGGTAAACATCAAAAAAACATCCCAAAAAGAGGATGTTTTTTTGATGATACTAAGCACCAATTCGCTGTGCGGTTATAAGAGCATTTCTTCTTATTACATAGGTCAGGGAAATCAAAAGATAAATCCCTAATGTCATGCCTGTAATAATAAGAGACGTTGTCATGATGATGCCAACCAGTATAGCCAAAAGAGCGATGATCGCCACCCATGTAGTATATGGAAACCATTTTACATAATAGCCGGAAGGCTTCGCTGTATCTTTGCGTGACTTCAAATGAGCAAACGCGATGATCAGCCAGATGAACAGCACCGTATAACCGAGGGATCCCATTAAATAATTGAAGGTCTTGCTGCCGGCAAAAATTGAGATCAAAACACCGGCATACAAGGAAGCCGTACACATCAAGATGGAATTTACAGGCACCTTTTTTGATGACAGCTGTGCAAAAATCTTTGGCACCCGCCCGTCAACGGCTTGAGTATAGAGAACACGGGAGGAACCATAAAGCCCTGAATTCATTGAGGAGATGATTGCAAGCAGGATAACGGCATTCATCACATGGTCAGCCCCTGGAATTCCGATTAATTTAAACACCATGACAAACGGACTTTCATTTACTCCGTTAACCTTATCCCAAGGAATAAGTCCTACAATGATAAAGAACGGAAAAATATAAAAGGCGATGATGCGCGTCAAGGTGCTGCGTACCGCTTGAGGCACGACCTTTTCCGGATGTTTGGTTTCGGCCAGGGTCACCCCGATGATCTCCGTTCCGCCATACGAGTAGATGACCACGAGCATGGCGGTGATCAAACCTGTTGATCCATTTGGAAAGAATCCGCCGTGTCCGGTTAAGTTGGAAAAGGAAGGCGCGGTATGATGCCCAAAGGATGCGAACAATAACAGAATTCCGGCAAGGATAAAGATGACTATGACGCTGATCTTGATTAAAGCAAGCCAGTATTCAGTTTCTGCGAAGATCTTGACAGATAACAAATTGACGACCGTAACGGCGACCGAAACAAGGAGAGCAAGTATCCAAATCGGTGTTTCAGAAAACCAATACTGAAGGAAAATTGCGGCCACGACCGCTTCAGCTGCAATATTGAGTACCCACATTTTCCAATAGATCCAATCCAAAAAGTAGGCCGGAAATACGCCGAGCACCGATTGAACCAGATCACGAAACGTACGGGCACCGCTGTTTTGCACCGCCATTTCAGCCAGTCCCTGCATAATGAATAAAAGAATAATGCCTCCGATTAAATAAGCCAATACCACAGCGGGGCCTGCCGTATCAATGGCGGCACTGCTGCCCTTAAATAATCCTGCTCCGATGCTGCCGCCTAATGCCATCATCATGATGTGGCGTGAAGTCATGGTGCGCTGCAAACTCTTGGTGTGTTTTTTCATCTCTCTTCCCTCTCTCTTTGCAATCTGAATCTTAACCAATTAAAAAAGGCTTATCGTCTCTTTTCTCATGGACTGAGAAAAGAGACGATAAGCCTTGGGCTGACCGCGGTACCACTCTTGTTGATTCTAAAAAAACAGAATCCTGCTTGAAAACCTTGTAACGAAGGTTACTCGTCAAAACATAAGAATGCCTTCTTTCTGTCTTGCTGCTCCCGGGCGAGTTCAAAGGACTCATAGTCTGCGTTTCACCAACCCGCAGCTCTCTGCTTCTTACGTTATCACTTCTACTGCTCCCGTTCATTGCGTTTAAAATACGTTGTTTAGGATAATGGTAACTATCATATACGGAACATGCTGAACCTGTCAACTAGGATTTTGAAAAAGAAACTTCAGAGAGATTGGAATATAGAAGGTTATTTGAGTACAATGAAAGTATAACTTATTTCCCACAGGAGACTATTTTATGACGAAACCCGATGTTAGCATTCAAGTGAACAACAATGAATTTGTATGGAATCAGGAAAATGGGCTTCTGACGTTTGATGGGGCTCCTACTTTACTGTTTTGGGATTCTGCCATTGAGATGTTTTTAAAAACGATCGAAGAGGTTTCGGGCATGGATGTTTCACAAACCGTATACCAGGTCACAGGATATCGAATGGGCAGTCTTGTTACGTCCTATTACAGTGGGAGAAAAGGAATGGATCATCTTTCTTCCGAATATAGCAATATTTACAGGAATGCTGGCTGGGGAAATTTTGAAGTCATCCATCTTTCACTTGAGGATCAAACAGCTGTTGTCCGGCTGACAAACAGTTGGGAGCATCGTATTTTTAAAGGGAACAAAGGTGTGTTGTTGCCCAGCCATTGGGCCGGCATCTTTTCCGGGATCTTCAAGCGGGATATGTGGTACAAGGTCAAAGATAGCACGGTAACAGATGAGAAGCAGGTGGATGAGATTGAAATTTTCCCATCCGATTTTACAGTGACAGACAACATTCATGATCTGGCAAGAAGGAAGGAAAGGGAAAGCATTCAAGAACTGGAGAATTTGGTGAGTAGCCGTACAGAAGAATTGTCCTCCATGATCAAGGAACTGTCGACTCCTGTTATTCCTGTTTTGAATGACATTCTTGTCATCCCTTTGATCGGAAAGTTCAATGAAGAGCGCCTGGCAGATTTGATCGAAAAAACATTGTTTGAACTCATGAGGCAAAAAGCCCGCTTTGTATTGATCGACATGACAGGACTCAAGAATGTTGATGGTCATATCCTGGAAGGAATCCTGCAAGTTATACAGGCCATTAAACTTCTTGGGGCGGACGGCTACCTGGTCGGCATCTCTGGGGATGTCACGATCCAGATTGTGAAGTCAGCGATCAATCTGAATGAAATTCAAACCTTTTCGAGTCTTCAGAAGGGTGTGGAGTATGCCGTTAAACAAAATGGCTATGCACTGGTAAAAAAGTAAATCGGACAGTTACTAGATTAATAGATGGAGGCTAGAGGGTTGAATATTACACAGCAATGGAATCAGGAAGACAGCGAGTATATCCGCACTAAACTTATTGAATTCAATTTGGCCAACGTACCGGAAGACCTCAAGCATCCTGCTAAAAATGTCAGCTTTATGGTGAGAGATGATGATGGAACCATTTGGGGCGGAATCACCGGTAAAATTGCCTGGCGCCAGTTGTATGTAGACTTTCTGTGGCTGGATGAGTCGTTAAGAGGCAAGAGATATGGAGAAGAACTATTAAAACGGGCGGAAGACTTGGCACGCGAGCATGGCTGCCGTCAAATCCAACTGAATACCCTGAGTTTTCAGGCGCCTGGTTTTTACCAGAAGTACGGGTTTGAGGTAGTCGGAATCGTTGACGGATATCCAGGTCCAGATCAAAAGCAATATTATATGGTGAAGAAGCTGTAAATTCGAGAATAACAGGAGGATTGGTCCCGGCCAGTGCTCCTTTTTTTATGCTGAAAAGAGGTATTTTGACACATTAATTGCCATTTATTATGTGTTATTGTAAAAAGGGGATGTTTTCACTATTTAAATATTATAAATCGAAATTTGTAATATTTGGAGGTGGTCCAATTGAATTTGAAAGAAATGAAAGCGAAGTTGCTGGATTTAAAAAATAGCCAGCTCGTTCGGTCGCGTATTACGTACACGATTCGCTACAAGTCGGAATCCTGGATGACCATTTATTATGCTGCTGATCAGATGAGGTATGAGATGCTTTACCACAGGGACTACAAAAGAAAATCCTTCACGAATATTAACCAGGTATGTGAAGCGATCCAAAAAGAAATTCATAAAAATGTCAGGGAGAGCAAGCCCTGACATTTTATTTTTGTTTTTCCTTTGCTGCGATCACCCGGAGCCAATAACTCTAGTAATGAACTCCCGTACTTTGAAACGAAAGAATGCTTTGTATCATATAAATCTCCGTTCCATACGTATGTTCCCGCCATAAGTTACTTTCCTCCAAAATGATTGTTTTGTTGATTATAGTCAATGGTGTAGGGACTTCCAACCTCGTTTTGGGAATAACAGCCATAGAGGTTTCCATTCTTTAGGAAATACGAATGATATGTTTATTTATTTTAATAAAGTTCGTTTTTTGTTGATTCCTTTATAACCGTTTGTTATAGTTACACCGTAATCAAGTGAATAATCTCGTATATGCCCGGTAATATGGTCTGGGCGTCTCTACCTGGTTCCCAAAGCAAGAACCGGACTACGAGTTGAAGTTTAACGGAAGTTTTCTATTTTAACTAGTGAGTTCCGATTGTGCTTTAACTTGGTCTGGATGGTAGAGAGTAGTCCAGGCCTTTTTCGTATGTCATCCTCCGGTGCATGAAAGAACCAATTTCAGCAAAAGACGAACAAAGGGGAGATTTCAATGGGAAAGAAAAAAAGATTAAAATGGACGGGGGCAGGAATCCTGCTGGTGTTGGCTGTCTTGCTTTTCGCAGGATGGTCCGCAATTTCAAATACAGCTCCAACCGCAGAAGCAAAGCAGCGTCCGATCCTCATTCAAGGACCTATGCCAATAGAGGCTGAAAATTTTGCGAAAAAGCTCAAGCATGTGAAGGTCGAGAAATCTGGCACCTTTGTGTTTTATAAGGGGAAGCTGAACAACTATCCGGTGATTGTGGTCAAGACAGGAAAAGGTATGGAAAACACAGCAGCAGCCACAGCGATTGCCATCGAAAAATACAAACCAAAAGCAATTATCAATCAGGGAACTTCCGGAGGGCACGATGCCAGGCTGAATGTGTTTGACATTGTTTTGGGAGAAAGAACGGTCAATATCGGTTCGTTAAAAACAGGAGATAAAGCTGAAAATGAAGGCATGGACCCAACGGCCTGGAAGCCGATGGATTTGATGGCATCTGAAGGAAGTGCAGGAGAAGACCCTAATGCGGAAAAGCCGCGTTTTTATGAGGGAGACAAAAACTTGCTTGCAGCTGCTGAAGCCGTGAAGCAATCCTATAGTAAAGGAAAGGTCGTTAAAGGAACAATCGGTTCTGCAGATGTGTGGAACAATGAGGTTGACCGGATCAAATGGTTCCATAAAACCTACGGAACTTCGGTTGAGGAGATGGAAGGGGCGTCAGCTGCTCAAATTGCAAAAGCCTATGATGTTCCGTTCCTTGGCATCCGTGTTCTATCCAACAATAAGGTGAACGGCGGAAAATACAGCCCGGATACAGCGGCGGCTTGTCAGGAATATGTATACGAAGTGGTGAAGCAGTACATTAAAGCCAGCCATTAAAACAAAATAAATGCCTTAAGAAATGACGTGTTAATTGGAACACGTCATTTTTCGCATGAGCAGCCATATGCCTTTCTTATTTATGCGGAGGAGTTTAGTTGAGACAAGGAATTATACTTTGGCCGTTGAAATGATAACCCTAAAGACGTTTTTTTACATTCCTAAGTTATTTTGAAAGGATGAAAAGGAACATGGGAAAACTGGTTGTGCATATGTTCATGACGTTGGATGGGGTTATTCAATCCCCGGGAGGAATTGATGAAGATCGCGAGGGAGGGTTTGGCTATGGAGGGTGGCAGGCACCGTACGTCGATGCTGAGGCCGGAAAACTGATCGCGGCTGATTATGCGAGGCTCGATGCGTTGCTGCTCGGCCGCAAAACGTACGAAATCTTTGCGCCTTACTGGCAGCAGGCTCCGGACACCAACCCGTTCACCGAGCTGTTTAATGTGAAGCCTAAATATGTCGCATCTCGAACATTAACGAGCGTCGATTGGAACAACTCAAATCTGCTTGATGGAGATGTGGCCACAAGTGTGCCATTGCTGAAGGAGAGGTATTCAGAAGTGCACGTCGCCGGCAGTAGCGACCTGCTCCAGACATTGCTGCGTCATGAGCTGATTGACCGCATGAACATCTGGCAGTTTCCGGTATTGCTTGGAAAAGGAAAACGCTTCTTCGATTCCGGGACGATTCCAGCCGCCCTTCAATTGCTTGAATCCAGAACGTTCTCAAGCGGGTCCGTTCTATTACGCTACGAGATTGTGGGAAAACCGACCTTCAGCAATATGGGGTAGGCCTTTAAAACAACTGTATATGAACAAAGAAAACTCACCTATAGGCGAGTTTTCTTTGTTATTTTGCGGGATTTGCCTGTTCAATTTTTTCAACAAACATGTTGTAAACGTTCCGCTTATCTTCAAGCTTTTTTAACTGAGCCTTGAGTTCGTTGTATTTTTCTTCGAAAGGCTCTTGATAGGTAGCTTTAATATTTTTGATCATTTCTTCGTTAATCGTGGATTGAAGAACTTGCTTGGTAATTCCAAACTTATAGGAATAGAGCTGGAGTTCCGTTTTTACTTTTTCATATTCTTCATCAATGTCTTTCTTTTGGCCCTGCAGCTCTTCTTTCCATTCCTGCAGCGCATCTTTTACATAGTCGTCCATCATTGAGCCTCCTTTGTCTGTGTCTTACAACCCCATATATGTACACTATAAATAATTGGTAATATAGCGGAAGTTTATGGGGGTGAATTTCTCGCAGAAACAGGCAGGTATTCAGCTAGTTCGTCGAGAAAGTAAGATTTGCACAAAACGGAAAGGAAAAGTAATCAAAGGAGGAGATCGCTTTGAATCGTATGGATCTGCTATTAAATGTTTTGGATACGACGTACGACAAGGAAAGCTGGTATGCCCCGTTTAAGGACGCTATTAGCGGAATAACGGCTGAGCAAGCGAGCTGGAGGCCGCCTGGTGAGGCAACAAAATCCATTTGGGAGAACGTCAATCATCTTATCTATTATAAAGAAAGGACAGCTGCAAGAATGGTGGGCCGTGAATGGACTAACAACCTTGATGGGGATGAAACGTTCTTGCTCACCGAACGTTCCAGTGACGAACAAGAATGGAAGAATGTTGTGGAGCGTGCTGAAGCTGCCCAACAAGGTTTACGGCATGCACTTAGTGAAACGTCGGCTGAGGATCTTGATAAAGATTCTCTTGAAGCAAAGCTGCTGGATATCTTGATGCATGATGCTTACCATACGGGTCAAATACTCCTGATCAGAAAAATGCAGGGATCGTGGCCGTCCCATCGTTAAAGAATAAAAACACCTCAGAGATGAAGTGTTTTTTGATAACTTTCATATACGGTTTTGATCCTATCCATATTGGACCAAAAGTCCATCCTTAAATTTAAAGCAACAATCACAATCACTATGCCAGCAACACCTATTTTTCGCCACTTCAACACCCCATTTATTTAAAAATAAGGATAGGTGATGAAAGAAAAAAGATTGATTGTTATGGACTGAAGCCGTATAGTTGCAGGGATACTATTAATTTGAGGGAACTGGGCAGGAATAAAGCATGAAGAACATTGCGGGAATTATGTATTACAGTC
Organism: Fictibacillus solisalsi; assembly: GCF_900103485.1. Taxonomy (GTDB): domain Bacteria; phylum Bacillota; class Bacilli; order Bacillales; family Fictibacillaceae; genus Fictibacillus_C; species Fictibacillus_C solisalsi. The sequence goes on from NZ_FNHW01000001.1 coordinate 387,511, forward strand.
TGTTTTTTATTGGATTAATCTTCACGTTAATATTTGCGAATAAAGGCTTGGATAGCACGTTTTCCTTTGCTTTTGTTAGTGGCTTTTTGCTGCTTCTCTTTCTCTCCTGTATATATTTTATAATTAAAATCCTTTTGAACATCAAAAGTCTGACTCTGAACCAATGGGCAAGAAGAATGCTGAGGTTTCTCTTGCTTGCTTCTTCTTTCAGCATGGTGTGTTGTGGACTGAACCTGGTGCTGCATCGGCCGGATCCTTTTGACGTTTCTCGCTTGGGAGGGCCAATTGGTACGGCACTCACCATAACCTTTTGGGATTTAATGTTTTTGAAAAAAGCAGAAAAATAGAGGCAGAGCATCCATTCGGTGCTCTGCCTTTTTTCATACACCTTGCGCCAATCCTTTATAATAGTAACAGATAGAAAGGCGGTGACCTCTATGAACGACAGCATCAAAACGCTGGAGATGAATTTTGGCAGTGTGAAAAATACGGAGCCTGTATATAAATGGATGACAAAGAATCCGCTCTCTCTGAAGAAAACCTCTATGTTAAAAGAGGCGGTTCAAATCATGGATGATCATAAGATTGATGGATTGCCCGTTCTTGAGCAGCAGAAGTTAATCGGACTAATGACGAAAACCAGAATAGTTCGCTCTCTTCTTGAAGGATCAACAGGTGAAACAGCTGTGGAAAAGGTGATGAAAAGGGAAATCATTACGATTAGTCCTGAGGATACGATCTCGAAAGCCTGGCACATTAAGGTAGGACGGCTCCCTGTGGTGGACGATACCGGAGCGCTCATTGGAATCCTGACGAAAACTGATATTCTGCATTCTTATTTTTATCACCTGAGTCAGCTCCAGGAGACGGTTCATACGGCTGAAACGATGAACACCATTTTAGAAACCGCTTACGAAGGGATTGCGGTGATTGATAAGCACGGCATCGTTCTTGAGTTTAACGAGGCGTACTGCCGCTTTGTTGGAAAACAGCGTGATGAAGTTATGGGTAAACATGTGACAGATGTAATCGAAAATACAAGGCTGCATATCGTAGCAAAAACCGGCATTGAAGAAAGAGGATTTATTCAGCGGATACAGGGACAGGACATGGTCGTTCACCGGATTCCCATTGTGAAGGAAAATGAAGTCGTGGGCGCCATCGGGATGCTGATCTTCCATGGAGTGAGCGAGCTGTACAACATTCTGGGAAGAATGCAGGAGTTATCAAGAAAGGTAACGGAACAGACCTTGCCCGATACAGCAATAGATGCCGACGAGACTTCCTATACCGATATTATCGGAGTCAGTGAAGAAATTTCAGCAGTTAAAAAACTGGCGCAAAAAGCAGCCCGCACCCCGTCGACAGTGCTTATTACAGGGGAGAGCGGTACGGGAAAAGAGATGTTCGCCAAAGCGATTCATCAGACAAGTCCTTTTGCGGAAGGTCCGTTTGTCGGCGTGAACTGTGCTGCCATCCCCGACCACTTGTTGGAAGCGGAGCTCTTCGGTTATGAAGAAGGTGCGTTTACTGGTGCCAGAAAGGGAGGCAAGCCCGGAAAATTTGAACAAGCGCACAAAGGAACCCTTTTTCTTGATGAAATTGGGGACATGCCGGCACTCATGCAATCAAAAATCCTTCGTGCTCTTCAGGAGCGGACGGTTGAGCGAGTAGGAGGCTCAACAAGCCAACGCATGGATGTACGGATCATTGCCGCCACCAACCGGCCATTGGAACAAATGGTGCGGGAAGGAACCTTTCGGGAAGATCTGTATTACCGTCTGAACATTATCCGGCTGGAAATACCGCCGCTCCGGAAGAGAAGGCGCGACATTCCTGTCCTGCTTGAGCATCATCTGAAATCTTTCTGCCAGGCATTTAAATTAGAGCCTATGGAATTTTCAAATGCAGCAATGAAGCTGCTAATGAATTATGAGTGGCCGGGCAATGTGCGCGAGCTGGTCAATACGGTAGAGATGCTGGTCAGTCTGGGTGAAGACCGTGTCATAACAGAAACAGAGGTTCCAGCCCGGTTCCATCAGTCGTTTACGCAAACAGAAGTAGATCAAGAGCGACCGGAAACCTCTGAACAAAGGAATCTGCTGGATGAACTGAAACAGAATGTAAGACAGCAGGAACGGGAGAGAATTCTTCAGGTATTACAAGAGACAGCGGGAAATAAAGCAGCAGCGGCAAGAAGGCTCGGCATCCAGCGCTCAACATTATATGAGAAGCTTAAAAAATTACAGTAGCACGATCAGGGTGTCCGGAATGTCATACACATACCGGACGCTTTTTGTATGAATTATCCTACACTCATGAATTTTTTCGGCTTAATGAAAGGGTTCTCTAAATTGGCACGGTTCTTGCAAGGATAATAAAGTGTGAAAATTGAAAGGAGGAACAGCATGAAGAAATTTGCAGAATTTCGTATGCCTAATGCTTTGTATTACGGCAGGGATGCCCTGGGTAAATTGGGAGAGGAAGCGGCCGGGCTGGGCGAAAAGGTGTTATTGATCAGTGACCGTGTGATGGAGAAGATTGGCCATGTGAGAAAGTGCGAGGAACTGCTTGAACAGCATAATCTTCCCTTTGTTTCTTACCTGGATGTGAATACAGAACCGACCGATCTGCACGTAAAAGAGGCTCTTGAAATTTGTCTTGAAGAACAGTGTGATGTGATCGTTGCCATCGGCGGAGGCAGCTGTATGGATACCGGAAAAGCGGTCGCCGTTGTGGCGTCAAACGGTGGATATATCGGGGATTACAGAAGGGGAGCAAAGAAAATTTCAGAAAAACCGCTTCCGTTCATCGCTATTCCTACAACAGCCGGAACCGGTTCGGAAGTGACCGACGTGACTGTGATTACTAATACAAAAGATGACATTAAAATGATGATCAAGGATTCCAACTTTCTGCCGTGCACCGCAATTGTGGATCCGATTCTTACACTTTCTACACCCAAGAATGTAACCGCTGCCACAGGGGTTGATGCCCTATGCCATGCGATTGAAGCGCTCATTTCAAAAAAGAGCCAGCCGCTCACGGATGATTTTGCACGTTCGGCCATTGCATCCATTACAGGTAATCTTCGGACAGCGTATCATCAACCGGAAAATGTGGATGCAAAGGAGGAAATGGCACTTGCTTCCATGCAGGCAGGGCTTGCGTTTTCAAACGCATCCGTCACCCTTGTTCACGGCATGTCACGGCCGATTGGTGCTCTGTTTCATGTGCCTCATGGTGTCTCCAATGCCATGCTGTTACCGGCTGTACTGGAGTTTAGCAAGCGTGATGCGATGGATCAGCTCGCTGCCATTGCCCAAATCATTAAGCCGGGACTGGACAAGCAGGACAAGGAGGAGCTTGCGGATATCGCCATTAAGGAAATTAAGAAACTGTGCGCTGATCTTCAAATTCCTAACCTGAAGAGCTGGGGAGTGGATCAGGAAGCGTTCAAACAAGTCATCTCTAAAATGGCTGCTGATGCCCTTGACAGCGGAAGTCCGGGAAACAATCCGCGTGTACCGACACATGAAGAAATCATGGATTTATACCTGATCTGTTATGACTATGATTTCAGTATCTCATCAGCGATGATTCAATCTTAAATAACAACAAGGAGTGGAATAGACATGTCTTCTATTACTAAAGTGGAAACCTTAAAGAATTTTATCAACGGTGAATGGGTGGAGTCCCGTTCCAATCAAACCGAAACGGTGCCGAATCCGGCAACCGGAGAGGCGCTGGCTGAAGTACCGCTATCCAATCGTGAAGATCTTGAGCTTGCGGTGAAAGCGGCAGAACGTGCCTTTGAATCCTGGAGCCAGGTGGCGGTTCCAAAACGTGCACGCATCCTTTTCCGTTATCAGCAGCTGCTAGTGTACCATTGGGATGAACTGGCCCGCCTGATTACAGAGGAGAACGGTAAGAGTTACGGTGAAGCTTATGGAGAAGTTCAGCGTGGTATTGAATGCGTGGAGTTTGCGGCAGGTGCTCCATCCCTCATGATGGGCTCTCAACTTCCGGACATCGCATCAGGTATTGAATCCGGCATGTACCGTTATCCAATCGGGGTCGTTGGCGGCATCACACCGTTCAACTTTCCAATGATGGTCCCTTGCTGGATGTTCCCGCTCGCCATTGCTTGCGGAAATACCTTTATTTTAAAACCGTCTGAGCGTACGCCGCTGCTGGCTAACCGGTTGGCAGAGCTGTTTAAGGAAGCAGGTCTTCCTGATGGTGTGCTGAACATCGTTCACGGTGGCCGTGATATAGTAAACGGCATTCTCGAGCATGAACGCATTCCGGCCATCTCATTTGTCGGTTCACAGCCGGTTGCCGAGCATGTGTACAAAACAGGTGCTGGGAATGGCAAACGTGTGCAGGCACTTGCTGGTGCAAAGAATCATAGCATCGTGCTTCCGGATGCCGATATGGATCTTGCGGTAACAAACATCATCAACGCTGCGTTTGGTTCTGCCGGTGAACGTTGTATGGCATGCTCAGTTGTGGTGGCTGTCGGTGAGATTGCAGATCCCCTTGTGGAAAAGCTCGTCAAGGCGGCGGAAGAACTGACTATCGGAAATGGCATGGATGAAAATGTCTTCCTTGGACCGGTCATCCGCCAGTCTCATAAAGACAAGACGCTGCAGTATATTGATAGCGGTGTAAAGGAAGGAGCAGCACTAGCTCGCGATGGCCGTAATGATCAGGCATGCGATATGCCGGGGTACTTTGTAGGACCAACGATTTTTGACAACGTTAAAACCGAAATGAAGATCTGGAAGGATGAAATTTTCGCACCTGTGCTTTCAGTGGTCCGTGTCAACGACCTGACTGAAGCCATCAAGCTGACGAATCAATCTGATTTTGCCAATGGTGCCTGCCTGTTTACCGACAGTGCAAAAGCGGTCCGTCAATTCAGGGATACGATCGATGCCGGGATGCTTGGTGTGAACATGGGCGTTCCTGCACCGATGGCGTTCTTCCCATTCTCCGGATACAAGAAATCCTTCTATGGTGATCTGCATGCGAACGGCAAAGACGGCGTGGAGTTTTACACACGTAAAAAAATGCTGACAGCGCGCTACTAAGACTAAGACTGCAAGAGCATGAGTGATGGATGGGCATGCCTGTAGAAAGGCATGTTCATCCGTTTTTTTAATATTTAAAAAAGAGGTGAGGGTATGGATCTCCTTATTATCCTGTTAGCGCTTGGCTTACTGATGTTTGTGGCATATAGGGGTTTCTCGGTTATCCTGTTTGCGCCCATCTGTGCTTTGTTCGCTGTGGTGCTGACAGATCCATCGCAGGTTATGCCATTCTTCTCGAACATTTTTATGGAGAAAATGGTTGGCTTTATCAAACTATATTTCCCGGTGTTCCTGCTTGGAGCCATTTTTGGAAAGCTGGTAGAGATGTCCGGTGTGGCCGCATCGATCGCCAAAACCATCGTGCAGTTTGTTGGAGCGAAGAGAGCGATTTTAGCCATCGTTTTGATGTGTGCCATTCTTACCTACAGCGGAATAAGCTTATTTGTTGTTGCCTTTGCCGTATACCCTTTTGCCGTGCATCTTTTCCGTGAAGCGGATATCCCGAAGCGTCTGATCCCGGGTGCGATTGCTCTTGGTGCTTTATCTTTTACTATGGATGCGCTTCCAGGGACACCGCAGATTCAAAACGTAATACCGACGAGCTTTTTCGGGACAACCATTTATGCGGCACCGGTGCTTGGAGTTATAGGAGCTGTGTTTGTTTTCACGCTGGGGATCCTTTATTTGCAGTCTAGAAGCAAAAAAGCCCGAAAACAAGGTGAAGGCTACAGCGGACCGATCGGAGCTGAAAGTGAAATGGCAGCTGCTGCCCAGGCGGTACAGGATGAGCCCCAATACCACAGGGAAGAGATGCAGCAGCACGTATCACCCCTCCGGCAGGCGCTGGCGTTTGTTCCTTTAATTCTGGTTGGTGTGATGAATAAGGTGCTTACCATCTATATTCCCAAATGGTACCCGAATGGATTTGATTTCGCTTCCATTGGCTTAAAGGACTTTGGCAAGGTTGATCTTAGTCAGGTGGCGGGCATCTGGGCGGTAGAATTGGCCTTGTGCATGGGAATACTGGCGACCATTGCCTACAATTGGAAGGGAGTAACCACCAACTTCCAGAAGGGCATTAACGCCAGCATCGGAGGCGCTTTGCTCGCAGCGATGAATACCGGGTCTGAATATGGTTTTGGAGGCGTTATTTCTTCACTGCCGGGATTCGGTGTTGTGCGTGACACAATTTCCCATACCTTTACCAATCCGCTGGTCAACGGTGCGGTAACCACGAATGTGCTGGCCGGCATCACCGGGTCGGCTTCTGGCGGCATGGGGATCGCCCTTAGTGTCATGGGAGATCAGTATGTGAAGCTTGCCCAGCAGTTTGACATTCCGATGGAGGTCATGCACCGAATCGTGGCGATGGCGTCCGGCGGGATGGATTCATTGCCTCATAATGGTGCGGTTATCACGCTTCTAGCGGTTACCGGATTGACCCATAAGCAGGCCTATCGTGACATTTTTGCTGTCACAGTGATCAAAACCATCGCTGTCTTCTTTGTCATTGGTGTCTACAGCCTGACCGGCCTTGTATAAAGAAAAAAGAGCATCCGGGAGCTTCCGGGATGCTCTTTTTTATGAAAGGAATAGGGCAAGGTAATCCCGAATAGATAAAGGGTTAGAAGTGATCAAAGCAAGGGGAGGTTTGATAGGATGAAAAACCATGCACGTGAGATGTATGATTATCATGCTTGGGCGAATACCAGAATCTTTGAAAAGCTGCGGGAACTTCCGGAGGATTTATACAAAAAGGAAATGAGGCAAAGCATCTTTCCATCTCTTTCAACGGTTATGGTACATATGTATTTAACCGACCAGCTCTGGCTGAACATCCTGCGGGGGGAGGACATGAAGGAAGGGATGGAAGCGTCTGATGCGCTGAGAAGAGAGGCTGAAGCTGAAACATTGGCTGATATGCACAAGCGCTACACCAAGCTTGCCGAAGAATATAAGGATTATATCGATCACCATGACATGGAAAAGGTATTTACAGTGGATAATCCATACGCGGGACAGCTGGATACAACCCCAATGGAAACGATCTATCATATTTCAACTCATGGAAACTATCATCGCGGACATGTGGCGGCTATGATCCGGCAAACCGGAAATACATCCGTCATGCAGGATTATGGACTGTACCTTTATATGAAGAATGCCGACTTTGTGAGCCCGGTATAACATATGCAAGAAATTAAAATCTGCCTCCTGTGGAAAAAGGAGGCAGATTTTACTGTGTACACCAGGAAAGTACTTTTGTAAAATAGTTGGTAAGTTTAAAAGAAATATAGTTTTAATAAACAGGAACGCTGGTAATTAAGCTCCTCCAGGCAGAACCAGGACTATTTTCACCTGAATTATCTAAAATTTGGCACAAATTGGTTTCGCAGCAAAAAAGAAGGGTAAAAAGGAAGTGGGGTTTTTAGGAGGAAAGTCCAATATATGGAGTCCTACTTCTTTTTTAGAATAGAGAATAGAAAGGCAGGAGAAGGGATGAGTCGTGTAAACGTCGTACCAGACGAACTAAAAGCGCTCGCTTCGGATGTGAAAAAACTGGAAGCGAAGAGCAAAGCCATTAAGTCCAATCTGCAAATGAACTATTATTCCATGCAAAACCACGGAGGCGGAATCAATCTGTCTGCCATCAGTCCCCTCTATAACAGCCTGATCCAGGAGCTCGATCATTACGGGAGCCTGTTAAACGGAGCGGAAGAAGTCGTAAAGCGTACAGAAACACAATTTCGTGAAGCGGATCAGAAAGTGTTCAATGCCGATAGTTTTACCGCTTTCTTGAGCGGTACTGCATTTGCTGGAATTAGACAAGGGGTTGCAAGCGTAAGTAAAGGAATTAAATATGGCAGAATGACGACGGCTTTGTCCATTAGCCAATATCTCAAATGGAAATATGGTTTTACGGCCATTTTTGATCCCGCTGGCCGAAAAGGTCGTGGAGCATATACGCTATCCTCAAAGAATACCAAAGACATTGTAGCTATTTCTAAAATGCTAAAGTTGAATAAAGATGATGATGCTTTTATCAAATATATAAAGAATGGTTTCAAATTTGATGATTTGAAGACGACCAAATCACAAATAAAAAAGGCGAAGACAGCGATCTATAAGCTGCCAGATTTTGTCGCTCACCAAGAATATAAGAAAGACTTAAAGAACATTGGTTTTACAAAAGCTGTAGGGAAGCAAGCATGGACCGGATTTAAATCCTCCTATGCCGACAGTGTGAAAACTATTAACCCAATGAAATGGAAAGACACCTTTAAAGAAGTTGGCAAGGTGGGGAAAACTGTAAAAGGACTAGCAGTTGTAGGATCTGCTTTATCCATTGCCAATAATGTGGTTGAAGCACAAAAAGATGGATGGCAAGCCCATGATGCAGTTGATATTGTAACGGATTCAGCCGTCGATATGGGAGGCATTGCAGCAGCTGCTGCAACAGGTGCCGCTGTTGGGTCATTGATTGCCCCTCCGATCGGAACCGTTGTTGGAGCAGGGGTAAGTGTTATTGCCTCTTATGGCTTAAATACGAAGTTCGATGCGCTAGGTGGCGAAAGTGTAGTTAGCGCTGCTAAGAAAGGTGTCAAAAGTCTAACCCATAAAATAGGCTCTATTTTCTGGTAATATTTTTTAAGGTGGAGAAGTACATGTGGGACATTAAAGAGAAGAATTTGAAGGGGTTTAAAAAAATATGTCGTACCCGTCTATCTCCGGATGGGATTTCAGGTTTCATGATTGGAGCAACCGTTTTTTGCTCATTGATGATGTTTTTTATTTTTGCTGCTTTATATCGGTTTGGCTGGAAGTATTACTCACAACCGATAGAGAAAAATATTGTTGCTCTGGAGTTAACGCTTTACGGATTACAACTTGTTTTTCTCATTCTTTTTCTATCTCCAAAGGCAGCTTTTAAACTGCAGAAGTTTCAATCTCTGGTTTTACTGTTTTTTGCATTTCAAACGGGCACGATTACATTTACCATGTTTGTGCTTCCTGGAATGACGGATTATTCTACCAATCAAACAACATTAATGTACATTGGTCTTTTAATCGCAGGTGCTTTTGTAGCACATATCTTAACCACTCTGGACACTTTTAAGCAAGCGGGAGAGGGAGCTTTTAACGATGAGAATTCCTCATTTTTAACTAGCAAAATGAAGGTTTGGATTATAGTAGGATCTGCCGTCTACACTTTGATATTGGCAATCATGATTATCAGCCTTAATGATTATGGACTCAATATTTACTTTGGTTATGCGATAGCTACAATTGTTATGTACGCCATGGCTATGGGCGCGGCTGAATTTCAATTGTTGGCATATTGCAAATTTAAATTTCCTTCATTTCACGTTTCATGGGAAGAACATCGACGGAAAAGACAGAAATATTCAAAGAAAAATGTAAATCGTAAATCCAAAAATAAGCGGTTGAGTTAGAACAATTAACTATGTGGGATATAAATGAAAAAAATTTAGATGAGTTCAAAAGGACCGCAAAAAACAGGATAAGTCCTGATAGTTGTGTATCATTTATGTTTGGATCCATGATTTGGTGCAGTATGCCGATGTTCTTTATAGCTGTTGGTTTATTTAGGTTTGGATGGTCAGTTTTTCCTAATACTTTTGAAAAAGTAGTCGTCCTTTTGGAAATTGTATTTTATTGTTTACAGATTGGTTTGTAAAAAAGAAAAATGAACTAGTTTAAAAGGAGAGGAGAGATAAGATTGAAAGTACAATATAAATCTTTATCCATGCTAAACCTGGTTAGCATTACACAAGTGGTAAAAAAAGAAGACTGGCTTTTGCCTGCAATTGCCTTAAGAAGCCAGGTCGTAAATAATGGCATCTACCCAGTGGGACCGGTTCTTTTCCAATTCAGGCCGTTGGAAAATGACCCGACCTCCGGAGAGTTTACATACAGTGTTCCAGTTAATGATCGCGTTGAATTGGAAAAAAGTTCAGCATATGAATATATTGATGTTTTAGTGATCGAGGAAGCCTTATGTGTCCGTTTCACGGATGAAGATGGGGAAATTGAAGAAGCCTATCAGCTCATCCAAGAAACCGCTAAACAAAATCAAATTACTTTAGACTCGAGTTTTTACCATGTATGTCTGGATGTTTTCGGAGAAACGTGGCTTGATGTGTACGCGCCGATTGTAGAAGTGGGTGAACCTGTCCGATGATTGCTGTGGACCAGAGCATTGCCTATACCAATGTTGTCTCTAAAGAATATTTCTTCCACTACAGCGATATGGAACAGGTGATTGAGGACTTTATTTCTGAGATTGGAGAAGCAAATCTAGCGATAAAAGGACCCATGTTCTATTCTTTGAAGAACATTCCCAAAGATGAAAACATGTACATCGAATTGTTCATGCCTGTTCATGAGGATAAGATTCCATCTACTGACTCGCTTATGTTTCGTAGTTATTATTATGTGGATGAAATGCTTATGAAACGCTTTACAGGGAACTATGAAACCTTAACTGAAGTTGTTTACGCAGAACTGCTTCAGTATATCGTTGACAACAATTTAAATTTAGCATCCCCAATCTATCATGTTTTTGGTGGGGATGAATCCATTTCATATGTTGACGTTAAGGTTTCGGTGTTTAGTGAATAATAGAAAACACAAAAAATAATTTTTTCATCAACTCTGATCTTTTATCAAAAAAAAGGATCAGGGTTTCTTTTATTTAACAAGTATGTAAGGAGGGATTTTCCATGAAACCTAGAATTACGGTTATAACGTTAGGTGTGGATGATTTAGAAAGAGCGGTGACATTCTATCGTGATGGTTTGGGCTTTACGACAGAGGGCATCATAGGCACTGAATATGAGCATGGGGCTGTCGCTTTTTTTGATCTGGAGACCGGTTTGAAGCTTGCGTTATGGCACCGCAGGGATTTGGCCCACGAGGCAAAGGTTCCTATGTCTGTTTCAAGCCCGGGGGAATTTACACTCGGGCACAATGTCAGCAGCAAGGAGGAAGTGGATCAGGTGATGGAGAAAGCCGAACGGGCGGGAGCTGTCATTTCTGATCGAGCACATGAGGCGTTCTGGGGCGGGTATTCCGGCCACTTTCAAGACCCTGATGGCCATTTATGGGAAGTCGTTTACAATCCGGCCTGGGAGGGAGAATAAGGAGGAGAAGGACGATGGTAACCAAGAAGAAGTCTGGTCAGGAAGAAGTACAGGCATTTATGCAAGTATTGGATCATCCGCTCAAGCAGGAAATTCAACGTGTACGGGAAATTATACTGGATACTCATCCTGAGTTAAATGAACAAATCAAATGGAATGCTCCCAGCTATTGCTTTCGGGGGGAGGATTGCCTGACGTTTAATTTGCATGGAAAGGGATTCTTTCGACTAATCTTTCATTGCGGGGCTAATAGTAAAGAACCGAAATGCATGAGACTCCTTGTCAAGGATAAAACGGGAATGTTGGAGTGGCTCGCCGATGACCGTGCAATGGTTAAATTTTACGATATGAATGATGTAGAGGCTAAGGGCGAGAAACTTGGGGATGTCATCCAGACCTGGCTTCAGGAATCCTGACACGAATTTGAAATGCTGTTTACGTAAACTAAAAGATATAACCTCTACTAAATTACTGCATATAATGATAGAGAGAATAAGAGTATTCTCTTGTCTCAAGTTTTTTTACAACAAGGAGTGTTTGGTAGATGGTAAAAATATTTATCGATCCGGGGCATGGGGGCAGTGATTCAGGAGCCACAGGAAACGGCATACGGGAGAAGAACATTACCTTGCAGATTGCCACGAGAATCAAAAATATTCTGCTCACAGAGTACAACGGTGTTGAAGTCATGATGAGCAGGACGACGGATGAGTTTGTATCATTGAAGGACAGAACGGATGCAGCTAACCGATGGGGCGCTGATTATTTATTGTCCGTTCACATTAATGCTGGTGGCGGGACAGGCTTTGAGAGCTATATTTACCCTGATACCACAGCGCCCACAACAACCTACCGGAACAATATTCATGATGCTGTTCTTGAATTAGTGGACTTTAGGGACCGTGGAAAAAAAACTGCTAACTTTCATATGCTGAGAGAATCAAACATGCCGGCGGTTTTAACGGAAAACGGTTTTATAGATACAGCTGCAGATGCGGACAAGTTAAAATCTGCTTCATTTCTTACCAGCATTGCACGCGGCCATGTAGATGGGCTGGTAAAAAATTTTAACCTGAAAAGGAAGCCCACAGCGGTTTATCATACTGTTGCTCCGGGGGATACGGTGTATTCTCTTAGTAAAACGTTCAAATCGACGATTAATCAAATGAAGAAGTGGAACGATCTGGATAAGAAGTATACGATCTATGTTGGACAAAGCCTGCGGGTGAAATAATAGAAAAGGAACCTCCTTTTAAAAAAGAGAGGTTCCTTCTTTTTTTATGATAAAACTGCGTTTTTCTCTAGTGATTCCTTAAACAAATCAGTCAGAATAGTGATGCCGCTCTCGATTTGCTCAATGGTTGGATGGCTGAAATTTAAGCGCATCGCGTTTGTTTTTGGCAAGGAAGCGAAGAACGGTTCGCCTGGTACATACGCGACACCGCGGGAAACAGCTTCTGACAATAGTTCAGTCGTGTTAATATGCTCATCTAGCTCCAGCCAAAAGAACATGCCTCCTTTTGGTTTGTTCAGTTTGAGTCCAGGAAGGTTGGCATTCTTCAAACAGTCGTACATGGCATTCATCCGTTTTTCGTATTCTGCGATCAACCGATTGATGTGCCCATCCATATCATATCCTGTACAGAAATGGTACAGCGCCTGCTGAGACAATGAATTGGAATGAAGGTCATTTGCCTGTTTGGCTTGAGACATCATACGGACAATCTGGAACGGTCCGGCAACCCACCCAGTGCGGAGGGCTGGAACAGCCGTCTTGGAAAACGTGCTTGTATACAGAACACTGCTTCCGTCATCAAGTGCAGCCAGAGGAGTGTATGTTTCCTCACGGTTAAATTGAAGATCACCATACGGATCGTCTTCAAGAACAACAATGTTATGTCGGTGCGCTTCCTGAAGCAGCATTTTTCGGCGTTCCAGTGACCAAACCTTTCCGGCCGGATTGGAGAAGGTCGGAACCACGTAAATACATTTTGGTTTGTATTCCTTAATTTTGGCTTGCAGGTCATCCGGAATCATGCCATCTTCATCAGAGGCAACACCAATTACTCGCGCTTCATAAGATTTGAACACCTGAAGGGCAGCAAGATAGGTTGGGTCTTCTGTTAAAATGACATCCCCGGGATTCAGCATCACGCGGGAAAAAAGATCGATAACCTGCTGGGAGCCGGTTGTCAGCATGATGTCTTTGGTTGTGTAATTGGTAATACCTTTTCGGGACATACGTTCAAGAATCACTTCACGAAGGGGCAAATATCCCTCAGTTTCACTATATTGTAAAGCATGTTTTCCAGATGCAAATACTTTGGAAAATGCTTCTTCGATGGCTTCTGCAGGAAACAACTGATCATCAGGCAAACCACCTGCGAACGAAATGACGCCTTCCTGATTGACAACTTTTAAAATATCTCTGACAGCAGAAGATTGTAATGAATAAATTCGATGGGCAAATGCGTACTTCAAAACGGACACCTCGGTTAAAGTTTTAATGAACATTTTACTCCTTCTATAGCGAATGTCAATGACAATTCTGAAAATAGTTCTAAATTTTGTGTGAATTTTCTAATAAAATACATTTACGGAAGGTTTTTATGCTGTTTCTTTTTCCGGTTTATTGTCTTGTGATACAGTAATTAAAGATAAAAGGATCGGAGGCATCAGGATGAAAATGGTACCATCAAAGCCGTTTTTCTTTGAGGGAGGGAAATGTGCAGTCCTGCTTTTGCACGGATTTACCGGGAATACGGTCGATGTTCGGGATCTGGGACGCTATTTGAATGATAACGGTTATACATGTCTTGGACCGTTGTATGAAGGTCATGGCGATACTCCTGAACGACTGGTGACTACAACAGCTGAACAGTGGTGGAAAAGCGTTGAAGAAGGTTATCAATCGTTACTAGAAAAGGGGTTTAAAGAAATTGCCGTGATTGGACTTTCCCTGGGTGGTGTGTTCGCCATAAAAACAGCCTTTACTTATCCGGTAAAAGGGCTCGTGTCCATGTGTGCTCCTGTCAAACCTAAGAGTGCAGAGGATCTTGGCCGGCATGTCAGTTCTTTTACCAAACGCTATAAAACGATTTTACGAATACCACCCGAGCAAATAGAAGCGGAATGGGAGGAGCTGAAGCCGCAGTCGAAAGAGGCGGTCAAGTCTTTACAAGCCGTGATTGAAGAGGTCGGCCCGCGCCTTGGCGGGGTTTCTTGTCCGGTCCTGGTGGTGCAATCTGGAAAAGACCACCCTACAAACAAAGAGAGCGCGAAAGTGATTTACGACGAAGTTTCCACACAACATAAATCCCTCGTCTGGTATGAAAATTCTCCACACCTTGTGACAAGAGGCCCTGACAGAAGAAAGCTTAAAGAGGATGTACTGCGGTTCCTGGAAGGGTTGGAATGGAACGAAATCAGTAAGACCTTGGAAGATTAGTTACCTCGTATGCAACGCGTATCCCTGATTGAATCGCTCCTTCAATCCATGCAGGTGCCGTTGAAGTATGCTCACCAGCGAAATGCACTCTCCCTTCCGGGGTAGGAATGAAGGGGAATAATTCAGTCTCTTGTGAAGGCTTGAACATTGAAAAGGCTCCTCCTGAAAACTGATATTGAGACCAACTGTGCGAAGCCCCGGTTAAAAAATCGTCATAAATGGATTTTCCATGTACTGTGGCCAGATTATCCAGAGCATTTCTTATCCGATCACCTTCAGGAAGGTTATCCCAGGACAGGGTATCATCCTCCCATGTGTAGCTGGCGAGTATAATTCCAGATCCGGAAGTTCCAATAAGATGACTTGGATAGTATGCAAATCGAATGGGAAGGTCTGTCATCAATTTTCCCCCCGCGATACCTTCTTTTTCCCAAAAACGCCTTTTGAATTGGAGACCAATCTTTGTGGAAGCCACATAGTGCAGTTCCCTTATGGCTTTCCACTTGTTATGGGAAATGGAATTTCTAGGTTCGATTTCCACAAAACTAAGTAACGAGAAGGGAATTGTAATAATGGCAAGATCGCCTGTTACGGTGAGGGGCCGTTGACTTTTTGTGTGTCTGGAGTGAATGGTTACCTGCCCGTTGTGCTGAACAATTTTTGTCATTTGGTGTCCAAAGTGCAGGTTCTCTTTTAAGAAGGGCAAAAATGATTTGGGAAGACGGTCATTTCCTCCTTCAACTTCATAAAACTGGATATCCGGGCTAAAAAGCGGAAGAAGCTCTCTTAAAATGGCCGGGAACGATAACTCCGGAAAGCCCTCCAGTCCAACCAAGACTTTTATACTTTCAATTGCACCGGGAGAAAGACTTGGACCAACAGGGTTAAAGCGGAGAAAAAAAGACATCGGGTATTTATCAAAGTCTCTTACGACTTTGGGCCAATTCTCA
Organism: Fictibacillus solisalsi; assembly: GCF_900103485.1. GTDB lineage: Bacteria > Bacillota > Bacilli > Bacillales > Fictibacillaceae > Fictibacillus_C > Fictibacillus_C solisalsi. The sequence continues at coordinate 403,169 of NZ_FNHW01000001.1, forward strand.
AGAGGGTTTTTCCTGATGAACTCGGCGACTGGTTTGATCGCCATCATTAAAAGCTGTTCAGCGGATTTTCCTCGTTCATGAGGTTCTACTGGGTAATGGAGAATATCGGGATTCCGCTGATACTCATTTTGATTGGTTTTTATTCCATTAGCGTAAATAAGGTCATTTGACGTAGCATTCAGAAATTTGTTCGCTTTTAAATTGAACTTCTTTAAATACTCCAGTACTAAGTAATGGTTTTGGGGGATACGCATAGCTCCAACATCCAAATACAAATCGTCCATAAAAGGGCTTCTCATGGTATAGACACGGCCGCCTACTCTTTCAGTTGCTTCCAGTACGGTTACATCATGTCCCGCCTGCTTTAATAACGAGGCTGAGACAAGACCGGACATGCCGGCACCTACGATAATTATTTTCTTTTGGACCTGTGATAAACCAAGGCCATTCCGAATAATGGAAAGCATTTGCTCCGTAGGCAATTGGAGCAATCGGCTTGAAGGCATAGGAGTCCTCCTCGTTCTTGTTTTTACACGAGAGAGTCAAATTCCATTACTAATATATTTCATTATCCACTCAATATGAGGAATTCGTCATTTTAGCAGGATTCTTCCCTTTTGTAATGGAATTTAGGTGGTAGACAGCAGGTGACAGGAGGGAGACGTGTTGATCTGGTTTTTTCGGGTGGTCGTTTGGGTTGTATTTGTGGGAATTGGAGCTTATCTTATTTTTTATTGGCGGGATGAGGAACGGGCCGAGCAGAAGTTGGATGCAATCCGGAAATTATGGTATGTGCTTTACATATTTGGCGCCCTGATCTACTGGACGGGGAATCCGCACAGCATCTTTAACAATTGGGATCACTATCTGGTGGTACTGATGGTGTTTGTGCTGATTGATGCCTTCATTTTCCTGAGTTTGTACTTAAAGAAAATCGGGAATAATGAACTAGCAAGAATCACAAAATCCGTGGAAAACAACCAAATGCTGCTCGATGATTTGCGGGCCAAAGTAAATAATGCGCTGTATATCTTGAAAACGGAAGGAATCACGGCGTATTATGGAAGTAAGGAAAATTATTTATACGGACTGAAACTTGTTCTTGAGGCGTATGTTGAGAAAGAAGGCCATAGTTTTACGATCCTGCCGTTCACGACACCTCAGGAAAAAAATGAAGCTCTGGCGATGTATTCGAACGCCAGCTTGATTCAATCGACATTGTCCCGGGCGGAAGCCTACTACAATAAAGAAGATAACTTTGCATTTTATCCATTTAACATTGAAGATGAAACCTACGTGATTCGTATTTCTTCAACTGCAAAAGTCAGCGATGTAGATTGTTCCTTGATGGGCATCCTGCTCGCCACATATGATATTTTAGTACAGGCACTGGAAAGGAGTGAGGAGGCATGGCAAGAGGATTAGATGTGTTGGGAAGCCAGCCGGTTTCGCTGAAAAGCGATCGTAAGGGAGTCACACTGAAACCGAGAATTGAGTTCCCGAAAGTAGGGATCAGCCATCACACTTTGCAGGTGATGGAGGAGAATGAACGGATTATACAAAAAGGGCAGCGGCGCAGTACATTTAAGCATAGATAGGCAGGGCAGCGGACATTTCCGCTGCTTTTTTTGTATGAATCTTCAGCTGGATTGCATATACTAAAGCAAACATCCATGGAGCTGGAGGGAAGTTTGTGAAAAGCAAACGGTTTGTGTCCCGGATTCAAGGTCCCAAACCGACCTTGTCCCATTTCGAAAAAGCGTTAAAGGAAGAGAATCATTCTATCTTAACGTATTTAAATGAACTTCGAAAAAAGCGGTGGACATTTTTCACCGGTAAATAATAAGGCAAAAAGAAAGGGGCTCCCTTTCTTTTTTTGTGTTTTTGCAGATACTGCAGGAATTGTAGAAAAATTAGCGAAAAGTGAACGAAAGCATACATTTTGGAGAGGGTGAGGAAGTTGGCGCAGACAACTGAGGAGCATTTTCCGCCAAAAATGGCCAAACCGGCACAGCGCGCTTTAGCCAGTGCCGGCATTACCAGTTATCAAGAACTTTCGAAGCATAGCGAAGAAAAAGTATCCAAGCTTCATGGGATGGGTCCAAAAGCAATGAACCAGTTAAAGGAAGCACTCAAAAAACAGGGGCTCAACTTTTCCGAATAGGTGATGACAGCTATTGATGCTACTTATCCTTACAATTCCTCTTGAAAATTCAACGTTTATTATGCCTTCACAATTGTTTACTCAATGAGGGCACTTCAGAGGAAAAGGTAGTGGAAGTATTGAAGAAGAAAGCCATAGCTGCAGCAACACTTTCATTGGCACTTATCCCATCATTTGGCGCCAATCAAATGGCAGATGCAAAAGAGAAGAAATCTGCAGATTCTGATAAAGCAAAGAATGTCATCATGTTTGTCGGGGTCGGAATGGGGGCTTCCCACAGAAAAGCTATTCGTTTGGCCGCTCAAAGCCTGGATGGCGAGCTTGCTATGAACAACAAGCCAGTTACCGGAAATGTTGATAAAAAAAAGCACTGCTGGCAGGTTCAGCTGTGCTTTTATGTTTTCGGAAAATGAAAATGACTTGATATGCAACCATTCCTTGTCAACCGCAACGAAATCGTGTTGAACCCCAAGTAACGCCCAAGCCAAGAGACCATAACAGCTCAAGACGCTGATCAAACCATCGAATATCCTTTAACCAGCCCTCTTTATTCTCAATACCATGAGACGTAATACATGTTTTTCGTGAGAAAGGTGTTGAGGAAGCCGATTTTCTATGGTATGTCTAATTAAAAGATAATTCTGTCATTTATTGAAATATCCATTATCAGCATAATACTGCCATGGAAAAGGAGCGCCGAATGAACATCAATAAATTTGTTATGCCTGAAGTTATTTTTGGTCATGGTTCAAGGGATCAGGTTGGAGAAAGCTGTCTTCGGCTGGGAGCTAAAAAAGTGCTGATCGTAAGCGATCGGGGTGTCATGAATGAGGGGTGGCTCGAGAATGTGATTGAAAACTGTAAAAAGGCAGGGCTGCTCTTTGCTACCTTTTATGATATTACGACCAATCCAAAAGACTTCGAGGTTGAAAAGGGGAAAGAACAATATATCGCCCATGAGTGTGATGCTGTGATTGGCGTAGGAGGAGGGAGCGCGATTGATACAGCAAAAGCAATCGCCATCCTGGTGACAAATGGCGGAAGTATTCATGATTATGAAGGTGTAGATAAAATCAATGAACCATTGCCGCCAATGGTTATGATCGCCACCACCGCTGGTTCGGGCTCTGAAGTCTCCCAGTTCTCAGTTATCGTTGACTCAAAAAATAAAAAGAAAATGACTATTGTATCGAAATCATTAGTTCCGGATATTGCGATTGTTGATCCTCAAACTCTGACGACCAAAAGTCCTCAATTGACCGCTTCAACCGGATTGGATGTATTAACCCATGCGATAGAAGCCTATGTAAGTATAGCAGCCACACCTTTGACAGATGTTCAGGCCAAAAATGCGATTCAGCTTGTGGCAGACCATCTCCGTCCATCCGTCGCTTCGAAAATTAATATGGAATCCAAGTATCATATGGCGATGGCTTCTTTACAGGCAGGATTGGCTTTCTCGAACGCTATATTGGGAGCCGTGCATGCCATGTCACATGCCATTGGAGGCCGGTTTCCATTGCTTCATGGTGAGGTAAATGCCGTATTGCTACCGCATGTCATGGAGTTCAACTTTCTTGCTGTACCGAAAAAATTCAGCACGATTGCTGAATTGTGCGGAGAAAGCGTTCAGAACCTGTCAAATATAGAGGCAGGAAAAAAAGCTATTGATTATATTAAACAATTATCTCTGGATATCGGAGCGCCACAGCGCCTATCGGAAATGGGACTTACGGATGAGGGGATTTCTGAAATGAGCCAGGTCGCATTGGAAGATGCATGCATGATAACCAATCCTCGTGATATTAAAATAGAAGATGTCATTCAGCTTTACCGACAAGCCTTGTAAGGGGGATGGGAAAATTGTCCATGCGGCACCAATTAATTGAACAGCTTACGGGTGTTCAATCCTCAAAGCGTAATTATTACACCGAATTGAAAAAAACAGTCATGAAGATGCAGAAGAAAAATCTTCAGCTAGAAATCATTAATGATATGATGAAAAGCTTGAATGTGGAAATGTCGATGGATGAGATGTTAAAAAACATACTGGATAAATTGAAAACCATGTATGAATTTGATTCGATCAGCTTATCCATTTGTCAGGGTGAAACACTTGAATTAACAAATTTTTATCCAAACGAATATGACGCAATGAATCATCAGCTTCATGATCGATCGATTTATGGAAGAGCATTGGATAGCGGTAAAATGCTGTACCATACCTTTGAGGAAGAGACTGAAACCGTTTCAGCTTCGGGTCAGTCATTAAAAAGTATGTTGGTTTTCCCATTGTACAGCAAAGGGACGGTGATTGGAGTCCTTGGCATTGGAAGCAAGGGCATCATCGAATATGATAAGTCAGATGGTTCTTTTCTTCAGCAGCTTTCCGATCATTTTTCGGTCTGTCTGGAAAACGCCAGACTGTACAACGAGGTGTTAAACGCCAAAAAAGAATGGGAAGATACATTTTCAGCAGTGACTGATTTGATTTTCGTGCTCAACTTAAAGGGTGAAATTTTGAAGGTCAATGCATCTGCCAAAGACTATTTACAATTAAAAGATGCAGAGGAAACGGGGAGAAACATTCGATTTTTTCTCAATCATAATGAAATAAAAGTCCTTATGGAGGATTGTCTTCAAAAGAAAAAGGCTGCACTGCAAGAAATTCGACGAAAAGACGGACAAATATTTGAAAGTACTGTTTCTCCGGTGCTAAATGAAAAAAAACAAATGTATGGGTTGATCTTATATTTACGAAATGTTTCTGCAAAACGGAAAATGGAAGCACAGCTTGTACAATCCGGCAAGCTTGCAGCAATCGGGGAGTTAGCGGCAGGTGTGGCCCACGAACTGAACAATCCGCTAACCGCTATCCTGGGGAATTCACAATTGTTGTTAAGAACAGCGAATAAAGATGAACCTTCATACCGGCTGTTAACCGACATCGTGAACTGTGGAAAAAGGAGCAAGAGTATTATTCAAAATTTGTTAACATTCTCGAGACAGGATGAATATTTTTTTGAGGAATGTTCCCTTAACGAGGTGATTGATCAATATTTAAGCTTAATTGTGTACCAGATGGAGAAGCAAAATGTAAGAGTGGAGGTAGTAAAACAATCACCGCTTCCCAAAGTCAATGGAAATCAGCAGCAAATCGGCCAGATAATGATCAACTTATTACTCAATGCAAAGGATGCGCTAGAAAACAGAAACGAAAAAAATAAAAAGGTTACCATATCTACAGCCTCCTGTCTGGTAAAGGGAAAAGAGTGGATTTGCCTGTCGGTTACTGACAACGGGATAGGAATCAGTGATAAACAGATCCAGCAGATTTTCCATCCCTTTATCACCACAAAAAAGGCAGGGAAAGGCACAGGCCTGGGTTTATCTGTGAGCCTGGGAATTGCCCAGGCTCACGGGGGAACGATTGAGGTCAAAAGCGAAATGGGGCTGGGGAGTACATTTACCCTTTTCTTGCCTGCAATAACGGATGAATAGATCTGAATTGAGAGCTAAGGCGGGGATAGCATGATTAATATTTTAATCATTGATGATGAACCGGAAGTAGGACATTTTTTATCGTATTTGTTATCCAGTAAAGGGTACACCGTTTCCCTTGGAGGGAGCGGTAAAGATTTTTATCAGTTAATCAGGGAGCGGGTCTATCATTTGGTTCTGCTGGATATTCGACTGCCTGATGCCAATGGTCTCGATATTCTTAAAGAGCTCAAGAAAACATGTCCCGGGTGCAAGTCCATTGTAATGACTGGTTATAGTACCATCAAAACAGCAGTGGATGCTATTAAATTGGGGGCAAATGATTATATTGAAAAGCCGTTTGAAGATATTGATGAATTGGAGTCTTTAATTGATCGCCTGCTTCATCATAACCAGAGCGTCAATGACAGTGAAATACATAGAATTGCAAAACAAACAGGGTTGGTTATTGGCTCCGGCAAGGAAATGCAGCATTTGATTATGCTTGCTTATAAAATTGCAAAGAAAAACATCAATGTGCTGATTGAGGGAGAGACAGGGACCGGTAAAGAGGTGCTTGCTCATTTTGTTCATCAAGCCAGTTTAAGATCCGACTATCCCTTTCTTGCCGTGAATTGCGGTTCGCTTTCAGAATCTCTTTTGGAGAGTGAGCTTTTTGGCCATGAGAAAGGGGCATTTACCGGAGCTATAAAAGAACGAAAGGGAATATTTGAAATTGCCAATAAAGGAACAATATTTTTGGATGAGATTGCAGAAGCCTCTTTATCTACCCAAGTAAAGCTGCTGCGAGTGCTTGAAACAGGAGAGTATATGAGAGTTGGTGATGAAGCTGTCAGGAGAACGAACACACGAATAGTAGCTGCATCTCACGTGGATCTTGCTGGTGCCGTGGAACAAAAGATGTTCAGAGAAGACCTGCTCTACCGGCTGGAGGTTGTAAAACTGACTATTCCTCCTCTTCGTGACCGTAAACAAGACATTCCAGAACTATTAGCCTATTTTCTTAAAAAACAGCAATCCCAGCTCCATTTTTCAGAAGAGGCGGAAAATCTATTACAGCACTATCAATGGCCAGGAAATATACGAGAACTTGTGAACGTTGTAAAACGTGCAACCGCTTTGGCGGAAGGAGAAACCCGGATGATTACATCCGAATATCTACCGGATAAACTAAGAGCTGCCAGCTATGATAGGACGAGTTCCCGCGCCTCCATTATTCCTGCCTTAAGGAAATCAGAAAAGGATCTGCAATTTTACCTCGAGGACTGGGTCAAACATATTCATCAATTATGGGCGGCTGAACAGGACGTAGGGCTTGATGAAATTATTCAACAAGTGAAAGAGTTGGAAGTTCGTATCGGCAGGGCATTTGTTACAAAGATGCTGAAAGAAACGATGGGAAATCGAAAGGAAGCGGCGGAACGGTTACAAATCACGACTCGTCAGCTCCGTTATTTTTTAAACGAAAAAAAGGGAGGCTAGCTCTCTTTGAGCTCAGCCCCCTTTTGGCTTTTCGGCCGTTCTACATGGTCAGTACATATCGTCCGTTGATTTCTCCTTTTTCCATCTTGTCAAAAATTTCATTAATCTGGTTGATCGATGCTGTTTCAATATTCGTTTTAACTTTTCCTTGGGCAGCAAATGCAAGAGCTTCCTGCATGTCTTTTCGGGTTCCAACTATGGAGCCTTTGACTGAGACTCCGTTTAAAACAGTATCAAAAATCGGGATGGGCAGTTCATCGGCAGGTAGTCCAACAACAACCACCGTGCCGCCGCGTTTTACAGAATGATAGGCTTGTTCGAAAGCTATTCTTGAAACAGCCACACTGATGGCGGCTTGAACACCGCTGGTTTTCTCTTTAATGACTTGGACAGGGTCGTTATTTCTACCATTAACTGTTAGATCAGCGCCTAGTCTTTTAGCAAGTTCCAGCTTTTCGTCCTGGATATCCACTGCTATCACATTGAATCCCATTGCCTTTGCATATTGCAAAGCAACATGGCCGAGTCCTCCGATTCCATAAATGGCTACCCAGTCACCAGGTCTTGCTTCGGAAACTTTTAATGCTTTGTACGTAGTCACACCTGCACAAAGAATCGGGGCGATTTGCACAGGGTCAACGTTTGGAGGGATTTTTGCGACATAGCCGGCAGGTGCTTTGCAGTACTCGGCATATCCGCCATCCACCGAATATCCGCCGTTCAGTTGGTCGGGACAGAGTGTCTCCCTGCCGGTTAAACAATATTCACACTCTCCGCAAGCAGAATACAACCATGGAATCCCTACACGGTCACCAACTTTTACAGAAGTAACTCCTTCTGCAATTTCTTCTACAATTCCGACCCCTTCGTGTCCGGGAATGAGGGGGAGCTTTGGCTTGACCGGCCAATCGCCATGGGCGGCATGGAGATCGGTATGGCAGACGCCGCAAGCTTCAATTCTGACAAGCACTTCCCCAAATTCCAACTTCGGTTTTGGAACATCCTTAATTTCCAACTTGTTTTTAAAGTCATTAACAACAGCTGCTTTCACACGAGTTCCTCCTTTTATGAATAGACTTCATTTCTTACTAGTGCAAGATTTGTGCCAACTCTATTTATCGTAAAACCGCTTACAAAAACGTCAATGGCCTTCAGGGTGTGCCGATTTTTTGGCATATTCACACAAAAAAACGGAAAAGAAGGCCGAGTGGTCGTCCGTAGCATTATATAAATATGGGTAATTTTACCTGTTTAGGTAATGTGAGGTTGTAAGGGACAAACGGCAGGGTATAGATTAACATTGTGTGTTTTTTACAAAAACATGTAAGGGGGCCATCGTTTTATGAGTTTGAAGAAGTCTGTTATCTGCTTGACCGCTGCAGGGTTTCTGGCCGTTACACCTTTGTTTCCAACTCAATCGCATGCTGGATCACAAGTGAAATCACAACAATCTAGCACACCTGAACCGTATCCGGGACATGTCATTAAGTATGGGGATCGGGGTTCGGATGTGAAGAAGGTCCAACAACAGTTAACAAGAAATTTGATTCCGACCACAGCCGATGGAATCTTTGGAAAAAAAACGCTCGAAAATGTCAAGCTGTTTCAGCACTATCGTTTCTTGACTGAGGATGGAATCGTCGGGCCGACCACCTGGAATACCTTGTATCAAACGAGTTTGCCGTATCCTGGGCATGTCACCAAAATAGGTGACAAAGGCGAGAATGTGGTCAACATTCAAAAACGATTAAAAGCCGTCGTAGGCAATGTTACTGTGGACGGGGATTTTGGTCCGAAAACCGAAGCCAAAGTCAAAGAATTTCAAAAGAAAATGCATCTTCAGGTTGATGGCATCGTTGGCCGGGAAACGTGGGAAGTGCTTTTTAACTATCAGGAATAGGAATGTCAAACAGGGAAAGCAGCCTTCTGTTTCCCCTGTTTTTTATGCTTTTTTTACGGAGGATATTCTGTTGTTCTGTAGAAAGATGTTTTTTGAGAGTGATAAAACGAGAAGGGGGAGCACATGAAAATTTTATTTCAATATAACTGGCAGGTCCGGGAAGATTGGTATTCGTGGTGTGAAGACGTACCACTTGAAGAGCTTCTGAAGGAACGGACAGGAGGTGTAGGAGGGATTCTTCATACTCTGTTCCATATTGCGGATGTGGAATGGAGCTGGATAAGGGGCATGCAGGGGAAACCTGACTTTCAGGAAAGCTTTGATGGGTATCGCTCCCTGGAAAAGGTCAGGATGCTCGACGCCAAGTTTAAACCGGAAGTTCAGACCTTTGTGAACGCATGGAACGATAGCATGGAGCACCAAATTATGGAGGAGCATGGAAGCGTCCGGTTTACACATGGTGAGATTATGAGGCATATGATTGCCCATGAAATTCATCATATCGGTCAACTGTCTGTTTGGGCGAGGGAAATAGGAAGAGAACCGGTCACAGCCAATTTAATTCGCCGGGGGCTGGGAGTCAATGTTGGTTAATAAAAAAGCTGGGAAACCAGCTTTTTTATTTTTTAGTAATTTACTATAATGAGGACATATGTCCTTTCCTTTGCTTATGCTTTTCCTTGATAATGAGTAATGGAAATGAAAAAAGGGAGAGATAGGATGAAAGGGTTTTTATTTGCACTCTTGGGCGGATTTTTTATCACCCTGCAGGGGGTGGCGAACTCCAGAATCAGCCAGGATATCGGCACCTGGCAGGCCACGACATTGACGCAGGGTACAGGTTTTGTGGCAGCTTTTCTCTTGATGCTGGCGTTCCGGGATGATACATGGAAGCAGTTTCGCCGGGTAAAGCCCCTTTATCTGGCAGGAGGATCATTTGCAGCGATCGTTATTTTCAGTAATGTGACGGCGATCCATTTGATCGGCGTGACCGTATCGATCTCAGCACTCCTCATTGCCCAATTGAGTATTGCATTTTTGACGGACAGCTTTGGATGGTTCGGTGTAACCAAACAACGGATGAAGCTGCCTCAGTTTATCGGCATCAGCATGATGATTGCCGGTGTACTTATTCTGAGTTTTTAGGGGAATCAGCAAATGGAGGGTGAGAATATGGAGACGGCGAAGGACTCGGCAAGGATTACAGCCTATTTGCGCTCTAACGGAATCGAATCGCTATTCAATACCAGCCTGCAGGCGCATTTGACGCTCTGCATGTTTGAACAGGGTGAAAAGATTTGTGTCCAGGGCGAACCCTTAGCCTACCTGTATGTTCTGGTTGAGGGAAAAGTAAAAGTATATACAACTTCGCCGGAAGGGAAGACGTTGATCCTTTCGTTTAAAAACCCGTTGGAACTGATTGGTGATATTGAATATGTACGAGGAACAGAGACGGTCAATACGGTAGAGGCCGTATCGCAGGTGACCATGATTGGTGTTCGTCACGGCTGGCTGAAAAAATATGGAAGCGACGACCCGGCGTTTTTAAATTTTTTACTGAAAATTATCACCAATAAATTCTATATTAAATCCAATACTTTGCGGTTTAACCTGCTGTATCCAGTGGAAGTCCGGCTGGCAAGCTATCTGCTGTCTGTTTCGTTTGATGCATCGGATGGATTATTAAACGGAAGGCACAGTACAGCGAGTCTGAAGGATGCCGCCAATCTGATTGGAACGAGCTATCGCCACCTGAACCGGGTGATTCAGCAGCTGTGTGCAGAAGGGCTGATTGAACGGTATAGCGGGGGAATTCTTGTGAAGGACCATGAAGGATTGAAGAAACTGGCGAATGATAATATTTACGAGTAGAGGAGTAGGTGTTTTATGCTTTTGGGAATTCTTTTGGCACTGATTGCGGGTTCGCTGGTTGGGATGCAGAATATATTTAACAGCAAAGTGAACGAGCATGCGAACTCCTGGGCAACAACAACATTGGTGCTGTTCCTTGGCTTTCTTGCTTCCCTGTCACTTGGATTTGTGTTTGAGGGCAGTAGAATCCTTGCTTTTCATCCGATGCAAACGTGGTATTGGTTCAGCGGCCTGATCGGTGTAGGGGTGGTAACGTGTGTGGTCCAGAGCATGAAGAGGCTTCGGCCAACTGTCGCCATTTCGATAGTTATGGCCTCTCAGCTGGGATTTGCTCTTCTGATGGATACGTACGGGTTTTTAGGTCTGAAACCTGTGCCTTTTACATTTAAACAGTTGATAGGTGTGCTGATCATCATTGGAGGAATCGTTTTATTTAAATCGAACAGCAGAGAAGAAAACCAGCAAAAGGAGATGGCCTCATGAAAACCTACAAATCGCTGTTATTTGATGCAGATGATACCCTTTTGGACTTTAAAGCAACAGAAAGAGCGGCATTGCGCATGCTGTTCGAACAAGAAAAGCTTCCTTTTTCGGATGAAATGGAAACTCATTACAGTGAGCTTAACAGAAGTTTATGGAAGGCCTATGAAGAAGGAAAAATCGAGCGGTCTGAACTTCTGAACACCCGCTTTGCGCTTTTTATGAAAGAGTACGGCCATGAAGCCGACGGCGTTTCCATGGAAAAAAGCTACCGTGCCTTCCTGGATGAAGGATTTCACCTTATAGACGGGGCGATTGAATTAATCACCGAGCTAAAGGATCACTTTCATGTTTACATCGTAACGAACGGTGTTTCGAAAACGCAGGATAAACGGCTGCGCGGATCAGGCTTGCACGGATTGTTCAAAGGGGTTTTTGTTTCGGAAGACACCGGGTATCAAAAGCCAATGAAGGAGTACTTTGATTATGTGTTTAAACGAGTTCCGGGACTATTACCCAAAGAAACCCTGATCATTGGGGATTCTCTGTATTCCGATATTAAAGGCGGCCAGCTGGCGGGTTTGGACACATGCTGGTTTAATCCTGAAGGCAAACCGAACGATTCGGGAATCGTGCCCACATATGAAATTAGAAAGTTGGACGAGTTGTATTCCATCTTGAAAAGGGAACAGGAAGAGAAACTTTAAATAAAGTTTCTTTTTTTGTACCAAATTTCTATAAATGAAACTTATCCTTGAGCGATTACGTAAGGATACTGTAAGGATGAAACCAGCCAAGGAGGAAGAGTATGCTTTTAAAAAGGATCGTTCTGCTTGCAGGATTACTTGCCCTTACTGGGTGTTCAGCCGTTACAGATACAGCCAACACGGTTAATTATGTAAAAGAAGCCAAAGAATTTGCAGGGGAAGTCTCCACCTTCAGCAGTGAGACGACAGATCTTGTCAAGCAGGCAGTGAATGATGAAAGTAAACAAAAAGAATTGGAAAGCAAGTTGAAACAGATGAAATCTGACGTTCAGGAATTTACCGGTTTGACACCTCCAGATAACCTGCAGGAGCTGCATGGACAGATGGAGTCTAAAGCCCAGTCACTGGAAGATGGGATTGATTTGTACGTGAAAAACATCAGAGAAGGAAAGCTGGATACTTCGTTTATCGAAGACCATCCCCTCATGAAACAGGTGAGCGACATCAACCAAATTTATCAGGACATCAAGAGTTTGGGAAATTAAATGAAAAAGGAAAAGCCTGCAGGCATCGTTAATGCTTGCAGGCTTATGTCGTTTCTTATTTCTTTTTATAAATATCATGTCCTCTGCGTTGGAGGGGAATGTCTTTCCCTTCGGCGTTTTCGATCAGGCCATCAATGGTTCCTTCCATATAATCATCACTAACTTGCTCATGGGTAAGGGCAAGGCCTTGATCGGTTTCCGATTGGCTGCTGTAATCGGATGGTTCATAGTTTTTTTCCGCAACTTCTTCGCTTTTGCTCTTTGGGTTCTTTTTTTGTTCCATTTACTAAACTTCCTTCCTTCGTAAACTATTGATAGTGTTTATTGGAAACCGGGGAATTATTCGAAAAACTGACTAAAAACAGGTGCATGCTTAGTTTTGCCTCTTGACGTTAAGGGAAACTGAAGAATGGAACCAAAAAAAACCATTCTAAAGGAGGACGAACAGTGTTTAGACATCAAAAAGAACTGCAATTTGAAGTAAAGGTTGAACGTCCAGATCCAATGCTGGCCAAAAGGGTCCAAGAGGTGCTTGGCGGACAATTCGGAGAAATGACCGTCATGATGCAATATCTCTTTCAAGGCTTTAACTGCAGAGGGAATGAGAAATACAAAGATATGCTGATGGATATCGGTACAGAGGAAATCGGACATGTCGAAATGCTCTGCGCTCTGATCAGCCAGCTGCTGGATGGAGCTGCACCTGAGGATCAGGCAGAAGCTGCAAAAGATCCGCAATTGGCTGCTATTATGGGTGGCGTTGATCCGCAGCATCTTCTTGTCAGCGGTCTTGGCGGAATGCCGACCAATTCAAATGGTGTTCCTTGGAGTGGGGCATATATTGTATCGAGCGGAAATTTACTTGCAGACATGCGGTCCAACCTGCATGCAGAAACGCAGGGCCGATTGCAGGTCGCCCGCCTTTACCATATGACAACCGATGAAGGTGTAAGAGCCACGTTCCGCAAAATGCTGGCACGTGACCGTTATCACCAGTATCAGTGGATGGCGGCGGTAGCTGAACTTGAGGAACAGAATGGTGTCGTTGTTCCGGCTTCATTCCCTCCTGAAGCGGAGATGGAAGCTCAGGAGCATGGCCTTGAATTCTGGAACTTATCCGACGGGCAAGAATCTTCTGAAGGCCTTTGGGCAACAGGCAGTGCACCGGATGGCACAGGCGATTTCAAATATTTAGAGAATCCTGAACCGCTTGGCAATATTCCAAGACCAGAAATACCTGCGACACAGGTTCACCATGACCTGGATCGTGACTACGTGAATAAAAAATAAAATTTTAAAAACCCACGTTACGCGAGTGGGTTTTTAAAATGGAGAGAAGGGCTTCCTTTCCATTTGAAGAATAATAAAATGGACCAACATTTGATAAGGAGCCCAACGATGAAACGAGTAGATGTGGTGTATGTTTTACTGTTTGATGAAATGAGCGAAACGATATTGATGGTTAAAAACTATGGCGATAAATCCTCTTATTACACGCTTCCTGGAGGAGCAGCAGAGGATGGGGAAACGCTGAAAGAAGCAGCGATTCGTGAGGTAAAAGAAGAAACAGGACTGGAAATTGACGTGCAAAACGCTTTTTGGGATTAGTGAGCAATTCTTTGAAGCAAGAGGACACCATGTGGTTTTCTTTGTGTTTACCGGGAAAATAACAGGGGGCAAAATTGAAATTCAGTTTCCTGACGAGATTGAAGAAGTAACATGGATGCCGGCAGAGATGGCTGAAACATTTATACCATTACCCCCGGGTGTGAAAGATCGCATAATGAAAAACACAACGGTTACTTATCTTCCGCCGGAGAAACTGGTTCACTGAACAGGACAATTTAAGAGCCGTCAGAAGATCGATTGCCATGCGATTGATCTGGCGGTCTTTTCTTATAGGTCAATCTGGCGCAACGGCCAAAATAAAACCTTTTGGGTTTTGGAGTAATGGAGTACAGGCTGAGTATTCGGCAGCTCAATGCCGGAACTTGCGGACACTACCGAGTTAACCTGAATTTCAGCCTCTGTCTGCTGAAGAGCCCATGGCTGATGATGGATATCAAGAAAATACAGTTTGTTGGTGTGCTCGGTATAAAAGCGATATCTCTCGGTCAGCCAATAGTCCAAAGACTCTTTGTTACTGTAAAAAGGGGCAGATACCGGCTTGTAGTGGGCAAGGAAATCTGCTTTTGTACCTTCGATTTCTTGCCGTCTGCTCAGGTAGTGAACACGTTCATCAGCGACCTCAATGTTCATTTTGGCGTAGCGGTACGGCAAATGAAAAAAGGAACGGGCACCTTTTACAGCCAAGTGGCTGCCGGCATCCAAACTAAAAAAGTAGATGCCAGATATTCCTTTGTATTTCACATATGTTCGCACATTCAGTTCGGGAAACGCATGTGCAAAGGGAAAAGGGGGCAGGTATCTTGGACGGAATTCATTAAGGTAAAAAGGGATTACGCCAATCCATGCGTGGTTGTCATATGTATCAATCTCCAGGCAGGAGGGGATTTTTTCACGAAGTACGGTAACGGGAACGGGCCAATGAGCGTATAGAAGATGATTCCATCTCTGAGTTCCGATCCATGGTCCTAGGGGAAGCGGGAATGCCCGGTGATCGGTTTGATTTAAGATGTGGTTGAAGTCCATGTCTCAAGCCTCCAATTTCGGGATATAGTAGGGTTATTCCCATTTAGCGATTTCAAAACACGTGTGAAAAATGGCCATTAATGAAAAGTTTCCTAAAGCCGGGTGAATTGGATAAAAAAGAAAAAGCCATCCCAAGTAGCGGGGAAGCTTTTTCAACCGTTTACGCACCAAAGATATCTTCCTGCTCAGAAGAAATTTGGTCTTTGGCTGCTTTATTCATCTTGCTTCTCATGACGATAAGCATGAGAAAGGCAACAATCATCATGATGCTTAAAAAGACGAGACCGCTAAAGGTGCTCCCGGTAGCATCCTTCAATGCACCAATGGCATAGGGTCCTAAAAACCCGCCTAGATTTCCGATCGAGTTAATAACAGCAATGCCTACTGCCGCCATCGCTGGAGTTAATAGTTTCGGAGGCAGAGCCCAGAAAGGTCCTTTAAAGCAATACATTGTTGTAAGAGAAGCCGTAATCAATACCATGGCGACTACTGGATTGGAAGTCATTCCTGCACCTACGAGTGATACTGCAGCGATAAGAAGAGGTCCCGCCGCATGGATATACCGTTCTTGCTTGCGGTCAGACCGATGGGACCAATAGTTCATTACCACTGATGCAACAATGTAAGGTACCGTGGATATTAAACCAATTTGTGTATTGCTTAATGAAGAAGAAAATCCCTTAATTATTTGCGGCATCCAATAAGCGATACCGAGTGTTCCCGTGATGTAAACGAAATAAATAATGGCAAGTGACCAAACTCGTGGATCGGCAAGTGCCTTTCTGCGAGCTTGTTTTTCTGATTCATTTTCCTCATGAGGTTCTTTGTTCTTCTGTAAATCATCAATCAGCCACTTTCTTTCTTGAGCAGTAAGCCATTTTGCATCCGCCGGCCGCTCAGTAAGGTAAAAGAAAGAAACCACTCCTAGAATAATAGCGGGTGCTCCTTCTAATACAAACATCCATCTCCACCCTGACATGCCAAACCATTGGACATGATCCATGATCCAGGTTGATAATGGCCCGCCAATAATGTAAGAAACAGGAATGGCAGTCATGAACATAGCAATGGTCTTTGCTAATTCCTTAGAGCGAAACCAGAAAGTCAGGTACAAAATAATTCCCGGAAAAAAACCGGCTTCTGCTACTCCAAGCAAAAAACGAATAAGATATAAATGCCATGCATCTTGGGCGAAGATTGTAGCCACTGAAATAATTCCCCATGTGATTAATATTCTTGCAATCCATACCTTTGCTCCAAAACGCTCCATTAATACATTACTCGGTACTTCAAAAAGGAAATATCCTATAAAAAAAATCCCCGAAGCAATTCCAAACATTTCACTGGTCAGTCCTAGTGCCTTATTCATCTCCAATGAAGCATATCCAATATTGGCACGATCTAGATACGAAACAATATACATCAGGAAAATAAAAGGGATGATGCGTCTGGATACCTTTTTCATGGTTTGCTTTTCTAAAGCAGACACATTTTGATTCACAAGTAACTCCTCCTTAGTTAGTACTTTCAAATTCAGAACCGGAAAATTTGTAATACAAATTTGTTGAAAAACCTTGAAAATTATGTATGTTTAGATTAGTATATAAGCTAAATAAAGCTTTGTAAACCCTTTCATGGGCTGTTTTATATTTTTGGAACCAAAAAAACATCATAGATTTGTATTACAAATAATTAACCAGGAGTCGACATGTCTAAAAAAGAAAAAATATCTCAGATTATCTCTCGGGAACTTCTGCAACTGATAGAGTCGGGACATTATTTGCCCGGTGACAAACTTCCAACTGAAATGGAACTATCTAAACAGTTTGGAGTAAGCCGTATTTCTGTCCGGGAGGCGCTTAGTGTATTGAGGGCATCAGGGCTTATTACCTCAAGGCAGGGCGGAGGAAGTTATATTGAAGAGAATACGCAGTCCCAAATCTTGCGCAGTATTCATATGAAAAGTGATGATGTGGAAAGCATTAGGCACTTATTTGAAATGAGAAAGATTTTGGAGCCGGAAGCGGCTTATTTAGCTGCTACAAGACGGACAACGGAACAGCTTTCTTCTATGAAGCATGTTTTGGATAAACTTGAATACGGGTCATTGAATGCGGAACAAAATCATTATACAAATGATATTGCGTTTCACCGGGCCGTCATTTTGGCAACTCATAATCCTGTTATGATTCATATGATGGAGAATTTAGCAGACTTATATGAAAGAACGCTAAAAGTTACGCTTGAACCGAATAAAGAACTCAAACAAAAAAGGGAATCCGTTTACCAAGAGCATTGCAGAATCTATGAAGCTATTGAGTTGGAAGAGCCAGAACTCGCAAAAGTTCAAAGTACCATCCATTTAAGAAATGCTGAGAAAAAATTAAGCCTATTCTTGCAAAATTATGAAATATGAAAGCATGAGGAGATAAGAAGATGAAGGTGATGACATCTGCACATGAACAAGAGCTCCAGGCCATCTTTGGCGAAAACAGAGTTTTGCTTGAAGAAAGTGACCGCCTGAGTTATTCGTTTGATGCATCGTTTGGCACGTATATGCCGGATGCCGTTGTACAGCCACGCTCAACGGAAGAAGTGGCTAAAGTAATGAAACTTGCCAATCGTGAGGGCATCCCTGTCTACCCTCGTGGCCAGTCGACCTCTTTAAGTGGCGGGCCACTGCCAGTGAATGGAGGAATTGTCCTCGACTGTTCTCAGTGGAACGATAAGCTTGAGATTCGACCCGATGATATGATCGCAGTGGTCTCGCCAGGTATATTAACAGCCAGAATTGATGAAGAAGCGGAAAAATGGGGGCTGATGTACCCGCCTGATCCAAGCAGTTCACATGTCTCCACTATTGGCGGTAACCTGGCGGAAAACTCAGGTGGTCCGAGAGGATTGAAATATGGAGTAACGAAAGATTATTGCATTGGCTTGGAAATTGTGACGCCTGAAGGCCACGTGATGAGGACGGGAGGACGAACCATCAAGAATGTGACCGGCTATGACCTTACGAAACTCATTATCGGCTCTGAAGGAACCCTTTGTGTGATAACAGAGGCTACGCTGAAACTTGTTCCAAGACCTCAGGCCACCAGGACGGCCATGATTATTTTCGATGATTTGGTAACATCGGGACAAGCCATCACAAAGGTGCTCACGTCCGGAATTCTGCCCTCCAAATTGGAACTGATGGATCAGGCATGCATCATGGCGGTGGAAGACTATAAGCCTTTAGGGCTTCCCGTAACGGCGGAAGCAATCGTGCTCATTGAGCTGGACGGGCATCCAAAGGCAATTGAGGAAGAAATCGAAAAGGTGGCTTCCATCTGCAAGGAGGCGGGGGCACACTCTGTCAATGTTGCGGGCAGCGGTGAGGAGGCTGCAAAGCTGTGGCAGGCGAGAAAGCTTGTCTCGCCGGCAATAGTAAGAAAGAAACCGACGAAAGTTTCGGAGGATGCGACGGTTCCAAGAAGTAAAATTCCCGCGATGTTTCAGCGGCTTAAAGAAATCAGGGACCGGTTTTGCGTTGATCTTGTCGTTTTTGGGCACGCAGGAGACGGCAATCTTCATCCGAACATCATCTGTGATAAAAGGGATATGGAAGAAATGGAACGCGTGGAGCAGGCCGTGGAGGAAATTTTTAAAGCAGCGATTGAAATGGGGGGCACGCTTTCAGGCGAGCATGGGATTGGAACAATGAAAGCTCCATTCATGGAAATGGAGGTTGGTTCCATTGGCCTTGATATGATGAAGCGTATGAAGGATGCATGGGATCCCAATCAGATCATGAACCCGGGCAAGATTTTTCCTGAACCGGGTAAAAAGCTGGTGTTGCGAGATGAGTAAATCTATGGATACGTTAAAAACCCAACTCCATTATGATAAGACCTTCGATTGTGTCCAGTGCGGCTATTGTCTGCCAGCATGCCCCACCTATGAGACGATGGGCAAAGAAACGCATTCACCAAGGGGCAGGATCAATTTAGTTAAAATGGTTGCTGAAGGAAAAAGCGGTGTGGAAACATTAAGGGAACCGATTGAAAAGTGTCTTGGATGCCGGGCATGCCAGACCGTTTGCCCGACAAATGTCAAATATGGCGAAATTCTTGAAGGAGCCAAATCAGTACTGGAGGATCAGGAAAAGAAAACAAAAAAACAGCAGGTAACAGAAGAATTTATATTTAACGGGCTCTTCACCTCAAGAAAATGGATGAATGCGATAGGAAATGCGACCTGGTTCTATCAAAAGACAGGACTGCAGGCAATTGCTCGCAAAACGGGAATGACCGCTATGGCGCCGCTTCATCTCGACAAGTTCGAAGCGGTGTTGCCTGAGGTGGGATCGCCAATTGAAAGAAGAAACTCGCCTCGCCATGTAAAGGCGAAAGGGAAAACCAAAATGAGAGTAGGCTTTGTCAGTGGCTGTGTTATGGATAGTATGTTTCATCAGACCAATAAAAACACAATTGAATTGCTTTCAAGAGCCGGAGCAGAAGTGGTGATTCCAAAAGCTCAGACATGCTGCGGTGCACTTCACGCACATACGGGCAAGCTTGATGCTGCACGCCGACTGGCCAAACAAAATATTGAAGTGTTTGAGAACGAAAATGTCGATTATATCGTAAATAATGCGGGCGGCTGCGGAGCTATGCTTTTTGAATATGGCCATTTACTAAAAGATGAGCCGGACTGGTATATGCGGGCTGAACGATTTTCTAAAAAGTCTCGGGATGTGACTGTCGTTTTGACGGAGCTTGATGGTCTGGAATTTCGTCATTCAATGAATGAGAGGGTGACCTACCAATCCTCGTGTCATATGACAAACGTTCAGAAAGTAACATCCGAGCCTTTGTTACTTTTAGAGGGAATACCAGGTATTACCTACAAAGAAATGGCCGGTTATGATCGCTGCTGCGGCTCTGCGGGGGTATATAACATTGTGAACTACGAGGATTCTATGGAGATTCTTGATGTAAAAATGGAAAAGACCAGAGGAACAAAAGCAGACACGATTGTGACGACAAATCCCGGATGTCTTTTGCAAATGAAACTTGGCATTAAAAGAGAGGGTCTTGAAAACGAGATGAGAGCCCTGCATCTGGTAGATTTGTTAATGGAAGCCGATCCCCAGCCAAAATAAAAGATCCCGGAGTTGATCTCCGGGATCTTTTATGGTTACTTCGATACTGGGAAAACCGCGCCTTTGTATTTTTTCTCGATAAACGTTTTAATCTCTTTGGAGTGAAGCACTTCAACCAGCGTTTTGATGGACTTCTTATCTTTGTCACCCTCGCGCACGGTGATGATGTTGGCAAAAGGTGAGTTTGATCCCTCAAGAGCAATGGCATCTTTTTTCGGATTAAGTCCGGCGTCGATCGCATAATTCGTGTTAATTACGACCGCATCACCTTCATTGTATTTATATGCTTTTGGAAGAAGAGCCGGTTCAATATCCGCTTTAAACCTGAGATGCTTCGGATTCTCGGTAATATCCTTCACTTGTGCGTTATAGCCAGCGCCCTTCTTTAATTTGATCAATCCTTCTTTTTCAAAGATGGAAAGGATCCGTCCATGTTCTGCTACTGAATTGCTCATGATGACCTTTGCGCCGTCCGGCAGGTCTTTCAGTGATTTGTATTTCTGTGAATACACTCCCATTGGTTCAATATGGATGGCACCTGCATTCTCAAACTTATACTTTGGATTTTCCTTCATTTGCTGTTCAAGGTATGGAATGTGCTGAAAATAATTGGCATCTATTTCTTTATTGGCCAAGGCTTTATTGGGCAGCACGTAGTCTTGGAATTTAACAATTTTAAGATCGATTCCTTTATCTTTGAGCAAAGGAACGGCTTCCTCCAATATTTCGGCATGAGGCACGTTTGATGCCCCGACGGTCAATTTCTCCAGTTTCTTATCTCCGCTGCCTGAACTTGTTGATCCGCATGCCGTCAAAACTCCCGCCATTAAAACGCCAAGCAGTAATAATCCCCATTTTTTAAACTTCATGATTTTTCAGCCCCCATTTCGATTTTGATAGCAATCCACTGTTATAGAGAGGGTAACAAAGAAAAGCCCCCAGTCTCAGGCAAGTGAGACTGGGGGCGACGAATTCATCCGTTGACCTCTCATCTCTCAGCTTACGCTGTCAGATTTAGCACCGTTTCCATGCTGGTCATTCAGCATGAAGGGTTGCCGGGCTTCATAGGGCTAATTCCCTCCGCCTGCTCTTAATAAGAGTGTATTCTTATCAAATTACTATGTATTATGTCAGGGATTCAAATCACTGTCAATGACTTTTTTCCTAGTTGCCGATTATCTATAAATTTAATTTTGGGTCATCTATTATTTGTAATTTGTTTTCTCTACGTTATGTGCTTAGAATGGAAAGTATGTTTTTCTTCTATTTTGCGGAAGGGGACCTTTAGATGAATCTCACAGAAGTGTTTAAAGCTTTATCCAATGAAACAAGAAGATGCATCCTGGAATGGTTCGTGAGCCACAACCGCATTTTAAGCCTGGTTAGCGTTATAATGGGTATGAAAAGGGAGGGATCAAGCATGAATTTGATTACGCCGATTCTTCACCAACTGGAGGTGGCCAATCATACTATTCTAAATCTTATAGACTCGATGGAAGCGAGTGATTTGGATATCTCTTTAGGAGAAAATAAACGAAATGTAAAAGATTTGTTAACTCACATAAGCCTGATTTATAAAGCAGACATTTTAATCATGAATGAGGCTGGACAGAAGGAGATGGAGAAGTTTTATTCGGAGCATAATCCCCAAACACCAAGTGAGATCAAGGAATTGTTCATTTCACACTTTGACTATTTGAAGGACAGCATTCGCTGTTTTCGGGAGGAAGACTGGTTAAAGGTGACGACTTCCTGGTGGGGTGTTTCATATTCCCGTTATGAATGGATGCTCGAAATTTTGGCACATACATATCATCATAGAGCCCAGCTTCACACGGCCCTGAGCATAAATGGCAAGGATTTTGCTATGCTGCTTTTTGAGTAACCGCTGTTTGATCAGCGGTTCTTTTTTTATGTAAACTCGTTTCTTCCGGTTTTTATAATTTGTTAAATTTTTCTTCATATGGCCTCAACAATCATTGTTTAAGGTGAAGTAGAAACATAATTCAAATGGGAGGGGTTAAATGGAAAATCAACGACTGGATCGAAGAACATTTTTGACGTATTTAGGCACAGGGGCCACCGCGCTCGCTGCTGCGTCCACAGGTTTGGGTGTTTTGACCGAAACAGCGAATGCACAGAGCAACAACTTGCTTGGTACAAAGCCGCGCAAGCATGGATATGAATTTCAGCCGATTAAACCTTCGACCAAAGATGATCTCGTGCTCCCCAAGGGCTATAAGTATGACGTAGTAGCTTCCTATGGAGATATAATCAACAAGAAAGGGGATACATTCGGTTTTAACAATGATTTTACGCTTTATTTTCCCATTGAAAATTCCGTGAACCATGGACTATTGTGGGTCAATCATGAATATACGAACCCGTTATATGTAGAAGGAGAAAAAATAAACGGTACATACAGTGCAGCTCAAGTTGAGAAACTTTTATACAACCAGGGAGGCTCCATCATTGAAGTGGTTCGTGACAAGAGAACGAGATCCTGGAAAATGGTGAAAGACTCCGAACAGGCGAGAAGGATTACAGGATTGACTCCTTTTGCGTTAACTGGACCAGCCAAGGGAAGCAAGGCGGTGAATGGGGCAAGCATGGCTCAAGGCACCTTTGCCAATTGTTCAGGGGGACGTACGCTGTGGAGCACGGTTCTTTCGTGTGAGGAAAACTATGAGACTACTTCGGCAGATGCCAAGCTTGACCCCACACATTACGGCTGGGTAATTGAAGTGGATCCTTTCAATCCTGACTTTCAAGTGCGCAAGCATACGGCTCTAGGTCGATTTAATCATGAAAATGCCTCCATGGGAATTTCACAGGATGGCAGGGTTGTGGTTTACATGGGCGATGACAAAAAGGATGCCTGCGTTTACAAGTTTGTGAGTGATGGCAGGTTCAAGGAAAGTCTTGGCAATAAAAACTCCAGGTTGCTGGAGGAAGGGACGCTGTATGCTGCAGATCTGAAAAACGGAAAATGGCTGCCTCTTGCGCTTGAGGACGTGCGAAAAGCTGCCAGAGGGAAGAGTGAGCTGCTGGAAAAATTCCAAACGCAGGGGGATGTTCTGACCAACTGTCACGAAGCTGCGATTTTGCTTGGCGCTACGCCGACCGACCGTCCGGAAGATGTGGAGATTTCTCCCCTCGATCAAACCATTTTTATCGCCCATACCAATAATGACAAACACGGGAATATTCATGGCCACATTACCCGGTTTTTTGAAAAAGACAACGACCATGGGGCAACAGAATTTGAATTTGAGATTTTTGCGGCTGGCGGAAGACAAAGCGGATTCAGTGCGCCTGATAACTTGACGTTTGACAGCAATGCCAACCTTTGGACCGTAACCGATATTTCATCGGACAAACTGAACTCTGCGGCATGGACGAGTTTTAAAAACAATGGAATGTTTATGATTCCAACGGTTGGACGCAATCAGGGCGTAGCTTTTCAGTTTGCATCTGCCCCGGTACAGGCAGAATTAACCGGCCCATGCTTTACTCCGGATGAACGTACGCTGTTTCTGTCGGTACAACATCCCGGTGAAGAAACAAAAGACAAATTGAACCCGACCAGCACATGGCCGCAGGTGCGTGGCGGCAATATGCCGCGGCCTTCTGTGGTCGCCATTACAGGATTTAAATTCTAAGGAGGGCTTTCTATGTTCCAAAATATCGGTATCCCTGGTTTAATTATTCTTCTGGTTATTGCGTTAATCATTTTTGGACCTGCTAAACTGCCAGAAATCGGACGGGCGTTTGGAAGCACGCTGCGAGAGTTTAAAAACTCTGCCAAGGATTTAATGAACAATGATGAAAAGGAAGAAAAAGCAGAGCAAAAATAATAGAGAGGGGGATGGCGTAAACCAGTCATCTCCTTTCTCTTATGTGACGAGGTGAAATTCATGAGAGATGCAGAAATGCTTCTTATTGATCATCTAGGTGAACTGCGAAAGCGGCTGATTATTACACTGCTTACGTTTGCCGTATTTTTCATTGTTTCGTTTCTCTATGTTCAGGACATCTATCACTGGCTGATCCGTGATCTAGATGCCAAGCTGGCGGTTTTGGGGCCAAGTGATATTCTTTGGGTCTATTTTATGATATCGGGGGTCATATCCATTGCACTGACGATTCCGGTGGCCGCCCATCAGACATGGCGGTTCGTCAGACCGGCGTTATCCAGGAAAGAATCCAAAATCGCACTCTCGTATATCCCGGCCCTTTTTCTTTTATTTATTGCCGGGCTCTCCTTCGGATACTTTGTGGTTTACCCGATGGTGCTGGATTTTTTAATGAAGCTGTCTGACGGTCAGTTCCAAACGTTTTTTACATCGGAAAAGTACTTTAAATTCATGATCAACCTTACTTTGCCGTTTGGCTTTTTATTTGAAATTCCGCTCGTTGTCATGTTTCTTACATCGATTGGACTGGTGAATCCAAAGCTCCTGTCCAAGGCAAGGAAGATCGCTTACTTTGGTCTTGTCGTGGTGGCTGTTCTCATCACACCACCTGATTTTATGTCGGATTTTTTGGTAACGATCCCGCTGTTGATTCTATATGAATTCAGCATTACGCTTTCTAAAATCGTATACAGGAAGAAACAGAAAGAACAGGAAGGCAACGTGATAGAATTAAAAAAACCTTCATAAACAGCAGGTTTGACCCAGAACCACCAGGTTGTTTAGACTTCCTGGTGGTTTTTTTATTACCATTTGTTCGATTACTTTGAAGGATATGTTAATAAATCACCGACTTAAGTCCTGAACCTTGATGAAAGATTTTACGTTTTTTATTTGGAAACGCTACCTGTTTGTAAGAAAAGAGCCTGGAAGGAAAATAGTCCTGCGATTATTGTCCTTTTTTGTTTTTTTGTCGTTTCATGCAGGTTTACACATCTTAACAGCAGATTCATATTCACGTTTTATACTGACTTTCGTACGCTACTTTTCATTAAGAGAGGGGAATTGTTATGGCAGACGAAAGGAACATGGAGGATTTGATCAAAAAATTGACTGAGGAACATGAAAACAAAAAATTTGACCGCCGCAGCTTTC
Organism: Fictibacillus solisalsi; assembly: GCF_900103485.1. Classification (GTDB taxonomy): domain Bacteria; phylum Bacillota; class Bacilli; order Bacillales; family Fictibacillaceae; genus Fictibacillus_C; species Fictibacillus_C solisalsi. Next base: position 428,687 of record NZ_FNHW01000001.1, read on the forward strand.
TTAGAGGAACCGGTAAAATTGCAGGTTTGTCTCTTGGGGCAGTTCTTGCACAGTCTATCGGTGGATTTGAAGTAAATGCCGCTCCAATGTTCGAAAGCTATCCCTTTACACTCGGTGTAGCATCAGGCGACCCGCTTTCCGATGGTGTGGTGCTCTGGACACGCCTTGCGCCAGATCCCTTGAATGGCGGAGGAATGAAAGGCCAGGCGGTACCGGTACGATGGGAGATTGCAAAAGACGAGCGTTTCAGAAATATTGTGCAGAAAGGAACGGAACTGGCCAGACCTGACCTTGGGCACTCTGTTCATGTTGAAGTGAGCGGGCTGAAGCCGAACCATATCTATTATTACCGGTTTAAGAGCGGCTATGAACTTAGCCCTGTCGGCCGCACGAAGACTTTGCCGGCTCCCGGATCCTCTGTAAAAGAACTTAAATTTGCGTTCGCTTCCTGCCAGCAATATGAACATGGGTTTTATACCGCCTATAAACATATGGCAGAAGAGGATCTTGACCTGGTATTCCACCTTGGGGACTATATTTACGAATATGGTCCAAATGAATATGTAGCGGCAACAGGAAATGTTCGAACCCATAGCAGTGCTGAAATCATGACTTTGAACGATTACCGCAACCGTCATGCCCAATACCGTTCGGACGCCAACTTGAAAGCCGCTCATGCTGCATTCCCTTGGGTAGTGACCTGGGATGATCATGAAGTAGAAAACAACTATGCCAATAATATTCCTGAAAAAGGCCAATCTCCGGAAGCCTTCATCATTCGCCGGGCTGCAGCGTACCAGGCCTATTACGAGCACATGCCACTTCGGAAGTCCTCTTTACCAAACGGTCCGGACATGCAGCTTTACCGCCATTTTGATTATGGTAACCTGGCTTCCTTTAATGTGCTTGATACACGACAGTTCCGATCAGACCAAGCAAACGGCGACGGCAACAAACCGCCTTCCCAGGAATCGATGGATCCAGGCCGTACATTGATGGGGAATAAACAGGAGCAGTGGCTGTTTAATAATTTGAGCTCCTCCAAAGCATACTGGAATGTGATGGCTCAGCAAATCTTTTTTGCTCAGTGGAACTTCGGAACGAAAGCTGCGCCGGTTTACAGCATGGATTCCTGGGACGGATATCCTGCCCAGCGCCAGCGTGTCCTGGATTTCGTGAAGTCCAGGAACTTGAACAATCTGATTGTGTTGACCGGAGATGTTCATGCCAGCTGGGCAAACAATCTGCTTACAAATTTTGATGATCCAAAATCCAAGGTGTTTGGTGTTGAGTTTGTGGGAACGTCCATTACATCAGGCGGCAACGGGGCAGACAAGCGTCAGGATACCAATCATATTTTAGAACAAAATCCGCACATTAAATTCTTTAATGATTACAGAGGGTATGTCCGCTGCCGAGTAACGCCTGCACAATGGCAGGCTGATTACCGTGTGGTCCCTTATGTGACAGAGCCAGGCGCTGCTGTTTCTACAAGAGCTTCCTTCGTTTATCAAAAAGATCAAATGGGCTTGAAAAAGGTAGCTTCGGCAATGGTTGCCCAGGGTGTGAAAATGTCAGATCAGGTTGAGGAAGATCGCTTTACCGCTCACACGCATGCGCACAATAAGCAAATTCAGCAAAAAAGAGAAAAGGTCGAGCAGTAATCGCACGAAAAGCACAAACGCCACCCCGGTGTTTGTGCTTTTTTGAATCTATTATTCGAAATATATTGAATAAACAATTCTGTTTATATAGAATAGTAATCAACGAGAGGAGCTGTTGAACATGAACTATTTTTTAGCTTCCCAGCCGGCGGAGACTGTGAATGTAACGGTAGAATCGTCACAGGTTTGGGAGGTCCTTCTTGGCATCTCAGGTTATACACACGCACAACTCAGACATACCTTTGGGCTCGATGAACAATGGAAAACATGGAAGAACACCATGAGTCTGGAGCTTCTTCAGGCACTAAAAGAGATAGAGGAAACTAATTTATGGTACGGCATGCTGCTGCTTCAAAATCATTGGGGTGCCAAGTTCATTCAGGATTTTTTAAATGCAATGGATCAGGAATCACACCAAACTTTATATGAAGTTCTGCTTCCTTATCATAGCCAGAAAACAGAGGCCAATCGTAAAGACACGGTGTTAAACTATTCCGATAAAATACGATTTGTTCAATATGCAAAATCTTTTCAAGGTCACGACTACCTCGAGGGCTATGTCAGGTTGCTCGGGGAGCGGGCCATTGAAGATATCCTTTCCTTAATGAAAACGGTGACGAAGGAATGGCATGATTTTATCCGCATCCAGCTGGTATGGGATAAATGGATGCAGGCCCTTAGGTTTGAGGAAAAAGAAAACCAGAGATTGAACCGGGATCAGCCGGTGAATGAAATTCAGCGGGTCACCGGGGGAGCTGAGTATGTACCTGAGCCATCCGTATGGCATGTGAAGCTGGTGCCTCATGTCTCCTACCGCCCATGGGTTCTTTCGCTGCGCACTGTGGATACAAAGCTTTTATTCTACCCGGTGAACGAAGAATATTTAACCGAACCCGGCCAGCCTTCTTCCGTACTTATCAGCGGACATAAAGCACTGGGGGATGAACTGCGTTTACAGCTGTTGCACACTCTTATGAAAGGGCAGCAATCTCTTCAGGAATTGAGCGGTCAGTTTCAAATTTCCAAAACCACGCTTCATCATCAGCTTTCCATCTTGAAGTCATCAGGATTTATTTCTGCTGAAAAAGGTGTTTACCGTGCCAACACCGATACCATCCAACAATTTTCCGGCAAACTGAATGAGTACTTGGGTTTGAAGGAATGAAAAAGTTTTCCCGCTCTTTTCATGCGCTATGGACAGGAGAGATGATCTCGGAATTTGGAGGGGCTGCAGGCGGAATCATTAATGGTCTCCTGTTGTTCGAATTGACGGGGTCAAAAGAATGGATGGGAGCACTGTGGCTCGTATATTTTATTCCTTCTCTTGTGCTGCAGGGGATCAGTGCTCCCTACTTGAACCAGGTCAATAAGGAAAGGGCATTGAAAATTATTCAGCTGATCCGGATGGGAGGCTACCTGCTTCCCTTGGCGGGCTGGCTTTTTCAATCCCATACTGGCATGATCTGTGGACTGGTGATCCTTCAGTGCTGCCTCGGGTTGCTGCAGCCGGTGTATGCCAGTCTGTCATTTTCCATTTTGCCCGAGCTGTGCGAAGAAAGAGAGCTCGCGGAAGCCAACGGTTTGCTTGATGGAACCATGAAAATCATGAGTTTTCTTGCGCCAGGAGCTGTTTCGTTGTTATTGCTTGTATTTCCCCTTCCTGTGCTCTATGCGTTTTCCTCTGCCTTGTTTTTTCTCAGCTTTGTCGCTTTGTATGCGATACAAACACATTCAGTAACAAAGACAGCAATCTGGACGAAAAAGTTTTGGTGGTCTGAAATGCAGGCAGGTTACCGTTCATTTTTCCAGCAGCCCCAATTGCTAAAGCTGACCTTGCTGTCATCTAGTGTGCAGTTTGCGGTGGGAGCTTCACTTGTGCTCAGCGTTCCTTTTATTCGTGGAGAACTGGGAGGAGAACGATGGGAGTATGCCGTATTTTCCGGGGCTTTTCCAGTTGGCTATACGATTGGAAGTCTTTTTCTGTCCAGGCTGCCTAAGAACCCCGTTGTCATGTATTCAGGATTGGCAGGAGGAGGGCTCTCTTTTTTACTTCTGTATATTGTGGATCACATATGGCTTGCCTGGGGATGCGAGCTCTTCGGCGGTTTTGTTATTCCTCTCTTTAATGCCCAAAGTTCAGCTCTGTTCCAGCAGGAAGCGAAGCGTGAACGACTTGCCCAGCTGAGTGCTGTACGCTTGCTGATGATGCGTGCCGCGATGCCTCTTGGTATATTATTTGCTTCTTCCGGATATTTGCACTTTACCACACGCCAGAGTTTTGCGGCGGCCGGAACGGTTATTTTAGTTCCGGGCCTCTATTTTCTTTTAACTTCAATTAGGGCAGGACAAGAGATGGCAAAAAGGAAAACAGGCTGAAAAACAGCCTGTTTCCTCTATTGCTCGAGCTGGTTGCGTCCCACGTACTTTCCATAGTCAGGGATTGCAATCCGGTCAAACTCCCGGGCCAATTTCGAAAGGTTTTCGTCCAGCCATTCCCCGGAGACCGGCCGTCCATGTCCTGTTACGGCGGTATGGGGTTTAAGAGAGTGCAGTTTTTTTACCGATTTCCAGGCTTCCATCCAGTCGGGGGTAAAGTAGCGCGGCGGGCCGCTGATTTCGAGATGCTGGGTGATTACACTGTACAGATCTTCCTGCTTGACCGTAATAAAGGCATCTCCCGCAATCAATGCCCGGTCAGCTTCACGGAAAAGAGAGATATGGCCTTCTGTGTGACCTGGCGTGTGCACCCAGCGCCATTCCGGAAGTTCGGGAACAGAGCCATCTTCTGGCAGGGCATGAACCTGTTTATCAAGATTGATCGCTTCATTGGGAAATAAAAAAGACATTCTTGCTACCATGCCGCCTTCTACTGAAGGGTCCGGTTTAGGATAATCCTTTTTTCCTGTAACATACGGCAGTTCAAGTGAATGTGCATAAACCGGGACGTTCCAACGGTTCAACAAACCGATGATTCCTCCAATATGGTCGAAGTGGGCGTGTGTGAGGATAATGGCCTTTGGAACGGTCTCCTTGCCAAAACGCACTTCCGCTTCTGCGATAATCTTTTCTGCACAATCGGGCATGCCGGCATCCACCAGCACCCAGCCATTTTTATTTTTCTGATCTTCAACAAAACACAAATTCACGATTTGATTGGTGTAACAGTAAAGGCCTGGTGCCACTTCTTTTCCTTCCCCGGATGTAACCGAGCTTACGGGTATGTATTTATTGGTAGAAGCGCTTCCTTCCAAATGATCCATGATCAATACCTCCGTATCCATTATTTTCTATACGTCATTATCGTCTTCCAAACGGTATAATTTATGCAGATGCACAGGGTCCAAAAAGCATCAAAGTGGAAAGAAAACACGATTAAGTGCTACCTTTGAATAGGAAAGCATTTAAAGACAGGAGGCGAATACATGAATAAATTAAATGGGCGTATTCTTGTGATGACTTCTGTACAACAGGAAAAAGAAGCCATAGAGCGAGGGTGTCAGGACAACAGGGTGGATGTGGTCTTAGCTGGAGTCGGACCTGTCGCAGCAGCGATCAGTACCATGAAGGCATTGCATGCCAATACATATGATCTGGTAATCAATGCGGGTATTGCGGGCGGATTTCCGGATCGCGCAGAGGTGGGTTCCCTCGTCATTGCCGAGGAAATTGTCTGTGCCGATTTAGGTGCCGAATCCCCGGAAGGATTTCTTAGTTTAGATGAACTGGGATTCGGCTCATCAACACGAATTCCGACTGAGAGCAGCCTGGTGCTCGCATTGTCTTCCGCCTTGGCAGATACGGGTTTGCCTGTACATACTGCTCCAATTCTCACGCTTTCTACAGTAACCGGCACGCAAGTTACGGCTGACCGGCTGGCGGAGTTTGAACCCCATGCTGCTGCTGAAGCAATGGAAGGCTATGGTGTCGCATTGGCTGCCAGAGAAAATAATTTGCCTGTACTGGAAATTAGGGCGATTTCCAATGCAGTGGGCCCTCGTGACCGCGGAGCATGGAAACTGAAAGAAGCCCTCGAGGCATTAACATCAGCAAGTAAAGTTATGATGGAGGTACTTTAAATTGAGTAAAATGAATATTGCTTTTTCACCGTGTCCAAATGATACGTTTGTCTTTCATGCCTTGGTGCATGGCCTGGTGCCGGGATCACCTGAATTTGATGTCACCTATGCGGACATTGACATCACGAATGGATTGGCCGCTCGCCAGGAGGGACCTGAAATTTTAAAAATCTCTTATGCTGCCCTCCCTTGGGTACTGGACCATTATGATCTGATACCATGTGGCGGGGCGCTGGGACGCGGCTGCGGTCCGCTTGTTCTCGTAAAGGAAGAGGGACAGGTAAGCCCCGAAATGCTTGCGGGAAAAAAGGTAGCTGTTCCAAGTGAACGTTCAACTGCCTATTTGCTGTTCCGTTTATGGGCGGCGCAAAATGTACCTGGTGGGATCGGTGAGATCGTGATTATGCCGTTTGATCAGATTATGCCGGCGGTAAAGGCGGGAGATATCGATGCGGGCCTTGTTATCCATGAAGCACGTTTTACGTATCAAAATTACGGACTGAACCTGCTGGCAGATATGGGGAACTGGTGGGAGGAAGACACCGGATTGCCGATTCCGCTTGGGGCCATCATCGCTAAGAAATCCATGGACATTGAATCCATTACAAACTGGATTCGTTCATCTGTCGCCTATGCGTGGGAATTTCCGGAGGCATCAAGAGAGTACGTCATGCAGCATGCAAGTGAACTTTCCCCCGATGTTGCTCAGCAGCACATCAACTTGTATGTAAATGAATTTACGGCTGACCTCGGGAAAGCAGGATACGAAGCGGTTGTTTCACTTCTGACCCGGGCGGCAAAGGAAGGGCTCGTACCGGATCGGGATTATGCGGGTCTTCTTTATACATCCGTAAAATAAGAAGTCATGAAGGAGGAATAGTGATGAGTGCTTTACAACTTGATTTTAAAAAAACAGCGTTGGTGATCATTGATTTACAGAAAGGCATCGTCCAGATGCCTGGGGGGAAAGAGGTTGTTGAAAAAACAATTCCCCTTGTAAAATTGTTCCGAGAGAATGAAGGATTCATCTCTTTTGTCAATGTGGCTTTTCACGATGGAAAAGACGCGTTGCAGCCTGTAACCGATGAACCTGCTCCTTCTGGTAAACGGCCGGCAGACTGGGCCGAATTTGTTCCTGAACTTGGTGTTCAGCCGGAAGACTACACTGTTACTAAACGGCAGTGGGGTGCTTTCTTTGGCACTGATCTGGACCTTCAATTGAGGCGCCGGGGCATTGATACGATTGTACTTTGCGGTATCGCGACCAATATTGGCGTGGAGAGCACGGCAAGAGAAGCCTTCCAATTGGGATACAACCAGATTTTTGTCACGGATGCGATGACAACATTCAGCCAGGAAGCACATGACGCTTCTTGTTCCTTTATCTTTCCAAGAATTGGAAAGGTACGAACTCTCGAACAATTTCTTTCAGACGTCCGTTGATAAATAATCGTTCAAAACGGTTATTTTACATTCATACTACCTTTGTATTGATTGTCTAATATGCAGCGGTGAAATAAGTAAAAGGGAGTTCCGAAACCGGCACTTCCTTTTTAAAATTGATAATCCCCTTATATTCCATTTCAACATCCACTTTTGGATGGATGGAAAGTGTTCTATAGTCCTTTTCCCCCTAAGACCCGAAAGGTTGATTCGGTTAGCAATAGTATGAAGCACCAAGTGGAAAATGATTATACAGATTATGAAACAGTTAAAGGCACCCCTGTCAGGGTGCCTTTCCTTTCATTTGATGTTCCATCGCTTTTTCAAAATAAGCAAGGTAAGCTCTGTCCATCCAAAGCTATAAGCCAAGGAAAACAAAAAGAGGCCTGGTAGCAGAATACTGTTTCGAGAATAAGGGAAGTCAGCGCCGAAAAGAGGAAAGGACAATCCATAAAGCATTATACACATGCCAAAAAATAGAAAGATACAGCCTGAGAGAGCAATGAAAAGGCGCCGTTTCAGTTTGTTAAACCCCAAGCCCAGGCCAATACCCAGCATGCCGGTTGTAAATGTGAATATTAATACTTCTGCGGGCTGGATGATGACGAGAAGAATAATCGTTAATGTGTAGGTATAGAGTCCATATAAAAGGGATATTAAAGTCATTACAATGACCGGCAGCGTGGAAAAAGGGCTGATACACATGCCTGCGACAGGGATGGTTCCTCCTGCAGATTGCAGGAGGGCAGCAATGGCGGAGACCAGGGAAACAAAAACGATCCAGGACGTAGCAGGAAAGTGCATACGAATGTCAGTCGCTTTCTCCTGTAACGATACAATTGGTTTATTAAATAAATTCATTGGATCCTCCAAATATACTTTTATCCGTGACTATACCAATATAGTCTTAATCTTCGGGAGAAGACCTAAAAAAGACACCTCGTTTAACGAAGTGTCTTTTGATTTACATATTATGTTTAATTGGAGAAAAATGTTGATTTCGTTTTGCCATGGAAATAAGCGCCGCAGCGAGGGCAATAATAATGAAACAGCCGCCGACGGTTGCATTGGATTCAACAGAGGACTGTTCAATGACAAAGCCGCCAATGGCAGATCCAAATGCAATCCCAAAGTGCAGGGCAGTGTTATTCAGGCTTTGCTGAATATCCGATGTTTCGGCTGTAGAGGATTCAATAAGATAACTTTGCATGGCCGGTGTGATGGCCCAGCTCAGCATGCTCCAAATCACCATAACACCCAAAAAGAGGGGCAGTGAAAACGTCGTATAGGGGATGACGAACATGGTCAGGCCAAAAACGATAATAAAACCAATGATGGATTTCCGAGTGCCGATTCGGTCCGCAAGGGTTCCGCCAACGCCGCCTCCGGCTACTGCCGCACAGCCGAAAATGAGGTAGACGATGCTCACCCAGTTACCGTTCAGGCCCAGAACTGTTTTTAAAAACGGTGTTAAATATCCATACAGCGTTAAATGTCCGGCCAAAAAGAGAAACGAAGTTAATTGAGCGAACAGCAGCCTGCGGTTTTTTAGCGTTCTTAATTGTTTTATAAGGGAAACGGCTGGCTTTGAAAACATGGAATCCATAAAGAAATAAACACCTGCCATGGAGAAGAGCGTTAATCCTGCAATCAGGATGAAAGGAGCTCTCCATCCAAAGGCATTCCCAAGCATAAGTCCGATCGGAACGCCGAGAACAAGGGAAGCGCTGATTCCCATGAATACCACACCGATAGCTCTGGCCCGATAGTCTTCAGAGACGATCGATGAGGCGATAGTAATACATAAAACGACCAGCAGCGATCCGCTTGCCGCCGAAACAATACGGGCGATCAACAACATACTGTAGGAAGGGCTGAAGACCGCAATAGCATTCCCAATAAAAAAAATCAGGAGAGAGATCAGCGTCAGTTTCTTTCTCTCAACCTTTGACGTCATCATCAACAGTACAGGTGAAGCGACGGCAAATACAAGGGAAAAAACCGTAATCAGAAAGCCGGCTTTCCCGATGCTGACCTGTAAATCCTGTGCAACCAAATCTAAAATCCCGCCTATGATCAGTTCGACCATCCCTACAACAAAGGAAACGATCGTCAATAAGTAAACACGTTTATTCATAGTACTCACCCTTTATAAAAAGTTACCACTGTAATAGTAACATTATTTATAAGAAAAACAAGACAAAAATGCTGGTGTGTAGAAAATGGAAGGCACTATGGTATGATGAGCTTACGAAATTGAGGCAAGGAGCTACGAACATGCTGCAGCAATTTGGATTTACACAATATGAAAGCCAGGTGTATCAATCGCTGGTCACCTCTGAACAGCCCCTTGATGCCACCGGAGTCGTCAAGGGTTCCGGTGTTCCCCGCGCAAAGGTGTATGAGGTGCTCCACCGTCTGGCGGAAAAGGGTATGATTTTGGAGTCAACGGTTGAAAAAAAACGCCTTTATTCTGCATTGCCGGTTGAGTCTGCCATTGAAAAACTTAAAGCAGATTTTGAGGCGAATGTTCAGCAGCTAAGAGAGGCCAAGAGGAAACAAACCATTACAGACGACAGGGTCTGGACGCTGAAGGATAATCAATCGATACAATCGTTGATGAAAGGCTTGTTGGAGAAAGCTGAACAGTCTGTCATTCTTTCCGGCTGGTCCGACGATCTGAGTTCTTATTTGCCGCTCTTGGAGAATAAGTATAACGATGGTATCGATGTGAAAATCCACGTGATCGGAGAGCTTTTCACAGTCATTCCCGACGTCTCCACGTTATTGCCCGATACCCAGCATGGAACGCTTGAACGAAGCCGGATCCTTATTATTGATCAGCGGGAAATGCTCTTTGCGGGCATCGAAGATACCGTATGGCAGGCGATTCGCACGCAATCCAAGCCGCTTGTGAAGTTTTTTACAGAGTTCTTCTATCATGATGTGGCATTAACAGAAATCACGAGAAAGTATAAAGATATTGTGATGGAAGATAAAGCTGTACGGGAAGTGCTGTTGAATTTGAGGTATTAGAAGCAACATAGGCATCCAAGGAAAACCCGCTGTCCAAGCGGGTTTTTAAATGGATAAAATTTCCGTGTTCACAATACAACGATTTAGGGTAAAGGTCTGTAGGACAACAACAGAACGGGAGTTGCTAGAATGAAAAATAAAAAACCGGTGATAGGTATTACTTGTTCCACGAAGGATATTGGAGGGCTTGAAACGGCCTATCTTCATTACAGTTATACGACATCAGTGATGAGGGCCGGCGGGGTGCCCGTTATCTTACCCATGGCAGATAAAGAGATAGCGAGAGAATGGGCGGCTCTGTGCGATGGTATTCTGCTCAGTGGTGGCGAGGATATGGATCCCCAGCAAATCGGTGCCGAACCTCATCCAAATCTCGGCAAGGTCATTCCGGAAAGAGACAAGACAGAAATGGATCTCATTGAGTTTGCCAAGGAGCAGGATATGCCGGTTTTCGCCATTTGCCGGGGAATCCAGGTGCTTAATGGTGCGCTCGGTGGTACTCTGTACCAGGACATATATGATGAAAGGGAAAAGGTCATTAAGCATTATCAGGATGGTGCAAGGGACGCTGCCACCCACTCCATCTCGATCGAGGAAGGCTCGGTGCTGGCTGAAATTATCGGAAGCAACGAAACTTCCGTCAACAGCTTTCATCATGGAGCTGTCCAAGAAGTGGCACCCGGCATGAAAGTCACGGCCAAGGCACCGGATGGTATCATTGAAGCGATTGAAAGTGAAGACTTTAATAAAAATTGGATCCTTGCTGTTCAGTGGCATCCCGAGGATATGACCGAGGTGAGCGAAGAAATGTACCGATTGTTTACCTATTTTGTTAAAGCGGCAGAGGAACGTGCAGGGAAGAAAGAAACCGTATCCTCTTCATAAAAACCATCAAAAAAGCGGCGGATTGCTGAAATCCGCCGCTTTTTTCTAATTTTCATAGTTATGCTGTTCTTCAATCCGTCCGTGTTCGTTATGGATGATGGCCATGGTGCCGGCTTTTTCTGCCATGCGGTTGGCCTCTTTTACCGCTTCGGATTTGGAGCCGGTTGTGTGTTGTGGCTCGTCTTCTCCTTCTTTCTTTACAGCCCAGCCTTCTTGTTCATGAGGAACCACATGGAAGTGGGCTTTATCGGTTCCTGCCCGGTCCTCGAAATATTGGTCGCGCTCCTCATTTCCAGAACGATTGTTGTTTTGTGCCATGATATACCCTCCTGTGTGATGAATTAATCAATGTACTATACTCTACCCGCATCTGTAGGTTTCAACACGGGTTGTTTAGCTTATTTCTTCAATGTTCCAGGTGTTTTCAATAGCTACACCCCCCTTAAGAGTTTGGGCCACGGGGCAGTTCCGTTCAAAAACGTTGAGAGCCCGAATAGCGGCTTCTTTTTTGCCCAGGGGAACTTTCAGGTTAAAGTGGCATGATATTCTGGTGATTTTCAAAACGCCCTCCGGTGCCTCAATTTCGCCTTGAACGTTAGCGGATAATGTGTCGGGTGATGTTGGTATGTGACGCGCATCCAGCGCGCCTGCTAATGTGCCAGTCAGTCAGCCACCGGCAGCGGCAACAATATGGTCGAGGGTGGATGGGTACTCCACCTCGGGTTCCACTCCGTAAAATTGTTTAACCCCGCCATGTACACCATATAAAACGGGATCAGGAAATTCTCCGATATACGCTCTGCGGACCTTGTTTTTTGTGTCATCCTGAAAGATGATAATGCTTGTTAACGCAATAGGATCACTCATTATTCACCGCCTCCTTATCTTCCTTAATATCCCTGCGGACCTTGTTTCAAACCTTTTCGTTTTCGTTGGGCGGAACAAAAACAGAAAGATGGCGGGAGAGGACAGATGCGGTAAAAGGCAAGGGTTCTCCTTCATCTCCGTCAATATTGACAGCCATTGTTTCAGAAGAAGAAACAGCAAGGGATGAAGACTGTATGTATGTCACATCGGAATGCTCTTGCAGTTCCCCTTTGAATAGTTTCGGAAAAAGATTCAGGGTGCCTGGTAATGAAATATTTTTAAATATATATACATGAAGTCTGCCATCGTCGACCTCAGCCTGGGGAGCAAGCTTCTCGAAGCCGCCAACAGAGTTGGTCATCGCCGCCACCAAAAGGTAGGCATTTCCTTCCCAAGTTCCCCCGTTGTGGGAAATCTTTAATGAAAACGGCGTTTTAGTGGCCAGTGCTTTTATGCCTTCCACAAAATAAGCAAGCGGACCAAGTTTTGTTTTTTGGTCAGTGCTCACATTATAGGAGGCTTCAGCAATCGCGCCTACAGCAAGGACGTTCATAAAGTATTGATTGTTAACTTTGCCGATGTCGGCTTTTCTGAGGTTTTTATAAGGAAGAATTTTTAAGGCTTCCTGGGCATCAAGCGGAATTTGAAGAGCTCTCGCAAAGTCATTGACCGTTCCAAGGGGAATGATGCCAAAATGGGGGCGATGCTCTTGCTCAGCAAGGCCATTTACTGCTTCATTCACCGTTCCATCGCCGCCCATTGATAGAACAGTATCATAATGTTGCTCACATGCATTCTTGGCGAATGCAGCGGCGTCGCCTTCCTTTTTAGTTTCACAGACCAGAACTTCATCATGAAATGTTTGAAGAACCCTTTCAGCTTCCGGAAGGAGCTCCATGGCTTGTTCTTTTCCTGAAGAAGGATTTATGATGATCATGGCTTTTTTCAATAGAATTGATACCCCCTTTTAGTGATTTCTCTTCTGAAAAATACCCGTTTCAGGGAAGATTCTAACCATATGGATGAAATGCCCGCGGAAGTCAACAAAAACATACACTTATAATCCAGTATTTGCCTGATATTCCGCGATTATGGTAACCTGCAGCAAAAGGAGACTCACTTAGAGCCGGTACCCTTTCATAATGATTGTTCTTTGAGCAAATGCATATTGTAATCTTCATCCGGCCAACATAAAATAGGAACATAGGTTTGTTTTTAGGGAGGGAAAAATAGTTGCAAGAGGAATTGCGGTATTTTTTTATGTACAAAGAACGCATGGCAGTGACCAATGATGTTATCATCCAATTCATGGATTTTAAGGGGAAGCGCCTTGTACGTGCGACCGTACAGGATCTGAATACAACCACCAACCAAAAGTTAAAAGAGGATGCCCGAACCCAATGGGAACAGATTAAAAAAGCAGATACACTTGAGCAAAAATAAAAACGGGACTATCGAAACATGTCTTTTATCACAGAAATTTGTAAAATAATGTAGAAATATTCCGAATTTTTGTTATACTAAAGAAAGTGGATGAACAAATCCGCAGAGAAGGAGGGAAAAGATTGTCTTAACCTGCATTCAAGGGTAACCAACGGGGGCTGGATTACTTCCAAATGTGAGAGGGGAACGGTTTATGGACAAAAAGGCCGAGGATCAGGGAAATCAGTACGAAATCCATGGGGACACCATGGCATTGCTTCCTTTTTATCAGCAGTATGGGGAATTATATACGAAGGTTCTTGAAAAACATCAAACACTGGTAACACGTGAAAAGCCTAAAGGTGTCATTCAGTATAATTGCCGATATTATGGCTCAAGTTACCGGGGCAGAAAGGATGGGGCTACCGCCATTCTGGGTTACAGGAAACGGGCACCAATTGTGATCAGTGAGCAGCTGGGCATTTTCTTCATACCTCTGGAATCACCAGATAATGAATCATGCATCTGGATTGCCCAGGCTCATGTAAAACAGGTCAAACCCACCTCGCCAGACACCTCAGACATCATTTTTTCAAATGATACCTTCATTTCAGTCAACCAGGGGAAAAGCGCCCTTGAAACAAAAATCCATCGTGCCGCACATTATCGTTTTGTATTGGAATTGCGGATCAAAGAGAAAAAAACACCCTATTCCCATAGTTTTATTTCACCATAAACATATAACCGTAATGCCCTGGGAGCTGAGATGGCAACCAGGGTTTATTTAGTATTTTTCTTTCCCTGGGTTGTGTTTTCGCAGAATGATATTGCTGCTTTGGCTTCATACTAATAGCAGGATGGAGGATGCGGCAATGAAAAAACGGACACTATACTGCCTGTTCATGCTGGTTGTTTCGGCAAGTAGCCTTATGCTTCAGTTTCCGGATACTGCACAGGCTTACAAAATTGAACGGAAATATTATGAAGAAAAGGGGCAGGTGATCTGGGATGTCCCCTCTCCACAAAAGGAAGTAGCCATAACGTTTGATGATGGCCCAAACCCTCTCTATACACCAGCGATTCTGGATGTTTTAAAAAAATATCATGCAAAAGCAACCTTTTTTGTTGTTGGCAAGCACATCAAACGGAATCCGGAGATCGTTAAACGCGAAATAAGAGAAGGCCATGAGCTCGGGGATCATACGTACACCCATCCCCACAATTTTTCCTATGCTTCCAAACAGCTGTTCACAAAAGAAGTGACAAAAACTGAAAAACTGATTGAAAAAGTACAAAAAAACAAAGTGAAACTATTTCGTCCTCCAGGTGGAAACCTGAATAAGCAAATCATCAAATATTCAAATAAAAAAGGATACAAAATCATATTGTGGTCCTGGCATCAAGATCCAAAAGATTGGCGAAATCCGGGATCGGGCTACATTTCCCGCCATATCCTTTCCAATGTGAAAAATGGGGATATCATTTTGCTGCACGACTCCGGAGGGAACCGCAGGCAAACGATCGAAGCATTGGAGATTGTATTGCCCGAACTGCAGAAACGGGGTTTTAAATGCGTAACAGTATCCGAATTATTGAAAAATGATCCGAAGTTCACGCCGCTATTTCCCGCGGAATTGGAACCCTTTAAACAATTAGATGCACCTTCCTGATGGGCTTTCTTAATTGAGGGCCCGTTTTCTTTTATTTCCGTACCTGACCATTGCTTAAGGAATAGTATATGGTATCACGGGAAAAAAGAAGGGTTGTGAACCAATGATTAAAGTAGGGCGTTCACGGTTTGGCAGAGGCATATTTGCAACCCGCGATATAAAAAAAGGAGAGCTGATTCATGAAGCTCCCGTCATAGCGAGTCCGAAAGAAGAATGCAAATATATGCTAAAAACGGTATTGGCAGACTACGTATTCAATTGGGATGACGGATACGCCATCGCATTGGGATATGGATCCCTGTTTAACCATTCGTTCAAACCAAATGCCAGGTATATCTTAAAAAAGAAGGACTTGGTTATACAGTTTTATGCCTATAAAGACATAGCAGACGGAGATGAAATCTTCGTCAACTACAATGGCGATCCAAAAGATAAACAGAAGTTATGGTTTAACCCGGAGTAAAGTTCTTCACACGAAAGCCCCTTGCGATCAAACGATCGAAGGGGCTGTTTCTTGTTTCTATTTCGTGTGGCTTTGGGACAAAGAAGGACTGTTCAGTTTTTTTTGTTTTTGATGGTTCGTATTTTGCCAATCCGACCGCCATGCCACCGCCATTGCAATCAGGAGAAATACCCCGGTCACAAGGAAGACGCTGTGAACGGTAAATATGCCTCCGATGAATCCGCCAAGAATTGGGCCAAGCATTCCGCCGATTTGGTTGGCCGTCTGGTTCAATCCGAAGGCTCTTCCTCTGAATTCATCAGGTGTTACTTTTACGACAAGGCCATTAATGGCCGGAAACACCGCACAGAAAAAAATACCGTAGACAAAGCGGATGATGGAAAATCCCCAGATGTCGTGAAACAGCAGCTGAGCGAGGGTTCCAATTCCGCCGCCAAACAGCCCAATGATCAATACGGTTCGAAAACCGATTCTGTCTCCGAGCTTGCCCCAAAAGGCTCCGAACAAGACACTGGCAATCCCGGGCAACGAAAAGATAACTCCCGCCAAAAAGGAGATATTGTGCTCAGCGCTTCCCAGTTTTTTAATATACAACGGAAGGACAGGTTCTATGGTCATAAGAGAACATACGGTGACCATCGTCAAAAGTAATACAATCATAAACGGCCGGTTAGAAGCTGCGGTTTTAATATCCTTAGTGACTGATCCCTTCACCTTACTGGGAGTAAAGTTGTCTTCGGTTACTAAAAAGATGACAAGCAGGGTAGAAATGAGCACCATGAAGCCACCGCTTGCAAAGGACCACCGATTTCCGGCGAGAGCTGATATACTTCCGCCAAGCAGCGGGCCAACAATACCGCCAGAGGCCGTTGCTGTAGAAATCATTGCTAAAGCGTAGCCGACATGTTTCTTAGGGGTATTGGTTCCGATCAATGCAATGGAACCAGGTATAAATCCGGTCAATAGCCCCTGCATGATTCTGAGGGCGAGGAGCTCATAGGCATTGGTAACAAAGGCAGTAAGCGTATAAATGACAAAAAGTGCAATCCCTGCGCGGATAATCATTGGCTTTCGCCCATACCGATCCGCAAGCAGACCCCAATAAGGGGAAGAGATGGCTCCGGCTAAAAAAGCGGCACTGAACAACACTCCTGACCACATCTCGGTGTTTTCATGAACGCCGATCTGCAGAAGGAAGAGAGGCAAAAACGGAATGACCATTGAATAACTGGCCGAGGTAAAGAATACACCGATCCATAACACCCACATATTTCTTTTCCAACGTTCCACTAAATTCACTTCTTTCGCTCATAATTAACATTTAGCTATTATAGCATTAAAGTTTATGAAATAACCTATAAAAATCTTACTCTTTTCTTTCAAGTGGAAGCGTGGTGGAATGCTTTATTTCTTTTAAAGCCAGGCTGGTCTGAATTCGGGAAATGCCAAGCTTGTTTAATTTTTTTATAAAGGCTTCCAAATCCTTTCGCCCTTTATTGGCAACTTTTAAAAGGTAATCATATTCTCCTGTCAGGCAATAACACTCCAATACTTCCGGCATGTCATGCAATGCCGCTTCCAGCACCTCCAGCTTGTCGGTTTGATGAAGGTTGGTGCTGATAAAAATAAAGCAGAGTAAGTCAAAACCAAGTTTCTCCTGATTGAGAATGGCGACTTGGCGTTCAATATAGCCTTCCTGGGTCAGCCGTTTAATCCTCATATGAACAGCCGGAGGGGATAAATTAATCCTCTTTGCAAGCTCGGCATTACTAATCCCGTCCACTGTTTGCAAAATATTTAAAATCTGCAGGTCCACGCTGTCCAAAGCTCTGATGTCATCCATTTTTATCACTTCCTAATTTTATTTAGCGGGAATAGCTATAGGTTAGATTGAAGTTAATTAATTTTTTTGATTCGCCTTATATGTTGAATTTTATTTCGATTATACCATATTATTTAAAATTTTATTATCCATTTTATTATTTCGTGTTAACATTTTAAATAAATATTTGCAGGGGGTGTTTCATTGTGCCAATGATCTATGTATTACTTCTTCTGTTAACAAGCTTGTTTTGGGGCGGCAACTTTGTAATCAGTAAATCGCTGATCGGGCATGCTTCGCCAATGACATTGACCAGTTTACGGTGGATGATTGCCATCGTATGTCTTTTTCCGATTGTATGGCGGAAAGAGAAGAGACTGCTGCCTCCCAAAGCGGCAATCCTTCCTGTTTTCTTGATGGGCATGACGGGCGTTGTTCTTTTTAACGTGTTTCAGTTTGTGGCACTTCATGAAACAACAGCTACCAATGCAGGGCTAATCTCTACGTTAAATGCCATTTCCATCGCCTTATTTTCTTCTGTGTTCTTAAAAGAACGATTGAACAAGCTGCAGTTACTGGCTATGCTTGTATCGCTTTCAGGCGTTCTTCTCGTTTTGACGAAAGGAGAGCTTCATTCTTTGCTATCTTTGACATTTAACAGGGGTGATCTATGGATGGTTGGAGCGGTATGCATCTGGGGAATCTATTCGGTATTTAGCAAGTGGGCCATGATGAAAGCTTCTCCACTAATCTGTACGCTGTATTCCGGTGTGTTCGGCTTAAGCATTTTGCTCCCGTTTAATGCCGGGGATTTTACGGTAACAGAGTGGGATGCTTCCTTTACCGTATCTCTGCTCTATACAGGTGTGGTCTCAACGGTTTTATGCATGCTTTTTTGGAATATTGGTGTGCAAAAACTCGGGGCTGGTTCATCGGGAATCTTCTTGAATTTCAATCCTGTATTTACGTCCGTACTTGCGTATTTTCTATTAGGTGAGCAACTGACATGGATGCAGGGAGCCGGCAGCTTGTTGGTTATCGGGGGCTGTCTTCTTTTTTCATTAGTTAAGAACGTTTCTATAGAAAAAATAAAGCAACAAGAGTCTTTGGCATAAGAAGGTTCCGTAAACGGACGTGTTTGCCTATAATAGGAACAAGCTACTTATTGAGTAAAGGGGCGTCCGCTTTTGGAATCGGAAAAACAATTAATGAGTTTAATCAATGCGGCACGTGTTCTGACGTCCACGCTGGATCTGGACAAGGTGTTGCATCAACTGATGCAGGAAGTCGTACGGGTGATTGAAGGAGCGAATTCCGGTATTCTGTTCATATATGATGAAAACAGGAATAAGCTCGTCGTAAAAAGCGGGATCGGCTTTGACCTGGAGTACTTGCAAAAAATTGCGCTGGATGTGCATGAGGGGATGACGGGTAAGACCTTCAGTACAAAAAAGGGTCAAATCTTCCGGCATATGAGGGATACAACGCGGGCGATGGAAAATATCCAAAGCGAGAATCAAAGTCTGTTCAATAAAGCAGTCGGTGCCCATCAATATCCGGTGAGCACCATTTGTGCACCGCTTTTGTCCAAGGAAGGCTGTATTGGTGTTTTGACCATCGACAGTTTTTCGGAAGAAGTCTATTTCAATTCACGAGATCTTCTGCTTTTGGAAACCTTTGCGGCACAGGCGACCATCGCGATTGAAAATGCCAGTCTGTTCGCCCATCAGGAGCGATCGGAACGCATTCACTCGGAAATGGCAGCTGCATCCCTGTCTCATACAGGGATGAAGGGAATCAACACGACCCTTTCCAGGCTCGTCCAAAAAGAGACCTGTGTGTATAATGAGCATCTTGAGATCACAGCAAGTTCTTCAGATGAAGCAGAAAACAGGGGCAATGGACTCAGAGTCCATCAAGAAGATGAGCTTAAAGATATCATGTATAATCTCCAAGGGATCTCCGCCCGGCATGAAGCAGACGGGGCTGCATTTTATTTGTTTCCGATACAAACCGATACCATCACCATCGGAATTCTCGTTGTATTCGCCAAGGAACTCGATACGCTCGATCAGCTGGCGATTGATTTGGGCTGCAGTTTGTTTGCCCGTGAGATGATGGGTCAGGAGCGCATCAGAACCGACCTCTATAATTATGAGGGGTATCTTCTTGAACAGCTGTTCGACCAAAGAATAGATATGTTTTCTCTCCCTCAGCGCAGTCTTGTGGGCATTTCGGAAAAAAGCCGGTTTTTGTGCATCAATCTGCTGATTTCCAATGATTTTCTTCCGTTCCATGAACTTAACCGAAAAAGACAGGTGTTCAATCGGCTGCTGTACCGGGAAGTCAAACATTCACATGATAAAGTTTTGATATTGGACCGGAACATGGAGTATGACTTGCTGGTGATTATTAATGACTCAAGAAGCGAAGGAGCAATTCTTGAGGAGTTTATCCGTTTTTTTAAAGACTTTAACGAAAAAGTCCAGGAACTTATGACGTTTGTCTTTCATGCCGGGCTTGGGAGGGTGTTCGGACAGATTTCTGAAATTCAGAGCTCTCACCGTGACGCCAAACGCTGTGCCCAGTACATCCGCTCACGGAATAACGACGAGATCATCTTTTCCTATAAAGACCTCGGAATCTATCGTCTTTTTTTAAAACATGAAAGAGATGAACTTCAGGAATTCGTCCACGATATGATTGGGCCGCTCTTGGCTTATGATGAAAAACATGACTCTGAGTTGTTCAAAACCTTAAAAACGTATATTGAATGCAATCAGAATATGACGTCAACTGCGAAAGCTTCATATGTTCACTTGAATACGATCAAATACAGGCTCCAGAATATCAGGGATTTGCTGGGGAAAGACAGTATGGAGGGCAAACGGATTTTCGAACTTCAGATGGCTATTTATATGAAAGAATACTTGGCATCTTCATAAATTGTCAACATTGGACAAAAAGGGACAATCCTTTTTGTCCTTTTTCTATATATTAATAGTTGACTGACTATTCTATACTTTCTAATAACCAAATCGAAGGAGTTTTCATATGGCCGTATTACAAAAAGGTACACTCAAAGAACGACTGTTGGAAAACTACTCGGGTGAGCTGGATCATTCGGGTGTTTCTGGGGAAAGGGTAGCAAGCCGTCTCTCTCTTTTATCAGAGATCGGAGCCACAGCAGACGGAGGATCCTGTAGAATCGGGTTTTCAAGAGAAGAGCGACAGGCGAAGGAGCTCGTAAAAAGCTGGATGCGGGAGGCTGGCCTAAAGGTGAGGGAGGACGCTGCAGGAAACGTCATCGCCGTTTTTGCCGGCAGCCACCCAAATGAGCCGGTGGTGTTGTCTGGATCCCATCTGGACAGTGTTCCAAACGGCGGGCATTTTGACGGGCCGCTGGGTGTCCTTTGTGCCCTGGAGGTGGCAGAGGCCTGGAAAGAAAGCGGGTACCAGCCGCATCGATCCTATGAAATGATTATCTTTTCAGACGAAGAGGGTGCCAGGTTTAACGGCGGATTGACAGGCAGCCAAGCATTTACGGGAGAGCTGGAACTGCAACAGCAGCTCAAGTTGAAAGACGGTGAAGGAAAGCCGTTTGAACAGGTGGTCAGGGAGTACGGGCTGGCGGCCGACCGTTTTTTAGATGCACAAAGAGATTTAACGGAGATTGCTGCATTCATAGAGGTACATATTGAGCAAGGAAAGGTCCTTGAGAATAAAGATGTTCCAGTCGGTGTGGTAACAGGTATCGCTGGACCCAAGTGGATAAAGTTTTCTTTTAAGGGGTCCGCAGACCATGCAGGGAACACACCCATGAATGACAGAAAGGATGCGCTTGTCGCTTCCAGCTGGTTTGTGTATGAGCTTTCGGGTATCCCGAAAGAGGTAAGTCCCACAGCAGTGGCAACAGCGGGGAAAGTGGAAGTGTTCCCAAACGGCATCAATGTAATTCCCGGCCAGGCAGACGTATACGTAGATATGCGGGATATCAGTGAAGCGTCCGTCACGACTTTAAGTGAGAAGATTATTCAAAAGGCACAAGAGGCAGCACAACTGCATGGAATGGCTGTTGAATACAACGAAACGCTTAATGTGGCCCCGGTCCCCATCCAAACGGAGATGCAGCATTTGCTCCTGCGGGCTGTGGAAGAGATGAAGCTGACGCCGGTCCTTCTGCCCAGTGGAGCGGCACACGACACCATGGTACTCGCACGGTATGTTCCTGCGGCCATGCTGTTTGTCAGAAGCCAAGAGGGCATCAGCCATCATCCGGATGAGTGGACCACTCTGGATGATTGCGTACAGGCGGTCCATGTATTGAAAAAAGCAATTGAATCGTTAGTATCCAGATAGATAAACAAGAAAAGATGGAGTGATCAGCATGGAAGTACAGACAAAATCAATGAATCTTTTAGTGGATGAAGTAAAAGAAAACGTAGTGAATTGGCGAAGGCATTTGCACCAGCACCCCGAGCTATCGTTTGAAGAAGTGAATACCTCGAATTTTGTATATGAAGTACTGAATTCATTTGGCAATATTGAACTTTCGCGTCCGACAAAGACGAGCGTGGTCGGCAGAATCATCGGTGCTAGGCCTGGAAAAGTGCTGGCCATACGAGCGGATATGGACGCACTTCCTATTCATGAAGAAGTAGAATCCGAGTTTTCTTCCGTTAATCCGGGAGTGATGCATGCCTGCGGCCACGATGGACACACTGCCATGCTGCTTGGAGCAGCTTCAGTATTTTCTCAATTAAAAGATCAGATTCAAGGAGAGATTCGTTTTCTTTTTCAGCATGGTGAAGAATTGTTCCCTGGAGGGGCAGAGGAAATGGTAGCAGCCGGGGTGATGGACGGTGTTGATACCGTGATCGGAGCACATCTTTGGGCCCCCCTGGAAATCGGCAAAATCGGAATTGTGTACGGAGCGATGATGGCTGCCCCGGATACCTTCACCATTACGGTCAAAGGAAAAGGGGGCCACGCTGCGCTGCCTCATCAGACCGTGGACAGCATTGCGGTTGCTTCACAAGTGGTGACGAACCTCCAGCATATTGTTTCAAGGAATACGGATCCGCTTGACCAGCTCGTGCTCTCTGTCACGAAATTCATCGGAGGCACAACACATAACGTGATTCCGGGAAGTGTTGATATTATGGGAACCGTTCGAAGTTTTGATGCCTCACTTCGGGAATCCGTGCCAGCTACCATGGAACGGGTGATTAAAGGCATTACGGAAGCACACGGTGCTGGATATGAGTTTGGTTATGAGTTTGGATATCGTCCAGTCATCAATGATGAGCAGGTGACAGCCGTTATGGAAGAAACGGTAAAAGAGCTTTATGGCGAAGAAGCTGTTGACCGTATGAAGCCGAATATGGGTGGAGAGGATTTCTCTGCGTTTCAACAAAAAGCAGCGGGGGCCTTTATTTATATCGGAGCCGGCAACGAGGAAAAAGAAGCGGTGTATCCTCATCATCATGCGAAATTTTCCATTGACGAAGATGCACTGGAAAAAGGGGTGCGCATCTTTGCCCACGCAGCAGTTAAACTGCTGAATTCATAAGAGAAAGAAGGAGAGATTGTTATGAGTTTAATCAAATGGCTGGCGCTCATTCCGTTTATCGGACTGCTCGGCGGTACGTATTTTGCCAACAAAGTGACACCGTATCTTTTCGGAATGCCCTTTTTACTTGGTTATTGCGTGATTTGGGTAGTAATTACAACTGTTATCATGGTGGTCATCTATAAATTGGATCCAAAAAACAGGGAGGGGGATGCATAATGAATGCAGCATTGATTATAATCTTTGCCGTGATGGTCATGTCGATTTTTCTTGGAATTCGGGCAAAGAAAGGAAAAGATATGGACCTGGAGCAATGGTCTGTTGGCGGCAGGGGATTTGGAACCATTTTTGTGTTCCTTTTGATGGCAGGAGAAATCTACACGACCTTCACGTTTTTAGGCGGAAGCGGATGGGCTTATGGAAAAGGGGGCCCAACCTATTATATTATCGGGTACGGGTGTCTGGCCTATATTATGTCCTACTTCCTTCTTCCAAAAATCTGGAAGTATGCCAAAGAGAATCAATTATTATCGCAATCTGACTTTTTTGTAAGCAAGTACAAGAGCCCTTATTTAGGCATACTCGTTTCGCTTGTTGGTGTAGTAGCTATGATTCCTTATTTTGTTCTTCAGCTGAAAGGGCTTGGCATCATCGTTTCAGAGTCTTCCTATGGGACGATTTCATCTACAGTCGCCATCTGGATCGGACTGGCGGTAGTGACCATTTATGTTATGGTTTCGGGAATTCACGGTTCTGCCTGGACAGCGGTTGCCAAGGATATTCTTATTCTGGTCGTTGTGCTATTTCTCGGAATTTATCTGCCTATACACTATTATGGCGGCATTCAGCCAATGTTTGAGGCGGTTGAAGCGGCCAAACCAGGATTCCTGGCACTTCCGGACAGCGGTATGAGTCCATCCTGGTTTGTGACGACTGTCCTTCTGACCGCGCTCGGATTTTACATGTGGCCGCATACGTTCGGCTCCATTTATTCAGCACAAAACGAAAAAGTGTTCAGAAAGAACGCAATTTTTATGCCGATTTACCAGCTTGTTCTGCTGTTTGTCTTCTTTGTTGGATTTGCAGCCATATTGCAGGTGAAAGGGTTGACTGGGGCCGATGCCGACCTTGCTCTTCTCAGGCTGTCCATTCAAACCTTCGATCCTTGGGTAATTGGCGTGATAGGAGCGGCGGGGATTTTAACAGCGCTAGTTCCGGGTTCAATGATCCTTATGGCCGCTTCTACTATTCTGGCCAAGAATGTGTATAAAGTGGTAAAACCAGATCTTTCCGATGCGCAAGTTACTCGAACGGCACGTTATCTTGTTCCTGTTGTTGCTCTTATCGCCGTTTTCTTTACCTTTAAAGGAGGCAATACACTTGTTGCCCTTCTGTTGATGGGATACAGTCTTGTTACTCAGCTTTTCCCAACTCTTATATTCAGCTTGATGAAAAATAATTTTGTGACTAAAGCGGGAGCCTTTGCGGGTATAGGTTCGGGTGTGGCAACAGTGGCTTATATCACCATCACGGGTAAAACGGTAGGTTCCATTTTTCCTTTTCTGCCACAGGCCATTCAGGACTTTAATGTAGGAATCATTGCCATGATCGTGAACTTGATTGTTTTGTTTGTCGTATCAGCAGTTACTAAATCCTCTGCAGTGGTGAATACAAAAACAGAAAAAGCATTATAGGATGGAGGGAGAATGACGTAATTCTTCAGTCATCTGTTCTACAAGATCGGGACGGCCATGGAATTGGGCAGGTGTATTTTGAAAAAGCTGGATTTTCCAGGTGTTATCCATTTTTACAGCAATAAGAGTTTGGTGGGCGTTGAGCGCAGGATTCAACGCCTTTTCGCCATGAGGAATCATCCCTGCTATGGCACGTAAAAGGGCGCTGTTTTCGCCTAACAGTTTGATCGCCTTGACCTTGCAGGTAAAGGGAGGAGTAGGGTGGTCATTGAAAATGGGTGACAGGTGAGAGCGGATGTCTTCCCGGCCGATGATCTGGCTGCCGTCAAATCCTATCATTTCCCCATCTTTTAAAAATTGTGCGGCCATTTCATCTGAATTACGATTGTTCCAGGATATAATCAGTGTTCGATAAAGCTTCATAATCTCTTGCAGGTTTGAAGAATTCATAGTTCTACCTCCTTCTTTTCTAATTCTAGCTTGCACTTCCATTAGGGTTATCGTCAAGAGCCTGCGTAAAAAAATGGACACCGCTTTTCTATTACAAAGGGTTTCTGCATAAGATGATTCTGATAGAATTGCATAAGATGTGGTATAAGGGTCCTCCTCGTCTATAAATCTTGTATCCATCGTTATTGCATTACTCCTTGTGCTTGCGTTGTTAGTGGCTGTGCTCCTGGGAACACATGAACAGCAAGCAATTATCCGGGATGCTTTAACAGCAATTCTTGGTGCTTAAATGTAACCATAGAATGATAGTGGTGCCCCTTATATGAATCTTCGGAGACTTGATCTTCCGAAGATTTTTTGTTTTGATTTCTTAATGCTTGTCATTGGAAAATCAACAGATAAAACGATAAAATAGGTTTCTACACGAAATGATGTTTATCGTTTTGTTTCCCTAATAACCCCTGATTCTGATGCAGTTTTTGATCGGAATCATCCGAAATAATACGAAAGGATTTTAAAGGAGTAAGGGCGCAGAACGTCAAACCTATCATGTGTAGTTGCCAACCTAAAAAATTTGGTGCAGGAGGGATCAGCATGAAACGCATTGTAACATACGAGCCCAACAAGCCCGATGCAACTGATATTGCAGATATTATTAGAGACGCTACGGAATATACGAACGATGATTCATACAGAACGGACTTGCTTTCAGTTAACCATATTAATATCCTGCTGCATGTGATTGAATTACTGCAAGAGGAGAAGCAGGAACAGGTTCAATACGCAGAGCGGCATTTAAAAAAATGGAACGAACAATGGGAAGAAGGTGACCTTCGCTTCATCCCCGAGGTGCTTACTATGCTGAATAGCATGGTAGAAAACCCTTCTCCGCTGTTGGAGCGGGTGGGCAGCCTGGCCTCCCATGAATAAAACGTTTAAAACAGCATTCCGTTTTTTGGAATGCTGCTTTATTATGCCGTAACATCCTCCGCATGTTTTGCATAGGCTGTAAAGACAATAGCCCAATCCATATTGGGAACAGAAGGAGCGGATCGGCATGGCAGAAGAAAAAAATCTCCCGATTCATCAGGAAGATGAGGCACTGGATGGAAGGAATGAAGCCTTCGACGCGAGCGGGTTCATGAATCTTGCTGGAAGCGTATTGAATAATAAAAAAGACGACGAGGTGCTGGATCTCGGGGGCATGATGATGATGGCGGCAAACCTCCTCAAAGATGAGAATCTTCTCGGAAATCTTGGTTTTGCTCAACAAACCGAACTGATGGGGGAAGATCAGTCAGACAGTGAAATGGAGTGGCTTTCCCGTCAACTTCATGATTTAACAGTTCAGAATGCAGAATTAAAGGGAGAACTGTTGGCGATTAAAGAACAGATTTCAGAAACGAAAGAAGCGATTTCCCGGTTGGTTGAGGCCTCTCAAAAGAAACGCTGGTGGCAATTGGGATGAACCTGACGAATGAAAGAAGGAAGACCAACATAAGGTCTTCCTTCTTTATTGTTTTTTAATCTCTTCATATTTTTGAAACCATTCAGGAAAAGCTTTGTTAAAAGGCACAGGCCTGAAGTTTGTGCCATGTACCACAATATGAGTCGTCGTCCCGGTTGCACAGATGTGTTCCTCTTCGCCGTTTCTTTTTACAATTTCAAAGCCATAGACCGTTTTCGACCGCTTATTTTCTTCCACCCATGTTTTCACAAACACCTGATCACCAAATCGAATCGGTTTTTTATATGTAATTTCAAGATTGTATACCGGGGCATAGTAGCCCAGTTTCTCCATCTCAAGATAATTAAAACCGGCATCAGCGATGAGAGCGGATCGGCCGAGTTCCAGAAATTTGACATAATTTCCGTGGTAAATGACACCCATCATGTCGGTGTCGGCATAAGTAAGTTGAATCTGTGCAGTTGATATGTACATCCTACTGTCTTTCCTTTCTCTATGAGTAACTTCTTTTTATATTGTATATCCTTAACCAAAAGAGAGGGAGCAGGGAGCAAATATACTCGTATAGCATTTTGTGCTAGGTCTTTTGGCATGTGCAGTCCGTGTTGTGGCATTTAGCCACAGATAATCATAGTGTAGTCAGTTATTATTAAAATAACTCTAAAAAAAATAGACGGTGAAATATATGCGGCATTGGTTAGGAAAACTAAGAAAAGATAAAGGATTTACACAGGCATATGTAGCCAGGGAGGCGTTTATTGACAGAAGCTACTATGCCCAGATAGAAAGCGGGAAACGAGATCCAAGCTACGAGGTATCATCTAAAATCTCAAATGTTCTTGGATTCCATCCAGCCGTTTTTTATTCCGAAAGTATAAGCGAACCCTTTAACAGTTCATTGGATAAATCTCCGGTGATTGTGGCACAATGCGACCTGGAATTACGGTATACCTGGCTGTTTAATTCACATAGTGATTTCAGCAATGAAGAAGCGATCGGCAAGTGTGATGATGAACTGGCAGTCAACCAGGGAACGGCAGAGTTAATGGAATTAAAGCAGCAGGTCATTTCAACAAACCAATCAGCAAGAAAGATTATATCCTTTCCTTCATCAAATGGGCTAATATCCTACGATATTTATTGTAAGCCATTATTAGGTGAAGATGGAAGCGTAATCGGCGCTGCCACTATTTCGACAGAAATTAGCGGGTATTATAAAGAGAAATAATAAGTGAGAACCTTAATTACAGGTTCTTTTTTTAAATGATTTAGTGAACCTGTTGTAAAACGATTGTTTAAGGATAAAATACCTGGTAAATCTAAAGGATTTTTACATAAATTGAAGAAGTGATAAAAGGTGAAGTATAAGCAGAAACCTTTGAATCAAAATCTTTTTCAGAGCATAAAAGAAGGTATTATATGTATCTGGTTTTTAGTAAAAAATATCTAGTAGTGGCTAATAGCCACGTCAAGCATGTAGAGGTTTTGCGTAAGATGGAATTAATACAAGATTAGATTAGATGGTGAGCAAATGAGAAAATGGTTAGTGAATTTGCGGAAAGAAAAGAACATGACACAGGCACAGGTAGCGGGAGCGGCTTTTATAGACAGGGGGTATTATGCTCAAATCGAAACGATGAAACGTCACCCGAGCCCTGAGGTTGCCCTTAAAATTTCCAAGGTACTGGGCTTTAACCCTGCAAATTTTTATTCCGAACACATTAGTGAGCCTTTTAATATTACCCTGGAAGATTCACCGGTAACAGTGGCTCAGTGCGACCTGGATTTACGATATACATGGATTTTTAATCCGCCACCTGATTTTGCGCCATTTTCAGCAATTGGAAAACGCGATGATGAATTGGGTTACCACCCCGGCTCTATGGAATTTATGGAATTAAAGCGTCAGGTTATTCAAACAAAGGCACCTTTAAGGAAGACCATTCACTACTCGTTATCAGACGGGCTTCATACGTATGATATATTTGGCAAGCCCTTGTTTGATGCAAAGGGGAACATTGTGGGGGCAGCCATGATTTGCACGGATCTGACCCAAATCTTAAAAGACAATGATAGAGATAGGGGAGATGCAAATGAGAAGGTTAAAAATCGATGAAGTGGCTCAATTGACGGGTCTTACAAAACGAACCATACGCTATTATGAAGAGATAGGCCTGTTTCGCACACCTGAGCGAAGCCATGGGAAAATACGGTTGTACACCGAAGAAGATGTGGAACATATCAAAAGGGTGATGGACGCAAAAGAAATCCTTGGTTTTTCCCTTCAGGAGCTTCAGGAGTTTTTATCCTTAAAGGAGCGGGTTACTTCTCATAAATTTCACTATCAGAAAGCATCGGAACAAAAGGATAAAGAACAGGATCTGGCTGAAATGGCTGCAGGCCTGACAGAGCAAGCCTCCATGCTTGAGGAGAAAATGAAAAAAATGCTTGCTTTTCATCAAGAACTGACAGAGCTTATTCAGAAAGTCGACCGGCTTTCTTCAAAAATGACGAATGAAAAGAATCTGGCGTGAGCCGGATTTTTTTCGTTCCCGGGAGAAAACTTCAACGATCAAAAAATGGAACAGAAGGCGGATATACGGTCAAGTTATCTTTTGCTAAAATTACGGTGAAACGTTTCGATAAAATCGAATTTGCAAAGGAGAACTCATGAAAAAAATTGTCTTCACTACTCTTGCCGTATTATTTGCCCTGTTTTCTGCTCTGCCTGTTGGTAATGTTCATGCCTCGGAACAAAGTAAGTCTTCTTTTCAGAAAGAATTGAAAACGATTGCAAAAGATACTTACAGCTTCTTTGAGCAGTATACCGATTCCAAAACAGGACTGACGAGCGACATTGTTCGATTAAATGATGGAAAAGTGGAAGAAGCAAAGCATACATCTCCAACCAATATTTCCATGTATATGCTCAGTACCATTTCAGCAGAAAAAATGCACATGATTTCAAGGAAGGAAGCGGTTCTGCGCCTGAAAACCACACTCCACACGCTTGATCAACTGAAAAAATGGAATGGCCTGTTCTATAATTGGTACAACACAGATGGCACATTAAAAACCGATTGGGGCCAATTTATTTCACAAGTGGATAACAGCTGGCTGACCGCCGGGCTTATCACAACTGGACAGGTTTATAAAGAGCTCTATCCCCAAACAAGCAGGCTTGTGAAAAAAATGGATTATTCGACTCTCTATGATCCTGAGGTAGGACAGTTCCGGGGGGGATATGATGTGGTGACCGGAAAGTTAACGGATCACCACTACGGAATGTTTTACACAGAACCGCGGCTGGGAAGCTATATCGCTATTGGGAAGGGAGATGTGCCGCGTGACCATTGGTGGAAAATGTACCGCACACTTCCTAAAGAATGGGACTGGCAATCACAAATTCCTGAAGGCCCGACTGTTGAGTATGATGGAGTTCCTGTTTTTGAAGGACATTACGAATACAAGGGAAAAAAGTATGTACCAAGCTGGGGCGGCAGCATGTTTGAAGGCCTGATGCCCGGACTTGTATTAAATGAAAAGAAATACAGCAAAAACGCTTTAGGACTAAACAACGCCCGCCATGTACAACTGCAAATTGCATTTGCCAAAGAAAAGGGATACCCGGTTTGGGGGTTCTCGCCGTCGGCCACTCCTGATGGCTATAGTGAGTTTGCGGCAACACCGCTTGGAACATCAGGATATAAGGATGATGGCACAGTTACGGCGCATGCGTCCTTTTTAGCCCTTGATTATGCTCCGGATGCAGTGGCGAAAAATATAAATCAACTTCGGAAAATGAAGGCCTATGGCAAGCATGGCTTCTACGATTCATTAAGTGTAAAGAGCGGAGAAGTGGCTAAAGCGTATTTGGCACTTGATCAGGGGATGATCATGGTATCCATTGCCAACCATGTCCAGCACGGTGTGATCCGTCATTATTTTCATAGCGACCCGATCGCCAGGAAACCTGTTGATCTGCTCAAGAATGAAGTCTTTTCCATAAAGTAATATTGAATAAAGCGCAAACCACATGAGGTTTGCGCTTTTTTTAACGTTATTTCATTCCCGAGATGGTGTAGCCCTCGATAATGTGCTTTTGGAACAGCATGAAAATGATAACAATAGGAACGACCATAAACGTTGAACCGGCCATCTGAAGGGCGAAATTTCCGCCATACTGTCCCTTGAGCAAGGAGAGCCCGACAGACAGGGTGTACAGGTTTTCGTCGTTGGCAATGATTAATGGCCATAAGAAGCTGTTCCATCCGGCAATAAAAGTAAGAATTCCCTGAACCGCCAAAATTGGTTTGGAGATCGGCAGAATGATTTGTAAAAACAGTCTGAATTCACTTGCTCCATCAAGTCTCGCTGCTTCGAGAAGCTCATCTGGGATGGTTGACATGAATTGGCGGAACAAGAAGATACTAAATGCTCCAACCAAACCGGGAAGTACAATCCCTGCCATGGTGTTGGTCAGGTGAAGCTGGTTTAAGATCAAATAGACAGGAATCATGGTCACCTGTCCTGGAATCATCATGGTTGCCAGTACGAGATAAAACAATTTTTCTCTGCCTTTAAATTTATACTTGGCAAATGCATAGCCGGCCATGGCATTTAAAAACAAGCCAACGAAGGAACAAAGCACCACGAT
This sequence comes from Fictibacillus solisalsi, assembly GCF_900103485.1. GTDB lineage: Bacteria > Bacillota > Bacilli > Bacillales > Fictibacillaceae > Fictibacillus_C > Fictibacillus_C solisalsi. The sequence goes on from NZ_FNHW01000001.1 coordinate 459,876, forward strand.
AATGGTGTTGCGCAGATATATGGTAAAATTCATGTTTTCAAACAGGTTAACAAAGTTCTCCAGTGTAAATTCCTTTGGCAGGAAGGTTGGAGGAATCTGCATGACTTCCATTTCCGGTTTAAATGCGGAAAGGATCATCCAGATAAAAGGGATCGAAATAAGAAATCCGCCGAGGGCCAGAATAATTCCGGTAATCCATTGCTGCATCCTGTTTGTTCTGCGGGCTTTTACTGATGATTTCCTTTGCGGTTTTGCTTTTACAGAATTTAGCTTCATGGTTTCCATATTAATAGTCCACCTCTTTTTTCTGCAATCGGAACTGAAGCAGGGTTATGACGATAATGGCGATAAACAGGATGAATGAACCTGCTGCAGCATAGCCGAAATTGCTGAGCTGAAAACCGTTTCGATAGATGAATAAAGCGACGGATGTAGTGCTGTCCAATGGACCGCCCTTGGTCATAACAAGCGGCTCCTCGAAGAATTGAAGCCAGCCGATCATCGTTGTAATCGAGACGAAAAAGATGGCATAGCGCAGGAGCGGAATCGTAATTTTCGTCAGTTGTTTCCAGTTGGTAGCCCCGTCCAGCTGTGCGGCTTCATAGTAGGTCTTCGGAATACCTTGCAGAGCCGCCAAAAAGATAATCATGTTCACCCCGACGCCTCTCCAAACCGCGAGTGCGATCAATGAAACCTTGGACATGGTCGGATCGGTCAGCCATGGAACGGATGGCAGGTGAAGAAAATTCAGCACGTAATTAAACAGTCCAAGCTGTGGATTGTACAGATAGCTCCATACCACGGCCACAGCCACGACGTTTGTTATGGAAGGCATATAGAAGATGACTCGAAAGGCTCTGAATATACGGGCCTTTCCGAAATTGATCAAAAGCGCAATTGCCAACGAACAAATGATGACCAAAGGGACACCAATGATAACGTAAAACAGGGTGTTAAACAGGGATTTCATGAAAATAGGATCTTTAAAAACCTCGAGGTAATTTTCAAGGCCGACAAAGCGAATGCTCGACCAGTCCCCAAGGCTCTCAAGGCTGATATCGGTAAAACTGATGACAAGAGCCACCACAATGGGGAATAAGGAAAATAAACCTAAAAGAAGCAGGGCTGGGGCAATGAAAAAATAAGGCGTTTTAGTATTCAGAGCTTTCATAATGAGCTCCTTTCTTTACATTGTTTCTGTGGCAGTAAAGGGATAACTAGCAGAAGTTTCTGCTAGTTATCTGGTTTGAGGCTTTATTTATTTAATAGTTCTTCGGATTTTTTGTTAAAGGCATCCATTTCCTTTTTGGCAGTTGTTTTGCCCCGATAGATTTTCTCAAAAGAGCTCAAGTAGGCCTGAGCAATTGGCTCCCATTGCTTAATAACAGGCATAGGCTTTGATTCCTTCATCTGTTCTCCAAATGTGGTGTAAAAGTTATCTTCCTTCAATGACTTGTCTTCCCAGGCTTTTTTCGCAGCAGGCAGGGAATTGGTCATATTCATCCACTTAAGCTGGGTTTCGGGTTTGCTCATGAATGACAAGAATTTCAGTGATGCATCCTTTTGCTTCGTATACTTGAAAACAGAAAGGTTGGATCCTCCGAGTGATGACAGGTTATTTTCCTTTTTAGGGAGAACAGCAGTGGCCCATTTTCCTTTAAGGTCGGGCGCCTGGTCGTTAATCAGCTTAACCATCCACGGTCCGCTGATGAACATTGGCAGTATTCCATCGCCCCGGAAGCCTTGAACGATATCAAGTCCAGAATCTTTTGGTGCAGAACCGTTTTTAAAGAAGCTGTTTAAATAGTCCACTGCTTCAACAAATTTGGGATCATTAAAATGCGGTTTACCTTTGCTATCCAATAATTCTGCTCCGTTTTGGCGGGCAAACATGAAGCCTAAGCTTTGCTCCTTCGTATCGAGGCTGATGCCGTACTTGTTATCTCCACGTTCCGAAAGCTTTTTCGCAGCTGTACTAAGTTCTTCCCACGTTTTTGGAGCCTCATTAAAACCGGCTTTCTTTAACAGGTCAGTACGGTAAAATAGAACACGTGTATCAATATACCAGGGAACACCGACGGTTTGATCTTTGTATTTCGTTGTTTCCACAGAACCTTCATAGTAATTTACCGGATCAAGCTCCGGATACTTTTTCACATACGGTTTTAAATCCAACAGTGCATTAGCTGAACCAAACTCTGGAATCCACGTGGTTCCCATTTGCACAACATCCGGGCCTTTTTTCGCTGCAACTGCCGTCAAAAGCTTATCATGGGCGGTTTCCCAGGGAATTGCCTGTACCTTTACATCGATCTTGGGATTTTCCTTTTCAAATGCTTCGGCAATCTTTGGCAAGGACTTGGCTTCTTCACCCATTCCCCATACATTAATGACAGTTTTTCCACTGCTGGATGAACCGGACGAACAGCCTGTAAGTGCTCCAGTCAGCAGCAGGGTGCCGGCCAAGGAACCAACCATCAGCTTTTTGTTCAGTTTTGGTAACCAGTTTTTCATATTTTTGCTCCCCCTATATGGTTGTTTTTTTACGCCAAGGTCTTAAATGCTATTTTAAAAATGTTAACAATAAAGTGAAACGTTTCTATTAATGGTAAAAAAATATAGTTGCTTTTTTTAAGCTGAATTATTGAAACGTTTCGACAGGGATATTATAATCCAATATGTAATCGTTTACAACACAAATTTCATTTTTCGATTGAAAAAAATAAAAATTCAAATTATTTAGTGTAGACCATTCCTTATGTGGCAAGGGATTGGGCGATCCCATACGGTGAAACGTTTCAATTGGGTTATTGACGCTTATTCTTTATCACCGCTATAATCCACTATGAATGAACATCGAAACGTTTCTATCAAAGTTTTTCACTATATATATGGGAGAAGGAGGAACAAGGATGGCAGATCTGTCGTTGCATTCCATTCTGGAACAAATGACATTAGAGGAAAAGATCGCACAGTTTATGCAGCTGGCTACTCCTTTTTTTGAAGGAGCAGAAGAACAGGGAGAAATTACAGGCCCTATGGCAGAAATGGGGATTACAGAAGAAATTGTAAAAAACAGCGGTTCAGTTCTTGGTGCATCTGGTGCCAAAGAGGTTAGGAGCATACAGGAAGCTTATCTGAAGAACAACCGCCTTGGCATACCTCTCCTGATTATGGCAGACATCGTACACGGATTTAAGACGATCTTCCCTGTTCCACTTGGAATTGGTTGTTCCTGGGACACGGAACTAGCAGAAAAAAGTGCAGAAATCGCAGCAAGGGAGGCAGCGGTTTCCGGTGTCCATGTCACCTTTGCGCCAATGGTTGATCTAGTCCGGGACCCAAGATGGGGAAGGGTAATGGAATCAACGGGGGAAGACCCTTTTTTAAACAGTGAATTTGCAAGAGCATTCGTAAGAGGGTTTCAAGGAAGAAATCTTGCGGAAGACACGGACCGTGTTGCAGCGTGTGTGAAACATTTCGCCGCTTATGGGGCAGCAGAAGGAGGGCGTGACTATAATACGGTGGACATGTCCGAACGCCAGCTCCGTGAAATGTACCTTCCTGCGTATAAAGCGGCCCTGGATGAAGGCTGTGAAATGGTCATGACGGCATTTAATACAGTGGACGGAATTCCTGCATCAGGAAATAAAAAGCTGATGCGGGATATTTTACGCGAGGAATGGGGATTTGAGGGGATTCTCATCTCCGACTGGGGAGCCGTCAAAGAATTGATTCCTCATGGCGTGGCGAATGGTGAGAAGGAAGCTGCCGAGAAAGCAATGAAGGCAGGAGTCGACATTGAAATGATGACAACCTGCTACGTGCATCATCTGAAGGAACAGGTGGAAAGCGGAACCGTTTCCGAAAATCTTATCGATGAAGCAGTACTTCGAATATTAACACTTAAAAATAAGCTTGGCCTGTTTGATCATCCTCATCGAGGAACCGATGAAAAAAGAGAACAAGAAGTGATTATGAGTGAGGAGCACCGTCATGTGGCAAGACGGCTTGCTGCTAAGTCATGCGTCTTATTAAAGAACGACGATATTCTACCGCTGCAAGCGGACAAAAAAGTCGCTTTGATTGGTCCGTTTGCGCAAAACGGAGATATTCTTGGTCCATGGGCTTGGAAAGGATCAAGAGAAAAAGCGGTACAGCTTTATGACGGAATCGCCAAGAGAGAAGGGGCTGGCTCTATATCAGTTGCCAAAGGGTGTGATGTCGCTGCCGGGACTGAAGATGAGTTAAATGAAGCACTTGCGGTGGCAGCCGAAGCAGAGGTTATTATCCTTGCCCTCGGTGAGAGTTCGGAGATGAGCGGAGAAGCTGGAAGCAGAAGTGATATCAGACTGCCGGAGATTCAAAGGAAGCTTCTTGCAGCGATCAGCAAACTGGGTAAGCCAACAGTTGCGGTACTGTTTAACGGACGCCCGCTGGATCTGACAGATGTATCTCAGCAGACCGATGCCATACTCGAAGCCTGGTTCCCGGGAACAGAAGGAGGCCATGCCATAGCCGACCTGCTGTACGGAATTGAAAATCCGTCAGGAAGGCTGACCATGTCATTTCCACACTCCGCCGGACAGGTTCCAGTTTATTACAACTGTTTTAATACCGGCAGGCCGCAGGGAGCACCGGATGCCCAGGAACGCTATGTTTCACAGTATCTCGACATACCGAATGAAGCACTCTATCCATTTGGTTACGGGCTCAGTTACTCTTCTTTTACGTATGATGAGCCTGTTCTGTCGAGCGGTACGCTAAAAGTTGGAGAAACCATTGACGTAACGGTCAGGGTAACCAATACAAGTGAGCGCGAAGGTGAGGAGACCGTACAGCTTTACGTAAGAGATCTGTCCGGGGAAGTGGTTCGGCCACTGAAAGAACTGAAAGATTTCGCAAAGCTCACATTTAAACCTCGTGAAACGAAGGAAGTTACCTTTACGCTGAGAGAAGAACAGCTTCGTTATCATCATTCTGATTTGCAGTTTACGAGCGATCCCGGGGATTTTATCGTTTATGTCGGCCCGAACAGTGCGGAACTTAAAGAACAACCTTTTAAGCTAATCAACTAACTTTAGAAGATTTGAGGGGAACCCATGACCACCAAAACAAAGTCTACTTTTAAGATTCAGGCAGGAAACACTACTTTTACCTTTTGGAACAGCGGTGACTTGTTCGAAGCGGCTAACCAGGGGATTATGATTAACCAATGGCAGTCGAACCCCATTGACGGAGGATTGAACAACCTTTATTTACGGATTCATAAAACGGAAGGGATAACAGCATTTCCCCTGCTAGGCAGCCAGTCAAAGAGCAGGGTAAAGTATTCAAACTCCCAGGTTATTTGGGAAGGAACAGCGGACGGCATTGCTTATACCGTTACCTTTTCTCTGACCGAGAAGGGTATTTGGTTTTGGGAAGTTGAAACAAAAGGTGAAGCGGTTGAGATTGACGTGATATATGCGCAGGATATTGGTCTTGCCGATAAAGGAACTGTCCGGACAAACGAAGCTTATGCTTCGCAGTATGTGGACCACAGCGTATATCATGACGAGGAAAAAGGATTCGTTGTCTGCTCCCGCCAAAACCAGCCGAGTTCCACTGGCTTCCCTTATCTGCAGCAGGGTTCATTAACAAAAACAGCAGGCTATTCCACAGATGGCTTTCAATTCTTCGGCTTGTCCTATAAGGAGACCAATGAGCCTGAGGCATTAAAAGCAGAACAGTTGGCAAATGAAAACTATCAATATGAATTTGCCTATACCGCGCTTCAATCGGAACGAGTATCGCTTTCAGGAAAAGAGCGTTTTGTTTTTTACGGGCTTTTTAAAGAGAATCACGAAAACGCGGTAACACAACTGGAGTTCAAGGAAGAAATCGAAGGCATGTGGAGGAACGTTCAGTCGCTTCCCTTATTGACCTTTGAAGAGGCTGCAGATGTAAACCGGTCATCAGCGTTTGGCCGGCCACTGCAAACCTTGCCGTTGAGTGCTGCCGATATAGACGAACTCTTTCCAGAGCGGCAGATGGAAGAATACGAGGGGGACGAGCTGCTTTCCTTCTTTACGAAAACGCATGAACATGTTGTGTTTAAAGAAAAAGAGATGATGGTAGAACGCCCGCACGGCCATATTCTTGTTTCAGGAAACAACGTGGGGATTACTGAAGAAGTGATCACCTCCACTTCCTATATCTATGGTGTATTTAATTCTCATATTGTAAAGGGCAACACGTCTTTCAATAAAATGATGACAAATACAAGAAATCCATTGAATGTGATGAAAACATCCGGTCAGCGGATATATGTCGAACAAAACGGAGAGTTCCAGCTGCTTACCATGCCCTCCCTCTTCGAAATTGGGTTCAACTATGTGCGCTGGTATTACAAAACAGATAAGGATACGCTGAAGATAACCAATTATACAACTGTATCTTCCCCGGAAATTAACTTGGAAGTGCAGTCATTGAACGGAGAAGCTTACCGATATCTTGTTACTAACCAAATCTCCATGAATAATAATGAATATGTAGTGGAATACAGCATGGAAACACACGGAAATGTTCTTACGTTTAAGGCGGGAAGCGAAGCTGACAGCGCAACCGTTTATCCTGGGCTGAGGTATGATCTGCATGTCACGGGGACTGATTTTTCAGTGAGAGATGAACGAGTGTTTGGAGCTGACTTGGAGCCGGGTTGCAGCTCCCTGGTCGTACTGGAGCTTCAGAAGACAGCGAACTGGAAGCTATCTGTTCAGGGACAGCTTCATGACGGGGAGCCTGTGTTTGAAATTCGAGATATTGATGAAGAGATTCAAGCGTTCCGCGAATTTTATCAATCCATTAACAATGGCTTTAACTTAACCCTCACAGGGTATGACAGTGAAGAGATCCAAAAAGTCAATTCTATTTCCTGGTGGTACACGCACAATATGCTCATCCATTATTCTGTACCGCACGGTTTGGAACAATATGGTGGAGCGGCATGGGGAACACGGGATGTCTGCCAGGGACCGGCTGAATATTTCCTGGCGACACAAAACCATGAAGCGGTTCGGGAAATTATTCAAACGGTTTATTCACATCAGTATGAAAGTACAGGCACCTGGCCGCAGTGGTTTATGTTTGACCGCTATTCTCATATTCAGCAACATGAAAGCCATGGGGATATTATTGTCTGGCCGTTGAAAGCCCTCAGTGATTATTTAAAGGCTACCAACGATTTTGGACTGCTTGAAGAGTTGGTCCCGTATACAGCAGAGAACGGTAATTTTACAGAGACGGCAGTTCCGCTTTTTGACCATGTGAAAAAGCAAATTGCCTATATCAAAGATCATTTTCTCCATGGGACGTTCCTGTCGTCGTACGGAGATGGAGACTGGGATGATACCCTGCAGCCTGCCAATGCACAGTTGAAACAATACATGGTGAGCAGCTGGACCGTTTCTCTTACCTATCAGGTTCTTTCGCAATTCGCTTCCCAGCTTCGTTCTGTCAATGAGGAGGAGGCTGCCTTCTTGGAAAGCATGGCTAAAGGTATTAAACAAGACTTTAATACGCATATCCTTTCTGCTGGCACTATCCCTGGTTTCCTGTACATGGAGGAGCCGGGAAAAGTGGAATGGATGCTGCATCCAACGGATGAAAAAACAGGTATTCACTATCGTCTCCTCCCAATGACACGCAGCATGATCAGCGAATTGCTGAGTCCGGAGCAGGCTGCCCATCATTATGAGTTAATAGAAGCCAACATGCTCTGCCCGGATGGAGTGAGGCTGATGAATCGTCCTGCCCACTATGCAGGCGGTGTGAGCACCCGGTTTAAACGGGCCGAGCAGGCCGCGAACTTCGGGAGAGAAATTGGGTTACAGTATGTTCATGCTCACATTCGATTTGTGGAAGCCATGGCGAAGCTTGGCAAATCGGAGCATACATGGGATGGTTTGGCAATGATCAACCCGATTACGATTCAGCAAGTCGTCCCAAATGCAGAAAGACGGCAAAGCAATGCCTATTTCAGCAGCTCGGACGGCAAATTCAATACACGTTACGAAGCACAGGAGCGGTTTAACGAGCTGAAAGATGGTTCCGTTCCCGTAAAAGGCGGATGGCGAATCTATTCAAGCGGCCCGGGAATCTTTATGAACCAGCTTATTTCCAATTGTCTCGGCATCAGGCTGGAAGATTGCGCGGTTATTATGGATCCGGTGCTGCCTGACAGGCTGGATGGCCTGGTATTTGACTATCATGTCAACCATCTTCCTGTCTCCTTCCGTTATGATTTAAGCGGAAGCCAAAAGAGCGGTATTTGGATTAACGGAAAGGAAGCAAAGTCAGAAGTCCTTTCCAACCGTTATCGAACAGGTGGTTTTAAAATCAGTCTTGACGAATTCAATGCGGCTTGCGATTCAGCCAAAGAAATCAATATTATTGAGATAAGAATATAAGGTGCACCAGTGCTCCTCAATGACAAAAATGACCATAGGTGTGTGAACATTGTATAATAGAGATAACGTTTTCACGACAGATTGGAGTGTGCCCGGGTGGTCAGTATTAAAGATATTGCGAAACAAGCTGGCGTTTCCATTTCCACGGTTTCGTATGCGTTAAATGGAAGTCAGAAAGTAACACAAGAAACTACAGCGAAAATTTTAGCCATTGCAAAAGAATTGAATTATATCCCCAATGCAGCGGCACGGACACTGAAGAAACGGGAAACCAAGATTGCCGGGGTATATTTAACCAATTACAGCGGTGCCTTTTATGGCGAACTCCAGCAAGGCATGCTTGATCAGCTTGCTCACCACGGCTATGAACTGATCGTTTGCAGCGGAAAGGAATCCCACCGGTTTCTGCCGGAAGGTATGATCGATGGAGCTATTATTCTCGACGCCCATTTTTCCAACAAGGAATTGCTCAGTTACGCAGACCGTGGACATAAACTTGTTGTTCTTGACCGTGAGCTGCAGCATGAAAACATCACCCAGGTACTGTTGGATAATAAGACAGGAGCAAAGCTTGCGGTTGACCATGCGGCGGAACTTGGCCATAGAAAGCTCTATATCGTGACAGGTCCGAAGGGTTCCTTTGATTCCAGCCAGCGTCTTCAGCAGGCATTGCTGACGGCTGAAAAGAACGGCATGGAGTGTACGGTCATTCAGGGGGACTTTAATAAAGCTTCTGGAGAACAAGCGGGTAGAAAAATGATGGAAGAGTATTCCGGACCGGCCGCGGCATTTTGTCTGAATGATGAGATGGCCATCGGCATGTACAATGCCTTATCCGGCACAGCATACAACGTTGGAGAGCATGTTCATATTATCGGCTTTGATAACATTGAAGTTGCGCAGTATACTCATCCGCGCCTTACCACGATTGATTATTCCAAACGTGAATGGGGAGCAGCAGGAGCTGAACAGCTGATCAAACTGATTAAAAAGGAGTCATCTTCACATAAAAAAGTTGGGGTCACATTGTCAGAAGGAGAATCCATCCGCCGGCTTTAATGGGAAAAGGAAGGTACAAGTGAGTACCTTCCTTTTCATATTTAAAATTGGTTGGGAAACTGCTTGACGATTCCTTCGGTAATGGTGTCAGCCATTTTAATAATATGATCTTCGCCCAAGTCGTACGCTTTAATATCGCCTTCCCAGTTCTGTTGGTGTCTGGTGATCACCTGATCGGTTACAAATTTAAGGTGGGTGTATAACAGCTCCTTCAACCCGCTTTCTGTCCAGTTTGGATTGGCTGAACTTAAGAAGCGTGCAATGTCATCCGCATTTTTATACCATTCTGTGTTGTACTTTTTTGCATTGGCTTGATTCCCTGATTTGACGGCATCCACCAGCTTTCCAGCAATCAGAATATGATCTGTCAGAAGGCTGGCCAGCTTGTTGCCTGCCCTTTCACCATAATAGGGCTTAATCGCATTTCCAAGATCTTTCTGGTTTTGCAGGAGACGTTTCAGCACCAGGTCCTGATCTTTCAGTCCGGCAAGGGCGCTGACGATATAGCTTCTTGTCCAGGTGATATGGTCAATCCATAGCTTCCGCATATCCCCCTGCAGTTTGACGTGTTTCGGACTAAGACATTCCTGCTGGATGCGCTCAGGTGCTTTGGCCTGGGCTTGGATGGGTGAGAAGAATAACAGAGCAGCAAGCAAAGGAACTAACGGTTGAATAAAGGGTTTTTTCATGATTATTCCTCCTTTAATGTGTTTGTAAATTTATTTTGGGGAATTTCTCCTATTTTTATGAATGATTATTGAGTTTTTTACTATAATTGGATATTATGGAAGTAATTCAATTCGGAAGGGTGTAAAGGGCGATGAACAACTAATCTTATTCTTTAAAAAATTCGTATCAGTCATTACGTTAATTTTTTTTCTGGATAGGATTCAGTTTGGCCTTTTATTGTCTGCCCAAAAAGAAACATACGATGAACCCGTGTGTTCTCTGCCTTTTTGCGGCAAAAGAGCCTCCTGTCCAGAAAAACGGATCAGGAGGTTTTTTTATGAACGAAAATTCAGTCCAAGAAAAAGCGGGCATGGGTGCCCTGTTTCAAAATAGGGTTGTGCGCACCATTCTTCTGTCGGTGTTCTTTCTTCAGATTGGAATTTGGGTAAGGAACTATTCCATATTGCTATATGTCATTGAAAAGACCAATGAAAACCCAGTAGCCGTTTCTTTGATATCCGTGGCCGAGTTTGCCCCGATCTTTCTCTTTTCTTTTATCGGGGGAACATTTGCTGACCGATGGAAGCCGAAACGGACAATGGTATGGTGTGACCTGTTAAGTGCCATCTCTGTTTTCGTGGTTTTATTGACGCTGTTGTTCGGCAGCTGGAAGGTCATTTTCTTTGCGACACTTGTTTCTTCCATCCTCTCGCAGTTTTCCCAGCCATCCGGCATGAAGCTGTTTAAGATTCACGTGCCTACTGAGATGGTCCAAATGGGTATGTCGATGTATCAGACCATTTTTGCGTTGTTTATGATTCTTGGTCCCATTGTGGGAACGTTCGTCTACCAGCATTTTGGCATCATGACAGCCATAGGGGTGATGGGCGTGGCATTCTTGTTATCTGCTGCCATTCTTCTGATGCTTCCCGCCGACCGCACGGAAAAACAAAGCACCGTAAAAACAACATTGGTGCAGGAGATGAAAGACGGGTTTCGATATGTGCTGAAAAGCCGGCCGTTGACACTGCTTGGCGGATGTTTCGCGGCAGCCGGCTTAGCGATCGGCCTTACACAGCCGCTCGGTGTCTTTATCATCACTGAACGTCTTGGTCTTCCAAAGGAAGAGCTTCAATGGCTGATGGCCGCTTTTGGCATCGGTATGATTCTCGGTGGGGGAATCACCATGGCGCTTTCCAAAAAAATGCTGCCACAGGTATTGCTGGCAATCGGATTGGCTGCAAGCGCGATTGGTTTTATCGGGATGGGGTTGTCCACGTTCTTTTGGCTTACGCTGTTCGCCCAGTTCTTTTCCGGGTTGTTCATGCCGTGCATCCACATTGGAATCAACACCATGATTCTGCAGAATACGGAAGAAGCTTTTATCGGGCGTGTGAACGGAATACTAAACCCGCTGTTTATGGGGGCGATGGTCATTACCATGTCAGCCGCCGGCTGGATGAAAACGCATTTGTCCATTGTCCTGATCTACCAGCTGAGTGCGCTTCTTCTGTTTGTGGGAGTGGTAACTTTGCTTCCGATTATGAAAAAACGCATCATCCAGCAGGAAATCAAGGGAGAACTATAGAAAAATGGAACGCCTGGACCTTTGTCCGGGCGTTTTTTACCAATGCAGACGGTGAGATAAGGGGGGTTCGCGATGAAGCACGATCAGTTATATAAAGTATGGATTTGGCTGTTCGTTTCCACTATTATCATTGGATTGCTTACGGTATGGATTGATACACCTTGGATTAAAAAAGGGTTATGGGGAGTTCTCGTCCTTTTCAGTCTGGCAGCGAGCATCACGATATTTCGTAAATCAGAAAAGCGGTCTAAGGTAATTGATATAAAAGAAATTAAAAAAGAAAAGTAAATAAGGAGCTTGAATAATGCTGGAGAAACTACAATCCTTTGCAAAAAAAGATGAAGAGATCAGGGCGATGATCCTGAACGGCTCCCGGGTGGATGAAAAGGTGGAACCGGATATTTTCCAGGATTATGACGTGGTCTGTTTAACGACGGACGTAGCATTATATCGAGAAAACCGGCAATGGATCAATCAATTTGGCGAAATTATGATCATGCAAATACCCGATGAAATAAGCGGCTCAGAGGAAAAAACAGAAAAGTTCACTTTTCTGCTCCAGTTTGCGAATGGCCAGCGGCTGGACATCACTTTTTTTTCGGTGGGCAACCTGTCTAGCATGCAGCATGAAAGTTTAAGCAAGGTTTTGCTCGATAAGGACGGTCTGCTTGATGAATTGCCGCCTCCAAGCAACAAAGATTATGTTACCCTTCCTCCACTGGAAAAGGAATTTAGCGATTGCTGCAACGAATTCTGGTGGGTAAACACTTATATCGCGAAAGGGCTGTGGCGAAACGAGCTGCCGTACGCTAAAGCGATGTTTGAAGGTCCGGTGCGTGCTATGCTGATTCTTATGCTTCGCTGGCACATTGGCCAAAAGCACAATTTCTTGGTGGATTCAGGAAAGTCAGGCAAGTACTTTAAAAACTATCTCGAAAAAAAGATATGGAATCAATTTGTGAAGACCTATCCGGATGGCGACTATGAACACATGTGGGATGCTCTCTTTAATATGGGGAGCTTGTTTCGAAAGCTTGCCCGCGGGCTGGCAGACGATCTTGGCTTTACCTATAACGAGGAAGAGGATGCCAGGGTGACCGCTCATTTAGAGCATGTACGGAGACTCCCTTCAGATGCTAAATCCATTTATCCAAACAAATAATTTAAACATTCTGAACAAATATGATAGAACAGGAGTAAGAGGTGATAGCATGCAATATAAAAAACTGGGTAAAACAGGACTTGATGTGTCGTCCATTTGTTTGGGTACAATGGCTTTTGGACGCTGGATTGACGAGGAAGCGTCTCGTAACATCCTCTATCAGGCGATAGAAGAAGGGATTAATTTTATTGATACCGCCAACTATTACGGCAAGGGGCAGGACACGGAAGTACCCTATGGGACGGGCGAATCAGAAGAGATCATTGGCCGAGCACTGAAGGGAAGAAGAGAAGAGGTCGTATTGGCAACAAAGGTTGGCATACGCATGGGTCATGGCAAAAATGAATCAGGTCTCTCAAGGTCTCATATCCTGAAGGAAATTGACAGGTCCCTGATACGATTGCAGACCGATTATATCGATGTATATCAGGTTCATTTGTTCGATCCGAATACGCAGCTTGAAGAAACATTGCGAGCGCTGGATGATGTTGTCCGGAGCGGAAAAGTACGCTACATCGGCTGCTCCAACTATGCGGCATGGCAGATCATGAAAGCCCACGGAATCAGTGAAAAAATGAATCTTGAAAAATATGTTTCCGTGCAGCCGCAGTATAACTTGCTGTCAAGGGAGATTGAGCAGGAGCTGCTCCCGTTTTGCGAGTCTGAAGGAGTCGGGGTCATGGTATACAGTCCCTTGGCCAGAGGAATGCTTTCAGGCAAATACAAAAGCAAAGATGATGCTCCGTTGGACAGCCGTGCAGCCAAGGGAGAACGTCTCATCCAAAACTATTTCAACGAACGGAATTTCGAGCTTGTGAGCAAATACCGTGAACTGGCGGAAAAGAATGAGGTTAGCTTGTCTCAATTTGCTCTGTCCTGGGTGCTGAATCAGCCGGCAGTTACTTCCGCCATTGTCGGTGCTAGCAAACCGTACCATGTCACAGATGCAGTGAAAATCAGTGGCTGGAAGTGGTCAGCTGAATTATTAAATGAAGTAGAGAACATCAACTAGTTAAAGAGGAACATAGGCATGAAATTTAAAAAATTTCCCGAAATAGAAACCAGGCGGCTATACATGCGAAAGATGACAGTGGAAGATGCGCCGGCAGTTCTAAGTATTTATTCCGATCCATTGGTGGTAAAAGATATGGGGGAAGAGCCTCTCAAAAATATCGATGAGGCAGAAGAAATGATTACCTTCATGAATGATTTGTTTGATGTCAACAAAGGCTTCCGTTGGGGAATCATTTGCAAAGAAGATGATATTCTCATCGGTTCATGCGGCTACAACAGCTGGGAAACGGTCCGGGGTTCAAGGGGAGAGATCGCCTATGATCTGGGCAGGAAGTACTGGCGGCAGGGGTATATGACCGAGACACTGAAAAAAATGATAGAGTTTGGTTTTTATACAATGGATCTATATCGATTAGAAGCTTTTACGAATGTTGATGCGATACCATCCATGAATCTCCTTGAAAAGGCAGGGTTCAGGCAGGACGGTATTCTTCGCGGCTATGCATCGTTTCATGGCCAATTTTGTGATCAGCGGGTCTATTCCCTGATTAAACCCGATTGGGAAAAAACGAAATAGAAAGGTAAACAGCCCACTAGTTAAACTATAGTGGGCCGTTTAGATGCCTAAATTGTTATTATTGTTGTTTTTGGCTTGATGCAGAGCCCCTTCACGGATCGCATTTCCTTCGTCAGTGAGGTGATGATGGTTAGGAGTCATATTAAAGTTCTTTTTTCCTTTTCGTTCTAAGATCACGGCGAACAATAGGAGAATGACTGCTGGAGACAACACAATGATCCAAATCATCCAACTTTTCCTTCCTCTACATTTACTTATTCATCTTCTCACCATATTCGGAAACCGACAGGATTATTCCTTCTTTTTTTATCCTTTTATGTGAAAAACATCACATACAATGGTGTTAGCAATGTTTTAAGATCAAGATGTAACACAAGACAGAAGCGGAGGAGGAGTAACCAATGAAGCTGCAAATCCATGGTTCAAATCTTGAAGTTACAGACAGTATTCGAGCATATGCAGAGCAGAAGATCGGGGGAGCCGTTGAACATTTCTTTCCGGACCGTACTGGCATTAAATGTATCAAAGCAAAAACGAAATCACAGCATCCGAATTAAAGTCCATAAGGGACCATTATTTATTTCTGCCGAAGCGGTCACCGAAGATTATACTCTTCCATTGAGCTGACAGAAGAAAAATTGAAGAGGCAGTTTCGGAAATATAAAACAAAAATAAACAGAAAAACACGACGAGAAGTGCCGGAGAAAACTAACAAGGAATCAACCACAAAGCGCTAAAAAGATGAAGGTTAAGGAATTGCTTCTCATACCGATGAACGGTGATAAGGCAATTGACCAAATGAATCAGCAGGGCCACTCCTTTTTTGTTTTTTGTGATGAGAAGACTGATCAGGTTTGCGTCGCCTGCAAAATAAAAAATGAAGCTTACGGTATATTGGCTGCCAATACGGAATGAGGGGGATGTCTTATGAAGACCGTGTATAAACATATTCTCGTTGGATTGGATGGATCAAAGGCGTCAGAAAAAGCCTTTAAACATGCGGTAGAAGTGACGCTTGAACATAAAGGTGCAGAATTAATTTTGGCGCATGTGGTAGATACTAGAAACTTTTCTGCTAACGACTGGTATGTTTCCATGGCTGAACAGGCGCAGGAACATGGTGAAGAAATGCTGAGTGTTTTTGAAAAACAAGCGAAGGAGCTGGGGGTTTCATACGTGAAAAAGGTGCTGCAGCTCGGTTCACCTAAAGTAACACTTGCCAAGTCCATTGCACCTGAGGTTCATGCGGATTTAATTGTTTGCGGGGCAACGGGCATGAATGTCATTGACCGGGCATTTATAGGAAGCGTCTCTGAGCATACGACCCGATATGCCAAATGCGATGTGCACATCGTGAGGAATGATTGAAAAAACAGACGGCAAACCTGAGTGGAGTCTGCCGTCTTTCTATATTGCTTATCCATTCTTAGTATTCCGTGTTTGTCGTCTAAACTGAAAAATAAGGAAAATGAAAATAAGGAAATAGCTGCATAGGGTGGGCGCTAAAATTTTTGTAATGCTTTCGCCTGGCATCCATTTAGCAGCCAACTCAGGCAAATAGAGCATAGCGGGAATAATGATCGATAACCAGGTTTTGCTCCACACAGATATACCAATAAATATCAGGCAGGCGATAGCTGCACCAATCCCTTTTCCAATCATACCTTCGACCTCTACCACGGGGCTGCCTGCAAAGCGATCCAACCATAGAATTCCGATAAATAGGAGGGTAGACAGAAGACTTATTGCACCAAAAAGGCTCAACTCCACTTTTTTGCCAGGATTCTTTTTGGCGAGGAATTGAAAAAAGACCGTGATTAAAATGAACAACAGCAGATATGTGGCAGGATAGCCAATAAGTGCGTATAGCGAGTAGTTCAATGTTCCGTGAATGACATCACCAAGTAAGACATAGGCAAAAGCACCGGACATAACAAGAGGAAGCATTTTTGCCCAGCCTGCATAATCCGATGGCATTTCTTTCGCAATGGTTTCCATATAGGCTTGCGGAGATTGGCCAGTTATATTTTCGATCGACTTACCGTTCTTTTCTGCTTCTGTCAAATGGTCCTTCAGCTCTTGAACAATCTCCTCGATTTCAGCAGACTTTTTGCCGCATGAAAATAAATACAGCCGGAGGTTCTCTATAAACTCCTGGCTCTTTTGGGATAATGGCATTACGTTATTTCCTCCTTTACTTTGGTATGGTTTAACAGGTTGGAAACGCTGTTTGACAGCTGGAACCAACGTTCACGAAAATCTTTTAACTCCTTTACTCCTTTGGGTGTTAAGGAATAATATTTTCTTTTGGGTCCCGTCGGGGAAGGTTTCAAGGTAGTGGTAACAAGCTCCTCTTTTTTCATGCGAAGTAGAATCGGATAAATACTTCCTTCACTCACCATTGTAAATCCATAGGCTTCCAATTTTTCTATCATTTCGTAACCATAGATTTCTCCTTTTGAAATAACAGCCAAAAGGCACCCTTCCAAAACCCCTTTTAACATCTGGCTAGTAGACAACAGAGGGCCTCCTTTAAGACAAGGTATATTGCAATGCAAGATAGCAGAGGTAAAAAAAGAACGGTGCTATTATGTATGGCAAGATAGCTTCACTATATCATTCGTCCACTTCCAGTTCAACCTGTTTTTGGAAAAATAAAAAGATGAGGCACATTTTTCCTCATCTTTTTAGCTCTTGCTTTGTGATAAACTTCAAATCATATTTTACCGTAAATAAACCATCTGCTTTTAGAATTTTCAATGGAGTGTAGCCGCGTTGAATATCGGCATCTGTCCAGTCTAAGAAGGGTTTTTCAATTCCTTTGTTGTATACAATTAATTGGGAATACGAAACGGCTAGTTCATTTACCATTATAGAGAGGTGGAATTTATTAAGGCTGGATAAAGGAGAAGATACGATGGAAGTCCGAATACTTACTGCCGCAGATGCAGAAGAATATTGGAAATTAAGGCTAGAGGCACTGATGGTTTCGCCTGAGGCCTTTGCTTCAAGCTATGAAGATGCTGTGAAAAGGAAGAATGCGATTGAAAAGGTTAAGGAAAATTTTAAGGCAGAAGGCAGTTATACCTTTGGAGCATTCTCCGATGATGTCATGATTGGCATGGTGACACTCGTTAAGGAGAGTTACAAAAAGATGAGCCACAAAGCAAATATTTATGCCATGTATGTTACATCGCGCAGCCGGGGGCAGGGGACCGGAAAAGCCTTGATGCAAGCTGCAATCTCTAAAGCCATTGAAATGGAAGGCATTGAGAAGCTGAATCTTACCGTTGTATCAAGCAATGACCATGCAAAAAAATTGTATCAGCGTTTAGGATTTACCGTTTATGGAACGGAAACGAGAGCCCTGCAGGTAGATGGCGTATTCTATGATGAAGATCATATGGAATTGTTCGTTTAAATGAATAAGAGGCATCCGTGGTTAGCGGGATGCCTCTTTTCTTTGTATGGTGGTGATCGTTTCTTTATTTCTCTTTTTTTTGGAAGACAGGTATACTCCTGCAAAAATGATGAGCAATCCTACGATCAGGTTTGGCGTCACAGGCTCATTAAGAAGAACATATCCCCAGATCATAGCACTGGCCGGAATCAAATAGGTGACTGTAGCAGCGAACTCGGGACTGCCGTTTTTATTCAAATAAAAATAAATTAGCTGGCCGAGTCCGGAACCGAGACAACCGAGCCCCAGAACCGCGAGCATAGGTTTAGACTCAAGCAGTTGTTCAACATGGATGGGTTCTGTCAGCAAGACACCGACAAGGCCGGTAGCCGCTCCTGTAAGCAGCGTAAAAAACGTAATCGTAGCAACGCCGACACCGGATAAATATCGCTTTGTAAGTTGACCTGCTAAACCGTAGCAAATGGCAGCAAGGACCATGGTGCCAATTCCGACAAATTGAGTGCCGAACAGATGGCCGATTTGAAAATCCATAAGGACCAATATACCAAAGAAGCCAATTAGGATGCCGGTCCACTGCTGTTTATTCAATCGGTAGGAAAACAGAAAAAAACCAATCAATCCGGTCCAAATGGGAGTAGTGGCATTTAAGATGGATGCGGTATTGGACTGAATAACGGTCTCACTAAGGGAAATAAGCCCCCAAGCCAGCCCGCAGTTGAAAAATCCAGTAATCAAAAGCCATTTAATCGGAAGTTTTTTAGTAAAATCGGTTGTTTTTCTTAATACTACGGGTAAAAGGATAATGGCACCAGCCAGGGTGCGGATAAATACGACTCCCCATATTCCAGCTGGTTCCAGCAGCCATTTCATAAAGACAAAGGAGAGTCCCCAGATCAGGCTTAATCCAACCAGAGCTCCATACAAACGAATCATGTTTTACCTTCTCTCTTTTAGGTATTAATTTATATATCCTAATGGAAAATATTAAAAAAGGAAAGGACCCTGGTCTTTTTTACAAGAAACCTCATGGTGGTGTAAAATGGGAGGGCTTTTACCTGATTTACGACAAAAATGATATATAGGGGGCGGCTGAAGCATTGCCTTTCCTGTTTAGGTAATAAAATCCATAAAACAAACGAGTAGGCAAACGGTATCTTTTTTTGTTAAGATAAACAAAGTGAAATTTTAAAGTACTACTTTTTTTTCATGGAAATGAAGTAGTGGGGAACCATACTTTCATATGAAAGGGGTTTCTAAGAAAGGTGGAAAGAAGTTGGACGCTTATTTGCTTATTATTACTTTAGCAGCCATTGCCCTTGTTATTGTCGGGGTTTCTGTATTTAAGTGGCATGCGTTTATCAGTTTAACGGTTGCCAGTTTATTTTTGGCTTTAACAGCTGGTCTGTCACTTGACAAGATTGTAAGCGCGTACGAAACAGGGGTAGGAGGAGTCCTTGGACACCTTGTTGGAATTCTGGCGCTCGGAACCATTCTTGGAAAGATGATGGCTGAGTCTGGCGCGGGCATGCAAGTCGCCGATTTTTTTGTCCGCAAGTTCGGTGTGAAAAAATTGCCTTGGGCCATGTTATTCTCCGGCTTTATTATCGGAATCCCCGTTTTCTTTGAAGTAGGGATTCTGATTGTATTGCCGCTCGTAATTTCAATTCAAAAGACCACAAAACAAAACATTCTTCTGATTTCATTGCCTGTGATTGCAGGGTTGTCCATTGTTCACGGACTGGTTCCTCCGCATCCGGGTGCCCTTACTGCGATCAGCATTTATAAAGCAAACCTTGGTCATGTTTTAATTTACTCTCTTATTATCGCTATTCCCGCAGCCATCATCGCAGGGCCGCTTTTTGCGAAATGGGTGCACAAACGTGTGGTTCCGCAAGGGGAGCCTGAATTGATCCGTTTCAACACAAATTATAAAAAACTTCCGAGCACGGGCATTTCGTTTTTTATCATTTTGTTGCCTGTTCTCCTTATGGTCCTTGCGGCAGTGGCTCCTTACATGTCCATGCCAAAGGGATTTGAAAAGTTTTTAGCCTTTATCGGAAGTCCGGTGATTGCTCTCTTGATCTCAGTATTTGCGGCATTCTACTTCCTGGGCATTCGTCAGGGAATGGATAAAAATATGCTGAGAAAGTTTTCGGAAGAAAGCTTGATTCCTGTAGGTTCCATTATTTTGATCATTGGGGCTGGCGGCGGATTTAAACAAATTCTTATTGACAGCGGTGTCGGAGATACAATTGGCCAGATGTCTGAGAATTTATCACTTTCTCCGCTTGTTTTGGCTTTCTTGATTGCGGGACTGATCAGGATTGCAACCGGATCAGCGACCGTTGCACTGACCACTGCCGCCGGAATTGTATCACCAATTATTGAGCATATGTCCGGGGTTAATCTTGAGTTGCTTGTAATTGCAACGGGTGCAGGTTCCTTGA
The DNA here is from genome assembly GCF_900103485.1 of Fictibacillus solisalsi. Classification (GTDB taxonomy): domain Bacteria; phylum Bacillota; class Bacilli; order Bacillales; family Fictibacillaceae; genus Fictibacillus_C; species Fictibacillus_C solisalsi. The sequence continues at coordinate 480,263 of NZ_FNHW01000001.1, forward strand.
TGTTCTCCCACGTCAACGATGCCGGTTTCTGGATGGTTAAGGAGTATCTTGGATTGACCGTTAATGAAACGTTCAAAACGTGGACAGTCCTTGAGACCCTGCTTTCTTTTGTCGCCTTTGCGGGTGCACTGATTCTCAATGCGTTTATCTAAATAACAGCAACAAGCCGTCAAAGATTTAGGCGGCTTGTTTTGTTTTTTACAGGTGTACGGGAAAGGATGAAAAAAACTGATGGCGCTGACCTCAGGATTTGTTATAATGTTCATCATATTATACTGCAAAGCGAGTGATAGAAATGGATGCAAAGGAACGGGAATTGCTGCAGCTTATTGAAAAAAACGGACGCCTTGAAAATTCCACCATTGCAAGATTAATGGGAATCTCTGAGGATGAAACGAAACAAATGATAGAAAAGCTTGAAAAAGAAAAAGTGATTCTTGGATATTCAGCCATCATCAATTGGACAAAGGGCACGGATGAGGGTGCGGTAACGGCAATGATCGATGTTAAAGTGACGCCCAAGCGGGGAGTAGGATTCGATAAAGTAGCCGAGAGAATCTATCGTTTTCCAGAAGTAAAAGCGGTCTATCTCATGTCCGGCGTTTATGATCTGTCCGTATCCATTGAAGGTAAGACAATGGCAGAGGTTGGAAGGTTTGTCTCTGAGAAATTGTCCACACTGGATTCTGTACTTTCGACGACCACCCATTTCATTTTGAAAAAGTACAAGCATGATGGTCTTGTGTTCAGCGAAAATGAAGAAGACAAACGAATTGTGGTGTCACCATGATTACCGAACAGCGATCCAAGTACTTGTCTGACTCTGTACAATCCATACAGCCTTCGGGAATTCGCCGTTTTTTCGATCTGGCTTCTTCTATGGAAAATGTCATTTCACTTGGTGTGGGTGAACCGGATTTTGTGACCCCCTGGAACGTAATCGAAGCAAGTTACCATTCATTGGAGCAGGGGTATACCGCATATACAGCCAATGCCGGGTTGTTTGAACTGCGAAAAGAAATCTCCCGCTACATGAGGCGGCGCTTTGGTGTGACATACAATGCGGAAAATGAGATGGTCGTCACGGTAGGGGCTTCACAGGCGATTGATATTGCACTGCGTGCAGTGGTCAATCCTGGTGAAGAGGTGATAGTTGTTGAACCGAGCTTTGTTTCCTATGCACCGACCGTAACGCTGGCTGGCGGTGTACCTGTGCCGGTGCACACATACAGCCAAAACGAGTTCAAGCTTCAGCCGGAACATATCGAGGAAGCTGTGACTGAAAAGACAAAGGCCATCCTGTTGTGCAGTCCGAACAACCCAACCGGCACCGTGCTATCCAAAGCTGATTTGCTAAAGATTGCGGAAGTGGTGGAAAAGCATGACCTGCTCGTAATTTCTGATGAAATTTATGCGGAGCTGACATATGACGAACCGTATACGAGTTTTCCTTCTGTAGGAAACATGCGGGAGAGAACCATTTTGATCTCCGGATTTTCAAAAGCATTTGCCATGACCGGCTGGCGTTTGGGCTTTGCCTGCGGACCTAAGGATATTCAGCAGGCCATGCTTAAAATCCATCAGTATACGATGATGTGCGCACCAACTATGGCCCAGCATGCCGCACTGGAAGCATTGGTCAATGGACAAAAGGATGTCATCAGGATGAAGGAGAGCTACCGCCAGAGAAGAAGCCTCGTAACCCATGCCCTAGAAGAGATGGGGCTCTCATGCCATACACCGGGCGGTGCCTTTTATGTATTTCCTTCTATTAAAAGCACAGGGCTTTCCTCAGAAGAATTTGCGGAACAGCTGTTAATGAAAGAACAGGTCGCCGTCGTTCCAGGGAGTGTGTTTGGGGAAAGTGGAGAAGGGCATATTCGATGTTCCTACGCCACATCCATCTCCAAGCTCGAAGAAGCCATGAAACGGATTAAGAGGTTTATTGAAAACATGGAATGAACGTAAGGAAAAGCACCGATCCAAGGAGGATCTGGTGCTTTTCGTTTTATTTATGCGGTGTTCGCAAAAATTCATAGATGGCGGAGAAATCCTCTTTCCCCAGTCCGTATTGATTAGCCAAACTATACATCTCTTTCGTGACATTTGCAATGGGCAGGGAGCTTCCGTTCTGATAAGCTTCGCCTGCAATGAGATTTAAGTCTTTTTGAATATGCTCCAGAGGAAATTCGGTATCATATTGATTGGTTAGGAGCTTGTTCTTTTTACCTCCGATAAAGGCACCTGTGGTCGGCCCTCCAATCAGTGTGTTGAGAATGGTTTCTTTTTCAAGTCCGAGAGACTCTCCGAAATTGAGAGCTTCTGCAAAAACAGCCATGGACTGGGCGAGTGTCAGATTCACCACAAGTTTCATCGCTGTTCCGCTTCCATGCTCTCCCTGATGATGAATCGCCTTGCCCAGTACATTCAGGTACGGACGAACTTCTTCCAAAACCCCGGCTTCTCCGCCAACATGGAATACCAATTCCCCATCTTCTGCAGGTTTCAAAGATCCGGCGACCGGAGCATCCAAAAATCGGATATCAAATTGGCGTGCTTCATCCGCCATCTGTCTTGAAAAACCAGGATTAACTGTGCTGCAGTCCACCCAGATGGAATTCTTGGGAAGGTGCTGCAAAAATCCTTCATCTCCCAAAGCTACACGTTCTACCGCCTTCGGATTGGTCAGCATAGTAAACAGTACGGTGGATTGCCTTGCCGTTTCAGCAGGGCTTTCTCCCCAAACTGCGCCTTTGTCGAGCAGGTCCAGGGCTTTTTCTTTGGTACGGTTATAAACGACCAGTTCGTTTCCAGCAGAAAGCAGGTTGGCTGCCATCCGGCTTCCCATAATGCCTAATCCAATAAATCCAATCATGAAATCCCTCCTTGTATGCCCCTATTTTAACGTTAGCGTTCATGGACTGCTAATAATCAGGCTCAAAAAAAAACACCGATTCAAGGGAATCGATGAACACAAATTCATATAGCATATATGATTTTAATGTGATGAAGGTTCCAATAAACAGTTTCTCCTTCGGCATTTACAAGGGCGAGTTTCTGTTCGAAAACATTTTTCAGTAATCCTGTTTTTTGCAAATGATCCCCTAAATCAAGAACGACCATTTGATCTTCAAGCTTTTTGCATTGTTCTTCAAAGCTTCTCGACAAAGGTAAGGAGTGATGGCTGACCGGCAGTCTTGCTTTGCTTAAGGTATAGGGGGTAACAGAGTCATTGTAGGGAATCAGCCATTTCAGGTGGCTGAGGGTGATAAACATAGTTTTATAAACAGGCGAGTAAAAAACAAAATAATCATTCATCACGCTGGTAATATAGCCATGAAGTGTTTTATCCCCCGTCACATATATTTTAACAAAACGTCCTTTTGCATTCATGAGTATTTTCCGGAAGGACACTCTGTCGGTATGATGATCGATGGGAGCCTGGATATCCACAGCATTTTCTTCTTGTATAAATGCATCTGTTTTTCGAAGATGGTGCACGTGAATGGAAGGAATATAAAGATAGTCCAGTCCGTTGAAGAGTACATAGATATCCGTGCCAATATCCACTAAAATTCCCAGATGAACCTTGCCACCTGACACTTCGATCAAAACAGGGGTATTTAAAAGCATCATATATTCAGTTGATAATTCATTTTTCATTCATTTTCCTCCATAACTAAAATAACCAATGAACCCAATAGTACAGGCAGATTAAGGTGAATACGAGGGTTGGCGGTATGACCACAATCGTTACTTTAAAATAGTGTTTCCAGCTTAGCTTCACATTTCCTTTTTTAAGCAGATGCATCCACATCAACGTGGCAAGCGTACCGATTGGAAGGAGCAGGGAGCCGATATCACTGCCAATCACGTTTGCCAGGTATGCAACTTTCAAGGTAAGCGGATCCAAATTCATGTTGGTAAGGGTTAGTGTGCCTACCATCAGTGCAGGATGATTATTGAACAGATTGGATAATACACTAAGGGTACCGCCCATCAAAAGGCTCGCATACAGGTGATGTTCGGAAACAAATGGCTTCAGAACGCCAACAAGTGCCTCCGTCAACCCTATATTATGGAGTCCATAAATGATCACATACATGCTAAAGGCAAAGATGAGAATGTGCCAGGGGGTTTTCTTGAGCATGTCCAGCGGATTGATTTTTAAATAGATCCACCGCCAGGCTAAGAGAACGAGGGAACCAAGCACAGCCATGACTTCAACCGGAATGCCGACAAAAGAAGCAGCAAACAGGCTGAGCCTGACACATAGCACAAACAGCAATATTTTGTACATGAACGCATTCTTATTTTGAATCGGTGATTCCTGAACAGGCTTCAGCGGGTGTGAGATGGGTTGCGAAAGATCGAACGTAACCTGCGGGAGGCGGCGGGGCAATGTTTTTCTGAAGTAGAGAAACAACAGCAGCACCAGAAAAGCCAGTCCAAGAGTTGCCGGAACAAACATCATTGCCGTATGCATATATAGGTCCATGTGTACAATCTTTAACGCAATCAGATTTACAATATTGCTTACGCCGATGGGGGCACTTGAGGCTGTGGCAATTAAAGCGCCTGAAAGTAAGTATGGAATTTTCTCGTGGTTTTTTAAGCGGAAATGATTCAAGAGCAGAATTAATATCGGGGTGGTAATGAGTATACTTCCATCGTTATTAAAGAAAAGGGTCATAAAAAAACAAAGCAAATTGACATTCCAGAAAAGCCGGACACCAGAGCCTTTTGACTTTTCCGCAAGCAGCTGTGCCATCCAGGTGAAAAAACCAAAACTTTCAAGAACGATCGCCATTACAATAGTAGCCATTATGGTGATGGCAGCCCCACTGATTGTTTCAGCGATTTTTCCGAGGTCGTGAAGGGAAACGGAACCACATGCCAACACGATGATGGCACCTATGGTCGCAGGTACAGCCTCGTTCATATTTAAAGGCCGCCAAAAAATAAATAGTAAGGTTAGGAGAAAGGAAAGAACAGTGACAGACACCATTATTTCAGTCAAAACTTCACTTCCTTTTAAGCAATCTTAGATGGAAAAACTAGTGAAGTTATATGCGGCAGCATGCATCACTAAGGTACATCTATACTTAAAGTATATGTGTCTAGCAAAAAACTTGTCCTAAGCCATTCACACATTTTGCTAGAAATGTGTAAATGCCCCTCAAAAAAAGAAGCTTGCAGGGAAGCTTCTTCATTACAGGGTATTGGTTTTTTCATTCTTTTTTAATAGACGTTCTAGGCTTCTGTCATGATCTCTTTTTAGCTCTGAGACTATTTCTTTAACAGTAGCCACTTCTTTAATGGAATTTACGCCTTGTCCGGCAGACCATATATCTTTCCACGCTTTGGCCTCTGAGGCATCAAGGTGCGAAACGTCCACGTGTTCCTTTCGTTTCAAGTGATCAGGATCAAGACCGGCATTTCGGATACTGGGGGTAAGATAATTGGCATTCACTCCGCTAAAAGCATCCGTGTAGACCAGGTCTTCAAAGGAAGAATTGATGAGCATGGTTTTGTAATCCATACTGGCAAAGCTTTCTTCTGACGCGATAAAACGGGTACCCATATAAACCATATCTGCTCCCAATGCTTCAGCAGCCAAAATATCCTGCCCATTGTTGATGCAGCCTGCCAAAATGGTGATGCCGTGCCAGAATTCTTTGACTGCCCCCATAAAGGCGATGGGATTGATGGTGCCAGCATGGCCGCCGGCACCATTGCAGACCAGGATTAATCCATCAACCCCTGTCTGTGCGGCTTTCCTGGCATGAACAAGGTGAATGACATCCGAGAATACAAGGCCCCCGTATTGGTGAACGGTTTCAACTACTTCTCCCGGATGGCCAAGCGAAGTAATAACAACGGGAGGCTGATATTTGCCAATCAGCTCCAAGTCCTGTTTATAGCGTTTGTTGCTTTTATGTACAATGATGTTTACAGCCCAGGGAGCAGCCTTTTTCGCCAATTCGAGTTCTCCGGTGATTCGTACCATCCATTCCTCTAGTATTTCACTTGTACGGGCATTCAGGAGCGGAAAGGAACCAATGATTCCTGATTTACAAGCCTCAATGACAAGCTCAGGACTTGATACAAGGAACATGGGTGCAGCGATAACAGGCAAACTCAATTTGTTAATAAACTCTTTTGTCATTTTATCCGGCATAACGATTCCTCCCTTGGCAATTTAAATGAATGAATTCTCATTCATTTTTTGGATGTTAAATTGCACTTCTTTCTTTAAAGGTACTTTACGGATTTTCGGCGGTCAAGAGAAAGCGCTATATTTCTATGATAGAATGGGAATATCTACTAATTTTGCGCTCCGTGTTTATTCCAGCCTCTTTAGAAATAACATGACATTTGTCACACCATTTTAATGACACATACGACTGAGCAACGAACTTTTTTCTTCGTACAATAAAACTATCAAGTGGAGGTGTACGAAGATGAATGAGGTCGTTTCATTAAAACATGTCTCAAAGTCTTTTAAAAATGAAAAAGCGGTTGCTGATGTATCCTTCAGTATTCAAGCGGGTGAGATTGTTGCCATTCTTGGTCCCAATGGTGCAGGTAAAACGACAACGATCCTGATGATGCTTGGTCTCATGGAACCGGAAACGGGTTTTTCCACTTTATTTGGAAACGATCCAAAAAGCAAAAAGGTTCGTGAAAAAATCGGGGCCATGCTTCAGGAAGTAAGCGTAATGGACGGTTTGACCTGCAGGGAAATCCTTACGCTTGTTCGTTCGTATTATCCAAACCCGCTTCCGGTAAACGAACTGATCAATTTGACCGGGCTGGAGGAAAAGGATTTAAAGAAGCGGGCGGAAAAACTGTCAGGCGGACAGAAACGAAGGTTGAATTTTGCTCTTGCTCTGGCGGGCGACCCGGATCTTTTGTTCTTTGATGAACCAACAGTGGGAATGGATATTTCTGCACGCAAATCGTTTTGGGATACAGTCCGACTGTTGAGGGAGCGGGGAAAAACCATCATTTTTACAACCCACTATCTGCAGGAAGCAGATGATGTAGCCGAACGGATCATCATGTTTCATAAAGGCAGAATCGTGGCCGATGGCAGGCCTGATGTGCTAAAAAGCAAGCTCGCCAGGCAAACCGTCTCATTTGTTGCAGAAAACAGGATGCCGCTTGACGAGTTTTGGAAGCTGCCAAACGTTCGGGATGTTTACCGCCTTGGAGACCGGATTTACGTTCTTTCGGACGACTCAGATCGCGTGCTCGAAGCTCTGTTTCAGAACAAATGGAACATCAGGAACATCCAGACGGAGCAAGGGAAGCTCGAAGAGGCGTTTGATCATCTGACACAAACCGGTAAAAGGGAGGTAGTGTGATGAACATGTGGATTGCCCAGTGTAAAGCAGAGATCACACGAATGCTCAGGAACAAGTATTTTGTTTTTTGGTCGCTCTTTATGCCCATCCTGTTTTACTATATCTTTACAAGGGTGGTCAATACAGGTGTTGCCGACCAGGAAGCCTGGCAGGCTCATTACCTGATGTCAATGACCACGTTCAGTGTCATGGGTTCCTCCATCATGTCGCTGGGCATCCGGCTTGTGCAGGAGCGGACGCAGGGGTGGACACTGTACATGAGAATCACGCCGCTTTCCCACACTGCCTACTTTTTTGCAAAAATGGCCAGCCAGACGCTGATCCATCTGTTCTCCATTCTTGTTATTTTTGTCGCTGGAATCTTACTTAATGGGGTCAGTTTGACTGTTGGCGTTTGGATCATGAGCGCTTCCTGGATACTGGTGGCCTCCACTCCATTTTTGGCATTGGGGACACTTGTGGGCACGATGAAGCGTGTGGATACAGCTTCCGGTGTCAGTAATGTGATCTACATGGTACTTGCGGTATGCGGCGGTATGTGGATGCCGGTTGAAGTTTTTCCTGATCTGATGCAACGCATTGTCAAATGGCTGCCATCCTATAATTTCGGAAACGGTGCCTGGGAAATCGCGGCCGGACACGTTCCGGCCGGAAACAGCATTTTCATTTTAATCGGTTATTCTATCATCTTTATGCTGGTATCCAACTACATTCGAAGGAAACAGGAAGTGGTGTGATATGAAATGAAGTGGAAAGGAAAAAAGGTGAGGATTTTTCCGGAAAGATACGGCTTTTTTCCATACATGTTTCTTGTATATGTCAGTCTGCCTGCGTTTTCCATTGCGGTCGAATCAGGTCTGAAACTTGTCATCGGATATTGCCTTTTGCTGCTGTTCCTGCTGACCTACCGCCAGCTTTATTGTTCGGAAGGGAAGAAGGCTTTTACGTACTGGCTTGCGGTACAAATGCTGATTATCTTAGTGATGAGTTTGTTTTACAGCCCGAACAATCTGTTTATGGGCTTTTTCCCTGCAAACTTTATTGGCTGGTACAAAAAGAGCCGTTCATTTTACCTGGCGCTTGCTGCCTTCGCTGTGATGCAGACAGTACCTCTTGTTCTGGGCATCTTGAATCAGGGCTTCACTGATCTTGTGTACTTTCTTCCCTTCTTCGTTATAATGCTGATGTCCCCGTTTGGAATCCGTTCCATGAATAAGCGGCAGGAGCTGGAGAAACAGCTGAGCCAGGCGAATGAACAAATCAAGAATTTAGTAAAGAGGGAAGAACGGATGAGAATTGCCAGAGACCTCCATGACACACTCGGCCACACACTTACACTAATTACCTTGAAAAGCCAGCTGGTAGAAAAGCTGGTGGCCAAACAGCCGGACAGAGCCCGGGCAGAAGCAAAAGAAATTGAAAAAACCTCAAGGACGGCATTAAAGCAGGTACGTGAGCTGGTTTCTGACATGCGCGCTGTGACGGTGGCTGAAGAACTTGTTAAAGTACAATCCATACTTGAAGCAGCGGGAATAGAGTATCAATTCAATGGAGACAGCGGTCTTGATGAAGTGCCCTATCTTTCCCAGAACATATTAAGCTTATGTATAAAAGAAGGAGTTACCAATGTGGTCAAACATTCGAAAGGGAAAAATTGTACCATTCACATCAGCCGGGATCCGGGAGAGGTGGTATTACTGATCAAGGATGACGGAGTCGGGCTGGATGAAAGAAAAAAGGATGGCAACGGCTTAAAAGGAATGGCTGAGAGGCTGGCATTGATTGAAGGAAAACTGGACGCTTATTCCAACAAAGGAACGGAACTCATCATTACCATCCCGGTTGTTGTAAAACAGAAGAAAGAAGAGGCTGCGCTGCTATGATACGAGTAATGATTGCCGAAGACCAGGGCATGCTGAGAGGAGCACTCGGTGCCCTTTTGGATCTTGAAGAAGATATTGAGGTAGTCGGTCAGGCGGAGAACGGAGAGAGAGCCTTGTCCCTGATTACTTCACTGAAACCGGATGTTTGTCTTTTGGACATTGAGATGCCCTTGATGAGCGGCTTGGAAGTCGCTGAAGAACTGAAGAAGAAGAAGCTGGATTGCCGAGTTATTATTGTCACGACATTTGCCCGTTCCGGATATTTTGAACGTGCGGTGAAGGCTGATGTGCATGGGTACTTATTAAAGGATGGATCAAGTGAAGATCTTGCGGCATCCATAAGGAATATCATGAAAGGCAAGCGGGAATATGCCTCTGAACTGGTGTTCGGAAGTATAGGAGGAGAAAGCAATCCACTGACCGAACGGGAACGGGAGGTATTAAGGCTTGTTGCCAAAGGAAAAACAACCAAGGAAATTTCGAATGAGCTGTTTTTATCTGCCGGAACGGTACGAAATTATATTTCTGAAATTCTTGCCAAGCTTCAGGTGAAAAGCAGAATTGAAGCCATAACATTGGCAGAGGAAAAAGGATGGATGTAAAAAGCAACCCGATGCTTGTTTTGGGTTGCTTTTTTCGTTACACCCGGGTCAGCAGGCTCTCAATTTTATTTTTGGCATTTTCCGGTGAGTCAAGCTCCAGAACGATCTTCTTGTATTCAAAATTATGCAGGTCGAGGATCAGCACGTTTTTGTGATTGGAAAAGGAAAGGAAGACCCACTCATTTTGATATAGGAAACGCCCGTGTTTCATGTTTCTCGTAATGCCTGAAGTACCTATACGGAAGGCGGCAGGGTTAATTTTAAAGTTTCCGACATGGACGGAGGAAATAGCGGTGGAGGGAACGGTAATTTCTTTTTTCAGTGCCGCAGCTGCTGTTAGACCTGTGAAGGTAATGATTAAGCGGTCGCTTGCGAATTCAATATGTCTGCTCATATGAAAAACTCCTTTTTGTAACTAAGACGAATGAGGCAGCAAAAAGGTTCAGTGAATCATAAAAAAAAGAGGTGCCCAAAAGGCACCCTTTTTTAATTGGCTTTTTTCAATTTCACCTGAACCACAACAGGGTCATGGTCACTCGCTCGTCCGTGCTGCTCCATGAACTGAGAGTTGATGTGCACGATGTCTACCTTTGTATTGTTCTTAAGGTTATTGGAAACAAGAATGTGATCCAGTACTTGAGCATTTCCCTGGTAGGAGTAGGAATAGCGCTCAAAGGAAGGAACTTCTTCAACCATGTTGGATAATTCTTTTCCTTTTACCTTTTCAAGAGTAGAGCTGAATTCGAAGTCATTAAAGTCACCAGTCAGAACCACATTCGCATTTGGATCGTCAGCTTTAATGCTTTTTACAAAATTGTTCACGATTTCTGCAATTTTATGCCGCTGAATTTCACTGCTTAATACAGGCGGCTGGTTCTTGCCAAACAATGGCTCATCTCCGCCTTTTGAGTTGAAGTGGTTGGCAATGACTACAATCTTTTCCCCGTTGAACTCAAATTGTGCTGCAAGTGGTTTTCGGCTGTTGGCAAATGCCGGATTTGCCGGATCGATGCGTCCCGGGTTTAGGGACAATTTGCCGTCTTTATATTCAACTGACTGGGTAGCTGTTCCTTTTTCTCCTGGGACAAGGGATACACGTTCCGGATTATAAATGAACGCCACGCGGATGTTCCCTCCTGGAATTCCGCCGTCTTTTCCGTTGACAGGGGCAATATCAGTGAATTTGTACGCTGGGCCGCCATTAGCATGGATGGCTTTAATTAGGCGCTCGGCGCTTTCCTTTGAATCGGTTTCTCCGTTGTTAACGGGGCCATTGCTGTCCTGGATCTCGGTAAGACCAATAATGTCAGGAGATTTTAAGTTATGGACAATGGAATCTGCAATTCGCTCTGCCTTTTCGTCGCTTGTCCCATCTGCCCCTTCTTTGTTAGCCGAGAAGTTTTCAACGTTAAAGCTAGCAATGGTAAGCTTTTTCTTTTTGCCCTTAAGCTTGGTGACTTCACGTTCTGTTTTTCCTTCAAAGAACGCCGGGAGTTCATTTTTGTTGGCAAGGACCTTATAGTTGCTGAAGCTGTAGCTTACAACACCGGTAATATTGCCTTTGAAGTAATCCCCGGACTTCGCCACAAAGCTGCTGTCGTCAATATCAACAAAAATCCGTTCTGGATTAAAATCCTTTTTTGTAATATTGATGGCTCCTGATGAATTGAGTGGAGAGTTGCCCTGATTCTTAACTACTACTGAAAGTTCACCATAACTCTGGGGAGCGATCACTCGTGGGTCTTTTAACTCGACCCTCATACCTTCGAGGCTTTCGTAAAAATCGATTCCGTCTTCTTCTGGATCAAACTTGCCAAAGTTATCATTATCAATTACCAGTGTCGGGATGTGTCTTCCGCCGAAACCAAGTAGAACAGGAGAAGGGAGTGCATGCCCGGTTTCTGTCACGGTTACCGATCCGCCGGTATCAGCATTAATTTCTGTTACAGGAAGGTCGGTTTTCAACTTTTCAGCATAACCGTCCAGCACCCATTCTTTTACTTGTCCTGTGGTTTTGACCACATCACCAGCTGATAATCCATGTCCCTTTTTATATACAAGAATTCCTTCTGATGTTTTTTCGTCTGTGTCAGGCTTTAGATCCTGCATGTAGAAGTTATTGCTGTCCACGACATGTGTAACGATTCCTTCTACGTTTGCTACTGACTTATTAGCGAATGGTGACTGCTGGGCGGCTCCCTGAATATCATGGATTCGCAACCCGGTGAGAGCGACTGTGTATGTAAAAGTAGATGTCTCACTGTTTTTTATGCCGTCCTTTACGGCTATTGCTTTGATGGTCGTGTCTTCATTGATCGTAATCGGCTCATTGTACTTTGTGCTATTGGAAGATGGATCGCTTCCATCGGCCGTATAATAAATGTCTGCATCTGGTGTGGCTGTAGAGAGTGTAACCTTTGAGCCGCCTGTCACAATTCCTTTATCTGGTGTTGCCGTGACAGGCTCTGCCTGAGGCTCCTGTGGAGTGTCGCCCACAAATGTATAGCTTTTGGCATTCTTATGTCCTGGTACCGCAAAATAGGCGGCCAAGTCACCCGTAATTTGAATTTTCTTTCCAAGGTTTTCAGGGTGATCTTTTAAATTCAGATCATCTCTTACAGCATTTGCTGGAAGTTGTACCGGCAAAATTTTGGTTTTCTCGGTTTCTGTTGGCGAATCAGCGATGGCCAGATTGGTATTTGCGGAAAAAGGAGCGTTAAATTGATAAGAGATTGATGTTCCGCTTCCTCCTTTGACTGTTCCTACAATATAGCCTTCCACGGTCTTATTACTGCCGCTGTTGTTGGCAATGGCATCCTTAACTGAAATAACATCGGCAGCAGTTGCTGTCTTTACAGCGACAGGGGATAACAAGCTGACAATAAAAAGGAGAACCATTGCCAGGCTGAAGCCCTTTTGGTACGCTTTCGTACGCATGTCCTTTCACCCTTTACATTAAAATTTTTCAAACTGAACCATTCCATCGTATCACCCATTTATTAAAGAAATGAGACGAATAATGTAAATATATCATGTAAAAACGGTTACAAAAGACTTATGTGGAAAAATGAGGAATTTTACCCTGAAATTCGTTTTTTCATAGTATAAACGTCCTGAAAATTTTAATCGCGCTAAATAATTTCTAGATATATCCATTTTTACGGAAAATTCAGAATTCTGCCATAAAATTACCTTGTAACTCACTCTATAGTCCTATATGCTAAGAGGAACTTGCAGTAAAGAAAGGGGACCTTTATATTAAAGACCTTCATTCGTTTGGGTGGTACGCTGCCCGCATTACACCTCATCTTTCAAAAAAAATGTTTAAGCCTGTTCCATCCCGGCTGTGGGGAGGTTTCGCCTATCTTCTCGTTGTCGTTGCCGGCTTTTTAGGGATTGGTTTCTTTGATCTTCATATTGTGTTCAATATATTGATTGCCGGCGTTTTGGGCGCTTGTTTTGCCGCCATGGGATTTCTAGGTCATGAAATCTTGCATGGAACGGTTGTGAAAACAGCCTGGCTGCGCAACTTTCTTGGTGCTGTTGCTTTTTGGCCGTTAAGTACAGGCCCCCGGCTATGGAGAAAATGGCATAACATGAATCATCACGTGCATACCCAGCACGAAGAAAAAGATCCTGATGCCTGGCCCGCTCTAGAGCGCCTTGTCCAAAATTCGTTTCTTCGGGTCATCTACCGGCTGCCTTTTGGGTTGCGTGCATGCTTCAGTTTTATATCCCTGAGCATTCAATTTACCATGCATGGGCTGAAAATGTTTTTTGAATATATAAAGGATTTCAATCCGCGAAATCGTCCGGCTGTTCTGCTGCAGACGGTTCTGCCATGGGCAACCTGGATTGGTTTGTTATTCTGGATTGGCCCGGTCAAATGGCTTTTCGCGTTTTTTATACCATTGCTGATCGCTAATTTTATTGTGATGAGCTATATTTCAACTAATCACAGATTGAACCCGTTGACACCGGTTAATGATCCGCTGGCTAACAGTCTGACAGTAACCGTTCCCAAATGGGTGGATGTCCTTCATTTCAATTTCTCTTATCATACTGAGCATCATTTGTTCCCAAGTATGAGCCCGAAATATTATCCAGTTGTGAAGCAGCATATTAAAAAAATGTGGCCGGAACGGTACCATGAGATGAAAATGAGCAAAGCGATGAAAGCCTTATGGAATACACCGAGAGTCTATTTTAAAGGCAATGAGCTGATTGATCCGTATAAGGAAACGCGTTTTGGAACGCTGGGGAATGGTTTACACCAAAAAGCGAGTGCAAACAGGTACAAAAAAACAATATAAGCTGATGGGATATCCTATTATTTCCTGGTGAATAATCGCTTGTTATGCCCTTTTTTGTCAATAGCTCAAAAAAATCCGCTTCCTTTACCGGCGGACAGAGAATCCGCCTCCTTACCGGCGGATTTTTTGATTGTCTTATTTTACAATCAATGCAACGAATGAATGTAAGATTTAAAAAAGCATACTGGGTTAAAGGACTTCTGGATGCAAAGGGGACTCCTCTTTTTGCAGCTCTTTTCCTTTTTTTAAAATATAAGCATTAAAACCGATATAATAGGTGCCCAGAACGAAGAATACAAAAGCGGTTAATGGATCTCTGGTAAAATGCTGTCCATATTGAAAACTCTCCAGTGATTGCCAATTGGTACTAGTTATTAAAAACAGATACCTGTACAAAAAACGGCCCAAAAATAGAATAAGGACGGTCGCTTCAATCCATTTATGAGTTCGATAATGGAGTTCATTGTTCTTCCACTGAAAGGTACTGTGTCTGGCTGCATTATGAACAAGCACAATACCTAGACATAACCCTGGTACTGCATAAAAAAGGGTACGCGGGTGCAGCGCAGCATTGGCGAGAAATCCGATGATAATTAGTGAAAAAACAATCATTCGAAAAATAAGCCTTCTGGGCTTAAAAAACTGAAAGCCGATGGTCTGACGGACTCTTCGGTAAACCACAAAAACCATAATTAGCAGGGGAATAGCCATTTGTTGGATGTGCATCGTGTTCACCTCTTTATTCTCCTTTCGTTAGTATAACACCTGCGGTAAAAAGGGGAACGGCGGGTGCCTATCCATTGATTTAGTTATGTTTGTAAGATAATAAAGACGGGTATATATAATAGTTTAGGAAAATTGTTATTTCATTGTAATGTTTTTATTATCCTCATGTCATATTGCCTTGTTAGAATGAGCAGGGAATTCAAATAGACAGGAGGATGTTATTTTGAAAAAATTAGTTTCAGGAATGATCGCAGCTGGCGTTCTTGCACTAAATCCCGTAGCAGGCCATGCAGCTCTCGGAGATGAGACACTTAAACCGGAAACCACAGATTCAGATGTTCAGGACCTTCAAGATTTATTGAAAGATAAAGGGTATTTTACATATCATAAAACCACAACTTATTATGGTTCATACACCACTTCAGCAGTAAAAAAACTTCAGAAGGAGGAAGGGCTTAAGGTTGATGGCATCGCTGGAAACTCAGTGTACAAAGCGTTGGGAGTGTTTAGCAAGCAGGCAATTGTGGATGAGGCAAAGAAATATACCGGCACACCTTATGAATGGGGTGGAGAAACACCGGACGGCTTTGATTGCAGCGGTTATTTAAACTATATTTTTGACAGGGCAGCGAACATTGACCTTCCGCGTGTCGTAAAAGATATCCATAAAGAAGGAACATCTGTGGATTCTCCTCAAGCCGGTGACATCGTTTTCTTTGATATTAACGGAAACGGAGAACTTTCCCACGCGGGAGTATATGTGGGTGACGGTAAATTCATGCATGCTTCTTCATCTAAAGGAGTCACTACATCCGAGTTGGACAGCTCGTATTGGTCTTCACGCTATGAAGGTGCAAAACGATATCGTTAATCTTTCATGAACCGACAGTTTATCTCATTTCGAGATAAGCTGTTGGTTTTTTTGTTTGTTTTTTTTTGAAGTCTGAACAGGAAATCAACCACTTTCAAGACCAACAAGCTTACGAAAAGCCTTTGTTTTTGCTTTAAGAAAAAGTTAAGGAACAGCCTGTATAGTAAAGAAGAAACCAGAAGTGGAAGAAGAGATTGGAAAACGGGGGTTCTATCCATTACACTGGTTATAAGTACAGTTACGGGAAAAGGGGTCGGCTGTTTTGCTCCGTATTTTAGTTGTAGAAGATAATTTGACATTACTGGATACGATTATTGAAATTTTGTCAGATGAATTTAAAGTGGATTCGGCTTCGAACGGTGATGACGGTTTATATGAAGCGATGCAAAATATCTATGATGCGATTGTCCTCGACGTTATGCTGCCGGGAATGAATGGCTTTGAGATTATTCAGCAAATGCGCAGGGAGAATGTAAATACACCTGTTCTGTTTTTGACCGCAAGGGATGCGCTCGAAGACCGGGTCAAAGGGCTCGACTTTGGCGGAGATGATTACCTGGTCAAGCCTTTCGAAGCCTCCGAATTAAAAGCGAGGCTTCGTGCGCTATTACGGCGAAGCGGCAGTCTTACCCTCAAGCAGACCCTCCAATACCGGGGCATTGAGTTGTTTGGTCCGGAACAGGATATTTTTGTCGAAGGTGAACCGGTAAAATTGACAATCAAGCAGTACGAGCTGCTGGAGTATATGATTCAAAACCGTGGTGCCATTTTAACGAAAGAGCAAATCTATGACCGGGTATGGGGATTTGACTCTGAAACAACGATTGCCATTGTAGAAGTATTCATGCACCATCTCCGTAAAAAGCTTGAACCGTATCATTATCATAAAGATATCAAGACGATCCGTGGCGTGGGCTACATGCTTAAGGAGCAATAAGGGGAAATTTTTATGTTTCAACGAACTCATCACAGGCTGACGCTCTTGAATTCGATTGTGTTTATTATTTTATTAAGCCTGCTTGGTGCACTTGTCTACTCCTATACCCGAGTCAGCTTATATAATGCGGCTGACCATTCGATCAATGAAGAGCTTCAGCGTCTCCCGGGCACAGGAGAGGACAGGGATCATCACGAAAAAGCACGGGATAAGGATTTTATGGCAAGAGACTCACGGGTCACTATCCTGGTCTGGGACGAAAATCACAATCTACTGGACCTGCCGCGCCCTCCTTTTTTTGTGATGGATAATGTGGATCAGTATAAACAGGTAAAGATGAACAAACTGGAGTTTATTCATACGGATGACGCAACTTTCCGATCCAAATCGATAAAGGAAGACATTCCTCTTGTCGGGACGGTAACCGTGCAGGCCATACGTAATGTGAAGACTGAAGAAGAATTACTGGAAAGACTGCTTATCGTCATTATTGCCGGCTGTTTGTTTGTTGCTGCCTGTGCCATAGGAGGAGGATACTTCCTTGCCGGAAGGGCCCTTGTTCCCATAAAAAAAGCGTGGGACAAGCAGCAGAAGTTTGTGTCTGACGCATCGCATGAACTGAGAACGCCGCTGTCAGTGATCCAGGCTAAAACGGATCTTTTGTTTCGTTCACCCTCGGCAACCATCGAGGAGAAAAGCAGGGATATCTCCGCGATTTCCATAGAAAGCCGGCGGCTTACAAAGCTGGTCAGCCAGCTTTTACTGCTCGCACGTTCAGATTCTAACCAGGTGGAATTGAAAAAGGAGACTTTTCAGCTGGATCAGCTGCTTCGGGAGATTGTCGAGCATTACGGAGAAATTGGTTCCTATCAGGGAAAAAATATCAGCCTTCAAGCGAATGGTCCAATTGCTATAAATGCGGATAGGGAGCGAATCCATCAGCTGGTGATTATTTTATTGGATAATGCTATGAAGCATACGGGAGATGGAGATCAGATCCTGTTATCGGTAAAGGAGTCGGCTTCTTCTGTAGAGCTGAAAGTAAAAGATAACGGTCCAGGGATAGCGGAATATGAGAAAGAACGGATCTTTGACCGTTTTTACCAAAGTGACCAGGCAAGAAGTGATGAGGGGGGACTGGGCCTTGGTTTATCCATAGCGAAATGGATCATGGAGAAGCATGAAGGCAAGATTAAAGTGGAAAGTGAAGGTGGCAAAGGAACTGCCTTTATCATGAATTTTCCAAAATAAAGACGAAGGGCTCTGCCCTTCGTCTTTTTATATTGCCCAATTTCCGTTGGTGAACAATGGAATTCGTTTGCCGTCATGATACTCGGCTTCAATTTCAAGATCGGCTGAGCCAATCATAAAGTCGGTGTGCCCGTGGCTTTGGTTGACGCCTTTGGCTTCCAGCTCTTCCTTGCTTAACTTGTCCGCTCCAGGAATATTCATGCTTATCGTCATGCCCAATGCCAGGTGACAGGAGGCATTTTCATCAAACAGTGTGTTGTTGAACACAATCCCAGAGTTGGAAATAGGGGAATCATACGGTACAAGTGCAACTTCCCCAAGGTATTTCATTCCTTCGTCGATGTTAAGAAGCTGTTTCAGCGTATCTTCACCTTTTTCCGCTTTAAGATCCACGACTTTTCCATCTTTAAAGGAAAGGGTAAAGTTTTCGATGATATTCCCCATGGCGGATAACGGTTTTTTGCTGGTTACGGTGCCGTTTACACCTTCTTTAAGGGGGGCGGTAAAAACTTCTTCTGTCGGCATATTGGGTATGTAAAAGGTGTTAAAGGCAGAGTGATGGCCTCCGCCAATCCAAACATGCTCTGGATGAAGGTCAATGCTTAAATCAGTGCCTTCGGATTTGTAATGAAGGGTTTTAAACTTCTGTTCGTTCAGATAGTTTACTTTTTCCACCAATGTCTGGCCGTGTTCTTGCCATGCTGCAACGGGATCAGGCTGATCGATGCGAACGGTTTTAAAGATAGCCTCCCAAAGTGCCTCTATGGCATCGGTTTCATTTTTTTCCGGAAAGACACTTTTGGCCCAGCCTGCTGTAGGTGCACCTGCAATCAACCAGGGAACTTCTCCTGCAAGCCTTGCTTTGGATACTTTCTCAAGGCGCTCGCCGGCGTTTTTTTGCACAAACATCAGACGTTCAGCTGGCACGCCTTTAAATCCATTCGGATCACTGCCTGTGACCATGAGCATGCAGTCATTGTTTTCAACTAAACTTTCATGCATGTCAATTTGCCACTGTGGAAGATTATCTTTCAATACTTCTTCTGAAGCGTTGTTTAAGTGGATCCGGTTCGTTTCTGTATCTGTCCACTCCACAAAAACACGCTTACAGCCATTTTTATAGGCATGCTCGGTTACCTTGCGGGTGAAAGGTGCCGCTTCAATTGGAGAATTGATCAATAATCGCTGGCCTTCCTGAAGGTTAAGTCCTACTTTGACTACGATTTCTGCGTATTGGTCGAGCTTTTCTTCAAACGTTTTCATGAAATATCCCTCCTATATTGTTCATTCTACTACAGTCATGACGGGAGGTGGTATTTTAAAGTATTCGGCTGAAACGTTATACTAGGCATAGAAAGGAGTGGACACGATGAAAATCGATCATACAGGTATTGCGGTCCGCCGTATTGATGAAGCCATCGAGTTTTACACTGAGATGCTTGGAGGAAAACTGCTTCACCGGTACACAAGCGAAAAGCCTGGTGTAGAGACTCATATTGCGGTGATAGAAATGGAAAATCAAATCATTGAACTCCTGGAGCCGACGAGCAAAACATCTCCTATTGAACGCTTTATCCGGCAAAAAGGGAAAGGTGTCCACCATATTGCCTACCAAGTGGACAACCTTGAAGAAGTGATCAAAGATTACGAGAATAAGGGGATCACTTTTTTAAAAGAAACTTACCGGATCAATCCTTATGGAAGAAGGCTTATTTATATCAACCCGGTACACACACAGGGAACGATCATTGAGCTGTGTGATTATAACAGCCAATAGTGCCCGTTTGGTGGATAGGGACGGATACTTTGGGAAAAGCAGAAAACATTATAAGGATCATATTCGGTTTTTACCTTGCGAAGCCTCTTATAGTTTGAACCATAGTAGGCACATGGCCATTTTTTTATGGCACGGTCCGGCCAATTCACATAGTCACCCTTGGTGTATGGCTTCAGTGCGTATCTTATGCCTTCTACCCAACAGATATTTTCCTGCTTCTGGTACTTGCACGTCCAGGAAGTGTTATACTCTTGTGCAATAATGGCCTTTCGGTGAAAAAAAGCGGTCTCTTCAGGGTTAAATTCCATAACGGCTCCGCCTAAGGCTTGCTGCCAAATGGTCGTTTGCTGATTGGGTGCATTTTCAAGAAATTGTTTCATGGTTTCAATGGCCTTATCAGGAAGTGCCTCATAAATAAATGAACCCGAACGCTTGAAGGGAGCCGCAAGATTTCCAGCCGGGGAATTAAAGAAGTTTACGGCTTCTATATATGGGATGGACTTAATCATCACAGTTAATGGAGTACCGGTCTTCAATAGAGGTGTAATCAGCTTTTCCAATTCCTTTGGGGAACCGGTGAATTCGCCTGAGGCAGTAATGGTTCCTGAAGCAAAAAGTTCGATTTGGGAAGTCAGGCGACTGTCGGTAAACGGAGCCCAGTTTTGCCAGGAGTTATAGGAGGCATGGAAGTCTTCCCAATTCCAGGTGATTGAGAAAATGGATACGTTGCCCACAGGATATACCCTGAACTTAAAGGCTGTAACAATGCCGAAGTTGCCGCCTCCTCCGCCGCGGCATGCCCAAAATAACTCACGGTGCTTCGTATGACTGGCACAAATGACTTTTGCACCATGTTTTTCGCAAGGAACGACGATCTCTATTTCTTCAATGCTGTCACATGTTAAGCCATAGGCGCGGGTTAGCATACCAATTCCCCCGCCGAGTGCCAGTCCACTGAGACCTACGTTATGGGATGTACCTGCAGGAATCGTTACCCGGTTGTCCCACAGCTGCTGATAAACCGTTCCCAGTTCAGCGCCTGCTTGAATATAAGCCATTTGCTGCTCAGGATCATACACAATATCTTTCATTTCACTGACATCAATAATGAGACCGCGGTTTACCAGAGAAAAATTTTCATAGCTGTGCCGACCGCTTCGGACGCGGAAAGGGGTTCTGTGTTCCCTCGCCCACTTTAGAGCATTTTTTACGTCGCACCGGTTTTGGCAAAAAACTATGATGCAAGGATATTTTTGAATGCTAAGATTCAAGTTTTGCCTGTCTTTACGATAGGAGGGACTTCCTGGTACAACAATTTTACCTGTTAGTCTTGTCCGGCTCAATTTTTCATTCCCCTTGTTCACATGGATTAAATAAACCTAGACCTATAGTATGTGAGCAAGTGAAATTCGGTTTGGACAGCTTGCATGGCAGATTTACGAAAACAGCCCGCCGTTTATTGGGCGGGCGCGTTCGTTTATATTAATCTACAATTTTTATGCCATTGTGTTCCTTTTCTCTGTTTAATTGGTACAGCCGGTACGTATGACTCACAATGACTTTTAGCAGGGCATAGAACGGAACGCCGAGAATCATTCCGAGAAATCCTGCCATATTTCCTGCAACCAGAAGGATAAGGATTACTGTTAGCGGATGGACATCGAGTTTTCTTCCCATTATCAAAGGTGACGTAACATTACCGTCGATTTGCTGTACCACAATGACCACGATGGCTACTTTCAATGCCATGAACGGAGACATGATCAATCCGATAATGATGGCCGGAATAAACGCGATAAAGGCACCGAGAAACGGAATGATATTCGTAATCATGGCCGTAATGGCAAGTATCAATGAATAATCAAGACCGATGATGCTGTAGCCGATATACATCATAACTCCGACGAGAAATGCAGCAATCGCCTGGCCCTGAATATAGGAGCTGAGCGCCTCGTCCATATCTTTTAGAATTCGTTTCGCTTCGGAAGCTTGTAAATAGGGAAGAACATTCTCAACCCGGCTTCCGAGACCTTCACTGTCTTTAAGCATATAGAAAACGATGAATGGTACAGTAACGATTACCGTTGCAATGCTGGTAATGATCCCAATTAAGCTGGTTATTTTGTCACCGAGGTTATTGGCGAAATCCTTAGCGTAATCACTCGCTTTCTTTGTGATGCTGTCCAGGGTAAGATACTCGTTTTGCTGAAAGCGCGAAAACCATTCATTTTGCTTCAGTCCATTGATTTTATCGTTAAGAGCGTCCACGATCTGCGGCGTATTTTTAATAAGTCCCTGAAACTGATTTTGCAGCTGTGGCCCCAAAAGAAAGACAAGAAGAGTTCCAAGCCCGATAAATAAAAGATAGATTAACAGTATGGATAAGGCTTTGGGCACACGATGCTTTCCAAGGTAATAGACAATGGGTCGAAGCAAATAAAAAATAACTCCGCCAATCAAAAACGGAAAAAACAAGGTTGTGAAGATGATTTCAAGCGGCCGGAAGATAAAGCTTACTTTGGTCGAGAGAAAAATAATGATTAGAATAATAATAATACCGTATCCAATCCGAAAATATTTTGAGTTTGGCATTTAATCACCTCTGATTTAAATGGTATGTCGTTGAGCGGGCTTTATCCATAGCGGCGTTGGTGTTCTTTTTTACATTTAAGATATTCTTCATCTTCTCTGGCCATTTTCCATTTTTTCATGAAGATGGCTGCCGATTCTGCTTTGGTTTCATCGATTTGTCTATCGTTTATCTTGCCTTCTTTATCGTATTTTCTCCCACCTTTATAATTCGTGTATCTTCTGGCCCTGGTATAGCCCATCTGCAAAAATTTTCTTGCCATATCCATTCCCACAAGATCATTCTCCTTTTTGTATTCCAAAAAAAGCTGATAGATTTTCTCGGAGGACACTTTTGCAATTTCGGGAGTTTTGAAACGCCAATGAGGGAGAATTTCACTTTTGTAAGGTTCAACGAGCAGGACTCCTTGCTCTCCTCTGCCAACTTTGTATTTTTCCGGGTGCTTGCGGAAATCAATGTGCTTAAAATCAAGATCATAATCAAATCCCATCTATAGCGCCTCCTCCTAATATCACCATACTTCCCGTTTCTCTCTATTCTTAAAACGTTTAAGGGAAAGAGCGGTTTAGCTGCATGGTGAAAATTACATGGCCTGAAACTATCAGTATATTGAAAGTTTATTGAATATTATTCCCCCCCTATTGGCATTTTGGGTTCCCTGATTTACTATAAGGGATAGTTAAGCGAGGAAAGAGGGATAAGGATGGGGTATATCATAATAGCTCTCATCGCAGGTGTGCTGATAGCAGCTTTAACCATATTTATTGGTCTGCAAAAGGATGCAAAATATGGTTCTTCCACGAAAAGCAATTTAACGAGACTTACGGCCATCTATGTTGCGTTGATTATTTTTTGTCTTATCGGTCTTGGGTTGTACATAGGAAATCTCTGATCAATGATTACGAAAGGAAGAGCATAAATGAAATTAACCATACTTGATGTCGATACGGGAATAGATGATGCACTGGCCATTGCTTATGCCGTAAATTCCCCAGAGCTGAACATCCTTGGCATTACAACTGGATTTGGGAACGTTTCCGCCGAAGAAGCGACAAGGAATACGTTCCAGGTTCTTCAGCTTCTGGGCAGAAATGATATCCCGGTGATAAAGGGAGCGGACCAGCCGTTCCGAAGAGAAACGACACGGCACAGAGCGTATGATGTGCATGGAAAAGACGGACTCGGAAATATAGGACTTCCAGATCCCGCGGCAATTGTCCCGGATACCCATGCCAGTGATTACATCATATCCATGGTGAAAAAGTACCCAAATGAAGTCACTCTGGTGACTGTAGGGACTCAAACGAATATGGCATTGGCGATAGAAAAGGATCCTTCGATCATTACTATGGTAAAAGAGGTTATCATCATGGGCGGCGCGGTCACTGTCCCGGGAAATGTTACGTCTTATGCTGAAGCTAATTTTTATGCTGATGCGGAAGCTGCTGATTATGTTCTTCGTTCCGGACTGCCTATTACTCTTGTGGGCCTCGACATTACCATGCAAACTCTTTTGAAAAGAGAGTCCCTTGAAGATTGGAGAGGCAGAGGGATTGAGATTGGAACGGCTTTTGCAAACATGTGCAGTTTTTATATGGATTTCTACGAACAAAACAATCCCCATCTTGGCGGATGTGCACTGCATGACCCGCTCGCTGTTGCGGTGGCTGTTGAGCCCTCCTTTATTAAAACAAAAACGATGCAGGTAGATGTTTCAACAAACAAACAAAACTTGGGCCAAAGCATTGGAAAGGATTCACAACAGGGAATTAAGGTAGGGCTGGAAGTGGATAAAGAGGCTTTTACCTCGCATTTTCTTGAACGTATTTTGCCTTGTGAAAAGGAGCAGCGAAAATAATGAACATTAAATCAATTACACCCGAACAAGCCTATCCGGTAAGGCACAAAATCCTTCGGCCCAACCAGACCATTGAGGATTGCCACTTTCCGGGTGACCATGAACCAGACACCTTTCATTTAGGCGCATTTATCGGAGATGAACTGATTTCCATTGCTTCTTTCTATAAAGAAAAACATCCTGATTTGGACGGTCATGTCCACTACCGTTTACGAGGGATGGCAACATTGGAAAACTTCCGTAAAGAAAAAGCGGGTAGCAGCTTGCTCGCAAGTGGCGAAGAAATCCTTAAACAAAGGAAGAGTGACCTCTGGTGGTGCAATGCAAGAACAGGCGTGGCAGGGTATTATAAAAAAATCGGTTTGCAGGAACACGGAGATGTTTTTGAATTGCCTGGAATCGGACCGCATATCGTCATGTGCAAAAAACTTTCATAACCCGGTGCACATAGAGGAAAACATCCTGGCATATGATGTAACAAATCCATACCGCACCTGAATTTGCTGATCAGACATGCTGAAGGCTCGCTTTTTTAATGAAGTGGGTCTTTTTTTGTATCAAAGAGGGGAGGGAAGGTAAGTAAAGTTCTGCGGTAGGGATACTGGCATTTAACAAGGAGGAAAAGTACAATGACCGTTTTCTTAATTGTTGTTAACATTGCCGTTTTGCTGCTGATCGCAGGAAGCCTTTATTACTTGCAGAAAAAGCAGGTTTCTTTTTCCAAAAGAGTGTTTACGGCCTTGGCTGCCGGTATCATCTGGGGACTTATTCTACAGTTTATTTATGAGCCATCTTCTTCGGTCCTGACCCATTCAACCGACTGGTATTCAATTATCGGGGGAGGCTATGTTAAACTTCTGCAAATGGTCGTAATGCCGCTTGTCTTTGTGTCTATTCTTTCAGCATTCACCAAGCTGAAATTAACGAATAATGTGGGGAAAATCAGCGGTTCAGTGATTGGAATCCTGATTGGAACTACTGCCATTGCCGCTGCCATCGGGATTGCAGCAGCTCTTTCCTTTAACTTGGAGGCAGTACACCTTTCAAATGGCAGTGCAGAAGCCGCCAGGGCGGCAGAACTGCAGACCACATTTGAAACGGTGAAGGATAAAACCTTGCCCCAGCAGGTTCTTGATCTCCTGCCTGCAAATCCATTTCTTGATTTTACTGGCGCCAGGCCAACATCCACCATCGCAGTTGTTATCTTTGCAGCCATAATTGGGGCGGCTTATCTTGGCGTAAAACGGAAGCAGGAGGAGCACGCGGCTCTTTTTGCAAGCTTTGTTGATGCCATTCACTCCATCGTTATGAGGGTTGTAACGCTCATTCTCCGGCTTACGCCCTATGGTGTGCTTGCTTTGATGACAAAGACCGTGGCTTTAAGCAATCTTGACGCGATTGCCAAATTGGGTAAGTTTGTGGTTGCCTCATATGTTGCTCTGGCTTTAATGTTCGTGATTCATTTACTTTTCATCGCTTTTTCGGGGCTGAACCCCCTCACCTATATTCGAAAGGCTATCCCCGTGCTGTCGTTTGCTTTTACATCCAGAACGAGTGCCGGGGCGCTTCCACTGAACATCAGTACCCAAAAAAGCCTCGGAGTGCCTGAGGGCATTGCCAACTTTGCTGGTTCCTTTGGACTTACCATCGGGCAAAACGGTTGTGCAGGAATCTATCCGGCGATGCTGGCGGTGATGATTGCTCCGTCTGTGGGAGTGAATCCGATGACCCCATCCTTTATTCTTAGCCTGATCGTGATCGTTGCCATCAGTTCTTTTGGTATTGCCGGTGTGGGAGGAGGAGCGACATTCGCTGCACTTCTTGTCCTTTCCTCTATGAACCTTCCGGTCGCTTTGGCAGGGCTGCTCATTTCGGTTGAGCCGCTGATTGATATGGGCAGGACCGCGCTAAACGTAAGCGGAGCTATGACAGCGGGGATTTTAACCAGCAAAGCCCGAAAAGAACTCGATACCTCCGTTTACCATTCTCCGGTTCAAGAACTGGAGTGATGAGGAGCAAAAAACCTGGAGATACGGTTCTCCAGGTTTTTTGCAATTTAGCCGGAACCCTTTGTAGAGGATTCCGGCTCCTTTCATGTAATTTAGTTAAAAATGATTTGCGGTGTATAAATCATCTCAGAGACTTCTTCCACAGCAATGACTTCTTGACGGCTTTCTTCTCCAGATGGAGTCCACGTTTCGGTGAGTTGAAGTCTTCCATCGGGCAGAATATGTGGAACAGCGGTGCATTTCCCTCCTCTAATTTCATGGTCCTGGTTGATGTGGCTGTAGGTCATTTGAATGCTCCCGTTTTCATCAACCATCCCAACCATATTTCCCTTCAGGATATCACCGCCGGAGTAGGTTGCAGTAAGGATTGGCCCCTCTTGTTTATATGAAAAATAGGTTTTGGACGAAACTTCACCTTTTTTTGCTTGTCGAATCGTTACAAACTGGCGGTTATTGTAATCAATCATTTAACGCGTCCTCCCTTTAAAGTTTTAAAGATAATGATATCAGAAGAGAAAGAAAATTAAAACAGAAAATTCTGTTTTTTTATTATTTTCGGGAGGATTTCTTGTTGGCTTGATGAATAAGTTCTTGCTGTCTTTATTGGTAATACTTGTTTATAATAGATTACGTGAATATGACTTTAAAAAGGCGGATGATAGAATGACAGGGAGAAAGAGATTCGGTATCCGGGGTAAGATATTTACCGGATATCTCGTCATTATTCTGTGTCTGGTCGTTTCAATAATCGCAGTAAACAATCAAATTTCCTCCATGCAGACGGAGCGGAATTATATTATTAACCACGACATTGAGGTGCACGGGCTTACGAATGAAATTGAAAAGCAAGTTCTGGATATGGAAAACGGGCAGCGCGGTTTCATCATTACAGGAGATGAAAGCTATCTTGAGCCCTATAGCATGGCGGCAAGTGATTGGAAAAGTAATTACAACAAATTGTATGATTTAATTTCCGATAATCCATCACAGCAAAAAAGGCTGCAGGATATCCGCGATAATATCAATGAATGGATTCAATATACGGCTGAACCTTCCATACAGATGAAGAGAGAGGGCCAGGATGGAGATATCCTTTCTTTTTTCAAGAAAGATACCGCCCGGAGCAAGGGAGTAGAAGACATCCGCAACCAGTTTGATACGTTCCGGACAACGGAAAAAGGATTCACCAAAGAGAGGGCGGACAAGCTTGATAACCAAAATGCTGTATTGAAGACAAGCTTATATGTACTGTTGTTCTTTGTTGTCCTTGTATCTGCGGCGATTGCTGTGTTTGTTTCCGGTTCCATTGTAAAGACCGTAAAGGCGGTTGTACGATCCATATCCGCCATGTCATCGAACGGTGATGTCACCCAGAGGATCAATGTGAAAAGCAGGGATGAAATCAGAGATTTAGCCGATGCGACAAACAGCCTGCTTTCCGTTGTTGAAAGCAGAGAATGGCTCCAGTCAAGTACAAATGAAGTAGTAGAGCGTTATCAGGGAACGTCTACGATTAAAGTGCTTGGTGAAAAGTTTATTACAGGGGTTGCCCACTTTACGAAGGCATCCGCGGGGGCTATTTATATCCGTGAAGGAGAAGGCGGTAAGGCTTCTTTTATGAAAAAAGGGGCTTATGCTGCTCCGATGAATTCGGCCGGACGGGATTCCTTTAAACTTGGAGAGGGGCTTATCGGCCAATGCGCCGCTGAAAAGCGCCTGATGGTAATTGATCATCTTCCGGACGACTATCAGCTGATTGGGACTGGACTTGGTGATGTTCACCCAAGAAGTTTGCTGATTGCACCGGTAATGTTTGAGAATGAAGTTATTGCGGTATTGGAGCTTGCTTCTCTTGAAGCATTTACCCAAGAACATATTGATCTTGTGGAAAATACTACGAAAACATTCGGACTAACCATTGACAGTGTTATTCGCCGAATGGAAGTTGTGCGCCTGTTGAAGGAATCCCAGGCTATCACTGAAGAACTCCAGGCTCAATCGGAAGAACTTCAGACGCAATCCGAAGAGCTGCAAATGCAGTCTGAGGAATTACGCATGATCAATGAGCAACTCGAACAGCGCTCCATTGAAGCTGAAGGGAAATCAGCGGAACTTCAGCAGGCAAAAGTGGAACTCGAAGAAAAGGCGAAGCAGCTTGCATTAAGTTCCCGTTACAAGTCTGAATTTCTGGCCAACATGTCCCATGAGCTGCGTACACCACTCAATAGCATCCTGATCCTGTCTGAAATGCTTGCCGAGAATTCTGCAAACGGACTTTCCTCAGAGGATGAGGAGTTTGCACGGGTTATTCATTCATCCGGACAAGATTTATTGAACCTGATTAATGATATTCTGGATTTATCCAAGGTGGAGGCAGGCAAGCTGGAAATGCATTTCAGCGAAGTAAACATGAGCGAATTGCCTTCTCAGATTGAACGGAATTTTGGCCATATGGCCGATAAGAAAGGGTTAACCTTTGATGTGAAAAAAGATTCGGATGTTCCAGATATCTTTTATACGGATGAAAAGAGGTTCCAGCAGATTATCAAAAACCTGCTTTCCAATGCATTCAAGTTTACAGAGGAAGGCAGTGTCTCGCTGCATATAGTAAAAGACAAGGCATTCCATCCGCAGGTGGGCGCCGATCACTGGCTGAAGCTCTCGGTAAAAGATACAGGGATCGGAATTCCGAAGGACAAGCATGATCTGATATTTGAAGCCTTCCAGCAAGGGGATGGGGCGACTGTTCGGAAATACGGAGGAACCGGTCTGGGTCTCTCGATTTGCCTGGAATTTGTTAAACTGCTTGGTGGGCAGCTGGAGCTTGAAAGTGAAGAGGGAGAAGGAAGCACCTTTACGCTTTACATCCCGAGCCTGCCGAACGGGCTTATGCATAACGCTCCGATTCTGGCGATGGAGGAATCAGAAAGCGAGGTTGCCGCTGCCATTTCGGACGATGCAGCACCCGCAAAAGAAGTGAAGGCAACCGATGACTACACCATCCAAGAACAAGAAGATATCTCTGTTAAAGAGGATGAAAGCTTCTTTAAAGGCAAAACGGTATTGATTGTCGATGATGACCACCGTAACATTTTTGCGTTAAAAACGGCTCTGGAAAATGAAAAAATGAATGTAATAACAGCGGAAAATGGTACTCAATGCCTGGAAATGCTTGGAAATGAAAATGACGTTGACCTGATTTTGATGGACATTATGATGCCTGTGATGGATGGGTATGAAACGATGAGAAGAATCCGCGCAAACGAGCGCGTGGCCAATATCCCAATCATCGCCCTGACCGCTAAAGCCATGAAGAGTGACCGGGAAAAATGCTTGGAAGCAGGGGCTTCGGACTATATCAGCAAACCGCTTAAAATTGAACAGCTGTTTTCTGTCATGAGAGTCTGGATAATAAACAAGTAAGGAAGAACACGGATGAACAATCAAGTAATGTTAAGTGAAGAAGAACTGGACATCGGATTAGTGGAATGTATTGAAGTCGATTTGCTGCTTGAAGCGATTTACCGTTTGTCCGGCTTTGATTTCAGAAAGTACATGAAGTCCTCCATCATCCGGCGGATTCAAAACCGGATGAGACTGGAGCGGATTGGCACCATTACGGCACTTCAGGAAAAAATTATTCATGAAAAGGGATTTTTAGAAAAGATCCTCAACGATTTTTCCATTAATGTAACCGAAATGTTCCGTGATCCTTCATTCTTTCGTTCGTTTCGCCAAAAAGTGGTTCCTGAGCTGAGGAAGCTGGAGAGCATACGCATTTGGCATGCAGGATGTGCAACCGGTGAGGAAGTCTATTCCATGGCAATCCTGCTTGAAGAGGAAGGGCTTGCGGATAAAACCACAATCTATGCTACTGATATGAATGAAAATGTACTTCAAAAGGCAAAACAAGGAACCTTTTCTTTGGTGAAAATGCAGACGTACACGAAAAATTACATGCAGGCTGGCGGAACAGAGGAGTTTTCCGAATATTACACAGCGGATGACCATTTTGCTTATTTCCGTCCCTCTCTTCTGAAGAACATCAGCTTTGCCCAGCACAATCTGGTAACGGATTCCTCGTTCAATGAGTTCCATGTGATCATTTGCCGGAACGTGTTGATTTATTTTACAAGCGAACTGCAAAACCAGGTTCAAAATTTATTTTATGAAAGTTTATGCCCGGGTGGTTTTCTTGGTCTTGGTGACAAGGAATCGCTAAGGTTTTCAGAAAAGACGCCGCATTACATGGAGTTCGACTGCACCGAAAAAATATATCAAAAACGATAAAAGACGGGCTAATGGCCCGTCTTTTTCTGTTACTATTTTTTTATAAGATGGACGTTACTTTGCTTGCCTGTGCCTGAATCATCAGAATACACATATCATCCTGCTGGTTGCCAAGTTCTTCTTCCGGGATCACCAGGTGGATTGGAGACGTAATCGTTTGATTCCACTTTTGTGAAGCGATGTATTGCAGCTTTTCGAGCAGCACATTTTCATCTTTATTGGCCTCAACCACTCCGTCTGTAAAAAGAAGGAGCTGGATGTCATTCTCAAAGTGGATGGTGGATTTTGTCACCTTCATCTGGTCAAAAAAGCCAACAGCACAGCTGCCTCTCTCCAGCATGCAAAGTTCGGAATCATCGACTAAAACATAGCCTGGAGGGTGGCCGGCATTGACATATTCCACAGTCTTGCTTTCTGTATCGATTACAAGATAAATGCAAGTGAAATAATAATTGTAAAAGTTTTTTTGATTATAAAGCAGTGCCATATACCGGTTCAGCTCTTTGATCACGAGTTCAGGATCTTCAAGCATCTTGATCGCATCCCTCATAACGGAGGAGATGTACATACAGACGAGAGAAGAGGACAAGCCATGACCCATCATATCCAACAGAATGACGCCGTATCGGTGGTCATTGAAACGGTGCCAGTAATACATATCACCAGCCAGCTTAAAAGAAGGCAGATGGGATACATTGATTTGAATATTGTCCTGAAGAAGAGGGGGATTCAAGAGACTCCGCTGAACCTGCATCGCCAAGTCCAATTCATCCCTGATTTTTTTCTCCTGCTCCATGTGCCAGTCTTTTTCATACTTTAAGCGGAGGGCGACACGAATACGGGCAAGGAGCTCAATTTTATTAATTGGTTTTGTTATGTAATCCATACCCCCGACATCCAACGCCTCAGCCAGTTTATTGGCGTCCTCGAGTGCGGTAATAAAGATAATGGGGATATCCTTTAACCGCTCGGTTTCCTGAATGCGCCGGCAAGCCTCGATTCCGTCAGTTTCCGGCATCATGATATCAAGAAGAATCAAATCAACGTCTGGCTTGGCAGCCTGGGGTTTGTCGATTTGAAGATAATCAAACAGCTGGCCGGCCGATGAGAGAGACACCGTATTTTCATAGCCGGCACCTTTTAATATTTTATCAATAACAAATAGATTCACAGAATTATCATCTACCATAAGAATGGTCATGGACGGTTTTCTCCTTCAATTAATCTTATCTATTCAACCAAATGAAATAAACATCACGTCATATTCTATTATTATACTAGAAATGCGGAAGAAAGGTATTATTTACCCTTTAGCATGCAAAAACCATGAGAGAACGATGAACAACTGATAAAATCATAGTAATGGCATTCATGTAACGAGGAGGAACTGAAATGGCACAACATTCATTTCACTTAAAAGCAAACTGGCCTGGTCTTCGCAATGATGTAGGAGAAATAGAGAGCGGAAATTTAACAACAAAGATTTCCATCCCGACGGAAATGGATGGTCCAGGTGTAGGAACCAATCCGGATGAAATGCTCCTTGGAGCTGCGGCAACTTGTTATATTATTACGCTCGCTGCGATGATGGAGCGCAGCAAGCTTGAAAAAGAGAGTTTAACGATGGAATCAGAAGGAATTGTTGATGTGACCAAAGGGGTTATTACCTATAGAAAAATTATTCACCGCCCTCTTATTGTATTAAAGGCAGATGCCTCACAAAAGGACAAGGAGCTGGCGCAACGTCTTGCCGAAAAAGCAGAAACATCCTGCATGATCACAAGGGCTATCCAGGGTAACGTGCAAGTCAGCCTGCAAGCAAAGGTGATCACCGGGCAAAATCAATAAACCAGCACAATTGTGCTGGTTTTAATTTGTTTACATACCAGCCCATTCGTGTTCCAGGATACTGTAAAGAAGTGAATCCCGCCAGCCGTTCTTCATTTTTAAATCTTCTCGCATCGTCCCCTCTTTTGTCATTCCGAGCTTTTCCAAAACGCGGATGGAGCCGGTGTTTTCGGGGTGGCATGTTGCGTAGATCCGGTGAAGGTGAAGAACCGTATACCCTAAATGAAGAAGAAGGGCCCCAGCTTCTGTAGCGTACCCGCTGCCCCAGAAATCAGGGTGGATGATATATCCGATTTCCCCGATCTTATTTCCGAAATCCCGTATGTTCAGCTCTGCTACACCGATTAATTCTTCCTTTTCCTCTTCAATGACCGCAAATGCGAACCGTGACCTTGGGCTTTGTTTGGTATCCCTGATCGCCTGATTTACAAACTTCAGTGTATCTTCTTCTGAATTAGGTCCCCATGGCTGATAGCGGCAGGAAATATCGAGACCTGCATAGGAATGGATGGATTTCCAGTCTGTCTGCCTTAATTCACGCAAGCGGATTCTTTGTTGAACTGCCATGAATGGTGGTCCTCCAATATAAAAATTGTTTACTTAATAGAATAGTTCTTCACAGAAAGATGTTTTCCTGTTTCATTGAATGATATGTCCCAACAGAGCAGGAAGATCTTTACTCTTATCGAATCCATTAGGGGTATCTATTAATCGAAAAAGGGTGATGGGAGAATGGAGAATTATTCTTTGAAAATCATGGATTATCATCATTGGGCCAACCAAAAATGGTTTGAACACTTAAAAAAGCTTCCTGATAGCATGCTGACTCAAAAAATCACCAGTGTATTTCCAAGCCTGATGGATACACTTGTTCATATGCTAAAAACAGATTTTATCTGGCTATTGGCCATTTCAGGCAAGGAATATGAAGAAACCATCGGCATGTTAAATGAATTCAATGAAAAATTGCAGGGCATGTCACTGGCCGGACTGGAAAAACAATTTAATGAGATCACCGGACAATATGTATCCTTTCTGAACGGAATTGATGATCCGATACAGACCATTACGATTGCTCATCCGAAATTTGGTGAGGCTAAGGCACCCCTGCAGGACCTCATTGGCCATGTGGTTAATCATGGCACCTATCACCGCGGCAATCTGACGGCCATGCTCCGGCAAATGGGTGAGGCAGGGGCTCCAACCGATTATATTTTTTATTTGTATGAAGAACAGGCGTTATTCGCTCACAAACATTAAAGCAGTAGAACATTTCTATTCTTAAGGTGAGAGTGCTATAATAAAAAGGAGTACAAATGTTCGAAGTTTTCGTTTTCTAGGAGTGAAACATGAAGTTAATTATTGCGGAAAAACCATCACAGGCCCAGGCACTTGCAGGGCCTTTTTCTAAAGTGAAAAAACAAAAAGGCTTTTATGAGATTCCTCCTCAAGATCCCTTTCCTGACGGAGCTTATTTAACCTGGTGTGTGGGACATCTTTTGGAGCTGGTGCCGCCCAAGGAGTATAAACCGGAATGGGAAAAGTGGAAGCTTGATACATTGCCGATGATGCCGGAGCGGTTCCGTTACAAAGTATCTCCATCCAAATGGGATCAGTTTCAAATCATTAAAAAGCTGGCATTTGATTCAAAGGTTACCGGGATTATTGGAGCGACGGATGCAGGGCGGGAAGGGGAGCTCATTTATAAGTCGCTTCTGATGAACATGAACTGCAAAAAACCGGTGATGCGTCTATGGATTTCCTCCTTGACCAAGAAAGCGGTCCTCGAGGGATTCCGTCATTTAAAAAGCGGGCAGGAAACGCTGCCTGTCTTTTTTGAGGCGTATTCCAGGGCATGTGCGGACTGGCTCGTGGGATTAAACACTACAAGAGCGTATACACTGCTTATGCAAAAAAAAGGAATAAGGGAAACTTTCCCAACCGGAAGAGTTATGACACCCACTGTTGCTTTGGTGGTGAAACGAGAAGCTGAAATTGAAAATTTTAAACCAGAGTCATTCTTTGAAGTCATTGGGGAATTTGATGTGAACGGGAATCAGTATAGCGGAAAATGGCAGGAAAAAGAAAACAGCCGTCTCAAAACAAAAGAGGAGGCAGAGGCGATCGCCGAACGAACCAAGGATCAGCGCTGTGCGGTTGCCGATGTTAGAAAGGAACGAAAAGAATATCCTCCGCCTATGCTGTATAACCTTTCTGCTCTGCAGGCAAAAGCTAATCAAATCTACAAATACTCGCCTGAAAAAACGCTGAATATTACAAGTGAGCTGTACTTAAAAAAGATGGTCAGCTATCCGCGGTCAGACAGCTCCTATATTACGGAGGAAGAGGCAAAAACACTGCCAGCGATATTGCAAAAGCTTGGCCAGCATGAAAATTATAAACATTTATTGCCCGCCCCCAAACGTTCGCTGATGGGAAATCCGCGTTTTGTGAATGCAGCAAAGGTTTCTGACCACTATGCCATCATTCCCACGGAAAATGTGGCAAACCCTGAAAAACTAAGCAGGGATGAGCGGAATATCTATGACCTGATTGTAAGAAGCATAATCGCTGCCCATTATGATAAAGCCGTTATGGATACTACTACGATTGTAACGAAAGTCAATAACCGCGATGAGTTTATATCCAAGGGAAAAGTAATTATACAAGAGGGCTGGCGCAAGGTCCTGTTTGAAAAAAACACTAAAAAAGAAGACAATGAAGAAAATGCTGTATTACCTGATGTCCAATCAGGGGAAACTGGTACAGTGGAACAGGTAGGCATCCGGGAAGGAAAGACGCAGGCCCCCAAGCGATATACTTTGGGAAGCCTGGTGACCCTAATGAAAACAGCAGGAAAGATGATCGAAGATGAAGAGCTAAGCAAGGTACTAAACCAGGTCCAGGGGCTTGGAACGGAAGCCACGAGAAGCAGTATCATCAAAAAAATTGAAGAACTTGACTATATTCGTGTTCAGAAAAATCAAGTGTTTGCGACTGAAAAAGCAAAAGCATTAATTATTGCCATCGGTGAGGATTCCATTTTAACCTCGGCGGAAACAACAGCACTCTGGGAGCAGCGCCTGCATGAAATTGGAAAAGGCAGAGCGGATGCTAAGCAATTTATGGATATGACCAAAAGGATGACAGAGAAAGTGATCAAGGATGCTATTGCGGCGTCCGGGAGCTGGAAAGTGGAACATTTGCCCGTGTCCAAGACGGCGAAAGCGGCAAATGAGCCTCTCGGAATGTGTCCGTTTTGCGGGAAAGATATTGTCCATATTGCCATTAAACGCAGTGATTTTTACGGCTGCAGCGGCTATAAGGAAGGATGCAAATTCACGATTTCGGGCAGAATCGCCAAAAAGAAACTGTCACCTGCACAGGTGAAAAGGCTTTTGGAAAAGGGTGAAACCACCAAGCTCAAAGGGTTTAAAAGCAAGCAGGGTAAACCATTTGCAGCTGCTCTTGCCCTGAATAAAGAGACAGGAAAAATTGAGTTTAAAATGTAAGTCGAAGCGTGTTCACTTTTAGGTCTGGCTTTTACCGGTTATGATATCCTAAAGTCAGAAGGGCAGACGAAACCAAACCCAAAAGGAGACAGGGCCATGAATCAAAAACAACTTGCAGGCGAAAAAGCAGCCGATTACATCGAAGACGGGATGACGGTCGGACTTGGCACAGGCTCCACCGTGTTTTATACAATACAAAAGGTAGGAGAGGCTGTGAAAAACGGTCTTCGGATAAAGGGTGTATCAACGTCAGCTTCTACAACCAAGCTGGCTCAATCTCTTGGTATACCGCTTGTCTCGATTGATGACGTGGATAAGATCGACTTAACCATTGATGGTGCGGATGAAGTAGATCCCGAGCTGAATGGCATTAAAGGAGGAGGAGGGGCGCTTTTGTTTGAAAAAGTGGTTGCTAATGCCTCCGCCAAAGTAATTTGGGTGGTGGACCCCGCCAAGAAGGTGCAAACATTGGGGAAATTTCCTCTTCCTGTGGAAGTGATACCGTTTGGTGCACAGCGTTTATTTCGATATTTTGAAAAACAGAGTCTTTCGCCGGTGATCCGGAACAAAGAAAACGCCCCTTATGTGACTGACAGCGGCCATTATATTATTGATCTTCATTTGGAGGAGATTCGCGAACCCGGGCAGCTGGCAACATGGCTTGACAGTCTGACGGGTGTAGTAGAGCACGGCCTGTTTTTGAATGGTGCCGATCTTATCGTGGTCGGTGGGACTAACGGTCCGGAAATCATTGAAAAAAAATAAGGACACTTAAAAAAATTCTTGTATCATTTTGGAATATGCTGTATATTCTATTTTAATAAAACCGAACGGTTAAAAAAGCATTGAAAGGAACATGAGCCATTCTGTACGGTTGCACAGAGAGGAAGGGTGCTGAGAACTTCCCAACGCAGCGGAACGGCTTACCATCCTAGAGCTGTATGGGTGAACACAGTAGCCTATACCGCAGACGCTGCGTTAAAGCTAAGGAGCCATCAAATAGCCATGATGTTTGATGGGAATCTGGGTGGAACCACGGGTAAAACGCACTCGTCCCTTTGTTTGGGATGAGTGCGTTTTTTATATTTCTCATCTCCTAAATCGAAATAGTGTAGAACAGGACAATATCTACTGCCAACCGGTCATACAGAGAAGGAAGGAGAGCTGAGAACTTCCTGACAAAGGGGCATCGATTACCGCCTGGGAGCTGAATGGGTGAACTGGATTGACTAGCTTATTCCGCAAATGCTGCGTTAAAGCAAATGGAGCCGCCATTGACCGGTAATGGCGGGAACCAGGGTGGAACCACGGGTAAAAGCACGCTCGTCCCTAGATTTGGGATGGGTGTGCTTTTTGTTATTTAAAAACAGAATGGAGAGATGAAAAATGAAAGAAAATGAAATCAGCCTTCAGTTCCCCGATGGTTCCCGGCACAGCTATCCACAAGGAATATCGGTTCAAGAAATTGCGGCTTCCATCAGCCGGGTATTAAGCAAAAAAGCAGTTGCCGGCAAGGTAAATGGACGGCTTGCAGATCTCAGCACATCTCTTGAAGAAGATGCGGACATTGAAATTATTAGTCTGCAATCTCCTGAAGGCGAAGAGGTTTTAAGGCATAGCGCAGCCCACGTTCTTGCACAGGCGGTTCAACGGATTTACGGTGAGGTGAAGTTTGGGGTCGGCCCTGCCATTGAAAATGGATTTTATTATGATTTTGATCTACCAGTTTCCATCTCTAAAGAAGACCTTTCCGCCATAGAATCTGAAATGAAGAAAATCATTGCCGAAAATTTACGGATTGAGCGATTATCGGCAACAAGAGACGAAGCCGCCCGCTACTGGCAGGATAAGCAGGATGAACTCAAGCTTGAATTGCTTCGTGATATTCCTGAAGGAGAGGTGATCACTTTTTATAAACAAGGTGAATTTCAGGACCTTTGCCGGGGGCCTCACCTTCCTTCAACAGGCTGGATTAAGGCATTCAAATTAACTTCGGTTTCTGGTGCCTACTGGAGGGGAGATTCCGATAACCGGATGCTGCAGCGGATTTATGGCGTTGCGTTTTCTTCTAAAAAGGAACTGGAAGAGCATCTGCAGTTCTTGAAGGAATCTGCCAAACGAAATCACCGGAAGCTTGGTAAAGAACTGGAGTTGTTTATGTTTTCCGACGAAGCTCCAGGAATGCCGTTTTTCTTGCCGAAAGGACAGGTGATCCGAAAGGAACTCACTGGATTTTTACAGAAATTCCAGGACATTGGCGGGTTTGAAGAGGTCAGGACTCCGCTGATGATGAACCAGAGGATGTGGGAGAAATCGGGCCACTGGGGGCATTACAAGGATAATATGTATTTTACGAACGTGGATAAATTAAGTTATGCACTAAAACCCATGAACTGCCCTGGCCATATGCTGATTTACAAAAGTAAGCGGCGCTCCTACCGGGAACTTCCGTTGAGGTTGGCAGAGTTTGGACAGGTGCATCGCCATGAATACAGCGGTGCGTTGAACGGACTCTTGAGAGTCAGAACGTTTTGCCAGGATGACGCTCATATTTTTGTAACACCTGAGCAAATTGAAGAGGAACTGGCATCTGTTATGCGAGTTGTCAATGAGGTCTACAGCACATTTGGCTTTTCTTTCGAAATCGAGCTTTCCACACGGCCTGAGGATTTTATGGGAAATGAAAGGCTCTGGGATCAAGCTGAAAGCGCTCTGGCAACTGTATTGCAAAAGGCAGGTTTCTCTTACCGGATCAATGAAGGAGACGGCGCGTTTTACGGTCCGAAAATTGATTTTCATATCCGAGATGCCATAAACAGAAGCCATCAATGTGCAACGGTCCAGCTGGATTTTCAAATGCCGGAAAAGTTCGACCTTCATTATGTGGATGAGCATAATGAAAAGCGACGTCCGGTAGTCATTCACCGTGCGGTTCTTGGTTCCATTGACCGCTTTTTGGGTATTCTGATTGAACATTATGCTGGAGCCTTTCCGGTTTGGCTTTCTCCGGTGCAGGTGAAAATTATTCCCATATCGCTTGATGCGCATTCGGATCATGCAAAGGAGCTCCTGCAACAATTAAAAGATGCAGGAATCAGAGCAGAAGCGGATCTCAGAGAGGAGAAACTGGGCTATAAAATTCGTGAGGCGCAAATGCTGAAAACTCCGTATACTCTCGTAATCGGTGATGAAGAAGTCAAAAACCAAGTAGTCAGCGTAAGAAGGTACAGCGAAAAGGCGTCTCGGTTTATGAAACCGGATGATTTTCTAAATAAACTCAAGGTGGAAATTGAGAATAAAAAATAACGTGTAAGAGAGAATTTCTCATGCAAATGAGAAATCTCTCTTTTTCTATTTTTTAGTACAAAAGTGCTATTACTTCTCCTTCGATAAGTGGAGAAAGGTGTTTCAGAACTATTGCCCTCAACAAGGGCTAAAATCCATGGCATGTAATGAATTTAGGCATACTTGGCAACCAGATAACCGTATGGTTTGCAAGTGGAACTTAAGTGATAATGGTTCTCAAGTATGATTGACGATGAGAATGGTTTTCATTTAGAGTAGAGGATGTAAATGTTAATGAAAATCATTATCAATTAAAGGAGTTTGAGATAGATGGCTACACAACAATTAACAAAGAATGAGTTTCTTCTAAAACAGCAGGCGCACAGAGAATCCAATGCCCGTTCATATCCGCGCAGAATTCCTATTGCGATCGAAGAAGCAGAGGGTATTTTTGTAAAAGACGTGAACGGAAAAATCTATTATGACTGTTTGGCAGGCGCGGGAACTCTGGCGCTAGGACATAACCACCCTGTGATAATCGAGGCTATACAACAAGTGATCAAGGACAAGCGCCCTCTTCATACGCTTGACCTTACCACCCCGGTCAAGGAAGAGTTTGTGACCGAGCTGTTTGACAGCCTTCCGAAGGAATTTGCCCCAAAAGCTAAGATCCAATTTTGCGGGCCGACAGGTGGAGATGCCATTGAGGCAGCCATTAAATTAACAAAAACTGCAACAGGACGGCAAAGCATTCTATCCTTCCAAGGGGGGTATCACGGATCCACGCATGGCACAATGGCACTCAGTGGCAACCTTGGGCCAAAGGAGAAAGTAAGAGGCCTTATGCCGAATGTTCACTTTTTGCCATATCCATACACTTACCGGGATCCGTTCGGTATTGGCGGAGAAGAGTCACATCGCATCAGCTCGCAATACATCGAAAATCTGCTCGATGATCCGGAAAGCGGAATCCTTGCACCAGCAGCCATGATCCTTGAAGTCGTTCAGGGGGAGGGCGGCAGCATTCCGGCACCTATTGAATGGCTGCAGGAGATGAGAAGAATCACCAAAGAACGGGGTATACCTCTCATTATTGATGAAGTGCAGACAGGAATCGGAAGAACAGGGGAATTCTTTGCTTTTGAACATGCCGGAATTGTACCGGATGTACTCGTTCTGTCAAAAGCCATCGGAGGGAGTTTGCCACTATCCG
This sequence comes from Fictibacillus solisalsi, assembly GCF_900103485.1. GTDB lineage: Bacteria > Bacillota > Bacilli > Bacillales > Fictibacillaceae > Fictibacillus_C > Fictibacillus_C solisalsi. Next base: position 520,598 of record NZ_FNHW01000001.1, read on the forward strand.
TTGTGGTTTATGATAAAGCACTCGACCAATGGTCACCGGGAGCTCACATTGGGACGTTTAGAGGGAACCAAATGGCGATGGCAGCAGGCACAGCCACCCTTAACTTCATTAAAGAGCAAGACTTGTCCGGGCATGCGAAAAGGATGGGAGAGCTTCTTAGTGAAAAGCTTGAGCAAATTCAGTTATCTTATCCGCAAATCGGCGATGTGAGAGGGAGAGGATTGATGATTGGTGCGGAAATCGTCAATCCGGAAGGCAAGAAAGGGAAAAACGGAAGCCATCCTGCTGCTCCATCGCTCGCCAGTGCGATCCAGCGTGAATGCTTCAATCGCGGGCTGATCCTTGAAGTCGGCGGACGCCATGGCAGTGTGGTTCGTTTTCTGCCGCCGCTTATCATTACAGAAGAGCAAGTCCTGGATGTAGCCTGGATATTTGAACAGGCCATACAGGAAGCTGTCAATGGAGAGTAATTAACATATGACTACAGTGGTTAATATAAAAACGAAATTTGATGACTTGTTTATCAAGGAAGGATTGAGCGGCCAGGATGCCTACCTTCAAGCAATCGATCAGACAAAGAAGGTAGTTGCGGATGTTTCGGCTCAAGCGAGAGGGCCGTTTTCCGGAGAAACGCCACAGATGATTCAACGTGCGGTACAAGAGATGAAACTGGCTACAGAAAAAGGCCAGCCGCTTGAAACGGTATTGGAGGATGTAGGGACATTGCTTCTTCACAGCATCCAGGTGAATCATAAAGCATGCATCGGGCATCTTCACTGTCCCCCGCTCGTTCCTGCCCTTGCGGCTGAAGTGGTGATCAGTGCGGGCAACCAATCTCTGGATTCATGGGATCAAAGCTCAAGTGCCACCTATCTTGAACAAGAGTTGATTGACTGGCTTTGCAACCGCCTTGAATTGGGGGAAAACGCGGATGGAACGTTTACCAGCGGAGGAACACAATCGAACTATATGGGCCTTCTGCTCGCAAGGGATGCATATTGCGAAAAGCGATGGAACTGGAATGTACAGAAGAAGGGATTACCCCCTGAAGCTCGCCGGTTACGAATCCTATGCTCGGAAGCCGCTCATTTTACGGTGAAAAAATCCGCTTCACAGCTGGGTCTTGGTGAAGACGCAGTGATACTGGTGAGCACAGACCCCCATCAACGAATGTCTTTAACAGATCTGAAAGAGAAACTTCTAATCTTGAAAGCTGAAAGTCTGCTGCCTTTTGCACTGGTCGGGACGTGCGGGACCACCGATTTTGGAAGTATTGATCCTCTCTCTCGGATGGCAGAAGCAGCAAAGGAAAACGGTTTATGGTTTCATGTGGATGCAGCCTACGGAGGAGCTCTCATGCTAAGCCATAATGACCATCACCGGCTTCGGGGAATACAACAAGCCGATTCGATAACCGCCGATTTTCATAAACTCTTTTTTCAGCCGATCAGCTGCGGTGCTTTCTTGGTAAAGGAACGGAAGCATTTTAAATACATCAGCTACCATGCCGATTATTTGAATCCTGAACAGGATGAGGAGGAAGGATTGCTCCACCTTGTCAATAAGTCGGTACAGACGACCAGAAGATTTGATGCCTTAAAACTGTTTATGTCCCTCCGGGTGGTGGGATTGGATCGTTTTGGCGAGATGATCGACCATACCATTGAAATCGCAAGGAAAACAGCACAGCTTATGAAGGAAAGCAGATTCTTTTCGGTTTTAAATGCCGAACCAGAAATTAATGCAGTTGTTTTTCGCTATGAACCTTCGTTTCTTAAAAACAACTTTGATGTAATAAACAAACAGATTCATAATGAGCTTCTTCATGGCGGAAGAGCCTTGTTGGCGAAAACCATGCATGAGGGAGAGCTCTATCTTAAATTTACATTGCTTAATCCACGAGTAACTATGGAAGACATGAAGAAATTGATCACCGATATTGCTGAATTGGGCGAAACCATCTATAGAAGGGAAGGAAAAACATCGTGAACAGCAAGCAGCTTGCAGAGCAGGCAACCATTCAAAGCTTTCTGAACTGTTACTTGCGTGAGACAGGGGATTCGAATGAAAAGAAAGCGGGCATGATCTGGATCAGCACCCTGGAGAGCCAAGACATTGAGGTCTTGATTCCAGTAAAGTATTGGTCTCCTACAGGAAGGCACCTGTTTTCCTTTCCCATCATGTATCAAAGCAGAGGAGGAGGGAAACCAGTACCGGCTGATTACCTCAGTCTGGTTTCACTGCTTTCAAAGGAGCTCTTGCTGAAGCAAGGCAGAGAAGATGCGGAAGACGAGCTTGTTCTTCGCATCATACTGAGCTGCAAGAACATGAAGGAGACGATCCAACAGAGATTTGAAGATGCAGCAAAGTTAACGAAAGAGGAGTTTACATTTATTGAAGCGGAGCAATCCCTTCTTCTGGGCCATCTGCTTCATCCGACTCCCAAAAGCAAACAAGGGATGCTTCCCGGGGAGGAAAAGATCTACTCACCAGAATTTAAGGGGGAATTTCCGCTGCATTACTTTAAGATCCATCGTTCTCTCGTTCTTCAAGATTCCACGTTGAGCCATTCTGCGGTGGAAATTATAAGGCGCATGCTTCTGGATGATCCTGCCGTGCCCCACGAATTTGTAGTGGAGCATTGCATGGATGAGGACTTCCATCTCGTGCCAGCTCATCCGCTTCAGGCGAGAGAGTTGGTTGTACAGCCAGCCGTCCGCAACCTGATTGAGCAAGGCAAGATTGTTGATGTCGGCTGTACGGGAAGTCCGTTTACACCCACATCCTCACTGAGGACGGTGTACCGCAGTAATTCCAAATACATGTTTAAGTTCTCAGTGCCTGTAAAGATTACCAATTCGCTAAGAGCCAATAAACCGAAAGAGCTTGAACGGGGCGTCGAAATTTCCCGCCTGCTGCATACGGAACTGGGTACTAAGCTTGAAAATCGTTATCCCGGTTTTCTGATCGTTGAAGATCCAGCCTATCTTTCTGTTCGGACAGGAGAAGAGGAAACAGGGTTTGAAGTTGTCATCCGGGAAAATCCTTTTTATGAAAATGAACGAAATGCCAGCCTCATCGCGGGATTATGCCAGGATCATCCGTACGGCGGGAAAAACCGGTTGTTCTCGATCATTCAATCGATTGCACAAAAAGAAAACCGAACGACAGAGGATGTCAGCGCCGATTGGTTTGAATCCTACTTAGATCTTTCTCTGGAACCGATGCTGTGGCTGTATAAGCAATACGGATTAGCGTTAGAGGCCCATCAGCAAAATTCCATCGTCCAGCTTTCAGACGACGGATATCCAGCTGCGTTTTACTACAGAGACAATCAGGGTTACTATTATGCGGAATCCAAGGCCCACAGACTGAAGCAGCTTCTGCCGGATTTAAACCGCAAAAGTGAAACCATCTGCTCTGATGCCACGGCAGAGGAGAGATTTCAATACTATCTCATTTTTAATCATCTCTTGGGATTGATCAACGGATTCGGAACAGCAGGACTTGCAGATGAAACAGCCTTGCTTAATGTTCTGCGAAAATCTCTCGCTCGCCACAAAGGAAACGGAGCCGGCCGGCTGGTGAAAAGCCTGCTGAATGAACCGGTCCTGCCGTGCAAAGCCAACCTGTTGACAAGACTTCATGACAAAGATGAGCTCGTCGGATCACTGGAGGAGCAATCGGTATATGTAAATGTAATCAATCCAATTGCGCAAAAGGCAGGGGTCACACATGGTGTATGAATTTGAAACGTTTGACGATGCGCTCAAAAACCGGATTTCCTTTCGGCGCGTGAATTTTGAAAAAGACGCCGAGCTTCTGCATAAGTGGATGAACGAAGAGCATGTGATTCCTTTTTGGAAGCTCGACGGACCAAGAGAAACTTATTATAAGCATTTGGAAAAAGCCCTTTCAGATTCGCACCAAACTCTGTATATCGGATGCATAAACGACAAGCCGATGAGCTATTGGGAAGCGTACTGGATAAAAGGGGATGTGGTGGAAAACGCGTATCCATCCGCCCCTTTTGATCAGGGCATTCATCTATTAATAGGAGAGAAGGAGGATTTGGGCAAGGGGTATTCATTGCCTCTGCTGAAGGCGATGGTAAGGCATCAGTTCCAGGAGCAGGACACCGAAAAAGTCATTGCGGAACCGGATATTCGGAATAAGAAAATGATACATGTTTTTGAAAAATGCGGTTTTCGCGCAATCCAACCGATCGAGCTGCCGGATAAAACCGCGCTGTTAATGTTTTGCACAAGAGACGAATTTCACAGGAGGTGGAGTTACCTTGACAAGGAAAGAGCAAAGGCACATCTATGATGCGGTTGGAATTGGAATCGGCCCGTTTAATTTAGGAATGGCAGCATTGGCTGAAGGAACAGGGCTTGATTGCCTGTTTTTTGAACAAAAAAGTGAATTCAACTGGCATGAAGGAATGCTGATCGAAGGGACCACCCTTCAGGTGCCGTTTCTGGCAGATCTGGTCAGTATGGCCGACCCGGCGAATCCATTCAGCTTTCTTTCATATCTGCACGAGCAGGGTCGCTTATATCACTTTTATTTTTTGGAAAAGTTTCATATTCCGAGAAATGAGTACAATCATTACTGCCAGTGGGCAGCCAGTAAGCTATCTTCCTGCCGATTCGGCATGAAGGTCGAGGAAGTACTGCCATTTAGATCGGAGGACGGTTTTCTCTATAAGGTCTATGTACGGGACGAAAAAACGGATCAAGTGACATCCGTACTCGCACGCAACCTGGTCATGGGAATCGGGACGAAACCCTATCTGCCGCCACATGCGGAATTGATTTCAGGCAGATCAGTCTTTCATTCATCACACTATTTGAAAAGAAAACATGAAATTCTTAGCGCCCGTTCCATCACAGTGGTGGGATCCGGACAGAGTGCGGCCGAAATTTTTCTTGATATTGCCCGCAGCATGGATGATGAGGCGTGTCAGCTTAACTGGCTGACCCGTTCAAAGGGATTCTTTCCCATGGAATACTCGAAGCTGGGGCTTGAATATTTTTCACCAGATTACATTGATTTTTTTCATGCTCTTCCTCAGGAGAAACGGGATGCGCTCCTAACTCAGCAGGATTTGCTGTATAAAGGCATCAGCGCAGAAACCATAGGTGAAATCTATGATTTGCTTTACGAAAAATCAGCAGCCGGAAAGGAAACCTCTTTTCATCTCCAATCCATGGTGGAGGTCAAGGGAATCGATCTGTCGGATTCCACTCATGTGCTTCACTGCCAGCAATGGGTGACGGAAGAAGCCTTCCAAAAGGAATCGGACGTGGTCATTATGGCTACGGGCTATAAACCGGCAGTCCCATCCTTTCTTAGTGGTCTGGAAGATTATATTGAATTTGACGATCAGGGAAGATTCCAGATTGAACGGGATTACCGTCTGAAAAGCCACTTGCATACAAAGAACGAGATTTTTATTCAAAACGGAGAAATGCACACACACGGAGTGGGGGCACCTGATCTCGGACTGGGTGCTTACCGCAATGCAGTGATATTGAATGCCATTGCAGAAAAGCCGTTGTACCCGATTGATAAGAAAAATATATTTCAACAGTTTATGGGTGAAACCATGCAAAAAGCCGAAGCAAAAGATCAAAACAGCAGAGGGGGACGCACGCATGTTTTTTCTTGAAGAGTTAAAGCAAAATCTGAATCGCGAGAACTGGGTTGACGCCAACCAAAGGCTGCTCGCCAAGATGATCGCCGAATATATGTATGAGGATATGATTTATCCTGAACAGGTCGAAGGAAACACCTATTTATTAAAGATCGGCGAGTGGATTCAATACCGGTTTCAAGCAGAGGCCCGTTTGTTTAACAGCTATTCCGTAGACTGGGAAACAATCGAGAAATACAGCAATGACACCTGGGAGCGGGCAGACAGTGCCGTGCAGTTTATCCTGGATATTCAGCAATCCATCGGGATGTCGGCAGAAACAGCAGGACACTTGATCAAAGAATTGAACGCCACACTGCTTGCTGATGTGAACCTTATGGTTAACCATACAAAAAGTGCCGATGAGCTAGCTGAACTGGGGTATGAAGAGCTTGAAGGAGAAATGAAAGGGCACCCATGGATTACATACAATAAGGGCAGAATCGGCTTCGGATATGATGATTATTTGAAGTATGCGCCGGAAAACCAGGAGGATGTACAGCTATCCTGGATCGCTGTTAAAAAGGAGAGAGCTTCCTTCCAATCGGTTTCAGACACAGTTTATGAATCTCTATTGAAGTCTGAGCTTGATCAAGAGACACTCCATTCCTTTCATGGGCGTATGGAGGAAGAGGGCTGTGACCACAGGCAGTACTTCTATATGCCTGTACATGAATGGCAATGGAAAAACGTGATCATCCAGAATTTTGCACAGGAACTGGCTGCAAAGATTATCGTTCCTTTAGGAAATGGACCAGATCGATACCTCCCGCAGCAATCCATCCGTACGTTTGTTAACACCTCACAAAAAACAAAACATCATGTGAAGCTTCCGATGAGCATTCTGAACACGCTCGTGTATCGTGGATTACCCGCTGAACGAACGGTGATTGCCCCCAGGATTACTGAGTTTATCAAAGGCATAGCGGATAAAGACCGATTTTTAAAGGAAGAGTGCCGGGTAATTCTTCCCGGGGAGAATGCCAGCATCAATGTGGATCAAATTCATTTTTCAGAGTTAAAGGGAGCCCCATATCAATATCTTGAAATGCTTGGTGTGATATGGAGGGAAAGCATTCATAAGTATACAGAGGAGGGGGAGCGTCCGATTACGCTTGCGGCACTGGCGCACGCTGATGCTTCAGGTAAGCCATATGTGCAAAGCCTTATGGAGAAATCAGGATTGTCTCCGGAGGAATGGATCAGGCAAATGTTTCATGTGGTTATGCCGCCGTTGCTTCATTACCTGTATCAGTATGGCACCGTTTTTTCTCCGCATGGCCAGAACACGATCCTTGTGCTGAAGAATTACAAGCCGCACCGCCTTGCGATTAAAGATTTTGTCGACGATGTCAACATCAGCGACCAACCATTTGCAGAGTTGGAGTCTCTTGGGCCGGAGCTGAAAGCGGTATTGCGCAGCGAGCCCCCTGAAGGGCTGACTCAATTTATATTCACAGGGTTGTTTATCTGCCATCTTCGTTATTTGGCGGATCTGCTTGTAAAGAACGACCTTCTGAAGGAAACCTCATTCTGGCGGCTTCTTGCCGAGGAAATTTACGTTTATCAGAATAGATTTCCACATCTGCAAGAACGGTTTGCACTGTTTGATTTTTTCCAGCCTAAACTTACAAAACTCTGCCTCAACCGGAACAGAATGGTGGAGTACGGGTATGGAGATGGAGAGGACAGGCCACATGCCTCGGAATTCGGAAAAGTCAGCAATGCATTGCACCTGTTTGCAAGGGAAAAAATTCCCTCATAACTCATAAAAGCCGGTGATCATCGAATGGATCACCGGCTATTTTATTATAGTGTTTTAAGGATTTCATAGAAGGCGGCGGCAGGGTGGTAATCTGTTTTGGGAGCTCTAGATTTCGTATTACTGTATTTCTGGTTCTCCCGGTTCAGAAGCTTGTACCATCCGCCATGTTCATGATCGATAAAATTCTTGGAGGCATAGTCCAGCACGCTTCCATACCATTCTTTAAATTCCGCTTGTCCGGTGCGGCGGGCAAACAGAGCAGAGGAAGCCAAGGCCTCAGCAACGACCCAATAATTTTTGTCATGGTCAATTGGCTGTTTGTTTGGATCAAGAGAGTAAAAGAATCCTCCAAACTGTTTATCCCATCCTCTGTTCATCCCCTCCCGGTAAAGCTCAAGCGCTCTTGGAAGCATCCAATCTTGGGGTAGATGCCGTTCCAAGAGCAGAAGGAGTTTGCTCCACTCAATGGAATGGCCAGGGATAAAACCATACGGTCTCATTTCATCTTTCGTATTTCCTTTGTTATAGCTCCAATCAATTCGCCAGTCCTTATCAAAATGTTCCCAGATCATGCCCCCGGATTGTGCTGCGAGTCCTAGTGTGACATTGCGTGCAAGAAGAACGGCTCTGTCGAGGAACTTTTGCTGTCTGGTTGTTTCATAGGCAGCGATTAATGCTTCGCACATGTGCATATTGGCATTTTGTCCCCGGTAAGGGGATAATGCTCCCCAATTTTCCGAGTAATGATCTTTATACAGTCCGTAATCCCGGTCCCAGAAATGCCTTTCAATCTCGTTGAATATGCTGCTGGCCAAATGCTTGGCATCGTCAATGCCGGCTTTTTGGGCCATGATGGCAGCGAGAAAAGCAAAGGCATGGCCATACATATACTTTTCCTTGTTTGTCGGAATCTGTCCTATTAATTCCAAATAAAAGCCACCATGTTTTTTGTCTAGATGATGGCCACAGAGAAAGTCCAGGCCTTTTGCTGCTGCTTCTTTGCACCAGGCCGGCCCTCCAAGTAAAGCTCCCGTGCTGAAAAGATAAATAAACCGGGAAGTGCCTACCAGATGCTTATTTTCTTCTTTCAAAACGCTTCCATCTTCTTTAAATGTATGTAAATAACCGCCGTTTTTGCGATCCATGCAGTTTGGGTAATAAAAGTTCAGAATGCTCATCACCTGTCCGGTCAGCCATTCTTTATCCCAGCCTTTTTCCGTGTATATGTCCGTCAAGCACATTCCCTCCCGTTCTTTCGTTTCAAGAGTCGTTTTTCCCTGAAATGAAAAAAAACAAACAATATTGGGTTTGACATTTTCCGTTGTACCGGTGTATTATATCACTAGTACACTAGTTCATTGGAACAATTTTGAATGGAGGTCTGCTGAATGAATCCTTGGTGGGGTCAATTGGCGAAGGAGTATCGTTTGGGAAGAGGAGGAGCTATTGGGGCTCTGATTGCTCTTTTCTTGTATCTTGGAATCGGGGTGTATGCATCCTGGAGAATGGGCAATCCAGAGACCTTTCTTGCGTTTTGTGCGTTTGCCCTGATGATGCATGTCCTTTATATGGCAGGTTATATGTGTGTAAGTTTAATTCGCGAACAACGGACGCTTCATCTTTGGCTGCAGACTCCGCTGCCGGCTTATAAGCTTTTGCTTGCGAAACTTTTGAACGGATGGGGAGCGCTGGCTTTTTCGCTTTTCATTATAAGTGCAATCACACTGCTTTCGGGGACCATGGTTGTTAACCTATTTGAACTGGACCCGGAACTCACTTGGCGAGATGTGATTTCCACAGGCATTTTAATCGATATTCACATCTTGCTGATTGCGCTCTATATCGGCATCGGTTTAACGTTTCTATGGGCCATCTACCTTGTTGTATCCAAATCCCTTGGAAAGGTGAGTGGCAATGTCATCGGTATCTGCCTTTTCTTCTTCCTTCCATGGCTGATGTCCAAATGGGAGGGTACAGGATTGTTTCATGCTTTGTTCATCTGGGGAAAGGTTGATCTCAATTTCAGTGATGTCGCTTATGTAGCCTTCAGGCATGTATATATCGGTTATTATTTCTATCATTTTCTCCTGGCACTCTTACTCCTATTCATAGCGAGCTGGTTGATTGAACGTAAAGTTGAGGTGTAGCAAATGGCTGAGGATTTTAATGCGTCAAAACCTATATATTTACAGTTAGCAGACCGGATCAATCGGCAGATCCTCAGAAAGGAACTGGAAAACGGGCAAAAATTACCTTCAGTACGGGAGATGGCGATTCAGTCGGGGGTAAACCCCAATACTGTTCAGAGGACGTACAGTGAATTGGAAAGGATGGGCAGTGTGGAATCCAAAAGAGGGCAGGGGACGTTTGTGACAGAAGATCAATCCGTGCTTAGTCAGCTTCGGCAGCGTTTAAAGAAAGAGCAAATCTCTTCATTTTTCGAGGATATGAAGGAAATGGGTTTTACATCAGATGAGATGATTTCAGGTTTGAAGGAATACATTTCCGATGAAGAGCGGGGTGAAACGAATGATTGAATTTAACCATGTGACGAAAAAGTACAGAAGTCAGGCAGCGTTGAATGATTTTTCACTTTCTTTGCCTGCCGGAAAAATCATTGGTCTTGTGGGAGAAAACGGAAGCGGGAAATCCACCGCTCTTAAACTCATTTCAGGGATAATCTCCCCAACCAAAGGAAGTGTAACGGTAGACGGGGAAGTGGCAACACGGAGGATCAGCAGCAAAGTTTCATATTTATCGGAACTGGATGCCTATTATACCTTCTACACCGTTGGGGAAACCGTCAGCTATTATGCGTCTCTTTACAGTGATTTTAACCAAAGAAAAGCAGAAGAAATTCTTGACTACATGAAGCTCGACCGCAGGAAAAAAGTGAAAGATTTATCAAAAGGCAACCGTGGCCGTTTGAAAATAGCAGTGACGCTGGCACGCGAGGTTCCGGTTATTTTAATGGATGAACCCCTGTCCGGCCTGGATCCCATCGTACGGGATGCGATTGTAAAAGGCCTGCTTTCCTTTATTGATTTTGAAAAGCAGACCCTAATTATTACGACACATGAAATCAAAGAAATCGAACCCATTCTCGACACGGTTGTCCTCATTAAAGATGGAGTTCTATTAAAAATGGAAGATGTGGAAGAACTGAGAATGGAACAAAATGTTTCGATCGTTGAATGGATGAAGCAGGTATATCAGGATGGAGGGATAGACAAATGAGCCAAAAACCATTGGTAGAGCTTAAGGATGTAAAAAAGAGAATTGGCAAAAAAGACATTATCCATGGTTTGACGTTTGATATATATGGTGGGGAGGTGTTTGGGCTCCTAGGGCCAAACGGTGCAGGAAAAACAACGACAATACGGATGATGGTAGGATTGATGTCGTTAAGCAGCGGACAGATCCTGATCAAAGGAAAAAATATTGAAAGTCAGTACAAACAAGCCGTTTCAGAAGTTGGTGCAATTGTTGAAAACCCGGAAATGTACAAATTTCTGACAGGCTATCAGAACCTCATTCATTACAGTCGCATGGTTAAAGGAGTAAGTAAGGGGAGAATCGCAGAAGTGATTGAACTCGTTGGCTTAACCAATAGAATACATGAAAAAGTAAAAACCTACTCCCTTGGAATGAGGCAGAGACTCGGACTTGCTCAGGCTCTGCTGCATTCTCCATCGGTCCTTATTCTGGATGAACCGACAAACGGCCTGGATCCGGCCGGTATCCGGGAAATACGATATTATCTTCGGCAGCTGGCTGAAAAAGAGGGTATCGCAGTAATCGTTTCGAGCCATCTGCTCTCTGAAATGGAACTGATGTGTGACCGGATTGCCATTATTCAGAACGGAAAGCTGATTGGTGTACAAAGCACAAAAGAGTTTGTCGAGAGCGGGACAGAAAGAAAGGTTCGTTTTCTCGTGGATGAGGTGGCGGCTGCACGGCATGCCGTCAGTCATCATATCAAGGCTGAACGGATGACACTCGGCAATGGGTTCATCGAAGCTGAGATGGAACGGGAGCTGATTCCTGAAGTAACCGCAACTCTCGTTGTGGAAGGGGTAAAAGTTTACGGAATCTCAACTGAAACAAAAACACTTGAAGATAAATTCCTGGAAGTAACGGGAGGAAAAGAAATTGTCTAATTTTATTGGCTTGATCCGAAATGAAAATATGAAAATATACAGACGGATGGGAAATCTCATCATGATCGTTCTTCTGATTGGTTTCATTGGACTCACCGGGATCCTCACCAAAACAGACAAAACAAAACCTGTGAGTGATAATTGGAAGCAGGAGCTGAAGGCAGAGAATGCTTCCATGCAAAAAGAGATTAAAAAAGAGCCGATGATGAAAAGCCATTATGAGAGGAATATCGCAATCAACGAATATAGGGTGACCCATGATATAAAGCCTATGGATGCCAAAAGCCAGTGGTCGTTTATCGGGGAGAGTCCTGATGCCATCCAGTTTATTTTGATTTTTACGATCATTGTGGCGGGTGGTATGGTTGCCAGTGAATTTTCATGGGGAACCATTAAGCTTCTCTTAATCCGGCCGGTCAGCAGAAGCACGATCCTAGCATCCAAATATGTTTCAACCTTGCTTTATGCTCTTCTTCTCATTGTAATTACGTTTGTATTTTCCTGGTTATGGGGAGGCATCCTTTTTGGGTTTGAACTAGGCCCTGAGACTCATTTGAGTTATGCGGACGGAAAAGTGATTGAGGAAAACATGATAGGGCATATGTGGAAAGAATATGGATTTGCGAGCATTCTGTTGTTAATGATGGCAACCTTTGCTTTCATGATGTCCACCATCTTCCGCAACAGCTCGCTGGCTATTGGTTTTTCCATCTTTTTATCAATGTCAGGCACCGTAGCGGTCCAGCTGTTGTCCAAGTATGATTGGGTGAAATATGTCCTGTTTGCCAACGTGGATTTAAAGCAATATTTTGATGGAACACCTTTTATAAAAGGAATGACCCTGAATTTTTCCTTGGCAGTGCTTGCGGTCTATTTTGTCCTGTTTGTAGCGCTTTCCTGGTTGGTATTCAAAAAAAGAGATGTTGCTGCATAAAGAAAAGGGAAGCTGGCAGATTGCCAGCTTCCTTTTTTTCATTCTTCATCTTCCTCGTCTTTTACGGCATCTTCTATTTTACGGGCATTACCCTTGGCATTTATCATTTCAAGAACCTCATTAAGTCCTGATTCCTCACTGACATTCTCTGTTTCCGGATGTTTAAGAATGTTTTCTTCCTTTTTATCTCCCATGAAATAACCTCCTTTTCTTCGTGATACCCTCTACCTTCAAAGCCTACACCGGTTAAGAGAGCTTTCTGCTTGATCTCAGTCTGGTCCGCAGCGGGGTTTCTGATGTTCTTTTCTGTTGAAGTGCTGTGCGGTGGAGGCCGCTTTCAATACAATAACGCGGCCTTTTCTTCACTTCTTTAAATACTTTTCCCACGTATTCACCAATGAGCCCGATTGCCATCAGCTGCAGCCCGCCGATCAGCCAGAGGGAGAGGACAATGGATGTCCATCCGGGAACCGTGTATCCGTTCATTTTTTGAAAAAGGGCGAAGAGTCCCGCAGCGGCACTGATGAAAAAAAACAAAAAGCCGCAAGTGGTAAGAAAACGGATCGGCTTGACACTGAAGGATGTTATGCCATCAAATGCAAAAGCAAGCATTTTACCGATAGGATACTTCGATTCTCCTGCTGCCCTTTCTTTTCGATCATAATAGACTTGGGCAGAAGGAAAGCCGATAAGAGGAACAATGCCCCTCAGAAAAAAATTCCTTTCATCGTAGCGTTCAAGTTCCTTGAGGGCTCGCGTACTGAGGAGACGGAAATCCGCATGGTTGTAGATGAGTTCAACGCCCAATTTACCCATCAGCTTATAGAAAACTTGTGCCGTCTGTCGTTTGAACATTGTATCACTTTTGCGCTGGCTCCGGATCCCGTAAACGACATCATAGCCTTCGCGGAACTTCAGGATAAATTGGCGGATGACCTCCACATCATCCTGCAGGTCGGCATCAATGGAAATAATACAATCCGAAAAATTTTTGGCCTGATCCATTCCCGCAAGCAGTGCGTTTTGATGGCCTGCATTCTTTGCCAGCTTGACCCCGCTGACATGCCGGTTGGTTTTATGCATGGTGGAGATGAGCTCCCATGTTTGGTCCTGGCTGCCATCATCCACGAATAGGATGGTGCTTTCCATGGAGACCAGCGATTCCGATATCATACCCAAAAGGACGGCTGTTAGTTCCCGTGCGGTAATCATAAGCACTTCTTCTTCGTTGTAGCATGGAACGACGATGGCAAGGACCGGGGGTTTATTTTTCTGCATGTGTCATTTCTTCCTTCCTCCAAGCGGCGGGGTTATTCATAACGGGTAGCTTCAATGGCGTTCGTGGTTTCTTGAAGATGGCGAAGGTGTTCACGGGCATGAAACAGCATTTGGGCCTGTTCTTTTGATAATCCATCCGTTTCACGCATTTGCTGCACCCTTCCATGGGCTTGTTCGAGAAGTTGTTTGGCCTGCTGGAATTCTGAGGGATTGTTGCTTCCCTGTGCTTCTTCGATGGCTTTTCTCGCATTTTCCACACTTTCTAACGCACGGGTGTACAGGTGTTGATCCTCCATTTACACTTGGCTCCTTTTCTTCTTTATTATTAACATGCGTTTTGGAGAAATTTGTTATTCGTTCTTTCCCGATTTCCTCTTCAAAAAAGGTCGTACAACCTTCTTGGCTTGAATAGACTTGTACTAATTCAAAAAAAACAGGTGGAGGGCTGAAGTGGGAATTTTGATAAAATATATGCTCTTGGGACTATCATTGGCTGCACCAATCGGACCGATTAACGCTGCTCAAATGGATAAGGGCATCCGCAGCGGGTTTTGGCACGCTTGGATGGTAGGACTGGGTGCTACCACCGCAGATGCCATTTATATGGCATTGGTTTATATGGGGCTGGTTCATTTTTTGGAAGCGCCGATGATTAAAGCCTTTCTATGGTTGTTTGGGTGTTTTGTTCTGATCTATACCGGGATTGAGAGTTTCAGAAGTTCGGCAGTAATGGTGCTTTCAAAAAAAACGGAACAGGAAAAAATGAGAAAATGCTTTTTGTCCGGTTTTTTTATGTCATTGACCAATCCGCTTACCATCCTGTTTTGGTTGGGGATATATGGATCTGTCCTGGCGGAAACCGCTGCCGTTTCTCAAACAAAGCAGCTCATTCTGTATAGTTCAGCTATTTTTGGCGGCATTTTACTATGGGACTTTGCGATGGCGCTGGTTGCCAGCAGCTTTCGCCGGTTTCTTGCCGATACACTGCTGACCATGATCTCCCGGCTATCAGGTATATCATTAATTGGTTTTGGTCTTTATTTTGGATATGAGGCATTTAAGTTTCTATGGAGGTAATACGTTACCAATAAACCATTTGTGAAAGTATGAAGCATCTGAGAAAATGAAAGAAATGCTGATGAGGTGCTTTGGTGCAGTGGGAGGAGTGGTGCAGCCGATGAAATTGTATAAGTGGATCTGCTATTTGCTTGCCGTGTTTAATGTTGCGGATGCGTTTTTAACGTTCAGGCTGCTCGAACGGGGAGGAAACGAGTTAAACCCGATTATGAGGCTTCTCTATCATTTTCACCCATTGGCTTTTTTGGGAGTAAAACTTTTATTCTCGATCCTTGTCATTCTTTTGTCTTTTCTGCCGCTGCGCGGCAAGTACAGCATCTTTGTGTATCTTGCTTTCAGTGCCTATCTGCTTTTAATGGGATGGCACATTTATATACTGGTTTTTCTTTCATAGCAACAAAACAGCGCACCAGCTGTGAACTGCCGCTTAATTTTAGAGTGTGCCTAAAATTAGGGGGGCAGTTCACAATTGCCGGTGCGCGTATATTTTTATGCTTTGTTGAGATGGGAACGGAAACGATCCAGCATTTCACTGTAGTTTGCCGATGTCTCTTCAAATGGTGTATGAAGCCGGTTGCTTATATATTCGACTGCTTTGTCGTCATTCAAAAGCCATGAACTGTATTGCCGTTTCACGTAGTTTTCGGCCGATTGAAAATCAGAAAAAGTTTCTGAAGCCGGTTGATGATGGTGAATAAGTTTCCAATGTTGATCGCTGTCCTTGAAAACGATCGTCGTCTCTTTTTTATGATTAATGAAAATGATTCCTTTTTCATTTTCTTTAACATTTTGTTCATTGTCATGGGCGTCGGGCCGTCTTGGCGGGATTTCAAAAGCAGGGAGAACAAATCGCTGAAATCCTTCCGGAGAAAGTGTGCATCCTGAAGCTTTAGGATGTCCGCCTCCTCCAAATTGCGCTGCATATTTGGATACATCCACATGGTCATAAATGGTACGGAATCCTGCTCTTTTGCCCCCGATGTTCAAGATCACGATTAGATCCAGATGAGGATTTTCACGATTCAATTCATTCCCCAGCTCCGAGTGATGGCTTTCTGCATGAACGATGCCAATTCGGTAAGGCTCGCTCCCGGTTTCGTAAACTGAATCCCATGTTTCTGCCATTTGCCTCTGCTTTTTCTTGATATACGCTTTCCTGCTGTCCTCCTCAAGCTGAAGAATGGTTTCTTCGGTTTGTGAAAAACGGAAGTGTTCTTCTGTTTTCAAACGCTCAATCATATTCTTTTCGAACTGTCCTTGAGGAAGAAGGAAAAACAAGTCGTTCAGACGCTTGGCATCCTCGTTTTCATTTTCAAACCATTCCCAGGTGTCATACTGTCTGACGAGTTCAACAAATTCTTTTAACGCCCCGACGTCTTTCAGAAGTCCCTTTTCAATAAAATGTTCATAAAGAAGGGAAGTGGCTGAGGTAAGCTTACCGTCATCCTTTTTTGCTTCAACAAAGCCCCACTCATAGCCGTTAAAGTGGTCGGCCGTAACATGGTGGTCGATCAGCTGGATTTCCCGTCCATCTTCAAATTCTTCTTCCAGCTGGCGGGCTACCTCGTCATTTACTGCGATATCCGTTATGTAAACAGGAGTATTCTTGTGTTGTTCCAGTTGTATATAATCGGCCACACGACGATTGATGTTTTCGTGTGAACAGTAGAAAGTCTCTACGTTTTCCTCTCCGAGTGCAAGCATTGCAACAATGCCGCAGGATTTTCCATCCAGGTCATTATGTGAAAAAAGTTTCATTTCACAAACGCCTCCTTTCTATTTTCCTATTCAATAGTATAGGCACGGGGCCTTTCTTTCAACCCAAAAAGGAATTTTCAGAAGATAGCCGAATACAAGTAGAACAGCTTATATTATTGCTTGAAAGGAAAGAAAACATGCAGTCATTAACCAATCGTGCCCGTCAAATGGCAGAGGTCTACCAAAAAAACAAAAAAATCGCAGGTGTTTTACTTGCCGGATCGGTTTCAAGAGGATGGGATGACAGCCATTCTGACATTGAGCTTCATATTTTTTGGAAGAAACCGCCGGAAGACAGAGAGCGCCATCAACCCATTGAAGAGGTAAACGGTGAGATCATTGATTTTCACCCATACGAAGAGGAAGAGTGGGCGGAAACGTATCTTGTCAATGGCGTAAAATTCGAAATCAGCAGCTTTCTTGTAAGTACCATTCAGGAAGTTCTTCAGCAGGTTGTTCGACAGGCGAATACAAACTATGATTTTCAATGTCTGGCTGCTTCTTTTAAAGATGGAAAGATTCTTTTTGAGGAAGAAGGAACGCTGTCTGCGTTAAAAGAAGAAGTGACGGCTTACCCGGCAGCGCTGTCTGAGAATATGATTATCGAAAATCTTGAATTGGGAAGCCGGTGGAACAACCGCAATGCCCTGTTGTCTCGCAAAGATTGGCTCATGTATATGATTTATTGGCCACAGTTCAAAAACGAATGCTCGGCATTTTGTTTGGTTTGAATGGCATGTATGTCCATCATCCTGCATTCAAATGGCTGAAGCAGAGCATAGATGAAATGAATATCGTGCCTGATCAATTAAATGAAAGATTCACATCGATTCTTACAGACAACCCGGAGGAAAGTTTGTCTACTCTTGAAGGAGTTGTGGAGGAGGTGTTTGCCCTGGTCCAGAGGCACTACCCTCATCTGCCTGTAACAGAGAGAAGAAAACAGGCTGCATTTACAAGACCGCAGCGTCCTTGACGTTCCTGTAACTAATTACCTATTTGAACAGAATTGTACGATCTAATTTCCTTATGTGCCATTATTTAGCATGAACCTAAATTCTCATTTTTCTGAAAATTATTGTTTTTATCTACTAAGGGTGCTACAATCAATGCAAACACCTATTCCCCTTTCTTTAAACCTATCATTTGGGAAAAAGGCGGTTTAAAAAATCTTTACCTGTTTTACCATCATCTTTTTAAGGGAGGAAGGACGAATGAGTCAAGTTCATTTAATTCCTTTTAAGTTAGAAGAAGTTGTACAGACAGCCGGTGAAGAAATTCCGTACGGTATTCAAATGATCAATGCTCCTGCTGCATGGGAGCAGGAATACAAGGGGAAGGATGTGGTCGTCGCTGTTCTTGATACAGGCTGCGATGTAAACCATCCGGACTTGAAAGACCGGATTATTGGAGGAAGAAATTTTACGAGTGATGATCCTGAGGACTATTTGGATGGTCACTATCATGGAACACATGTAGCAGGAACGATTGCCGCAACTCTGAACAATAAGCTAGGAGTTGCAGGTGTAGCGCCTGAAGCAAAGCTTTTGATTCTCAGAGTTCTTGGAAAGGACGGAAGCGGTAGCTACCAGGGAATTATTGATGCCATCAACTATGCTGTTGAATGGCGTGGAGACAATGGCGAAAGAGTCCGAGTCATTTCCATGTCCCTTGGCGGACCGGACGATATTCCCGAAATGCATGAAGCCATCAAGAATGCCACTCAAAACAATGTTATGGTCGTCTGCGCAGCGGGCAACGAAGGCGATGATAATGAACGCACTGATGAGCAAGCCTATCCAGGGTATTATAAAGAAGTAGTCCAAGTCGGTGCGGTAGATGAACAAAAGCATCTGGCAAAGTTTTCAAATACAAATGATGAGATCGATCTGGTAGCCCCGGGAGTCAATATCCTTTCTACCTATCCTGGTGAAAAGTACGCCAAGCTCTCAGGTACATCCATGGCTACACCTCACGTTTCCGGTGCCGTGGCTGTCCTCATCCTGAAAGAGGAAGCAGAATTCGGCCGGGAGCTGACGGATCCCGAAATTTATGCCCAGCTTTGTAAGAATACCCAAACGATTGGCCTGACGAAAAAAGGAGAGGGAAACGGGTTGCTTTACTTCAAAATGGGTGAAAGAAACGGATCCGGCAACAAAAAAGAAGAAACAGCAACCGTTCAAAAGTAAGGCGGCTCCCAATTTTTTAGAGGGGATGTTGATCATGGCGGTTTATCATGTACTGTCCTTAATGATTGGCTTTGCCACGCTGACACTAAAACTGGTGGAGGAGCGAAACCGCAGACTTAGAAAAACATCACTTCCTTCCAAGAAGGAACAACCCAAACGAAAAAAAGCCTGACATTAAAAGAAAGCTGTTTCTCACAAGAGAATCAGCTTTTTTGTTTTTATTTTGCTGAGCCAGGCTGCCTGCTAAACCAGCTTTTATAAACAAAGATTTCATATCCAATCCTCCAAATCTCGTAATCTCCTAAATGATACCATATATTACAAGGGGAATCGCGTAAAATAATAGAATTTTTTGGATTGAAGGAAAACTTGTATCCTTTAAAGAATAGATAGAGCAGAGTATGGCAAAGGAGGCGGTTTATATGAAAAAAGAGAGGGTTATGGAGAATGGGAAGAGTACTGAGAAAAAATAAACAGGAGATGATGGTTTGAAGCAAGCCTTGCTAATTATTGATGCACAACAGGAATTAATGGATGGAAATGAAGAGAACGAGGAAGTCTATCAAAAAATGGAAGTCATTGATACGATTAATAAGGTTATTAAGAAGGCCGAGGATTTAAATGTACCTGTATTGGCTGTACGTGACCTGGACATTGCTGGAGGCAGTGGTGAAGGATTTCTTGTTCACAGCGAGATTCAATTGCCGGCAGATACCCCTTTCTTTGACAAACGTGCGACCAGCGCTTTTTATGGAACCGGGTTGCTGGAGCATTTACAAAAACAAGAGATTGAGCATCTGGTGATTGCGGGATGCAAAACGGAGCATTGTATCGATACCGCTGTTCGTATGGCAACGGTGCAGGGGTTTGATGTCACCTTGATTAAGGAAGGGCATTCCACCACATCCTCAAAAAGCTTGCGTGCCGTAGAGATCATTCAGCACCACAATGAAATCCTTCACGGCCATTATAATGTAGACCATTTTTCCATGGTAAGAAGTGCTGGCGAAACCGTATTCGAACCACTTCATTACAAGTACCGATAATAGCTTAACGAACACAAAGAAGACCTCATGGGGGTCTTCTTTTTTATATTAAGAAAGTCTTAAGAATTATACTGACTGATTGTTAAGATTTACAGGTTAAGATACAGGTAATCCACAAAACAGGACATGGTATAATTTTGAAGGGAGCGTGAGAAAAATGAGCGAATTTACAGTATTGGTTGTAGATGATGAAAAAGAAATCAGAGATGCCATTGAAATCTATTTGAAAAATGAAAAGATGAATGTCCTGCAGGCATCAGACGGCATAGAAGCCATTGAACTTTTGAATGAAGAAATCGTTCATTTAATCATACTGGATATTATGATGCCGCGCCTTGATGGCATTGCGGCAACGTTTAGGATCAGGGAACAGAAGAACATTCCGATCATTATGCTCAGTGCAAAAAGTGAGGATACGGACAAAATCCTCGGACTTCAAATTGGAGCGGATGATTATTTAACAAAGCCCTTCAATCCTATTGAACTGATTGCCCGGGTGAAATCCCAGCTGAGAAGGTATATGACGCTCGGGATGTATGAGGGAAAGAACTCGATCATAAATCTGAGCGGTCTTACTCTTGACAAGGATGCGAGAGAAGTGGCCATTCACGGGGAGGCTGTGAAGCTGACTCCAATCGAATACAGGATTGTAGAGCTTTTGATGTCCTATCCTGGGCGTGTATTTTCGATACATGACATTTATGAACGAGTCTGGCAGGAGCCCTGCTATAATGCAGAAAATACAGTAGCCGTTCATATCAGGAAAATCAGAGAGAAAATAGAGATTGATCCAAAAAATCCAAGATATTTAAAGGTGGTATGGGGCGTTGGGTACAAAATGGAAAAGTAGGCTGAGGTGGGGTGCATGGCTGCTCTTATTTACAATCGGTTTGAGCGGTACTTTAACCTTCCTGTCCCAATGGGATGCCTATCTGGGAAAGAGTTACTTTGATACGGATGAATTCCAAAGTGAGTACAATACGTTTCTGGGATATCTCCATATTTCCGAAGTCAGCAATTTGACAGGGGATGAGATGAAAGAAAGAATTACCGTTTCCGATGAGGAAATGGAGGAATACCGCTTCAGATACGGTGAGCTATCTGACCAAATCAATAGCATTCAGGAACAGTACAGACCGCAGCTGGAAGAGGCGAGAGCGGATCATAATCAAAAGCTTGAAAGCTATTATCAAAAGCAAAGAGACAAAAAGATTGAAGACATACAGAAAAATTTTGACAGTGAAAAATATGTAAAAGAGAAAGTGAAAAAGGAAAAAGAGAAGCAAATCGATCATTTTATTGAAAATAAACAAGAGGTAAAGAGGCAGTTCAAGCAATGGAATTCTTCTTTTGATTACTATTTGCAAAATAATGAGAGTGCTGAAGTTTTTACCAATCTCTCCTCTTCAAATAAACAGGATGCCTATCAAAAGTTAAACAATGGCAACATGCAGTTTGTTCAGGAATACAAAAGTGCAAAGGATCTGTCCATCTCAGACTACATGCCGCCCTCGGACGACACAGGAGAGGGTCCAAATTATGAAAAAACTGTTACTGATGTTTTATCTGATGAAAATCCGGTGCTGATCGGAAAAATTGGTGTGCCGAAATCTTTGCCTAAAACCAGCATGATTTATGAGCAGTATCATATGTTCAAGATCAATCAGCTCTTTTTTTACATCTACAGTTCTGTGGGTGTGGTTGGTTTCGCGATAAGTATCTGGCTTGCAAGAAAATACCGTTTGCTGGGTGCAATTGGTGAACTGCCAATTAAAAACGTATACCGAAAAGTGCCCATTGATCTAAAAGTAGTGTCCTTACTTCTATTTGTATTTGTTCTCTTGGTATCAGTCGGTAACATTTTTACGTTTACCTTATACGGCGACTATTCAGTCATGATCAAAAATACACTTTTTGATCTTTTATTTACAAGTATTATTGCAGGACTCATCTTGATTCAGGTGGTTTGCCTCCGTGCAGAGATAGATGAAAAGGGCTTGACCAGAGAGGATTGGAGAAATTCTCTCATTTACCGATTATGGATGGATGTGCTGAAGGCGTTTCATTCATTGGGATTTGCTTTTCAAATTCTCGTTTTGCTTGTCATTGTCTTTGCTTCCGGTTTTGGTGTGGGCTTTATTATGTACAACGAGCAGCTTATCGCACTATATCTCATACTCTTTTTGGTTGTTACGGTTCCGGCGCTGTTATTACTGCTACGGAAGGTTTCCTACTTAAACCGGATTGTCATACATTCTTCTGACTTGGCTGCCGGGAAAATGGAGCCGGATTTGAAGGCGAAAGGAAATTCTCCGCTTGCCGGTCTGGCAAGGAACATTAACACACTGAAGCACGGAGTAAAGGCACTGCAGAAGTCCGAAGCCAAAAGCGAACGGCTGAAAACAGAGTTGATCACCAATGTAAGCCATGATTTACGAACACCGCTCACTTCAATCATTACTTACACAGAGTTGTTAAAAACACCGGATCTTGATCAGGACAGCCAAAAGGCATACGTTGAAATTATTGACAGGAAATCAAAACGGCTCAAAGTCTTGATTGATGATTTGTTTGAAGCATCAAAAATGGCAAGCGGAAATATTGAACTTGTTCGAACAAAAGCAGATATTGTTCAAATGCTTCAACAGGCACTTGCCGAAAATGATGAAGCCATAGAGAAATCCAATTTGCAGTTCAGACTGTCATTTTCTGAGCATCCAATCCATGCGAATGTGGATGGTCAAAAAATGTGGCGTGTATTTGATAATCTGATCGGAAATGCGTTGAAATATTCTCTTGATCAAACCAGGGTATATATCGAAATTGAACAAAGGCAGGATGAAGTCATCATCTCATTTAAAAACATTACAAAATATGAATTGGGAGGCAACACGGAGGAGCTGTTTGAACGGTTCAAAAGGGGGGACACGTCACGCCATACGGATGGCTCGGGGCTTGGCCTTGCGATTGCCAAATCGATTGTTGATCTGCATGAAGGACAGATGGATGTAGAAGTAGATGGAGATTTATTTAAAGTGATAATCCGCCTGGATGCGGTATAAAATGAAAGATAGCTAAAGAAGCGGCATTGTCCGCTTCTTTTTGATATCCGGAAAAATCTTTTGTTTACATTTCTATAAGGTTCTGTTTTATTATAGGAATAGACTGAATGTAAGAGGTATAACTTATGCTAAATGTTTATTACACTGACACCGCAAACCAACTAACAGAAGTGGATGACATACAAAAAGGATGCTGGATCAATCTTATTGCACCGACCAATGAAGAAATTAACTGGGTGGTTGAAAAAATAGGTATAGATCCGGACTTCCTGAGAGATGCCCTGGATGAAGAAGAACGTTCAAGGGTAGAAAAAGAGGGCAATACCGTAAGTGTTATCGTGGACCTGCCGATTTTGGATTCAGACGAAAACGGAGTCCAGTATGATACCTTTCCACTTGCCATGATATCCACCGATTCTCATTTTATAACGGTTTGCCTAAGGGAAAACCCCATTCTGGAGCTGTTTGCCAAGCGCAAAGTAAAAAACTTTTTCACGTATAAAAAAACGCGTTTTGTGTTTCAGCTGCTTCAGATGATTGCTACTTATTATTTGCGTTACCTTCGGCAAATCAACCGGAAAACCGAGCAAATTGAATATGAATTACGGCAGACACTGAAAAATGATGATCTTTTTGAACTGCTCCGGCTTGAGAAATCTCTCGTATATTTTGCCACATCTCTTAAATCCAATGATGCTGTACTTGAAAAATTGCTGAAGGTCAGCTACTTGAAAATGTATGAAGAAGACAAGGATCTGCTGGAAGACGTAATTATCGAAAACAAGCAGGCGATTGAAATGAGCCTTATTTACAGAAATATATTAAAAAGCCTTATGGATGCTTTTTCTTCGGTAATATCAAATAACCTGAACGTAGAAATGCGCTTTTTAACGTCCATTACCATTATTCTTGCTTTGCCTACCATGGTAGCAAGCTTTTATGGAATGAACATACCGCTGCCTTTCCAGAAATATCCACATGCTTTTTTTGTAAGCCTGTGTGTGGCTTTTACCATATCAGGATTGGTTGCCTTTATCTTTTGGAAAAAGCGCTTTTTCCGGAAATAGAAAATCATTCTGCGAAAGGGAACTTTTCTCAATAAAGTTTCCTTTTCGTTTCGTTGAAAGAGAAAACGCTTTCCTGTTAAAGGCAAATGGGTTTACAATCAGGTTATCTTATCTTTAAAATTATGTTAACATTGTAAAGCGATATGAACTTAAAAGACATGTATCCTATGAACGATGATATAGAATATTAAGCATAGTGATCCAAAAAAGGAGATGCCAGCAATGAGCCAGACCATGTTAGAGAATGAGTCGCTGTCTCCCTACCTTTCTTTTACAAGGGAAGAATGGGCGGGCTTGTATTCGGCCGATATACAACCGTTAACAGAATGGGAAGTGTCGGAACTTCAGGGAATCAACGAAAACGTATCCCTCAATGAGGTCTCGTCTATTTATTTGCCATTGTGCCGGTTGCTTAACCTATATGTCACCTCTTCACAGCAGCTTCATCTGCAATCAAATGCATTTTTGCGCAAGCAAATGAAGAAGCCGCCGTTCATTATCGGAATTGCAGGCAGTGTAGCGGTAGGCAAAAGCACAACGTCCCGGATTATCCAGGCGCTTCTGTCCAGATGGCCCAATACGCCAAAGGTTGAACTTGTTACCACAGACGGCTTTCTTTATCCCAATGCTGTTTTGGAACAAAAAGGGCTGATGGGGAAGAAAGGATTTCCAGAAAGCTACGATTTAAAAGGACTGATCCAGTTTTTGTCCCAATTGAAATCAGGAAAGCCGGTAGTCGAAGCTCCCATCTATTCTCACTTGGAATATGATATCCTGCCAGACCAGGTACAAACCATTTCTGAACCCGATATCGTTATTGTTGAAGGTATTAATGTACTGCAGGTCCCGAAACAAAAAAGAAGCAAAAAACAAAATACACAAATATTTGTTTCGGATTTCTTTGATTTTTCCCTTTATGTGGACGCGGACGAAGAGGAAATCAAGCAATGGTATGTGGATCGATTTAAAATTTTGAGAAATACCGCTTTTCAAAGCCCGGTATCCTATTTTCACCGTTATGCGGATCTGAATGATGAGGAAGCAGTTGAATTTGCACTCAATATTTGGAATACAATTAATGGATTGAATTTGCGTGAAAACATCCTCCCGACTAAGTATCGGGCGCATCTCATTTTGGAAAAAGGAAAAAACCACTCTGTATCCGGTGTTAAAATGAGAAAAATGTAATTGGAAAAGACGGCCAAAAGCCGTCTTTTTTTATGAACTCTTTGGAACTGCACATAGCGGGACAGGAAATAGGGTATAAAGTAGAAGCCGATCGATAACAGAGCCTATATTACAAAAATTGTATCTATTTCCTCATTTTTAAGAAAGAGGATATAGAGTATGGTAATAGTACAATACTTACTAAAAAGTAACTTATTATCTTTTGGCGACTAAACAGCAACTGCTTTTTGAATGAAAACCCGCATGGGAGCTGATGTTGTGAAAGATTATGAATTGAATAAACATGTCTTTTTGGCCAAACTCATTACACAATATGCAAGAGTTCATCGGAAAGCAGTAGGTCCTGTTGCCGAGGAGTATATCCGTCAGATTGGATTACGCACGGGAGAATGGATTGAGGGCTATTACAAGGAATACAACAGTCCGTGGAGTATTCAGCAATACGTCGATATTCTGATCGATTTGAAAAATAAAATCGGCGGTCAATTTGAAATCATGTCCATCGATGGTGACCGAATCGTCATGAAGGCCATTCAATGCCCGTTCGGAGATGACGTTACTGATGCTCCCCACCTTTGCATGATGACGTCCAGCGTATTCGGCGGGATTGCTGCGAGACATTTTGGTTATGGGAAAGTTTCACTCAGGAAACAAATGGCGCTTGGTCACGATAACTGCGAAATTGCCATTTATTTAACGCCGGATGATGCTGAAGAGGGGATTGAGTATAAGGATTTGGCCATTTCCCCTGCTCAGTCGGACCCTTTTCTCTGGGAGGAAGAAACCATCACCATGTTGAACGAGGAGCTAAAGCGAACGGATGAAATGATGATCAAATTGCTGGATGAGTTGGAAGAATTAAGGGCAAAGGTAAAAGAGGATGGAAAAAGCGCATGCGATTGACAATCAGGAATGTTAATGCGTGTGGTGCCAAACCGCACTCTTTTTTTATCACACCCACACGTTTGAAAGAATGTATGAAAGGTTAAGAAGAACTAAAGGAGTGAAGTACCATGAAAACCAAAACAGCTAACCTAGACAACAGAAAACTTGCCTATATCGATGAAGGAAAAGGAGAAGCCATCGTGTTGCTTCACGGTTTTTGTGGAAGCCATGAATATTGGGAGGAAGTGATCCCTGAGCTAGCTAAAGAATACCGTGTAATTGCACCTGATTTGCGGGGGCACGGAAAATCATCAATCAGTGATTCTGCATGTGCAGTCGAGGATTTTTCTGAGGACATCAAGGAGTTGCTCGGGCAATTAGGATTGGATAAAGTCACGATGCTGGGTCATTCACTGGGAGGTTATATTACTTTAGCGTTTGCTGATCATCAAAGCAACCGGCTGAAGGGATATGGACTGATCCACTCAACCGGATTTCCAGACGATGAAGCCGGCCGGGTGAAGAGAGACCGTACCATTGAGCAAATCAAGGAAAAAGGAATCAAGTCAGTAATTGATCAATTGATACCCAACCTGTTTGCACCGGATACTTTGCTGACAGAGAAAAAAGAGAAGGCAATAAGAATCGGATATGAAACTCCGCCGGAAGGAGCGATTGCCGCGTCCGTTGCCATGAAAAACCGGCCGAATCGAAACGGCGTTCTCCAGAACTCCAACATTCCCGTTCTCCTGGTGGCTGGTGAAAGCGATCAAGTGATACACCCGGAAAAAACATTTTCGGTGTCCAAGGAGAATATCACCCAGACAACATTAAAAGGAGCCGGTCACATGGGAATGTACGAAGCCACGGATACTCTGATAGATGAAATTTTAGAATTTATGAAAAAAATAAAATAAAAAAAGGCTCCTGAATCTCAGGAGCCTTTTGTGTATTCCTTACTTTTGAACGTTTGCAGCTTGAGGTCCGCGAGCACCTTCAGTGATTTCAAACGTTACATCTTGACCTTCTTCAAGTGATTTGAAACCTTCGCCTTGAATAGCAGAGAAGTGTACGAATACATCGTCTTGTCCTTCAACTTCGATGAAGCCGAAACCTTTTTCTGCGTTGAACCATTTAACTTTACCTTGTAACATAGATGTTCCTCCTGTGTGGATAAATCCACGATTTATTACTATTCCTGCTCAAATATCATTCAAGACGCAAACCACTGCGAAGAAGTCATGTACCGAACAAAAATAACTGTTTCTACTGTAACACTCTTTAACCGAATACGCAAGAGTGTTAAGGATTTAATCATATTTTTATTTAAAAGTTCAGAAATGGGGAATAAGAGCTAAGAAGGAGGAGGATAGAATGAAGGCACAAGGATACTTAATCTTTGGATTGCTGTTTGCCTTATTGATTGCGGTTTTTGCTGTTGTAAATGGCAATGATGTAAGTTTTAATTATATTTTTGGGACAGTCAAATGGCCCCTTGTTCTCGTTATACTTGGTTCAGCGGCTGTTGGCGGCTTGGCCGTAGGCTTTTTTGGCATTCTGAAAGTGGTTCAGTTGAGAAACCGGGTCAGGCGGCTTGAATCCCAGTTGAAGAAGCAAGAGTCCTTGCAAAAGGAGACCATTGCTGATAATGATCAGCAGGAATCGATGGATGAAACACTCAATGAGCCTCAGCGAAGGTACCGTGCTGTCGAGGAGCCAAAAAGAAGCCGGTCTCAGATCTAATTCTGAGACGGCTTTTTTTGAGGAACATTTCACTCAACAGGAAAATGGGTTAAGGCAGCTTTACACCTCTGGAGGACACATAGAGTTCGTACCACTCTTCACGGGTCATGATTTCAGAGATGCGGATGGCATCGGCTGAATCCTTGATTCGCTGAACATTGGTCGTCCCAAGTACGGGCTGGATCCTTGCAGGGTGGCGCATTAGCCAGCCAAGAACGATGGCTTCAAGCGTTGTTTCTTTTTCAGTTGCCATTTTGGCTACCAATTTCTTGGTTTGAGCTTCTGATTCCGTTAATTCTATGGAACTGTTTCCGGAAAATATCCCTTTAGCCAGTGGGGACCATGCCTGAATTTGAATGTCATTTCTCATGCAATGCTCCATCAGTCCGCTTGTAAAATGAACGGACAACCCAGCTTCCTGGTTGACATGAACGCCTTCATCTGTAAAATCCACTTTGTTTAAACTCATTTCAAGCTGGTTAACAATCAGCGTTTCATCCATAAAGGCTTCCAATAGTTCAATTTGAGCCTGGTTCATATTGGATACGCCGAAATGGCGCACTTTACCCGAGGATTTCAACTGTTCAAAAGCTTCCGCCACTTCTTCAGGTTCCATTAGCGGATCCGGGCGGTGAAGCAGGAGAATATCTAAATAGTCAACAGAAAGCCTTTTCAAAATCTCATCTACAGAAGTAAGGATGTGTTCTTTTGAAAAGTCATACCGCCCTGGGCCAATATCATCCGCAAATCGAATTCCGCATTTGCTCTGGATTACCATTTGTTCACGAAGGCTCGGATTTCCCTGCAGGACGCGCCCAAAAGCCTCTTCCGCTTTGCCCATTGTATAAATATTGGCATGGTCAAACATGGTAATGCCTGTTGAGAGAGCGGCATCCACAGCCTTTTCGGTTTTTAATACTTCATCATCGGAAAGGGGGCTTCGGTCCCAGTTTCCGCCAAACCCCATACATCCCAGTGCCAATCGGCTGGATGTAATTCCTCGTTTTTCCAAAGGCATTTTGCGCATTATGTAACCTCTTTTCACTTGGATAGTATCTATCAAGATCATTGTAGTCAGGCAGCGCCAAAAACTGCAACTATTACGATCAGGTAAAACAAAGCCTGCTGTTGTCTTCAGCAGGCTTTGTTCTAATTATGCGTTATGCTGGTCAGAATCTCCCCAGCATTCCACGTTTTTTAAACCAGGAATGCTGTTATTGGTAAACACCGGATCTTTCCCTTGCTTCTTTTGTGCTTTGTAATGACGTAATGCCGCAAAGGCAAATTTGCCAAGAAGGGCAATGGCGATCAAGTTGATGATGGCCATCAGACCCATAAACAGGTCAGCAAGGTTCCAAACGAAGGTCAAATCCGACAGTGAGCCGAAAATTACCATCCCCACAACCGCTAACCGGTAGAAGAAAAGCCAGGTGCGGTTCGTATTCATGAATTCGATGTTGGATTCCCCGTAATAATAATTACCGACAATGGAACTAAAGGCAAATAGCAAAACAATGACCGCAACTAAAATAGTAGCCCATGATCCGATCTCATGGCTTAACGCAGCTTGAGTCAGAACAATCCCGTCGCTTTCATTGGATTTGAACATTCCGGACAGCAAAATAATGAATGCGGTGGAACTGCAAATAACCAGGGTATCCACAAACACACCGAGAGACTGGATGAGCCCTTGTTTTACCGGGTGGGTGACATCAGCAGTCGCCGCAGCATTCGGCGCGCTACCCATGCCGGCTTCGTTGGAGAATAATCCACGTTTAATTCCCTGCATCATGGCAGCTCCTACAGCTCCGCCGAGAATTTCTTTAAAGCCCGAAAATGCATCGTTCAAAATCAATCCAAACACACCTGGAATCTCAGAAAGGTTGGTGAGGATAACAAACAAAGCCAGTAGAATGTATAATCCGGCCATGAACGGAACCATTAATTCGGCTACCTTGGCAATTCGTTTAATACCGCCAAAGATGATGACAGCTGTTACTACCGTAATAATCAATCCTGTCCATATCTTGTCCACATGAAACGCATTTTGAAACGCGTTGGAAATCGTGTTTGCCTGAACGGAGTTAAAGGCAAGACCAAATGTGATGGAAATAAGAATGGAAAAAATGATTCCCATCCAGCGGGCATTCAGCGCTTTTTCCATATAATAGGCGGGACCGCCGCGGAACGTCCCGGTCGCCACGTCCCGGACTTTATAAATTTGTGCCAGGGTGCTTTCAACAAAAGCTGAAGCAGATCCGATCAATGCAATGAGCCACATCCAAAATACTGCTCCAGGCCCTCCGGTGGTTATGGCGATGGCCACACCGGCGAGATTTCCTGTTCCCACTCTGGATGCCGTACTAATGCAAAATGCCTGGAAGGAAGAAACCCCTTTTTTCTCTCCGGAATCTCTGGCACCCTCGCCAAGCAGACGGAACATTTCCTTAATCATTCGAAACTGTACAAATCTCGAGCGGAAGGTAAAATACAAACCAATCCCGACCAGCATGATGATCAGGACATAGCCCCATAAATAATCGTTTGAAAAATCAAAAATCCGATTAAAGACGTCCATGTCATTTCTCCTCTCGTGTGTGCAATGATGTAGTTGACATACAACTTCCAATTTAACAAACCCTTACATATATAGCAATCCTACCGAAAAAAACTGCATCTCCCGATGACGGGGATGCAGTCTGTTCTTATTAGCTGTAAGAGTGCCTCATTTGGTCGGACACGATCTGTTTGTGAATGAGAAGTTCGACGAGGGAGTACGCAAGAGCGATTAAAAATGCGCCCCAAAGTGAAACGTAGGCACCAGCCATAAAGGAGCTGATTAAATAAACCAGCAGATACGAAAGAACAAAATCCGCGATAAACGTTAACCAAAAGGATAAACGGGGCAAAAATATATATTCCATAAGTACCGCCAGCGGAGCCAAAATAATTGTGATGATCAGAAAGGGAAGCGGCTTATTGAAGCTCACTCCTTCAAACCAAAAGGTGCACAGAAGAAGAATCAGCGGAATGCTGATCACCTTCAGCAGTAAACTTTGCATAATGACAATCCTCCTTTGTCCACCTTTATTTTTGACGTATTGTTTAAAATTATGCTGATATTACAGATTATTGTTTTGCTGGCTGATTTCTCCTTCGTCCAGATAAAGGTTAACCCGTTCCAGGTTTTTATGTTCGTTGACTGAATCCCCCGCTGCATAATCTTCCGATCCAACTGGGTGATCGGCAGATCTTCCTGCAGCAATTGTCATTTCATCTTTTTTTGGAGCATTGGAAAGCATACTTTCAGTAACGGTGGGTTTCTTTTTCATATTAGCCTCCTTACAGTCAGTGCTATTGCAGCTGTTTTCAGTTAGCGTACTCTGTATCATCAGTCTTTATGCCGCTGAAAAAGGAATGGACAAAACTAACATAAAATAAAAAGATACGGGGTATAACTTAATTATCTTGAATAGTGGAGGTAGTTGCCCATGGAGTACTCTTTGTATAAGAAGGATGGAGCCTTTCCTTGCGATGTAACGATTGATGTGGATAATAATATTTATACCGTCCGGGACAGCGATACAACAGGCCAGATCTTCCAAAGTGCACCAGAAGTCGCCTCCTGGATTAAACAAAATTGGGCGCCCGATCAGTTCGAAAAACCTGATGATTACTATGATTTAGTCAATACACTCGAATCATCGCTGCAGGAAGATGAAATGGGAATCTAAAAAAGCTGAAGCCAGACAATGGTCTGGTTTCAGCTTTTTTTAGAGTGGGGCCTTTTATTCGGTTACAGAAATAAAATCAAAGGAGTGAACGTTGAATAATCCTCCATCGGTCAGCTTCAGTTCAGGGATGACAGGAAGAGCCAAAAAAGAAAGAGTGAGAAATGGATTATAATCCTGTGCGAAGCCGATGCGGCGCAAGGCTAAATTTAGCTGCTTCAGTTGTTTATAAACTTCCAAATGGCTCTGGTTACTCATCAAACCTGAAAAGGGAAGTGGCAGGGACGCGAGAATATCTCCCTCCTCGATTACTGCCAGCCCGCCTTTCATAGTATCCACGGCCTTCAGCGCTGCAAGCAAGTCTTGATCGTTTGTCCCGGCTGCAACAATGTTGTGAGAGTCATGGGCAACAGTGGATACAATCGCCCCCGAAGTGAGGCCGAGCCCTTTTACAATGCCATGGCCTATGCGGCCGGTCGCGTGATGTCGTTCTGCAACAATAAGCTTTAACTGGTCTTTGTTCACATCCGGCATGAATACGCCGTTTGAGAAACTTACGTGTTCTTTCACATGCTTCGTTACAATACGGTTGGGGATGATTTGAATGACATTCGCTTTTTTCTGGCCTGAGATGGGAACCGCCAAATCCTCGATGTCAACCGGTTTCAACTGAACACTGTTGGTGACGGTTGAGGGTGGGGATACGGGTTTTGGAGAAGGTTGAATCATTTTTCCATCCGAAGCTACTTTTACTCCATTCTTATAGACGTCCTTAATATGAAAACTGGTAAGGTCGGTCAACAATATAAAGTCGGCATCAAATCCCGGGGCGACAGCTCCTTTTTCCTTCAATCCGAAACATTCAGCGGCATTAAGGGTAGCCATTTGAATGGCAAGCAAAGGACTGAATCCTTTTTCAACCGTGAGTCTGATATTATGGTCAATACTGCCATGGTCCATCAGATCATCAAGATGTTTATCATCAGTGACGAACAGACATCGCCGGGCGTTTTTTTCTGTCACCGCATCGAGCAAGGCTGTTAAATCTCTTGCTGCGGATCCTTCACGCAACATGACATACAGCCCCCGGGACAGTCTGTCCCGAACTTCCTGTGGAGTCACGCATTCATGGTCGGTACGAATCCGTGCCGTTCCGTACACATTGATTCCATCGGCAGGAATCCCTGAGGCGTGGCCATCAACATGCTTATTATGTAGCAATGCATCTGAAATTTTCCTCGTCATTTCCTTTTCACCAGAAAAGACGGCAGGATAGTTCATAACCTCGCCAAGACCGATGACGCGTTCATGCTTGTAATAGGGATAAAGGTCTGAAGCGGTTAATTCTGAACCAGCATGTTCAAATGGGGTGGCAGGTACACAGGAAGGAAGCCCGATTAATACATCTAGAACGATGTTTTCAGATGCTCTTAACATGTAATCGATCCCATCTGTTCCGCTCACATTTGCAATTTCATGTGGATCCGCCACAACGGTCGTCACCCCGTGCGGGACAACGATATTAGAAAACTCCTCAGGCGGAACCATGGCCGATTCAATATGAACATGTCCGTCAATCAAGCCGGGACAAAGATATGCACCCTCTGCATCTAGTTCTGTTTTGCCTTCATATGTTCCAATTCCAACAATTTTACCTTGGCTTATCGCTACATCCGCCTCAATGACTTCAAGATTGAATACATCGATTATTTTCCCATTTTTAATAACCAGGTCGGCAGGAACCTTTTTGGAAGAGACAGCAAGCAATTGTGAAAGGTGGGATTCTTTATTGTTCATGGTTTGGCTCCTTTCGAACAGTAGTGGACCGGGCAGCAATCCTTGTACCCGGCCCATGATGGGATATTAATGGCTTCCCCAAATAAAGTTAATAATGAACGCGATACTGATCACATACATCATCCAGTGCATGTCTTTATGCTTTCCAACCGCAAGTTTTAAAACCGTATAGGAAATAAATCCGAATGCAAGCCCTTGGGCAATGCTGAAGGTCAGCGGCATGAGGATAATGGTCAAAAAAGCAGGGATGACATCCGTAAAATCGTCAAAGGAAATGGATTTAATTTCGCTGAGCATCAAGGCACCAACCAGTATTAAAATGGGTGCAGTTGCTACCGACGGAACAAACGAGATAAGAGGAGTGAAAAGAAGAGTCAGGAAAAACAGGATGCCGGTTGTTAATGCCGTCAGTCCCGTGCGGCCGCCCTCCGAAATGCCCGTCGCATTTTCGACATAGGCGTTCATTACCGTTCCTCCCATGGCCGCGCTGGCCATGGTGCCGATTGCGTCGGCTTGCAGGGCCCTGTCCAGGTTTTCAATTTTCCCATTTTCATCAGCAAGTCCGGCTTTATTGGAGAGACCAATAAGGGTTGCCAGATTATCAAATAATTCAACGATCGTAAACGAAAATAAAATCGACAGGATGCCGTACGCAAAAGCGCCTTTCAAGTCCATGGCAAGGAAGGTTTCCGAGAGGCTGGGGAGAGACAGGGAAGCAATGTCTTTCACACTGTGTGGATAGTCAATAAAGCCCGTCACCATGGCCGCTATGGACGTCACAAGGATGCTGATCAATAACGCGCCTTTCCATTTCTTTGACAGTAAAAACGAGGCAACAAGCAATCCGAACAGCGCAAGGAGCGGTCCTGTCTCTGTTATTTTACCCAGGCTTACAAAAGTATCTTTGTTGGAAACAACAATCCCTGCATTTTTCAAACCAATGAAAGCGATAAATAAGCCAATTCCAACAGAAATCGAGGATTTCAATATTGAGGGTACACCATCAACAATCCTTTCGCGGACACCGGTTATTGTTAAAATAAAGAACACTAGCCCGGAGATAAACACAGCTCCCAGAGCGGTTTGCCAGCTTAGGCCGGCGCCAAGGACGACGGTGTACGTAAAAAAGGCGTTCAAGCCCATACCAGGTGCCACGGCAACAGGGAAGTTCGCCCAAAGTGCCATTAACAGCGTACAGAACACACTGCCATAAATCGTTGCTGCTAAAGCAGCTTCCTTTGGAATACCTGCATCCGCCAGTATGGAAGGATTGACAAAAATAATGTAGCTCATCGTCAGGAAGGTTGTGATCCCTGCAAGAATTTCCGTCCTGGTTGTGGTTTTTCGTTCTTCCAGCTTAAAAAAACGGTTCAAAGAAAATTCTCTTCCGGCTCTCTCTTTTCCTGCTCCTGGCATAAAAATACACCCCTTTTCTTATGGTAGAATCCTTTAACCTTAAGTAATTAACCGATTTGAAGGGGAAGAATTCCTTTGATGACTATAGTTCTTCCAGTGCAGAGGGGGTGAGACAGGTTAATTTGTACATCCTATGTAAAAAAAACAGGAATATTCTCCTGTTCTTTAAGGGTGGTAAAGACACATAAACCATTTTATTAGCTTTTGTTATTTTAATCGTAAAAATAAACGCTTTTGTTTTTTTACAGAAGAGGCTCAATAAAAACGGTCATAATTCCTCCGCAAATCCCGCCGTCTTCATAAAGTAGGCCGCTTGTCAGATCGACTTTATGTGTAACAGGCTGTCCTGTTTTGATCACTTCCAGTGCTTTATCAATCACCTCTCCTTCACCGCAGCCTCCGCCAATCGTTCCGATGAGCGCTCCCGTTGATGTGATGATCATTTTTGAACCCTTTTTACGTGGCGTTGATCCTTTGGTAGAAACAATTGTGGCGAGAGCGGCCGGTTTCTTGATTTGCAAAAAGGTGTGAATCATGGTGATCATTTCGTGTTCCCGCAACGTTTTGTCCCCTTTCTGAACCCCTTTTTTGCCAATTCGCGAATATGAGAGCTGAGCGGCTCTCCGCTCTTTTTATTCCTGACGGCAAGGATTTCAGCGAAAATGCTGACCGCAATTTCTGCCGGAGTCTCTGCTCCGATATCCAATCCAACAGGGGTATGAATGTGGGTAAACGATTCTTTGGGAAAATCAATGCGGAGCTGTTCAAATACACCAGCAATTCTGCGCCTGCTTCCAATCATGCCGATGTAAGCAGGCCGGTCCTTTCTGGACAATAACTGCTGCAGGCTCAGAACATCGAACTGATGCCCTCGCGTTAACAGCAGAATGTAAGTGAAGCTTTGCAGGGGAACATTTTGAAAGTAGGAATGAAAAGATTGGCAGCACACCTCGTCTGCACAAGAAAATCGTTCTTTATTCGCAAAGGAAGGGCGGTCATCAACAACAGTCACCGAAAAGCCCAGCATTTTCCCCATTTGTGCGACCGGTTCCCCGACATGGCCGGCTCCCGCAATGATCAGATGTGGTGAAGGGGGGAAGGCTTCATGAAAGATGGTGTGCCGTTTATTTTGCCAGTAAAAATCAAGGGAAGTTGTGTGCTGCTGTAAAAAAGAAGGGGCGCAAAATGCAGCGGTGGCATTTGTTAAATCATCGGACACCCCTTTTTCTCCATAAGCGGTTTCAGGAAGTAGAAGAATGCGTTTGCCGGTCAGATCAGGACCCGCTTCTGTAAATGTGACAAGAGATACCGCTGTCCGGTTTAAGATGGCTTCTGAAAGTTTATGGTAAAGGGCTTCTTTTTTCATTGACGCACATCCCGGGATTTCAATGCCTTATAAATTCGTTCGGGTGTAGCAGGGAGATGCATGATTCGTACACCTGCAGCATCATATATCGCATTCATGATGGCGGCGATAATAGGAATCATGACAACCTCTCCAATGCCTTTTGCTCCAAAAGGCCCGGTCTCTTCCGTACTTTCGACCGGGAAGGTTTCGATAACGGGGGTCTCCCTGATGGTGGGTATGATGTAGTTTGTAAAATTAGCTGTTTGGTGATAACCGCCGTCCATTAAAACATCCTCATATAGCGTGTAGCCGATTCCCATGACAGCACCGCCCTCCGCTTGCCCCTCAAGACCCTGAGGATTAAGCACTTGTCCGGCATCGGGTATGGAAACGACGCGGAGGACTTCTGTTTCACCGGTAAGTGTATCAACTTCAACTAAAGCAAGATGAGTTAAATATCCGTATAAATGATGAGGAGCGCCTCCTGATTGGGGGAGTTCTTCTTTTTCCTTGGGAAGCATGAAATGGCCCTCTACCTTTGTTGAAAGCCGGTTTTCATGAAGGTAGGCATATAGTTTTTCATAGGTTGACACTTGTTCCCCATTCTTTGTCATGGCGTAATATTCATTTTCACCGATCAGTATGTTCTCCGGTTCCACCCTATGCTGGGCAGAAGCTGCTTCAGTCAGGACACGAATCATATGGGGGACAGCAGCAGCGATCGCTTTGCCTCCTGTATACGTGGAACGGGAGGCGGTAACGGTTCCGCTGTCGAGCGTTTCTGCTGTATCGCCCTGGATGACTGTTATTTTTTCAATGTCACAGTTTAAAAGCTCTGCTGCCACCTGGGCATAGACCGTGCTGTTGCCTCCTCCGATATCCTCACAACCGACCCCCACCTTAAACGTCCCATCCGGCAACAGTTCAATAGTGGCAGCTCCATAGTCCGGCAGACCGATTCCCATCCCGACCGCATGAAAAGAGGTGGCAATCCCGATTCCCCGTTTTTTCCACGGCTCACTGATGTTTTTTTTATACATTTCCCTGTTTTTCCAAAGCTCACATGTCTCGGCGGTTTCCAGTGTTTTTAATGTCCCTACGCTGGTTTTTAATTCATGCCCGATGCTTGAGCGCTCTCCTTTTTCATAGGCATTTTTCTTTCGAAGCTCAATGGGATCCATGCCAAGTTTTTCGGCGATCATATCCATGTGGGTTTCAATGGCTGCACATACCTGATTGACGCCGAATCCTCTGAATGCTCCTGAGATTCCGTTATTGGTATAGACGCAAAATCCTTCGAGATCAACATTCGGAATCTTGTAGGGGCCGCAGCAATGTTCAATCGCAAGCGCGATGACCGCACCTCCAAGCGACGCGTAGGCACCGGTATCTGCAACAGCACGCACCTGATTGGCAAGCAGGGTGCCGTCTTTTTTTGCAGCTGTTTTCATTTCTACCTTGAACGGATGCCGTTTGATGCCTGCGATAACGGATTCTTCACGGGACAAATGAATTTTAACCGGACGGCCGCCGCTATGAAGGGCAAGAAGGGCCAGGTAGATTTGGACAGTTATTTCATCCTTCCCACCGAAAGCTCCCCCGATCGGATGGGAAATCACCCGGATTCTTGCGGGATTCATGGCGAGAGCGCGGGCAATCTGCAGGCGGTCCCTGTAGGCATACTGCCCGGGGCAGCGAATGGTCAGCATTCCGTCCGGCTCCTGGATTCCCCATCCGCCTTCTGTTTCAATAAAGGCATGCATCTGGCGTGGAGAATAGAAAGTATTTTCCAGAATCACATCCGCTTCTTCAAAGGCCGTGTCCATGTTGCCGTTTTTTATGATGACATGGCTGTGGATATTGCCGTTTTCGTGAAGGGAGGGAGCATTGGAAGACATGGCAAATTCCGCATCAGTCACCGGGTTAAGCCGTTCATAATCCACTTCAATGAGCGAGATCGCATGTTCAGCAATCTCTTTTGTTTCTGCAGCAACCAAAGCAACCGCATCCCCTGTACAGCGAACCACATCACGGGCGAGGACAGGCTGATCCGGTACAACAATGCCAAATCCGTTAAAGCCCGGAATGTCTTTGTGGGTTAAGACACAGACAACACCCGGTAATGATTCGGCCTTTGACGTATTGATGGATTTGATTCTTGCATAAGGATACTTGGAACGAAGGACTTTCCCCCAAACCATCTGTTCAAAATGATAATCTGTCATATATTTTAGCGTGCCTGTTACTTTTTCCGGTGCATCCATCCGGGGCACTGGTCTGCCAATATATTTAAAATGGTTTTCTTTCATTGTCTGCCCACCTTTTTATTAAACGGTACAATCCTCTTTCTAAAAGGGCACTTGCCATATCTCGCCGGTAGGAAGCCGAGGCCCGTATATCAGAGATTGGCATGACTTCCTTCCAAGCAACGCTGCTGATATTGGAGATCATGTCAGGTGAAAGTTCTCCAAGTGTGAGCATTGCTTCACATTTTTTTGCTCTCAGGACGGTAGGGCCGACGGAACCAAACGCAATTCGGCCGCCTAAACATTCCTTTGTTCCTTCTTTCATGGACAGGCTGATCGCCACATTGACGATGGAAATTGATTGGGCTTTGCGCGGGCCCAGCTTTTGAAAAAGGCCGATGTCATGTTTACCGCGGACTTTAAATGAGATTTTCGTGATGATTTCATTGGGGAAAGCAACAGTTTTACCTGGTCCGACAAAAAAATCTTCTGCGCTGACTTGCCGTTTTCCGGTTATTGAGGTGAGTTCAATGATGGCACCTAACGCAAAAAGAGCAGGGATTGTATCGCCGGCAGGGGAAGCGGTGCCAATATTTCCGCCAATTGTGCCCATATTTTGCATCTGGGCTGC
Organism: Fictibacillus solisalsi; assembly: GCF_900103485.1. Taxonomy (GTDB): domain Bacteria; phylum Bacillota; class Bacilli; order Bacillales; family Fictibacillaceae; genus Fictibacillus_C; species Fictibacillus_C solisalsi. Next base: position 559,617 of record NZ_FNHW01000001.1, read on the forward strand.
TCCGACTTCCCGGCAGGCTTGTACGAGGACATCGGCATGGTCCTGCAGGAGGGGAGATGAGATGATTTCTGAATGGGTGGTCAACGGTCCGATATGGATTTCATCTTTTTCGATCGTGATGAATTTCAGCTCATCGATGTTTTTCAAATTCAGCCAGTAGTCATGCTGCCATTTTCCTTCCTTCATGCGAACAACTGCATCGGTTCCCCCGGCCAGCAGCCGAAAGCTGGCTTTTTCATTCTCAAGAAGATAAAGGCATTCGAGGAGAGAGCGGGGTGAAAGCATATCTATCTCTGAAGCATACATTACAGATCCTCCCTATAAGCATCTTCATAATCGCTCGGTGTGTTGAAATTTAAAAGAATACGAGGGTCCGCGGTTTCCTGCAGTTTAACCTTGTTGTGATGCTTTTTAACGATGTTCCGCAGTCCTTCTGTCTCTTCTGCAATCAGGGTCAGCTCTGAATAAAGAGGGCTTGGCAGAAGGATCGGGTGCCCCCGTTTCCCGTTATAAACAGGAATGATAATAGATTCTGGATCGGACTTGTGAAGCTTGTCCATTTGGCAAAGAATGTGAGGCGAAAGAGGCTGATCAACCGCAGCAATAAGGACACCGGTCGAGTTCTTATCCATGGTATGCCATCCCATTTTGATGGATGAGCACTTTCCTGAAGAATAGTCGTTATTCATCACTATTTTCACAGAGTTGCCATCGAGTTCCCTTCTTAATTCGGCAGCTCGAAAGCCAAGTACCACTACTACATCCTTTATCCCTGAGTTTTGAATGGTTTTTACCTGATAAGCAATAAGAGGCAACCCCTTCCATTGAAGAAGGGCTTTTGTTCGGTTCATCCGGAAAGAGCAGCCTGCCGCAAGCAGAATACAGGATAGGCTGGAGGTGGTCATGCTTTAAAGGTCCCTGAACGTTAGCTGACTTTGAGCTGCTGTTTGAACGGCCTTCAGTATTTTTGTATAGCCTGTACAACGGCAAAGGTTGCCGCCTAATGCCTGCTTGATTTCGTCGAGGCCGGGCAGGTGGCCGATGCTGTTCAAATATGATCTTGCAGATACGATCAGACCTGGCGTACAGTACCCGCATTGGGTGGCCCCCTCATCCATAAACGCTTGCTGGACGGGATCCATATTTTCCGGTGTGCCGATACCTTCCACTGTTATGACATTTTCTCCATGAACCTGGCCGGCGAGCACGAGGCAGGAACATACCGGCAGGCCATTCATCGACACGGTACAGGAACCGCATTCTCCCTTGCCGCAGCATTCCTTGCTGCCGGTTAAACCCGCATCTTCCCGGAGAACGTCGAGCAGTGTTTTCGAAGGACTGCATGTAACCGAAACTTCTGTTCCATTTACGAAAAAATCAATGGTCTTCAATGTCCGACCTCCCAATATAATTTTAGGACAATCAACCAACTCTTTTTGGCTGGCACTAAATCAAGTTTGTACAAATATAGTAGTGTTTTTCAAAAATATTCCTATTTTCATAGCTTTTAAGGGGGTGATCAGAAGATATTCATTTGGAATAACAAACATCTGGGAGGGAAGCAGAATGGCACAACTAAAAACGTGGAAAGTAGGTGTACTTGGTCTGCAGCATGTTCTTGCCATGTATGCCGGAGCGGTAATCGTACCGCTCATTGTTGGGCCTGCTATTGGGATGAATGCCCAGCAGCTGGCCTATCTGATATCCATTGACCTGTTCACCTGCGGAATTGCCACCCTGCTACAGGTCATCGGAGGCAGGCATTTTGGCATCAGGCTCCCGGTCATTCTCGGCTGTACATTCACCGCCGTGGCACCCATGATCGCCATTGGAAAACTCGAAGGAATTACAGCGATTTATGGCGCGATCATCGTCTCGGGACTGGTCGTCATGGTGCTCTCACAGTTTGTTGGCAAAATCCTTAAATTTTTTCCGCCTGTTGTAACAGGTTCAGTTGTACTCATTATCGGGGTGTCGCTGATTCCGGTTGCCATGAACAATGCGGCAGGTGGACTTGGATCAAAGGGATTTGGCAGCCTGGAAAATTTGACACTCGCCTGTTTTACATTCCTGCTGATCATTCTAATTAACCGGTTTTCCAGAGGCTATGTCCGGGCAATCTCTGTACTGTTATCTCTGATCGCGGGTACGGTACTTGCTTCCATAATGGGGCTTGTGGATGTCACCCCTGTAAAAGACGCGTCCTGGTTTCATATGGTACAGCCATTTTATTTCGGAATGCCTGAATTTCACGTTTCGGCCATACTCACCATGTCTATTGTCGCCATTGTGAGCATGATTGAGTCTACCGGTGTATTTCTCGCGTTAGGAGACATTTGCGACCGGAAGCTTGAATCCCGGGACATTAAGAAGGGCTTAAGGGCAGAAGGGTTTGCCATTGTGATTGGCGGCATTTTTAATTCCTTTCCCTATACCTCCTTCTCACAGAACGTTGGTCTTGTGGCTTTGACAAAAGTAAAAACAAGAAATGTGGTCATTGCCGCCGGCGGCTTTTTATTACTTCTGGGCTTGCTTCCCAAGATTGCGGCTCTCACCACCATTATTCCAACGGCAGTCCTTGGCGGGGCGATGATTCCGATGTTTGGAATGGTCATAGCTTCAGGTGTAAAAATGCTGTCACAGGCCGATTTTTCGAGCAACGAAAATCTTCTGATTGTCGCCTGTTCGGTAGGAATCGGGCTTGGAACTGCCGTAGTTCCCATGGTGTTCAGCGGGCTTCCGGACAGTGTAAGGCTCTTAGTGGAAAATGGGATCGTCATTGGAAGTTTAACTGCGATTTTGCTGAATCTAGTATTTAATTTCAAGTCTATGAATATACATGAGCAGGAAAGGATGAACCAGCTGAAAGCCGATGGGGACGTAATATAACAGCTTATGTAGGGTACGGGGGCTGCGAGCCGGCCCCCTGCCAGTACTGTTCCTTTCACTGTTTTGTTCTAAAAAAGTCTAAAGGAGAGTCGGAAATGGATCTGATTTTAAAAAATGCAATGATTCCACAAGGAGACCGTACGGTAATCACCAACATCCTCGTCCATGAGGGCAGGATTACCGGCTTTTGCAATGATATTCAAACCTTTAATGCGGACAAGGTACTCGACATGGAGGGCAAACTGGTGGTTCCAGGCTGTATTGATCCGCATACTCATTTTATGGATCCAGGGTTCACCCACCGGGAAACGTTTGCAACAGGTTCGCGGTCAGCGGCAGCGGGGGGATTAACGACCATTATTGATATGCCGTGTTGTTCCAAGCCCTCTGTAAGGGATGGGGAAAGCTTTCAGAAAAAAATCGGTCCAATCCGGGGACAGGCTTATATTGATTATTGTTTCTGGGGCGGCATGACCGGAGAAGATGCCCGTAACGGCTGGATCGATAACATCTATCCACAAATCGATGAAGGTGTTGTTGCGTTCAAGGTGTACATGACGCCATCGGTGCCAACCTTCCCAAAAGTGTCCGACGGGGAGATGCTGGAGATTTTTCAGAAAGTCGCAAAAACAGGAATGCCGATAGGGGTTCATGCGGAGAACTATGATATTTGTACGTTCTATACAGAGAAGCTGAAGAACGAAGGAAGGGAAGATGGCCCGGCCTGGGCAGAAGCACGGATGGCGCTAGCGGAAAAGGTAGCCATTGAACTTATTATCAGTTATGCAGAAGCAACGGATGCGCGTGTTCATGTCGTTCATATGAGCACTAAAGAAGGCGTTAAACTGGTGCGGGAAGCGAAAAAACGTGGTGTTAAGGTGACATCAGAAACGTGTCCTCATTACTTGATGCTGAATGCACAGGACTCCATGACCGAAAGAGGAACCTTTGCCAAAATTGCTCCTCCACTAAGAGGTAAGGATGATAACCAGGCTCACTGGCAGGCGTTGGCAGATGGAACCATTGACTTTGTAGGAACAGATCATGCGCCATATGAAATCGCAACTGAAAAGGCGGCAGCCGATTCTTCAATATGGAACAGCTTCCCTGGCATTCCGGGTGTGGAAACCATGGTTCCGATCCTGGTCAGCGAGGGATTGAACAAAGGACGGCTGTCACTATCTCGTTTTGTTGAAGTAACAAGCAAAAATGCGGCGGTTCATTATGGCATCTACCCGAAAAAAGGAGCCATGGAGATCGGGAGTGATGCGGACTTTACGGTTATTGATCTTGATCATGAGTGGATCATTGATGAAAAGCAGACAGAGTCAATGGCTAAATACAATCCATTGCACGGAATCAAGCTCAAAGGGCGCCCGGTGCAGACGATCGTCAGAGGAACCGTTGTATATGACTATGAAAAAGGCGGGATAACAGGTACAGCAGGATATGGAGAATACGTGAAACGCCAAAGCATCCAGCGCCTTGAGCGAACGCTGAAGTATGAAAACTATGAAATTGCAAATCTGCCATCAGCCGCACGGCAGCAGCTGGAAAAAAGCAAATAAGAAAGGAGATGCCTATGGAATTGAGGGGAAAGAAGCATGTGGTCGTGGTGATTGACATGCTGAATGATTTTATTGGGGAAAAAGCGGCCCTTCGCTGTGAAAATGGAGAGAAAATCGTTCCAGCCATTAAAGAGCTCGTGGACTTTTGCCATGAAGAGAATATACAGGTTGTGTTTGTCCAGGAAGCGCACCGAAAAAACGACCGTGATTTCCGCGTCCGGCCGGTTCATGCCATAAAAGGAACATGGGGCTCGCAGTTCATTCCCGAACTTCAGCCTGATGAAAGCAAGGGAGACTATGTGGTTCAAAAAAGAAGGCACAGTGCGTTCAGCTATACCGATTTTGATTTGTTCTGCCGGGAAGAGGAAATTGATACGGTCGTTCTGACAGGGGTATGGACCAATGTGTGCGTGAGGAGCACCGGTTCTGACGCGCTTTATCATGGATACAATGTGATTTGCCTGTCAGATTCCACAGCCTCCAAGGATGATTCAATGCATGAATCCGGACTCCGGGACATTGATTTATTCGGAGACATCATGACAACGAAAGAATACATGGAAGCGGCAAGAAAAAAGTTCTCGAATAACAACCAGGTCGTTTAATCTGTCATGGGCCAAAACAAACGGATCATTGTCGGTATAACAGGAGCGAGCGGTGCTCTGTATGGCTACTCGCTCGTCCGGGCCCTGCATCAGCTGGGAATCGAAACCCACCTGATCATTACAGAGATGGGAGAAAGGGTGCTGCAGTTTGAATGCGGGATCAGTATGGAGGCACTGAAGCCGTATGCAGAGATTCACAGCAATAAAAATTTATTTGCTTCAGTCGCCAGCGGTTCTTTTTTAACAGATGGGATGGTGGTTGTCCCTTGTTCGATGAACACGCTCGGTTCACTCGCTAACGGTGTCGGCGATACATTGCTCAGCCGGGCTGCGAGCGTCGTGCTGAAGGAGAGAAGGCAGCTGATCGTTGTACCAAGGGAAGCTCCTTTCCATCTCATCCATCTCCAGAACATGACGAGGCTTGCGGAGGCAGGAGCCTGCATTATGCCCGCTTCGCCAGGTTTTTATCATAAGCCGAAGGAGATTTGGGAGCTGGTGAATTTTATGTCCGGGAGAATTCTGGACATGTTGGGAATTGACCACGCGCTTCTGCAGAGATGGGGGGAGAACGCATGAATCCAGCCACACTTCGTGCATTGCTGGACCGGTGGGATTCCGAACAAAAGCTTCTCCGTGTAAAAAAAGAGGTGGATCCGCTTTATGAACTGGGAGCGGTACTTAACTCAAAACAGGGAAAACAGCCGTTTTATTTTGAAAACGTAAAAGGCTATCACTCGCCCATGGTCGGAGGCCTCGGGGGAGACCGCCAGCTTTTGGCTGACAGTATTGGTGTTCATGTCAACCAGCTTATTCCGAAAATCATCCAGTCGATTGTATCTCCCGTACCAACCAACCTGGTGGCATCAGCACCTGTACATGACAATGTCATTCTGGGCTCGTTCGATCTGGATACTCTTTTCCCTATCCCTACGTTTCATGAAGAAGATTCAGGATCTTATTATGTTTCAGGCATTCTTGTGGTGAAGGACCCTTCAGGCCTAAAACGTTACACGTCCATCAGAAGGATGCAGTTTCTTGGAGAGAACAAGACCAGTGTTCTTATTACTTCCCCCGAATTGCTTCATCAATTCTATGATTATGAAAAGCGGAATGAACCAATGGAGGTTGCTGTTATGTTTGGTGTTGTTCCGGCCGTGGTTCTCAGCTCACAAATTAGCACGCACTTGTACCATACTGACAAGCTTGATGTAGCGGGAGCATTGATCGGCCAGGCGCTGGATGTGGTTCAGTGCCGGACGGTTGATCTGGAAGTTCTCGCCGAAGCCGAGATTGTGCTGGAAGGGAGGGTGCTTCCTCATGAAAGGGAGCTCGAAGGACCGTTTGGTGAGCTGGCCGGATATTATGGAACCCGTGCTTTGCAGCCTGTGATTGAGTTTTCTGCGGTTACGTACCGGGATCAGGCCATATGCCAGACGATTTTTCCATCAAGTTATGAAGAACGGCTGCCCATGGCGCTCGTACGTGAAGCCACGCTTTATAGCACGGTCAGACAGACTGTGCCCAATGTAAAAAAAGTTCATATCACCATGGGTGGTGTTGCCAGGTTCCACGCGGTGATTCAAATTGAAAAGGTAACAGAAGGGGACGGGAAGCAAGCTGCACTTGCGGCTTTTGCCAGTGATAAGGATTTAAAGCATGTGATCGTCGTGGATGAAGATGTGGACATCTTTAACCCTGAAGATGTAGAGTGGGCGCTGGCAGTAAGGGTGCAGGCCGACCAGGATACTTTCATTGTTCCGGGTGCAAAGGGCTCACCTCTTGAAGCCTCTCACAACCTTAGAGGGGTTTCGGCGAAGATGGGTGTGGATGCAACGGTTCCTTTGGGCAGCAAAGACGCGTTTAAGCGGACCTCGGTACCATTTGGTCCCATTGATTTAGGAGATTATCTGTAAACAGGGAGGAACGCGGGATTGAATGCGATCGGCATGATTGAAACACGGGGACTGACGGCGGCTGTTGAAGCGTTGGATGCAATGGCTAAAGCAGCAAACGTTCAGTTGACCTCATTTAAAAAAGTAGGTTCAGGACTGGTTACGGTCATTATCGAGGGAGATGTGGCTGCTGTTTCGTCCGCCATTGAAGTGGGCAGGCAGGCTCACATTCAAACAGGGGGGGAGCTCATCTCATCGAATGTAATTCCACGGCCTCATTCCGAACTGGCAAAGATTTTGTAGGGAGAGGTGGAAGCTCATGTCGGAATTTATGCGTGCAATTGTTCAAGAAGTGCTGCGCCCAGCTGAACAGCCTGAACGGCCGCCAAAAAAGAAAAAAGAGCCTCCTGCAGTTCAACAAAAGCTGCACCGGCCAAACTATCAGAATGCCATGCGGGAAAAACGGTTGAACGAGTTGAAGGGAAACCATGAGAAGATCTCAAACCCGGGTGATGAGCTTGTTTCCCGTCTGAATATCCTCACACTTGCCCAGGGAGCTGAGAGAGGAACAACGGTACCTGCAAATCATGGGACCAAAAACACCTCCGGCCAGCCTTGCGGCCGGCTGATCGGATCAGCCCCATCAGGCCTGGCAGCCTGGCTCTATTCAAATCTTCCGCATGAAAAGCTGGAATGGTTTCACCGCCCGATTTCCGCTAGAGGAGTTGCCGTTTTTTCCGCTCCTGTATCATCTCCCGGACAGCTTGTTATCCTTCAGGAAGAATTAACCCGAACGGGGGGAGTGAAATATTTTATTCAATGGGACAAAAACGGAAAGAAAGCTTTTCTTTTGGAGCTCTTTCATAACGATTGTAACCTACTGGAAACCACTGCAGAAAACGTGTGGCAAGCTTTAAACCGTCAAACGAAAAAAAAGACTAAACTTTTTTACTTGGAGCAGCCGGGATCGTGGCTGTTGAACCAACTGGAGCTTACGGGAATCAGAGGTGCTGTTGCCATTATGGAAGGTTTCGGCCGGTATGAATCCTATTCTCTTCTTTTGCCGGTGCTTCAAGAGCTGGCGTCAATCAATATCAGGTACAAGATCGAGGAGAGCTATCTGGTTCTTTATGGCGCTCATGAACAGCTTGCCAGCTATTTACCCGGTTTATTCGGAGAAATCCAACAGTAAGGGGTGGGAAATGTGCATGCATTGGGCATGATTGAAACGGTCGGATATTGTGCTGCTGTATCCGCAGCAGATGCCGCTGTAAAAGCGGCAGATGTTAAAATTGCCGCGATCGAAAAAGTGATTGGTGTTCAGGGGGCATTAGGCGTTACCCTTCACCTCAGCGGAGATGTAGCCGCTGTTGCCTCAGCGGTTGATGCAGGGAAAAAGGAGGCCGAACGGGTGGGGAAAGTCATTTCAGCCCATGTCATTCCAAGCACTCACAGCAATGTGGCCGAAAAACTCCTGTCCCGGTTTAAGCTGAATGCTGCGAAAGAAACGGAGAGGGCTTAAATGTCTGAAGGTAATGAGCAAAAAGCATCCACGGTGCCAATCCAAGAAAACAGGAGGAATAATAGAATGGGCGAAGCGTTAGGCTTGATTGAAACAAAAGGCCTGGTCGGTGCAATTGAAGCGGCAGACGCCATGGTGAAAGCTGCCAATGTGGAAATCTGCGGGTACGAAAAGGTAGGATTCGGTCTGGTAACCGTCATGGTAAGAGGGGATGTTGGTGCGGTAAAAGCGGCTACAGATGCGGGGGCAAGTGCTGCGAGCCGTGTGGGGGAACTGGTATCGGTACATGTCATTCCCCGGCCGCACAGTGAAATTGAAAGAGCCCTGCTGTCTAAAGGAGAATAAGTGTGTATGGCGCCAGGCAGAGTACGGTCGTAAAGAATACCCTGCTTGAACTGCTTTTTTCGGAGGGTAAGGGAGTTCCGCGTGTCACCTCACTCTTAACCTACCATTTCACAGGGATGGAGGAAGGGTGGATGCTCCTCAGGGAAGCGGGGAAAAAGAGAATCCGGATGGAAGTCGTTGCAGAAGGAACGCTGCTGCAGCATTTTAGGATTGCCAGCCTGGCTGCTGCGTGCCGTCACGACGCCCTATATCCGGAATCCTTTTTAACAGAGGATGTGCTTTGGAGAACCGACTATATCCTGATACCAGTTCTATCATTTTCTCTAGTATCCGACCTTTTGCGGTTTAATGACCAAAGAACCTTTGTACGCTTTATTTTGCAGGCCTTGCTTAACGGTAAAAAAGTAGTTGCGCTGTCATGCGGTGCAAATCCGTTTCATCCGGTGTTTGCCAAAAAAAATCTGGACCAAGGAACCGTACCCTTAACTGACGAGCTTTACATGCAACTGACTCAGCTTAAAAAGCTGGGCATCAAAGTAGCGGGTTCAGATAACAGCGTGCTGTCCTGGCTGGAAGAAAAGGAAAAAAACGCTGTGATTACGGAAGCGGATGTGCTGCAGGCTTCAAAAAAGGGCCAGAAATTTATCACAGTAGGGAAGCATGTAATCATTACACCGTTGGCAAGGGATGCGGCAACACAATACAAAATTTTGATTGCCAGAAAATAAGGGGAAACGAATATGTACATGGGCGTCGTGATTGGAAGAGTAACAGCTACACGAAAGGATGACAAATTGATTGGCACAAAGCTGCTGATAACACAGCCGATCGGCATGGGCGAATCCGAAAGCGGCATGCCGATCATTGCTGTAGATACAGTAGGTGCAGGTGTAGGAGAAAAGGTTCTTTATGTTACGGGTAGCATGGCGTCACGGGCGGCGGCCGATAAGGATGCGCCCATCGATGCAGCTATTGTGGGCATCATTGACAGTCTCGATTGGGAAAGGCAGGGAGGTTAGGAATATGGACACAAAAGGTATTAAAGAAGCCATTCAATGGCGGAAACTCATTGATGTGCTGCTTGATGCCAACCAGTATGCAGACACCATTTTAAAGGGCGGCCAGTTTATTAATGTCATCACACGTGAAATTTATCCAGCCGATGTGGCCATAAAAGGAGAATATATTTTATTAGTTGGGGATTGCACAGACCTGGAAGGACCTTCAACCAAAGTGGAAGATGTGGCCGGTATGTATATCAGCCCTGGTTTTATTGATTCTCATATGCATTTTGAAAGCGCCATGCTCACAGTTACTGAATTTTCCAGGCTGTCTATTCCTACCGGAACGACAACAATTGTTGCTGATCCTCATGAAATTGGTAATGTGCTCGGAGTTCTTGGCATGCAGGAAATGGTCAAAGAAGCAAGAAACCTGCCAAACACGGTCTATTTTACCGTTCCATGTTTAACGCCGGACGCTCCGGGACTGGAAACAGCAGGAAGGGACATCGGATCAGGGGAGATGGCAGAACTGCTGAATGATCCTCTCGTACTGGGAATCGGTGAAATTCAGGGTTTCAGCAATGTCAGGCCGGTCTACCAGCACGCACCAGAACTCATTGATGACCTTCTTGCGTCTGTTTCCTACGCAAAAAGTATCAACAAGACGGTGGAGGGAAATGCACCGGCTTTGTTCGGTAAAGAGCTCGCGGCCCACATTATTAGCGGGGGAACCCACATTTCCTGCCATGAGACGACGACCAAAGAAGAAATGGTGGAAAAGCTGCGCAATGGTGTCAGTGTGTTCATGAGAGAAGGATCATCCCAGCGGAATATGGCAGAATGCATCAGGGCCATCACGGAAGAAGGAATGGATTCCCGGCGTGCGATCCTGGTATCTGATGATGTAGTACCGGAAGATCTCATGGAGATGGGCCATATGAATGACATTGTGAAAAGAACCATTGCACAGGGAATCGATCCGGTCGAGGCGATCCAGATGGTGACCATCAATGCCGCTGCCCATTTTGGGTTTAAAGACAGGGGTGTGCTTACTCCAGGGAAAAAGGCCGATATTGCCGTCATCCATGATTTGATGAACATGACAATCGATTCGGTATATCTCAAAGGAAAAAAGGCTGCACAGCAAAAGGAACTAATCATCGATCTTCCTGTTTACCAATACCCTGAAAGTGTCAAACGCTCTGTCAAACGAAAGCCGGTAAAAATGGATGATCTGGTCATTGAGGCTTCCGGGTCCAGGGCACATGTCCGGGCCATTAAGTTAATCCCTGACCAAAATCTAACTGGTTCGGCACAATTCCAGTTATCGGTTCGTGATGGAAAGGTCCAGCCTTGCCTTCAGCAGGATGTATTGCCGCTATTGGTTATTGAAAGGCATGGCCGATCAGGGCGTACTGGAAAAACCTTCCTTAACGGATTTCAGTTGAAACGGGGTGCAATCGCTGGAAGCGTGGCGCATGACACGCACAATATCATCGTTTGCGGCACCAATTACGAGGATATGGTAACGGCGGTGAACAGGGTAATTGCCATGAGTGGAGGTATTGCATTGATTCATGACGGACGAGTCGTTGGTGATTTGCCGCTGAACATCGGAGGATTGATGACTGACGAGATGACAGGGCAGGAAGTCAGTACCCGAATTGCTGAACTTCACCGGCTGGCAGAGGAGGAATTAGGGTGCGGCATCCATGTTCCTTTTATGCATCTCTCTTTCCTGTCGCTGGTAACCAGCCCGGAATGGAAAATAACAGATATGGGATTGATCGACGTGGACTCCTTTACGATCCTTCCTACTGTGTTGAAGGAGGAAGGATGATGGGGGTAAAACTTGTTGACTTGTCGCAGGAGATCTACCAGGGAATGCCTGTCTTTCCTCTTCATCAAAAAACGATGATCTTTCCCAACCTTTCTCATGAGGAAAGCATCGAAAGAATAGGTTTTCCCTTTGCTACGAACAATCTTCTCATTAATGAGCACGGACCGACCCACAGCGACGCAACTTACGAGTATGATCCCGGTGGGAAGTATATTGACGAAATGCCGCTTGACTATTTTTACGGACCAGCGGTTTGTCTTGATCTCTCCTCCATTCAGCCGGAAGACTATATTACGCCAGTTGAACTGGAAAATGCCCTGGACCGTTCCGGACAGCTCCTTCAAAAGGGAGATATATGCCTTCTGTATACAGGGCATTATAACCGTGCCTATGGAACAGAGGAATGGCTGACACGGTATACCGGCCTCGATTATGAAGGTGCCCGATGGCTTGCTGAAAAAGGGGTGGTAAACATCGGAATTGATGCACCGGCCATTGACAATCCGCTGGATTTGGACTACTCAGGGCACCTGATCTGCAAGGAATACGGAATTACCAATACGGAGAACCTCTGTAATCTTGACCAGGTCGCGAATATGCGGTTTCTCTATTTTGGCCTGCCACTAAGAATCCGCAAAGGAACGGGATCGCCTGTGCGGGCTGTAGCTGTTTTTATTGAATAGGAGGAGTAGCCATGTCCATTCACGATACCTACCGAATTAAGGAGGAAATCTTGATTCCGGCTTATGAGGGCAGAAGCGCTCTCATAAAAGCAGGGGAGGAGCTTGTCATTATTGATGTGGAAGGAAAGCAGGTCGGGGACTTTGTCTGCTTTTCACTTCAAGATCCGGATGAATATGTCTCGCCAGTTCATATGAGGGCCAGTTTAAGCAGTATTTCACTGAAAACAGGTGATATGCTGTACAGCAACCGCAGGCGGCCGCTCATGCAGCTTGTCCAGGATACAGTGGGCAAACATGACTTTTTCTTTCCGGCCTGTGATTATTACCGGTACAAGGTAGACTTTGGCCTTGAAGATCATCCGAATTGCCATGATAACCTAAAAGAAGCGCTGACCTATTATTCCCTTGGTCATGTACACGTGCCTGATCCGATCAACTGGTTCATGAATAATGTCCTTGATGAGAATGGAGATTACATCATCAGCGAACCGCTTTCCAAGCCTGGTGATTTTGTGAGGGTAAAAGCCCTGGAAGATGTAATTATCGCCTGCTCCACCTGTTCACAGGATCTTGCACCGGTGAACGGTTTTCGCGTCACAGAACTCAAACTTCAGATTTTGAATAAAGCACGCGCATAACCAAGGAATCATGCTATTGCCGGGATAAGGAGGAAAAGCATGTCTTCATTGCTCATAAAAAACGCTGAAATCATCACCATGAACGAAAAAGAAGAAATCGTGCATGGTGACCTATTTATTGAGGACAATCGTATTAAGGAAATTGGACATGGGCTTGCCTCCGAGGCTGATGTCACCATCGATGCGAAGAATAAAACGATTATTCCAGGCTTTGTCCAAACGCATATTCACCTGTGCCAGACTTTGTTCAGAGGACAAGCAGATGATTTGGAATTGTTGGACTGGCTGAGGCAAAAAATATGGCCGCTTGAAGCTTCTCACGATGAAGAATCCATCTTTTATTCGGCCTTGTTGGGGGCAGGGGAACTGATCCAGAGCGGCACAACCACCATCGTGGATATGGAAACCGTCAATCATGCGGACTTTGCCTTTCAGGCGATCTCACAAAGCGGGATCCGGGCATTGTCGGGAAAAGTGATGATGGATAAAGGCACGGAGGTACCTGGCCCCTTGAGGGAAAGTACATCAAAGTCCTTACAGCAAAGCGCTGACCTTCTGGAAAAATGGCATGGCAGGGAAAATGGCCGCATTCAATATGCCTTTTGTCCCCGTTTTGTTGTCTCCTGCACCGAGGAGCTCCTGACAGAAGTGCGGGACTTATCAAAGCGGCATGATGTGTTTGTGCATACTCATGCTGCAGAAAATCGGGGTGAGATTGCCATTGTCGAACAGGAAACTGGGATGCGAAATGTGGTATATCTCGAACATATTGGACTAGCAAACGAAAAATTGATTTTGGCCCATTGTGTGTGGCTTAATGAGGAGGAAAAGAGCATTATCAAAAAGCACAGAGTAAAAGTGAGCCATTGTCCAGGCTCCAATCTGAAGCTTTCTTCTGGAATCGCGCATGTGCCGCAAATGCTGGATCAGGGTATTTTTATGAGCCTGGGCGCGGATGGTGCTCCCTGCAATAACAATTTGGACATGCTGAATGAAATGAGGCTTGCTGCTCTTATCCAAAAGCCGATTCACGGACCAACCTCGATGAATGCAAAAACCGTATTTGAAATGGCCACCATCGGCGGAGCGAAAGCCGTAGGCATGGAACAAGATATCGGAAGTCTTGAAGTTGGCAAAAAAGCAGATCTCGCCATCCTGAATCTTAATGATTTTCATATGTATCCTTCCTATGGGACAGATACCATTTCACGGATCGTTTACTCAGCTACACGTGCAGATGTTGAAACGGTTATTATTGATGGAAATATTGTGATGGATAATCGAAAGTTGAATACGATGGATAAACATACGGTTCTTAAGGAAGCGAATAAATGCATCCGCAGACTGCTGAAACGAAGTGAAGGAATTTGTTAAAAAGGGCTAATCAATTACCCCTGTGCGAAGCAGTTGAAAATCCACGTCGACATTCACTTTTATGCCGGAAACCTCTTTGTGCCATTGATCTCTTGTTAAATTTGAGTTTCTGACAGAGCTTCGGTAGGTTTCACCAAAACCAAACGGATCTGATTCTTTGGAAAGGGCATATTTGATCACATCGTCTGCTTGTTTTTTTAATTTATTCTGTATCACGTTCTGAACAAAGACCATGTTTTTCGGGTCATCCAGATTTACCGGGACACGGATCTCGAGCAACCTGGCCCTGATCTTTAATGAGACGTTAAATTTCTTTTCTTTTGCATTGATTACGTTTATTTTGCTGCTGCTTTGCAAGGTATCAATGGCAACAGGAATCCCCCTCTTTTCTTTTTTGGGCAAGATGGGATCCAATGAACCCTTGGGAAGCAGGAACTCCATATTGCCGCCATTATATCGCCCATTAATCAGTTTTATATAGTAGCCTTCTTTGGTGTTTAATTTTCCGACCATTCTATCATTTTTCATAAGGGCAATACCATGGATTTTTACACTCTCTCCTTTTCTTTTCAGAATGGGAGCGACCGGATCAAAGCCAGCTGCATAGTGGCCCTTCATGAATTCATGAATGGTAGGTGATGGAATTTCCTCGTTCTTGATATTTTGGTCCAGAAGCCTGAACAGGTATTCTCCAATATCGGGGATATTTTCATACTGGTAGTTAAGAATATCAGCCGAGGTCGGTTCGGCAATACACATGTAAACCATTTCGCTGATGGAGGGATCCCGTGCGAGTGAGTCTGCGAAATTGATCAGCCCTTTTTTGGCAAGTCGGTCACTGAACAGGGCAACCCGCAGCTGGCCGGATCGGATTTTCCTTGATGACCGTAAATTTTCCAGGTTGACGATGCCTTTGCTCGTGTATCCTTCGTCTGTCATAATATCTACGTTTTGCAGCGCATCAGGATCGACCTGAAGGATTGCCGCTGTTCCTTTGATTTTTCCATTTCCATCCTTTGCATCATCATAGCCAACAGCAGTGATCAAGCCGACACGTTCAAGGATTTTTGGTTCGGTGCATCCGGAAAGAATCAATGAAAATATCAATAATACAATAAAGGGAAACGTCTTCATTAGGATTTCCTCCCTATCCTCTCTTTGTATGTTTTCTTGATCCATGTAACAGCAAACAACAGGAATGGGTAGCAGAAGACCACCACAAAAGCAATTTTTGCAAAAAAACCATTGAGCATATTAACATCATTTGTGGTTTTCACAAAGCAGACGGGGATGATAATGAGCAAGGAAAACCAATAGATGTAACTCTTCTCATTGCGATGGAAGACCCGGCTCATGCCCCGGACTGCACACCACAAGTACATCCCCAGGTTCGGAAGGATGATAAGCATCCAGAAGGTTATGGCGAGATATTCGAACCGTTCAACAAAGGGAAAATGAATGATTTTAAAAAGGGTCAGAGTCGCCCAGATTGTGTTTTCCAATTGTCCCCCACTGAAATAAACGAGTGAAACAACCATTACCGCTAAGTAAACAAAAAGGGTATACGCTAAACCGAATGAAGAAAACTTCAGTGTCTTTTCTTTTTCTTTGATATACGGGTTGAGAATGTACAATACTTCTAAACCAACGATGGTAAAGGTCGTTTTGTAAGCACCCTTCATCAAATGACTTACGTCCGCTTCCATGATAGGAAGCAAGGAACGCCAATCCGCATATTCAATGGGAAAGAATAAAAGCAGAAGCAGCCACGCACTGAAAATAACACTGAAAAAACAGATGCCGACCAGCACCCTGATTCCGCCGGTCACCGTATAGATGACCATCAGAACCAATGTGAGTGCCACAAACCAGGCTGCAAGCTGCGGAAACAGCCAGGCCTGGATGACTTCAACATAATTGCGAATGATGATGAAAAAGGCAAATAGGCAATAAAGCATGTAAAGAGCACTGAACAGCCCTCCAATCCATTTGCCGAACACATCATAATGGATGCCATAAAGATCAGTATTTTTATAATAGGACAGGGTTTTCACCATGATCCAAAGAACGAGCAGGGACCAGATGCCAGAAATGAAGACCGAGATCCAGGCATCATGTCCGGCGCTTTTGTAGATGGCTCTCTGAAATCCCTGCAGGCCCACTCCGACCTGCACCGAGTGAATAACAAAAAATAAAAGGAGTGCACTTACAGAGTGCTTGGGACGCTCTGACAGATTAATTTTCATGACCGTCACCTAACCTTCTCCTTCAGAAGGAGGAAATTTGTACGAATCTTGGGGACGGGTAGCATCGGGACGCTTATATAAAAATTGTGCTGGAAAGCGAATAATACTATCTTTCCAGTCTTTGTAACGCGGAGGATAAAAGGGTGCAAGGTATGGAACACCCAGGGTAGACTGGCGAAGCAGATGAATCAAAATAAAACAGAATCCCAGCATGATGCCGTAAAACCCCAAAAGACCTGCGATAATGATGATTGGAAAGCGAAGAAGGCGAATAACGTTCCCAAGCATGTAGCTTGGGCTAGTAAATGAAGCAAGGGCGCTGAGCGCAATCATAATGATGAGGATATTGCTTGTAAACCCCGCTTGAACAGCTGCGGTGCCGATGACGATACCTCCAACGATACCCATGGTTTGCCCTACCTTGGTAGGCAGTCTTGCTCCGGCTTCCCTTAAAAGTTCAATCACGATTTCCAGCAGCAACGTTTCAAAAATAGGCGGAAAAGGAACTCTGGACCGGGATTCCCCCAGTGGAACAAGCAGCGGTTGGGGTATCACTTCATAATGATAAGTTAACGCTGCAACATAAAAAGAAGTTGCAAATATCGAAAGGACCATGGAACCAATTCGAAGCAGACGCAAAAAAGTAGCAATCTGCCATCGGATATTCTGGTCTTCTTTGCTTTGAAAGAATTCAATCAGCGGATTTGGAAGGAGCAGAGCATGAGAACTTCCATCAATTAAAATCGCTATTTTTCCATTCATCAGCTGAGAAGCTACCCGGTCCGGCCGCTCGGTTAGAATGCTTTGTGGAAAGATGGACAGGGAATTATCCTCGATGAGCTCCGCAAGCACTGGAGTATCTATGAGCGAGTCAATAGAAATTTTTTGGATCCGGTCCTTAACGGCAGTTACCAGCTCCTCCGATGCAATTTCTTTCAGATAAACGATGGATGCTCGTGATTTGCTTTGATGACCGATCACTAGCTGGTCATGACAAAATGAAGTACTTGAGATAAGTTTGCGAAGCAGGCCGATATTAGTGGAAAGGCTTTCGTTAAATGCTACCTGCATTCCGATGACCTGGGATTCAAGCTCTGGTGTGCTTAGTGACCGTGTAATGGATTGCGGGGTAGAAGCGAGAAGTACTCTTGGCGTACCATCAAAATGAAGCAATGTACTCCCATTAAGAAGAGACTCTAAGGCTTTCTCGGGATCTTTCTCATCATTCACATCGCCGACAGAAAGAGTGGAATACAATTCTTCTAAAGAATGGATCTCTTTATTTTGAACGGGCTGCAGAATTTGTTCGCGAAGTATTTGGCCATCAATCAACGGCTCCAAATAAAGCACAGTCAGATGAGGACAGACTTCTTTAATGACAAGATCGGCGGCCGAATGAAACTGCTGGCGGAAAAAAGAGATCACCTCTTCTTTGGAAGCAGGAAAACTCTTAATGGTCTTCTCATTCCCGGAAGGCCCCTGTTCTTTTTTTCCTTTTTTTAAAAACATGGACAAAGCCCCCCTTTGGTATCTCTTAACAGAGTAGGCTAAACGGGAGGTATTTATACGGAAATTTTTATAAGCAAAAAAAACACGAGCCTTTTCACAAAAGGAAAAGCCCGTGCTTCGATTCGATTAATTTTCTGGAAGGTAGCGTCTTGCTCCGGCATATTCCTGAGCGTAGATTCCTTCGATTTTATCAATTCTTACAGTAGTACTCGAGTTTGGTGAATGAATCATCATGCCGTTTCCTGCATACATGCCGACATGGTGGACACTGCCTGTTCCGTTGTTATAGGCAAAGAATAACAGGTCTCCAGGCTGCAGGTCTTCTTTTGCAACAGGTGTGCCTGAGCGGGACTGAGGTCCTGAGTCCCTTGGGATCGTAATGCCTGCGGCTTTATAAAGCGTATGAGTAAATCCGGAACAGTCGAATCCGAATCCGGAAGTACCCGCCCAAAGGTACGGCAGCCCGAGGAACTTTTTGCCTTCATTCACCAGGTCCTCGCCTGTAGGGGTGGGAATGGATTCATCCGTCAGGTAAACTCGTACATCCTTGCGGTCAAGGTAGCGTGTTTTTCCTTCTGGTGTCATTACCCCGATTGAATTACCTTTTACTTTAGAGATCGGAAGTCTCGTATTGTAGCTGATTTCAATTTGTTTTGTTTTTAAAGAAGCGTTTTTATACAGCCAGGCGGTAGGGCTTTTAACGAGCGCAAAAGGCGTTGCTGCTTCTTTCATTTTAGAGAACTTTTTGTTGTACACGAGCTGTGATTTCGGCATCCAGCCGGGATAGCCGGCTTCCAGTCTTGGTGTTGGCTGCCCGTCAACTGCCACTTTTACCCAATCACCCTGCTGATCGGTAATCGTGACTTTGTTTCCGTACAAAGCCTGTGTTTCAAGTGGTCCTACAAGCCATAATTTATCCTCGTACGTCATGCTCGTTGTCCATTTTCTCAAATCAACCGGATTGCTCAGGGAAGGCGAGTCCAGTGGCCTGGTTTGTGCAGGCTTTGTCCAAAGCGTTGCCGCAGCTACATCAACATAAGCGGTCGTAGGAGATAGGTCCTTTGTCTGCGGCGCATCTGCACCTTTCGCTGTTCCTGTAAACATTGAGAAAATTAATCCTGCTGCAAAAAGTGTTCCTGTCCATTTTTTTATGTACTTCATGTTGAGCCTCCTTTTTCTGTAGATATTAAAAAATTCCGTTAAAGGAGAACCGTTTCCTTTTTTATCAGAAATTTTTCGTTCGAAAGTCATGGTTCGGAAGAAGGGAATAGTAAAAAAGTAAGTGCTTTTTACACAACGAAAAATCCTTGCAGGATTTAGAGCCTGCAAGGATTAGCGTTTATACGAAAGTTGGATATTCAAGGAATGGGCAAGATTTTTTAAGACATAGGGGCCAAAAAAAAGAACTTCATTGGTGGATTTATTTACACTGAGTATGGTTTCTCCCACGATGGAAGAGGCCGTACGGTAGGCCAATATATCATCGAAATACTCTATTTTTATTGCTGAACCCGCCTCCGAAGCGGAGTGAAGCAGATTAAGTACGACCGGAAGATCATCAGGGTGAACATACGTTTTTCCAGCTTTGTGAAGCAGAGATATGTTAACATGAAGTTTTTCTTTCTTCATACATTTTCCTTTCATGGAATCTGTTCTATACTAAGTATACTGGTACATTGGAAATTTAAATAGTATGTACTTTTTTGATAGGTAGTTACTTTTTGGATACCATGGACCACTAATTGATTAGGGGGATTGGATTCATGAAGGAAAGAAAAAAGCAGTATTTTCACCCAATTGAAGTAACATTGGATGTGGTCTGCGGGAAGTGGAAGGGAGTCATCCTTTGTTTGTTGCAGGAAAATGACTACCGCTTTGGGGAATTGAAGGACCAGCTTTATTCTGTCACTCCAAAGGTTTTGACGCAACAGCTAAGAGAACTTGAGGAAGATGGCCTGATTACCCGGACTGTATATCCTCAAGTGCCTCCCAAAGTGGTCTATTCGCTTACACCATACGGAAAGGATCTTGAAGATACACTGCGGATGATGGAGAAATGGGGACAGTCCCACCAGCAAAGAGTAGGGGACAACTTCAACGAGGAAGTAAGCGAAGCAGAACTGTCTTAAGAATTTAGACCAACTCCTAAGAGCAACAAAGGTTTCAAGACTTGCCTTTATCAAGATGGGAGGTACCTGAGTGAAGATAAAAGAAGTGATCCTCCGCACCCATTGTATGGAAGATCAAAAAAACTTTTACCATGATGTGCTGGGTTTGCCTCTGCTGAAGAGCCGTTTACCCGGTTCCTTAAGAATCGGCGCAGGTGCTTCGGTGCTCACTTTTCTTGAAGGGACAGAGGAATCGTATTACCATTTTGCGTTTACCGTTCCTGATAACCGATTTTCGCAGGCGAAAAAATGGGCTAGCACCTTTGTCCCTTTAAATACGGTCGAGGATAAAGATGAAATATATTTTGCCAATTGGAATGCGCATGCCTGTTATTTTTACGACCCTGCAGGCAACATTGTCGAGCTGATCGCCAGGCATACGCTGAAAAATGGCACTGAGCATCCATTTACCAGCCGGGATATTTTGAATATTAGCGAAATAGGCATGCCTGTGGATAATGTAAAACAAGCAGCAGAACAGTTGAAAAAGGAATTAAACCTGAATATATACCATAATGACAGTGCATCGTTTGCCCCTCTTGGAGACGCAGACGGATTGCTGATCCTGTCCGATAAAGAAAGAAATTGGCTCGGTTCTGGCAAGAAAGCAAACATTTATCCGGCAGAAATCATTATGGAAGAAGGCCGGACGAAAACCAGCCTGAATGGGTATCCATATACGTTGATGAGTTAAAAAGAGCCGGCGCATGTAAAATGATGTGCCGGCTTTTCTTTATTCCACAATACCGCCCTGTGTGACTTTAATTTTGGCTTTGACATGAACAGGGATGTCAGGGTACTTTTGATTCCATTCTTTAAAATCAAAACGTCTGGCCCTGCTTCTTGCTCTGTCGCCCAAACCGAGAGGGTCAATTCCTTTTTTTTGCAAACGGTCCACCATCTTTTCGGCATCCTGTTCCGTTTGTTTTTGGATGGTTTTTTCAATCATTTTAATCTTTTTTTCTTGGTACAGGGGGGTGCCTGCCGCATCATTAACCTTTCCCGTCACACGGATGGTGATATTTATTTTTGGGTTGGTATTAGCATTGTAAATATCATAATTGACGTGTGATGACAAATTTTCCAGCGTTAAGTAATTTTCTTTACCCAGCTTATATTCATGGGAACCCTGTCGGAAGTTTTGATACAACAGTTTAAAAATAAAGGAATCCTCAAAGCTGATATGGTCAACGTACTTCGAATGATCAAACAAGGCAACACCCGCAATACGGATATGGCCATGCTTTTCTTCAAGGAGAGGCATGAACGGATCGCTGCCTTTTCCATAATAGCTGTAATTAAAATGGTGAAAGTTGGCTCTAGGAAAAGTAAGCTCCATGTTTTGCTCAATCATCCGTTTCAGGTAGGCGGGAACAATCTCACCAACCGGATATTCTTTTGATAACATGTCCTTTGTCGACCCTTTGGCCACCGCGAGGTAGATGTTTCTTCCGACAGATGGGTCCCGCTGCAGGGAATCGATGATCTTGGTGATTCCGCGGCTCGCAAGTTCTTCGTTAAATATGATTACAGACACCCTTCCTGAGGCGAATGGCTTGGGTGTTTCCGCCTGCAGGATCTGCCGGATATTTCTGCTTGTATGGGACCGGGCCGAATAAGTGGTGCTTGATAAGACCGCCTGTTCGCTCCCGCCTTCGGTTGTCGGTACGGAAACCGTGGCTTGAATTTTATTTCCGCTGGCATCATCGTAGCCAACCACACCGACAAGCTGAATATCTTCCAGTACTTGCTTTTGCGGAGTGCAGCCAACAAGGAAAAGTAAAATGGCGGCCATCATCAGTTTTGCTTTAGGCATCTTTTTTCCTCCTGACTTTCAGAACGAGCCAGTGCAATACAAATAAAAGAGGAATGTAAAAATAGATGATATAGTAGCCTGCTTTAGAAACGAGGCTGTTTAGTAGGTCAATTTCCTGCCGGTCTTTGAAAAAGAGGGTCCCTGCAAATATCAGAATCAGAACGGGAATGAGCGTGTGTTTTTGTTTGATCGAATAGACGCGTTTAAACCCTCTCGTCACACACCAGACAGCGATACAGACATTGGGAAGAACGACAAACAGCCACATGGAGATCCCGATGTATTCAAATCGCTCAACAAAAGGAAATTCAACAATTTTCCAGAGCGTAAGTGTCGCCCAGATGGTATGTTTCAACTGGCCCTGGCTGTAATAGGCAAACGATTCAACCGCTGTGATGGTATACACTAAAATGGTGAAAAACACACCCCATTGCGACCATTTCTCCGACTTTTCGGGATGTTTAATAAATGGATAGTACAGCAAAAGCATTTCGAAGCCAAGATAGTTCAAGGTCATCGTTTTTGTTGCGACAAAAAAATCGGTTACGGAATGGTCGAAAAGAGGCAGAATGTTGTAAATATGAGAGTCTTTGACGGCAAAGTATTTTAAAAAGATAAGAGGTGTACCAAGAATAACGCTAAAAAATCCAAGTGCAGTAACGATACGGAAGCCCCCGCTGACAAAATAATAGACAACACCCAATAGAATCAGGGAAATTCCCCATATGTTAATGTGCGGAAACATCCAAACCTGGATGACTTCAATGTATGTTCTTAGGACGGTAAGGGCCAAGAAGCCCGAATACACAGTGAATAAGGTGCTTAATGCACCGCCGATGGCTTTGCCGGCAATGTCCTCATGTACGGCCACAAGGTCACCACCACTGTTTTTTAACATGCGGTAGCTCATCCATACCAGCAGGTGGATAAGAATTCCACCAGTAATGACTGCCATCCATGCATCATGTCCCGCGGATTTGGCTATATATCGTTGAAATCCCAGTACGCCAACCCCAACCTGCATAGTATTAATCAGGTAAAATGCAAAATAAGGGGAAACTAATTTATTTTCTTTTGGCTGCAGATTCATGGTCCCACCCTCTTTTGTATGTGTCATGAAGCGGATTATTCTTCAATGTCATTTTTCTGTAAGCCGCGTTGGGAATTAAAACGTACCGGATCCTCAGGCCGCATCTGCAATGGACGGAGACTTTGGCGGTTAAATGGGAGCCGGAATAACGCATCCTTTAAATCGGTCATCCTCAAAGGAAACAGTGGAGCGAGAAATGGCCGTCCCAGGGATGTAAGACGCAGCATATGCCCCAAAACAAAGGCAGAACAAATGGCCACACCAAGCAATCCCCAAAATTGGGCAAAAATTAAAAAAGGAAAACGGATCAAACGGATGGTATTACTCATCTGGTAGACGGGTGTCGTAAAGGATGCGAGCGCAGCAAGCGCTACGATAATCAGCAGGACATTGCTCGTTAATCCTGCCTGTACGGCTGCTGTTCCAATACAAATACCGCCGACAATCCCGATCGTTTGTCCCACCTTTGAAGGAAGACGGGCTCCAGCTTCCCTTAAAAGCTCAATCGCCAATTCGAGAATAATGGCTTCCACGATCGGGGGAAAGGGGATGCCTGACCGTGAGGCGATCAAAGTGCCCAGCAGGTCGGTCGGTATCATCTCATAATGAAAGGTTAGAACAGCAACATAAAGTGGTGTGGACAGAACGGAAAAGAGTACGCTAAAAAGGCGGATCATCCTGAAAACAGAAGCAATATGCCAGGATAAAAAATAGTCTTCAAATGCGGAAAAGAATTCAACCAGCGTAGTTGGCCCGGTCAGAGCGCTTGGAGAACCATCGACAAGGACAGCAACTTTTCCTTCTGACAATACGGCAGCTACCCGGTCAGGGCGTTCCGTATTAATAAGCTGTGGAAACGGTGAGTATTGGTTGTCTGAAATCATTTGAAGAATATACGAGCTGTCCAGAATATGATCATATTCAATGGCTGAAATCCGCTGTTTCAATGTATTAACGTTTTCCATATTCACAATGCCGTCAATATAAAGAATAACCACGCGCGTTTTTGACAGCTTGCCAACTGTTACTTCCTTTACGTGAAGTTCAGGGATCGGCAATCTTTTCCGAACCATATTGATGTTGACTTCGAGAGTTTCGGTAAATGCCTCTTTTGGACCCACAACACTGAATTCTGTTTCGGGTACAGAGATTTGCCGCTTTTCAGTGGTAGCAGCCGGGATGAGCAGGCAATCGCTTTTTCCCGGACGGGACTGAACAATGACAGAACCAGTCAGCAGGCTGTCCATTATGGTCTGGACATCGCTTGTATGTTCAATGTTTTCCACAGGAATTTCCCGAGAGAGCTCTTTCAATGATAAAGAAGAATACCTGGTTAAATAAGGAATGAGATCCTTATGTACCAGATCAGGATTTACCATACTTTTATAATAAGAAATCGTAAATGGATGCTTATCGCTTTTCGTAAACGAAACAAAATCCTTTGAAGCACCGCATTTTTCCATCAGCTGTTCGAAGGTAAGCCGGGTTTTAGTTTGCCTGGGAGACTGGTTTTGTGAACGATCCTGTTTTTTTTGCCGTCGTTTTCCGAACATAAATAGATTCATTCCCTCGTTTTAAGAATATCTATTTGTATATCATTCCATTTGAGGCAGTCTCTATTCACATCAAAAGAAGGACAGATCCATTAATTTTTTATTATACTTGGAGCAAGGATGAACAATTGGGGGTAAAAAGAATGGAATGGAAAAAAGGAAACTATGTCATTTCCACGGATAAAACCTGGCTGAATGTAGAAATGATCCATAAGTTTTTATCAGAAGAGTCGTATTGGGCAAAAGGGATTAAGATCGAAAGAGTACGGCGTGCTATTGAAAATACGCTTTGTTTTGGGGTATATGAGATGAAAAATGACCAGCCTGTACATGCCGGTTTTGCCAGGATATTGACTGACTATGTAACAACAGCCTATTTATGCGATGTGTTTATCGATAAAAGGTACAGGGGGAAAGGTCTCTCCAAATGGCTGGTTCAAACCATCATTTCCTTTGAAGACCTTCAGGAGGTGCGAGGGATGCTGCTGGCCACAGAGGATGCGCATGGACTCTACCGCAAATATGGATTTGAAGTGGTGGATGCTGGACGTTACATGAAAAAGAAGATAAAAGAAGAACAGCAGAAATGATATCTGCTGTTCTTCTTATTTACGAGAGCTTTACTATATACAGCATGAGTATAAAATGAGAAGCACTCCCGGCAAGGACAAACAGATGCCAAACGGCATGATTATAGGGAAACTTGCGCCAAACGTAGAAAAAGGCACCAACGGTATACAAAATTCCTCCGGTAAAAAGCCAGGCAAGAGCTTCTTGTGAAAGGTTGAGGATCACACGGTTAAAGGCAAATACAATGAGCCACCCCATCAGTACGTAACCAATGGTGGAAAGAATCACAAACCGTTTGGTAAAAAAGATTTTAAAGGCGACACCGGCAAGGGCAATTCCCCAGACAGTTCCAAACAATGACCAGCCCAAGGCTCCTTTAACGACAAGCAGAAGGATAGGGGTGTAGGAACCTGCTATAAACAGATAGATGGCGGAATGGTCCATGATCTCGAAAATATCTTTAACTTTGCCTTCAGGAAAGCTGTGGACAAGCGTGGATGCTGTATATAAAAGCAGCATCGTTACCCCGAAAATAGCAAAGCAGGTGATAGCAAGCGGTGTTCCCTGATCACTGGCAAATACAATAAGAAGAATCAGCGCGACGATGCTAAAAACCGCTCCGATTCCATGCGTGATGGCATTGATGATTTCTTCACGCTTCGTATAGGTGAAAGCCTCCATTTTTTCACTTCCTTTATTCCGGACTATAATGATGTTTCACTCATTCTAACACAGAAAAAGAGCTCAAGTGAATTTGAGCTCTTGTCTTTACATCATTTCTCCGGTCTGCTGTTTGGCAGGCAATACTTTCCCTGTCGATTTCCGGTTGGTGCGCTCTTTCATTTCAAGGCGTCTTGCAACCAAAGACAAGGAATAGTTAACAAGAAAATACATCACGGCGATCAGGAGAAAAATGGGGATAACATAATTAACATTCTTTCCATTTACAATCTGAGCATTGTGAAGCAGCTCTGGCAAGGAGATTACAACGGCCAGTGATGTATCTTTCAACAGGGAAATAAACTGGCTGACAATCGGGGGAACCATACGGCGCAGAGCTTGAGGGAGAATAATATGCTGCATGGTCTGCATATATGTGAGACCCGACGACCGTGCGGCTTCAATCTGCCCTTTTTCAATGGAATTCAGTCCGCTTCGAACAATCTCGGAAAGCATGGCGGATTCAAAAATGATAAGAGCTGTGATGGCAGCCATTGTTACGCTTAATTTAATTCCGACCTCAGGAAGGGCGAAAAACGTGAAGAAAATGATCAGCAAGAGAGGAAGGTTTCTGATCACTTCCACACAGACCGCAACAATTCTTGATAGAACAGGAATCTTGGCATAACGCAGGATGCCAAGGATGCTTCCAATGAGAAAGCTGAAAATAATAGCGATAAAAGCGACGAGCAGCGTTGTACCCAGACCTTTCAACAAAAAGAGCAGATTCCCTGAGGAATAAGCACCGATGAAATCCATAGAGCCCCTCCCCCTTATCCGCTTACCGCCAGGCGCCGTTCAAGGTATCCGACGAACAAGCTGAGCGGAATCGTTAATATGAGATAGAATACGGCGACAAAGATATACACGTCGAACACGACATAGGTGGCTGATGAGATGGAATCGCCAAAATACATAAGATCCAATCCAGCCACAACTCCCAGAATCGATGAATTCTTTACAAGATTAATAAACTGATTGCCCAGAGGCGGAATAACTATCTTAATCGCCTGCGGCAAAATGATGTATCTCATCGTCTGAATATAGGTGAGGCCCGACGACCGACCGGCTTCCATCTGGCCCTTGTCCACCGAAAGGATGCCAGCGCGAATGGCTTCGGCAATAAAGGCCGCTGTATAGATGGAAAGGGCAATGGTCCCAGCCTGAAATCCGGAAAGTTCCATCCCCAGGCTCGGCAATCCATAGTAAAAAATAAACAGAATAAGAATAAGGGGGATATTACGGACAAATTCGACAAATGCGGTGCCGGCCGCCTTGAGCACCTTCATGGGGGAAATTCGCATTACCGCAATGATAACACCCAGAATAAAACTGAAAATTAAAGCGAGGAGGCTTGCTTTCAGTGTATTTCCGAACCCTTGCAAATACGTGTCAAGGTTATTTGTGAGAATTGTAAAATCAAGCATTTTTTCCCTCCTTTATGAAAGAAGAAGAGATGGACACAGGGGTCCATCCATCTTCACCGGACTTTATTGTTCTTTAATCCATTTGCTTTTGATTTTGTCATATTCTCCGCTGTCCTGAATTTCCTTAATAAAGTCATTTACATATTTAGTGAATTTGTCATCGCCTTTATTCAGGGCGATACCATATGGCTCATCGGTAAATGGCTCACCTACCAGTGTATAGTTGGGATCCTGGTCAGCCATGCCGTACAGGATAGAGTTGTCGGTGGTCAATGCCTCCCCTTTGCCGGCTTTCAGAGCGGTGAATGCTTCCGCGTAGTTTTCAAATTCCAAAACCTGTGCTTCAGGAGCCTTTTCTTTTATGTTCTGAACAGAAGTGGAGCCTTTTACTGCAAGGACTTTTGTACCTTTTTTAATATCGTCGATGCCTTTGATCGTACTTCCTTTTTTCACGAGAAGGGACTGGCCGGCTTTAAAATAAACGTCAGAGAAATTCACTTCTTTTTTACGTTCAGGGGTGATGGTCATGGTAGCAATGATAGCATCGATATCACCGTTTTTAAGCATTTGCACACGTGTTTTTGAGGTGACTTCCTTGAGCTCCAGTTTTTTCTCATCTCCAAAGATCTTTTTTGCAAGTGCTTTGGCGATATCAATATCAAAACCTTCCACTTTGCCGCTAGACGGATCTTTGTAGCCGAACAGGTTGGTATCATATTTGACCCCGACGACCAGTTTTCCACGTTTCTTTATTGCAGAAAGCGTATCCTTGGATTCTTTTCCTCCTGTTTTTTCTGAACTGCCGCATGCGGAAAGCATGCTGATGATCAGTACAAAAATAAGTGCAATCAGCCAATTTTTCTTTGTTTTCAAATGGTTCAGCTCCTTTAATGGTTTAATACTCTGCTTAAAAATAAGCGGGCCCGGTCTTCCTTGGGATTGGAAAAGAAGGCAGCAGGCTCGCTGTCTTCAAGAATCCGGCCATGGTCCATAAATACGACACGGTTCGCTACTTCACGGGCAAAACCCATCTCATGCGTAACCACGACCATCGTCATGCCGTCTTTCGCAAGTGTTTTCATCACATCAAGTACCTCGCCGATCATTTCGGGATCAAGAGCAGAGGTTGGTTCATCAAAAAGCATGATATGAGGTTTTAAGGCGAGACCTCTGGCAATGGCCACGCGCTGCTGCTGCCCCCCGGAGAGCTGGGACGGGTAGGAATCTGCCTTGTCCGGAATTCCCACTTTATTCAAGTAGAACATTGCGGTTTCATTTGCTTCTGCTGTGGAAATACCTAGGGCCTTTCTTGGAGCGAGGGTAATGTTTTCAAGTACAGTCATATGAGGATACAAATTAAAATGCTGAAAAACCATGCCGATTTCTTTACGAAGGTCATTAATGTTTGTATCTTTGCTTTTTAACCCTTTTTTGTTAACAATAAGTTCACCATCCGTAATCGTCTCAAGCCGGTTGATGCAGCGGAGCAGGGTGCTTTTCCCAGACCCTGATGGGCCGACGACAACAACAACTTCTCCTTCTTTAATTTCCAGGTTAATATCAGTGAGAACCTGAAAATCACCGAAATGTTTGTTCACATTCTTAAATGAAATCAATCCAATCCCCCTTTTTATGTATTAAAACTCAGGTAGTTGTATTCCTGAAGTTTTTCAAAAGTTTTTATTTTAGGAATCTTGTGAAAATATTTCGACCATCTGTTACAAAATTCCTTTTTTTTCTTCTTATTATTTTTGGAAGGGATTTTTACATAGGAAGAAAGAGAGGGAAAAGAAGCACAAAAAAACTGGTCCCCCATACAGGAGACCAGTGCTAAACTCTTAAACGGCCTTTATTTCCACTTCAATATTTCCGCGTGTTGCTTTGGAATACGGGCAAACCTGGTGAGCTTCATCGGCCAGCTTTTGTACATTGGCTTGTTCCTGACCCGGTATCGCCACCTCTAAAACAACTGCCAGTTTGAATCCGCCATTCGGCTGGTCTTTGCCAATGGTTACATTGGCTGTCACCTTACTGTCGGAAACATCCACTTTCTGCTTTTTGGCGACCAGCTGAAGTGCACTTTGGTAACAAGCCGCATATCCGCAGGCGAAAAGCTGTTCTGGATTGGTTCCTTCTCCTCCTGAGCCCTGCAGCTCCCTTGGCATGCTGAGTTTAAGATCCAGCTTGCCGTCCTCGCTGGAAACATTTCCTTCACGTCCGCCCTGTGCTGTTGCCCTGGCTGTATATAAACCTTGGTCCATGCTTCATCACTCCTTGTATTCGGTGGCAGCAAACTGCCCCAATTTGTTCTACACACCTAAACATTATCTTTTTTCTATCTTTTTAAACCTTTAATTTGAAAACCGCATCTTAGCTGCAGTGGGAGTTTATGAATTCATAATTTGGGAAATTATGAACTAAACAACTGTTGGAGGGAAAGGCATGGAAATTAATGAACATATACGCAGCTTAATGGAAAATCCGGAAAAAGAATTTGAGTTTCTTCAGGAAACCAACCTGCCTGGAGCAAAAAACGATCTTGTGAGAATAAGGTATGTCCCACAGGGAGACAATGGCTTTTTTCAGGCCACCTTTTATGATGATGAGAGAGAAATTGTGGGATCAAGGGTTTTTGACGAAGTGGAGGATGCGATCGTTTTTATCGAGAAAAATAAAATCTGACTTCTAAGACTCTTGGTTCAAGCACACCAAAGAACAAATTTAAGCGGCTCCCCGGCAATGGGAGCCGCTTTATAATAATTGTTTATAGCATACAGGTTTAAAGGTCTGCCGCTAACGGGAATTACATCTAAAAGAAGCCAAGGAGGGAGCCTTTGCGATGGATGAAAGGAAATTAACATTCTATGTTAACCCTAAAGGTGATATAAACACTGTTCCTGCCGATGAAAGCATTCACCTTTTTGAGGTTCATGCAAATGAAGGGGAAATTGAACAGTTACGCGGCCTCTTTCAAAAATTGCATGAACACAACAAAAAGGAAGGGAAAGATCTCTTTTCTTCGAGTACTCATTTTAATGAATTTTACGGCGATCTAGATCGAAGAGAAGATAATGAGCTCATGTTTGAAATTTACCGTCAGATCTATATGCTTGGTACCGAAAAGACGAAGGCAGAAGTGGAAGAAATGGGTGTTATTCCAAAGCTGAATGAACTGCGATAGACGTTCATCTTACGGAGATGGACGTTTTTTATACAAAATTTACTATTTTTTTTATAAGATACCCCTTATAATATAAGAATGATTCGAAGACTATGAGAAAAATATCTTTTTATGTGTTTACAGCAGTTTTTCATGGGGTATTTTCATACATTTATCCATCACTATACACAAAATGGGGTAAGGGAAGAGTAATATGAAAACGGTTAAACAAGAAGATATTCAACAATGGGTCGAAAACCATCTTGAAGATTATAAAAACTTTACTCCTTATTTATTTACACAGGAGTATATTCATTTTTTTTGTGAATCAAGGCAAAATGAAAAAGAATTTGAAATAAAGTATGATAAGAGCGGCCAGAAACTGTATATGCGTTATCTGGAGCCTTCTGAAATTGAAGATGACTGGGTATGTGTAGGAAATGTATGCATATAAAATAAAGGGGTTAACAGCATGAAAATCAATGGCATTCAAAGGGTGGATCAATCGTATAAAACCACCGAAGCGATAAAGCCTCAAAAAGCTTCAAAGCCATCTTTACAGGATTCAGTTGAGATTTCCCGGGAAGGGCTGCAATTAAATCAAACAACGGCAGGAATTTCAAGCGAACGGCTGGCAAAGGTAGAGGAACTTAAACAAAAAATCAATGCAGGGAAGTATCAAATCGATCCGGAGAAAATTGCGGCTAAGATTGCTTCTTATTATCAGAAATAAAACCAGATTCATACCGAAAAACAGATTGGCAGAGAGCTAGTCTGTTTTTTTTTCTTTCCCCTCTTCCTTTTGTTTTAAAACCAGGAACGCTTTTCTGATCACAGGGGGCAGGGGTATATTTGTCCGGCCCGCATTTTCGATGATGGACAGCAATTCATTGGATAAATAAAAAAATATGGTGGCATCACGAATGTAATGACCGCCAAAAAGAGTATCGAGTGAGTGGGCAACAGCTACAATGCAAAAAATAGCGATTTTCTTTAAAATTCCTTTGAAGCCAAACGAACTGGAAAGTTTTCCTTCATAGGCAGAAGCAATAATACCTGTCAGATAATCAAGTAAAGCTAATATTACAAGAGCATTGATCAATGGCGACATCGGACCAAAAAAATAACCTGCATAAGCGCCTGCCAGTGCAGAGCAGGATTTAAACAGCATTTGAACTCTACTCATGTAGACCCACCTCATAGTTTCCAAAATAAAAATCTAGTATTGACTATTAGAATATGATAGAACGTAATAATTGGTTCCTTTACTGAAAAATTGTGGCTGATAGTAACCTTTTATGTCGTTTATGTAACAAAATTTGAGGGTAGGTAAAGTTTATTGAAAAGTAAATATAATATTTAAAAAAATCCAAAAAATCAAAGAAAAGACACGCACATTTCTGTTACAATGAAGAAAATCTTTAAATGAGAAAATCTTTATAGGAGGTTTTTAATGTGAACAAAATTACCCTTGGTCTTCCTCCACATTGTCACAAAGTTTCTTTTGACGGAAAGGTTTTTAAAATTAAAGGATTTAACAATGAAAAAATGGTCGTTCCGGTGTCAGGTACGGAAAGTGCAGAAGTGAGACAGGTCAATGAGGAAACCGGGATGTTAAATATAGTTGGAAAAGACAGGATATTAATTTCGATGGAAATGCCTTTACGCTTTTGCGAAATCGGCAAAGGCTGGCTCCTTGATAAATTGCCGAAACGCAAAAAGAAAAAATAGGAAAAGGGCACGTGAGTCGTCTCTTCAGGCGGCAAATCACGTGTCCTTTTTGTTTGGATTGGTGATCCCCGCTTTGCTTTGCCCGATGTCCTTCTAAATTTCCGGTACAGGCCATACATATTAACGAAGAGGACGAGCGGAGCTGGAGGAGATTATGCAAAAAAGAAAAAAACAGGTTATTCAAATCGGTGCAACCTATATCGGCACTATCGTAGGGGCAGGTTTCGCGACGGGAAGAGAGATTGTTGAATTCTTTACCATTCATGGTTCGGCAGGCTTTGCCGGCATTTTGATCAGCGGTTTTTTATTTATCTTTCTTGGTACAAAAATCATGCTCCTTGCCCGAAAGATCGGAGCGGAAACGTATGAGTCGTTAAACACGTATCTTTTTGGAGAAAGATTTGCCGCAGGGATTAATTTGCTTATGTTTGTCATGTTGTTTGGTGTAACAGCTGTCATGCTGTCAGGTACTGGAGCATTATTTACTGAACAGCTTCATTTGCCGTTTCATGCCGGAATACTGCTCACCGTTTTATTATGCTTCATCGTTATGCAACGGGGGATGGAAGGTATTTTATGGACTAATTCGGTTATTGTCCCCATTATGATTCTTTTCTCCATTATTATATCGGTGTCCATGCTTTTTTCACCGATTGAGGCACCCCTGATCCGCTCCGAGGATTTTACCGGGAATTGGAGATGGCTGTTCAGCCCGTTTACTTATGCTGCGTTTAATTTGACACTGGCACAAGCGGTTCTTGTGCCACTAAGCCGGGAAGCTGAGGATGATTCAATCATCCGGTGGGGTGGTTTTTTAGGAGGGCTTGGATTGACCTTCATCCTGTTAAACAGCCACTTTGCCCTTTATCTGGTGCCTCAATCGGTTCAATATGAAATCCCTGTTGCCGAGATTATCAGCCGGCTCGGGATCTTTGTGCATTTGTTGTTTTTGCTCGTGGTATATGGTGAAATCTTCACTACGCTGATTGGAAACCTGTTCGGGCTTGTCGCTCCTCTGAAAAAATCATTCAAGCTTTCATCCAATTTCATTTTGCTGTTGTTAATGGGCGGGGGGTACTTAATCAGTTTGTTTGGGTATTCTTCACTTCTTCACTATCTTTATCCGTTGTTTGGGTTGGTTGGGCTCGCTTATTTGCTGGTGATCACGTTGAAAAAGGATTTTAAATAGAGGGATTTTTTTGAATAGAATTACTATTTTTGGTTATAGTGACAGGACTTAAACGCTGTGATAAAGTTTTAAAAAAGAAAGTCCTTCTAGAGTAGACAAAAATAGTTTGGGAGTGGACAGCAGCGTGAATACAGAAGCAGATCTGAAAAAAGATATCGGCCTTTCCGTAGCGATGTCAATTGTTATTGGTACAGTAATCGGTTCCGGGATCTTCATGAAACCGGGAAAAGTCATTGAATATGCAGGAGGATCAAGCATGGCGCTCCTGGCCTGGCTGCTCGGTGGACTTATCACTCTGGCAGGAGGCCTGACCATTGCTGAAGTAGCCACGCAGATCCCAAAGACAGGCGGACTGTATGTTTATTTAGAAGAGGTGTATGGAAAGATTTGGGGCTATCTGAGCGGCTGGATGCAAACTGTGATTTACGGTCCCGCCATCATAGGAGGTCTTGGTCTATATTTTGGCTCTTTGCTTGCCCACTTGTTTGGATGGAACGAAAAAACAGGACCGTGGATAGGTATTATTACGGTTGTTTTTCTAGCTGTGGTCAACAGCTTTGGCACTAAGTATGGTGGCATTGTACAAAACATAGCAACGATCGGAAAATTGCTCCCGATCGTGTTAATCGTTGTGTTTGGCATTTGGAAAGGTAATGAACATGTTCTGAATGCAGGCAGCGGCTTTACTGGAGAAATCAGTATGGGAGCTGCCATTCTGGCAACATTGTTTGCTTATGATGGCTGGCTGATGGTTGGGTTTGTGGCAGGAGAAATGAAAAATCCTGCTAAAATACTGCCCAAAGCGATCATTGGCGGGATTCTGTTTGTAACAGTGGCTTATCTGCTGGTAAATGTAGCAATGCTCCATGTACTTCCGGCAAGCCGTATTGTGGAATTGGGGGAAAATTCAGCTGGAACCGCGGCTTCCATATTGTTCGGAGAAATAGGCGGAAAATTGATTGCCGTCGGTATCGCTGTTTCCATCTTTGGTTGTTTGAACGGAAAGATATTAACGTTCCCCCGTGTAACCTATGCGATGGCGCTTCGCAAACAGCTGCCGGCGTCCCGTTTCTTTGCTTCTGTTTCTGAAAAGTTTGGAACACCGATTCCGGCAACCGGGCTGCAGGTTGTGTTAGCCGTTGTCCTCATGCTCGTATCAAACCCGGATTATCTGTCTGCCATGGCTATATTTGCTATTTATATCTTTTATATTTTTGCATTTTATGCTTTGTTTGTTTTAAGGAAACGAAACAAAGGGAAAAAAAGATCGTACAGTGTACCCCTGTTTCCAATCATTCCGGGGTTTGCCATCATCGGTGCCAGCTATATTGTGATTGCTACGATTATTGACAGTCCTGCTGACAGCCTCACGGCGATTGCTGTCACACTGGCCGGATTGCCCTTGTACTGGTACCTTAACAAAAGAAACCAGACGGAACACGAACCGCAACTGCAAAAGAAAGCGTAGTATATTCCCGTAAAAAGCTCTGCTGATTTTCAGCAGAGCTTTTTCATTAGGTGCCAAAATTGAAACAGTCAACCAGCAAAAAAAACCGAAAATATTAAAGTGTACTGACCCTTTTTTGGCTAATCTCTCTGTAATATACGTTCAACGATTTGCGAAAGAAAAACAATCCAGCAGAAAGTTAAAAGAACCTGCCATTGGCAGGTTCTTTTATTGAATAATCGTTTTCAACTGACGATATTTAGCGGAAAGACTGGATGCTGAAATATCGTAAGAAGCAGCTGTTTCCGCCTGTGATGCGCCTTGTTCTAAAAGATGCTTGCTGACATAATAATGCAGTGCTGCAGCGAAAAGCTGTTCTTTTCGAATGGTCAGCTTTTGACTGTTGTTCCATTGAACCCAAAGGGGAAGCGCCTTTTCATAAATTTCAGAAGAAGCGGTATTTTTCAGCAGAGCTAATACGGAATCATTGACCGGATCAGCAGGCTCGTTGGACAAAAGAATATGAAGAACATGGGGGAAATCGTCCTTCATTGTCAATTGTTCTGAATGCAGGATCTGCAGTTTCTTTGACAAATTGGAAGGAGAAACAGGAATTTTTGCATAATCAATGTAAAATTCACAATGTTCTCCTGTAACGATCAGTGAACCTGCAAGAAGTGACTGCACTTCAGGAAGGGATTCGGAATGGATTTCAACCGTATATTCCTGATCCGTGAAGTAATCTTTGAGCTTATATACGTTCCGGTTTAACTGTTCCTGAACGGTATACAGTGAAGGGGTGGTGTTCTGCCATTTTTTCACTACTTCGTATACCTGATGCTCTTCTTTTTCTTTTTGTTCCATAAGGTACAGCTCTACAGGTGTTTTGCCATTCCGAACCGATGAATGAAAAATGAGCCAGCATACCATCAAGTTCGCGTATGTTTCCACCTGCTCCTTATCAACATTAAATTGCTGGATAAAATTCCGTGTTTGTTTTCCCATGTCTTCATGAAAGTTGTCAAAAGCAAACTTTGCCAGCCCTTCCAGGTGACGGCTGATTTCAACCATTTGTTTCATTTTTGTTGTGGTCAGCGATCGCTGACAGCAATGTTTATATTTTTTCCCGCTTCCACACGGACAAGGATCGTTTCGTCTTACTTTACTCATGTTTCCCTCCGTACATACTGCTCGTGTTGTAAATAATCACCTTGTAAATACTAGCATAAACGCGTGATAATGCAACTTATTGCACTGCAGCACAACCGGGAAAGGGCAAAAAAAAAGAAATCAAACCAAAAAGGTTTGATTTCTTATCCAAGGAAGCGAAGGTACTCATCGGTCAATTCCATAAACCTTGCTTCATCTCGTTTCTCAAGGGCTTCATCTATTTGTTCTTTATAACGTTTAATTTGATAGGCGTGCAAGGACTCATCAAGGATCATCTGAGCAACCATATTAAAAGCGAACGGTTCATTTTTCTTCTGAAGTTTGTATTTCACAAGATCGTTCATATCTTTATTATACGACGTATTATCTTTCATGCTCTATTCCTCCTTGAATATTTTTGCAATAGCTTGTGTGATTAAAGCTAATGCTTTAGTGGGTTTTTACTAGTATACTTATCCCAAGAGATAATAGCAACTATTTAATTCTGAAAATTTAGATTTATTATTGTTGATTTTCCAGATTTAAATCAGCCAGCACCTCATCCACGGAATGGAAAGTCTTACTTTCCAGCTGTTCACCGCCTTCCATGTCAAAAACTCGCAATTCATAAACTTCTTCTGTCGGGATATATTTGACTTCGACTGGATTGGTATAATTCTTTGAGAAGGTTTCTTCTGACTGAGCATGACTGTATACATCTTCTGGGTTGTTTTTTAAATTTTGCAGCTTCTCTCTTATATTCATAAT
The DNA here is from genome assembly GCF_900103485.1 of Fictibacillus solisalsi. GTDB lineage: Bacteria > Bacillota > Bacilli > Bacillales > Fictibacillaceae > Fictibacillus_C > Fictibacillus_C solisalsi. The sequence continues at coordinate 596,520 of NZ_FNHW01000001.1, forward strand.
TTCTCTCCCTCCAGAGTATCAATCGGGTGTTGTATAAAATATGCCCGTAACGTGCTCTTTTTAAACTCCGTTCATTAACTTTTCGACATATTTCATTTTTCGGATTTGACGCTTTTATTGATGTCAGCTACGATAGAGAATAATTAGTATTTATATGAACAACCACTAGGGGAGCTTGTGAAAGCTGAGAAAAGAGTGAACTTTGACCCTTTGAACCTGATACGGATCATACCGTCGTAGGGAAGTGGCTTAAACGAACGACCAGTTAAAAATGATGTTTAAGCCGCCTTCTTTTTGAGGGCGGCTTTTTATACGAAGTCAAAAAAAAGAAGGAGTTTTCTATAATGTCCAACACACCAAAAGCATTAACCATAGCAGGATCGGATTCAGGGGGAGGAGCGGGCATACAGGCGGACCTGAAAACTTTTCAGGAATTAGGCGCATATGGTATGTCGGTCATTACAGCCGTCACTGCCCAAAATACGAAAGGCGTCCAAAATATTCATGCCATACCGGTTGAAATGGTGGCAGATCAGTTGAAAAGTATTGCAGACGACCTGCGGCCAGAATCGCTGAAGACAGGCATGCTTTTCAGTGCCGAAATTATTGAGGCGGTATCCTCACATATTGAGGAATATCAATGGACAAATGTGGTGGTTGATCCAGTGATGATTGCCAAGGGAGGGTCAGAACTGCTTAAGAAGGATGCAATAGAAGCTCTAAAGAAACACCTTCTTCCCCTCGCTGATATCCTCACTCCAAACATCCCTGAAGCCGAGCAATTGACTGGAAGAAAGATTGAGAACAAACAGGACAGAGAAGACGCAGCAAAATTTCTTCATGGTCTCGGAGCAAAGAAAATTGTCATTAAGGGCGGCCATCTTCCCAATGAAAATGAACCGGTGGATTTATATTATGACGGGGAACGAATGATTGAGTTTGAAGGAAAACGCATAATCACAACACAAACCCATGGAACAGGCTGTACATTTGCTGCTGCGATAACAGCGGAGCTTGCTGTTGGAAAATCTCCGATTGAAGCGGTGGAAACCGCCAAAACCTTTATACAGGAGGCGATCAGCGCCCCCCTTCATCTCGGAAGCGGCCATGGACCGACCAACCACTGGGCATACAGGAGGAAATACCAATGACAAAATTACCACATCTTTTAAAAGAAATTCGATTGAAGAAACCACTCATTCATCATATAACCAATCAGGTAACGATGAATTTTCTGGCCAATGGAATTCTCGCTGCCGGAGGAAGCCCGATGATGGCCCATCACTATGAAGAAGCAGCAGAAGCAGTAATGGCTGCTGACGCTCTTATATTAAATATCGGAACGGTTGAGCCAGACCTGGTGAAAGGAATGATTCTCGCCGGAAAAAAGGCGAAAGCCAATGGTATACCGGTTGTTCTTGATCCGGTCGGGGCAGGATTGTCCTTATTAAGAAAAACGGCTGTTGCAGATATTATGGATGAAGTTTCTCCAAATGTAATTTGCGGTAATGCAGCAGAAATCGCATTTTTAAGTGGAGAAAAATGGAGCGGGAAAGGGGTAGACGGGAGTCTTGCAGAGGACAGCTCGGAACTGGCCCGCTATGTGGCCAACCGGTTGAATTGCATCGTCGCCATTACGGGGAAAGAGGATATCATGAGTGACGGGTCAGAAACGATGATCATAAGAGGAGGGCATGAAATGCTTTCCTATGTGACAGGGACGGGTTGCTTTTCCACCTCTCTGATTGGATTGTTCCTTGCAAAGTCAGTAACGGCTGATTTGACTACATTGGAACGGGTGGCAGCATCGCTTACTTACCTGGGCCTTTGTGCAGAACGGGCGGTTTCCGCCGCGCGCGGGCCAGGAAGCTTTCAAACGGCATTCTTGGATGAGCTATATCTTCTAAATGCTGAAGAACTGGATGAGGCTGGAAGATGGGAAACTGTGCTTGGAGGGAACAACTAATGGATAAGGCCGTTCTAAAAGAAAAAATGAAGGTATACTTTATTATGGGAAGCACCAATTGTTCAACAGATGCCAAAGAAGTTCTCGAGCAGGCACTGATCGGTGGAGCTACACTTTTCCAATTCCGTGAAAAAGGGGAGGGCTGTCTGGATGGAAAAAGCCGGGCAGAACTTGCCATGGCTTTACAGAATGTCTGCCGCCGGTACAATGTTCCATTTATCATTAACGATGACATCAAGTTAATGAAGAAGTTGAACGCAGACGGACTGCATGTGGGCCAGGAAGACGGAGACCTCGAGGAAATCCGTAAAGCTTTTCCGGGAAAACTATTGGGTGTTTCGGTCCACAATCTGAATGAAGCCCGGCATGCCCTTGAAATTGGGGCCGATTACCTCGGAGTCGGGCCTGTTTATCCTACAGGAACAAAAACAGATACGCGGCCGGTAATGGGGTATTCAGTGATTCGTGAATTGCGGGACAATGGAATAGATGCGCCAATCGTCGGTATTGGCGGTATCCATGCGGACAACGCATCAGGAGTCGTTCAGTCAGGTGCAGATGGAGTGGCAGTTATTACTGCCATCAGCAACCATCAGGAACCGGCGGCAGCTGCAAGTGAACTTCTAAAAGCGGTAGAAAAAGCCAAACAGAATCACTCTTCAAACAAATTTATCAAATAGGAAGGGCACTGTTTCCATGCGTGTTCCGTACAATGAATGGACGTTGCATGAAAGAGGTGTCTCTATGAAAAAAAGGAGCAAAGCTTGGTCATATGCCGAGATGGTGCTTTTACTGTTGAGCTTTTTAAGTGCACTCTGGAACGGGATTTATGTAAACAGCCCTTCCGTCCTTTTTGCCATCCTCGCAGTAGTTTTCTTGTTCAGGGCAGTGGAACGGTATTATTTTAAGCTGAAATTGGAATTCTATTTTAATTCAGGCATGGTGCTGGTTTTTATTATTTTGGCGGCTTTGCCGTTCATCAATTGACAGAAGCCTTTCGCTTCTGTTTTTTTTTGTTTAAAACTTGAAAGGTTTGACAAAAATAAGCCTAACGTAATAAAATAATTTTACGTAATACATTTACTTTAAGTGAGGTGAAGCTGTGAACCAGAAGGCTCAGATTAAGGAAACGTATTTGATCACACTGCCCGAGCAAGCTGCAGCCCTTTTGCATCCCATCCGTTCGGAGATTGTGGCCGCCTTGAAAGTCCCTGCTTCAGCCACGGAAATTGCCAAAGCGCTTAACGAAACACCGCAAAAAATAAATTACCATTTAAAAGCGCTTGAAAAAGTAGAGCTGGTGCAAAAAGTGGGCACAAGGAATGTCAGAAATTTGGTAGAAGTACTATATCAGGCAGTGGCAAAAACCCTGGTTTTGTCTGAATCACTTGGCCTTTCGCCGGAAACTTCGCAAAAATTACAGGATCAGCAAGCCCTTGCTCATGTATTATCATTGACTGAAGCCATAAAAAAAGATGCCCTGCAACTCATGGAACAAGCGGAAGAAACGCAAATTCCAAGCGCCGTTCTTCAGGCTGCCGTCAATTTATGCGGAGAAGATCAGCGGAATGAATTTATGAACGAATATTTCTCACTGCTTCATCAGTTAATTGAAAAGTATCAATCAGGAGAAAAGGAAAACGGCGAGGAGTACCAGGTGTCTATTGCTATTTATCCAAAACCTGAAGGAGGAAAACAGGGATGAGCAAAGTGAAGAAGCAGCCCTCTCTTGTATGGGAAAAGAACGGGAAAAAAAAGCTGCAGGATGAAAAAGTGATTAACCTTTATGAAAGAAAAAATGAGCAAGATGAAAAGTCCAGGGAAGAGCTGCGAACGGAAATCATGATTGAAACAGAAGGTAAAAAGCCATCAAAGGTGGTTTATGTCACGTCCGGGTTTGGAAAAATTGCTGCCGGCAGCACGGGATCTTCACCGTACTGCATGGCATCGTAAGAAACGTACAGGAGGAAAATGATCATGAACTTAGTTCCAATGGTTGTTGAGACCACAAACAGAGGCGAACGCTCGTATGATATTTATTCGAGGCTTTTAAAAGACAGAATTGTGATTATTGGAAGTCCGATTGATGACAATGTTGCCAATTCGGTCGTTGCGCAGCTTCTATTCCTGGCAGCTGAAGATCCTGATAAAGATATTTCTATCTATATTAATTCTCCTGGGGGATCTGTTACTGCGGGTTTGGCAATTTATGACACGATGCAATTTATTAAACCGGATGTGTCCACGATTTGTATCGGGATGGCGGCATCCATGGGTGCCATCCTGCTGATCGCCGGAGCAGAAGGAAAACGGTATGCGTTGCCAAATGCAGAAGTCATGATTCACCAGCCGCTGGGCGGGACAGAAGGCCAGGCGGCAGACATGATTATCCATGCAAAACGAATTATTCAAACGCGGGAGATTTTAAATAAAATTATCTCCGACCGCTCAGGTCAGCCGGTAGAACGGGTTGAAAAGGATACGGACCGGGACTTCTTTATGACAGCCCAGCAAGCTCTGGACTACGGCATTATTAACAAAGTAATTGAAAAACTATAGGCGTAAAAGAAAGAGCTCATGAGCTCTTTTTTTTATTTCCCTGGCAGGAATCGATCTTTCCAAAGAGAAAAGAATAGAGCTGTCCATTATTAAATGACAAGGAGAAAGAATGAATGGTAAACCAACAAAGCAACAAGAAGTTTGTCGTCGCTGGCCTTCTGCTGGGAATTTTGATGTCAGCCATGGATAACACCATTGTGGCTACGGCGATAGGAACCATTGTTGCGGAATTAGGGGATTTTGAGAAATTTATCTGGGTCACTTCCGCTTACATGATTGCTTCTGTGGCAAGCATGCTGATTTTTGGTAAGCTGTCTGATATGTATGGCAGGAAAAAGTTTTATATTACCGGACTGGCCCTTTTTATTCTGGGATCTGTTCTTTGTGGAATGGCAGAAACCATGACACAATTGAGTTTGTACCGGGCGATTCAGGGAGTGGGAGGCGGCGCGCTGATGCCGATAGCCTTCACCATTATTTTTGATATTTTTCCTGTAGAACAGCGCGGGAAAATGACGGGGCTGTTTGGAGCGGTCTTTGGCATGTCCAGTGTTTTTGGTCCGCTTCTTGGTGCGTATTTAACAGATTATTTGGACTGGCGCTGGATTTTCTATGTAAATTTGCCGCTGGGCCTTCTATCCCTCTTTTTCATCATCAGGTTCTATTTTGAATCTCTGGAACACCGTAAGCAAAAAATTGATTATCTTGGTGCGGTTTTGCTCGTTGCCTCGCTTGTCAGTCTGATGTTTGCATTGGAATTTGGCGGAAAGGAGTATGCCTGGGGTTCGGCACTTATTCTTTCATTGTTGGCGGGGTTTGCCGTTCTTTTCGTTCTGTTTATTCAGGCTGAACGCCGGGCGGCAGATCCTATTGTTTCCCTGGCCCATTTTAAAAAGAGGCTCTTTCTCTCCAGCCAGGCGATCGCTTTCTTTTATGGTTCAGTGTTTATTTTGGCAACGATGTATATTCCCATTTATATTCAGGGAGTTTTTGGCGGTTCAGCGACGAATGCGGGTCTGATCTTGATGCCCATGATGATCGGGGTTGTTGTGGGAAGCCAGACCGGCGGACGAACGGTGATCCGCTCTTCCTATCGGAAAGTTATGATGTTCTCGGGTGTTATTTTTCTGATTGGCGTTTATTTGCTCAGTACGATGGATGCGGGCACTTCAAGAATGCTGGTTACGCTGTATATGGTGCTTGCCGGAATTGGAGTGGGCTTCTCCTTTCCTGTGCTCAGCATGGCTTCGGTTCATAAGTTGAACGCCAGACAGAGGGGGTCCGCCAATTCCCAGAATGCATTTTTTCGACTCATCGGCATGACGCTGGGCATCACGATTTTCGGAACCATTCAAAACAATTTGTTAAGTGATCGGCTGAAGGATGCCCTGCCTCAATTTGGTCAGTTTCAAAAGTCAGTGGACTCAAGGGCGCTATTGCAGCCGGAAGTGCGGAAACAGATCCCGCCGGAGGTTTTGGACAAGTTGACGGATATTTTGGCAAACTCTATTGCCGACACGTTTGGTTATTCGCTGATTTGTGTTTTCTTTGCGCTGCTGTTTATCGTTTTTATGGGGCAGGCCCGCGTCAAGGAATCGGATGAATCAATGAGTAAAGGAAAAGTATCAGAGGGGTAACCTCTGATACTTTTTTTACTGTTAAAAAGCGGTGAACCATGCTAACCTTTTACAATATAAATAGTTTACAGAAAGAAGGAAGAAAGAATGGCAATGGCTTCCGTAAAAAAAGAAGCTCCCACAACGGAAACGATTTACAAGGTTTTATTTGCGATTAGTTTTGTCCATTTACTGAATGATGCGATGCAATCAGTGATCCCAGCCATTTTTCCGATACTGGAAAAGTCGATGAATCTGTCGTTTGCACAGCTCGGATGGATCGCGTTTACCCTAAATATGACCTCATCCATTATGCAGCCCGTTGTCGGGTGGTACACCGATAAAAAAACATCACCTTTTTTGCTTCCGCTTGGCATGGCTTGCAGTCTGGCTGGTATGGTGGGCATCGCTATTTCCAGCCATTTTTCATACATTCTGCTCTCCGTTGTTTTTATCGGACTTGGTTCTGCAGTATTTCACCCGGAGGGCTCACGAGTGGCCTACATGGCAGCAGGACAACGGAGGGGGCTTGCCCAATCCATTTATCAGGTTGGAGGGAATACCGGCCAATCGCTGGCACCGGTTATGACCGCTCTGGTTTTTGTACCTTTTGGCCAATTTGGTGCCATCTGGTTTACGCTCGTCGCTGCCTTGGCGATCGCAGTGCTCATTTTTGTATCAGGCTGGTACCGTTCAAGGCTGGGTGATTTTCCTCGTATTGTCAACAAAAAGAGGAAAAAGGAGGCGAACTCCAAACGAAAGAATCACATTACGTTTGCTGTGTGCCTACTTGTTTTTCTTGTCTTCGCACGTTCGTGGTATGTATCGGGTATTTCGAATTTCTACCAGTTTTATTTGATTAAAAACTATCATCTTTCCATTTCGCATGCGCAGTATTACATCTTCGTCTTTTTGGCTGCAGGTGTGGCGGGTACGTTTTTTGGAGGTCCCCTTGCCGATCGTTTCGGAAAACGGAACATGATTTTCTGGTCCATGCTAGGTTCTGCACCTCTTGCCATGCTGCTTCCGCATGTTAGTCTGGTTTGGGTTTATCCGATTTTTTTGCTGCTTGGGTTTATCATCATGACCAGTTTTTCAGTGACCGTCGTTTACGCCCAGGAGCTTCTCCCTGGTCGTATCGGAATGGTTTCGGGTCTCATTGTAGGGCTTGCTTTTGGGATGGGAGCGCTGGGCTCTGTGATTTTGGGGAATTTAGCGGACTTGTACAGCGTACGTTTTATTATGCTGCTGGTCAGTTTCTTGCCATTTGCAGGAGTATTGACGTTTCTCTTGCCAAGCGATCAAACGGTGAAGGCATGGGAGATGGAACAAACCAGGTAACACGTGAAGAGCCGGCGCCATATAGCGCCGGCTCTTCACGTTTATCGGTTTCCTTCTGGAGGATTAAGCTTCTTTTCGGAAGAAGAGGTACTTTTCGTTTCTTCCTTGTTCCGTTCTTCCGCATTTTCATCCTTTATGTCTTCAAGAGGGAGATCATCGGTTGGCATGACGAGCTGATCACGTTCCAGCTGTTTTTCCTGGTTCTTTTCAAAGGCATTATTTCTGTCATTCCGGTTCAGCAGTTCTTTTTGCTTTTTATCATTATCCATATGAAATCTCTCCTTTTTTTGTATGTACTGTAGTAATAGCCTTTCCGTAATTTTTAAAACCTTTTTTATTTTTAGCAATTGACAAAAACACAATGTCCATTAAAATATAGGTAAACGTTTACATCGATTGTTCTTTGGAAATTACGTAAACGTTTACCCTTTTGAAAGAACAGGATTTCTACATAAATTAAAGGAGTGTAACCAATGAAGGTAACCATTTGGAACGAGAACCGCCATGAAAAAAAGAATCCGGCAGTACGCGAGGTGTACCCGGATGGAATTCATGGAGCCATTCAGCAATTTTTAGAAAATGAAGGAATTCAGGCAGGAACCGCTACACTGGATGAAGAAGGGCATGGCTTGAGTGAGGAAGTACTGGACAATACCGATGTTCTTATCTGGTGGGGCCATATCGCCCATAATGAAGTATCGGATGAAGTGGTGGAGCGGGTCCACCAAAGAGTGCTTAATGGTATGGGACTCGTTGTCCTTCATTCCGGGCACTTCTCTAAGATTTTCAAAAAATTAATGGGTACCTCTTGTGACCTCAAATGGCGTGAAGCAGATGAAAAGGAACGCCTTTGGGTCGTTGATCCTTCTCATCCGATTGCTGCCAATATCGGACAATATATCGAACTGCCAAAAGAAGAGATGTACGGGGAACATTTTGACATTCCAGCTCCAGATGAACTCGTATTTGTAAGCTGGTTTGAAGGCGGGGAAGTGTTCCGCAGCGGGTGCACATACAAGCGTGGCCAAGGTAAAATCTTTTATTTCCGACCAGGGCATGAAACCTATCCGACCTATCACAATAAAGAAATTCAGCAGGTTATTGTCAATGCCGTTCAGTGGGCAATGCCTACAGCTAGTGAAAAACCAGTTTACGGAAATGCCAAACCGCTTGAAGCTATTGGCGTAAAATAATTACACAAGGAGTGAACGAAGTAATGATTAAAGTAGGAGTTATTGGATGTGGCAGTATTGCCCAGCATCGACACTTGCCAGAGTACCAGCAAAACCAAGAGACAGAAATCGCCGCTGTATGCGATATCAATCAGGTCCGCGCCGATCAAATCGCCAAGGAATATGGAGCAACAGCCTATTATTCCTATGAGGAGCTCTTAAATGACCCGGAAATTGAAGCGGTCAGCGTATGCACTCCCAATTACCTGCATGCACCGATTGCCATTGCCGCCCTGAACAGTGGCAAGCATGTATTATGTGAAAAGCCGATGGCCACCTCTCTTGAAGAAGCAGAGCAAATGATTCTGGCCAGCGAAAAGAACGGCAAAAAATTAATGATCGCCCACAATCAGCGTTTTGTACGCTCACATGAAAAGGCGCGTGAGATCATACAAAAAGGTGAGCTAGGGAAGATATACAGCTTCAGAACCGCGTTCGGCCATCCAGGACCAGAAACATGGAGTGCCGATGGAACCAACAGCTGGTTCTTTAAAAAAGAACAAGCCTTTATTGGAGCTATGGGAGACCTTGGCGTTCATAAAACGGATTTGCTCCGATTTCTTTTAGGAGAAGAAATCGAAGAAGTTGCTGCTTTTGTGGAAACGTCTTCAAAAGAAAATGCTACGGTGGATGATACGGCCGTTTGTGTTTTAAAAACAGAAAGCGGAGTCATTGGCACACTTGCCGCAAGCTGGTCCTATGTTGCCAAAGAAGATAATTCTACGATCATTTACGGCGAAAAAGGGATTCTCCGCATGGAAGAAAGTCCTGAATATTCATTGGTTGCACAGTACAAGGATGGTTCTGTGGTTAATTACTCACTGGGCCAAATTCAGACCAACGACTCCGGAGGCCAAAATGATTCCAGGGTCATCGCCAAATTTGCAGAATGCATTTTAAATGATGAGATGCCAGCTGTTTCCGGGGAAGAGGGTAAACGCTCACTTGCGGTAATTATTGCTGCATTAAAAGCCAGCGAAACGAAGAAGAATGTTAGCCTTGCCAACGGAGTACTTGCATGAATATGTTGAAAATCGGTTTTATCGGAGTCGGTGGGATTGCAGAATCGCGGCATATCCCAGCCGTACGCAAATTGGCCGAGAAAGCAGTCATCACAGGTGTGAGTGATGTTAATCATCATCGTGCCCAACAGATTGCAGAAACGTATAATATCCCGGGAGTTTATGAAAATTATCACGACCTTCTGGAAAACGTGGATGCTGTATTTATTTCAACGCCGAATAAATTTCACGCAGAAATCTCGGTGGCGGCACTTCAGGCAGGTGTGCATGTTTTTTGTGAAAAGCCGATGGCGCTCTCCACCAAGGAATGTGATGAGATGATAAAAGCTGCCGAGGAGTCCGGTAAAGTACTGTCTATTGGCTATCATTACCGCTTCATGAAAAATGCACAGGCAGCGAAGAAAGTTATGCTGGAAGGCGAAATTGGCGAGCCGCTCGTCATTAGGGCACAGGGCTTGAGGCGTCGAAAGGTTCCCGGCTGGGGTGTTTTTACAAACAAAGAATTGCAGGGTGGCGGCAGCTTAATTGATTATGGGTGTCATCTCCTGGATTTAGCACTCTGGCTGATGGGTGATTCAGTGCCGGTGGAAGTAATGGGCTCCCAGTACAATCTGCTTAGCCGTACACCTAAACAAGTGAACTTGTGGGGAGATTTCGATCATAGCACCTTTGAGGTGGATGATCATGTAACAGGCTATGTCCGATTTGAAAATGGGGCTTCTCTGTTATTGGAAACCTCTTGGTCTGCCAACATCAAAGAAGACCTGGAGAATGTGAGCATTTCCGGAGAAAAAGGCGGTCTTGATGTCTTTCCTTTTCACTTGAATCAAGCCAAACATGGCCTATTGCTGAATTCGGAAGCCGCTTTTATCCCGGGAGATGATAATCCGGGAAATCCGCAGGCTGAGAACTTCGTGGACTGCTGTCTCGGACTGGCGGAGCAGGTCGTAAAGCCTGAAGAAGCAAGAAGAGTGTCAATGCTGATTGAAGCCATTTATGAAAGCAGTTTAACTGGAAGCAGTGTGAAATTAAATGAGCGAAAGGAAGTGGAGAGTCAATGAAGTTAGGAGTATTTACGGTATTGTTTTCTGAAATGTCCTTTGAACAGATGCTCGATCATGTGAAAAAAGAGGGAGTAAAAGCAGTGGAAATTGGAACGGGGAATTACCCGGGAAACGCTCACTGCAAGGTGGACGAACTTTTGGACAGTGAAGAAAAAAGAAAAGATTTCCTTCACCAGGTAGAATCAAGGGGTTTGATGATCAGCGCCTTAAGCTGCCATGGAAATCCTCTATCCCCAGATGAGGAATTTGCCCGTGTTTCCCACGAGACATTTGTTAAAACAGTAGATTTGGCCAGTCTTCTCGGAATTCCGGTTGTGAACTGCTTTTCGGGTGTGCCTGGGGACCATGAAGGGGCTAAGTACCCTAACTGGCCGGTCACCCCTTGGCCAAACGAATATGGTGATGTCCTGAAATGGCAGTGGGAAGAAAAATTAATTCCTTATTGGCGGGAATGGGGACTATATGCTAAAGACAAGAACGTGAAAATTGGCCTGGAATTGCATGGCGGTTTCCTGGTACATACACCGTATACGCTTTTGAAATTGCGTGAAGAAACATGTGATGCCATCGGTGCCAATCTTGATCCAAGCCATTTATGGTGGCAAGGAATTGATCCTGTTGCAGCAATTAAAATTCTCGGCAAAGCGGATGCGATCCACCACTTCCATGCCAAGGATACGTATATTGACCAAGATAATGTGAACATGTATGGATTGACAGATATGCAGCCATATGGTGAAGTCAGGTCACGAGCCTGGAGTTTCCGTTCTGTAGGCTGCGGGCATAGTGTCCAGGAATGGTCCGACATGATCAGCGCGTTACGAACCTATGGCTACGATTATGTGGTTAGCATTGAGCATGAGGATCCGCTCATGAGCATCAATGAAGGGTTTGCCCGTGCAGTGAAGAATCTGAATGACGTAATAATTGAAGAGACGCCTGCAGAAATGTGGTGGGTATAAAATAAAAGAAACGAGCCTTTTGAGGCTCGTTTCTTTTATTCGCCAAGAGTGGTTTTGGATGCTTCCGGAGAAGGGGGAAGCCCAGGCTCTGATTTAACAGTAGGCGTAGTATCATTTTTCTTGTTTTTCATGGAGCTTACTTTTTCTTTCGCCTGTGATGTTACCTGGGTTGCTTTATCCTTTACCGACTCCATCATATTTGATGCTTTCTCTTTACCGGCCATTGTTCCGAGCTGCGTTTGAAGTTTGGCTTCATCTTTCATTCGCATGGTCTTTTCTTTTAGATTCGAAGTTTGGCTGGATATGCCAGCACGCATTTCTTTGCCGGATTTTGGTGTTAATAAAAGAGCAGTTGCGGCTCCTACTAAGCCCCCAACAAGAACACCTGTGGTAAATCCGGATTTTTCTTTGCTGTTATTAGTTGTAGTTGTGTATTCATTGTTCATTGTCGAACTCCTCCTTTTCATAGTTTTTCTATACCCGGCATGAAATGATGATAAACCTTAAAGCATAACAAGAAAAAGGACCATAATACCTCTCGCATAATGCGGGCATATGGTCCTCATCTCTTTATTTCAGCTCTGGGAGCATGCGGATTTCCTGAGTCATTTTTGACTTGCAAATCGGGCAATCAGGTGTTTCTTGCAGCGAGTAATCAGCTCTCATCCAGCATGTGCACTCTTCATTTTCACATGCCCAAACTTTAGTTTCTACATCAGGAACTGGTTCGATTGGGTTTTTGGAAAAAAAGGCCATGGGTATCCCCCTTAAGTGTAATACTTACATTATACTCCTTTTTGGCGACTTTTATGAGTAAAATAACTTTCAAACTTTCAAAGCCGGTGTTATCCTTTCATAGATTTGAGCCATTTCGTCCGTTTTTGCACGCAAATAATCCACTAATTCAGAAGGGCTGACCACGTATGCATCAGCTCCGAACGCCCATATCCACTCGGCATAAAGGGGGAGAGCCTCCCGCGGAATAATGGCTTCAATTTGTCCTGAACGTTTGGAGGATAATTTGGTGTCTTTTCGTAAAACAGGGTGATTCAACGCTTTGTTTGCCCCGTTACTATTAAGATTCACATGCAGGTTGAGCTTCTCGAGCGGAGAAACAAGCTCATTCCATTGGCTGACGGGGAGAGCCGTATTACCGGTTAAAGGGTGACATTCATTTTCGATTGCAGCAGTCTTTATGTTTTTGAGATTCAACAGATGAACCGTTTTGTCAGTGGGGTTATAACAGGGAGAATACCAGTTGTACCCGTTCTCAATAATCCCAATCGGTTGAAGGATGCTAATTCTGAGATCTCCTGACAATTCGTACTCAACAGTGATTACACGCTGTTCTATGGCCGCCTGGAAGAACAGCGGCAGATGAACAGGAACCTGGTCAGAGAGTAGCATTTTGCCCTGCCACTTTTTCTCAATGTTGCTCAATTGTTTTATGCCGTCATCTGACAAAAAATTCATCAGTTTTTCTTTAACCGATTGAGCCTCCTTGCTGTATGGGAAAGAATCACTCACTCCCAGGCTTTGCAGCGCAAATAAAAAAGAGAGGGCTTCTGATTCGGAGAATCCGATTGGAGGAAGTATTTTCTCTCGCATCAGGGTGTAGCCGCCATGCGGACCGTATTCGGATAAGATGGGGAGGCCCCGATCGATTAAATGCAGCAGGTCACGCTGGATGGTTCTTGGGGACACCTTAAATTCATCAGCCAGTTCCTTCAATGTAAACTGTTTTTTTTGGTTAATAAATAATAATAGCTGTTCCAGCCTTTTTGCTTTCGCCATTGCTTCGTCCTTTTATTCTGAAAGTAGTTGTTCTAGTATTTATATCGTTCAGGACTTCAAATGTTTTACATTGCTTTTCATATTATTTTCCAGCACGGTGGACAAAAAAAGCACGGTAGTATACGTGTGATACACCGTGCATAAATGAAATCCTGAGCTGAAATTAACGTTTCGTATTGCTCTTTTTTGCCCGGTTTTCAAGTTCGGTTTTCGGGTCTTGGGCGAATTCAGCATCCTCACTTGTTCCTTGTGGCGTAACTCCTGTTGCTGCCCGTCCTTTTCCGCTGCTTTTCTTTGTCATACGATCACCTCCCTTTTATTATCGTGGCCAACCCTAAAGGAATCATTCGTTAAATTCAGGTTAAAGCTTAACCTTTTGTGGAATAACTAGTGGAGTAGGAAAGCTAAAGATTACAGAGGAAGTGATGTAAATGGAAATCGGTCTAGTTGGTTTGGGAAAAATGGGTTTTAATATTGCCCAAAATATGCTTGATCACGATTTTAAAGTGATCGCTTTTGATACGAATAAGGAAACCGTTGATAAAATATCCTCTCATGGTGCTACCGGAGCCCATTCTCTTGAAGATTTGACCAAAAGCTTCACCGGCCGCAGAGCAATCATCCTGCTTGTTCCTGCGGGCCCTGTTGTGGACAGTGTGATCGGGGAGATTGTTCCTTATCTTGATTCAGGGGATATCATTGTTGATGCAGGTAATTCAAAGTACAAGGATACACTGAGAAGGTATGAGGAACTGAAGGAAAAAGGAATTCACCTGGTGGATTGCGGAACGAGTGGCGGTACGGAAGGGGCACGTCACGGAGTTTGTGTCATGGTTGGTGGAGATGAAGAAGCCGTGGATTACATCGCTCCCCTTTATGAAAAAATTTCTATCGAAAACGGTTTTATGAAGACCGGGAAAGCAGGAAGCGGTCACTTCTTGAAAATGGTCCACAATGGTATTGAATATGGCATGATGCAGGCGATCGCTGAAGGGTTTGAGATCCTGGATAAAAGTGATTTTGACTATGATTATGAAGCGGTTGCAAAAGTATGGAATAATGGCTCGGTTATTCGTTCATGGCTCATGGAGCTTATGGAAAATGCATTTTCCAAGCAGCCGAAGCTTGAAGATATCCGGGGGGTCATGCATTCGTCAGGAGAAGGTATATGGACCATAGAAGCTGCGCTTGATTATCAGGCAACGGCTCCAGTCATTGCATTATCCCAATTTATGAGGTTCCGATCACTTGAGGACGATACTTTCCACGGGAAAGTAGTAGCAGCACTCCGAAATGAATTTGGCGGGCATGCTGTCGTCAAAAAGTAAATTGTAAAAAAACCTTTGCTTTATTGCAAAGGTTTTTTTCATATAATGTTATATAGGAGTGTGATATATAAGCATGATAACAGAGAAATTTGTCAGAGAATCGAGAACGGTCAAATCAAGTGTGGTGCTGCCCCCGGACACCAATAATCATGGTACATTATTCGGGGGGAAATTAATGGCCTATATTGACGATGTGGCAGCAATATCAGCCATCCGGCATGCAAGATGCAATGTGGTTACCGCATCAACAGATTCCGTGGATTTTCTTCATCCAATCAGGGTGGGGAATTCCGTATGCCTGGAATCCTTTGTCACATGGACCCATAAAACATCTATGGAAGTATTTGTTAAAATCATTTCAGAAAACCTGTTTTCGGGAGAACGAAAAGTGTGCGCGGTTTCTTTTTTAACCTTTGTTGCGCTTGGGGAAGACGGCAAACCGACACCAGTTCCACGGGCTGTGCCGGAATCTGCGGAAGAAAAGTGGCTTCACCAGGGAGCTGGCGAACGTGCTGTTAACCGGAGGAAGAGAAGAGAGAACAGCAAAAGGCTAGCCGAGGAATTTGGCACTCAAAAACCGTGGGAGCAATAAAAATATTTTTTCGAAGAGTGTCTTTTCTTTTTTAATTGGAGCTCATCGTGTTATAATGAAATTACCTTTTTCCAGCCAGGGATACAAGAACCCTGGCTATTTTTGTGAACAAAAAAGAGCGGGAGCTTGTCCCACTCTTTTATAGGAGAGTAAAGATTAACGACGGAATCCGCCACCAAGTTGTTGTTCAGCCATTTGTACAAGACGCTTAGTGATCTCACCACCAACTGATCCGTTAGCGCGAGAAGTAGTGTCTGCACCTAGTTGTACACCAAATTCAGAAGCGATTTCATACTTCATTTGGTCAAGAGCTTGTTGAGCTCCATTCACCAATAATTCGTTAGAGTTGTTGTTTCGTGCCATATGTATCACCTCCTTGTACTACTAGTTTGTATTACTACTTTGAAAATATGCATGGAAATAATAAAATTTTTTCAGTCACCTTTTATAAAGGTTTTCGTATAGTATGTTATCCCCCTATACTTTATCAGGCGCCGTGATGACCTCCCACACGGCGCTTTATTTCTGTCGATTCTATGACACCTGCTCCTGTGCTATCTTTTTAGACGCTAAGGAGTTATACTTGTATCAAAAGGGGGTGAGTCCAATCGAACCGATTCTTGAACTTTTGTGTGAAATGGATGTTATGCTGATTTCATTGGGTCTTACGCTGGCGGTGCTTGGCATCAGCAGGCACCTGATCATGCAGTGTCCTGATACGATTAAGCGAAGCAGCCAGTTAAGAATTTCAGACACAGCCTGCACACGTAATCTTCAAAATACACCGAGCACTGTTCAAAACTTTTGTTTCATGAGAAACCGGATTGCTCTTAGGAAATACCGGAAAGAAGCACCGGATGATAATGACAGCCATTCCTTCTTGTCCTTTTTCATAGATGGAAAAACAACAAGGAGGAAATGCAATGATTCAAAAGAAACAACGATCAGGACTCGCACACGGATTAAAATTTTTAATTGCTATTTTGGGAATATGGGTGCTGGCGGGCTGCAGCCGAGCGCCGGTTAATGCACAAAGCCACGGCGTATGGAGCCACTATTTTGTCTATCCATTCTCTGAAGTAATTCAGTTTGTGGCTACTTTTTTTAACGGAAATTATGGACTGGCTATCATTTTTTTAACCATAATCATTCGCTGTCTGTTATTGCCCTTTACCATTTCGCAAACAAAAAATCAGCAAAAAATGAAAGAGCTTCAGCCGGAAATGAAGCGCATCCGCGAAAAATACAAGGGAAAAGACAAGGAAACACAAGTAAAAATGCAGCAGGAAGTTATGGCATTGTATCAAAAACATGGTGTAAACCCGGTTTCGATGGGATGCTTGCCGCTGTTGATTCAGATGCCGATTCTTTTAGCTTTTTACTATGCGATCATTCGTACCAAAGAGATTGCCGCACATAATTTCCTTTGGTTTAATCTGGGTACACCCGATCCTACACACATCCTGCCGATTATCGCTGCCATTACAACCTTTATCCAATACAAAATTATCAACAGGCAGCTCGAACAGGCCAATCCGCAAATACAGATGATGGGCTATATTATGCCAATGATTATCGTATTCTCGGCATGGAAGCTATCTGCTGTACTGCCGCTGTACTGGATTGTGGGTAACATTTTCATGACGGTCCAGAGCATTGTGTTGAACCGCAAACGGAAAAATATGCAAACTGCAGCGAATCCAAATTCCTAATTGGTAAGAACCCTTCGAACATCGGAGGGTTTTCTTTTTGGATTCAAGGAGTTGACAGACCGCTTATAAAAATTCATCATATAGGGAGAGAAATAAGGAGTGGTAGAGATGAGAGATAAAATGGTGTTCTTTGATATTGACGGAACATTGATTGACGAAACCACCGGAAAGATTCCGGATTCTACAAAAGAAGCTCTTCATAAATTAAGGGCAAATGGCGTTCATACAGGAATTGCAACGGGACGCGCTCCTTTTATGTTCAAACATCTGCTGAAAGAATTGGAAATGGATTCGTTTATCAGCTTTAATGGTTCATATGTTGTTTTTGAAGGTGAAGTGATCTATAAAGCCAATCTGGATGTCGAGCGTTTGAAACACCTTGAGAAGCTTGCTGTAGAAGCGGGCCATCCTCTTGTTTTCCTGGATCATGCCAGTGCGACAACGAATCTCGAATATGCGGAAGTCGTTTATGAAAGCACGAAACACCTTCTGCCGGAATATCCTCAGTTTGATCAAACCTACTACCATAACAATGATGTGTATCAGGCTTTGTTGTTCTGTGACGAAGGTTTTGAGCAGCCTTATCGCAAGGGATACAAAGGGACCTTTGATTTTATCCGCTGGCACCAGCATGCAATTGATGTTATGCCATATGGAGGATCGAAAGCTAAGGGAATTGAAGAGCTCCTGAAGCGTACCACCATTCATAGGGAAAACACCTTTTCCTTTGGTGATGCGTTAAATGACATCGAAATGCTTCAATCGTCCGGAATGGGGATTGCCATGGGCAACGGAAGGCCGGAAGCCAAACGTGCGGCTAACTATGTAACTAAACCAGTTGGAGAAGATGGAATTTGGCATGGCTTAAAATATGCTGGTTTAATCTAAGATAAGTGGCGGGTATGCTTTTTGAGTATGCCCGCTTTTGTGTATATAGAGGGGCGGCCAAAGCAAAACATTAGCTTTTTTCTTTTTTATTACATATAGTGTACTATTATATAGAAAAGAGGGATTTTAGGATGAATGGAACAGGTCTTGTCCTCGAAGGCGGAGGTATGAGAGGCGTTTATACGGCGGGGGTCCTGGATTTCTTTATGGACAAGGAACTTTATTTTCCTTATATCATTGGTGTTTCTGCCGGTGCTTGCAACGCCACTTCCTATATCTCCAGGCAAAGGGGAAGAAACCGGGTAGTGAACATTGATTTTGTGCGCCACCCGCAATATATATCCTATAAAAACTGGCTGCTCAGAGGAAAAGGTCTATTTGGGATGGATTTCATATTTGATGAAATTCCAAATATCCATGTACCTTTTGATTTTAACAGTTTTAAAAAGGCGAAGGAACGGTTTGTAATCGGAACGACAAACAGTGAAACAGGAGAGCCTGTATATTTTGAAAAGGCCGACCATGAGAAGGAAATACTTACAGTCCTTCGTGCATCAGCTTCTCTGCCTTTTATGGCTCCTGTGATTGAATATCAGGGAAAAAAGTTGCTTGATGGCGGTGTAGCCGATCCAGTGCCCATTCGGAAAGCCAGAAAAGATGGAAACCTGCGCAATGTAATTGTGTTGACCCAAAACGAAGGTTACCGAAAAAGCAAAACCAGGATGGAGTGGCTGGCGAAGAGAATCTACAGCCGGCATCCTGGAATGGCTGAGGTATTGTTGAAACGCTATGTGCATTATAATGAGACGATGGACTACATTGAAGATCTTGAGAAGAAAAGCGAGGTATTTGTCATTCGTCCAAAAGAAAAGATGGAGGTTGGCCGAGCCGAGCGGAATCCGGTAAAACTAAATGCCCTTTATGAGCGTGGCATTGAGGATGCTATGAATATGTACGATCAGCTTGAAGAATGGCTCTCCGAAAAAACAATCTCTAAATTATCATAAGAAGAAAGAAGAAGCACCGCTGCCCTTGCGGTGCTTTTTTAATAAAAGTTTTGTATAACTTCTTCAATGTCGGGCTCTTTCATTTGAATGTCCTTTGGGGTACCCCATTGGGATATCTCCTGCAAAAGAGCTGGAGATGTGATTTTTGAGCGATCATACAGAATGGTTAACTCGGAGCCGTTCTGCTCTATTTTTTCAACTCCGCTGATATTCTTCGGGTTTACGTGTTCATCATACAGGACTTTTAGAATGCTTGGCAGACCAATATGGTTTTTCAGCTGTTCCAAGGAACCATCCAGTACGGTTTTCCCCTGATTAATTACAATCACACGGCTGCATAACTGTTCAATATCATCCATGTCATGTGTGGTCAGAATAATGGTTTTTTGATGAGAAATGTTCATTTCTTTCAGGAATTCCCGGATGTTTTTTTTGGCTACTACATCCAGGCCAATGGTCGGTTCATCCAAAAAGAGAACGGATGGATTGTGAATCATGGCCGCTGCGAGATCAGCGCGCATCCGCTGGCCAAGAGACAGCTTTCTGACAGGAGTTTCGAGAAACCGGCCGATTTCGAGGATGTCATCATACTGCTTCAAAAAGTGCCGGTAATCTTGTTCATCAATCTTGTACATCGCTTTCAGGATCTCAAACGAATCTTTAACCGGAAGGTCCCACCATAGCTGGGTTCGCTGTCCAAAAACGATCCCGATGTTCCGGGCAAGCTCTTTTCGTTCCTTTTGTGGGTCGATGCCTAGGACAGTGGCTGTTCCTGAACTCGGATGCAGAATTCCTGACAGCATCTTGATCGTTGTAGATTTGCCTGCCCCGTTCGGACCGATGTAACCTACAAATTCCCCCTCATCTATTTTGAAAGAAATGGAATCCACGGCATGCTTGATTTCATACTTTGCGGAAAATAAAGAACGCATACTGTTCAGGATTCCGGGTTTTGACGGATATATTTTAAAGCTTTTTGTAAGCTGTCGGGCTTCAATCATCTAAGAGCTCCTCCTTTTTATGTTCCGGTACTATGATAAAATCGGATCCCAAAATTCCAAAAGGCTGATGCCAAATAAAAAAATAAAAGTGCCACAAGAACGGGCAGCAGCAGGTAATAGATGCTTCCGCCTTTGTTCAGTAAAAACAACATGGGAACATAATTGATAAAAGCCACGGGAATGACGGTGAAAAAAATAAATTTCAGCCAGCCGGGATAAATGTTCATCGGATAATTGGCCGCATTAAAGGGGGCGTACAAGGTGAACGTTTGAAAATCCTTGATCCGCTGCGTCCAAAATGCGATGGTTGCCGTTACTAAAGCGAGTGAAAACGAGATTATCCAACCGCATACCAATATGACAGGAAGATAAATGAGCAGCATCGTAATAGAATGCGTGTGGCTGATGTGGTACAGCGAAAGAGCGATGATGATCATTCCTTGCAGGGCGCCTCCAATTCTTGAAAGGTCAAGGTTTTTTGAAAGCAGCAGGACAAGGGGGGATACCGGCCGAATCAGCAGACTGTCAAATTCCCCTTCAATCATATACTTTTCAAACTCATGAATTTCAGGAGCTACGGTTCGGTACAGGGAAAGGGAGACAGAAGAAATGCCGTAGAGAATGCCCACCTCATACAGATTCCAGCCTTTGACTTCATTGAAACGGTTTAATATAGCAGCAAGCATCAAAAAATCAATCATCATTACGATCCCGTAGGAGACCATGGAAAAAACAAAGTTCATCTTGTACTGCATGCGGGAGCGTATGCTGGCACTCACAAGTTTTATGTATAGCTTCAATTTTCATCCCCCCTGGATTTCAACCTTCTGCCGTGCTGCAGCAGTAATCCCATGATTTGCAAAAAGAAGAACCAACAGCCATCCGGTTTGCAAAATCAGTACCGAATGATCCGCTTTTTCCAGAAAAATAAGAACCGGGTAGTATACGACACCGGCAAAAGGGAGCCACTTTGCCAGTTGGGACAAAAATTCAGGCAGAAACGTAAGCGGAACCATTTGTCCTCCAAGAGAGAACATTAAGGTGAGAATAATAAAATGAGCCCATGACCATGATATTTCTGTGGTCCAGCAAGAGCTGATGCCGATCAAATAAAAGATATTTAGTGAAATGCCGATGGCGAGAAGAAGGGAAAGCAGACTGTAAACAAGTGTGGTCCAGTGGGAGGGTACATAAAAACCAACAGTCAGTGAGAAAATCAGTCCAATGGGGAGGCTTCTGAATAAGGCATTGTAGGCGATTCTGCCACCCTCCTGGGAAACGACATAAAAATAGTAGCTGACCGGCCGTGCAAGTTCTATCGATATGGCGCCGTTCCGGACACCGAGCTGGATTCCCAGCCCTGCAGTCAAAAAAACAGTCATCCACAAGATGCATTGACTGGCACCCATATAATACGTCATGTCCAATATGCTGTACGGGCTTTTTTGCTCTTTGCCCGTCAGGACCCCGGTCCAAATGGCTATATACACGAAGCCAAAGATCGCCGATGCAGCATTGTTGATCAAGTGCGAAAGCCGATATTGCATATTGATGGCAAAACTTTTGCGAAAAAGATGCCAATAAACCATCCGCTGCCTCCTTTTTACAAGGTTTTTACAAACAGGATTATTAATATAGCAAATTATATGAATCGAATCAATAAGCTGAATATTACGTCGGATAAAAATTTTTTAGAAAGAAATTCCTATGAAAAACTTGGAATTACTATTAATATTTAGTAATCTATGAGTGGAAGCTTTTGTAATATTATTGTAATAATATCCTTGGAGGACAGATGGATGGAGACACAAACCAAAAAGAAAAAGAATCATCTCCCTTTTCGGCTTAATATCTTATTCATTGCAGTTTTTTTACTTTTTTCAATCTTGATTCTTCGTCTTGGCGTACTTCAAATTGTTAATGGTGAGGAAAAGAGGCAGGAATCAGATGCTATTAAAAAGGAAGAAGCAAAGAAAGAGGCGCCTCGCGGGAAAATACTGGACAGGTATCAGCGTGTTGTTGTGGATAACAAGCCCTACTTCACACTGACCTATACCAAAACGAGCAGCACGAAGCCCGAGGATACCTATAGGGTGGCGAAATGGCTCTCACAGCACATAAAAGTCGATATCAAAAAAATCCCGGAACGGGACAAAAAGGACTTTTTTATCGTAAAGAACGGGGTTGCAGAACTGCTGAAGGAAAGGCTAACTTCAGCTGAAATCAAAAAACTGAACAATGAAAAAGAGTATAAGGTGCTGGTTGAGCGAATTACCAAGGAGGATTTACATACACTTACCAAAAAAGATCTGGAAATACTTGCGATCAAACGGGAAATGGACGCTGGGTATGCCTACTCTGCTTCTCCAGTAAAGAAGAACCTGACCGATCGGGAAATTTCAATCATTTCCGAGAATCTGAACCAGCTGCCGGGCATTGATATCATGCCGGATGCCGACAGAACCTATCCGTTTGGCGATTCGCTGAAAACGATTTTTGGACGTGTGAAACAGATGCCTAAAGAGCAGCAAGAATATTTCGGTGCCATGAATTATGACCGGACAGACCAGGTTGGCGTGAGCGGGCTTGAAGCTCAATATCAGGAAACCTTGAGAGGGACAAAAGAAAGAAGTATTTATCTTACCAATCCCAAAACAGGAAAAACGCTTGGTGAACCAAAAATCATTCCAGGCAAACGCGGAAAAGATCTGGTATTGACCATCGATATGGATCTGCAGGAAAAGATGGAAAAAATTCTGGAAGAAGAAATAAGGAAAGGCAGGGCTGACCGCGGAAATGAAATGATGAAGTCTGCCTACATCGTTATGATGAACCCGAAAACGGGGGAAGTCTATTCGATTGCCGGGAAAAAGATGGACAAGGATGGAGCATTTGTGAATGATTCGTACGGTGCCTTGTTCGATGCCTATGAAATGGGTTCAGCCGTCAAGGGTGCAACCGTGTTGACTGGACTTCATAAAGGGGTGATTCATCCCGGGGAATACATCTATGATGCGCCTTTGAAATTTGGATCATTGACGAAAAAGTCGCATGCGAATATGGGAAGCATCAATGACTTAACCGCTTTGAAGCGATCATCCAATGTCTATATGTACAACATTGTCATGCGCCTCGGAAAATTCAGTTACAGTTCGAAAAGCTTTTATGGTGACAACCGTTATCTTGGGTTTGATGTGATGCGCTATTATTTCAGCCAATTCGGTCTGGGAGTCAAGACAGGCATTGATTTTCCAAACGAATCTACAGGATATAATGGCGGCTACACCGACCAGCTCGGTAATATGATTGATATGGGGATCGGTCAGTTTGATACATATACCCCGATCCAGATGGTGCAATATGTATCCACGATTGCGAATGGCGGGTACCGCGTACAGCCAAGGCTTGTTAAGGAGATTCGTGAGCCTCAAACGGAAAATCATATGGAAGGAAAGCTCGTTAAACGGTTTGAATCAAATGTCCTGAATGAACTGGACATGGATAAAAGCTATATCGAAAGGGTGCAGGAGGGATTCTGGGAGGTTTACCATTCGCCTGGAGGCACTGCAACAAAGTACTTTGGTAATAATCCGAAGTACCATAATCCTGCGGGTAAAACAGGTACCGCACAGGTGAAGAAATATGACAGCAACGGGAATTTTATCGCAGATAAGGATAATTTGACGCTCGTCGGCTATGCGCCGTTCGATAATCCGGAAATTGCCTATGCGATAATTGTTCCAGACGCATCTCCCTACAGCGGCACACAGGCGGTCAATAAGCACATTGGCCAGCGCGCCCTTGAAACCTATTGGGAGCTCAAAGAAAAAACAAAGAACACGGAGAAAAACAGCGATTAATAACAAAAAGAAGCACTGGGCAATCGCTCAGTGCTTTAAAAATGGGTTTTGGGTTTTTGGAAAAAGATTTGCGTTAATCGTAGTTCATTAATGCACAAGGAAAAGATCTGCATCTTTTCCTTGTTCGTTTGTTAGCAGAACGCACATGCACAGCCAACGATGATAAGAAGCACGAACAGTACCACGATCAAGGCGAAACCACTGCCACCTACTGCGAATCCCATAGTATTTACCTCCTTTTTAGAAACTCCAACATTTCCCTAACAGTATATGGAGTCTTGTCATTTATGTATGGACAAATGCGGATAACGATCAAAAAAAGGGCGAGTTTTGTTTTTAAAAAATAGACTCTTGCACCGTTTCACAGAGCACGACCGCTTCATATGTTATGGATGTAGATCATTAAATATCTCGAAAGAGGAGGCAACAAAATGTCATTTGGACACGGATGCGGAAGTGGATTCGCTCTTATTGTGGTGTTGTTCATTTTGTTAATAATCATAGGTTGTGCATGCGCGTTTTGCTAAGCCCTAATCAGGCATAAGTCGAAAAGACCACTCAGATTACTGGATCTGAGTGGTCTTTTTTGGGGATTTCCTGTACAGTATATATAGGTATGACAAGCACGCAAAAGGAGAGTTCACATGCAAAAATACATATGGCTGCTGGCCGCAATTTTCTTTTTCTCAACCGCTTCCAGTGTCTCTGCACACACCGGCCTGGAATCCTCTGATCCGAAAGAGGGCGCTGTAGTCAAAGAAGATCTTAATAAGATCACGTTAACGTTTGAAACTAAAATCGAAAATTTAAGCACCATGAAAGTAACTAGAGATGGAAAACCGGTAGATATTAAAACAACTGTGAACGACAGGGTTTTGATGGGCACTTCACCGGATTCTTTTGAAAACGGAAAGTATAACGTGGACTATAAAATCATTGGTGCTGATGGGCATGTGATTGAAAAGGGATTTTCTTTTACCGTAGACCAACCAGAAGAGAAGAAAGAAGCGAAAAAACAACCCGAAAAAAGCACTGAAAAAGCACCGGTAACCAAACAAAAGGAACAATCAGAACAAAAAGCAGAGAAAGCAGAAAGCAAAACCACTTCATCTGCCCCGGTATTTATCGTTATTGTCGTCATTGTCATTGCCATTGTGGTATGGCTACTTAAAAGAAAAAAGAAGTAGAATCGCGAAGAGGGGATAAGATATGAGTGTTGAAGAACATAAAAAAGAATCACCTTCCTCTGTAAGCTGCAAAGTGATTACAGTGAGTGACACAAGGACAGCGGAAACCGATAAAAGCGGCATCTTAATAAAAGATCAGCTCGTTCAAAATGGACACAAAGTTTCGCAGTATGCGATTGTAAAAGATGAAGTGGACGAAATTCGGTCCGCTGTTCTTGAAGGCTGCTTAGCAGAAGACGTTGAGGTCATTCTGATCAACGGGGGAACTGGAATTGCCAAACGGGATGTAACCATTGAAACGCTGGGACCTCTGTTTACAAAGGAAATACCCGGATATGGAGAATTGTTTCGCATGCTGAGTTATACAGAAGACATTGGTTCTGCGGCAATTATGAGCAGAGCCGTTGCTGGGGTCATTGATTCCACCGCTGTTTTTGCAATGCCTGGATCATCGGGCGCGGTATCTTTGGCTATGAAAAAACTCATCCTTCCTGAAATCGGACATGTTCGCAGAGAAATCAATAAAGATTTACCTAAGTAACAGATCCTCTCCTTGTTCCGCCTATCTCATGTCATAAATGGGTACAGCTGCCAATAAATTAGTTATGCGTGACAGACGCTGAAACTTTTTTTATGGCAGCTACGTATACTATGTTATGAAAACGCTTTATCGGGAGGTTTCAGATGGGCGGGATATTGCGGAAAGCGATTGAAGAAAGAAAAAAATATTTGATTCAGATGCTTAAAAAGGCCGGGATCAGCAAGGAGCTGGAATCGCCATTAACCGAACTTGAAGAAGAGTATAAAAGCTGGCTCCATCAACAGGGGACCGTCATAGAACCAGGCAAAAAAGTTTAATACGTTCTCAGTGTGGGAATAAAAGTAAAGCATAAGAGGCCTTCTCAGGGCTTTTTTTGTGTGAAAGAAGATCATGCTTTTTGCTATAGTATATAATGAACAACTGCAATTAAGGGTTAAAGGAGATCACAGCATGAACATCGCTTTTTATCTATTGCCTAAAGATGAGGTAAAATTTTTGAATCCTGAATCGACCATTAGGCAGGCTTTAGAAAAGCTTTCGTATCACAAATATACGTCTGTTCCTCTTGTTTCAGAGGATGGACAATATGTAGGGACCTTAACAGAGGGGGATTTGCTTTGGAAACTGAAAGAGGCCTTTGACCTTGGTTTCCATGATGTCGTGAAAACAAAGTTAAAGGATGTACCACAGCGGGTGAATAATATTTCGGTTTCTATTAATTCGAATATGGAGGATTTAATCACGCTCGCAACCGACCAAAATTTTATACCTGTAACGGATGATGACGGCCATTTCATTGGTATTATCCGGCGGAGAGATATTATAAAATATTGTGCACGTGCCATCTGGGATAACAATAATTAAAGAAAAGGTATTGACAATTACTATATTTAGTGTGAAAGTAAGGTGTGAGGAACTAAATATAGTATTTATGAAACAACAGGTGTCTGTTAAAGACTTAATAGGGAATCCGGTGCAATTCCGGAGCTGTCCCCGCAACTGTCATGTGGACGAAACGGAGATCCACTGTGTAAAGAACGCGCACAAAGCTGTGGCTTTTACATGGGAAGGTCCGGAGTAGGATGAAGCAGTAGCCAGTAGACCTGCCTTTTGTTTCACGGTTTTGATTCTTCGGGGAGTGAGAAACAAAAACGGCACCAATCTGCTTTTTTGTTTTTTACATACTACGTGTCGTTTTTGGGCTCATCCAATGGATGAGCCTTTTATTTTTGTTTGAAAAGAGAGGAGAGCTGTAAATGGCTACAGATATTTCAAGAGTCCAGCAGGTAATTGGTGAACTCCAGGAGATTATAGAGGAATTTCCCCAGTTGAGGAAGAGAGAAGAATACATAGAAAAAGTCTCCTATTTTGTCCATCAGGAGGATTCCACACAAAAAATGCTGAACATGGGGGTTCTTTATGCCCTTGAGAATATTTCGATGGAAGAGCCGGACTGGACCTTTGTCGCAGCAAGAATACACTTGAAAAAGTTGTATCGGGAGGCAGCAAAGAACAGAAACAATGAAACGGGACAACCTTATGGTTCACTGTATGAACTGATTGAGCAGTTGACTGGGATGGGGATTTACGACAGGAGCCTTCTGCGAACGTATTCCAACGCCGAAATCAAAGAGCTTGAGAGCGTAATTGATTCGGATCAGGATCATAAGTTTACCTACATCGGCATTCGGACCCTGGCAGACCGTTATTTGGCCCAATCACATGAGGGCAGTGTATATGAGCTTCCTCAGGAGCGGTTCATGATCGTTGCGATGACACTGCTCTCCAGGGAGCCGAAAGAAAAGCGCCTGAGCCTGGTTAAAGAAGCGTACTGGGCGATGTCGAACCTTTACATGACCGTTGCCACACCGACTTTAGCGAACGCAGGAAAGAGCTATGGACAGCTGTCCAGCTGCTTCATTGATACGATGGAGGATAGCCTGAGGGGAATCTATGATTCTACAACCGATGCAGCCACTCTTTCCAAAGGGGGCGGGGGAATTGCCGTATATCTCGGTAAAATCAGAAGCCTAGGTTCCGAGATTAAAGGATTCAAAGGAAATTCCTCAGGAATCATCCCATGGGCAAAATTGCTGAACCAGACCGCCGTCAGCGTAGACCAGCTAGGCCAGCGAAAGGGAGCGATTGCCATTTACTATAATGTGTTTGGCAAGGATTTGTTTTCATTCCTTGATGCCAAGCTGAACAATGGGGACGAACGACAACGGGTGCATGATTTGTTTCTCGGCCTTTGCATCCCGGATTTGTTTATGGAAAAAACAGAAGCCCGGGATGACTGGTATCTGTTTGATCCCTACATGGTTAAAAAGATAATGGGCTATGAACTGGATGACTATTATGATGAAGTGCCTGGAGAAGGAAGCTTCCGGCAAAAGTACGAGGAATGTGTCCGCGCTGCAGATCAGGGATATTTTGGTGAAAAGGGGTCCGGCGGCTATGATGTTGTGCCGGCAATCGAGATTTTCAAACGCATTATGAGAAGCCAGCTCGAAACAGGTGTGCCTTACATGTTCTACCGGGACACGGTGAATCGTGCCAATCCAAATAAGCACGAAGGGATGATTTACTGCAGCAATCTGTGTACCGAAATTGCGCAAAACGGGTCAGCCACAACCGTGGAAGAAGAGATTACCGAGGATGGAAAGATTATGATCACCAAACGGCCCGGTGATTATGTAACTTGTAACTTAAGCTCCATTTCTCTTGCCAGGGCTGTAAAGGCGGATGTACTTGAACGCCTGGTTCCGATTCAGGTGCGAATGCTCGATAATGTGATTGATCTGAACGAAAACCGCATTGAAGTCAAGCAGGCGGTACTGACCAATCAAAAGTACCGGGCAATCGGACTTGGAACATTTGGGCTTCACCATCTTCTGGCTCTTGAGGGCATACGCTGGGAGTCCGAGGAGGCTGTTCAATATAACGATGAGTTGTATGAAAAAATCAATTACCTGACCATCAAAGCCAGCAATGAATTAGCGAAAGAAAAGGGTTCCTATCCGGCTTTTAAAGAGTCTGATTGGGAGACCGGGACTTATTTTGAGCAAAGAGGCTACCAGTCTGAAAAATGGCTGAAGCTGAAGGAAGAGATTCAGACTTCTGGTATTCGAAACGCATGGCTGCTGGCGGTTGCTCCGAATGCAACAACAAGCCTGATCGCAAACTCAACCGCTTCTGTGGATCCCATTTTCAAAAAAGAGTACTCAGAAGAAAAAAAGGATTTTAAAATTCCGGTTACTGCACCTGACCTGACACCCCAGACAAACTGGTATTATAAATCGGCGTATGAGGTGGACCAGCATTTCAGTATTAAACAAAATGCGGCAAGGCAAAAGCATGTGGACCAATCGATTTCCTTTAACTTTTATGTGAAGAGTACGATCAAGGCAAAAGAGCTGCTGGATCTTCATATGACCGCCTGGAAATCAGGACTGAAGACCACGTACTATACGCGGTCAACATCCGTTTCAGAACTTGAAGACTGTGAGAGCTGCTCAAGCTAGGAGGATAAGGATGAATACATTAAGCAAACGAAAATTATACGATGTAACCGCCCCAAATGCATCAACGGGAATTCTGAATGGCAGAAGTTCAAACGTACTGAACTGGGATGATGTCCGGTACAGTTGGGCTTATCCGATGTACAAGAATATGCTGGCCAATTTTTGGACCCCGTTTGAGATCAATATGTCCGGCGACGTGAAGCAATATCAGCAGCTTTCCGGCGAGGAGAAGGATACGTTTAACAAAATTATCGGGCTTTTGGCCTTTCTGGACAGCATTCAAACCGATTATTCTTCCAGGGCTGCCGGCTATCTCACCGATTCAAGCCTTTCGGCGCTGATGACAGTGCTTTCCTTCCAGGAGGTCGTCCATAACCAGTCCTATTCCTATGTGCTTTCAAGCCTTGTGAATAAGCAGAAGCAGGATGAAATCTTTGAGTACTGGAAGCATGATCAAATACTGCGGGAACGAAATGATTTTATAGCAGAGGGATATACACGGTTTTCGGAAAATCCGACACCGAGAACCTTTATGGAATCGATTGTCTATGATGTGGTCCTTGAAGGCTTGAATTTTTATACAGGCTTTGCCTTTTTTTACAACCTGGCGCGAAACCAAAAAATGATGAGTACGAGCACGATGATTAATTATATTAACCGGGATGAACAGCTTCACGTCCGGCTGTTTTGCCAAATCTTTAAAGAATTGCTGAAAGAAATACCGGAATTGGACAATGAAGAAACAAAGCGTTTTGTACGGGAAACCTTTAAAAAGGGGGCAGAGCTGGAAATACAATGGGCCCGATACATCATCGGTGACCGCTTTGCCGGCCTCAACATGCCGGAGCTTGAAGCGTATATTAAATTTATGGCCAACAAAAGAGTGAATGAGCTCGGGGTAGAACGGCCGTTTCAGGGATTCAGGGAAAATCCGATGAAATGGATCAGAGCGTACGAGCATGTGGACAGCGGCAAGAGTGATTTTTTCGAACAAAAGTCCCGGCAATATACAAAAGTATCGGATGCAAACGGATTTGACGATCTTTAAGCATGATTGATTATTGTTCTCCTGAAAGTAAACATGATAAACTGAATAACGGAGATAATGAACTCCTGCAGGGCTTCCTGCAGGAGTCTGTTTTGTTTAATGAACGCCCATAAAGAAAGGACTGAAGCTTGTGCTTTTGTATATTTGGGTAGGGATTGCCGGTATGGCCGGAGCGCTTTTGCGCTATGGACTGGGCCTTGCGGTGAGTGAGAGCTGGGGAGGAGGACTTCCGCTTGCTACCTTCCTGACCAACATGGCCGGATCATTTGCGCTTGGCTATCTAACGTTCTGGCTCGGGAGACGCCCATCCGCCCATCCGTATACATCCATGGTCGTTGGTACGGGTCTGATCGGTTCGTTTACTACGTTTTCCACCTTTAGTGTAGAAAACATTCAGCTCTTCCAAACCGGCCAGACCGCTACGGCTCTTCTATACATCTTGCTCAGCTTAATCGGAGGACTTTTCATGTCGTGGGCAGGTTTTCGTTTAGGAAGCGGAGTCGCCAAAGGAGGGGCAGCATCGTGAACCACATGTTGCTTGTGGCTGCGGGGGGATTTTTTGGCGCGGTGTTCCGTTTCGGAATTGGCCAATGGGTTATAAAACAAACGTCTACTGCATTTCCTTTGGCAACGTTGTTTGTGAACATTACAGGTTCTTTTTTGCTTGGTTGGATTACGGCGATGGAACCTTCTGATTCTATCAGACTGTTTTTTGGAATAGGATTTATGGGGGCATTTACGACGTTCTCAACACTTAAGCTGGAGAGCATTCAATTTTATCGAAAAAAACAATGGGACGTGCTGATTCTATATTTGGCACTGAGTTACTTCGTCGGTATACTGGCTGCATTGGCCGGGTTCGTGCTGGGCATCCGGTAATACCGGACAAGCTATTATCAATACAGAGAGTAGGGAAACGCATTGAAAGAAATGGTACTGTCACTTTTGGAGTGGATTGTGGGGCTTGGACATCTCGGAATTGCACTTGGTCTTATGGTAGAGGTTATTCCAAGCGAGTTGGTTTTGTCGTATGCGGGCTATCTCATTTCGCAGGGACATCTGAGTTTTGCCGGTTCAGTTATTGCCGGAACAATCGGGGGAACCATCGCCCAGTTGTTTTTATACTGGATGGGGTATTATGGCGGAAGACCCTTTTTGGAAAAGTACGGAAAGTATATTCTGATCAGTCAGAAACAGATTGATTTATCAGAAAGCTGGTTTGAGAAATATGGCAATGGTGTGATTTTCTTTGCCCGTTTCATTCCTGTTGTCCGGCATGCCATTTCAATTCCCGCAGGCATTGCAAAAATGTCATTTTCTAAATTTACGATCTATACCTTGCTGGCTATTATTCCTTGGTCGATCTTATTTATCTATCTGGGAAGCCAGCTTGGAAGCAACTGGGAAGACATTAAAACGATTGCCGCTCCATTTACGAGAGGGATTGCCATTGGCGCCATTGTCATTCTCTTCATTGTCATCATCTTTAAAGTGAGAAAAGGAAAAAAATAAATCTTACTGCTCGTAGAAGGGCCCTGTCTCAAGGGTCTTTTTCTATGTTTATGGTCATACATTTATCAAAAGAAGCGGGCGGGTGAGGAGAATGGATGAGCTGGCGAGAAATAAAATAATCAATGAGGTGCTTATGAGAATGAGAGGGGAACAAGAAAAGGAGGAGGTGGCCAACTGTATTTCCAGAGCCATGAGGGAATGCGGATACAAACAAGAGAATATCCAGCGGGTGATTGAGCGGGTCCATAGTCAGTTCAACCGAAATAAAATGTAAACACGCGGACAGTATGCGTGTTTTTTTGTTACACTTATCGGAGGAATACATAAAAAATAAGGATGGAGCGGTGTAGCTATGAATGAATCCATTACTTCACTTTGCGGCATTCGATATCCTATTGTGCAGGCTGGAATGGCCGGTGGCCCGGCAACGCCGGAGTTGGCAGCGGCGGTTTCCAATGCCGGCGGATTAGGTACGTTGGGAGCGGGTTATATGGCGCCCAACGAGGTAAAAGCCGCAATTAAGAGCATAAAGGAAATGACGGCCAAGCCCTTTGCCGTCAACCTTTTTCTGCCGGAGGAATTTACGTTTCAGAGAGATCAGACTGAAAAAATGGAAGCAACGCTTGAAGGATTTAAAGAAAGGCTGGGAATGGAGAAGTCATCCCGGTTTGCGGGATGGACGTCCCATTTTCAGGAGCAGTTGAATGTGGTAATTGAAGAGAAAGTACCAGTCATCAGTTTTACATTCAATGCACCGAACAAAGAAGTAATCGACAGGCTGAAACAAGAAGGCGTGGTTACGATTGCGACTGCCACCACCGTGGAAGAGGCCGTCCGTCTCGAAGCGGCAGGCATCGATGCGATCTCGGCCCAGGGAAGTGAAGCAGGGGGCCATAGAGGAACATTTCTTGGAAGCGAAGAGCAGGCACTGATCGGCTCAATGGTTTTGATTCCCTTGATTGCTGATGCGGTTTCTGTTCCGGTCATTGGTGCCGGGGGAATTATGGATGCGAGGGGTATGGCTGCCGCCTTTGCGCTTGGAGCAAGCGCTGTCCAGCTGGGTACTGCTTTTTTAACAGCAGAAGAAAGCGGAGCTCATCATCTGCATAAAGAAGCTGTGCTGGAATCGAAAGAAACGGACCTGAGGCTGACCAAAGCGTTTTCGGGCAAAATGGCAAGAGGTATTTCAAATAGTTTTATGGAAGAGATGAAAGCTGTTGACGACCTTCCTCCATATCCTATTCAAAATGCATTGACTTCCGGACTTCGGAAAGCTGCTGCGAGCCAGGGAGAAAAAGGGTACATGTCCCTATGGGCAGGGCAGGGTGCCCCACTGGCTAAAAGAAGGCCAGCGAAGCAGCTAGTCGAGACCCTTATCGCTGATTATAACCGGATTGCAGACGGGCTTGTAAAACTTTAAACCGGAAAAAAGCCGCAGCCCCTGGTCCTGGGCTTGCGGCCTTTATCGTTTTACGGTTTTAAACAACTCCGTCGCGTTCTCTTTTAATTCCTTTGCAGATTCTCCTACACTTTTGATGCTTTGTGTTTTATTGTAGACATCGTATTTCAAATACTCGGTTTTTTCATTGAGCAGTGCGGTCTGGTTTGTCACGTCATTTACCTCCGCCTGCATCAGCTGAGTGGTACGGTTTAAGTTTTCAATGGTTGACTTGCTCGATTTCATCAGCTTAACAGCATAGACCCCAAGGAAGACCAATGCTGCGACAACAATTGCAATGCTAATCCAGATGATGACCAAAATATTGCCCTCCTTCAATCTCTTTATTCTTGTGATACCCATTATACTTATCATACAAACAAAAGCCGGCTGATATTCAAAAGATCAGTCGGCTTTTTTTAATGGGCATGTATTGCAGCAAGTGCCACCGTCTGTCCGATAGTACAGGCAGCATGTTTTTCTCTGCTGAAATCGATGGTCTTCATATCGGGCAGCCAATATGCTGAAAGGATTGGAAGTTGTTCCAAAGTGAAAGCCTTGTGCCTGTTTCACAAGAAATTGGTAGTCGTCTTCTAATCTTTCATGGATTGCAGGAGGGTGGTTCTCGCCTTTCCACGTGTTGTATAACCAGGCCATATAAATTAAAGCATTCTCCCAAAGCATCGTTTTTGATGCTTTTGTGTTTGCTGCCAAGTAATCAAGCATAACCGATATGTTTTCGGCGAAAAGTGTTTCAACAACCGATGATCTCCAATTTTCCCGGTTTCCGACCATAGGCATCCCATCACTGTTTTGAAG
This sequence comes from Fictibacillus solisalsi, assembly GCF_900103485.1. GTDB lineage: Bacteria > Bacillota > Bacilli > Bacillales > Fictibacillaceae > Fictibacillus_C > Fictibacillus_C solisalsi. The sequence continues at coordinate 630,533 of NZ_FNHW01000001.1, forward strand.
GGAAAAAGACGGCAGCCAGCTATGTTCTTTTTCGCCATCTTCCTCGTCAATGATCACCACATTTTCCAGACGGATATCAAATTGCTTATTCAGCATCGACATGGCATAAAGGGAAGAGGTGAGAATACAGAAAACATAGCGCTTAAAGAACATGGAGGCTATGACCCTTTGTTCTTTGGAGCCGATTTTATCACCCACGGTTTCCATATAGGAAAGCATACGTTGCTTATTTAATAAGAGAGACGCTGGAAAGGCAGCCTTTTCCTTTGAAAAATGGAATTTAAAGCTGGAGCGTTTTTCAATATCAGTCTGTTCCAAGAGAGACCAGCCGTTAAGGTTAGGCATATTGTGCTGTGGGTAAGCCATTTCTCGCGATTCTCCCCTTTCCGTATGGAATGCACATTGGTGTGCCGAATAAAGGATCTTCAATAATTTTGCATGGCATATGAAAAACATCGGCAACGAGTTTTTCATTCATGATAGCTTCCGGACAACCTTGAGCTGCTACCGAATGATTCTGGATGGCCACCAGATGGTGGGCATACCTGCAGGCCAGGTTAAGATCGTGCAGGACCATTACAATGGTGCGTTTTTCCCTTGCATTCAGCTCAAAGAGCAGATCGAGTATTTCAATCTGGTGTGTCATGTCCAAATACGTAGTCGGTTCGTCGAGAAGGATGGTTTCCGTTCCCTGAGCAAGGGTCATGGCAATCCACGCACGCTGTCTTTGTCCCCCGGAGAGGGAATCAACACTTCTCTCCGCCAATTCAAGCATATTGGTCGCCGTCAGGGCCTGAGTAACCGCCTCTTCGTCTTTCTTAGACCATTGTTTCAACCAAGATTGGTATGGGTACCTTCCTTGTTTAACCAGCTGAAGAACAGTCAGTCCCTCCGGTGCCACCGGCCCCTGGGGTAAAATGGCCAGCTCTTTTGCCACGTCCTTTGTTGACCGTTTGGCGATGTCCTTCCCATTTAAAAGAATTGCTCCTTCTTCAGGTGCTAGAAGGCGCGCCATGGAACGCAATAGTGTCGACTTTCCACACCCGTTACTGCCGATTAAAACGGTGATTTCCCCTTTTGGTATCGAAAGATTCAGGTCTTGAATCACAGGTTTTTTTCCATAGGATAATGTTAAAGATTCGGTTTGCAGAATGGACATGAAATCGCTCCTTAACCATGATTTTTAAATAGAAGGTAAATAAAATAGGGAGCACCGATGGCAGCGGTGAAAACTCCTGCTGGAACTTCCAGCGGTGAGAGAAGTGTTCTTCCTGCCAAATCAGCAAGCAATACGATAATGGCCCCAAGAAAAGCGGATACAGGAAGCAGAGCGCCGAAGGAAGAGCCAACCAGCCTTCTGGCGATATGCGGCGCGATCAAGCCAACAAATCCAATGGCTCCGGTAAAAGCGACGGCCGAACCGGCCAGAGCTGTACTGATCAGCAGTAATAAAAGACGGTTCTTGTTCACTGAATGCCCGAGACTTGAGGACACATCATCACCCAGCTCCTGAACGTTCAATTTTCTTGCGGATGCAAGCAAAAGAGGTGTCAGGATAAGAAACCAGGGCAAGAGGCTGTATACATCTTTCCAGTTCGTCGCATAAACCGTACCAGTGAGCCAGATCGTTGCCTGCGGAGCGGCATAAATGGGTCCGAGGACGATCATGAGTGTTGTAAGAGCCTGGGCTGCGGTCATCAGGCCCACACCAATCAAAATCAGCCTTACAGGTGATATTCCGCGTTTCCATGCAAGAAGGTAAATCAAGGCTCCCATAAGAAACGCTCCGGTTACAGCCGCAACAGGCAAATAACCGATGCTCACCGTCAAATTGTTGCTTTGGCTGCTGAAGACCGTTATAAAGGTAACGGCTGCAAAGCCTGCGCCGGATGTAATGCCAAGCATATCTGGCGAAGCAAGTGGATTTCGTATGATTCCCTGCAAAATGGCTCCTGACAGGGAAAGGGAAGCCCCTGCAATCACAGCAATTAGGATTCTGGGAAGCCTGAATTCATGTATAACAACATCGTTAATTCCGGCACCAGTCCCAGTCAGGGATTGTATGACTTCGAGAGGAGAGATGTACAGCTCCCCGATCCCAATGCTTACCGACATGATGGCCATTGTCACAAGGACAAGAATCAGTGAAGTGAACAGGGCTTTTTTATCTATTAGAAACGAAAATCTTCTGGACCTTGCTGTAATATACTTGCTCATTTAAATGATCCTTTTCGGGCGATATGAATAAAAAACGGCGTACCGATCAAAGCGGTCATTACACCAACCGGAACTTCTTCCGGAAGTACGATGTATCGGGCACCAATGTCGGCAGTAATCAGCAGTATACCGCCAAATAAAGCGGAAAAGGGGATAACCCAACGATGGTCATTACCGACAAGATAACGGGCGAAATGAGGAACAACAATACCGATAAAACTAATTGGGCCCGCCACTGCGACGGATCCGCCGGCAAGCAGCACGATCAAGACACCAGCCAGAATCTTAAAGAGCAGTGTCCTCTGGCCAAGGCTTTTGGCAACATCTTCACCAAGTAAAAAGGTATTAAGCTGGCGGAACATCAGCAAGGAACCAATCCAGGCAGTCACAAGATAAGGAAGCACAGGATAAAGAAACTCCATTTTTCGGCCCTGTATTGATCCAGCCAGCCAGAAGAGTACTTCTTCCAGCGCTTTTTGATTCGCCACCAGCATTCCTTGTGTAAGAGAGGCAAACATCGCAGCGATAACCGCACCTGCCAGTGTCATTTTTATTGGGGTTAAACCGCTGCGCCCCGCAGAACCCAATATGTATACGGCCAAAGCCGAGACAGCAGCACCTAGAAATGCAATCCAGGTGAATTGCTGAAGAGAACTGATTTGAAAGAATGAGACAGCCATAACGATAAAAAAACCTGCTCCCGCGTTCAATCCGAAAATATCGGTGGATGCGATTGGGTTCCGTGTCACCGCTTGCAGAAGCACACCGGCCAATGCGAGTGAAATCCCAACTGCCGCACCGATCAAAGCGCGGGGAAGACGGGCATTTCGTATAATAAGATGCTGATTGGACCCATTAAAATCAGTAAATGCTGCAACAGCTGTTTTCCAGCTTGTGTCGGTATATCCGAATACAACACTAAGCGCCATACAGACAGCCAACATAAGGACTGCCAAAGCGAGAATGGCAATCTTCGCTTTTGATGATTGAATTACTCCGTTCATAAGGACCTCATAATTAGAAATTTACAATTATAGTTTAAAAAAGATAATGCTGTATGTCAATGAATTTGAAAATCATTATCAATTACTGTTGACTTTTATTTTTACTTTCAGGTATGATTTGTCTGTAAATGAAATTCATTATCAATTGGGGGAGAAAGAATTTGAATACAGTAAAATCTACATATTCAAAATGGGGAATGATTATTGCCATTCTTTCGCTGATGCTTTTGGCAGCTTGCGGGGGGAATGGTGGAAAGGAATCATCCGGAGAAGATTCAAAAGGGTATAGTGTTAAGCATGCAATGGGAACAACCGAGGTAAAGAGCGCAAAACGTGTTGTTGTTTTGACGAATGAAGGAACAGAAGCGGTGCTGGCAATGGGTATTAAACCTGTTGGTGCCGTTAAATCCTGGCTCGGTGATCCATGGTATGATCACATAAAAGATGATATGAAGGGTGTAGAGGTGGTTGGCGACGAAAGCCAGGTTAATCTGGAGAAGATCGCTTCCCTTAAACCAGATCTCATTATTGGAAATAAAATGAGACAAGAAAAAATTTATGACCAATTAAACAAAATTGCACCGACTGTTTTTTCAGAAGACCTGCGCGGTAACTGGAAGCATAATTTCGAATTATATTCCAAGGCTCTAAATAAAGAAAAAGAAGGAAACAAAGTAATCAGTGATTACGATCAACGCGTCAAACAAATCAGTGAAAAAGCGGGTGATAACCTGAACAAGGAAATTTCTATCGTCCGTTTCATGCCCGGGGTTTCCCGTATCTACCTAACCAATACATTTTCCGGTGTAATTCTTGATCAGCTCGGCTTTAAACGTCCAAAGGTGGAAAGTAAAGATGATTTCGTGGCAGAAGTAACGAAGGAACAAATCCCGCAAATGGATGGCGATGAATTGTTTTACTTTACTTACGAAGCAGGGGACGGAGGAGCGACCAAGCAGGAGAAAGAATGGACCAATGATCCCCTTTGGAAAAATCTCAATGCTGTGAAAAAGGGTAATGTTCACAAGGTTTCTGATGCCATCTGGAATACGGCTGGTGGTGTGAAAGCAGCCAACCTCATGCTTGATGACATTGAAAAATATTTGGTGAAATAAGTAACAGATGAAGCTCGTGATGCCATATCACGGGCTTTTTTTATGTTCTGACAGCGCGTTCTGTGTAATAATTCACACGATGCTCCTGTTCAATCAGGAGGATTGCTATAATGGAACGCGTCAATTTCCGTACGAAAAAATATGGACGACTTGTCCATATTGCCGTATAGTTACTGCAGTAGTTTATCATCCAGGAGGCAAGCTATGCTCTTTTTATCATTGCCGCAATCTTTTTTGCAGATGAATACCATTTTTATATCCATACTAATAGAAGCATTGCCCTTTGTGGTACTTGGGGTTTTTATTGCCGGTATCATCCAAATCTTTGTATCAGAGGAACTGGTGGCAAGAATCATGCCGAAAAATCCGGTTCTTGCCGTATTGTTCGCTTCTTTTCTTGGCGCCCTTTTCCCGGCGTGTGAATGCGGAATCGTGCCGATTGTAAGGCGTCTTGTTCAAAAAGGGGTGCCTATTTACGCCGGAGTTGCTTTTATGCTGACAGGTCCAATCATCAATCCTGTTGTTCTCTTTTCGACCTACGTTGCTTTTGGAAGCAACTGGTCCATGCCCTTATACCGTGCCGGCGGAGCTGCTGTAGTTTCCGTTGTAGTTGGTTTGATTCTCGCTTTCTTTTATAAGGGAGATGGACTGAAGATTACAGCAGAACATCACCATCACACGCATAAAAAGCTTTCCATTAAACAAAAACTCGGAGAAACACTGAATCATGCGGTTGAAGAATTCTTCTCCATGGGGAAATACCTTGTGATCGGTTCACTGATTGCCGCAGCGGTCCAAACATATGTGAAAACCTCAACCCTTCTTGCCATTGGCCAGGGACAGGCTTCCTCGTCACTCGTTATGATGGGCCTTGCGTTTGTTTTATCTCTTTGTTCAGAGGCTGATGCGTTCATTGCGTCTTCCTTCAGAAGTACCTTTTCCACAGGATCAATCGTTGCTTTTCTTGTATTCGGTCCGATGCTTGATATGAAAAATTTATTGATGATGCTCTCGGCATTTAAAACAAAGCTGGTGCTCATTACAGTTGTTTCACTGTCTGTTGTAGTATTTTTATATTCGTTGCTGTTCTAAGGAGGTGTAGTGTTATGATGCGGGGATGCCTGTTAATGGGATTTACTTTTTTGATTATGCAGCTTCATGCGACCGGAAATATAAGTAAGTACATTAATATGAAATATTCGTATCTTTCATTCAGCGTTATGTTCGCACTGGCACTTTTGACCATCGTGCAATTTCGGAATGCCATGAAGGAAGACGAAGGGGGCCATAGCTGTGATCATTGCGACCATGATCATTCGGTTGAGGATACTTGGTATAAAAAATTGTTTGTGTATGCCGTTTTTGCTTTTCCGGTCATTACCGGTATCTTTCTTCCAGTCGCCACCATGGATTCAAATATTGTAAAAGCAAAGGGTTTTCATTTTCCGGTCAATCAGGAGTCCAAAGGGGATCCCTATGCACAAAATCAGTTTCTGCGTCCGGACACCAGTGTATATTATGGCCAGGATGCTTATGACAAGCTGATGAGGAAGGAAAAAAAGAAGTATTCGAAATATGATATCCTTGCCTTGAATGATACGAACTTTCTTAAAGGAATGGAAACCATCTATAACTATACGGGGGATTTTGAAGATAAAACCATCTCGTTTAAAGGTTTTGTGTACAATGATCCGGATACGAAAAAGAACCAGCTCTTTGTCTTTCGGTTTGGCATTATCCATTGTGTGGCTGATTCGGGCGTATTTGGAATGATGGTGGAGATGCCGGATGGCGTGAAGCTTAAAAATGATGACTGGATTACGGTAAAAGGCAAGATATCAGAGATCTATTATCAGCCGTTTAAAACAAATATTCCGTATGTAAAGGTTCAATCATGGAAAAAAACTTCCGCTCCAAAAGAGCAATATGTATACCGGGGGAATAATTAAAGCAGATCCTATAGGGTCTGCTTTTTTGTTTAGCAGGGACTTATGACAATGCATGTTTTTGTTGGAAGTGAAACATGATAAAAAGAAAAAGCGGGAGTGATGATTCTGGAAAAGCAGCCGTATTATGTGAACGTGGAAACAGGAGAAGTTCATTCAGACAAAACGGTCTCCAGTTTTGAGTTTGAAATCGAAGCAACGAGTGAAGAGGTAAATCGTCTTACCAAATTATTCAGGGCATGTGATGAAGCTGCGAGGGGTACGTTTTGGCGATCTCATGTTCCTTACGTTCCTTATCACAACGATCTGGACAATCACCGTTATGACCAGGCATTAAAAGACATTTACCAATTTATACATGATCACGGACAGCCATTAACACGGGAACATATAGAATCCATGAGAATTCTTGATTAAGGAAAAAAGCGGCTCTGTACGACAGAACCGCTTTTACTTGACGTATAAAAGAAATAAGCTGCTTAAATGATTACGATAACAGCAATTGAAATATGTTTAAAGAAGCAGCTGATTATTCATTCTTCGGATCAAACGGCTACCGGTTCAAGCGAGAGCAGTTTTTCCTTAACCTGACTGAGGACCTTCTCGGCATCCTGTGGATCATGCACGTCGTATTTCGTGCTGTCTATAATCAAAACCGGCGTTTTCGTATAGTGTTTGATCCATTCCTGATACTTTCCGTGCAAGGTCTTATAATAGTCGAAAAGCTCAGGATGATTTTCAACCTGCTCATAGTCACGTCCGCGGTTTTTGATGCGGGATAAAGCGGTCGGAAGGTCACTGTCCAGATAGATTAAAAGATCAGGTCGCACGTCAGGTGATGGTGCACATTCCTGCATAAGCGTTTCAAGCAAGTCTTTATACGTTTCAAATTCCAGCTTGCTCATATTTCCGGCTTCATGATTCAATTCGGCAAAAATCAGGTCTTCATAGAGACTGCGGTCAAGCACGTTGTCCTGTGCTTTAGATGCCTGCCGAATCGTTTTAAAACGGGTATTCAAAAAATAGATCTGCAGAGGGAATGCCCACCGCTTTGGATTCACATAATAATCAGGCAAAATGGGGTTGTCTCCCACACTTTCATAATATATCTCACTTCCCAGCCCAGAGCTGATCAGCTCGGCAAAGGTAGTTTTGCCTGTTCCTATCATTCCTGCCATTAAAATCACTACAATTTTCCCCCTGTTTGATACTGTGTATATATGTATGTAATTATCTTTATCAATATATAGTGCTATATGGGCAAAGACCTTCTAAATATATCACTTTTACCTCAAGCTGAATAGTACATTTCTGTTGAGAGCTCTGCTATTATATGAATAAGGACAGGGTAATCCCTTTCCGATTATCGCGAGGAAGGTGTGTCAAATGACTGTGAAACTTAAAGTATACTCTGATTTTACATGCCCATACTGCTATCTTGCGGAATCTGTGATTCAGAGCGCCGCGGAAGGCAAGGACGTTGAATTAGAGTGGGTTCCATTGGAACTGCACCCATTTCCTTCGCCAACAAAAGAATGGAAAGATGTGAAAGAAAGCTGGGAGTCTTCCGTTCTCCCCTATGCGAAAGAATTGGGGATCACGATCAAGCATCCTGAAGCAACGTCCTTACCGTATACACATTTGGCCCTTCAAGGGTACATTTATGCAAAAGAACAAGGCAGAGCACAAGATTATGTAAAACGTGTTTTTACAGCTTTCTTTGAAGAAGGAAAGGATATCGGCTCTAAAGACATTCTGACAGAGATTGCAGAACAATCTGGACTCAATCAAGATTCATTTCGTTCTGTTTTGGATTCTGACGAGTATGATCGTAAATTGAACGAAATACGGGAAGAAATTAAAGCTGAAAATATTACCGCAGCTCCAACCATGGTCATCGGTGAGCGGAGGTTAAAAGGGCTTTATCCTCAGAAAGCGGTCGAAAAAGCTATTCGATGCGGAATCAGAGACGAAAAGATGCATTTTTGTGAAGGCGATGAGTGCTATTAAACGTAAAAAGAGCTTTGCAGGTATGGCCTGCGAAGCTCTTTTTTTTCATTCTACGATGAAAAAGGGGGTTGATAGGGATGAGTACAATATATCAAACCTGAAATAGAGAGACTTGATTATGTGATTTTTTTGATAAGCATCAAAGCCTTTGCTTTTTTGAAGAAGAAAAAAAAGCCCTTTGCTTTTTTGAAGAAGATAAAAAAGCCTAATGTTTTTTTGGAACATAAAAAAACCCTTTGCTTTTTTGAAAACATAAAAAAACCCTTCGCTTTTTTGAAAACATAAAAAAAGCCATGGTCAGGGGCTTTTTTTATGTTCTATTTAAAAAAGGGGGGTTACACTCTATTAGACGTAGGATGCGCAAAAAGGTTTCACTATTTATAAGAGAAATTAAAGATAGGTAAGGAATGGAAGTCGTGATAAATTAAAAAGAGAGAGCAGTTAACAAATAGGGACATGGGGTATGATAAATGAAGAATAAATTCTTTCGCCATTGGCATCCAGTAGTAACTACGATTATTATGGGAACCTTTTTTTCAAGAGCGGCTTTTTTTATGACGATGCCTTTTTTGGCCATTTTCCTTCACAGGGAAAAAGGAATGGAGCCGGAGACCATCGGCTTGATTATTGGCATCAGCGCGCTGACCGGGACGTTTGGCGGTTTTATCGGTGGCTATTTATCCGACCGGATTGGACGCTTTCCAGTAATGATTATCGCCATCTTTATATGGAGTGCGGTCTTTGCCGGTTTTGCAGTGGCTGATACCGTTTGGAGCTTTTTCGTTTTGAACTCATTAAACGGTCTGTGCCGGTCATGGTTTGAGCCGATTTCCAGAGCTTTGCTGGCAGATGTGACCACAAAGGAAAACCGGTTGAGTGTGTTCAATGCCCGTTATTTTGCGATTAATGCAGGGGCGGCTCTAGGCCCAGTTACGGGGACCTATCTTGGCAGTTCAAGCTCAATGACGACCTTTTATATTACGGCAGCTGTCTATTTTCTATATGCCCTTGTGGTAATGCTATTAATGAAAAAATATAAAAACAGTCTCCAGCCACAGCTGGAAAAGAAACTAACATTAAAAATGGCGGCTTATGTGATCAGCCGCGACAAAGTGCTGCTGTATTTCTTGCTCGGGAACATTGTGGTGCTCATGGCACAGGCACAAATGGATTCCACACTTGCACAATATATGGGAAGCTCTCCGTTATTTCACCATGGAGTCACGTTGTTTTCCTATCTTATTGTCACCAATGCTGTTACCGTTTTGGTACTTCAGTATCCCGTTACCAGCTATGTGAAGAGATTTGACCCAATGTTTGCCCTGCGGATTGGAAGCGGAGCCTTTAGTCTGGCCCTTCTGGGATTCGGTCTTTCATCGAATTGGATATTCCTTGTTGTTTCCATGGTGATCTTAACTCTTGGGGAGATTATCGTATTCGTGGTCAGCGATGTTCTTCTGGATGATTTGGCTCCCGATCATATGCGTGGTTCCTATTTTGGGGCCATGTCGTTTCGCTCCATTGGTTTCAGCGCAGGACCCTGGATTGGGGGATTGCTGCTCAAGTCGTTCGGTTTTACACATGGATTCTATGTGTTTGGATGCCTGAGCCTACTCTCTCTTCTTGCGCTGCCCCTTTTTCAGATCGGGCAGAAAGTGAAAAACAAAGCTGTGGGCAGTGACAACCATTCTACGTTTGAGACGACATAAAAAGAAGTGACCCTCATTGGGGTCACTTCACCTGTGTCGGTTTTTGATCCTTTTTATGACGTAAGGAAGGACTCTTCTTTTTCCTTCTCTAATTAGTAAGGCAACAACTGCACCTTTTATTCCGCTTTTTATACGAGACATGCGATCCCTCCTTTTGTATACTTCTTTACCCCTTATGGAAGAGTGAACAAACCTGCGACCAACTTTCTTTCAAACGTAGCCCGTTGCCTATACACAATGGACAGGAGGACATAGGATGTAGGGTAGTACACAAAAGGGAGATGAGACTTTGAATAGCAGACAGTTTCAGTTTCCGGGGAGCCAGGGAAGGCGGCAATTCCCGGGAAGCTTTCCACCAGGACCACATCATGGTCAGCAGCAGGGCCAGGGGGCCTTCCCGCCTGGACCGCCACCCGGTCTCGGCGGCCAGCAAGCAGGAAGCTTTCCACCAGGACCACCGCCGACTTTTGTACCGCAAGCATCGCCGTCATCACTGTCGGGGCAGGCGGGGACATTTGCTGTAGATCCTGGAGCAATACGGCCATGTTTGTTCCGGTATGTATTCATCTGGCTAAATAATGGTCACGGATTTTGGGCATGGCTGACTTTTGCTGGCTTTCGCTCGATCGCAGGGTACCGGTGGAATGGTTTTAGATGGAATTACTTTGGCATGGATACAAACCGAATTTCATCCTTTGTCTGTACCTGAAAAAAGCCGTGAGAACGGCTTTTTTGTTGTTATAAAAGGAATAATTGCTCATTCATGACTGGCCAGCCTCCTGTGTCCTTTCTTTGCAGGTCGACAAAATCGTATGGTAATTCCAATTTAGGGATTGAATCTGCCGGTTCGATCGGGAAGGTGAAGCGCCGCATAAAAACATTGTTTCCCGGGAGGTGTATGATACAGCGGGTTTCACTGTACAGCGGTTCAATTCCACAAGTCCCGATATTTGAAATCTTGAAATTTGGCACAGGAAATATCTTAATAGTGAAATAGTGTGTCCACGTTTCTTACCTTTGCATAAGATGTTTATTACAATAAAAAAAGTTTCCCTGAGGAAAGAAAGGGCAAAGATAATGAATTGGAGTCATTTTAACCCATTGAAAAGAGTGGAGAGCTATACTATATTTCTTCATCATCTGGGCTTGTTCAGTGAACAGGATAAGAATGAGATTTTAAAAAAAATCATGCATTTTAATCAAAGACAATCTGATAAATAAAAAGACAAACACAGGAAAAGAGCGGAAGAATAAACTGTTAAAAAGTCATATGGGGGAGAGGCTTTATGCTGAATTCCTGGTTATTCCACTTGTTGGCGTTCCTGGCCATAATTTGTTTTCTTGGCTTCTATTTCATTCCTGGTGCAAATTTTGGTTTTTACTTTATTTCTTTCGTGAGCGGTCTTCTGCTTATGATTCTTTGCTACAATGAAGTAAGGAAGGATTACGATGAATGTGCAAAGTTTGTCAAAAAAGAGAAGGGAAATGGAGAAATCTGAAGAAATATAACTAAATAGGACTGGAGGGAGGAATAGATAGATGATAGAACATATGATCATTAATTTATTGGTCATCCTCGTTCCGCTTATTGCCTTGCAATTTGTATTGTTTGAAAAAAACTCCGATGTCAAATGGCCCAAGGCTTCATTTCTATTTAACATCATCAATGCAGGTGTCATCCTTGTCTGTATGAGTTTCCCTATTCCCTTTGCAGACGGTATTTTTTTCGACTTGCGCTATGTCCCGCTGACCATCAGTTTTTTGTATGGTGGAATTGTACCAGGATGCATGACGGCAGCATTGCTCATCATTTACAGACTCTATCTTGGTGGGGAGGGTTCGGTGACTGCCGTCTTTTTTGCATTGGTGACCGGATGGGTGTTTTTTGCTCAGCATCAAACGTTTCACAGGCTTCCGATCCGGAAAAAACTTTTAAGAGTTTCATTCATTTTATTTGGAATTACGGTATCAAACCTGATCTTTCTTTATATTTATCTTTATCCGACTGGAGGGGTGAAATGGAATACGGCAAAAACAGCCGTCTATACCTTTTACCCAGTGCTGCAGGCAGGTGCGGCTATTGCTGTTGTCTCCTTGATTGAAAGGATCAGACACGCATTGAATCTTCAGCTACAGCAGTCAGAGATGCTTCATTCCGTCGGGCAGCTTGCCGCTTCAGTAACCCATGAGGTTCGAAATCCGATGGCGGTGGCAAGGGGCTTCATGCAAATTTTTCAAAAGGAAAAATACATACCGGAAGAAAAAAAGATATTTTTAAGTATGATGATTGAAGAGATCGACAGGGCTCAAACTATTATTTCCGATTATTTATCACTTGTTAAAACGAATACGTCAAAGATCGATCGGCTGAATATAACCGAATTACTGTCCTCTTTAAAGGGAGTGATGTATCCTTTTGCTTTATTAAAGGGCGTGGAGCTGGTGCAAAAAGGAGAAGAAGAGGTTCATGTTATCGGAGATCAGGGGAAATTAAAACAGATCTTAATGAATATTATAAAAAATGCAATCGAAGCTACACCTGAAGGCGGGGTAGTTACCATGTCCGCAGAAAAGGGTAACGGGGAGATTATTATACGTATATCGGATACTGGAGTTGGCATGGGCAGAGAACAGCTGCGAATGCTTGGCAACCCGTTCTTTTCGACAAAATCAACCGGGACTGGTTTAGGATTAATGGCCAGCTACCGCATGACGGCGGAAATGAACGGACGGATTGAGGCGGCCAGTGAAGTGGGTAATGGTACACATTTTAAAATTATTTTCCCCGCATAATTCTATATAAATAAAAAAGGACCGGCGTGACGCAGGTCCTTTTATTTATGGGTTATCTTTTTACAACGTTAGCAGCTTGCGGTCCGCGAGCGCCATCGACAATTTCAAATTCAACTTCCTGGCCTTCTTCTAATGTTTTGAAGCCCTCGGATTGAATCGCAGAGAAGTGAACAAATACGTCATCTCCGCCCTCAACTTCAATAAAACCAAATCCTTTTTCTGCATTGAACCATTTTACCTTACCTGTTTGCATTCCTAGCCTCCTAAAACTTTGCACCCTGTGCCTTTTTATTACCATAGAACCTTTCAAACATTTACTACAAAGATACTGAATATGTAATCAAAGTCTAAATGGTTGGAATTACTATATCATAGAAAAGTTGTAGGAGCAAGAAGTTTTATCAGAAAAATTAAAATATTTGCCCAGTCCGCCATTCAGGACAGGTCTTTATTTCAAATCATATACGATTTATAAAAAAATATGTTGAAATCATATATGATTCTGAATTATCATAGTATTATGAAAAATAATTCCAAAATTAGTAAGCAACAATACGCGTACAAAGTCATAAAATCAAGGATTCTCGATGGGCGTTATCCACCAGGATACAAAATTGTGATTGATCAGCTGGCGAGGGAGCTCCGAACAAGCGCCATCCCCGTACGGGAAGCCATTCGAAATCTTGAGGCAGATGGTCTGATTCATTTCAAACCATACAGTGGTGCGATTGTTACTCCATTTAACGAAAAAGAGTATTTGGAGACACTTTCCGTGCTAGCCGTGCTCGAAGGTTTTGCAACCGCCATTTCAGCACAGCATTTTCCTGCGGACAGGATTAATGAGCTTACCGAAATTAACGAACGGATGAAAGAAGCTCTCAATGATTTTGATTTTCTGATGTTTGGCAATTGCAACAGGGAATTCCACAGTTTAACGTATCAATATTGCAATAATCACTTTTTGACCGAAAACATTAAATCCACCTGGAATCGCCTGGACCGGGTGAGGAAGATGGGAGCAGCAACGAAACCGGCCCGTGCAAAAAAGTCGATTGAGGAACATGAAGTAATCATTGATATGCTGAGAGGCGCCAGATCCTTTGAAGAAATTGAAGCATATGTGCGAACGCATAAGCTGAACACCGTGCAGGCGTTCCTGGAAGAAAAGAACGACAGGGAGCTAAGAAATTACACATAAAAGGGAAAAGCTGGATTGAATAAAGTCAAAGGAGAGATGAAGGTGAGTGTAAATCACTTTGAAGAAACAAAGCAAATGCTGAAGGGGTCGATTGCCCCTGTGATTACTCCTTTTACCGAGGATGACAGTGTGGATCTCGAAACCTTAAGAGAGCTGGTCAACTGGCATATTGACAGTGGCAGCCATGGAATCTCGGTTACGGGAACCACGGGGGAGCCAAGTTCTTTAACGCTGGAAGAACGGGAGCAGGTAATGGAAACGGCAATCTCTGCAGTTGCCGGAAGAGTGCCTTTTGTACCTGGTACAGGATCAACCAACCATCTGGAGACACTTCATTTAACAAAAGCCGCCCAAGAGATGGGTGCAGACGCCGCAATGGTCATCGTCCCTTATTACAATAAACCGTCCCAGCACGCCTTGTTCAAGCATTTTAAAGCGGTGGCGGAGGCTGTGGACATTCCGCTTATTGTGTACAACATCCCGGGAAGAACAGGTGTTAATCTGGAAGCGAAAACACTGGCCCGGTTGAATGAAGATTGCCCGAATATTATCGGGGTAAAGGAATCCAATAAAGACTTTGAACATGTTAATCGTGTGCTATTAAACTGTGGAAGAGATTTTCTTCTTTTCTCCGGAATTGAGCTGCTCTGCTATCCGATGCTGGCCATTGGCGGCAAAGGCTATATCAGCGCAACAGCTAATGTCCTTCCAGGGAAAGTGGCCGAGGTCTATAATGCCTGGGAAGCCGGGAACGTGGAGGAAGCCATGCAGCTGCATTATGAATTGATGCCACTGAATGATGTTCTGTTCAGAGATACCAATCCGGCGCCGGTAAAAGCTGCCCTTGGCATGATGGGGAAAATTAAACCAAGGCTCAGGCTGCCGATGGATGTGCCATCACAGAGCATACAGGAAGAGATACGCACTGTATTAAACAGCTACGGACTGTTAAACCAAGTAGGGAGTGAATCGTAATGAAGCATGCACGCATAATTTTTGAAGGGCGTGAACGAACGGCAATGGTTCAGGACGATCAGCTGTTGCTGAACTGTGGCCGCGTGATTGCCATGAACGATGCAAAGGCATGGCTGCCTCCATTTATGCCGAATAAAATGATCGGGTTGGCACTGAACTATGCGGATCACGCCGATGAACTCGGATTGGAAAAACCTGCTGAGCCGGTCCTTTTTATCAAGCCGAATAGTTCTTTGGTCGGCCACAAAGCTCCTGTTTACTATCCAGATGGAGCAACCTACATGCATTACGAAAATGAGTTGGCAGTGGTAATCGGCAAAGAGGGAAGAAACATTAAAGCAAATGATGCATTTAATTTTGTAAGCGGTTACACGATCGCGAATGATATAACCGTCCGTGACTTTGTCAACAACATGTACCGTCCGCCGGTCCGTGCCAAAGGGCATGACACGTTTGGACCGCTTGGACCGTATTTTGTGGATGCGGAAGATATTCCTGATGTGAATAACCTGGAGCTGCGTACGTATGTCAACGGTGAATTGCGGCAGCAGGGAAACACAAGGGACTTGATTTACGGTATTGCCGAGCTTATTGAATTTATTTCTTCTTTTATGACGCTTGAGAAAAATGATGTGATCTGGACGGGGACACCGAAAGGCATCTCTCATGTTCATCCGGGGGACACGGTACGTCTGGAGATTGATTACCTAGGCAGTCTGGAAAACAAGATTCTTGATGGACGAAGCAGGAACACGCCGTCAGGAGGTGCGGTTCATGAACAGCAATCTTAAGAATCCGGTGCCGCATTATATTAATGGAGAGTTTGTTATGTCGTTATCCGGTGAGACATTTGCCAATATCAGTCCTTATTCCAATGAGGAATTAAATCAGGTCTCACAAGGGATGAAAGAAGATGTCAATGCAGCCGTTCTTGCAGCGAAAACAGCCTTTAAGAAGGGAGAATGGGGCACATTCAAACTTAATGAGAGACTGAAATACATCTATAAGATTGCAGATTTGATTGACCGTGATATTGACCAAGTGGCCAAACTGGAATCGCTGGATACGGGATTGCCTATCTCTCAGACAAAAAAAATGGTAGGAAGGGCTGCGGATAATTTCAGGTTTTATGCGGAAATGGTTAAAAACCGGATGACGGGTGAGGCCTATCATGTTGACGATGAGTTCATTAATTACACTAGGCAAAAACCAGTAGGGGTTGCAGGCCTGATCACCCCATGGAATGCGCCTTTTATGCTGGAAACGTGGAAAGTTGCTCCTGCCTTGGCAACGGGGAATACTGTTGTGCTCAAGCCGGCGGAATGGTCCCCGCTTACCGCCCATAAATTGGGTGAAATCATCCATGAGGCCGGTCTTCCGCAAGGGGTCTTCAATATTGTACATGGTTTTGGGGAAGAGGCCGGAGCCGCATTGGTAGCTCATCCGGATGTGCAGCTCATTTCATTTACCGGTGAGACGAAAACAGGATCCGAGATTATGCGGAATGGAGCCGACTCTTTAAAGCGGTACTCAATGGAGCTCGGCGGCAAATCACCGATTATTGTTTTTGAAGATTGCGAGTTTGACCGCGCCCTGGATGCTTGTGTATGGGGGATCTTTTCATTTAATGGGGAGAGGTGTACCGCCAATTCCCGGCTCTTTGTCCATGAATCCATAAGTGAGAGGTTTATAGCAGCTCTCAAGGAACGGGTGGGAAATATTATTGTGGGTGATCCGTCTCATGCGGATACAGAGGTCGGCCCGCTCATTCACAGAGATCATTTTGAAAACGTCAAACGATACTTAACCATCGCTTCTCAGGAAGGATGTGAAGTTTACAGCGGGCAGATTCCGGAGCATCTTTCCAACGGCAATTTTGTTCCACCCACCCTTTTATTGAATGTGAGAAACGACATGAAGGTGGCACAGGAAGAGATATTCGGCCCGGTTCTGACTGTTATGACGTTCCAAACGGAAGAAGAAGTCATTGAGCTTGCCAACGATGTTCAATATGGACTTGCGGGCTACGTGTGGACCAATGACATGAAAAGAGGCCACCGTGTAGCAGGAGCGGTGGAAGCGGGTATGTTGTGGGTGAATTCCCAAAATGTTCGTGATCTCCGTATTCCATTTGGAGGTTCCAAAGCATCCGGGATCGGGAGAGAGGGCGGCCATTATGCCTTTGAATTTTACACGGAAATGAAGGTTGTCCATGTGGCCGTGGGAGATCATCACATTCAGCAGTTTGGCAAAAAGAACAAAGCATCTTCAATCCATACAAAGGCATGAAAACAGAAAGTCAGCAAACTATGATTAAAGGAGGGAACGACATTGCCTGCACGCACGGGAGAACAATATATAAATGGTTTGAAAGCGGCAAACAACAATGTGTGGATTCATGGAAAACGGGTGAGCGACGTAACCGAACATCCTGCTTTACGAAATGTTGTACGATCTATCGCGAACCTGTTCGATCTCCAGTATGAAAAAGAAGATAAAATGCTCTATACCTCGGATACGACAGGGGAAAAGGTTGGCCTGTCTTTCATTGCACCAAAAACAAAGGATGATTTGATTGCACGGCGCGGGATGTTCACAGAATGGGCGCGGTATACCGGCGGAATGATGGGCAGAACACCCGATTACCTCAATACGAGTGTCATGGCGTTTGGAACCGCAGACTCTTTCTTCGCCCAGGGAGATCCCATGTTTGCGGAAAACGCCAGAAACTATTACCACTATTGCCGTGAAAATGATGTAAGTCTTACTCATACACTCATTCATCCACAAACCAACCGCTCGAAAAAGCAGTCCGAGCAAAAGGATCCCTACCTTTCTGCAAGAATCGTAGAAAAGAACAAGGATGGTATTGTCGTGAAGGGTGCCCGTCTGTTGGCCACGCTTGGCGGTGTGACGGATGAAATTGTGGTATTTCCTTCTACTCTCAATAAAGCGGCTTCGGAAGATGATCCTTATGCCATGGCATTTGCCATTCCGAACAATACGGAAGGGTTGAAATTCTTGTGCCGTGAATCCTTTGATCAGGGTCGGAATCAATGGGATCATCCATTAAGCTCGCGTTTCGAAGAAAGCGATGCCATCGTCGTTTTTGATAATGTCCTTGTTCCCTGGGAGCGCGTTTTCGTTGGGGGAAGTTCCGATATTTGCAACCGGACCTATGTGGAAACCAATGCAATTGTGCATATGGCCCATCAGGTGGTGGCAAAGAATACGGTCAAAACTGAATTTGTTCTCGGCATCATTCTCAATATTATGGACGCGATTGGCATAGATGTTTTTCCTCACGTAAAGGAAAAAGCTTCAGAAGTAATGCTGATCCTTGAAACGATGAGATCCCATATGTTCCGCGCCGAGCAAAATGCTTCTCTTGATGCCTACGGAAACATGACGCCGGACTTTGCACCGCTCAATGCGGCAAGAAACTGGTTCCCGAAAATGTATCAGCGTATGGTAGAGATCGTCCGTATCCTGGGAGCATCCGGCTTGATGGGAATTCCGACGGAAGCTGATTTTCAGGCAGATGATATCGGAGAACTTGTGCATCGATATACGCAGGGAGCAAATATCAATGGCTATGAGCGTGTCCAGCTTTTCCGTCTCGCCTGGGATGTGTGCATGAGCTCGTTCGGCGGCAGGCAGGCCCTTTATGAATATTATTTCTTTGGAGACCCGGCGAGAATGTCAAACATCTACTATGATGGGTTCAACAAGGAACCATACAAAGAAATGGTTCAGGAGTTTCTGAACCGAGTGAAAACGTCTGACCACAATTATGCCGGGATTTAAGGAGGCGTGTCATGGATTTTAATATTCTTCGTGTGGCCAGGGTGGTCATGAATGTTACGGATTTAAGTAACTCGCGTGATTTTTATGTCAACGCGCTTGGCTTTATTGAAACAGAAAGTGATGACCAGCACATTTATTTAAGAGGATTGGAAGAACATTGCCATCATTGTCTCGTGTTAAAAAAAGCGGAGAAACCAGGTGTCCATTCCATCGGGTACAAGGTTTGGCATGAGGATGACCTTGAGAAAGTTGAAAGACTTTTCAAAAAGAAGGCACTTTATACGGAATGGGAAGAAGCGGGTGCTCAGAAAGCCCTTGGCCGTACGCTCAAAGCGGCTGACCCGGACGGAATACCGTTGGAATTTTTTGCGAAAATGGAAACGGTGGAACGGTGCCTGCAGAAATATGATTTATATAAAGGTGCCAGGATGCAAAGGATCGATCATGTAAACTGCATGGTGCCTGATGTTGGGAAAACAGTGGCCTTTTACAATGATGAACTGGGATTCCGCTGTTCCGAATATACCGCGACTGCAGATGACAGTATTTGGGCCGCCTGGCTGCACAGAAAACCCTCCGTCCATGATGTTGCATTTATGAATGGAGAAGGACCCCGGTTACATCACATTGGTTTTTGGCTGTCCGATCCGATGAGCCTGATCCATGCTTGCGATGTTCTGGCGAGTATGGGGCATGCGGATTGCATTGAGAGAGGACCAGGCCGCCATGGGCTTTCCAATGCCTTCTTCTTGTACATCCGGGACCCGGATGGGAATCGTATTGAGCTGTACAACGGTGATTATCTGACATGTGATCCCGATTTTGAGCCGGTGAAATGGGACATTAACGATCCGAGACGCCAGACCTTTTGGGGCCATAAAGCGCCAGACAGCTGGTTTTCGGAAGCCACTGAATTTATTGATTCCGTATCCGGGAAGCCAGTCGCCCAATCAAAAGCGGTTCTGGCACAGCAAAAACCTGATTTTGTCACATGATAAGGAGCAAATAACATGGCGAAAATGGACGTACCTGTACAACTCTCAAATGAGCTTTTTGAGTTTTTACAAGGGGAAAAACTCGTTCTGCTGGGAACGGTGGAAGCCGATTCAAAGGCCCCTGGTGTTTCGGCAATCTCCTGGGTAAAAAGCTGTGACGAAAAAAGAATCCGGTTTTCGGTGACAACCAATTCCAGAATCATTGCCAATATTAAAGCCAATCCCCAGGTCGTTTTAACAGTTGTAGGGCTTGAAAGCGTCTATTCCATTAAAGGTTTATAAGGCATTAATGGACCCATAAAAAAACTCCCCATTTTGGGGAGTTTTTTTGTGAGGACGACAAGGCTCTGCAGGTATGTGTTACTAGGACGAATGGCGTAAAT
This sequence comes from Fictibacillus solisalsi, assembly GCF_900103485.1. GTDB lineage: Bacteria > Bacillota > Bacilli > Bacillales > Fictibacillaceae > Fictibacillus_C > Fictibacillus_C solisalsi. The sequence goes on from NZ_FNHW01000001.1 coordinate 650,685, forward strand.
ATGATAAACTAGTTGAAAAGTCTGTCTAATTTTGGCGACATATAAAGAGAACCGCCATGGGATTAAAATAAGCTGAAATGGAAATTATGATGCTATATAGAAGGGAGACCGGGCTATGAACTGGAGTGAGTGGAAATCGTATTTAACGCAAGAAAACATTCTGCACTTTTTAGAGCAATACCGGGATTTAGGTTTTTTGCCCGGTGTGCTTCTCCCCTTGTTGGAGGCGATCATACCCGTATTGCCGCTTTTCATTATCGTAGCTGGTAATGCAGCAGCCTATGGGTTTTGGCTGGGGGCGCTATTATCGTGGCTGGGAGCGGTGCTCGGGTCACTGGTCGTCTTTTTTCTTGTACGAAAATTCGGACAAAAACGATTCCTTCACTTTGTCACGAGGCATCATAAGATTGCGAAGCTGCTGGGCTGGATGGAACGACATGGATTTGGAACCCTTTTTCTCATCTATTGTTTTCCGTTTACCCCTTCTGCCTTGATCAATGTGATAGCAGGGTTGTCAAGAGTTAATCAAAAGACGTTCATGCTTGCGGTGACCCTTGGAAAATTGGTGATGATCGCAATTATATCTTTTATCGGCTATGACTTTTTGGATGTAATAAAAAATCCTTTAAAACTGGGACTTGCGGTATTTGGCATCCTTGTTCTCTGGCTTGGAGGCAAGGTCGTGGAATCAAGAATGAAACAAAGCCACCAGGCGTAAATCAATCATTGATTTGCGCCTGGCGCTGTTTTTCAACATTCAATCAGGGGAACAAATGGAGAAACAAAGAATATAGTAAGTTAACCTACTTATAATGCAAGATGGAAAGGAAAACACATGATTATTTATAAGTCAAAAAGAGAAATTGAAAAAATGAACGAGGCAGGAACCCTTTTGGCGGAGTGCCACAAGGAGATCAAAAAAATCATCAAACCTGGGATGTCAACGTTGGAAATCGATGCGTTTGTGGAACGGTTTTTAAAGAAGAATGGAGCAACTCCCGAGCAGAAGGGCTATCAGGGATATCCGTTCGCTACATGTGCGTCTGTAAATGATGTCATTTGCCACGGTTTTCCGAATAAGAAAAAACTGAAGTCGGGAGATATCGTTACGATTGATATGGTTGTAAACCTGAACGGTTGGCTTGCAGACTCGGCATGGTCATACACAGTGGGTGAAGTTTCAGAAAAAGCTCGGCATCTGTTGGAGGTTACAGAGAAATCCTTATACCTCGGTATTGAGCAGGCAGTGATCGGAAATCGGATCGGCGATATTTCACATGCGATTCAGCAATATGCTGAAAGTGAGGGGCTATCGGTAGTGCGTGAATTTATCGGCCACGGCATCGGCCGGTCAATGCACGAAGACCCTCAAGTCCCTCATGCTGGCCCGAAAGGAACCGGCCCAATGCTAAAAGAGGGCATGGTGCTGACGATTGAACCGATGTTAAACACCGGTAAACGATATGTGAAAATTGATGAGGACGGCTGGACAGCAAGGACGTTTGACGGTTCTCTGTCCACACAATATGAGCATACTCTGGCCATTACGAAGGATGGCCCGCTTATTTTGACGGCACAGTAAATGAGCTCTTGCAAAGAAGCGGCTTTTGGGAGATGTCTTTGTATAATAGCCGCCATTTTGATTCAAATACCCGCTGAAATTTATCATTTACCCGCCAAAGCACCTGTTATATAAACCTAAAAACGGCACAACAAAAGAGCCATGCGCAAGGGCGCCTGGCTCTTTTGTTACTTCTTATCGCTGATTTAGTTTCTTTTCGGCTGCATCAACGGTGTGCTTAAGCAGCATGGAGATGGTCACAGGACCGACTCCGCCTGGAACCGGGGTGATGGCACCTGCATTCTTTTCACATTCTTCATAATCTGCATCACCGATGTTACCGGGATTGTAGCCGGCATCCATGACGACGGCTCCTGGTTTAATCCAGTCGCCTTTAATAAAGTTCGGCTTACCAACGGCAGCGACAACAATATCTGCCTGCTTAACGATTTCCGGCAGGTTTTGTGTGCGGGAATGGCAGGTTGTTACGGTAGCGTTGCGGTTTAGCAGAAGCATGGAAACCGGTTTTCCGAGGATGGGGCTTCTCCCCACGACAACTGCGTGTTTTCCTTCAATCGGGACATCATAGTAATCCAAGATTGCCATAATGGCGGCAGGGGTGCAGGACGGATAGCTTCCAAAGCCGAATGATGTTTGTCCGAATCCCCAGCTTGTCACGCCATCCACGTCTTTTTCAATGTCAATCGCTTCAAAGGCTGCCCTCTCATCAATGTGTGAAGGCACCGGATGCTGAAGAAGTATTCCATGTACCGCTTCATCCTCATTAAGTTCATGAATGGTTTTTAACAGGTCTTCTGTTGTAATTTCGGCAGGAAGATGAATCCTTTTGGAAAGGATGCCCAGTTTTTCACAGGCGTTACCTTTCATTCGTACGTATGTGGCCGAAGACGGATCATCGCCGACAAGAACTGTAGCCAGACAAGGGATAACGCCCCGGCTTGTCAGCTCTTCCACTCTTCCTTTCAATTGTTCCTTGATATCGGTTGCGACACGGGTGCCATTGAGTATTAGCTTGTTTTCCACTCTATTTACCTCCTGAGAATAGAAAAGAGGCAAGGAATAGATACACTGATCCCTTACCCCTGCCCAGACGAACGGCTTTTTAGGTGATGCTTGCAGCTTCCTTGTGGTCAATTCCACACGCTCTCGTCAGTTGCTGCTTTTCTTTATTCTGTTTAGATTATACCCCAAGTTTTCTAAAAGATTCAACCCTGCAAATCTTGATAAAATATCATGTTGCATTCGCAGTTTCTTGGAGATTCTTATATAATAGGAGCATTAATAAAGGGGGTGAATTCGTGTTCAAGGAAATGACGGAAAATCAGATATTGCTTTTTGTCATTAAAAGTTTGAAAGAACTGAGGAAAAAAGAGTTTCAGGAACTGATGGATGAACTCCATCCATATGATGTCGCGGAAGTCTATAAAACACTGCCGGAGAAGCACCGGCATAAATTTCTCACCTTCCTGACGACGAGGCAGCTAGCCTCCCTTATTCAGGAGCTTGACAGCGATCTCCAAGTAGAAATTCTGCACAAATTGGGTATTGAGCGATCATCCCATATCATGAACGAAATGGAAAATGACGATCTGGCCGACCTTCTGAGCAACTTTTCGTTTGATGAAATCCAGGATTTTCTTGCATCCATGAGGGCGGATGAATCCCGGACGGTTCAATCTCTCATGCAATATCCCGCCGATAGCGCCGGCGGGATTATGACCAACCGCTTTGTTTGGATTCCGCAAATGTTTACTGTACGGGATGCGGTTGACAAATTGAAAACTTTTGCGGGCTTTGCGGAGAATATTTATTACTTGTATGTCATTAACGAAGACAAGCAGCTTGCAGGGGTCGTATCCTATCGGGACCTTCTCCTTGCGGATATCAATGACAAAATTGAAGAAGTGATGTTCACCCGTGTCATTTCGGTTCCTGCCGACATGGACCAGGAGGAAGTGGCCAGGACCATTGAACGGTATGATTTCATCGCCATCCCTGTTGTTGATGAAAATGATGTGCTCTTAGGAATCGTAACAGTGGATGACGTACTTGACGTTTTAATCGAAGAAGCAAACGAAGACATCGAAAAGCTCTCCGCTTCCGGTAAATCAATCGATTTTAATACAAGTGCCTTTGTTGCGTCCTATAGGCGGCTGCCATGGCTGATTCTGCTGCTTTTTATTGGTATTATTTCCGGAAGCATTATTTCTGCCTTTGAGAGTACCCTTTCAAAAGTGGTTTCCCTTGCCTTTTTCATGCCGATGATTGCGGGGATGACGGGAAATACGGGCACACAATCGCTGGCTGTCGTTGTCCGCGGACTGGTTTCGAATGATGTTGATAAAAAAGTGGTGCTGCGTCTCATCCTGAGGGAACTGGGTGTGGGACTGATCATCGGCGCCACCTGTGGTATTCTCATTGCACTTGTCGCCTATTTTTGGCAGGGGAATGCCATACTGGGTTTGGTGGTTGGAAGCTCGTTGTTTTTGACCTTAATTATCGGAACGCTGGCAGGGACGCTGATTCCGCTCTTGTTGTACCGTTTCAATGTGGATCCGGCAGTGGCTTCCGGTCCGCTCATCACCACGCTTAATGATATTTTTTCGCTGCTCGTGTATTTTGGTACCGCATCAATTTTTATTTCACACTTAATCTAAAATAACAAACAGCCGCCCAGTCTCTTATGCACTGGACGGCTGTTTGCGTTACCGGGTTTCTGCCAGCCTGTCGACTTCTTCTTTCCATTCCACAATTTTGTTGGAGAATTCACTGAACGGGACATCAAAAGGATAGGACTTGTTCAACAGAATTTTTTCTTCCTCCGAGAGCTTGGACATCGCTTCCTTTAATTCCATGCCGGTACGGGCAAAGAGCTGCAGTGCACGCTCCACATTGTTGAGCATTTCCATTTTTTCAGCCTCCTCTGTTTGCTATACAAATTCCCCTGATATTGGTAATCAAACATCTTTTTTACCAGTGAAAAGGATTTTAAAAGGACGGTGTCGTATAGGAGTTGGGAAGGAGGCGAGACATGATGAATCATTTATTACTGTACTGTCATCCATCCAATCACAGCTTCAATCATGCCTTGCTCGATGTGTATTCGGAAGAACTGGAGAAAAAGGGCCATTCAGTCATTGTAAGGAATCTGTATGACCTGGCTTTCAATCCGATCCTGACTGAAAGGGAATACGAGAATTCGCTGGAAGGCCAATATGAAGCGGATGTGCTTAACGAACAGAAGTATATTGCCTGGTGTGACTGCATCACCCTAATCTATCCGGTTTGGTGGGGGGGTATGCCTGCTTTGCTAAAGGGTTATATAGACCGGGTATTCACCTACGGTTTTGCATATGAGCTGGACGGGGAAGACCCCATTCCGCGGCTAAAAGGCAAACAGCTATTGCGATTTGCACGACCGGTACCCCTTCTAAAATTTATGAGAAGAACGGGATGCATGAGGCAATGGACTTGGCGCGCAACCTTAGTATTTTTGAGTTTTGCGGTATACAGCCCATCCATTCTCTCTATTTTGGCAACGTAATATTAGCCGGTTATGAAAAAAGGCAGAGCATGCTAGAGGGAGTACGCCGCCTTGCCGCGTTAAACGAGAAGAAATAGCAGGAGAGTACGCCGCCTTGCCGCGTTAAACGAGAAGAAATAGCAGGAGAGTATGCGAACTTGCAACCGCAGTAATAAAGAGAGAAGATGCATTTGAAAACGATGAAGGAGAAGAAGGAACATGATTGTGAAGGCAGAAGATACTTTGAACGAGCAGATTATGGATTATCTCGATGAGGAAAAGGCAATGAATCTATTCATCATCGGTGATATTGAGAACTTTGGTTACGATACGGATTTTCAGGATATCTGGGTGGATCTTGGGGAGAAAGGGGAGATACAGGGAATTTTGCTCCGGTACTTTGGAAACTATCTTCCCTACGCAAAAGAGGAGATCGATGCTGCTGGGTTTTCAGAGATTATAAAGGACGGCCCGCCGCTTGATATGCTTTCAGGAAAAAAGGAAATTGTTGATCAGTTCCAGCCAATTTTCTTGTTCACATCAAAAAAAGAATTGTATTTTGCCGAGCTTGAGGAAGGGACCTTCACCATGAAAGGTCTTAAGCGTGATGATATTACATACGCAACGGTTGATGATGTAGACGATATTATCGTGATGCATAGCTCAATCAAAGAATTTCAGAGGAGAGAATCGGCGAGAGAAAGTCTGATTCAGACACTGACCACACAAACCGGACGGACGTATTTTATTAAAAAAGATGGGAGGATGGCGGCTTCCGCGGCAACCACTGCAGAGAATTCCCGTTCGGCAATGATCGTGGGGGTTTGCACCCATGTGGATTACAGGCAGCAAGGACTGGCGAGCCGCTGTACTGCTGTACTGTGCGAAGATGTGCTGAACGAAGGGAAAACCTTGTGCCTGTTCTATAATAACCCAAGGGCTGGGTCCATTTATAAACGAATCGGTTTTAAGGATATCGGAATGTGGAGCATGTATTCCGAATAATCATCCGTTCTTAAAAAGGCAAAAACACTGGTGTATGTGTTTTTGCCTTTTTTTTGTGTGTATGCGGCCTATGACATTCGGTTTAAGTAGTCGATCATATTTTCCATTTCCAGATCTGAAAGGCCCGAAAATTTCTCTTTATAATAATCCCGGCGGATCGCTGACAGCTTTTCAGCAACTGCCTGGCCTTTTTCTGTAATCTTTACATAAACGATTCTTCTGTCGGTCAAGGATCGTTCTCTGGTTATTAAATCTTTCTTTATTAGACGGTCGGTTACCCCTGTAATATGGCTTGATGAAACCTTCATTTCACCCGCCAGCTCAGAGGCTGTAAGGTATTCTTTATCCTTTAATAGATTAAGGACGCCAAACTCATTGGCAGGCACATCATCTGAGAAAAGGTCGTTAATGTCTTTTCTGAAGGTCCGAAAAACAGTCAGGAAGCTATTCTCAAGTTCTGCGATCCTATTTGTGCGGTTATCATTCATAGCAATCACCTATTCTACATTTTAATAAGTATTAGTTATCGACACTCTCTACTTACATAGTATACTTTGCCTGCCAATTACTCAAACATTTATAGGTTTTTGACACAAAATCTCCTGATTTTTCGCTTTTTTTCTCTTTTTTTGTATGGTACCCTCGAAGTGGAAATGAACAGGGATGGGGTTGGACGATGAAAAACAGTACACTATGGTTTTTATTGCTTGGTTTAGGTTTCCTGGCCGGCATTATTTACTGGATCGTGGTTTTTGCTACAAATTAAGAATGGACACATAGAGAGCAGTAGATACAAAAAATTTGTACCCACTGCTTTTTTTTGCCTCTTTTATGAATTTTATCTCTACTTATGGATAAAAAGAAAAAGAGAGATAATTATGGAAACCGAATATAAAATAACCACTATGCTGCTTGACCAGAGATGGAAGCAGCGGCCGGGAGGAAACCGGATTCCAAGGTATGCAGTGGCTCATGATACAGGAAACGAGGGGTCCACCGCTCAGCAAAATTACAAGTATTTTAACAGCAGGAATTTGGAAGCTTCCGCTCACGTATTCATAGATGACCGGGAAATTCTATTGGTCATCCCTCTGAGTGAAAAAGCATGGCATGTCAGGAGTCAGGTGTCAGATGCCAATGATTGGGCAGTAGGAGTAGAACTTTGTCATGGTGGCAACATCATATGGAAGGAAGCCTATCAACGGTATGTTTGGTTTTTTGCATGGCTGTGCCGGAACTATGGATGGAATCCTGACCATTCGGTTAAAGGCCATTTTCAGCTGGATCATGCCAGAAGAACAGATCCAGTAAGCGCCTTTAAGAAATATGGAGTGACATTTCAGCACTTCCTTCAAGCAGTTGAGGCTGAGCTGAACACGATCAGCCCGGTTGATGATGAGAAAAAACACGAAACGCTATACCGGGTACAAATTGGAAGCTACAGACAACGGGAAAATGCATTGGAAATGCTGAAGCTGGCGAAAAAAGCGGGATTTGATCCCGTCATTATCAAAACAAAATGACAGATTAGATTTACTTTTCTGTAAATGATTATTGCTAAGATTCTTTTAACGGTGATATACTATATGTATCTAATAAGAGGAAAGGAGGGTTTGGAATGCTGAATGTTGTGCGTTGTATGGTTGATTGGCTGACAGTTGAAGTCCGTTCGATAACACATGAAATGACTGTTGACGGGAGAAGTCTGTCCAATTTTCATACGATAAACGTACATCAGTAAGTTTTTCCATACCCATCCTTTATACGGACAAACCATGGGCAGGAGTACTTGCTCATGGTTTTTTGTTTGCAAAAAACTTGGTTTTTTGTTTGCAAAAAAACTTGGTTTTTTTTGGAAAAAAACTTGGTTTTTGCTTTGGCAAAAAGTATGCAGCAAGCTGTTACAGCCAGTGTTTGACATATGGGATGGGTAACCACCAAATTTAAGGAGTGTTACCTATGATACTATGTTCGGCACACAACCTGGCAAAAAGTTTTGGCGGCCATGTTGTTTTTAATAACTTATCAATGGAGATTCACGAAGGTGACCGTATCGGCCTGGTAGGCCGTAATGGAACCGGAAAGAGTACATTGTTTAAACTGCTGACAGGGACAGAGCAGCCGGATGAAGGAGAGATTCATCTAAAAAAAGGCGCGACTGCAGGCTATTTGGAACAAATCCCGGTTCAATCCAATCAGGCTACTGTGTATGACGTGTTCATGCAGTCGTTTTCCGAACAGCGTAAGATACAGGAAAAAATCCATGCCTTAACGGAAAAAATGAAGAGTGATTGTGATGAAAAACAACTGGAAAAGTGGCTGAACCGGCTGTACAGCTTGCAGGAAGCCTACGAGGCGATGGGTGGCTATTCCATTGAGTCCAAAATTAACGGTATTTTAAAAGGGCTCGGACTGGAAGAGATTCAGCATCAAACATTTTTCTCCATCAGTGGCGGTGAAAAGACCAAAGTAGGACTGGGTTGTATTCTCCTGCAGGAGCCCGATTTGCTTTTGCTTGATGAACCGACCAACCATCTCGATTTGCGTACAATGGAATGGCTCGAGGATTATTTATTGAAATACAAAGGGGCTGTGGTTTCCATCTCCCATGACCGTTATTTTTTGAATCGTACAGTGAACAAGATCTACGATCTCGAGGATGGTCAGATGATTCTCTATCTCGGCAATTATACTGCTTTTTCAGAGGAAAAAGAAAAGCGCCTCCTCGCTGAGTTTGCTCAGTATCAGGAGCAGCAGAAGCGAATTAAAAAAATGCAGGAAGCGATTAAACGGCTGCGTGAATGGGCCATTCGGGGCGACAATGGTGATCTCCACCGCCGTGCACGCAGTATGGAGCGTGCGCTCGAGCGAATGGACAAGATCAAACGACCCATTCTGCAGCGCAAAAAGGCAGAGATGGCCTTTCAAATGAAAGACCGCAGCGGTAAAGATGCTCTGTCTTTGATCGAAGTGGGAACGGCCGTTGGGGGGAGAGAGGTTTTAAAACAGGTAGACCTTTTTATACGGTTTGGGGAGAAGGTTGCTATTGTGGGCAATAATGGTACCGGAAAATCCACGCTGCTAAAAGCCATCATGGGATGGCGCGAGACAACAGGAATAGTCGAAATCGGAACTTCCGTTAAGTTTGGCTATCTCTCGCAAAGCGGGATCAGTCATCAGCCGGAAGATACGGTTCTCTCAGCCTTCCGTGATGCGGTTGCTGTCGATGAAGGGATGGCGAGGCATCTCCTGGCGAAGTTTTTGTTTTTCGGACAGGATGTGTTTAAAAAGGTAAAAGATCTCAGTGGAGGAGAGAACACCAGACTCCGGTTCGCCCAGCTGGTTCATCAGGATGTAAACTTTCTGCTTTTGGATGAACCCACCAACCATCTGGATATTGATTCCAGAGAAGTTCTTGAAGATGCGATTGAGGAATTTGCCGGAACGGTAGTAACGGTTTCTCATGACCGATACTTTTTAAATAAGCTATTCAACCGGATTGCGTGGCTGAATGAAGGTAATATCCATGAATATCTAGGAACGTATGATCAGGCGAGACAGCAACGCTAGTCGAATTTTCCAGTTTTGTTTCTTTGGGGTGCGGGGATAGTGTATGATGATAGTACAATCATACTGCTGGACATGAGGGATATGTTTATGGAAAAAGAGTTAAAGGAACTCAGTAGTAGCATCATACAGCATAAAGAAGAACTTGCGGCCATTGTCACTGAAAACAGAATACAAAATGGCATCAACCCACCTGACGATGATCAAAAACAGCTTTTGATCGATTGGAGGATTGAATTGTTTCACTATATAGGTGAAGCGTTGTTTTCAGATCTTGCACAATCAGAAAAGAAATTTTTGGAATGGGGCAAAAAGAGCGGTGAAATAGCCGTAAAAATTCAATTGTCATTGGATACGGCTCTCGATACAACACGATATTACAGAACCACTATATTGGATTTTATCAGCAAGGAAGTAGCGAAGCACGGATATACTGGCCAGACTGTTATGAAAGCTGTTGAGATCATTGATCCCCTGTTGGACAAAGTGGTTTACTCCTTCAGTGTCGCCTATGTGGCCTATAACAATCGTTTGCTAAGCTTGGCCCGTGAAGCATTGGAAGAGCTTTCTGTTCCTGTGGTTCGCCTTACGGATTCTGTTGGGATTCTTCCGCTTGTGGGGTCTATTGATACCCATCGGTCGAAGTTTATTATGGAAATCGTATTGAATGAATGTGTGGAAATGAAAATCGATCACCTGTTTATTGATCTTTCGGGTGTTCCGGTGATTGATACTATGGTTGCGCATAACCTGTTTCAGGTTATTACTTCCCTGAAGCTCCTGGGAGTGGCTGTTACATTGACGGGCATGCGCCCTGAACTCGCCCAGACAGTGGTTTCTCTGGGGATCAGCTTTGAAGGTTTTTCCATAGCGGGAAGTCTTCACCAGGCACTCCAGCAAAAGAAGTTTCTGAAAAACGTATGATTTAAAGGGGAATATGCCTATCCTTATAAAGGATAGGCATATTTTTCTAGTTGCATAAAGAACGTTTGTTCGCATATACTGTAAATAAATAACGAACAAGGCGGTGGCTGTTATGAATTCATTGCTGGCGCGTTATGTTTCTGAACAAAATCCTTTTATGATCATTTATCAATCTGGCGGCGGCCAGTTTACCCAGCGTATGGTCTATCCCATTTCCTTTGACAAAGAAACATTAACCGCTTTTTGCTGTCTGCGCAGGCAAATACGAACGTTTAAAGTATCCAATATATTGTCTGTGGCAAAAAACACGGCTTGATACAGATAGTGGAGGAAGCGGAAGATGTTATATGGTGATGAAACGGACCGAGTATTGGTGGATAAGTATATTATGTACCCCATGCTGCTGACCATCTTTAATCGGGATTTAAAAGTGATCGCACAGTCCCCCTTTAAATTAAGGCAGCCCTATATTACCCTGGTAGAGAACGTAATGAATGCCATCAGCTTTGAGCTGAGGGATGTGAAAAAAGAGATGGTGCAGCGGAGGATCAAAGTTTCGGATGGGAGGCCGGTTGATGATATGACTGAATATCAGATTTTTATCAGGGGCTATCAGGAAGTCATGAGGTTTCCCAATGTACATCTCCGGAATAAGGCAGAATTGCTGATGAAACACTTTCTTTTTGGTACGCTGGTAGAGCGAAAATAGCAAATCAGTCTTGACACCGGAGACTGAATGATCGGCAAGGTGAACCATGAAAACGTACATGAAGTTGGCAGAGGAATTAACGGAAAACACAAAAATAGTAAGCCGGGATCCTGGCGATCCTGTCGAAGTGATCGCTCATCCCGAACCTTGGAAAGTGGTGGGCTGCGGCAATTATGCCGCTGTTTTTCTTCATCCCGATTTTCCCGACCTTGTTGTTAAAATTTACGGCAGAAATCCTGAAGGGTTACGGGAAGAGATCCTTGTGTACGAGACACTTGGTGAACACCCTGCCTATTCCCGATGCTACGGCTATGGCGCACGCCATTTGATTCTCAAAAGGATTAAAGGGGTAACCCTCTATGATTGTCTTCATAAAGGAATAAAAATACCAGAGACGGTGATACGTGACGTGGATAACGCCCTGTCGTACGCACGAAGTCTTGGGCTTTTTCCCCGGGATGTGCATGGCAAGAACGTTATGCTGCTGGGTGGACGAGGCATCATTGTGGATGTTTCCGACTTTTATGAACGAGAAAAATGCTCGAAATGGAACGATTTAAGAAAAGCTTACTATAGAGTGTACCTTCCTGTTTTTTATAAATATCCTGTTAAACTGCCGTACCCTGTTTTAAATGCAGTCAGGATCGGCTACAGGTGGTACAAAAAATGGAAACGAAGCTGTTAATGCCTGCTCTTTATACAACACCGTAGCAGGTTTTTTAGAGTGTCCTTATCATTCTTTTACAGGCCATTTTATGAGATAATAACTATAAGATTAACAGTTTGACAGAGGTGAGTTTATGAGTTTGCGGTTTATTCTGGGAAGGGCTGGAAGCGGAAAGACGGAACGCAGTCTGGGAGAGATCAGAGACTCTCTTTTTGAACAGCCCCAAGGCCGTCCGATCGTCTATTTGGTACCAGAACAGATGACGTTTCAATCTGAATATGAATTGGCAAAGACACCTGGTCTCGATGGTATGATGCGTGCCCAGGTGTTCAGTTTTTCCCGTCTGGCATGGAAGATCCTTGGCGATGTCGGCGGGATGACGCGGCTTCATATTACAAGTGTCGGCATGAACATGATGCTCAGAAAGATTATCGAAAATAAAAAGCAGGAACTGAAAGTGTTTAAAAAGGCTTCTGAACAGAATGGCTTTTATTCGCTGATGGAAAACATGATTACGGAATTCAAGCGATACTGTGTGCACCCGGAGCAATTGGAATGGAATGCACAAACGCTTTTGAGTTTTTCGGGCACTGATGAAGGAAGTGTGCTCCGGGATAAACTTTCAGATCTGGCCCTTATTTATGGCGAGATGGAAAAGGCATTAATTTACAAATATATGGATAATGAGGATTATTTGAGGCTGCTTGCTGAAAAAATCCCTCACTCGGAATACATTCAACAGGCCGATTTTTACATAGACGGCTTTCATCAATTTACACCACAGGAACTGGAAGTGCTGCGCATGCTTCTAAAGCATGCCCGCAGTGTCACTGTAGCGCTGACCCTCGATGCTGCAGGGAAAAGTACTGAAAATCCGCATGAGCTGGATCTTTTTTATACCCCGAAAAAGACCTGCTCGGTTATCCGCAAGATCGCTAAAGAAGAAGGTGTGGTGGAAGAGGAGCCGGTGATCCTTGAGGAGTGTCCGAGGTTTAATGGCAGCCCTTCGCTCGCCCATCTCGAAAGCCAGTATGAGCAGCGTCCTGCGCTGGAATTTGGTTTTTCAAATGATATATTCATTTCTTCAGCGGTAAACCGACGTGCGGAGGTGGAGGGGGCCGCAAGGGAAATCCTTACCCTGGTACGTGACAAGGGATACAGATTCAAAGATATCGCCATTTCTATCCGAAACATGACTGAGTACCAGGATCTCATTGAAACGGTTTTTGAAGAATATGAGGTTCCTGTCTTTTTAGATCAAAAGAAACCAATGCTTCACCATCCGCTCATTGAATTGATCCGTTCTTCCCTGGAAACAGTAACAGCCAATTGGCGCTACGAATCTGTATTCCGTGCGGTTAAGACGGACTTGCTATATCCGGAAAACAGCGAGTATACCTCCTCGGAACTTCGGCATGAAATGGATGAGCTTGAAAATTATGTGCTGGCTTACGGCATAAAGGGTACACGTTGGAAGGATAAAAAGCCCTGGAAGGTGCAGCGTTTTCAGGCACTTGAAGAACACCAATTCGTTCAAACTGACGAAGAGATCCAAAAACAGGAAGTTCTGAATGAAGTCCGGCATATGATCGTGTCACCGCTGGACAAGCTTTCCCGGGACCTGAAAAAGGCGGAGACGGTAAGGGATTATTGTGAAGTGCTGTTTGTTTACCTGGAGCGCCTTCATGTTCCGGCGAAGCTGGAGGGTCTCAGCCGCAAAGCGCAGGAAGAGGGAAGGCTTCGTATGGCGCGCGAACATGATCAGGTTTGGGATGCAGTCGTTGAGCTTTTGGATGAAATGGTTGAAATTACTGGAAGTGAAGCCATAAAGCTTGATCTGTGGATCAAAATGCTCGATACCGGCTTGGAAAGCCTGAAGTTTGCGCTCGTTCCTCCGGCCATCGATCAAGTGCTGGCAGGCACCATGGACAGGTCCCGTTATTCGGGTGTGAAATGCCATTTTATACTTGGTGTGAATGACGGTATACTTCCCGCCAAACCAAAGGACGATGGCATCTTGTCCGAAGATGACCGCGATCTGCTCGAAAAGAACGGGGTTGCGCTTGCACCGGGTGCGAGGCGGCAGCTCCTTGATGAGCAGTTTTTGATCTATTTGTCGCTGTCGAACGCAACCGACAAGCTGTATATTTACTATCCGCTTGCTGACGAAGAAGGAAAAAACCTTCTCCCTTCGATGGTAATCAACAGGGTCAAATCGCTCTTTCCCGGAATTTCGGAAACCTTTATCCAAAATGATCCGGAGTATGGCGATGATCTTTCCTACATTCATCATCCGCAAAAGGCGATTTCCTATTTGAACACCCAGTTGCGGGAGTGGAAGAAGGGGTACCCGATTTCAGGACTGTGGTGGGATGTGTACAATTGGACCACGGAACAAGACCAATGGAAGTGGCTTGGAAAAACGGTGCTTGGCAGTCTTTTCTATTACAACCAGGAGAAAAAGCTTTACTCCTCCGTAACAAAAGAATTATATGGCGACGCGATAACGGCGAGCGTATCACGAATGGAGCTTCAGAAGTCGTGTGCCTTTTCGCACTTTCTTTCGTATGGACTGAAACTTCAGGAACGCAGGCTGTACCGGCTTGAAGCTCCCGATATCGGTCAGCTTTTTCATGCGGCATTAAAAAACATGGACGATTATTTGGGAACCCATCAAATGAGCTGGCGTGATCTTTCCATGAAAGACTGCTACAGGCTTGCGGGAGAAGTGGTGGACAGTCTTGCGTTAAAACTGCAAAGCCAGATTCTACTATCAACCAACCGCCATCTGTATATCAAAAACAAACTGAGTGACATCGTGGGCAGAGCATCCCATATGCTGAGCGAGCATGCACGGGCGAGCGGTTTTTCACCAGTGGGTCTTGAACTGGGATTCGGAAAACAGCAGCCGCTTCCGCCTCTTAAATATACACTTCCAAACGGTACTTCCATGGAGATAATAGGAAGGATCGACCGGGTTGATTCAGCGGAAGGTTCCCAGGGGTTGATGCTCCGGATCATTGACTACAAATCAAGCTCGACCGGTTTGAACCTTTCCGAGGTGTATTACGGGATTGCCCTGCAGATGCTGACATACCTGGATGTTGTGATCAGCCATTCCGTGGAGTGGCTTGGAAAAGAAGCACATCCCGCGGGAGTGCTTTATTTCCATATTCATAATCCGTTAGTATCACAAAAGAAATTGCTTACCCTCGAAGAGGTACAGCAGGAACTTTTCAAACGGTTCAAGATGAAAGGCCTTGTACTGGCCGATACCGAAACGGTACAGCTGATGGATACCGTTTTTGAAAAAAAATCGGACATTATTCCCGTTTCCCTCACGTCAAAAGGGTTTCATCCAACGCATTCTTCGGTTGCGACCGAAGAGGATTTTACAACCATGACCAAGTATGTCCGCAAGGTGATCAAAGATGTGGGCACAGACATTACCGAAGGTGTCATTGATATTGCGCCATATCAAATGAAAAACAAAATGCCTTGCACATTTTGTTCCTACAGATCCGTGTGCCAGTTTGATCAGTCACTGGAAGAAAATCAGTATCGTCTGTTAAAGCAGGAGAACGACGATGAGATCCTGGCCAAAATGCGCGAGGAAGGAGGAGAAGGCGAATGATTAAAATTGCGGAAAAACCAAAAGACAGCCTGTGGACGGATGATCAGTGGCAGGCGATTCAGGCGAGAGGACAGGATATTCTTGTGGCCGCGGCCGCAGGCTCCGGTAAAACAGCGGTGCTTGTTGAACGGATCATCACCATGATCAAACAAGAAATCGCTGATGTGGACCGTCTGCTGATAGTAACGTTTACGAATGCAGCAGCTGCCGAAATGAGAAAAAGGATTGGGGATGCGATTGAAAAGGAGCTTTCCCTTCATCCTGCTTCGCTTCATCTGCGAAGACAGCTTGGATTGCTGAACAAAGCCTCGATTTCAACGCTGCATTCCTTTTGCATAGAAGTCCTGAGAAAGTATTACTACCAAATTGATCTTGATCCGGGGTTTCGGATTGCGGATGACACAGAGGCCGAGCTGATCAGGCAGGAAGTGCTCGAAGATCTGTTTGAAGAGCAGTACAGCAAAGAAAATAATCAGGTGTTCTTTAATGTGGTAGATGCCTACAGTTCAGACCGAAATGATGCAGAGCTCCAGCGCCTAATCCTAAAATTGTATGATTTTTCGAGAAGTCATCCGGACCCGGAACTATGGCTTAACCAAATGGCTGCTCAGTATGATGTGAAAGCAGAGAACATTGATGATCTGCCCTGGACAAAAGAACTGCTTGAGGATGTGGCGATGCAGCTTAGAGGTTTGGGAAATGTTCTGGATCGTGCGTTAAAAGCAGCACGTTCCCCAGAAGGACCGGCGCCTTACTGCGAGACCATCGAAAATGACCTCGCCTATTTAAAACGGCTGGAAGAAGCTGCGGGGCAATCCTGGCAGGACTTATATGATGTATTCAGCGACGGCTCATTCGGAACGATGAAGCAGGTTCGTGGAAAAGAAGTGGATCCTGTTATTAAAGAAAACGTCAAAAAAATGCGGGATCAGGTGAAGAAAAGGGTCAATGCCGTAAAAGACGACCTTTTCAGCAGGCCTCCTGAATCCTATGTGATTCATCTGGAAGAAATGGCGCCGGTCGTCAAATGTCTTGTAGAACTTGTACAGGAATTTGGCGTGCGTTTTTTAAGGGAAAAGCAGGAAAAAGGGCTGCTGGACTTCAGTGATCTTGAACATTTTTGTCTTGAAATCCTGAAGCAGCCATCTTCAACGATTGAGAATCCTGTGCCCACCCCGGCAGCGCAGGAATACCGGAACCGCTTTGTGGAAGTACTGGTGGATGAATATCAGGATACGAACCTGGTACAGGAAACGATTGTCCGGCTTGTGAGCAAAGGAAACACGGCTCAAGGCAATTTGTTCATGGTAGGTGATGTGAAACAAAGCATCTACCGGTTCCGTCTTGCGGAGCCCGGCCTTTTTCTTTCAAAATACAAGCAATTTGGCAAAATCCCAGGTGAAGACGCCGGCCTGAGGATCGATCTGGCAAAAAACTTTCGAAGCCGAAACGAAGTGCTGGACGCCTCCAACTATATCTTCAAACAAATCATGAACGAATCCGTGGGCGAAATTGAATACAGCAGTGAAGCGGCCCTGTCTTTCGGTGCTGAGTATTATCCGGAAGCTGAGAGTGCAGAAGCAGAGCTGCTTTTGATCAATAAAAGCTCTCCTGTAAGAGATGAAGACGGAGAGGAAACCGGTGAAAGCGAAAAGTCAGACAGCGAAACCGTCATCCTCGAAGCAAGGGTGATGGCGGAAAAAATCCAACAGCTCATTGGGACTGAAGGAGAATCGCCGTACCAGGTGCTCGACAAAAACACCGGAGGCATGCGGCCGGTAAAATACAAAGACATTGTCATCCTTCTTCGTGCCACAAGCACATGGGCCCCGATTATCCTGGAGGAGTTTAAACGGCAGGGGATTCCGGCCTATGCGGAGTTGTCGACCGGATACTTTGAAGCCATTGAGGTCAATATTATGCTGTCCTTGCTGAAGGTAATTGATAACCCGCTTCAGGACATTCCGATAGCCTCGGTGCTGCGGTCGCCCATCGTCGGTTTAACAGGAAACGAGATGGCGTCCGTGCGACTTGCTGACCGCAAGGGAACCTATTTTGACGCCCTTACTGAATATCTAAACAGCGGTGAAGATGAAAATGTTCGCAGCCGGCTGGCTCATTTTACGAAAAACCTGAACCAATGGAGAGAGGCTGCCCGGCAGGGATCCCTGGCGGACCTTATCTGGCGGGTCTACAGGGAAACGGGATATTTTGACTTTGTCGGCGGCCTTCCCGGAGGCAAACAGCGGCAGGCCAACTTACGGGCGTTGTACGATCGTGCCAGACAGTATGAAAAAACGTCGTTCCGCGGCCTTTTCCGATTTCTTCGTTTTATTGAGCGGATGCAGGATCGCGGAAGAGACCTCGGGGCTGCCCGTGCGCTTGGTGAACAGGAAGATGTGGTCAGGGTCATGACCATTCATAAAAGCAAAGGTCTCGAGTTCCCGGTTGTTTTTGCTGCAGGATTAAATAAGCAATTCAATACGATGGATCTCAAAGAAACCGTTTTGCTGCATAAAGAGCTTGGGCTGGGGACCCGGTATATCAATCCAAGATTCAGAATTGCTTATCCGACACTGCCCCAGCTTGCCATATTGCGCAGAAAGAAAATGGAGCTGCTCGCTGAAGAAATGAGGGTGCTCTATGTGGCGCTGACACGGGCAAAGGAAAAGCTTTTTCTTCTCGGTACACTAAATGACCTGGAAAAGTCTGTTGGCCAATGGGCTGATGTATTGGAAAGCGGGGACTGGGTACTGCCGGACTATGAGCGTTCTCAGGCGAAAACATACCTGGACTGGATTGGACGCTCTGTCATTCGGCACAAGGATGGAGGGGAGCTCAGGAAGTTGCTCCCGTCTGCCCAAACAGGAAGGGGGGAAGTATATACTGATCCCGCCAAATGGAAGGTTAAGGTCTTTGATGCCGCTCATTATGAAAAAGAAAGTGAAGGAAGAAAAGCCCTTCAGGAAGAGATTCTTTCTACGATCCGGGAGTACGAACCGGTGTCGATTACTTCAAAAGAACGAGGAGAAGTGGAGCGGCGCTTGAATTGGAAGTACGTGCATCAGACTTCCACCGTCACCATGTCAAAACAATCAGTGACAGAGCTTAAACGTCAGTATCAATACATTGATGACGAATACAATGGCAGTAAATTAACAGGTGGATTTTCCTCCACCCAGGCGAGCCGTCCACGGTTCATGCAGGAAAAAACGCTGACGGCTGCCGAACGGGGAACCGCCATGCATGCAGTCATGCAGCACATCGATTTATCTCGTCCGGTAACTCCGGACCAGGTGAACGAGCTCCTGGAAAAGATGGTGGCCAGGGAGCTGCTGACACGGGAACAGGCAAACCATGTGGATGCCGTTGCAATTTCGGCTTTTTTTGAAACTGAAATCGGTAAAAAAGTTACACAAGCACCAGAAGTTATTCGGGAAATGCCGTTTAACATGGCACTTCCTGTGGAAGAAGCGGCCTTAAGTTCGAGTGAAGGGGCTAATGATGAAAGAATTCTTGTGCAAGGGGTCATTGATTGTCTCGTTCCTGAAGAAGACGGCTTTCTTTTAATAGATTTTAAAACCGATGCTATTACGAACCGTTTTTCAGGAGGGTTTGAAGGGGCAAGGCCCGTTTTGCTTGAAAGGTACAGAGTGCAGCTTGAACTGTATGGCAAAGCCATTGAGCGTATTTTGAAAAAACCGGTCAAGGCAAGCTATTTGTATTTCTTTGATGGAGCACATTTATTAGAAGTTAAATAGAGTTTTTACGGGAAAAGGAGGAAGTGCAATGAGGCTGCTTCATACGGCTGACTGGCATTTGGGAAGAACACTGGAAGGCCGCAGCAGGCTGGAAGAACAGCAGCAGTTCCTTGATGAGCTGGTACAGATTGCAGAGGAGGAAAAGGTGGATGCCATTATCATGGCAGGCGATGTATTTGATACGGTGAATCCGCCTGCGGCGGCAGAGCAAATGTTTTATGACGGTATGGCCAGGCTCAGTGATCGTGGCAGACGTCCTGTCATTGCCGTTGCCGGCAACCACGATCATCCTGACCGGCTGGCGGCTTCTTCTCCATTGTCGAGGAACCTGGGAATTACACTGGTGGGCCTTCCAACAACACAGCTTTACTCCTACGGGATTGTACGCACACAGGAAAAGCTCAATATTTGTGCGCTTCCCTATCCGTCCGAATCCCGTCTGAAGGAAGTTCTGTCAGATACAGGAGAGGAACTGCATTTAAGAAATCAATATGACAACTGGGTCGGACGGTATTTTAATAGGCTGACAGAAGGGTTTGATCCCCAGGCTGTGAATATTGCAATGAGTCACTTGTATGTTGCAGGCAGCAACGAAAGTGACTCTGAGCGGCCTGTACATATTGGTGGAGCATACACTGTTGCTGCAGAGACGCTTCCCCAAAAGGCGCAGTATGTTGCGCTCGGTCATCTTCACAGGCCGCAAAACGTAAAACGGGCCAAAACAGCCGCCCGCTATTCGGGATCGCCGCTCAGTTACAGTTTTTCTGAAGCGGGACATACAAAGTCTGTAACCATTGTGGACCTGGCACCCGGTAAGGAAGCTTCCATCAGGGAAGTACCTCTTTCCTGCGGACATCCCTTAATGGTTTATCACGCAAAAGGTGTGGCAGATGTCCATCAATGGCTGGATGAAGTCTGTCCGAGCAAGGCATGGGTAGATCTGTCGATTGCTGTAAAGGACAGTATTGCGATGGAGGACATTCAAGCCATACGGAAAGCGCATAAAGGAATTATTCATATTAAACCTGTTTTTGAGGGCATACGGGAGCAGGAGACGTCTGTACAAAAGAATCTGCCAATCGATGAGCTGTTCAAAACGTTTTACGAACGGCAAACTGGGGGCGGTGTGCCCGACGAGAATGTCCTGTCCTTGTTTCTCGAGCTGATTTCCAATGAGGATGAGGAAAGGAGTGCGGCAGAATGAAACCAGTAAGATTGCAGGTTGCAGGACTTCAAAGTTTCCGGGAAAAACAGACGATCGAGTTTGAACAGCTGTGCGGAGGCGGGGTTTTTGGGATTTTCGGTCCCACCGGAAGCGGAAAGTCGAGCATACTCGATGCCATCACGCTCGCGCTTTATGGCAAAGTCGAGCGGGCAGCAGGGGGAACCCAAGGAATCATGAACCATGCGGAAAACGCGTTGTCGGTGTCCTTTACTTTTGAACTGGGTGCCGGAGAAAGCTTATCACGGTACAAGATTGAGCGAAACTATAAGCGAAGCGGAGATCATACGATCCGGACAAGCACCTGCCGGCTCCTTTTCTGTGCAAATGGGGAGTGGACGGTGAAGGCAGACAAGGAACGGGATGTTACCCAGCAGGTTCAGGAGCTCCTGGGACTCACGATTGAAGATTTTACCCGGGCAGTTGTCCTTCCTCAAGGTAAGTTTGCTGAATTTTTATCTCTGAAGGGTGCTGAGCGAAGGCAGATGCTTCAGCGGCTTTTCCAGCTCGAAAAGTACGGAGACCAGTTAAATCAAAAGCTGAAAAAACGGGTGGAAAAATCCAGGACGGAAATGGAACATCTGGCCGCTGAACAGGCAGGTCTTGGCGACGCATCCAAGGAAGCGCTGCGAGAAGCTGAGAAAGCCTGGACAGAGGCAAAGGAAGAGGTAGAACACAAAAGAAGCCATTCCGAGGAAGAAGAACGACGATATGAAAAGAACAAGCAAGTTTGGCAGGCTCAAAAGCACTTAAAAGAGGTTGAAGATGAGGAAAAAAGTCTTCAGCAAAATACGACCCATATCCAGGGTCTTGGACAAAAGCTGGAGAGAGCAAGGCTTGCAGACCTGTTGAACCCATATGGTGCGGAAGCTGAAAAAGCTCAAAAGGAAGCGGAAGACTGCAATAAAAAAGAGCAGGATTTAAGACGGGCAACGGCAGAGGCTAAAAGCGTTGCAGATGAAGTTCAGCAAACATATGAAGCTGCAAAAAAAGAAAAAGATGACCAAGAACCTTCTCTGATTTCCAGGCGTGAACAGCTGCTTTCTGCCATTGAAATGGAAAAGGAAGCGGTAACGAAAGAACAGGCGGCAGGGGAGAAGGAACAACAGCTCAATGACCAGCTGAAGAAGCTGGAAGCTGCAATATCCAAACAAAAGTCTGCCGAGGAGCTGCTGCATCGTGCGGTTGATCGGCAGAACGAATTGCAGAGACAATTAAAGGAAACGATTATTTCTTCAATGGAACGGGACAAAATCAACAGGGCACAAGAAGCGGCATTGAACATGGAGTATGAAGCAAAGCAGGTATCTGAAGCGCAGAAAGCGGTAGATCAAGCCGGGTTGCTCCATCAAACGTCGATTGAAGAGTATCACAGGTTCAAAGACAAGAAAGAGCACCTTGAAACAAAAATTCACCAGTCCAGCTCAAAGGTTCTGGCTGTTTTTCATGAGGTGGCCGAGGTTCAATACATCCAGGAACAATTGTCTTACCATGCAGCCCAATTTGAAGAACAACTGGCAGAACGAAGACAAAAGGATCAGGTAAGGGAGCTTGCATCCCGTCTGTCGCAGCAGCTTGCGGCAGGTCAGCCATGCGCAGTGTGCGGTTCAACCGAGCATCCAGATCCCATAAGGCACTATGAACCGGATCATGAAGCAGAACAACAGATCCGCAAGGTGAGAGAAATCCAAAAACAGACGGGCTCATTGGAAAAAGAAATTTATATGATGAAAAGCACCCTGGAGGGATTGTCAGAGAACCTGCAGCAATACATGGAAGAGCCTGAAGCGGCTGCAAGCAGCCTTCCTTCTTATTTTCCCTCCGTCCTTCCTCAATCTCTTCCTGAACTGGAAAAGCTGGTAACACAAACGTTGACCCAGGTGAAAGGGTTGCGTCAGGATGTGCTTGAGGCGGACGAAGCAGTAAAAAAAATCGTAGCAGAACACAGAGAGCTTTCTTCCCTTGAAGCGACGGTTAAAGCCCAGATGTCTTCTGCTCAAAAAGAAGGCCAGGAACGCCGGCAACGACTGGAAAAGACAGAGAACGCCCTGAAAGCACTGCAAAACAAGTGGCAAAAAGATTTTCCCGATTTTCCCGTTGATCATGTAGAAAAAGAAAAAGAGCGCATTCGCACAATGGATGCCCAACGCGAAAAGATTGAGGAAGGATTGGTTAAATCCGTTCCATTTATTGAAGAAAAAGAAAAAATCATCGAAACGTGCAGGCAGCAGAGTGCAGCAATTGAAAAAAACATAGCAAAGCTCGAGTCAGAACTCGCGAGTTTACGCGAAGACAGCAATGGTTTACGAGTAAAAGTTAAACGGGTTGCCGGAAATGAAACATGCAAGGTGTTACTTGCTCAAACAGAGAACAATCTCACACGTCTGACGGAACAAGTAAAGCAGCTCGAAAAAAAGCTTCAGCAGGCGAGCGAGGCTTACCATGTTTTGGATAAAGACTGGCGTTCGGCGCAGGATGCAAAAGAAAGAAGCAGGCAAAGGAAAGAAGAAGCCTTGGGCCTTTGGGAGGAGAAAAGAAGTTCTTCTCCGTTTGCGGATATACAAGACTTAAGGAGAAGCCTGGCAAACCGTTTGGATCAGCAAGGATGGCAGGCAGAAATTGAAAGGCATTTTGACCGGTGTAAACAAAATGCCTCCGAAAAAGAAAAATTGCTGAGACAGCTGAATGGGCAAACCTTAACAGAACAACAATGGAATGACGTGACATCATCTCTGAAAGCAGTGAAAGAAGAATTACAGAATGCTGTTCAAAAAATGGGTGAAACAGGTCAATACTACAAGACGCTTGAAACCAAGCATGAACGCTATCAAGTATTGGAAAAAGAAAGGAAAAAGACCGAAGACCATTTGAAAACACTTGGAAAGCTTCAAGCTGTGTTCCGGGGCAACAGCTTTGTCGAGTTCGTGGCAGAGGAGCAATTGATTCAGGTGTCAAGAGATGCCTCAAATCGTCTTGGACAGCTGACCAGAGGCAGATATGCAATCGAGGTTGATTCATCCAATGGCTTTGTCATCAGGGATGATGCCAATGGAGGAGTGAAACGGCCGGTATCCACACTATCGGGCGGTGAAACCTTCCTTACTTCCTTGGCGCTGGCTCTTTCGCTTTCCACCCAGATTCAGCTGAGAGGCAAATATCCGCTGGAGTTTTTCTTTTTAGATGAAGGCTTTGGCACACTGGATCAGGAATTGCTGGATACGGTCGTTACCGCACTGGAGAAACTTCATATGAACGCTTTGTCAGTCGGGATTATTTCGCATGTTCCAGAATTAAAGGCAAGACTGACGAAAAAGCTGATTGTAACGCCTGCCAACGGAGAGGGCAATGGCAGCAGAGTAGCCATCGAACAAACATAGAAAAAACGCACTTGGCTGTGATCCAAGTGCGTTTTTAATTGAAGATCGTGATCGACAGTTACAGGACCTTTAGTGG
This sequence comes from Fictibacillus solisalsi, assembly GCF_900103485.1. GTDB lineage: Bacteria > Bacillota > Bacilli > Bacillales > Fictibacillaceae > Fictibacillus_C > Fictibacillus_C solisalsi. Next base: position 674,732 of record NZ_FNHW01000001.1, read on the forward strand.
AAGGGTCGATATTCCGTAACTAAATTTATTCAAAAGATAACAATTAGTAACAATAAAATTACGTTATTTGCCAAATCTGAACATAACATTGGTTTAAATTGTGATATGATGGAGAAAAAAGAAGAAGTAGAGGGGGACCATGCGTTGCCGGGTGAAGTGCATTTATTAAAAAGTCTGGTTCGGCCCAGGGAGCAATTTGGTTATTTCCGCCGTTTCAACCAAATGGAAGGTTTTTTTCTGCGTTTTTTAATGATTTGTATTGTGAGTGCTCTTATTACCGCAATTAGTTACTTTCTTTCTGCAGATCATCTGCTAGACATGCCCATCGTCAAGGACGTTCATCTGTCCAAAAACAAGCTGGAGGCAAGTAAATACCTGCTTTTTGTAGCGGGACTGGTTATCGGTTTGATAAAACCAGTTATTGCGGTTGCTTTGATGGCGATTATGTTTCTTCCCTTTTTCAGGGATGTGGGCTTTAAAAAGCTCTTTATCCTTCAATCGATCGTTTATTGTGTTTTTTTAATCTCTGCTGTTTTCAAGCTCCCTTTTCAAGGATTGCTGAATACGGATGAAGTATGGAGCCCGCTCAGCCTGGGAGTGACAGCGAACTATTTCTCAAATAATGCCTTTTTAATCTCTGTGCTTGCCTTTTTGTCGGTGTTTACAGTCTGGGCCTTTTATCTGACCTATGCGGGACTGATTCAGGCAAGCTATAAGTCCAAACCTTATATTTTTGCTGCTGTATCGCTTTTATACATAGGGTTTATGCTGTTGTCCTCAATAACCCATGCACTGCAGTATGGCCAGCTGACATTATAATGGAGGCAATCAACATGAGAAAAAGAATACTGATGACAGGTCTTGCTGTATTTGCATTATTGTTGCTTGCATTCAATATCTGGATTTTTTCCAGGGACGAGGGTGCCTTTGCTCGTGCGCAGAATGTTCACCTTGCTCCTGCGAGAGTCATAGATATTAAACGAGCCATTGTGACCGAGGGAGCTGTTGTCCCTTCGGAAAATGAAAAATTTTACGTGCAAGAAAAGCTTGGATATGTAAAAGAAATTGCGGTAAAAGAGGGAGACGAGGTTACACCAGGCACTGTACTTTTTGTGTATGGAAATACCGAGCTTGACGGTAAAATCGCGGATCTGCAGCAAAAAAAAGAAGAATATACTGTTAAAGAAAAACACTATCAGGAAATGCAAACTGAGCTACAAAGCCAGGCCGATGCATTGCCGGTTGATGATCCCGATTCGGTGAAAAAGAAAGCCGATCTGGACAAAGAACAATCAGAAGCGGCGATGAAAAGCGAGCTTGCAACGACTCGGGCCGCGGCTGTCGATGCGCAGCTGACCCAGTTGAATGAAGAGAAGGAAAACCTCTCCATCAAGAGTAATACAACTGGAGTAGTCAAGTCGGTTAACCAGGGATCATCCGATACAGAAATGCCAATCGTAGAGGTGGTTTCAACCGATGGTGTTCAGGTAAATGGAGAGCTGGACGAAAAAGATTCCATCCTTGTCCAAGCAGGTGAGAAAGTCACAATTGTTTCCCCTGCATTGCCAGGAAAGAAGTGGGAGGGGACCCTGGCGGAATTTCGCGAGGCAACAAAAGTAAAGGGAAAAGCCATCTTTCCTTTTACCGTTAAATTGGACCAGGAGCATCCGTTTAAAACAGGACAGGCTGTAAAGATTGAGCTGAAGCCAGTGATCAAGGAAGATGCTGTTGTTATTCCTGAAACTGCCCTGATGAAGGAAAAAACAAAACCCTTCGTCTTTACGGTGGAAAAGGGTTATCTGAAAAAAGTTCCTGTAAAAACGGGCTTGGAAAATGGCTCATGGATCGAAATCACATCAGGCATCAAATATAACAACAGCGTTGTTTCCGACCCGACCCCTTATCTGACCGAAAATACGGAAGTATTTACCTCCGAAACGAAGAAAGACGATACTAAAAGCAAAAATTCCGTAAAAGACACAAAAAAGGCTGCCCAACAATAGGGCAGCTTCTTTTAATGCATTTTTCTAAAATATTGTTGATTGGGTGGATACCATACCAAGTGCTTCATTGCTTCGTTGATTGTAATGCAAGGTGCAAGCATGATGAAACTTCGTATTTTCGTGCGGTTCCGACATGAGCCTTGAATTAACTTAAAGCAGAACGTTCTCCCAAATCGATTTGATCCAAAGGGAAGCTATAGTGCTCAGGTTCATGCGTTTTAGGGTGATAGTAGATCAGGGAAATCACCTGATCTTTTTTCACTTCCCCGGTTGTTAAATAATGATTCAGATCAAATGGCACAAGGTCCAGTACCGTGTGCTTCATTAGATCCTTTTCACTCAGGCTGTATGATTTGAATGCGGCAGAAAGACGTTCCGGATTGTGCTTCAGCCACCGGTGGTAGGGTTCGAGATCACTTTTTGAAAGTGTTTCTTCCCACCATGAACGGTGAGGACGGTGTTTTTTTCGTGAAAAGTAATCGTACTTCATTAGAGCTTCTATGATCTCATTATGGGTGCCGCGCTGTATTAAAAACTCCTTCAGGCGGGCGAACAGATCCTCCAGCTGATGGCCGATTCTGGACCAGCCTTTGCTCTCCCAGTAATCCCCGAATTCCTGGAAGAAGTCAAATGGTGAGTCGAACACATGGTAGATTAAGTACTTCAGTGTAGCATCCATCCGGTGGTCATTCCAGTACTTTTCAAGCACATCTTCCACCCGTTTAATCTTGATAATGTCATCGAAGCTGAGTACATTGTTGCCCAGAATCTCATAAGGTGAGTGGTTCATATATGCGTAATCATGCCGGTCTGCTGTCAGGCGCAGACCGGTACCGCGCAGCATTTTTAAGAATCCGAGCTGTACTTCTTCCACGCCAAACGCGAATACATCATTAAAGGTTTTTCGGAAAGATTGATAGTCTTCATCGGGCAACCCTGCGATCAAATCCAGATGCTGAGCAATTTTCCCGCCTTCTTTTACGGTCATGACAGTACGCGTCAGTTTTTCAAAATTCTGCCGGCGCTGAACAAGCTCGTTAACATGATCGTTTGTTGATTGCACGCCAATCTCAAACCGGAATAACCCGGCGGGGGCGTGTTCATTCAAAAAGGCAATGACTTCCGGCCGCATGATATCCGCCGTAATTTCAAACTGAAAAACGACACCCGGCCTTCTGTTATCAATTAGAAATTGAAACATCTCCAAGGCATAATCGCGTTTGATGTTAAACGTGCGGTCCACAAATTTAATCGTTTTCGCACCATTGTCCATTAGAAAAATAAGATCGTTTTTAACCTTTTGGATATCAAAGTACCGCACACCAACTTCAATGGAAGAAAGGCAAAAGGCGCAGGAGTAAGGACAACCGCGGCTCGTTTCAAAGTATGTTACCCGCTTGGACAACTGATCCAGGTCCTCTTCAAACCGGTAGGGTGTTGCGACTGTTTTAAGATCCAATTTTTCCCTTGGCGGGTTGATCGTGGGTTTCCCGTCTTTTCTCCAGGCTAGACCCGCCACTTTTTCATAGCGCTTCTCTCCTGAATGTTCGGTAAGAAAATGCTTAAAGGAAACCTCTCCTTCATTGACAATGATGAAATCGGCATCCGGAATCCGGTCCAGCCAGTGGGGAACGTCATAGGAAACTTCCGGTCCGCCGAGTACGATGGCTGTTTCTGGGCTGATCTTTTTGATCATCTCAATTACTTTTATCGTTTCTTCGATGTTCCAAATATAACAGCTGAAACCCAATACATCTGGTTTTTTTATATACAGGTCACTCACGATATTAATCGCAGGATCCTTGATGGTATACTCGGCCATTTCTACGTGAAAATCTGGTTCACTGTATGCTTTTAAATACCTGAGGGCCAGACAGGTATGAATGTATTTTGCATTGAGTGTGCTCACTACAATGTTCACGGCAATCCCTCATATCTGCTAGATTTAATCAACACATAATTTTAGCATAGTTGATCATGGAAATAAAATGCTCCTGTTAACCGAAAATTTTGACGTTTCAATTATTCGAGAGGTATAGTTTTACTATAGGCTATGAAAGGAAGAACAGAGATGACTGAACTGCTTACCCTTCAGGAAATCGACCGATTTGCCAGCAGATACCCCGAATGGAAACTGATTCCGGGGAAATGGATGGTGAAAAAGTACAAGTTTGATAACTATTTAGACGGAATTGAATTTGTCAGTGAAGTAGGACAGCTGGCCGAGAGCTTTCAGCATCACCCGCATATTACCATCAATTACAAACTGGTTACCCTGAAATTAAGCACTTGGAATGTAAACGGGCTGACCCAGGCTGATATTAAGATGGCTGTTTTATTTGACGAAGCGTTCAGTAAACTTTAAGTATTGGAGGAGAAGGTTTGAAAATGAAACTAGTAACTGCCAAGTATCAGGGGGACATTTTTTTAGGAAAGCTGATTGAAGAGGAAAATGTGGTTTTCAATCTGTCGCTGGCTGCTCAGGAGAAAGGAATGGAATTTCCGGAATCCATGCTGGAAGGACTTCAGCTTGAAGAGAAGTTTTTGGAAAAGATTTACGAATTATCGAAAGCCTATCGAGAGAATTTGCTGTTTACATATGGTTTAAATGACCCTGATTTAGAGTGGATGGCTCCCATTCCAAGACCGGTGAAAAACATATTTTGTGTAGGAAAGAACTACAGAGATCATGCAGTTGAAATGGGTAGTGAAGCAGATATCCCCGAGCATGTGATGATCTTTACCAAGGCACCTACAACAGTTATCGGACATCAAGCAGATATTCTGCGCCATGAAGAGCTAACCGATGAACTGGATTATGAAGGTGAACTGGCGGTGGTTATCGGGAAAAGGGGCAAGGGGATTACCTGCGATGCGGCGATGGATCATGTGTTTGGCTATACGATCATCAATGATGTTACGGCGAGGGATCTTCAGAAAAAGCATAAACAATTTTTGATCGGAAAAAGCCTTGATGCATCCTGTCCAATGGGGCCTTGGATTGTGCCGAAAGAGGACATTCCCAACCCGCATGAACTGAAGATTACAACTAAAGTCAATGGAGAAGTAAGACAGGACGGCAATACAAGAGATTTTATCTTTACCATTCCGGAAATTATTGAAACCCTGTCTAAAGGAATGACCCTTGAACCGGGAGATGTAATTGCGACGGGTACACCTGCAGGGGTGGGCAAAGGATTCAAGCCGCCAAGGCTGTTGAACAGCGGTGATACCATTGAAATAACGGTCGAAGGCATCGGAACGCTCGTCAATAATGTGGTTTAATTTGTTTTAAGTCCCTCGGTAAAAGGAAAAGTAGATAGGTATTCAATGCTTAAGGGAGGCCATGAACATGGACAAGTTGTTATATATTAATGGAGAATGGACAGGTAATAACCTGGAGAAAATCAAAGTGCTGAATCCTGCGAATGGTGATCTGGTTGGAACGGTATCCTCAGCAGGAAAAGAAGAAACGAGAGCAGCCATTGATAGTGCGTATGAAGCGTTTGGGCCGTGGGCAAAATTAACGGCTTACGACAGAGCTTCCTATCTGGATAAACTCTATGATATGATGATCGAACAAAAAGAGGAAATTGCGGAACTCATGACACGGGAAATGGGCAAACCGATGAAGGAGTCTCTTGGTGAAGTTCAGTATGCCGCATCTTTTATTAAATGGTTCGCAGAAGAAGGAAAGCGGGTATACGGCAGAACGATCCCTGCTTCTGCAGAAAATAAACGTATGCAGGTTCTGAAACAGCCGGTTGGGGTTGTTGCCGCGATCACACCGTGGAACTTTCCCGCTGCCATGATCACACGCAAGCTTGGTCCTGCGCTTGCGGCCGGCTGCCCGATTATCATAAAACCGCCAAAGGAGACCCCGCTTACGGCCATTAAACTGGTGGAGCTTTGTGAAGCGGCAGGATTCCCAAAGGGAGTCGTCAGCCTGCTTACCGGTTCATCTTCACTCATCGCGGGTGAATTGATGGATAGCGACAAAGTGAAAAAGATTACGTTTACCGGATCGACAGAAGTAGGGAAAATGCTCATCGAGCAAAGCGCAAAAACCGTTAAGAACGTGTCCATGGAACTTGGCGGACATGCTCCTTCGATCGTTCTTGAGGATGCCGATCTTGAGAAATCAGTGAAAGGGATCATTGCCTCCAAATTCCGAAATGCGGGTCAAACGTGCATCTGTATTAACCGTGTGTATGTTCACGAAAAAATATATGATGAGTTTACGAAAAAGCTGGTTGAAGAAACAAGCAAGTTAAAGGTCGGCAATGGAATGGAAGAGGGCACGGATATCGGCCCTATTATCAACCGGGACGGCTATGAAAAAGTTAAAAAGCATGTCGACAATGCCGTTGAAAAAGGGGCAGAATGCTTACTTGGCGGCAAAGGGCAGGATGAAGGAAATGCGTGTTTCTTTGAACCGACCGTTTTAAAAGATGTGAATCACGACATGCTTATCATGAACGAAGAAACCTTCGGGCCGGTGATTCCGGTGCAAAAAATCACTTCGGATGAAGAAGGCATCAAGCTTGCCAACAGCAGTCCGTTTGGCCTGGCAGCTTATATTTATACAGAAAGCATGTCACGGGGCACACACTTGGTCGAAGGATTAAATTACGGGGTCATTGGTTGGAATGACGGTGTTCCTTCTGCTGCCCAGGCGCCATTCGGCGGACTGAAAGAAAGCGGTATTGGAAGAGAAGGTGGAACAGAGGGCATGGAAGCCTACCTGGAAACCAAATACGTAAGCATCGTCATCTGAGTTTAATAAATGAATAAATAAAGAGGGGGAAGAATGAAATGGATTTGGGGCTAAAAGATAAAGCAGTAGTGGTTCTTGCTTCGAGCAAAGGGCTAGGAAAGGCAACAGCTATGAGATTTGCAGAAGAAGGGGCCAACGTCATGATCACAAGCCGTGATGAAGCCGCATTAAAGGCAACAGCAGAGGAAATCAGAGAAAAAACAGGCAGCAAAGTTGAATACAAGGTATGTGATATCACGAAAAAAGAGGAGATCACCAGCCTGGTCAGTGCGGCAGCGGAGACGTTTGGCACCATTGATGTATTGGTCAATAATGCCGGAGGTCCACCTGCAGGCAATTTCGATGCCTTTGGTGACGAGGAATGGGAATTTGCCTTTCAGCTCACCTTGTTAAGCCTGGTCAGAACCGTGCGTGAAGTCCTTCCGCACATGAGAAAAAATGGCGGTGGCCGCATCATCAACATCGCCTCCTCATCCATTAAACAGCCGATTGACGGATTGACCTTATCTAACACCTTCAGAGCGGCGATCAACGGGTTATCCAAAAGCCTGTCACAGGAACTGGGGAAAGATGGAATTCTGATCAATACCATCGGGCCGGGACGAATCGGAACCGACCGTCTTCAGGAGCTGGATGGCAAAATCGCCGAGCAACGGTCTATAAGCCAAGAACAGGTGAAGGAAGAAATGGTGAAAAACATTCCGCTCGGCCGCTACGGAACGCCGGAAGAATTTGCGAAAACCATCGTATATTTGGGTTCAGAAGCCAATACGTACATCACAGGACAATCCTTTTTAATTGATGGCGGCATGGTCAAGGCATTATAGAGTAAAAGAGCTTTAGTACTGCGAGTTTCATACGGTGCTGAAGCTTTTTTTGAGGATAATTGGATGTAATTAAAAAAACAGGCTGGATAAATCTCCAGCCTGTTACAATTGGATCTTATTCCGACAAGACTTTTTTGATACGTCCGATTGCCCAGTTGAGGTCCTCTTCAGAGATGATGAGAGGAGGTGCAAACCGGATGACATTTTCATGGGTTTCTTTGCAAAGAAGTCCTTCTTCTTTCAGCTTCTCACAATATGGGCGGGCCGCTTCACTCAGCTCCACGCCAATAAATAATCCCCGGCCGCGCACTTCGGTAATCTTCGGATTATTAATAGACCTTAGCTCGTTCAAAAAGTGCTCGCCGAGCTCAAGGGAACGGTTCACAAGGTTTTCTTCTTCAATAACTTCCAGTGAGGCAATGGATACCGCTGAAGCCAGTGGATTGCCTCCAAATGTGGAGCCATGACTTCCTGGGTTGAATACGCCAAGAATATCGTTGTCAGCGGCTACGCAGGAAATTGGCATTACTCCTCCGCCCAATGCTTTTCCGAGAATGTACATGTCAGGAACAACATCTTCCCAGTCACACGCAAACAGTTTTCCGGATCGTCCCAAACCAGATTGGATTTCATCTGCAACAAAAAGGACATTGTTTTCCCGGCAAAGCTCACTAGCATGTTTCAGGAAGCCCTCAGGAGGAATGACAATCCCGGCTTCTCCCTGAATGGGTTCCATAATAAAAGCAGCCGTATTCGGTGTGATGGCTTGCTTCAACGCTTCAAGGTCACCATAAGGTATCAGCTTGATTCCTGGCAGCATCGGGCCAAATCCTCGTTTGTACTCTTCATCAGAAGACATGGAAACCGCGGTCATTGTTCGCCCGTGGAAGTTTCCTTCACACACGATGACTTCCGCCTGATTGGCTGGAACACCTTTCACGTCATACGCCCAGCGGCGGACGGTTTTTATTGCGGTTTCAACTGCTTCGGCACCTGTGTTCATCGGCAAAACCATATTTTTCCCTGTGAGTTTTGTTACTTTTTCATAAAAGTTTCCAAGCTGGTCATTATGAAAAGCACGGGAGGTCAGGGTGATGCGGTCCGCTTGAACCTTTAACGCCTGAATGATCTTCGGATGCCGGTGCCCCTGGTTCACGGCTGAATATGCGCTTAGCATATCCATATACCTGTTGCCTTCCGGATCATAAACCCATACGCCTTCGCCTTTAGAGATGACAATTGGAAGTGGGTGATAATTCTTCGCCCCGAATTGTTCTGTTTTGGAGATGATGTTTTCTGTTTTAATCATATCTCTCACTCCAATCTGAGTATTGTGAATTCCTTTACATTATAGCAATGAAAAGGCTTTCTTCCTACCCTTACTTCCGCACGGGAAGCGCGCTGGAACGCTTCATGGTATAGTAAAGTGAAGAATTATACATAGGAGGAAATAAATATGTTACATTTCCACGTTTTTTCTTGGGCGGCTGCGCTGGTTTTATTTTTTCTGACTTATACACTATACAAAAGAAAAAATAAAAAAATTTCCCGCATTTTGCATATGATTGTCCGTCTTCTGTACATAACTACCATCTTTTCCGGTGGAATGCTTATCTATCAATGGATCCAGGGGGGTGCGGTAAATATGGGACCGCTCATTATTAAAGGGGTCCTCGGTCTGGCAGTTATTGGCTTGTTTGAAGTGATGCTGCTGGGTGTCAAACAAAATGAGGATAAAAAATCCCGCTGGATTACACTCATTTTGGCTTTGGCACTTGTCTTTTATTACGGATATTCGGTTTTGCCGATGCATTTTTAACAAAAAATGAAAAAACTCGTACCCCGCAGGAACTGTCATGAAGGAGTACGAGCTTTTTTTTGGTTATTTTTTTAATTCCGCCAGTGCTTCCTTATAATTCCCGCGGGCAATGCCTTTTTCCGTAATGATGGCTGTGATGTATTCATGAGGTGTCACATCAAAAGCCGGATTGAAAACTTTTACGCCTTTGGGTGCAATAGGGACACCTTGTACATGGGTAACTTCCTCTGCAGGACGTTCTTCGATCGGAATATCATCGCCTGTCGGGGTGTTCAGGTCGATCGTTGAAAGGGGAGAGGCAACATAAAAAGGAATGCCTAACGCCTTTGCCTGGAGGGCAAGTCCGAACGTCCCGATTTTATTTGCTGTATCTCCATTGGCTGCAACACGGTCACATCCTACGATTACAGCACTCACCTGTTTTGTTTTCAACGTATGTGCGGCCATGTTATCCGTAATCAGCGTAACGTCAACGCCGGCCTGTTTTAATTCCCAGGCGGTTAAGCGGGCTCCCTGGAAAACGGGGCGTGTTTCGTTGGCGTATACCGAGAGATTCCATCCCTTTTCTTTTGCCAAATAAAGAGGAGCGAGCGCCGTACCATATTTTGCGGTTGCAATCCCGCCTGCGTTGCAGTGAGTCATAAGGCGGTCTCCGTCGCATAACAGGGTTAATCCGTTCTCACCAATTTTGCGGCAAATCTCCTCATCCTCCTTCTGAATCAGAAGGGCTTCCTGTTCAATACGTTCAACTGCCTCTTTGGTCTCCAGGACATTGGCTACCGAAGCTGTAATGCGGTCCAGTGCCCAAAATAAATTGACAGCAGTAGGTCTGGATGTCGAAAGGAAGGCGATTTGATGGTTCAGCTGTTCTTTAAATTCAGGAAAAGAAAGGAAGGTATGGCTTTTTGCCCAAAGGACAATTCCAAACGCAGCAGCAATTCCAATGGCCGGGGCACCTCTTACGTTCAATTTTTTGATGCAGTCCCACACCTGTTCAATTGTGGTGACATTAATATAAACCGTATGATGAGGCAGCTGCTGCTGATCCAAAAGAAGCAGGTGATCCCCTTTATAGCGTAAGGATGAAATTTGCGTTTCTGTTGTACTCATATGAATTAAACACTCCTGATGCTAGTAATAAATTCTTCAATATTTTTAATGCGTTGTTTGTTTTTGACCCAATCCCGGCCCAGTTTAAGGGCCTTCTTTTTAAGCAGGATTTGTTCATCGAAATCTGCAATGGAATCCAGATCCGCAACATGGGCCAGGCCAATGGTCCGGCGGATGACTTCACAGCCCGCAAAACCAACCATATCTGTAAATATACTTTCCAGGACCTCATCTTCAAAGCCCGGGAGTTTGGTTGCCAGCTCCACACCCTCGTTTCTCCAGAGTCCTTTGTACGTATCCGTAAAGGTATTCCATGTGTCTCTGATTAAGCCTGAAAGGTACAGCTGGTATTCGGCCCTTTTTTCTTTGTCCTTGATATGAGCCCGCTGAGCGATATGGTTCATTGCGATATTCGCAAAAAAGTGGGCAATATCAAAGCCTTGCGGACCGTAGTAGGCAAATTCAGAGTCGATAATTTTGGTGGATTCCTCTGTTACAAAAATACTCCCAGAATGCAGATCTCCATGAAGCAAAGCTTCGGCATGAGTCAAAAATTTAAGTTTGAGCCGGGTGGCTTTGTTTCTAAGCGTCGCATCATTCCAGAGTTCGGAGACCGCATCCTGTAGTTCTGCAGGATAATCATTGGTTTCAATATCATAAAACGGATCGGTGAACACGAGATCTTCGGTTATTTTGCAAAGCTCAGGATTGGTAAACTGCTGGACTAATCTTTTTTTCTCAAACGGATGTAAATAAAAATCACTAGTGTAGAACAGGTTTTTCGCAATGAAAGTTCCGATATGCTGAGCAAGGCTCGGGTAGGTTACACCATCAATCAAGCCTTTGCGCAGAATCACATGGGAGGACAGATCCTCCATGACAGTGACGGCCAGTTCGTTGTTCGTATAAAGGATTTCGGGAACATGTTCAGGCGAGAACTCGGCGAACTTTTTCAGCGAATCACTTTCAATACGTGCCCTGTCCAGGGTAAGCGGCCAGCTCTCTCCAACGACTTTTGCATACGGAAGCGCCTGCTTGATAATCACGGATTTTTTGGTAGCCGGTTCAACCAGTCTGAATACAAGATTCAGGTTGCCGTCACCGATTTCATTGACCTCCAGGGAACTGTAATCACTGAACAAGTCGAGTTCTTGGGATAGTTCTATCACAGTTTGCTCATTTAGCGGTGTGTAGGCTTGTTTTGTTGTTGTTGCCATAGGGTTTACCTCCGAAAGATAAATGTAAAAAAGGCCTCTTTTCTTGAAGAAAAGAGGCCTGGATGTATAGTGTCCACGCCTCTTATCTTGCAAAGCTTAAGCTTTGCTGGAATTAGCACCGTGCCATGCTGGAAGTTCCAGGCTTCAAATAAAGACGCCCCATTTCACAATGGTATTACGGTCGGTTGCTGGGTTTCATCGGGCCAAAATTCCCTCCACCTGCTCTTGATAAGAGACATTCATCATTAAGTTGTTAGAAAACACAGAATGCAATAATAATTTACAAGTGCTATCATACAGCTTTCAAAGACAGCTGTCAATTTTATTTTGATAAGATTAATAGTGTTCGGGTCTGCGGTCCTCAAAAATAGGGATTCTGCTTCTGACTTCATCCACAAGATCTGTGTCGATCTCGGCAAAAAGAAGAGTTTCATTCTCACCATCTGCTTCAGCAATGACGTCTCCCCACGGATCGATGATAATAGAATGGCCGGCAAAGGCGTTATTGTTATCCCGGCCTATTCTGTTGCAGGCGATCACATAGCATTGGTTTTCAATGGCTCTCGTCATTAAGAGATTTCGCCAGTGAGAGAGCCTCTGTGCAGGCCATTCGGCGGGCACGAATAGAAGGGCTGCACCATTGAGAACATGTGCGCGAATCCATTCCGGAAAACGGATGTCATAACAGATGACTCCAGCAGCCGGGATGTTCTCCAGCATAAAATTCCCCTTTTTCGAACCGGGAGCAATGAATTTCTCTTCCTGCATCAGGCGAATCAAATGCAGTTTGCTGTACTCTCCAATTTGCTCACCCCGACGATTAAAGGCGTAAAGTGTGTTAAAAATGCCCTTGTCTGTTTTATTGGCAACAGAGCCGGCAATGATATTGATGCGGTGCTGCCGGGCTAAACCGCTCATCAGCTTTTTCAGACTATCCCCGTTGGCATCTCCAATTTCAATAAGACGCTCCAGATCATAGCCGGTCGTCCAGAGTTCCGGCAGTACAACGATATCTGCGTTTAGTTTTGCTGCTTCTTCAATTCTTTGTACGGCTTTTTTAATATTCTCTTCCGGCAATCCAAGCTGGATGTCCATTTGGATCAGTGCTACATTCAGTTTCATGCGTATCCCCCATTAAAAACGTTTTGACAGATTTTCAATAAGCGTATAACATATTGGATTAGAATTTCAAGAAAATTACGAATGACAGGATGTGTGAATGTGAAACGTTTCCAGCAAGCAGATGCGTTAGAACGCCTGCCTGAACAATTTTTTGCCAAGCTTGTGGGAAAAGTAAGTGCGGTTGCGGCCCAAGGGCATGATGTGATTAATCTTGGACAGGGGAACCCTGACCAGCCGACACCTCCACATATTGTAGCTGCCTTGCAGGAGGCAGCGGTTAATCCTCAATACCACAAATATTCTCCCTTTCGGGGCTATGATTTTTTGAAAGAAGCTGTAGCTGTTTACTATAAAAACGAGTTTGGGGTAGGGGTTGATCCGAAAAAAGAAGTGGCTGTGCTGTTTGGCGGAAAAGCCGGTCTCGTAGAAGTGGCGCAATGTTTTTTGAACAAAGGAGATACCGCTCTGGTGCCGGATCCAGGTTATCCGGATTATTGGTCGGGCGTCGCCATGGCGGAAGCAGAAATGAGCATGATGCCGCTGAAAGAGGAAAATGACTTTCTTGTTGACTATAACGAAATTGACGAAGAAACGGCCGACCATGCCAAATTAATGTTCCTCAACTATCCAAACAATCCGACAGCAGGTGTTGCCAATCCGCAATTTTTCAAAGAAACCGTGGACTTTGCCCAAAAGCATGACATTCTGGTCGTTCATGATTTTGCCTACGGAGCCATAGGGTTTGATGGAGAAAAGCCCGTCAGTTATTTGCAGACGCCTGGTGCCAAAGAACAGGGAATTGAGATTTATACATTGAGTAAAACGTATAATATGGCAGGCTGGAGAGTCGGGTTTGCGATAGGAAATGAGAGTGTGATAGAAAGCATTAATCTGCTTCAGGATCATTTTTATGTCAGCCTGTTTCCGGCGGTACAGGAAGCAGCGGCAAAGGCACTGCTTGGTCCGCAGGATTGTGTCAGGGAGCTTGCCGATATGTACGAAAAGCGGAGAAATGTTTTTATTTCCGGGCTGCAGGAACTCGGGTGGGATGTTAAGGCACCCAAAGGATCCTTTTTCTGCTGGCTTCCCGTGCCTGAAGGACATACCTCTGAGAGTTTTGCAGATTACTTGCTGGAGGAGGCACATGTTGTGGTCGCTCCGGGCATCGGATTTGGCAAAGAGGGAGAAGGCTATGTAAGGGTGGGTCTCCTTACGGATGAAGAGCGCTTGAAAGAAGCGGCTGATCGGATCCGCGCATTAAATATATTTTGAGATTTTGATAGATTGACAGATTTTTTATAACCTGTCATAATCACTAGTAATTCTAACATTCGAAGTAATATGAACATTTTCTCTTATCAAGAGCAGGTGGAGGGACTAGCCCGATGAAGCCCGGCAACCGGTTATCCTAAGGATAAACACGGTGCTAAATCTTGCAGCGCATGCTGGGAGATGAGAGGAAGCGGCATCCTTATGTCTATAATGCCTCTTCCCTCGGGAAGAGGTTTTTTTCGTGTGAATTTATGTTTTTGGAGGGATACAATGGCGTCAGTAACTGCGACCTATCTTGTTCATGACCCTAAAGGTAATTTTAAAAAAAAAGCGGAAGGAATTGCACTGGGGTTAACCGTAGGCTCCTGGACCGATCTGCCGGATCTGCAAAAGGAGCAGCTTAGAAATCATAAAGGCAGTGTGACAGAGATCATAGAATTGCCGGAAGATGCCCGGGTAAACCAATATTTTGGTTCGCCAAGAAAGCAGGCACTTCTGAAAATCTCTTATCCTGCTGCAAACTTTTCTCCCGATCTTCCAGCGATATTAACCACTGCTTTTGGAAAGCTTTCATTGGATGGCGAGGTAAAACTGATCGACCTGGAATTTTCAGAAGACTTAAGCAGCGCTTTTCCTGGACCAACCTTTGGAATTGATGGCATTCGAAATCAGCTTGGTGTTTATGAACGACCGTTGCTCATGAGCATTTTCAAGGCTGTGATCGGCAGGGATATGGATTATTTTAAACATCAGCTGAGAGAGCAGGCGCTTGGCGGAGTTGATTTAGTCAAGGATGATGAAATCCTGTTTGATAATCCGCTGACCCCATTTGAAGAACGTATCAAAACAGCCAAACAAGTACTGGACGAAACGGAAGAGGAGACCGGACATAAAACACTGTATGCCGTTAATTTAACGGGACGGACATTTGAATTAAAAGACAAAGCGAAACGTGCAGCCGAGCTAGGCGCAAGCGCCCTGTTATTTAATGTTTTTGCCTACGGACTGGATGTGCTGCAAAGTCTTGCGGAAGATCCCGAAATTAATCTGCCCATCATGGCCCACCCGGCAGTTTCAGGTGCACTGACGCCATCCGAGTTTTACGGCATTTCCAACCGGCTTCTTTTAGGAAAGCTGCTGCGGCTTGCTGGAGCGGACTTGGTGCTGTTTCCGTCGCCATATGGCAGTGTGGCCCTGAGGAAAGAAGACGCTGTTGGCATCGCTGCAGAGTTGACAGAAAAGCACGCATACTGGAAAGGTGCTTTCCCGGTGCCGTCAGCAGGAATCCATCCTGGATTGACCCCTCTTTTGCTTCAGGACTTTGGCATCGACAGCATTATTAATGCCGGCGGCGGAGTTCACGGGCATCCAGGTGGAGCCGTTGCCGGAGGAAAAGCATTCCGTGATGCGATTGATGGCTTGCTGCTTAACAAATCGCTGGAACAAATCAGCGAGGAGAGCGAGCCGCTAAAAGCAGCATTGAATCTATGGGGCGGTCTGGTGAAATCATGAGCAGGAATCGGATTATTTTTTGTGATTTTGACGGAACCATTACCGAAAAAGACAACATCATCGACATCATGAAGAACTTTGCTCCCGAAGGATGGGTGCCGGTCAAGGATAAAATACTGCAGCAGGAAATATCCATCAGGGAAGGCGTCGGACAGCTTTTTTCCCTTATTCCTTCCAGCCAAAAAGAGGAAATTATTCAATACATTCTTTCCACGGCAAAAATCAGGGATGGATTCCAAGAATTTGTTCAGTATACGAAAGACAAAAATATCCCTTTGTACGTAGTAAGCGGAGGAATTGATTTTTTTGTTTATCCGATGCTTAAAAATATAGTGGATGAGAAACAGATCTATTGCAACGGCAGTTCGTTTGCAGGGGAGACTATCGAAATTCTTTGGCCGCACAGCTGTGACGGACAATGCAGCAATGACTGCGGATGCTGCAAACCGGCTATCTTAAGAAGTTTTGATTCCTCTTCGTACGAAAAAATCGTGATTGGGGATTCTATCACCGATTTACAGGCAGCCAAAATGGCAGACAAGGTGTTTGCAAGGGACTTTTTGAAAGAGAAATGCGAACAGGAAAATATTGCTTTTGAACCTTTCACTACGTTTTATGACATTATTGCGTATCTGCAAACAAAGGAAGTGATCATTTGAGATCGTTGGGGGAATTGTGGAAAGAACTGGCTGATGTTAAGGACGAACTGGCTTCACGGGACTGGTTCCCGGGTACAAGTGGAAATTTGTCCATCAAAGTTAGTAGCAATCCTATTACTTTTTTGGTCAGCGCAAGCGGCAAGGATAAACGAAAACGAACAAATGAAGATTTTGTTTTAGTGGATGTATTGGGTAAAGCCGTAGAAGAAACCCATCTGCGTGCTTCAGCTGAAACCGGGTTGCATGCAAAAGTGTATCAGCATACCGAGGCGGGCTGTTGCTTGCATATTCACACTGTCGATAACAATATTATTTCCGAGCTGTATGGCGATCAGGGGGAAATCACCTTCCGTGGGCAGGAATTAATCAAAGCATTTAACATATGGGAAGAAGATGGATCCATTACTGTGCCGATCATCGAGAATCCGGCAGATTTGTCTGCTCTTGCAGAACGTTTTGGAGAAGCCATTACTCATGATACAAAAGCTGTTCTGATCAGAAACCATGGTGTTACGGTATGGGGGAAAAATGGATTCGAAGCCAAAAAACACCTCGAGGCATTGGAGTTCCTTTTTTCCTACCATGTCAAAATGAGATTACTACAGCCTCAGTATGCATTATAAAGCAGCAAAAAAATAGTTTAAAGGGGGATGCCAATATGGCACAATTACGTTTTCATGATAATAATGAACGAGTGGAAGAGCTGGACAAAGTAAGCAGTTATTTGGAAAGCCAGGGTGTAATCTATGAAAACTGGGATATTGAAAGGCTGCCGTCTCATCTGAAAGAAAACTATTCATTAACCGATGAGGAAAAAGCAGAAGTGATCCAGGTGTTCAGAAGTGAAATCGATGAACTTTCAAAGCGCAGAGGATACGTCACAGAGGATGTTATTTCATTATCTCCGGATACACCAAATCTTGATGAGCTTCTGAAGAACTTTTTGGCCGAACATCATCATTCCGATGATGAAGTACGGTTTATCGTTAGCGGACACGGTATTTTTGCCATTGAAGGTCCGGAAGGCCGCTTTTTTGATGTAGAGCTGGAGCCAGGCGACCTGATTTCCGTTCCTGAAAACTATCGCCATTACTTTACATTGATGGACGACCGGCAAGTCGTTGCTGTCCGAATCTTTAAATCCAAAGAGGGCTGGGTGCCGATTTACGACAAAGAGGAAGCCCCCGCAAAATAAATTAAATGACATGCTGTCATGAAGGAAGGAAACTTCTTTTGTGGCAGCTTTTTTTATATTTTATTTAAGGTTTATACAAGGTGGGTTGGTGGTAGTTATTGTCATAAAGGTGGTGTAGGAAGGGAATGGTATATCAGGTGGTTATCATTGGCGGGGGAGTTGCCGGTTTGACACTGGGCCTTAAACTCGCCAGGTCCAATGTGGAAACCTTAGTCATTGAAAAGCAAAGCAGAGCATCGCATCTCTATAAGGGCGAGCTTCTTCAGCCAAAGAGCCTTTCTCATTTTGACCGGCTGGAAATCCTTCCTCTCATTCTTGATAATGGCTATGTGCTTCCTGAGATTGAATTCATTGAAATGAACCGGAAGAATGGACGGCTCATCCCTCAGGCAAACAATGTTTTCAGTTATGAGATACTGGACCCGCCTTATAATTATGCATGCATGATTGATCACGAAAAACTGAAATCAATTATTTTAAAGGAAGCACAATCTTTCCGAACCTTTCATTACATGAATCAGTCCAAGTTTCTTACATTTAAGGATGAACAGACAGCTCTTGTGGAAACCCGGGGCGAAAGACAGGAAATTCGTGGAGCGATCTTTGTGGGAGCAGAAGGCAGGGGTTCGCGGGTTGCCAGGGAAATGGGCGTTTCCTATAAAGAATATGCATATAATCATCAGTTTTTAACGGTGTCTTTTCCAAGACCGCCCGATTTAACCAAGGCCGAAATGTTTTCCTGGCAAAACCGATTTCTTGGGCTTTTTCCATTGCCTGATGGAAGAGTGCGAACCGTTCTTCTGATCAAGCCGGGCGAACTGAAAGAAATGAAGAAAAACGGCCTTTCTTCCTTTTATGATGCCTATACCGATTTTCTTCCCTCACTGGAAGGCTATGTTGACCAGATCGACTCCTGGAACAAAATCCAGTTGATGATTCCTTTTCGCCATCATGCTTCGCGGTATGTCAAACAAAATAAAGTTCTGATCGGAGACGCCGCCCATACCGTTCACCCCATGGCTGGTGAAGGCATGAATATGGCCATACAGGATGCAGATATATTGGGTGAGCTTCTCGTTTACCTAATACGTGGACATAACCTTACACAAAAGGAATTGCAGTGGTATGAAGAAGTAAGAAAACCAAGAGCTGAATTTATGATGCGGCTGAGCCATCAGGCGGCTCTTTTTTATTCGTATCCGTTTGACTGGTTTCAGAAGCTCCGAAAAAAAGGAATTGAGAAGACAGGCGCATTTTCGCATCTCCATTTTAAACAAATGCTGAATATTTCGGGGATGGGCATGCTGCCGTTTACCATCGGAGACCGTCTGCAGCAGGCAGGTATTCCAGCCCCAGTGAATGGGAAATTAAAACGCAGCAAAAAATCCTACTATTTTGCTCAGGAGGAAGATTACCCCTGGGCGTATACAAGAGCCTCCGGATCAGGGAAGAAGGGGAAAAGACAATGATACACGACTGGATCAAATTATGGAGAGCCAGAAGCTGGATGAAGCGAAACCAATCCTTTCTTTATACGTGGCATGCCTATGTTGGCTATACATTGGATCTTTTTAACGCCTTTCAGCAGGCAGAGGATACTGCGCGTGTGGCGGCAAGAATGCAACTGAACAAGCTACTCCTTGAGCGCTGGATTGAAGTGGGGCTTGCCATCGGCCATCTGAAGCGGAAAAGGGACGGAAAAATCATTTCTTCCAGAATGCTTAAGCAGTATGTTTCGAAGGAAAGTCCCTATTCTGTTGGAATCCTATTAAAGGAAATGCTCGAGCTTCACATACCGGTTTTGCTTTCCTACCCTGAATTGATGAGAGGCAAGAAGTCAAAACTGTTCGCCGAAGAGGAGTTCGCCTATACTGTCGCGGAAACATCTACATTAATTGAAAAACTCGCTTTCCCCAAAATCCATCAGGTGTTAAAACGGAAGGGGATCCGTTCGGTTCTCGATTTGGGTTGCGGACATGCGGGGTATCTTCAGAAAATGGCCTCAAAAAATCCGGAAATGCGGCTGACAGGTGTGGAAAAGAATAAAGAGGTATATGAAGAAGCCCTGAAACGGTGCAATGAATATACCCAATGTATTGAATTATTTCAAGGCGACCTTAAACAATTTACGATCTCAGAAAAGGTAGAACTGATCATGATGAACAACCTTCTGTATTATTTTCCTCCGAAAGAACGCATCGATATTATGTGCAAGGCGAACTCTCTGCTCACAAATGGCGGGACACTGGTCATCATTACACCGCTTTCGGACTATAAAAACGGGAACGCATTTGCTTCCGCTTTTAACAGCTTTATGAGTGCACACGAAAATTTGTATCCGCTTCCTTCCTATAAAGAGATACAAAATGCTGCGGTTCAAAGCGGCTTCAAGATCGAAGAAACCAGACCCATCATAAAAGAAGGGGCATGGTGTATGATTTGTCTGGAGAAAAAAGCGGTGGCTGCCGCAGAGCAACAGCAAATGACGTGCTGATTTCAGCACGTCATTTGTATTAGGAAATTATTTTTTTGTCCTGTTCGATCGATTGTTCTTTACGAAGCTTGATAAGGCTGTAGGTGTGAAGAACGATAACCTTCAGCACGGCATAGACAGGGACCGCAAGAATAAGTCCCAAAAGGCCGCCGAGGGAGCCCGAAACAAGGAGTATGGAAATAATGGTCAAAGGATGGATATCAAGCTTTTTCCCCATTACCTGCGGAGAAATGATATTTCCTTCAATCTGCTGTGCAATGACCATAACAATGAGCACCTTAACAATCATAAATGGTGAATCAATGACCGCCACAATCAATGCAGGAATTACCCCAATGATCGGCCCCAGAAAAGGAATGACGTTCGTAAACATGGCGATGACCGTGAGCAGCAATGAGTAGTCAATCCCGATAATCAGATAGCCAATATACAAGAGGATTCCCACACATATACTGACCAAAATCTGGCCCTGTATATAAGAGCTCAGTGCCATATCCATGTCGGCCAAAATTTTTGTGCCGTTTTTTCGCTGTGTCGGCTGAAGAAGACGAAGGACCATCTTTGGTGCCTTTTCTCCCTCCTTCAGCATGTAATAGAGGATAAAAGGTACGGTAACAAACACCATGATAATGTTGGTGAGCACACCGATAAAGTTTGTCACGCTTGTTCCGATCATCGAAGCACTTTTGGACAGATAGCTTGTTACCTTATCCGAAATGTCATTGACGCTGAACTGGCTGTTTTCAAGAATACGGTTTACCCATTCATTGTTTTGCAGCTCCACCACTTTGCCCCGGATCGCATCGATCAGTCCTGGTGTATTATGGATCAAGCTGTTGATTTGCCGCTGGAGAACAGGGCCAACGGCATAGGAGAGCAGAACAAACAATCCAATCGCAGCCAAATAAATGAGTAAAATGGAAAGGGATCTTGGCACCTTTCGTTTATGAAGGAAGTTAACGATCGGTCTGAACAAATAATACAGTACCCCCGCCAGCAAGAATGGAAAAAAGAGGGTCTGGACAAGGACAACAAGCGGGCGGAAAACAAAATGAATTTTTGTTCCAGTTAAAATAATTAGAAAGATCAATAGTATCGCATATCCGAATCGGAATGCTTTGGACTGTGGCATAGCTTCACCTGCGTTCACTAGAGTATTGTATCTATTATATATGGTAGTCTGACAGGTTTTCAATCCTTGAAAAAATGAACCAATATCCCCTTGCTGCATAAAGTAAGTATTGGGCGTTTATGTCTGGAGAAATCAGCTCAGTTCGAGAAAGGGTGATAATGGTGTGTGGAATAACGGGATGGATTGACTGGCAGCGCAACATTTCACAGGAAAATAAAACTTTGATAAAAATGGCAGCGACCCTTTCCAAACGGGGACCGGATGCATTGAATGTTTGGAGTCTTACACACGTGGGATTTGGCCATGCGAGGCTGGCAGTAGTGGATTTGGAGGGCGGCACGCAGCCGATGACCAGAGAAGCGAAAGAGGCGACCTGCACCATTTGCTATAACGGGGAACTCTACAATACGGAAGATTTGCGGAAAGAATTACTGAAAAAAGGATATCGTTTTGAAGGGCATTCGGACACCGAGGTGCTATTAACCTCGTATATCGAATGGGGAGAAGCATGTGTCGACCATTTTAACGGTATATTTGCTTTTGCCATCTGGGATGCCAAAAGAGAAACCTTGTTTATGGCCCGTGACCGTCTTGGCGTGAAACCATTGTTTTATTCATTATCGGGTGGTCGTTTGTTGTTCGGTTCCGAATTGAAGGCCATTCTTGCTCATCCTGATGTAAAAGCTGAGGTGGAACGAGAAGGATTGCAGGAGGTTTTCGGACTTGGCCCTTCCAGAACCCCAGGTCACGGTGTGTTTAAAGGAATTAATGAACTCCGGCCTGGCCATGCAATGAAATTTGATCGTTCAGGTGAGAAAATATGGCGGTACTGGAACGTGAAAAGTGAAAAGCATCCGCACTCCTTAGATGAAACAGTGGCCAATGTCAAAGAATTGGTTACCGATGCGGTTGAACGGCAGCTTGTAGCAGACGTGCCGGTTTGCACCTTTTTATCCGGCGGTCTCGATTCCAGTGCCATTTCGGCAATTGCCGCCAATCATTTCAAGCGGGAAAACAGGGGTCCTCTTCATACCTTCAGTATTGATTATGTAGATAATGATAAATACTTCAAAGCGAGTGATTTTCAGCCGAATGCCGATGGCCCATGGATCGAGAAGATGGTGGAAG
Organism: Fictibacillus solisalsi; assembly: GCF_900103485.1. Taxonomy (GTDB): domain Bacteria; phylum Bacillota; class Bacilli; order Bacillales; family Fictibacillaceae; genus Fictibacillus_C; species Fictibacillus_C solisalsi. The sequence goes on from NZ_FNHW01000001.1 coordinate 696,999, forward strand.
CGACGGGTTCTGTTCATCACAGCTGTATTATCGACACCGACCTGCTCGTCAATCATCTGAAGGAAGCTGTCATGGTGAGGGACCTGCCGGGAATGGCAGATGTAGATTCTTCGCTGATCTGGTTTTGCAGGCTGATCAAAGATCAATCAACCGTTGCGCTTTCTGGCGAATGTGCGGATGAAATCTTTGGCGGGTATCCCTGGTTTCACAAACCGGAGGTCATGAACCGGCCGCTCTTCCCCTGGATGAGTTCGACAGCAGAACGGGAAAATCTTTTGCAAGATCATTGGAAGAATAAACTGAATTTATCCTCTTATGTAAAACAGCGTTATGAAGAATCACTAAAAGAAATGCCAGGGCTTGAAGGTGAATCAGGAGTAGAAGCAAAGCGCAGGGAAATCTTCTATTTGAACATGATTTGGTTCATGACCACATTGCTGGACCGGAAAGACCGCATGAGCATGGGAGCATCTCTAGAAGTGCGAGTTCCTTTTGCTGACCATCGTATCGTAGAATATGCATGGAATATCCCTTGGGAAATGAAGATGCTTCAAGGAAGAGAAAAGGGACTTCTTCGAAAGGCACTTGAAGGCCTGCTTCCTGAAGAAGTACTCTACCGTAAGAAAAGCCCTTATCCGAAAACACACAATCCGAATTATACACAGAGTGTGAAGGAGTGGCTTCAATCCATAATCGACAAACCGTCTTCTCCACTTCTGGAACTGATTAAGAAGGAAAAAGTCCAGGATATCATTGATAGCAATGGAGAAGCATTCAAGGTGCCGTGGTTTGGCCAGTTGATGACCGGACCGCAGCTTATGGCCCACCTGGCCCAAATTGATACCTGGTTTGACACATACAATATCAACATTCTTGATTGAAAAAGCCGCGGAGTTACCTTCCGCGGTCTTTTTTTAGTTTGCGTTCCATTTGATTATCAGAAAATCATCAGGTTCCACCCTTGCCTCTTCGGATTTTAGTGTTTCGTTGGTCCAGATATTGATCAATGGGTCTGCTGACCCAAAGAGAGCAGGATTCAGCGTTAGCTCACTTGATGAGGTATTAAATGCAAACAGCAGCTTTTCATCACCGGCTGCTTTTACATAGGTCAGCAGATTAAGAGTGTCTTCGGAGGTAAGAAAAGAGATGGGGCTTTTAGCACTGAACGATGGAACTTCCTTTTTCAGGCGGATCAGCTTTTGAAGACCTGCAAACAATTCATGATTTTGGGCATCCGGATTCCATTCCATGCATTTTCTGCAGCCCGGGTCCCGTCCGCCTGTCATCCCGATTTCGTCACCATAATAAATGCAGGGTGTTCCTGGGAAGGAAAGAAGCAGCACAAACAGTTGCATAACCTTTTTTGTATTTCCTCCTGTTACAGTCAAAACCCGTTCGGTGTCATGTGAACCCAGCAGGTTAAACATCACCTCATTTACATTTTCAGGATAGGAGTGTAAGATGCCGGATATCTTTTTGGTGAATTCAAGCGCATTGATGTTGGAGCGGGCAATATAATCCAGGGCCAGTGATGAAAAAGGATAGTTCATGATCGCATCAAACTGGTCCCCCTGAAGCCATGGCAGGGCATCATGCCAAATCTCTCCAAGAATATAGGCGTCCGCTTTGATGCTTTTTACAGTTCTTCGAAACTCACGCCAAAATTGATGGTCAACTTCATTTGCTACATCAAGCCGCCAGGCGTCAATATTAAATTCTTCGATCCAGTACCTCGCAACATTTAATAAGTAATTTTTGACCTCAGGATTTGCAGTATTTAGCTTTGGCATGGTTTTTTCAAACGCAAAAGTGTCATAGTTCGGTAATGGATCAGTGACGACAGGATATTCCCTGATATGGAACCAATTCTTATAATTTGAGTTCTCCTGGTGGACGAGCACATCCTGAAATGGGCCAAAGTAAAAGCCGCTGTGATTAAAAACGGCGTCCAGCATGACTTTTATGCCTTTTTCATGGCACGCATCAACCAGCTGCCGAAAATCTTCCTTAGTACCGAACTGTGGATCAATTTCTAAATAATCGATGGTATCATATTTATGATTGGATGTTGCTTTAAAAATTGGAGTGAAATAAATACCGCTTATGCCAAGAGACGAAAGATGGTCAAGATGCTGCAGGACGCCTAGAAAGTCTCCTCCGAAAAAGTTGGCGGGAGTGGGCTCGGAGGAACCCCAGGCCAGCGTCCCCTCCGGGTCATTGGAGGATTCACCATTGGCAAACCGCTCGGGAAAGATTTGATACCAGACCGTGTTTTTTACCCAGTCGGGAGCCTTGAAAACGTCCACTGGATGCAGGAAGGGAAAGCAAAAATAGGGTGCGATGTCATTCGTAGGTGCTGATTCGAAAACCCCTTTTTCTGTAAAAACGAATGTTTCGTTTCCGTCGCTGAGCTCGAAGCCGTACCTCATTCTTCGGAACCCGGGACGTACGGAAGCCAGGTAATAATCAAAATACACATCCGTACCTGTTTTTATCATAGGTTCTTTCTTTTGCAGCCAGTTTCCGTCTTTCCATTCGTAGGGATCGCCATAAATCAGTTGAACGGACCCGATGTCGTTCTTTTTGGTTCGAAGACGGATATGAAGGGTCTGTTCGTCATAGGCATAAGCAAAATTGTTTTTGGGGCGATGATATAATGCTTCTTTTAGCACATTTCTCCCTCCTCAATACGGTTCTGGAACCAGATGGAATTTGTATGTAGTATACCGCATTTTGAGGGAGGAGGAATATGCTTTTATTGGCGATTGCTGTTCTTTTTCCGTTCCTTTGATTAAAATAGAACTACAACAAACGGATGGAGGATAATGATGACCGCTACCATTAAAGATGTCGCTAAACTGGCAAGTGTGGCTCCGTCCACCGTTTCACGGGTTATCGCCAATAATCCAAGAATTTCTGAAAAAACGAAACGGAGAGTAAGGGAAGCGATGGACCATTTGGGGTATCACCCTAATTTCAATGCAAGAAGCCTTGCCAACCGAGCCTCCCAGGCCATTGGTCTGGTAATGCCGGGTTCTGCTGATAAAGCATTTCAGAATCCGTTCTTCCCGGAAGTAATCCGCGGAATCAGCACCATCGTTCATGAAAAGGAATATGCACTCTACATGTCGACGGGACAAACAGAAGAAGAAATTTATGATGGTGTCGTGCGAATGGTGCAAGGGGGAAGGGTAGACGGAATTCTTTTGCTTTATTCAAGTGTGGATGACCATGTAATGAACTATCTGATCGATAAAAAGTTCCCGTTTGCCCTTGTAGGAAAGCCATTGAAAAATGAGCAATCCATTACGCATATTGACAATGATAACTTTCAGGCTGCAAGAGATGTGGCGGACTACCTTATTTCTCTGGGTCATGAAAAAATTGGTTTTGTAGGAGGAAGCTCCCGACTGGTTGTGACGATTGACCGGCTGCTCGGCTACGAGAAGTCACTCCGAAGCCATCGGCTTTCTTATCGTGAGGAATTTATCATCCATGAGGAATTTCTGGAAAAAGGGGGACAGGAAGCGATCAGAAAATTGATGGCGCTGGATGAGCCTCCAACGGCGTTGCTCGTCATGGATGATTTGATGGCTTTTGGGGTCCTCAGAACGCTAAATGAGATGCAGCTTTCAGTACCGGATGATATTTCCATTGTAAGTTTTAACAATTTAATGCTCGCCGCTTTTTCTACCCCGGGTCTTACGTCAGTGGATATCAATATTTTTCAGCTCGGTTACGAAGCCGCGGCGTGCTTAATGGATCTGATTTCAAAGCCGGACCAAACCCCCATGCGAGTTGCAGTTCCCTACCGTCTGATCGAACGGCAGTCCTGTAAAGCAAAAACAGCCCAAAAGGAAGAATCGGTATAAGAGAAACAGCTCCGGATTTTTATCTTCCGGGCTGTTTTTTTATAAGCCCTGCTCGTTCAGCCATTCCAGAACAGGACCAAACGGCTGGCTGGTTTTTGCTTTTTCAAATTCTTCAAACGGATCTCCGTTTTCCATAACCCGACGATGGATGCCGGGCAGAGGGAAGGCTTCTGGCCGAAGATCACGAGTGAGTTCTTGCCAGTGGATAGGGGTCGCCACCAATGCCTCTTCGTTACCTCTCACTGAATAGGGAGCAATGATTGTTTTTCCTTCCGCATGCTGGATGAAGTCAATGTAGCATTTGTTTCCTCTGTTTTTTTTAAGCCTTTCAATGGTAAACCACTGGGGCTCCTTCGTAATTAAATATTGGGCAAGAAAGTGGGTAAACTTTCTTGTGTCATCAAATGTGAAACGAGCTGCCGGCAAGGGGATATAAACCTGCAGTCCTTTATTGCCGCTTGTTTTGATGAATGTTTTCAATTTCAGCCTGTCACACACTTCCCGGATCAACAGGGCTGCTTCCACTGATAAAATAAAATCATCCCTTGAAGGCGGATCCAAATCCATGACAATTTCTGATGGATAGGATGTCCCGTTTTTCCTGAACGGAATATGCAGCTCAAAGGCAAGCTGATTGCCGAGCCACAACAGGGTTTGAAGGTTATTGCAGACGATATAGTGTATCCCGTCCTCAAGTATGGTTTCCACAAAATCGGGAGCATAATCCGGACAGTTTTTTTGATAAAATCGTTCATCTCCCGCACCGTGCGGGTATCGAATGACTGTTAATGCCCGATTTTGCAAAAATGGGAGAAGGAAAGGAGCCATTTTAGCCAAATATTCAAGATAGTGGAGCTTTATTATGCCGAGCTTTGGCCAGAGTGGTTTATCAGGAGACGTGATTCCCACCTTAATGCCATTGATAATTACTTCCTGCTGAATATTTTTTCCCATGTACAGTCCTCCCAGTTGACATCGAAACGAAAGGCAACAAACCGGGGATGCCTCAACTGATGCTTATAAATTTCCAGGTATTCCAGCTCAACGCATATGGATGGAGAAACGGTAATGAACCGGGAATCTTCGGTGACTTTATTTTTTTTCATAACCTGTATCAGGCTTTCCCGTTCCTGGGGTGAAATTCCGTTGGAAAATAAACCGGCAAGAACTGGTTTTTCTTCTTCAAGTGCGGCTACATGAAAAAAACCGTTGGATTTCTCGTAAGCAGTAATGAAAAATACACCTTTTTGCGGGTTTTTAATTTTTACCCACTTTTTGGTCCGCGCACCAGGATCGTAGGTGCTGCCACTAACTTTCGCGATGATTCCTTCACCATTTTCATCTTTAATATGTGACCAGAGTGGACCACTCTTTGTATAGGAAGGTACAAGAGCAATCCGGTCATTCTTTGCCAGTTGATCTGACAGGTGATCAAACAGGCTGCTTACCATTTCCTTTCGTTCTGATAGCGGTTTATCGGTAATTGTCTCTCCACGGATATGTACCATATCAAACACAACATAAGTAGAGGGAGTATGCTTTGAAAAATACTGGATCTTTTCTGGATTTTTTAAACGGCCCCTTTTTTGCAAAGGTTCAAATGAAGCTTTATAAGGAGATTGCAGAATGCAAAGTTCTCCGTCAACAACAAGCGGCAAAAAAGAGCGGATGCTTGGTGTGAGCGATAGTAATCTTTCAGCGACCTCCGGAAAAACAGAATTAAGGTTATGGCCGTTTCTGCTAAAAAGTGTTACATTGCTTTCCGTCCATTTGGCAATGCACCGGTAGCCGTCGTATTTGGTTTCATATATCCAGCCGGAGGAAGTTGGGATTTCGCTGACCAGGGAAGGAAGCATCGGTTTGAAAGGTATACTGTGCATAAAATGCAATCAGGCTTTCTTCTTTTTGGGTTTCGTCTTTTTTGGTTTGGTTTCCGCTTTTTTTTCTCCTGTCTTTGACTGGTCAATACTAGCTTGCAATGCTTCCATCAAATCAACTACATTGGTACGCGGCCGTTCTTCTGAAATCTGAACTTCCTTTCCGGAAATTTTACTGTCAATAATTTCGAGAAGCGCTTCCCGATATTCATCTTTGTATTTTTCAGGCTCGAATTCAGTGGTCAGCTGTTCGATCAATTGCTTGGCCATTTCCAACTCTTTATCATTCACCTGTACTTCTTCGTCGATACCGGGAACATGGTCTACGTTCCTGACTTCATCAGGATAATAGATGGTTTCCATTACAAGTCCCTTGTCATAGACCCGGACAGCGGCAAGACTTTCTTTGGAGCGGATCGTTATTTTGGCAAGGCCTATCCGTCCGCTTTCTTTCATCGCTTCTTTTAACAAAGTGAAAGGTTTCGCGCCATTTTCGCCAGGTCCGATAAAATAGGATCGATTAAAATAAATAGGGTCAATTTCCTCCAAAGACACAAAATCGATAATTTCAATGGATTTATTTTTAATGCCCGCGATTTTATCGAGATCTTCTTTTTCAATCAGGACAAATTTGCCCGGCTCATATTCATAGCCCTTCACAATGTCCTCTTGTTCAACATGCTGCTCACAAACAGGGCATGTTTTTTCATATTTGATGGGATTATGGCACTTTTTGTGCAAGTATCTCATTTTAATATCTTTATCTTCTGTTGCGGCAAACAGTTTGATCGGGATATTTACCAGCCCGAAGCTAATACTTCCTTTCCACATGGTATGCATTGTCAACACCCTTTCGTAGCATTCTTTTGCTTAGTTTGTGACAATGCCGGGTGGTTTTATCCAAACAAAAAAAGCCGATAAAACATCGGCTTTTATAAAAATTCTATTATCCGTTGACGACAGTGCCTCCATTGATGTGAATCGTTTGCCCGGAAACGTAGGAAGAATCATCACTTGCAAGATAGACGTAGGCTGGAGCAAGTTCTTCTGGCTGACCAGGACGCTTCATCGGTGAATTCTGGCCGAATTTGTCCACTTCATCAGCAGAAAACGTTGCTGGGATAAGTGGGGTCCAGATTGGGCCGGGGGCCACGGCATTCACACGGATGCCTTTTTCCACGATTGAATTGGAGAGAGCACGTGTAAATGAAAGGATGGCTCCTTTGGTGGAAGAATAATCGATCAGCTTCGGATTGCCTTGATAGGCAGTAATGGAAGTCGTATTAATGATCGAACTGCCAGCTTTTAAATGTTTTAATGCCGCCTTTGTCAGATAGAACATGGAGAAGATATTCGTTCTGAACGTTTTCTCCAGCTGCTCGGCAGTAATGTCTTCAAGACTGTTTTGGGGATGCTGTTCACCGGCATTGTTTACAAGAATATCAAGCTTTCCAAATTCACCGACAGTCTTTTCAATAACGTCTTTGCAGAAGTTTTCATCACCAAGATCACCGGAAAACAGTATGCAGCGAACGCCTTCCTGTTCTATGAGGGACTTTGTTTCTTCCGCATCTTGCTGTTCATCCAAATAAACAATGGCGATATCTGCACCTTCTTTGGCGAAGGCAATGGCGGCTGATTTGCCGATTCCGCTGTCTCCGCCTGTCACGATTGCCGCTTTCCCTTTTAGCTTTTCACTGCCTCTGTAGGTTCTGGCATCTGATTGCGGCTGGGGAGTCATTTCAGTCTCGGTTCCCGGCTGGTGAGACTGGTGCTGGGCGGGAGGGTCTATTTTTCGGTTTTGTTCATCGCTCATGCGTCATCGCTCCTTTATCCAATGTTTGAATACGATGTTATTCTTCCACAATCCTGGAAGCCTAAAACCTTTTTTAAAAAAAGCTGGACAGATATTGTTCATCTTTTTAAAGTGTTGCATAATGAATGAAAAGACATGAGAAAAGAGAGGCAGTGGTTTCATGATAGGTGTAGAAACATTAACCGTGGAACAGCTCGACTTCGCAATTCGTCACTTGCGTACGCATCATGAAATAATTGTTTCTGAATGGCTGGATTGCGCTATGATCAAAAAAGCCGATCCCTTTTATACAGAAGTAATGAGAAACGGCAAAACAACACTTTATTTGCTGTGTCAATATCTTGAAAACCCCGACATTGAATTGATAAAGGATTTCACAAAAAAGATTGCTCCTGAACGGATTGAGGCCAAAACCGATATCAGTGAATTTGTATTCAATATCAATTCAGGAAGGCAAATTGTTCACGAACGTATCTTTATCCCTGATTTCGGCCCGAATGAACAGCGATGGATCAGCCTCATGATTAATCAGTTTTTTGATCATCTTCTTTATTTTGCGATTAAAGAATTTTCGGCACTTAACGATCTCATCATCGAAAACAAGAATCAGTTTATCCAGGAGATGCATAACGACCGGCTTACGATTTTAGGGCAAATTGCTGCTAGCTTTGCTCATGAATTTCGTAATCCGCTGACTTCTATCAAGGGCTTTATTTATTTATTGGGCTCGGAATTAACTCCTTCACCCAAAACGGATTACTACACCTCCATCATAAATAGTGAACTGGAAAATCTTCAGGAAAAAATCAGCCAGTTTCTTTTGCTGTCAAAAATGAAAGGGCTCGACGACTTAATTTCCGTATTTGATTTGTCCGCCTGTCTCCATGAAATGATCGATTTCATGTATCCGCGTTTTCTTGAAGTCAAGATTAACTTAACAGCAAACATTGCCCCGGATCTGAAAGTGGAGGGAGATAAAAATCAGCTGAAACAGGTGATTTTAAATATCCTGAACAATGCTGTTGAGGAATTGTGCGATTTGCCGGAAGAACGGATCATCCAGGTGAGCGCTTTCCTGATGGGTTCCAGAATCGGTCTGGAGATATCGAACAATGGTTCACAAATCCCGGCTCACCTGCTCGAAAATATTTTCGAACCCTTTATCACAACCAAAGAGCTTGGGACAGGGCTTGGATTATCGGTTTGTAAACAAATCGTTGAAAAACATAACGGTAAGATCATAGTATCCTCCAATGAAGAACAAACCATCTTTTCAATCTCACTTCCTCAAGCCCAGGAAAAAACATCTTAACGGATGTTTTTTTAGTTTTCACAAATCTGACATGAGAAAAGTGATTGCAATCACAAAGTGACCTTCATCGCTTTTTTATAATGTATTTGTAAATAACAAACACAAAGGGGTCTTTAACATGCTGGATCAAAAAACAATTGATATCATCAAATCAACTGTGCCTGTTCTTGAAATCCACGGAAAAGCAATAACAACAAGATTTTACAGTAACTTGTTCACCAAACATCCGGAGCTTTTAAATATTTTTAATCATGCCAACCAAAAGAAAGGCCGTCAGCAAACGGCTTTGGCGAATGCCGTCTATGCAGCGGCTGCACATATTGATAAACTTGAAACCATTCTGCCGGCAGTAAAACAAATTGCCCAAAAACACAGAAGTCTGGGAATTAAGCCAGAGCATTATCCTATTGTCGGCGAAAATCTCCTCATTGCAATCAAGGAGGTTCTGGGAGACGCAGCGACTCCCGAGATTATTGAGGCATGGGGAAAAGCATATGGGGTAATTGCAGATGCCTTTATCGGTGTAGAACGTGATATGTATGAAGAAGCAGAACAACAGCCAGGCGGCTGGGAAGGGTTCAGGGATTTTGTTGTCGACCGGGTGGAAGAGGAAAGCTCTGTGATTACTTCCTTCTATCTCAAACCGGCCGACCAGAAGCCCATTGCTTCGTATAAGCCAGGACAATATATTTCTATCAAATTTCAGATCGAAGGGGAGAAGTATACTCATATCCGCCAGTACAGCCTTTCTGATGCACCGAATGAAGGGTATTACAGAATCAGTGTGAAAAAAGAAAGCCTGGGAGAAGTACCAGGTAAGGTATCTGTTCATCTTCATGATCACATAGAAAAGGAAAGCATTCTCCAAGTCAGTGCTCCAGCCGGAGAATTTTACCTTAATGAAAATAGCACTGCCCCTGTGGTTCTCTTGAGCGGTGGGGTCGGCCAGACCCCTATGGTCAGCATGCTGAATTCACTTGTAAAAAGTAATGCCAATCGCCAGGTTACTTTTATTCATGCGGCGATTGACAGCAAACACCACGCGTTTAAAGACCATGTTCGAAAGATAACCGATGAACATGAGACTATAAAAAGCTATGTGGTTTATGAGAAGCCGCTTGAACAAGATAAAAATCAGGAGTCGTATGACAAGGAAGGCTTTGTAAATGAAGAGTGGCTGAAAGAATTGGCTCCGGATCCAAAGGCGGAATATTACTTTTGCGGACCGGTTCCTTTTATGAAAGCTGTATACCGCATCCTTACGAATTTAAATGTACCTGAAAGCCAGATCCATTTTGAATTCTTCGGACCGGCCGAAGAACTGACTGAACCAGAAGTAGTAAATGCCTGATTTCATAAAACAAAAAAACATCCATTACGGATGTTTTTTGTTTTATAAATGATCTGTTTCCTTGGAGAATGAATGCTTTCCAGCTCTTTTATTTTGCTGTTCTGCTTCGTTTTTCAGTTGAATCTCCGCTTGATGGTCTTGTTTTTTCTTGTTATCGTCTTTTGTGTACTTATGTGCCAAAGATATCGCCTCCTCATGATTAACATGAACGAGGATAACAGGCATTATGCATCCCTGAAGGGTTTTGTCATAAAGAACATGGCTATGGTTCCTGGTCCCGCATGAGAGCCAATGGCACACCCAATCATAGAAATCATGATCCGCTCACAACCTGTTTCTGCTTTAATCATTTCTTTCAGCGAATTTGCCGCTTCCTGATCGTCCGCATGACTGATACCAATAATCTGGTCACCCCAATCGGTTCCGCGTTCTTTCATCAGTTCGATCATCCGGCCAAATACCTTCTTTTTCCCCCGTATTTTTTCGATTGGAAACAATTTTCCGTCTTTCATGTGAAGGACAGGTTTAATTTTAAGAAGGCTCCCCATCATGGCCTGTGTTTTGCTGACCCTTCCGCCGCGCAATAAATATTCAAGGTCATCTACGGTAAAAATATGCTCAGTATGATTTTTACAATATTCAGCTGTAGTGATTACGTCATCAAAGGAACCTCCTTCCTTTGCACGTTTGGCAGCCTGATATACGACTAGCCCAAAACCAAGGGAAGCGCATTGTGAATCGATGACCGAAAGCTGTGCATCAGGGAATTCTTCCATAACTTCCTGGCGAATCAGCTCGGCCGTCTGGTACGTGCCGCTCAATCCTGAGGAAAGGGTTATGTATACACAGGGAGTGTTTTCTTTTGCGTATTGTTGGAACGCTTCTCTGACCAGCAGCGGAGGAACCTGGGATGTTTTTGGAGCCGCTCCTTCACGCATTTGGTTATACAACTGGACGGGCTGTATGGTTTTCCGGTCATATTCTTCCCGGTCAAGGATCGTAACGACTAATGGGAGCATCGTAATATTAAATTCATCGATGATGTGCTGCGGTAAATCACAGCCACTGTCTGTTATGATCTGGACGTCCATATCAATCACCTGCACTTTTTTATGTATGATACGTTAAGTGTATACTTCACCCCATGTAAAGGCAATAGATTGTTTCCCTGAAACCTATTGACTATGCATGGTAATTTTGATAAAAACAGATAGTTGGACAAAGATATAATTTGAAAGGAATTCCTCCATGAACTACTCACCACTCCAAGAGCTAAAGAAAATTATCGTCATTGTTTTCGGTGCGGCGCTTAATGCGGTTGCCCTTAATCTGTTTTTAATACCGGCCAAAGTATATGCCAGTGGATTTACAGGTGTGGCTCAGCTCGTATCCTCACTCCTTGTTCATTCCCCTGTACCGATTTCAACGGGTGTGCTTTTGTTTATTTTGAATGTTCCAGTTGCTATTATCGGCTGGATGAAGGTCGGTAAATCCTTTACGATATACAGTTTTTTCTGCGTCTTTATGATGTCTTTTTTTCTGGAAATCATACCTGTAGCTGAAATATCCGAAGACATTCTCCTTAATGCTGTATTCGGTGGAGTGATCGCAGCGGTCGGGGTCGGCTTCACATTGAAATACGGTGCCTCAACCGGAGGGCTGGATATTGTGGCCATGATTTTGTCACGCAAGCACAATCGTCCCATTGGCACGTATTTTCTGATTTTAAATGGTTCCATCATTTTGGCGGCCGGTTTGCTGTTTGGCTGGGAAAAAGCACTTTACACCTTGGTGACTTTGTATGTGAGCACAAGGATCATCGATGCGATTCATACCCGCCATGAAAAATTGACGGCCATGATCGTTACGAAAAAAGGCAGCGAATTGAAAGAAGCCATTCACTCCAAACTGGTTCGGGGAATTACCATCGTGCCCGCAAAGGGAGCCTTTTCCAATGAAAATAAAGAGATGCTTGTTATCGTTATTACCCGTTATGAACTCTACGATCTCGAAAATATCCTAAAAGAAGTCGATCCCAGTGCCTTTACCAATATTGTCAATACTACAGGAATCTTTGGACTGTTCCGGAAGGATGATTGAACAAAATTTCAATAGGTTCGTCTTTTCGAGGTCATGGTTGAAAAGTTCATCGGAGTGCAAGGTCCTAGACTCCTGGAAAATGATCGCATGTAAAGCGCACAACCTGGAACGGATATCAACCCTCCACAAGACAACAAAGCAAAAGCGGACCTTCACATGAAAGTCCGCTTTTTTGTGCTTATAATGTTTCGAGTACTTCTTTAATATGGGGAACAAGTGTCTCCCAATCCGCTTCCGCAAATTTGTTAACTGTTAAAAAATCTTGAAATCCAAAAATGGATTCAACTCCATCAATGGCTAGAAGGGATGCCGCAAGGGGGGAATCAGATGTATCTCCTGCTCTGGCAGACAATCGTCCCTCAAGAAACGGCTGGCTTGCAGAGAATTTTAATGCATTTGGATTGGGTGTTGGTTCAATGGCGAATTCAAGGGCCATGTAATCATCTCCTGTTCAGTTAAAAGTTAAATCGATAACGTTGTGAAATAATGTCGTGAAAATCAAGTGAATTATAAAGGTGCTTTGTGACAGAATTGTTGATCCCGGTTTCCAGATCGATTGATTTGATGCCTTCCCGTTCTGCCCAGTGTATCAAATGAAGCAGAATCTTACGAGCAATTCCTTTATTTCTGGAGTCTTCACGGACAAAAAGTTCGTTCAGCCACAGGTACGGCCCGCCAAGAGGAAGACTGATTCCTATGTTGTAAAAAGCAACGCCCAGGACTTCTCCGTCTTCCTCCGCAATGATAACTCCCGAATTTGACTCTTCTTTAATCGCAAGGGAAATGCCGTTTAATACTTTCTCATAGCTTCCGTCGTCTTCGGATCGTGTTCTTTGTTGAGAGATAAGATCCGCAATTTTCTTTGTAACCTCATCAGAAGCAGTAGCTGGTACTTCATAGACAAACATCGAGTTCCTCCATGCAAATAGGTTTTGTAGCTACATTATAACAAAATATTCTCTTTGCGACTGTGAGCAAATGAAATTTACAGGCGAATAATTATGAGGAGGAAAAAAGAGCAGGAGGAAAGCTCATGAAAACATTAGTATGTTTTGGAGACAGCATTACAGCTCACGAAATAAATGATGATGATTCACTGAGACTGACCTCGCAAGTGCGTCTGTCGTTTAATAAGTGGAATGTAATTAATGCAGGTGTACCAGCTGAGACAACGAGATTGGCCTTAACCCGATTTCAGGAAGATGTCCTGAGGCATGAACCTGATTTGGTTACAATCCTTTTTGGAGCAAATGATGCAAGCACCCACCGTTTAATTGATGTGGAAGAATACAAGAACAATTTAGTTTATATGATCGAAAAGCTTGGACCGTCAAAAGTAATTTTGATATCGCCATCGCCAGTGAATGAGAACCAGCAGCATGCCAGAACGAATGAGCGTACGCAACAATATGCGAAAGCTGTAAAAGAACTGGCTGAAACATATAATACTCATTTTATCGATTTATGGACAGAAATGTCTGGCCGGAACTATAAGCAAATGCTGGTCAATGATGGTCTTCACTTTAATAAAAAAGGCTATAAACTGTTAGCGGGTCTGGTCATTCAACAAATGGAAAAGTTAAAAAAAGCTAAGAAAACAAAAAAAAGGTTTGCCTCAATGGCAAAAATACAAAAAGGCTGAGAGAGGACCTCTCAGCCTTATTTTTATAGCTATTGCTGGCTGTTGTTTTTGGTTTGATCCAGTTCTTTCTGAAGTTCAGCCAACTGCTGGCGTTCAGCATCGGAGGAATCTGCCATTGCAGATGAAATGATGTTTTCCGCTACCGAAATATCTTCATTGCTGAAATCGTTGGATTGGGCGCTCAGTTGCTCATGTTGAGGATTGTTCTGATGTTGATGCTCCTGCTCATCATGTTTGCCAACGAGGTTGGAAACAGCTTCTTTTGCCCGTTGAAAAATATTGTTTCCCATTTAATTACCTCCCAACGTTATATTTTTCTGCACTTCTTGCTGTGTTTCTTTGATTTCTTTATTCAGGTGCTGCTCTGCATTTACATGCTTTACTGCGTCTGCCCCTTGCTGCACCGCCCGCTTTGATTTGCTGTGTTTGCTCATGGTGATGACCTCCTCAAAGGGTTTAGTATAGTTTTTGCAGCTACTTGAGTTTTATGTAGAAAAGGAAACATTCCAAAAATAAACACCCCGGCAACTTTTTGCCGGGGTGTTTGAGTATTACATATTCAGCGCAAGGACTTCCTCCAAATAAAGAGCAATTCCATCTTCTTCATTGCTTTTAGTCACATAATTTGCGATGTTTTTCAGTTCGGAAATGGCGTTGCCCATGGCAATTCCATGGCCTGCATATTCGATCATCTCCAGATCATTATCTTCGTCTCCAAAAGCGATGATTCTTTCTTTGGGGATATTGTAATAAGCCGAGATTTTTTGTAAACCAACGGCTTTATTAAGTCCGGAACGAATGACTTCAATAATATTCCAGGGTGCTGCCCATACACGCTGATCAATCACTTCTGCATGTTCCTTCCTCAGCTGCTCCCGCAATTCGTTTACATGGTGATCCTGGGGATGAATCAGCAGGGATGTAGGATCATCATTCAGTCTTTCGTTCAGATCGCCTGTTTGCGCTGGATTTTCACCCATGATGAACGTATCGACGATTACTTGGTCTTCTTTATGAAGATATACATCGTCCAGTACTTCTGCCATTATATTCTTCACTAGGAAATCCTCTGCTGTTTTAATCACCTTTTTTGCCTGTGACAATTCCAATGGAGAGTGGTATACACCAAACGATGGATTATGCGGATGATGAACAAATGCTCCGTTAAAATTAACGATGGGTGTATCCAGTCCGAGCTCCTCATAATATTCCGTGCTTGCACGGTAAGGGCGGCCGGTCGATATACAAACAACATGCCCCTCCTGCTTCGCCTTCAGAACAGCATTTTTAGTACGCTGTGAAATGACTTTATTGTCGTTCAATAATGTGCCATCCAGATCAAGTGCAATTAAATACGGTTTCTTCATTAGGGTTCCTGCCTTTTCGTCGATTTCAAATTAAGTGTAATGGTTTCCCATCTGACTGTCCAATATCAGTCCAATATTAGGAAGTTTTACACAGACTGTGTGAGGGTAATGCTAACAATATAAGAGGAGGAGATTTTCCATGAAGAAAAAATACTTATTGCTCTCAGGCTTTGCAATTTCCGCTGCAGGAGTCACTTCCTACCTGTTAAGAAAAGGATCAAACCGTACCATGGCCAAAATGATGGCCAATGAGGTACTGGAAAAAATAATACCATTTATAAAACAAGAAGATAATACGAATTTACCTTTAAAAAAAGCGGGTCATCCTGATCCTTATGATTACGAGGATACAAAAATGGTTGGAGAGGGAAGCATGTATCCCGTGAATTATTACAATAAAAAACAGTAACAATGAAAATAATAAATGGACTCAACATTTCGATGAACCCGTGAAAACGGGTTTTTTTATCGGCAAATTTCATTTAACTTGTTATGATATAAAAAGAATAACGATGAAGGAGAAAAATATGGTAAACATTGAATCGCGTTCTATAAAATCCATTCCTGTGCTTCATGCTTTTGATGAAAAGAAGCAGGGCGATAAACTTCCATTAATGATTTTCATACACGGATTTACAAGTGCAAAGGAGCACAATCTTCATTTCGCCTATTCGCTTGCAGAAAAGGGATACAGAGTGATTCTTCCAGATATGCTGCATCATGGAGACCGGATGAGTGATGTTTCCGCAGACAGGAGAATGTATTCCTTTTGGGATATTGTGATTCAGGGAATTCAAGATGTAAATACCCTGATTAAAGCACTGAATGAAGAAGGACTGATTGATCCTGAAAGAGTAGGTCTTTCCGGGACGTCCATGGGAGGAATTATAACCTTTGGCGCCTTGTCTCAATATCCGTTTATTAAAGCGGCGGTCACGCTTATGGCAACACCGGGATATGAAGCATTTGCTTATTGGCAGATTGAAAAAATGAAGCAGCTTGAAATCTCCCTACCCTATTCCCAGGAAGCGCTGGCGAAGATCATGTCGATTATCAAACCATTTGATTTGACCGCAAACATGAAGAAACTGGATAACCGTCCCTTGCTTTTATGGCACAGCAAAGTTGATCAGGTGGTTCCGTACAGCCAGAGCTATGAATTTTACCAAAAAGCAAAACCGCTCTATAAAAATCCTGAAAATATTCAATACATATCCGATGAAACATCAGGTCATAAAGTCTCCAGGACGGCTTATCTCGAAGCAGTGAAGTGGTTCATCAAACATCTATAATTCTCAAACATCTATAATGCTCAAACAACTAAAAAAGAGGTGAACAGCATGCCGATTGAAAAAAGGGAAATTATACAGGTTTGGGACGCCGTAGCAAGAGTCCTGAAGTATCAGCTGGAACTTCCATTGGAATCGGTCAGCCTTGAGGAAAGTGATGGCCGCTACCTTGGTGAAGATATTTTGGCCACACATGATGTTCCGCCTTTTGACCGCTCCCCTTACGATGGTTTTGCCATCCGGGCAGAAGACACAGCAGGGGCATCCAGGGATGAGCCTGTGAAGCTCAACGTGATTGATTCCATCGGTGCGGGCCATGTTTCGGATAAGGAAATAAAACAAAACGAGGCAGTGAGAATCATGACGGGCGCTGCCATTCCAAAGGGAGCAAATGCGGTCATCATGCTTGAACTCGTGTCCGAAAAAGAAAAGAATATGATCTCGATCTCACGGAAAGTCGAGGAAGGCGATAATATTTCCTTGCAGGGAGAGGACACGCCTGAAGGGACAACGATCCTAAAAAAAGGCACCCGTATTCATTCGGGTGTAATTGCCGTGCTTGCGACGTTCGGATACCATACAGTCAAGGTTTTTAAAAAGCCCGTTGTTGGAATTCTGGCCACAGGTACGGAACTTTTGGACGTGGAAGAAGAATTGGTCCCGGGGAAAATCAGAAACAGCAACGCTTACATGATTGCTTCGCAAATCAAAAGAATGGGAGGAGATCCCCGGATTCTCGGAAAATTGCCGGATGACTTTGATGAAACGTATGCGGGCATTCTGCAGGCTATGGAAAAAACAGACCTGGTCATCACCACAGGCGGAGTTTCCGTCGGAGATTTTGATCATTTGCCAGCCATTTACAAGAAAATGGGAGCTGATCTTCTTTTTAATAAAATCGCTATGAGGCCTGGAAGTGTAACCTCTGCGGCAGTATTCGAAGGAAAGCTGTTGTTTGGCCTTTCCGGAAACCCGTCGGCCTGCTTTGTAGGCTGTGAATTGTTCGTAAGGCCTTATATGCTTGGTTCCTTACATGCCCAAAAGGTCCACCTTGGTGCTGTGACGTCTATCCTCCAAAAGGATTATCCAAAGCCCAATCCTTTTACTCGATTTGTCAGGGGCAGGGTGGAATGGAACGGAACTGCCGCAGCTGCTTCACCTGTCGGGCTGGACAAGTCGGGGTCAGTATCCTCCCTGTCAGAGGCAAATGCTCTGATCGTTCTGCCAGGAGGGTCAAGAGGTTGGAAAAAAGGATCACAGGTGATGACCCTTTTATTGGAAGGTGAAGGAAGTGTCTGGCCATGGGATCAAGCATTAAAATCCAGATCGTAGGATATAAAAACAGTGGAAAAACGACTCTGATTGCAAACCTGCTGCAAGCAGCTGCCATAGAAGGCCTTCGGGCAGGAACTCTAAAGCACCATGGCCATGGCGGCCGGATCGCATTTCAGGATGAAAACAGGGATACAGGAATCCATCGCAGCGCAGGAGCCGTTGTTTCAGGGGTGCAGGGGGAAGATACGTTTCAGCTTTGTCTTGACCAGCCGCTTTCATTCTCAGGGCTGATTCGTTTATACGAGCCTCTTGACCTTGATCTCCTGTTGATCGAAGGGTTTAAGGAAGAACAGCTGCCGCGTGTAGTTTTACTAAAACAAGATGAAGATGTGGAACTGCTTGACTGCAGTACACATGTCCTGCTGGTTATTACCTGGCCATCGGTATCAGCAGAACTGATTCCGCAGGTGTATCCTGTTTACAGACTGAACGAACAAGAACGATATATCGATTTTCTGAAGGATTGGATGAAAGGGATGAACACATGAAGCCATTTGAAATAACAGAAAACACCATTTCTGTTCAGGAAGTTGTTGATAAAGTTATTCATCCCGATGCAGGTGCAGTGAATACCTTTATCGGGACTGTACGGGAAATGACAAAGGGGAAGAGAACCACTTATTTGAAATATGAAGCATATATTCCGATGGCCGAAAAACAGCTAAGCAAAATTGGGGAAGAAATTGCCGCCGAATGGCCAGATTCGAAATGCGCCATCACTCACCGGATTGGTGAACTGGGGATTTCAGAGATTGCTGTTGTCATCGCTGTCTCCACACCCCATCGCGCCCACTCATTTGAAGCGTGCCGGTATGCGATAGAACGGATTAAAGAAATCGTGCCAATCTGGAAGAAAGAGCACTGGGAAGACGGAAGTATGTGGGTTGGAGATCAGTTGGAAACCACTTCCTATTCAAAAGGCCACCCGGAAAGTGAGGGGGAATCAAAATGATAAAAGTATTGTTGTTTGCCGGCATGCAGGAGCGTGCAGGGAAAAGCGAAATTCAACTGAATGAACCGCATCTTCTTGTTTCGGAGATTAAAAGAAAACTGGAAACTCAATATGATTTTCCGCAAATGTTTACAGGCTGTCTTTCCGCAGTCAATGAAGAGTTTGCTGACGATGATACCGAAGTCCGTTCAGGAGATGTTGTCGCTTTTATTCCGCCTGTCAGCGGAGGATAAAGAACCGGATTTTTGATCCCATTCCTCTGAACATGAAAAGCATAAAAGAGTGCCATTCGCATGGACCCCATTTAAGAAGCCCTCTAGACAATAGACGGGCTTTTTACATTGCCTGCAGTATCCCACTAATTCTTTCAAACGCCATCCCTCCTTATTTCATATCCCATTCGCTATTTGGACTTGTTGATTTCCGTGAGTAACAGTCATTCAACTGTTTTTTTAGTATAAACCCCAAACAAACGACCTACAAATCAAAAAAATAAAAAAATTTATAAATATACAGTTGAATTTATCTTTATACATACATATAATGATACATAAATCAAAAACATTGAGGTGGGGTCGTTGAAAGTCGGTATTGTAGGAGCTACTGGCTTTGGTGGACTGGAACTTATCCGACTGCTGAAGCAGCATCCTGAAATAAATGAGCTTATTTTGTATTCGTCCAGCAAAAAAGATGAACAAATACAATCAGTTTATCCCCATCTAAATGGATTGGCTGAAGGTACACTGCAGGCGATCGATCATGAAAAAATGCCGGAACAGGTTGAAGTATTGTTCAGTTCTGCGCCGACCGGTGTATCTGCGAGTCTGTTGCCTCCTTTGCTTGACAAGGGAATGAGGATTATTGATTTGGCGGGAGACTACCGTCTTAAGAAACAAGGAGAATATGAGCAGTGGTATAAAAAAGAACCGCCTGAGCGAAAGTGGGTGGAAAAAGCGGTATACGGAATGCCAGAATACAATAGGGAAAACATCAAGTCGGCCCAGCTCATTGCCAATCCCGGTTGTTATCCAACGGCAGCTCTGCTTGGATTGCTGCCGCTTGTTACTAAGAATTTAATAGATACAAAGTCGATCATCATTGATGCTAAGTCAGGGATTTCCGGAGCAGGTGCTGTTCCTTCTTTTACGGCACATTTTCCGGTTGCCAATGATAATCTTCAAATCTATAAAGTGAACCGGCACCAGCATATTCCTGAGATCGAACAAATGCTTCATCACTATTCCAAAACAAAGGATCCCATAACCTTCAATACCCATCTGGTCCCGATGACCCGTGGAATCATGAATACCATGTACGCTACGGTAAATGAGGGGACGACGGAACGGGAGATTGAGGATACATTTTCTGAATATGCCGCGCAGCATCCATTTATCAGGCTTTCACCACAGGGAACGTTCCCTTACACAAAGCAGGTGTATGGAAGTAATTATTGTGATATTGGCTGGTCATTCGATACACGGACAAACCGGATCACAACGGTCGCTGTTATCGATAACCTAATGAAGGGTGCAGCGGGTCAGGCTGTGCATAATTTCAACTTAATGAACGGGTTCCCGGAAAATGCAGGATTACAAGCAAGTCCGTTGTTCCCATAAATGAGAGGAGAGTTGATGTGGCTTCAATCGTATCAACCTTAAAAAAAGTGACAGGATCAAATATTACCTTGCCGAAAGGATTCTCTGCCGCGGGAATCAACTGCGGCATTAAATACAAGAAAAAAGATTTAGGCATCATTCTGAGTGAAAAACCGGCCGCTGCAGCGGCAGTTTATACGACCAATAAAATCAAAGCAGCACCGCTTGCAGTAACAAAAGAAAGTATCGAAACCGAAGGAATCCTGCGGGCTGTGATCGTCAACTCAGGCAATGCCAATGCGTTTACCGGCACTCAGGGAATCCTAGATGCCTATGCCATGCGAAGCCAGGTTAGCGAAGTGTTTGGCTTGAGCGAGTATCATGTAGGCGTGGCTTCAACAGGAATCATCGGTGAAACAATGCCTATTGATACAATTCTTGCGGGGATTAGAAAGCTTCATCCCCAATCCAGACTAGAGAACGCCCTTGAGTTTAGCCAGGCGATTTTAACAACAGATACAAAAACAAAAAATGCATGCTATTCCTTCCAGGTTGGAGAAAAAGAAGTGGTGCTGGCCGGAACAGCGAAAGGCTCAGGCATGATTCACCCTAACATGGCAACTATGCTTTCGTTTATGACCACAGATGCCAACATCTCATCCGAGAACCTTCACTATGCCCTAAGAAAAGTAACGGATCAAAGCTTTAACTGTATTACGGTGGACGGGGAAACTTCAACAAATGATATGGTCCTCGTCATGGCGAACGGATGTGCCGGAACCGAAGAGCTGACACCTGAGCATCCAGATTGGGGAACGTTTTTGCAGGCATTGACTCTAACTTCGACAGATTTGGCAAAAAGTATAGCCAGAGATGGTGAAGGGGCAACCAAATTGATTGAAGTCACCGTAGAGGGAGCTGCAAGCGATCAGGAAGCGCGGATTGCGGCAAAATCCATTGTGGGTTCACCGCTTGTAAAAACCGCGATTTTCGGCTGTGATCCTAACTGGGGAAGGATTGTAGCTGTCCTAGGTTATGCCAATGTTGAAATTGTTCCAGAACAGATTGATTTGTCGATCGGTGGTTTTCCAGTTCTGTTAGCCAGCGAAATTTTACCATTTGATGAAGAAGGCATCTCTTCCTACTTGAGCGGCAGTGACATTTCTATCTCCGTGAACCTTCATGCTGGAAATGGAAAAGGCAAGGCGTGGGGATGTGATTTAACGTATGACTATGTCCAAATCAATTCAAGCTACACAACGTGAGGGGGAGAAGGTATTGGATCAAATCGTAATCATCAAATGTGGCGGCAGTGTTCTGAAATCTCTCCAGCCTTCGTTTTTTCAGCGGTTGAAGGAAATGGAGGAAGAAGGCAAGAAAATCATTTTGGTACACGGCGGTGGGCCGGATATCACCAAATACATGAATGCCTTATCCATTCCTGTTCAATTTATTGACGGGGTAAGGCGGACCTCTGGGCAAGCGGCCGAAACGGCTGAAATGGTGCTTGCCGGACAGCTTAATCCTTGGTTTGTGTACCAGTTGAACCAGCTGGGACTGAAGGCGATTGGGCTAAATGGAAACGATGGAGCGTTATTGGAATGTGATTATTTAAAGAAAGAACAATGGGGCCATGTGGGCAAGGTGGTATCTGTAAACAAAGGAACGCTGACACAGCTCATGAGTGCAGGCTTCATACCGGTCATCGCTTCGGTGTCCAGAAATTTAATCGGTGATATTTTGAACCTGAATGCCGATACGGTAGCCTTTGAAGTCGCTTCAGCCATGGAGGCAGAGTCCTTGATTTTCGTAACGGATGTTGACGGCATTCTTGCAGAAGGCAAGACGGTTGAAAAAGCAACCACGTCTTCCATCCTGAAGCTGATCGAGACCGGCATTATAACAGGTGGAATGATACCGAAAGTTGAAGCAGCATTGAATTGCCTACAGTCCAAAATAAAAGAAATTCAAATTGTCGGCAAAGAGCTGAAGGGTACGTTGATTGTCAAAGAGGAGGTTTTCTTATGAGCGCGTTGTTTTCCAACTATGGCAGATGGAACCTGGAAATTGAAAAAGGCAGCGGATGCCAAGTGACGGACACACAAGGAAAAAAATATCTGGATTTTACAAGTGGAATCGGGGTTTGCAGCTTGGGCCATGTTCATCCAGCAGTAACAGAAGCAGTTACCGAACAGTTGAACAAACTGTGGCATACCTCCAATCTGTTTCAATCATCCCTGCAGGAGCAAACGGCAGAACTGCTCACCGCCCCTACTCACCTAAGCAAAGTCCTTTTTTGTAACAGCGGAGCAGAGGCGAATGAAGGAGCCATTAAATTGGCCAGAAAATATACAGGAAAAACAAAAATCATCACCTGTCTTCAATCGTTTCACGGAAGAACATACGGTTCAATGTCAGCCACCGGACAGGAGAAAATCAAGGCGGGCTTTGGACCTATGGTGGAAGGATTTGAACACGTTCCGTTTAATGATTCTAACGCACTGGATCAGGCAGCAGATGCCGATACGGCAGCAATAATGATCGAGGTTGTCCAGGGAGAAGGCGGGATCAACCCGGGATCGGTGAATTATTTGAAGTATATCGGAGAGCTATGCAATAAAAAGGGCATTCTTCTGATCATTGACGAAGTGCAGACGGGAATAGGCAGAACAGGAAAGCCCTTTGCTTTCAGCCATTTCGGTCTTGAACCTGACATCGTAACAGCAGCAAAGGGGCTCGGAAACGGTTTTCCGGTGGGTGCCGTTATCGCAACAGAAGAAGTAAGCAGCGCATTCGGGCCAGGCAGCCACGGTACCACTTTTGGCGGGAATCCATTGGCCATGGCAGCAGCCAGTGCAGTGATGAAAGAAGTATTTGAACCATCGTTCTTGGAAGAAGTTCAGAAAAAGGGTGAATACCTGAAGGAAGAGCTTCAAAATAGACTATCAACCTATGAAGAAGTTCATGAAGTCAAAGGGCTTGGGCTGATGGTCGGGATCCAATGCAAGGGAAAAGTAACAGATCTGATCACAGAGCTTCAGCAAAATGGAATTCTTGTATTGTCTGCCGGAGAGCATGTTTTACGGCTCCTGCCTCCGTTAACTGTATCCTATGAAGAATTAAGGATGGGAATCGAAGAAATCAGCAAAGCAATAAAGAAACAAACAGTGACTGCATAAAGTCTTCTTTTTATACACTTTTATGTATAAAAATCCAATGAAATAAATGTATATGCAAAGGAGAAGAAACGATGAAAGGATATTTGCAGCTTTCCAATGGGGAGAGCTTTGAAGGACAATGGCACGGAACCCCGCAGTGCACGAGCGGAGAAGTGGTGTTTTTTACAGGAATGACTGGCTATCAGGAAGTGTTGAGTGATCCTTCCTATCACGGACAAATCGTAGTGTTTGCTTATCCACTGATAGGAAACTATGGAATTAATGGAGAGGATTTTGAATCCATTGTTCCTCAGCCGGCAGGTGTGATCACGTGTGCCGCAGATGAAACAGGCCATCACTATCAGTCACTGGAACCTTTATCGGCATTGCTTAATAAACATGGTATTCCGCTGATCAGTGAGGTGGATACCCGTTCACTAATCAAGCTGATCCGTGCAGAAGGCGACATGAAGGGTGTACTGTCATCCAGCCTGCAGCATATCGAGCAGTATAAAGAAAAGAAAGGCGTGCAGGGCAAACTGGTAAAAGAGGTTTCCGTCCAGGAAGCTGAAACTCACGGGAAAGGCAAATACCATATTGTCCTTCTTGATTTTGGTTATAAAAAATCCATTGTTGAGGCACTCGTAGAAAATGGATGCAAAGTAACAATTGTCCCATTTGATGAGAAAGAAGAAGTCATTCATAAATTAAAGCCAGATGGCCTGCTGTTCTCCAACGGACCAGGGAATCCGAAAGAACTGGCTCCCTACATGCCGGTATACCGAAGGCTCGCTGAACTTTATCCTTCATTTGGTATTTGTCTCGGACATCAGCTGTTGGCACTTGCATTCGGAGGAAATACCCAAAAACTGAAATTCGGCCACAGAGGGGCAAATCATCCGGTTATCAACCTTAAAACAAACAAAGTGGCAATGAGCTCCCAGAACCATGGCTACGTGGTGGAAGAGGGAAGCCTGATTTCTACGGGATTTCATGTTCTCTATAAAAATATTAATGATGGAAGTGTGGAAGGAATGTATCACGATACCTATCCCGTTGTGACCACCCAGTTTCATCCCGAAGCGAATCCCGGACCAGAAGACCACGCCCATTTGTTTGCCAGCTTTCTGGAATTAATTCGTGAAAAGAGGAGCGAGAAGATTTATGCCTAAGCATCAAGAGATTCATAGTGTCCTGGTCATTGGATCAGGGCCAATCGTCATCGGCCAGGCAGCTGAATTTGACTATGCTGGCACCCAGGCCTGCGCTGCGCTGAAAGAGGAAGGAATTCACGTCATTCTGGTAAATAATAATCCGGCTACTATTATGACGGATGAAACGTATGCCGATAAAGTCTATTTTGAACCCATGACTGCCGAATCAGTGGCCAACATTATTAAAAAAGAACGGCCTGACGGTCTTTTGGCATCAGTGGGAGGCCAGACCGGACTAAACCTTGCCATGGAACTTCAAAAAAGCGGTGTTCTTGATGAACATAATGTCACACTTCTTGGAACCAATCTGGATTCCATTACAAAAGCAGAAGACCGTGAATGCTTCAGAACGCTCATGCACGAACTGAATGAGCCTGTGCCGGACAGCCAAATTGTAACGACACCACAGGAAGCCATTGATTTTGCACTGGAGATTGGGTATCCGGTAATCGTACGCCCGGCTTATACGTTGGGAGGTTTTGGTGGGGGGACCGCTCAAACGGAGGATGAGTTGACCCTCATTATCAATAAGGGACTTTCAGCAAGCCCCATTTCCCAGTGCCTGATTGAAAAAAGCATTGCAGGCTACAAAGAGATCGAATATGAAGTAGTCAGGGACGCCAATGATACATGCATAACGATCTGCAACATGGAAAACATTGATCCGGTTGGCATACACACCGGGGATTCGCTCGTAGTGGCGCCAAGCCAGACGATGACAGACCAGGAATACCATATGCTGCGGTCTTCAGCGATAAAAATTATCCGTGCACTAGGAATTATTGGCGGATGCAATATCCAGTTTGCCCTGGATACTGAAAGCAAACAATACTATTTGATTGAGGTTAACCCGCGCCTCAGCCGATCTTCTGCTCTTGCCTCAAAAGCAACGGGTTACCCAATCGCCAAGATTGCTGCCAAATTGAGCGTGGGATATCACCTTCATGAACTGAAAAATCCGGTAACCGGTACAACTTATGCAAGCTTTGAACCGGCTCTTGATTACATTACAGTGAAAATGCCGCGATGGCCTTTCGATAAGTTTCCGGAAGCAGAAAGAAAGCTCGGAACACAAATGAAAGCAACAGGAGAAGTCATGGCGATCGAGAGAAATCTTGAAGGAGCCCTCCAAAAGGCCGTCCGCTCCCTGGAGCTGGATACAGAAGGCTTTTTTCTAAAAGAATTGACGGCTTTGGGTACTTCGGAGCTGAAAAACCTTCTCGTTTCTGCCGATGACCGCAGATTTTTTGCGATTCTGGAGCTGCTCAACCGGGGAGTGTCAGTGGAAGAAGTACATCAGCTCACGCAAATTAATACATTTTTTCTTTATGCATTTAAAAAACTGGTGGATCTGTATCAGGAAATCCAGTCAAGCTCTTTCGCTGCTGCTGAAAAAGAACAGATATCCGCTTGGAAAAAAGCCGGATTCACTGATCAAGCTCTCGCCCAGGCGTGGAGTGTACCTGAGGAGAAAGTCAGAGAAAAAAGGAAAACGGCAGGAATTGTTCCCACTTATAAAATGGTGGATACCTGTGCAGCGGAGTTCATGGCCAACACTTCTTATTACTATTCCAGTTGGAGCGGAAAAAACGACAAGGCTCCGAGCGCCAAGGAGAAGATCGCCGTTATCGGTTCAGGTCCCATCCGTATCGGCCAAGGGGTAGAATTCGATTACTGCTGTGTACATGGCGTACTTGCCCTGCAGGAAGCAGGATTTGAAACCATACTGATTAACAATAATCCTGAAACAGTGAGTACGGATTTTGAAGTGGCGGATGCGCTGTACTTTGAACCGCTCTCTTTCGAAGATATTATGAACGTTCTTGAATTTGAAGGAGCACAAAAAGTGATTCTTCAGTTTGGAGGACAAACCGCGATCAACGTGGCAAAAGAGCTCGAGGAAGCCGGTATTGAAGTACTGGGATCCAAAGCGGACCTGATTGATGAAATGGAAAACCGTGAACGTTTTTATGGCTTCCTGAAAAACGTGAATATACCGCATGTTCCTGGAGAAACAGCTTTTGACTTCCAGGAGGTTCTGAATTGCGCGATGAACATTGGGTATCCTGTGCTGCTTAGACCTTCATATGTAATTGGAGGGAAAGGGATGGTCATTGTAAAGAACGAGGAAGAACTGAAAACGTACCTCGCACATCATACCATCGAGTATCCGGTACTGGTGGACCGTTACATTTCCGGCAAAGAAGCAGAGGTGGATGTTCTTTCGGATGGAATCCATGCATTCATCCCGGGAATCTTTGAGCATATTGAACCCGCAGGTGTTCATTCAGGCGACAGTACAGCCATTACTCCACCGGTAAGCATAGAACCCGGCATCATTGATCTTAT
The DNA here is from genome assembly GCF_900103485.1 of Fictibacillus solisalsi. Classification (GTDB taxonomy): domain Bacteria; phylum Bacillota; class Bacilli; order Bacillales; family Fictibacillaceae; genus Fictibacillus_C; species Fictibacillus_C solisalsi. The sequence continues at coordinate 724,228 of NZ_FNHW01000001.1, forward strand.
CGTTTCTTATTCAAAGAAAATTGCAGCTTCTATGGAATTCAAAGGAATATTCAACATTCAATTTGTCATTAATGGACCGGACGTTTTTGTACTGGAGATCAATCCACGGGCTTCCCGTACAGCACCGATCTTTAATAAAATCTCAGGTGTGAATATCATTCAGGCCGCGGTTCATGCCATGCTGGATAAAACCCTTGTGGAACAGGGAATCCATGCAGGTCTGCATAACAGCCATTTTACAGCGGTAAAAGCGCCAGTTTATTCCAACATAAAACTTCCAGGGCTGTCACCAAAGGGAGCACCGATTATGCGTTCAACAGGGGAGGTTCTTGGAATGGGGAAAAGCGTTGAGGAAGCTGTGCAAAAAGTGCTTGCAGGCACCAATCCTACAGCAAGAACCGGTGAGGGAGGCCACCCTGTAAGTCTTTATGCGGATATGAACAAGGATACACTGACACTTAACGAGACAAATATCCTTCAGAGATGGAAGGACCAAGGGGTTACCGTTATCCATCCGGAGGAGCGCTCATTTGAAGAATGGGTGTCATCCCGGGACAACGGCATTTATTTTTCGGAAGGCAAAGATAAAGAGGCCCTGGTGAGATTGAAAAAAGCCAGTCTTTCAGGAAAATACGTATTTACTCAATGGGAAACATGCGCCTTTTATCAATATGGGCTTGTACCAGCGACGGATCAGGTTTTTCATATCAAAGAAATTCAGGAAGGAAAGGAAGTTCGACTATGAATCCAGCAATTACTCATAAAGAAACCAGTCTGAAAGGAAAGCATCTCCTTACCCTGGCAGATTGGAGTTCAGAAGAAATTCAGCAGATCCTGAACTATGCGATTCAGTTGAAAAAGGAAAAGCAGCCAAAACAGGTGCTGGCAGGCAAAACACTGGGCATGATTTTCGAAAAATCATCAACGAGAACAAGAGTTTCATTTGAGGTGGGAATGCTGCAGCTCGGAGGTCATGCTCTTCATCTCAGCTCGCGAGATATTCAGATGGGAAGAGGAGAATCAATTGCGGATACTGCAAAAGTACTTTCCCGTTACCTGGACGGCATCATGATCCGAACATTTCAGCATGAAATCGTGGAAGAGCTTGCAGCGCACGCAGATATACCTGTGATCAATGGCCTCACTGACGACTATCACCCATGCCAGGTACTTGCAGATTTAATGACCATTCTGGAATACAAAAAAACATTTGCGAATCAAAAGCTCGCGTATGTGGGAGACGGAAACAACATGGCGCACTCACTCATGATAGGTTCTGCAAAAGTAGGGCTCAACTGCACGATTATTACGCCGGAGAACTATGAACCGAAACAAGAGATTGTACAGAAAGCCAAAGAAATTGCCCAAAAAACTGGTGCGGAAATTGTCGTTACTCACGATTTGAAAGAGGGTATCCGTGATGCAGATGCAGTTTATACCGATGTTTGGGCAAGCATGGGCTGGGAAGCCGAAGCCGATGAACGTGTATCCGCTTTTCAGGATTACCAGGTAAACCAGGAGGTTCTTGCGCTGGCCAAACCGGATTATATCTTTATGCATTGCTTGCCTGCACACCGCGGTGAAGAAGTGACAGCTGAAGTGATTGACGGGCCAAATTCGGTCGTTTTTGATGAAGCGGAAAACCGACTCCATGTTCAAAAAGCGCTAATGGCATCTGTCATGTAAGGGGATGAACACATTGGGGCTGGGTGAATAACATGAATTAGTAAGGAGGTGCCCCATGTTTAACAACCAAAACCCTTATTATACTCAGCAGCAAGTCCACCAGCAGCAAACAGGCTATCAGCAGCAAGGCTTTCAGCAGCAAGCTTACCCCAACCCTCAAATGATGAAAAAAATGCAGAAGCTGTGCCGGAAAAGTATTCAGCACTATGTCACCGTCACCTTGCTGGACGGTAGCATGTATGAAGGATTTATTGAATTTATGGACGGTCAGAATATTTATTTTGCTTCTCCCATCGTGGACGAGGGGCAGAACAGTGAAAGAGAAAACAGTGATACGGAACTGGATTACCCTTATTATGGTTTTGTACAGCCGGTAAGAAGCTATGAGATCGAACGGTTTATCATTCCTTTATCCAATCTGGCGAACGTGATGCCGGTTACGTATTACTAAAACAAAAAGACTTTTGCCAGCCGTAATGGCTGGTTTTTTTATGCTTAATTGGGCATAGTAAAATACAAAAATATAAAAGGGGTGATCATATGGGGCAATCTCATCAATTCAAGCATGGACAAAAAGCGCCGAACAATGGCGTTTATGTCGAAATCGGTGAAACGGGCAGCATGGTAAACGATCCAAAGGAAGTTAAACTCAGCGCAGGTGATTCCTTTCCTGAGAATTCAAACCATAACCGCGTATGGACCTATAAACGCAAACCATAAGGCGAAGAAAAAAAGGGACTGTCTCAGGCCCTTTTTTCTCTGTTTTGAAATTCTTCTTTTACATTCTGAAGGAGATGGGGATCTGTTAACAAATCGTATCCGGTCAGTGCCAGCGTTTTAGCGCCGATTAGCATCGCGTTATAGCCCTGCTCCGAATTGGCTGCATCACAAAACTCGGTTGTATGCAGATTATGAGAACCATCGGTTATTTTGATGTAAGGATGAACAGCAGGAACGACTTGGCTTACATTTCCCAAATCAAGAGATCCGTGGTCATTTCCGGTTTCAATTTCCTCTACGGGAATGCCTAGTGATGCAAGATTTGTTGTGAATGTATCTGACATCACTTCATTCGTAAGCAAGTTTGCGTAGCCGAGCTCATAATGAGATGATTCCCATTTACAACCTGTACTAAGTGCTGCCCCTGCAGCACAGTCCTTTACTCGGCGGACGAGATCAGGAAGCTGTTCAATTGTAGCCGCACGTATATAAAATCGTGCCTGGGATTTATCAGGAATAACATTGGGAACAGTTCCTCCGGCTGTAATAACACCGTGGATTCGTACATCGGGAGTCACTTGCTGCCGGAGTGCATTGACACTGTTGAACAATGCAATTACAGCGTCGAGAGCATTGATCCCTTCGTGGGGAGAAGCCGCGGCATGTGCTGATTTCCCTTTAAAATCAAATTGCAATGCTTCCATGGCCATGCTAGAGCCGCTTCGTTCAAAAGCCTTATACGGATGGCACATCAGGGCTGCATCTACACGGTCAAAGTAGCCTTTTTCCGCCAAGTGAACTTTCGCACCACCTGTTTCTTCTGCAGGTGTACCGTAAACAATAACTTTACCACCGGTTTCCTTGATCACTGTGCTTACTGCAATTCCTGCAGAGGTACTCATGGTACCAATCAAATTATGCCCGCATGCATGGTTAATATCGGGCAAGGCATCATATTCAGCAAGGTAGCTGATCACCGGGCCGGGTTTTCCGCTGTCATAAGTCGCAATAAACGCTGTTTCCATTCCCTCAATGTTACGCTCTACTTCAAATCCAAAGTGTTCCAGGGTTTCAATTAGTTTAGCGGAGGACTTTATTTCTTCATAGCCCAGCTCGGGATGATTCCAGATGTATTGTGCAACTTCTTTAAAAAGTGGATACTGTTCATCGAGAAATGCTGTTAGAACCTCTTTCATGCTAGATAACCTCCTATATGATGAAAAAAAGCCCTTCACAGATTGTGAGGGGCTGCTTTTTATTACTCTGCCGTTTCTGCTTCAGCGGGAAGTACGGCACCAATGATGATGACAAATACGGCAAATACAACACCGAAAACAGATGCAGTCGAAAATGTTGCAGAGTCATATTTTCCGCCCTGCATCGATTCCAGTACGTAAAAAGCCATATTGCTAAGTAGTAAAGACCAGATGATTGTCCAGATATAACGCATTTTGTTCACCTCAACTTTATGTAAACGACTTCTTCTTCTGATATAGTAACAAAAAATAAAGATTTTGTCTTTAAATCTTTAAGGAAATCATTTGAGAATAGGCATATCCCTTCTCCAGTTTCACAAAACGGACATAGTATAAGTAAGAAAATTTTGGATGAGGGGAGAAAAGTGAGCATCGAAGAGAGGAATTTCCGCTTAGATGGACAATGGAATACGATACATCTTCCTGAACAGCCAAACGGTTTTGCTGTCATGATATTTGGCGATTGCAATCATTTCGTAGATCAACAGACAAGTTTGTGGAAACAAAACAAGGATCGGTTTGAACTTATTCAAACGCTCAAGCAACAAGGCTATACCGTATTTTATTCCAATCTATATGGAAGAAATTGGGGTAACCAGGAAGCGGTAACTTTAGCAAGAAGAGTTTACCGTTATGTCATAAAATATGAAATTCTTAATTCATCTATTCATATTTTGGCGGAGGGTATGGGTGCGCTCGCAGCAATTGATTTTATAAATGACATGGAAGGGTCCATACGTTCTGCGGTTTTTCTTAATCCGTGCCTGAATCTTAAAAGCCATTTCCAGCAGGAGAAAAAGAACAAATTATTTTTAAAAAGAATCCGTAAAGAAATTAGCCAGGCCTACGGGGTTAATGAGCAAAAAATGGACGAATTTTTGGAAAGAACAGTAGCGCGTTTTACATTAAAACATGAAGTGCCGGTTAAAATTTTTCATGATGCAACGGGCACGGTTTATCCCTTTAAAGATCACAGCCGACCATTTGAAGCATCCTGCCTTGAAAAAGGATATGCTATTTCCCTGACTATACAAATGAGCAGTAAAAGTCAGGAAAAATTTCTGGCCGTGCCTCGGTTTTTCAGATTATATGAATCCATCCTGTAGCAATTTGCTGCAGGATTTTTTGTGAAAATCGATTGAGATGCATACTCAGCGGGATGAAAAATACGATATAGAGAGAGAAAAAGAACGGAGGAGCATTTGATGAAACGTGCTGTCGTTACAGGAGCCGCGGGATTTATTGGCTCACATTTGTGCACAAAGCTGCTGGAAGATGAGATCGAAGTAATTGGAATTGATTCGGCGCGGTCAACAGAGAAGTTGGATTATATTGGCCGTCATGCAAGTTTTGAACTGATCAACGAGCCCGTGGAACAAGTGGATTTAAAGAAAATCATTAAAAAAGCTGATACCGTCTTTCATCTGGCATGCGGTATCCATCCAAATGAAGAATGGAATGACATAGAAGATAAGGTGAAGCAGCATATTCAATCCACCAGGAGCCTGATCCAGGCGATACCTTCGAAAACAGTCAAGCTCATCTATGCATCATCCTATGATGTGTATGGAAAAAAAACAGGAAAAGTGACAGAAACCTCTTCAACCAATCCAGAAACCTTATTTGGCCTCATTAAGCTGACAGAAGAAAATTATATTCGTATGGCAGCAGCAAACCACCCGGTTTCTTACATTATTCTTCGCTTTCCCACGATATATGGTCCCTGGCAGCCATCGGAAATGACTTTCCAACAAATCATCAATGTTAACGAGCAGGACCGGGACACCATGAACATCCGAAAAGATTCTATAACCGAGGATGCCATTTATGTGGACGATGCCGTACGTGCATTATGCCTGGCAGCTGAAAAAGGAGAAAAACGGACCATTTATAATATAGGAAGCGGCACAAACGGTGAGTGGCGGAAGGGGTTAAAACTGCTCTCCATAAAAGAAGAGGACTTTCCAAAGGAAAAAAGGAACATGGTGGTTGTCGGTGAAAAAGCTCAACAGGAATTAGGATTTCATTCAGACATTCACATTGAAGAGGGGATAAAAAGACAAATACAGCATACTAGACAATGGAGAAAGAATGAAGGATGAAAAAGGGGAATTTTGTTTCCCTTTTTTTTATTCCTTCCATTATACTAGTTTAGGGGGATGACCGTGACGATAGAATGGGATGTGTTCGTGAACCATGAAGATCTTACAAGGGCTATTGGTGGCATGTTTGCTGGCCGCACTGACTGGATGTCAGGAAAAAAGGGAAGGAAAACTTAAAAATGCAGGGCTGTTCGTACAGGATACCATTAATGATCAAGGCTGGGCTGACCAGGGATACAAAGGCCTGATCAAGATCCAGGATACATACGGAAATGAAGTTGTATATAAAGAAAAAATGCAAATGAAAGGAAAAGTTAAGAAGGCAGTCAAAGAATTTCAAAAGGATGACGTCAATCTTGTTTTTGGACACGGGAAAATTTATGCTGATTTATTCAGTCAGATCAGCAAAGATTATCCGAAGATGCACTTTGTGAGCTTTAACGGCGAGGTGACAGGTAAAAATACGACAAGCATTCATTTTAAATCGTATGCGATGGGGTTTTTTGCCGGAATGGTTGCTGCAAAAATGAGCCACTCCAACCACCTGGGTGTGATCGCCGCTCAGGAATGGCAGCCTGAAATCAAAGGATTTGCCGAAGGGGCCCATTTTCAAAAAAAAGATATCACTGTCGATACCCAAGTGATGCACAGCTGGAGCGATAAGGATCGAGCGATTGCTTCATTCAAGCGAATGGCCGCTCAGGGTGCAGATGTTTTTTATCCGACTGGTGACGATTATACTGTACCGGTAATTGATGAAGTGAAAAAGAAGGCATTATATGCCATCGGATATGTAACGGATCAATCAGATTTGGGTCGTGGTACGGTATTGACAAGTACGGTGCAAAACGTAGAATATGTATATAAATCTGTTGCTGGACAGCATGATGCTGGAAAGCTTGAGACCGGTAATCTTCAATATGGCTTCAAGGAAAAAGCCATTACAATGGGGCGTTTCAGTCCCCGGGTGCCTTCTGCATTTCAAAAAGAGATCAGGAAGGGCATTGAAGAGTATAAAAAAACCGGAAAACTCCCCAACGGAAAATTCAGTCGAGATTGAGCGCAGGAGGAAGTCCAATGAATCAGGAATTGAATATGCAGTTTATGCAAATTGCCATGAAGCATTTGCCAGAAGGAAAAGAGCTTTTGGAGAAAAAAGGAGTAGAATTGTCCATGGAGGATATCCAGCCTATGCTGAATCTTCTTCTGAAAGTCATGAACGATGCATATGAACTCGGAAAACAAAATCAAGAATAACGTTTGTCAGTAAAGTAAAAGAGCCAACTTCACTTGTTGGCTCTTTTACTTTTTCCTGAAAGCCGTAAACAGAGGTGAAACCTGCTGTGCAACTTTCACGGTCTGATCGATGACAGCCATCAGCTTGTTGTAATCAAAATTCCCGTCGTTTGTCCGGAAGGCACTGATTAAAGGATTCGGCCTTGGGAAAGGCTGGCGGTAGGCCATTGGGATAAAAGGCGGCTCGCTGGGTGGAGGCGGCTGTTCCCTTGTTTGCCGGGGGGGTGGAAATGGGTGTCTGGCTTGCATGGCCGATCTTTGCCGCATCGGGGAGGGCAGCCCATTGCGAGGAAAATTCACATGTACCACTCCTGTATTCAGACTGATAAGCTCTATATATAATATGTCTGGATGAATAGATGGTGTGTTGTCCCATGTAATCAGCATACTGGACAAAAAATGAAAAATAAATTAAAATTAGTACCAGGTCTTAAAAATTGATACTAAACCAAATGCAGAAAGAAACAACATAAAAATATGGATAAAGGGGTAATAACATGAATGCTGGAATAATAGGTTTAGGTGCTTATGTCCCTGAAAAAGTGTTAACCAATTTTGATCTTGAAAAAATGGTGGACACCAGCGATGAATGGATTCGCACCCGTACTGGAATTGAAGAGCGAAGAATTGCGGCAGATGATGTTAATACATCACATATGTCAGAACAGGCAGCAAGGGAAGCTTTGGAAAATGCCGGGCTGAATGCAGAAGAGCTTGATCTAATCATCGTTGCCACCGTAACGCCTGATTCCCCATTTCCTTCTGTGGCTTGCTTGATCCAGGAAAGATTGGGAGCAGTTCATGCTGTAGCGATGGATATTAGTGCGGCATGTTCAGGATTTATGTACGGCATGGTGATGGCGAAACAATTTATTGAATCTGACACCTATAAAAATGTATTAGTGGTGGGAGCTGAAAAGCTGTCCAAGATAACCGATTGGAATGACAGAAATACAGCTGTATTATTTGGTGATGGAGCGGGAGCTGCAGTTATGTCCAAAGTATCTGAAGGAAGAGGAATTCTGTCCTTTGAACTGGGATCTGACGGCAGAGGCGCTAAACACCTGTACCAGGATGAGTACCTTCATATGAATGGGCGCGAGGTATTTAAATTTGCGGTACGCCAAATGGGTGAGTCCTCCATGAATGTGGTTGAAAAGGCAGGACTGACAAAAGATGATGTTGATTACCTTATCCCACATCAGGCCAACATCCGTATCATGGAAGCATCTCGTGAGCGGCTGGAGCTGCCAAAAGAAAAAATGGCAGTAACGGTTAATAAATATGGAAACACATCATCTGCTTCCATTCCTATGGCTATTTCTGATGCCTTAAAAAATGGTAAGATAAAAGATGATGACTTGCTTGTCCTCGTTGGATTTGGCGGCGGCCTGACATGGGGTGCCGTTGCGCTCCGATGGGGAAGATAGAAGATAAAAGCTGACTATTCTTCAAAGGAGAGTTGTATTAACAATGAAAAGACGCGTAGTAATCACAGGAATGGGAGCCATTTCTCCCCTTGGAAATAGTGTAGAAGAAACCTGGAACCGAATCATTGCCGGTGAATCCGGTGTAGGTCCATTAACTCGCCGGGACGCGGAAAAATTCCCGGTAAAAGTTGCTGCCGAAGCAACAGAATTTGATCCACATGAATATATGGACCGTAAGGAAGCAAGGAAAATGGACCGCTTTACTCAATTTGCCATCGCTGCGTCAAAAATGGCGGTAGCCGATGCCGGCCTTGATATCACAGACGAAATCGCACCTCGTGTCGGAGTGTGGATCGGTTCCGGTATTGGCGGCATGGACACACATGAAGAGCAGTTCCGCATCTTTGAGAAAAAGGGATACCGCAGGGTCAGTCCGTTTTTCGTACCGATGATGATCCCGGATATGGCAGCAGGCCAGGTTTCCATCATGCTTGGTGCTAAAGGAATGAATTCTTGTACTGTAACGGCTTGTGCTTCAGGGGCCAACTCTATTGGCGATGCATTTAAAGTCATTCAGCGTGGAGATGCAGATGCCATGATTTGCGGAGGAACGGAAGCACCAATTACAGATATGGCGCTTGCCGGCTTCTGTCAGGCTGGCGCATTGTCCTATAATGAAGATCCTGCCACTGCAAGTCGTCCGTTTGATGCAAACCGCAGCGGGTTTGTCATTGGTGAGGGTGCAGGAATTCTGGTTCTTGAAGACCTTGAATTTGCAAAAAAACGCGGAGCCAAGATTTATGCTGAAATCGTAGGATATGCCGGAACAGGAGATGCATACCACATTACGGCACCAGCTCCTGGCGGGGAAGGCGGCGTCCGTGCAATGACTCAGGCTGTACAGGACAGCGGACTGGCACCTGAAGAAATCGACTATATCAACGCGCACGGAACGAGCACTGATTATAATGATAAGTTTGAGACCATGGCCATCAAGGAAGTCTTTGGTGAGCATGCACACAAACTGGCTGTGAGCTCCACTAAGTCCATGACAGGACACCTGTTGGGAGCAGCAGGTGGAATCGAAGCGATTTTCTCAGTAAAATCCATTCAGGATGGAATTATCCCGCCTACGATTAATTATGAAACACCAGATCCGGAATGTGATTTGGATTATGTACCAAACGAAGCCAGAAAAGCGGAAGTGAATACCGTTTTAAGTAATTCTTTGGGCTTTGGCGGGCATAATGCTACCCTGATCTTTAAAAAATACAGCGAATAAGAGTAAAAGATGGTTGACCGCAATCAACCATCTTTTTTTATTTGCTCTAGATAATTCTTCTTACAAAAGAATAATTTGGACAACCTCTGACTATACTGTTTTTAACAAAATCGGTAAGTGAGGGGTAGCAAATGTTATATTTACGAGATGTTTGGGTGAATTGGTTTGAAGGTGAAGAAAATGGCTATAACGTTTGTGAGTTTCATGAGTGGAGGAAGGACGATTTCATCGAGCTTTTGGATCAGGTGCCAATTGTTAAAATAGAGTCTTCACTGTTTCACTACATCGAAAACGAACTCAGCGATCTTCCAGACTCCCTTTTAGATGAAGTACACCAGAAAGCATACGTGAGGAAAAACAACCAGAGAGTTCAACTGGACCATTGCTTTATCATCACTGATGAAATGAAAACCATGGTGATAGATACAATGGGCTACCGTATTCCCATCCGAAAAAGCAGGCTGATTCCAAGGCAGGAACAGCTCGTGTATGAAATGGCAGAGCAAATGGAGACCGTTTCTTACACGTTTACTCCGGATATAAAAGAAAAAGAGCATCATATTCTTTCGCCTGAGCCGGTTATGATGAGAGGACTTACAAGAAAAGAGCGTCAGCTGAAACAGCTTTTGTTCATGTTGCTTGACCAGCTGCATACGACCCAGAATGTCGCAGAGGTGAGATACTGGTATACCGAGTGGATGCCTGAAGAGTATATGAAAATCCAATCGATGGAATTTGAAGAAGCATGGGCGGCGTTGTATGCGGAAATCAAGGACGGCTGGAGCAATCAGCATTACGCCATTTGCGAACGGCTTGTAAAAGGGCAGCCCTACTTTGAAAAGATTTGGGAACTCGAAAATGGAACTCATGTAAACTAAAAACAACAAAACCTCCGCTTTATGCGGAGGTTTTCTTCTGTTATACACGTTTTCTGGCCAATCCCATGGCCCGTTCCGCTTTGTTCAGCATTTTGTTCGCCACGCGATTCGCTTTTTCTGCTCCATGATCCAGGATCTGATCAAGCTCATCAGATTCGATCAAATTGTAATAACGTTCCTGTATCGGCTTTAAGCGGCTTACGACAGCACTTGCCGTTCCTTCTTTAAAATCTCCGTAGCCTTTTCCTTCATACTTTTTTTCAAGTTCATGGATGGATTCTCCTGAGCACAGTGAGTAGATGGTTAACAGGTTGGAAATGCCGGGTTTGTTTTCTTTATCATATTTTACAACGCCATCAGAATCCGTAGTGGCCCGCTTGATCTTTTTGGTGATGACCGCTTCGTCATCCAAAATAGAAATAAAGGCGTTCACATTGGCATCGGATTTGCTCATTTTTTTCGTAGGATCAACAAGAGACATAATCCTTGCGCCAACTTTAGGAATGCGCGGCTCAGGTATGGTAAAGATTTCACGGTATTTATTGTTGAACCGTTCCGCAAGGTCACGTGTCAGCTCAATGTGCTGCTTTTGATCATCTCCAACAGGAACAAGCTCCGTACCATAAAGGAGGATATCGGCAGCCATGAGCGGAGGATAGGTCAGCAACCCTGCAGAAACCGCTTCTTTTCCTTTGGATTTATCCTTAAATTGAGTCATGCGTTCCAGTTCCCCGATATACGCAACACATTGCAGAACCCATCCCATTTTTGTGTGGGCAGGAACCTCTGATTGAATAAAAAGAGTGGATTTCTCCGGATCAATGCCGACAGCGAGGTACATGGCAGCAAGGCTGCGGCTGTTCTTTTTCAACTGAACCGGATCCTGCGGAACAGTAATGGCATGCTGATTCACCACACAGAAATAACAGTGATTATCCTCTTGAAAGCCCACAAAATGCTGCAGTGCCCCCAAATAATTCCCCAATGTTATGGTACCGCTTGGCTGGATACCTGAAAAAATAGTTGCCATAATGAAACTTCTCCTTTTAAATAATTTATTTACATACAAAAAAGGCCCATCCATCCCGTGAAAAGGGACGAATGGACCGTGGTGCCACCCTTGTTATTCCAAAAAAAAGAATATCTCTAACCCGTACTGTCATACGGCGCCCTTTCTATCGTGCGGACACACACGCCTGTTCCTACTAAATAATGTTCAGACAGGAGCTCAAAAGACCATTCCATGTTCATTCACTGCCTGTTTCCACCGGCCACAGGCTCTCTGGAAGCTTCAAAAACATGTACTTTTCTTTATCATCGCCATTCGTTATTCACTCAGTTAAAAATAGTATATAAAAATTACAATAGAATTGCAACCAGACTAGAAAAAACAAACAATACAGCTCCGGAACAAAGCAGAGGAAAGATAAAATTGCCAGATACCCGTTCGGACAGGCTGAAGTTTGAGGCTTCTTCCTGGCTCTCTGCGTACTCGGCTGACTTCGAGAATGATTTCACCACTTTTTTGACCGTCTTTGAAAAAAGGTCGAAGAATCCGCCTTTAACAACAAATAACACTAAGCCGATCAGGACCAGAGCAAGTCCCGCCATAAAAAGGTTGTCCACCACATGAATGAGATGAAGCTTTTTATCAGATAAAAATTCAATGATAAGTGATAGTACAACAGACCCTGCGGTTAATAGTGCTGAAGCCAAAAAACGTGACATCGATTTACTCCCATCATTTTCAGATTCATAGCTGTATTATCTATTTTACCATGAACACAAGACCGGAGCACACTACTTTATACCTATAAATTTTCCGGCCGTTTATTGAAAGAGAGTGCATATAGGTTCAGAGTTATTAGAAAATATAAAAAACGACGGGTAAGAAAGGAGGATATTTTACAGATTTTGTTGGAATTTATTGGATAGGGGAAGGGAGGAAAACGCTGGACGTGTATAGGAATTTAGTCCTATTTTTTGTTAAAGAAACGTAAATAAATTGGGCTTTTTGTAAAAGTCGTAAAAAAAAGTATATGCATAATAGTATGAAAACTTGTATAATACGAATGTGGGCAAAATGTCTGATAATTCACGAAGCTTTGGCTCACTAATTAGGTAAACAGAAAAAGGGGAGGTCAATCAATGAAGAAGTCAAAATGGTCGTTATTACTAACGATTGTGCTCGTTTTGAGCGTTTTCCTTTCTGCGTGTAGCGGTAAGAAAGAGGAAAAGGCAAACGGGAACACTTCAAGCAACGGAGGGGGTTCTAAAGAAAAGGTCCTAAACCTTATGGAAACTTCCGAAATTCCGTATCTTGACAACATCATGGCAGACGATCAAGTTTCTCTAAACTTGGCAAACAACGTATACGAAGGTCTTTATACTTTGAACGAGAAGGATGAGCCAGTTCTATCCGGTGCTGCTGAAGAACCAGAAGAGAAAGATGGCGGCAAGACTTGGGTATTTAAACTTCGCGATGACGCTGTTTGGAGCAATGGTGATCCAGTAACAGCAAATGATTATGTATTTGCTTGGAGAAAAGCTGTTAGCAAAGATACAGCTACTCAATACTCTTTCATCTATCAAGTTGCAGGCATTCTGAATGCTGACAAAATTCTAAACCCTGAAGATCCAATGTATAACAAAACGGATAAGCTTGGTATCAAAGCTATTGACGAACATACAATTGAAGTGAAGTTCGCTGGTCCAACCAGTGCGAAACCTTACTTAAAAGCAGTTCTTTCATTCCCGACTTTCTATCCACAACCTGAAAAGTTTGTTAAAGAACAAGGGAAGCAATTCGCTTTAGAAGCTGACAAAGCTCTTTACAACGGTCCTTTTGCTCTTACAAAATGGGAGCATGAAAAAGGATGGGTATTGGAAAAGAACGATAAGTACTGGGACAAGAAGAACGTAAAAGTAGATAAAATTAACGTAAACATCCTTAAGGATGAAGCAACTCGTATCAACTTGTTTGAAACTGGTAAACTAGACCGCACCTCAATTTCTGCGGAATACGTTGACCAATACAAAGACAAGAAGGACATTTTCAGCACTGTGCCTGAATCTTCTGTGTTCTTCCTTCGTATGAACCAAAAGAACAAAGCACTTGCAAACAAAAATATCCGCCATGCGCTTGACATGGGCTGGGATAAGAAGCAATTAACCGATGTACTTTTGAATAACGGATCTGTTCCTGCATACTTCTTGGTACCTTCCAAGTTTGTTAACGGTCCGGACGGAGCTGACTTCCGTGAGAAGAATGGCGACCTTAACAAAGGTGATGCTAAACAGGCAAAAGATTACTGGGAAAAAGGCTTGAAAGAGCTTGGAGTTAAGAAATTAGACCTTACTCTTCTTAACTATGACACTGATACGGCTCAAAAAGATGCACAGTTCATCAAAAACCAATTGGAGAAAAACCTTCCTGGTCTATCTCTGAAAATCAAAGCTCAACCATTCAAACAAAAGCTGAAGCTTGAAGAAAACATGGATTATGACATTTCTTATGCTGGCTGGGGACCTGACTATCCAGATCCAATGACATTCGTCGACATGTTTGTTACTGGTGGTTCTCACAACGAAATGAACTACTCCAACAAAAAGTATGATGAGCTAGTTAAAAAAGCTTCATCTGAAACAGATCTTAAGAAACGTTGGGAAATGATGCAGCAAGCTGAAAAAATCCTTATCGAGGAAGATGCGGCAATCAGCCCAATGTACCAACGTGGATATGCCTTTATCACAAAATCTAATATTAAAAACATCCACAACCACTCATTTGGTGGGGATTATAGCTACAAAGATTGGGACGTTGAGTAAAAAACAGATTGTTTTATAGCGGTACCAGGAGAGTATATGTCAGTAAGTCATATACTCTCCTTTTAACTGCAAATGACTTATTAGTAAAAATTTGTCGAAAATTCCAACGAGTTATTGTAGGATATTGTTTTGTCACTTAATATAGAGATATAGGTATTAAGCAGGGGTTTATTTTTTTAGGAGGTGCAATAGTGGTTCGTTTCGTACTAAAACGATTGCTTTACATGCTAATCACACTATTTATTATTACTTCATTTACGTTTTTCCTAATGAAGCTGTTGCCAGGTTCTCCGTTTAACAATGAAGAGAAATTAACAGATCAACAAAAATTTATTCTTAATGAAAAGTATGGATTGAATGATCCTGTTCCCGTTCAGTATTTAAACTACATGAGTAATCTGGTTAAAGGGGATTTGGGTGTGTCTTTCCAATATGATAACCGTCCTGTTTCCACTATGATTACAGAGAGAATCGGGCCTTCCGCTGTTCTTGGTGTTGAAGCGACGATTATAGGAACGATCATTGGCTTAATTTTAGGAATTGCTGCAGCATTAAAGCACAATACATCAATTGATTATTTGTCATCACTGTTTGCGGTTTTGGGAATATCCATTCCATCCTTTGTTTTTGCAGGGGTTTTACAGTATTACGTAGGGGTTAAGTTAGGATGGCTGCCCGTTGCCCTTTGGGACGGTCCGAAATATCATGTTCTGCCAGCACTTTCGTTATCTGTTTTTGTAATAGCAACTGTGGCCAGGTTCATGAGAACGGAAATGCTTGAAGTGTTGGGACAAGATTATATTACAACTGCTAAATCCAAAGGACTTTCTAACTTGGTCGTAATTTGGAAACATACCATCCGGAACGCAATGATTCCTGTTGTTACGATTTTGGGGCCGTTGGCGATCAACCTTATTACAGGAACACTCATCATCGAAAAAATCTTTGCCGTACCGGGTCTCGGTTTTCAATTTGTTTCATCCATCCAACTGAATGACTATCCAGTCATTATGGCAACGACAATTTTTTACAGTGTGTGCTTTATCATTGTCATACTGATTGTAGATATTTTATACGGAGTAATTGATCCTAGAATCAGGGTTGCAGGAGGCAAGGGATAATGAGCATGCATGAAAAACAACTAAACAACGACTTATTCCAACCTGCGGTCAGGTCTTCGGACGATGCCGAAAAAATCACAAAGGAAAGTACTTCCTTCTGGCAGGACGCCAGACGAAGATTGTTTGAAAACAAAGGGGCAGTTGCAGGGTTGATCATCATTGTGGCGATCTTGCTCCTTGCATTTCTTGGACCGCTATTCAGCCATAACGGCTTTGATGACCAGGATACAAGCCGTACCAACCTTCCACCGAGAATTCCTGTTCTTGAAAACGTAGGCTTTCTTGGTC
Source organism: Fictibacillus solisalsi (assembly GCF_900103485.1). Lineage (GTDB taxonomy): Bacteria > Bacillota > Bacilli > Bacillales > Fictibacillaceae > Fictibacillus_C > Fictibacillus_C solisalsi. Next base: position 740,115 of record NZ_FNHW01000001.1, read on the forward strand.
TCGACGGAGTAGACATCCGTGGCGTAGATCAGTACAAAATGAAAAACCAAAAAGACAATTATTATTGGTTTGGTACAGATGCACTGGGAAGAGACCAGTTCGTGAGGGTATGGAAAGGAACACAGATCTCGTTATATATCGCCTTTTTGGCTGCGGCCATTGATATGATCATTGGTGTGGCTTACGGTGCGATTTCAGGATACTATGGCGGAAAAACGGATAATATCATGCAAAGAATAATAGAGATTCTTATTGGGATTCCTAACTTGATTGTTGTTATCCTGCTGATCCTGATTCTCGATCCGGGTATCATCTCGATTACATTCGCCATGGTTATTACCGGTTGGACCACGATGGCACGTATTGTCCGCGGTCAGATTTTAAAGTTAAAAAACCAGGAATTTGTTTTAGCCTCCCTGACTTTGGGAGCCAAGAGTTCAAGAATTGTAACAAAGCACATGTTTCCAAATATATTGGGATCCATCATTATTACATCTATGTTTACCATTCCGAGTGCAATCTTTACAGAGGCGTTTCTAAGCTTCATTGGTCTCGGGATATCACCGCCGACTGCATCTCTTGGATCATTGGTAAACGAAGGGTTTAAATCATTGCAAATTTATCCGCACCTTGTATTGTACCCGGCTGTAATTATTTCTTTAATCATGATCAGCTTTAACCTTCTCGGTGACGGCTTACGTGATGCACTAGATCCTAAGATGCGTAAATAGGGGGAGAAAATGATGAAAAAAATACTAGAATTAAATAATGTCAATGTCTCCTTTCATACGTTTGCAGGCGAAGTAAAAGCTGTCCGGGGGGTCAATCTTCATCTTGAAAAAGGGGAATCTCTTGCAATCGTAGGAGAATCAGGTTCCGGAAAATCCGTTACTTCAAAATCTATCATGAGATTGCTGCCTGAAAAAACGAGTGAAATTAAAGAAGGAGAAATCCTTTTTGAAGGAAGAGATCTTACCAAGCTTTCCAATCGTGAGATGGAAAAAATCCGGGGTTCAGAAATTTCAATGATTTTTCAGGATCCGATGACTTCTCTCAACCCTACGATGACAGTCGGAAAACAAATCATGGAAGGTCTTCGAAAACATCAGAATTTATCCAAAAATGAAGCGAAGGAACGTGCGATCAATTTATTGAAATTGGTTGGCATCCCAAATCCTGAGCTCCGTATTAATGAATATCCACACCAATTTTCAGGGGGGATGAGACAGCGTGTGGTGATTGCCATTGCGCTGGCATGTAACCCTAAGGTATTGATTGCCGATGAGCCAACGACAGCTCTTGATGTAACGATTCAGGCACAAATCCTCGACTTAATGAGAGATTTGCAGCAAAAGACAGGAACAGCCATTATCTTGATCACGCATGACCTTGGAGTAGTGGCGAATCTGTCTCAGCGGGTAGCCGTTATGTATGGCGGTACCATTGTTGAAACAGGAACAACCGATGAAGTTTTTTATAATCCAAAGCATCCGTATACATGGGGTTTATTGTCTTCCATGCCGAAGTTGAATTCTGCGGAAAAAGAATTAATGGCGATTCCAGGTACACCACCGAACTTGCTTAATCCGCCAAAAGGCTGCCCTTTTGCAGCCCGTTGCCCTTATGCAATGCAGGTTTGTGTAGATCACATGCCAGATGTGACCGATGTTACTTCCACGCATAAAACGGCATGCTGGCTTCTGGATGAGCGTGCGCCTCAGGTCGAACCGCCTGAAGCTGCATTAGTAGGAGGTGCCCGTTAATGGCAGTCGTTGAACGAGAAAAATTATTAGAAGTAAAAAATCTCAAGAAGCATTTCAATGTTGGAAAAAATGCTGTCTTAAAAGCGGTTGATAATGTCAGCTTTGATATATATAAAGGGGAGACTCTCGGACTGGTAGGAGAATCCGGATGTGGAAAATCGACGACCGGACGGACCATCATCCGCCTTTATGAAGCAACTGGCGGTAATGTAACCTTTGAAGGTGAAGATGTTCATGGCAAAAAGTCCAGAAAAGAATTAAAGTCGTTTAATCGCCGCATGCAAATGATTTTCCAGGATCCTTACGCTTCTTTAAACCCAAGGATGACAATCAAGGATATTATTGCCGAGGGAATAGACATCCACGGCCTGGCAAAAAACGATAAAGAACGTATGGAAAGGGTCTATGAGCTTCTTGAGACAGTAGGATTGAATCGTGCACATGCGAGCCGTTACCCGCACGAGTTTTCCGGCGGACAGCGTCAGCGTATAGGTATTGCCCGTGCGCTTGCTGTAGATCCGGATTTCATAATTGCGGATGAACCCATTTCAGCGCTGGATGTTTCTATTCAGGCTCAAGTTGTCAATTTGATGATGAAACTTCAGAAAGAGCGCGGTCTGACGTATTTGTTTATTGCCCATGACCTTTCCATGGTTAAGCATATTTCTGACCGTGTAGGTGTGATGTATCTTGGAAACATTGTAGAACTGGCAGCAAGTGATGAGCTTTACGAAGAACCGTTGCATCCATACACTCAGGCTCTTCTTTCCGCTATTCCTGTTCCTGATCCGGAAATGGAGCGCAGCAGGGAACGCATCATTCTTGAAGGCGATCTCCCTAGCCCAATCAGCCCTCCAAGCGGCTGCCGGTTCCGTACCCGGTGCCCGCACGCGATGGATGTGTGTGCCAGCAAAGATCCGAAATGGATGGAAGCACGGGAAGGCCACTGGGTAGCTTGCCATCTTTATGACAATGAGTTGAACACTGAGAATAAACAGCAGTAAATACAGCGATCTCCTGTATGTCGGGAGATCGTTTTATGTTATGTTAAGTAAGCAAGGAATCTTTTCTAGTGAGGTCATTGAATGAATATTACGTTTGTACTGGATAGTGCCAGCGATTATTGTGCAGAGCATCATGCATTATCCGTTCCTTTAGCCATTGTTCCTCTTAATATTACGTTTGGCAGCGACCATTTTTTAGATGGTGAAACAATCAGTACCGATACGTTTTACGAGAGAATGGCAAAAGAAGAACACCTTCCAAAAACCAGCCAGCCATCCCCACAAGCCTTTTTAAATGTATTTCAAAAAGAGATTGAAAAAGGGAATGAGCTTATATATGTAGGGCTTTCATCGAATTTGAGCGGAACTGTGCAAAGCGCATCCATTGCTAAGGGGATGCTTGATGAAAATGTCCAGAACAACGTCCATATTATCGATTCAGGTACTGCATCTGCAGGTGTTCAAGTGTTGCTGAAGCTGGCAGATTTTTTGGTCCGAGAAGGCAAAAACGCAAAGCAGGTTGTTGAGGAACTTGAACGACAAAAGGAAGCCATTATTGCCTACGTGCTTCTGGAGACATTGGAGAATGTTAAAAAAGGCGGGCGTATTTCAGCAGTTCAAGGTGCTATTGCGGAATTTTTAAATATTAAACCGCTTCTATCGGTACAAAATGGAATTGTTGAAACAGTGGGGAAGTTTAGGGGGAAGAAAAAGGGACTTTGCAAGCTTAAAGAGATCCTGCAGGTTTGGCACCATCAGAATCCCGAGAAAGAACTCTTTATCATTCACAGTCTTCCGTCAAAGCAGGAAGTAATCAAAGAGTTTGGCGAATTTTTCTCGTTTTCAAAATTTAAATCGGTTACATTTACACGCTTTGGAAGTACCATTGGAACTTATGCCAGTGAAAACGCGATAGGATTTATCCTTCATTAAATATTAAAAACACTCCGTATGTTTTGTTTATACGGAGTGTTTTAGATTTTCAGTCTCATATTGAGCATCCACCAATCGGTCCAATTTTTTAATGCGAGAAAGTGCGGTCTTTATATCCAGACTTCGATAATGATGCATACCGCCTGGCTCTTCGTCTGCTTCATCCGCCAAGGCCACGACACGTTGAAGAGGCAGCAGGTCCAACTGTCCTTTTGGAAGATAAGAATCAGTGTGAAGTAATATGGCTAAAGCAATTTCCTTGGCTTTGCGGGGATCCTCGCCAAGCTGGATCAACAGCTTATGTGCTCGTTCCGCGCCTTTTATGGCATGGATGTCATTCTCTTTGTAAAGGGAGTAATCCCATTGGCCATTTGTATACCATGTATAGTGTCCGATATCGTGCAACAGTGCGGCTTTAGTGGCAAGGTCAGGGTCGACTCCAAAGTCTTTTGCCAGCGAAAAGGCATGGTAGGCGGTAGCAATCGCATGAACTAGACCAGACCTGTTCAGGTACTTTTGTGCAGATGGGTGCTGAAAAATATCCGTTAGAGTTACATTTCTCATCGCGATTTCTCCTTTCGTTTTTCTTTAAAAAACCCCCCACCTTATTGAGAGGGCTTGTTTCTCCAGAAATGTATATTGTTATATACTATACCACCAATATCAGGGTGTATCAACACATAAAATTGTAAAATAATTGGCAGCGTTATCATCCAAACGAAAAATTAAAGAAGGGATCTCTCCCTTCTTTTATTAAAAATATTCGTTCCAGCGCTTGGTTACCAGTTCATTAATGTCTGGCCGTGTTTCAACCGTTTCAGGGTAAAAAGGTTTCATGCGTGCATCAATAATGATAGGTCCGCTGTATTTTAATTTATTCCGAGCCACCTCATGTTTCGCATACAAATCAAAAGCAGGGTCAAACCGGGTAAAGGTGGTCCATAAAAATTGTGACTGAGTAGCTGCAATGGAGGCATCATCCACCAGGAAAACAAGCTGCCAGTCGCTGAGCTGCTGAGTTGCCGTCTCCAGGAGTTTTTCAGCAAAATCAGGACCGTCTTCATAAGATGGACCTGAAAGGCATATACAACCTCCACAGTACGGCTGGACATCATGAATCCCCGGAATGGTTCCACCCTCATAGGACCTCTGCAATTCTCTGACAGGCTCACCAAGGCCCGTCATAACTGCTTTGCTGCCGGTGTTGAATTTTCGTCCCGTATAGTCCAACGTATCCATCGAAGTATCATTAAGGATCAGTAGATCACGTTCAGGCAAAAAGCGCTCAAGCACAGCTTCGAGCAACTGGGAAAAATCTTGCAAATCCACATCTTTATTCGTCACCATCAAGAACTTTGTTAACGTCAGCTGGCCTTCGCCCATAATACGCAGCGCATGGGCAAGTCCTTCTTTATAATAAGATTCACGGACAACTGCACCAGCAAGGGCATGGAAGCCTGTTTCCGCATAAGTCCACAATTGTTTAACCCCGTTCATTACAACTGGGAAGAGGGGGCTCATAAGGCGTTGAAGGTATTCTCCGATAAAGTAATCTTCCTGTCTTGGCTTTCCCACGACTGTAGCAGGGTAGATGGCATCCTTACGCTTCCACATCCGGCCAACTTCAAAAACAGGGAAATCGTGTGCCCATGAATAATAGCCATAATGGTCTCCAAACGGTCCTTCTGGTTCTCTAACATGCGGAGGCACATAACCGCCAAACGCGAATTCTGCTTCTGCGATCAATGGATGTGGATACCCAGGTGCGTAAGTAAGATTAAGCTTGTCACCCATGAGCATGGAAGTAAACATGAGCTCAGGGACAGCTTCAGGAAGCGGGGCAATGGCACTGATGGTAAGCGCCGGTGGACCTCCAAGGAATAAGGTCACAGGCAGCTTTTGATTCATCTGTTCTGCTTCATAATGGTGAAAGCCGCCGCCCTTATGAATCTGCCAGTGAATGCCCGTTTTCTTTTCTTCCCTAATTTCAATTCGGTACATACCGAGGTTGTGCTCATGTTTTTTGGGATGCTCCGTATACACAAGAGGAAGAGTAATGAAAGGATTGCTGTCCAGATGCCATCCAGTCAAGGCAGGCAGCTTCTTCATATTAATGTCCGTTGTATAGTGCTCCGTAACAGGAGCTTTAGAAGGTTTAACTGTTCTTGTTCCTATTTTCAAAACATCTTTTATCATACCTCTTTTTCCCCATAATTTTGTAGGGGAAGGCGGGAGGAGGTCATCGATTGAGTCTACGAGCTGCTGCACGAGGGCTTCGGGTTTTGGGCCGAATGCCAGCTCCACGCGCCGGATCGTGCCGAATAAATTGGTTACCACTGGGATGTCAGAGCCTTTCACATTGGTAAACAGCAAAGCAGGACCTTGCTCGTCAATCACCCTCCGATGAATTTCGGGGATTTCCAGATAAGGGTCAACCGGTGCATTTATTTCAATAAGTTCATTTTCTTGTCGAAGTTGTTGTATAAAGGTACGTATGTTAATATGCATGTATCCACCTCTAGTATGTAGTAATATCTTTATCTTCACAAAAAAACAACTTCCCGTAAAGTAGAAGCTGTTCAAAGGTCTCTTCTTTTTACATTTCTCCAGCTGGATTGAAACGATTTGGTACGGTCCACGAATTTTAAAACCGACCTCCCGCCAAACAACTTAAGTGAAAACCAATGTGAAATAATTCCCATGAAAGCGGTTAAACCGATGACAAAGACGGCGAGCAGAAGCAAATCCCGGAAAAACAAGGCCATCCAATCCCCTCCAGTGAAAAGGCATTCATTCTTCTTCATTGTATAAGATGTTTATCCCTTTGGAAAGAGGGAAAGCTAATTGGTGCTGAATTTACTAACTCTATAACTAAATAACTGCGTTAGGAGCTGGCTAATTATTATGAACTGGTATGACAAATTGAATCAATACTTTCCGATCGAGGAAATGAAATCAAAAGAACACATGGAACTCCTATTGAAGGATAAAGGAGACATCTACCATAAAGATGAAGGTCCTCATCATGTATTAATGTATGTTGAACTGGACGAATTTATCTTTATTGACTATTTATTTGTAGGAAAAGAGTCAAGAGGCCAGGGGCTTGGAAAAAAACTGCTGCAGCAACTGAAAGAAAAGCGAAAGCCAATTATTCTTGAAGTTGAGCCCATTGATTATGAAGACACAGATACCGAAAAAAGGCAGCGTTTCTACCGGCGGGAAGATTTTACCCATGCTTCAAAAATCGGTTACAGACGAAGATCCCTTGCAACCGACAAAGTGAATGAAATGGAGATTCTATACTGGGCTCCCGAGGGAGAAAGTGAAGAAAGTGTTTATGAAAACATGAAAAAGACGTATAATGAAATACACACGTACAAAGATAAAGAATTGTACGGTAAAGCATATGAGGATGTAACCGACGTATTAACCTTTCAGCACGATAAAGACGCCATAACCGAGTAATTTCTATGGCAAGGAGGTATCTGCATGAAAGCCAAGGAAAAGAAAAAACAGACCAAACGGGAGATGCTTAAAGAGATGCTGAAAAAGAATCTCAAAGGCTTATCAACTGTTCCCAAAAAAGGTCCCGCATCTCAAGCCAAATCAATTGCATAATCAAGGATATAGGATGAAAACTTCTTCATCCTATTTCTTTTTTTTATGTTTTGTGAAACTTTTTACCGGGTAATACGTCTATATAATAGAAATACATAATTTCGATTATGGTGTATAAGTTTTATTACATTTTTGTGAAGACCTTTCTTGTTTAAAGAAAATGTAGTATAATAAAAAATATGATTTAATAACTATTTTAAAGTAGATACTAAATCAGGAGTATGGGGAAGGAGAAGATCCATATGGTTACTCTATTTACTTCGCCGAGTTGTACATCTTGTCGTAAGGCAAAAGCGTGGTTAAAAGAAAATGAAATTCCATACCAAGAAAGAAATATTTTTTCAGAGCCTTTAAGCATAGAGGAAGTAAAACAGATTCTTCGAATGACGGAGGACGGAACGGATGAAATCATTTCCACCCGTTCAAAGACGTTTCAAGAATTAAACTTGAACGTTGAAACCATGCCTCTGCAGGATTTATATCAGTTAATTGCTGACAATCCAGGGCTATTAAGACGGCCAATTATCATGGATGAAAAACGACTCCAGGTAGGCTATAATGAAGATGAAATCAGAAGGTTCTTACCTAGAAAAGTCCGTACGTACCAGCTTCTTGAAGCACAGCGTATGGTTAACTAAAAAAACTTCTACAGACTAAGTTCTGTAGAAGTTTTTTTTATTTGGATTTTTTTACTTTTTTAACGAATGCACCTGCAAGCATGACACCGGCGACGATAAAGATGATCACGCCGTATTCCAACGCAGGATTTGTTCGGAAGAAGGGCTGCAGTTCCTTTTCGGATATAATCATGCCAGCCGCTGTATAAGCAAGAATGGCCGAACCGATATAAATTAAAAATGGAAATCGTTCCATTAAGTGTAGAATGGCTTTACTTCCCCAAATAATGATTGGCACAGAAACAAGCAGTCCAATAATAACCAGCGGAATGGAGCCGTGTGACGCTCCGGCAACTGCCAGTACATTATCCAGACCCATTGCAACATCGGCAACAACAATCGTGCGAATAGCTCCAATGAGGGACATTCCAGGTTTGATATCGTTTTCCTCATCATCGTCAGCAAGCAGCTGAAAAGCAATATAAATAAGAAGTAATCCGCCAATGAGATAAAGAAAAGGTACCTTCAGCAAATAAACAACGAGTACGGTTAAGATTACCCTTACAACGATAGCAAGGCCTGTCCCAATTAAGATCGCTTTATTACGCTGCTTCTCGGGAAGATTTCTGCTGGCTAGGGCAATAACAATGGCATTATCTCCTCCAAGAAGAATATCAATCGCTATAATTTGCAACAGTGCGATCAAAAAATCGGCTTCCACGAATCAAAAACCCCTTTCAGGTGATAAACCCCGGCATGTGTGTTAAAATATACGAAATGTTTTAATAAAGACCTTTGAATTATATGACAGCTGCAATAGGGCGTCAAGAAAAGCCATTTTTGATAAAAAAAGGGCAGAAAAATGGGTCAGCATTTTTATTTCCAACTTTGAACTTTTGTCATAGAATAAGAGTACAAGAATGAAGCAACTTTGGATTGAATTTTCTTATTTTAGGGAAAAGTGACTATACATCATACCCAGGGGAAAATATCCCTTCATAGGATACAATACGGATAGAAGGGAGAGAACGAAATGGAAATCGAAAGAGTAAATGAATTTACCATAAAGTTTTTCATTACGTATAGAGATATTGAAGACCGGGGTTTTGACCGGGAAGAAATCTGGTCTGATCGCGAACGGGGGGAAGAGCTGTTCTGGGAAATGATGGACGAAGCTCATCAACAGGAACAATTTCCGCTTGAGGGGCCGTTATGGATTCAGGTCCAAGCATTAGATAAAGGGCTTGAAATCATTGTAACAAGGGCCCAAATGTCCAAAGATGGCACGAAATTGGAGCTGCCGCTAGGTGATGAAAAAATTGATCTCCCTGTGGATAAAAATATCGAAAAAATACTGGATCAGCAGTTTGCCACAGATGATTCAGATATAGCAGACGATATTGAACTCGCAGATGAAGATTATCTCTCATTTCTGCTGGTGTTTAAGGATTTCGAGGACATGATCATGCTCTCTCATAATATTGACAGCACTCTGTTTGCCAACTCCCTGTACCACTTTGAAAATAAGTATTATTTGTATGTGACTTTCAATCCAGAAACGACAGATCGGGAACAAGATGACCTATTGTCTCAATTGCTTGAATATGGTGCTGATTCAGATGCCTCCATCCACCGGATTCAAGAATACGGAAAGCAAATTATTGCAGAGCACGCGCTTGAAGATGTCTCAACTCATTTTAATCTATAAGCAAACACCGATTTCATAACTGGAATCGGTGTTTTTTTAATTGAAAATTGCTTGGAGGTAACCTAAACTAAAAGAAAAAGGAGTGATGTCATGCTCGTTGCTTATTTGGACAACGGGACCCGAGTCAGTCTGTTAACCGGCTATACAAAAGAAGAGCTAAGAGAAATGCAGCGCAAAAACGGTTTTTACTGTCCGGAGTGCGGCAGCAGGATGCAGATTAAAGCAGGAACCATGAAAATATGGCATTTTTCCCACCATCCCGGTGTAAGTGACTGTTCCCTGTTTAAAGGGGAGTCCATGTATCACCTTCTTGGCAAAAAACTTCTATATGAACAGGCCAGCAGGAAATACTCCGATGTGCTTTTGGAACCGTTCTTTTCAGACATCTCCCAGCGGCCGGATTTTTTTATCCCCACTAACTCTCCTATTGAATTTCAATGCTCAACCATTTCCCCGTCTCTTTTTATAGAAAGATCGAAAGGCTATATCAGCAAGGGAATGGTACCAAAATGGATTTTAGGCAAAAAAAGACTGAAGATTTTGAGCCCGTTTATGTTTCAGCTTTCCTCATTTGATTGGCTTACTGCGAAGTTATCATCGCCACACCTCCCATCCCTGACTTATTTTTGCCCTGAAGAATCAAAAGTGCTTCATTTAGTTTCGATCATTCCAATCACCTCGACTCGTGTTTACGGAACCCTTTTTCAAATTCCACTAGAACAGTATTCTTTCGAAGAATTACAAGCCCCGCAAGCAGAAAAAAACAGCAATCCTCTTTTTCCTGTCAGCTCCTGGCTTCACATGAAAAAACAGTGGAGACTCTACGCCTTTAAACAAAACCACCCAACCTTTTACCATTTAAAAAAGCTATTTCTTCAAAATGGATCCGCCATAGCCTATTTCCCTTCAGAAGCAGGCATGCCCGTATTGGGATCTTACACATTGACCGAGCCTTCTTATGTCTGGCAATCCTACCTTCTGCTTTTAAGCATTATCCCTTTAAAAATGGGGGAGCACATCAGTCTTGGACGAGCCTATAAATCCATTCAATGGCTGATTGAGAAAAAACTGCTGACAATAAGGCAGCTGCCCCTTATTGAAATCCACTATTCGCATGCCGTTTTGAACTACCTCAATCTTTTATGTGCTTACGGTATATTAAAGCCGTCAGGCAAAAATGAATTTATAAAAATTCGTCAGCCTGTATTCCCGGGGACAATGGATAAGGCGTTAAAAAATGATTTTCATATCATGCAGTTCAGTGTAAAACATGGTTTGAATCCACTGTTTTCTGGTAAAATGTAGTTATGCACAATATTACAGTTGGAGGTGCAGCCATATGGCTCAAACAAAATCCAAGTCTCTTCCAAAAAGAGAAGAGCTGCCATTGCAGGATACATGGGATCTCGAAGCGATTTATGCAACCAATGACAAATGGGAAGAGGAATTTAGCGAAGTTAAACGCCTATTGCCTGAAGTGAAGCAATTCCAAGGAAAACTGGGTGAATCAGCAGATACGCTGTTTCAGTTTTTTCAAAAACAGGATGAGCTGACAAAAAAGCTTGGGAAGCTGTATACATACGCCCATATGAGATATGATCAGGATACAACCAACTCATTTTATCAGGGATTGAACGACCGGGCATCCAACCTTGCCACACAGGTGGGAAGTTCATTATCATTTGCCGTGCCGGAAATATTGTCCCTCCCGGAAGAAACGATTGACTCCTATATCAAGGAGAACAAGGATCTAGGGTTGTACAAACATGCTCTTGATGAAATCAACCGCCAAAGACCGCATGTTCTTTCACAAGAGGAGGAAGCACTTCTCGCTGATGTCAGCGAAGTAACGGCAAGCCCGAGTACAACCTTTGGCATGCTGAACAATGCAGATTTAAAGTTTCCAGTGATTAAAGATGAAAATGGCGAAGAAGTTGAAGTAACCCACGGAAGATATATTCGCTTTCTTGAAAGCGGTGACCGCCGTGTAAGGGAAGACGCTTTTAGAGCAGTGTATGGCACGTATGACAAGTTTAAAAACACCTTCGCAAGCACCTTGGCAGGTACTGTGAAAAAAGATAACTTTTTTGCCAGAACAAGAAAGTTTGATTCAGCCAGACAAGCGGCATTGAATGATAACAACATTCCGGAAGAAGTTTATGAGAATTTGGTCCAAACGGTAAATGATCATCTTCATTTGCTTCACCGGTATGTGGATATACGGAAGCGTGCCCTTAATCTGGATGAACTGCATATGTATGACCTGTATACACCGCTTGTCCAGGATGTGAAAATGGATGTAACCTATGAAGAAGCCAAGAAGCTCGTTCTGGAGAGTTTGGAGCCGATGGGTGAAGAATATAAGAACATCGTAAAAGAAGGGTTTGAAAAGCGATGGATTGATGTTCATGAAAACGCTGGTAAGAGGAGCGGTGCCTATTCTTCCGGAGCATATGGAACCATGCCGTACATTCTTCTTAACTGGCAGGACAATGTTAATAATCTTTTTACATTGACTCATGAAATCGGACATTCTGTTCACAGCTATTATACAAGAGAATCACAGCCTTATCCGTACGCTGATTATTCCATCTTTGTAGCGGAAGTGGCATCTACGTGCAATGAAGCCTTACTAAATCACTATATGCTGAACAAAACAAAGGATAAGCAGGAGAAATTGTATTTATTGAATCACCATCTTGAAGGTTTCCGGGGGACCGTCTTCAGGCAAACCATGTTTGCAGAGTTCGAACAGGCGATCCACGTACGCGCTGCGAATGGGGAACCTTTAACACCAGAACTTCTGACTCAGATCTATTATGATTTGAATGTAAAGTACTTTGGAGAGAATGTGGTGATCGACAAGGAGATTGGACTGGAATGGTCCAGAATTCCGCATTTTTATTACAATTTCTATGTGTATCAGTATTCCACAGGATTTAGTGCCGCAGCCTCACTTTCCAAGCAAATCCTGGAAGAAGGCGAAAGCGCGGTTTCCAGGTACATTGACTTCCTGAAAGCAGGATCCTCAAATTATCCAATTGAGGTACTGAAAAAAGCAGGAGTGGATATGACAACTTCCAAACCGGTGGAAGATGCTTTGAAAGTTTTTGAAGAAATTTTGGATGAGATGGAAAGCTTGCTGTTTGAACAATAAAAAGAAAGCTCCTTGCCGGTTACCGGCCTGGAGCTTTCTTTCATTGGTGAAAGAGCTTATTTAATTTATAACGGTAGTTAAGGCATAACATAAACAACAGAATGGTCACAAACAGAATAGGAACCGAAAGAGCAAACGGTATCATTTTCAACAACGACAAAAGAAAGAAATAAAAACCGCCGGCAAGCATGAATGCAGATAAGAGGAATAAAATGAGAAACACGATGAACAACCTCCTTGGAATTATTCTATTTGCATAAAGCAAAAAAAAGACGAACCATATAGGATTCATCTTTTTAAGAAAGGGTATATTTCCAAAAGGTGCCGTGTTTAACGGGCACCTTTTTCACTAGTTGCTGCAAAACCAGTTTCTTCATTGTTGTTTCAACTTCGCTTTCCGACATATTGTAGACGACTGCAAGTTCTTTGGTTGCCACAAAGCGATAAGTTTTCATAAATTCTTCGATCGGTGGAGGTGCACTGGGCTCCGGACGAAAACCCAGCATTTCTTCAATGATGGTCACATAAATGGAATATTGATAGCTTCCTGCTATTTTTAAGCCTTCATCTTCAGCTTTATCGTTAAACATGATCAGTGTGGGTATTTGGTCAATTTCCATCTCGTTGGCAAACTTCCAGTCACAATGCAATGCTTTAATAGCAGATTGTGAATGAATATCCTTCATAAACTCGCAAGCATCCAATCCAACCATTTCAGCAATGGAATAAAGAACGTCTTCTTTTGAGATATTTTGCTTTTGTAAAAATAAATGTTCTCTCAGTGTTCGCAAGAATTTGTTTCCTGACTGTTTGCCTTGAAGCTCCGCTGCCTTGATGGCAAGAAAAACCAGATAAGGTGCGAGAATTGGATCTTCCCGCCATAGATCGCCGTCACAGCTCATGCCTGTTCTGTTGCCAGTTTTATCCCACCTCTCTGCAATACGTTTTGCAGATGCATATCCTTTTTTTCTAAAAGAGTTCAGGGAATCCAACCGGCCGCCGATGATATGCCTTAATGTGAAATATTGGCCGTATTCAACTTGCAGCTTTTTTAATATAGGTTCAAGTGCCCAGCATTCGGGACACAAAGGATCAATAACAGAATAGAGTTCTAATGGTTTATGACAGTTGGAAGCAGCGATATTCCCCTTCTGCTTCGCTTCAAAAGGATACCCGGCTTCAGAAAATGTCAATAGTTATTCTCCTTTCCATGGCTATCATCGGACGTATTTACCATATGATAAGCAGTCATGGTTAGACGGCTGATAATAAAATCCCTTAAAGGGCCTTGCAGGGATACAGAGTCCATCGCTTTTTCCATACAGCCGAGCCAGGCTTTGGCATGGCGATTTGTAATTGGAAAAGGCATATGTCTTGCTCTAAGCATAGGATGCCCATGCTCCATTGTGTATAAAGAGGGACCTCCAAGAAACTGAGTTAAAAATTGTGTTTGTTTACGTGCTGTTTCAGTCAGATCATCTGGAAAAAGCGGAGCCAAAACCTCGTCTTGCTTCACAAAACCATAAAAGTTTGTAACCATTTCCTTTAAAACGGCTTCTCCACCCAAATGTTCATAAGGGGTCATATCCATATCATTCATGGTGAATACTCCTTCAAGCTTATATCAATATAAGAAAAATAACAGGGATGTTTCTGTTCAGATACCATTCATCCTGGAAAATCCGGAAGAAGAGTATTCCCGTTTTTCATTTGTGTAAACTTATTGTAGCAAGGGTATGGCATTCTTAGCAAACAATAGGTCTGAGGACTGTAGTTCACATAAAAAAAACACCCTTTTTAAGGGCGTTTTATACGTTAAGGGCTTGATAAGTATGTAATACTTTGGCCACATAATTTTGAGTTTCTTTAAAGGGAGGTATGCCTCCGTATTTGGCTACGTTTCCCGGGCCGGCATTGTATGCGGCCAGAGCCAATTTTTCATCACCGCGGTACTTGTCGAGCAACTGTTTGATATATTTAATACCGCCTTCAAGGTTGTCTTCAGCATGATATGGATTTCTGACCCCCAGGCCTCTGGCGGTTTCAGGCATAAGCTGCATAAGCCCCATTGCCCCTGCAGGGCTTTTGCTCATGGGGTTAAACCCTGATTCATGCTGTACAATCGATGTAATGAGTGCAGGATTCATATTGTGTTTGGAACTGATTTGATCAATAAGCTGGTGTACATCCTGATGCTGTTTGGAAGCAGGGGGTCGTGTAGCTGGCTTTTCAGGCAACTGCGCCTGCTGTAAAACAGTGGATACATTCATTCTCTCCTGGGATCCCGCCGTTGTCTGCTCGGGCATTATGCCCGCTGCCTCAAAAAGCTGTTCAAGAATCATGGCAAACGGTGAAGATGCAAAAGGGGACTGGATGCCGGCGGCACTTTCTTGCTTAAGGGATTGAAGCTGCAACATCATTCTTATCGCATTAATTTCCATTGATTTCTCTCCTCATCTATAGAACTAATATACCAAATGAGGAAGATATAAACAATTGGCTCTTAATTGTTTTTTGCTTCAAAAAAGCGCTGGATTTTGTTTAATGTGGTACGTTCAGGAATTCTGTAGCTTTTCAAAAGCTCCTTAAAATTCATCTCACCCTGCTTTCTTTCTTTTACCTCGTATTCCAGTTCAAAATCTGTGATGGAAAGGTACTGGTTTTCATCCAGAACCAGGATTCCGTCTTGATAAGGCAATTCTGCACGCTTGGTGGTTAGTGTGCCGAGATAAACAATGTCTTTAGGCTGAATTTCCAACTCCATCAGAATAGAGGGGATATCGCCATTAACCATAGAGTTTTCCTTCATGATTTGATGAAATTCTGACTCTGTCAGGGATTGATGGGTCTCAAGAAGACCGTCAGGATGGGGTTGCTTCAGGGTAAGTATGCGGCTGCCGTTCTTTTCGCGGATACGAAGTGCACATTTATGTTGCTTTAATGAGAAAGTGGGGGTATCGAAATAGTGGTTGATCTGAGTAATGAAAGATTCTTCCTTTAGGGACAGATCGTTCGAAATGCGAAAAAATTCATCAGGAGTCAGTAAATTCTTAAATTCAATTTCAACTTCTTGCTCCATGGCCAGCACTCCTTTTTAGTTGTTTTGCACGAATCTCATTATGACACAGGTCATTTTGATTCTCAAATGACAAAATGTCCACATACTTATGTTAAACTAGATGTAGAATATTTGTTTTTTTAGGAGGTACACATGGCAATCAGACATGACATACAACACGCAGGAACAGGTGAACAGCTTATTCTTCAGATTGATCAGAACGGTGTTTCCCAATGGAAGGATGGGGAAAGGATGCTGGTGGATTCCGATCAGCTGTCCTTTATCTATGTTCTGGAAACGAAGGATGACCTGGTTTATATCGGGCTGCCAGAGCCATTCTGGGGCAAGTTAAGCGAAGCCTTAACAGCCGGACTTCCTGTAGTACTGAAGGAAGCTGGAGGTGAGGAAGCCTTACCACTTGGTGCTCTTCATTCTGAACTGTCTTATCTGATAGAGAACATTAAAGATAACAGTAATTATGGAGAAGAGATGCTGGAAGCAGTAGAAAAAGCGTTTTCGGCTCATATTAAGTAAAGACAGGAAGGTGAATGAGAGTATGGACTGGGAAACCCTTCTCGCACCCTATAAACAAGCTGTTGATGAATTAAAGGTGAAGTTCAGGGGCATTCGCGAACAATATCAAAAAACGATCAAGCAATCTCCGATTGAATTTGTGACTGGAAGGGTAAAGCCTATTAATTCGATCCTCAATAAAGCCTGGCAAAAGAATATTCCGCTGGATAAAATTGAGGAAGAAGTTCAGGACCTGGCGGGATTGCGCATCATGTGCCAGTTTACGGATGATATTAAAAAGGTAATCGACATGCTCAGGAATCGGAAGGATTTTGAGATTGTTGAGGAGCGCGATTACATTACCAATAAAAAACCAAGCGGTTACCGGTCTTATCACCTGGTGATCCGCTACCCTGTACAAACCCTGGATGGAGAAAAGCCTCTTCTTGTAGAAGTGCAAATCCGGACCCTCGCTATGAATTTTTGGGCTACAATTGAACATTCATTAAACTATAAATACCAGGGCCAGATTCCAAAGGATATTCAGCTTCGTCTTCAGCGCGCCGCTGAGGCAGCAGGCCGGCTGGATGAGGAAATGGCTGAAATTAGAGGGGAAGTTCAGGAGGCCCAAATCGTATTTTCAGAACGGACGGACGACGGGCCTGGATCAGCTCCAACTACATAACTTCTTTGAAAGCAGGTGACTCATACGTGAAGTTTGCCATTATTTCAAAAGGCGACCAAAAATCGAATACACTGAAGCAAAAGATCAAAACCTATCTTCAGGAATTTGAATTGCAATACAATGAGATAGAACCAGATATTGTTATAACGGTAGGAGGCGACGGAACCCTTCTCCATGCCTTTCATCATTATGTGCATCGGATTAATGATACAGCATTCGTGGGTATCCATACCGGACACTTGGGTTTTTTCGCGGACTGGGTGCCGGATGAAGTTGAAAAACTGGTGATTCACATTGCCAAAACGCCTTATCAAATCGTGGAGTACCCGCTATTGGAGGTAACTGTTCGATATTTGGACGATGTGGACGAAAAAAGCTATCTCGCATTGAATGAATGTACCGTGAAAAGCGGGGAAGGTTCACTGGTGATGGATGTTGAGATTAAAGGAGATCTGTTTGAAACGTTCAGGGGAGATGGTCTTTGCATTTCCACACCATCTGGCAGTACCGCCTACAATAAGGCTCTTGGCGGGGCGATCATTCATCCATCACTGCCATCCATCCAGCTTTCAGAGATGGCGTCCATCAACAATCGTGTGTTCCGTACCATCGGTTCGCCACTTGTGCTTCCACAGCACCACACCTGCATGCTTAAACCGGTGAATGATGTTGATTTTCATATTACGATTGACCACCTGTTTTTGCTGCAAAAGAAGGTTAAATCCATACAATGCCGGGTGGCCGAGGAAAAAATCCGTTTTGCCCGGTTTCGCCCATTCCCATTCTGGAAACGGGTTAAAGAAGCATTTGTTACCGACTGACAGGAGAACTATGACAACATTTGTAATCAAATGGACGGTGAAGGAACACGAAGCCGGCTTGCTTCGTGAGTTTTTACGGGTCCATAAAAAAATTTCCAAGAGTGCGTTGGCTGATATCAAATTTTCCGGCGGTGAACTTCTTGTGAATGGGAAGCTGTCGACGGTAAGAAAAGCCGTTGCAACAGGAGACGAAATCTCGGTCCGTTTTCCTCCGGAAGAAATCAGTTCCTCGATGGCTCCGCTGCCGATCAACCTTGATATTCTTTTTGAAGATGATCACCTTTTGATCGTGAACAAGTCACCAGGCCTTCCAACGATACCGTCACGTTATCAAACGTATGGATCACTTGCACAGGCCGTTCTTCATTATTATGAAGAAAAAGGAATACAAAGCACGTTTCATGCCATCAACCGCCTTGATAAAGACACCTCGGGGCTGGTGATGATTGCTAAACACAGGTTTGCTCATTCATTATTCTCCATGCAGCAGAGAAACAAAGAAATCAAGCGGACCTATCTTGCCGGTGTTAGAGGAACATTTAACGAAAAAAAGGGTATCATATCTGCTAATATCGCAAGAAATCCGGAAAGCCTCATTGAACGGATGGTCAGTGAGCACGGACAAGTGGCAGTCACCCACTTTCGACTATTGAAGGAATTAGGGCAGAACAGCCTGGTAGCCCTTCAACTGGAAACAGGGAGGACCCATCAAATCCGTGTGCATATGTCACATATTGGTCACCCTTTACTGGGAGATGACTTATACGGAGGGCCGGTGGATGTAATCGGCAGACAGGCGCTTCACAGCTGGAGGGTATCCTTTTATCATCCATTTGAGGAAAAAAAGATGGCTTTAACTGCTCCGTTACCCAATGACTTAAATCGCTTATTTGGTCATGTTGAAGCAGAGGATTGGGGAATAAACGAATATAATTAGTAAAAAAAACAGCCATCTGGCTGTTTTTTTTTCTGTATTTTTACGAAAAAGGGATTTTGTGACGCCTGGGGAGAATATCAACTAAATATGACTTACGAGGAAAATACAAGCTAAAATCAAAATGTTACTGGCCAGAATTTCATATATACTGGCCAACATAATGATCTTACTGCCCGTGCCGCCTTATCCCGGGAAACTGCGGAACTTTTCCTCAACGTAAGGCATGGAAGAGGAGACCGAGACGAGTTCCTTTTCGGGATATCTAAATGCGGTAAGGCAGTTGCCGAACACGCAGCCTGTATCTATATTAATGGTGTTATTCAACTCCCTGGGTTCTTGGACGGGCGTATGTCCATAAACAATATAGGCTTTTCCAGAATATTTAGAGGCCCAGTCCCGGCGTACCGGTGTGCCGTCTGGATTCATTTTTCCGGTAATATCACCGTAAAGGACAAAGGTTTTCACCTGCTTGCCTTGTTTACCGATCAGGTCCTCTCGAATCCCGGCATGTGCGACCACAAGTTTGCCGCCATCAAGAACGAGATACAGCGGGGCATTTTCATAAAGGGAAATAAAATGCTCTTTGACCTTTTTGTATTGAGGGCGGCTGAGATCCTGGATCTCAGCTACCGTCGTTTCCAGTCCGTAATTAATCGTCACGTTACGGCCAATCAGGTAACGATACAGTTTGTTGCAATGGTTACCCGGTGTATACAATGCTTTATCAGCCGACACCAGTTCATAAACGTGTTCCATCATTTTCACCGACTCTGGGCCGCGGTCTGTTAAATCTCCAAGGAAGACAAGCTTACGGCCAGAATGAACCGGAAGATCTTCTTTCCACTCATATCCAAGTCTTTCTGTCAGCTGCACATACTCATCCCAGCAGCCATGTATATCACCTATAATGTCATATTTCATTTCATTCACCGTCCTTGATGGTTATTACTATAACCCCAAATCACTAAAAAAAACACCTGCATAGCAGGTGTTTATTCGAACATGTATTTTCTTGTTCTTGACCTTACATTAAGGACAAGACCAAAGGCAATCATCTGGGCGAGAACCGAGCTTCCTCCATAACTGATGAAGGGGAGAGGAATCCCTGTAATCGGCATTACCTGGATGTTCATTCCGATGTTCTGGAATACCTGGAAGGTGATCATTCCGATGACACCCGCACAGAGGTAGCTGCCGAATGCTTCATTGCTTTCCAATGCCGTGTTGATCATGCGGTACACGAATAAAAAGAACAAAGAGATCAGGACGCTTGTACCGATAAAGCCCCATTCTTCGCCAATCATGGAAAAGATAAAGTCGGTATGCGCTTCTGGAAAATACACGGAACCATTAGTAAAACCTTTACCAAAAAGCTGGCCTGATCCGACAGCCATAAGCGCATTACGTATTTGGTATCCTGTGTCCTTATGACCGTATGGATCCAGCCATGCGTAAAATCGCTGAAGCTGGTACTCATCCAAAATATAATCAAGAAAGAACTGAGGAAATGTAAAGTAAAGCCATACCAGCAGGCTGATAAAAAGAATCCCGATCAGGGCAATGATCGATAATAGCCTCCATCTGATACCTGAAACCAGCATCAAGCTGAGCGTGATCGCGACGAGCACCAAACCTGTACCTAAATCCGGCTGCATCAAAATCAGCAGCATGGGGGGCATGACAATCAATGCGATTTTTCCTATCAGGAGTAAATCCTCACGAAGGGTGCGCACAATATACTTTTCATTGTGTGTTGCGATGCAATTACTGATCGAAATGATCAACGCTACTTTCATCAATTCTGAAGGCTGAAGGGCAAAAGGGCCAAAGCGGAACCATGCCCGTGCACCATTAATGTTTGGAACAATGGATTCAGGTGCAACGATTATACCAATTAAGAGCACGATACCAAGTCCATATAAATACCATGAAAGTTTTCTAAACTGATCAAAATCAAGAATCATGACGCCAACGACAGCGAAACCGCCGATGGCATACCACATAATTTGTTTGATCACAAAGTTCGAATCATATTGAGCAACCTGTTGAGCACTGTAAATACCCAAGCAGCTCACACACATCAATAAAAACAACAAAAATATTAAATTATAATCAAGCTGCTGCAGCGGGGACTGCCTGTTAGTTTCCATTGCATTCATACTCCTTATTTCGATAACATGTTCTATCTTACCGAAATTTTTCAGGTTTGCATACTAATAAGAAGAGATTTAATTTGACAATTCCTTTACTTCTTCATTATAGTGGACAAAATCAAATGGTGCATACTAAAGTAAGAATGGTTTTCATAAATTTCATCTTGGGTAATAAGAGTTAATGGAAAAAAGGAGGTAGCTATGGGAGGCCATGCTTCAATCACATCACTCGTAATTGTTATTTTAACTGCATTTTTCATACCAATCATTCTCAGCAAACTGAAGATCAAGTTTTTACCGGTTGTGGTAGCGGAGATTATTGCCGGAATCATCATTGGAAAAAGCGGATTTGACATCGTTCATGCTGGAACATGGCTCGATATTCTTTCTGTGCTCGGCTTCATCTTTTTGATGTTCTTAAGCGGACTTGAAATTGATTTCTCTGTATTTGCGCCAAGCTCAGAAAAGAAAAAGCTGCCAAACGGTAAACGTGAACCGAACCGGCTCACAATTTCTACCCTTATATTTGCTTTGATTTTTATCGTTTCCTTCGGATTGTCCTTAATTTTTGTCTGGACAGGGTTTACGGACGATGCCTTTTTCATGACGCTGATCATTTCAACCATTTCACTGGGGGTGGTTGTGCCGACACTAAAGGAAGAGGAATTGTCACGCACCGGCATCGGTCAAATCATTCTCCTGATCGCGGTTATTGCCGACTTGGTGACGATGATTCTGCTTGCAGTCTTTGTATCCCTTCAATCAGGAGACAGCGCACAGATGTGGCTGCTGCTTATTCTTTTTGGGGCAGGAATTGTTCTATATTTTGTCGGAAAATACATGCGTCATCACACGTTCCTTGAGACGATGTCCAAAGGAACGGTGCAAATTGACACTAGGGCTGTTTTTACACTCATTATTGTACTCGTAGGGGTATCCGAATCCGTAGGTGCAGAGAATATATTAGGTGCCTTTTTAGCAGGAGTACTTGTTTCCTTGCTTTCACCGAACCAACATATGGTTCACAAACTGGACTCATTTGGCTATGGGTTTTTGATACCGATCTTTTTTGTCATGGTCGGTGTGGACTTGGATTTAAACTCGATTATCAAAGATCCTAAGGCACTGATTCTTATTCCACTGCTGCTGATTGGCTTATTGATCTCAAAATTCATTCCAATTCTGCTGTTGAGGAAATGGTACGACTGGAAGACGGTGCTTGCTTCTGGTTTCCTTTTGACCTCGACTCTCTCATTGGTCATTGCTGCTGCTAAGATCGGGGAACGGATCAAGGTTATTGATACAAGAACTTCATCAGCCCTCATCCTGACGGCGGTCATCAGCTGTATCATTACACCGGTGTTTTTTAAAAAACTGCTTCCACGGAAGAACAACGAAACGCCGAAAGAAGTTCTTGCCATTATCGGAGCGAACCAATTTACGCTTCCTGTGACCAAAGAACTGGACAGCAGCCGTTATGAAAAAAAGATTTATCATACCAAGCAGGTAGAGAAGGATCCTAAACAGCTTGAGACCTTTGATATCATTGAACTGGAGAATTATTCGATAGAAACATTAAAAGGATGCGGTGTGTTTGAGTCCGATATTCTCGTTGTCGCAACCGGGGAAGATGGCGTAAACGAAGCGATCGCCCAGGAAGCGAGTGACCATGGAATCAGGAGGGTGATTACCCGAATAGAAGATCCGGTCAAAAGGGAAGAGCTGTCCAATAAAAACATCGAAGTATATTCCGCCTTCTTCAGTTCGCAGGTTTTATTGAAAATGATGATAGAAAATCCTTCGGTTGCGAGTTTCCTTTCACGCAATGATAATTCCCTTTATGATATTCCGGTTAAAAATATGGATTATCATAAAACAGCCCTTCGTAATTTCCCGCATTTCGGTGATGCTATTATTGTGCGCATCTTCCGGGGC
This sequence comes from Fictibacillus solisalsi, assembly GCF_900103485.1. Lineage (GTDB taxonomy): Bacteria > Bacillota > Bacilli > Bacillales > Fictibacillaceae > Fictibacillus_C > Fictibacillus_C solisalsi. The sequence continues at coordinate 763,020 of NZ_FNHW01000001.1, forward strand.
AAGGACTCTATCGTGCCGCACGGTGACACAGAGATCCTTTTCGGCGATAAATTGATAGTGACTGGAAGTCGGGATCATATCAAGCAATTAAAAAGGGTATTGCGATAAAACAAAACGCAGTAAAAGCTTACGAATTGACTTAAGCTTTTTTCTGCGTTTTTTCTATTGAAATCTGTTCATACTATTGAAAAAGGAGTGATATACATGACCATGCCTACTGTTCGCTGTCCCCGTTGCCACAGAGAGGCAGAAATCGACACCGTTCTGACAGCTCAGTCCAATCAAAATGTGATTTTTCATTGTTCAGGATGCGGGTATGAAGCAAGAAACATAGAAACCAGCAAAGGCTAAAGCGTAATGAAAGAGGATCGGTATTTCCTTTCTTTTAAAATCTGTTATACTAATATTAGGACTAGGTACTAATAACAAATGCTAAATAAAGGTCTAAGGAGGAAATACAAAATGAACCTTTCACTTGAAAATCGTACATATGTGGTCATGGGTGTGGCCAATAAACGCAGCATCGCCTGGGGGATCGCCCAAGCTCTATCCAATGCAGGTGCACGCCTGATCTTCACTTATGCTGGAGAACGCCTGGAGAAGAATGTAAGAGATCTTGCCGAAAGCTTGGAACGCAAAGATTCCATCGTCCTGCCATGTGACATTACAAATGATGAGGAAATTAAATCTACTTTTGAACAAATCAAAAGTGAAGTAGGCGTCATCCATGGACTGGCCCACTGTATTGCTTTCGCGAATACCGATGAATTAAAAGGGGAGTATTTGAATACCACACGAGAAGGATTCCTTCTTGCACACAACATTTCATCTTATTCATTGACGGCTGTTGCCAAAGAAGCACGCGGACTGATGACAGAAGGAGGAAGCATCGTAACGCTTACGTATCTTGGAGGAGAGCGTGTTCTCCAAAATTACAACGTTATGGGTGTAGCCAAAGCTTCCCTTGATGCGAGCGTGAAATATCTTGCTAATGACCTGGGCAAAGATAATATTCGCGTAAATGCCATATCCGCGGGACCAATCCGTACACTCGCGGCAAAAGGAATTGGCGACTTCAACAGCATTTTGAAACAAATTGAAGAAAAAGCGCCACTCCGCCGCAACACAACACCAGAAGAAGTCGGCGATACCGCACTCTTCCTAATGAGTCATCTTTCAAGAGGCATCACAGGGGAAACGATTCATGTGGACAGTGGGTACAGCATTTTAGGAAACTAATCCTTGTCATATCTGAATATTTTATTTTTCTGAGTGACAGCCTAGATAAGCGTTTTAAAAAATCGGTACAGATGCAGAAATATCTTTCACATTTGTGATAATAATTAATCCGCCAGCCAGTATATTGGCTGGTATTTTTTATGATGAATCCTGCAAAAGAAAGGATAGTTCATAGAAGATCTATCGTAGCCGATCATCAAATGGCAAATTCACTGAAATTTACAGAGCCGATGGATTTTCTTGGCTCCATTTCCTTTGATAACAGGACCGGGGTTATGATCGGTTCCTTCCTCCTCCACCAATGGCATCCAATAAACAGGCAAGAATCCGACAGGTATAATAAAGCTTTGGTTTTGATTTGTTTTTCTCTGTACTATTAAAAGAAACTGATTTGACTAGTCAAATCAGTTTCTGGTTGTATTAAGCTACTACCACTCGGAAGCCTTCGATTTTTCGGCAGTCCAAAATTAATGGATTGTTTCCGTCAGCAAATTCTACACAACAATTTTCTGAGTCACCACAACCGCCTATAAAAATTAAATTAGCAAATTCCAAGCCACTTAATATTACATCAACTGTTGTACCACTTGCTAGTTTTCGAAGCCGCTTGCATATGCAACTGTCACAATGATTCTTTCCCATATTTACTCGCTCTCCTTAAATATAAATTCCCCTGAAAAAAATCAGGTTTCTATACTATATTGATGTGGACAAACTTTTGCATATGTTATCTCCTATTTTTTACAAAATGGGGCTGTAACTCATAGTTTTTCCTGGAGTATTAATGGTTCGTCCAAACCAATTCCTATTTTTTTCATATATAAATAAAAGAGAGATTTAAAGGCTCTCACTATCAAGGAAAAGAGGTAGGGAAATGGCAGCAAGCACACGAATGGCACGTTTTAGACAGTTAAAAGGAGTTCTCCTAACTGAGCTTATTTGTACGTCTGGCGTTTCGTTTTTAAATGTGGTCGTTACTGAAGTCGGAAGACAATACATTGTTGTCACGCAGGAAGGTTCCGGTGGCGCTGGTACCTTTGTTGTTAACATTGATAATGTTGTTGCGGCAAATATGTGACCAAATGACTCCAACTCTGTTGGAGTCTTTCTACGGATTAAAGAATGAGGAGGAATTAAAACGCTAAAGGTATTGTTTATTACAAAGAATCATGAACATTATATTGAAAAAAGCAGTTTCTATTTACAAGAAGAACTGGCCAGGAAGTGCCATCTGGCTGTCTGGGAATTTGATGGCAAATTATCAGACATTCTCCTTCAGCTTCCGTTTCAGCCTGATTTTATTCTTGTCAATGATCTAAAGCCGGATTATAGTCCGCTCATATGGGGATTAAAAGAATCTCCTGTACCGTATGGAATCATCTTCCACGATTTGCAATACAAGATCTACCGCAGAAAACAATTTATTGAAAAGGAAAACATTCGAACCATTTTTTCAGTATACCGTGATCCGTTCAAAAAATGGTATCCGGAATACACGGATCGAATGATTTGGCTCCCGCATCATGTAAATATAAACATTTATAAAGATTATCAACTGCCTAAAGAAATTTCCTGGCTTATGGCAGGATCTTTAAATCCTCATTTATATCCTTTTCGCACCCTGATGCATCATTTCTTAAAGAATGAGAAAGCGTTTGTCAGTTATGCCCATCCTGGATACCGTAATGTTATTGATGAGAATGGCTGGCTGCTTGGTGAACGTTACGCGAAGGAAATTAACCGTTCAAAGATGCTGCTTACCTGTGATTCTGTTTATCGATTTCCAGTTTTAAAGTACTTTGAGGCAGCGGCATGCAAAACGTTGGTTCTTGGTCCTTCCTCAAAAGAACTTGAAGCTCTTGGTTTTATTGACGGACAGACGTTCATTTCAGTATCAGAACATGATTTTAAAGAAAAGTCCATGTATTATCTTAACGATAAGGAAGCGAGAGAAAGCATTGCCGAGAAAGGATACAACATGGTAAGAGAAAGGCACTCGACAGAAGTTCGTGTCCACCAGTTATTAACATATATTGAGGAAATTGTGAGGCGATCCAATGGTTAAAAAGGTTTCAATTATTATCCCTTTTTATAACTGTCCATACGTTGGCCAGGCTATAGAAAGTGCAATAAACCAAACACACCAGTCGGTAGAAGTGATCGTGGTGAATGATGGTTCAACAAAATATACAGAAGGGATTTCACCTTATCTAGATCGGATTATTTATATCGAAAAACCAAACGGAGGTACAGCAAGCGCTTTAAACAAAGGGATTCAAAACATGACCGGTGACTATTTCTGCTGGTTGAGCTCAGATGATGTTTTTTATACCGAAAAAGCAGAAGTTCAATTAAAGAAAATGAATGAGATGAACTCACCTGTAAGCTATACCAATTACTATCCAATAGACGAAAATGGGGAAATATTCGCTCCTCTTCAAGGGGTTTATGTTGAAGGACGTATTCCATTTCTTCAAAGGATGCAAATTGGAAATATCATTAACGGCTGTTCCGTCATGATTGACCGAAATATTTTTAAAGAAATTGGTATGTTTGATGAGAGTCTTCCATTTACTCACGATTATGATCTCTGGCTGCGCATCTTGCATAAATATGAATTCCTTTATATACCAGAGCCATTATTAAATTATCGGGTACATCAGGAGATGGGTACTAAAAAGCATGCACATGAGATTAGTGCAGAAATAAGAAAAGTACAGCAGCGGCATTCCGCATCGATGAAACTCTTATTTTCTCTGGAAGAAAGATATTCAGGAGCGATTAAAATACGTCCACAGCCGATTAATAGGCGGATTTATTAACACGAAGGAGCGTGTCCATAATGAAAAAGAAAAATATAGTCTTTCATGAAACATTGATCACAAAAAAAAGACCGTCGCATGTTTCATGGACACCACTCAGTGATATTATGGATGACGGAGCTTTCAGGATCAGGGAAATCCACCATTGCCCATACTATGGAAAAAAGAGAGCTGTTCACCCTTGTTGATTAGACGTCATCAATATCAAAAAACTCCCGGCGATTGTAAATTAACTATTTTATGCATTACCCGGGATCGTTCACAGCAGATGGAAAAAAGCAGCTATTATCTTATGGAAGAGTTAAAAAAACATTGTAACCTTGTTATGTGGACAGAAAACGGCCATATTCAAAGGATTTTATCACACCTTTCAATTACCCCTGATTTTATATTGATGAATGACTTTCTCGATCCCCGATTGTGTCCTTCTATACACGGTTTAAACAGTGTAGATATCCCTAAAGGCATGATTTACCATGATATTTCATATGAGTTGGAAATCCGGAAACGATACGCAATAACAGAAAGAATTGACTGCGTTTTTACTCATTACCGTGACGCCTTTCTCAAATGGTATCCTGAGTTATCCGAACGAATGATTTGGCTTCCTCATCATGCCAACCCGGATGTGTACAAAGATTATCATCTGCCAAAAACGATTAACTGGCTGATTATGGGAGCGTTATTGCCCCACATCTATCCTCTAAGAGTCATAATGTTAAATACGATGAAAAACTATCCCGGTTTTGTCCATCATGGCCATCCTGGTTATACCACAGTACAAAATATAGCTAATGGAACATTAATTGGAGAAGAGTATGCGAAGGAAATCAACCGTTCGAAAATCTTTTTAACTTGTAATTCAGTTTACGAGTATACCTTAATGAAATATTTTGAAGTCATGGCGTGCAAATCATTGCTGCTAGCACCTGAGAGCAAGGAAACGGCCGATCTTGGAATGATTAATGGTGTTCATTTTGTAGCCGTCGACCGCTATGATTTTTTGGAAAAAGCTCAATATTATTTAGCCAACGATGAAGAACGTGAACACATTATAAATAACGGTTATCAATTGGTTATGGCCGCCCACACAACTCAAATGCGGGCTTTGGAGCTTATTTCACACATAGAAAAAATGATTAAAAAAAATGTTTAGCAGATTTTTAGACTTCCATGAGACTTGTCTATTCATTTTCATTTGATTTTCATAGAGTATTAGAGCAAATTTAATTTGCGAATGAAAGGAGAAGTCTATGAAGATTCTTACTATTCTTGGAACACGGCCAGAAATTATAAGATTAAGCCTTATTATTAGAAAACTTGATCTTTTGGCAGGCAAGCATATCATTGTTCATACAGGACAGAACTTTACGTATTCATTAAGTGATGTTTTTTTCAAAGAACTTGGCATAAGAAATCCAGATTATGTGATCAGTGAAAAAAAACAAACGGTCGGCGAGCAGCTCTCTGTAATGTTCAGGGAGATTGAAAAAGTATTAATAAAAGAAAAGCCTGATAAGGTTTTGGTGCTGGGTGATACCAACAGTGCACTTGGAGCAGTGATCGCTGAAAGACTGGATATACCGGTTTATCACATGGAGGCAGGCAACCGATGCTTCGATTGGAGAGTGCCTGAAGAAAAGAACAGGAAGATCATTGACGCAGTTTCCAGTTTTAATCTACCTTATACTCCAAAGAGCAGGGAGAACCTGATGAGGGAAGGCGTTCCTGTTCAGCGGATATTTGTTTCCGGTAACCCAATTTATGAGGTTCTTTCTTTTTACAAAGAGGCCATTGATAACAGCAACATTCTGAACGAATGTTCTCTGGAAAAAAATAATTATTTTTTAGCCACGATTCACAGGGCGGAAAATGTGGATGATCCTTATCATTTAAAAGAAATATTCGAAGGGCTAAACCAGGTCGCGGATACATTTGGCAAGAGAATGATCGTCAGTATTCATCCGCGAACCAAGTCCAAACTTGAAAATAGAACAGATATTCGGATGAGTTCAAAGCTGGAGTTTTATGAGCCATTTGGCTTTTTTGACTTTGTCAGCCTGGAGAAGAACGCCTTCTGTGTGCTGACAGACAGCGGAACCGTTCAAGAGGAATGTTGTATTTTTCATGTTCCAACCGTAACGGTCCGGAAAACAACTGAAAGGCCGGAAACAGTTGAATGCGGAAGTAATATAGTGTCAGGGCTTCAATCCGAACCCATTTTACGTGCAGTAAAAGTAATGGCCGGACAGCCTGCATCCTGGGTAATTCCTGAAGGCTATGATGATCCGCTCGTATCAGATAAAGTTGTGAAATACCTATTAGGAGGAAGGTAAAATTGTTTAACAAGAGGATTTTAATTACTGGAGGTACAGGTTCATGGGGTTATGAACTCGTAAAACAATTGTTGCAGAAGCAGCCAAAAGAAATACGGATATTGTCGCGAAATGAAGCCAGCCAAGTTGCCATGCAGCGGCAATTTGACCATGATCCAAGGCTTGTGTTCATGATTGGTGACATCAGGGACCGTCAGGCCATTGACAACGCAAGCGCAAATGTAGATTATGTATATCATCTTGCAGCATTAAAACATGTTCCCATATGTGAACACCAGCCATATGAAGCGTTAAAGACCAATGTATATGGAACCCAGAATGTGATCGAGGCCGCAATTGCCAATAAAGTAAAAAAAGTAATCTATATTTCCACTGATAAATCGGCAAATCCTGCCAATTTTTATGGAATGACGAAGGCGATCGGTGAAAAGCTCATCATTCATGCTAATCTATTGAGCGAACATACAAAGTTCGTTTGTGTCAGAGGCGGGAATGTGCTGGGAACGAATGGAAGTGTCATTCATGTGTTCAAGGACCATATTGAAAAAAAAGGTATGATTGGGATAACTGACCGAGGAATGACCCGTTTCTTTTTAACCCTGCAAGATGCTATTAAGCTTCTGTTTAAGGCAACGTATGAAAGCCAGGGTGGGGAAATTTTCGTGATGAAAATGCCTACCTGCAAAATCCTTGATCTTGCTAAAGTACTCATCTCCCATTCAGGAAAAAAAGCCGTGGGAATTCATGAACTCGGAATCCGTCCAGGCGAGAAGATGCATGAAATCCTTCTTTCCGAATATGAAAGCATTACGACTGTTTATTTTGATGAAGAGTATTTTGTTATTTTGCCAACCATCGAAATTAAAGGGTTAAATGAATATTATGCAGACTACAAAAAAGTAGAGTTGGAGAGCTACAGCTCCAGCGAAGATTTGATGTCCCAAGAAGAGATTCGTGAAATGCTGAAAAAGGGTGGCTTCATTGAATGAAACTCTTAGTCTTGGGAGGCGCTGGGATGGCAGGCCATGTAATGTATCACTATTTCAAACAGAAAAAACAATACAAGGTGTTTTCTACAACAAGAAGGGGAACTGACGACTCTCTTTTTTTCGATGCTAAAAATGAATCGCAGCTCGAACAAATCCTTTTCTCCATTAAGCCTGATATTGTTATTAATTGCATTGGGATATTGAACGATCAAGCTGCAAAGCATCCCTTAGAAGCTATACAGGTAAATAGTTTGCTCCCTCACAAAATTGTGTCTATATTAGAAAAAACAGGTGGCAAATTAATTCATATCAGTACAGACTGTGTTTTTTCGGGTGAGAAGGGCGACTACAGTGAAAAGGATATTCCCGATGGCACCTCTATTTATGCGCGAACAAAAATACTTGGTGAGATCAACTCTCCGAATCATCTTACAATACGAACCTCAATTATAGGCCCTGAACTCAAAGAAGGTATTGGCCTTTTCCAATGGTTTATGGCTCAAAAAGGAAAAGTAAATGGTTACAAAAAGGTATATTGGAATGGGGTCACTACCCTTGAACTGGCAAAAGCCGTTGAAACTGCTATTGAACAAAAGATTTCAGGATTATACCATCTGACAGCTCCTTCTAAAATCTCCAAGTACGAACTCCTTCACCTCTTTCAGAATGTCTTTTCTAAATATGATACAGAAATATTGCCTTGCGACGAATTTGAGATTGACCGGACATTAACATGTACTCGAAAAGATTTTACCTATAACGTGCCTTCCTATATTGAGATGCTTGAAGAATTAAAAGGCTGGATTTCTTATCGTGCAAACTAAAAAGAAATTGCTGATTACCGGAGCAGGTGGATATACAGGATTGCACGCAAGCCGTTACTTTTCAGACAAAGGATGGGATATTTTGTGTGTATCACGTTCCGCGGGGGTGTCATGCGATATAACTGATGCCGGAAAACTGGAAACGCTAGTTTCTGATTACTGCCCTGATTACTGCCTTCATTTGGCAGCCGTCAATTCAGTTCCTGTATCCTGGACATCTCCTCAAACCTCAATAGCCGTAAATGTGATGGGGACTCTTCATTTATTTGAAGCCATAAGAAAATTTGCCCCTGGTTGCAGAATTGTCGTTACTGGCTCCATTCTCGAAAAAAACCTTCAATCAGAAGAGCTCCCGCCTCATCCATATAGCCTGAGCAAATCATTTCAGACCCTGTTATCAAGATCATGGACATCTTTTTATGGTATGGATATCATCGTGGCGAAGCCATGTAATTTGATTGGACCGGGATCCTCCACGGGAATTTGTTCCCTGTTAGTAAAGAAAATTATAGACATCGAGCAAAATAAAGCTGAAAATCAAATCCTCCTAAATAATCCGAACAGCACTCGTGAATTTCTCGATGTTAGAGATGCTGTTTCTGCCTATGAGGTTTTGTTCGAAAAGGGTCAAAAAGGGAGCAGTTATGAAATTGGATCAGGGATCAGACGTTCATTAGGCGAGGTTCTAGACGAGCTCGAAAACCATACTGCCATCAAGTTAAATATCATTTCTCACCCCCTTTCAGCTGTAGATCACTTTTTTACACAGGATCTTAAACCCATAAAAGACTTAGGATGGGAACCTGCCCTTTCATTTTCTAAGTCTATATCCGATGTATTTCACTATTATAGAACGGAACATTAAAGAGAAGTTACTTCAAGCTAACGTAATCGTTAGTTAGAGTGTAATATATGTGTTTAAATATTCTTTTGTTGTGGGACAGAAGAAGAGGCTGTCCAAAAGTCTCTAAAATGAAAGCAGGAAGGAAAAAAACGACTCGTTTTTCCTTCCTGCTTTTCTTCGTTGTTCATTTTTGTTGAAAGCAGCCAGGAGGATGACTGCTACTTTCAGTAGATTGTGGCAATCTGTACAATCTTCGCATTCATCAATCTTGAAGCTTTGTGCCAGACCGGATCGGTTCTTTTCGTTAGCTAGTTCTTAATGGTATGCCATTTGGACAGATAAAATAATCATCGAGTTTCTCATACACACATTCTTTGCGTTCCTTACATCATTTTTATATGTCGGATTTTCCTTCAAATAGCTTCCATAAGGAATAAGAAAATCAAATAGCGGTTCCTTTTCTTCTCCTCCTGCAAACAAATAGTGTTCTTTACTGCCATAACCGGCATCCGCAATCACGGTTTTCGGCTCGGTAAAGAAGGCCCCGCCAGTTTCTCCAAGTGAGGGATGAAACACTGCGTGTGGCCGGCTTTGGTGAATCAATAAAACGAAACGTTCTCTGCCGCCATCTGTATGTTGTATCCTGGTTTCAGCTTGCCGTTCTTCATATGGTCTTCCTTTCATTCGCATAGAAGTCCCGTAGGTGTATGTTTTTGCGTAATTGTTCCGATCTCTGAACTGTTCGTTCTGATTCTTATATTTTGCTAAACAAGGCAAGACAAGAAATCTTGACGAATCAACTTCAGGGGTTCCTTGTAGGTACTGCACTTCTGTTACGTTTCTCGGTATCCGTTTCCTTCCCAACGCTTCTCAATGAGTGAAGCTGTTGATGTGGTACAGCGTTTCTTGAATTTTTCTTTCAAATTCGCTTCATGTTTAAGGGCGATTTTTTCCAAACGAAAGAATACTTGTTGGCATACGTTTCGATCTTTGTGTCATCCGAAAAGTAGTGATCCATCGCAATTTACACGTCTTGAAGAGTTTCCTGCTGTTTCAAACAACTCATCCATCAATGCTTTCATCGGTTGGCTGAGAAAATTATTCCAAGTTCGGAAGAATCATTTTTTTATATTTTTTAATACTATTAAAAAAAGGGCTGCCAGAAAGTCAGTATACACTGACTTTCTGGACAGCCCCTTTTTTATTTAAAAGCCTCTATTCAGAAAAAGTATTAGAACCTGGTAGTCGCAATGCCAGAAAAGGTGATGGGACCTGTAATTAAGGCATTATTCAGCAGATTAGAGTTTACAAGCTCTGCGGTTATTGAATAGGCATAGTTGCTTCCGACCGGAACATTTAGATCAATCGCCTGGAAAGTCACGGTTGCATTTTGGGCGACAGAGAGCTGAAGTTCAGTTACCGTGGAAAAGATGATACCTGTATCTCGGTATATTTTAAATAGCACAGTAGGATTTCCTAACGAAGCACTGATACCTACCGTTGCATTCAAGATTACTCTGTTGTCGGGAGCAGGAATACTTAAACCGAATGCTGCCAGTTTAATAGGAGTGGAAGGAACGTTAATATTTAAAGAACCACTGGAATCAGTGGGTACGCTTGAACCAGACCCTAGATAGGTTGGCATAACAATCACCTCCTTTCTATTAGTTTATGTAATAGATTAAGAGGTGATTGTGTGTTTAACTCTATAAAAATATATTTTTTAATAGATTCCAAGAGAACGCAGCATCGCAGTAAAGCGCATGGCGTATTGCGACGGTAAAAAATTCTGCTGTACATGTGCATATGCGTTTCTTTTTATACGTTGGCTGATCACAGGATTTTCGAGAAGTTCCAATGCTTCCTTAATTCCTGCATGAAGATCATGAACAGGGAAATGTTTGCCTGTACGGTCATGGATAATAAAACTTTTTGTCCCGTCTGAATCTGTACATAATACCGGACATCGGCAGCACATTGCCTCTAGAACAGCATAACCAAATCCTTCTACTTTCGATGTTGACAGCAAAAAACCTCCAGAGTCCCCGATTTGTGAATAATAATCAGGCATTTTCCCATGGGGAATATTATCAAAAAAGGTGATGGAATCCTGAAGTCCCATATTGTGAATGCACGTAGTAAAGTTTTCTTGTTCTTCCTTTTTTACTACAGAAAGGTCTAAAAACATCCATAATTGGAGATGCGTATAGGTTTTTTTAAGATCATGGACGATAGCAAGGCAATCTTTCCAATTTTTGTTATCCTCAATCCTGCCGACCCAGCCGATGACCGGATAGGAAATCTTCGGCATTTTATGGTGGCGGAAGGTCTGAGTATCAATGCAATTATGAAAGCAGTAATGAGGTATATCTGGATAATATTTATTAGATAGCTCGATAATATGGGGAGTTCTGGGGATGAGAATTGCGTCTGCATGATTTACTACATAAGGGAGACTTCCCAGGAACCATTGTTCAGCAGCGGCAAGACCTCCAAGCCCCTGAACTTCATAAATAACCTTGCCTTTATACCCCCATTGTTTCAGCTTTGAGACAAGAGGAAAGTGCGAACAGATTAAAACGGCATCATATTCATTTTCAAAAATAATCCGCTGAATCTCGTCTTCTTCTTCAGTGAGAAAAGTTGTTTCATCTTTAATATTTTGCAGTCCGGGACCTTCCCAAAAGTAAAGGAAATGAAAGGATATTCCATATCGCTGTAAGGCTTTGCTCCGCTGTCTGGCAAGCGTTTCCACTCCACCACTCGGGTAATAATAAATAAATAATATTTTCATTATGGACTCCCTTCTGAATAAATTACCAGCTGTAATCATGTTCATAGCCGGAACGAATAAGTAAATCACCTGCTTTTTCTTTGAAGATTTGTTTAATCAATCCATCAAATTCATTATTCCACGAGCCGATTTTTCCTGAACGGAAGGTTGCCGAAGATTGGGGATTAATATTTCCAATCATATACTCTAGCATTTCTTCCTTAGAAACTAGTGAAACTATATCCCCGTATAAATAGTTAACAATTCTCGATAGAGTTTCTTTTCGATCCTCTTCGTTTCTGATTAAATCCTCAAAGCGTACATGTAAGGTGTCTTCATCTTCAAGCCATCGATAGAACCGTGACATATACGTTTGAAAATCCGGCCAACGTGGAGTTCCATATAATAAAGTAATCAATTTCAGTTTTACAGTCATTTCAGGGGAGTTAAAAAGGGTATGCAAAGGATGTTCAGACCAGTTCTTCCCAATGAAATATGCAAGTGAGACCAGGACATCTCTTGGATCCCTATATAGGAAGATGTGTTTCATTTGTAAAGATTGAAGAATATCAGCATATTCCTTTGTATAAAACACATGTCCAAGCCCAAATTCATTTGCTTTAAGCTCGGTTAAGCGGAAATGGTGGTCTCTATACAATTCCAGAAAAAATTCAGGCTTCTGGGTGATGGTATCAAAAAAAAATTTCTTTTTTCCGTTTTGGATATCCATGGAGATCCCTGGAATTCCATTTAAAATTTGATGAAGCATATGAGTCCCGCTTTTCGGAACTGAGGTCATTAGAAACGGAGGCAAAGACGTATTGGTCATAAATGTATATTACTCCTTAACTTTTATTGAAAATAAATGTTTCAGGTTAAAGCAATCTCCTTTGTTCGCTCCAACCATTGCCAAACGCATATATTTTTGAACAGCCTCGGGTTTTAACGGGGGATACGCCTGTAATAATAGGGCAGCGGTTCCGGAACAGAATCCGGCAGCGATGGAAGAACCGGAGAGTGAAATATAATCTGAGTTTAGTACAAAGGGTTCAAGCTGTTTTGCAAGGATGGAATTGGGCGATAGAGGCCCAGCAATGCTAAGACCCGGGAATAGGAAATCCGGTTTATCAAACCCTGAAATATTGGAGAGGACACTTGTGAAAATACTGCTAACCACTGGGCTTGTTTCAGATGTTTCTCTGTCATTTACTGCACCAGCGGCAATGACAAAAGGATGATGAGCGGGGGAAATGATAGTTCCGCCAGACGAAACATTATCCACTGCAGTAGAAACTACTATACCTGATTCAACGGCAAGAGCTGCTGAAACACTTAAAGGGTCATAGTGGCGAGCTTCCTGCTGGATGGCCAGCCCTAATGAAAGATTTATAATTCTGATATTATGCTTTTGTTGATGCTGAATGCAATAATCGATTCCTGCCATAACAGATGACATAAAACCAACTCCGTTTTTATCCAATACTTTGATGCCCAAGAGATTAGCTTTAGGAGCAAGTCCCGCATAATTCCCCTTTGAAGCAAAACCATTCCCGGCTATACACCCGGAAATGTGCGTCCCATGCCCGTTATCATCATACGGCTGAGAAATGCCATTGACAAAGTCTTTAAATTCTTTTATACGGTTTACAGGATTTGTGAAATCTGGATGGGGGAAAATTCCTGTGTCCAGAACAGCAATGGTAACTCCTTCACCTGTCAAACCATGTTCTTTATAGATATAATCTGCGTTCATTGTTATTTTGGCTTTGTTACAGAAGGCATATAAAAGACGATCTAGATAGAGACCTTCGACTTCAGAAAGGGATGAAATAATACGTATTGTTTCTAAAGATAGTTGACCGCTAATAAAAGGTAAGTTGGCGTATTGGTATTTTATAACGTCATGGGCAGGAGATAGAAGGCGATGCAATTGATCTGGTGATTGGGGGTTTTTCATCTTTATAATGACTGGAACTGATTCATCATTTGAATCTGTCAATGTCAACAGGTGCTCAATGAGGGATTGATCCATTTTATGATTGAATTGTGTATGGCCGTCCATTAAACCTTCCTTCCTCAAAGATTTTTTTCCTGCGTTTTGCATACTATATCATATGAAACTGTAAGAAGAATTGTATAGGGACTTGTTTATAAATAGGGCTTTCGCGGCAGAAAAATAGCCGAACAAATAACCGAAGACAAGCGAATAGCATAAAGTGATTGTAATGTATCTGGAAAGAGGGATGGTTTTGTTGAAGAGAATGAGAGGGGTATTATGCTAGTATCTGTTGTAATGCCTGTTTATAATGGTGAAGTTTATTTAAGGGAATCTGTTGATAGTGTCCTAAATCAAACCTATAAACATTTCGAATTAATCGTTGTAAACGATGGATCCACAGACCGTACGAAAGATATTTTGAATTCATTAAATGATGATCGAATAAAGGTTATTCATCTTGAACACAACGGTGGAGCCGCAAATGCATTAAATATTGGCATTAAAGAAGCGAAAGGGGAGTGGATCGCTATTCAAGATGCTGATGACATCTGTTTACCCAACAAGTTAGAGGAACAGATACGTTATATCCGTGAACATAAGGATGTAACGGCTGTAGGTTCTCTTATAGAATGTATTTCTGGTCATGCTGAAGTTTCTAGGAGAAATCTGCAAATAGAAGCCACTAGAAATCATCTATCTTCTAAAGAGCATATAAACGCATATCGTTTCTATTTAAACCCTTTTTGCCATGGATCTGTTTTATTTTCTAAATCAATCTTTGATCAAGTAGGCGGCTATGACCTTCAATATAAAATATGTTATGACTATGATTTATGGTTAAGGATGCTTGAGAGAACCTCTATTCATAAAATACCCATTGTGTTGTATCAGTATCGTGTCCATTCTGATTCGATCAGCCGAAACAATCAGGAAATAATAAATGAAGATTGGTTAGTAGCATCTAAGCATATCAAAAAAAGATTAAAGGACAGGTATAAAAGAGAGCCGAGTTTTATAGTATTTGGCAAAGAAGAGGCATGCAAGGATTTTAAACAAGTCAGTTTAATTAATAGGATAGTTGTATCAGAATATTTTTTTAAAGATTTTGACGATGATGATATGCTACAGCTTTATAAAGAGAGGTGCATCGATGGGATTATTTTTTTAGAAGATATTAGCCTGATAAGCGTGTTTTATAAACTGCAGGAAAAAGGGCTAGAGCTGAATAAAAATTTGTATAAAATTTGGGCAGGATATTATAAATAACACTGTTGCATGGATGAGAATGTGTAATAATCGTCTTGGAAATGGAGGCAGCAGCATGTCCATTTTAGTTACTGGAGGCGCAGGTTATATTGGCACACATACGTGTGTTGAACTTTTAAAGAAAGGCTATGACATTGTCGTGTTAGATACTTTGTCTAACAGTAAAAGAGAATCAGTGAACCGGGTAATGGAGATCGCCTGCAGAAATTTTAAATTTGAACACGTGGATCTTGTAGAGAAAAAGGAACTTGAAAGGGTCTTTACTGAGAATAAAATTGATGGTGTCGTTCACTTTGCCGGATTAAAAGCAGTTGGAGAGTCGGTTGAAAAGCCTCTTGATTATTATCGAAATAATGTAATAGGCACGATTGTGCTTTGTGAGGTCATGCAGCAGTTTGGTGTAAAAAACATGGTGGTTAGTTCTTCTGCTGCGGTCTATGGTACAACCCAAAAAATGCCAATAGCAGAGGATGCACCGCTTGGTCCCGCCAACCCGTATGGCAGGACGAAGTTTATGATGGAAGAAATACTTCGAGATCTGTATGTTGCAGATAAAGAATGGAGCATTGCTATCCTGCGATATTTCAATCCCGTTGGAGCACATGAAAGCGGCCGGATCGGGGAGGACCTGAGCGGAATCCCAAACAACTTAACACCGTATATTACACAGGTTGCTATCGGGAGATTAAAGGAAGTTAATATCTTTGGAAATGATTTTCATACTAAAGATGGTACAGGAGTCAGGGATTATATCCATATCACAGACCTGGCAAAGGGACACTTAAAAGCCTTAGAAAAAGTGTTGGCTGGAAATGGTGTGGAAGCTTATAATCTTGGGACTGGAATAGGATACAGTGTGATGGAAATGATCGCCGCGTTTGAAAGAGTAACTGGACAAAAGATACCTTATAAAGTCGTGAACCGCCGTCCTGGTGACGTTGCTGTTAGTTATGCAGATCCTGCTAAAGCCAGGAGAGTACTCGGCTGGGAAGCGCAAAAGGGTCTTGATGAAATGTGTGCTGATGCTTGGAAATGGCAGAAGAACAATTTTTATGGCTTCAATAATAAAAAACAACCAGTTAAAGAAGAATGAATGCTAGTTTCAATTATAATGGCAGTTTACAATGCTGAAAGCTATGTTGAAAAGGCTATAAAACGTATTTTACTGATCGATCCTATGACATTCATGTGTCAATAAAAGATTATGCATTTAGATAAAAAATCAAAGGGCAGCTTATTGCTTAAATTTAGGGACTAACCAGGCTAATGGTAGTTTGATTGCGATTGCTCCTTAAGAGGGATGCAGTAATTTTTCTTAACTGTTATAAATTATTAGGAGTTTATGAGGAGTTAAAACAACAGGGGTTGATTTTTAACGATAATTTGTTCAGGGTCATGGTTTGATCTCTACTTACTAAAATGCAATTTGTAATGGATAATCGTGGTTTTTGCCTATACATCCCCGTGGTTGGTGAATAGATTAAACTAATACGACGTATTTAGGTTTCGGGGGTGTGCGATGCTTAACGCTGGGAATGAACGGATATTAATCATAGCGCCTCACTCTGATGATGAGGTATTGGGCTGTGGAGGATTGATTGAAAGAGCATGCGGGTTAGGAAATCAAGTGAAAGTTGTCATTGCAGCATTAGGAGA
The DNA here is from genome assembly GCF_900103485.1 of Fictibacillus solisalsi. Taxonomy (GTDB): domain Bacteria; phylum Bacillota; class Bacilli; order Bacillales; family Fictibacillaceae; genus Fictibacillus_C; species Fictibacillus_C solisalsi. The sequence continues at coordinate 779,768 of NZ_FNHW01000001.1, forward strand.
CACAACATTCATTCATTCTGGAATGAAAGTGACGGCTGATATTAGAAAAAAGGAATTGTCCGATGCCTTATCATTACTAGGTTGTGGGGATTATGAAGTAATGTTTGAAGACAAAGAAGGGATTTTGGACACCATTCCGCAAAAACAATTAGTATCAAAAATTGATGACATCTTGATCAGGTTTAAACCCTCAATGGTTTTCATCCCCTATCCAAGTTTTCATCAGGATCATAAGGCGCTTTTTCATGCCTGCATGGCCAGCTTAAGGCCGCAGCCGAATCAAAATTATAAGTTAATTGCTATGTATGAATACCCTTTAATCGTCTGGCAGTATCCTCGAATTAACAATGCCGGTGAACTTTACTTGGATCTTAGGGAAAAAATAGAAATGAAGGTAGAAGCAATGAAGTTGCATGTTTCCCAAATCCGTGAGTCCCAACATCTTATTTCACCAGAAAGCATAAAGAAATGGGCAGAAAAAAGAGGGATGGAGATCGGGTGCCAATATGCTGAGAAGTATTATATTTTACGTGCACAGCTTTTCTAGCATCATGCAAGGATTAAAAGAGTCATTAAGGAGGGGCTTTTGCTGAATAACTATTCAATAAGACCCAAAAGCAGAAATTTTGGTTTCGACAGGGGAAAACCTATTGATCGATTTTACATCGAGAGATTTTTAGAAAATAACCGTAGAGAGATACAAGGACATGTTCTTGAAATAGGAGATAACTTTTATACAAGGACCTATGGAGATAATGTTACAAAAAGCGATGTGCTGAACCTCATCTCTTCACCTGAAGCAACGATTGTTGGTGACTTGGCAACAGGAGAAAATATTCCCCAAGGTGTTTTTGATTGTATTATTCTTACCCAGGTCATACATGTCATTTATGATATTAAAATGGCATTAAAGCATACATTCAACGCGTTAAAACCAGGGGGAACATTGCTGTTAACGACTTCTGGTTTAAGCGCTAGCTGCCGAACAGATTTTCATGGAGACTATTGGAGACTTACTGATACTTCATTAAGAATGCTGTTGAATGAACTTGTTGATGAAGAAAGGATAGAAATTGATGTATTTGGCAATGTAGCTGTAGCAAAAGCATTTCTTGACGGTTTGGCAATTCATGAAATCCCTGAAGCCATTTTAGGCATTAAGGATGACCATTATCAGGTGATTCTAACCGCAAAAGTTAAAAAATAACGATGATAAGAGCAGATAAGAATTGCTCTTTTTTTTATTGATACAAACATCAGTACAATCAGGAAGGGATAAAGTGCATATAAAATAACAAGGAATATTTTCATTTACAGGATATTATAAATTTTAGGAGGTGTTTAAGTAGTTGGATAAAGAAGTGACCGTTTTAATACCTTCATTTAATTCAGGAATCTATTTAAGAGAAGCGTTGGAAAGTGTATTTAATCAAACGTACCCCTTTTGGAAAATTATTGTAGTGGATGACGCATCAACAGATGAAAGTTTGTCCCATGCTGCGGATCTATTGGAAGATCAAAGAATTACACTTATCCGGAATAAAAAAAACGCAGGCCAATCGGTGTCACAAAACAGGGGGCTTGCAAAAATAAATACAGAATTCTTTTTGCAATTAGACGCTGATGACTGGCTTCCGGAAAACACATTGGATGTATTAATGCATACAGCAAGGAATTTATCTGAAGAAGTAGCATTGATCGTTGGCGATGTTATGGAAGTGACTGAAATCAAAAATAAAAAAAAGTACAGATATGTTTCTAATCAATGGGACAATACCAAGCAGGAAAAATATGAGCTGTTGCTTTCTAATTATATTCCCTGGCCAAAGTTTTACCGGACAGCATTAATAAAGAAGATGGGTGGATGGGCAACCGATGACCCGTTTAATGGCAGGCATGCAGAAGATCTCCGTATGTTTTTACGGCTCATCGGAGAATACCGCTTCTACTATATACCGCAGACTATATTAAATTATAGAATACATGCCACAAATTCCACCCATCAAAAAGACGTATACAAAGAGGCTGTAGAGTGGATCGTTCGCGATGCTCTTCACCGGTGGGGAAATGAATATGAACCAGTATTTAAGACAATCAGGGGTGGTTGGAGAGTAGTTAAAAAGTTAAAGCGGATTGAATAGGAAGGGGCGGTGAACATGGACGAAAAAGTAACGGTCTTAATCCCCTCGTATAACCCTGGCAAGTATTTAAGAAATGCAGTAGAGAGTGTATTGAACCAGACATATCACGGCTGGAAAATGGTCATCGTGGACGATGCTTCGACGGATGACAGTTTATCAACGATACAAGATTATCTATCTGACCCCCGTATATTCCTTTTAAAAAACAAACAAAATTTAGGACAGTCCAAAACTCAAAACGCTGGTTTAGAGCAAATAGATACTCCTTTTACTATGATGCTGGACAGTGATGACTGGTTTTTTCCTGACACACTTGAAATTCTGATGAATGAGGCAAAAAGTCTATCCGATGAGGTAGCTTTGATCTGCGGTAAAAAGACCATCATCATTGAAAATATGGAAGGTGAAGTGGTATATAAGATTCTGGATATAAAGGGTCGTTCATTTGACGATCCCTATGAATTTTTGCTGGAAAATTTCATTCCGTATCCCCGTTTTTACCGGACATCTGCACTTAAAAAAGTAGGAGGGTGGCCAACGGATGATCCATACGAGGGACGTTATCTGGAGGACCGTCGCATGGATGTTCTATTGATCAAAGACTATAAAATTAAATGGATTGATAAGATGCTCTATAATTATAGAAAACATATCAACAATGTGACAGTTAATAAGAAAGCGATTTTAAATGAAATGATTAAATGGAATATTCATTATGCGCTGAATAAATGGGGGAATAAGTTTGAGCCTCAGTTTTCAATAAATAAAAACGGCTGGGTTGAATTAAGCTCACTTCTACCCAAAAAATTGGACACTGATTCCTAAAAAAAGACTGTCTCAAGAGGCTCGTTTGAAAACGATCTGAATGAGACAGCCTTCTGTTTATTTAGTGAGTTGTTTTCGAATTCATGCCTTAATTCATTTAATTGGGAAATGAGGAAAGATAAACATTTATTGTTTTTCGTAATCCTTCCGCCAGGCTTACCTCAGGTTCCCAATCAAGTATTTTTTTTGCCTTGTCAATGTTTGGCCGTCTTTGTTTGGGGTCATCTATGGGCAGAGGCAGAAATACAATATCACTGGGTGAATTGGTCAGTTCCTTAATTAATTCAGCCAGATTTAAAACGGTAATCTCATTCGGATTGCCTATATTTATAATTTCACCATTTGCGGCATCATTTTCCATCATTAACCTAATGGCACGGATGGTGTCATCTACATAGCAAAATGACCTTGACTGTGAGCCGTCTCCATAGACCGTAATTTCCTCTCCCTTTAAAGCCTGATTTACAAAGTTAGAGATTACACGGCCATCGTCATTTCTCAAACCGGCAGAATACGTGTTAAATATCCGGGCAACCTTAATCTTCACCCCGAAGAGTCTGTGGTATAAATAGCAGAACACTTCTCCAAGCCGTTTTCCTTCATCATAGCAGGCCCTCGGTCCCCAGGTATTAACATTGCCCCTGTAATCTTCAATCTGAGGATGGATTTCTGGGTCCCCATAAACTTCACTTGTACTTAAAAACACCATTTTGGCATTGTGAATTTTACTCAGTTCTAACATGTTTTTTGTTCCAAGGGTATTGATTTCTATGGTTTCAAAAGGGAATTTTTGATAGTATTTGGGGGATGCGGGAGAAGCGAGGTGATAAATTTGGTCTATGTCTGTTATTTCCTTTAGTTGAAAGAGGTTTTCTGAGCAAACATCATGTTTTATAAAGCTGAAGTTGGGATGAACATTTAACTTATCAATATTTTGCATCCTGCCTGTAGAAAGATTATCAATTCCTAAAATGCAGCAGCCTTCAGATAAAAGTGTTTCTGCCAGCTGGTATCCCAAGAAACCTGCTACCCCGGTAATTATTATTTTCTCCAATGCACATCACCTCACATGTGATTATTCGCAGCCTATTCCTTCATAAATATAGCCAATAGATTTCATCTCAGCTGCATCGAGCATGTTTCTCCCGTCAAAAACAATAGGGGATTTCATTTTATTTTTTAGATCAGGCCAATCAATCTTTTTATAATGAGGCCAGTCCGTACAGATTAAGATAGCATCTGCATTTATCATAGCTTCTTCTGCAGAAGCTTTTTGAAAAACCTTATCCATTAGATCGCCAGGGAGTTTGGCAACGGGATCGTGGATTTCTACCATTGCTCCTTCGCTTATTAAGTCTTTTATGATTTTCAAGGAGGGCGACTGCCTTATATCATCTGTTTGAGCCTTAAAGGAAAGCCCCAATACAGCAATTTTTTTTGCTGACAAACTGATTAATCTTGTTTTTATTTTCTTTAAGAGATAGCCCGGCTGATTCTCGTTAACTGCATGAACCTTCTCCAGAATCGAAAGATCTACATTGTTTTTCTTTGCAGTATCGATTAAGGCCAGCACATCTTTTGGAAAACAAGATCCGCCATAGCCTATTCCAGCATCTAAAAATAATGGACCAATTCTTATATCTAATCCAACCCCTTTAGCGACATCCTGCACATTAATATGCAATTTGTCACAAAGTATGGCTATTTCGTTAATGAATGAAATTTTAGTGGCCAAAAATGAATTAGCCGTATATTTAATTAATTCTGCAGCGCTTGGTGAAGTCACTATAAATGGTGCCTTTATTCCCTTATATAGCTCTTGAAGGAGTGCGGTTGCTTGATCATTTTCACTTCCAAGAATGATTCGGTCTGGATAAAGGGCATCATGTAAAGCACTGCCTTCTCTTAAAAACTCTGGATTGGATAATACGTCAAAAGAGACAGGATCTTTCTTTGTATATTCGATCCACCCCTTTACTTGTTTAGAAGTTCCCGCAGGTACCGTGCTTTTGATGACGATTATTTTGTATTCATACAGGTTTGAACCAATGAATTCAGAAGCTTCTCGTAAAAAATCCAAATTGGCGCTTCCATCTTGATTTTGCGGAGTACCGACACAGATGAAAATAAGGGGATTATCTTTTATAGCTTTTTGATGATCCATTTCAAAGGTAATGTTTCCAGAAGCTATGTGCTTAGTAAGCAGCGTGTCTAAACCGGGTTCGTAAAAAAATAGAATGCCTTTCTGCAAATCATTAATTTTCTTTTGATCAACATCTATCACTGTTACCGAATGTCCCAATTCAGCAAATATTAAACCGGTAGTTGTTCCTACATAACCTGCCCCGATGATTAAAACATTCAATAAAACACCCCCGTTAATTTTAACTATTATAAAATATGAATTTACCCTATAAAAGGAAACGGCTATAGCTAAAATTAAACGCGGCTCCTGCTTTCAACCTTTTAATTAGTTTTTATATTTTTGAAAGGTACGCCGGTTTTCACTAAAGGGATTGATAATTTCAGATTGTGCTAAATGATTATTTTTATAAATAGTGCGTATTTGATCACTAATCAACCTGCCGTTATCAAAGTAATGATAACTCCATGGAATGTTTAATAATTCCAGGTGGCCATGATGCTTTAACAATCTTTGATAGTCATCCAGGATGTTAATAGCGTGGGTGGTTGTTTCGTTGTTTATTAAATACAGGGTGTCAGGTATAAACTCCAGCCCAGAAAAATGAAAAAATCGTAAAGGGTGGTTATTTACATGATAGGTGCCGTTTTTTTGTGTAATATTTCTTTCAAATAGATTCCAATTCGCTACATTGTATCCGGGGTGTTTTACATTCATGACTTTATCAAAAAAAACAGGGACAAGTTCCATCCACTTTTGTTCATTGTATAACCCTCTTGGAGGATCGGTATAACAGTAGTGGTCCAACCGGTAGCAGAACCAATCCAAAAATTCCAAAGACTCGTTGGATCGTTTAAGTGCAATTAAACCTGTATTAAAATTTCCGGTGTATAAGAGTGCTAATTCCGAAGATAAATAGGCTGGGTTTGTTACGGGATTTAGAATGTGTGGTGTTAAAACAATCGAATGTAAGCGCAAGGCATCCTTAATCTCTGTGAAAGGTCCAAAAACCAGGGTATCTCCATCCAGGTAAACGACATGTTGTTCATTTGGATACTTTTGAAAAATATACCGAAAAAGCTGCCCTTTGCTGAACCCTGCTGTTTCATATTGACTATATTTAAATATGGTTTGTTCAAAATGAAGGTATCCCATATCCTTCGCCAAAACGATTTCATCAAACAGGTCTAATCCATCTACAGAAACAGGAAGGTGTTTTTCGATAAGACAGACGACCATTTTTGATTCTGGATGATGCTTTCTAATGGATTGTGCCAATGCCTTGGCCATTGCAAGGTGGTTCATGCAAACAGAAGTACAGAAAATCAATGTTTTCTCACCTGCCTCCTGCGTTTTAACCGTTTAATGGCTTTATTGGTCAGAGAATAGGGATTTGTAGTATGTGCATCTAGTTTAGGGTTATATTTAAATACTGATCGGGATTTATCATCTATCCGTTCACCATGATCAAAAAAATTATAACTCCATTCAAAATGGGTAGGATAGAGGTTTTCGTTTTCTTCCATTAGAGCAATGTATTGATGTACAACTTGATATATAGACGGATTGTCTGGAAGGTTATCACGAAGATAATGTATGTTTGAAAAATGAAAAAATCGAAAAGGTTCACCGTTAGCATAATATACGCCATCTTTCATGCTAATGCTGCGCTGGTTTATATTCCAGAATGCCACATTATAACCGTCATGTTTCAGTACATAAATTTTATCAAACAATATTAAGGCTGCTGTTAGCCATCTCTGATCGGTAAACAGTCCGTGTTCCGCATCATTAAAAGCATAGTGTTCAAGTCTTGCTGTCCACCAATCCAGCAATGCTTCTGCTTCCACTGAACGTTTAACTCCAATGTACCCACCGTTTATGATACCGACCCTCAGAATCAAAATTTCGGCATTTTCCCCCCAAATGGTGTATGTGTTTTTTGGTGGTTCATTATAATGGGGAGTCAATACAATGGAATGCGTTTTAAAGGCATCAAACACTTCATCAAAACGGGAAAACACTTGAGTATCTGAATCAATATAACTAAAGAATTCTACATCTTTATACTTGCTGTAGACATATTTTATAAGTTGTCCTTTACAAGCACATGCCGCTTCGTATTGATTATATTTAAATATAGTGGTTTCAAAGTTTGTAAAGCCCATGTCCTTAGCCAATACCACTTCATGAAAATCCTGGTCGTCCAATAAATGGGCAGGAAAGTTTCTTTCTAACAAACAAATAACCAATTTACTTTCCGGCATATGCTCCTTTAGTGATTTGGCCAATATCTTTGCCTTTGCCAAATGATTTAAACAGACGGATGTACAAAAAATCATCTTTCACATCACCTTACTTTGAAATTATTTTAGTGTTATCAAAAAAAAGGCATTCAATGGAAGCGCTTTCTATGTTCAGTTTATCGATTTTTGTTCCTTTTCCGAAAATACTGTGGGTAATTAGTGAAGATACATCACTTACATGAACATTTTCCAAAACTATACTGTCTTGAATCCTGCAGTTATCTATAACGGCACCCTGTGAAACAGATACATAAGGACCTATTGTCGAATTTGTCAGCACACAGTTTTTATCAATATGAACGGGCGGAATCAACTTACAGTTTTTGATGGTGGTTGAAGGATCCGCTGTCTCCACAGATCGATTCAGGGAATCCAAAACCCAGCGGTTTGCTTCAAACCATCGTTCTATTGTGCCTACATCGGAATACTCCTTATTAGTCATTTGGTAAGAGATAGTATATTCATGATCGATTAACCACTGAATCGCGTCTGTAATTTCGTATTCTCCCCTTGAGGAGGGCTGTATATGGTTAATGGCAGTGAGCACATTGGAGTCAAACGCATATGCTCCAATTATGGCAAGATTTGATGCTGAATTTCTTGGTTTTTCTTCCACTTTAATAATTTGATTGTTTTCTACATAGGCGATTCCAAAATCACTAGGATTAGAGACCTTTGTGATCAGTACAGCACCGTTTATTGAACTCGACAGGATCGTTTCTTTAAGGGATAAAAGCGATTCATTGATTAAGTTATCTCCCAATAAAAGAATAAATGGCTCCGTCTTCAAAAAATCTGCTGCTTGCTTCACCGCATCTCCGATTCCATTTGCTGTCGGCTGATAAATCAGTGTAATTGAAGTATTGTCGGCCGGTCGATGATCTATATACTCACAAATATCTTTTTGTGCAGGATTTAATACAATGCCAATTTCGTTAATGCCTATTTTTTTCAGGCTTTCAATACAATATTCCAGTAAGGGCTTATTAGCAACTGGGATTAAGGTTTTGGCCCTGGATAATGAAAAAGGCTGAAGTCTTGTACCTTTTCCGGCAACTAAAATTAATCCTTTCAATAAAAAAACACCACCAGACTGACTATTAGTATTTTATCTATCATAAAAATATATGTTACATTATGCATTTAAACTGAAAAACGTTACATAAATAGGTAATTTCTAAAGGATATAAAATCTATTTTATGCCCAACCAATTTGTAGTTTTTGGAATAATTTAAAAGAGAAAGAGGATTATTATTTGAGGTGAGAGCACATTAATGTATTCGAAAGAGTTCTTTAAAAGCAAAAGAGAAGACTCATTATCATCCGCACATGGGGTTGTCCCCATCGTTATGGACTTAATCCAGCCAAAATCAGTTTTAGATGTTGGATGTGGGACGGGAACATGGTTAACCGTATTTAAGAAGAAATATAGAATAAGAGATATTCTTGGCGTTGATGGTGATTATGTGGACAGAAGGCAGCTGGATATACCGAGGAGAAAGTTCTTCCCGTATAACTTGGAGAATCCTCTTAATTTAGGAAGATCATTTGACTTGGTTATGTCTCTTGAAGTAGCGGAACATCTGCCTGAACATTGTGCTGAAACTTTTGTGCAATCCCTTGTGAATCATGGTTCGGTTGTATTATTTTCAGCTGCTATACCTGATCAGGGCGGTGATCACCATGTAAACGAACAGTGGCCGGATTATTGGATAGAAAAATTTAAGAAACACGATTTCCTGGTCATTGACTGTATAAGAGATAAGGTGTGGAACAGTGATACAGTTGGATGGTGGTATGCTCAAAATATGTTTTTATTCGTAAAAAAGGCATATTTATTTAACCACCCGGTTCTGTTGTCTCTTTATGAAGATGTAAATTCTGTATTATTAAATAAAGTACACCCCAATAACCAGTTATCGTCTTTATGAGATTAGAAAAGAATAATGAAAAACATGGAGCGGTTTATGAAAAAATATGATGTTACTGTTTTGATCCCTTCCTATAATCCTGGAATGTTTTTAAAGGATGCGTTGGAAAGTGTGTTCAGACAAACGTACAATAAATGGAAAATTGTTTTGGTGGATGACGCCTCCACAGATAAAAGCCTTGCTTCTGTCGAGCACTATTTAAATGATCCCAGGGTTACATTAATTCGTTTGAAAAAAAATGTCGGTCAGTCAAAAGCACAAAACGAGGGTCTAGCCGTTATTGATACGCCTTATATAATGAAGCTGGATGCAGATGATTGGCTTTTTATTGATACCATTGAAAAACTAAGAAATGAAGCAGAAAAGGTTTCAGAGCAAGTGGCACTGATCTGGGGCAATAAAACCGATGTTTATGAAGATCGAGAAGGGAATAAATTATTGGAAGTACCCCGCATTGGTGGTCGTTCTTATAGTGATAGGTATGAGTTTTTATTATCCAACGATGTACCTTTTCCCCGTTTTTATAGAACGTCTGCTCTGAAACAAGTAGGTGGATGGCCGACCGATGATCCATGGGATGGACGTCACCTTGAAGATAAACGAATGGATGCCTTGCTTATTGAACATTTTACTATTCACTGGATCGATGAGATGCTCTATAATTACAGGCAGCATGCAAATAATGCCACAAAAAAAATTGATCTTTATAATGAAGTTTTTGAATGGCACATCTATCATACGTTAAAAAAATGGGGTGATTTATATCGCCCTGTTTTTAGAAAATATTGTGGCTGGCAGCAGTTGGCACAACTGCTGCCAAATCAAAATCCTGTATAAAAAACAGGATTTTTTTCTTTTATTTCCTTGGAAAATACATAGGAAACTCCTTAACTGCATACATAAAGCATATAATCCCAATTCTGGGGAGGAAAAGATGAAATTCGATTATTTAATTGTAGGAGCGGGTTTCTCGGGTTCTGTAATGGCTGAAAGAATTTCCAGCATATTGGGAAAAAGGGTCCTGATTGTCGAACAAAGAAATCATATTGCAGGCAATGCCTATGATTATTTTGATGAAAATGGAGTTCTCGTTCATAAATTTGGTCCGCATATTTTTCACACGAATTCGAAGAAAGTATGGGATTATCTTTCAACCTATACGGAATGGACTCCATATTATCACAAAGTTCTTGGTATGCTTGATGGAGAAATGGTACCCATTCCCTTTAACCTCAACTCCCTAAATCAACTATTTCCTTCAACCAGTACGAAAGCAATTGAAGATGCCCTGTTGGATCAATATAAGATTGGTGAAAAAATAACGATACAACAGCTTCAAAATAACAAAAATAAACAGCTGAAAGCTCTCGCAGATTACATTTATGAAAAGGTATTTCATGGATATACCGTAAAACAATGGGGATTAAAACCCGAAGATCTGGATCCGTCGGTAACTGGACGGGTACCTGTTATAATCTCCAGAGACAATCGGTACTTTCAAGATAAATATCAAGCGATGCCAAAGCATGGATATACTGAAATGTTTAAGAGAATGTTACACAGCCCGAACATCAAAGTATTGTTAAATACCGACTACAAAGAAGTCATTGCAGATGTTCATTATAAAAAACTAATTTTTACTGGTCCTATCGATCTGTATTTTGACTATAAATTTGGCCCATTGCCCTACAGAAGCTTACGGTTCGAATTTGAATTCCATAATAAAGAGGAATTTCAAGAAACAGGCCAGATCAATTATCCAAATGAGTATGACTTTACACGCATTACGGAATTTAAAAAATTAACACACCAAAAGAACATCCTGGGAACAACGATTGCAAGAGAATATCCGGAAGCCTTCAAAATAGGCATTAATGACCCATATTATCCGGTGCCGAAAAAAGAGCACAGGGATAAATATTTGTTATATGAAACGGAAGCGCAAAAGATTAAAGACAAAGTGATTTTTGCCGGAAGATTGGCAGAATATAAGTATTATAATATGGACCAAATCGTAGCCAGGGCACTGCACTTGTTCGATAAAGAAATTAATAGAGAAAAGGATAATTAAAGAGGAGAATAGGGGAGTTGCCATGATTCTTGTGACAGGCGGGGCCGGATACATTGGGAGTCATGTAGTCAAAGCTTTAATCATGAAAAAGTATCAGGTTATCGTAATTGATAATTTGTCAACAGGCAATCAGGAAGCGATAGATTCTAAAGCAATATTTGTAAATGGGGATGTAAGAAATCCTAAAGACTTAGAAAAGATCTTTTCGAAGTATTCTGTTCGTGCAGTTATGCATTTTGCTGCAAATGCGTACGTAGGAGAGTCGGTTGAAAAACCTGCAAAATATTATAGCAACAACGTCAATGGAATGATAGCCCTGTTGAAAATGATGGTGCAATATCATGTAAAGAACATCGTTTTCTCCTCTTCATGTGCAGTTTATGGGAAACCACCGTGCAAAATCATAAATGAAAATACACCTGCAATGCCCATTAATCCCTATGGTTGGACCAAATTAATCGGTGAGCAGCTTTTAAAAGACTTTTCATCATCCTATTCACTAAAATATATTGCTCTGCGGTATTTTAATGTGGCAGGTGCCATTGGCTCGGGAGAATTGGGAGAGGACCATACACCTGAGACCCATTTGATTCCAAATATATTAAAACATTTATTGGGCGAGACGAAAAAAATTTTTGTGTTCGGCAATGATTATGAAACAAAAGACGGAACCTGCATTAGAGATTATATCCATGTTACAGACTTAGGCAATGCCCACCTTCTTGCACTTGAAGCACTGCTGGATAACAGGGTAGCCAACAGAATTTATAACGTAGGAAATGAAAAAGGAATAAGCGTGAATGAAATCATAAAAATGTGCGAAACGATCACCGGCAGGAAAGCAGCTGTGGAATATGCAAAAAGGCGTGAGGGAGATCCTCCGGCACTCATCGCCAGTGCAGAATTATTGAAAAGAGAGTTTAACTGGAAGGCGCAGTTTGACCTGAAAGATATGATTGAATCGGCATGGCAGTGGTTTTTACATCATCCAACAGGGTATAAAAAAATCTGAATAGAAAGGGGATTATATGATATCTGTCATTACCTGTACAATTAGGGACTCTTGCATGGAAAATATTTTTGAAAATTACAGGAATCAAGATTACGATCAAAAAGAATTAATCATTGTACTGAATCAAGATAGTATGTGCTTACAAAAATGGCGTGAAAAAGCAAAGAATTATGAGAATGTGTCTGTTTATCAAGTCCCGCAGCATACCTCTTTAGGTAAATGCATCAATTTTGCTGTGGGGCACGCAAAATATGATATTATTGCAAACTTTGAGGATGATGATTATTATGCACCGGCCTATCTGCAAGATTCTCTTTCTAAATTGAAATTTACGAAAGCGGATGTGATAGGAAAGACGTCGGTATATATATACTTGAAAAATAAACAAGTATTGGCTGTATTCAATCCAGGCAATGAAAATCAATATGTCAATGATCAAACCAGCTTTGCAAAGCAATATTTGCAGGGAGGAACATTAGTATTTCATAAAGCAATTTTAAATGAAGTAAGGTTTCCGGATCAGATCAAAGAAGTAGACCGGATTTTTTGTAGAGACTGTGTAAAGGCGGGATTGAAGGTTTACTCAACCACAAAAGAAAATTTCACATACGTAAGGGAAGATGATCAAGAACAGCATACTTGGAAGGTGCCAGTGGATGTTATTTTAAGTATAAGCCAATTTATTACAAAGACAGATGATTTCAAACCGTTCGTATCGAAGCATTGATATCATAGGAACAGAGGAGGCTTGTATGGTTTCCGTCATCACTTGCACGATTAGGGATAGTTGTATGGAAGAGGTTTTCCTTAATTTTGATCGTCAGCAAGATGTAGAAAAAGAATTAATTATCATTTTAAATAAAGATAATATGGACGCTGAAAAATGGAAACAGAGAGCGGCTGATTCTTCTAGCATTTCTATTTATCAATTGCCTTCTACTATTACATTGGGGGAATGTTTAAACTTTGGTGTAGAAAAAGCAAAGTACAGCTATATCGCTAAATTTGATGATGATGATTACTATTCGCCTTATTACTTGACGCACTCCCTTCAGGATTTAAGGGATTCCAAAGCGTCCGTCGTGGGAAAAACCTCCATTTTTATGTATTTTAAAGATCAGGGCCTGCTTACCGAATTTAATCCGAATAAGTTTGGGGGGGCAGTTGCGAACAATGAGGGGACATACAATAAACATTTATTAATGGGGGGGACGTTGGTTTTTAAAAAGGAAATTTTTAAGACGGTAAAATTCAGTTCCACCAATATTGCTGAGGATGCAGCATTTTGTAAATCATGTATAGAGAATGGAATCCGTGTGTACTCCGCAACGAAAGATAACTATGTTTATTTAAGAAGCTATGAACCGGATAGCCATACATGGAGAATTAAAAATGATACGATCTTAAAATTCTGCACCGTGATTGCTAAAACAGATGATTACAGGCCTTTTATTACGAAAAAACCTATTCTCTAAATGGAAAAAATCAGGCTCAAATGGCCTGATTTTTTCGTAATCAATTATTACGTGAATAGCTGGATTGCAACGATTTGACGGCAGTCAATGATGATTGGATATCCATCCAAGATGAAAGTCGCACAGCAAGTCTTATGATCGAAACATGCGAATGTGATCTCGCCATCAAAGAACTCGTCTCCGCCTTTTAGCACGATTTGTACCAAAGCACCAGGTGTTAACTTTCTAATTTGATTACATGCACAGCCTTTACACTTGTTAGAGCTTTCTTGTTTTTTTCTGCGTTTTTGAACACTTGAGCTAGAACTTGAGCTTTCTTTTTTTCTTTTCTTCTTGTGTATAAAGCTGGAGCTAGAACTTTCCTTTTTTCTTTTCTTGTGTACAAAGCTGGAGCTTGAGCTAGAACTTGAACTTGAACTTGAACTTTCATCGCTGCAGCTGCACCCATGGTTATTAAATAATGAACCCATTACTTTTCCTCCTTATTTGTCTCCCCTACTCCTGTTATAACAGGGGGATAATATAATATATTGAGTTTTTAAAAAGTTGCATAGATAAGTACCTACTTGTACAAAAAATTAGGTTTTACTACTAGAAATAGAAAAAAAGAAGGGAGAGATCCTTCTTTTTTCGTGGCCATCATTGATTTTTTTTAGGCTTCCACGTTACTTTTCCGCACGTTTTGCAGCCCTTCTTTTTTTTCACAGGGTCAAACAATGACGGTTTGCTTTGTGATTTTTTTGATTTTTTCTGTTGGCGATCACGATATACCTTATGCTTTTGAGATTTATCCATTCCACCCACACCTTTCAGTAAGTTGATTTTATACTATTCTTTGCTGCCTCGAGTGGTATAGGTGTTTGGCTGAAAGGGATTAATGGCGGTTGAAGTTTTGCCTTGTTTTTGTTTAAACGGATTAATAGTAGATTCTGTGGTTTGTACCTTTTTAAATGGGTTAATGGCTGGCCCATTATGAAGATTTTTATTTCGTGACACAGTTGCAGGACTGCTTCGGACAGGTATAAGCTGATGAGGAGTGATGAAGGTGTCAGGCACCCTCAATTCAGGCTCGGTTTTTTCCTTTTTCATTTTTTTCGTTTCTCTTTCGCATTGCAGATCAGCGAGCAGGGGATTTATTGATCTTAAGATGTGGTTTACACCTGTCTGGAATTCTCCAAAAGAGATGGAAGCGAGGGACGAAAATGTCTTGGAGAGTCCAATCTGCAGGATGAGGTAGCTGATCCATTCAGGAATATACTCTTTCTCCCTCCATCTAAAGGAAAAAGAATAGTGATTTGATTTTCTTTTGCATAGGATGCTTTTATGGATAATGTTTTGAACCGCATTTTCGGAATTCTCGGCTGGAGTAATATAGAGGAGTTTGGAATTTTCTGTTTGAACGATGATGGGGACAGGCTGATCTGCAACAAACGAAACCGATATTGATGCTGTTGTGTTCAGTCGTGAGGGTTTTTCTTCTATAGTAACATCCGTATGCTTAAGTATTTTTTTTACACTTTCCAGGTCACTTTGCTCAAGACCTGAGACCATATAACACTGGCCAGACAAAGCCGGTTCGATTTCATGATAGTTTTCATTCCATTGCAATCCCCAGTAATTTAATAAGGGTTTTATATGCTGAAAAAAATTGGTGTCCACCTGTCCGATCTGTTTGCCTCCAAATGTAAGAATCATATTGTCTAACCTCCTAACCGCCCGAAAAATAGGCATTCATTCTTGTGTCATAACCTATCGTACTCCCATAGTATGTATGGAATCTTCAGAACATGATAAGGAAAGGAAGGGAAACTATGGGTTTAAATCATAAGAAATCGATACCGAAGGCTACCAATAGTCTCCAAGAAGAATGCATAAGGGTGCAGAAGGTGTACGATTGGGTAACAGACACATTCTCTGTAACCAAACAAGTTAGTTTCACTCCAGAGCAGATTCGAAGGATCGAAGAAGCTTTAGCGGATCCGGCTCGCCGTCCTCTGCGTCTGGCCTGCCAGACACCGGTTACTCCTCCTGCATTTCCGCTTAACGGAGATGAAACCATGGCAGCGACTGAAACATTTATGTGTGAGCAGGTGGGAGAAAAGAGAGATGTTACCGTTTCACTGAATGGCAGCTTCGTGGATGCACAGCTCGTAGAGCTTTTGTTTACTTCCGAAGTGGAAGTTGCAGTCGTCGACAGAAACGGAAAGGTTGTTACTTGTGTAAGGACCGATGCATCTGTTCTTGAACCATTCGTGTTATGTTATCCTGATGGAACGGATCTATTCTGCCGCATCACACGCATTCTTTGCAAAATTCCAACAGGAACAGTCATTCTAAACAGTCCGGCTCCAAGATCTTTCACCGTAACCATCACCTTCTGTGTCGATATCCAAATTGAAGCAGAAGTCAAACTTGAAGTGCTTGCTAAATTCTGCGCACCTCGTAACAATGACCTTTCAGCTGAAGAAAATGAAATGCTGGCTTGCCCGGAAATTGTATTCCCGGCGCAATGTCCGGATATCTTTCCTAGACCGAGCTGCGAATGCAGTGTATCAGGTGAAGCGTGTGGTCATACAGGCAGTAATGCCACGGAAGAAGGCCGTCTTAGCGTCCTTGCAGAAATCTGCCAGAACTGCAGCTTGAGTGACAGCTCATTACAATTTGCGTTTGATCAAGAAGACGGAGACATAAACAACTTTACCTTCACGGCAGACAGCTTCGATCAGGATAGTCTGGTTTGCGAACCTTCAGAAGGAAAAGGGCTGAAATTTACAGTATCAGGTACAGGTACAACCGATGAAGGTGAGGAGTTTGACTTTAATTTTGCAACCGTCAGCAAACATTCCGGAACCTTATTCCAGTTGCAGCTAGTGAATGACCGCGGTGTAACGGTATTTGAATCAGGCATTGTAAAAGTCGAAGAAGGCAATCTTGAAGTGGAGAATTGTGTGTCCTTTGACGATATCAAGATGAAATAATCTCATGAACTGTTTAGAGAGCAGGATCTCCTGCTCTTTTTTTGTATTTCAGTGAACGAATCACCCCACATTACATAAGATAAAGATGGGAGCCTATTTAGGGAGGGACACAAATGCATTCTCAAAAAGAGCGGTTGAGCTATGACCGTCTGATTGCCCGTACTGAATTTTATCAGGAAAAATCGTTAGCTCTTGAAAAAAAGCTGGTCTTTGCTGAAGAACAAATTGAAAGCCTTGAGAAAGAAGTCAACAATGCGACAAGAGAGGCCGAATTTCAGAAACTTGAAGCAGACAAGGCAAAACTTGAGGAAGAAGTCATCCAGCTAAAGGAACAGTTGGCAGATGCCCAAAGTATGGACTATAAAAAAAGAGTGGCGGATTATGAAGATTTGTTGACTGCTGTTCAGAAAGAAATTAATGAGAAGGAAATCAAATTGGAAAACAGCCTGCAAAAAATCAAGGCTTTAGAAAAAAAGCTGTCTCTTCAGGGACGTCCCGATCCTTTTTTGAAAAAAGCGGAAGATGAAGAAGACAGCATCTTTGTGAAACGGGATTATGAATGCCTATGCTTGTTTGATTATTCCATAATAATGAAGGAAGATCTGAGCGGTTTGATCAAGGGTTCATTCTTGATTGAAAATACGGGAATCGTTCCTCTGCACAACCCTTCCATTTGCTTCAGATTCCAGCCAAATGAAGCAAATGTTATAAAAGGTAAAATTTACTCGAGCGAAACGCATGAAACGAATAAGGATAATCTAGCAAACTACCAGTGGATGTTTATTGAAAATGATTGGGCGAAAGAGGCGAAAGAGCGCGGAGAACTATGGGTTTGCCCGATTCGTGACCTTTCCATTGATCCTGGTGAAAAAGCGGTTATTCAGGATTATCTCATACCATTTAAAAAAGAAGCGATTGGGAACCTGACCATAGAGGCTTTTGTATTTTTCAACAAGCAGCAATACAAGGTAAAGGCCGTTAATCATATCGCTATCAATTTTTGATCATGACCGAACCTAAAAGGAACACAATGCTGTGTTCTTTTTTAGGTTTCCTTCATAACAAACAGATCCTCCCCGTTTTTCCACTCCGCATAAAATATCTCTTTAGCTGAGTGGAAGTTTTTCTTCTTGAGCTGTTTGATCAGCCAATCTTCATCAACACCTGCGGTTGAAAGGTTATCGTAGAGAATCGTTCCATCCATGATCAAGGTAACCGGGAGTGTGGTTGCCTGTTGCTGCAGCTTTAAATCCTGGCGTGTAACCGGCTGGTTATCGCTTTTGGGAAGAACAGAAATTGAACCATTCGTCTCAAGAATGGCATATTCGATTTCCCTCAGACTGAAATACCCTTTTTGCCTGATCAGGTTCTGAAGCTGATTGATATCGATTTTGTTTTTACTCATTTGTTTCCGGTCCATTGTTCCCTTTCGAATGACAATAGAAGGAGAACCCTCCAAGATCTTGCGAAATTTCATGGATTTTTGGGTGAGAATTTCCAATGAGTACATGAGAATACCCCAAACACTGATCGCGAACAATATCATCCAGATATGGACATCGGGGTCATACATGGCATTACCAACAAGTTCCCCAAGAATGAGTGCAGATATAAAATCAAAAGGTGTCAATTGGGACAATTGTGTTTTCCCCAGTACTTTTGTCAGGAAAAATAGAGCGAAAAAGCCCACGACCATTTCAATTGTGATTGTGCCAAGGTTCATGATATCCCCCAAAAGATGCGAAATTACCGATAGTGTTCACTATTAGACTGCAATTTACTCATAAGTGAACAGAAAAAAAGCATTGGACCGATTGTCAATCAGTTCAATGCTTTTTTCATCGCCACATGAAGAATATTTGCGTCAGTAAAAGGCTCTTTTGATGTTGTGGTATATCCAAGTTTTTTATAAAAATCCTCTGCCTGTATTTGCGCATATAATGTTAACGCAGGATAGTTCAGCCGTGCCGCTTCCTTTTCCATTCCCTCCATTAGCATTTCACCAAGGCCTTGCTTGCGATGGTTAGAGAGAATGCAAACCCGTTCCACTTTTCCGCCGTCTTCAATGGGGCGCATTCGGCCTGCCCCAATTGGATGATTATTGGCATCATAGAGCACAAAGTGGGTAGCCATATCCTCAAGATGATCGACTTCGAGTTCTTCTGAAACTTTTTGTTCGTTAACGAATACCTCTTTTCGAACGGAAAGGGCATCTTTGTATGCTTCATCTTTCGAAGTAATGACTTTAATTTTCAACTTTATGCTTCCTTCCCCAGTGTGAATGTTTTATATATGTTCCAGCGGTCTGATTCTTCATCTCGTTTGAGAAGGTGAAATTCATGAACGGTTTCTTCGTATTCCGCTTCCACCATTTTCAGACGTTCAAGAACGTCGGCGTGCTCTACATCTGAAAGCTTTTGAGCAAGTGTCAAATGGGGAACGAAATTATAAGGATGTTCATGCTGAAGCGGTCCTTCGTAAAGCTTTTCATGAAGAGAGCTGAGCTCTTCGGTATTGTTTACTTTTAAATAGATGACATTGTTAACCGGGTGAAAAGAGCTGACCCGAGAAATATGAATTTTAATAGGAGGAGAAGTCTTGGCCACATTTTCAATATAACTTACAATTTCATTAATTTCAGAATCGCTCGCGACAAACGGATCCTTCAGGGTAATGTGAGGGTCGATGATCGAATAATGAGGATCATAACGTTTGCGGTACGAATTTATTTTATCTTTCAGGTCTGTAGATGGGAAAATGGCAATACCATAGTTCATTTGATTTTCCTCCCTTATCTTTTGGATTAGTATATCAAAAATTCTTATAACTTCACAAATTGAATTATTTACTGTAAATAAACTTTAATGCAGGAACCAAGTTCTTCTGCCAATCCGACCAAAGATGGTTTCCTTCGAATTCTTCATATCGATAGTCGAATCGTTTGCTTGCAAATTCCCTGGCCAATTGCCGGTTGGGTGTCAGAAAGTCCTTTACACCGCTAGGCGATTCAAAATCGTCTTCTTTTGTTCCTACAGCGTGGTAAAGCTTCAGCAATTCATATCCTGAAAAGGAATACAGAAGGTCCAGCACCTTCGGATCAATAAAAGGTGACTGCAAAATCAACTGGCCAAACGTACGTGGAAAGGTTAAACCGCAAACAAGTGAAATATACCCTCCTAGTGAATCACCAATCAAGCACATGCCGGAACCCAGGAGAAAAGTGTTGAATTCTTGATTAATGTAAGGTGGCAGTTCTTTTGACATAAACCTCAGGTAGGCGGCATGTTTTGATCCATTTGGGTGGTACTTTTCATGTCTGTCCTCTCCGCGTTGATGAGCAATTCCTATAATGACTAAGGGCTCAATATCCTGTGACTGAATCAATTCATCCGCTGTGGATGCGAGTCTTCCCAACTGAAAATAATCCGGGCCATCCTGCGCGATCAGCACCGGGTATTTTTTTAAGGTGGTAAATGACGGTGGATAATAGACCAATAGAGGAACCTGTTCGTTCAGCTCCTTGCTGTTCAGGGTTTGTTCCTCGATAGTACCTTTAAATGGCATACTGGATTCTCCTATCTTGAAAAGAGCGCTTTCATAGCATTCGTTTTATTTTATCATACAGTGGTATAATGTAATCAAGATTTTATGATTATTGTGCAAAAATCCAAGGAAAGCACAAGAGGTGAACAAAATGACAAAGAGAGTACACAGCCGGGATGTAGAAGCAGCCGCGAGAGCAATGCTTGCTGAACGAGGTGTCACCATACCGGATATTGCTGAAATTGTATTTGAAATGCAGTCACCGTTCTCTCCTAAATTAACGATGACCGAGTGTATTGAAAGTGTAGATAAAGTACTGACAAAACGGGAAATTCAGCATGCTCTGCTCGTGGGCATCGAACTGGATAAATTGGCAGAGAAAAAAATGCTTTCTGAACCATTGCAGTCTATTGTTGAAATGGATGAAGGCCTTTTTGGCGTGGACGAGACGATTGCGCTAGGAGCGGTTTTTGGTTACGGAAGTATTGCAGTAACCACATTCGGACATCTAGACAAGTACAAACTGGGAATCATCCGAAAGCTGGATACGAAAACAAATGAAGGTGTCCATACATTTCTTGACGATCTGGTTGCCAGCATTGCCGCCAATGCCTCCAGCCGTCTTGCCCATCGGCTGAGAGACCAGGAGGAGCGATTGACCATGGAAGAAATCGCTCTGAACGACCAGGAAGAAAAAATAGGCTAACAAAGCTGTCCTAATCAGGACAGCTTTCCTTTTACCCATTTTTCCAAATAGACTGACCAAGTATAGCTTATCTACATATGGTAATAATGTGTAAACTTTAAAGAAGGGAAAATGCATATGATAAATAGAATGTACCCGTATGGCCAGGGGGCAGGATATGGTTATGGACAGGGAAGCAATCCGAACATGTATCCAAATATGAACTACCCTAATCCTAACATAAGCCCAAATATGAATTATCCGGTCAGCCCCAACATGAACTATCCGGTAAGTCCTAACATGAATGTGAATATCCCAATACAGCCTAAAATGCCAAATATGGGCTTTGACAAGTATCCAAAAGAGGAGAAAAAGACCGAAGTCAGCCCGGTGGAAGAAACGAAAGCGAACAACTTCCTCGGTACTACAGATACTCTTTCAGTCTGTCCTTGCCCGCCTGGTGAAAATGTTTGGGCTTCACTGGTCAATCCGGCAAGCTCTAACGTTGATATCTCCCTGCAGCGGATTACCATCTCAAATATGACCTGTAATCCAATGGTCGCTAAAATCTTTTTCAAGCCGACGCTGCCGTTTAACGGCAAAATGTCTTCAAATGTAACACCGGCTGATCTCACAAAAAATCCACCCGATCGGCCAAAAGGACAAATCCAGTACGGAATTCTCCCTAATTCACCTGTCAATGGAACAATCGCTGCAACACGGGTAATACCGGCCAATACTTCGATTACTGTAGATCTCGATGGCCTGTGGGTAATCGGCCAGGGAACAAACGTTATGGTTTACCTGACCGCACATTGTAACGACTGCAATTTAAGATCCGTTGTTTCCTTTGAGTGGGAAGAAAAATAAAGGACCCAAAAATGGCCCTGATCTTCAGGGTCTATTTCTTTTTAAATGTTTTTTTGTCAAAAGGGGTTGTCAAGATTGCTAATTATGAGATATAATTCTATTTGTCCGATACATAATTAATTGATCCGATAGCTCAGCTGGGAGAGCGCTACCTTGACAGGGTAGAGGTCGGGGGTTCGAACCCCTCTCGGGTCACCATACATACTTTAAGCTAAACAAGCACAGAGTTCACATCGTGGACTCTTTTTTGCCTTCTTAGGACGCTGTACATGGTTAACTCCAGACAGTGAACTAAGGAGGTTTTTTTTATGGCTTCAATTGAAATGATTCAAAAGGAGTTCCTTGCTGAGAAGAAGTACCAAGGACTCACATCCAACTCACTCCAGTCTTACATTGATTTCTTTAAGCTTTGGAATGATTGGCTAACTCAAGAGGGACTTGAGAGAATTGACCAGCTCAACAGTAGGAACTCAAAGGCTTTTCTCATGTGGTGCATGGAGGAGAGAGGAAACAAACCAAAGACAGTAAACACGAAGTTAAAGCTCATGAGGGCTTTCTCAAAGTGGCTTTGTGAGGAGCAACTCATTGAGATTCCTTTTACCAAAGGAGTAAAAGCACAGAGAGAGGATGACTCACCAAAGATTCTTGCTGAGGGAGACCTTAGAGATGTACTGAGACACCTGAGAAGACAGCATAGAAGAGAACATAGCTTTACAGCACGAAGGAATTACACCCTCATTCTTTTCTTGGCTGGTACTGGTTTAAGGCTCTCTGAGTTGTGCTCATTGAACTGGAATGACATTAACTTTGAGGATTCACTCATTACCATTAGAACTAGTAAGTCAAGAAGGACTCAATCAGTGCCCTTGAGTGACAGCCTGAGAGCGGAACTCTTGGATTACAAACATTACCTTGAGAAGAACTTTGAGAAGCTTCCTTTATCAGTCTTTTGCACGAAGGAAGGAAGACAACTCAGGAAAGATTCAGTTCAGAACGTGTTCAAGAGGTTAAGAACCAGTGTTGGACTTGAGGGGTACTTCTCACCGCATACACTCAGGAACTTCTTCATTAAAGGTTTGTTAAAGGGAGGAGCCAACCTCAGACAGGCTCAACTTTTAGCCAGGCATTCTAAGATTGAAATTACGAGACAGTACGTTGGCTACTTTAGCCATGAATTGAAAGACTCTTTAGATGAAACAAATCCATTAAGAGGATTACTTTAAGGGAGGAACTCAAAAATGATGATGAAAATTAACCGATTAGGAAACTTACTTGTTGTTAAAGTCCTTGATACAGATTTTGTTCTCAGAGTTCACTCCTTTGGGGTAGAAGCCTACATTGTGACTGATGGAGTACAATCTGCTTCTCAGGAAGTGCCAGCTACAGGGAGGGAGCTTCTGGAGGTTACTTGTGAGACTCTCCTTGAAATGGTACTCAATGAGCTGTTCTTAGACCTTGAAGAGGGAACTGATGAACTAGTGGATGCTCTTCAAGATGAAGTGCAAGGGTACTTAGTGAAGCTGGTTCAAGAAGGCTCTAATGCTCCTCGGTTTGTTTGTTGAGATGGAACACATGTACTTCCACTCACCGATCAAAATGTGGAAGAAAGGAAACAGGATTGTAATTGTGGTGGAACTCCTTGAAGCTGTTCTCTCGGTTACTCCTGAGAGTCACCCTAGACAGTTTGCAAAGCTCCAGAGGATACTTGATGGAGAGGAAGTTTTACCCTTCATTACGTATACCATTACTATAGAAGAAACAGACTGAGCTGGCTCATTACGAGCTGGCTTTTTTTGTTTGACCTCACAGGAAGCCCTCTGAGGAGCCTAGTTAGTTACCCAACTTGTAGCATTAGCAGAGCAGTAAACTCCTCACAGAGAGCCACTGAGAGCCTTGTTTAATGTGTACTCAGCAGCTTACTTCCCCATGTACGCCTTGGAGTTTTTCCACCTGAGGACCAGACAAGTAGACTACACGATTCGTAACCTACATGAACCCTGTACAGTTGGTGTAGCGTCCAAGTTAACCGCATGAGAGCGGGCTTTCTCATTGTTACTCTTTGAGTTTAACTTGAGAGCTGGCTGGCTCAAGGTGAGACTCCAAAAATTATGAAAGGGTGGGGTACTTCTAAACTCTCATGTAGACATTTTTAGATGAGGTGAATTTCACAGATGTCACTTTTAAAAAAAAAATCCCCCCAAGAGTCAAACTTGGGAGGGGTTTAAAGAGGAGCCAGTTGCTTTAAATTAACCTTTATTTTCAGGTTCAACGTGTTAAAATTCCTTACATGCCTTAATTTCGTCCTCAATCTGTTCTAAAAGCTCCTCAAGGTATTTTACAAGGTTGCTTTCCTTAGCACTAAGGAGCATTGCCCGCTGTATTGAACTATTTACTCTGAAATCAAGCTCAAGTTTAAGCCATTCATCCTTTTCTGATGCATTTAAACCTTCAAGAACATTTTTTTCTTTCAGCTCTTCAATTCTAAACTCGGCTGACAGGTACTCGTAATCTAACGTCTTGTACAATTGTTTGAAGAAAGATTTCTTATCAATTAATTCTAACTGAAATCCTATGTCTTCAATTCGATCTAAATATCGCCAATTATCTTCATCCAGAGCTATAAAAGTTATTGTTTCCCCCTTTTCTTGTTGCTCCCCTGAGCTAGTCATTTCAAAAGCTTGCTCCAGGCTATAAATCATGTTTCTTAGTTCAATTTTCATTCGAGCCAGAGCAGGTAACTGATTAATTTTTTTAGATCTCATACTTTCTTCCATTACCAATCTTTGTTCCATTAGTGATATTTCAGTTTGTTTCTTTAATTGTGAGCTGGCAACAAAGTAAGCTACAACTGCACTGACAATTCCTCCTGTGTAGTTTCCCCAGAAAGAGAGCCAATTGTCTGAGCTCCCAAACACTGAAGGTACCCTTGCAAGGAACAGTGTGTAGTTAACCAATACTGGAAACAGTAGAATTGAAGCTACAGAGATGATTATTGTTTTTGGACTTAAACGAAACATTGTATTTCTCCTTTATCGTGTGTTTTTACTTAGAAGCAAAAAGGAGGGGCTCCCTTAGAAGCTCCACCTCAAGTAGTTCATTCCTTTTCAAGCATTCTCTCAAAGCAACCTTCACAAGTACTCATTTCACGTTCTTTCCAATCACGAAGTACAGCTCCACATTTAAGGCATGTTTCAAGATGACGTGTTCTGTCTTGTTCTTCGATAAGTTTATCCTTTTCTCTACCCATGATGTTTCCTCCTAGTTTTAGTCTTTACTTAGCGCTTCAACAAGCTTCTCGTTTTCAGAAGGAGAGTCTGTATCAATCTTGAAGATAAGGTCAGCAATCATCTTTTTTAGTTCAATGATGTTTGTTGCTAAATAGCCATCCATTCTTGAGCTGGTTAACTCGTAAATTCTACCGCTTTCTAAGTCATGGAGTTTGTTTTTAATGTCTAAAATTTCCCTACTGTACCTCTCAGTGATTCCTAGTACTTTTGTGACTTCTGTCTCACTCATTAGTTCCTCTCCTCAGATTAAATTCTATGTAACCACTACTTTAGTTCTGTAAATGATTTCTAATTCCTTCTTGTCTGTGAGTTGTAACTACTCAGTTAAAACTTTTGTAGGACAAACTGAATTTGTTTAACCTTTTCAATGTCTTTATTAATTATTTTTAAGAGTCGCTCTAGCTCCTCGATATAGTTTTCGTCCTCAAGCTTAACAAATCCGTTTTTTTGAGCGTTTTCCATCTTAGAGTATTCTTCTCTTAGAGTAATCCAATCAGCATGGTCTTGAGCATTATGAGAATCAGTAGCCAGTGATATTTCAATCTCTTCAATTCTTACCATTACAGAGGGGTATGGATAGGTCAAAGCATTAGAAAATTCTTTATAAAAGCTTTTGCACATAATCAAATTAGCTTGCAACTCAATGTCAACCAATCGATCTAAATTCGCCCAGTTCTCCTCTTCGATTGGTTCAGCAGGGTATCTTGTGAGGTCTCCAAAGATTTTGTCCACTTTTAACTCTTCAAGCTTATGTTTGGAGTCCACAGCAAACTTTAAGGTACTAATGATTTTTTCTAATTCAATTTTAAGACGTACCAATGCAGGTAATTGATTAAGTATCCTGTCTCTATTATCTTTTTCAATATCTTTCTGAGCTTGTTTATTTATCTGATTTACTG
Source organism: Fictibacillus solisalsi (assembly GCF_900103485.1). GTDB lineage: Bacteria > Bacillota > Bacilli > Bacillales > Fictibacillaceae > Fictibacillus_C > Fictibacillus_C solisalsi. Next base: position 805,935 of record NZ_FNHW01000001.1, read on the forward strand.
CTACATAAGTAGCAACAATAGCACTGATAATTCCACCTGTATAGTTCCCCCAGAAGGAGAGCCAGTTATCAGCATTTCCAAACACCAAAGGAAGTCTTCCTAAAAACACTGTGAAGTTGATAACAACAGGAAAAGCCAAAAAGATTAACGCATACTTGAGCACACTCTTTGGAGTTAATCCAAACATAAAATATCCCCTTTTCTTCTCTGATAACAGAATTATACACTTAAAAAGGAAATATTTACTATGCTCTTTTAACCTTTACTCTTATAAAGCCACTTTCTTTTTTCCTTATCATGAATTATTAAAAGAATAAATGAGGTGGATAAATGGAGGGACTCTTGAGGACTTCAAAACAGATACCTTTATTATAGAATTACTATAATAAGAGTATCCTTTTTCAATTTACAACTGAGATAGCTGCTCTTCAAAATTCCTACTCAAAAATAATTTATAATATTTCTATTCCTTTGATACCAACGGTTTTAAGCTTATAAGTCCAATTTTTGAAGGTTGTGAACCAGCAGTGTACTAGACAATTCTTGCACATTGTTAGTGTAGGAACAAAAAGTGTGTAAACACTTTGCTGGTATATATAGTGTAGGGAGCTTTTCTGAGACAGCTTAAATAATCCAGCTTATCCTCAGAGCTGGCTCTTTTGAAGTGTTTTGTATTCACTGACTGAGTTAGCACTAGCTAGCTCAAACCATCATGTACTCTCCCAAAACAGAGTACTCTGAACCAGTTCACTCTGCCATGATTCCTAGTCAGGGGGAGCGGAGGAGCTGGCTCATTAATCATTCCAACCCTAGAGGTTGGTTCATTGGGTAAGACCTCTTTCATTAGTCCCTCTTTTGAGGGGCTTTTTTATGTGGTTATTACTCAATGATTCTAAATTAATAAGCAATGGAGGTGTAGAGGTGAGAACAAGAACTTACCGTCTCTCGATTGATAAGCATTTAAAAAAGAGTTCTATGAGCCAGAATGAACTAGCAAGACGATTGAGTATGACTAGTGGGAACCTTTCAGTTTTGAAAAGTAGGGACACTGTTTCTTTAAAAGTGATTGCTAGGTTAATGGATATTTTTGAACTTAATTCAATGGAAGAGTTATTTGAAGAGATAGAAATTAAATAAGTAAATGAGGTGAAACCCGATGAAAATAATTGCAGACATAGGAGATAAGAGTTCAATGGACTTGGTTTTCTCTGGAGCTGGGTTTGATATTGACGCAATTGATAAAGCACTTCATTTCAGAGAGATTCTTCATAGCAGAGGACTTGAATTGTCAGATGATGAGTTCAACTTCTCAAGAGCAGTTTTTGGAGCCTGGAACTATGAGGGGCAAATGGTAACTGAGATGGCTGTCTGTGCTCCTTGTGGGTTTGGTAAGTCAACCATGTTGGAAGTCTGGGCAACACATAACCATAAAAACAAAACAGCTCCGTGGGGTGGAATTATTGCAAAGTTTAAGAGGAGTCAAGTTGAAGAGTTCTGCCAAGCGATAAACACACAAGCTGGTGAAACGATCGCATTCCCGCTCCTCGGAAAAGATGAAAATATGACTCACTCAGAATACTTAAGACAGTTTGAGCTTCAGAAGCGTTTTCCCATTTTAGTAATGACTCATAAAATGCTTGAGTTGCTTACTGTCCAAGAGAAGCTCACAGAATTCACGAAATGGTACGACTTCGATGGAGACGCTAGACGGAGAACTCAATTGTTCATTGATGAGCGACCAAATTTTATAAACACAGAGAGCATGAGCCTTGAAGAAATAGAACGTCTTGTAGACCTTGTAAGGGGTGTCTCCCTTGATACTGATGGCTATGAGAAGCCTTATTACTATAAAGTAAGAAAAACTTCTGAAAAGCTAAGAGAAGCGCTTCAAAAGCCAATAAACAAGGGTGATGAAAGACTCTTCGAGGTTCCCCCTACAGAGCCATTTTTCAAGATTGAAAAGGAGTTGTTTTATGATTGGTTGAGCAGGATGGATAAGCTTGGCAATAACTACAACCTTCTTGGAGCTTTTGCTGAAGTTGTCTCAAGAGGTGGCTCTGTTACAGTCAACGATTCTGGAACAACCATTCACATTGGGAGAAAAGTGTGGAAGGAAATTAGTTTTATGAATACTTTCATTCTTGACTCAACTGCTATGAACGATAAGCATTATGATGTGAAGCCATTCAATAGAATTGCTCCAGTGTTGCCAGAGAATGCGTACAAAAACCTTACTATTCACAATTGCTACAAACACAACATTGGAAAGGATTTCTTCAGTACACATAAGAAGGGTCTTAAGAGAACTTCAAAACTGGCTCGTGAAGTGGCTCAGAAACACAACAAACTTGCGGTGGTAGTTTACAAAAAGTTTTACAACAGCTTTTCAACAGAGCTGGCTCCAGAAGTTGAAACTGGAAATATTAAGCTCAAGTACTTTGATGATGAGCGGGCTTCCAATGAATTTAAGGATTGTGACGCTATTTTGTTTCTTGGAAGGTTGCACAAGGGAGACCCATACTACATTGAGTACACAAAACTTCTGACTGGTAAAGACGTTAATTACAAGAGCCGGACTCAAGGGGGAAAGACTTACCTTGATACTGATGTTCAAGACTTCTACCAACAGGACTTAGTAACTGACAGAATACAAGGCTTAGAGAGAACAAGGAGTTATAAGAGCAAAACGCCAAAGACAGTCTACATGTTCTCCACATATGAAGAGTTTCCTCAATTAATTCTGGAGGACTTGAGAGGAGCAACTTTGAAGAGTTGGGAGCTTCCATTCTCTTTAACTGATAAGGAGCAGAAAGTTACTGCAAAGAGAAAATTTATGGAATGGCTTGAGAGGTTCACTGATTCAAGTGTCCAAGATGTGAAGTGTAAAGAGGTTTATGAAAAGGTACTAAATACCTCTGAACCTAATTGGAAGAAGATGAAAAAAGATAGAGAAATACTGGCTTTAATGAATGAACTGGGAATTTACTTTAAAGGCCAAAAAATACTCAAGAAATAATGGAGGTTTTACCCAATGGATAAATTAACAATTGATGAAGAAATTGAAATTGCAAAAGGGAACTTAAAAGGGCTATACAATTATGGTGACTGTGGAGAAAGAACACTATTTTGGCTAGAAAGATTAGAAATGTTGAAGAAGCTACAAAAGGACACTCAAAAGGCTTCCTGATAGTGGTTAAATTTAAGACTTGCCACGTACCCCTGTGAGATTAACTTAGAGGGCTATTTGTTATGGCTTAACATACAACAACAAAAGAAAAGCTCCCTCGGTAATTCGTTCGAGGTTGAAGCTAATGGAGGAGAAATTAAATGATGAACAAAATTAAAAGAGTGGTTTTTGGAGAGAAGAAAATGAGTGAACTTGAGAGCCTACAAGCTGAAGTGCAAATTAATGAGTCAGCAATTCAAGAGGAAGCTCAAAAGCAACAACGGTTAAATGAAGGATTAAGACTCTTAAATATTGAGCTTGAAGTGGCTCCAGATGACAAAGACCTTCTCAAGCGTAAGAAACGCTTAGAAACAGCACTGAATGAGTCTCAGGAGCGGGCTTCAGAAGCTACAACTCGTAAGGAAGAACTTGAAGGTAAAATTAGTAACCTTTCAAAAGAAAAGCGTTTAGCTCATTTACATGAACTGGCTGAACAAGACGTTGAAGGTTTTGAAAGAGGTCGGCGAGCTACTGTAATTAAAGAAGAAATTAGAAAGTTGATGAGGGAAATTGAAAGCAGAGACGGTCTATGGGGTTACTCTAAACCTGAAAGATTGCACAGAGAATTTGGAATAGACAGTTTCACCTTTGACAAAAACAACCCTGCTCATGATGACGCTCGAAAGATTTGGGAAACACAAAAGGGTGAAGCTGAGGAGCGGATTCAAAAGGAAGCTCAACAGGTAATTGATTTCCTCAAGAAGTACCTTGGTGGTTTTGACAACTAAGTAATTTCTAACAGGGGAGAGCATAGCAGCTCTCCTTTTTAAATTCAACTCTGTGGGAGGGAGTGTACATGTTAAAGCGCAGAAAGAAACCTGTAATTGACATTAGTTTTCTAGTTGAGATGGCTGAGAGGGAGCAGTCTTTCAGAGATAACCTCTTGAGGTTGAAATTAAACAACATTGAACTAAAAAACAGCTTGAATTTAGATCGAATTCAAAAAGGAGAGTGAAGAAGAATGAAGAAAGAAAAGACGCGCATTGATGAACTGGTTAAAAAAGCATTAAACAAGAAGAATGGTGGACTTACGAGGGTAGAAGTTAACGAGCTGGGTGACCTTCTTAAAAAGGTTTCTGATTCGATGGAGAACCTCTCAGAGCGTCTTGACTATGCTGGAGCTCAGGTGGTTTTTAAAGAAGCTCAAAAGGAATTTGAGAGGAAAGAGTTTGCAAGACTCCCGCTCTTTGACAAGTTTAAGAAATTAAACTCCAAAGTTGAAAACTTTGAAGCTCAAGCTAAACGAGCGGGTTACTCATTAGAGGACATTCAGGAGAGGGAAGAAAAGAAAGCCTTTGAAGAGTTCTACAAAGCATACGCTGAGAAGTACAACTACTAAGAGGAGGCGAAGACATTGACGAATGAACAAAAACAAAAAGTAGCTAAAACAATGAAGGAGCTTAATGATGCTGTAGTCAACAGTGACCTTGCTCTAATGTTCATGTACGAGCAAGAACTCACTGAGCTAATTGGTGTGGAGCTCTCCATGGAGTTCCTTGAGGACCTTGCTAGAAATGGGGAGGGAGTAATTGCTGAGTACATTTTAAAGTGCTTTGAAGGAGGTGAGACGAATGAGACGGAATGAACTTAAAGGGGAGCTGGAACTCAAAGTAAAGGAAATGGAAGTGGAAGCTAACCGAGACCGCCACTCTCCAGAGACAAAAAAGGTCTGGAGGGAGCTTGGTAAGAGAACAGAAGCTTGCTTTGCACTGAACCAAAAAGATGGAGTCTACTCAGCTTGCCTGAGACCAGTTGCCAAGGGAAAAACGAGGTGTACGCTTCATGGGGCAAACGTTAATGATAACGTGTCTGAGGAGACCAAACTTAAGAAGATGCAAAACCTGAGACCAGACGCTGGTATGATTCATGGATTGTACGCTGAGGAGTCCACTTTTGTACAGAGCTTGACAGATGCAGAAATTGAGTTCATGGCATGGCTGGATGACTCAGTGAGACAGTCTTACGAGGTTGAACAAGGACTAGGAGACTTAGTTCTTGAGGGTCTGCTCCATGATGCTGTGATTCACTTTCGTTTGTTGAACTCTGGAAGGTTTGAGAAAGGTAGTAGGCACACAGCCAAGCCTCTCCAAGACCTCATGAAAGCATGTAAGGATATGGGGTGGACAAAGAAGGAGCAGAACAACCAGAGTCAGTCTTCACAGGTACTAGACCGCTGGCTCAAGAGGCTAGATTCTGATTCTAACGAGGAAAAACCATTGAACTAAGATAACTGAGATAGCTGGACCTCCGAGGCTGGCTCAGGAGATGCAGAAGACCAACAAAAGGGGTTGGAGTCTCCGAGGCTGGGCTTTTATGTCCCGCTCCTCAATCGTGCTTTACAAATTAACCTACAGGGAGTGTAGCTGAATGATTAAGAGTTGGGATGTAACGATAGGAACTGTGTTAAGTGTAACCGTAGAGAAACACGTGAACGTAGACTCCTCAGATGTAACTAAGCAGGTGGTATCCTTAATGAAGCAAGAAATGTGCTCCAGAGCGTTCGTGAGCGACACACGAAAGACCAAAACAAGACTCATTGAGCTGGATTCTCCTGAGGTGATAAACTACCAAGCACTGATGAGTGAAGCTCCTGTAGGTGACTCTCCAAGCAAAAGGTCAGGACAGATGAAAGCTCAAAAAGCTTCTCTCGGTTAAGTTTCGCTTCACCATTTTACTTGTGAGCTTGACAACTTCTTAGTGAACACTGTACGATAAAGACTGAGAGTTATAAATGTACAGCGTTCAACAGATGTGAATGCTTGTTTAGCCGACTTAAAGTAGCTTTTACCCTTTTCAATCACCTTGACAGGGTAGAGGTCGGGGGTTCGAACCCCTCTCGGGTCACCATAACTTATACATATTACTAGCCTGTAACGCCTTGTACATCAAGGGCTGCGGGCTTTTTTGTCTTTTATTCGCTCCTTCCCTCATTTGAGGGGAGGAGCGGTTTGCTAACATTTTGCTAACCACGTATTGAGCTTCTTGCAGCGCTCTATGAAAGATATTTGCCACTTCGTTGTCTTGATTAGGTAATAGATGAGCAAATACTCTAGGTGAGCTTGGCATTGGAGTGGCCTAAATCGACGGGACACTAAGTATAACACTAGTGGGAACTCCTAACACATCAATATCAGTCCAAAAAAATCCAAATACAATATTCATCAAAAAAGCATGCAACCAAAAACTATTAGAACAGTTTTTTGTTTCTTAGTGGCCCTTGTTTTAAATACATTATAGGTATTGTTCTATCATATTTCATAGCACCCATAAGGATGGGTGCTTCTTATATATATCAACTCTCAAGGTTTTTGCTGGTCATGGAATCAATTGGAGTAATTTTGCCATAAGGATTTCAAATTTAAGAAATAAAGATAGGAAAAAATCTTAAGACTGTGTACAGTAAAAAAGACTACAGCTAACGCCGAGCCTTTTTCACTATCATTATAATATGGGTTTATATTTTTCGATTGCTTGCTCTTTTTATTAGAGGAAAAAATGTAAAGGTTTGATTACAATACAAAAAAGCCCGGCGTGTTGTTCCACCGCCGGGCCTTTTTGCGCTCATGGTTTGTGTATAAGCAAGAATTCCAGTAATGATCACGTCTGAATGATCAATTATATTTTTGGTTATTTAGGGTATTTATGTGGGAGCATGGAACTACAAAAACCCTTTAGTTTGTCCGATTTCTACAGTTCCATTTCTTTATAAATTGCCGGAAATGTTCTTTACTTAACTTCTGTCAATTTCAGTGCCTTTTTGAGTACCAATATTTTCACTCTTCCTGTACTAACGGGACATTTAGTTGAAAAAGAAAAGGGGATTCCGCAGTACTCCCTATTCCTCAACATAAGTAACCTATTAGTTTAATGTACAATCTCTGCTAAACCTTAATATAACTCCAATCCATAATTGTCGTTGCAGAATAAAGTACAAAAAGACGCCTTCTTATTCAAGAAAAGAGCCCGATTGTGATAGATAAAATTATTTAATAAGGGGAACAAATTATCTAATAACCTTCCCAATAATTTTAGCTATTAAAAAACTTCATTTACTTATAATACGGCTCACCGCACCTATTTAACCCGCGGTTATTAAACATAAACAGAGGATCCCCGATTGTAATGGGCATCCTCTGTTCGGGTGGAAACAAAGCGCTTAATCAAAAATCCGCTCACTAATCAACCGAAGAAAATCAGTCCACTTCTCTTGAAACTCTGGATCCTCTGGTTTATATCCTGTAATCATCCGGGTTACGTTTTCATATAGGAGCGGATAAATCGTCAGACTGGACATCATCAACGTGATAAGGGACGGATCTAACTCTTTTGGAACCAAGCCCATATCTTGTTTCGACCTCATATCCTCGACATATGATTGAAGAACCAGCTTTCTTCTTTCCTCACCATTTGAGTTTTCAGGAATGGAATCAATCGCTTCCCAGGCTGTAAATTTCAAAAAATCCATTAGATGTTCAACATTGACTTTAAATCGGAACTCCGCTGTATGTTTGGGATTTGCCGGCAAAATAAAATTCCCCGAAGAAACAGATCCAGCAAAATCATCAATCGTTTCATTGATTAAATGCTCTTTTCCCTTAAAGTAATGGTAAATTAATTGTTTATTCAGACCGGCCCTTTTGGCAATCGATTCAATTCTTGCCCCATTGTACCCTTTTTCAAAAAACTCTTCCCTTGCTGCGTCGAGTATCTTTCTACGTGTGCGTTCTGCATTACGTATTTCACCCATTTCTTCACCCTCCTGCTGTAACTCTCTTCTTTGTATCGTAAGTATTTTTAAAAAATAAGTCAACATAAGTTGACCATCTTGTAAAATTCAACTTGACAATAGGTAAGTTATAATTTATTTTTAATTTAACCTTTGTAAAGTTATAAGGAGAACTTGAGAACCTTACCTTATAATTTTTAAATAAGGCAAAATTTTAAACGAATGGCAGGGATTGTGTGAATGGGAAAAATTGCGGTATCTTTATATCTTTCGCTTGATGGGATTATGGAAGAACCAGCTTGGACGATGCCTTATTGGAATGATGAAATAGCAAAGTTTCAATCCGAGATGCTTTTATTTTCAACGGATGCCCTTCTTTTGGGGCGGGAAACATACGAAGGATTCGCTGCCGCCTGGCCAACAATGAAGGATGAGGATGGATTTGCAGATAAGATGAACACGATGCCCAAATATGTCGCTACAACAACATTAGAGAACCCTAAGTGGAATGCAACTTTCATAAAAGAAAACTTTGCGGACGAGGTGGCAAAACTTAAGCAGAATACCGATCAAAATTTATTAATTTACGGAAGCGCCCAAATCATTCGGCAGCTCATGGAACGGAACCTTATTGATGACTATCATTTAATTGTCCACCCGCTTGTGTTGGGTAAAGGAAAGCGCCTATTTACCAGTGAAATGGAAAAGAAAGACCTGAAGCTTGTGGATATAAAGACAACGAAAACCGGGGTTACAATCATGTCTTATCAGCCTGAAGAGGATTCAAGTCGTTTACAAAATGGTGAAACGCATCAAAGTACTAAACAAGTAACTCAACCATAACAACACGATTTTCTACTATAAACGAGCCTCTTGTTACATAAAATAAGAGGCTCAATTTTTTTTTGCATTTATTTATGGTTCCCAATTAATGCTAATCTACTTATTTAACAATTTGGCCCGATTGTTGAACACAAGTTAACACATCTCTTCAACAAAACTGCCCATTAGTTGAAGAAGCAGGGGAGTGCTTTATGAGACATCGAAATATGTTTTTGAAATTTATTACGGAAGTGTCGATTTTGCCATGAGCGGTCCGTCGTCTTAGTAGAGGAAAGGATATCCAGTAAAAATGGAAACCTTCCTTAATCTAAAACAATTTGAAATCTGTTAAAAAGCAAAGGAGAGATACAATGATGAAATCAGTAATTTCAAAAGACGGAACAAAAATAGCCTATGACAAAGTTGGTCAAGGACCGGCACTCGTACTGGTAGCGGGAGCTTTCAGCTACCGAAAATATCCGGGGCAGGTGAAACTGGCTAATCTGCTATCAAAGCAATTCACAGTCTACAACTATGACCGCCGCGGCCGCGGTGATAGCGGAGACACACAAGAATATGCAATAGCACGAGAGATGGAAGATCTTCAGGCAATAATTGAAGAAGCTGGTGGCTCGGCATATGTTTGGGGATTGTCATCAGGGGCGGTTCTTGCTCTGCAGGCAGCAGCCAAGGGGGCAAATATTAAGAAGTTAGCCCTGCATGAACCTCCATTCGTGGTCGATGATACGGGTCATAAACCGCCGAAGAATTTTATAAAACACGTTAATCAGCTAATGGCAGAGAATCGCCGGGCGGAGACCATCACATACTTTATGACCAAGGGCATGGGCGCACCTTCATTCGTTGTTAGCATGATGCGTATTATGCCAGGTGTGTGGTCTAACCTCATGGCTGTTGCTCACACCCTTCCCTATGATGCAGCTTTGATGGATGGATATATGGACGGGAATCCCCTGCCTGCCAAATTGTGGAGCAAAGTCACAATGCCAACGTTGGTGCTCGAAGGTACTGAAAGCCCCGTGGGGCTGCGTGATGGTGCCCAGGCACTTGTTAAAGTGCTCCCCAATGCGCAACTGTTGAGTAAAAAGGGACTCGGCCATACTAAGAAGCTTAATACAAAAATTATTTCAGCCGAGCTTGCAGCATTCTTTATGGGCAATCTCTAAGTTAGAGCATGTGAAGATCCAAGAAAAGAGTATCCTCACGGATGGGAATAGGGTCACTTCAAATTGCCGTGTAGCCTAAAGAAGGCCTGCGTAACTGAAATGTACTTAGAGTCGAAATTTAAAACGTGCCGAGAAGATAAATAAGAAAGGAAGGATTTCTATGCAAACAGCATATGCAAAAAAGAGTAATGTAAGCTTAATTCGGCTGCTTCTGATCGGCGGAGTAGTTTCTACACCACTGTTCTATGCAATAGCCATAATTCAAGCGTTTACACGTAAAGGTTTCGATATCAGACGCCACGCCATCAGTACCTTAACGTTAGGTGATTTGGGATGGATTCAAAGTGCAAACTTCATCATCACCGGGTTGCTTGCTGTGTTGGCGTCTATTGGATTCCGCAAGTTACTACGAGGCGGTAAGGGTGGCACTTGGGGTGCTTTACTCATCGGAATTTATGGGATTGGTATGATAGTGGCTGGTTTATTTCCTCCAGATCCGGGCCTGGGCTTTCCCACAGGTGCACCTCCTAATATGCCAGCAACAATGAGTGGCCATGCGGCACTACATTCTATGGCTTTCTTTATCGCCTTTATCTGTCTGATTGTAGCAACGATTATTTTTTCACGGCGGTTTGCTGCACAAGGGGAACGTGGCTTGAGAACCTATTGCATTGCGACCGGCATCATTTCACCATTACTAATTATTTTGGGAATAGGTATTAATAGTTGGACTGGTTTGATCATGGGATGCGCTGGAATTGTTGCCTTCGGATGGGTATCCGTTCTTGCTGCCCGACTACTTGCTTATGCTCCCACTCATCTATTGAGCGAAAAGGATTTTACTCCCAGCCGACGAAAGTAGTAGGGAAATCGAAAAATTTTTCTAATCGCTGTCGATCCAGGCAAGATTGGTTCGTCGTATAGATAGAAGCGGAAATACCCGGTCTGTTTTACATCGGTATACGAAGCTTCACAATAAAGTAGGAGGTAAACACATATGAGATTTATGATGATTGTCAAGGCTACAACAGATTCAGAGGCAGGGGCTATGCCAAGCCAGGATCTGATTGATGCTATGCAAAAGTATAACGAGGAATTAGTAAAAGCCGGTGTGTTACTCGCAGCGGATGGCCTGCAGCCTAGCTCAAACGGGATTCGGATTTCTTATCCAGAGCCTGGAGGAAAACCAAAGGTTATGGACGGTCCGTTTACGGAGGCAAAAGAATTGATAGCGGGATACACACTAATTGAAGTTAAATCCAGGGAAGAAGCTATTGAATGGGCTCTACGTATGCCGGATCCTCACGGATATGGACAGGGGGAACTGGAGATCAGACAGGTGTTCGAAGCGGAGGACTTAACTGGAAATCCCGAATCACTGGCAAAAGGAGCAACACTTCGTAAACAAGTTGAGGAGCAAAAAAGCCGTGACTTTGTCCCAAACACATCGAACCATTGATGCGATATGGAAGATGGAGTCTGCAAAGCTAATTGCGAGTTTAACCCGAATGGTACGTGACGTGGGTTTAGCAGAGGATCTTGCACAGGATGCTTTGGTAATTGCACTAGAAAGATGGCCGGAGACCGGTATTCCGGACAATCCGGGTGCCTGGCTGATGACAGCGGCGAAGCGGCGTGCGATCGATCTTATGCGTAGAATGAAGCTGCGTGATCAAAAGTATGTAGAGATCGCCCGAAGTATAGATTTATATACAGAGGAAGACGTTGATCATGTTTTGGATGGGGAGATCAGTGACGATCTCCTTCGTCTGATCTTTATGACCAGCCATCCAGTGTTATCACAGGATGCTAGAGTTGCCCTAACACTTCGCCTGTTATGCGGTCTTACTACAGATGAAATCGCACGTTCTTTCCTCGTCGCCGAATCAACGATTTCCCAGCGGATTGTCCGGGCTAAAAGAACCCTTAGGGCCGAGAAGATTCCTTTTGAGTTACCTACAGGAGAAGAGCGTAAAGAACGTCTGTCTGCAGTACTCGAGGTGATTTACTTGATGTTCAATGAAGGGTATTCAGCAACCTCTGGGGATCACTGGATTCGACCGCTGTTATGTCAGGAGGCACTAAGACTCGGACGCGTACTGGCCGAGGTAGTGCCACAAGAACCAGAAGTTCACGGGTTGGTTGCATTAATGGAAATTCAATCTTCGCGACTTAAAACCCGGGTTAGCTCTAAAGGTAAGCCTGTACTTCTAATGGAGCAAAACCGGGCACAGTGGGATCGTCTGTTGATCAGTCGGGGCTTAGCGGCACTTGAGCGCAGTCAGAAGCTTGGGCACCCGTTTGGACCATACTCATTGCAGGCTGCGATTAATGCTTGCCATGCCCAGGCGCCTACCGTAGCTGAAACGGATTGGATCCGAATTGCCGCTCTTTACGAAGCACTGTCCAGGGTAACTCCATCGCCGATCGTGGAACTAAACAGGGCGGTTGCCATATCCATGGCATTTGGACCCTCCTTAGGACTGCAGATTGTCGACGAGCTCAGTACCGAAACTTCCCTAAAAGGCTACCATTTACTGCCTAGCGTTCGAGGCGATCTTCTTGTCAAGGTGGGGCTATTCGATGATGCCCGTAGAGAATTTGAACGTGCGGCGTCGATGACCAGGAATGACCGTGAGAAGAAGCTCTTACTTAACCGTGCAGCTGAATGTGAGTCTAAAGCATCGATATAATTTTTCGCCACCTTGTCGATTACAAATCTCTCTGTTCGTCGTCATAGTAGGGAAGGGTTAAGGAAGCTCAGCTGCTGACAAAGTCATCTTCCCACAAGGAGGAAAACAATAATGAGATTTATGTTGATTGTCAAGGCAACGGGGTATACAGAGGCAGGTGTAAAGTATAGCCGGGTATACAAGTTGCAGTAAATGCATATAAGAAATTATTAGCCCGTGCCGGAGTGTTGCTTGCTGCAGAAGAGCTTCAACCTAGCTCCAGTGGGATCAGGATAGTATATCCATTACATAGCAGAGGCCTGAGATCAAGGCCGGTCCTTTTACTTTTGGTCAGGATCTGATTACAGGATATACTCTGATCGACGTAAGTTCAGAGGATGAGGCAACAAAATGGGCACTGCAGATGCCAGCTCCAAAAGGAGTCAAGGCATTTGAAATCGAATTGCGGAAGCTAGAAGTGGAAAAGGAATCTATACACGACCCTAGATCACTGGCTATGAGAGCTGATTTAGAAGACCAAATTAGTATGTTAAAAACTTTTTTATAAAAACTAGCCACTATTTATGTAAAAGGGGAGAATAAATAATGAATCAGGAAGTTACCGATTTTATTGAAGCACTACAAGAATCCTGGCAGAGGGAACTGTCTACTAATTTGCGTGAGGTTGTCCACCGGGCTATACCGGATGTGCATGAACGTATTCAGTATAAAAAACCCCATTTTTTGAAAAACGGAAAGTACGCCGCTGTTATCTCGATCTCGAAAGACGCGGTCAGCTATACGATTTTTAATGCTGCCGCGTTGGAGCTTCCGGAAGGCATGTTCAATGGTCCACCGGAAAGGAAAACACTGAAGTTGCGTAAGGGCGATACGTTTGATACAGGACAGCTGGTGTCACTGGTCAGCCAAGCTTCAAGCTCACTTTAAACGCCTGAAATGATGTCATGAAGGTCAGAGACTAAAAAGCAATAAAAGAAACGAAGGCAAACTTTACTTTCGCATTAATTAGGATTTAGATATCAGCCCATTGTTGTAAGAACGTTACCACTCAAATGGAACCGGCTACGATGATCATTAATCCAGACAAGACAATTACCTATACATGCGCCAGTGATACGCCTGATCCAGGTTCAACTGATATTATCGCTATGGCATTTACGAATGGAGTTAACAAAGTAACTTGGCATTGGTGGGGAGCTAGAATCTACATATCAAGAAACACTGTAAGATATGTAGCAAATAGGGATGCAATTGGTGGAATTTGGGTGCCTCATCCGATTATGTCCAAAGCAGCATCAACGTTAGGCGTTATCTACTTTATGTGTCCTGGAGGCATTCGTTTTGACGTTAGTGCTTGGAATATTGTTCGATCTGCAATAGGAACAATAATTCCTATCAGTTATGTACGCTTGCAATAAAAAGGATGGCATGAATTTCTTTTGTATTTAAGGGTTTTTACTATTCTTTTATTAATTTTGATTTTTGGTTTGTCAATGGGGAAGATGATTCCTAATAATTTGGATATGATGGCTGTCGTCATTATACTTATCATTTTCTTTGTCTTGGAAGCTAAAATCAGAAAGGAATCAACATGAGTAGTAACATCAAAAAAAGTACAGCCAGCATACACCTGGTTGTACTTTTTGAGTGGGGTGGTTTACTTATTCCACAAATCCATGATATTGGGAAGAGAGCTGAAGGAACGGCACTCTTTTTTTATGTGTAATGGTTAAATTTTGAAAATTTAGGCATTTTAGTTAGGGGTTATGGTATAATTTATTTAATTCCTCCTAATGGGAGACAGTGCCCTTTTTAAACGACAAGGACCTAGCATCCATTGTCGTCTTTTTATGCAATAAACGGAAAATTGATAAGGAAGTAGGGGATACATTGATTTGGCTCATTGTTTTTACTCCGGTATTATTGTTAGTCATTGTGGGAGTAATTATTGAAAAAAGAGGAAAACGAAAAGGAACTCATATGAAAATGGATCATGATAACCAGCATATTACGGATGATGGTAATGCAATCCGGGAGTCGGCATGTATTGGCTTAGTTCTTAGTATGTTTTTTGTTTTAGGGGCATGTAGTTCTGAAACACCAAATGAAAAAGCATTGAATGAGGCTAAGGAGAAAAAGGAACCGATTTCATACTTCAACAGCAAGGACATTACAGAAAGCAGCTCTGAAAACCTTGTCACACTGTTAAAGAAACAGAAGGAAGCAGAAAGTGGAAAAACATTCAAAATTAACATTCATATTATGCAAGATGGGACGAAATACGGAAGAAACCAATTGAGCTATGATGGGAAAATCTATACTTACAAAGTAAACACTAATTCATATCAAAAAACAGGAACCTATGCCTGCAAATCATGGGAGGGACTCTCGCTCCAAAATTGCACTCAGTTAGAGGAAGGTAAAGAGTTGCCATTGATGTTTGCTCGACTATCCGAAATAAAAAAAGCCGAATCAGAGTTATAATGTGATGGAAAAAGAAGGAGGTTACTTCCTTCTTTTTGTTCCTAATCTGACGATAGCTATTTGTAAGGATGGATTAGAATGAAAAAAATTTTAGCCTGCTTAGTTTTATCATTAATGGTGTACGGTTGTAATGACAAAGAAGCGATCAAAGAAGAAAAGTCCTCTCCTCCAACAGCGTCAGCTCAAGGTGTTAAACCAGCGGCTAAAAATGAAGCATGGGACTTTGGAGACCGATTTAGTGATTTTAACTTTATGCCTAAAAAGTTCGATGTTAAGGTTAGAAATCAAAAATTAATTCTTGATTTAGATTACACAATAAGTGATAAACTCGATTCCTATCACAAGGAATCGAGTTTTCATATGGAATCGGATATCCAGAAAGTACTTTAAACGTCACAGATATGGATTACAGTGATTAAGTTCCAGGTCCAATCCTAAAGGGACAAGAGAAGATTTTGGTACTGTGGAAGCAAAAGAATAAAATCGGAATTAATCAGAAATAAAAAAGCGGATACATTGATTTGGCTCATCGTACGTCTGCTGAATGGATCAGAGACCGTTTCGGTAGCTAACACTTTTTAGGAGGTGAACACCATGGAAAAGAGAAAACGCAATGTACTAATAGCAACCCTCATTGGTATGTTCTGCACCTACTTTATCGTTTACAATGGTAAAACTGTTGCTCATTTCTTATCAAACGAAAACGTTAGTGTTGCAGTATCCGTTTTTGTATTAGTAACTGTGATATCGTTTGTATTCGAAGATTTACTGGGATTACCTTTGAGAAATTCAAAAGGTAAAACAAGTAAAGACGCATAAATCCATTCAGGCAATAAGTGGAGGTCGTGTTAGCAATGAAAAACAATATGCTATTCCTTTACACCTCATTGGTCTTACTATTAATAAGCGCAGTCGTGCTACCATTCGCTGGAGAAGAAGCTGACGCACGAGTTATAGGCCTTCTAAGTCTATTTATTTGTGCGTATCTCATAATTGATCGCAGGGAACGAGACAAAAAGGATAAGAAGGAATAAGTTATTCCAAATCATTCGATTTACACTAAACACAGAGTATAATTTATACTAACCAGGCGTTCTGAGGAGGGGTTTTTATGGATGAAGGTACAACGTATGAATCTTCTGATTTTTTTATACAATTTGGTCCTATAACTATCGTTTTGATTCAAACGTTGGTCATCATTTTTGTCATTTGGATCATTATCAGATTAATAAATAGGGTTAGGTAATCCATAAAGACTCGTTCATAATAGGTTTAACGTGTGATTAGGTGCATGGGAAGGAGTCGAAATGGAGAAAAAAGAATTTTTGAGTGAGCGGAAATCTTTTATAAAAGGGTGCATTGCTGCATATTGTGTGGTCATAGCTTATCAGTTTGTAAATTTTGTCCTGCTTGAACCTGATTCAATGGACTCATTTAGGGAGTTAATGTTCCTTGTTTCTGCCATAGAGATACCAACGATTATTACGTTCGGATCTTTTATTATTCTACCAGGCTGTTTGATTGGTGAAGTACTTTATTGTAGGTTCGTACATAACAAGCATTTCTTATTAGGTTGTTTAATTTATGCAGGGATAGGCGTGTTATATGGAAGTATATTTTTCTTGCTTTCATATTTAAGCGATCCTTCTTCTGAAGGAGATATTGATTGGTATTTTTGGTTAATTTATATTAATTCTACCGTTGGTTCAGTGATGTTTTATATTTTCAGAAGAGACAAAGGTGGTAGCAACTATAATGCAGCCTTTTAAGCTTGTTATAGATGGGTGAAATTATACAATTGATACATGGGCTTGGAAATTTAATATCCTCAATAGTATATTGGGAAGAGAGCTGATGGAACGGCTCTCTTTTTATTTTGCGGTTTTGTTTACATAATAATTTAACAAAGCAGAAGCTCTCGGTCCTTTTTAATTCGTTTAATCTTCTATGTAAAAACCTTACTAAAACAAACACCAATGTACTAGAAGTTACTACAGACACAAGAAGTAAGGGAATAACCTTTCTAGCGTTTTTTGTACATCAAGGGTTGCGGGCTTTTTTATTTTTCATTTTTAAAATATGTAATTACGGGCACAGCTAAAGATTGGCCCTGAGTATTCTTGTGCAAGGAACACTCTTGATCAATCATAATTGGCAGGTTGTTGTACTGTAAATTCTGTATAATATATAACGATAGTCATTACATAGGGAAAATTATGATTGCGTTATCAGGAGGGATAAGTTAGGTTCAAATTATCTAACATTATTTTTTGATGATTTTAGAATGTTTGAACGTTTTGGTATGTTAATTACCAATATTTACTTGAGCATTTAAAGAAGTTCTTTGCTGTTCATTTGCTACAATAAAATATGATTATACCGTTTAATGAAGTTTGATTCATCTCTATAGGATATAATAACTTCTGGGGTAAAAATGTTAAATAGCCAAAAGTGGCTTTTATAAAGAATGAAACAGAGGATTCCAGGAATCAAGAACGTTATTATTATGAGAAGAGACTATTTTTAAACTACTGGAAGGAGCATAACCTAATGGAAAAGTTGCAGCAAAAACAGATTACGGATTTTATTAAATACCACAGGGAAGAGTTTCAAACGAAACTTTTATCCGAGGCTGGTAATGTCGCGGGTAAAATAAATGATATTTTACAATCTGGAAATATCGATCTTTTGAAAAACGCAGAAAAGATGATCATGTTTGTTGTGGAAAAGAGAGACAACGAGCTTATATCCTTTGCTCAACAAGAAGGTGTGGCCTGGGCGAAGCATGCCTTAACCCTCACTCTTAAGTTGGAGTGGGTACATGCCATTAGAAGAACGATATGGCATTATTTGTATGAATTTGATCTTGAGAACACCAATGAACGCAGCATATCAGACTATAGAGAAACGATCTTTCAAATGGAGCAGCTGGTGAATGACGGCATCGATAAATTTCTTAATAGTTTCTTTATAAGCTATTCAACTTTTAAAGATGAATTGATCAGCGCTCAGCGAAAAATGGTTGAGCATTTGTCCGTTCCTATCATACCAATCAGTCCTTTTGTTGCAGTTCTTCCTTTAATTGGCGTTATTGATGTATATCGTATAGATACAATTGAAGAAAAAGTCTTATCGGAGATTTCCAATTTGAAGATTCGAACGTTGATTATTGACTTATCAGGCATTACGGATATGGATATTGAGGTCATTCATCATTTTCAAAAAGTGTTAAGCGGGGTTTCCTTGATGGGATGTGAGGCTGTGATTACTGGTCTGCGTGCAGAACTAGTTAGAAAAATGATTCATTTAGATATATCATTTGATGAGTATGCATCAACTAAAGGTACGCTTCAGCAAACATTAACCACCTATTTTAAAACAAATTAACAAAAAAGGTCTTCTTTTTGAAGGTCTATCATTACCATCAGGTCATCATTGAAGAGCAAAAACCGATCTTACTATAAAGATCGGTTTTTTTTGTTTTTTAGGGTTTAAAACCACGTGCCCTGCACGTGTGAAAATGTAACTTCTAGAGTGGTAAGTGAGATTAAATCTCTCCTGAAAAGTATTTCATATTTCGATAAAAACTGAATCATTTACCTTTTACAATGAGATGAAGAACGATCTATTTCGGAAAAACGGAAATGAGTTACACATGGTAATGAATAAAGATCACCTATTAAAAGCGAGGAATTTTTACAATCTTCACCTTCATTCCTCTCCTTTTGTTATGCCAAATGCATGGGATGTCATCAGCGCAAGAATGTTTGAACAATGTGGTTTTAATCCGCTCCAGCATCCTGATAGGCTTTTGCCCGCTTAATGACCGGGAGTTCTTTCCTATAAAAAGATAACTAAACTTGTTCAAAACATGGATGAGTAAAAAGGTAACACTGTGGTGTTTTTTTGCATTCTTTGGCTTTGCGCTTAGTTCTAGAAAGATTTTTTATTTATTCTCTTTGCACCTTCATGATTCTATTTAGAATAATCAGGCTGTGATGTCTTAAATAAGGGCTGTATGTTTTTCTATCCTCCCTCTCACATATGTTGATGGGATTAAGTGGCCACCATGTGCAATCAGATTGGAGCTTGCATATGACGAATTTGTGAAGGAAAAAGGGTAGTGCTAAAATTGTGTAGAATAAAAGACTTGATAAAAAAATAATCGATTAGGTGACAATGGAACAAGATAAATAGTAAGGAAGGAATTGTACAATGGACTTTGAAACAGTGATGCAGGAACTTGAAGTGCTGGGTAAGGAACGAACAAAAAAAATGTACTTATCAAATGGCGCACACGAGCCGCTTTTTGGTGTGGCTACAGGTGCTATGAAACCACTCGCAAAAAAAATAAAAATAAACCAACGTTTAGCTGAAGAGCTTTATGCCACAGGTAACTACGATGCCATGTATTTTGCAGGAATCATTGCAGACCCAAATGGCATGAGTGAGGCTGACTATAACCGATGGTTGGATGAAGCCTATTTTTATATGCTTTCTGATTATGTAGTGGCAGTAACTTTATCTGAGTCAGATATTGCACAAGACGTTGCTGACCAATGGATTGGAAGCGGTGATGAACTGCGAATGTCAGCAGGCTGGAGTTGTTACTGCTGGCTTTTAGGGAATCGCAAAGACCATGAGTTTTCAGAAAGTAAGATTTCCAATATGCTTGATATTTTGAAAAATTCTATTCATACTTCGCCAGAAAGAACAAAATCTGCGATGAATAATTTTGTATATACCGTTGGGGTTTCATATTTGCCACTGCATGAAAAGGCGGTGGAGACAGCGAAGGAAGTCGGCATCGTAGAAGTAAAACGCGACAAGAAGAATAGCAGTTTCCTAAACGCTTACGAAAATATTCAAAAACAAATGGATAGAGGGAAGCTTGGTTTTAAAAGAAAGTATGTGAGATGTTAACATTAGCTTTTTTAGTACTCCCCTAAATCACCATAACTTATATATAAGATCAGCCTGTTAGCCCTTGGTATGTCTTTATTTAGGATAAAATCGATAACGTACATGAGGATGAAAGGTATATGCTAAAAAGGACAGCCAGCTCGGCTGTCCCTTTTTATTTGGATCCAATTAGCTTCGGCCCTCTAGCAACCAGTTTTGAGCCGGGTTCTTTTCAACTTTATTTACGTCACAGCATTTAAATTTAACAAGACTGCCATCAGAAATTGCTGCTATAACAATACCGGTCGCAGGGTCATATTGTCTGAAGGTTACTTGAACGGATGTACCATGTAAATGAATACGCACCACATTTCCAGGCTTGAGGTGTTTAAATCGCATGCAAACCTGTGAATGTTTTGAGGGGAACTTCATTTGCCAACCACCTTTTTATTTTTAAAACTTGTACTTATCATAGCTTATGCACCTCGTCCGAAGTTGGTTTGGACGGGCTCCAAATATTAACCTATGTTTTTCCTTGACCTGTTGGGGTAACGTAACAACAAAGAAAGGATGAGTGATAATGAACGAAAAAATGAAGGCAGTCGGTTTGTATACGTATCTTCCAATTGACCATCCAGAGAGTTTGGTGGATGTTGAAATGGATAAGCCTGTTCCAGGAAAAAAAGATCTTCTCGTAAACGTAAAAGCGGTTTCTATAAACCCTGTGGATACGAAAGTAAGGGGACCAAAGGAGGGTGTTGAAAAGGAACCAAAAATCCTCGGCTGGGATGTTTCAGGGGTTGTGGCCGAGACAGGTTCAGAAGTAACGATGTTCAAAGAGGGTGACGAAGTGTATTATGCCGGTTCCATAAGCAGGCCAGGCGGGAACAGTGAATTTCATCTCGTGGATGAACGAATTGCCGCTCATAAACCCAAAACACTAAGCTATGAAGAAGCGGCAGCAATGCCACTCACAAGCCTCACAGCATGGGAAGGATTATTTGACCGATTGGGAATCTCTTTGCAGCCTGAGGAAAATGAGGGGAAATCGATACTGATCATAGGTGCAGCAGGAGGAGTAGGATCTATCGCGCTTCAGCTTGCAAAATGGGCCGGATTAGCGGTGATTGGCACAGCGTCACGGACGGAGACGGAGGATTGGGCGAAAAGACACGGTGCTGACTTTACAATCAGCCACTACGAGGATTTTTTACCACAATTGAAGAAAGTAGGTCTCGATGAGGCAGACTATATATTTTGTCTGAACAGTACGGATCAGCACTGGGAAAAAATGATGGAAGCCATAGCGCCACAAGGAAAGGTTTGTTCCATCGTTGAAACATCAACCCCTTTGAATATCAGTTTACTGCAACAAAAAAGTGTAACATTTATTATGGAATTTATGTTTACTCGATCTCTTTTTGAAACGGAAGATATGATAAAACAGCATGAGATTCTGTCAGTAATGGGTAAAATGTTCGATGATGGAATGATTAAGACCACATTAACGGAAACATTGAAGCCGTTCAATTCAGAATCGATGAAAAAGGCGCATTCCAAGCTGGAATCAGGGAAAATGATTGGAAAAGTAGTTGTAAGCAATTCTAAATAAACGAAGGTAATTGCTGATTAGAAACAGCGGTGTTTAGGGGAATATTTTAGGAATTGAATAAAACTAAATCAATGTAAAAGGAGTTGTTCTACATATGTTCGAAGACAAGGTAGTCATTGTTACCGGTGCAGGCCAGGGCATTGGAAGGCAAATTGCAATTGATTTTGCGAAGGAAGGTGCGTATGTTGTCATTGCGGATATGAAGGAGGCAGAAGCGGCCGAAACACTGAAGGAGATTACTTCAACAAAGGGAAAGGCTGAATTTATGGAAACAGATGTACGGAAGCCAGAGGATATCATCTCATTAATGGAAAAGACACAATCCCTATTCGGTCCGGTTGATATTTTGATTAATAATGCCGGAAAGGGGATTTGGAAATCTCCACTTGAACTAAGCGTAGAGGAATGGGATGATGTCATTCAAACAAATCTTCGCAGTGTTTTCCTATGTTCTAGAGAGGCGGCAAAACAAATGAAGCAAAAGGGAGGCGGATCGATTGTGAATATTGCATCCACTCGTGCCTCCATGTCAGAACCCAACAGTGAAGCATATGCTGCCACCAAAGGAGGCATTGTGGCCCTAACCCATGCACTGGCCGCTTCCTTTAGTGAAGAGGGGATTACAGTTAATTCCATCAGTCCCGGCTGGATTGAAACAACGAACTATGATGAACTACGTGATGTGGACCATGAACAGCATTGGTCAAAACGGGTTGGAACCGTTTCTGACATATCAAGGGCTTGCCTGTATTTAACAAATCCGGAGAATAATTTCATCAATGGTGAAAATCTTGTTATCGATGGGGGGATGACGCGGAAAATGATTTATCATCATTAATGATCTTTGACAGGGATGTTTTTTTATAAGTTTAGACATCCTAACTGCAAATGCAGGAGAATGGTTAAAGGGAGATTAAGACATGGCAGAGAAAAAGGTGCAGACAAAAGTGGAAAGAGGCGTTTATCTTAGTTTGACAGCTTATATCGTGTTATCCCTTTTAAAACTTGGCATAGGATGGCTTTATTCCTCTGAAGCTCTGGTAGCAGACGGATTAAACAACTCAACGGATATTCTGGCCTCTCTGGCTGTCTTGATCGGATTAAAAATCTCAAAAAAACCTGCGGATTTAGACCATCCCTATGGCCATCTAAGAGCAGAAACCATTGCATCCATGATCGCTTCTTTTATAATGGTAGTAATTGGGCTTGAGGTATTGATTTCTGCCATCAAAAGCATTGTGGTGTTTGAAATTGAGCCTCCATCTGTGATTGCAGGTATTACGGCCATCTTTTCTGCCTTGGTTATGATGGGAGTATATCGATACAATATCAGGCTTGCCCGCCAAACAGACAGCCAGGGTTTAAAAGCTGCGGCTCTGGATAACCGGTCGGATGCATTTGTCAGCATTGGCGCGGCTGTGGGAATCTTTGGAGCACAGCTCGGTATAGTTTGGCTGGATCCATTGGCGGCAGTACTTGTTGCCATCATGATCATCAAAACCGGCTGGGATATCTTTTACGAAACTTCACATAATCTCTCAGACGGGTTTGATTATGAAGAGGGGAAGAGGATAGAAAAGCAAATTCTGAACGTGCAAGGGGTGAAGCAAGTTACGGATTTAAAAGCCAGAAAACACGGGAATTCGGTTATTCTTGATGTAACCATCCATGTTCATCCGGATTTGAATGTGATTGAAAGCCACGCAATTACGGAAAAGCTGGAAGCCGAACTCAGGCGTAAATATAAAGTAGAAAGTATTTCTGTTCATGTGGAGCCGCATGAAATACGAAAAGAGGTTGAGACAAATGAATAAGAGTTTACACAGGAAAGAACCTGAAAGCAGAGAAGAACGCGAGACAAAGCGGCCGTTTGTTCTTGCATCTGTGATTATTGCCATGTTTATGGCAGCCATTGAAGGAACGATTGTTTCTACAGCCATGCCTGGCATTGTCGGGGATTTGGGTGGATTTGCTTTGTACAGCTGGGTATTTTCTGCATATCTTCTCATGCAGGCGGTCACTATTCTTATTTACGGGAAGTTGTCTGATTTATACGGCCGCAAGCCGGTTTTCACGATTGGTATTATCATTTTTTTAGCAGGGTCGGTTATGTGCGGCCTGGCAGGATCCATGAAACAGCTGATCATTTATCGTTTGATCCAAGGCCTGGGGGCAGGAGCTGTTCAGCCAATTGCCACCACGATCGTTGGAGACATGTATACAATCGAAGAGCGGGCAAAAATTCAGGGCTACCTTGCAAGCGTTTGGGGAATCTCAGCGATTGTCGGTCCATTGCTTGGCGGTTTCTTTGTTACATACTCGCATTGGTCATTAGTATTTTGGATGAATATCCCGCTTGGAATTCTTGCCATGGCGGGTGTTGGAAAATTCCTGCATGAAAACGTAGAGCGGAAAAAAGTACATATCGATTACCTCGGCTCGCTCCTTGTTTTGATAGGGGTAAGTGCCCTGATGGTTCTACTTATACAAGGAGGGACGGCGTGGCCTTGGAACTCTTGGGAATCCTACCTTCTCGGGATCGGTTCGGTGCTCATTTTGTTCGGTTTCTTCAAGCATGAATCAAGATTTCCAGAGCCCTTGATGCCGATCTCTTTATGGAACAACCGCCTGATCTCGCTTTCAAATGCCGCGTCGTTAACGAACGGTGCTGTGTTGATCGGGCTTTCCAGTTTTCTTCCCACGTATATTCAAGGGGTGATGGAACAGCCACCTGTTGTGGCTGGATTTACATTGACAGCCATGTCGGTGGGATGGCCAATTTGTTCGACGATTGCAGGAAAGCTGCTATTAAAAATAGGATTCCGCCCCGTAGCAATCGCAGGCGGCGTTGCCCTGTTCCTTGGTTCACTTGTATTTATCTTTATGGACCCTGCCAAAGGCCCGGTTTGGGCCGGGGCTGGTTCCTTTCTTATCGGCTGCGGAATGGGATTGACGAATACTACTTATATAGTTGCCATTCAGAATACAGTGGACTGGAAAACGAGAGGGATTGCCACGGCATCCAATATGTTTATGAGAATCGTAGGAAGCGCACTGGGGGCTGCTGTTCTCGGTGGCATTCTAAACACCAGACTGAGTACCTATTTTGACCGCCATGGAAATGAAAATGAGAAGGTCACACTCGATGCAGCTAACATTTTGCTCGATGAAGAAAAACGAAGCAAACTGAGCAGCTCTGTTTTGGAGCTCCTGCAAAATGGTCTTTCGTTTTCTCTTGCAGATGTGTATAAAGGTGTTCTTATCTTGTCGATTTTAAGTTTGCTGTTTTCCATTATGCTTCCCAAAGCAGAAAACCCAAAGACAAAAAGCCGATAATTACCTGCTGCTGTTCTTCATGGGCGTGTGGTTTTCTCAAGAAACTCTATGCGATTGCCGAAGGGATCTCGGAATGAGAACCGTAATAAGCCTGGAATTTCAATTTCCTCTGTTACAGCCAATCCGTGGGAAACAAGATGTTTTTTTACAGCGTCAAGCTGGGCCACTTCAAATGCAGGGTGGCTTTTTCTTTTTTGGAAAGGAATGTTTTCAATACCTAAATGAAGCTCCTGCTTTCCCACTTGATACCATAATCCGCCGTTTGGTTTTAAACTGTCGGGTTTTTCAATCTCCTGAAATCCCAGAATTCCCGAAAAGAAGGACCGAGCCTGATCTTCAGTTCCTGGTGGAATGCAAAGCTGTACATGGTGAATGCCCTTTACTTGTACTTTCATGGTTTTCATCCTTTCTTTTAGGTTTATTTCTACTTTTTATCTTAAATATTTCGTGCAGAGATGAATAATAGAATATAATAGGTTAGACTGATAAGTTTTGCTTATGAAGTTTAGCCAAAGGGGGAGCAGCATGCAGCTATCTGAATTTAAAATCCTTCAAGTGCTCGCTCAGGAGTTAAATATGAGAAAAGCATCCGAGCGTCTGTATGTTTCTCAGCCAGCACTGAGCCAGCGCCTGCAGAGCATTGAAAACAGCTGGGGCACAAAAATATTTCTACGATCGCAAAAAGGGCTGGCAATCACGGCAGCAGGAGAAAAAATAATCGCACATGTCAATGAGACGCTGAAAGATGAAGGCCGTGTCAGAGAGGAGCTTCAATCCCTATCCAAAGAAGTGTTTGGCACACTGCGGCTTGCGGTGGCCTCCATCATAGGGCAGTACTGGCTTCCAAACACGTTAAAAAAATATGTAAATCTGTATCCGCAGGTCAATATCTCTCTCATAACAGGTTGGAGCAGTGAAATCATTAAGCATCTGTATGAAGATCAAATTCATATTGGGATTGTTCGGGGAAATCCCGAATGGCGGGGAGAAAAAATACACTTGTTTTCTGACAGCTTGTACCTTGTAGATACGAATATTTCTTCTATTGAAGAGTTGCAAAAAACAGAAAAGCCTTTCATCCAATTTAAAAGCCACTCCACCTACTATCAGGATATTCAAGAGTGGTGGCAGGACCACTTTTCCATTCCGCCGAAAAAAACCATCATCGTTGATCAGATCGAAACATGCAAACAGATGGCCCTTCACGGGATCGGTTATGCTATTCTGCCTTCCATCTCCTTACGTGAAGCGGATGCCTTTCATCAGGTTCCGCTGCATAATAAGAACGGGGAGCCAATGAAGCGTGATACATGGATGATTTGCCATGGTGCTTCACTCGAACTTAAACAGGTAGAGGCTTTTGTGAAATTGGTAAAGGAGGATTGAAATAATTTTGGTTTGAATGTTGGTTGAATTAGTGGTTTAATACAATACAGAACGTATTAAAGGAGGAGCACACACCATGAAAATGATGGATGCAAATGAAATTATTTCTTTTATTAGTAACAGTAAAAAATCAACACCTGTAAAAGTATATGTAAAAGGGGATCTTGAGGGGCTCCAATTCGGTGAAAACACTCAATCGTTCATCAATGGGAACACCGGTATACTTTTTGGTGAGTGGAAAGAAATCCAGGACGTATTAAAAACCAACGAAAGCAAAATTGAAGATTTTGTGGTGGAAAATGATCGCCGCAATTCAGCGATCCCATTGCTCGATATGAAAAATATTAACGCGCGTATCGAGCCGGGTGCGATTATCCGTGACCAGGTGGAAATCGGAAACAACGCTGTAATCATGATGGGCGCTTCCATCAATATCGGTTCAGTCATTGGTGAAGGTTCGATGATCGACATGAACGTGGTTCTTGGCGGGCGTGCAACTGTCGGGAAAAACTGTCATATCGGAGCAGGCTCCGTCTTGGCTGGTGTGATCGAACCGCCGTCTGCAAAACCTGTTGTTGTTGAAGATGATGTCGTTGTTGGAGCCAACGCGGTGATTCTTGAAGGAGTTACAGTTGGTAAAGGGGCTGTAGTTGCAGCAGGTGCCATCGTCATTGAAGATGTACCCCCATATACGGTTGTAGCCGGAACACCTGCACGTGTGATTAAAGAAATCGATGAAAAAACGAAATCCAAAACAGAGATTAAGCATGAATTGCGACAACTGAACGATTAATCTGGTCTGGACAGGAATGATATAGAATGGAAGCTCAACGTTTTATTGACATCAGGAGACAGCTGCATCGAATTCCTGAACCCGGTTTTAAGGAATTCAAAACACAGCAGTTTATTCTTGATTTCATAAGCCAACTCCCACAAGAACGCCTGAGTGTGAAAAAATGGAGGACTGGTTTGCTTGTTAAGGTGACAGGTACCCATCCGTCAAAAACCATTGCTTATCGCACGGATATGGACGGATTGCCGATTAAGGAAGAAACCACCTATACATTTCCTTCTCTACATGAAGGATTCATGCATGCTTGCGGACATGATATCCATATGTCTGTCGCAATGGGGCTTCTAGATTATTTTGTCCATCACCCAGTGAAGGATAATTTGCTGTTTGTGTTTCAGCCTGCAGAAGAAGGGCCGGGAGGGGCGCTTCCTTTGCTTCAAAGTGAAGAATTCCAGTTGGAAAAACCCGATATGATACTCGGTTTGCATATTGCTCCCGAGCATCCGGTTGGCACAATTGCAGTCAAAGAAGGGCTTTTGTTTGCCAACACGTCTGAGCTTTTTATTGACATCAGAGGGAAAGGCGGGCATGCTGCCTATCCTCACCTTGCCAATGACATGGTCGTTGCGGCCAGCCACTTGGTGACCCAGCTTCAGTCGATTGTGGCACGAAACATTGACCCACTTGATTCAGCCGTTGTCACCGTCGGTAAAATTACCGGAGGGACAAAGCAAAATATCATTGCGGAAACCGCCCGCCTGGAGGGGACAATCCGTACTCTTTCCTCCGACTCCATGAAAAGAGTCAAAGGCAGGATTGAATCCCTTGTGAAAGGGTTGGAAGCGTCCTTTGACTGCCAGGCCGAGATTGATTATGGCGCCAACTACTATCAGGTGTATAACCATGAAGAACTGACACGGGAATTCATTGCTTTTCTCGAACGAGAAAAAACAGCAGAGTTCTATCATTGTAAAGAAGCCATGACAGGAGAAGACTTTGGCTATTTTCTAAAAGAAATTCCAGGGTTTATGTTTTGGCTTGGTGCAGACAGTCAGTTCGGACTTCACCATTCCAGGATTGAGCCGAAAGAAGAAGCAATTCCTGTCGCTCTCCGTACGCTTGTTTCTTATATCGAGTGGAAAGCAAACAGTAATTAGAAAACACGTTAAATAAGGGGCTGCTCAGAATTGAGCAGTCCTTTTTTGTTGTCTGAGGAATAAGTCGCGATCTACTAGGAAAAATTAAAAATGCTAAGGAGGTGGAAACGATGGCAAGAATTGGTGTGGAGGAATCCTTAACTAATGTTTCCGATGCTTTAAAAGCTAAAGGTTTTGATGTGGTTATGCTTCGTCAGGAAAATGACGCAAACGGCTGTGATTGCTGTGTGATCTCTGGTCAGGATGAAAATGTGATGGGCATGCAAAATGCTGTTATGCAGGGCTCTGTCATTAACGCAGACGGAATGAGTGCTGATGATGTTTGTCAGGCAGTACAAAGCAAGCTTCAGCAATAAAAAAACAAAGGGGAACAGCGTCAAGCTGTTCCCTCCTCATTTGTCTTTGTTTATCTGCTAGGTGGAGAGGGTAATCTTTATTATCTTTACTCTTATTTTTCAGCAGGAGGTGATGGTCCTTGGTCACTTTGGTGATCAGGGATAACCACATGGCATTATTCAATATCATCATTATTATCATCCTAATATTAATAACCGCATTTTTCGTGGCTACTGAATTTGCCATCGTAAAAGTCCGGCCAACCCGAATAGATTTTCTGGCAGAACAGGGAAATGGAAATGCAAAAGCTGTTAAAAAAATTCTGGCCAATATTGATGGTTATCTTTCTTCTACACAATTGGGGATTACAATAACATCACTGGCACTTGGTGGAATGGGAGAACCGACAGTGGAAACGCTGCTTCATCCCGTTTTTCAGCATGTGGATCTGCCGCAGCAATTAATCAACACCATTTCATTTATCATTGCGTTTACAGTCATTACGTACTTTGAGGTTGTACTTGGAGAATTGGCTCCAAAGTCATTTGCAATCAGAAAGTCGGAGGCCATTGCATTGGCGGTTGCAAGACCATTAATTGCCTTCAGTGTTATTATGTTTCCGTTTATCTTTCTTTTAAACCGTTCCGCTGCGATCCTTACCAGAATTATGGGGCTGAAGCGTGGGGAAGAACACGAAATGGCACACAACGAAGAGGAATTGCGCCACCTGCTATCTGAAAGCTTTGAGGGTGGGGAAATCAACCAATCCGAATACCGTTATGTTAACCGGATATTTGAATTTGATGACAGGCTGGCGAAGGAAATTATGGTTCCCCGTACCGAGATTGTCTGTTTATACAAGGAAAATACTTTTTGGGAAAACCTCGATATCATGAGAGGGGAAAAGTTTACGCGATATCCGGTTGCTTTAGAAGATAAAGACCATATTATTGGTTTGGTGAACATAAAGGAATTCTTTAATGAACATGTAACCAATGAAGAAGAGGAGCTGGAACGTTACATACGGCCCATTATCTCCGTCCATGAATCGTTTCCAATACAGAAGCTGCTGGTAAAAATGCAAAAAGACCGGGTACATATGGCCGTATTAATGGATGAGTACGGAGGAACATCAGGCATTGTTACGGTTGAGGATATAATAGAAGAAATCGTGGGTGAAATTCGGGATGAGTTTGATGAGGATGAAGAACCGAGAATTAAGAAAGTAAATGATCAAGTGACCATCCTTGAAGGAAAAGTACTCATTTCTGAAGTGAATGAAATGTTCCATCTGGATCTCGATGATTCGGATCTTGACACAATAGGAGGCTGGTTTTTAAGCCAGGGAATTGATGTAGACCTCGATAAAGAAGTGGATCACCAAGGATATACCTTTAAAGTAATAGAAATGGACGGACATCAAATCAAAAAGTTAAAAGTGATAAAAAGAGAAAAAGAAGAGGCAACAACATGATATCAGATGTTGGTGCCTCTTTTTATTATTCTTCTTTTTTTACCCACTCATCGTTATCATTTTTTTCGTACTTGTTTTTCACGGCACTCCATGCAACCTTGAAGGCTGTTTCTTCTTCTTTGTATTCTTTAGAAGCAGAATTGAAAGCTTCTTTGAAGATTTCCTGTGCGTGATGCGGAAGATTGTCTTTTACCGAATCTGGCAGTTCTTTAATGGAATCATAAGGCATGATATGAAACCTCCTTTATAGGGATTCAATAGTATGAATACCCTTTGATCCTCTTTAGTAATCATTCGGTGCCTGGCTCTCCGGATGCATCTTCTACTTCGGGAGAAGGCAGCTGAATACCTGCTTCAATAAACCGCTGTTGAAGACGGTCTTTAATTTTTTGTTCCATGCTCCATTGCTTGAGGTTTTCGGTTCTTGCAAGAATGCGCAATACTGTCTGGCCAGTTTCTGCTTCAATCACTGGAAGAACATTCGGCCCTTCAAGGATGGCAGGTTCCTCCTGCTGAAGCACGAGACTTTCTTCTTTAATCACCCTCAGTGCTTCTTCAACCTGCGGTGTCGTGGGGATTTTAAAATCAACCAGAGCCCTCATATTGCCTCTGGAATGGTTGCTTACACTTGTGATTAACCGGTTCGGTATATAGTGAAGCGTACCGTCAAAGCCTCTGACTTTGGTTGTTCTCAATTCTACATCTTCTACGATTCCATTAAATGCGCCGGTGGTTATGTAGTCACCTACATCAATTTGCTTTTCCAGGAGGATAAAGAATCCTGTAACAATGTCACTGACAAGTCCCTGTGCTCCGAAGCCGATGGCAAGCCCAACGATCCCTGCGCCTGCAAGCAGCCCGCGTATATCAATGTTGAACAGCCCGAACACGGCGACAAAAGCCATAAAGATTAAGGCATATGTATAAATGCTGATCACCAGTGTTTCCAAAGTTTTTGCTCTGAAATTGGACATGCTTTTTCGATGCATCATTCGCGCAAAGGCTGTTCGAATGATTTTCTTTCCAATATTGCGGATGACTATATAAATAATATAGATTGCGATGAGTTTTAACACTAAAATTCCAGCGCTGATCGCCATAGCGCCCCAGTCGACCTCAGTAAATTTTTTGTAATCCGGCATTAAAATTTTTTCCTCCTTCTGTTTTTAACATGTTTAGTATGCATAACAGTATAACCGAGTAAACGGCGCAATCCAATTATTTCACTTCTTTTGATTAACTTGTTATGATATGGGGGAAAGTAAATATGGTTGTGATTATAAGGCCCTTATTTAAATTAATTATTATTTAACATTGACTAAAAAGTAAGGGTGCATTATAATAATAGTGAAGCAATAACTTAACTAGTTGGAGGGATTTTAACATGGCAGAACGCATGGTAGCAAAACAAGCTCCGCGCTTTGAAATGGACGCTGTATTGCCAAACAAAGAATTTGGCAAAGTAAGTCTTGAAGAAAACATGAAGAATGATAAATGGACAGTACTATTCTTTTATCCAATGGACTTCACATTTGTATGTCCTACCGAAATCACTTCTTTGAGCGATCGTTTTGATGAGTTCGAAGATTTGGATGCAGAAGTAATCGGTGTTTCTACAGACACTATTCATACTCACAAAGCCTGGATCAATACACCTCGTGATTCAAACGGTCTCGGTGACCTTAACTATGCACTTGCTGCAGACACGAACCATGTTGTAGCACGTGACTATGGCGTATTGATTGAAGAAGAAGGCGTAGCCCTTCGCGGACTGTTCATTATTTCTCCTGAAGGTGAATTAATGTATGCCGTAGTTAACCACAACAATATCGGCCGTGATGTGGACGAGACATTGCGTGTCCTTCAAGCACTTCAAACTGGCGGCCTTTGCCCAGCGAACTGGAAGCCAGGACAAGAAACACTTAACGTTTAAGATCTGTTTCATTAAAAAATGGCCAAGATATATCTTGGCCATTTTTTTTGTATATTCTCAATGCATTGAGAATGATAGTTTTGTCAAAGTGGGACATTGTGATATGCTAAAGGCAATAGTACATAATATGCTGGAGGAATAAAAGTGGCAAAACGACAGGTGAAACGGCAGTATGCGGTCATCGGGCTGGGCCGGTTTGGTGGAGGGGTTGTCAGGGCATTGGTCGAGCAGGGGATGGAAGTGCTCGGGATCGACATGGATGAAGACCGGGTAAATGAGTATTCGTCAATCGCTACTCACGCCGTGGTGGCGGACTCAACGGATGAAGGGGTGCTCAAGAGTTTAGGTATTCGCAACTTTGAGCATGTCATTGTAGCGATTGGGGAGAACCTTCAATCCAGTATCTTGACCACGCTCATTCTTAAGGACATGGGTATTGATAAAATTACGGTGAAGGCCCAGAATGATTATCATGAACGGGTATTATTAAAAATTGGTGCCGACCGCATTATTCATCCGGAACGTGATATGGGGATACGCATTGCCCACCAGGTGGTTTCAAAAAGTGTTCTTGATTATCTAGAGTTATCGGATGAATACAGTATTGTTGAAATGGTGGCTGGAAGCAAGATGGAAGGCAAATCCCTTTTGGAAATGGATATCCGGGCAAAGTTCGGCTGCAATGTGGTTGCGATCAAACGGGACCATGAAGTCATTGTTTCTCCGCATGCCAGCCAGCCTGTCATGGAAGGCGATGTTTTGATTGTCATTGGCGCAGAAAAGGATATCAATCGGCTCGAAGATGATATGATGGCATAAAGCTCAATCGATTAAAAAAAAGCATGAGAGGAATTTTCCTCTCATGCTTTTTTAATTAGATTTCCATAATAATCGGAAGGATCATCGGCCGTCTTCTCGTCTTTTCGTAAAGGAATGGAGAGAGGACATCGGTAATTTCATTTTTAATTTCAGACCATTGTCTCGTTCGTTTTTCATCCATTAGACCGTTCAGGTGCTGATTCAAAAGGTTTTGCGCATCATTGATCAAATCGCCTGATTCTCTCATGTAGACGAACCCTCTGGATATGATATCTGGACCAGCTTCAATTTTAAATTCTTTCATATTGAGGCTGACTACAACGACAACTAAACCTTCTTCGGAAAGAATCTTACGGTCTCTGAGAACAATGTTTCCAATATCCCCAATACCGCTTCCGTCTACATAAACAGATCCAGAAGGGATCTTACCTGCGACAGATGCTTCATTGCTGGACAAGGCCAAAACCTCGCCATTATCCATCGTAAAGCAATTCTCAGGCAGAACATCACAAGACGTGGCGAGCTGGATGTGCATCTTTAACATTCTATATTCTCCGTGAATCGGAAGGAAATACTTCGGCTTCATTAACCGGAGCATCAGCTTCTGTTCCTGCTGGCCCCCATGTCCGGAGGTATGAATATCATTAAGGGACCCATGAATCACTTCAGCGCCTGCACGGAACAGCTGATTGATCGTCTTGTTTACGCTTAATGCATTTCCCGGGATTGGCGAAGAAGAGAATACGACCGTATCTCCAGGGATAATTTGAATTTGACGGTGAGTCCCGTTAGCAATTCTTGAAAGTGCCGCCATGGGTTCACCCTGGCTTCCCGTACATAGAATCGTGACTTGATTATCCGGCAGTCTGTTAATCTGAGATGACTCGATAAAGGTACCTTTTGGAGCCTTTATAAATCCAAGTTCCTGCCCGATTGTAATGGCGGAATCCATGCTCCGGCCAAAGACAGCGATCTTTCTGTTATTTTGTACAGAAGCTTCAACTACCTGCTGCAGGCGGTAGATGTTTGAAGCAAACGTAGCGAAAATCACACGGCCGTTCACTTTTCGGAAAATATCATTAATGCTGTCACCCACGCGGCGTTCAGACAATGTAAAGCCGGGAACCTCAGCATTGGTGCTGTCGGAAAGCAGACATAACACCCCTTCTTTGCCGATCTCGGCCATTTTTGTTAAATCTGCCGGCTCGCCGACCGGTGTGAAATCAAACTTGAAGTCGCCGGTATGTACAATATTACCGGGAGGTGTTTTCACAACAATTCCAAACGATTCCGGTATGCTGTGAGTCGTTCGGAAAAACGAAACGGATGTTTTTCTGAACTTAATTATCTGGTCCTCGGTAATTTCGTATAACTTTGCACGTCTTAGCAGTCCATGTTCTTCAAGTTTGTTTTTAATCAGTGCAATGGCAAGCTTTCCGCCATAAATCGGAATATTAACCTGACGAAGCAGGTAAGGGATGCCGCCGATGTGGTCTTCATGGCCGTGAGTAATGAACAGCCCTTTAATTTTGTCTTCATTTTTCACCAGGTACGTATAGTCCGGGATTACATAGTCAATGCCAAGCAGCTCGTCCTCCGGAAATTTAATTCCTGCGTCGATGAGGATGATTTCGTCTTGAAATTGAACACCGTACGTGTTCTTTCCAATCTCACCCATGCCGCCGAGGGCAAAGACTGCAGTTTGATGGTTTTTGACAAATTTCATAAATTATCTTTTCTCCACTTCAAAAGAGTCTGATTGTTGCTCATATTCTAGGAATTTCCCTTTAATCTCCTGGACAAACTCAATGTTAAAATTTGAACTTGCAAGACTTTTTCTCACTTCCTCAATGGAGCTTGCCTCCATATATAGAGATTTAGTGTTTTCCCGAATAGGTACCTCATTTTTGTTTTCTTGATAATAAACTTTAAAAATCATTTTTTCGTCTCCTTACCGTGCTAGTATTAACAATATCTTCGTTCTATTATAAATGAAATAAGCATGTTTTTCATGTTTTTTTCATTATTGGCACGATGACTGCGGTAATACAGGGGATTTTTACGATTAACGGATGCAAAATGCGCGTTTATTTGGATTGAGGCAAGGATATTCATGAATGAGTTTTTTTAATCTGTTGATGATTCGCCGTTTCCTTTTCATGTGGCTATAACCGTCCTTTTTTTATAGTTGGTTATAGTATGCCGCCTGTTTTTTTCAGGTTGCGAGGAAAATAGTGGAATAAAATAAAGAAAAACCCTGTCACATGGACAGGGTTTTCTTTATGCACGGTTGAGGATCACAGTGGTTGGGGGTGTAAAAGGATTCTCCTTACTAATACGATCATAGAACATTATGCCGTCAAGGTGATCAATTTCATGTTGAAACACAATGGCGGGCATCCCTTTTAATTTTATATCGACTTGTTCGCCTTTTATTGTTGTTCCTCTGACGGTAACTTTTGCGTAACGCGGAACGTACCCGGGAACATCCCTGTCAACTGAAAGGCAGCCTTCTCCACCCTCGAGATAGGTCACTTTTACGGAGTGGCTGACAATTTTCGGATTGAAAAGAGCGTAACTGTATAATTCACCTTGTTCATCCTCCGTATGGACTGCGATGATCCGTTTGGAAATTCCGATCTGCGGGCATGCGAGCCCCACACCTGGCCGAAGGTTGTACTTTTGAGCCACCTCCGGATTCTGACTGTTTTTTAAGAACTCAAGCATTTCTTTCGCAATTTGAATATCCTCTTGCTGAGGAGGAAGTTCAACGTTTGTTGCCCTTTCGCGAAGAATCGGGTTGCCTTCTCGGACAATATCTTTCATGGTTAGCATAAGTTTTCCTCCCATTATGGTGATTTCTTTTATTCATATGACAATCGCTTTTTCTGTATTCTACCATATTTATGCGGCTAAAACGCTAGAAAAAGGAAGTGAGATGGCTTATTTCATGGGAAAAGCCTGATTTGAAACAGATGAATACAGAAAGTGATACAGTGCTTTATAATATAGGTGTAACAGCTATGGTGCAGAAAAAATAATTCAATAACTTACTTGATATTAAACAATTGACGGTCAATATACGAAGGTGTAAACTAATGATGTGTTTAAGATGATTGTATTACTCTGGTTTCAAAAAAATAGTAATACAGTTTATGAAAGCCCTTATATAAATGAAGGATGTACAAGTACAATGTTTACCCAGGATTAAATAGGGAAACAGCAATAATGATTTGTGCATCGGGACCATTCAAGGCTTTTTTATAAACCATGTCATGTATATGGTAAACTTTGGGCAATCTAATAGAAGCGCCTATTACATACATGGCGGATAACATTGGTGTAAGGAAGGAAGAGGTGAAGGTTAATGAGTTTGATTGAACAGGTTGAAAAACAATTTGAAACCTTTCAGATCTTATCAGAAGACGGGAAAGTAGTTAATGAATCTGCTATGCCTGAACTTTCAGATGAAGAATTACAGGAATTAATGACACGTATGGTATATACGCGCATTTGGGACCAAAGAGCAATCTCCTTAAACCGTCAGGGACGTTTAGGATTTTATGCGCCGGTTGCAGGTCAAGAGGCTTCCATGCTTGGATCCCAATTTGCGCTGGATAAAGAAGACTGGATTCTTCCAGGATATCGTGATATCCCGCAAATCGTGTTTCACGGACTCCCATTATATCAAGCTTTCCTATATTCCCGCGGACATTTCCAAGGCGGTCAAATTCCGGAAGGCGTAAATGTTCTTATGCCGCAAATTATCATCGGCGCACAGATTATCCAAGCAGCTGGTGTTGGTGTTGGACTTAAGAAAAAAGGCAAAAAGAATGTTGCTATTACCTACACAGGTGACGGTGGAGCTTCCCAGGGTGATTTCTATGAAGGTTTGAACTTTGCTGGAGCATACAATGCACAGACGATTTTTGTTGTGCAAAATAACCGTTTTGCAATCTCTGTACCAGTAGAAAAGCAATCCGCAGCAAAAACAATTGCTCAAAAAGCGGTTGCAGCCGGTATCGAAGGAATCCAGGTAGATGGAATGGACGTACTCGCTGTGTATTCTGCAGTCAAGCAGGCACGTGAACGCGCATTAAACGGAGACGGTCCAACATTGATTGAAACTCTTACTTACCGTTATGGTCCGCACACAATGGCAGGAGACGATCCTACACGTTACCGTACAGAAGACCTTGACAACGAATGGACAAAGAAAGATCCTCTTGTTCGTTTCCGTACATTCCTTGAAGGAAAAGGACTTTGGTCTGAAGAGCAAGAGAATAAAGTAATTGATCAGGCGAAGGAAGACATTAAAGCTGCAATCAAAAAAGCTGATGCTGCTCCAAAACAGAAAGTAACTGATCTAATCGGCTTTATGTTCGAAGAGCTTCCTCACAACCTTAAAGAGCAACTTGAAGAATACAAAGCAAAGGAGTCGAAGTAATATGGCTCAAATGACCATGATTCAAGCAATCACAGATGCAATGCGCACTGAATTGAAAAACAATGAAAACGTTGTTGTATTCGGTGAGGATGTTGGTCAAAACGGCGGAGTTTTCCGTGCGACAGAAGGCCTTCAATCCGAGTTTGGCGAAGATCGTGTATTCGATACTCCGCTAGCAGAGTCCGGAATCGGCGGTCTGGCGATCGGCCTTGGACTAACTGGTTTCCGTCCAGTTATGGAAATTCAGTTTTTCGGTTTTGTTTTTGAGGTAATGGATTCCGTGGTGGCTCAGGCTGCTCGTATGCGTTACCGTTCCGGAGGAGTGTACAACTCTCCAATCACAATCCGTTCACCATTTGGCGGCGGCGTAAAAACTCCTGAGCTTCATGCGGACAACCTTGAAGGTCTTGTGGCTCAAGCTCCTGGTGTTAAGGTTGTTATTCCGTCAACACCATACGATGCAAAAGGTTTGTTGATTTCCGCAATCCGTGACAACGATCCGGTTGTATACCTTGAGCACATGAAATTGTACCGTTCTTTCCGCGGCGAAGTTCCAGAAGAAGAATATACAATCGAAATTGGAAAAGCTGACGTAAAACGTGAAGGCAAAGATGTTTCCATCATTACTTACGGTGCAATGGTTCACTCTTCTCTAAAAGCAGCAGAAGAGCTTGAAAAAGAAGGAATCTCCGCAGAAGTGGTTGACCTTCGTACAGTTAGCCCTCTTGACATTGACACAATCATTGCTTCTGTTGAGAAAACAGGACGTGCCATTGTTGTTCAAGAAGCACAGAAACAAGCAGGTGTAGGTGCAACTGTTGTTGCTGAAATCAATGACCGCGCCATCTTGAGCCTAGAAGCTCCTGTACTTCGTGTCGCTGCTCCTGATACGGTATTCCCGTTTGCAGCAGCAGAGGACGTTTGGCTTCCTGATTATAAGGATATCGTTGAAAAGGCAAAGACAGTTTATAACTTCTAATGCTAAACAACAGGTCTGGAAAAGAAATCTTTCTGATTTCTTTTTCGGCTTTTTATCCAGATAAACATGATTAATTTTTTACTATAGGAGGCGTTGTTAGTGGCATTTGAATTTAAGCTTCCCGATATCGGTGAAGGTATCCACGAAGGCGAAATTGTTAAATGGTTTGTAAAAGCAGGGGATGAAGTCAAGGAAGATGACATCCTTCTTGAAGTGCAAAATGATAAAGCAGTAGTTGAAATCCCTTCTCCAGTAGATGGGAAAATTCTTGAAGTAAAAGTTGACGAAGGAACCGTCTCTGTTGTTGGGGACGTGCTCGTAACGATCGAATCTGACAGTGAGCCACCTCCATCTGCACATGGTGATGATACTCCGGAGCAGCCTAAAGCTGAAGAAGAGAAAAAGCCTGCAGCTGCTGAACCTGAACAAAAAACAGAAGCGGCTAAAACAGAACCATCTGCTGATGAATCTGTGGATGAAAACAAGCGTGTAATCGCTATGCCTTCTGTTCGTAAATTTGCACGCGAAAAAGGCGTTGATATCCGCAAAGTATCCGGTTCTGGAGACAATGGCCGTGTTATGAAAGAAGACATCGAAAAATACTTGAGCGGTGAAACGGCTACTCAAGATCAGGAAGCTGTAACAGCACCTTCTGAGGCACCTGTTGCGAAGGAAGCACCAAAAGCAATTCCTGCCGGTGAAAATGAAACGCGTGAAAAAATCAGAGGTGTACGTAAAGTCATTGCTAAAGCAATGGTGAACTCCAAACACACGGCTCCACACGTGACATTGATGGATGAAATCGATGTAACTGAGCTTGTGGCACACCGTAAGAAGTTCAAGCAGGTTGCAGCTGATAAAGGAATCAAGCTTACGTACCTTCCATATGTCGTAAAAGCATTGGTTTCTGCTGCCCGTGAATTCCCGGCAATTAACGCATCCATTGACGATGCAAATGAAGAAATCGTTTGGAAGCATTATTACAACATTGGAATCGCTGCTGATACAGACAACGGTCTAATGGTTCCTGTCGTAAAAGATGCTGACCGAAAATCCATCTTTAAAATTTCAGCAGAAATCAACGAGCTTGCTGTTAAGGCTCGTGACGGGAAACTTTCTGCTGATGAGATGAAAGGCGGATCTGTTACGATCTCCAATATCGGTTCAGCAGGCGGACAATGGTTTACTCCGGTTATCAACCATCCGGAAGTTGCCATCCTTGGAATTGGCCGAATTGCAGAAAAAGCAGTGGTGAAAAACGGGGAAATTGTCGTAGCACCTGTGCTTGCGTTATCATTAAGCTTTGACCACCGTTTGATTGATGGTGTAACAGCTCAAAATGCAATGAATCATATTAAGCGTTTATTGAACGATCCACAACTACTAGTAATGGAGGCGTAGAGAAATGGTTGTAGGTGATTTTCCGATTGAATTAGACACACTCGTAATTGGTTCCGGCCCTGGGGGATATGTGGCTGCGATCCGTGCTGCACAGCTTGGCCAAAAGGTTGCTGTTGCAGAAAAAGGTGAAATGGGCGGCGTATGCTTGAACGTTGGATGTATTCCTTCAAAAGCTTTGATCAATGCTGGACACCGTGTAGAACATGCCAAGCATTCCGATGACATGGGAATTTCAGCAGAGAATGTAACTGTTGATTTTGGCAAGGTTCAAGAATGGAAATCCGGTATTGTGAAAAAGTTGACTTCCGGAGTTCAAGGTTTACTTAAAGGAAATAAAGCGGAAATCATTCGCGGGGAAGCTTATTTCGTTAATGAAAACACTGTACGCATCATGGATGAAAAATCATCTCAAACATATACTTTCAAAAATTGCATCATTGCAACAGGTTCTCGTCCGATCGAAATTCCTGGATTCAAATGGAGTGACCGTGTCATTTCATCAACAGGAGCACTTGCTCTTCAGGAAGTTCCTAAAAAGATGGTAGTTATCGGCGGTGGATACATCGGTATGGAGCTCGGAACTGCTTTTGCAAACTTTGGCACGGAAATTACGGTGCTTGAAGGAAGCAAACAAATCCTTCCTGGCTTCGAAAAACAAATGAGCCAAGTGGTATCAAAACGTCTGAAGAAAAAAGGCAATGTAGAAGTGTTTACACAAGCTCTTGCCAAAGGCGTTGAAGAAACAAAAGATGGAGTTACAGTAACAGCTGAAATCAAAGGTGAAACAAAAACCTTTGAAGCAGATTATGTATTGGTTACTGTAGGACGCCGTCCAAACACAGAAGAACTTGGCCTTGAACAAGTAGGCATTGAAATGACTGAGCGTGGATTAATCAAGATCGATAAGCAATGCCAAACAAATGTTAAAGGCATTTATGCAATTGGTGATATCGTTGAAGGACCTGCTCTTGCTCATAAAGCTTCTTATGAAGGTAAGATTGCGGCTGAGGCGATCAGTGGCCATCCTTCTGAAATCGACTATCTCGCCATTCCGGCTGTAGTATTTACAGATCCTGAATTGGCTACCGTCGGCTATGATGAAAAAAGCGCAAAAGAAGCTGGATTTGAAGTAAAAGCTTCCAAGTTCCCATTTGCTGCAAACGGACGTGCTCTTTCCATGAACGAAACTGATGGCTTCATGAAACTGATCACTCGTGCTGAAGATGGATTGCTTCTTGGTGCACAAATCGCAGGTGGTAACGCCTCCGATATGATCGCTGAACTTGGACTTGCGATTGAAGCTGGAATGACAGCAGAAGACATTGCAATGACCATTCATGCTCACCCAACATTCGGTGAGATTTCCATGGAAGCAGCGGAAGTTGCTCTTGGTTCTCCAATTCATATTGTTAAATAAAAGTTCTTATAGAAAAAACCTTCCCGCTTGGGAAGGTTTTTTGTTTGTTTCATAAAAAAAGCGGTCCAGGGTATCCAGGAGCCGCTTTTTATCCTGTTTTATGGGTTGAATGCAGCTATGAAGCATAAAGTGGATAGGGGGGATGTCTATGAAAACCTTTAGTAAACTGTCTTTGCTTCATGTCCTCTTATGGGCAGGTTATTTTACAGTTATTGAACTGTCTCAACACGATAGGTCATTTTTTGAAGTGATTTTATTTTTCATGTTTTTGTACTTCTCTTATTTATTATCTGAACGTGTGTGTGA
Source organism: Fictibacillus solisalsi (assembly GCF_900103485.1). Classification (GTDB taxonomy): domain Bacteria; phylum Bacillota; class Bacilli; order Bacillales; family Fictibacillaceae; genus Fictibacillus_C; species Fictibacillus_C solisalsi. The sequence continues at coordinate 847,371 of NZ_FNHW01000001.1, forward strand.
ATCCACATCTTCAGCGCTAAAGAGTACAATATGTTCTTCCTTTTTGTTTCTTGCTACTAAAATATCAATGTTGTCATTTGCACTTTTGCTCTGCTTGCCATATTTGGGCGAGGTTTTCACTCAGTATTATACAAATTAGTACATCATCTATTAATACAAAGGCACTCGTCTGCAGAACTTCAGACCTCCTGAACAGGGCAGAATGGCAGATACTACATCCTGTTCATTACCCGGATGAGTTTTGCTTTGTGGGAGACTATAGCTTTTACAAGGCGTTTATTATTTTCTTTTATAGTAATACATAATTCTCCCATTAAATAAATGTAGTTCAGCATCCAGATGCTTGGCGAGGAACTTGCAGAATTCATTTGCTTTCCCTTTATCTCCATGGGTAAACCCTTCAGGAAGAGTGATTTGTATGTACGAAGCAGATGAATCATTTTCCGGGTCCTGATCTACTCCAACCATAATGTATTTAAACCGTTCTTTTTCCGGACTGCTTAAATAAAACCATTGGCCTTTTGCATGGCTTTTCTCTTCAATGGTATAGGGAAAAGCGGATTCCCCGTATTGCCAACCCAGCTGGGATCCGGTTTTACAAGTAATGTCTTTGTAATAGCGGAAAAGATCTTTAACTTCCTCGATCGTAATGGTTTGGTACTTTGAAGCCGGTACTAATTTAATATAAGCATTTTCCTGCAATGTAAATCCCCGCCTTCCTGTAAATTCTTCATTAATCAGCATAGTAAATCCCTATTAAGTTTATCATTATTTTAAATATTTTGACAATACGGGTTTATGAGTGGAGACAGAGGGGAAAAAGATATAAATTGGAAGATGTTATAAAACACATTTCAGCGAATATAGTTGTGATATATTGCAAGCATAGCAGCCCGCTTTACGAATGAATTTAAAGGAGGGGTTACTGTGGAAATTTTTGAAAAGCTATACGATGAACAAGAGAATGTGGGAGTCAGATTCGTTGGTTTTACAACGGAAGATGTTCGGTATGATTTTGGAATTGTTCACACGAATATGTTTTTCGGAAAGCCGCTGGTCATCTGTATGCAGACAGGGCGTTCTGCACTTTTAGATGCCAATGACTTGCAAAATTATGAATACTTGCAACGGGTATTCCAAATTCATTCTTTAAAAGAAGCAAAAGATCTGTCCTTATTTTTTGAAGAGTCGGTTCCCCACATACCTGCTTCAGAACAATACGATTAATTATCCTAATTAATGAATGTGTCACACTAATTAAGGGTTGACAAAATTAATGTGACATAATAATATGGATTTAAGAATAACAGCGCTTACATGAAAAGGAGATGTTTTGTGATGGGAGAAATCATTTGCCAAACATGTGATAACACTATCGAACATTTTGAAGACGAAAAAGTAACGAAACTATATTCCAATAAATGCCCGAACTGCTCAAATACAAACGAAGAAAAATAAGAAAGATAAAGGACCCGGCTTACGAGAAGCCGGGTCCTTTACTACCGAAAAACACCCGGATGTTTATCCGGGCGTTTGTACTTAGCGAATCGCGATATGCTCTTTAATGACTTTGATCATTTTTAATTCCGGATCTTCGGGCCCTTGTACAGGGAGACCGGCCTCAATCGTTTCTTTAACATAATTCAGGTTCTCTTGGGTGATAATTTCGCCCGGAATGAAAATCGGAATACCAGGAGGATACACCATCAGGAACTCAGCGATGATTCTTCCAGCGGATTCTTCAAATGGAATACTTTCCGTATCAGCATAAAAGGCATCGCGCGGTGACAAGGCAAGAACCGGGATATCGGGAACGTGGACCGGCAGTGGCTGAACCGGCTTACCGCCAGGAATTTTCCCGAAGTGTTCAGCCATTTCCTTTAATGCCTGAATAAGGACCATGATATTTCTTTCGTGGTCTGCGGTTGTTATCAAACAAAGGATATTATACAGATCGGAAAGTTCTACTTCGATGTTATGTTCCTCGCGGAGCCACACTTCTGCATCGTAACCTGTGATGCCAAGATCTTTTACTGAAATCAGCAGTTTTGTTGGATCAAGGTCATAGGTTGCTTCCTTTCCCAGTATTTCTTCTCCCACGCAGTATAGGAGGGGAATCTGATTGATTTTCTCTCTTGCCTCATTAGCCAATTTAATGGTTTTCTCAATAATGCTGTAACCTTCGGTAGCAAGACGTTTACGGGCTGTATCGAGTGATGCCAGCAGAATATAAGAAGTGGACGTGGTGGTTAGCATACTTAGTATGGTTTGCACGCGTTTTGCCGAAATAAGCCCTTCTTTTATATTCAGTATTGAACTTCCGGTCAATGAACCGCCTAACTTGTGAACAGAGGTCGCGGCCATGTCTGCTCCAGCCTGCATGGCTGACAGAGGCATTTTATCGTGGAAATGAATGAGTACACCATGAGCTTCATCCACGAGAACAGGAACATGATAGCTATGGGCAATGTCCACAATCTCGCTTAGGTTGGCTGAAATGCCATAATACGTTGGATTGATGACAAGAACTGCTTTGGCATCGGGGTTTTGCTCAAGCGCCTTTTTCACACTCTGAGGAGTTATACCGTGAGAGATTCCTAAATCCCTGTCAATTTCAGGATGAATGAAAACAGGAGTGGCTCCTGAAAAAACGATCGCTGTCATGATGGATTTATGCACATTGCGCGGGACGATAATTTTATCTCCCGGCGAAACAACGGACATAATCATTGTCATAATGGCGCCGCTTGTCCCCTGGACAGAAAAAAACGTATGATCCGCTCCGAATGCCTGGGCAGCAAGATCCTGCGCCTGCTTAATCATTCCTTTAGGCTGGTGAAGATCATCAAGTGGTGCAATATTGATCAAATCAATGGATAATGCGTTTTCACCGATAAAATCCCTGAATTCAGGATCCATTCCCTGGCCTTTTTTATGACCGGGAATATGGAATTGGTAAGGGTTACGTTTGGCATGTTCTTTCAGGCCGGTAAATAAAGGAGTTTCGTGTTGTGACAATTCAGACACCTCATCTATAATGAACTTAATACATTTTATTCGTACATAGTAAAACAAAAGACAGTATATCAGATTCTAACAGTTTTGTATGCAAAGAAAACCAAAAAAGATGGATAGGGGAGAAAAAGAGGATGAATACGAAAATCACGGAAATGCTGGGCACACGATATCCCATTATACAAGGAGGCTTGGCCTACCTTGCATATTCTAGGCTTGCTTCCGCCGTGTCCAATGCCGGGGGCCTAGGACAAATCACCGCCATGTCACTTGATACTCCTGCTCATTTAAAAGAAGAAATCAGAAAAACAAAAGAAATGACGCCGTTTCCTTTCGGGGTGAATTTTGCCATCGGTCAGCATGGCCGCCCCTACGGGCATATGGTGGAAGCTGCAGTTGAAGAAAGCGTCCCGGTCATCAGTATGACAGGCGGAAACCCTGCGGGAATTTTTCGGATGCTAGAAGGAATATCCGTTAAAAAACTAGTTCTTGTGGCCTCAGTCAGGCAGGCTGTTAAAGCAGAACAGCTTGGTGCGGACGCAGTTATGGCAGTCGGTCAGGAAGGTGGGGGGCATATTGGCAGAGACGATATCGGAACCATGGTCCTCATACCGCAGATTGTCGATGCGGTGTCGATTCCGGTTATTGCATCAGGCGGAATAGGGGATGGCAGAGGTTTGATGGCAGCGTTGGCCCTTGGAGCGGAAGGCATTGAAATGGGTACTAGGTTTATTGCCACAAAGGAATGTGAGCACGCCCATCCATCTTATAAAGAGGCACTTGTTAACGGCCATGAAACGGATACGGCCGTCATAAAACGAAAACTGGGGGCGCCTGGAAGGGCTGTCGCCAACAGCTGGACCAACCTCATTCTCACACGTGAGGAAGAGGGTGCTGCATATGAAGATTTGAAGGACCTGATTAGTGGGGAGCGGAATAAAAGTTATATCTATGAAGGAAAAGCAGATGAAGGATTTGGGTGGGCCGGCCAGGTAATGGGAAGAATTCATGATGTTCCTTCAGTGAAGGAACTGATGGACAGAATAATAGGTGAGGCAATCGATATACGCAGTAAATGGGCAAAGGTTGGACTGGAAAAATAAAAAACAATCTACCCAAACATTTTTTTTAGCCAACAATATAATGGTGGTAAGAAGAGGAGAAACCTTCTCCCCCTCTTGCCAAATCAACCTTCTTGGGAATATATTTTCTTTTTCAGCTGATACAGAGGCATAAGGGTCTGGAAAACAGAATCCGCTTTATGGATAAACGTGTCACCGTCCATCCGTATAGCTTCCTCTTTTGGAATATGTATTCCACACAGAAGTTCAGCTTTTTTTACATTAGCCAAGGAATTAATAAAATCAGAAAGTTTGCCGTTTTTCACATCAAGGTGTGAAAAGGCATCTGGCTTCATGTGATCTTGTGACCAGACAAAGTTATCAGGGATATTCTTATTTATTGAATCCATCTCTTTTTTTAATAACGCTGCAAATTCCTTTTTTACGGGAGATTCATAAATGACAGCAAACCAGATGAAAATATGGGTTTCAAAAAGCCCGATCTGGAAATGAGGAAGCTTTTTGTAGCCGCGGTTGCTGCTTGAGAAGGCCACCCACGTATCATTGGGAGGATTGACGGTTCTGCGGGCATGTTTAGCCACATGATAAAACATTTCTTCTCCAGTGGATGATGAAAGTTCCGCAGCAAAGTGTTTTCCCAGCTCCTCCAATTTCGGTCTGACCCGTTCGATCAGTTTCTCCATTCTCGCCTCTAGGCCATCAATGGCAAATACAGAAAAATCTTTCTCATTAAATCCATCAAATTGCATTGTCTTTCCTCCTGCTAAAAAAACGTAATTGTCATTCAGGTTAGTAGTTTACCACAGTTCGCAATATATGCTACTTTTATATAATTTTATTTTAAAAAGAGAATAAGGTTGCATTAAGCCAAAGTGAATCATAAGATAGAAGACAATATCCAAAATCAGAATATTTAGTATTCTCACAAAAGAAAGAAAGGATGTGGAAAGTGTATGAAACAAGTCATTCAAACCTTAAAACGAACGGATGCAGAACGCAGAATCCCTGTATTAAAACTTGAAATCGACTATGAATTGTCCACCCTTTTCGATGCGCTGCAAAATAAAAACACAAAACAAATCAATGAGTCGAAGCGCAAGCTGGAGAAATTACGTCAAGAGCTAGTGAGACTAGAGGCATGATCACAACTGACACAGGGTGAAAAAACGAACCTGATCTTATGCAGGGTCGTTTTTTTTGGTGTGGGGGCAGCCTTCTTTTTTCAATAAGCATTGTTTGGTTATGTTGGGGGCAAGTAGTGGTAACATATAGTAAAGGAAACACGAGACAAGGAGTGGATATAAAAATGGATAGCGCAAAGCTGACAGAACTTTATGAAACGGCAAAAAGCTGGGTGTTTGAGGCTGGTGAAGTCATTAAGCGTTCGTTTTCAAGCGAATTAAACATTACATACAAATCACATGCTGCGGATCTTGTGACGGATATGGATAAGGGGATTGAACAGTTTTTTATTGATAAAATAAAAAATAAATACCCGGATCATGAAATTTTAGGTGAAGAGGGTTATGGGGACAAGGTTAAAAACCTCGACGGCACAGTTTGGATTATTGACCCGATTGACGGTACAACAAACTTTGTTCACCAACAATTGAACTTTGCCATTTCGGTCGGCGTGTTTCATGACGGAGAAGAAAAGCTGGCGTTCATATATGATGTCGTTCGCAATGAGCTGTTTCACTGCAAGGCGGGGGAAGGGCTGTATCTCAATGAAGAAAAATTGCCGCGGCTGGAAGAAACCACACTTGATAAGTCGGTGATTGGCCTGAATGCGACATGGATTACCCCAAACCCGAAAATTGATCATCAGCTCCTCTTGCCATTGGTCAGAAAATCACGTGGAACACGATCGTATGGAACTGCAGCCATTGAGCTTGCATATGTGGCATGCGGACGCCTGGATGCATATGTGACATTGAGACTGTCGCCATGGGATTTTGCTGCTGGCTATATTTTAATTAAAGAAGCAGGCGGGATGATCTCCGATGTAAATGGGAAGGCAGTCAATGTGCTCGATAAAACAAGCATTTTCGCAGCAAAGCCTTCCTTGCATCAGGAAATTCTTGGTCTCATTTCACCAGGAACAAGTACAAATGGACAGTAGGCCGCTTGTCAAAGAAGATCTTCCTTTTTTTAAGAAAATGATTCTCTCTTCTCCTCGCTGGCTGAAGGAAGAAGGGCTGACAGGTAACGAAAGTGAATATGAGCTTGAAACCTATATGAAAACGTATGATCAGACGGGTGGGGAATGGCTGATCTGGGGTTTAAACGGAGAAAAAATAGGAGCAACGTATCTTGTATACGCTGCTCCTTCTAATGGAAAGCCGTGGCTTGGTACCCTTCTTGTTGACCCTGAAAAGAGAAACCAGGGTCACGCCCGGGAAATCCTGGCTGAATGCTGCAGAAAAGTGGAAACCCTAAGTTCTGTTCTTTTTTCTTCCGCACCTGTCTTAAACCAGGACTGGATTCTATTTTTAAACAGGAACGGTTTTGAGCAAATAGGTCTGGAAAAAGATGAAAGCGGAAAAGAATATATTAAGTTCGCTAAAACAGTTTCTCCGGCTTAAGCGTTGTTTCTTTCTCTGAACTTTTTTTTCAAAGAAAAGCCAAAGCCCATAAGGAAGAAGACAGCGACTATAGCTATAATGGCGATGAGCCAGCTGTTTTGTCCTATTGCCACACCGAGAAGTGCAATACTGAACGTCGTTAATACGGCGATCACTAAAAAAATGATATTTTCAACTTTCATGATAAACCCTCCAATCCTCCGCATTATATGTATAGTGTAACTAATTTTTCAAAAAAGAAAAAGATTGTTGTACTTTGTGGTATAATAGTAAAGTTGAAAACCAATAACCAAATTGAGAAAAAATATCCAGACTGGCACTGGGAATTTTATAAATAAAAAGATAGGATCTTTAAGGAGAGATTACTTTGGATTTAAGAACAGACATTAAGAACATCGCGATTATCGCGCACGTTGACCATGGGAAAACAACACTCGTGGACCAAATGCTTCATCAGTCAGGAACATTCCGTTCGAATGAACATGTAAATGAACGGGCTATGGACTCCAATGACCTTGAGAAAGAACGTGGGATTACCATCCTTGCTAAAAATACAGCCATCAATTATGAAGGTACACGTATTAACATTATGGATACACCAGGACACGCCGATTTCGGTGGAGAAGTTGAACGTATCATGAAAATGGTGGATGGTGTCCTTTTGGTGGTTGATGCCTATGAAGGATGCATGCCGCAAACCCGCTTTGTTTTGAAAAAAGCGCTTGAGCAAAAACTTACTCCTATTGTGGTCGTAAATAAAATTGACCGTGATTTCGCACGTCCTGAAGAAGTGGTTGATGAAGTGATCGACTTGTTTATCGAATTAGGTGCTGATGAAGACCAGCTGGAGTTCCCGGTTGTATATGCTTCAGCCATTAACGGTACCGCAAGCAATGACCCTGGTCAGCAGGATGAAAACATGAAAGCTCTCTTTGATTCCATCATTGAGAATATCCCTTCTCCAGTTGATAACAGTGCTGAACCGCTTCAATTCCAAGTCGCACTGCTGGATTATAATGACTACCTTGGTCGTATTGGAATCGGCCGTGTATTCAGAGGAACCATGCATGTCGGCCAGTCGGTATCACTTATGAAGCTTGATGGGTCACTGAAAAAATTCCGTGTAACCAAAATATTTGGTTTCTTGGGGCTAAAGCGCGTTGAAATTCAGGAAGCTAAAGCGGGAGACCTTGTCGCTGTTTCCGGAATGGAAGAAATCAATGTCGGCGAAACGGTTTGTCCTGAAGGCCAGGAGGAAGCACTTCCGGTTCTTCGCATTGATGAGCCTACGTTGAAAATGACCTTCTTAGTAAACAACTCCCCATTTGCTGGACGTGAAGGGAAATATGTAACAGCTCGAAAAATTGAAGAACGTCTTCGTTCCCAGCTGGAAACAGATGTATCTTTACGAGTGGATAACACAGATTCCCCGGATGCATGGATTGTCTCAGGACGTGGTGAATTGCATCTTTCCATCCTGATTGAAAACATGAGACGAGAAGGCTACGAACTTCAAGTTTCAAAGCCGGAAGTTATCGTACGAATGATTGATGGCGTTCAGTCTGAACCGGTAGAACGTGTACAAATTGATGTGCCTGAAGAATACACCGGAGCGGTTATGGAATCCCTTGGTGCCCGAAAAGGTGAAATGTTAAATATGATCAACAACGGATCTGGTCAAGTAAGACTTGAATTTATGGTTCCAGCTCGTGGATTGATTGGTTATTCAACTGAGTTCCTCTCCCAAACCCGTGGATATGGAATCCTGAACCATACATTCGACAGCTACCAGCCCATTCACCAGGGACAGGTCGGAGGACGCAGACAAGGTGTTCTTGTATCAATGGAACACGGTAAAGCCAGCCAGTACGGTATTCTTAACGTAGAGGACCGCGGAACGATCTTCGTTGAACCAGGAACTGAAGTTTATGAAGGAATGGTCGTCGGAGAGCATACTCGTGAAAATGATATTACAGTTAACATTACGAAAGTGAAGCAAATGACAAACATGCGTTCCGCTAACAAAGACCAAACTGTAAGCATGAAAAAACCGCGTGTTATGTCCCTTGAAGAATCATTGGAATATCTGAACGAAGATGAATACTGTGAGGTAACACCGGAGAGCATCCGTCTTCGTAAAAAAATCCTTGATAAAAATGAGCGTGAACGAATGGCCAAGAAGAACAAACTAGCCAATCAAAATTAATGATGTTTCGGGTGGGGTGTAAGTGATGAATGATAAAAAAGTCATGTCTGCGACGGGTGAAGATTCTTCCCCCATCGCTCTTCTTTTAGGAATTAATGAACATCCAGTTGCAGGATTCTTTTTGCTTTATTTGGTGATCACACTGTTGACAATTCTAGTCTATAAGCTCGGATTTGCCAAAAAGCTTCCTCCATTGAAGTCAGCAGTTATATATGTTCTGTTGGTGCTTGGATGTTTTCCGCTCACGTTTTTTGGAATCGGACTTCCGGTAGCCGAAGGGCTGCTATGTGCAGCAGCTGTGCTTATCATTTATAAAATCCGTCTGCATCAAAGCAAACGCAATAAAGCCGAAAACCTTTAAGGAGAAAAATTATGACCTTGCAGGACGCGCTTTACAACTGGCTGAGTATCAAAAAAGTAGCGGAGCATCGACCAGAAGATCAAGCTGCAAAAGATACCCTTCAGTTTTTTGACGAGATTTTGCGTGAAGATCACCATGTGTCAATCCTTTCCGTTCATTTGCAGGAAGAGAACTATGAAGTGGGATACATGATTGAAACCACCCACTACAAAAAATCATTCCCCCGTGACTACATTAATGCTTTATGGGAATCCATTGAAGCAGAACCAAAATATAATTAAAAGAAAAACGCCCTGATTATGGAAAACGATCCATGTCACGGCGTTTTTTTCTTTTGAATCAGACGTCCCAAAACGACGGCATACAGCACATGCCCCGAAAACCAGAACAGGATGGCCGCCCAGTCATTCACAGCAGGTGTGGTGGTGACCGAAACAAGAGTCAGGGGAAAGTATAAAAAGGCAGCGAACAGGCTGATCGAAAAGGCAACCGGAAGGGCTCCCCATGCAAGGCCGCAGCCGAGAAAAAGGGCGATTACCCCTATCACACATGAGACAAGCAAATGCACTAAAAACTGGGACCATTCTGAAGAGAAAGCCGGAAGAAGGAATGGAAGGAAATCAATATTGGTGAGAAGAGTGTAAACACGTATACCCGTTAACAGTTGTACACCCAGAAGAAAAAGGCCCAACACACAGCCAGAAAAAAAGCCAGCCCACAGGCCGGCGTCAACTGATTTACCATTCATTTTCTTTGGCAGGTGTCCGGTACAAAAGAAAATTTCCGGTCGCTATTCTTTTATTGGTTTTATCAGTAATCCGTTCTTGGCACTTTTCACACATAAAGGTATGGATCGGCCGGTTTCTCAGCCGCTTGGCGAGTGAGGATTGATCTTCAATGGATTGAATCGTATCACACAATACACATTTTACACGCATAATTAAATCACCTCTATTTTTTGGTGCTGTCATTATTATAGCAAATAATGGGCGCTACGCACCAATCATTCTCTGAATGGTCCGAAAACAAGAGTTTTAAATGCTATCGGTTCTTTTTTCTGTAATTTCCCTTGATTTCTTCTAACTTTATTGCTGTGTTCATACATTAGATTATAGTCCGTCCGGGAGGGCCCATGCTGCCCCCGGCCCTGCAATACGCATTACCTTTCCTTTTTTTATTTAACACTGCCCATTCTTAACCAATAATGTCAGGAGGCTGTGTGGATTGGATAAAATATATGTCCTTGATACTAACGTTCTTTTACAGGATCCCCATTCTATATTTTCATTTGGCAATCACGAAGTGGTAATCCCGGCAATTGTACTAGAGGAAGTGGATTCGAAAAAAAGATACATGGATGAAATCGGAAGAAACGCACGTGAAGTATCAAGGCTGATCGACAAGTTAAGAATTAAGGGGAAGCTTCATGAAAATGTTCCGCTGGAGAATGGCGGTACGTTGCGCGTGGAACTGAATCATAAATCGTTCCAGAGACTTCAGGAAACCTTCTCAGAACATACAAATGATAACCGGATCCTTGCTGTTACGCTGAACTTGGCAGTTGAAGAAAAAGGAAAGGAAAATGGGAAAGAGGTTATTCTGGTCAGTAAAGATGTTCTTGTAAGAGTAAAAGCTGACGCCCTCGGCATTCAGGCGGAAGATTTTTTAAGTGATCGAGTGGTGGACAGGGATGAACAAACGTACCTTGGGTACAAAGAAATTTATGTAGCAAGCGAAGTGCTCGATAAATTCTACGAAAAGCATGAACTGGCTACGATCGAAATTGCCAATCATTCCTTCTATCCTCACCAGTTTCTGATTATGAAAGATCTGTACAGAAGCTCAGTTTCAGCCCTGGCAAGGGTGGAGGATAATGGCAAGAAAATCAAACCCCTTCTGTTTGACGGGGATTCAGTATGGGGGATCAAGCCGCGAAATGTCCAGCAAAAGATGGCGATTGAATTGCTTTTGAGAAAAGATGTGCACCTGGTGACGCTGATCGGTAAGGCGGGAACGGGGAAAACACTCTTAACACTGGCAGCGGGCTTGCTTCAAACCGAAGACCTGAAGAATTATATTAAACTGTTTATTGCAAGGCCAATCGTTCCTGTAGGGAAAGATATTGGATATCTCCCGGGAGAAAAGGATGAGAAGCTGAAGCCGTGGATGCAGCCTATCTACGATAATCTGGAGTATTTGTTTAATGCGAAGAAACAGGGAGAGCTTGAAAAAATATTGGCTGGAATCGGCTCCATTCACGTCGAAGCGTTAACCTATATACGAGGCAGAAGCCTTCCAGATCAATTTATCATCATCGATGAAGCGCAAAATCTGACCAAGCATGAGGTGAAGACCATCCTGACAAGAGTGGGTGAAGGAAGCAAAGTCATCCTGTTGGGAGATCCAAAGCAAATTGATCATCCATATTTGGATGAGTTTACAAACGGACTTACGTATGTAGTTGAAAAATTCAAAGACCAAAGCATTAGCGGTCATGTAAGACTCGAAAAGGGTGAACGATCCAGCCTGGCGCAGCTGGCAGCCGATTTACTTTAATCCGGATATTAAATAAACCTGATGCAGGTGCATCAGGTTTATTTAATAATAAATTTACGGATATTTTTTATTGGGTTATCCTTGTTTCTTCCATCTCCATAATAAAAATGGACCGGTCCGTCTTCTCTTAGCGGTTTTCCTTCTAGAGAGAATCCCAATATAGCCTTCATGCCCTCTTCCAACGGCAGTTCCACATTTTCATCATCTGACTGCACTTCAAGGACAGTAGCATTGGCATCAGGTTCGGCATTTTTAATAAAATGGGACAGGGCAATGGCAAATGTACCGGTTGAAATCGTTTCTTTTAACGATTTATTGGGTTTGTTTTTCTTTTCTGGAGGTGCAGAGCCTTCTATCAATTCTCTGTCCCAATGGGAGGATACTGCTTTTAAATATTTTTCCTCTTCGGTTTCCAGATCTTCATCGCGGTCAAAATAAGTGGTCAGGTCAAACTTTCTCTCATCGAAAATAAAAACACCCGGATCAATGGCAAGTTTGTATTTTACGTTTCCCGTCATTTCCAGAACAAAATCCATAGTACCAAGCTCCTATATGTTGTATAGTAATGTTATATGCATATTCATTCTAACATGAATAAGCATAATACGGTAATTTGTTGATTTTTTGCCTGTGTCGCGCTATATTAAAGAGTAGAAAGCCAGAGTAGAACGGAGGGATTATATTGTCACCTGAGATGGCAACAGGACATCGTGAAAAGGCATTTGAACTGTTACAGGCGGATGCAGCGAAGATTCTGAAATTAATCGAAGTGCAGATGGAAAACCTGACAATGCCTCAATGTCCCCTCTATGAGGAAGTGCTGGATACCCAGATGTTCGGACTCTCCCGGGAGATTGATTTTGCAGTAAGGCTGAACCTGGTGGATGAAGAAGATGGAAAAGGTTTGCTAGAATCACTCGAACGCCAGCTAACCGCTTTGCATGAAGCATCCATGCGGAAATAATAAATGACTCAAACCGTCGGCGAATGGTTTGAGTTTTTTTATTTTGAGGCTGCAATATGTGTTAAACTATTTTTAACTTCATCATACAGTGGAAAAGCGTAGAGCAGGTACGAAAACTGTTAGGGAAAAGACTACATAAAGGATGTAAGCGCATGTTAAAGAAAATGTTTCGCCACTATGACTATTCACTCGTCATTGCTATTTTGCTGTTGTGTGCAATCGGGCTTGTCATGGTGTACAGTGCAAGTATTATTGTGTCGATTAACCGGTTTGGCTATGAAAGCAACTTCTTTTTTATACGGCAGCTTGTCTTTCTCGTTGCTGGTTTGTTTTGCTTCTTGGTCGCAATGATCATTCCCTACCAGCTATATAAAAAAATGATCATTCCTATCGTTTTTGGGTCAATCGCGCTATTGGTAGCTGTTCTTTTTATTGGCCGTACAACAAACAATGCACAGAGCTGGATATATATCGGGAGCATTGGATTCCAGCCTTCGGAATTTGTCAAACTCGGGCTGACGATTTATCTGGCAGCGATTTTTTCAAAGAAAAAGGACAAGCTCGAAAATTTTGCAGCGAGTGCTCCGCCCATCAGTATATTCGGGGTTATTTTTATACTGATTATGAAGCAGCCTGACCTGGGGACCGGTATGATCATAGCGGCTACAACAGGAGTTATTATCCTAAGTTCTGGAATGAAGCCCGTTCACAAGCTGTTGTTGATCGTTTCGGCAGTTCTGATTATCGCTCTGGGATCACAGGTTTTGACAGATGAACAAAAATCGAGGTTTACTGCTGCCTATGCGCCTTTTACAGATCCTGAAGGAAAAGGATTTCAGCTTGTAAACTCATATCTCGCAATTGGCCATGGCGGAATTTCAGGCACAGGACTCGGACAAAGTATTCAAAAGTACGGGTTTTTACCTGAACCGCAAACTGACTTTATTATTGCTGTCATTGCGGAAGAACTCGGCTTTTGGGGTGTGGCAATTGTTATTGGATTAATCGCCTTTGTTGTGATCAAAGGGTTTATTACTGGTTTACGCAGCAGGGATACCTACGGCAGTCTGCTTGCGTTTGGCATCTCGGGAATGGTGGGCATTCAGGCGACTGTAAACCTGGGGGCTGCCATCGGCCTGCTCCCGGTAACCGGTGTCCCGCTGCCGTTTATTTCATATGGTGGTTCATCTCTAGTATTGCTGTTAATTTCCATGGGGATTCTCGTCAATATATCCTGTCATGTGAATTATAAAAGAAAGCATCAAAAGCCGGAACAAGCACCCGTAAAAGGAGATTTGCGAGCGGTGTAATTCCGGGAAAAAGAGGGAGAGATACCGATGTCACAAAAGCCGATCAGAAAAATACTCGTCGCCAACCGCGGCGAGATTGCGATTCGTATTTTCCGTGCCTGCACGGAATTGGGGATACGGACAGTAGCGGTATATTCAAAGGAAGATTCTGGGTCTTATCATCGCTATAAAGCAGATGAAGCCTATTTGGTCGGAGAAGGAAAGAAGCCGATTGATGCTTATCTGGATGTTGAAGGCATTATCGGCATTGCAAAAAAGAATGGGATAGATGCTATCCATCCCGGATACGGCTTCTTATCCGAGAATATTCATTTTGCAAAACGCTGCGCCGAGGAAAATATCGTTTTTATTGGGCCCAAAGAAGAGCATCTGATCATGTTTGGCGACAAGGTGAAAGCAAGAGAAGTGGCGGTCAGTGCCGGGCTGCCGGTTATACCGGGGAGCGATGGCCCGGTAGGCAGCCTGGATGAGGTAAAATCTTTTGCTAAAGTTCATGGATATCCTGTTATTATTAAGGCCTCGCTCGGAGGCGGCGGAAGAGGCATGAGAATTGTCCGAAGCGAAAATTCACTTGCCGAGGGCTATGAACGTGCGAAATCTGAAGCAAAAGCGGCATTTGGCGAGGACCAGGTATATGTTGAAAAGTTTATTGAAAAGCCAAAACATATCGAGGTTCAAATATTGGCGGATTCGTCAGGCAATATCGTCCACCTCTTCGAAAGGGACTGTTCCGTTCAGAGAAGACATCAAAAAGTGGTAGAGGTTGCACCAAGTGTTGGTCTCGATATCAGTCTGCGGCAAGAAATCTGCCGTGCGGCAGTTCAGCTCATGTCGCATATCAGCTATTTAAATGCTGGAACGGTCGAGTTCTTGGTAACCGGCAGCGGTGAATTTTATTTTATAGAAGTGAACCCAAGAGTTCAGGTTGAACATACGATCACGGAAATGATTACTGGGGTCGACATTGTTCAATCACAAATCTTGATTGCCCAGGGGAACCAGCTGCATGGCGACATAATTGGTGTCCCGAGGCAGGAAGAGATCGCCTGTCATGGATTTGCCATCCAGTGCAGGGTTACAACTGAAGATCCGTCCAATCAGTTTATGCCCGATACAGGGAGAATCAATGTGTACCGGTCAGGCGGCGGATTTGGGGTCAGACTTGATGCAGGAAACGGATTTCAGGGGGCTGTGATCACCCCCCACTATGACTCATTGCTCGTTAAGCTCTCAACATGGGCACTTACCTTTGAACAGGCTGCAGCCAAAATGTTGAGGAATTTAAAAGAGTTCCGGATCAGGGGGATTAAAACCAACATTGAATTTCTTGAAAATGTCGTAAAGCACGAGTCATTCCTTTCAGGCGATTATGACACTTCTTTTATTGACACATCGAGCGAGCTGTTTATTTTTCCAAAGAAAAAAGATCGCGGAACGAAGATGCTCAGCTACATAGGTTCCACGACCATTAACGGTTTTCCCGGCATTGAAAAAGTGCAAAAGAAAGCTTTTCATAAGCCCAGTGTGCTATCTGATTCCATATCAGACACGTTCCCTGATGGAACGAAGCAAATTCTTGAACAGAAAGGTGCCGAAGGGCTCGCTCAATGGATTCAGGAACAAAATAATGTTTTACTTACCGATACGACGTTTCGGGACAGCCACCAATCTCTCCTGGCTACAAGAGTAAGAACGCACGACCTTCTTCAAGCGGCAGAGCCGACTGCAAAACTGTGGCCCGCCATGTTTTCCATGGAGATGTGGGGAGGAGCGACGTTTGATGTTGCGTACCGTTTTTTAAATGAAGATCCATGGGAAAGGCTTTTGAAGCTTCGTGATAAGGTTCCCAATATTTTGTTTCAAATGCTTCTGAGGGCATCCAATGCAGTTGGCTATAAAAACTACCCCGATAATGTTATTGAAGAATTTGTTGAAAAATCAAGTGAAGCAGGTATTGATGTTTTCAGGATATTTGACAGCCTAAACTGGGTCGAAGGCATGACCGTTGCCATCGATTCGGTGAGAAGAAGCGGAAAGGTTGCAGAGGCAGCAGTATGCTATACCGGAGATATCCTCGATCCCGGCCGTACCAAATATAATGCACAATATTATATTGATTTGGCGAAGGAGCTGGAGGCATCAGGGGCCCATATTCTCGGCATAAAAGATATGGCAGGTCTGCTTAAGCCACAGGCTGCCTATGAGCTTGTTTCACGATTAAAGGAGAATGTGGGGATTCCTATCCATCTCCATACCCATGATACGAGCGGAAATGGCATTTTTACATATTCCAAAGCCATTGATGCCGGCGTTGACATTGTCGATGTTGCAATCAGTTCCATGGCAGGAGGCACCTCACAGCCGTCAGCCAATTCATTATATTATGCGTTGTCCGGCCACGATCGCCAGCCAGTGGCCGATATCAATAATTTGCAGCGATTAAGTTCCTATTGGGAGGACGTCCGCCATTACTACCAGGGATTTGAAAGCGGTATGAACGCTCCCGATCCGGAAGTTTATGAGCATGAAATGCCTGGCGGTCAATTCAGCAATTTGAAGCAGCAGGCTAAAGCAGTGGGGCTGGAAGAGAAATGGGACCTTGTCAAGCAAATGTACAGGCGTGTAAACGATATGTTTGGTGATGTGGTTAAAGTTACACCTTCATCTAAAATTGTGGGT
Organism: Fictibacillus solisalsi; assembly: GCF_900103485.1. Taxonomy (GTDB): domain Bacteria; phylum Bacillota; class Bacilli; order Bacillales; family Fictibacillaceae; genus Fictibacillus_C; species Fictibacillus_C solisalsi. Next base: position 864,129 of record NZ_FNHW01000001.1, read on the forward strand.
GACATGGCCTTGTTTATGGTTCAGAACCAATTGAGCGAGGACGATGTGTATGAACAAGGAGAAAAGCTTGACTTTCCGGATTCTGTTGTAGAGTTCTTCCAGGGTTACATTGGACAGCCGTACCAGGGCTTTCCTAAAGAGCTTCAGCAGCTGATCTTAAAAGGAAGGGAGCACATTACCAAGCGCCCTGGAGAATTGCTTGAAGCGGCGGACTTTTTGGATATTAAGGAAACCTTGTTCCATAAACTTAACCGGCAGGTCACAAGCTTCGACGCAATATCGTATGCGCTGTATCCAAAGGTGTTTTTGAAACGGGAAAAAATGTTTGACCAATATGGTGATCTCTCTGTCCTTGACACCCCAACCTTCTTCTATGGAATGAGCCTGGGTGAAGAACTAGAGGTGGAAATTGAAAAGGGGAAAACACTGATCGTCCGTCTGGTTTCTATTGGTGAGCCACATCTCGATGGTACGCGAGTCGTTTATTTTGAATTAAACGGCCAGCCGCGGGAAGTCGTAATTAAAGATGAGAGCGTAAAATCTGCCGTTGCAGTGAAGCAAAAAGTCGATCCGGCAAATCCTGCTCATATTGGTGCAGGAATGCCCGGTACCGTCGTAAAGGTACTGGTGGAAAAAGGGGAAAAAGTTAAAAAGGGGGATCACTTGATGATCACCGAAGCCATGAAGATGGAAACCACAGTACAAGCTCCATTTGATGGTATTGTAAAAGAAATTTATGCAAGCAACAGTGAAGCAATAAGTCCTGGAGATTTATTGGTTGAGCTGGAAAAATAATTCAGAATTCCTAAAAGAAGCTGATGAAGAGAAGGTTATCTTTCTCCTTGTCAGCTTCTTTTTTGGGGGAGCGCGAAAAACGACAAGAAAATTCACAAATTTGTTAAAATTTAAACATATGCCAATCGCTCCCAGATCATAGATATGATAGGGAGCCTGAGGTGTCCGGGATGAAGTATACAAACCTTCTAAATTGTTTTATAATGATTTTGAAACCTGTCTATCATATCACACCATTATGTGATAATTTTCGACATTATGTGAAAAAAGATAGGCATTTTACATATTGATTTCCGTTTCATTACTATTTAGAATAAAATATGGCATTTTAAATGGATAATTTTGAAATGGATGGAAACTTACCTGTAAAGGAGGTGTATGCGGTGAGCAAAACGGAAACAACTCTTGGGGCAGCTGACAAAGTGGTGAAACCGAACCCTTTAACCGAAGCAAATCCGGCAGGTACGTGGAGAGACTATCTTACCCTTGCGAAAATGGGTATTGTAATCTCGAACCTCATTACCGTCTTTGCAGGATCCTTCCTTGCAATCAAGTACAACCATCTTCTGTTTATGGATAAGCTTGTTGTTCTATCATTGGCTGTATTGGGTTCCGCCCTTATCATTGCCGGGGGGTGCTGTCTCAACAATTACATAGACCGTGATATCGACGGCCTGATGGAACGAACGAAGGAAAGACCGACAGTAACCGGGAAAATAGAAGCAAACCAGGCGTTGTGGATGGGAATTATTTTATCTGCCCTGGGCGTCATCTTCCTTGCAATGACAACGCTAACAGCTGCAGTTTTTGGACTGATCGGACTTTTTGTATACGTGGTTGTATATACGATGTGGCTGAAAAGAACCCATTCAATCAACACGGTGATTGGAGGAATTTCCGGTGCAATGCCTCCGTTGATCGGGTGGGCGGCAGTAGACCCGGGTCTCGCTCATACGGCATGGATCCTGTTCTTGATCCTGTTCTTATGGCAGCCTCCCCATTTTCTTGCCCTCGCCATGAAGCGTTGCGAAGAATACAGAAAAGCAGGTATTCCTATGCTTCCCGTTGTGTCGGGATTTAAAATGACAAAACGCCAGATGGTCTGGTATGTATCCGCTTTAATTCCAGTCTCTCTTTATCTTTATCCATTTGGCAAAGTGTACACCATCTTAGCTGCCATCATGGGTTTGTGCTGGCTGGCCCTTGGTTTATCCGGACTCAGGTCAACGAATGACATCAAATGGGCAAGACAGATGTTTGTCTACTCGCTCAATTATTTGACGATTCTCTTCGTGGCTATGATTCTCGTGAACATATGATACTGGATTTTGATGAGCAATCCCTTGTTGGAAAAATCCAGATCTTAAAGACCTTTTACATAAAAGGGCTTACATTTTTCTTGCTATTTGCTGCTTAATGTAAATGAGACATTCGACGTTTATGCTAAGCAGGTAATAGATATAACAGCTGAACTACAACGAGAAAGTGGGGTTTTATGAAGTGATGAGAAAATTGCTGCGTAAAGGGCGGCTGGTTCCTTTGTTTGCAATGTTGGCGCTTCTCTTGATGGGTTGCGGTGATCCAACGCTTTCTGCGCTTTTGCCGCAGGGTGAAGTTGCTGACAAGCAATATTCATTAATGGTTCTCAGCTTGGCAATCATGATCTTTGTTTTGTTGGTCGTATTTGTAATTTATGTATTTGTAATTATTAAGTTCAGAAAGCGCAAAGGTGACGATACCATCCCTGAGCAAGTGGAAGGGAATCATTTGCTTGAAATTCTGTGGACAGCGATTCCAATTTTGCTGTTGATCATACTTGCCGTGCCAACGGTTATGCAAACCTTCGATCTCTCAGCAAAGGATAAGCCGAAAAAGGGTGAATTGGCGCTGAAAGTAACGGGCCATCAGTATTGGTGGGAGTTTGAATATCCGAAAGAGGAGATTATCACTTCCCAGGAACTTGTGCTTCCAGTTAACACCAAGGTCCATGTAGAATTATCTTCTGCTGATGTTATCCATTCCTTCTGGATCCCTTCACTTGCCGGAAAAACGGATACCAATCCTGGTGACGGCAGCAAAAACTACATGTGGATCGAGACAGGAAGCAAGGAACAAGTTTACAAGGGTAAATGTGCCGAGCTTTGCGGAGCTTCACATGCCTTGATGGATTTCAAAGTAAAAGTCGTGTCCAAGGATAAGTACCAGGCCTGGGTAAACTCTTTCAAAAAAGCCAGCGGAAAAGCTACAGGCAATGCTGCCGAAGGACAAAAGATCTTTGAAAAGAACTGCCTGTCCTGCCATGCCGTTGGAAAAGAGGGCGGAAACACCGGTCCTAACCTGACAGGGTTTGGTGACAAGCAGCGAGTAGCGGGTGTCCTCGAACACAACAAAGATAATGTTAAAAAATGGATTAAAGATCCACAAAAAGTAAAACCAGGCAACAACATGCCGAACGTGCCCCTTAACGATGAAGAAGTTGATGCAGTTGCTGACTATCTTCTTAGTCTAAAACTTCAATAGACATAGGAGCTGTTTGTAAAAAGGGAGGTAAAAAGGTGTCTACTCATGCAAGTCACAAAAAGAGAAGCGGGCTGATGGACTGGCTCACAACTGTCGATCACAAGAAAATAGGTATACTCTACCTAATTGCCGGGGGATTCTTCTTCATCATCGGTGGACTTGAAGCCATGTTCATGCGAATTCAGCTGTTTAAACCGGAAAATGATTTTGTCGCAGCTGAAACTTTTAACCAATTGCTTACAATGCATGGAACCACAATGATTTTCTTTGCGGCCATGCCACTTATATTTGCCTTTATGAACGCTGTTGTTCCATTACAGATCGGAGCAAGGGACGTAGCGTTCCCATTTGTTAATGCGCTCGGGTTCTGGCTGTTCTTCTTTGGGGGAGTTCTCCTGAACCTGAGCTGGCTGCTAGGCGGCGCTCCTGATGCAGGATGGACTGCGTATGCGCCTCTGTCTACGACGTCCGAAGGATCCGGTGTGGATTTCTACGTGCTTGGTTTGCAGATTTCCGGAGCGGGTACGTTAGTAGGAGGAATTAACTTCCTCGTTACCATCATCAACATGCGCGCACCAGGGATGACCTTCATGCGCATGCCGTTGTTCACGTGGACGGCATTTGTAACTTCAGGTTTGATTTTATTCGCGTTTCCACCCCTGACCATTGGATTGTTCATGCTTATGTTTGAACGGGTGTTTGATGCCAACTTCTTTAACCCTGACAATGGCGGTAACATTCTGATCTGGGAGCATATTTTCTGGATTTTCGGCCACCCTGAGGTTTATATACTGATTCTTCCATCCTTTGGAGCGATCAGTGAAGTGGTGGCAACCTTTTCTAGAAAACGCCTTTTTGGGTATAGCGCAATGGTATTTGCGACGGTGCTCATCGGTTTCCTGGGTTTCATGGTATGGGTTCACCACATGTTTACTGTAGGTCTTGGACCGGTAGCCAACTCCATTTTTGCTGTAGCGACGATGGCGATTGCAGTACCGACAGGTGTTAAAATCTTCAACTGGCTCTTCACCATGTGGGGAGGAAAAATTGTTTTCTCCACGGCTATGTTATGGGCAGTTGGGTTTATTCCTACCTTTGTTATGGGTGGCGTAACAGGAGTTATGCTTGCGATTCCGTCTGCTGACTATCAGTTCCATGACAGCTACTTTGTTGTTGCCCACTTCCACTACGTTATTGTCGGTGGGGTAATTCTGGGTCTGTTTGCCGGATTGTATTACTGGTATCCTAGAATGTTCAACCGTGTTCTTAATGAAACATTAGGGAAAATTCATTTCTGGACGTTTTTTATCGGTTTCCACCTAACTTTCTTCCCCCAGCATTTCCTGGGATTAATGGGTATGCCGCGCCGGGTATTTACATACCTTTCCGGACAGGATCTTGACCAGTTAAACTTTATCAGTACGATTGGTGCATTCCTGATGGCAATTGGAACCATTGTATTATTTATCAATGTTATCATTTCAACTTCTAAAAAATACGCACCATCTTCTGATCCTTGGCATGGCCGTACATTGGAGTGGGCGATCCCGTATCCAACACCTGAATACAACTTTGCCCAAACTCCTCTGGTACGCGGTCTGGATGCATTCTGGGTTGAAAAAGCAGCAGGCAACAAAGGCATGACACCGGCAGAACCAGTGGGAGACATTCATATGCCGAACCCATCCATTCTTCCGTTAATCATGTCCATCGGTTTATTCGTAGCTGCATTTGGTTTAATTTATGACACAATGACAGTCGTTGTAATTGGGATGGCGATAACCTTTATCAGCATGTTCTTTCGTTCTGTTATTGATGACCATGGCTTCCATATTCATAAAGAAGAAGTGGAAGAAGATCTTAAGGGGGTTAAGCTATAATGGATGCTGGACAACGTTTAACGGATGCTAATTTTCCGGAACATCCCGAAAAAGCCACCCTTGAAGGAAAAAATAAGTTTCTAGGATTCTGGCTATTCCTCGGCGGTGAAACTGTTTTATTTGCCACATTGTTTGGTACGTATCTGGGTTTGCGCCATATGAATATGGATGGGCCATCCACGGAGGAGCTGTTCAAGCTCCCTACCGTGTTCCTGGCAACCATGCTTCTTTTAACGAGTTCATTAACAAGTGTGTATGCCGTGCTTGCCTTAAAACAAAATCGCGTGCGTACCCTTCAAAAATGGTTTATTATCACGCTAATTCTGGGGCTTGGCTTCCTCGGACTTGAAGTTTATGAATTTATGGAATATGTGCATGAAGGGCATACTTTTACGAGCAGTGCCTTTGGTTCTGCCTTTTACACGCTGGTCGGGTTCCATGGAGGACACGTGGCGTTTGGATGTCTCTGGATCATCACACTGCTAATCCGGAACTGGAACCGTGGAATCACCCTTGTTAATGCACCAAAGTATTATTTGTTCGCCTTATACTGGCACTTTGTTGATGTCGTGTGGGTATTCATCTTTACGGTAGTGTATCTTATGGGGAAGGTGGGTTAACCTATGGCTGATCATAACAACACTGAAACCAATATTCACCGCAATGAAGCACTGCAGCGTAAGCTTGCGTTCAAGGAAGAAAGAAAGCATCACAACGTTTCATTCATCATGATGATTCTTTTGACATTGGTTGCTTTTTACGCCATTTGGAGTGATAAGGTGGCAGATTCGTTTGCTGTATTGTTTATTCTGGTGCTCGCTGTTGTTCAAGTATTCTTCCAATTGTATATCTGGATGCATTTGAGCCATAAAGGACATGATTTCCCGCTATGGGGAATGTTCAGCGGTATATTAATCGCTGCCATTACGGTGGTAGGCATTGCAGGAATGATCTGGACTTCCTAAGACGAAAAATGGCTGCTGATTCGGCAGCCATTTTTTATAACTATCGAATATCCCTGCTTTCCGTGGGAAAGGAGTTGCTATAATGAACCATCATATGATGGCACCTGAAAAACTGAGCGATTTCAGTTTTTACAATCTGTACCGGCCGGATATTTTTTTGATAATACTGGTCATTGGCATTTTATATTACCGGTTTTACGGCGTTCGAAGCAGTAAGATAAAAGCCACCATGCTGCAAAAAATATTCTTCACTGTGGGGCTTGTTTTTCTCTATATTTCTAAAGGAAGTCCGCTGAACGTGATTGGCCACCATTATCTGTTTAGTGTGCATATGCTGGAAATGGCCATCAGCTATCTTGTTGTCCCTCCGTTTCTTATCTTGGGGATGCCCCATGATTTTTATTTAAAATGGATGAAAAGGGACAACAAGTTCATCAGACTTATTCATTTTATGACCCAACCGCTGATTGCCATTCTTGTCTTTATCGCATTGTTTTCTATTTATCATATGCCGGTGATCTTTGATGCTATCATGGCAAACGGCCTGTTAATGTTTTTCAGCCATTCACTATTGTTCATAACCGCGTTTACGATGTGGTGGCCGGTACTTTGTCCGGTGGAAGAACTAACCACTCTGTCCGAATTGAAAAAGGTAGGGTATGTGTTTGCCAGTGGAGTCCTGTTGACGCCTGCCTGTGCCCTCATTATGTTTTCGAGCCATGTGCTATATGACACATACGCTCATGCACCTCTGCTTTTTTCATTCCTGCCACCGCTTGAAGATCAAAATTCTGGTGGGATCTTAATGAAAGTTTTGCAGGAAGCGGTTTACGGTACCGTGCTCGGCCATATATTTTACAAATGGGTGAAAAAAGAGCGGGCAAAAGACAAAGAAGACCTGGTGAAGATCAAGTTGACTGCTGCGGCCAAAAATTCCTAAGGATAACCGGGTGACCGGTTATCTTTTTTTGTGAAAATAAATGATTTTAACGCAATGATGTCGAAATAGTTGGTAATCACGAATAGGAGGAGAAACATTGATCAGGAATCTTCAACGCAACGAATTATTGGATTCAATTGAGCTTTCACAATACGCATTCAGGTACTCCTTAACTCCTGAGGAGATTGAAAAACGACTGTCAAATACTGACCCGGATACGGTTTACGGTGCATTTGATCAAGAACAACGATTGCTGGCAAAGTATCATCTGTTGCCATTTGACGTGTATTTTTCTGGAAAAGCAGTAAAAATGGGTGGGTTGGCAGGGGTTGCCACATGGCCTGAAAATAGAAGGACGGGACTGGTCAGAAAGCTGCTGGCGCATGCATTACAGGCAATGAACCAATCAGGAATCTACCTTTCCATGCTACATCCTTTCTCGGTCCCTTTTTACCGGAGCTTCGGTTGGGAACTCACCTGTGATTACAAAAAGTACAACATACATAAAAAGCAGTTTCCTTCCTTTGTAAGAGTGGATGGCAAGGTGGTGCGGCATGGTCCTGAGGATTGGATGATGTTAAAGCCAGTCTATGAGAAATTTGCAGCTCGATATAATGGCACGCTGAAGCGCACCGAGGTCTGGTGGAAGAACAACATATTAGCCAAAAAACAGATCGCAGTTTATAAAAACAGCAGAAGTGAAGCGCTCGGCTATATTGTTTATTCCATTAAAGAAAATGAAATGGAAATTAAAGAATTTGTCTTTCTGGACAAAGAAGGATTTAACGGGTTGTGGAACTTTATAGGTAACCATGATTCGATGATTGATAATGTGACCATTGTGGTTCCGCCAGACGATGAAATGGGGTATTATCTGGGGGACCCTAAGATCCATCAAGAACAGCACAGCTATTTTATGGGGCGAATTGTGAACGTCCTTGAAGCATTGAAAGATTATCCCTTTATGTGCAAGAGCAATGAAACCTTGTTTCTTCATGTAAAAGACCCGGTTGCCGAGTGGAATGAAGGATCATATGCCATTTCTTTTCAGGAAGGAGAAAAATCGATAAACTTTTTCCCGGTGAAAACAGGAAATTCTTCCTGCACGTTGACACCTCAAAGAGGCATATCCCTTAACATACAGGAACTGACCGCTATTCTGTTCAATTATAAAACGCCGGATCAGTTGCACCGATTTGGAAGAATTTCAGGAAAAGGCGAAGACATCAAGCTGCTGCAATCCATTTTGCCGGCACAGACCCCGTTTATATATGACTTTTTTTAAGGAGATCATTCCAATGACAATAAGAGACAGTGCAGTCCATGCTGCAAAAAAATTTATTGAGCAATACTTTCCTGTGGCAGAGATTGTATTTTTGGCCGGAAGCATTGTGAGAGGTGAAGCAACTGAAAGCTCAGATTTGGACATTATTGTGTTTGACGGGTCCCAGGAACATTCATATCGAAAGTCATTTGTCGAATTCGGCTGGCCTATCGAAGTGTTTGTCCACAGTTTTCATACGTATAAAGACTTCTTTAAGGAAAACAGGGACCGTGCACGCCCCTCGCTTCCTCAAATGTGTGCAGAAGGTATCATCCTTAAGGATAACGGTCAGGCGGCTTCCATTAAAAATGAAGCACTAGCCCTCTTGAAGAGAGGTCCGCTGCCATGGAAATCGAAGGAAGTAGATTCGGCACGGTATGAAATCACCAACTTGCTGGATGATCTAGAAGGTTCAACCAGCCCGGCAGAAGATTTATTTACGGTGTCCCGGCTCGCGGCCAAAATTCATGAGTTCGTTCTCCGTGTCAACGGCTGCTGGATCGGGGAAGGGAAATGGATTGTCAGGGCGCTAAAGGAATTTAATGGAGAGTTTGCGGAGAGCTTTGTTTCAATCTTTGATGAATATTACAAGACCCGTCAAAAACACCAGGTGATCGGATTCGCCGATAATGTGCTCAAGCCATATGGAGGACGGCTGTTTGAAGGCTATTCAATCGGAAAAAGCAGACCAAAAGAGTAACCCCTCCCAGCCGGGAAGGGTTACTCTTTTTCTGTTTGCATCGCTCGGTTATCGTTCTTATTGGATCTCTTCAGCAACCAGGTTGCTGGCAAGAAAACTTACTGGATCTCTTCAGCAACCAGGTTAATGGTTTTTTTACAATGGTCTACGATATTCTTTGGGAACTCCTCATCATATTCCACACCGTGCGGGTAATAGTGTTTTCCAAGGTATGGGTCGCCGAGTTCAATTTTTGCATAGGGGCGTTCAATCTCACCTTCGGCTACGATGCAAGGGAAGCGCAAGTAGTAAACGTCTCCATTTGTCATGTCTTCAAATTTATAATCGTATGTAATTCTTTCATAATCCCATTGTCCAGCCCGGACGATGCCATGGTTGTTCATAATATGTTCCAGGATTGAAAATTGGACAACTTGCCCTTTTAGGCCACTTTCTTCAAATACCATTACACTACCTCCCAATGTTCATGTAAACCTTTACTTTTATATGATAGTATGAAATTCTGGAAGATGCAATCGTTGTCAAAATATTTCCCCTTTATCCATCCTTGCATAATTTTTCTTCAGCAGATCATACTACATGAGAAAAATTGAATGGGAGGATTTCCTTTTGAAAACTTTAAGAGACATAATGACCACAAATGTTGATACTTGTTCGCCACAAGACAACATTTATGAAACTGCAGTTAAAATGAAGCAGGATGATGTAGGAGTTATTCCAGTATGTGAAGGGAAAAAGCTTCTTGGCGTCATTACCGACCGCGATATTGTTATACGCGCTGTGGCTGAAAAGAAACAGGGATCAACGAAGGTGACTGATGTAATGAGCAGCCAGCTCATAACCGGGTCTCCCGATATGAGTGTAGAAGAAGCATCCGAGTTGATGTCACGTGATCAAATTCGCCGTCTTCCGATCGTTGAAAACAGTGATTTGGTCGGAATTGTGTCTTTGGGGGACATCGCGGTGCATAAACAATCAGATTCCAAAGCCGGTGCTGCTTTGAGTGAAATTTCCGAGCAGAGAGACCAGCTCCAATAATACACGTGCTTAAAAAAACACCCTTAAAAGTGGGTGTTTTTTTCGCTTTAATGGACAAAATCCCTTAAAGTACAGTACAGTTAGGAAAGGTATGTATTTGAAGGGAGTACAGCTTTTGAAGAAAACAGCAATTCTGACGCTTTTGGGTTTACTTGCAATTTTTTTCTTTTTGGATACCCGTGAACAGCATCCCAATCATTCACCCGAAGATACCAAACAGAAGATCCCAAAGGAAAGCATCCAAACATTACGAGTTGAAAAATCCACTGTCGCCAACTTTATGGGCAAAAGCAAGGACTACTTAAACGACCGTCTTGGCCCTGCTGACAGAGTGGAACCTTCAGGCTATGGCTACGACTGGTATGTTTACACCAACACAGGTGGCTATTTACAGGCCGGTGTTAAAAACAATAAAGTGGTCACGGTTTTTGCCGCAGGTAAAGGAGTACCGGTAAAACCTTTCAAAATCGGACAGTCTGTCACTTCCATCCTTAAAAAGTTACAAGTTAAAAGTGAGATAACCGTAAAGCAGGGTGATGATTTTTTTCGTTTTGAACTGTCGGAGGAAGAAATGAATACCCGCCCGCTCATTCCGTTAAATGATATTTATGCCCAGCTTTATTTTGATAAATTTTCTCAGAAATTGTTTAGTATCCGATATATCGATAAAGAAACGCTACTTGCACAAAGACCATACTCTGTTGTTTACAGAGGCAGCCTGGAGCCTCAGCCTGAATTTAAGGGAAGCATGAAGCGTGAAATCGAAAAAGGGCAGGAGCAGCAGATTCTTGATCTTACAAATGTGATCAGGGAAGACCATGGACTTAATCCCTTGCATTGGGATGCTAAAACAGCCAAAGTCGCCTATCTTCACAGCAAAGAAATGGCGCAGCTTGATTATTTTTCCCATATTTCCCCAAAAGCAGGAGACTTATCTGACAGGCTGAAAGATGGTGGTGTGAATTACTCCGGGGCCGGAGAAAACATCGCAGCCAAGTATACGGACGGTCTTGCAGCAGTGGGTGGATGGCTCAACAGCCAGGGGCACCGTGAAGCTCTGTTAAATGAGAATTATACAGAACTCGGTGTTGGTGTATATGACAGCTACTATACCCAAAATTTTATCAAACCATAAAGTAAGGAAAAGCCAATTGGCTTTTCCTTACTTTTTTATGATAAAAAATGTGCCTGTAGACAAGGAAACGAGCTGTTCTTGATCGCCATATACCTTTGCTTCAGTCACGATCACATTTTTGCCATGGTGAAGCACCTGGGCAACACAGCGCAGAAATTTTCCTGTTCCGGGGGAAGTATAATTGATTTTCATTTCCGAAGTGACGGCTGCTGAATTTTCGGGAAGTGAAAGATTGGCAGCTGTTCCCATTGCAGTGTCCATTAACGTTGCCGTTAAGCCACCATGAACGATTCCGATGGTATTGTCTAAAAAAGGGGTAACGGGTATCGTGACTTCCACAGTGCTTTCATTCAGCTTCCTAAGCTGCATATCCATCAGGCTGGAAATATACGTTGAATATGCATTTTCCCTTTTCCTCTTCAAGCCTTTCATAATCCCGGTAAGCACCACTTTTTCTTCCTCTGATGCTTCATTCCAATAGGCTTCCATTTCGTTCATCAAATCCATGTTCTAACCCTCTCTCTCTGTCTTGCAGCGAACTGTTGCTCTTTTATATTGACATAAATGGAATCGCTTCACAATGAGGGACTCTGCAAAAAAATAGGCGCACCTTTTTATAGGCGGAACTGTATCATGTAATAGGTGAATTGGAGTCGTTGAAGGACAGCCGGGGGTGAGAAGATGAAAAAGGACGTTGAGGCATTTCGAATATTTGTTCAGAAGCATCCTAAGCTGATTAGAGAAGTCCGTTCAAATACGCGTTCGTGGAGGGATGTGTACGAAGATTGGATCGTCCTTGGAGAGCACCATGACATCTGGAATGAATATAAGCCTGACCAAAAAAGCCAGGAAGAGTATACTCATTTTAGAGGACTGAAGGAGCGAAAGCAGAAGCAGGAGCCGGACGCTTCAGAAACAAAAAAAGAGATCACCGTCGGGGACCTTTTTAGCATGTTCCGGGATATCAATGTAAGTGAGATCGGCCAGCATTTAGCGCAGTTCAGCGGTGCAATCGAAGGGATTCACCAGCTATTAAAACAATTTCAAGGTTCCAAAACGTATGATAGCCCGTCATCCACATCCAAAGACAATTATTTTTCATCGTATAAAGACTAATGGGGAGTGTGACCAATGAGGAGAGAGATCATTGATTATCTGCACAGCCGGCCGGACTTGAAGTTTTTTATGAGGGAGCAGCCTAAATGGTACAGGGATCTTTCAAGGAACCCCATGCTTTTAGAAGTCATGGTAAAGGAAGCGGATGTTTTCTTTGGAAGGACTTTTGGCCAGCGGATCGATAAGTTTCACAATCAGGTGAAAACCGTCGGGCTTATGATGGATTTTTTAAGCATGATGGGAAAAGGAGAAGACCTATAAAGGATTAGGCTTCTCCTCAAACATAAAAGCATGGCTTACTGTGAAGCTTCTGCCTTTAACAGGTATTCATATATTTTTTTCTCGGGAGAAACTTCAAGGTGGTTAAATGCTTGGTTTCCGAAAAGTACATTAAATTCAAGGATATAGTACTTGTCACCGGCGGCTACAATATCGAATCCTGCATGATTGACATTTAGCGCTTTGGCTGTCTGTCGGACAAGCTCCAGGGCTTCTTCCGGAATTTGGTCAAAGGAGATAGAACCTCCCTGGCTGACATTGTTGTGAAAACCGTTGCTTCCGATACGCCAATAACTGCCAATGATTTCATCTCCTACGACACACACACGAAGGTCACGGTCGATCGGCAAATATTCTTGAACATACAGAATATCGTTCGCTTCTGAATAGTTGTAGAAGTCCTCTTCATTGTTCACAAGAAAAACGCCTCTTCCCATGGAGTTTCTGATTTCTTTGGCTACAAATGGGAAAGGGAAGGTTTCCAGAATGTTTTGTCTGCTATCTTTTGAGTTGCCGAGGATCTCGGTATAAGGCACATTCTCCGGACACACTGTCCACAGAGCCCTCGTCATTTCCATTTTGCTGTAGCCCAGCTGGATGCTTTCAATGCTTGGGAAAATTCTTTTTTTCATTCCATAGACCAGGGAGTTGACTTGCCAGTTTTCGGGAAATAAAAGAACATCCGCTTGTTTTATCTTTTCAAGTTCTTTGAACATATGATCGGGTTTTACATATTGGACGTTGGGAATGCCAATCGTCCGGAATGGGTTAAACGTTACAAGTTTCATTCTTGTCCTCACTCTCAATATCATACAAACGAGAGTATTATACGTTTTTTCTGAGATCGGAGTCAATCCTGAATGTCATTTTCCTTTTAACTTGTTTCATATTCAGTTATAATGATAGAAATATTTATAGTTGAGTAAACCCCATCAAGGAGTGAGAGGATGCTGGGAACAGTATTAGACGTAAGTCTTTTGGATGAATCTTATTTTCTCGGGAAAATGATAGCCGAATCAGAGGCTGCCATTCAATACCGGGTGACTAAATATAAACTGGAACAAGATACGGAAGCACAAAACCTGATCAAGGAATTCAACAAGGTGAAAGAACTGTATGAAGAAGTTCAGCGGTTTGGAAAATACCATCCGGACTATAAAACGGTATCCACCAATGTGAGGTTGTTAAAACGGGAGCTTGATTTTAATGAAACCATCTCCAGCTTTAAAAAAGCCGAGAAGGATCTGGAAAATCTGTTAAACGAATGCAGCTCGCTCATTGCGGGCAGTGTATCTGAACATATTAAAGTTCCCACGGGGAATCCCTTTTTTGATTCAAGAAGCTGTTCTGGCGGATGCGGAAGCGGAGGCGCATGCAGCTGCGGATAAGAGCTCAAATCGAGCTCTTATTTTATGTGGCTGATTGGTAGCGTATACAATCTTCACAGAGATTGCCGCAGCAAAACATTTTTTCCTGAGGAACCAGAAAGCGGAAACGGTAAACAAACAGGAAAGCTTCTTTTCGTACGTAAATCATTTCCGCATTGATCCTTTTTCCTTTCATGGCATAAATGGCTTCCTGTTTGATCATTTCTTCAATCATCTTTTCTGAGATAGTGCCACTGGTCAGGATATAAAGGAACGGAAGCCCGGCAACCAGCTTTTTTTCAATGGATACGATAGAGTCTGCCTGGCGGAAAGCGGTAAGAAAACGAAACCATATATCATCCAGGTTCATTTTTGCTTTCTCCTTTCCAATCTGGGATTAAATTGCAGGACGCTCTTAATCATGCTAGACTAAAATGAAAAGATGGTGTTAAAGGAGTACATTATGATAGGTAACCGAATGGGTCTTGCGGTTTATTTGCATTCTCTGAAATTTTCCAAGCAGCTAAGGCGGTATGGAAATGTCCATTACATTTCAAAACGAATGAAATATGCCGTCATTTATTGTGATGCTGCAAAAATTGAAGAAGTAGCCAACAAACTGGAATCCCTCCATTTCGTTAAAGAAGTAAAGAGATCCCACAAGCATGAAATTAAAACAGAATACGAAAGCAAAATCCCGGATAAAGCTAAGGAATACGATTATAAAATGGGATTATAAAAAGTGATGACCCACGTGTTTTGGAAGGGGTCATCTTTTTTGCATGAGAGATTCTTAAATTAACGGGGGAATCAGGTAATTCAGTCGCAAGATGCCCGTAAGGTAATGATAGTAGAGCTCTTTTTCCTGAAATTCGCCGGAAGACTTAACATCAAAGGTGATAATGTCCTTTTCTAAGTACCTGGATAGTTCTTCAAACAGCTCATAGCGTTTGGAGGGAACAGGAACGCCTTCACGGCAGAGGTAAAGCGGCTGGAAGTTACCTTCTGGGGCAGGGTGAAGGACAACGAGTAGGGATGCTTGAGATCGTCCGTTTATATCAGTTTTCAGGCAGAGTAATTGGCTGATTCTTTTTTGGTTGGAACGGGCAATCTCTAACAGTTCGTAAATATCGGAATATCCTTCACCAAGTTCAATAAATCTCTGGATCATAAGAAAATAAAGCCTCCTTCATGTTAAAACTGTATCACAGAAGGTACAGGCTGAAAAGGGTATGGAAACGGGACATCTAAAGATAAAAAAAACCCCGCAGATCGTCTGCGGGGTGCCTTATGGATTAGTAACAATCACTATCGTTAAGGCGATGGGAGAGGAGAAACCGGAGGAAGAACTTATGGGGAAGTAAGTCTTCTCCGCGGTTGGCAACAACATCTTAGGGATGTTGTTATCTTTAGTATGACCGGACGGGCATTTTCTATACGGGTAGCAGTGTTTATTCTGAAAAATTTGTGATAGGATAATGAAGAACTAAAGACAAGTAATTATGAACGGTAAGGTGTGGAAAAATGAGAGTCATTTCAGGTGAATGCAAAGGACGGCCTTTAAAGGCAGTACCGGGGCAAGGAACGCGGCCTACAACTGATAAAATCAAAGAATCCCTTTTTAATATTATTGGCCCTTATTTTGAGGGCGGTCTCGGACTGGACTTGTATGGTGGAAGCGGCGGTCTCGGAATTGAAGCGCTGAGCAGGGGAATGGACAAGATTATATTTGTGGACCGCGATGCAAAAGCAACAGAAGTGATTAAAAGTAATCTGAAAGCATGCGGTTATGAAGAACAAAGCGAGGTTTATAAAATAGAATCACATCGTGCATTGAAGGCCTTGAAAAAAAGAGAATTCGCCTTTGATCTGGTCTTGCTTGATCCGCCCTATGCGAGACAGCGTATCGCTGAGGATATCGAAAAACTCGATGAATACGGTTTATTGAATCGTGATGTACAGGTGGTGGCTGAGCATGACCCTTCTGTCCGCTTGCCAGAAGCGATCGGAAATTTAAAGAAAGTTAGAGAAGAAAACTACGGCAGTACGACGATATCGTTATACCGGCTGCAAGGTCAGTGAATACAAAGAAGTTATGCTTGAAAAAGAGATTATGAGGTGGTTGCATTGATTAAGAAAGCGGTGTGTTCGGGAAGTTTTGATCCTGTTACCCTAGGTCATTTGGACATTATCAAAAGGGGAGCCAACGTGTTTGATGAAGTAATCATCGTGGTTGCTAACAATCAGGGCAAAAAGCCGCTGTTTTCTGTGGAAGAGAGAATTGCATTGCTGCAAGAAGTTACGAGAGACCTTCCTAACGTGAGGGTTGATTCGTTCAGCGGGCTTTTGATTGATTATGTAAAAAGTATAGGGGCCAATGTTATTTTGCGGGGACTCCGGGCGGTTTCGGATTTTGAATATGAAATGAAAATCGCTTCGATCAACAAAAAACTAAATGAAGAAATTGAAACTTTTTTTATGATGACAAACAATCAATATTCCTTTTTAAGCTCCAGCATCGTAAAAGAAGCGGCAAAGTATCATGCATCTGTAGCCGACCTTGTTCCACCTGTTGTCCAAGATGCGTTGAAAGAAAAGTTTGGCACCCCCCGTTAATGAAAACGGGGGTGTTTTTTCTCTTTTGAGTGTTTGAGGCCCCACAGGAATATGGAAAGGATAAGAGTGGTAAGTGTCAGCAGGGAACCTATTTGCAAGAAATAATGGTAATAATGAGACCAGGGATACTGCTTTAGATGTCCGTCCGCCCAGACTGCGATGGCCGATTTTGAATGTGGGGAGAGAAGCACCGGAAAAAGAATGGCGGACAGAGCCGCAGCAAAAACACCATGAAGGAGTCTGGCCAGAAAGAAAGGCCTAAACGAGATATCGGTCTCCGATAATATACTTGCCACCTGAGCCTGAACCGAAAATCCGCTGAATGCCAGGATAAAACTGACGACGATACATTGCTGCATCAAAAAGGACGGACTCTGACTCGCAAGCTTGCTTCCCATTGTAATTTCAAATAATCCTGAGATGAATGGATAACTGAGAGAGCCCGAAATGGAAAAGACGGAAAGACCTTTCTCAAGGAAATTGGAAAAAAGCGGGGTAATTGACAGAAGGCTCAATACCCGATTGATCACTGAAAACAAAATAACAAACCCACCGATCATCAAGAGAGTAGAAATGGATGACTGAACCGCGTCTCCCAATAGCTTGCCGATCGGCCGGCCATCTGCAAGCCTGGCTTCGTGCATTTTTTGTAATGCGCGAAATGGCTGAATCCTGTGCAATGGGACAGAAGTGTCCTTTTCTTTTGAACGTTTCTTGCCATGAAACCTCATGGCAAGCCCGACAAGTATATTTCCCACATAGTGGCTCAAAGCAAGAACAATTCCAAGAGAAGGATTATTGAAAAAACCAACCGCAACCGCGCCAAATATAAAAAGGGGATTTGAACAGTTCGTAAACGAGACGAGACGCTCTGCTTCAATGGTTGTAATCTGCTTTTCCTGCCATAATCTTGCGGTCAGTTTGGCCCCTGCAGGGAAGCCGGATGAAAGGCCCATCGCCCATACAAAACCTCCGGATCCTGGAACTTTAAATAAAGGACGCATGAGAGGTTCGAACAGCACACCAAAAAAATGAACCACTCCAAATCCGATGAGGATTTCAGATAGAATAAAAAAGGGTAAAAGAGAAGGGAAAACAACATCCCACCACAATTTTAATCCATCCAGTGAGGCGCCAAAAGCTTCCTTAGGAAATATCATCACTGCACCTGCAAGGATAATCGCCGCGACCGAAAGAGCGATCGATTTATAAAAATTCCATTTCACGTTGATTCCCCCGATCATAAAGAACAAGCCCTGACCTTGCATCCCTTGTCCATCTATATATTTATACGTATAGCTTAGGATTTTAGACCATATCTTAAAAAGGACAACAGTTAGGAGGTAACCCAAATGCGCAGGCCAATTGTCGGTTTGGCACTAGGTTCAGGAGGAGCACGGGGCTTTGCACATATCGGTGTGATCAAATCGCTTCGTGAGGCGGGCATTCCCATTGACATGATCGCGGGAAGCAGCATGGGTGCACTTGTGGGAGCGATGGTGGGAATGGGCCATAATAATGAAAATCTCATAAAAATGGCAACTTTGTTTAAAAGAAAGTATTATATGGATTATACAGTCCCAAAAATGGGTTTTGTTTCAGGCAAAAAAATCAAGGAATTGATCCGGCTCCTTACACAAAATAAAAGGATAGAAGACACCATTATTCCGCTTTCCATAGTAGCTACGGACCTGATCAAGGGCGAAAAGATCGTTTTTCGAAATGGACCGATTGCTGAAGCGGTCCGGGCCAGCATCTCTATACCGGGTATCTTTGTTCCCGAAAAAATAGATGGAAGGCTGCTGGTCGACGGGGGTGTCATTGAAAGGGTACCGGCTGCAGTTGTCAGGGAAATGGGTGCGGATATCGTGGTTGCTGTGGACATTTCCCATTTTAAAGCGCAGCCTGAGATGACTTCTATTTTAGACGTGATTGTACAAAGCATCGATATTATGCAAAGAGAAATTGTGCGGTATCATGAAATCTCTGCTGATATTATGGTGCGGCCCATGGTTGAACAATTCAGTTCCACCGCATTTAAAAATGTGAATGAAATCATATCGATCGGGGAAGAGGCTGGAAAAAGCAAAATTGAGAGCATTAAGCATAAAATTGAGACCTGGAAGGAGAACAATCATGAAAGATACACAGAATCCCCGGAAGATAGGATGGGTCAATAGACTTTCACTGATTGGCATCATCATAATTGCCCTTGTGATTGGCTTATATCCATTACCCTACTACGTAACATCACCTGGCAGTGCTAATGAACTGGCACCGATCATCCATGTCAAAGGCGGGGATAAAGAACAAGGAAGCTTTATGCTGACCACTGTCCGAATCGGCAAAGCCAATATTCCGCAGTATTTGTATGCAAAAGTTAGTGATTACAGGGAACTTCTTCCCGCTAATAATGTCAGAGCAGAAGATGAAACCGACGAAGAATACAATCAGCGCCAGCTGCAAATGATGCAGGACTCCCAGCACGCTGCTACCGTCGTTGCGTACAGGAAGGCCGGTAAGAAGGTGGATATCATCAGCAAAGGTGTCTATGTTACCGGAATCATTTCCGGCATGCCTGCCGAAGGGAAACTGAAGGTTGGAGACGAAATTGTGGAGCTCGAAGGGAAGCCGGTTAAAACAACAGAGGATCTTTTGAAACGGTTGGCCGATAAGAAAGCGGGAGACAAAGTAAAACTGAAGGTACTAAGAGGCAAAAAAACGCTGAACCGTACGGTAGCGCTCGAAAAATTCCCGAAAAAGCTGAGCCAGAATAATGAAAAACGGGCGGGAATTGGCATTACATATCCTGTGACAGACGTAGAGATCAAGGTAGATCCGCCAATCAATATAAAAACGAGCGAAATTGGGGGACCATCGGCAGGGCTTATGTTCTCTCTTGAAATTTTGAACCAGTTAACTGAGGGAGATATGACAAAGGGCCATAAAATCGCGGGTACCGGTACCATCAACATCAATGAGGAAGTTGGTCCGATTGGCGGCATCCAGCAAAAAATTGTTGCTGCTGACAAAGCGGGAGCTGAAATTTTCTTTGCACCGGTGAGCGACAATAATTATAAAGATGCCGTAAAGGCAGCCAAAGATATTAATACGTCCATGAAGATTGTCCCTGTTAAGAAAATGGACGATGCTCTGGATTATTTAAAAAAATTAAAAACCAAAAAATAAGGGTCAAATGAATTGACCCTTGCTTTTTTGAAAGCGTAAAGGGGGGGTACTGTATTCCTCCTTTATTTTTTTTGTGACCACGGTTTGAGGATAACCGCTGAAGTAAACAGCTGATACACGCTTTTCCAGGTCGATCAACGGGTGCTGCATTTTGGAAAGGGTCGTAAGAACTGGAAGATTCGCCTGTTTTTTAACGGCATTTAAATAACGTTGCCCCACATCGCTCATTCCCAGTATCCGAAGGTAAGGAGGACCTTCCTTTAAAGCGGTCTCTGCATCGGGTCTTGAGATATGGTTCAGGATGTGAAGACACATGCGCTGAAGCCTGGTCCAGGTATATCGTTTCGTTTTTAAAGCGGCCATGAAAGAATGAAAAGAATCAGCGTGCCGGATGGTTTCCTTTAGCCGGTATTCCAAACCTTCTTCAACTTCATAAAGCTTTCTCAGTTCTTCTGCAGGAGTAGCCAGCAGCTTGTAACGCAAGAGAGGAAACAGGGAATCCCATGTCGAGAACTGTCCATTTTCTTTCAGGTAGTGTGAAAGGATCAAGGATGTATCAGAAGGAACAGCTTGTTCAATGGAAGAAACGCAAGGCTTCTGGGAGCTGTTCAAGGTTTTTCGAATGGCAGTGGCACTGGCAATTTGGTGGGCGTCCATGCTTTCTTCGTGGAAGGATGCACCAATGCGTTTGATGGTATATGCTTCCATCGGCACATGGCTGTTAACGATGGCTTTTACATATTCCATTCCCAATATATTGTTTGGCTGGGATAAATCCAGAGCAGCCGTATCCCATGATAAGGAACCGGCGGCAAGGGAGGAAGCTTTAGGAAAGGAGTATCCTTGTTTGCTGTAGGATTGGAACACTTCATCATATAAATCCTTTTGCTTCTCCAACGTGGATATCGTATGGTAAAATAAATCAATATTTCCGGACTCGCTACCAAAACAAAGAGCTCTTGCTCCTAAAGCCTGAAGCAGTCTCACCCCTGCATGTGCGAAAACCGGAGCAGGCGACACCGCGTACAAATAGGGTAGTTCTATAATAAGATCTGCGCCGCCCATAAGGGCTGTCTTTGCTCTTTCCCATTTGGACATAATGGCAGGTTCTCCACGCTGAAGAAAGTTGCCGCTCATGACTGCGATAATACAATCGCTTTCTGTTTGTTTTTTTGATTGTTGTAAATGATAAGAATGACCGTTATGAAATGGATTGTACTCAACGATGATGCCGCAAGCCTTCATGATCTGCCTCCTTGTTGATTGCTGTAATGGTACTTTTATTTTAACTTTAAATGCGCAAGCTTGAAAGAATATGCTGTAAAGATATTATGTTGACATTTCTCTTTATGGCCGATATAATTATTACTGTTGCCTTGAGGTGAAACGATATGAAATGGTCACTACAGGAATTAAAAAACTTTTATCGAAAACCGCTTGAATTTGATGAGTATGTTGATGCAAGTGAACTTAAGTCGCTTGATAAGGAAATACGCGATATACCGCCTGTTCATGTTAGCGGACATGCTGATGTAACACAGCAAAGAGCTACCTTTTACCTGAACATTCAGGGAGAAATGACGCTGCCTTGTGCGAATACATTAGCGGATGTCCATTTTCCATTTTCGATAAAAACAACCGAAATCTTTCTTCTTGATCCTTCCTATACGGTACCGGTGGATGAGGAGAACCTTCATACTGTAGAAGGTCACTTTCTCGATCTGATGCCCTATATACAAGAGCAAATTCTGCTTGAAAAGCCGATCAAGGTGGTTGCCGGGCCTGATGCGCCAGATAAAAAGGCACCGCCTGAGGGAGAAGGATGGCAGGTCGTTACCGAAGAAGACCGCAAGAAACGGATTGATCCGAGACTTGCTGATCTTGCGAAGTTTTTTGACAAAGACAAATCGTAAAAAATGGTGATCTGAATTGTTCAGACCCATACCTATTTTAAGGAGGTGGATAACATGGCAGTACCTTTTCGCAGAACTTCCCAAACCCGCCAAGCCAAGCGCCGTACACATTACAAGCTTGAAATGCCTGGTATGGTAAAATGTCCACAATGTGGAGAATACAAACTATCTCACCGAGTATGCCGTGAATGCGGTTCTTACAAAGGAAAAGAAGTAATCAGCAAATAATGAAGAACAGGAAGCCCTATGTGGTTTCCTGTTTTTTTATTTTTTTGACACAGTGGTGAACTCTTTGCTTGTTTAAAGGAGTTTTTCGGTTGAAAAACGAACTATATGGGTGAAACGAAGGGGGAATCTTTATGGCAAAAGTTCTGTATGAAATTAAGCAAAATTTAGGCTGGATCACCATCAACCGGCCCCACGTGAGAAATGCCGTGGATTTTGAAGTCATCCAGCTTTTGGATAATTACATAGAACAAGCACGCCATAATGGCGAAATCAAAATCCTGGTCATCAGAGGAGCAGGTCATGATGTATTCTGTGCAGGCGGTGATTTGAAAGCATTTTCCGGTCTGAAAACCGCAGATGAGGCATACAGCATGTTATCCAAGATGGGAAAGGTTTTGCAAAAGCTTTTTTACTTTCCAAAGCCAACAGTCGCACTTTTGAATGGGACAGCAGTTGGAGGAGGGTGTGAGATTGCCGCGGCCTGTGATCTGCGAATTGCCTCGGCAAATGCTAAGGTGGGCTTTATTCAAGGAACACTGGGGATTACTACAGGATGGGGAGGGGGCACCTATCTGATGGAAAGAATCCCGAAACTGCAAGCTCTTGATTTGTTATGGTCAGCTGGTAAAATTACTGCCAAACAAGCAGCAGAAAAAGGGTTTTTGCAGCATTTAATCAAAAATGGAAGCCTGGTTGAAGAATGCTGCAATTATTTGAACAGATACACAGAACATGCGGTTGAAGTGCTTGTGGCCTATAAAAAAGTATACCTGGACAGCCTGGAAGGGAGGAACATTGACAAAAGGGTGGAGGATGAAATAAAAGCGTGTGCCCATCTGTGGGAAACTGATGTTCATCACCATGCGGTTTCAGCCTTCTTTAATAATAATATATAAGCGTATATCACGGTCAATTTGCTAAGTATAGTATCCTGGCGAATGGGAAAACGTACGATGGAGACGTTCATCTTACTAGAACTAAAGTCTATCTTATCTAGTAATAGCATATCTATGTAAAAACGACATAAACAATGGAGGGATTAGGTTGACTGTAGTTCGCCAGGATGCTTGGAACCAGGAAGAAGATGTATTGCTAGCAGAAGTTGTTCTTCGGCATATCAGGGAAGGGAGCACTCAGCTTGCTGCATTCGAAGAAGTGGGAGAAAAGCTTTCAAGAACATCTGCTGCCTGTGGGTTCCGATGGAATTCGCTTATTCGAAAAAGGTATGAATCGGCCATTGCCATTGCCAAAAGGCAAAGAAAAGAAAGAAGTAAAGGCAAGAGTACCCACGAGGAAAGCAATGTCCACATGCTAGATCAAGCGGTAAAACAGGAAGACTATAGGGTTGCGAAAGAAAAGGTTTTGTCATTGGATGATGTTATTGTCTTTCTGAAAAATTTTAAATCTTCCGAAGAAAGGCGTTCCGATCAGGAACTGATTAAACTGCGGAATCAGGTAGAGGAGCTAAAGTCCCAAAATGCCCAATACCAGACCCATCTTCAAAAACTGAATCATGAATACAAGCTGGTATGTGAGGACTACAAAGCGCTCATTGAAATTATGGACCGGGCCAGGAAAATTGTCGGGACAGAGGAAGAATCCGGTTCTCTCATGTTTCAGGTGGAAGGACTTCAGAAACTGGAAAAATAAAAAAGATGGCGAACCCGCCATCTTTTTGCTGTCATGAGATTGGTTTTAATGTGTTTGTTCTGTAACACCTTTTGGAAAAAAGACATATGGATTTTCCCCACGGTCGCGTTCTTCATTATACGTTACCGCTTCGAAGTCCATCTTCTCCCAAAAACCGCTTGATTGCTGTCTGCCATTCGTTTTGACAGGAAGGTTAAATGACTGTGCGAATTGAACGAGCGCTCTACCATAGCCTTTGCCGCGGAATTGAGGCAGTACTTCAAGCTTCCACAATTCGAAATAATCCTGCGGAGGGTTAAAATAACGGTCGTAAGCAGCCTCAATTCGATATAAACTCATTCGGGCAACCAATTTGTCGCCAAAATAAATTCCGTAAAATGGAGACTCACTGTCATTTTCAATAATGTTGTCCTGAAGGTCTTCGAGCATCGACAATTCCTGTATGCCATATTCCTTGAACTGCTTGAACTCTTCAAGTGTTTTATAGTTGACTACCAGGCGTTTTACGGCGTACTTTTCTTTGGTGTTCATTTTCAGTTCCCCCTCTAATGACTCTGTTGAAGATCTCTCTTTTAGTATATACTAATTATGCTAAAAATTCTTTAAAAAAGAAATATTCGTTTTGTTGGCGCTTCCTCAAAAGGAATTTTGGTTGGTTTTGTCGAAATAGCTTATTTAGGCAGCGAAGGGAGGATATATAGTGAAAAAAATACTAATCGCAAACAGGGGAGAAATAGCAGCCAGGATTGTACGAACCTGCCAAGAGTTGGGGATAGAATCCATAGTGGTATATTCGGATGCAGACAAAGATTTGCCTTATGTACAACAGGCTACACGCTCCTATCATCTTGGGGAGCCTCCGGTTGTGAAATCCTATTTGAATCAGGACAAAATCATTGAGATTGCCCAAAAGGAAAATGTGGACGCCATCCACCCGGGTTACGGCTTCCTCTCTGAAAATGGAGCATTTGTTAAACAAATAGAAGAGCTCGGAATTACGTTTATCGGTCCGTCATGGCAAGTAGTAGAAGCCATGGGTGATAAGGTAGAGGCAAGACGGACGATGGAAAAAGCGGGGGTTCCGGTAGTGCCGGGAACGACTGATCCGATTAACAATGCAGAAGAAGCACTGGCCATTGCCGGTCAAATAGGCTATCCTGTGATGCTGAAGGCAAGCGCAGGCGGCGGTGGCATCGGAATGGTAAAATGTGACGATGAAGAGACCTTGAAAAAACAATTTGTGTCCAGTCAGCAGAGGGCCAAAATGTATTTCGGCAATGACCGTATGTTTATTGAAAAATGCATCAGTCCGGCACGTCATATTGAAGTTCAGGTGTTTGGTGATCAACAGGGCCATGTCATCCATTTGTTTGAGAGAGATTGTTCCATCCAAAGGCGTCATCAAAAAGTTATTGAAGAATCGCCATCACCGTATTTAACAGAGGAATTGCGCGAGAAGATGGGAAGAGCCGCAGTAAGGGCAGCTCAGTCCGTATCTTACACCAATGCCGGGACTGTCGAATTCATTGTCGACGAGAACGGGAATTTCTATTTTCTGGAGATGAATACCCGGCTGCAGGTGGAACATCCTGTTACCGAAATGACCACAGGCCTTGACCTTGTGAGGTGGCAGATTGAAGTCGCAGAAGGGAAACCGCTGGCACTCCTGCAGAATGAAGTGCAGCAGCAAGGCCATAGTATCGAATTCCGGCTGTATGCTGAGGATCCTGTGAAATTCCTGCCGTCACCAGGAAAGATTAAGGATATGCGCCTTCCAGAAGGGGAAGGGATCCGTATTGATGCGGGATATGAAAAAGGAAATACTGTTTCGCCTTACTACGATCCGATGATTGCGAAAATTATTGTAAGCGATTCCAACAGGGCGGATTGTCTCAAAAAGGCGACTGAATTCTTTGATTCGTTTTATTTGGAAGGTATCAAAACCAACGCCCCGCTGTTCAAAAAAATACTGGAAGATACCGATTTTCAACAAGGAAACTACACAACAGGATTTTTAATGGAAAAGCCCAAGTTGATTGAACAAAACCAATAAGAGTGGAGTGTTTGAACATGAAACAAGTAACAGCATCTATGGCAGGAACAGTATGGAATATCGCGGTTTCAGAAGGGGATCAAGTAACAGCAGGGCAAAGTGTGGTTGTTCTTGAATCCATGAAAATGGAGATTCCTATTGAAGCGGAGACAGCAGGTAAGGTAGAAGAAATAAAAGTAGCAGTTGGGGATTTCGTAAATGAAGGAGATGTGCTGGTCACTCTGGCCTGATAGGTTGGATATGAACTGAACGAGCGCTCACTCTTTTAATGCAAACGGAGGGATACCATGGATTCTACAAAAACAGATATGTCCTACGAAACACTCGTCAGCAAGATAAAGGAAGGCGGGGCACAAAAGTATCACGAAAAAAATGCTTCTCAAAATAAACTATTTGCCAGAGAGCGTCTTTCCCTATTATTTGATGAAGGGCAATTTTATGAGGAGGATGGATTGTTCGCCAATAATCAGGCTGGCGATCTCCCGGCAGATGGAGTCATTACGGTAACTGGAAAAATAAACGGACAGACCGTTTGTGCCATGGCTAACGATTCGACTGTCAAAGCGGGGTCATGGGGGGCACGGACTGTTGAAAAAATCATCCGCATTCAGGAAACCGCACAGCGCCTGAAGGTTCCGATGCTCTATTTGGTTGACTCGGCCGGTGCCCGGATTACAGACCAAATTGAGATGTTTCCCAACCGCCGGGGTGCAGGAAAAATATTTTACAACCAGGTGAAGATGTCCGGCATGGTTCCGCAGATCTGCCTGTTGTTTGGACCTTCTGCAGCAGGAGGGGCTTATATCCCTGCATTTTGTGACGTGGTCATCATGGTGGATCAAAATGCTTCCATGTATCTTGGATCACCGAGAATGGCGGAAAAAGTTATCGGTGAGAAAGTGACGCTTGAAGAAATGGGCGGAGCAAGAATGCATTGTACGGTAAGCGGGTGCGGAGATATTCTCGCAGCCGATGAAAAGGAAGCCATCGCTCATGCAAGAACCTATTTATCGTATTTTCCTGCTAATTATAAACACAAGCCGAAAATTACGGAGGAAAAACCCCCTTCACCAGGGAGGGAAATAGGCGAGATCGTACCAAAAAACCAGAACGTTCCCTTTGATATGTACGAGTTTATCAACAGGGTGGCGGATGAAGGCAGCTTTTTTGAAATCAAAAAACTCTTTGCAGCCGAACTTGTCACCGGCTTTGCAAGGATTAAGGGGCGGCCGGTAGGATTGATCGCCAATCAGCCGAAAGTAAAAGGCGGGGTGCTGTTTGTTGACTCTGCTGACAAAGCAGCTAAATTTATCACGCTGTGCGACGCGTTCAACATTCCGGTCCTCTTTCTCGCGGATGTACCGGGCTTCATGATTGGTACAAAAGTGGAGCGGGCAGGAATTATCCGCCACGGAGCGAAGCTTATTGCCGCAATGAGCGATGTGACTGTGCCTAAAATCTCCGTTATCGTGCGTAAAGCCTATGGAGCAGGTCTTTATGCAATGGCCGGTCCGGCGTTTGAACCGGATTGCTGTATTGCCCTGCCGACTGCGCAGATTGCTGTGATGGGGCCAGAGGCAGCTGTTAATGCTGTATACTCGAACAAAATCAATGAAATTGAAGATCCGAAAGAACGCGTGATGTATGTTCAGCAAAAGCAGCAGGAGTATAAAGAACATATTGATGTTTATAAGCTCGCATCCGAGCTGATCATCGATGATATTGTTGAGCCGTCTCTTCTAAGAGAAACGCTTTATCAACGACTTGTTTTCTTTGATTCAAAAGAAATGGTATTCAGCGAAAGAAAGCATCCTGTTTATCCTGTATAACTTATACGTTGCCCCTCTGCTGGTAAGCAGTGGGGCTTTTTTGTTAATGACGGGAATACCCCTTTGAAAGATTTAGCACACTAACTGAAATCTTTCTTTGTGCTAAGATGAAGAATAATACCTAAACGACAGGGGGCGGGCACAATGAAGGTTGCGGTCATAGGAGGGGGAGCCATTGGACTTCTTTTTGCGTCTTTTTTCACTCAAGAGGGATATGAGGTAACAGTATGTACAAGAACAAAAGATCAAGCAGATCTTCTAAATAAAGAAGGGATTAGCGTAAAAACGGGAACAGGGGAAGAAAAGAATTACAGTATCTGTGCAACCGTTCTGCATGAATACCATGAACCCCCGAATTATGTGATCGTTTGTGTGAAGCAGAATAAATTGGAAACCATTATAGGTGAATTTTGCCACAAGGAGAAATTTCAGGGGAGCACCCTGGTTTTTATCCAGAACGGCATGAACCATCTTGTAAAGCTGCCAACCTTGCCTCAGGACAACATCATTGCTGCTGTAGTGGAGCACGGGGTAAGCAAAATGAGTGAAAGCAAGATACACCATACCGGATGGGGGAAAGTGAAGGTATCTTCCTTCAGAGGAAGCATTGAGTTGTTATTTTGGGAAAGAATGAAGAAGTATGGTTTTGAAGTGGCGCCGCCAGAGCAATTGTCCGGAATTATGCAGGAAAAACTGGTCGCAAACAGTGTGATCAACCCAATCACTGCCTTGTTTGGCGTGAAGAATGGAGAAGTGTTGACTAATCCAAATTTGAAAAGACTTGCAGAAAGACTTTTTGAAGAAGCTTATCTTTCTCTGGGAAGAACTGATCGGCAGTCCCTCTGGTCGTATGTTCTGAAAATCTGCAGAAAGACTGGCAAAAACCGGTCATCCATGCTCAGGGACATAGATAATGGACGTGAGACAGAGATTGACGCAATCAGCGGCTATGTGCTGTCCCTGGGCAAAAAACAAGGGATGGAGCTCCCTTATACCACATTTGTTTATTACGGCATAAAAGCACTTGAGCAGAAGAACAAAGTGTGATCAGGTGATTGCCGCCTTTTTTTCTGCATACAGTGACAGTAAGAACATAACATGTGCTGAAAACGCGAGCATTTCATTTTGGTGGAGATACTGTAGTTTGCTATACTCTATAAGCAGTTGCATACATAGAGAAAGGACGTACTTTTATGAGGATTGATGAATTCCCTCTGCAAGATAAAAATCAAATAGCATCAACTTATTCAGCTGCTGCTCCTACAGTAAAGCACCTCTATGACTATCCACGGTTTTCCCAAGATATCATGGAACAAAGAATCCGGGATCTCAGCAGCCGGGAGTTTGAGCGTGAAAAATTGGCGAATTATCTTTCTGATTATAATTTTCAATTTTCCTGTTCAAAACAAACACTGCGAAACATTGATAAACTGAAAGATCCTAAAACAGTAGCAGTTATCGGCGGTCAGCAGGCCGGACTGTTAACCGGGCCTCTTCTTACTGTTCATAAATGCATCAGTATCATCCAGTTTGCCAGATTGCAGGAACGTCAGCTCGGAGTTCCTGTTGTCCCTGTGTTCTGGATTGCGGGGGAAGATCATGATTATGATGAGATCAACCATGTGAATGTCTTGAAAAATGGGCATCCGGAAAAAGTTTCATTGCCTCCTCTCAATTCGTTAAAAACGTCTGCCACATTAATGGAATGGGACTGCGGGAAAGCGGCCGACTGGGCTGAAATGGTGTTTAGGGAATTCGGAGAGACTGCTGAAACCAAAACGCTTCTTTCAAAGGTGAAAGAAATCTTTGCTTCTTCAAAAACTGTCGTTCATTCCTTTGCCCAACTGATTTCAGTACTGTTTGGGGAGTTTGGGTTAATTGTGGTGGATTCCGGTGAACCGCATTTCAAGCGGCTTCAGACTAGCATGCTGGAAAAAATGGTATCCCGGAACAAAGACCTTGATCAGGCATTTGTAAGAGGGATGGAAAAACTTGCCGAGCAGGGGCTGCCTGCACCTGTGGAGCTTCAGGAAAACAATGCCCATTTATTTATTTACCATAATCAGGAGAGAAAGCTGCTGTTCCGAAACGAAAACGGAGATTTTCACACGAAAAGCAATGAAGTATGGTATAGTGCCCAGGACCTTTTGGCATGTACAAAAGATAAGCCAGAGCTGTTCAGTAACAATGTGGTTACACGTCCTGTCATGCAGGAAAGTTTGTTTCCAACATTGGCTTTCATAGCAGGTTCCGGTGAAATCGCCTACTGGTCAGCTCTAAGAGAAGTATTTCATCTTTTTGGATTTAAAATGCCTCCGCTCGTTCCAAGGCTATCCATCACACTAATATCTGAGAAAAACGAGAAACAGATGCAAGAAACGGGGTTAACGCCAAGGAAGGTCCTTGAACAAGGAACCGATTCCAGTAAACAGGAATGGTATGAAAACCACAAGCCGTATGAAACGGAAAAGGTTTATGCCGATACAATTGCTGAAATGGAAAAGGCGCATGAACGGATGAGATCACTGGCAACCCAGATCAGCCCTTCCCTTCAAAAGGTCTCGGAAGTTAATTTAAACCGAATTAAAAAGGAACTCGCGTATTTACACACCAAGATGGACCATGCGCTGCGAAAGCAATTTGTGGAGCCTCTCTCGGTTTTTGATCAACTTCAAAATGACCTTGCTCCATCCGGTGTGCTCCAGGAAAGAGTTTGGAATGCTTTCCTTTATATCAACCGATATGGAAAAGGCTGGATCAGACAGCTTGCAAACGAAGACCTGGCGTTTAATGGCATGCATAAGCTGGTGTACCTGCCATAGTTTGGTAATAGAAAATTAAACATGATTATCCTGTAAAAAAATCCTGCTGCGACAGCAGGATTCTTTTTTTTGCCGGCGAATAATTTGGTAGTGGTGGAAAGTGGGGCGTTGTGGTAGAGTTAGGGGAGAAAGTGGGGGATGTCCTATGTTCATGGGTGAATATCAACATAACATCGATGAAAAAGGACGCATGATCATCCCTGCTAAGTTCCGTGAGAGCCTGGGCTCAACCTTTATTCTTACACGAGGTATGGATCAGTGTATCTTCGGCTACCCCCTTGAAGAATGGCAGGTTATTGAAGAAAAGCTGAAAAGTCTGCCCTTTACCAAAAAAGATGCACGAGCTTTCACCCGCTTCTTCTTTTCCGGTGCAGCAGAATGCCAGTTGGACAAACAGGGGAGAGTAAATGTAGCTCCACAACTCAGAGAGTACGCCAAACTAGAAAAAGATTGCGTAGTAATAGGTGTATCGAATAGAATTGAGATTTGGAGCAAACCAATTTGGGAGAACTATTTTGCAGCCTCCGAGGAATCTTTCGGTGAAATTGCCGAGAGCCTTATGGACTTTGACCTGTAACAGTACCCAAACTCTCTGACTACATACAAGGAAGGATAACAACATGTTTGACCATATAACTGTACTGAAAGAAGAAGCCGTTGACGCACTAAATGTGAAACCAGACGGAGTTTATGTTGATTGCACTCTTGGAGGAGCAGGCCACAGCGCATTAATACTCTCAAAACTGACTTCAGGCCACTTGTTTGCTTTCGACCAGGATGACACGGCCATTGACCATGCAAAAGCTGCACTTCAAGAATATGAAGGAAACTTCACCATCATCAAAAGTAATTTCCGCTACATTAAAGAAGAACTGCAGGAACGTGGTGTTAAAAAAGTGGATGGAATTCTGTTTGATCTTGGCGTCTCTTCTCCTCAATTGGATGAAGCAGACAGGGGGTTCAGCTATCAGTATGATGCGCCGCTAGATATGAGAATGGACCGAAGCGCAGCTTTATCAGCCCATGAAGTTGTAAATGAATGGCCGTATGAAAAGCTTGTTAAGATTATTTTTCAATATGGCGAAGAGAAGTTCGCAAAGCAAATCGCAAGGAAAATTGAAGCTGCCCGCAAGAATCATGAGATTGAGACGACCGGTGAGCTAGTGGAATTGATTAAAGATGCAATACCTGCACCGGCCAGAAGGACGGGAGGACATCCGGCAAAGCGAACCTTTCAAGCCATCCGAATAGCGGTAAATGATGAATTGAATGCATTCGAGGAAGCGCTTGAAAATTCTATTGAATTGTTGTCAGTGGGAGGCAGGATCAGTGTTATTACCTTCCATTCACTGGAAGACAGAGCCTGCAAAACGATTATTAAAAAGCACAGCACAGGCCCAGCATTACCGCCGGGGCTACCCATCATACCGGAGGAATACCAGCCGGTGTTAAAGAACATCACGAGAAAGCCGATACTACCACGTGAAGAAGAAATTGATGTCAACAGACGCTCACGTTCGGCCAAACTGCGGATCGCAGAAAAACAAAAATAAAGGAGAGTTATGGGTGAGTAATTTAGCGTATCAAACACAAAGACAACAAGAACCAAAACAAACATACGTGCAACAGCCTGAGGCACAGCCGAGAGTAAGAACCTCACGTGTAACAAAAGGGGAAAAGGTTCTATGGAGTTTTGCCTCCCTGTTATTGATTGCCGGGGCGATCTTTATGGTTTCCAACTATGCCTCCATCTACAAAGTGAACGCCAGCATTCAATCGGTTGAACGTTCAATTTCTTACGAGAACAAAGTGGTGGACGACCTAAAGCTCCAGGTTACTGAACTCAGTGCACCAGACCGCATTTTAAAAATCGCTAAAGAAAAGCTGGGGATGACCCTTAGCGATAAAAACGTAAAAGTGCTGGAAAATTAAGCGGGATTCAGGTGTTGAAAATGGAGAAAAAATTCAAATTCAATTGGGGAGCAGGGGCGATACTAGCTGTTTTTATCCTGCTCTTTTTTGTGTTGACGGGAAGGTTTTTCTATATTGCCTATACAAAGAATATAGAGAATGTCGATTTGGTCGCCTATGCAGAAAAAAAGTGGACACGGTATAAGACGCTGGATGCAAACCGGGGGACAATTTATGATCGCCGCGGCCAGCCGCTTGCTGAGGACATTCCATCTTATACGCTCTATGCCGTTTTGGATAAAAAGTTTCCACATATAAAGGATCCTGAAAAAACTGCGGAGCAGTTAGCTCCCATTCTTGATCGGGAGCCGGATGAAATTGAAAAAACCCTTTCCAAACAGAAACGGTTTGAAGTACAGGTCCCGGGAGGAAGACAGTTAAGTCACAGCAAAAAGGAAAAAATCGACAAACTGAAAATTGATGGCCTTGAGTTTAAAGAAGAAACCAAGAGATATTACCCGAACCAAACATTTGCTCCTTTTGTCCTGGGTTATACCAATGAAACTGGTCAGAATGAAATTACAGGGGCATTAGGGCTCGAAAAGACGCTTGATAAATACTTAAAAGAAACGAATGGGAGCCTGTCGTTTAAAAGTGATACAAAAGGTGTAAAGCTTCCAGATCCAAATGAAAAGGTGAAAAAGCCTAAGAATGGATCAAATGTATACCTGACGCTGGATGAAAAAATACAGCTTGTCCTGGAACAGGCAATGACGAAGGCTGATAAGAAATACAACCCAGAGAAAATTATCGGTATCGTGGCAGATCCGAAGACAGGGAAGATTCTTGCCATGAGCAACAGGCCCGCATTTAATCCGAACAAAAGGGATATTAAAGATTTCACAAACCGGGCCATTTCGGATCCGTATGAACCGGGTTCTACCATGAAAATCTTTACACTGGCCGCAGCGATTGAAGAGGGAGTTTACAACGGTAATGAAACCTACAAGTCCGGGCAATATAAAATACCACACAACCGCCCGATCAGTGACCATAATAAGGTTGGATGGGGGACTATAACCTTCAATGAAGGGGTCCAAAACTCTTCTAACGTTCTGTTCTCCAAACTTGCAAGGGAGAAGCTGGGCTATGACCGGCTGTTGAACTATTTGAAAAAGTTCGGACTCGACAAGCCGACAGGTATTGATTTGCCGAACGAAAAATCCGGAAGAATTCTATATAATTATGAAATTGAAAAGCTGACAACTGCATTTGGACAAGGGACAACGGTTACGCCGATCCAACAGATCCAGGCCGCTACTGCAATTGCCAATGGTGGCAAGATGATGAAGCCGTTTGTGATTGACAAGGTGATAGATCCGGCAACCCAAAAAGTCCTGCTGCAGCATAAACCTGAAGTTGTAGGGAATCCCATTTCGGCAGAAACAGCGAAAGAAGAAAGAGATATTCTGGAAACGGTTGTTACAAAAGGAACCGGAAAGCCTTACCAGATTAAGGGGTATTCCGTTGCCGGAAAAACGGGGACAGCACAGGTGGTAGATAAAGAGACGGGTAAATATGCACACGGCTGGGGACAGAATATTTTCTCCTTTATGGGCATGGCACCGAAAGATGACCCTAAATTGCTTGTTTATGTGGCAGTTGACCGGCCGCATCTTAAGCCGACGGAACTGGGTTCGTACCCTGTTGCTGATATTTTTACCACGGTTATGAAAAACAGTCTGCAGTATATGAACATTGAACCGGAAGAAGAAAAGAAAGAGAAAAAAACGATATCTGACAGCTCTGTTAAAATAAATGATTATACCAGTGAAGAGGCATCTGCTGCTGAAAGTGAACTGAAGAGCTCAGGGATGAAACCTGTGACGCTGGGAAGTGGTTCAAAAGTGGTTTCCCAACAGCCTGCCGCAGGATCGCACCTGCTTCCTGGTGAGAGAGTTATTTTGCGCACGGATGGTGATGTGCAAATGCCTGATCTTACGGGCTGGTCACTCTCCGACGTTTTGAAATTTTCCAAGATGATGGATTTGGATACATCGGTTAAAGGAACGGGCTACGCTGTTAGTCAAAGCCTGAAAAAAGGTTCAATTGTCAAAGAGAAGGATTATCTCACGGTTGATTTTCAAAAACCTGAAATGCCGTCTGTCAATTTGAGTGACGAAGAGGAAAGCGGAGTATCGCAATAGTAATGATGAAGGACTGATCAATACTGTCCTTCGTTCTAATCGCCTATGTACAAGCATATATTGGAACGAGCCATGTGGAGGAGGTAATCATGTGCGTGTTTCAAATGTGACGGTGCGTAGGCGATTAATTTTGGTGTTAACTTTCGGTCTTTGTATCTTTTTTATCATCGGTGTACGCCTGGGATATGTGCAATTTGTGATTGGTGACTGGCTTACGGGAAAAGCCCTGGACTCTTGGAGCCGGAACATCCCGTTTGAACCGCAGCGGGGTGAAATCCTGGACCGGAATGATGTACCTCTGGCGACAAATGTCAGTGCCCCAACCGTTTTTGTCATCCCCAAACAGATTACGGACCCTGTGGAAACATCAAAGAAACTGGCTGCTGTGCTGGATATTTCCCAGCTTG
Organism: Fictibacillus solisalsi; assembly: GCF_900103485.1. GTDB lineage: Bacteria > Bacillota > Bacilli > Bacillales > Fictibacillaceae > Fictibacillus_C > Fictibacillus_C solisalsi. The sequence goes on from NZ_FNHW01000001.1 coordinate 899,013, forward strand.
ATGTATATAAAAAAATAACAAAAAGGTCTTCCATTATCCGCATGGATCAAGGTGGAAGAAAAATCAGCAATGAAAAGGCAAACCAAGTGAGAGAGCTTAACCTCTCCGGTGTCTTTATTGCAGAAGACAGCAAAAGGCACTATCCTTTTGGCAGTTATCTGTCTCATGTTCTCGGATTTGCCGGTATCGACAATCAGGGGCTTATGGGGCTTGAAGCCTACTATGACAAAGAACTAAAAGGCACCAAGGGGCATGTCTCGTTTTTCTCAGATGCAAGGGGACGCCGAATGCCTTCGCTTTCCGATGATTATGAACGGCCGAAAGATGGATATAACCTTAAATTGACCATTGATTCCAAAGTTCAAACGATCATTGAACGAGAACTGGACATTGCGCAGGCAAAATATAATCCGGACGGCGCTGTAGCGATTGCGATGAACCCGAATACAGGGGAGATCCTGGGCATGACAAGCCGGCCGGATTTTAATCCCGAAGAATACCGGAGAGTATCGCCGGAGGTTTATAACCGGAATCTGCCTGTTTGGGCAAACTATGAGCCGGGATCTACGTTTAAAATTATAACTTTGGCGGCTGCCATTGAAGAAAAAAAAGTAGACCTTGAAAAGGAGCACTTTCATGATCCCGGTTCTATTGAAGTGGGGGGAAGAAAGCTGCGTTGCTGGAAAAGGGGAGGGCACGGAAGCCAGTCATTTTTAGAAGGTGTACAGAATTCATGCAACCCCGGGTTTGTCATTCTCGGTCAACGGCTGGGCAAAGAAAAGCTTTTCTCCTATATCAAAAATTTCGGCTTTGGCCAGAAAACGGGCATCGACCTTCAGGGAGAAGGAACCGGAATTTTGTTTAATTTAAAAAATGTCGGACCTCTTGAACTTGCCACCACAGCTTTTGGCCAGGGGGTGTCGGTCACACCCATTCAGCAGGTCACTGCGGTATCTGCAGCCATAAATGGCGGCTTTCTGTATGAACCGTATATTGCCAAAGAACTCGTCGACCCGGCTACAGGGAAAACCGTGATGAAGCAAACACCTAAACTAAAGAGGCGGGTCATTTCAGAAAAAACATCCGAAGAAGTCCGCCATGCGCTGGAGACAGTAGTTGCTCAAGGTACTGGCGGTAATGCCTTTGTCGATGGTTATAGAGTTGGAGGAAAAACAGGAACAGCACAGAAAGCCAAAGACGGAAAATATCTTCAAAACAACCATATTGTATCGTTTATCGGTATGGCGCCGGCCGATGACCCGCAGCTTGTTGTGTATGTCGCGGTCGATAACCCGAAAGACACCATTCAGTTCGGTGGAACTGTGGCTGCTCCTATAGTAGGGAAAATCATTGATGACAGCCTGCGCGCCATGGGAGTTGAAAAAAGAAAGAATCAGATCGAGAAGAAAAAATCCTGGCTGGATCAGGAGCTGATTAAGGTTCCAAACCTGGTCGGAAAAACAGCAAAAGAAATAAAGGTTTCATTGTATGATTTAAAAATCCAGAGCTCGGGTAGCGGAAAGTATGTTGTTAATCAGGCACCTGCTCCTGGCGTAAAACTGAAACCCGGATCGGTTATTCGCCTGTTTATGGGTGACAAACCGGGTTCGGAGGATTAAAATAGATAAGAATGCAAAATAGCCAGGCGCAAGCCGTGGCTTCTTTTTCTGATGAGAACACTTTTAGAAAGGTCTTGATAACGTGGAACTTAAGACACTAGTAAATCATTTAATAAACTATAAAACGGATGATGAAATGAACGTGGAAATTACATCGATTGAAATGGATTCAAGAACAGCAGGGCCTGGAAGTCTGTTTGTATGCATTGAGGGTTACACTGTAGACGGTCATGACTATGCCAGGCAGGCGGTTGAAAACGGTGCTGCAGCGATTCTTGCTGAGAAACCGCTAGAGGAAATTGATTCTGTGCCGGTCGTTATCGTAAATGATACCAAAAGATCCCTGGCGGTCCTGGCCAATGTCTTCTATGATCATCCCACTACGAAACTGCATTTGATCGGCGTGACGGGCACAAATGGGAAAACAACAACCTCCCATCTAATTGAGCAGATTTTTGCAGATACAGGCAAAAGAACAGGAATGATCGGCACCATTGACATGAAAATAAACGGTGTGAGCCATAAAGTCACCAATACTACACCTGAATCTCTTTTTCTGCAAAAGGCATTCAAAGAAATGAATGACCAGAAGGTGGAAGCAGCCGTTATGGAAGTTTCATCCCATGCTCTTGACATGGGCCGTGTGCGGGGCTGTGATTACGATATTGCGGTGTTTACCAATTTTACTCAGGATCACCTGGACTATCACAAGGATATGGAAACCTACTTGAGGGCAAAGGGCCTTCTGTTCGCACAGCTTGGCAATACATACGCCGGGAAGAAGGAGAAAATCGCGATTCTAAACCGTGATGACAATGCATCCAAAGAATTTGAGAAAATGACAGCCGCTCAAATTTTAACCTACGGCATTGAACAAAAAAGTGATATTATGGCGAAGGATATTAAGGTGACCGGAAAAGGCACGAACTTTACGCTGGTTACACCTTTTGAAGAAAAACAGGTCTCACTGAAGCTTGTTGGTAAATTTTCAGTATACAATGTACTGGCTGCTGTTTCAGCTACACTGTTATCCGGAATTCCAATTGACTCCATCATCAGAACCATGGAAAATGTTAAGGGAGTACCGGGACGGTTTGAAACGGTGGATGAGGGCCAAAGTTTCACTGTTATAGTGGATTATGCCCATACACCTGACAGCCTGGAGAATGCCCTGGATACCGTTAAAGAGTTTGCGGTTGGAAAAGTGATATCAGTAGTAGGCTGCGGCGGAGATCGTGACCGCACCAAACGACCGCTGATGGCAAAGATTGCAACGGAGTATTCCGACATCGCCATCTTTACTTCAGACAATCCCCGGACAGAAGATCCAGAAGCCATATTGAAGGATATGCAAGCAGGAGTGGAAGACCGAGAATATAAAGTCATAACGGACCGCAGAGATGCGATCAACTATGCAGTTAACCTGGCGGAAGAAAATGATATTATCTTAATTGCCGGAAAAGGACATGAAACTTATCAGATCATCGGAAAAGATGTGCTGGATTTTGATGACCGGAAAGTAGCTGCAGAAGCGATTGGAGCGAAATAGTAATGAAACTCGATTTAAAAGAATTGATAGGGATAGCTGAGTCCACACGCGGAAATATTGAGAGTACAGTCATTCAGGGAGTGACCAAGGATTCAAGGGAGAGCTCCCCGCATTCGCTGTACATTCCGATTGCCGGTGAGAAATTTGATGGGCATAGATTTTTATTGCAGGCGATTGATCAGGGAGCGGTGGCATCGTTTTGGCAGCAAGGCACACCGATACCCCAAGAGCTCGACCCGGCGTTCCCTCTTCTCATTGTAAAGGACACGATTGAAGCGCTTCAGCAGGCGGCCAGGGTATTTTTGAAAAAGGTCAAACCAGTTGTGATTGGTGTTACAGGCTCCAATGGAAAAACAACAACAAAGGATCTTCTGGAAGCGGTGGTTTCCACCTCCTTTAAGACACACAAAACCAAAGGAAATTATAACAATCATATTGGTCTGCCACTTACAATTCTATCCATGGACAATGATACGCAAGTGATCATACTTGAAATGGGAATGAGCAACTTCGGAGAAATATCACTGCTTAGCAAGCTTTCACAGCCCGATTTGGCGATTGTGACCAATATCGGTGAGTCACATATTGAATATTTGGGAAGCAGGGAAGGTATCGCAAAAGCGAAGCTCGAGATTAAGGACGGGTTGAAAGAAGGCGGCCTGTTAATCGTAGATGGGGATGAGCCACTACTTTCCCATCTTTCCTCACCGAACGTTCTCAAGTGCGGATATGATGAAAACTGCACGGTGAAAATTGTGAATCAGGAAGGCGACGAAAATGGATTCACGTTCGGCCTTGAGGGAGAATCAACGATCTATTCCTTGCCGCTTTTAGGTACACATAATGTGAAGAATGCTGCCTATGCCATTGCGGTCGGTCACTATTTGAATATCGAAGACAGCTCGATCAATGAAGGACTGAAAAATATAACCCTCACGAACATGCGCCTTGAAAAATACCGCGGGCAGCACGGAGCCCTTTTAATCAATGATGCATACAATGCGAGCCCAACCAGTATGATAGCTGCAATCCAGGCTATTAAAGACCTGCCAAATTACAAGAAAAAAGTATTGGTGCTTGGGGACATGTATGAGCTTGGCCCTTCCGAGGAAGAGATGCACCGGGGAGTCGCTGCGCATATTGACGAAACCATTTCAGAGGTCATAGCAATAGGGGAAAAAGGCAAATGGATTGGCGAGGAGATTAAGAAAAAAAATATTCCGGGCCAGAATGTTTCTGTTTTCCTCAGCAAAGAAGAAGCAGCTGTGGCCATTTCCTCTCTTTTATCAGAAGATACGGTTGTCTTGTTTAAAGCATCACGCGGCATGGCGCTTGAATCCATAGTGAAACCATTTATTGATGATATCCAGGAGGCAGGGAAATGATTGAACAAGTATTATTATTTACTCTTCTTGCTTCTTTTCTCATTGCTGTATTAAGCTCGCCATTTTTTATTCCCTTCTTGCGAAGATTGAAATTCGGGCAAAGCATTCGTGAAGAGGGGCCGAAATCGCATCAAAAAAAATCAGGTACACCAACAATGGGCGGCATTATTATCATAGTTGCGCTTGCACTTGCCACCTATATCATGACATGGAAGTTCTTTGGATTAAAAACAGAAACGTACCTGCTTTTACTGGTGACCATTGGTTATGGAATTGTCGGCTTTCTTGATGATTTTATTAAAGTGGCCAAAAAAAGAAATCTGGGGCTTACCTCCAAGCAAAAGCTGGTGGGCCAGCTGGTTATTGCGGCCATCTTCTACATCGGCTTGATCAAAACCGGCTTTTCAACTGAAATTAATGTTCCTGGAACCGACTTTTCTTTCGATGTCGGCTGGTTTTATCCTGTTCTCGTTGTCGTTATGCTGATTGGGGCTAGCAACGCTGTCAATTTGACCGACGGTCTTGACGGGCTTCTCTCCGGTACAGCTGCAATTGCCTTTGGGGCTTTTGCTGTGCTTGCATCAAACCTTCATCATTATGAAACCGCGCTGTTTTCTGTAGCTGTGGTTGGGGGAGTTCTGGGATTTCTTGTATTTAATGCCCATCCTGCAAAAGTATTTATGGGTGACACCGGCTCGCTCGCGCTTGGCGGAGCGATCAGTGCCATCGCCATTATTTTAAAGCTGGAGCTGCTCTTGGTAATTATCGGCGGGGTATTTGTCATTGAAACCTTGTCGGTTATGCTTCAGGTTGCGTCATTTAAGACAAGAGGAAAACGAATCTTTAAAATGAGTCCTCTTCACCACCATTATGAACTTAGCGGCTGGTCGGAGTGGAGAATTGTAGTAACGTTCTGGGGTGTTGGTCTGTTGTTTGCAGCCCTTGGAATCTATTTAGAGGTGTGGGTATAAAATGAATGAAATGAATGCTTTTCAAGGGAAACACGTGCTGGTTCTCGGGTTGGCTAAAAGCGGTTTTGCTGCAGCCAAGCTTTTGAAGTCGTATGGAGCTCATGTTATTGTTAACGACCGAACTCCATTGGAAGAAAATGAGCAGGCTAAGGTTTTGTCCAAGGAAGGATATGAGGTGATTTGCGGAGAACATCCTGTTTCCTTACTGGATCGTCCTACTGATTTTGTGGTTAAAAATCCCGGAATCCCTTATAGCAATCCAATCGTGAGTGAAGCCTTAACACGAGAAATACCTGTGATCACTGAGGTAGAGATTGCAGGGCTGGTGTCACGCGCGGAAATGATCGGAATTACAGGATCAAACGGCAAGACAACGACGACGACGCTTGTTGGTGAAATGCTGAAAAACAGCGGACGCGAACCAGTTGTTGCCGGGAATATCGGGACTGTTCTTAGTGAGGTGGCCGACCGTTCCAAGGCATCGGAAATTATTGTGGCGGAATTATCCAGTTTTCAATTGATGGGAACTCAAGCCTTTGCACCAAAAATCGCGGTGCTTCTTAACCTGTTTGAGGCCCACCTTGATTATCACGGTTCTTTTGAAGACTATGCAGCTGCCAAAGGAAAAATTTTCGGCAACCAGCAGGAAACCGACTTTGCCGTCTATAATCAGGATGACGAAGCCGTGTTAAAGCTTGCTCTTCAGTCAAAAGGAACAAAAGTGCCGTTTTCTGTGAGGTCGGAATGTCCGGAAGGGGCATACATAAAAGCAGAAAGCCTTTACTTTAAAGATGAAGAAATCATTTCGTTGAACGAGATCGTGCTTCCCGGCCAGCATAATTTGGAGAACATTCTTGCAGCAGTCGCCGCTTCCAAGCTGGCGGGCGCAAAAAATGAGCAGATTCAAAAGACATTAAAAACCTTTACCGGTGTTAAACACCGCCTTCAATATGTGGATACCATCCAAGGAAGAAAATTTTATAACGACTCTAAAGCGACAAACATTTTGGCTACACAAAAAGCGATTTCGGCATTTGGCAAAAAAATCATCCTGCTTGCCGGCGGGCTGGACAGAGGAAATGAATTTGATGATCTTGTTCCGCAGCTGAAGCAGGTCAAGACGATCATTTTGTTCGGCCAGACTGCCCCGAAGCTTGAGCGTGCAGCCAAAGCGGCTGGAATAGAAGACATCAAACTGGTTGATAATGTGGAGGAAGCCGTTCCTGCCGCATATCAAAGCTCTTCTGAAGGCGACGTTATCCTTCTTTCCCCGGCCTGTGCAAGCTGGGACCAGTTTAAAACTTTTGAACAAAGAGGGGACATCTTTATCAACTCTGTGCATAAACTTAAATAGAGTTTGTACATGCTGGTTTTGGAACGAGCAAATACAGTAGAGTTGAGGTGTTCCTTTTGCCTGCGACACGAAGCACACCGGATATTATTTTAATTGGCACCACCTTGCTTTTATTATCCATAGGTATCGTAATGGTATACAGCGCCAGTGCGGACTGGGCATTAGTAAAGTTCAATGATCCGTTCTTCTTTGCCAAACGGCAGTTGCTTTTTGCCGGGGTAGGGGTGGCCGCTATGTTTTTTATCATGAATGTCAATTATATGACCTGGCGCACCTGGGCCAAGATCCTTTTAATTATTTGTTTTGTCTTGCTCATTGGTGTGTTGATTCCGGGTATCGGGATGGTGCGCGGGGGCGCAAGAAGCTGGATTGGCGTTGGCGCATTTTCCATTCAGCCTTCAGAGTTTATGAAACTTGCAATGATCACTTTTTTGGCGAAATATTTAGCAGAACACCAGAAGAAGATTACATCCTTTAAAAAAGGGCTGATTCCTACACTTGGACTCGTTATGATTGCTTTCGCCATGATCATGCTGCAGCCGGACCTGGGTACAGGCTCGGTGATGGTCGGTACGAGCATTGTCATGATTTTTGTGGCAGGAGCACGAATCTCCCATTTTGTCGGCTTGGGGTTTGTAGGTCTGGTTGGATTTGCCGGCCTGATTATTTCAGCTCCCTACCGCATTAAAAGAATCACGTCCTTTTTGGATCCGTGGAGCGATGAGCTGGGCAGCGGTTTTCAGATTATCCAGTCGCTGTATTCATTGGGGCCAGGCGGTTTGATGGGTCTTGGACTCGGACAAAGCAGGCAGAAGTTTGGCTATTTGCCAGAACCGCAGACCGATTTTATTTTTGCGATTTTATCAGAAGAACTTGGCTTCATCGGCGGAGCACTCGTTCTCCTATTGTTCAGCATTTTGCTGTGGCGAGGTGTGCGTATTGCTCTCGGGGCTCCGGATTTGTTTGGCAGCTTTTTGGCGATCGGGATCATCGGAATGGTTGCCATTCAGGTAATGATCAATATAGGGGTTGTTACAGGCTTGATCCCAGTAACAGGGATTACGCTCCCGCTGATCAGCTATGGAGGATCGTCGTTGACACTGATGCTTGCATCCATCGGCGTTTTGTTGAACATCAGCCGGTATGCCAAGTATTAAATGCAACAAGTATGTGCCGGAATTTTATGGACAAAGAAGTGAAACAGCTGCAGTTTTAGGGTCCACGGTGTAAGCGGCTATAACTTATTTGTCTTTCACATGCCCTGTCAGTGTGATGACAGGGCTGTCTTGTTTTTATACAGGTAACGGAGGTGCTTTATGAGAATTGTATTGAGCGGCGGCGGTACAGGGGGACATATTTATCCTGCACTTGCACTGGCCAAAGAGATAAAAAAAATTCATCCAGATGCGGAGATCTTATATATTGGCACGGAAAAAGGCTTGGAGAGCAAGCTGGTGCCCAGGGAGAACATTCCTTTTAAAAGCATTCACATTACCGGTTTCAAAAGAAGCCTTTCAATGGAGAACGCCAAGACCGTCATGCGGTTTTTAAAAGGAGTTTCAAAGTGCAAGAAAATCATGAAAGAATTTAAGCCGGATGTGGTAGTAGGAACAGGGGGATATGTGTGCGGACCGGTTGTATATGCAGCAAGCAGTCTGAACATCCCTTCCCTGATCCACGAGCAGAACAGTGTGCCGGGTCTTACGAATAAATTCCTGAGCCGATATGTGAAAAATATTGCGATTTCGTTTGAGGAGAGTGCGTCATTCTTTCCACAAGAAAAGGTGGTATTTACCGGTAATCCCCGGGCATCTGAAGTGATAGGCACGGACGGTGCAAAAGGGAAACGATCCTTAAACCTTGATCCAGGGAAAAAGACGGTATTGATAGTTGGGGGAAGCCGCGGGGCACGGCCGATCAACGAAGCATTTCTTGATGTCCTCTCGGAAGCTGGCCAAAAGAACTACCAGTTCGTTTATGTAACAGGAGATGTCCATTACGAGAATGTGCAAAAAGCCGTGAACGAGTCAGGCAGTCCTGCGAACGTGACCATTGTTCCTTTCGTTCACAATATGCCCGAACTTCTGGCTGGAGTAGATCTTGTGGTGGCCCGGGCTGGCGCAACCTCCATAGCGGAATTGACGGCGCTCGGAATTCCTAGTATTTTAATACCGAGTCCTTATGTAACCAACAACCATCAGGAAAAGAATGCGCGTGCTCTGGAAAAGAATGGGGCAGCGGTTGTCGTCCTTGAAAAGGATATGAACGGTTCCCGTCTGCTTGAAGAAGCAGACCGTATTTTGGATAACCAGGAAAACTGGAGCCATATGCACCAGGCATCCAAAGAGCTTGGAATGCCACATGCTGCAGCCAATGTAGTTAAACTGATGGAAAACATAAAACGCTAAAGCGTTGATATAAAAGAATATAGGGGGGATTTTTTTGACGACACTTGCAGAACAGCTGCGGAGCGAGAACTTGGGAAAAGTTCTGGAAAACGAACCGTTGAAACATCATACAACATTAAAAATCGGAGGACCCGCAGATCTGTTTTTTGAACCAAACAGCACCGATTCTCTAAAAAAAGCAATGAAATATATTAAGGATTCAGGTGTTCCTTTCCGGGCCATCGGGAGAGGATCCAACCTGCTCGTTTCCGATGAAGGAATTGAGGGAGTTGTCATTAAGCTCGGTGACGGGCTGGATGGACTTGAACGAAACGGAGATGAATTTACAGTTGGTGGGGGATATTCCATCGTTAAACTGGCAACTGTATTGTCCAGAGAGGGATACTCCGGACTTGAATTTTCCGCAGGAATACCAGGCTCAGTCGGTGGTGCAGTATTCATGAACGCCGGTGCCCACGGTTCTGATATGTCAAAAATTATGAAGAAAGCACTCGTACTCATGCCCGATGGAAACATAAAGTGGTATACGAACGAAGACATGGAATTTTCATACAGGACCTCCATCCTTCAAAAAACAGGAGGAATATGTGTGGAAGCGGTATTGGTATTGGAAAAAGGCGACCGTGAAACCATTATGGCGGAGCTGAAGAAGAACAAGGATTACCGCAGAAATACACAGCCTTGGAATTACCCTTGCTGTGGAAGTGTGTTTCGAAATCCGCTCCCTAACTATGCTGGCCAGCTGATCGAATCTTCGGGATTAAAAGGAACCTCAGTTGGAGGTGCGCAAATCTCGGATATGCATGCCAACTTTATTGTGAACACTGGAGATGCCAAGGCCACAGATGTGCTTGGACTGATTTCCCTCATTAAGAAAAAAATTAAAGAGTTGCATAATATTGATATAGAAACTGAAGTGGAGATTATCGGCAGGAAAAGCTAAAAAATGCCACATCAGGCCCTTCGAATTATGTTATAATTTAATAGACTTGACTCAAACTGGATGTTGACCTTTGAAGAAGAAGAAGAACAGCAGTCAAAACGCTGTTTTTCTTCCTCTTTCCATAAGAAGGAATGTGTTCAGTTATTTGCATTTACATGGGGGAAGGACATGGACAAGCATAAGGTTGTGCCGATTGAAGACCGTATTCCCAAATTAAAGACACAGCGGAAACAAAAAACGAACAGAAGAATGATTATTTACTTGTCCCTTTTCTTTTTGCTGATCATGATTTTTGTTTATTTTCAATCCAGTTTCAGTGATGTGAAAAAAATAACGGTAACTGGAAATGAAAATATAAGCGACGAGGCGATTATCAAGGCCGGAAAGATCAAACCCCATACCAGTTTCCTTAATCTTTCGGATAAAGATATCGAAAATAATATTGGCAAACTGCAGGAAATTTCCTCTGTTGCAGTACATAAATCGTTTTATAATCATCTCCAAATTCAAGTGAAGGAATATCATAGAGTGGCTTACCTGGAGGAGAAAAGCAAATATTATCCTGTGTTGGAAAGCGGTAAAGTACTTGCTCCCATGGGTAAGAAATTCATGCCTGTAAATGCACCGATCATAGCTGACTGGAAGGATAAAAGCCAGCTGAAACCAATGGCAAAGGAGCTGGCAAAACTATCACAGGGGGTCGCACACCGTATTTCCGAGATTCATTTGGACAGCAAGGCTAAGGATGGCAACAAAATCATTTTATACATGACGGACGGCTACGTGGTCCGTTCTTCCATCAGTCATTTCTCACGAAAAATGGAAGAATACCCTTCGATTGTCCAGCAGCTTGGCCCGCATCGAAAAGGGGTCATCAATATGGATATTAGTACGTACTTCCGCGAATACGGCGATGAGGAGGCACCGAAAGAGTGAGACCGACTGGCAAGTACGTTTTCTTTTCGATCATTATGCTCGTGACTGGCTTTTTTTTATCGTATTCTTATCAGACGACGAAGAAAGAAGCGGGTACACATGAAACCAGCAGCGCATGGAAACAGGAAGACAGCTTACGCAGTGAAATCTTGAAAACCCAGAAAACGAACAGAGAATTAAACAATGAGCTGAAAAAAATCCAGCTTCAGATTCAAAAAAGGGAAAACAAACTGGCCGATCAGGAGAAAAAGTCCTTTAACCTTGTGGAAGATTTGAAGAAACTGAGAGAAGTAACCGGTGGAATAAAGGTTAAAGGTCCGGGAATTGAAGTGACTTTATCGGACGCTTCCTATGTTCCGGAGGGAGAAAATCCAAACAATTATATCGTTCATGAAGAACATATCCGAAGCGTCATTTATGAAATGCTCGTATCCGGTGCTGAAGCGGTAGCGGTCAACGGGCAGAGAATATCTCATACCAGCTATATCAGCTGCATTGGACCTGTAGTCAGTGTGGACGGAAACCAGTATCCTGCACCGTTTACGATCACGGCGATAGGCGACAAAACTGTTCTTGAAAAATCCATGAACCTTTCTGTCGTCAATGAACTGGTCAGTGATGGTGTAGAGGTTCGAATCGCAAAGAAGGATGAAATTACAATGGATCCTTATTTAAGCAAAGAAGGATGAGCAAATTGAACAGAAAAAGAAGGGCAGTGTTTTCTGGTGTTGCCTGTGTGCTCGGCCTGATGCTTGCTGTTCAGTTTCAGACAACCAACAATCCGGTCACACGGGACACCAGAGATACCTGGGAGCTTCGTGCGGATTTGGAAAAGGAAAAACAGCGGCAGCAGGATTTGAATAATGAAATCAAGAAATACCAGGCTCTGCTCGACAATTATGAGCAATCACGGAAGAAAGAAAAAATAGAGGCCATGCAAAAAGCGCTCGATGATTTAAAAGAAGAAGCAGGTTTGACAGAAATGAGCGGACAAGGAATTGTAATCACCATCGAACCCTTTAATGAGGGTGAAATGCCTAAAGTGTATCCAGAATTAATCAGAAGGTTAATCAATGAACTGAACAGGTACGATGCTAAAGATATTTCAGTCGATGGACAACGGATCATCACGACCACGCCCATCCGGGAGGTTAATGGGGAAACGTATATTAATAACCAACCCATTTCATCCTTCCCAATTGAGATAAAGGTGCTGTCCGATGATGCACAGAAACTTCAGAATAAGATTATTGCTTCAGAATCTGCCGAAGACTTTGTAAGGGAAAACCTCTTTATTGATTCAAAGCCTGAAAACCAGCTGACACTGCCTGCTTATGACAAACCCATTCGTGTGAAATACATGAAGCAGGCAAAGGAGGAATTGTAAATGTGGCTGCCGGTTTTGGCTTTAATTATTGGTTTGGTTTTGGGGTTTTTATCAGAGATACGTATACCCCTCGAATATTCCAATTACCTGTCCATTGCAGTACTGGCAGCGCTGGACACCTTGTTCGGCGGTATTCGTGCCCATTTGCAGGGGAACTTTGAAGATAAAGTGTTTATCAGCGGATTTTTCTTCAATATTTTGCTTGCTGCCGCACTGGCTTATCTCGGCGTGCATCTAGGCATTGATTTATATTTAGCTGCTATATTTGCATTTGGTGTGAGATTGTTTAATAATATAGCTGTCATTCGACGGCTTGTTATTTCGAAATGGAGCGATTCAAGAAAAAAGAGTTAACTTTTCTTAAAAACTTAAGAAAAAAAAGAGGGAATATTCCTTGTTTGTGGAATTTATTTCTTAATTAACCACTCGTATACCGATATAATTACATAACGGATAGACGAATAGTATATAACGGACATTTTAAACTTAGGGAGGTGCCAAAGAATGAACAGCAATGAGATTTATGTTAGTTTAGACATCGGTACATCCAATATTAAAGTTATCATTGGAGAAATGACCAGTGAATCCTTTAATGTAATTGGTGTAGGTCACTCAAAATCAGCAGGAATAAAAAAAGGATCTATTGTTGATATCGATGAAACAGTTCGTTCCATAAAAAAAGCGGTAGATCAGGCAGAGCGTATGCTTGGTATACCGATTAATGCAGTGATAGTCGGTGTAAAAGGAAACCACATCCAGCTTCAACCATGCCATGGTGTTGTCGCCGTTTCCAGTGAAGACCGGGAGATCGGAGACGAAGATATTGCACGTGTGATTGATGCAGCGCAGGTGGTTTCAATTCCTCCTGAACGGGAAATTATTGATGTCATACCTGGGCAGTTTATTGTAGATGGAACGGATGAAATTATTGACCCGCGCGGAATGCTTGGAGTCAGGCTTGAAATGGAAGGTACAATTGTAACAGGATCCAAGACCATATTACATAATTTATTAAGGTGTGTGGAAAGAGCCGGGCTGCAGGTGGCAGATATCTGCCTTGAACCGCTGGCGACTGCATCCATTGCCCTGACAAGAGATGAAATGGATTTGGGCACGGCTTTAATTGATATCGGAGGCGGTTCCACTACGGTCTCGGTCTTCGATCAAGGCACCATGCAGATGACCACTGTCCTTCCTTTTGGCGGCGAATTCATTTCCAAAGATATTTCGATCGGCCTCAGGACGACAGCCGAAGATGCAGAAAAAATCAAACTGAAACATGGACATGCATTTGTGGACCATGCATCCAAGGATGAAACGTTTTCAGTAGCTCAAATCGGATCATCATCAGAACAGGAAATCAGCCAGTATGATTTGGCTTTAATAATTGAAGCCCGTATCGCAGAAATGCTTGAATTGGCGGATGAAGAGCTGATTCGGCAAGGTTATGGCGATCTTCCGGGAGGATTTGTTATTACGGGAGGCGTAGCCGCTATGCCTGGCCTGCTTGAACTTGCACAGGAAATCTTCCAAAATAATGTTAGAGTATCCTTGCCGGATTATATTGGGGTGAGAGAGCCGCAATATACCACAGGAATCGGTCTCATACAGTTTACGTACCGAAATATTAAGGTACAGGGTAAAGAGGTCGCTTCTGCTCTTACAGAAGGCGCAGAAATCCAGCAGCAGCGCAAGAAACAGCCACAACCCGCCAGGCAAAGCGAAAAAGCTGGAGGCGGCATGAAATCCAAAGTAAAAAACTGGTTTGGTTTATTTTTCGAATAAGAGACAGGGTTAACTAGTCATTAGGAGGAACGCTCATGTTAGAGTTTGATATGAACATGGATTCATTAGCGACAATTAAAGTAATCGGAGTTGGCGGCGGCGGAAGCAACGCTGTTAACCGTATGATTGAGCATGGAGTACAAGGAGTAGAATTTATTTGCGTCAATACAGACGCACAGGCGCTTAATCTTTCTAAAGCTCAGATTAAAATGCAAATCGGTTCTAAATTGACAAGAGGATTGGGAGCCGGGGCAAATCCTGAAATCGGAAAAAAAGCGGCGGAGGAGAGCAGGGAACAAGTTGAAGAAGCCTTGCGTGGTGCCGATATGGTCTTTGTTACAGCAGGAATGGGAGGCGGAACCGGAACTGGTGCGGCTCCAGTTATTGCTGAAATCGCCAAAGAAATGGGCGCATTGACAGTAGGTGTAGTAACACGCCCGTTTACCTTTGAAGGACGCAAGCGTTCTACTCAAGCCATTGGCGGAATCAGTGTCTTTAAAGAAAAAGTAGATACCTTGATTGTAATTCCGAATGACAGATTGCTAGAGATTGTGGATAAAAACACACCGATGCTTGAAGCATTCCGTGAAGCGGATAATGTATTGCGCCAGGGTGTTCAAGGGATTTCCGACCTCATCGCAGTTCCTGGGTTAATCAACCTTGACTTTGCCGATGTTAAAACCATTATGACGGAAAAAGGTTCTGCATTGATGGGTATCGGTATTGCGACAGGAGAAAATCGTGCGGCGGAAGCGGCGCGCAAAGCCATTTCTTCACCATTGCTTGAGACATCGATCGACGGTGCAAAAGGCGTATTGATGAATATCACCGGCGGAGCAAACCTCAGCCTTTATGAAGTCAATGAAGCAGCGGATATTGTTTCTACAGCATCCGATCCTGAAGTCAACATGATCTTTGGTTCCGTGATCAACGAAGATCTAAAAGATGAGATCCTGGTTACGGTTATCGCTACCGGATTTGATGAAAGAGAAAACATGCAGGCAATGCAGGGTCAGGCTCAACGCCCTAAATTCCAGCAACAGCCTCCAAAATCACCGGCAAGTCAAAGCAGCCAGCGCGAGGAAGTAACAAACGAAAGCAGGCAGGCTCCTCCTTCACAGCATGAAGCGGACACCCTTGATATTCCAACTTTCCTGCGCAACCGGAACCGAAATCGTCGAAGATAAAAGACAAGATTGAACGTTTTAAAACACCTTACTCCAGGAGTAAGGTGTTTTTTTGCTGTTATGGATAAAAAATTGTGACAAAATCTCTTAAAATTACAAGGAAACTTGTCTCATGAATTGACAGACTTCCTGGTATGCCTGTTTTATACTAGGTTCATCTTATAGGAAAGGAGAAAACAAATGGCACTATACCTCGATGTCATTTGGTTTCTTAATTTTTGCATCGATTTTCTGCTGATTGTTCTTACTGGAATGGTGTTAAAACGAAAAATGCAAAAATGGAGACTGATTACAGGTTCCCTGATCGGTTCTTCGTATGTATTGCTGTTGTTCGTTCCCAGTGAGATCAGCATGTACCACCCATTGATTAAGTTTGGTTTTTCGCTCCTTATCATGGCGGTTTCATTCGGATTTAAAAAGTTCTCATACTTTATTAAAAATGTTGGCATGTTTTACTTTGTAAGCTTTGTAACCGGAGGGGGATTGTTTGCCGCACATTATTTTTTGCAGAGTGATTTATCCATAATGCAAGGAGTGCTGGCCACTAGGGGGACTGGAAAGGGGGATGTGCTAAGTTGGGCATTTGTTTGCATTGGATTTCCGGCAGTGTGGTTGTTTTCAAAAAGGAGGGTCGATGACATAAAGGTACAAAAACTCCATTATACGGAATTGGTACAGGTGGAGATTCGCATGGATGACACCACAATACATGCGACAGGCCTGATTGACAGCGGAAATAAACTTCATGACCCAATCACTAAAGTGCCTGTCATGATTCTGGATATGAATGAGCATTACACGGAGTTTCCAGAGGAAATCATTTCATTCACGAAGGATATTCATGCGTTTTCTGATGGTGAAACCTGTGCCCATCCTTGGGAAGCCCGCTTGAGAATTGTTCCTTTTCGTGCAGTGGGAAAAGACAATGATTTTCTGCCTGCCATTAAGCCCGATGAAGTGAGGATTATCAGTAAAACAGGAAAGTTCTCATGCACAAAAGTGCTGATTGGATTTAGCTATACCAGCCTGTCGAGTGAGAACAATTTCAGCTGTAT
The DNA here is from genome assembly GCF_900103485.1 of Fictibacillus solisalsi. Classification (GTDB taxonomy): domain Bacteria; phylum Bacillota; class Bacilli; order Bacillales; family Fictibacillaceae; genus Fictibacillus_C; species Fictibacillus_C solisalsi. The sequence continues at coordinate 915,592 of NZ_FNHW01000001.1, forward strand.
TGTTCATCCTGAAGTGATGTCAAACGGAATGGAACAAATTGCCGCATCATAGAGCAATCATTGTGGACAAACGCTTATGATTTTAGAGAGAGGGGAGAAGAGCAACATGAGAAAAATCCGGATGAGACTGACACTATTGTGGTACAAACTGTTAATGAAACTGGGTATCAAAACTGAGGAAATCCACTATATTGGCGGCCACGAGGCACTTCCACCGCCACTCAGCAAGGAAGAAGAGGCCGTTCTGCTGGAAAAACTGCCTACTGGGGATAAAGCAGCAAAATCTTTGCTGATTGAGCGGAATTTACGGTTGGTCGTTTATATTGCACGGAAGTTTGAAAATACAGGAATCAACATTGAGGATTTAATCAGCATAGGAACTATAGGTTTGATCAAAGCCGTCAACACGTTTAATCCGGAGAAAAAAATTAAACTGGCTACATATGCATCCCGGTGCATAGAAAATGAAATCTTGATGTATTTGCGAAGAAACAATAAAACGAGGTCTGAAGTATCTTTTGATGAACCCCTGAATGTAGACTGGGACGGAAATGAGCTGCTGCTGTCCGATGTGCTTGGTACAGAAGAGGATATTATTACGAGGAGGCTCGAGGCGAATGTGGACCGCAAATTGCTGCTAAAAGCCTTGTTTACGCTGAATGACCGGGAAAAACAGATCATGGAGCTCCGGTTTGGGCTTTCAGGAGGAGAAGAAAAAACACAAAAAGATGTCGCCGATATGCTCGGAATTTCGCAATCTTATATTTCCCGACTGGAGAAGCGGATCATCAAACGGCTTCAAAAGGAATTTAACAAAATGGTTTAAAAAGGGGCAGCCGCCTCTTTTTTGTTTTGAAAAATATTTCCATATCGATGCACCTTACAGATATATGAATTGCAGCTGTTTTTTCTGCTGGAGGCGATGCAGGACTGCTGCATAAAAATTCCTGCCGGGGAGATACTGATTTTGACTTAAAAACTCCCGGTAGGAGGGAAATCCATTGACCCGAAACAAAGTAGAGATCTGCGGAGTGGACACATCCAAACTTCCAGTATTAAAAAACCCCGAGATGCGTGAACTGTTCACCAAAATGCAGAACGGGGATCCTACTGCCCGCGAAACGCTTGTAAACGGCAACCTTCGATTAGTGCTTAGCGTTATACAGCGATTTAACAACCGCGGGGAGTTTGTAGACGATTTGTTCCAGGTAGGATGCATCGGCCTAATGAAATCCATTGATAATTTCGACTTGGGCCAGAATGTAAAATTCTCCACGTATGCTGTTCCAATGATCATCGGAGAAATTCGCAGATATTTGAGGGATAACAATCCCATCCGGGTATCCCGTTCACTTCGTGATATTGCTTATAAAGCATTGCAAGTTAGGGATCAGTTAATGAACAAGCTTTCCAGGGAACCAACGGCACAGCAGATCGCCGAGGTGCTTGATGTGCCGAAGGAGGAAGTGGTTTTTGCCCTGGACGCCATCCAGGATCCTGTTTCCCTTTTCGAACCGATCTATAATGATGGCGGAGACCCTATTTATGTGATGGATCAGATTTCTGATGATAAGGCGAAAGATTTTCAATGGATTGAGGAAATCGCACTGAAAGAGGCCATGCGCCGGCTGAATGAACGTGAAAAAATGATTCTGACCATGAGATTCTTCCAGGGCAAGACACAAATGGAAGTAGCAGATGAGATTGGGATCTCTCAGGCTCAGGTGTCAAGGCTTGAAAAAGCGGCCATCTCCCAAATGAACAAAAATATTCAAAGCAGTTAATGCCAGCCCGCTTAAACAAGCGGGCTGTTTGCTGTACATGAAAAGGACTGCACGCTCATATAGTGATAACAGAAGGGCGGGGATATCATGATCAAAATTTCTGATTTTCAGGTCAAAGACGTAGTGAACGTGTCAAACGGCAAAAAGCTTGGACATATTGCAGACTTGGAAATAAATTTAAATACAGGCAAAATAGAAGCACTGATCATCCCGGGACCGGGAAAGATGCTCGGTTTTTTTGCAAGGGAGAGCGATATTGTCATTCCATGGCGAAATATCGTGAAGATTGGAACCGATGTAATACTTGTTCGTTATATGGATGCCCAGGAAGCGACAGAGTATATTAAAGAACCTTTTGACCAATTGAAAAAATAAATAGGATTATACGCACATGGCCGTTCTATGATAAAATAAATAGCATAATAACCCAATATTCCTTGTAAAAGGAGAAAATTTTCAGAAGGAAGTGTGCGCTTTGAAAGCTGAACCATTTGTACAGCAAGACAGCTTGTTCAAACTGGACGACTGGATGATTCAGCTGCCCGGTTTAACAGCAGGAATTACATCACGGCATAATGGTTTTAGCCAGAATCCGTATTCCTCCCTGAATATGGGGTTCCATGTCGGAGATGATCCATCAGATGTTCTGAAAAACCGACAAAGGGCGAGTCAGGCCATTCAAGTCCCGCTTGAGTGTTGGGTGGGTACAGAACAGGTTCATGATTCGGTGATCCAAAAAGTGACCAAAATGGATGCCGGAAAAGGCGCAAAAGACTTGGAAAGCGCAATCAAAGGCACCGATGGAATATATACAGCAGATCAAGACGTGCTATTAACTTCTTTATACGCCGACTGTGTGCCGCTTTTTTTTATGAGTCCCTCCCGACAGCTTGTCGGCCTTGCTCATGCAGGCTGGAAAGGTACAGTAGGGAGAATTGGGGCTAAAATGGTTGATTTGTGGGTAAAGAAAGAAGGGGTCCCGTCTGATGACATTTTTGCTGCAATCGGCCCTTCCATTGGCAGCTGCTGTTACGAGGTAGATGATTTTGTAATGGAAAGAGTGCAGCAAGTCCTGCCAAAAGAGAAGGCGGCACTTGTCTATGAGCCAAAAGGTGCTGGTCACTACATGCTCAATCTAAGGGAAGTCAACAAGCAAATTCTGATTCAGGCCGGAATACATGAAAGCAGAATCATCGAAACTTCGTATTGTACGAGCTGCAGCAACCATCACTTCTTTTCCCACCGCAGGGAAAGTGGAAAAGCGGGCAGAATCATGAGCTACATCGGTCGTTTGAAAGGAGCAGAAAGTGAATATCCAGCAGAATCTATCAGTCATTCAAAACAACATATCTGAAGCTTGCAAGAAAAAAAACAGAAACCCACAGGACGTTAAAATCATTGCCGTTACGAAATATGTGAGTACAGAAACAGCACAGGAGGCAATCTCCTCCGGCGTGGAACACATTGGTGAAAACCGCCAGGAAGGGCTTTTGAAAAAGCAAAATGCACTCGGCAGAGATGTCACCTGGCACTTTATCGGTTCACTTCAGTCCAGAAAGGTGAAGGAAATCCTTCCGTATGTCGATTACATCCATTCCCTGGACAGGCTTTCCCTGGCCAAGGAAATTGAAAAAAGAGCAGACCGGACCATTAACTGTTTTATTCAGGTCAATGTATCCAAAGAAGAATCAAAACACGGATTGCCGGCTGAAGATCTTGTCAATTTTGTCGATAAAATGAAAGAGTATCCTCACATCCGGATTGTCGGGCTGATGACAATGGCGCCCCATACCGGAGATGAGGAGACCCTTCGTTCTGTATTCTCAACACTTAAACAGCTGCAACAGGACATCCAGTCAAGGCAATACGAGCATGCGCCATGCACAGAACTATCCATGGGAATGTCCAATGATTACGAAATAGCTGTCCAGGAAGGAGCAACCTTCGTCAGAATTGGGACCAGCCTGGTCGGCAAAGAATTTTAGGAGGTGCCAATCCATGAGTATAAAAAACAAATTTAAGCGGTTCTTCGATCTTGAAGAAGATGAATATGTATATGAAGAGGTTGTAGAAGAAAACGGTGCGGAAATGGAAGAAGGTGAAACCATGCCTGCCCATAGCAAAAAAAACAAGCAGAATGTTGTCAGTCTCCAAAGTGTTCACCAGCAGTCCAAGGTGGTGCTCCTCGAGCCAAGGGTATATGCCGAAGCACAGGATATTGCAGATCAGCTAAAAAACAGGCGTGCGGTAGTCATGAACCTTCAGCGCATTCCTCATGACCAGGCGAAGCGCATCGTCGACTTTTTAAGCGGTACTGTGTACGCCATTGGAGGAGACATTCAAAAGTTAGGTCCGAATACATTTCTATGCACACCGGAAAACGTGGATGTATCCGGCTCGATTTCAGAAATGCTTGAAGGAGAATAAAAAAAAGAACGAGGACGGTGGCCTTTATTGGTTGTTTACCAGATTGGAAATATAATTACTGAACTTATCGGCATCTACCGATATGTTATTATCGCGTACATATTAATGTCCTGGTTCCCGAACGCAAGAGAATCATCGATCGGACAATTCATAGCAAGAATTGTAGAACCCTATCTGGCTCCCTTCAGAAGGATCATTCCTCCGCTCGGCATGATTGACATCTCACCGATTGTGGCCTTATTCGCGTTATCGTTTGCCTCTGCCGGTGTCCGAATTGTATTTAATTGGATCGCCCAGTCCGTATATTAAAGGCAGCGTGGAAAAATGACTATATATCAGCATTTTCGCAAAGAAGAATATCCTTTTATTGATCAGGTGCTGCAATGGAAAGATGAAGCCGAGGAACGATATTCGGTCAAGCTGACGGATTTTCTTGATCCTAGGGAGCAGGATATCGCCCAAAACATTATCGGAAAGGATTCAGAAGCCTCTCTATCGTTTTGGGGAGGCTCTTCTTTTTCGGAAAGAAAAAGAGCCCTTATCTTCCCCTCCTATTTCCAGCCGGAGCCCAAGGATTTTGAGGTGTCGATCCTGGAAGTCCGCTATCCCTCCAAATTTGTCAGTATTGAACACCGGGATGTGCTTGGTTCTCTCATGAATCTCGGAATCAAGCGTGGGAAATTTGGCGACATTCTCCAAAATGGGGACAAGCTCCAGCTCATTGCAGCGGAAGAAATCAGTGATTATGTATTGCTGAATGTGGACCGCATCGGCAAAGCGGGCGTAAAGCTTGAAAGAGTTGCGGAAGGCGATTTGATCGAATCAAAAGAGTCTTATGCAATTAAGGAGGGCACCGTATCGTCCCTCAGGCTAGATGTCGTCTTGTCGGAAATCTACAATCTGTCCCGTTCCAAAGTTAACCCCCTCATTCAGAGTTCAAAAGTGAAGGTGAACTGGAGAGTGACCGAAGAGGTGTCTTTCCCGGTCGAAGCGGGTGATTATTTATCTGTGAGAGGATTCGGCCGCAGCAAGCTTATGGCCATCGAAGGAAAAACCAAAAAAGATAAATGGCGCATTCAATATGGAATTTTACAATAAATTATTCCGAATAGAAGGAATGGCATTATGATTGTCGAAACTAGGTAGGTAAGAGAAAGCATCATTTGTGGAGGTGGCTTAAATGCCTTTAACACCGTTGGATATACACAATAAAGAGTTTACAAGGGGATTTCGCGGATATAATGAAGATGAGGTGAATGATTTTCTTGATCAGGTGATTAAGGATTATGAACTGGTGATCCGTGAAAAAAGACACCTTGAAGAGACCGTCGAAAAATTGGAAGAGAAGCTTTCCTATTTTAAAAATATTGAAGAGACACTCAACAAATCCATTCTGGTTGCCCAGGAAACAGGCGAAGAAGTAAAGCGAAGCGCGACCAAGGAAGCCAGGCTTATTGTGAAGGAGGCGGAAAAGAACGCGGACCGCATCATCAATGAATCACTGGCAAAATCCAGAAAGGTCGCCATGGAAATTGAAGAATTGAAAAAACAGTCTTCTGTCTACCGTACAAGGTTTCGCATGCTGATCGAAGCACAGCTGGAAATGCTGAAGAACGAGGACTGGGATGCTCTTCAGCCGGCGGACACGACAGAGGAATACGAACTCGAGATGAAGTAGAACGCTTGACGTTTGTGCTTCCTGCGCATATAATTTTTAAAAGATTATCATATAGAGTAAACGATGAAGGGGAAAGTACGGACAGCACCCATTTTTAAGAAAGCGAGCCGGTGATGGTGGAAGACCGGTAAATGGACTGTACGGAAGATCACCCCGGAGTTTCCAAGCTGAACGGATAAAAGTAAGCCTGGCGTTACTTCACGATACGATGACAAAGCGGGTTTTCAATATGGTTTGAAAGCCTATTAGGGTGGTACCGCGGGTGGCCTTCTCGTCCCTTTATGTGACGAGAAGGCCTTTTTGTATGCTTGAAATGATTTTTTCTATTGATACAGGAGGATGACAATGAATTACAAAGACACATTATTGATGCCAAAAACGGAATTCCCGATGCGGGGAAACCTGCCCCAAAGGGAGCCGCAGGTACAAGAGAAGTGGGAAGAACTGAACATCTACCAAAAGGTTCAGGAACATACAAAAGGGCGTCCTTCGTTTATTCTTCATGACGGACCTCCATATGCAAACGGCGATATCCACGTTGGCCATGCGGAAAATAAAATCTTAAAAGACATCATCGTCCGCTACAAATCAATGAATGGGTATAATGCACCTTATGTTCCGGGCTGGGATACGCATGGACTACCGATTGAAACGGCTTTAACCAAAAGCGGTAAAGTCAAAAGGAAAGAAATGTCGGTGGCAGAGTTCCGCAAAAAGTGTGAGGAGTATGCTCTGACACAGGTTGACCGCCAGCGCGGGCAGTTTAAACGCCTTGGTGTACGCGGGGATTGGGAAAACCCGTATATCACACTGAACAAAGCCTATGAGGCCCGCCAGATCGAGGTTTTTGGCCAGATGGTAAAAAGAGGATTTATTTATAAAGGCTTAAAACCGGTGTACTGGTCACCATCCTCAGAGTCTGCTTTGGCAGAAGCTGAAATCGAATATTATGACAAACGGTCTGCCTCTATTTACGTGGCATTCCCCGTAAAAGACGGCAAAGGTGTGCTGGATCAGGATGTGAGCATCGTTATCTGGACGACAACGCCATGGACGATTCCTGCAAACCTTGGGATCTCTGTTCACCCTGATCTGGATTATGTTGTTGTAGAGGCAGAAGGAAGAAAGCTACTTGTCGCCCAGGCACTTCTGGAGCAGCTGCAAAAAGAATTGGAGTGGAACGATGTTTCTGTTCTCCAAACGGTAAAAGGAAAAGACATTGAATATGTGGTGGCAAAGCATCCATTCTATGACCGTGATTCCCTGGTGATGTGCGGTGAGCATGTAACCACGGATGCAGGTACCGGCGCCGTTCATACAGCACCAGGACACGGGGAGGATGACTTCCTTGTTGGAAAACGATACAACCTGGATGTCCTTTGCCCTGTGGATGACCGCGGAGTAATGACAAAGGAAGCACCTGGTTTTGAAGGCTTGTTTTATGATGAAGCGAACAAAAACATCACCCAGAAGCTTGAAGAAGTAGGCGCACTGCTGAAATTATCGTTCATTACCCACTCCTATCCGCATGACTGGAGAACAAAGAAACCAGTTATTTTCCGGGCAACTGCTCAGTGGTTTGCCTCCATCAAAGGAATGCGAGAGGACATGCTGAATGCGGTAAAAGAAGTAAACTGGATTCCGAACTGGGGAGAAACGAGACTGTTCAACATGATCAAAGACCGTGAAGACTGGTGTATCTCCAGACAGCGTGCATGGGGAGTTCCAATTCCTGTGTTTTACGGTGAAGACGGCGAACCGATTATGACCGAAGAAACGATCAACCATGTGGTGGGCTTGTTCCGTGAACACGGCTCCAATGTATGGTTTGAGCGAGAGGCAAAAGATCTTCTGCCGGAAGGCTTTACTTCTCCGCACAGCCCGAATGGCCGATTTACGAAAGAATCAGATATTATGGATGTATGGTTTGATTCTGGTTCCTCTCATTGGAGCGTACTTGAGGAACGCAGTGATCTTACCCGTCCTGCTGATCTTTACCTGGAAGGTTCAGACCAATACCGCGGATGGTTTAACTCGTCCCTTTCCACTTCAGTGGCAATCACTGGTAAGGCACCTTATAAATCGGTATTGAGCCATGGATTTGTACTCGACGGTGAAGGACGCAAAATGAGTAAGTCCATCGGTAATGTAATGGATCCGATTAAAGTGATGAACCAGCTGGGTGCGGATATTCTCCGTCTTTGGGTTTCATCGGTTGATTATCAGGCGGATGTCCGCGTATCCGATGAAATTCTGAAGCAAGTGGCGGAAGTCTACAGAAAAATCCGCAACACACTGCGCTTCCTGCTTGGAAACCTTAATGGCTTTGATCCAAAAACCAATGCGGTTCCATTTGAAGAACTGGGGCAAATTGATCAGTACATGCTTGTGAAACTGAACAAACTGATCGACCGTGTCAAAAAATCATATGATGAGTATCAGTTCCTGGCCGTATACAATGCGATCCATAACTTCTGTACCATCGATCTTTCATCATTCTATCTGGATATCGCAAAAGATACCCTGTACATCCAGGCTGAGGATGACATCAAACGCAGGAGCATACAAACGGTTCTGTATGAAGCACTTATGGCCATCACGAAGCTTACGGCTCCAATTCTTACTCATACAGCAGACGAAGTGTGGCAATATATTCCGGGTGTAACAGAGGAAAGTGTACAATTGACAAGCATGCCGGAATCTGTTTCCTATCCAGGTGAAGAAGAGCTCATCAAGGAGTGGGATCGTTTCATGGATCTTCGGGATGAAGTGCTAAAAGCCCTTGAAGTAGCACGGAATGAGAAAGTGATCGGTAAATCGTTGACAGCTTCGATTACCCTTTACCCATCAGCAGACGTGAAATCCTGGCTTGAGAACGTGGAAGACCTGAATAAATTATTCATCGTTTCAGAAGCGCGTATCGGGGGAACAAAGGACGAAGCACCAGAAGAAGCTGTTCAGTATGATCAGCTTGCTGTCTTCGTTAAGCCCGCTGAAGGCGAAACATGTGAACGCTGCTGGGTAGTATCCCCAGAAGTCGGCACAAATGAAAAGTATCCTACGCTTTGTCCGTCCTGTGCAGAGATTGTAGAGAACCATTACGATAAAGAATAGTTTGAACAGAAGCTCCTTCCTTGCAGCCGTGCTTGCGGCTGTGGAGGGAGCTTTTTCTTTGGGGCTTCGCGGAAGCTTGCAGATTTTTGTCCTTTACATTGTGCGGATCCTTCTGCATGTGCTAAAATTTGAAAGAACATACTAAGGAATCGGAGGAAATTAAGTGTTCTATTATATACTGGCCCTTTTCGTACTTGGCCTGGATCAGGTTACAAAATGGATGATCGTGAAGAACATGCATTATGGAGAAAGCATCACTGTGATTGAAAATGTTTTTTACATTACCTCCCACCGGAACAGAGGAGCAGCCTTCGGTATTCTGCAAAATCAGATGTGGTTTTTTATCATCATTACCATCGCCGTGATTCTTGCAGTGATTTACTACATGCAAAAGCATGCCAAACACCAGCCGCTTTTGCGTCTCGCTTTGGGACTGGTCCTTGGCGGAGCCACAGGGAACTTTTTGGACCGCATCATCCGCAAGGAAGTGGTGGACTTTCTGGATGTTAAAATAGGCAGCTATAACTATCCGATTTTTAATGTAGCAGATTCCGCCCTTGTTATTGGGGTGATCTTAATATTTATACAAACCCTAATGGAAAGCAAGAGTAAAAAGGAGAACATGAATGGAGCACATAGAAGTTAACATTGAAGAAGAGCATCAATCAGAACGGATTGATAAAGTTATTGCGTCCGTTGATCCGGGCTGGTCCCGTTCACAGGTACAGAACTGGGTAAAAGAAGGAAATGTCACGGTCAACGGAAAGCAAATCAAAACCAATTACAAAGTCAGCACAGGAGATGTGGTTTCCATTACGATTCCCGATCCTTCGCCACTTGATGTGGTACCGGAAGAAATGGATCTTGATATCGTATATGAAGATCACGATGTTCTCGTCGTGAACAAACCAAGAGGAATGGTCGTCCATCCGGCAGCCGGGAACTATACAGGGACACTCGTAAATGGGCTTATGGCACATTGCAAGGATTTATCCGGTATTAATGGCGTACTCCGTCCTGGAATCGTCCACCGTATTGATAAGGATACGACAGGACTCCTTATGGTCGCCAAAAACGATATGGCCCATGAATCACTGGTAAACCAGCTGAAAGCAAAAACAACGAAAAGAAAATACAAAGCGATCGTACATGGTATGATGCCTCATGATCGCGGAACCATTGATGCACCAATCGGCCGCGACAAGAGCGATCGCCAGAAAATGACCGTTACAGATGAAAACAGCAGAGACGCTGTCACTCATTTTAACGTCCTGGAACGGTTTGACGGATTTACCCTTGTCGAGTGCCAGCTAGAAACCGGAAGAACCCATCAAATCAGGGTGCATATGAAATATATCGGTTTTCCTTTGGCAGGAGATCCGAAATACGGTCCGAAAAAGACACTGGACATCAAAGGTCAGGCTCTTCATGCCGGCGTTCTCGGGTTTCAGCATCCGAGACGAGACACCTATATAGAATTTGAAGCACCGCTGCCAAAAGACATGGAAGCCCTGCTCGACAAGCTTCGACGAAAAATGGGTTGACAGGACCCGTTGGGTCTGCAATAATATAAACAAATGAATGATCCTTTAACGACAGTCCCGTGAGGCTGAGAAGGAAAACGGAATTAGGCAATAGGCCTAACTGCGTCCTCTCGTCTATGCGGCGAGAGGACTTTTTTGTGTAAACAAAAGGACATTCGTGCAAGATAAGCCATAACCAATTACAGAGTAGGTGACAGAACATGCAAAAAGCCGTCATTTTGGACGATCAGGCCATCCGCAGGGCATTAACGAGAATCGCCCACGAGATTATCGAACGGAATAAAGGGATCGATGATGTCGTATTGGTCGGAATCAAAACTCGCGGAGAGTTTTTGGCTAAGCGGCTGGCCGACCGGATCGAGAACATCGAAGGCAAGGCCGTAAAGGTTGGGGACATTGATATCACATTGTACCGAGATGACCTGAAAGTAAAGACGGAAAATCTTGAACCGGAACTAAAAGGAACGGACATCCCTGACATAACCAATCAGAAAGTCATCCTGGTAGATGATGTGCTCTATACGGGCAGAACGGTGAGAGCAGCCATGGATGCCGTTATGGACCTTGGCCGGCCTGCTTCCATTCAACTGGCTGTCCTTATCGACAGAGGACACAGGGAGCTTCCGATACGGGCAGACTTTGTCGGAAAAAATGTTCCAACCTCTAATACAGAAATCATTACCGCTTCGTTGGCGGAAGTGGATGGCACGGACGAAGTATCCATTCACGAAAAATAAATTATGAACATCCCTTTAAAACGAGTCCAGAGAGACCAGCAAGGGAGGACGGATACACAGGTGATTCTTGATGCCTGTGTCTTCAACCCACCTCCTTATCTGGCATAGGAGGTATTTTTTATGCAAAAAAACACGAACAAACAACAAGAGACCCAAAATAAAAATAACCAAACGGCTGTGCTTGATGTCCGGGATGTTCCGAAAATCCATCAGTGGCTGACCTTGAGCCTGCAGCACTTGTTTGCAATGTTTGGGGCCACAGTACTTGTGCCTTTCCTTGTAAAGCTAGATCCCGGGGTCGCTCTGGTGTCGAGCGGACTGGCAACACTGGCTTATCTACTCGTGACGAAGGGCCAAATACCGGCGTACTTGGGGTCATCCTTTGCTTTTATCTCCCCGATCATCGCCGTAAAAGCACTCGGAGGCCCGGAAGCTGCGATGATCGGCAGTTTTCTTGCAGGACTGGTTTACGGAGCGGTTGCTTTGATTATCAAGACGAGCGGACTGAAATGGCTCATGAAGATTATGCCACCAGTAGTCGTTGGACCTGTAATCATCGTCATCGGACTCGGCCTTGCAAATACAGCGGTGGGCATGGCCATGAATGATCCGGCAACTAAAGCATACAGCCTGTCACACTTTACGGTCGCTTTGTTTACTCTGGCAGTTACCATTGTATGTTCCATGTACTTTAAAGGTATTTTGGGAATTATACCGATCCTCATCGGCATCATCTCAGGCTATCTGTTTGCCCTTTCCAGAGGAATGGTGGATCTTTCCGGTGTCAAAGCTGCGAGCTGGTTTGATACGCCGGACTTTATGTTCCCATTTGTCTCCTATACACCGCATTTTACATGGTCTATCGCCCTCATTATGATGCCGGTAGCAACCGTGACGATTGCCGAGCATATCGGTCACCAGCTTGTTCTGAGCAAGGTAGTAGGGCGGAACTTCCTCGAGAAACCGGGTCTGCATCGTTCCATACTGGGAGACGGAATCGGGGTCATGATCGGTTCCTTGATCGGTGGGCCGCCGGTTACAACGTATGGGGAAAACATCGGAGTGCTTGCCATTACAAGGGTATTCTCGGTGTTTGTTATAGGGGGTGCGGCAGTGGCTGCCATCTGCTTCGGTTTCTCCGGCAAGGTGACAGCGCTAATCAGCTCAGTTCCTTCACCGGTTATGGGCGGAGTATCCATCCTGCTGTTTGGGATTATCGCTTCCAGCGGTTTGAGAATGCTCATCGATAACCAGATTGATTTTGGTAACAAACGAAACCTGATCATTGCTTCTGTTATCCTGGTAACAGGGATCGGCGGAGCTGTCCTGCAGTTCTCTGAAACTCTTCAGCTTGCCGGCATGGCGCTTGCGACGCTGATCGGAGTATTTTTGAACCTGGTGCTGCCGGGCAGGGAAAACGACTCAGAACTACTTAATAAGATGTTTGGCGTTTCAGATAACGATCCAGCTGCATAATGGTCACCTTTTAACTAAGTACGAGAGACTTAAAAGGGTGAATCCGGTAAGGAAGAGGCAATTTAAGCTCTTTCTGGCCGGCTGCACCCTGACAACTCAAGTCAGGGTGTTTTTTATAAAAAAATAAAGACTGGAGCTGATCTCATGAAACATTTGCTTACGATAAATGACCTGTCTCTAATGGAAATTGAACAAATACTGCACGATGCCCAAAGTTTTTCAAAAGGCGAAAAATGGAACCCGGCCGAAAAAACGTTTGTCGCCAACTTGTTTTTTGAACCGAGCACAAGAACGCGAATGAGCTTTGAAGTGGCACAAAAAAAATTGGGATTTGAGGTGTTAAACCTTGACTGTGGTTTTTCCAGCACCCAAAAGGGCGAAACCCTGTATGACACAGTCCGGACAATGGAGGAAATTGGAGCAAAGGCTGCTGTGATCCGCCACAGCAAAGACCGGTATTTTGAAGAACTGGCTGGAAAGGTAAACATTCCGATCATTAATGCAGGAGACGGATGCGGCAACCATCCAACACAGTCGTTACTTGATCTGCTCACCATACAGCAGGAATTTATCGTCCTTCAGGGTTTGAAAGTGGTCATCGTTGGCGATATCCGGCATAGCCGGGTGGCACGGTCCAACGCTGAAATCCTGCACCGCCTTGGCGCAAAGGTCTATTTTTCAGGACCAAGAGAGTGGTATGATGCATCGCTTGCAGAAGACCACTACCTTCCGATGGATGAAGCTTGTGAGATGGCGGATGTGTTGATGATGCTCCGCATCCAGCATGAAAGACACGAATGTAAAAGCGGCATGACATCGGGGCAGTATCACGAGGCGTATGGTTTAACTCCGGCTCGTGAAAAACGGATGAAAGATCAGGCAATCATCATGCATCCAGCCCCTGTGAACCGTGGAGTAGAGATTGCAGATGAACTGGTGGAATGTGAGAGATCCAGAATCTTCAAGCAGATGAACAATGGTGTTTTTGTCAGAATGGCCGTTTTGAAATGGGCACTTGAAGAAAATTTAAAGGAGGAAACAGCAAATGGGTATCTTGTTAAAGGGTGGTAAGGTTTTAACTGGTGCAAATGAACAGAAGGACCTCGATATTTTGGTAGAAGGTACAAAAATTGCAAAGGTGGGGAACAGCCTGCCGGAAGACGGTCATACCGTCATCGACGTGGCCGGCAAACTCATTACTCCCGGACTTGTTGATCTACATATTCATTTGCGGGAGCCTGGCGGTGAACAAAAGGAAACGATCGAAACTGGAACAAAAGCAGCCGCAAGAGGCGGGTTTACAACAGTTGCGGCAATGCCTAATACGAAGCCGGTGCCGGATAACGTTGAACAGCTTCAATGGGTCAACGAGCGGATTAAGGAAACGGGAGATGTCCGGGTGCTTCCGTATGCTTCGATTACCGTAAGACAGGCTGGAAAAGAACTAACAGACTTTGAAGGATTAAAAAATGCAGGTGCTTTTGCGTTTACTGATGATGGAGTAGGCGTACAATCAGCAGATATGATGCTGCAGGCCATGCAGCTGGCAAAGCAGAATGATGCAGTTATTGTGGCTCACTGTGAGGAAAATACACTTATCCATAAAGGCGCTGTTCATGAAGGTGTCTTTTCAGAAAAGCACGGACTAAATGGAATTCCTTCGATTTGTGAGGCGGTTCAGATTGCGCGCGATGTGCTTTTGGCAGAAGCAGCCGGCGCACGATATCATGTCTGCCATGTCAGCACCAAGGAATCGGTTCGGGTGATAAAAGATGCAAAAGCGGCGGGTATCAAAGTGACAGCAGAAGTCACTCCCCATCATCTATTGCTTTGTGATGAAGACATTCCAGGGATGGACGCCAATTACAAAATGAATCCCCCGCTCAGAAGCAAAGAGGACCGGGAGGCATTGATTGAGGCTTACCGATCAGGTGTCATTGACTTCCTCGCAACAGATCATGCTCCGCACACAAAGGAGGATAAAGAGCAGGGAATGGAACTAGCGCCGTTTGGTATCGTGGGACTTGAGACAGCATTCCCGCTTTTGTACACCCACCTTGTGCAAAAAGGGATTTTAACTCTGCAGGAATTGGTTGATGGCTTTACCAGCAAACCGTCCGAGGCCTTTGAACTTTCTTTTGGCAAAATTGAAAGTGGCGGAATTGCCGATCTGACCGTCATTGATCTTGAGCATGAAGAAAAAATCAATCCTGAAAATTTCTTTTCAAAAGGAAAAAATACCCCATTTGCCGGATGGACCTGCAAAGGCTGGCCGGTTCTTACAATAGTGGAAGGCAGCATTAAGTATGAGAAGGAGAGTGTTCACGCATGAGAAGGAATCTTGTATTAGAAGACGGTACTGTTTTTGCCGGGACAGGCTTTGGCAGTGAAAAAGAAAGAGATGGCGAGGTTGTATTCAATACCGGAATGACAGGCTATCAGGAAATTTTGTCAGACCCGTCTTACTGCGGCCAAATCGTAACCCTGACCTATCCGCTGATCGGTAATTATGGTGTGAACCGCCAGGATTTTGAATCGATTTCTCCCGCTGTCCACGGATTGATTGTTCATGAGGCGTGCTCACTGCCAAGCCACTATCAGTCGCTCGGAACGCTGGATGAACTGCTGAAAGAAAAGAACATTCCCGGACTCAAAGGGATTGATACAAGAAAACTGACCCGTCTTATCCGTAAGCACGGAACACTGAAGGGCAAGCTGGTCGCAGGAGATGCCGACATCACTGCTGTAGTAGAAGAATTAAAGTCTTCACCGTCTCGTACGGACCAGGTGAAAACAGTATCCACACAAACGCCTTATCATTTGCCGAATACAGGCAAACGAGTGGTGGTTGTAGACTATGGGGCAAAAAGCGGCATTTTGCGGGAATTATCCCGTCGTAACTGCGATGTCATTGTGGTACCCCACAACACAACGGCTTCGGAAATTCTGCTTTTGAATCCGGATGGAATCCTGTTAAGCAATGGACCTGGGGATCCAAAGGATGTTCCCGAAGCACTTCCGATGATCAAAACAATCCTGGAGGAAACGATTCCGCTGTTTGGAATCTGCCTCGGGCATCAGCTGTTTGCACTGGCACACGGTGCGAATACAGAAAAACTGAAGTTTGGGCACAGAGGATCCAACCACCCGGTCAAGGATCTTGCTACCGGAAAAATAACAATGACAGCCCAGAACCATGGATATACGGTGCGGACGGAATCTCTTGCGGATACAGAGCTTGAACTGACACATGTGGCTGTCAATGACGGAACGGCTGAAGGGCTGGGGCATAAAACAAAGCCTGCTTTCTCTGTCCAATACCATCCCGAAGCATCACCAGGGCCAATGGATGCAAATCCGCTGTTTGAAAAGTTCATGAATATGATGGAAACTGCCAAGGAAAAGGGGAATAAACTATGCCTAAACGCTTAGATATTAAAAAAATACTAGTCATCGGATCCGGTCCTATCGTGATCGGACAAGCAGCAGAATTTGATTATGCCGGTACCCAAGCGTGCCAGGCCCTGAAGGAAGAGGGCTACGAAGTAATTCTG
Source organism: Fictibacillus solisalsi (assembly GCF_900103485.1). Classification (GTDB taxonomy): domain Bacteria; phylum Bacillota; class Bacilli; order Bacillales; family Fictibacillaceae; genus Fictibacillus_C; species Fictibacillus_C solisalsi. The sequence goes on from NZ_FNHW01000001.1 coordinate 931,906, forward strand.
GTCAACTCCAACCCCGCCACCATCATGACGGATACAACGATGGCTGATAAAGTGTTTATCGAACCGCTTACGGTACCTTTTGTCAGCCGAATCATCCGCCAGGAGCGCCCGGACGGAATTCTTGCGACGCTCGGCGGCCAGACAGGGCTTAACCTTGCCGTGGAATTATCCGAAAGCGGCATTCTTGAAGAATGCGGCGTTGAATTGCTGGGCACCACACTCGCCAGTATTCAGCAGGCAGAGGATCGTGAACTTTTCAGAGGGCTGATGAATGAATTGAACGAACCGGTTCCGGAAAGTGAAATCATCCGTACTCTGGATGAAGCAAAAGCTTTTACAGAAGAAATCGGATATCCGGTCATCATTCGCCCGGCGTTCACTCTTGGGGGAACGGGCGGAGGAATTGCCAACAATGAAGAAGAGCTGAACGAAGTCGTGGCAAGCGGCTTGCACGCAAGTCCGGTGCACCAGGTGCTGCTTGAAAAAAGCATCGCCGGCTTTAAAGAAATAGAATATGAAGTGATGCGTGACAGCAATGACACTTCCATCGTGGTCTGTAACATGGAAAACATCGATCCTGTTGGCATTCATACCGGAGATTCGATTGTCGTGGCACCAAGTCAGACACTGAGCGACAGAGATTATCAGCTTTTGAGAAATGCTTCCCTGAAAATCATCCGCGCTCTGAAGATTGAAGGTGGCTGTAACGTTCAACTGGCGCTTGATCCGGACAGCAGCAACTATTACATCATTGAAGTTAATCCAAGGGTGAGCCGCTCATCTGCCCTTGCTTCCAAAGCGACCGGGTATCCGATCGCAAAAATTGCCGCGAAGATTGCGGTGGGCTATACCCTGGATGAAATTAAAAATCCAGTAACAGGTTCTACTTATGCTAGCTTTGAACCGGCGCTTGATTATATCGTAACCAAAATTCCGCGCTGGCCATTTGACAAGTTCGAAGGAGCCAACCGCAAGCTTGGTACGCAAATGAAAGCTACAGGTGAAGTGATGGCGATCGGGCGGAATTTGGAAGAATCCCTCTTAAAAGCGGTCCGTTCACTTGAAACCAAATGCTACCACCTTGAACTTGACCGTCCGAAGCAATCACGGGAAGAGCTGATCCCAGTCCTTACAGATGCCGATGACGAAAGAATTTATCATGTGGCCCAGGCATTCAGAATTGGAATGACCGTACAGGAAATCTGGGAACTGACAAAAATAGATCTGTTTTTCCTTGAGAAAATTAAAGGCATCATTGATCTTGAGCAGAATGTTCGCAACAATGTAGGAGACATGGAGCTGCTCAAAACTGCAAAAGAAAAAGGGTTCAGTGACGTGTGGCTTGCCAACGCATGGAACATGACCGAAAAAGAAATGTATACCCTCCGTACAAATGAGGGCATCCGGCCAGTTTATAAAATGGTTGACACTTGTGCCGCTGAATTTGAATCCGAAACACCATACTACTACGGGACGTATGCCGAGGAAAATGAATCCATTCTGACTGAAAGGGAAAGTGTTCTGGTACTCGGTTCCGGCCCAATCCGCATCGGACAGGGAATTGAATTTGATTATGCAACGGTTCATACCGTATGGGCCATTAAAGAAGCAGGCTATGAAGCAATTATTATTAACAATAATCCGGAAACAGTTTCTACCGATTTCAGCACATCAGATAAACTTTATTTTGAACCGCTTACGGTCGAAGATGTAATGCATGTGATTGACCAGGAAAAACCAAAAGGGGTCATCGTGCAATTTGGCGGGCAAACCGCGATCAATCTTGCAGCAGCTCTTCATGAGCGCGGAGTGGCCATTTTAGGAACATCTCTTGACAGCATGGACCGTGCGGAAGACCGTGACCGGTTTGAACAGGCGATGCAGTCGCTGAATATCCCGCAGCCAGACGGAGCTACGGCCTTCTCGGTAAAAGAAGCACAGGTCATTGCAGAGCGAATCGGCTATCCGGTTCTGGTACGTCCTTCGTATGTGCTGGGCGGAAGAGCGATGGAAATTGTCTATAAAGAAAAGGAACTTCTTCAGTACATGGAAAATGCAGTAAGGGTGAATCCGGAGCATCCGGTACTGATCGACCGATATCTTGAAGGAAAAGAAGTGGAAGTTGACGCGATTTCTGATGGTAAAGATGTGTTTATTCCTGGTATCATGGAGCACATTGAGCGTGCAGGCGTCCACTCCGGCGACTCCATTGCCGTCTATCCGCCACAGCGTCTTACACCTGGGCAGAAAGAAAAGATCATTGACCGCACCATTTCAATGGCACGCGGACTTGGCATTGTCGGATTGCTGAACATCCAGTTTGTCCTGCACAAAGATGAAGTGTACGTATTGGAAGTAAACCCGCGCTCCAGCCGAACAGTTCCATTCTTAAGCAAAATCACAGGAATTCCGATGGCCAATCTTGCGACTAAAGTGATCCTTGGAACTCCACTGAGTGAAATGGGCTATTCAACCGGATATGCACCAGAACAAGAAGAAGTGTTCGTTAAGGTACCGGTTTTCTCCTTTGCGAAGCTGCGCAGAGTGGATACCTACCTGAGCCCCGAAATGAAATCAACCGGAGAAGTAATGGGAAGAGATACAACACTGCAAAAAGCGCTTTACAAGGGACTTGTGGCTTCAGGAATGAAAATACCAACCTATGGAACGGTCCTGTTCACAGTTGCTGACAAGGATAAGCCGGAGGCATTGCGTCTCATGAAACGTTTTTATGAGATCGGCTATACGATTATGGCAACAGAAGGTACTGCCAACTACCTGAAAGAACAGCAGATTCCGGTTACAGTCGTTCATAAGATTGGAAGCAAGGAACGAAACTTGCTGGATGTGATCCGCCAGGGAGAAGCACAATTTGTGGTGAATACACTAACAAAAGGAAAAGTACCGGCACGCGACGGTTTCCGCATCCGAAGGGAATCCTCTGAAAACGGAGTTGTTTGTCTGACAAGTCTGGACACCGCTGAAGCCCTGCTTGGGGTGTTGGAATCTCTTACCTTTACAGCGAGACAAATGCCCGCTTTTGAAAAGGATCGTGTGCTTGTATGAAAAAAGAATTCGTTCAGGTGATTTCTCAAAAGGAAATCGCACATCAAATTTTTGAACTGAAAGTGCGGGGAGAAGTCGTTGCCGATATGACCTCTCCCGGACAGTTTGTCCACCTGCGGGTCAGTGACAGTTTTCAGCCGCTCCTGCGAAGGCCGATTTCCATCTGTGACGTTGATGTGAAAAGCAAGACATTAACGATGCTGTACCGCAAAGAAGGGGCAGGTACAGTACTCCTCAGCCATAAAAGAGAGGGAGAAACCGTCGATCTCCTTGGACCGCTTGGAAACGGTTTTCCACTTGATACATTGTCTGCTGGACAAACGGCACTGCTTGTCGGCGGAGGAATTGGCGTCCCTCCATTGTACTATCTGGCCAAAGAGCTTAAGAGACGCGGTATGAATATCGTATCGGTACTTGGATTTCAGTCGGAGCAAGACGCGTTTTACAATGAAGAGTTCGCTGAACTGGGAGAGGTTTTTATCTCCACAGTCGATGGTTCGCTTGGAACCAAAGGGTTTGTCACTGATGTGCTGAAAAATGAGGACATAAATTATGACTTGCTATACTCGTGCGGGCCGACGGTCATGCTTAAAGCCCTGGAAGCGCAGATTCCGGATGCGAACGGATTCTTTTCTCTGGAAGAACGAATGGGCTGTGGCATTGGGGCATGCTTTGCCTGTGTCTGCCATGTAAACGGCGGTTCGCCCTCGGACTATGTGAAAATTTGCAGCAATGGACCTGTATTTCCGATCGGGAGGGTGGCACTATGAACAAACTGACTGTAAGCCTGCCAGGGTTAGAGATGAAAAATCCGATCATGCCCGCATCCGGCTGTTTCGGCTTTGGAAAAGAATACGCCGGGTTTTATGACTTGTCTGTGCTTGGTGCAGCGGCAATCAAAGCGGCAACACGGGAACCAAGGTTTGGCAATCCGACACCGAGAGTAGCAGAAACACACAGCGGAATGCTCAACGCTATAGGTCTGCAAAATCCTGGTGTGGACCAGATCATGGAAAACGAACTTCCGCATCTTCAATCGTATGACCTGCCGATTGTGGCTAATATCGCAGGATCAACCGAAGAAGATTATTGTGAAGTTGCCCGCAAGATTTCCCGGCATCCACAAGTTTCAGTTCTGGAGCTGAACATCTCCTGTCCGAACGTAAAAGAAGGCGGGATCCAGTTTGGGACAGACGCAGCGACGGCAGCGGCGCTTACAAAAAAGGTTAAGGCTGTTTCATCCAAACCCGTCTATGTAAAGCTGTCACCAAACGTTTCAAATATTACAGAGATGGCGCTTGCGGTAGAAGAAGCTGGTGCAGACGGGCTGTCCATGATTAACACATTGCTCGGCATGAGAATTGACTTGAAAACACGCAAACCGGTGATTGCCAATAAAACTGGCGGCCTGTCAGGCCCTGCCATCAAACCAGTAGCCATCCGTATGATCCATGAGGTCAGCCAGGCGGTGTCCATTCCCATCATCGGCATGGGCGGCGTGAGCTCGGCTGAAGATGTGATCGAATTTATGCTTGCCGGGGCTTCTGCCGTTGCCATCGGTACCGCAAACTTTGTTGATCCTTACATTTGCCCGGAGATCATTTCCCAGTTGCCGAAGCTATTGGAAAAAATGAATGTTGATCATATCACTGAACTTATTGGAGGGAGCTGGAAGGAATGCGGAACCCCATCATTATCGCGCTAGATTTTCCCGGCAAAAAGGAGGTAGAAGCATTTATTGACCCTTTTAATTCTTTTTTGAAGGAAACGGAAGAACTGCAAATATGGGTTAAAGTTGGAATGGAATTGTTCTATCAGGAAGGTCCCCAGTTCATCTCCTTCTTAAAAGAAAAAGGGTTTCGCATTTTTCTTGACCTAAAGCTTCATGACATCCCGACGACTGTTCAAAAAGCGATGAACCGGATTGCCGGGCTTGGTGTGGATATGGTCAATGTGCATGCGGCTGGAGGTACCGAAATGATGAAGCGGGCCATTGAGGGGCTGAACACCGGGACTCTTGGGGCTAGGCGGCCATTGTGCATTGCGGTCACGCAGTTGACCAGCACTTCACCGGCAATGCTGCAAAGTGAGCTTTTGATCAAGGAATCCATGGATTCCACGGTTAGCCATTATGCTAGTCTAGCTAAAGAAAGCGGACTTGACGGAGTCGTCTGTTCGCCGCTGGAAGTGCCCCACATGAAGGCCGTCTGTGGTGAAGACTTTTTAGCGGTAACACCGGGAATCCGTCTCTCAGGGGAAAATAAAAATGATCAGATCAGAACGGCAGATCCTGCTGCAGCAAAAAAGCTGGGATCGGATTTTATTGTGGTCGGCAGAAGCATTACCGGATCAGCCAATCCATTAGAAACTTACTTGACGATACAAAAAGAATGGGGGATTTTTCATGAAACAACAAATTGCTAAAGACTTGCTTTCCATTAAAGCGGTCACACTTTCTGTAGAAGAGCCGTATACCTGGTCGTCAGGACTTCGGTCTCCCATTTATTGTGATAACCGATTAACACTTTCTTATCCGCAAGTGCGCAATCATATTGCGGAAGGATTGAAAAAACTCGTGCTTGAACAATTTCCACAGACGGAAATGATCTCTGGAACGGCAACCGCTGGCATTCCGCATGCGGCGTTGCTTGCAGACCGGCTGAATCTTCCGATGAGCTATGTAAGAAGCAGCGCAAAATCTCACGGTAAAGGCAAGCAAATTGAAGGAAAAGCGGAGCCGGGAATGAATGTAGTGGTTGTGGAAGATTTGATTTCAACCGGTGGAAGCGTCATTACTGCGGTAAACGCGTTGCGGGAAGCAGGCTGCAACGTTCTTGGGGTGGTCGCTGTGTTTTCCTATGAACTTTCAAAAGGCGCCGCCAATCTGAAAGAGCATGGAATAAAGGTGCAAACTCTTACCGATTTTAGTACATTAATAGAAACGGCCTCACAAGAAGGCTATATTACAAAGGATAACCTATCTCACTTGCTGCAGTGGAAAGAAGATCCGGAAAACTGGCTGCAGAAGGCGTAACGGGAAAATGGAAGGAGCGCTTCTGATTGAGAAAAATGAATGGGGAAGAATTTGATGAATTGGTCTCTTTTTTTGACAGTATGGCCAGAACAGAGTGGCTTTCATGGGTTCACGATACATTAAAAGAAAAAACAGGTTCCTGGGAGGACAAAAACGTGCTTGATGTGGGCTGTGGAACGGGGAGACTGCTGCTCCGGGGAGCAGATGAAGCAGCCAAGCTGACGGGAATCGACCTTTCCTCCGAAATGGTAAAAGCCAGTATTCAGAATTTCTTTCTCCACAATCGAAGCGAAAAGAGTGAATTCGTCGTGGGAGATGCCTGTGATCTGCCCTTTAATGATGCATCCTTTGATTTGGCTCTGTCGACATGTGTCATGTTTTTGCTTCCTGAACCTGAACTGGGAATTAAAGAAATGATTCGTGTTCTGAAAACCTGTGGGACGATCGGGATGCTGAATCCGTCAGAAAAGATGAACCAAAAAGAAGCGTTCCAGTATTGCAAAGTCCATCAGATCAGCGGATTTGAACAAACAGCCATGCTGAAATGGGCCAATGTATCAACAAGGAGGCATCGTTACTCCTCCGGTGAACTTAGCGCTCTCCTGGAAAAGAATGGCCTTTTTGATGTGGAGCATTATGAAGTACTGGATGGTCTGGCCATTGTCACCATTGCAAAAAAATAGCCGGGAGCTTTTGCTCCCGGCTATTTTTTTAATTTCATTAGTTGATCCTCATCCGGTGTCACATATAACGTTTGTTGCTGATCATAAATGACAAAGCCCGGCTTGGCGCCTGACGGCTTTTTCACATGCCGAATGAGCGTGTAATCGACGGGAACTGATCCCGAGTGTTTGGCCTTGCTGAAATAAGCGGCGAGTCCGGCAGCTTCAAGAAGTGTCGTCTCGCTTACATCCTCAGCCTTTATGACCACATGGGATCCTGGAATATCCTTCGTGTGAAGCCATGTTTCATTCTGGCGCGAGGCTTTAAATGTCAAATAATCATTTTGCTTATTGTTCTTGCCGACAAGAATGGTTGTACCATCCGAGGATTGATAAGTTTCAAGGACCGGTTTATCATTTTTTTTGGATTTTTGAACTTTTCTTCTTCTAACATAACCCTGTTCCTCAAGTTCCTCGCGGATGCCGGCCACGTCCCTTACGGAGGCTGATTCCATCTGCTGAATCAGACTTTCAAAATAGGCCAGCTCTTCATACGTCTTCTCCAACTGCTCCTCAATATAAGCTACAGAGCTTTTGAGTTTGTTATATTTTTTAAAATACTGTTGAGCATTTTCCGACGGGCCTTTTTTCGGATTCAGCGCAATGGTGATCATCGGCTGATCTTCTTCGTAATAGTTGGCGACCTCAATTTCCTTTTGGCCTTTTTTTACCATGTAAAGATGAGCAGTCAGCAATTCTCCAAGCACTTTGAACGTATCTGCTTTCTCGGTATCGGTTAGCGAGGCATTGAGCTTCTTTACCTTTTTTTTCAGCTTGTTATATTCGTTGTGCAGGAGCTTTTCAAGATCGGCAGCCTGTTGTTTCACTCTGTCCCGCTCTGCTTTGCCGTAATAAAAACGGTCGAGCAGCTCTCCTGTGGTTGAAAAGTCCTTTTTCTCGCCATCCAGATGGGTAAGGGCAACCACGGAAAAGTACTCTTTTCCCTGTGAAACGACCATTTGAGGAGAATAGTTATGGCTATTGATTTCCTCCATCATCCCAATAAAAGCCTCAGAAAGAGCTTCTTTGGTAGATAATCCGGCACGGTGGTTGATTTCCTTGCCAAGAAGGGGGGACAGTCCGCTGTACAGCTGGACGATCTGACGTTCAATTTTGCCTTCGTTCCACTGGATTTTCCGGATGAAGCCCTCGGGTGTTTCCTTGAGAGGGGAATGTTTTTCCTGTGGGGGCGGCGCGATATATTGCTGCCCGGGCAGCAGGGTGCGGTACCGGTTCAGGGAAGGCGGTATATGCTTGATGCAATCCGCGATTAATCCTGTTTTGTCATCTACAAGAATAATGTTGCTATGCCTGCCCATGATTTCGATAATGAGCGTTTTATAGGCAATGTCACCAATTTCATCCCTGTTTTTTACTTTAATATGAATGATTCGTTCCAGATTTACCTGTTCAATTGATTCGATCACCGATCCTTCCATATGCTTTCTAAGCAGCATGCAAAACATGGGAGGGATGGCGGGATTGTCATAGGATTGTTCCGTCAATTGAACCCTGCTGAAAGAGGGATTGGCGGAGACCAGTAATTTATGATTCCTTCCGCCGGCTCTTACTGTAAACAGCAAATCGGTTTTATCAGGCTGATAAATTTTTGTGATTTTACCGGATTGAAGTTTATTCTTGATTTCATGGGAAACTGCGCGTGTTGCAATTCCGTCAAAACTCATAATCTCACCTCTGTTTCTCTCCATAATAGTATAGCATTATTGCGGACATGCCTGCATATAAATGGCTATATACGTTACAAGGCAGAGGTGGAGAAATGAATTGGTATGAACTTTCGAAGGAAGAGGTTGAACGGCTGACCGGGAGCAATTTGGAGATCGGGCTGAGCGAAAAGGAAAGCCAGAAGAAGCTCAAGTCGGCAGGCTATAACCAGCTGCAGGAAGGGAAAAAACCATCCGCCCTTCTCGTTTTCTTTGCTCAGTTTAAAGATTTTATGGTTCTTGTGCTGCTGGCAGCAACACTCCTTTCCGGTTTGCTAGGGGAGTATCTGGATGCCATCGCGATTATCCTCATCGTTATCATGAACGGGATTTTGGGTTTCATTCAGGAACGAAAGGCGGAAAAGTCGCTCAGTGCTCTTAGGGAGCTATCGGCACCTTCGGCTATGGTCATGAGGAACGGCAGCTGGAGCCCAATTTCGGCGAAAGAACTGGTGCCTGGGGATCTTGTGAGATTGTCAGCGGGAGACAGGGTGGGTGCGGATATCCGGATGGTCTCAGCCAAAGGATTGTATATCGAAGAATCGGCATTGACCGGCGAATCCATTCCGGTTCAAAAAAAATCGGAAGCCATCCGGGGAAGCGGTCTCGCGCTTGGCGACCAAAGCAATATGGCTTTTATGGGTACCATGGCTACACGCGGCAGCGGGACAGGCATTGTGATTGCAACAGGCATGAATACGGAAATGGGGAAAATCGCTCATTTGATTCAAAATGCAGATGCGCTTGCCACCCCTTTGCAATTGAAGCTCGAGCAGCTTGGAAAAGTTTTGATCGGACTGGCCCTGCTTCTGACAGTTCTGGTAGTCGTGACCGGTGTGTACAGAGGACATGATTTATACAGCATGGTGCTTGCGGGAGTTTCACTGGCCGTTGCTGCCATTCCCGAAGGCTTGCCAGCTATAGTCACGATTGCCCTTGCCCTAGGCGTACAGAAGATGATCAAGCGGAGAGCTATTGTCCGCAAGCTTCCATCCGTGGAAACGCTCGGCTGCGCAACCGTTATCTGCTCGGATAAAACCGGTACGCTTACACAAAACAAGATGACAGTAACTCATTTATGGAGTGAGGGTGTAACATGGAACGTAACGGGAAGCGGCTATGATACAGAAGGAGATTTTTTAAGGAACGGACAAAAAACTAGAGTGGATCAGCATGATGGGCTGCTTCAGCTGCTGTCTTACGGAGCCATTTGCAACAATGCGGAGCTTCAGGAAAGCGGGAGGATAATGGGTGACCCCACCGAAGCTGCTTTACTAATCAGTGCGGCCAAGGCTGGATTAGCCAAAGAATCGATGCTCGATGCCCTTGAAATTATTGACGAAGTTCCTTTTGATTCCATGAGAAAAATGATGAGTGTGGTAGTTAGGAATACTAACGGGGAAATGTTTTTAATCGCAAAAGGAGCACCTGATGTTTTGCTCGAGAAAAGTGATTATGTGCTTTGGGATGGCCGTCGCCAGCTACTGAAACAAAATCATACCGAACAGGTTAAAGAAGCGATCATGGGCCTAGGCAGCCAGGCGCTCCGGACCATCGCGGTTGCTTATAAACCGATCAACGGCAAGGATGACCCCGTTTCGGGTTCATCCTATGAAAATCATCTGACGTTCGTTGGGCTTCAAGGAATGATCGACCCTCCGAGAGAGGAAGTGAAAGAGAGCATCGAACGTTGCCATGAGGCGGGTATCAAAACGGTTATGATTACAGGAGATCACGCGGTGACAGCGAGCGCCATTGCCAGACAGCTTAATATTCTTCCCAAGGGAGGAAAAGTCGTCGACGGTGCCGCACTGTCGCTCATGTCTGAGGATGATCTTGTCCGGGAAGCAGAAAACATTTATGTGTACGCCCGCGTTTCCCCGGAACACAAGCTCAAAATCGTGAAAGCACTCCAAAAAAGAGGACACATTGTGGCAATGACCGGCGATGGAGTCAATGATGCGCCTGCGATTAAATCTGCCAATATCGGCATCGCGATGGGAATCACAGGAACGGACGTGGCCAAAGAAGCATCCTCTCTTGTGTTGAGCGATGACAATTTTGCAACGATTCGGGCAGCGATCGAAGAAGGCAGAAACATCTATGAAAATATCAGGAAGTTCATCCGCTACCTACTGGCTTCCAATGTTGGAGAAATTCTTGTGATGCTGTTTGCCATGATTCTTTCCATGCCCATGCCGCTCGTTCCCATTCAGATTCTTTGGGTCAATCTCGTGACGGACGGTTTGCCTGCGATGGCCCTCGGTATTGATCCGGCGGAGGATAATGTCATGAAGCGGGCGCCAAGAAAACCGAACGAAGGGGTATTTTCAAGAGGCTTGGGCTGGAAGATTATCTCCCGTGGATTCATGATTGGCGCAGTTACGATACTTGCATTTTGGACTGCGTTGAACGAGCATCCCGATCAGCTTATGAAAGCCCAGACCGTCGCTTTTTGTACACTCGTTATGGCCCAGCTCATTCATGTGTTTGACTGCCGGAGTGAGCGGTCGGTCCTTCACCGGAATCCGTTTGGCAACATGGCCCTTGTGCTGGCTGTGCTGTCCTCTGTGGCCCTACTTCTTGTCGTCATGTATATCGGGCCGCTGCAGGGGATTTTTCACACGGTTCCACTGTCATTCCGTGATTGGCTGCTTGTTATGGGAATGGCCGCTATACCCACTTTTGCCCTTACTGGGTTTCAAGCTTTCAAAAAACTGTAGGCAAAGAGCCGAAAGTGATAGGAACAGTAAACCTGTTTTTATCACTTTTTTGGGTTCTGGCTTGTATACAAAGCTAAAATTGTTTAGAATAACGAAGGAATATGTTAAAATGATATAAATGTGCTGGGTACGGACATATCCATACATGTAATTAATTTGTACATAAATGATTATGATCTTGCTCGTTCTGGCTAGAATAGAACTACCAACGTTAGGAGCGGTTATATACATGAAGTTAATAAATATTGGTTATGGAAACATTGTTGCAGCACACCGAATCATATCCGTTGTCAGTCCGGAATCAGCACCGATCAAGCGCCTTATTACGATGGCGAGGGACGGAAACATGCTTATTGACGCCACTTACGGCAGGCGGACAAGAGCGGTCATCATTACCGACAGCGATCATGTTGTCCTTTCTGCTGTCCAGCCTGAAACAGTGGCACAGCGGCTGCTCTCAATTGAAGAGGGAACGGAAGAAAATTAGGTGGAGGTAAGTATGGATATAGAACGGGGCATTTTGTTTGTGCTCTCAGGACCTTCCGGTGTCGGCAAGGGAACTGTTTGCAAAGCATTGCGTGCGCAAAAACTGGATATCCAATATTCGGTTTCAGCAACTACCCGCACTCCGCGCGCCGGAGAAGTTCATGGGGTAGATTATTTTTTCAAAACTAAAGAAGAATTTCAACATATGATTGAAAATAATGAGCTTCTTGAGTGGGCAGAATATGTTGGCAATTTTTACGGGACACCGATCGAGTATGTGAATCAGACACTTGATGAGGGCCGGGATGTTATTTTGGAAATTGAAGTCCAGGGGGCACTTCAGGTGAGAAAAACGTTCCCTGAGGGGGTATTTATCTTTCTGACACCGCCAAGCCTTGAGGAATTGCGAAGCCGTATTGTGGGCAGGGGCACAGAAACCGAGGACCTTATCAACAACCGGATGACCGTTGCAAGGGAAGAAATCGAAATGATGCAGCACTACGATTATTCGGTAGTGAATGATGAAATAAGCAGTGCCTGCAGCAGGATCCAGTCCATCATTACGTCAGAACACTGTAAAGTTGACCGGGTCACTAACCGCTATAAAAAATTACTGGGAGATGAATAACTATGCTTTATCCTTCAATTGATGCCCTCATGGACAAAATTGATTCTAAATACTCACTGGTCACTCTTTCTTCGAAACGGGCAAGAGAGATTCAAAGAAGCAATAACGGAATTGTTGAAAAGCCAGTTTCCCATAAATATGTCGGAAAAGCGCTTGAAGAAATCTACGCTGGTTATCTAACGTCCAAAAAGACTGACTCGGAATGAGAACAATAACAACCTATGAGAATAGGTTGTTATTTTTTTCAGTTTTTACAGAATAACAAAGATATTGATTATAAATATATTATGTAAACAAAGACGGGAGGAACAAACCTTGACTCCATCTCAAAAAAATGTACTCCTTTGTGTGACAGGCGGAATTGCGGCTTATAAGGCAGCGACGATTGCGAGCCGGCTGTTTCAAAAAGGGTTTCATGTCAAAGTGATTATGTCGGACTCCGCTCAAAAATTTATTACCCCGCTGACCCTGCAGACCTTGTCCAGAAATGAAGTATACACAGACACGTTTGAAGAGCGAGATCCTAATGTAGTTGCCCATATTGACATTGCAGACTGGGCAAATCTTGTCGTGGTGGCACCTGCAACGGCCAACTGTATCGGTAAGCTGGCCAATGGCATTGCGGATGATATGATCACGACGACTCTCCTGGCTACTCAGGCACCCGTAATAATTGCCCCGGCCATGAATGTGCATATGTATCAGCATCCGGCAGTAATGCAAAACATGCAAAAGCTTGCGGACTTTGGCTATCGCTTTGTGGAGCCGGGCGAAGGCTTGCTTGCCTGCGGGTATATCGGGAAAGGACGGCTTGCTGAACCCGAAGAAATCATCGCCTGTATAGAGGGGCATTTTTCGGGAGCGGAATCCGTTGCAGGGCTGCCTCTTAAGGGAAAAAATGTGCTGGTAACGGCAGGCCCGACAAGGGAACAGGTCGACCCTGTGCGTTATTTTACCAATTATTCTTCGGGGAAAATGGGGTATGCCATCGCAAAAGCTGCTGCTAGAATGGGTGCGTCCGTTACGTTAGTCAGCGGGCCGACAGCTCTAGAAAAACCGTCAGGCGTACATGTTATCGATGTTATATCCACTGAGGATATGTTTCAGGCGGTTATGAAGGAGTACCCTGACCAAGATCTTGTCATTAAGTCAGCGGCGGTTGCTGACTACACACCCCGAATTAAATATGGTGAAAAAATGAAGAAAAACAAGGAAAACTGGTCGGTGGAAATGGAAAAAACAAAAGATATTCTTTCCGTGCTCGGACAGAAAAAGGAACGGCAAATTCTGGTCGGGTTTGCAGCGGAAACCGGCAATTTGGAAGAGTACGCAATGGATAAGCTGAAGCGTAAAAATCTCGATATGATTGTCGCCAACAACGTGGCTCAGGAAGACGCAGGGTTCAGTGTGGACACCAACCGAGTCATTATTTATAAGAAGGATGGTTCATCGATTGAATATCCGCTGCAGTCGAAAGAAAAAGTTGCCGAGGAAGTGCTTCTTCAGGCGTTGGAATTGATGGCTTTATGATCGCAAAAGTGATCGTGGATGTGCCGGCCAGCAATGTTAACCGCACCTTCGATTACCTTGTTCCCCAAGAGCTGGAGGAAACGGTAAAACCGGGAATGAGGGTTTCTGTACCATTTGGCCCCCGTAAGCTTCAGGGGTTTGTCATGGAACTGGCTGACGAGCCATCCGTAAAAAAGCTGAAAAAAATCAATGAACTGCTTGATCCTGTACCCGTCTTAACGGAGGAGCTTCTGCGGCTCGGCCAGTGGGTTTCCCAAAGAACGTTGTGCTTTTTGATTACCGCCTATCAGGCGATGATCCCTGCTGCGTTGAAAGCGACCTATAATAAAGAATTCAAAATGGTGACTGGGATTTCTGTGGAAGATTTGCCGGCAGAGGCAGCCGAGTGGTTCAGGCATCGCGAGCGCATACCCATGGATGATTTGTTGAAAGTCAAACCCACACCACTCGGCTTGTTTCAGCGCTTGGTCCAAAAAAATCATCTGGAAGTCATTTATCAGATGTCAGATAAGGTTTCCAAGAAAAAAATCAAGCTTGTGCAGGCTTTGGGAACGAAAGAAGAGATCCTGGAACATATGGCGTCCCTTTCCAAACAGGCGGTAAAACAACGGGAAATTCTTTCGCTTTTACTCGAGTCCGGGGAACCGGTGGTGCAAAGGGATCTGCTTGAGATCCTTGATACTACACGATCGGCGATACAGTCGCTGGAACAAAAAGGGTATGTTCAAACGATCGAAAAAGAAATCTATCGTGATCCATATGGCAACCGGGATATCACGCCAACAGAGCCGCTGCCACTAACCACGCAGCAGGAGCAATGTATCCGGCCGGTATTGTCAGCGCTTGAGGAAGAACGTCATGAAACAATTTTGATTCACGGTGTAACAGGAAGCGGCAAAACAGAAATTTATCTTCAATCCATCGACAAGGTGATAAAAAAAGGACAGGAGGCGATTGTTCTTGTTCCTGAAATATCGTTGACGCCTCAAATGGTTAACCGGTTTAAAGCACGATTCGGCTCGCGCGTTGCTGTGCTGCATAGTGCCTTGTCCGCGGGAGAAAAATATGATGAATGGCGGAAAATTCAGCGGAAAGAGGTATCTGTAGTTGTCGGAGCCCGTTCCGCAGTGTTCGCCCCTTTTGAAAACCTCGGTTTGATTATCATAGACGAGGAGCATGAATCAAGTTATAAGCAAGAGGAAAACCCCCGCTATCACGCCAGAGAGGTAGCCGTTCACCGGGGAGAATACCACCGGTGTCCTGTCATACTGGGAAGTGCGACTCCTTCACTGGAATCGTATGCAAGAGCGCAAAAAGGGGTTTACACCCTTTGTGAACTAAGCGAGAGGGTCAATCAGCGTGAACTCCCCTCCGTGTCGGTTGTCGATATGAGAGAGGAACTCCGTGCCGGTAACCGCTCCATGTTTTCACGTGATTTGTTTACGAAGCTGAAGGAAGTGCTCAGCCGGAAAGAACAGGCGGTTCTCTTTTTAAACCGGAGAGGCTATTCATCATTTATTCTGTGCCGTGACTGCGGTTATGTTGGCGAATGTCCGCATTGCGATATCTCATTAACGTACCATAAACGGCAGCATTTGCTGAAATGCCATTATTGTGGACATCAGGAGCCGATGCCTTTGCGATGTCCTATGTGCGAAAGTCAATACATCCGCTTTTTCGGTACCGGTACACAAAAGGTGGAAGAAGAGCTTGCCAGACTTCTTCCCGAGGCAAGGGTAATCAGGATGGATGTTGACACAACAGGAAGGAAAGGAAGCCATGAGAGATTGCTGAGTGATTTCGGACAGGGGAAGGCAGATATCTTGCTGGGCACACAAATGATCGCCAAGGGACTGGATTTTCCAAAAGTCACGCTTGTCGGTGTTCTTGCCGCGGATACGATGCTTCATCTGCCGGATTTCAGAGCGTCCGAAAAAACCTTTCAGCTTCTGACCCAGGTAAGCGGAAGAGCAGGCAGGCATGAGCTAACCGGAGAAGTGGTGATCCAGAGCTATACGATCGGGCATTACAGCATTGATCTTGCCTCTCAGCATGATTATCATGCGTTTTATGACGATGAGATGAAAATCAGAAGGGACCATAAATATCCCCCTTATTATTATTTGACCCTGTTGTCTTTCTCGCATCCGGAATTGATGAAGGTGGTGGATGCGAGTGAGAAATCAGCATCCTACCTTTCACAGAAGGTTTCACGGGGCACCATCATTCTTGGGCCAGTCGTATCACCGATCGCCCGCATCAAAGATAGATATCGCTACCAGGTCATGATAAAATACAAAAATGAACCTGGATTGAGCGAAATGATTTCAGAATTACTTCAGCATTTTCAGTCCGAAATGGACGCCAACGGCCTCCAGATCTCAGTGGACATGAATGCTCAAAATATAATGTAAGTAGTACAGACGGGAGAGAAAGAAGATGGGAGTTAGGGAGATTGTCTGTTACCCTGATGAAATTCTTGAAAAAATTTGTGAACCAGTCACATCCTTTCATCATGAACTTCACCAGCTGATCGACGATATGTTCGATACCATGTATGAAGCAGAAGGTGTTGGGCTTGCTGCGCCTCAGATCGGGATCGATTTGCGGGTTGCTGTTGTAGATGTGGGTGATGAAACCGGCAAGATTGAATTGGTGAACCCAATTATTGAGCATGGTGAAGGCGAACAGGATGGACCGGAAGGCTGCCTAAGCTTTCCCGGTATTTTCGGAGATGTGAAGCGGTCCCAAAAAGTAACCATACGGGCACAGGACAGGAACGGAAGAACATTTACCATCGTGGCGGAAGACTTTCTTGCTCGCGCCTTACAGCATGAAATTGACCACCTGAACGGCATTTTGTTCACCTCCAAGGTCAGTTCGTACTATGAACCTGGAGAGTTTGAAAGGTAGGAGTTACAAATGAAAATTGTTTTTATGGGAACACCGTATTTTTCGGTCGGTGTTTTAAGAAGACTTGTAGAAGATGGCTATGAGATTGCTGCAGTGGTAACACAGCCGGACAAGCCTCAAGGCAGAAAAAAAGAAATTAAGCCGACTCCGGTAAAAGAAGAGGCCATGAAACACGGTATTCCTGTGTTGCAGCCAAAAAAACTGAGAGCTGAATATGAGGAAGTACTGAGTTTTCAGCCTGACTTGATTGTGACCGCTGCTTATGGACAAATTCTTCCTTCTGAAATCTTGGAGGCACCTCAATACGGCTGTGTTAATGTCCATGCGTCGCTTCTGCCTGAATACCGCGGAGGGGCACCGATTCACCAGAGCATCATTGATGGTAAGGCAGAAACCGGTGTAACCATTATGTACATGGTGGATAAGCTTGATGCGGGGGATATCCTGACACAGGTCAAGGTTCCGATTGAAGAAAAAGATCATGTGGATAGTATGTTTCAAAAATTAAGCATTGCGGGTGCCGAACTCCTTTCCAAAACATTGCCTGATTTGATTGAGGGCAGACTGACTCCCATCAAGCAGGACGAATCAAAAGTAACATATGCTTATAATATTTCAAGGGAGCAGGAAGAGATTGACTGGTCCAAAAGCGGTGAAGCCATTTACAACCAGATCAGGGGTATGCATCCCTGGCCGGTCGCCTTTACGAGACTGAACGGACAGCTCTTGAAAGTATGGTGGGGGAAAAAAGTAAAAACAGGTACTGAAGCTGAACCCGGTACGGTTCTAGAAACCAACAAAGAAGGAGTGGTTGTCAAAACCGGGAATTCCACAGGGATACTCATTACTGACCTCCAGCCTGCCGGAAAAAAACGCATGGCCGCCACACAATTTTTACAAGGTGCGAAGCTTCAGCCCGGGACAAGGCTGGGTGAAAAAACTTGAAACAAAATGTGAGGAATACAGCAGTGGATGTGCTGCTAAAGATTGAACAGAATCAGGCTTACAGCAATCTTCTGCTCAACCAGTCGATCCAGAAAGCAAAACTGAGTCAGCAGGATACAGGCCTTTTGACAGAGCTGGTATACGGAACCGTTCAACGGAAAAACACGCTGGATTATCTATTGGCGCCTTTCGTGGCAAAGGGCCTTCAGAAACTGGACAAATGGGTGCTGGTTCTTCTCCGCATGTCCCTTTATCAGATGATATATCTTGACCGGGTTCCGGATCATGCCATTATCAATGAAGCCGTGGAAATCGCAAAGGCACGAGGTCATAAAGGGATCTCTGGCATGGTCAATGGTGTGTTGAGAAAAATACAGCGGGAAGGGACAAAAGATCTTTCAGTCATTAAAAACGATGAGGAACGGCTGTCCCTTCAGTACAGCATGCCCCTGTGGCTTGTTCACCGATGGATTGAACAATATGGACTACATGAAACAGAGAAAATGTGTGCGGCCAATACAAAGCCATCTCCAGTTACAGGAAGAGTCAATGTAATGAAGACCAACCGTGACCAGGTGCTAGAGGCCCTTGAGAAGGAAGGAATTGCGGGTAGCAAGGGGGAACTTTCTCCTGATGCTGTGCGGATAAATAAAGGCGGCCTTTCACATTCTTCTTTATTTAAGGAAGGATATGTTACAATACAAGACGAAAGCTCAATGCTTGTGGCACGGGCACTTGGTCCGTTGCCTGGTGAAAATATACTGGATGCCTGCGCGGCTCCTGGAGGAAAAACGACGCATATCGCCGAACTGTTAAACAATACAGGCGCGGTGACGGCGCTTGACCTCCATCCGCACAAGGTAAAACTGATCGACGAGCAGGCGAGGCGCCTTCATTTGGGCAACATAGCAACAGAGGCGCTGGACAGCCGTAAAGCAGGAGATAAATTTGCATTCTGCTCGTTTGACAGAATACTCGTGGATGCACCATGCAGCGGATTTGGTGTCATTCGAAAAAAACCGGACATTAAATGGTCCAAAAAAGAAGAAGACATTCATCGAATTGCTGAGATACAGCAACAAATATTAGCTAAAGTGGCAAAACTGTTAAAACCAGGCGGGACATTGCTGTACAGTACATGTACCGTCGATAAAGAGGAAAATCATGAGATTGCCGCAGCGTTCCTGGATAAGCATCCCGATTTTGAATGGGACAGCCAGTTCAGTGAGAGGCTGCCTGAACCATTGAAACCATTTGTGGTGCCTGCACAAGCCCAAGTACAGATCCTTCCTCAATACTTTAACAGTGATGGTTTTTACCTTGCATGCTTTAAGAAAAAGACTACAACTGGTGGTGAAACCCAATGTTAAAACCGTTAAGTGAAAAACAGCAAAACCCGGCCATTATGCCGTCTATCTTTTCACTTGAGTTAAGTGATCTGGAAAACTGGCTTTCTGAAATTAAAGAACCGAAGTTCCGTGCAGCACAGATTTACAATTGGCTTTATGAAAAACGAGTGGCAAGTTTTGAAGAAATGACAAATCTGCCAAAAGGGCTTCGTGAGAAAATGGAACAAACGTACCATATTCATCCGATGAAAGAAGTAGCCCGCCAGGAATCCTCCGATGGCACGATCAAATTTTTGTTTGAGCTGCAGGATGGCTATTCCATTGAAACCGTTCTGATGCGCCATGATTATGGCAATAGCGTCTGTGTGACTACACAGGTAGGCTGCCGTCTGGGCTGTACGTTCTGTGCATCAACGCTCGGCGGGTTAAAACGGAACCTGCTGGCCGGAGAAATTGTCTCCCAGGTGCTACAGGTACAGCGCGCCCTTGATGCTACTGAGGAGAGGGTAAGCTCGATTGTTATCATGGGAATTGGCGAACCTTTTGATAACTATGACGGCCTTATTAAATTTTTGAAAGTCGTCAACCACGATAAGGGCCTTAATATAGGAGCACGCCATATTACGGTTTCAACGAGTGGAATCGTGCCTTATATTTATAAATTTGCAGATGAAGGCATGCAGATCAATTTTGCGGTGTCATTGCATGCTCCAAATACGGAAATCAGAAGCAAACTCATGCCTGTGAACCGAATGTATCCGATGAATGAGCTAATGGAATCCATCCGTTATTACATTAAGAAAACCGGACGCAGGGTTTCCTTTGAATACGGCTTATTTGGCGGAGTGAACGATCAGGTGGAGCATGCCGAGGAACTGGCAGACCTCATTAAAAGTGTAAAATGCCATGTGAACCTAATTCCAGTGAACTATGTACCGGAGCGTGATTATGTCCGCACGCCAAAGAACCAAATCTTTAAGTTTTTGGAAACCTTAAAAAAACGTGGTGTCAATGCGACTCTTCGAAGAGAGCAGGGGCATGATATTGACGCAGCTTGCGGGCAGTTACGGGCGAAGGAGCGTCGGGAAGAGACGAGGTGACGTATTTTGCAGTATGCATTTAAGACAGACACAGGTAAAGTTCGTCAGCATAATGAAGACAGCGGGGGAGTGTTCACAAAAGGTGAACACTTTCTTGCCCTTATTGCGGATGGGATGGGCGGCCATAAGGCCGGAGATGTAGCAAGTTCCAAAACGATTCAGCATTTCGAAAAGGCGTGGAATATGATAACGGAAGATGAGATTGAAACGCCGGTAAAAGCGGAAGAATGGCTTTTAAAGACGGTAACCAATACCAATTTAGAGCTTTTTCAGTATGCCAACAGCAATGCTGATTGCAATGGAATGGGTACGACTCTTGTCGGAGCGCTGTGCACCCCATCTTATTTAACGATTTTACATATAGGCGACAGCCGTGTTTATTATTTTTCGGAAGACAAGCTCATTCAAAAAACGGAGGACCATACGCTTGTCAATGAACTGGTTCGATCAGGACAGTTGTCCGAAAAGGAAGCAGAAAATCATCCCAGAAAAAATGTCATCCTCCGGGCATTGGGAACCGACGATGTTATTGAGGTAGATATCCAGACCATTTCATGGGGCGAAGGCGACCTTGTGCTTCTGTGTTCGGACGGGTTATCGAATAAAGTATCCCGGGATATGATGGAATCCACCGTAAATGATGATAGCCTCTCGCTGGATCAAAAAGCGGACCGTCTCGTAAACCTGGCAAATGAAGCCGGAGGAGAAGACAATATTACGATTGGGCTCGTCCGTTACACTCCCGATGAACAGCAAAAGGGAGTAAATTAGCATGATTGGCAAACGAATCAGCGGCCGCTATAAACTGCTCGAAGTCATAGGAGATGGCGGAATGGCTATTGTTTACCGAGCCAAAGATCTTATTTTGGACCGGGACGTGGCCGTCAAAATCCTTCGATCGGAGTTTTCGGACGACGAGGAGTTTATCAAGCGGTTTAAAAGAGAGGCAGAAGCTGCAACCAGTCTGGATCACCCACATATTGTGAGCATCTTTGATGTGGGTGAAGAAAATAATGTCTATTTCATTGTGATGGAGTACGTGAAGGGAAAAACGTTAAAGCAATATATACGTGAAAAAGGGCGGCTATCTGTGGAGGAGTCCATACAGATCATCAAGCAGATCGCTTCGGGTATGGTAGCTGCCCATGAACATGGAATCATTCACAGGGACATTAAACCACATAATATTCTCATTGATGAAAACGGAGTGGCCAAGGTTACGGATTTTGGCATCGCACTTGCCATCACATCGGCGACCATTACCCACACCAATTCCGTTTTGGGCTCGGTTCACTATTTTTCACCGGAACAGGCTCGCGGAGGTGTAGCCAACGCGAAATCGGATATTTATTCATTGGGGGTCGTACTATTTGAAATGCTGACAGGCCGGGTCCCGTTTACAGGAGAGTCACCTGTATCTGTCGCATTAAAACATTTGCAGGAAGATGTACCGGAACCGAGAAAAATTAATCCGGAAATTCCGCAAAGCGTGGAAAATATTATCCTTAAAGCCCTGACAAAAAACCCGATCTACCGGTATGACAGTGCCCTTGAGATGATGGATGACCTTGACACTGCGTTGTCACCTCACCGGCTGAATGAAGAACGGTGGAGTGATTTTGATGAATCTGCTGATGCGACAAGAATTATGGCTCCGGTTTCCATGACAAAAGAGCCGGAGGCAAAAGAACCTGAGTCTAACCCGGATCACCCCCCCGAACCAAAGAAAAAGAAGAAAAAGTGGCGAATGATTCTGCTCATTCTTATACTTTTGCTTGCTGTTGCGGGGGTAGCCGCTTTTGTCATGCCAGGAATGTTTAAAGTTAAAGACGTTTCGGTTCCTAATGTGGTTCATAAAGACTACGCTGACGGCTATGACAAGCTTGTTAACCTGAAACTGAAAGTGGAGCGCAAAGACCTTTATGACGATGAAGTTGAGCAAGGAAAAATCATCAAACAGGACCCTGAAGCCCAGTCCATGGTAAAAGAGGGGAGCACGGTCACGCTCTATGTCTCTAAAGGCTTTAAAAAAGTGGATATGGAAGATTTGACTGGTATGAAGGAAGAAGAAGCAAGGGATTTGCTGAATGAACAAGGGTATAATACGAAAAATATTGAAACGATACCTGTAGAGTCGGAAGAAACACCAGAAGGGGAAGTAGTATCCCAAAGTCCAGAAAAAGGCGAAAAGGTTAATCCAAGTGAAATTCAGGTCATCCTGCGGGTAAGCACAGGGCCGCCAACCGTTCAGCTTGAAAATTTGGCGAATTCATCCAGAGAAGATGTGCAAAATTACATCTCCCAGGAAGGACTGAATGTTGATTTTTCGGAAGAATATTCTGATACGGTCGAGGAAGGAAAAGTCATTTCACAAAAGCCTTCTCCGTATACCACTGTGAAAAAGGGAACAACAGTAAACGTCGTTATTTCCAAGGGAAAGAAACCTGAGCCCAAACCGCCTGAAGAGAAACCTGAAGAAAAGCCGGATAATAAACCAGAAGATAAACCGGAAAAGCCAGATAAGGGCGAAAAACCACAGGACCAAGAGATTACGTTTAACAACAAAATTACCGTGGAAGTGTCCAAAGAAGATGAGGATCAACAATTTCAGGTGAGAATTGTTTACAGTGATGCCAAAGAGGATAATGCTGTATTTGTGGAAGAACAAATTTCGAAAACGAAAGAATATATGGTGCCGCTCACCGTTTCACCAGAAAAGGATGCGTCCTATACCGTATATTTAAACGGAAAAGAGCAAGCGGCAAAAACGTTTAACTATAAAGATGCAAAGGAAGGAAATTTCAAAGGAGAGAATAATGAATAATAAGACTGAAGGAAGAATTATAAAATCAGTCGCTGGTTTTTATTATGTGCTTTTCAATGACGAGGTCTTTCAATGCAGAGGACGGGGAAATTTCAGAAAGAAAAAAATTACTCCTGTGGTGGGAGACTGGGTTGTGTTTGAATCTACCAACCCTACGGATGGCTATATTCTCGATGTAAAAGAGAGAAAGAATGAATTGAACCGGCCTCCGATCGCGAATGTCGATCAGGCTATTCTAGTGTTTTCTGCAGTACGTCCCGAATTTTCAACAGCGTTGCTTGACCGATTTCTTGTTCACATCGAAGATAATGGCATACAGCCGGTTATATGCATTACTAAGATGGACTTGATCGAGAGCAATGAGTACCAGCTGGAGATTGAAAATTATATCAAAGCCTACCGCAAGCTGGGATATGATGTTCTTCCGACCTCTGCCATGTCGCTCGCTGGAATGGAAGACATCAAACCCATTTTTAAAGGCAAAACCAGTGTGTTTGCCGGACAGTCCGGGGTTGGAAAGTCGTCTTTATTGAATGCGCTGATGCCTGAGCTCATGCTGGAGACCAACGATATATCCGATCATTTGGGCAGGGGAAAGCATACGACCAGACATGTAGAACTCCTTCCGTATGGTGAAGGATTGATTGCGGATACTCCTGGGTTCAGTTCTCTGGATTTTGTTGAGATTGAAACCGAAGAGCTTTCTTACAATTTTCCCGAAATGAAAGAAAGAGTATCGGATTGCAAGTTTCGGGGCTGTACACATAGCTCGGAGCCGAAATGTGCGGTAAAAGAAGCTGTGGAAGAAGGGGAGATTCCCCGCTTCCGCTATGACCACTACTTGGAATTTTTACAGGAAATCAAGGAACAAAAACGGAGGTACTAACATGATAAAAGTTGCGCCATCCATACTGTCCGCTGACTTTTCAAAGCTTGGCGAAGAAGTCAGGGTAGCTGATGAAAGCGGGGCTGATTACATCCATATTGACGTGATGGACGGTCATTTTGTGCCAAACATTACGATGGGCCCACTTGTGGTAAACGCGATACGCCCGCTGACAGATTTGACATTTGATGTCCATTTGATGATTGAAAATCCGGATCAATATATTCCGAATTTTGCAGAGGCGGGTGCCGATATTATCACGGTTCATGTAGAAGCATGCCCGCACCTGCACCGGACCATCCAGCTGATTAAAGAGCATGGGAAAAAAGCAGGTGTTGTATTGAACCCGGCCACTCCGATCGATACGATCAAGCATGTTCTTCCTGAACTGGATCTTGTTTTAATCATGTCGGTCAATCCGGGCTTTGGTGGACAGTCATTTATCCACGAATCTCTGTCAAAAATTAAGGAACTCCGAACCCTAATCGATGAAAAGGGTCTTGATGTCGAGATTGAGGTCGACGGAGGCGTAAATGCAGAGACAGCACGCCTTTGTGAAAAAGCAGGAGCAACTGTTCTTGTTGCGGGATCCGCCATTTATGGGAAAAAGGACATAAAAGGTGCAATCCAAGCCATTCGTGGTGTATAATAGATGGGTATAAAGAACTGAGAGAAGTAACCACAGGGGGAGTCCTATACAGGGGCTGAGAGGGGAGTAAACTCCCGACCCTTTGAACCTGAAGCAAGATCATGCTTGCGTAGGAATGTGGAGTCGCTGTTGTTTCATTAAAAAGCAACCGTCATTCACATGCCGGTTGCTTTTTTCTTTTCTTAACCATGTTAGGGGGAGAACAATATGACAAAACGGATTGGGTTTTTAACCGAAATCGCAATGATGTCCGCACTGGCCATCATTTTAAGCTTTGTACAATTTAAGGGGATCTGGGCCTATGGGGGCTCGGTTTCTCTGGAAATGCTGCCGATCTTTCTAATGGCCTTCCGCAGAGGAGTATCCGGGGGAGTGGCCACAGGCTTTATCGTGGGAATGGTCAAAATGCTGATTGACGGAACTGCAGGCATTCATCCGGCTTCCTTGATTCTTGATTACCCGCTGGCCTTTTTGCTTGCTGGTTTTGCAGGAATTTTCAGAGTCAATGCTGTGTCCTCGCCAAAAAGGAGAATATCAGCCATTGTGGTTGGAATTTTGTTTGGAAGCGTGCTTCGACTTGCTTCCCACGTGGTTTCCGGTGTCATTTTCTTTGCAGCATACGCTCCTAAAGGAATGAATCCCTTTGTGTATTCAGTAATCTATAATGTTTCCTACATGATTCCTGTGGCCCTTATCACCATTGTGGCGTTTCTTTTCTTAACAAAAACCGCCCCTCGCCTTCTTCATCACACGGGCCGTGGAGTACGGCAGGCAGCATGAATATCATCATTGTAGCAGGAGGTCCGGAAGAGAAGCATCCGGACTTTTCTTGTTTTCCTATAGATGACTCCGTCTGGGTAGGAGTTGATCGTGGCGTGTACCTTCTGCTGAAAAAAGGCATCAAGCCCAGTTACGCCTTTGGGGATTTTGATTCACTGGACAGCAGGGAAAGGGAATGGATATCCTCTTATGAACTCCCTTTATTTGAATATGACAGCGAAAAGGACAAAACCGACCTGGAACTGGCCCTCGAATGGGCGCTTGCCGAACAGCCGGAGGGAATCACATTGCTTGGTGCGACCGGCGGGAGGCTCGATCATGAACTGGCCAATATTCAGCTTCTGCTATTGGGCCTTGAACGGAGTGTGCCAATTGAGATCCGAGACATTCAAAATTCAATCAGCCTGAAAGCACCCGGGACATATGAGGCGGTGAATGAACCGGAGTATCCTTATCATTCCTTTCTTCCCTTTAACGGGCCGGTGAAGGGCCTCTCTCTTTCCGGATTTAAATACCCGCTGGAACAGCAATACTTGCCAATGGGTTCCACTCTTTGCATATCCAATGAGCTTGTAAATAAAAGTGGTACTTATTCCTTCTCTGACGGCATATTAATGTTCATAAAGAGCCATGATTAAATTAATCTTTTACGTCAGGCCGCATGGTACTATTTTTTATGTGATGAATATATTTACAAGGAATGTCTTATTTTTTAAGGGCCTGGAGGAGGGGTATGATGAAATTTTACACCATTAAACTGCCTAGGTTTTTAGGAGGATTTGTACGTGCGGTTTTAGGTTCGTTTAGAAAAGGATAAAGAGGACGACCGGCACCTTATTTTATGTACAACATTTATTAAAAAGGAATGGCACCCTGTCAAAGAGGGTGCCATTCCTTTTTGGTGCAAAATAAAAAAACAACGGGGGACCCGTTGTTTTATGAGCATTTACGCACGTTCGATTTTTCCGGATTTAAGGGCACGTGCTGAAACATATACACGTTTCGGCTTGCCGTCAACCAAAATGCGGACTTTTTGAACGTTAACTCCCCAGCTCTTTTTTGTTTTGTTCAAGGCGTGTGAACGCTTGTTTCCTGTTTTAGGGCCTTTTCCAGTAACGTAGCATTTGCGTGACATATTGTGTACCTCCTTTATAACAGTAAAACTGTATCATATCAGTCGTATGTTAAATACTAACCTATAGTAGCATGACCACTAAATAAAAGCAACAAATGAATTTATGTATTTCAAGTAAAATTGCTTGACATAACTTAGATGCTATTGTCAAATGGAGATGTTCTTTTAAAAAACTTAGTTATATAGTAAAATGAGGGTTAGCCATAATTGATTGATAAAAAGGGGGATTCATCATGTCCATTGAAATGAAGAACAAATACGGCCAGATTGACATTTCTACGGAAGTGATCGCAACCATCGCTGGAGGAGCCGCAATTGATTGTTACGGAATTATTGGCATGGCTTCAAGAAAGCAGCTGAAGGATGGCATTACCGAGCTTTTAGGGCGTGACAACTTCTCCCGGGGAATTGTGGTTCGGCAGGAAGAAGAAGAAGTACATATTGATATGTATATTATCGTAAGCTACGGAACGAAGATTTCAGAAGTAGCCCATAATGTTCAGACAAAAGTGAAGTATACACTTGATCAGATGCTGGGTCTATCCGTGGATTCGGTGAACATCTTTGTTCAAGGTGTCAGGGTTACAACCCCTTAGTTAGGAGGAAAGTTTGTGTCTTTAACAGAGTTAGACGGTAAAAAGTTTGCGGCCATGGTTGCACTCGGTGCCGCAAACTTATCAAAAAACGCAGCAATGATTGATGCACTCAATGTCTTTCCCGTTCCGGATGGAGATACAGGGACAAATATGAACCTTACCATCACTTCCGGGGCAAAAGAAGTTCAGCAAAATACCAGTGCCGATATCGGCAAGGTTGCTCAAGGCTTTTCACGCGGCCTGCTGATGGGTGCAAGAGGCAACTCTGGGGTCATACTATCCCAGCTTTTCCGTGGTTTTTCAAAATCAATCGAAGGGAAGGCAACGATTACTTCGGTTGACTTTGCAAAAGCATTTGAGAACGGAGTAGAAACAGCATACAAAGCTGTGATGAAGCCGATCGAAGGAACCATTTTGACAGTGGCGAAAGATGCGGCGAGACGAGCCGTAAAGTCAGCAAAGAAAAATGATGATCTTCTTCTCGTGATGTATGAGATTGTTGAAGAGGCCAAAGTTTCTCTTGATCGCACACCTGATTTGCTTCCTGTACTGAAGGAAGTAGGGGTTGTGGACTCCGGCGGACAGGGGCTTCTGACGGTGTATGAAGGATTTCTTTCTGCCCTTGAAGGAAAGGAACTTGCGGAAATTTCCTCACAGGCACCTTCCATGAAAGAAATGGTCAATGCCGAGCACCATAAAGCTCAGCTCCATATGAAGACTGAAGACATTCATTATGGGTACTGTACAGAATTTATGGTGAGATTCGAAGAGGATAAATTAAAAAAAGCACCATTCAGTGAAGAAGAATTTCGTAACGAGCTGAATCAGCACGGAGACTCATTGCTTGTCGTTGCTGATGAGGAGCTCGTGAAGGTTCATATTCATACCGAGCAGCCTGGTGACATGCTGTCACTGGCACAGCGCTTTGGAAGCCTGATTAACATAAAAATTGAAAACATGAGAGAACAGCATTCAGCCATCTTGGAATCGGACCGGGCGAGGCATGAACCGGTCGCCACCCCGGCAGCCGAAAGCAAGAAAAAGGAATATGGAATTGTAACGGTTGCCATGGGAAGCGGGATTAAGGAGCTCTTTACTTCGCTTGGGGCAGGTTATGTCATTGAAGGCGGACAAACCATGAACCCGAGTACAGAAGACATCGTGAAAGCCATAGATGAAGTGAACGCAGAGAAGGTCATCGTTCTGCCGAATAACGGCAATATTGTAATGGCCGCCGAACAGGCAGCCACAGTCACTGACCAGGATGTTGCCATTGTCCGCTCGAAAAACGTTCCCCAGGGTATGGCCGCCTTGCTGGCTTTCAATCCGGCAGCGAACCTGGAGGAAAACCAGAGCAGGATGACAGAGGCACTAAACCATGTGACATCCGGACAATTGACCCATGCTGTCAGGGACACATCCATTGACGGAATAGAGATCACAAAAGGTGATTTTATGGGGATCATGAACGGAAAAATCGTGGCTTCCATGCCTGACCGAACAGAAGCCCTTCATCAACTTATCAAAGAAATGATTAATGAAGATTCAGAGATTCTTACGTTGATCACCGGAGAAGATGCAACTGAGGAAGAAACGGAATCACTGGTTCAGTACATTGAAGAAACATACCCCTCTGTTGAAGTGGAAGTTCATCCCGGAAATCAGCCTATTTATCCGTTTATTATCTCGGTTGAGTAAGTAAGATGTTCTCTTCATTATTGTTCAGATATGATACAGTAATGAAGGGAATATTTTTATGTGTAATTTTCTTTTTCGGAGGGACAAAAATGAAGTACAAAAGTGTTTTTGATATTATTGGTCCGGTAATGATAGGACCTTCAAGCTCTCATACCGCCGGTGCCGCACGCATCGGAAGGGTAGCCCGTGATTTGTTCGGACGGAAACCGGCTTATGCGCATATTTCTTTTTATGGATCGTTCGCCAAAACATACCGGGGCCATGGAACTGATGTTGCGATTGTTGGAGGTATCCTGGATTTTGATACTTTTGATACTCGGATTGTGGATGCGCTTTCATTGGCTAAGGAGCAGGACATTGAAATCAAAATGACGGAAGAAGATGCGATTACCGATCACCCGAATACAGCCAGGATTGTTCTTGGGGACGAGCATGGTAAAATTGAGCTGGTTGGAATTTCAATCGGCGGTGGAAAAATAGAAATAACAGAACTGAATGGATTCGATTTGCAGTTGAGCGGTGAACACCCTGCCCTTCTAATTGTCCATAATGACCGTTATGGCGCCATTGCAGGTGTGGCAAATGTTCTGGCCAAGCATCAGATCAATATTGGACATATGCGTGTCTCGCGAAAGGAAAAGGGACAGGAAGCGCTGATGATTATCGAAGTGGATCAGAATGTGGATCAAGTACTTGTTGAAGAAATCGAAGCTCTTCCCATTGTTCAGCAAGTAGTAAAAATAAACGAGTAAGCTTGAAAGGAAGAACGTCGTATGTTTCGAAATGTAGCCGAGTTAGTGGAACTTGCCGAAGCGAAAAACTGCAAAATCTCGGATATTATGATAGAACAGGAAATGGAAATTACAGGGCGGACAAAAGATGAAATCCTCAGTCAGATGGACCGTAATCTTAAAGTGATGGAGGAAGCGGTCGAGCGTGGAATCACCCAGGATGTGAGATCACACTCCGGTTTGACAGGTGGAGATGCCCTTCTCCTCCAAAATTATATGAAAAGCGGCAAAAGCCTGTCGGGTGAATTTATGCTTGATGCTGTAAGTAAAGCTATTGCCACCAATGAAGTGAATGCGGCGATGGGAACCATCTGCGCTACTCCGACCGCAGGTTCCGCAGGTGTCGTGCCAGGAGTGCTATTTGCCTTAAAAGAAAAATTAAATCCTACGAGAGAACAGATGGTTGCTTTTTTGTTTGCTTCTGGAGCCTTTGGTTTTGTTGTGGCTAACAATGCCTCCATTTCAGGTGCAGCCGGGGGTTGCCAGGCGGAAGTAGGTTCTGCCACAGGTATGGCCGCTGCCGCGATTGTTGAGCTGGCCGGGGGAACGCCTTCCCAATCGGCTGAAGCCATGGCCATTGCGTTAAAGAACATGCTCGGTCTTGTTTGCGATCCCGTAGCCGGACTGGTGGAAGTTCCTTGTGTGAAGCGTAACGCAATGGGTGCAAGCAATGCGATTGTTGCAGCGGATATGGCACTGGCCGGAATAAAAAGCAGGATTCCCTGCGATGAAGTCATTGATGCCATGTATAAAATTGGACAAACCATGCCTACGGCCTTAAAAGAAACGGCACAAGGAGGGCTGGCGGCTACACCAACAGGCCGGGAGCTTGAAGCTAAGATTTTTGGTATAGCCCTTAACAAAAAATGAATCTGAATCAGCTGAATGTAACTGAAATCAGCGGAATCGGGGAGAGCAAACGTGAAGTTTTGCAAGAACTTGGCATCGTCTCAGTTATGGACCTGCTTGAGTACTTGCCGTTCCGTTATGATAATCACCAGCTTAAGGATCTGGCCGACGTAAAACATGAAGAAAGAGCAACCATTGAAGGGAAGGTTCACAGTGAACCTTCTCTCCGTTATTTTCCACGGAAAAAATCAAAACTGAGCATCCGTGTGTTGATTGGCCGTTATTTGATCACAGCGGTTTTTTTTAATCAGCCGTATTTAAAAAAACAACTGACACCGGGCCAGACAGTAACACTTACAGGGAAATGGGATGCTCATAAAATGACTATGACAGTGAATGACATCAAGTTTGGTATACAGCCTCAGGACGAAAGCATTGATCCGGTGTATCCAGTAAAAGGAGAAATGAGTGTCAAGCAGGTTAGAAGGCTCATCAAAATGGGATTCGGCCAATATGGCGATCAGGTGGAAGAAGTGCTGCCAGTATCCACGCGGGATGCCTATAAATTGTGGCCGCGGAGCAAGGCACTGTACAGCCTCCATTTTCCACAAAGCTTTGAACATTTAAAGCAGGCAAGAAGACGGATGGTGTATGAGGAATTTCTCCTTTTTCAACTGAAGATGCAAATGTTCCGAAAAATCAACCGGGAACAATCTGCAGGAGAAACCCTGAATTTCAAGGAGGAAGATGTACAGAAGTTTATCTCCTCGTTGCCTTTTCCGTTGACAGGAGCTCAAGGCAGGGTAACCGGGGAAATATTAAACGACATGTCGTCCCCCTATAGAATGAACCGGCTGCTGCAGGGGGATGTAGGCTCCGGGAAAACGGTTGTCGCAGCAATCGCACTGTATGCAGCTATAGCTTCGGGCACCCAGGGAGCACTGATGGTGCCGACCGAGATATTGGCCGAACAACATTTTCAATCCCTCGGTCAGTTGCTCGGTCCCCATGGTCTGACGGTTGAGTTGCTGACCAGTTCGGTAAAAGGCAAAAGAAGAGCGGATATCCTCTCAAGGCTTGCTGCCGGAGAGGTTGATGTGTTAATCGGCACTCATGCATTGATTCAAGACGAAGTGGAATTTTTCAAGCTGGGATTGGTCATTACCGATGAACAGCACCGGTTTGGGGTCAAACAGCGCCGGGTGCTGAGGGAAAAGGGACAAAGCCCTGATGTGCTTTTTATGACGGCTACTCCGATTCCCCGGACATTGGCCATTTCCGTGTTTGGAGATATGGATGTATCGGTTATTGATGAAATGCCAGCCGGGAGAAAAGCTATTGAAACGTATTGGGCGAAACACCACATGCTTGACCGTGTGCTTGGGTTTGTCCAAAAAGAGCTTGATCAGGGGAGACAGGCT
Organism: Fictibacillus solisalsi; assembly: GCF_900103485.1. GTDB lineage: Bacteria > Bacillota > Bacilli > Bacillales > Fictibacillaceae > Fictibacillus_C > Fictibacillus_C solisalsi. The sequence goes on from NZ_FNHW01000001.1 coordinate 963,755, forward strand.
TATGTCATTTGTCCTTTAATCGAGGAATCGGACAAACTGGATGTTCAAAATGCCATCGATGTACATGCCCAGCTTCAGCAATATTTTCAACAATATAACGTAGGCTTAATGCACGGAAGGCTTCATTCTTTGGAAAAAGAAGAAGTGATGAGGGAATTTGCGGAAAATCGCTGCCATGTGCTCGTATCCACCACAGTGGTGGAAGTAGGGGTTAATGTACCCAATGCGACCATTATGGTTATCTATGACGCTGAGCGTTTTGGCCTCTCGCAGCTTCATCAGCTCAGGGGCCGGGTAGGACGGGGGAGCGACCAATCCTACTGCATATTGATTGCTGACCCGAAGTCGGAAGAAGGAAAAGAAAGAATGAGAATCATGACGGAAACATCCGATGGCTTTGTTTTATCAGAAAAGGACCTCGAACTGCGGGGGCCAGGGGATTTTTTCGGAAACAAACAAAGCGGGCTTCCCGATTTCAGGATTGCCGATATCGTCCATGATTACCGTGTGCTTGAAGTGGCGAGAAATGATGCTTCCAAGCTCGTAAACTCCAAAGCTTTCTATACAGATGACAGCTATGCGCTGCTAAGGGATTATTTGAAACAGACCGGAGCGTTTTCTTCGGAACGCTTGGACTGATCCAGTTTTGCGCAAGGAAACTCAGCCGTTCCCCTTGTATCCTTTCTTGAAAAGGTATAGCTGCTATTATATACTACTATTAGTACCAGCTCTTAAAAAATGGATAGCTGTGCTGATGCTTTAACTGGCATATCTGGATGGTGTGGATACATGAAGAGAACTAAAAAGGAAAGACAGGCATTGCTGAAAAGCACAATCGAGGCTACACCCTTCATAACAGATGAAGAACTGGCAGAAAAGTTCCGGGTCAGTGTGCAGACGATCCGGCTGGACCGGTTGGAACTCTCCATTCCCGAGCTCAGGGAACGGATCAAAAATGTAGCGCAGCAGCAGCTTGATACGGTCAAGGCCCTTCCGCTGGAAGAAGTGATCGGGGAAATTATTGATCTTCAGCTTGACGAAGCGGCCATTTCTATATTGGATATTAAAAGTGAACATGTGTTTTCCCGAACAAAAATTGCGAGGGGGCACCATCTTTTTGCACAGGCGAATTCGCTGGCTGTAGCGATCATAAATGATGAACTGGCGCTTACCTCAAAGGCCAATATCCGCTTTACCCGGCAGGTAAAAGAAGGGGAGCGGGTGGTGGCAAAAGCGAGGGTAACCAGAATAGAAGGATACCGTACTACGGTTGAGGTTACGAGCTACGTAGAAAAGGAAGCGGTCTTTTCCGGTCAATTCATTATGTTCCGTTCGACCGGCGAAGGAAGGGAAGGAAGTGCAACATGAGAATTGCAATCGATGCAATGGGCGGAGATAATGCGCCTGAAGCTCAAGTGAAGGGCGCATTAAAGGCACTCTCTGCCTTTGAGGATTTGACCATTGTTTTAATCGGAGATGAAAATAAAATCTCACCCTATTTGACATCTTCAGATAGGGTGGAGGTTATGCATACCGAGGAGAAGATAGGAAGCGATGAAGAGCCGGTTCGTGCCGTGCGGAAGAAAAAGAATGCTTCCATGGTTCTTGCCGCCAAAGAAGTGAAAGAGGGGCGGGCAGATGCCTGCATTTCTGCGGGAAATACGGGGGCGCTTATGGCATCCGGACTGTTCAACGTCGGCCGGATCAGTGGAATTGACCGCCCGGCACTGTCACCGACTTTACCAACCATGGATGGCAAAGGGTTTTTGCTCCTGGATGTTGGCGCCAATATGGACGCAAAGCCGGAGCATCTGCTTCAATATGCCATTATGGGCAGCACCTATGCTGAGCAGGTCCGTGGAATTAAACAGCCAAAAGTCGGGCTGTTAAACGTAGGTACAGAGGATGAAAAAGGAAATGCGTTAAGCAAAGCTGCTTTTTCCCTCCTTAAGGACGCGCCCATTCATTTTATCGGAAATGTGGAAGCGCGGGATTTGCTAAACGGGGCAGCTGATGTGGTGGTGTGTGATGGCTTTTCGGGAAATGTCGTCCTCAAAACGATCGAAGGTACGGCGTTAATGATGTTTTCCATGCTCAAGCAGGAATTGACGGCCACAACGGTCAGCAAACTGGCGGCGGGTCTCTTAAAGCCGAGGCTTAAAGGCCTGAAGAACAAACTTGATTATTCGGAATATGGCGGTGCGGGATTGTTTGGTCTTGGTGCTCCTGTCGTGAAAGCACACGGATCATCCGATGAGAACGCCATTTTTAATGCAGTTCGGCAAACAAGAACCATGGTGGAGAAGAAGGTCGTTTCCATCATCGCCGAAAAAATGAAAGAAGTAGAAAATGAGAAAAAGGGGGAAGAATAATGGGTAAGATTGCTTTTTTATTCCCTGGCCAAGGATCCCAAAGCGTGGGAATGGCACAGGAACTGGCACAAAATTTCGAGGAAGCCCGAACTATTTTTGAATCCGCAGACAACAGGCTTGGCTTTTCCCTGTCTTCTGTGATCTTTCAAGGACCGGAAGAGGACTTGAAACGTACGGAAAATACACAGCCTGCATTGCTTACAGCAAGCACGGCTGTGCTTGCAGTATTTAAAAAACACGGCATTCAGGCCGATTACACTGCGGGCCACAGCCTTGGTGAGTATTCTGCATTGGTGGCAGCGGGAAGCCTGTCCTTCGAGGATGCGGTGTATGCGGTAAGACAGCGGGGGCTTTTCATGGAAGAAGCCGTACCTGCCGGTGTTGGCGCCATGTCTGCTGTACTCGGAATGAAACAGGCCGATTTGGAGGAGATTACGCAAAAAGTGTCTCAAAATGGCCATGCGGTACAAGTGGCGAATTTAAACTGCCCGGGTCAGATTGTGATTTCGGGAACGGCACAAGGAGTGGCAGATGCCGCAAGTCTTGCCAAAGAAAATGGGGCCAAGGTCATTCCATTGCAGGTAAGCGGTCCATTCCATTCATCGCTGATGGAACCTGCTGCTCAAAAAATGAAGGAAGTGCTTGATACGGTCGAGATCCGCAATGCGGAAGTTCCTGTCATTGCCAACGTTTCTGCCAAACCTGTAGAAGAAGCATCGGTCATTAAAGAAAACCTGGTCAAACAAATCTACTCTCCTGTCCGCTGGGAAGAAACAGTGAATGAATTGATGGCGCTCGGAGTGGATACATTTATTGAAATCGGGCCGGGAAAAGTTCTTTCAGGGCTTGTGAAAAAGGTCAACCGCAGGGCAACAACCATTGCAATCAGTGACGAAGCAAGTATGAATGCCGCAATCGAAAAGCTGAAGGGGGAGTAACTCCATGCTAAACGGAAAAACAGCGCTGGTTACCGGAGCATCAAGAGGAATCGGAAGAGCCATCGCTCTTGAATTGGCAAAAAACGGAGCAAAAGTCGCTGTCAATTATGCCGGCAATGAAGCGAAGGCAAAAGAAGTCGTGGAAGAAATTATCAATATGGGTCAGGAAGCCATTGCTGTTCAGGCGAATGTTGCTGACAGTGAATCCGTAACCGGAATGGTCAAACGGGTAATCGAAGAGTTTGGTTCACTTGACATTCTTGTCAACAATGCAGGGATCACCAAGGATAACCTGCTGATGCGCATGAAGGAAGAAGAATGGGATTCTGTGCTCGATACGAACTTAAAAGGTGTATTTTTGTGCACAAAAGCGGTCACCCGCCAGATGATGAAGCAGAGAAAAGGAAGAATCATTAACATTTCATCTATTGTTGGTGTCTCAGGAAATCCTGGACAGGCCAACTATGTTGCAGCCAAAGCCGGAGTCATCGGACTTACAAAAACGACGGCAAAGGAACTTGCGAGCCGCAATATTACGGTCAATGCTATTGCACCTGGTTTCATTGATACGGAAATGACCGAAGTGCTTGAGGAAAATGTTAAAGGTGAAATGCTGAAATCCATTCCGCTAGCGCGTTTTGGCAGTACAAATGACATTGCTTCACTTGTGACGTTTTTAGCAGGCGACAGCAGTTCTTATATTACCGGACAGACCATCAACGTTGACGGCGGAATGGTAATGTAATCGAACCGTTTATTCTATCTAGTTTTTTTTTCTTAAATGGTATATAGTATTGAAAGGAGGTGAATACACATGGCAGACGTAATTGAAAGAGTTTCGAAGATTATCGTAGATCGTCTTGGTGTAGACGCTGCAGAGGTTAAGCCTGAGGCTTCTTTTAAAGAAGATCTTGGTGCGGATTCCTTGGATGTTGTTGAACTAGTAATGGAACTAGAGGACGAATTCGATTTGGAAATTTCTGACGAAGATGCTGAAAAAATTACAACGGTTGGAGACGTTGTTAATTACATAAACAGCAACAACAACTAATCATGTTTTTAAAAGTCCCGTAACGAATCGTGCGGGACTTTAACCTATTCGCAGAAGAATGAGCAGGTACCCTCTAAGTGTTATGCAGGAGGCAATGATGAAAGGTTCAAAGAAACAAACGTCAAACAATAAAAAAGGCTCCCGACAACGGTTCAAACACCCGTCGAGAAAATTAATGGACGAAAAAGTACGAAAACAAAAGGTAGCTCCTTTGCAGGAACGTATTGATCTTTTTTTTGACAATGAAAAACTGCTGGTACAGGCATTTACACATTCATCATATGTGAATGAGCATCGGGGACGTCCGTATGAAGACAACGAACGGCTTGAGTTTCTGGGGGACGCTGTGCTGGAATTAACCATTTCTCAGTTTCTTTACTCCAAATTTTCGACCATGAGTGAAGGTGAACTGACAAAACTGAGAGCAGCAATCGTTTGCGAGCCTTCTCTTGTTATTTTGGCTAATGAGCTTCATTTTGGGGATTATGTGCTGCTTGGCAAGGGTGAGGAAAATACCGGCGGGCGTACAAGGCCTGCACTGCTCGCTGATGTCTTTGAAGCCTTTATTGGTGCACTGTATCTGGATAAAGGACTTGAAGCCGTCAAAGCATTTTTGGAAATTCACGTATTTCCCCGAATCAATGAAGGTGCTTTTTCTCATGTGATGGATTTTAAGAGCCAGCTTCAGGAGTATGTACAGCGGGAAGGCCTGGGTACGATCGATTATAAGATCATTCAGGAAAAAGGGCCGGCGCATAACCGTGAATTTGTTTCAGAGGTCAAGCTGAACGAAGATCCTTTTGGTGTTGGCTACGGGCGTTCAAAAAAGGAAGCGGAGCAGCATGCTGCACAGGAAGCGCTGGAGAAAATAATGAAACATTAAAAAAACACCCTGCATGAGGGTGTTTTTTCCATTATGTAGTCATTATTTTTTTTTCAGGGATCCAAGCTCGGACACGATGCTTTCCATATCACGAACACTGAAACCGGGCATTTTCATGACCATTTCATAAAGGTCTTTAATGTCTTCATATTGGTCAACGGTGTAATCGTCACCCTGTATCAAACCTGAATTTACGAGCTGCAGCTTTCTTTTTACGGCTTCAATCATGAACTCTATATTTTCCTGGCTGGCAGTGGTTAAATTCATCATAGCACCCTTTCTTTCCTCTTTCTTGTTAATTGTAGCATAAAAGAATCTATTTGTATGTTGATCTATGGTAAAATAAATTAGTTAAGAATACATAAGGGGGATTAAGATGTTCCTCAAACGATTAGATGTTGTAGGTTTTAAGTCTTTTGCGGATCGAATCAATATTGAATTTGTGCCGGGAGTAACGGCGGTGGTTGGTCCGAACGGCAGCGGGAAAAGCAATATTTCAGATGCTGTCCGCTGGGTGCTCGGGGAGCAGTCGGCCAAATCGCTCCGCGGATCGAAAATGGAAGATATCATCTTTGCGGGAAGCGACAACCGAAAGCCGCTCAATGTGGCTGAGGTGACTCTCACGCTGGACAATGAGGATCAGCACCTCCCGCTTGAATATAATGAAATCAGTGTAACCCGAAGAGTTTACCGTTCCGGTGACAGTGAATACCTGCTGAATAAACAGCAATGCCGGCTAAAGGACATTGTGGATTTGTTTATGGATTCGGGACTTGGCCGTGAAGCATATTCCATTATCGGCCAGGGGAAAATTGAAGAAATTTTAAGCAGCAAAGCCGAGGACCGCCGGAAGATATTTGAAGAAGCGGCCGGTGTTTTGAAATATAAAACGCGTAAGCAAAAGGCAGAAGCTAAATTGCAGGAAACGCAAGAGAACCTGAATCGCGTGGAAGACATTCTTTATGAATTAGAAGGACAGGTTGAGCCGCTCGAGATTCAGGCATCCATTGCCAAGGATTTTCTGGAGAAGAAAGAGGAACTTGAGCAAATTGAAGTCGCATTGACGGTCTATGAGATTGAAGAACTTCACGGGAAATGGGAAAAGCAGTCGAAACTTGTGGAGGAGCTGAAAACAAAGGATTCTGCGCTTGCCGCCAAGGTGAAAAATGAAGAGGCATCGCTTGAACGCATGCGTTCGGATATCCAGGCGCTGGACGAATCGATCGACGAGCTGCAGCAGTCTTTGCTGGTTGCGAGTGAGGAACTGGAAAAGCTCGAAGGAAAACGTGAAGTTTTAAAGGAAAGAAAGAAAAACTACCATCAGAATAAAGAATCCCTGAAACAGCAGATTCAGAACTTCAAGAAAAAGAAGGAGGAGCTTGAGCATGCTTCAGCTGAAGGAGAACGATTATTCGGTGAGCAAAAGAAAGAGCTCCGAACACTTAGGAATAAGCTGAAAGAAGAAGAAAGCCGGCTGTCTGTTATGGAGCTGGATCTTGAAGCTGAGATCGAACGGTTGAAAAGTGAATATTTTGAGGCTCTGAACAACTCAGCATCGATCAAAAATGAGATGCGGTATTTAACAGACCAAAAGAGCCAGCAGCAGTTTAAATCCACGCGTCTGGACAAAGAGCATGAGGGTTATATAGAACAGCGGGAAAACGTCCACACGGACAAGCTTTCCCTGCTCAAACAGGTCAAAGCGGCCGAGGCGAAAATATCAGGCCACCTGGAGCAGTATGCCAAACTCAAAAAACAACTCGAACAAAAAGAAAAAGAAAATGAGGAAAAACAGAATAAACTGTATCAAGCGTATCAGTTTATTCAGCAGTTCAAATCGAAAAAAGAATGGCTCGAATCCATGCAAGACGAATACCAGGGCTTTATGCAGGGCGTAAAAGAGGTGCTAAAGGCTAAAAGCACCCTTGCCGGCATTGAAGGAGCGGTTGCTGAATTGATCAGTGTTCCAGCCGAAGTGGAAACCGCTATTGAAACGGCGCTCGGCGGGACCATGCAGCACATCGTCACCCAAAGTGAAAAGGATGCTGTAGCCGCTATTTCATTTCTGAAGAAAAAAAAGTATGGGCGTGCAACCTTCCTGCCAATGTCCGTAATCAAAGGAAGGTATATTCAGCCTTCGGATCTAAGTCTTGCTGCGTCCCACCCGACTTTTGTTGGTGTGGCGAGCCAATTGGTGGCTGCCGATTCCAGCTATGAGAAGATTATCGCCAACCTTTTGGGGAATATTTTGATTGCCAAAACGATTGAAGGTGCCAATGAAATCGCCAAACTCATAAGGTACAAGTACCGTATTGTCACGCTCGAAGGAGATGTTGTAAGTGCCGGCGGCTCGATGACAGGAGGAAGTGTCAGACAAAAGAACTCCTCACTTCTCGGACGGCAGCGTGAACTGGACCAGGTGACTGAAAAGCTGGAAAAGATGGAAAACCAGACAGTTTTTGCCGAGGCCCAGGTGAAAGAATCCAAAGCGGCAATCCTCCAATTGCGTGAACAGCTGGATGCGTTCAGGCAGGAGGGGGAAAACAGCCGCTTGGAAGAACAATCGCTCAAAAGCAAACTGCGGGAAATTGAGATTGAAGAGAAAAATCTGAATGACAGGCTATCTCTTTATGACCGCGAAAAAAATAGCTATCATACGGAACAGAATTCCATTGCTGAACGAATTACAGAGCTTGAAGCCTCCCTTGAAGATAACAAGAAAGAGGCTGAACTGCTCGAGCAGAAAATCGAGGAGCTTACGATCCGCAAAAAAGATCAGCAAACATCCAAGGAAGAGATACAGCAGTCTGCCACCGCATTAAAAATCAAAATTGCGGAAAAGGAGCAGCAGACCGCCAATCAGCAGGAAAAGCTGGACAGACTACGGTCGGAATTAAAGGCTGTAACGGACCAACTGGAAGAAACTGATCAGGACTTCTGGATGCTTGAGGAAGAGATGAACAGCAATTCATCTGGAGAAGAAGTACTGGACGGGCATATTGCTTCCAAAAGGCAGGATAAAAATGCGGTGCTCCATCTAATCTCACAGCGCAGGCAGGAGAGGCTTGAACTTTACCAGAAGTCGGAGGACCGTGACAGGGAGCTTAAAGAATCGAAGCGTATTCTTAAACAGCTCAATGATGCACTCCGCATTGAAGAAGTAAGCATTAACCGGCTGGATGTTGAACTCGATAACCGCCTCACCCATTTACGAGAAGAATATGAACTTTCATTTGAAGGCGCCAAGGAAAAGTTTGCACTTTCCATAGCAGCAGACGAGGCGAGGAAAAAAGTAAAATTGATCAAATTGGCCATTGAGGAACTGGGTCTGGTCAACCTTGGAGCGATTGAAGAATATGAACGTGTGTCCCAGCGGTTTAATTTCCTTACAGAACAAAAACAGGATTTGGTAGAAGCAAAGGAAACCCTTCATGGGGTCATTGATGAAATGGACATCGAAATGAAAAAAAGGTTTGAAGAAACGTTTACCGGCATACGCTCTCACTTTGGGCAGATTTTCAAGGAGCTGTTCGGGGGAGGCAGAGCCGATCTTTCTCTAACCCACCCGGAAAATCTTCTGACAACAGGTGTGGATATTCTAGCCCAGCCTCCCGGAAAAAAACTGCAGCATCTTGCGTTGTTGTCAGGAGGAGAGCGGGCGCTGACAGCGATTGCCCTTTTGTTTGCCATCCTGAAAGTGCGTCCCGTCCCTTTTTGCATTCTTGACGAAGTCGAGGCTGCACTTGACGATGCCAACGTTGGACGGTATGCCAGCTATTTAAGAACATTCAGCAAAGGAACGCAATTCATCGTGGTAACCCACAGAAAGGGTACGATGGAAGAAGCGGATGTTCTGTACGGTGTGACCATGCAGGAATCCGGTGTATCCAAGCTGGTTTCAGTGAAACTTGAGGAATCAAAGGAACTTGTCGGTGCAAACTGACCAATAGAGAACCAACCATAGGAGGAAAGCATGAGCTTCTTAAAACGACTAAAAGAAAAATTCACCACACAATCCGATTCGGTATCTGAAAAATTCAAAAGCGGACTGGAAAAAACAAGAACTTCTTTTTCAACCCGGGTCAATGACCTGGTAAAACGCTACAGAAAAGTAGATGAGGAATTTTTTGAGGAGCTGGAGGAAATCTTGATTTCTGCCGATGTTGGTGTTCATACCGTTATGGAACTCATAGATCAGCTCAAAGATCTTTCCAGGACAAGAAACATCCAAAATACGGAGGATTTAAAATCGGCGATTTCCGAAACACTCGCCGGTATGCTCCATAAAGGTGATCAGGATGGTAAATTGAATCTGCAAACTGAAGGGATGTCTGTCATCCTGTTTGTCGGTGTTAATGGTGTGGGGAAAACGACTACCATCGGCAAGCTCGCCCACCAGTTGAAGCAGGAAGGGAAATCGGTTCTGCTTGCAGCGGGGGATACATTTAGGGCGGGAGCGATCGAACAGCTAGAGGTCTGGGGGCAGCGTGCTGGTGTAGATGTAATCAAGCACCAGGAAGGTTCTGATCCGGCCGCGGTGATCTATGACAGCTTAAAGGCAGCAAAATCGAGAAATGCCGATGTACTTCTCTGTGATACGGCGGGAAGGCTGCAAAACAAAGTAAACCTCATGAACGAACTTGAAAAAGTAAAACGAGTCATCGAGCGTGAAGTGCCGGGAGCACCACATGAAGTCTTGCTTGTTGTGGATGCCACCACTGGCCAAAATGCCATGAGCCAGGCGAAAACGTTCAGCCAGTCGACCAATGTAACAGGACTCGTCCTAACCAAGCTGGACGGAACGGCGAAGGGCGGAATTGTTCTTGGCATCCGGAACGAACTGGATATTCCCGTGAAATTTGTCGGCCTGGGAGAAAAAATTGATGACCTGCAGGCCTTTGATCCTGACCAATTTGTTTACGGATTATTTTCCGGCCTGGAGGATGAAGAAAAAGCGGAGTAATTCCGCTTTTTTTATTGTGACTGCACAAAATGAACCTAAATAAACCAATTTGTTAAGAGGCAACTTCGGCTTTTCGCAGTGATCCAGCTCCGGTGGCTAAAAGCTCTGTCGTTTCACTCTCTCACTACAACACAAAGAGCGTGTTGTTGTTCAGAGTTCCAACGTCTTTCGCTTTTGAACGGGCACCTCAGCTTTTCTTTGTGATCCAGCTTCGGCGCCCAGGGACTCGATCATTTCGGTCTTTGTCAGAAAACAAAAAGCGTTTTATGCCAAGGCCCTCCAATGCTTTTCGTCCCTGAACGGGCACCTCAGCTTTTCTTTGCTATCAAGAAAAAAACTTGACATTGGGCATCGATCAGTGTACTATAATTTAACGTAAAGGCTTTTCACTTAACAAGGGGTGTTGAAATGCTGGATAAGACAACGAGAATTAATTATTTGTTTGACTTTTATCAGTCATTGCTGACCCCAAAGCAAAAGAATTACATGGCTCTTTATTATCTGGATGACTTTTCTCTTGGAGAAATCGCTGAACAATATAATGTAAGCCGCCAGGCCGTTTATGATAATATTAAACGGACAGAGGCGATGCTTGAAGAGTACGAGGAAAAGCTCGGTTTATTTGCGAAATTTCAGGAACGCGATCAGTTACTTTCCAGATTAAAAGAACTGCTCGGAAATTCGTCTGATAAAGTTCTTGAGATCATTGATCGCCTTGAAAACATGGAATAGGAGGCGACAATACTATGGCATTTGAAGGATTGGCCGACCGGCTTCAGAACACCCTGCAGAAAATCAGGGGCAAGGGCAAGGTGACAGAAGCAGATGTAAAAGAAATGATGCGCGAAGTCCGTCTTGCGCTCCTTGAAGCCGATGTTAACTTCCGGGTTGTCAAAGATTTTATTAAACGGGTTACCGAACGCTCTGTGGGGCAGGAAGTGCTGAAGAGCCTGACTCCCGGGCAGCAGGTTGTAAAAGTTGTTCATGATGAGCTTACCACCCTGTTGGGCGGCGAGCAAAGCAAGATTGCAGTGAACAACCGGCCGCCAACTGTCATTATGATGGTTGGTTTGCAAGGGGCGGGTAAAACGACCACAACCGGAAAGCTTGCGAACCATCTTCGCAAGAAGCATAACCGCAAACCGCTTTTGGTCGCTGCCGATATTTATCGTCCAGCCGCGATTAAACAGCTGGAAACCGTGGGCGGGCAGCTGAATCTTCCTGTTTTTTCACTGGGGGATCAGGTAAGCCCGGTAGAGATTGCCAAACAGGCCATCGCCAAGGCGAAGGAAGAGCATCATGATTATGTAATCATTGATACGGCAGGACGACTGCATATCGATGAAGAACTGATGGATGAGCTTCAAAAGGTCAAAGAAATCTCAAACCCGAATGAAATTTTCCTAGTGGTGGATGCCATGACAGGGCAAGATGCAGTGAACGTAGCCGAGAGCTTTAACGAGCAGCTTGGGCTGACGGGCGTTGTACTGACCAAACTCGATGGCGATACCCGGGGCGGTGCCGCACTTTCCATCAAAGCGGTTACTGACCTTCCGATTAAATTTGTCGGTATGGGAGAAAAAATGGACGCTCTCGAGCCGTTCCATCCAGACAGAATGTCGTCGAGGATCCTTGGCATGGGTGATGTGCTGACGCTGATTGAAAAAGCACAAACGAATGTGGATGATGAAAAGGCAAAAGAACTGCAGAAAAAAATGCGGGACATGTCCTTTACTTTTGATGATTTTCTTGATCAGATGGGGCAGGTCAAAAGTCTGGGTCCGCTTGATGAGCTGCTCAGCATGATGCCGGGCGCCAACAAGATGAAAGGCTTAAAGAATGTTTCGATTGATGATAAACAAATCGGCCATGTCGAAGCGATTATTAAATCGATGACCAAGCTTGAAAGAGAGCAGCCGGAAATCATTAACGCTTCAAGGAGAAGAAGGATTGCCAAGGGCAGCGGCCGGACCGTACAGGAGGTTAACCGGCTGATTAAGCAGTTCGATGAAATGAAAAAGATGATGAAGCAGATGTCCGGCATGATGAAAGGCAAAAAGAAAGGCGGAATGAAATTTCCGTTTATGTAAGATTGGATGAATTTTCTGGTTTACAAAGCTGGAAGTTTATTATATTATATTGATTTGTGTGAACAATTTTCGGAGGTGTATTTTTACAATGGCAGTAAAAATTCGTTTAAAACGCATGGGGCAAAAGAAAGCTCCATTTTATCGTGTAGTAGTAGCAGATTCCCGCGCACCGCGTGATGGCCGCTTTATTGAAGAGATTGGTACTTACAATCCGGTTGCAAACCCTGCAGAAGTTAAAATCAACGAAGAGCAGGCTCTTAAATGGATGCTTGATGGCGCGAAGCCTTCAGACACTGTACGTAACCTTTTCTCTAACGCTGGACTAATGGAAAAGTATCACAACGCTAAATTACAAAAATAATGGGTGATGATATGATGACAGAGTTGATCGAAACGATTGTTAAGGCTCTTGTTGATCATCCAGAAGAAGTCAGCGTAAAAGAGGTAGAAGACGGGGAAAAGCTCGTTTATCAATTGACCGTTCACAGCTCGGACATGGGCAAGGTCATTGGTAAACAGGGCAGGGTGGCAAAAGCTATCCGCACCGTTGTCAACGCTGCAGGAACGAGTCAGAACAAGCGCATTTCACTTGAAATCGTATAGATTTGGGAATGCAGTATAACTTCTTAAGCTAAAAAGGGATGGGGGCAGCCTCACCCTTTTTTTCACTTTCAAAAAAATGATTATAGATTGCGATCATTCAGCCCACACTGTTAAAAAAAGAAGGGCGGCAAGGGTGGATAGAGATGACGAAATGGTTAAATGTTGGAAAAATCGTCAATACGCATGGTATACGTGGTGAAGTAAGGGTCATTTCCAGGACGGACTTCCCTGAAGAACGGTATAAAATTGGAAACACGCTTTATGTGGATAAAGGGGACGGCAACATGGTACCCGTGACCATTGCGGCTCACAGGGTTCATAAACAGTTTGATCTCCTGCAGTTTGAAGGTCACCCGAATATCAATGATGTGGAAAAATATAAAGGGCATCTTCTGAAGGTGTCTGCGGATGATTCCGTAGAAATGGAAGAAGGCGAGTTTTTTTATCATGATATCATCGGTTGTTCCGTCATTACGGATGAAGGAAAAGAACTCGGTAAAGTGAAGGAAATTCTTTCTCCGGGAGCAAATGATGTCTGGGTCGTCAAACAGAAGGATTTTGGTCCTGATCTCTTAATTCCATATATTCCTCCGGTGGTTAAATCGGTGGACATTGAAAACAAACAGGTTATTATTCATCTGATGGAAGGCCTGATTTAAAATGAGGATTGACGTTTTGTCGCTTTTTCCTGAGATGTTTGGCGGCGTGTTTGGTTCGTCCATTTTAAAAAAGACACAGGAAAAAGGGCTTGTGGAATATCATGTTACGGATTTCAGGGAGTACACTGAAAATAAGCACCGCCGGGTCGATGATTATCCGTATGGCGGCGGAGCAGGCATGGTGCTGACTCCTCAGCCGCTCTTTGATGCGGTGGAAGATGTGACCCAGAAGAGCGATGCTAAGCCAAGGGTGGTTCTTCTATGTCCTCAAGGAGAACGCTACACGCAAAAAAAAGCCGAAGAACTTTCTAAAGAAAAGCACTTGATTTTCGTCTGCGGGCATTATGAAGGTTATGATGAACGCATTCGGGAGAACCTGGTCACCGACGAAATCTCCATCGGCGATTTTGTGCTCACCGGTGGCGAACTGGGGGCGATGGTCATCATTGACAGCGTGACCCGGCTTTTGCCCGGCGCGCTCGGTAATGAAGAGTCGTCCGTTCGGGACTCGTACAGTTCGGGATTGCTTGAACATCCCCATTATACCCGGCCAGCCGACTTTAGGGGCATGAAGGTTCCGGATATCCTTCTTTCAGGCAACCATAAGCATATTGAAGAGTGGCGGACAAAGGAATCGCTGCGCCGCACATGGAAACGAAGGCCCGATCTCCTGCACTCTGCAGACTTGACAGAACAGGAAAAAAAGTGGTTGGAAGAGGTTAAAAAAGAGAAGTGAATTTTAGCAGAACCCCTTGCTTTTCATTTCTTTCATGTGATAAGATATATTTCGTGGCTTAGGCCAGTATTAAGGTGTTCCGCTGCTGATGAAAGCACGGCAAGAACGTCTGTCGGAAGGAGGCAATAACTATGCAACAGATTATTGCAGATCTAGCTAAAGAACAACTAAAATCGGATCTTCCTAAGTTCCGTTCTGGTGATACTGTTCGTGTACACGTAAAAGTTGTCGAGGGAACTCGTGAACGTATCCAGCTTTTTGAAGGTGTTGTGATCAAGAAGCGCGGAACTGGAATCAGCGAAACTTTCACTGTTCGTAAGATTTCTTACGGTGTGGGTGTAGAGCGTGTATTCCCTTTACATTCACCTAAGATCGCGAACCTTGAAGTCGTTCGACGCGGTAAAGTTCGTCGTGCTAAGCTTTACTACTTGCGTGCACTTCGCGGTAAAGCAGCGCGTATCAAAGAGATTCGCTAATTGCACTAAAAAGGAGCTTGACTCATCTCAAGCTCCTTTTTATATATCTAAATTAAATAAAAACCTGAATGTGAGGATGAAGTATGGCAAGTAAGAAAAAAGAATCTTGGGAATGGGTAAAAGCGCTGGTCGTTGCTTTGCTTCTTGCCGGCGTCGTCCGTTATTTTCTGTTTGCTCCCATTGTTGTCGATGGCGAGTCCATGATGCCTACGTTACATAACCGGGACAGGCTGGTAGTAAACAAGCTTGATAAACCGGAACGCTTTGACATTGTGGTGTTTAAGGCGACAGAAACGAAAGATTACATTAAGCGTGTGATTGGGTTGCCGGGAGATACAATAGAGTATAAGCATGACACGCTGTATGTCAATGGCAAGCCGATGAACGAAAAGTACCTTAAACCGTATAAAGAGCAAACAAAAGACGGAGACTTAACTTATGATTTCACTTTGTTTGAAGTTACAGGTAAGCAAACCGTTCCTAAAGGCCAGGTTTTCGTATTGGGCGACAATCGCCGTCACAGCAGTGACAGCCGGAATATCGGCACTGTGGACATGGATAAGATCATCGGAAAAGCCACTGTGCGATTTTGGCCGCTCAACGATATCGGCGTTGTAAAGTAGTAAAGTAGGTGTAGCAATGACCATTCAATGGTTTCCGGGCCATATGGCAAAAGCCAGGCGCGAAATAACAGAAAAACTAAAACTGATTGATGTTGTTTTTGAATTGGTGGATGCACGGGTGCCTTTGGCATCCCGCAATCCAATGATCGATGAAATTACTGCCGGGAAACCCCGTCTTTTGCTGCTCAATAAAGCAGACATGGCGGATCCTGAGGTAACTAGGCTTTGGGTTGAATATTTTCAAGGGAAAGGCCTTCCTGTCCTTGTGCTCAACTCCAAAACCGGACAGGGCATCAACAAGATTGAAGCCGCGGCAAAAGAGCTGGTAAAAGAAAAGTTTGATAAAATGAAGGCAAAAGGTATTATTAAGCCGAGAGCTGTGCGGGCATTAATCCTGGGCATCCCGAACGTAGGGAAATCCACCCTGATCAACCGCATGGCAGGAAAGAATATTGCCGTAACAGGAGATAAACCCGGTGTGACAAAGAAGCAGCAGTGGATCAAGGTAGGTTCCTCCCTTGAGCTGCTGGATACGCCAGGTATTCTATGGCCAAAATTTGAAGATCAGTCGATCGGACTTAAATTGGCGGTTACCGGTGCGATAAAAGAAACGCTGCTCGACTTTTCCGAGATTGTCTTATTCGCCTTAAATTATTACAAGGATCACTATCCGGAAAGGCTTCAGGAACGATATAACCTTGAAGAGATTCCGGAAGAAGCCATCCAACTCTTTGATGCAATCGGCAAAAAGCGTGGTTGTTTAATGAGCGGCGGACTCATCGACTATGAAAAAACGGCGGAAATCGTTCTGCGCGATATCCGGGCCGAGAAATTGGGAAGGCTCTCCTACGAGCGCCCTGTTCAAGTATAAAAGTAAAGGTGCGCATCCGCGTGCCTTTTTTTGTAATGAAAAACCAGAAGGGTGTTCAATTACATAGAAAGTGAAGGTTAATGATGAAGCTTACAATAAAAGAGATCGAAAATAAGCTGCTCGAACTGAAGGGGAGCGGCGAACGATTGCGGGGATTTTTGGAGGAACTCAAAAATGACGGCAGGGCAGGCGTGCAGAAGATCATCAACAGGCATGAAAAAGAGCTGAAGTCTGCGCATTTGCTTAAAGAGAAATATGAGGAGATGCTCATTTTTGAACGCGAATGGGGCAATCAGGGTAAAACCTTAATTGCCGGTGTGGATGAAGTCGGCAGGGGGCCGCTTGCCGGCCCCGTCGTTGCTGCTGCCGTTATTCTGGCTCCCGGCACATACATACCAGGAATCAACGACTCCAAAATGCTGAGTGAACAGCGGCGTGAAGAGTTGTACGAGAAGATTTTGAATCAGGCGGCTGCAGTTGGATTGGGGATTGTATCGGCGCCTGAAATCGATCAGATCAACATTTACCAGGCTTCAAAAAAAGCAATGGTGAAAGCAGTAAGGGCATTAAAGAAAGAGCCGGACCACCTTCTCATTGATGCCATGGAACTTCCCCTTCCCATCACTCAATCGAAAATTATCAAGGGTGATGCCAAAAGTGTATCCATCGCTGCAGCATCGATTGTGGCTAAAGTAACAAGAGACCGGTATATGAAAGAATTGCATGGGAAGTATCCGCAATATCTGTTTCATAAGAATATGGGCTACGGCACGAAGGAACATCTGAAAGCACTTGATGAGCATGGCCCGGTGGGAGAACATCGGCGCTCATTTTCGCCTGTGCAGCAGGGTACGCTGCTGTAGAGGGACAATTGCCTATTTTTTGGAGGATTGGATATCCTACAAGAAAAGGAGGCGATTGTGATGCCAAGAAGAAAATTACTTGTTCCCGGGATAGAATTGATGCTTGATCACTACCGCGAGGAAATCGGAGAAGAATTTGGAATCTACCGTCCCGTTTCAGAGCGTGATGCAATAATGAAAGAGTCGGAGAAAAGCAAAACGGATGACAAAGACAAAAAGGAAAAAAGCAGGCGTAAATAGCCTGCTTTTTGCATGCCCGTAAAATTTTCTTAGATGTCGGAAATAGTACATATTGTGTAGGAAATCGTGCGGTTTTCTGTCGAAAATAGGTGAATACGTTTGCATTTCTTTCGAAGAACAGTGGACAGTTCGGCTTCTATTATATAAAATGGTAAACGGTAGTTTAGTTTTAAAGATGATAGGAGGATGGAGAATGAATATCCACGAGTATCAAGGTAAAGAGGTACTAAGAAAGTACGGTGTGGCTGTTCCAAACGGTAAAGTAGCGTATTCCGTAGAAGAAGCAGTAGAAGCTGCAAAAGAATTAGGAAGCGCTGTAACTGTTGTTAAAGCACAAATCCATGCTGGCGGACGAGGAAAAGCTGGCGGTGTTAAAGTTGCTAAAAACCTTGATGAAGTTCGTACATATGCGGATGAAATTTTGGGGAAAGTGCTTGTTACACACCAAACAGGTCCTGAAGGCAAAGAAGTTAAGCGCTTGCTTATCGAAGAAGGCTGCGATATTAAGAAAGAATATTATATTGGCCTTGTTCTTGACCGCGCAACTTCAAGCGTTGTCATGATGGGTTCTGAAGAAGGCGGTACTGAAATTGAAGAGGTGGCTGAAAAGACACCAGAGAAAATCTTCAAGGAAGTCATTGACCCGGCAATCGGTCTTCAAGCGTTCCAGGCACGCCGCTTGGCATTCAACATCAATATTCCAAAAGAGCTTGTAAACAAGGCTGCAAAGTTCATGCTTGGCCTTTATAAGGCTTTTGTTGAAAAAGACTGCTCCATTGCAGAAATCAACCCGCTTGTTGTAACTGGCGATGGTAATGTAATGGCGCTTGATGCGAAATTAAACTTTGATTCCAATGCGCTTTACCGCCAAAAAGACATTCTGGCGTACCGTGATCTGGAAGAAGAAGATCAAAAAGAAATCGAAGCTTCCAAATATGACCTGAGCTACATTTCCCTTGATGGAAATATTGGCTGCATGGTTAACGGTGCAGGACTTGCGATGGCAACTATGGACATCATCAAGCACTACAACGGTGATCCTGCCAACTTCCTTGACGTTGGTGGCGGCGCAACCGCTGAAAAAGTAACAGAAGCGTTCAAGATCATCCTTTCGGACAAAAATGTAAAGGGTATTTTCGTTAACATTTTTGGCGGCATCATGAAGTGTGATGTTATTGCCAACGGTGTTGTGGAAGCAACCAAGCAAGTAGGTTTGAACCTTCCGCTTGTTGTTCGTCTTGAAGGAACAAACGTAGATCTAGGAAAGAAAATCCTTAACGAATCAGGATTGAATATTACTTCTGCAGATTCCATGGCAGACGGTGCGGAAAAAATCGTATCACTAGTAAAATAATTCCCGGAAATAAAGAAGAAGGGTGGAGAATTAGATGAGTATTTTTATCAATAAAGACACAAAGGTCATCGTGCAGGGGATTACAGGATCTGTAGGCCTATTCCATACCCAGCAAATGCTTGAGTATGGAACTAAAATTGTCGGCGGTGTAACACCAGGAAAAGGCGGTACTGAGGTAGAAGGACTCCCGGTATTTAACACAGTGGAAGAAGCTGTAAAAGCTACTGGAGCAACCGCTTCTGTAATTTACGTTCCACCGGCATTTGCTGCTGATTCTATTATCGAAGCGGTAGATGCAGAACTTGACCTTGCTATCTGTATCACAGAAGGTATTCCTGTTCTTGACATGGTAAATGTAAAGCGCTACATGCAAGGCAAGAAAACCCGTCTTGTCGGCCCGAACTGCCCGGGTGTTATCACACCGGAAGAATGCAAAATCGGTATTATGCCAGGATACATCCATAAAAAAGGACATGTTGGTGTAGTATCCCGTTCCGGAACATTGACGTACGAAGCTGTACATCAGTTAACACAGCGTGGTATCGGCCAGTCAACAGCTGTTGGCATCGGCGGAGATCCAGTTAACGGTACTGATTTCATCGATGTTCTTAAGGCATTTAACGAAGATGAAGATACGTATGCGGTTATCATGATTGGTGAAATTGGCGGAACAGCTGAAGAAGAGGCTGCTGAATGGGTAAAAGCCAACATGACAAAACCGGTTGTTGGATTCATTGGCGGTCAGACAGCACCTCCAGGAAAGCGCATGGGCCATGCTGGAGCAATTATTTCCGGCGGTAAAGGCACAGCTGCCGAAAAGATCAAAACAATGCAGGAGTGCGGTATTAAAGTCGCTGAGACACCATCTGTTATGGGTGAGACACTTGTTTCCGTTCTCGAAGAAAAAGGTCTCCTCGAATCCTGCACAACACACAAAGCGAATGTTTAATCAAAAAAGCTCCCTGATCTCAGGGAGCTTTTTTTAAAAAATATAGTTATTGGAGGAGACGTATGGACAGAGAACGGTTAATTCTTCTTCATCATTGCCGCGGCGCCGGATGGAAGACCATCCAGTCAATTTTAGCAGTCGATCCCGACTTGAAAAGCATTTTTCAGCTGACAAAGGCTGAACTCCGGGAGCAGTTCCGGATGAACCAGCGGAACAGCAATGATTTTTTGGAGGATATCCGAAATCTGTCGTATCGATCAATCAAACAAACATACGAGAAGCATAATATAAAAATACATACATATTTTGATAGTCATTATCCCGGTGCTCTCCGGTATATTTTTGATCCGCCGTGGGTGTTATACAGTGAAGGGAACACGGAAGCCTTATCGATGCCTCTTTCCATAAGTATAGTAGGAACGCGGCACCCCACAGGGGGCGGATTAAAAAGTCTTGAAAAGATCTTGAAACCGCTGCTGCACAAAGGGTGGATGACCGTCAGCGGGCTGGCCGCCGGGATTGACACACATGCCCATGAATTGACATTAACGCACGCAGGAAGTACCATTGCAGTACTTGGCTCCGGAATCGGCCAGGTTTACCCGAAGTCCAATATGGATCTCGCCCGCCGGATTACCAAAGGCGGATTGCTGTTGTCAGAATATCCATATCAGACTCCACCGAGAAGGTGGCAGTTTCCAGAGCGAAACCGGATTATAAGCGGGCTTACAAGGGGAACACTTGTGGTGGAAGCCCGAGAGCGAAGCGGTTCGCTCATCACTGCCGATCAGGCCATGGAACAGGGCAGAGAGGTATTTGCCGTTCCCGGATCCATTCTTGATGAGTGTGCAGCAGGCACAAACCGCCTGATTCAGCAAGGCGCCAAACTCGTGATGAAGGCTGAAGACATCCTTCATGAATTAAGTTTGGATTATTAGGTCAGAATGAAATATTAATCCCTGTTAATTGAATGATTTTCAAGAGCAATAATTGAAAACCGTTTGACAAATGATGAAAGTCTATTTAATAATAGGGAAGATTTGAATATACCCTTAGAGGGGGATGCACTGTAAATGGAAGAGTATTTAGTAATCGTTGAATCTCCCGCCAAAGCAAAGACGATAAAAAAATATTTGGGAAGCAAATATATCGTAAAGGCTTCGATGGGACATGTGAGGGATTTGCCCCGCAGCCAAATGGGAGTAGAGATAAGTGATAATTTTAATCCAAAATATATAACCATCCGGGGCAAAGGACCGGTTTTAAAAGAATTAAAGACAGCGGCCAAAAAGGTAAAAAAAATATTTCTCGCATCTGACCCCGACAGAGAAGGAGAAGCAATTGCCTGGCATCTGGCCCACAGCCTCGACATTGATCTGAATTCCGAGTGCCGTGTGGTATTTAATGAAATTACGAAGAATGCAATAAAAGATTCTTTTAAACGGCCAAGAAAGATCAATATGGATCTGGTGGATGCTCAGCAGGCCCGCCGCGTTTTGGACCGTCTTGTCGGTTACAAGATCAGCCCTTTATTATGGAAGAAAGTAAAAAAAGGGTTAAGCGCCGGCCGTGTCCAAACGGTAGCACTTCGGCTCATCGTGGAACGCGAAAAAGAAATCAAAGCGTTTGTTCCTGAAGAATACTGGAAAATCAAGGCATCATTTTCTTATGGTAAAGAAGAATTCGAAGCCGGTTTTTATGGAGTTGACGGCAAAAAAAGGGAACTGGCGAATGAAGAGGAAGTAAAGGAAGTTCTCAGCAAGTTAAAAGGAAATACGTTTTCTATAGCTTCTGTTCAAAAGAAGGAACGAAAACGGAACCCTGCTCCTCCTTTCATCACGTCATCTCTGCAGCAGGAAGCTGCCCGGAAACTGAACTTCAGGGCGAAGAAAACAATGATGCTCGCACAGCAGCTCTATGAGGGAATCGACCTCGGCAAGGAGGGAACTGTAGGTTTGATCACCTACATGAGAACGGATTCCACCCGTATTTCCGATCTGGCAAAAGAAGAAGCACAATCCTTCATTACTGAAGAATACGGCAAGGAATTTGTTAACCAGGTGAACCGCGGGGAAAAGAAGCCGGGGAAAAATGCTCAGGATGCCCATGAAGCCATCAGGCCATCCTCTGCCTCGAAACATCCGAAAGAGCTGAAAGAATACTTGAGCCGTGATCAGCTTCGTTTGTACCGTTTGATATGGGAGCGTTTTATCGCAAGCCAAATGTCCTCCGCTGTTCTTGATACCATGACTGTGGACCTTGAAAATGAAGGTGTAATCTTTCGTGCGAATGGAT
The DNA here is from genome assembly GCF_900103485.1 of Fictibacillus solisalsi. GTDB lineage: Bacteria > Bacillota > Bacilli > Bacillales > Fictibacillaceae > Fictibacillus_C > Fictibacillus_C solisalsi. The sequence continues at coordinate 985,721 of NZ_FNHW01000001.1, forward strand.
CTAAAGTAAAGTTTCCAGGATTCATGAAAGTGTACATTGAAGGAAATGATGATGGAAAGAAAGATGAAGATCGTCTGCTGCCAGACCTCGAGGAAGGCAAAACTGCTAAAAAGAAAGAAATAGAGCCTACCCAGCATTTTACGCAGCCGCCGCCAAGATACAGTGAGGCAAGGCTTGTCCGGACGATGGAGGAACTTGGAATCGGGCGTCCGTCCACCTATGCACCGACACTTGATACCATTCAAAAACGCGGGTATGTCATGCTCGACGACAAGAAGTTCCAGCCGACAGAGCTTGGTGAAGTAGTCCTAGAGCTGACGCTTGAGTTCTTTTCTGAAGTCTTTAACGTTGAATTTACCGCGCAAATGGAAAACGATCTGGATGAAATCGAAGATGGGGAAAAGCATTGGAACGAAGTCATCGATGAATTTTATAAAAGCTTTGAAAAACAGCTTGTTGTTGCAGAAGAGGAAATGAAGGAAGTAGAAATAAAAGATGAGCCTGCCGGTGAGGACTGTGAATTATGCGGACATGAAATGGTCTATAAAATGGGCCGGTATGGTAAATTTATGGCTTGTTCCAACTTTCCGGAATGCCGAAACACCAAGCCGATTGTAAAAGATACGGGAGTCGAATGCCCGGAATGCCACCAGGGGACTATCGTGGAGAGAAAAAGCAAGAAACGCCGGATTTTTTATGGATGCAGCCGCTATCCGGATTGCGAATTCGTTTCATGGGATAAACCGGTAGGAAGAACGTGCCCGAAATGCGGCAAGATGCTTGTTGAAAAGAAAACGAAAAAAGGCAAAGTTGTACAGTGTATTTCTTGTGATTACGCTGAGGAGCAAGGTTAAAGGGGAGTATTAAGCAGGATGAAAGATTATGTGAACGTAATCGGCGCCGGGCTTGCAGGAAGTGAAGCAGCCTGGCAGATCGCCAAGCGAGGAATAAAGGTTCATCTGTACGAGATGAGACCAAAAAAACAAACACCAGCACATCATACGGATAAATTTGCTGAACTGGTGTGCAGCAATTCCCTTCGTTCCAACACATTGACCAATGCGGTAGGTGTGCTGAAGGAAGAGATGAGAAAACTGGATTCTGTCATCATTGCGTCAGCTGATGACTGTTCGGTTCCAGCGGGCGGTGCTCTTGCCGTTGACCGTCATGAATTCGCGGCTCTTGTTACCGATCGCGTAAAAAATCATCCAAACGTAACGGTGTTTGAAGAAGAAGTAACAAGCATACCTGAAGGCCCGACCATCATTGCTACAGGGCCGCTGACTTCGAAAGAGCTTTCAGATTCCCTGAAAGCACTCACCTCGGAAGATTATCTGTATTTTTATGATGCAGCGGCTCCTATCCTTGATGTGGAGAGCATTGACATGGACAAGGTTTACTTAAAGTCCCGCTATGACAAAGGGGAGGCGGCTTATCTGAACTGTCCGATGACAGAAGAAGAATTTGACCGTTTTTATGAAGCGCTCATTGCTGCTGAAACGGTGCCTCTCAAGGAATTTGAGAAAGAAATTTTCTTTGAGGGCTGCATGCCGATAGAGGTCATGGGAGCGAGAGGAAAAAAAACCATGTTGTTTGGCCCGCTTAAACCGGTAGGTCTTGAAGACCCGAAAACCGGGAAACAGCCATATGCAGTTGTCCAGTTAAGACAGGATAACAGTGCGGGTACGTTATATAATATAGTAGGTTTTCAAACGCATCTGAAATGGGGACCGCAAAAAGAAGTGATTCAGCTCATTCCGGGGCTTGAAAAAGCAGAAATCGTCCGGTATGGAGTGATGCACAGAAATACGTTCATCAACTCTCCAAATCTCCTGAAAAAGACGTATCAGTTTAAAGACAGAGAAGACTTGTTCTTTGCCGGTCAAATGACGGGTGTGGAAGGCTATGTGGAAAGTGCGGCCTCCGGTCTGATTGCAGGGATCAATGCTGCCCGTTTGATGGAAGACAAGGAATTACTGGAGTTTCCTCAGGAAACGGCAATCGGAAGCATGGCACACTACATTACGACCGCCAATTCAAAGAACTTCCAGCCGATGAATGCCAACTTTGGCTTGCTGCCTACCCTTGAAACGCGAATTAGGAATAAAAAGGAACGTTATGAAGCTTTAGCTGGCAGAGCGCTGGAAACAATTCAGAATTTTATAACAAAATTGTGAACTTGCTTGTTATTGCCCCTGATCTGTGATAAGATTTAGGGGCTTTGTGAGGTGTGATAAGTGGATTTAAATGACCGCTATTTGAAGATGTTTATCGAGTATTTGCAAATAGAAAAAAATAGTTCACATCATACAACGGAAAACTACGAAAAAGCTATTTTGCATTTTAAGTCGTTTATGAAACAGCAAGCAATCGAAGGATTCGCTGCTGTTTCTTATCTTTTGGTGAGACATTATTTGACGTGGCTTCATGAACAGTCGTACTCCCGAAGGACTGTTGCCAAGAAAATATCGTCTCTCCGAAGCTTTTATCGTTTTCTAAACCGGGAAAAGATTGTTGAACATAACCCGTTTGCTTTGGCTTCCCTCCCAAAAAAGGGCCAGAGCATTCCGCATTTTATCTACGAGGAAGAGTTGGCTGAGCTTTTTCATGTGAGTGATCTGTCCACTCCGCTTGGCCAGCGAAACCAGGCGATACTGGAACTTTTGTATGGCACAGGAATCCGGGTCAGTGAATGCTGCCAAATCCAGCTTGAGGACCTTGATTTTTATATTGAAACGGTTCTTATCAAAGGAAAAGGCAGAAAAGAACGGTACGTACCGCTGGGCAGTTATGCGATTGAAGCACTCAGCCGATATATAGAAGAAGGCAGAAAGGAATTGTCAGAGAAAGCGGGCCAACCTGCAAAAACGCTTTTTCTTAACTATAAAGGCGGTCCCTTAACCCCCCGAGGTGTAAGAACGATTTTAAACCGCCTGATTGAGCAGACCACACTGACCGTACATATCAGCCCCCATGTACTGCGCCATACGTTTGCTACCCACCTTCTGAACGAAGGCGCCGATATGAGGGCCGTACAGGAGCTACTTGGGCATTCGCATCTGTCATCCACACAGATTTATACTCATGTCACAAAAGATCATTTAAAAAAAATTTATAATAACACGCATCCTCGTGCATAAATGAGAATAAGGAGGGATTTTTCTTATGACACAAACATTTCATGCAACGACGATTTTTGCCGTCCATCACAATGGGAAATTTGCGATGTCTGGAGACGGGCAGGTCACAATGGGAAATGCAGTTGTAATGAAGCATACTGCTAAAAAGGTCCGCAGGCTTTTCGGGGGAAAAGTACTTGCCGGATTTGCCGGATCGGTGGCAGATGCCTTTACATTATACGAAAAATTCGAAGCTAAGCTCGAGGAATTCAGCGGAAACCTGGCACGGGCCAGTGTTGAGCTTGCCAAAGAATGGCGCACGGATCAGGTATTAAGAAAACTTGAAGCCATGCTGATTGTGATGAACAACGAAAGCCTCCTGCTCATTTCAGGAACAGGCGAAGTGATTGAGCCGGATGATGGCATTCTGGCTATCGGTTCGGGCGGAAATTATGCGCTTGCTGCAGGAAGAGCGCTAAAAAGGAATGCTCCCCATCTTTCCGCTGCTGAAATTGCCAGAGCCGCTCTGGAAATTGCCGGAGAGATCTGTGTTTATACCAATAACCAAATTATTCTTGAAGAGCTGTAGAAGGGGCGTGGGAAGAGATGAATACTCAGTTAACTCCAAGGCAAATCGTCGAAAAGCTGGATCAATACATTGTGGGTCAGAAGGATGCCAAAAAGGCGGTCGCCGTTGCGCTTAGAAACCGGTACCGCAGAGCGCTGCTTGACGAAAAACTGAGAGATGAAATTTCACCTAAAAATATTCTCATGATCGGGCCAACCGGTGTTGGGAAAACCGAAATTGCCCGCAGACTCGCAAAGCTTGTGAATGCACCGTTCATCAAGGTGGAGGCCACCAAGTTCACCGAAGTAGGATATGTGGGCAGGGATGTAGAATCCATGGTCAGGGATCTGGTTGAAACATCCATCCGCCTCGTTAAAGAACAAAGAATGCATGAAGTGAAAGACAAAGCCGAGGAAAACGCCAATAAAAGGCTTGTTGAACTGCTCGTTCCCGGCAAGCAAAAAGAAAGCAGCTACAAAAATCCGCTTGAAATGTTTTTTGGTTCAGGTAACGGTCAGTCACAAACATCTAATGATAGTGAAGAAGACCAATCCATTACCCAGCAGCGGCGGCAAATGGCCCATAAGCTGGCGATGGGCGAACTCGAAAATCATCTGGTAACCGTAGAGGTTGAGGAACAAAATCATTCCATGATGGATATGTTCCAGGGGGCAGGACTTGACCAGCTCGGTTTGAACATGCAGGATATGCTGGGCGGCCTTGTCCCAAAGAAAAAGAAAAAGCGCAAGCTGCCAGTTTCAGAGGCCAGAAAGGTTCTTACCCAGGATGAAGCGGCAAAATTGATTGATATGGATGAAGTAACAAGTGATGCGGTTTACAAAACGGAGCAAACAGGTATTATATTCATAGATGAAATTGATAAAATCGCAGGAAAAAATCAAAATACTGCCGATGTATCCAGGGAAGGTGTGCAGCGAGACATTCTTCCCATTGTGGAAGGATCAACTGTGATGACCAAATACGGTTCCATTAAAACGGACCATATTCTGTTTATCTCAGCAGGTGCGTTTCATATGGCAAAACCATCTGATCTGATTCCCGAGCTGCAGGGCCGTTTTCCCATCCGGGTAGAACTCGAGAAACTTTCGGTGGAAGATTTTACGAGAATCCTTATTGAACCGGATAACGCCCTTTTAAAACAATATAAGGCATTGCTTGCAACAGAAGGTATAAATCTTGAATTTTCTGACGAAGCTATTTCTAAGATTGCAAGTATAGCCTTTCAGGTCAACCAGGAAACAGATAACATTGGAGCACGAAGACTTCACACCATCTTAGAGCGCTTGCTTGAAGACTTGTCCTTTGAGGCACCGGATGTTACGATGAATGCGATAAAAATCACACCAGAGTATGTAGAAGAAAAACTTGCGTCTATCGCAAAGAATAAGGATTTAAGCCAGTACATTCTGTAGGAGGAAAATGAAATGAATTTATTAGAAAAAACAAGAAAGCTGAACGCGATGCTGCAACAGTCTGGCGGAAAGCCCGTTAATTTTAAAGAAATGGCGGAAACGCTAAGGGATGTAATTGAAGCAAATATCTTTGTTGTCAGCAGAAGAGGCAAGCTTCTTGGTATTTCCTTGAAACAGGAAATAGAAAACGAGCGTATGAAAAAAATGCTGGAAGAACGTCAATTTCCTTCCGAGTATACCAAAGGACTATTTAATGTGACTGAAACATCGTCCAATCTGGATATTGCCAGTGAATATACAGCATTTCCAGTTGAAAACAAAGAATTGTTTTCTTCTGGCCTGACAACTATCGTACCGATCATCGGGGGAGGAGAGCGTCTTGGGACTTTGATCCTTTCCCGGCTCACGGACTCGTTCAACGATGATGATCTTCTGTTGGCCGAATACGGTGCAACGGTTGTTGGAATGGAAATTCTGCGTGAAAAAGCGGAAGAGATTGAAGAAGAAGCGAGAAATAAAGCCGTCGTGCAAATGGCGATCAGCTCCCTTTCATACAGTGAGCTTGAAGCAATCGAGCATATTTTTGAGGAACTTGAGGGAAATGAAGGACTGCTCGTAGCCAGTAAAATCGCGGACAGAGTAGGGATTACCCGTTCAGTAATCGTCAATGCTCTCCGTAAGCTTGAGAGTGCCGGTGTCATCGAATCCCGCTCTCTAGGAATGAAGGGTACGTATATTAAAGTGCTTAACGATAAATTCCTTCTTGAACTATCCAAATTAAAAACGAGCTAAAAAGCTCAAAAGAATAGGTCATTCTGCCTCGTGGGCAGGATGGCCTTTTTTTCATGGATAATAAAGGATTGTGTCGAAATTTGAAGAAGAATAACAGGTAAAAAGATATAGTCCATTCACTCTATGAAAGGGTTTTAGTAAAAAAACATCGGGAATAAAGACCTATTAAATATTTAGGTCTTTATATCGAAAAAAGTCGATTTAGGAAAAAATACATAGACACTTTTTGGTTTTATCACTTAAAATATGTAAGAACGGTAAGATTTGGCACTCTTTTAAAATAATAGTAGTAAAAAAGAGGGGATTTAAATGTTTTCAAGTCCTGTTTTTCAAATGCTGGAAAGAAGCCTCGATGGCACGGCATTAAAGCAAAAAGCGATTTCAGATAATATAGCTAATATCAACACACCCAACTACAAAGCGAAAAATGTCGAATTTCATACCAAGCTTCAGGAGAGCCTGCAGGCCTTTCGTACTGAAAGCAGACATCTCGACTTCAGTTCGGGAACGAAGTCTGGTTTTTCTGTGAAACGAAGCAACAGTACCCAGATCAATAACAATGGCAATAATGTGGATTTAGACGAACAAATGGCCGAACTTGCAAAAAATCAAATCATGAACCAGGCGCTTGTACAGCAACTGAACGGGAAATTCAATTCTATTGAAATGGTGATTAAAGGAGGAAGAGCGTAAGATGGGGATGTTTACGGCATTAAATAATTCAGCCTCAGCTTTAACGGCACAGCGCCTGAAAATGGATGTGACGTCATCAAATATTGCCAATGCGGATTCCACACGCGGAACCATGATAAACGGCAAGTGGGAGCCCTACCGAAGAAAAATGGTGGTCACCAGCCCGAACGAAAACTCATTTAAGTCCCTGTTTCAATCGGCAAAAGGAGTAGGGGGAGTAAAGATTAATGGCATCGTCGAAGATAAAACGCCGTTTAAAACGGTCTACCAGCCGGATCATCCAGATGCCGATGCTGATGGATACGTTCGGCTGCCAAACGTGGACCCTTTAAAAGAAATGGTTGATTTGGTCAGCACCACGCGATCTTATGAAGCGAATGTAACCGCTCTTAATGCGGCAAAAGGAATCTATTTAAAATCACTAGAAATTGGAAGATAGGAGATACATATGAGCTCATTTACTATTTCTTCACCTGTCCATTTGGCAAAAGCCGCTTATCCGGCACAAAAACAAAGCCCCGCAGCAGCAGAGCAGTCATTTTCAACAATGCTCGGGGAAATGCTTAAGAATGTTAATGATTCACAGCGGGCCTCAAACCAGGCAACAGAGCAGCTGGTAACAGGAAAAACAACAGACCTGCATCAAGCAATGATTGCTGCAGAGAAAGCCAGTCTAACCTTGCAAACTACATTGGAAATCAGAAATAAGGTAGTTGAAGCTTATCAGGAAGTGATGAGAACACAACTATAGGATTCATTATAAATATAATTCGAAGAGTTATCCTTGTTTGTAGGGGTAGGTTGTTCGTTTTTTTTTGAAAAGCATAGAAGGGTCCTTCATAGAAGTTAATCGGGGGAAAGTATGATTGATAAATTGAAACACGCCATGACGAGCATGTATACAACGTTTAAAGAGAAAACGAAAAAACAAAAAATCATTCTTATAGGTTCGATAGTGTTTGTAATTTTTGTGGCTTCATTTTTAGCCACCTTTCTGTTAAAGCCACGACTGGTTCCTTTGTATTCGAATCTTTCCCCTGAAGAAGCAGGGCAGATAAAAGAAAGTCTGGATTCAAAAGGAATCACTTCTGAGCTTACCAACGGGGGCCAGGTCATTTCAGTGCCAGAAGATGTGGTGGATCAGTTGAAAGTGGATCTTGCTGCTGAGGGTATTCCGAAAAGTGGAAGCATCGATTACTCCTACTTCGGTGAAAATAAAGGCTTTGGCATGACAGACAATGAATTTAATGTGATCGAAAAAGAAGCTACACAAACCGAAATTGAGAAGCTGATAAAAAGCATCAACGGTATTCAAGAGGCAAGTGTAATGATTACCACTCCTGACAAAAGCATATGGGTGGCCGATGAAAAAGCCGCCTCTTCTGCATCGGTCGTTCTTACCCTTAAGCCAGGCTACAAACTTGACCAAAGCCAAGTACAGTCCCTTTATCATTTGGTTTCCAAAAGTATACCTGATCTGCCGGTTGAAAATATTGTGATTTCCGACCAGTACTCAAATACTTTTTCTTTGGACCAGGCGGGAACAAATTCAAACATGTCGGCCTATGAAGAACAGCGTCAAATCAAGCAGGATATAGAAAAAGACCTGCAGCAGAGGGTCCAGCAAATGCTGGGCGCAATCGTGGGACCTGACAAAGTGGTTGCTACGGTGACCGCTGATGTTGATTTTACAAAAGAAAAATCAGAACAAAAACTTGTCGAGCCGGTAGACAAAGAAAAAATGGAAGGCATCAAAATAAGTGCTGAAAAGGTAAAAGAGACGTATAGCGGAACGGGTGCACAAGCCGGTGGTGTGGATAATACTGGGGAAAGTGATATCCCAACGTATCAGAGCGGCGATAGTAATGGCAATGGAGACTATGAAAAAACGGAAGACCGGATTAATTATGAAGTCAACAGAATCAAAAATGAAATTGTAAAAAGTCCTTATGAAGTAAAAGACCTCGGAATTCAAGTGATGGTTGAACCTCCAAAACCAGATGATCCATCTTCTCTTCCCCAGGGAACGCTGGATGATATTGAAAAGATGCTTGGAAATATCGTGCGTACTAGCATTTCGAAAGAGACTTCTCAAGATCTTAACCAGCAGCAGATTGACAACAAAATTTTTGTTTCCGCCAAGCCGTTCAATGGAAAACAGCAAACCACAGCACCGGCGAAGGCAGGCCTTCCAATGTGGATCTATATAGCCGGCGGATTATTGGTCGCGGTGATTCTTGTTCTGGCCATCCTTCTCATCAGGAGAAAAAATACAGATGAAGAGTTGGATGCGGGAGATTACCTCACCGATGAAACATTCTATAACGTGCCGGAAGTGAAAATGGCTCTCGATGCTGAAGAGAATACTAGAAAAGAGCAGATCGAAAAAATGGCAAAAGACAAGCCGGAGGAATTTGCAAAACTGCTCCGTACATGGCTTTCGGAAGAATAGGAGGATGGCTGTGGCTAAGAGTGTTAAAGAATTAAGTGGAAAAGAAAAGGCGGCCATGCTGATGATTTCTATGGGCCCTGATGCAGCGGCGCAAATTTACAAACACCTGCATGAAGACGAAATTGAGCGTCTGACTCTTCAGATCTCTCAGATCAGAAAAGTGGATGCAGAGGTGAAGGAGGTCATTCTGGAACAGTTTCATCACCTGGCTCTTGCTCAGAATTATATTTCACAGGGTGGCATCGGCTATGCCAAAACAGTATTAGAAAAAGCGGTAGGGAAATCAGAAGCGATGGATATTATTAACAGGCTCACCTCGACTCTTCAAGTCAGGCCGTTTGACTTTGCACGAAGAGCTGATCCGGGACAAATTTTAAACTTTATTCAAAATGAACATCCGCAAACGATCGCCCTGATCCTTTCTTACCTTGACGCTGGGCAAGCAGGGCAAATTCTTTCAGAATTGCCTCAGGACATGCAGGGCGATGTTGCAAGAAGGATTGCGGTGATGGACCGTACGTCTCCAGAGATTATCAGCGAGGTGGAACAAATTCTTGAGCAAAAGCTGTCGGCAACCGTAAGCAATGATTTCACACAGGCTGGCGGGGTGGAATCGGTGGTTGATGTGCTTAACGGCGTGGACAGGGCAACTGAGAAAACCATTCTCGATGCCCTCGAAATTCAGGATCCAGAGCTCGCTGAGGAAATCAAGAAACGAATGTTTGTGTTTGAGGATGTCGTCAGTCTCGACAATCGGGCCATTCAGCGAATCATCAGAGAAGTGCCTAATGAAGACATGCTGCTTGCCTTGAAAGCGGCCAGTGAAGAAGTAAAAGAAGTCTTATTTAACAATATGTCGCAGAGAATGGCTGAAAATTATAAAGAAGAAATGGAATTTATGGGGCCAGTGAGGCTTCGTGATGTGGAAGAGGCTCAGTCGAGAATTGTCGGTCTGATCCGCAAGCTTGAGGACGCAGGTGAGATTGTGATCGCAAGAGGCGGGGGAGATGATATCGTTGTCTAGGATCATAAAGTCTTCCCTTGCTTTACAAAAGGAAATCAACCGTAAAATAGAAATTCAGCATGTAATGCCAAAAACCGGGAAGCGTGAAGAACGTTCTTGCCAGCCTGATGCCCGCAGCGAAGCGGATGCCCTTTTGAAAGAAACTGAAAGAAAGTATCAGGAAGCCAAGAAAAAAATGGAACAGGAACGGCTACAGCATGAAGGATTTCTTTTAAGAAGTAAAGAGGAATGGCAGCAGCAGGTAATTGCTGAGAGGGAAAACGCCCGTCAAACAGGGTATCAGGAAGGATTTTCAGCCGGTGAAATGGAAGGCCGGGAAAGTTATGAAAATTTGTTGACCATGGCAAAAGCAACGGTTGACCGATCCAAAGAGGACTATCTCCGCTATTTGGAAAGTGCGGAGCCGATGATCATTGAACTGGCCAGCAAAATGGCTAGAAAACTTGTGGGAGATGTGCTGACCGAAAATCCAGAAGCCTGGAAAGACCTTATTAAAAGATTGCTGAATGAAGTAAGGGAATATCCAGACGTTAAACTGTATGTCCACCCCAATTGGTATGAGGCCACACAAAATGCCAAACAAGAGATTCAGCAGGTTTTGATGCATTCGGCTACCTTGTTCATTTATCCTGACTTTGAGTTAAACGAAAATAATTGTGTGGTGGAATTTCCGTTCGGCAAAATAGAAGCCGGACTGGACAGCCAATTAAATGAACTGAAGAAAAAACTGATCGAAACGCTGGGTGAGTACCATGCTGAACATAAATAAACTGAATCAGATCATCGACCGGCTGGATACGTATAAACGATATGGAAAAGTAACACAGGTGGTTGGGCTCATGATTGAATCAAGAGGACCGCAGGCATCGATCGGAGACATGTGCTATATCCATGCAGGAAACGGTCAAAAGATCAAAGCCGAAGTGGTGGGATTCAAGGAAGAAAATGTGCTGTTAATGCCTTTCACGGCAATACAATCGATTCGTGCAGGGAGTCTGGTGGAGGCCACTCACCGGCCAATGCAAATTAAAGCCGGACACGCACTTATAGGCCAAGTACTCGACGGGCTCGGCAACCCGCTCGACGGCAGTCCCGCTCCAAAGGGGCTGAGCCCTTTTCCGACCGAAAATGAACCGCCCAATCCCATGAGGCGGCCGAGGATCAAGGAAAGCATAGACCTTGGCATCCGCTCAATTGACAGTCTGCTGACTGTAGGAAAAGGACAGAGAGTAGGTATTTTTGCCGGAAGCGGTGTGGGTAAATCCACCCTGATGGGTATGGTCGCTCGAAACTCAACAGCAGATTTAAACGTTATTGCCTTGATTGGAGAGCGGGGCCGCGAGGTGATGGACTTTATTGAAAAGGACCTGGGGGAAGAGGGGCTGAGAAAATCGGTTGTTGTGGTTGCCACCTCGGACCAGCCGGCGCTGATGCGGATAAAAGGGGCGCTAACGGCCACGGCGATCGCAGAATATTTTAGAAATCAGGGGAAAGACGTCATGCTGATGATGGATTCTGTTACCCGTTTCGCGATGGCCCAGCGCGAAATAGGGCTGGCTGTAGGAGAACCGCCGACCACAAAAGGCTATACGCCCTCCGTTTTTGCACTATTGCCAAAATTGCTTGAACGGTCGGGCACCGATGTGCAAGGTTCGATTACGGCCTTTTACACTGTGCTTGTGGACGGAGATGATATGAATGAACCCATATCCGACACTGTACGGGGAATTTTGGACGGCCATTTTGTTCTTGACCGGAATCTGGCGAACAAAGGTCAGTTTCCTGCCATCAACGTGCTGAAAAGTATTAGCCGGGTCATGAATGACATTGTGGATGACAGCCACAAAAAGGCTGCTCAAAAGTTTCGGGATCTGCTCGCTGTTTATACCGATGCGGAAGACCTTATAGCCATCGGTGCATACAAGAGAGGTTCTTCAAGGAAAATTGACGAGGCGATTGATTTCCATCCTGGCATCCTGTCCTTTTTAAAACAGGATGTAGAAGAGAAAGTTTCTTTTTATGATTCGATCTACAGATTGATGAGCGAGTTTGGAGGAGAACAGTAACTATGGCATTTCAATTTAATATGGAAAAACTATTATCCATTAAAACAAAGGAAAAAGAAGTCGTTCAATCCGAGTACGGAGAAAGTGTAAAAAAGTTTGAACAGCTGGCTCAGTCACTTTATGAATTGCTGAAAAAAAAAGAAGAAATCGAGCAGCATTCCGGCAACCAGTTTAAAACAAAAATGGTTATTAACGAGATTCAGCAAACTCAGCGGTTCCTGCTTTCTCTTACCCAGCAAATCGGCAGTATCCAAACACAGGTGCAAAGAGCGAGGGAGAAGATGAATCATGTGCATATTCAACTGCTCGAAAAAACAATGGAAGTCAAAAAATTTGAAAAGATGAAGGAACGGCAGTTTTCTGACTATCAGCAATCGCTGACAGCCATTGAAAACAAGCAGAATGATGAATACTCCATTTTGCGCTATATAAACCATTGAAATTAGGTGGAGAGGTTGGAAGGAAAAGAAAAAACGAAAAAGTTTTCCTGGTTTTTGTTTGTAATCATTATGCCTGCGCTTTTTGTTGTCGTCATTATGGGAATGATCCTTATGTTTCTTGGTGTTGATCTTGCTGGAAAGGCAAGGGAAATTGGCAGCCATCTTCCTGGTCTGTCATCATTGGCTCATCAGGATCAACATGCTGCATCCTTTAATGAAAATACTGTTCAATCAGAAAAGGCATATTGGGAAAAGAAAGTTAAGGAACGCGATCATATGATCAAGCTTCTTCAAAACGATGTGGATAAAAAAGAGAAAGAAGTGCAGAGCCTGAAAGCGGATTTGACCGCAGCACAAAACCAGCCGGAGGATAATACAACCGAAACTGAGGGCTCTGTCACCAAAGACGATGGACAGCTGAAGCAAAAGAAAATTACCGCCTGGTATAATTCGATGTCTCCGAAAAATGCCGCGGCCATCTTGTCCAAGATGGATATAAAAGATGCGGCTGACATCATGAAAGCTCTGGATGAAGAAGTGACGAGCAGCATCCTGGCCAAGATGGATCCCGGCAAGGCCGCAGATCTGACGTTAAAAATGCAATCAAACTAACGGAGGGGAAGCAGAGTGAAAATGGCTGAAATGGCAGGGATGGACCGCTTGCCGGTTGTGGTACAAAGGTGTGCTTTACCGATTAGTGCATCTCCCGGTTCCTCCCTTTTTTCCGAAGAGCTTGCACGGTCCCAAAAAAATATACAATCACCTAAACAAGCCGAATCGCCTTTCGGGACAATCAGTGAGGAGCTTAAGAGCCTGATAGAAGGGTGGGTTGGATATCTGAAAGAGGAAGGTCAATCTCAAGAAGATGTACTGGATAATATACCGGAAGTTAAGAGCCTGTTGCAGCATTTGCCCGCTGAATGGGTCTCCGAGATTACCAATCTTGTACAAAATGTTCAATTGCCTGTTTCTTTGAAAAGGGAACGATCATCTCCATCTGCACAATTGATCACGGCGTTCATTCTTCTGGAGGTGGTAGAAGGAAAATATTCAACATCAACTGCAACAAAAGCAACGGATGACGTCATATCCGGCATTCATAAAGGAATCAAGCAGTTGTTTCCCTTTTTAAAAGAGCAGCATCATTTTTCTGTGAATATGCTGGCCGAACAGCTGGAGCAGAGATTGACTGGACAGGAAGCAAAACCTGGTGCACCTTTGAACGGAAAACCTTTTCTTGAACCTTTCATAGCAAAAAACCAGAAAAACATAATACCGGCAATGTCTCAAAAGATAAGTGAGACAGATGGTCAGAAACATACCAACCGGCCGGTATCTTTTATGGGGCAGAGCGGCTTTGTTCCAGTACTGAAGCAATTTGAGCTTCATGTTCAACCGGAAATAAAAGGAGAAAGTACAAATACATTTGTCCAGGAGATTGAAAAAATCATTCTTGCCGGCAAATTTTCAGCACGTACAAATGGAGTGGCAAAACTAAACATCCGGCTTACGCCTGAACATCTTGGAACCTTGAATATTGAACTGATCTCCAAAAATGGTGAACTGTCAGCCAAAATCATGACGAGCTCCCTGGGTGCAAAAGAAATGATGGAGTCCCATATTCATCTGCTGAAGAGTAACTTAAGCAGCAGCCAAATACTGCTTGACCGAGTGGTTATCTTGGACCAGTCACCTGAACAGGGGTTCACGCAGCAGGGCTCAAATTCCGGACAGCAGCAGGACCGTGGCCGCCCGCCTATGCAGGAGAGGCGGACAGAAGAGGAATTTGACGACTTGCTTCAAGACATGGTGAGGGAGGAATAAAGATGTCTTCAACGATAAACAATGATTTGTATTTATCTTCGCTTCAAAAAAGGGACACACAGTCTGGCGGATCATCTGTTTTGGGCAAAGACGATTTTTTAAAAATATTGATGACCCAACTGCAAAACCAGGACCCGGCAAGCCCCATGGAAGATAAAGAATTTATCTCCCAGATGGCAACCTTCTCTTCCCTGGAGCAATTGACCAATATGAACAGCAGCATCGATCAATTGATTTCAAAACAATCGGCACAGACGTTCATGCTGCAGAGCGGAATGATCGGCAAAAGCGTGTCCTATACCGTGGAAACGACAAATGCTGATGGAACACAACAAGAGAGGAAAACAGGCACAGTTAAGGCGGTTTTATTTGAAAATGATACCTCCAAATTCCAATTAGAGGATGGAACTGTGATTGATCAGTCATCCATTACAAAGCTCGAAAACAGGAACAGTTAACAAAAACATATTAAAAAATAGGGGGAATTCAAAATGCTACGTTCAATGTATTCAGGAATCAGCGGGATGAAGAACTTTCAAACCAAGCTGGATGTGATCGGAAACAATATTGCCAATGTGAACACCTATGGCTTTAAAAAAGGGAGAGCAACGTTTAAGGATCTTGTCAGCCAGCAAGTTGCCGGTGCATCCAACGGAACGAATCCAAAACAGGTAGGGCTTGGCTCCCAGCTGGCAACCATCGATACGATCGATACTCAGGGCAGCACTCAAACCACAGGAAGAGCCCTCGACCTTGCCATTTCGGGTGACGGGTACTTCAAGGTGAGAACCTCAAATGGAGATTTGCTGACACGTGCAGGGAATTTTTATTTAAACAATAACGGTACGATTGTAAATGGAGACGGATACGAGTTGCTCGATACAGGAAACAACCCGATTACCATCCCGCAAAACGCAAGCAGCTTCAGCATCGGGCCGGACGGAAAGATTACGGTCGTGGGTGCTGCCAGTCCGGGTGCCTCTATAGGAATTACGAAGGTAACCAATCCTGGCGGACTTGAAAAGGCAGGAAGCAATCTTTACCGTCCAACCGCAAATTCACAGATTGTCTCCAATACTTCTCCTGGTACAGGCGGGGCTGGAGATTTGGTATCCGGCGCACTGGAAATGTCCAATGTCGACCTCTCTGAAGAATTCACCGACATGATTGTGGCACAAAGAGGCTTTCAAGCCAACACGAAAATCATTACAACCTCGGATGAAATATTGCAGGAGCTTGTGAATCTTAAACGATAGGCTGGAACGGAGGAAAAAATAAGGGGAGCCTTATTAATAAACAATAATATGATTATGTTAACTAAATTGAACGGTGACACCTTTACCTTGAATGCAATTTATATTGAACAGGTTCAATCATTTCCAGATACAACCGTTACGCTGACTTCGGGAAGGAAAGTTGTTGTTAAAGAAGCAGAGTGTGAAGTTGTCCAAAAGGCGGCAGCCTTTTATCGGAGGATTTCCCTTTTCCCTCTAACACAAACAGAAAGTGAGGAGGATTGAATGGAAAACGAAGTCAAAAAGTCTGCGAAGAACAGGGCGATCCTCATTGTATTTTCCGTCCTTGTCGTATGCGGGATTGCCGCCTACTTTGTTATTAAAGAACTGGCTCCTAAAACGGCGGCCGCAGAACCTACAGCGGAAGAGCTGGAAAAAATAACAGTAGAAACCGAGGAAATTACAACAAATCTGGCCGATCGATCATTTATTAAGATCAAATTTAAAATCCAGGCTGACGGAGAAGACGGCAAGGCCGAACTCGAAAAGAGACTGTTTCAAGTCAACAATATTATTATCTATGAATTGTCCGGCATGAAAACCGGGGATTTGCAAGGCCAAAAAGGAATCCGCCATCTGGAAGACCTTTTAAAAGGAAGAATTAATAAACTGATGCAGGAAGGAATCATTAAAAAGGTTTATACGACCGAGAAAATTATTCAATAAGGAATTCATCATATATAAAGGGTGAGGCGATTGTCGGAAGTACTTTCCCAAAATGAAATAGACGCGCTCCTCTCTGCCATTTCCACGGGGGAAATGGATGCTGAAGAATTGAGAAGAGAAGAAAAAGAACAAAGAATAAAAACCTATGATTTTAAACGGGCGCTGCGGTTTTCGAAAGATCAGATCAGAAGTCTTACAAGGGTACATGAAAATTTCGCACGCTTGTTGACTACTTTTTTTGCAGCACAGCTGAGAACCTATGTGGAAATTTCCGTCGTATCCGTTGACCAGCTGCCATATGAGGAATTCATACGCTCCATACCGCGAATGACCATTTTGAACATTGTAGAAGCCAGGCCGCTCGATGGGAGCCTTCTCGTTGAAGTCAATCCCAATATCGCCTATTCCATGATGGACCGGCTGATGGGAGGATGGGGAGCAAGTGTAAACAAGGTGACTCATTTAACCGAAATCGAAACGAGAATACTTTCCCGTTTGTTTAAAAATGCATTAACCACCTATAAGGAAGCGTGGAGCAATGTGGTTGAACTCGATTTTACGGTAACGGATTTTGAGGTGAATCCCCAATTTCTGCAAATGGTATCGCCGAATGAAACAGTGGTTGTTATCTCACTCTCCACAACAGTGGGTGAAACGAGCGGCATGATGAACGTTTGTCTTCCGCAGGTCCTGTTGGATCCGATCATTTCCAAGCTTTCGGTGCATAATTGGATGCAAAACAGCCAAAAGGAATTGTTGCCCGAAGAAGCAGCGCTCATTGAACAAAAAATCCGGAAAACCCCGCTTCCGGTGTCCGTGCAGCTGGGTACGGCCATTATGAATGTAGAAGAGTTTCTGCAGTTGAATGCAGGCGATATCATTCAGTTAAACAAAAAGATCAATCAGCCGTTGGCTGTGTATGTGGAGAACAATAAAAAATTTATGGCCCAGCCTGGAAAAGCAAAAAACAGAATGGCGGTCCAGATTTTAGAACAAATAGAGGGGGACGAGTAAATGAATAGCGGAAATATGCTCTCTCAGGATGAGATTGATGCGTTGCTGAGCGGAGCCAGCAAGACATCAGATGATGATCCAAGCATCGAAGATTTTCTGAATTCAATGGAACAGGACGCACTTGGAGAAGTCGGCAACATTTCATTCGGCAGTGCCTCAACCGCTTTATCAACCTTGCTGAATCAAAAAGTCCAGATTACAACGCCGACGGTCTCGGTGATCAAAAAAGAAGAGTTGCAGGGAGAGTTTCCCATTCCGCATGTAGCAGTAAAAGTGGAATATGTAGAAGGGATACAAGGCACAAACCTGCTTGTGATTAAAACGACCGATGCCCAGATTATTGCCGATTTGATGCTCGGCGGGGACGGGAAGAGCCCTTCTGCAGATTTTGGAGAAATGCAGCTCAGTGCCGTCGGAGAAGCGATGAATCAGATGATGGGCTCTGCCTCAACCTCTCTTTCTTCCATATTTAATAAACGGGTGGATATTTCGCCACCTGTAATTGATGTGCTGGACTTTAATGACTCTTCAGATATGATTGGCGACCAGGATATCCTTATCAAAGTTTCCTTCCGGCTGAAGGTCGGGGAACTGATTGACTCCAGCATTATGCAGCTGATGCAAACGGATTTTTCGCAAAACCTGGTTTCCGAGCTTATGACTCCAGCCGTGGATCAGGCTGCAGTAACTTATGGAGAACATTTACAGAGCGAAATCACTGCAGTCAAAGAACCATTGGTGTTGGATGACATTCCTTCAAACGTAGCTCGCCCGCAAAGTTTGGAACCTGATACAGCTGTATCTGTTCAGCCCGCTGTATTTTCAGATTTTGAAGAAAGTTCTGGTGTGTATCAGGAAACGAAGAACCTTGATATGCTTCTGGATATTCCGCTTCAGGTAACGGTTGAACTTGGACGGACGAAAAAGAGCATTAAAGAGATTTTGGAATTGTCGCCGGGGTCGATTTTGGAACTGGACAAGCTGGCAGGAGAACCGGTGGATATTCTGGTGAATGAAAGACTGATTGCCAAAGGGGAAGTTGTTGTTATCGATGAAAATTTTGGTGTCAGAGTAACAGAGATTGTAAGCAGAAAAGACAGACTGAAAAATTTATAAATGAAAGAGTGAGAACAAATGGCTAAACGTATTTTAGTAGTAGATGATGCAGCATTTATGAGAATGATGGTAAAAGATATTCTGACCAAAAACGGATTTGAGGTCTGCGGAGAAGCGGGAGACGGAGAACAGGCGGTTGAAATGTATAAGGAACTTTCACCGGACCTTGTTACCCTCGACATCACAATGCCGGAGATGGACGGAATCACTGCTTTAAAAGAAATTAAAAAGGTGGATTCCGGTGCAAAGGTCATCATGTGTTCTGCAATGGGACAACAAGGAATGGTTATTGATGCGATCCAGGCTGGAGCTAAGGATTTTATTGTAAAACCATTTCAGGCTGACCGCGTCATTGATGCGATCAATAAAGCGTTGAATTAATAACAGGTGGTGCAGCAATTGAGGAAGTTTACTAGATGCATCGCTGTTCTTATTGTCGCTTTCCTCCTCAATTGTTTTGTACAAACTGAGGCAGCGGCAGCAGAGAACAAGGAGACCCATCCGCCTGCAGCATGCAAAACCGTATTTGAGTGTCTGGATACAAAAGCAGGAAAAGAAGACCAGCTGAAACAGCAGCAGGAAACCAAAGCAGAGAGTTCTGCTTCAGGGGGAAGTGGTGTGGTCACTTTTATTAAAGTGCTGTTCTCATTGGGACTGGTTTTGTTCTTGCTCTTCTTTCTCCTGAAAATGATACAAAAACGGACAAAAAACTATCAAGAAGGCAAAGCATTGCAATCTCTGGGAGGATTGAATGTGGGGTCGAACCGTTCAGTGCAGATGATCAAAGCCGGTTCAAGTGTCCTTGTTATCGGGGTGGGGGAAACGGTGACCTTGCTAAAAGAAATTAATGAAGAAGAGGAAGTGAAGCTGCTGCTTTCTTCCTCTCAGCAGGAAACGGGCAACCGTTTGAAACAAACATCTGGTTTTTCTGATGTTTTCAAAGCACAGCTTAGGGAACTTTCGGGTGAACGGGGAGATCTGCTGAAGCGTTTGCTCCGGAAAGGAAAAGCCGATGACTGATTTACTTCCAAATCTCACTAACCAAACAGGCGGAATGGAAACAACGATACAGCTGCTACTCCTTCTTACCGTTCTCTCACTGGCCCCAAGCATCCTCATATTAATGACCTGTTTTACGAGAATTGTGATTGTTCTGTCGTTTGTACGAACATCACTGGCCACGCAGCAAATGCCGCCGAACCAGGTGCTGATCGGTCTTGCGCTGTTTCTTACTTTTTTTGTAATGGCTCCTACGTTTCAGGAAATCAATAAGGAGGCAATTAGTCCGCTTATCAAAGGAAAGATCACCCAGGAAGAGGCTTTTGATAAAGGTGCCCTTCCTTTAAAGGAATTTATGACAAAGCATACACGTGAGAAGGATCTGGAGCTTTTTTTAAATTATTCCAAAGCCAAACGCCCTGAGAAGATTGAGGATATTTCCTTGACTGCACTGGTGCCAGCTTATGCGATCAGTGAATTGAAATCCGCGTTTCAAATGGGATTTATGATCTTTGTTCCATTTCTTGTCATTGATATGGTGGTCGCTTCTGTGCTGATGGCGATGGGGATGATGATGCTGCCGCCCGTCATGATCTCGCTTCCGTTTAAGATATTGCTCTTTATTCTTGTGGACGGGTGGTATTTGATTGTCAAGTCACTGTTATCAAGCTATTAAACAAGTAGGTGTTTTTTGTTGAATCCTGAAGTTGTTATATCCATTGCAGAAAAAGGCGTCTATTTGACTCTCCTCCTGTGCGGTCCTCTACTTGCGATCGCCTTGGCTGTGGGCCTGATTGTCAGTATTTTTCAGGCGACCACACAAATTCAGGAACAGACGCTTGCGTTTATACCAAAGATTGCAGCTGTGTTACTGGCATTAATCTTTTTTGGACCCTGGATGCTTTCACAGCTCGTGTCATTTACGTATAACATTTTTAACAATTTGAATCATTTTGTAGGACTGTAGCTCATGGATGCTATAAATTCTTTTCCGGCCTTTTTATTGATTTTCATGAGAGTAGGGGCTTTTTTCGCAACCGTTCCGATTTTTTCTTACCGAAACATCCCTAATGTCCACAAGGTCGGGCTGGCTGCTTTTTTATCATGGATTATGATGTATGCGATGGGAGCTCCAGAGGTGGCAGTAAACGGTGAGTTCATCCTGCTGGTTTTTAAAGAAGCTCTCGTTGGTTTATTGCTGGGCTTGATTGCCTCCATCCTGTTCTATTCCATTCAGGTGGCAGGGGGCTTTATCGATCTTCAGATGGGATTTGCGATCGCCGGTGTATTCGATCCCCAGACGGGTGTGCAGACACCGTTGCTTGGAAAGTTTCTGTATCAGCTCGCACTCTTACTCCTTTTGGCACTGAACGGCCATTATCTTCTGCTTGATGGCCTGTTTTACAGTTATACCTTTGTGCCGCTTACTGACATTCATTTTGGTTTGGGGAATGGAGAAACGGCAAGGCATGCGGTTTCTGTGGTGACAGCCATGTTTATTATTGCCTTTCAGATGGCACTTCCCATCGTAGGAACACTTTTTTTGGTGGACCTGGCACTGGGCATTGTTGCCCGGACGGTTCCTCAAATCAATATCTTTGCCGTAGGCCTCCCTTTGAAGATCATAGTGGCATTCGGTATTCTGCTGATTATCCTGCCTGTGTTTTTTATAAGCGTCCAGCATTTGAGTGATGAGACTGCACATGCCATGAGAAAGCTTCTAATGCTGCTTGGAGAGTGATCATATGCCGCAAAGGCTGGATTTGCAATATTTTTCGGGTGAAAAAACAGAAAAGGCCACACCAAAGAAACGTGAGGAAAGCAAAAAGAAGGGACAGGTGGCCAAGAGTGCCGATGTAAATACCGCGGTTACCCTGTTTGCTGCATTTTTGATGCTCTGGTTTACCGGAAGTGCTGCAGCACAAAAATTGTTTCATCTGATGCAATTCACATTTCAGCGCAATCTGACCGTTGACCTGACCGAGCAGAACATTCAGCTGCTTTTTGTCGAGCTGGTGAAGGAGACCGCATTAATTCTTTTTCCGGTGCTGCTGACTGTGCTTGCAGCGGGTGTCCTTTCCAATTTTATTCAAGTCGGCTTTTTGTTTTCAAGTGAAGCTGTCCGAATGAAATTTGAACGGATTAATCCGTTACAGGGATTTAAACGGATCTATTCCCTCCGTGCGCTCGTTGAGCTGGCCAAGTCGGTTTTGAAAATTGCCGTTGTTGGCTGTGTTACCTTCTTTGTCATATGGAGCAAGAAGGACCAGCTCTTAAAAGTATCTCAGGTCAGCGTTGAGTCTGCTCTTGGCATGTATGGAAAGATGGCGTTTCAGATGGGGTTCTATGCGGCCCTGGTGCTCCTTCTATTCTCCCTGCTGGATTATCTGTATCAGAAATACGATTTTGAAAAAAGCATCCGAATGTCAAAACAGGATATTAAAGATGAGTACAAAAAATCTGAAGGGGATCCGAAAATCAAAGGAAAAATTAAAGAAAAGCAGCGACAGATGGCCAATCGGAGAATGATGCAGAGTGTGCCGAGCGCTGACGTGATCATTACGAATCCCACCCACTTTGCCATTGCTTTGCAATACGATGATCAAAAAATGGAAGCACCGGTGGTGGTGGCCAAGGGAGCTGACCTAATGGCCCTGAAGATTAAAAAAATTGCCCGTGAAAATAAAGTCCCGATGGTGGAAAATCGTCCGCTTGCAAGAACTTTGTACAGCAGAGCCGAAATTGGGGATGCCATTCCTGAAGATCTGTTTAAGGCAGTGGCAGAGATTTTGGCCTATGTTTACCACTTAAAGAATAAGGTGCAACGGTAAGGAGAGAAAGATTTGATGAAAGCAAGAGACATAAGCGTTCTAGTTGGGGTTATTATGATCATTGCCATGCTGATCATCCCTTTGCCGCCCTGGCTGCTCGACTTTTTCATCATTATTAATATTACACTGGCACTCGTAATTATTTTAATTTCAATGAATATGCAGGAACCATTGCAGTTTTCTATTTTTCCGTCTCTCTTACTGCTTGTCACCCTCTTCAGGCTGGGGTTGAATGTATCAACGACCCGATCCATCCTGGGTTCCGGAAAAGCAGGGAACGTGGTTCATACATTCGGAGAATTTGTAGTTGGCGGTAACATTCTGGTCGGAATCGTCGTCTTTTTTATCCTTGTTGTCATTCAGTTTATAGTCATCACCAAAGGATCAGAAAGGGTTTCTGAGGTAGCAGCCCGTTTTACACTGGATGCCATGCCTGGAAAACAAATGAGCATCGATGCTGATTTGAATGCCGGAATGATTTCTGACAGGGAAGCGAAGGAACGCCGTGAAAAAGTGGAAAGAGAATCTGATTTTTACGGAGCGATGGACGGGGCCAGCAAATTTGTAAAGGGAGATGCCATTGCAGGAATCATCATCGTTCTTATCAACATGCTGTTTGGCATT
Source organism: Fictibacillus solisalsi (assembly GCF_900103485.1). Classification (GTDB taxonomy): domain Bacteria; phylum Bacillota; class Bacilli; order Bacillales; family Fictibacillaceae; genus Fictibacillus_C; species Fictibacillus_C solisalsi. The sequence continues at coordinate 1,008,677 of NZ_FNHW01000001.1, forward strand.
ATTATCGGCATGACACAGATGGGGCTGGGCTTTGCCGAAAGCGCCCATACATTTACACTGCTTACAGTCGGTGACGGCCTGGTAAGCCAGATCCCCGCTCTAATCATATCGACGGCAACAGGGATTATTGTAACAAGAGCAGCATCGGAAGGTAATCTGGGCTATGACATCTCACGCCAGATTCTGGCTTATCCGCAAATGCTTATTGTTGCAGGTGGAACCATTATCGTTCTGGGTCTTTTTACGCCGATTAATGATTTGGTTACCCTGTCTGTTGGCGGACTTATTTCGCTCGGGGGATATCTTCTGTTAAAAGCGGAGAAAGAGAAAAAAGAGCAGGACGAAATCATGGAAGAAGATATCCAGACCGAACAGTTGAAAACACCTGAAAGCGTGATGAACCTGCTGCAGGTGGATCCTGTTGAATTCGAGTTTGGCTACAGCCTGATCCCACTGGCTGACACCAACCAGGGAGGAGATCTTCTCGACCGGGTAGTGATGATTCGCAGGCAGCTGGCGCTGGAGCTCGGCATTATTTTGCCGGTGGTCCGCATCCGGGATAATATCCAGCTGCCGCCGAGTGAATACCGCATTAAAATCAAAGGAAACGAAGTCGCGAAAGGAGAGCTGCTGCTCGACCATTACCTGGCAATGAGCCCTGGTATTGATGATGAAGCGGTGCGGGGCAAGGAAACGGTGGAGCCGGCATTTGGTCTGCCTGCCCTCTGGATTGCTGAAGACATGAAGGACCGTGCGGAAATGTCAGGTTATACGGTTGTAGATCCTCCATCGGTCGTTTCCACTCATTTGACAGAAGTTTTAAAGAAATATGCACATGAGCTAATCGGCCGCCAGGAAACGAAACAGCTGGTGGATCATATGAGAGAAACTTATCCGAGCCTTGTCGAAGAGGTAACTCCTGATCCGTTGTCTGTCGGAGAAATACAGAAAGTGCTGTCCAAATTGTTAAAAGAAAAAATATCCATACGCAACTTGCTGGTGATTTTTGAAACGCTGGCGGATTTTGGAAAGATGTCGCGTGATGTGGATCTATTGACAGAGTATGTCCGGCAGGCATTATCACGGCAAATTTCAAAGCAATATAGAACAGAAAATGAACCATTGAAAGTAATCACACTTGGAGCAGGAGTTGAAAAAAGAATTGCGGACCATGTGCAGCAAACGGAGCACGGAAATTATTTATCTCTTGATCCCGCAGATGCTCAGGACATCTACAGTCAGGTGACGAAAGAAATTGATCTAAGCAGAAATTTTGGACAGATGCCAGTCCTTTTATGCTCACCTGCCGTTCGCATGTATGTGAGGCAGCTGCTTGAGCGCCACCTGCCTGATCTGGTGATATTGTCTTATAACGAACTGGAGCCTGATCTCGAAGTACAAAGTGTAGGAGTCGTCAATCTATGAAGGTGAAGAAGTACATAGCACCCACAATGCAAGAAGCAATGGGGAAAATACGGAATGATCTCGGAAGTGAGGCTTTTATCCTCCAATCAAAACAGGTGCGGACCGGCGGTTTTTTGGGTTTTTTCACCAAACAGAGCGTTGAGGTTATCGCGTTGCTGGATGCTGAAGAGAGATCGGAGTCCACTCACAAAGCAGAAAAAGAGCAGAACTCTTTACTTGTAGAAGAAAGCATCGTCAAGGAAGATAATCCGTCGTGGCAATCCTACTTTAACGATCAAGGTGTATCGCACTTAATAATAGAAGAAATTATCGCGGATATGCAGGGAACCGCTAAAAACGTTGACGCAACACGCTGGCTGGAACACTGGCTGCTGGATCGAGCGTGCGTTCCCCTGTCTCCAGGTTCATTGTATGACACACAATTTTTAACGTTGGTGGGCCCGACGGGTGTAGGGAAAACGACTACGCTCGCGAAACTGGCGGCAAAGGCGAAGCTTGAAGATGGCAAAAAAGTCGCTTTCATCACGATGGACACCTACCGGATCGGAGCGGTGGAACAACTGAAAACCTATGCTGAAATTCTGAAAATGCCGCTTAAGGTGGCGTACAATACCGAAGATTACGAGATGGCCAAGCAAGAACTCTCCTCATATGACTTGGTGTTGACCGACACGGCGGGCAGAAATTTTCTGAATCCGGAATCCATGGATGAACTGGGCGGCCTGCTGCAAGATCAAATGGATCACACAAAATATTTAGTTCTATCGTTAACTTCAAAATACGAGGATCTCAAAAACGTAATCAAGCACTTTAGCCAGGCTGGAGTAAACCGGCTGATCCTGACCAAAAAGGATGAGACAGCTTCCTTGGGAGCGTTACTCAATTTATTGCTGTTAGAAAACACCATCCCGCTATACATCACAAACGGACAAAATGTCCCTGATGACATTTCAACTGTTACACCGAAAGCGATCATCAGCATGTTCCTGCAGGAGAAAAGAGATGCATGATCAGGCAGAACAACTTCGTTTACGGGTTCAAGAGACTTTGTTACAAGTGAAAAAAGCGAAAGTCGTTTCGGTGCTGAGCGGGAAGGGCGGGGTTGGGAAAACAAATATAGCGGTGAACTTGTCGCTTGCACTTGCAGGGCTTGGGAAAAAAGTGGTGCTTCTTGATCTGGATATCGGCATGGGCAACGTTCATTTGCTGCTTGGACTAACCCCGCGCCATACGATCGCCGATCTGTTTGAACATCACTTTTCCGTCAGGGAGATCATTGAAAAAGGTCCAAATAACCTTGACTATCTTGGTGGAGATAACGGTCTTCTCTCTTTGTTTGAACTGGACCGCAACAGTCAAGTTCATTTTGTGGGAGAGCTTGAGAAATTATCGTCGGCCTATGATTATATCGTATTCGATATTGGTGCCGGTTTGTCAGAGGCGAGCTTGAAGTTTGTATTGGCCGGTCATGAAGCCATCCTGGTTGCTACCCCGGAAATTACATCACTTACTGATGCGTATTCCATGATTAAGCTGCTTCATGCTGAACGTCCTGAACTCACTGTATGGACCATGATTAATCAATGTGAAAACGAACGGGAAGGCAGGGCAGTACATGATCGCCTGAACGAGGTGAGCTCCCGGTTCCTTGGAAAGAAACTGGCCAGCTTGGGGCAAGTGTCTTTCGATCCAGCCGTGCGGCGCGCTGTTATGGAGCAATTGCCGTTTGTGCTGGAAAGTCCGCGCTGTAAAGCGGCCGGGCAAATTCAAAAGGCAGCTCAGTGTTTATTAGGGAAAAGGGGAGCAGCTGACATATCTTTTATTAGTAAACTTTTAAGTTTTTTGAGTAAAAGCTAGCGTTTGCACGAGGGGGAAGAAGATGGACACAAGTGAATATTTGGATATTTTTATTGAAGAAAGCAAAGAACATCTCCAGTCGATAAATCAACATGTGCTTCTTTTGGAGAAACAACCGGAAGAGCTGGCAACCATTCAGGAAATTTTCCGTTCTGCTCATACATTAAAAGGAATGTCAGCTTCCATGGGCTACGACGACCTTGCAAATCTGACGCATGCGATGGAAAACGTACTGGATGGAATCAGAAATGGAAAACTTCACGTGACACAGCAGCTGTTGGATTCGCTGTTTGTTTCACTCGACCATTTGGAAGAAATGGTTATGTCAATTGCAGCTGGGGGCGATGGAAAAAAAGATACGAAAGAACTGATACACATTTTGAACGGGATACTAGAGGAGGATGCGCAGGATAAGGCCCAGACAGATATCAGAAATGAAGATTTCAGCAGTTATGATGAATTTGAGCGTTCGGCAATCCATCAATTCCTTGAGCAAGGCTTTTTGGGGTACAGGATTGAAGTTACGCTCGATAAAGAGTGCCTGTTAAAGGCGGTGCGGGCTTATATGGTTTTCAATGCGCTGGAAAACCTCGGCGACATCATAAAGTCAGAGCCTTCAGCCGACCTGATTGAACGGGAACAATTCAACCAAAGCTTTTTCGTTACGTTCATCACACAACAAGAGGCAGCCACAATTGAGTCGGAATTGTTATCAATCTCAGAAATCAAAAAAGTGACTCTAACACCGCTACAGCCGCTGAGCAGCAGCGAACAGAAGAAAGCTGTGGAAGTGGATGCTCAAAAAGGCTCCACTGAAGACAGTAAAAAGAATCCCCAGCCAAAATCTGCGAAGACGATCAGGGTAAGCATTGAGAGGCTGGATCTTCTAATGAGTCTTTTTGAAGAGTTGGTGATTGACAGAGGCCGTCTTGAAAGAATCTCAAGTGAGGTTAAGAATGCTGCACTTCAGGAAACGGTAGAACGGGTTTCGCGGATTTCATCGGATTTGCAGGAATTAATTCTTACTATGCGGATGGTTCCCGTTGACCAGGTATTCAACCGGTTTCCGAGGATGGTGCGCGGATTGGCCAAAGATCTCCATAAAAAAGTGGATCTGCAGGTAGAGGGAGCAGAAACCGAACTGGACCGCATGGTTGCCGATGAAATAGGGGACCCGCTTGTTCATTTGCTGCGTAATTCATTGGATCATGGCATCGAAGATCCCGAGCATAGAATCCGTTCAGGGAAAAGTGAAAAAGGCACCATAACCTTGAAGGCTTACCACAGCGGCAACCGTGTATTTATCGAGATTAAGGATGACGGGGCAGGCATTGATGCGGACAAGGTGCTTAACAGGGCTGTTCAAAAGGGGATCATCAGTGAGAATTCAGCACGTACATTGACTGGCAGGCACGTTTATGAGCTGCTGTTTGCCCCTGGTTTTTCTACAGCTGAAGTGATTTCTGACATTTCTGGCCGCGGCGTCGGCCTGGATGCGGTTAAAAATAAAATAGAATCGCTCGGAGGGTCGGTATCTGTCGATTCCAAAGCTGGAGAAGGTTCAACTTTTACCATCCAGCTTCCATTGAATCTATCCATCATACCGTCTCTGCTGGTCGAAGCGGGAACAGAAACATATGCTGTTCCGCTGCCATCGATCATTGAAACAGCATTGGTTGATCCTGAGGATATCATTATGGTCCATAAGCAGCCCATGATGGATTTTCGCGGGAAGGTTATACCGCTTGTTTCTTTGAATGATTGGCTCGAAGTGCCGCAGGAGGCCAAATTAGAAGAGACCCAACGAGCGGTTGTTATTGTTAAAAAAGAAAACAAATGGGCAGGTTTGACCGTGGACGGGCTGATCGGGCAGCAGGAGATTGTACTGAAGCCGCTTGGAAACTATCTCGATGCTCCTTTTGTTTCAGGAGCGGCAATATTGGGAGACGGCCAGGTTGCTCTCATTATCGATTGTAATTCGCTATTTATATAACGGTGACAAAGAGGAGAATGAGAATGATTGAGCAGGAATTAAAAATAGTCGTGTTCCGGTTAAAGGATGAAGAATATGGCGTGAATGTCCTTAATGTCCTATCCATCGAACGTGTTTCACCAATTACGAGGGTTCCGAAAACACCTGCATTTGTCAAAGGGGTGATGAACCTGCGCGGGGCGGTAACACCGGTTATTGATTTGCGGAGCCGGTTTGGCATGAAAGAGAAGACAGCGGATGATGACACTCGGATTATTATCGTGAATACGGAAGGAATGGATGTGGGACTGATTGTGGATGCAGCGAACGACGTGCTGGATCTGTCTCTTTCTGACATTGAGCCTACCCCGGAAGTGGCGGGTGGCATAAACGCCCGGTATCTCGATGGAGTGGCAAAAATTGATGGAAGGCTATTCATCCTGCTTCGTTTGGACAAGGTACTCGACAAGAATGAAATAATAGAGCTTCAAGGAGCGGCTTATGAAGTATAGAGGTGCGGTTTCAGTTGGACGTTAAAACGGTAAAAATCGGCCTGTCCGAGTTGGGATTTGGAGCTGGTTCCACTGTCCTTCGCACAACCGGCCTCGGCTCCTGTGTCGGTCTTGTGCTGTATGATGCGGATAAGAAGCTGTCTGGAATGGCGCATATCATGCTGCCACATTCTTCTTTAGCGCGATCAAGGGAAATAAACGAAGCAAAATACGCTGACACCGCCATAAAAAGGCTCGTCTTCGGCCTGGAGGAGATGGGATCAAGGAGAAAAGCATTGAGGGCAAAGATAGCAGGAGGGGCCGAGATGTTTCAAATGGTTGACCAGTCGTATGCCATGCGCATCGGCCCGAGAAACGTGGAAGCGATAAAAAGCGGGCTGAAAGAGTGGGAAATCCCGCTGATCGCGGAACATACCGGCGGCAGCAAAGGGAGAACCATTGAATTTGATACAGACACATGTGAACTTCAAATAAAAATAGTACATCAGGGAGAGTTAGTGATTTAATATGATTTCAGGGGGAGTAGCATGACATCATCTACAGCAGCAGCGGATGAACTGGAAATATGGAAAAAGTGGCATGAATGCCGTGATCGCGATGCAGGTGATACTCTGCTTAAGCAATACATGCCGCTTGTTCAGTATCATGTACAGCGGATTGCGGCAGGTTTGCCGAAAAACGTTAATCGTGATGAATTAAAAAGCTTGGGAATGCTGGGACTGTTTGATGCGCTTGAAAAATTTCAGCCCGAACGGGACCTTAAATTTGATACGTATGCCACATTCCGGATCCGGGGAGCGATTCTCGATGGACTGCGTAAAGTGGACTGGCTGCCACGGTCACTGCGTGAAAAGACAAAAAAGATTGAAAGTACGATTGAGAAGCTCGAACAGGAAAAGCTCCGCCGGGTAACAACCTATGAAATAGGAGCCGAACTCGGTATGCCGGAGACGGAAGTGGTTTCCGCCCTGTCCGAAAGTTTTTTTGCCAATGTTCTTTCGATTGACGAAGACCAAAGAGAAAACGAAAGCAAAGAAAAGCTAGGATATACAATAGAAGATAAAAATGGATTGTCTCCGGAGGCGGAAGTGGTCAAAGCCGAGCTGCATAAGGAACTTGCACAGGTGATCAGGGAGTTGAATGAAAAAGAACAGCTTGTGATCTCGCTGTTTTATTATGAGGAACTGACCTTTACTGAAATCGGTCATGTACTGGAGCTTTCCACTTCAAGAATTTCGCAGATCCATTCCAAAGCGTTATCTCGCCTGAGACTGGTTCTTGCGCGATACATGTGACCAGAAGCAGAAGAAAGAGTGGGGATCACTTGCTTTACTTTATAGCGGTTTTAAGTTTATTGCTAAACATCCTTTGCCTGTATCTTGTTGCTGTTCTGTGGATGAAGCTCAAAGCAGCGGCTCCCGGTGCCTTCGCTGAAGTAGAGCAGGCACGGGAGCTGGAGGAGATGCTTCTCGCGTTTGCAAGTGAAATGAAGGAACAAAACGAAGAAATCAGAGAAATGCTATACGAAACGAAACGGGACGGACAGGAGCAGGGTGTGAAATCATCTGACAAAATAGGGATTGAGCATGATGATAAAGAAGTAGAAGAAAACATTTTGCATCAAAACGTATTAACCTATGCCGAAAAAGGTTATACTGCTGAAGAAATTGCAAAAAAACTCGACAGGGGCAAGGGTGAAGTCAGCCTGATTTTAAAAATGAACAGCCTTTCATGACAAATATTCAAAACGGCAACATTTTTCTTGCTACATTCTGACGAAGTATGGTATAGTTACTTTCGGTGTTAATCACACACGCTTGTGGATTTAATCAGTGGTGCTGCATTTGCAGTTTTGGTTAAAGTCGAAGCAGGCGGAGGAAAACAAAACCAGGAGGTGCCATCATGGCAGTAATTTCAATGAAACAACTATTGGAAGCCGGCGTTCACTTTGGACATCAAACACGTCGCTGGAATCCGAAAATGTCCCGTTACATCTTCACTGAGCGTAACGGCATTTACATCATCGATCTTCAAAAGACAGTAAAAAAGGTTGAAGAGTGTTACAACGTAATGAAAGATATCGCAGGAAACGGCGGTAAAATCCTTTTCGTTGGTACAAAAAAACAAGCTCAGGACTCTGTGAAAGAAGAAGCAGAACGTTCCGGCATGTACTTCATCAACCAACGCTGGTTGGGCGGTACGCTAACAAACTTCGGAACCATCCGCAAGCGTATTAACCGTTTGAAAGAGCTTGAAAGAATGCAAGAAGACGGAACTTTTGATGTTCTTCCTAAGAAAGAAGTTATCCTTCTTAAAAAGGAAATGGAGCGTCTTGAAAAGTTCTTGGGCGGAATTAAAGAAATGAACGGCCTTCCAGATGCGCTATTCATCGTAGACCCACGCAAAGAACGCATCGCGGTTGCTGAAGCACGCAAGCTGAACATTCCAATTATCGCTATCGTGGATACTAACTGTGATCCTGATGAAGTTGACCACGTTATCCCTGGTAACGATGATGCGATCCGTGCGGTTAAACTTCTTACTGGAAAAATGGCTGATGCGATCATCGAAGCCAACCAGGGTGGAGAAGAGCAAGAAGCTCAAAACGAAGAAGAAACATCTGCATAAGTAATATAAACTAAAAGGGTGATGGAGGGGATATGCCCTTTCACACCCTTTTTTAATGCCAACCTAAGCTTTACATAAACCAAAGGAGGAATTTCATTATGGCAGTAACAGCTCAAATGGTAAAAGAATTGCGCGAAAAAACAGGCGCAGGTATGATGGACTGTAAAAAAGCATTGACAGAAACCAACGGGGACATGGAAAAAGCGATCGATTTCCTTCGTGAAAAAGGAATTGCAAAAGCAGCTAAAAAAGCGGACCGCATTGCAGCAGAAGGTCTTACTTCTGTTGTCGTAGAAGGCAACAAAGCTGTCATCCTTGAAGTAAACTCTGAAACTGACTTCGTGGCAAAGAACGAAAGCTTCACAGCGCTAATTTCTGTAATTGGTAAGCATCTTCTAGAAGCCGATGTTGCTACTGTTGAGGAGGCGCTTGCTTCTACGATTAAAGGTGAAAACACAACAGTTGCCGAGTACTTGAACAACGCAATTGCCAAGATTGGTGAAAAAATCTCCCTTCGTCGTTTCCAAATCGTTGAAAAAGGCGAAAATGCAGCGTTTGGCGCTTACCTTCACATGGGTGGACGCATCGGAGTTCTTTCTGTAGTTGAAGGTACAACTGACGAAGCGGTTGCAAAAGATGTAGCAATGCACGTTGCTGCTGTAAATCCTCGTTACATCTCTCGTGACGCTGTAAGTGAAGAAGAAGTAGCTCATGAGCGTGAAGTGCTTACTCAACAAGCGCTTAACGAAGGAAAGCCTGAAAACATCGTTGCTAAAATGGTGGAAGGCCGCCTTGGTAAATTCTTTGAAGAAATCTGCTTAAATGATCAGTCTTTCGTTAAAGATCCAGACCAAAAAGTTGGTAAATTCGTAGCTTCCAAAGGCGGTAAGGTTATCGCATTCGTACGTTACGAAGTTGGCGAAGGTATGGAAAAGCGCGAAGACAACTTTGCAGAAGAAGTAATGTCTCAAGTTAAAAAGTAATGGTGTAAAAAGCAAAAAAAACAGGGAGCACAGTGTGTTCCCTTTTTTTAAAAGAGCTAATGAATAAAAAAGCAATTACAGGTGATGGATACGGAGGGAATTATGAGCACTTCAAAATATAAACGAGTAGTTCTTAAACTAAGCGGGGAAGCTCTTGCGGCGGGCAAAGGAAGCGGAATCGATCCGGGTGTCATTCAATCGATTGCCCATCAGGTCAAAGACATTGTCGAACTGGGAGTGGAAGTGGCCGTTGTTGTCGGCGGCGGAAATCTCTGGAGAGGCAAAACGGGAAGCGAGATGGGTATGGATCGCGCGTCCGCCGATTACATGGGGATGCTGGCGACTGTCATGAATTCCCTGGCTTTGCAGGACAGCCTGGAAAATATCGGTGTGCAGACAAGGGTACAAACGTCAATCGAAATGCGCCAGGTTGCTGAACCGTACATTCGCAGAAAAGCTATTCGTCACCTTGAAAAGAAACGTGTTGTTATTTTTGCTGCTGGAACAGGAAATCCCTATTTTTCAACGGATACAACAGCTGCTCTTCGCGCGGCGGAAATTGAAGCCGAAGTGATCCTGATGGCGAAAAATAACGTGGACGGCGTATACTCAGCTGATCCGACGATCGATCAGAATGCTGTGAAATACAATACCTTATCCTACCTTGACTTGCTTAAAGAAGGCCTTGCTGTCATGGATACGACGGCATCTTCATTATGTATGGACAATGATATTCCGCTCATCGTGTTTTCCATTATGGAAGAAGGTAATATTAAGCGTGCAGTTCTTGGTGAGGAAATTGGAACAACGATTAGGGGGAATAATTAATGGCAAAGGAAATTTTAACAAACGCAGAAGACCGAATGAAAAAAGGCATTTCATCTTTTCAGCGTGAGCTTTCGACCATCCGCGCCGGCCGTGCAAACCCTGCACTTTTAGATCGTGTTCAAGTGGATTATTATGGGGCACAAACACCAATCAACCAGCTTGCCGGGATTTCAGTGCCTGAAGCACGCCTCCTGGTGATCCAGCCGTATGATAAATCGGCACTGAACGATGTGGAAAAGGCGATCCAGAAATCCGATCTTGGCTTAACAACTTCCAATGACGGACAAGTAATCCGTATAGCGATTCCTCCTTTAACTGAAGAAAGACGTAAAGAGCTTGTCAAACTTGTTAAGAAGTATGGAGAGGAAGCCAAGGTTGCTCTTCGCAATGTTCGCCGTGATGCCAATGATGAGCTGAAGAAAGCCGAGAAGGATGGAGAGATCACTGAAGATGAACTTCGCCGATACAATGAAGATGTTCAGAAGCTTACAGACAAATATATTGGCGAAGTAGATACGATCGCTTCAAGTAAAGAGAAAGAAATCATGGAAGTATAATTGATTTCCATGTAAAATAAAATAAGAAAAGCCCTCTTTATACAGGGGGTTTTTTTGTTAAGTCTGGACGATAATGGGGGCTTTGGCATGCTTGACAGAATTTCATTCTGGAAAAAAGAAGAAAAAACAGAGCTGAACATACGACAGGATACGATACCGGCTCATGTGGCCATCATAATGGACGGGAACGGACGCTGGGCAAAAAGACGCGGGCTTCCCAGAGTGGCAGGACACCATGAAGGCATGAAAGTAGTAAAAAAGGTTGTCAAATATGCCAACAGCCTGGGAATTAAAGTGCTGACACTCTATGCCTTTTCAACGGAAAACTGGAAGCGTCCGCGTGAAGAAGTGGACTTTCTAATGAGACTTCCCGGGGAATTTTTGAACAGCTTTCTGCCCGAATTGATTGAACAGAATGTACGTGTGACCATCATGGGCCATAAGGAAGTATTGCCGATACATACCATTCAGGCTGTTGACGAGGCAATCGAAAAAACAAAAAACAATACTGGCCTTATTTTGAATTTCGCCCTGAATTACGGCAGCAGAAACGAAATTACAACCGCGTTAACCGAGATTATCCAAGATGTTGAAGCCGGAACCATCGGGCGTGATGAGATCAATGAAGATTTGGTTAGCCGGTATTTAATGACATCCAGCCTTCCGGACCCCGATTTGTTGATCCGGACGAGTGGTGAAGTGCGCCTCAGCAACTTTATGCTGTGGCAGCTTGCCTACAGTGAATTTTGGTTTACCGAGGTGAACTGGCCCGATTTTAAAGAAGAACATTTAAAAAAAGCCATTTACGACTATCAGAATCGCGGTCGCCGTTATGGCGGTGTATAATAAGAAGGAGGATTTATGAAAGAACGCATCATTACGGGAGTAATAGCCGCTCTTCTATTTATAGGAGTTACGGTTTACGGCCATTTGCCATTTGCTCTCGTTATCATCGCTTTGGCAGTGATCGGGATCCACGAATTGCTGAAAATGAAGCATATTTCGCTTTTGTCGGCTGAGGGCATCATCGCTCTATTACTGACATTGGCAACAGTAATCCCGCAGGATTGGAAAGAACAGTACCTTGGAAGTTTCACGGGCTCACAACCCATTGTACTTGCCATGCTCCTGATCCTGGTGGTTACCGTCATCACAAAAAACCGCTTTACATTTGATGATGCCGGATTCGTTATTCTCTCCTCTCTGTATGTAGGTTACGGATTTCACTATATTTATGAAACAAGAATGCTTGAACATGGCCTTCCAATTTTATTCTTTGTCCTTTTCATGATTTGGGGTGCTGATTCCGGTGCTTATTTCACCGGAAAATCCATCGGAAAAACAAAATTATGGCCGGTGATCAGTCCGAACAAAACCATCGAAGGAGCAATCGGAGGCATCGTTACGAGCATTGTAGTTGGCGTGATCTGCTACTTTACAGATTTTGTGCCTTTTACTCTGAACCAGGTGCTGTCCATGGCTTTGATTGCAGGGATTTTCGGACAGATAGGCGACCTTGCACAATCCGCCTTTAAGCGGCACTACGGGGTGAAGGATTCCGGCAATCTGCTGCCAGGGCATGGCGGAATATTGGACCGTACGGACAGCTGGCTCTTCGTGCTTCCGCTCCTCCATATCCTGAACTTGCTGTCGTAGCAAAAAAACAAGGAGTGCTCTATGAAAAATATCAGTTTGTTGGGTGCGACGGGATCCATCGGTATACAAACGCTTGATGTAATCGAACAACACCCTGAGCAATTTCGATTAACGGCCATTTCTTTTGGAAAGAATGTAGAAAAAGGGATGGAGATAATAGAGAAATTTAAACCGCGGATCATCGCGGTTCAAGATAAAAAAGATGCAGAGGATCTGCGTATGCGTTTGGGTGGGCAGTCTCTTGTCTATTATGGACAAGAAGGATTGATTGAAGCAGCTGTGGCACGTGAAGCTCATATTCTGGTGAATGCGGTCATGGGGAGTGTAGGCTTGGTGCCCACCATCCACGCCATTCAGGCCGGCAAGGATATAGCCATCGCCAATAAAGAAACATTGGTCACTGCCGGGCATATCATCATGGAACTGGCTGAAAAACATAACGTCAGCCTCTTACCGGTGGACAGCGAGCATTCAGCCATATTCCAATGTCTTAACGGAGAAAATGCCCAGCAGGTTGACCGCTTGATTCTTACCGCTTCCGGAGGAAGTTTCCGGGATTATACGCGGGAACAGCTGGCAGATGTTACTGTTGACGAGGCATTGAATCATCCGAACTGGTCCATGGGAGCCAAAATCACCATCGATTCAGCAACGATGATGAACAAAGGCCTGGAAGTGATAGAAGCGCATTGGCTCTTCAATATGCCCTACTCAAAAATAGACGTCATTCTTCATAAAGAAAGCATCATACACTCTATGGTAGAGTATAAAGATGGCAGCACGCTGGCACATCTGGGCAACCCCGATATGCGGGTACCCATTCAGTACGCGCTGACCTATCCTGAGAGACTTGAACTAGCTCCTTCCAAAAGGTTAAACTTATGGGAGATTGGAAAACTTCATTTTAAAAAGATGGATATGGAACGATTCCGCTGCCTGAAATTGGCTTATCTTGCAGGTGAGAAAGGCGGAACAATGACAACCGCATTGAACGCAGCAAACGAAGCTGCAGTGGGATTGTTCCTTGAACGAAAAATATCGTTCCTGGCGATCGAAGAATACATTGAAAAAGCACTGGAGCACCATGAATTTATTGAACAGCCGACACTGGAAGAGATACAGGCCATTGATACACACACACGGCAATATGTTCAGTCATTATTAAATTAAAGGTGGGTAAAAGGTTATGAATACAGTCATTTCCATCGTAATTATTTTGGGTGCCCTTGTTTTCTTTCATGAACTTGGCCATTTGATGCTCGCCAAACGAGCCGGCATTTTGTGCCGGGAATTTGCCATCGGCTTCGGTCCAAAGCTCTTCGCATTTAAAAAGAGTGAGACAACATACACCGTTCGGCTACTGCCGCTGGGCGGGTTTGTAAGGATGGCCGGAGAGGATCCGGAAGGGATCGAACTGAAACCAGGTTACAGGGTAGGACTGATTTTTAACCCGGAAGGCAGCGTCCAAAAGATTATTGTCAATCATAAAGAAAAGTATGACATCCAAAAAGTCATTACTGTGGAAAACGCTGACCTGGAGCACCGTTTAGTGATTACCGGATATGAAAACGAAGAGGCAGAACGCCAAAGCTACAGCGTAGACCCGCAGGCCATGTATGTTGCCGATCATCAGGAAATGCAGATTGCGCCGTATAACAGGCAGTTTGGCTCAAAAACCCTCATGCAGCGTACCCTTGCCATTTTTGCAGGCCCGTTCATGAATGTGCTGCTGGCTTTCATCATATTAATGAGTTTTTCTTTGTTCCAGGGTATTCCTACAAAGGAAGCACGACTTGGTGATCTGGCACCCGGTGAAGCTGCGGTGAAATCAGGGCTGCAAAAAGGGGACAGGATTATTTCCGTAAATGGTGATAAAGTCAGCAATTGGGAAGAGCTTGTTTCCTTTATCCAGCAAAACCCTGGAGAAAAACTTGTGTTTGAAGTTGATCGGAACGGCAAAATTCTTACTAAAGAAGTAACACCGGGTGAACGGGAGATTAACAAAGGCACCAAAGAAGGATTTATTGGAGCCTATCCTTCCACAGAGTTTTCTTTGCTGGGCTCCGTGTCCTATGGAGCAAAGCAAACATGGTTCATGACAAAAATGATTTTTGTTGGACTTGGTGAGCTCATTACCGGGAAACACGGATTCGATCAGCTTTCAGGGCCTGTAGGAATTTACGAATACACAAACAAAGCGACAGAAGGCGGTATTCCAATGCTGATGCAATGGGCCGCTGTGCTGAGCATTAACCTGGCCATCTTTAACTTGCTGCCGCTTCCGGCACTTGATGGCGGACGGCTGTTGTTTTTACTGATTGAAGCGTTGCGGGGCAAACCGATTGATCCGCAAAAAGAAGGGCTTGTACATTTTATCGGTTTTGCATTTCTGATGCTCCTGATGCTCGTCGTAACATGGAATGACATTCATAAATTCTTTATAGACAAAATTGACCAATAAGTGATTAACTGAGGTGGAGAAATGAAGCAAAGCAGGTTGTTCGCACCAACATTAAGAGAAATTCCGGCTGACGCGGATGTCGTCAGCCACCAGCTTCTGCTCAGAGCAGGATTTATCCGGCAGAATGCAGCTGGTATTTATTCGTTTTTGCCGCTGGGGAAAAAGGTTCTTCACAAAGTAGAAGCGATTATTCGTGAAGAGATGGAAAACGCAGGATCCAACGAGATGACCATGCCTTCCCTCCAGCTTGCCGAACTGTGGCAGGAGTCAGGAAGATGGTATTCCTACGGACCGGAACTCATGCGTTTAAAGGACCGCCACGGCCGGGAGTTTGCACTCGGGCCAACTCATGAGGAGGTCATTACGAGTCTCGTTCGCGATGAAGTAAAATCATATAAAAAACTGCCTCTTAATCTATTCCAAATTCAAACGAAGTTCAGGGATGAAAAAAGACCTCGCTTTGGTCTTCTTAGAGGCCGGGAATTTATTATGAAGGATGCGTATTCCTTCCATTCCTCCCATGAGAGCCTTGATGTTACTTATGAAGATATGAAAGCAGCTTACAATAATATCTTTTCTCGCTGTGGTCTTAATTTCAGAGCGGTCCTGGCTGATTCCGGGGCAATCGGAGGAAAGGATAACCATGAGTTCATGGTTCTTTCCGAGATTGGTGAAGATTTAATTGCATATTCTTCAGAATCGGATTTTGCTGCCAACATTGAGATGGCTCCAGTGAACGTAATCTATGAAGCTTCCACTGAATCCAAAAAGAAAATGGAGAAAATCCATACGGCAGAAGCAAAAACCGTTGCAGAGATTTCTTCATTCCTTTCCATCGATGCCGCCAAAGTCATCAAGTCAGTTCTGTTTATTGCTGATGAAGAGCCGGTTTTAGTGCTTGTCCGCGGTGATCATGATGTAAATGAAATTAAAGTGAAGAACGTTCTCGGGGCAGCTTCTGCTGAACTGGCAACACCTGAAGAAACGGAAAAAGTGCTTTCCTGCAAACCTGGAAACATCGGACCTGTGTCTGTTCCGGAAAACGTGAAGATCATTGCTGACCATGCGGTGGAATACATGGTGAACGCTGTGGCTGGAGCAAATGAAGAAAACCATCATTATCAGCATGTGAACCCAGGCACCGATTTTGAGGTCTCGGTTTTTGCCGATCTCCGCTTTATTCAGGAGGGAGATGCATCTCCTGACGGCAAAGGGGTTATCCGCTTCGCCAAAGGAATTGAAGTCGGGCATGTGTTTAAACTCGGACAAGTTTACAGCAATCCATTGAATGCATCATTTCTCGATGAGAATGGAAAAAGCCAGACAATGACGATGGGCTGTTACGGAATCGGTGTTTCCCGCACGCTTGCTGCAGTTGCAGAAGAAAACAATGATGAAAGAGGCTTGATATGGCCTTTGTCTCTGGCACCTTTTGATGTGCACATTATTGCAGCCAACAGCAAAGACGAAATACAGGCAGATTTCAGTGAAAAGCTGTATGATAAACTTAAGGGTGCAGGTTATGATTGCTTATACGATGACCGCAAAGAACGCGCCGGTGTAAAGTTTGCCGATGCAGACCTGTTTGGGATTCCGGTCCGTGTAACGGTTGGGAAAAAAGCAGCTGAAGGCATTGTGGAATTAAAAGTAAGAAAAACTGGTGAAATGAATGAAATCCATGTTACAGAATTAATTGAGGCGATTAAAAGCCAAAGAGAATTATTAGCGCGCTAGCATCCAGGGGATGACTTATGAGCCTGACCTTCAGGCTCACTAACCCAAGTCATCCCTTTATTTATGGAAGGAGGGCATCATGAACAGTGACGACCAGGTAAGAAAAGAGCGGTTTCTCTTATTGCTCGACCAGATCGGAATACCCGATGAGCTGCGCCCGCATCTGGGTGATGGCCGCGTTCAGAAACTGGCGATCGATAAAAATAACAGAAGCTGGCATTTTTATTTTTCCCTGCCGAAACCAATGCCTGCCAATGTGTATACCTTTTTTCAGGCGAGAATTACACAGGCATTTGAACATATAGCAAAAGTCACATTCTCTGTTCAGTGTGAGAGCAGGGAATGCGAGGAAGAATTACTCGGAGAGTATTGGAGCATATGCTGTGAACAGCTAAAAGGAACGGCGAGCTCACTTGTGTCCGGATTGATGGGACAGGTTCCTGTGGTAACCGGAAATAAAATCAAAGTCACCGTTCGGAATGAAGCCGAAGGGCTCTTGATCAAACGTAAATTATCTTCGACAATGACGGAGGTCTACCGTTCGTTTGGCATGGATTCGGTCTCACTTGAAATAGAAGTCAAACACAGTGAGGAAGAGTTTCAGAAATTTGTGGAGCAGAAAAAGCAAGAAGATGCGGATAAAGTGCTCGCTGCATTGATCGAAAAAGAAAAAGCAGACAAGCGGGAAGCAGCTGCTGTGCCTTCTGAAGTTACAATAGGTTACAAGA
The DNA here is from genome assembly GCF_900103485.1 of Fictibacillus solisalsi. GTDB lineage: Bacteria > Bacillota > Bacilli > Bacillales > Fictibacillaceae > Fictibacillus_C > Fictibacillus_C solisalsi. The sequence goes on from NZ_FNHW01000001.1 coordinate 1,026,018, forward strand.
TTCCGGATGAACCCGTTGCGATTGAAACCATACAGGACGAGGAACGCAGAGTAACGCTTCAGGGATATGTATTTGATGCGGAAACAAGAGAACTCAGGAGCGGAAGAACGCTGCTGACCTTTAAAATTACCGATTATACAGATTCCATTATGGTTAAAATCTTCTCGCGCGACAAGGAAGATGTACCGATCCTGAACGCCGTGAAAAAAGGCATCTGGGTCAAAGTACGGGGTGGTATACAAAACGATACCTTCGTTCGTGACCTTGTCATGATTGCGAATGATATTAATCAAATTACTCCTGAAACAAGAAAAGACCTTGCCGAAGAAGGAAAGAAAAGGGTGGAACTTCACCTGCATACTCCGATGAGCCAGATGGACGCCGTTTCCTCAGCTTCCAGCCTGATCAGTCAGGCCAGCAAATGGGGCCATCCTGCTGTAGCCGTGACCGACCATGCGGGCGTCCAGTCTTTCCCGGAAGCCTATTCTGCAGGGAAAAAGAATGGTATAAAAGTTTTGTATGGCGTGGAGGCCAATCTGGTGGATGACGGAGTTCCCATCGCTTATAACGAACAGCACAGGAAGCTCTCGGATGACACCTACATTGTATTTGACGTGGAAACAACGGGGTTGTCCGCGGTGTACAACAAAATCATCGAGCTTGCCGCGGTAAAAGTGCACAACGGTGAAATCATCGACAAATTTGAACGGTTTGCCAATCCGCATGAACCTCTTTCGGATACAACGATCAATCTTACCGGCATCACCGATGATATGGTACAAGATGCTCCTGAAATAGAGGACGTTTTGCGGGATTTTGAAAAATTTATGGGAGACGACATTCTTGTTGCCCATAACGCCAGTTTTGACATGGGATTCTTGAATGAAGGATTCCGCAAAATCGGGAGAGGTGCTGCCCAAAACCCGGTGATTGACACGCTTGAGCTTGCCCGTTTTCTCCTTCCGGAACTGAAAAACCACAGATTGAACACGCTCTGTAAAAAGTTTGATATCGAGCTGACCCAGCACCACCGGGCAATCTATGATGCGGAAGCGACAGGCTACCTGCTTTGGAAACTATTAAAACAAGCGTTCGAGAAGGAAATAGAATTTCATGACCAGCTAAACGAAAACATGGGCCAGGGTGGATATATGAGAAGCCGTCCTTCCCATTGCATACTGTTTGCCCAAACACAGCAAGGATTGAAAAATCTGTACAAATTGGTATCAGAATCGCAATTGGACTATTTTTACAGAACACCGAGAATCCCGCGTTCAAGGCTTTCCAAGCACCGTGAAGGTTTGCTGATCGGGTCCGGATGCGATAAAGGCGAAGTATTTGAGGGAATGATGCAAAAAGCGCCGGCGGAAGTGGAAGAAATCGCGAAATTTTATGATTATCTTGAAATCCAGCCGCCATCAAACTACTATCATCTGATTGAAAAAGAACTGATACAGGATGAAATGGCGCTTCGTGAAATCATTGCCAACATCGTAAAGCTCGGTGAAAAACTGGGCAAGCCGGTTGTAGCAACGGGAAATGTGCATTACCTGGATCCAAACGACGGCATCTATCGCAAGATTTTGATTTCAAGCCAGGGCGGAGCCAATCCATTGAACCGACAGACGCTTCCGGATGTTTACTTCCGTACCACTGATGAAATGCAGGAATGCTTTTCATTCCTGGGCGAAGAAAAGGCAAGGGAAGTGGTGGTCGATAATACCCAAAAGGTCGCAGACATGATCGAGGAGATCAAACCGATACCGGATGATCTGTTTACTCCGAAAATTCCGGGAGCGGAAGATGATATACGTAATATGAGTTATTCCATGGCCCGCAGCATTTATGGGGAAAACCTTCCCGATATCGTTGAAAAGAGGTTGGAAAAAGAACTGAACAGCATAATCGGACATGGATTTGCTGTTATCTACCTGATTTCGCATAAGCTTGTTAAAAAGTCTCTGGTGGATGGCTACCTGGTAGGTTCACGGGGATCAGTCGGATCTTCCTTTGTTGCCACCATGACGGAGATTACTGAAGTTAACCCTCTTCCTCCGCATTATGTGTGTCCAGAATGCAAAGAATCTATCTTCTTTGATGATGGGTCCGTTGGTTCCGGGTTTGACCTTCCGGATAAAGAGTGCGCGAATTGTCATGTGCTCTATAAAAAGGATGGCCAGGATATTCCGTTTGAAACGTTCCTTGGCTTTAAAGGAGACAAGGTACCCGATATTGACCTTAACTTCTCGGGTGAATATCAGCCGCGTGCCCATAATTACACAAAAGAACTGTTTGGTGAAGATTATGTCTACCGTGCAGGAACAATAGGAACTGTTGCGGAGAAAACGGCGTATGGCTATGTTAAAGGGTATGCCTCAGACCATAACCTGACCTTCCGCTCTGCCGAGGTTGACCGGCTTGTATCGGGCTGTACCGGTGTGAAACGGACCACAGGACAGCATCCTGGCGGCATCATCGTTGTTCCGGATTACATGGATATTTACGATTTCTGTCCTATTCAGTTTCCTGCCGATGATAAAAATTCCGAATGGAAAACGACACATTTTGATTTCCATTCCATCCATGACAACCTTTTGAAACTCGATATTCTCGGGCACGATGATCCAACCGTGATCCGTATGCTGCAAGATTTGAGCGGCATTGATCCAAAAACGATTCCGGCTTCAGACCAGGAAGTTATGAAAATCTTTTCCGGTCCTGAAGTGCTAGGGGTGACCGAAGACCAGGTCATGTGTAAAACGGGTACACTCGGCATTCCGGAATTTGGAACGAAGTTTGTCCGGCAGATGCTTGAGGAAACCAAGCCAAGCACCTTCTCCGAGCTTGTGCAGATTTCCGGTCTTTCCCACGGGACAGACGTATGGCTGAACAATGCCAATGAGCTGATCGCTGATGGAACATGTGAGCTGAAAGACGTGATTGGCTGCCGTGACGATATCATGGTTTATCTGATTTATAAAGGCCTTGAACCGTCCCTTGCCTTCAAAATCATGGAAAGCGTGCGTAAGGGTAAAGGACTGATCCCTGAATGGGTGGAAGAAATGAAAAAGAACGACGTGCCGGACTGGTATATCGGGTCATGCTTGAAGATCAAGTACATGTTCCCAAAAGCCCATGCTGCTGCCTATGTGTTGATGGCGGTCCGCATCGCCTACTTCAAGGTGCATTATCCAATTCTTTTTTACGCAGCATACTTTACCGTCCGTGCTGATGATTTTGATATTACAGCAATGGTAAAGGGATCTGCCGCCATTCGTTCCAAGATTGAAGAAATATCAGGCAAAGGGCTGGATGCCTCCACTAAGGAGAAGAACCTGCAAACGGTACTGGAGCTTGCTCTTGAAATGTGCGAACGCGGTTTTTCATTTGGCAAGGTAGACCTCTACCGATCAAGCGCCACTGAGTTTTTGGTGGAAGGCAACCAGTTGATCCCGCCTTTCAATTCCATTGCGGGGCTTGGCACGAATGCTGCCATTAATATTGTGAAGGCACGTGAGGAAGGAGAGTTCCTTTCAAAAGAGGACCTTCAGCAGCGTGCACGCCTGTCAAAGACCATCATCGATTATCTGGATGAGCAAGGCTGTCTTACCGGGATGCCTGAAGCCAATCAGCTCTCCCTTTTCTAAAGGCTGAAGGGGACAGACAGACAGCTGGCAAGTTGCATAAAGCCAAAGATTATGATATAGTAATTTTGGAAATACTTATGAATACCTTTCGGGAAAAGAGTGGGGAAACCCACTCTTTCGTTTCGTTTTGGCAAAGGATTTTTTGGTTGAAGGGAGGATGTTTATGAGCAAGAATATCACGGAAACTACCGAAGAGATCGTGACCCCGATTTTGGAAGAATTAAATCTTGAGCTGGTAGATATCGAGTTTGTAAAAGAAGGGAAAAACTGGTTCCTTCGCGTATTTATTGATAATGAAACAGGTGTAGACATTGAAGATTGCGGAACGGTAAGTGAACGCCTCAGTGAAAGGTTGGATGCAATCGATCCGATTGAACAGGCATACTTTCTTGAAGTATCTTCACCCGGTGTTGAACGCCCATTGAAAAAACCGGAGGACATGGCTAAGGCCGTAGGAAAAAATGTCCACATCAAAATGTATGAACAGATTGATGGTTCAAAAGAATTTGAAGGCAAACTGCTGGAATTCGATGGTGAAACGGTCAAACTGCAAATTAAAGTGAAAACACGAAGTACGGAAGTGGAACTGCCATACAACAAGATAGCAAGTGCCAGACTTGCGGTTGTGTTCAATTAACAAAGGGGAGAAGATGGATGAGTAGCGAGCTATTAGATGCACTTACTTTTTTGGAGAAAGAAAAAGGAATCAGCAAAGATATTTTAATTGAAGCGATTGAAGCCGCTTTGATTTCTGCGTACAAACGGAATTTCCACCAGGCACAGAATGTGAGAGTGGATTTTAATACAACAACAGGAAGCATCAAAGTATTTGCCCGCAAAAACGTTGTAGAAGAAGTAACCGACCCGAGGCAGGAGCTTTCACTTGAGGAAGCACACAAGATTAACCCGCAATATGAATTGGATGATGTTGTGGAACTGGAGGTAACTCCACGTGATTTCGGCCGTATTGCGGCCCAAACCGCAAAACAGGTTGTGACTCAAAGGGTAAGGGAAGCGGAACGCGGCATTATTTTTTCCGAGTTTATCGATCGCGAGGAAGATATCATTACAGGTGTGGTACAGCGTCAGGACCATCGTTACATCTATGTGAACCTTGGACGTGTTGAAGCCTTGCTTCCTGCTGCTGAACAAATGCCTGGTGAGAAATATACAACAAACGACCGTATTAAAGTTTTCATTACCAAGGTTGAAAAAACAACGAAGGGCCCACAAATTCTTGTATCAAGAACACACCCTGGTTTATTAAAGCGCCTATTCGAACTCGAAGTGCCGGAAATCTATGATGGTACCGTTGAGGTAAAATCGATTGCCAGAGAAGCGGGAGACCGTTCCAAGATTGCCGTACATGCAGCAGACCCGGAAGTGGATCCAGTAGGATCTTGTGTCGGTCAAAAAGGCGGACGCGTCCAAACGATCGTTAACGAGCTCAATGGCGAAAAAATTGATATTGTCCGGTGGTCTGAAGACCCGGTTGTGTATGTAGCAAACGCGCTCAGCCCAGCCAAGGTGCTTGAGGTGCTTGTGAATGAAGAAGAAAAAATGACGACCGTTATCGTTCCCGATTACCAGCTTTCCCTTGCTATCGGGAAACGAGGGCAGAATGCAAGACTTGCAGCTAAACTAACTGGCTGGAAAATTGATATTAAAAGTCAGTCCGATGCAGAAGAATCCGGACTTTATAATGGTGAAGCTGCACAAGAAGAGTTTGAACCTACTGAAGAAGAACTGTAAAGATACATGGGGGTGAGCCGGATGAAAACACGGAAAATTCCGATGAGGAAATGTGTAGCCTGCCAGGAAATGAAAGAAAAAAAGCAATTGATCCGGATTGTCCGCTCTCCTGAAGGCGAAGTTTTCGTTGACCCAACGGGGAAAAAATCAGGAAGAGGCGCATATCTGTGCAATCAGGCGTCCTGCTTTGCCCTGGCGAAGAAAAAAGGCAGCCTCAACAATCAACTGAAAGCCCAGGTTCCGGATGAAGTGTTTGCTGAACTGGAAAAGGGAGTATAACCTATTGAATATATCACCATGGGCTTCATTGCTTGGATTGGCCAACAGGGCAGGGAAATGCATCTCAGGGGAAGAGCTTGTTGTTAAAGCGGTACAGAAGCAACAGGCGAAATGCGTTCTTCTCTCCCAGGATGCATCGGACAATACGAAGAAAAAAATAACAGATAAATGCTCGTTTTACCGGGTAGAGGTAAAATGGATAGAGAACCGCTATTCTCTTGGTAATGCGATTGGTAAGGACCAGCGCGTGGTTGTTGCCGTAACCGATCAAGGATTTGCAAAAAAGTTAACAGCTTTACTTGATTAAATCATTCGGGGGTGAACATATGAGTAAGATGCGTGTATATGAATATGCGAAAAAACAAAATGTTCAAAGCAAGGATATCATTGATAAACTGAAAAACATGAATGTGGATGTATCCAATCATATGTCGATGATCGATGAAGAAGCGATCCGAAAATTAAATGATGCCTATCAACCCAAAAATAAGAAAACAGAGGAGAAACATAAAATAGAACATAAAAAGAACCCATCCAATGTAAACAAAGTCGAAAATAGAAATGAGAGTAAAAAAGAGAACACTATGAAAATTAAAAAAGACGAAGCACCCAAGAAGAATAATGGCAGCAATAACTCAAAACCGGGTCAAAAAAATAACAGCGGTCAGCAAAACGCTAAACCCGGCCAAAAAGGCGGAAACCGACCGGGGAACAGAAACAACAACAGCAATCATAATAATAAAAACCGAAACAACAAAAACAACAACAGAGGTAAAATTGCTCCCGCTCCTCAGCCGAAGCCGACTCCGGTAACACCTGATAAGATTACTTTTTCCGAATCGCTTACTGTAAGTGAATTGGCGAAGAAACTGGTAAAAGAACCATCTGAAATTATTAAAAAATTGATGACTCTTGGTGTTATGGCAACAATCAACCAAGAGCTTGATAAAGAAACCATTGAGCTCATTGCGGCAGATTACAATGTAGAAGTCGAAGAAGAAATCATCATCGACGTAACGGAATTTGAGAATTACGAAAATAACGATAAAGAAGAGGATCTTACTATTCGTCCACCGGTGGTTACGATCATGGGCCACGTTGACCATGGGAAAACGACCTTGCTGGACTCCATACGAAACACAAAAGTAACCGCAAGTGAAGCAGGCGGGATTACTCAGCATATCGGTGCGTACCAGATCGAAGACAAAGGCAAGAAAATTACGTTCCTCGATACTCCGGGGCATGCTGCGTTTACAACAATGCGTGCCAGAGGAGCACAAGTAACGGATATCACAATTCTTGTGGTTGCCGCCGATGATGGTGTTATGCCGCAAACCGTTGAGGCCATTAACCATGCTAAAGCTGCAGAAGTGCCTATTATTGTTGCCGTAAACAAAATGGATAAGGAAGCAGCCAATCCTGACCGGGTTATGCAGGAACTGACCGAGCATGCCCTGATTCCGGAAGACTGGGGCGGCGATACCATTTTTGTTAATGTATCTGCGATTAAAGGGGAAGGAATCGACGACTTAATCGAAATGATTCAGTTGGTGGCGGAAGTCGAAGAACTGAAAGCCAATCCAAACCGTGCAGCACAGGGTACGGTTATTGAGGCACAGCTTGATAAAGGCCGTGGATCAGTAGCTACGCTTCTCGTTCAAAACGGAACATTGAATGTCGGGGATCCGATTGTTGTCGGAAATACTTTCGGACGTGTTCGTGCCATGGTCAACGATATCGGACGACGTGTAAAAGTAGCAGGTCCATCTACTCCAGTTGAGATAACTGGATTAAATGATGTACCTCAGGCGGGCGATCAATTCATGGTATTTACCGATGAAAAGAAAGCACGCCAAATCGGTGAAGCACGCTCGAAAAAACAATTGGAAGCCCAACGTAAGGAATCTTCCAAATTGAATCTTGAAGATCTGTTCAATCAGATCAAAGAAGGCGATATCAAAGAAATCAATGTAATTATTAAAGCAGATGTTCAAGGCTCCGCCGAGGCGCTGGCCGGTTCCCTTCAAAAAATTGATGTGGAAGGCGTCAAGGTAAAGATCATTCATACGGGAGTAGGAGCGATAACTGAATCGGATATTATTCTTGCTTCTGCATCCAATGCGATTATTATCGGATTTAACGTACGCCCTGACAACAATGCTAAACGTACAGCAGAGGCTGAAAAAGTGGATGTACGTCTGCACAGAATCATTTATAACGTGATTGAAGAAATTGAGTCAGCGATGAAAGGTATGCTTGACCCAGAGTTCGAAGAGAAGGTTATTGGACAGGTGGAAATCCGTACAACGTTTAAAGTATCAAAAGTCGGTACCATTGCCGGCTGTTATGTAACGGATGGTAAAGTTACCCGTGATTCTACCGTTCGCCTGATCCGAGATGGCGTTGTTATCTATGAAGGGAAAATTGATGCCCTCAAACGTTTTAAAGATGATGCAAAAGAAGTTAGTGCAGGCTACGAATGTGGTATAACATTAGAAAAGTTCAATGACATTAAAGAAGGAGATGTCATCGAAGCGTACATCATGGAAGAAATTAAACGGCCATGATTGGTTTCCTGACTGTGGAATGCTTCATTTATGAGTCCCATTCCCTGAAGGATAAACGCTCCGTTGTGAAAAAGGTCGTTACCCGGATAAGACAGCAATTTAATCTTGCTGTCTCCGAGACCGACTTTCATGATTTATGGCAGAGAACAGAACTTGGAATTGTAACCATTTCAAAGGACAAACTAATCGTGGAACAGGAACTTCAAAGGGCTATAAAATTGATCAGCAGTATTCCTGAGCTCGAAGTTACGTCTTCGGTTATCGAATGGTTATAATGGCTAGATAGAAACGGGGTGTAAGAATGAGTGAGATCCGATCCAACCGCATTGGAGAACAAATGAAAAAAGAACTGGGAGATATCATCGGCCGAAAGCTGAAAGATCCCCGCATAGGGTTTGTGACCGTTACCGGTGTCGAGGTGACGGGTGACCTGCAGCAGGCGACTGTATTTATTTCTGTTTTTGGTGATGATGAACAAAAGGAACAGACGCTGCGGGGTCTGGCCAAGGCTTCTGGTTTTATCCGAACTGAAATCGGCAAGCGAATCCGGTTGCGCAAAACGCCGGAAATTTCTTTTAAATTCGATGAATCCATCGAATATGGAAGCCGAATTGAGACATTGCTGACCGATATCAAAAGTTCGGATGAAGATAGTGATTACAATAAGAGATAGGCAGGCCTTGGTTTGTCTGTCTCTTCTTTTTTGATGTATAAAAAGGTGGGTACCAACAAATGGCAGGAATACAGCCAGAAGGCATTTTGCCTTTATTAAAACCGGCGGGAATGACATCCCATGACTGCGTGGCAAAGTTAAGAAAAATGCTGAAAACGAAAAAAGTGGGACATACGGGCACGCTCGATCCCGAAGTGACGGGCGTGCTTCCCGTCTGTGTCGGAAGAGCAACAAAAATTGCACAGTATATGTCCGACTATCCAAAATCCTATCAGGCGGAAGCCATGATCGGAAAAGCGACAACCACAGAGGATGCCCATGGCGATGTGGTGGAAGACAAGCCTGTCCCTGAGGGGGTGTCAGCTGAAGCTGTTAAAGATGCGCTGGTCTCACTGACAGGAAGAATCATGCAGGTTCCACCCATGTTTTCGGCTGTCAAAGTGAATGGTAAAAAGCTGTACCAATATGCAAGAGAGGGAATTGAAGTGGAAAGGCCGGCAAGGGAAACGACGATTTACGAGTTAAATCTTCTTTCAGAGGATGCATACTTTTTTGGCCCCTATCCCGTTTTCCCTTTCTTTGTCAGCTGCAGCAAAGGAACCTATGTAAGGACACTGGCGGTGGACATTGGGAAAAAACTGGGATATCCCGCCCACATGTCTCACTTGGTCCGCACCAGCTCAGGACCTTTTGATATGGGGGACTGCTTTACATTTGAACAGATTGAGCAGGCCATTCAGGATGGCAATACGAACGACCTTTTTCTTCCCATTGAAAAAGCCATTGCACATTTTGACGCGATCACCTGTGATGAGGAGATGGAAGTGCGCATAAAGAATGGTGCCGTTCTCCCTATGGTATCTGAGGTGCAAAGCACACCGTTTGCCGTTTATAATAAACATGGAAAATGTATCGCTCTTTATAAACAACATCCGGAGAAACCAGGTATGATGAAACCGGAAAAAATTTTAGCCGTTGAGTAACACACAGAGTTAGAAGGTGGAGTTTTGAAAACAATAACGCTTACACATCCGCATCAATTCAATAAGTATGACCTTCCCCCAACCGTCATGGCCCTGGGGTATTTTGACGGCTTGCATCTTGGGCACCAGAAGGTAATTGGGACGGCAGCCGCCATTGCCCGGCAGGGAAATATGGCATCGGCAGTGATGTCCTTTCATCCGCATCCATCTGTGGTGCTTGGAAAAAAGGAAGCCCATGTCTCATATTTGACGCCAATTGAAAAGAAAAAGGAACTTTTGCATGAGCTCGGGATTGATATCTTCTATCTTGTAGAGTTTAATGAAGAGTTTGCCTCTCTCTCACCCATGAGGTTTATTGAGGAATATCTTATTGGTCTTCATGTACAGCATGTTGTTGCAGGATTTGACTATACGTTCGGTAAATTTGGCAAAGGAAACATGGCCATGATGGAGGAAAGTGCCGGGGGTGCATTTTTTCAAACGGTGATTGAAAAGTTGGAGAAAAATGGACAGAAAATCAGTTCTACGCTTATTCGTAACTTGCTGAAGGATGGAAACATTGACGACATTCCCGAATATCTAGGAAGGCCGTACAGCATTTCCGGTAAGGTGGTACACGGGGAGAGCAGAGGAACCTCCATTGGCTTTCCAACGGCCAATATTGATCCTCTTCCTGATTATTTAATACCCTCCAACGGAGTTTACATTGTACAGGCTGAAGTGGATGGTCGCCTATTGAATGGAGTAGCCAACATCGGCACCAAACCGACCTTTCATGAAAAGCGGGAGGCGTCAATCGAAGTGCATCTTTTTGATTTTTCCTCTAATATCTACGGTAAGGATGTGGAAGTATACTGGCTCTCCAGAATCAGGGACGAGAAAAAGTTTGAATCCGTGGATGCCCTTATCGAACAAATTGGCGCAGACAAACAGGCAGGCATAAATTATTTTTATGAAAAGTAGGCTTGCTCTTGCATTATTCTTAAAAAAGAGGTAATCTATTACCTGTACGTCAAGTACAAACAACCGCTGCTTGGCAGGACGATTCACCGACGCTTGCTCGGTAGACGGGGTTTATATTTTAAAGGAGGTGAACAGGATGGCAATTTCTCAAGAACGTAAAAATGAACTGATCAGCGAGTTCAAAACTCATGATCTTGATACTGGATCTCCAGAAGTTCAGATCGCTATCCTTACAGAGCAGATTAACACTCTTAATGACCATTTGCGTACTCATAAAAAAGATCACCACTCACGTCGTGGCCTTTTGAAAATGGTAGGTAAGCGCCGTAACTTGCTAACGTATCTTCGTAACAAAGATATTACACGTTATCGTGAGCTTATCAATAAGCTTGGATTGCGTCGTTAATCGGAAAAGCGGGAATAAATTCCCGCTTTTTTTCTGTAAAAAAAACTTTATGCTTTTTAATTAAAGTGGCATGGAGAAATTTCCGCAATATGCCTACATTGGCTGCCTTGATTGTATGGAAGGTGCGAGATCATCGAAAATGAACTTTACATTTTCTTCGTGAGATATTAAGCTGCCGAAGCTTTCCTTGTCCTGCGGGTAGCGTGACAGGTGAGACCACAAAAGTGCTTGCCCCGAGGTAGTAGCCGTTTACGCCGGTAAAAGTGAGCGGCCTGAAATGAAATCAACCGCTCTCACAGATGCAACAACGTATGGCGAAAGCAATACTTTTAAAAAAGCTTAGTGCTTTTTATTTGCAAAAAAAGCTTAGTGCTTTTTATTTATAAAAAAAGCTTAGCTTTTTATTTATAAAAAAAAGCTTACATAGCAGATTAACTGTATACTTAAAAGAGCTGGCCTAGTTTTTCTTTTTAGGAACGTTCAGTTTAGGATATAATAGTGACATAAATATTTCGTTTATTGTCGAGAGGAGTACCAATAGAAATGGAACAAGAGAAACGTATTTTTTCTATGGACTGGGCAGGCAGAGAACTGTCTTTTGAAATTGGAAATCTTGCAAAGCAAGCGAACGGAGCTGTATTTGTCAGATATGGTGATACTGCCGTTCTTTCTACAGCTGTGGCTTCAAAGGAGCCAAAGAACTTAAGCTTTTTCCCGCTTACAGTAAACTACGAAGAGCGTCTGTACGCGGTTGGTAAAATTCCTGGCGGATTTATCAAGAGGGAAGGCCGCCCGAGCGAGAAAGCCATTCTCGCCAGCCGTCTGATTGACCGTCCAATCCGTCCGCTTTTTGCTGATGGCTTCCGAAATGAAGTTCAGGTGGTCAGCACAGTGATGAGTGTAGACCAGGATTGTTCTTCAGAAATGGCTGCGATGATTGGATCATCTCTTTCATTGTCCATTTCAAACATCCCGTTTGAAGGGCCGATTGCCGGGGTCACTATTGGCCGTATCGATGGCGAATTTATCGTGAATCCAACGGTTGAACAGAACGAGAAAAGCGACATTAATCTTATTGTAGCAGGCACAAAGGATGCCATTAATATGGTAGAGGCTGGAGCCAAGGAAGTTCCTGAAGAAGTCATGCTAGAAGCGATCATGTTCGCCCACGAGGAAATCAAGAAATTGATTGCCTTCCAGGAAAAGATCGTAGAAGAGCTCGGAAAGGAAAAAATGGAAGTCGTGCTGCACGAAGTTGATCAAGAGCTTGTGGAGGAAGTGCGCAGCTTTATCGGTTCCGATTTGGCAGCGGCTGTTTCTGTTTTTGATAAGCAGGAACGACAGAGTGCGCTTGATGAGTTAAAAGAACGAGTGGTTGCTCATTATGAAGAAACCGATGAAGAAAAGGTGGATGAAGCCAAAGAAGTGCTTCAGCTTCTGATCAAAGGTGAAGTTAGACGACTTATTCTAAAGGAAAAAGTTCGTCCGGATGGAAGAAAGATCAATGAGATCCGCCCACTCTCCTCTGATGTCAGCCTTCTGGCCCGTACGCATGGATCCGGGCTGTTTACACGCGGCCAAACTCAAGCATTGAGCGTTTGTACGCTTGGAGCATTGGGAGATGTACAGGTTCTTGACGGTTTGGGTGTGGAAGAATCCAAGCGCTTCATGCATCAATATAACTTCCCTCCATTCAGTGTTGGCGAAACCGGCTTTATGAGAGGACCGGGACGCCGTGAAATCGGACATGGTGCGCTCGGGGAACGTGCTCTTGAAGCCGTCATCCCGTCTGAAGAAAGCTTCCCTTACACCATCCGACTTGTGTCTGAAGTTCTTGAATCCAACGGTTCCACCTCTCAGGCGAGCATTTGCGCAAGTACACTTGCTATGATGGATGCAGGTGTTCCCATTAAAGCTCCTGTAGCAGGTATTGCGATGGGCTTAGTAAGCGACGGTGAAGATGTAACGGTTCTTACCGATATCCAGGGAATGGAAGACCATTTGGGAGATATGGACTTTAAAGTTGCCGGTACTGAAAAAGGTGTTACAGCATTACAGATGGATATTAAAATCTCCGGGATCAATCGTGAGATCTTGGAACAGGCTCTGACTCAGGCAAAAGAAGGGCGAATGCACATCCTTTCCTCGATGCTTGACACACTGTCTGAACCAAGAAAACAACTGTCTACTTATGCTCCAAAAATTATAACAATGAAAATCAATCCGGATAAAATCAGAGACGTTATTGGGCCAAGCGGAAAAGTCATCAATAAGATTATTGAAGAAACCGGCGTGAAAATTGACATCGAGCAGGACGGCACTGTATTTATCGCATCCGCCGACCAGGCGATGAACGAAAAAGCGCAAAAAATTATTGCTGATCTTGTTCGTGAAGTGCAAGTGGGCGAGTACTATGATGGTAAAGTGAAACGCATTGAAAAGTTTGGTGCTTTCGTTGAACTCTTCGCTGGAAAAGACGGGCTTGTTCACATTTCTGAAATTGCCGAGGAGCGAATCGGCAAAGTGGAGGATGTACTTAAACTTGGAGATATCATTCGCGTCAAGGTTACCGAGATTGACAACCAGGGACGTGTAAATCTTTCAAGAAAGGTTGTTTTGAAAGAAGAAAAGAAAGAACAGGAACAAAAGAATAGCGAACAATAATCAAAACCGGTTTTGGACTGTAACCCCTATTCCAATAATAGGGGTGCCGTTCATTACAACGGTTTTTTTGTTTGTGATAAAGTTTGAAAATGCCATTATAGAGCATGGGCTCCATGTTCTAACCCTCCCGGATTGGACATACCTTTTTAATGGGAGGGAAGTGAGATGAAGAGAAATCTGCTGCATATGAGCATGATGGCCCTGATCTTTGCATTTGCTGTAGGTATGGTGCAAAACCCGTTTACCTCCACGTATGTTGATAAGATGAAGGACCAGACGGCGGCGGTGTCCAAAATGCAGGGAAACAGCCTGTACGAACAGCTTCAGCAAAAATCGCCATCTTACCATAAAGCACCCATCGATGCAAAAATCGACAGGGTGTGGAAGGCGATCCCAGGTTATAACGGCATGGAACTGGATATTGATGCTTCGTACAAAAAATTAAAAGGAAGCAAAACGATCGACGAGAAAAAACTGGTGTTTAAACAAATTCCGCCAAAAGTGAAGCTGCAGGATCTGCCGCCTTCACCAATCTATAAAGGGAACCCCGAAAAACCCATGGTAACGCTGCTTGTGAATGTGGCATGGGGTAATGAATACTTGCCTAAACTTTTAAAGATCATGAAAAAGTCCCATGTTCATACCACTTTTTTTCTTGACGGGTCGTGGGTCAAGAAGAATCCAAGTCTCGCAAAAATGATTCTGGATGAAGGGCATGAAATCGGAAACCATGCGTATACCCATCCGGATATGAAGCGATTGACAAACAAGCGTATCAGGGAAGAGCTTGTCAGCACCAATCAAGTGATACAGGCGACGCTTGGAGACAGGAATAAAGTTCCTGTAAAATGGTTTGCACCGCCAAGCGGATCTTATCGAGATGACGTCGTTAAAATTGCTGCTGAAGAAAAAATGAGAACGATCATGTGGTCGGTGGACACGGTAGACTGGAGGAAGCCGGATCCGGGGGCAATGGCCCAGTCGGTGATAAGAAAACTGCATCCGGGAGCCATGATCCTTATGCATCCCACGTCATCAACTGCTGATGGCTTACAGCAAATCATCGACGGCATTAAAGCAAAAGGATACGCTATTGGAACGGTAAGCGACCTGATGGATGAAAAACGCCTATACCTCAAGTCATCCGCTGAATAACATTGTTGTATGATAGGTATGTTAATGATATATTGTTCCTAGAGATGGAATTACAGCTAGGGGGAAACAGGTTTGATTACTAGACATACGTGTCCAAACGGCGTGAGGGTCGTTTTGGAAAAGATTCCAACTGTCCGTTCCGTTGCGATCGGGGTATGGATCGGCACAGGTTCACGGTTTGAAGTTCCCGAAAATAATGGGGTTTCTCACTTTTTGGAGCACATGTTCTTTAAAGGAACAGCAACCCGAAGTGCAAGGGAAATCGCTGAATCATTTGACAGCATTGGCGGCCAGGTCAATGCGTTTACTTCCAAAGAATATACATGCTACTATGCAAAGGTACTCGATACTCATGCACCGAGAGCGCTGAATGTACTGTCCGATATGTTTTTTAACTCTGCCTTTGATGAGCAGGAGTTGTTAAAAGAAAAGAATGTCGTGCTCGAAGAGATTAAAATGTACGAAGATACTCCAGATGATATTGTTCATGATCTTCTCAGCAGGGCAAGCTTTCATCAGCATTCTCTCGGTTATCCGATTCTTGGTACGGAAAGTACGCTGAATACATTTACAGGGCAAACCCTACGCAATTATATGAAAGACTACTACACACCTGAAAATGTGGTGATTTCAGTGGCCGGGAATGTAGAAGAGAGCTTTATTAAGGAAATAGAAGATCTCTTTGGAAGCTATTCAGGCAGCCAGGCGGCTTCACGCCTGAATGCACCTGGCTTTCACAGTCAAAAGATTGCCCGCAAGAAGGAAACCGAACAGGCTCACCTTTGCCTCGGGTTCCCAGGGCTGTCCCTGAAAGACCCGGACACCTACTCTCTGATTGTGCTGAATAATATTTTTGGATCAAGCATGAGCAGCCGGTTGTTCCAGGAGGTTCGTGAGCAGCGCGGACTGGCCTACTCCGTGTTCTCCTACCATTCGGCTTATCAGGACAATGGTTTGTTTACAATTTATGGAGGGACGGCTCCCAATCAGCTTGATGAGCTGTATGATACCGTGAAGATGATTGTCAATGATCTTCAAGATAAGGGGATCACTGATAAAGAGCTGGTCAACTCCAAGGAACAAATCAAAGGCAGCTTGATGCTTAGTCTCGAAAGCACCAACAGCAGAATGAGCAGAAACGGAAAGAATGAGCTCATTTTGAATTACCATCGTTCACTCGATGAAATGGTTCAATTGATCGACGGGGTGACAAAAGAAACGGTCGATTCACTGATTGAAAAAATATTCAGCAAGGAATGCTCCGCATCCCTTGTCAGCCCGACCGGTGAACTTCCAAAAGGATTGCAATAAAGCCTGCAGCATGTCAGCTGCACCCTCAATGGCAGGGTGCAGCCGACATAAGCTGGAGGTTTTTTCTTTTCATGTTTTCATTGCATCTTCATTGATGGATTGGAGTAGAAGCTGCGATATCCTTGAAATGAACGTCATATTTTCTTTGTGTGATGCTCCGTTTCTGAAGTCTTCCTTGTCCTCCGGAAAACGAGCATCTGAAACGGAAACCAATCACTAAAATAGCTAAAAAGATTACAAATACATGGATTCTTATTTTCCAATGGTAGACGGTAAAATAGGCTTGGACCTAGGTTGTCTACTCAATCCCCAATCTTTTTCCTGAATATAATGATAGAGCAAATGAGAACGAATAACCGATTTTATTACTGTTGACTCCGGATTGGCACAGTAACCATCTAGGCAAAGTGTTCATATGATGGTGTTGCGAACATGAACAAGGATTTCCCCTGTTTATATCGGAGTGACAGAGAAAGGGGAGGAAGCATGTTAACTGACTTACAAGTTGCCATATTTGGCGGTGATGCCAGACAACTGGAAGTGATTCGTAAATTGGCGGAACAAGGGGCAAATCTTGTTCTTGTGGGATTTGACCAGCTCGACCATGGATTTACAGGAGCTTCGAAATTGGATATTGGTGAAGTCGACTTTTCCAAATTGGATGTCATCATTCTTCCGGTGAATGGATCGGGCCCGAATGGAGAAATTGAAACCATTTTCTCAAATAAACGCATCGTACTTACTGCTGAGCATCTAAAAAGAACACCACAACACTGCCATGTGTATTCGGGTATCACGAATTCCTATTTGAATAAAATTGTCTCACAAAGCGGCAAAGGGCATACACAGCTTTTTGACCGGGATGACGTTGCCATTTATAACAGCATCCCGACAGTCGAAGGCACGATAATGATGGTAATCCAGAATACGGATACGACCATTCACAATTCAAACACCGTTGTCCTCGGTTTCGGCCGGGTCGGCATGAGTGTGGCAAGAGCGTTTGATGCGCTTGGTGCCAATGTGAAAGTTGGGGCAAGAAAACCTGAACATTTGGCAAGAATCAGCGAAATGGGCTTTATACCTTTTCATCTTGATCATCTGCAGAAAGAAGTGACCAACACGGATGTATGCATCAATACAATTCCGTTTCAAATTGTAACCTCCGATGTGATTTCTAAAATGCCCACTCAAACATTGATTATAGATCTGGCTTCCAAGCCAGGTGGTACGGATTTCAAGTATGCTGAAAAAAGAGGTATTAAGGCATTGCTGGCACCAGGATTGCCGGGCATCGTCGCACCAAAGACAGCAGGGCAGATCCTTGGCAATGTTCTTTCCCAATTAATAGGGGAACAAATGAGTACTCGAAAGGGGAAAGTGTAATGAAGGTCCATGGTAAACACATAGGATTTGGTTTAACAGGTTCACACTGCACATATGATGCTGTATTTCCCGAAATCAAACGGCTGGTGGAAGAGGGAGCAAAGGTCACTCCGTTCGTTACGCATACCGTGCAAAACACAAATACCCGGTTCGGTGAAGGAGAAGAGTGGCTTGAAAAGATAACAAAACTTACAGGAACTGAACCCGTTAATTCGATTGTCAAAGCTGAACCGTTCGGACCGAGGACTCCTCTGGACTGCATGATCATTGCGCCGCTGACTGGGAACTCCATTAGCAAGTTTGCCAATGCCATGACAGATTCGCCGGTTTTAATGGCTGCGAAAGCCACCATGAGGAACCAGTCACCAGTCGTTCTCGGAATATCGACCAATGACGGGCTTGGATTGAACGGAGTCAATATCATGAAGTTAATGGCTGCAAAAAACATTTATTTTGTGCCGTATGGCCAGGATGATCCAGTAAACAAGCAAAATTCACTGGTCGCCCATATGGAATATCTCCTGGAAACGGTTGAGGCTGCACTCGATGGAAAACAGCTGCAGCCAGTTCTCCGAATGTTGCAATCGCAATAAATGATAAAAATAGCTTACCAATGGCGCAAATTATGATAAAATGTGAAATAAAATGTTTATTGGAAGCAAGTAATCTCTCATTTTGAAGCAGTGAAGGGAACAATGATGTTTCATAAGGGGAGAAACACTCGTTGTTTCTCCCTTTCTGTTTTAAAGTCAAGTATGGAGAACAAAAAGGAGATAGTGTTAAATGACTCAAAAAGGATTTCACGTAGCTGTAGTCGGAGCAACAGGTGCAGTCGGACAACAAATGCTTAAAACACTGGATGAAAGAAACTTTCCAATCGCAAAGCTGTCCCTTCTTGCGAGCAGCCGGTCTGCCGGAAGAAGTGTTGAGTATAAAGGGGAAAAAGTTGTTATTCAGGAAGCAACTCCGGACGCATTTGAAGGGGTTGATATTGCCTTGTTCTCTGCGGGCGGATCCATTTCAAAGGAACTGGCACCGGAAGCGGTAAAGCGCGGAGCAGTGGTTATTGATAACACCAGTGCATACCGTATGGACGAAAACGTGCCATTGGTGGTACCTGAAGTAAATGAACAAGATATTGCCAAGCACCAGGGTATTATCGCCAATCCGAACTGCTCAACCATTCAAATGGTCGTTGCACTAAAACCCCTGCAGGAGAAGTACGGGTTGAATAAAGTGATTGTATCCACCTATCAGGCAGTTTCAGGAGCAGGTGCGAAAGCGATCAAGGAGCTTAAAACCCAATCTCAGGCGATATTGGACGGAAACGAATTTACCCCTGAAATCCTGCCATGCGCCGGTGACAAGAAGCATTATCAGATTGCGTTCAACGCCGTGCCACAAATCGATAAATTCGAGGATAATGGCTATACATTCGAAGAAATGAAAATGATTAATGAGACGAAAAAAATCATGCATATGCCATCACTTGAAGTGGCGGCTACCTGTGTCCGGCTTCCGGTAGAGACGGGCCATTCTGAATCCGTTTATGTCGAGCTTGGAGAAGATGTTTCTTCTGTTCATGAAATTAAGGAGCTTCTGTCTGCATCTGCCGGCATTACTCTACAGGATGATCCGGAACATCAAGTGTACCCGATGCCTGCCCACTGTGTTGGCAAAAATGATGTCTTCGTGGGACGCATCAGAAAAGACTTGGACCGCGAAAATGCGTTTCATATGTGGGTTGTATCCGACAACCTGTTAAAAGGTGCTGCCTGGAACTCGGTTCAGATTGCAGAAAGCCTTATTAAGCTCGGATTGCTGAACTAATTAAAGAAGGTGCTAACTTCATGAAAATAATCATACAAAAATTTGGCGGCACATCTTTAAAAGATGAAAAAGGAAGAGAACTGGCTGCACAGCATGTGAGACGCGCGATAAGTGAAGGCTACAAGGTAGTATGTGTGGTATCAGCCATGGGACGTTCGGGCGATCCGTATGCCACCGATACATTGCTTCGGCTACTGGGAGAAAATGATCAACATGTGGAGAGCAGAGAATATGATCTGCTTCTTTCCTGTGGAGAAATTATCTCTTCTGTCGTGTTTTCCAACCTTCTGAAATCAAAAGAAATTTCGGCTTCTGCTCTTACAGGTTCTCAGGCGGGATTCCGGACCAATGATGAGCACAAAAATGCCCGGATCACAGATATGCAGTGTGAGCGTCTGCAATGCATGCTTGAAACCTATGATGCTGTGGTTGTTGCAGGATTTCAGGGAGAAGCTGCCAACGGAGACGTCACCACGCTGGGCCGTGGTGGCAGCGATACCTCCGCTTCGGCTTTAGGTGCCGCTCTTGGCGCTGAATATATTGATATATTTACAGATGTAGAAGGGGTCATGACGGCGGATCCACGGATTGTAGAGGACGCGCAGCCACTATCCGTTGTCACGTATAATGAAATCTGCAACATGGCCTATCAGGGGGCAAAAGTTATCCACCCGCGAGCGGTTGAGATTGCCATGCAGGCGAAGGTTCCCCTCAGAATCCGGTCCACCTATTCAGAACTTCCGGGAACATTGGTGACTTCAGCCACGTCCAAGGGAGCGGGAAGGGATGTCCAGGATCATGTCATAACCGGCATTGCCCATGTTCCAAAGGTAACTCAGATCAAGGTGTTTGCCAGGGATGCACAATATGATTTGCACACGACCGTGTTTAAGGCAATGGCGAAAGAGCAGATATCCGTGGACTTTTTTAACATTAGTCCAAAAGGTGTCGTGTATACGGTAATGGAAAATATGGCCGAGCATGCTGAGAAGGTGCTGCGCGAACACGGCTACTCACCAGAAATCACCAGAAGCTGTGCCAAAGTATCCGCAGTAGGTGCCGGTATGTCAGGCGTTCCTGGTGTAACAGCAAGGATCGTTGAAGCGCTGGTCAATGAAAACATACAGATACTGCAATCCGCAGATTCGCATACTACCATTTGGGTGCTTGTCAGACAGGATGATATGGTCAAAGCGGTGAATGCTCTGCACAGAGCTTTTGAACTGCACAACATCCATTCAAAAGGCCGGCAGCTGTCAGAATAAGTACGAAAAACGGATGTTGATTGCAAGATTTAAGGAGCTGATATTCATGCATTTTGGAAACGTAAGTACCGCCATGGTTACACCCTTTGACAGTAAAGGAAACATTGATTTTACCAAAACAACAAAGCTGGTCAATTATTTGATTGGAAACGGCAGTGACAGCCTTGTTGTCGCAGGGACGACCGGTGAGTCTCCAACATTGTCAACAGAAGAAAAACTTGCCCTGTTCCGCCATGTTGTAAAAGTGGTAGACAAGAGAGTACCGGTGATTGCCGGTACAGGCAGCAACAACACAAGAGCTTCCATCGATTTAACAAAAAAGGCGGAAGAAACAGGCGTCGACGCGATCATGATCGTTGCTCCGTATTATAATAAACCGAGCCAGGAAGGAATCATTGCACATTTCAAGGCGATTGCAGAAGTAACCTCACTGCCGATTATGGCGTATAATGTTCCCGGCCGTACGATTGTACATTTTACTGCAGAAACAGTGATCGAGCTGTCCAAAATTCCGAATGTCATCGCGATTAAGGATGCAGGGGGTAATTTGGGGGATATGAGCCGGATCATTGAAGAAACAGAAGATTTTCAACTCTACAGCGGTGATGACGGCATGACGCTGCCTGTATTATCCATTGGGGGCACAGGGATCGTATCGGTAGCCTCCCATGTGATTGGAAACGAAATGCAACAAATGGTTACGGCCTATAAACAAGGAAACGTGGCGGAAGCAGCAAGACTACACCGGCAGCTGCTTCCTGTTATGGATGAGCTGTTCAAAGCACCAAGTCCTGCTCCGGTAAAAACGGCTCTCCAGTTTAAGGGGCTTGATGTTGGCAGTGTGAGACTTCCTTTATTGCCTCTAAACCACCAGCAGCGGGAATCACTATCTCAAGTAATGAATATTTCATTGTAAAAAGCGGCCTTTGTGCCGCTTTTTTTTACTCTCTGGAATTATGTGGGGCTATTCGCACAAGAATTCTCCATTCATATGTTAATAGGAGCGGAAGAGGCGGGATACAGGCTGGAAAAGCGGGACAGATGCTCCTCTGACCGCCCGCGGAAAGCGAGCATCCTAAAAACAGGAATCAAACACCTCCTAAAAGCAACGAAGGCAAAAAGACAATAAAGAAAAAACAGTTCTCCTTGTATTCGCTTTCGAACATAAGCTATAATAAATGCAAGTGACGTGAACGGAGAAATACATAACCAACAACTAGGAGGATTATTACATTGACAACAAAACAACAAAATAGCGATAAAGTAAGAGTTTTTGCTCTGGGCGGTATAGGGGAAATCGGCAAAAACATGTATGTGGTCGAAGCGGGGGAAGATATCTTTGTCCTGGATGCGGGACTCATGTTTCCGCAAGAAGAGATGCTGGGCATCGATATTGTGATTCCTGACATTACTTACCTTGTACAAAACAAGGACAGGGTAAAGGGAATCTTTCTGACTCACGCACACGAGGACCATATCGGCGGCCTTCCTTTTATTTTAAAGCAGCTTCCTGTTCCGGTTTATGGAACGAAGCTTACCCTGGGGCTTGTAGACGCAAAGCTTAAAGAAGCTGGGCTTCAACGGAGCACGAAGACCTTTTTGGTGAGTTCTGATTCCGTCCTTGACTTTGGCGAACATAAAGTCACTTTTTTTGGTACCAATCACAGTATTCCTGATTCCGTCGGCATTGCCGTTCACACGCCGCAGGGGATCATTGTAAATACTGGGGACTTCAAGATCGATCAGTCTCCGATCGATGGTAAGCATACGGAATTTGCCAAAATTTCAGAGCTGAGCCAAAAAGGAGTGCTTTGTCTTCTATCAGACAGCACCAATGCTGAAAGACCAGGGATGACAGGGTCGGAAAAATCTGTGGGCCATGAAATTGACAATGTGTTCGAGGAGGCAAAAGGCCGTGTAATTATTGCTTCATTTGCCTCCAACGTTCATCGAATCCAGCAAATTTTTACTGCAGCTGCGAAAACCAACCGAAAGATCATCATTACCGGCAGAAGCATGGTAAAAGTCGTGGATATCGCGTCAGACCTGGGTTATCTGAACATTGAGAAAGACAGTATTATCTCTATCGATCAGATAAATAATTATGCCGAAGACCGGATTGTTATTCTTACAACGGGCAGCCAGGGAGAGCAAATGGCCGCTCTTTCACGCATGGCGCATAAAGCCCACAAACAAATTGCGATAAGGCATACTGATACAGTAGTCATAGCAGCTACTCCGATCCCGGGGAACGAACGCTCTGTGGCACGTATTGTGGATCTTCTTATGCGGACGGGAGCAGAGGTTGTTTTTGGACAGCGTAAAGTTCACGTTTCCGGTCACGGAAGCCAGGAAGAATTAAAACTGATGCTAAGCCTGATGAAGCCTAAATACTTCATCCCCGTTCACGGTGAATATAAAATGCAGAAAGCCCACCAAAACCTGGCACTTCAGGTAGGTGTGGCCCCGGAAAATATATTTATTCTTGAAAAAGGCGAAGTGGTTGAATTTACAGATGGAATGGCCAAACGAACAGGAAAAGTGCCAGCCGGCAATGTACTGGTTGATGGACTTGGAGTCGGGGATATTGGCAATATCGTTCTCCGCGACCGGAAACTGCTATCCCAGGATGGCATACTCGTCGTCGTGGTTACGATCAGCAAAGCTTCCAACCAGATTATCTCGGGACCGGAAATTATCTCTCGCGGTTTTGTGTATGTACGCGAAAGTGAGGAGCTCCTTCATGAAGCCAATTCACTTGTAACGGAGGTTCTTGACCGATGCATGCAGGAAAAAGTAAAAGACTGGTCTTCCTTAAAATCCAATATGCGTGATTCATTAAGCCATTATCTGTATGATAAAACACGGCGCCGCCCAATGATCATGCCAATTATCATGGAAATTTAAGCCTGCGATGCCGCAGGCCTTTTTTCTTCCGAATGAAAATAATCCGTGCGTTCATACTAAAAGAAAATGGATATCAACCCAGGGGGTTTTTGTATGAACCGCACGACGAATAATTTTAATGGAGAACAAGAACCAAAACGCGAAGAAAATAACGAACAAAGCAGTCTGGTTAACAAGCTGCAGGCTCTTGGTCAAACCAACGTTCCGCAAATGGAAGGCTCAAGCATTCATTGCCTGACCATTGTCGGTCAAATTGAAGGACATGTTCAGCTGCCGCCCAACAACAAGACAACCAAATATGAACACCTCATCCCGCAGCTGGTGGCAATCGAACAAAACCCGAAAATTGAAGGGCTTCTCATTATTTTGAATACGGTTGGCGGTGATGTAGAAGCCGGGCTTGCAATTTCAGAAATGATCGCCTCTCTTTCAAAGCCTTCTGTATCGCTCGTGCTTGGTGGCGGCCATTCAATTGGAGTGCCGATAGCCGTGAGCGCCGATTATTCTTTTATAGCGGAAACCGCAACAATGACGATTCATCCCGTTCGGCTGACCGGACTTGTAATCGGTGTTCCACAGACGTTTGAATATATGGATAAAATGCAGGATAGGGTCATCAATTTTGTGACCTCACATTCGGATATTACCGAGGAAAAGTTTAAGGAACTGATGTTTTCCAAAGGCAATTTAACCCGTGACATTGGAACAAACGTGATTGGAAAGGATGCCGTCAGCGACGGACTGATCAACGAAGTGGGCGGAGTGGGGCAGGCCATTTCGAAGCTGAATGAACTGATGGAACAGAACCGGAAATCCAAACCCGAGAACGGGTTAGAGGTGATCCAATGATATGGTATACGCTCATGCCCTTTGAAATGATGTTTCCGCAGAACAGCACAGCAAAAGAACAAACCCAGCCGATGACCGTCCTTTACAACAACATTCCGCTTCTTGTGGAGCAAGTTTCACCCATGGAATATAAAGTAGTCCGTGTGATCAGTACAGATCCGGCGCATTTTATGGACGAATCTTGCGGACCTGGGCAGATTCTGTCGATGAACACATTTGTAAACCCATAGAAAACATGTGTGCCCCTGTGATATAATAATGGACAAAGAAGCAGCCCTCTAGTGGCTGCTTTAGTTGGTTTTTAGGAAAAAGAGGTGAAAGAATGGCAAAACGCAATAAAAAAACATCAAAAAAGACATCGGCCTGGAAAGAACAGTTGAGCTTTGAGCTCGCTGGCCTTCTTTTGCTTGCTTTAACACTGCTTGCCCTTGCCAAAATGGGGAAAGTCGGGCAGGCATTTGTGCAGTTTTTAAAATTTTTCAGCGGAGAATGGTACGGAGTCCTGCTGATCGGAACCCTTGTCATGGCCATCTATCTGATTTGGAAGCGAAAATCACCGCCGGTTTGGGGAAAACGGTTGGCAGGCTTTTATTTATTTTACATATCCATGCTGATTCTCAGTCATCTGAAATTGTTTTCTCTTCTTTCCAAGCAGGGAAAATGGTCGGATCCTTCCGTCATCCGAAACACCTGGGAGATTTATTGGTCACAGCTGTCGGGAAGTATACCGCAGGGAGATCTTGGCGGAGGCATGATCGGGGCAGTGGGCTTTGCAATGTTTCATTTTCTGTTCGGTGTACAAGGTTCGGCGGTCATCCTAGTTTTTGTCATGATCATTGCCATTATATTAATTACCGGAAAGTCGTTGTCAGGTGTCATCGCAAAATTGGCAGAAGCAGCCGGCAGCCTTTATTCAACCGCTTATGAATCGTTTCAAAACAAACGGCAGGAGCTGAGAGAAAACCGGAAAAAGGTACAGAGACAAACGCCTTCAAGATCGCAAGAACCGGCTGAAGGCCATCATGAAACTCGAACAATGGATGAAGAATACGAACCCATTATCGAAGATTTCACAAGGAACGTTCATGGCGATGAAAGCCCGGCGGTACAGCTGAAATTTGGTTCCAAAGGCTTTCACGAAGAACCGGAAACTCAAAATGAAACCAGCCACGCTCCAACTGATAATAAGCAAGACGGACTTCCTGCCAGTTTTGAACAGACGGAAGAAGAACATAATGAAAACTATTTGCTCCCTTCCATGGATTTGCTAGTCAGGCCGACTTCAACTGGTCAGCATAAGGAACGTCAATATTCGGCAAGCAAAAGCAACGCAAAGAAACTGGAGAAAACCTTTGAAAGCTTTGGGGTAAAAGCTAGAGTGCTGAAGGTTCATCTTGGCCCGGCGGTAACGAAATATGAAGTGTATCCAGATGTAGGAGTAAAGGTAAGTAAAATCGTTAACCTTGCCGATGATATCGCCTTGGCTCTAGCCGCGAAAGATATCCGGATCGAAGCTCCTATTCCCGGAAAATCAGCGGTCGGTATTGAGGTTCCTAACCAGGAGGTAGCCACGGTTACGCTGCGTGAAGTCCTTGAATCAAGCCAATATCAAAAGCAAACCTCAAAACTTGCGATCGGGCTAGGAAGGGATATCTCGGGGGAACCTATTTTTGCCGAGTTATCAAGAATGCCTCACCTCCTGGTCGCCGGGGCTACAGGAAGCGGGAAAAGTGTGTGTATTAATGGCATCATTACAAGCATATTGATGAGAGCCAAACCCCATGAAGTGAAAATGATGATGATTGACCCGAAAATGGTTGAACTCAACGTGTATAACGGGGTTCCCCATCTCTTGGCTCCGGTTGTTACAGAGCCGAAAAAGGCTGCGCAGGCATTGAAACGGGTGGTTAGTGAAATGGAACGCCGTTATGAATTGTTTTCGCACACAGGGACCCGGAATATCGAAGGGTACAATGAAGGCATACGCAGAGCCAATAATGAAAGCGATGCGAAACAGCCAACCCTGCCTTATATTGTCGTGATTGTGGACGAGCTGGCAGATTTGATGATGGTGGCTTCAGGAGATGTGGAAGATGCCATTATTCGTCTTGCCCAGATGGCACGTGCAGCAGGAATCCATCTGATCATCGCCACCCAGCGGCCTTCAGTGGATGTTATTACAGGAATAATTAAAGCCAATATTCCGTCCAGAATTGCGTTCAGTGTTTCTTCCCAGACGGACTCGCGTACCATTCTTGATATGGGCGGCGCAGAAAAGCTGCTGGGCCGGGGTGATATGCTCTTTTTCCCTTCCGGATCGTCCAAACCTACAAGGGTTCAAGGGGCATTCCTATCAGATCAGGAAGTGGAAAAAATTGTTGAGTTTGTGATTGGACAGCAAAAAGCACAATACCAGAAGGATATGATACCAACGGAAGAAGCACAGGTAACGATGGAAGTGGAGGATGACCTGTTCCCCGAAGCGGTGAAGCTTGTAGTGGACATGCAGACGGCCTCTGTTTCCATGCTTCAGCGGCGCTTCCGCATCGGCTATTCACGGGCGGCCAGGCTGGTGGATGCAATGGAGGCAAAGGGAGTCATAGGGCCTTATGAGGGCAGCAAGCCAAGGGAAGTATTGCTTACATCTCTACCGGAACAAAACCAGGCATCAAGTTAAAAAACAGAACCCCAAAACACGGGGTTCTGTTTTTTAACCTGCCTTTTCTGAATAATGTGTATATTCCCGTTTTAAAAAAATCTCAAAAAATAGTATTTATTTCTCATGATAAAAATGATATATTAATGTCGATTATTTTATTTATTTGTCAAAAAAATTTTACACTTAAAAAAACAGTACATTATTAATGGTTTTGATTGTCTATCGAGGTGAGTAAAAACGTGTCCATTAAGACGGATCATCGTCTGCTGTATTTAAAAGTCATTGAGAAATTGAAAGCCGACATTGAAAATGGCACTTATGAGGAAGGAGAAAAGCTTCCATCCGAATTTGAGCTGTCAAAACAGTTGGGCATCAGCAGGGCGACATTACGAGAAGCGCTGCGCATCCTTGAAGACGAAAATATTCTGATCAGAAAACATGGTGTTGGGACCTTTGTTAGGACCAGAGCCCTATTTTCTTCCGGAATTGAAGAACTCTTCAGTGTGACAGAAATGATTGAACGGGCGGGAAAAAAAGCTGATACTGTTTTTGTTTCGTCGGTAGTGGTCCCTGCTGTGGATGACCTGAAACATCAGTTTAAACTTCCGCCGGACGGTGAAATCAATGTAGTGGAACGGGTAAGGACCGCTGATAGTGAGCCGGTTGTTTACTGCATCGACCAAATGCCGGCAACGTTCATGCCTGCCGAATCGCAGCATAAGTACCTTTCCATGCTCGAAATGCTTGAAAGAGAAGCAGGCAAGCGTGTTATGTATGCCGTTACAACGATTGAACCTCTCGGATTTCATGAACGGATTTCAGAGATCCTGGAATGTCCCGAAGAAGCCTCACTTCTTGTACTAAAGCAAATGCATTATGACCAGAATGATGAGCCGGTTTTATATTCCTGCAATTATTTTAGAGCCGATAAATTTAATTTCACAGTTGTCAGAAAACGATTATAGTAAGTTTATCCTATTTAGGGGGTGATGTGCTACACCGTTTGCTTGATGTGTTATGAGTGTTATCCGTATAAAAAATTAGGGGGAAAAACAATTGAAAAAGAGAACCGGGGTTTTATTAAGTCTTGCTTTAGCAGCTGGTACACTGCTTTCTGCCTGTGGGAAAGATGACGGCGGAGGATCAAATGCCGATGGTAAGAAGGATGCATTTAAGGTGGCCATGGTCACCGACACTGGCGGTGTAGACGATAAGTCCTTTAACCAATCCGCTTGGGAAGGGCTCCAAAAATTCGGTAAAGACAACGATTTGAAAAAAGGAACAGGCTTTAAATATCTCCAATCCACGGCTGCGAGTGATTACGCTCCCAACCTTAACTCATTAGTACGCGATAATTACAAGCTTGTTTACGGAATCGGATTCCTGATGCAGCAGGACATCCAGAAGGTGGCTAAACAGCAGCCAAAAGCACAACTTGCTCTTGTTGACTCTGTTGTTCCGGAAAAGAACGTGGCCAGCATCACATTCAAAGAACATGAAGGTTCATTCCTTGTCGGTCTGATCGCCGGCACACAGACGAAAACCAATAAAGTCGGGTTCGTCGGCGGCGTGGACAGTGAATTGATCAAAAAGTTTGAAAACGGATTTAAAGCTGGTGTAAAAACAGCGAATCCAAAAGCTGAGATTTTTGTTCAATATGCAGGTGACTTCAATAAAGCAGAAAAAGGCCAGGCCATTGCCAATACTTTCTACGGAAAAGGCGCTGATATTATCTATCATGCAGCTGGCGGAACAGGAAAAGGTGTATTTACAGAAGCAAAGAACCGTTCCAAAAATGGCGAAAAGGTTTGGGTTATCGGAGTTGACCGTGACCAGCACGAAGAAGGAATGCCAGAAAATGTAACATTGACTTCCATGGTTAAGCGTGTGGACAAGGCGGTTGAAGAAGTTTCCAAGCAAACAATGGACGGAAAGTTCCCTGGAGGAAAAACGGTAGAATTCGGACTTGACCAAGACGGTGTGGGAATTGCCCCTCATAAAGAGAATGTTTCCAAAGACGCTCTTGCCAAAGTTGATGAGTATAAAAAGAAAATCCAGGACGGTGACATCACAGTCCCTAAGACAGACAAAGAGTATAAGACATTTGAAGCTAACATGAAAAAGTAAATGCTAAAAAGTAAAGGCTGGTATTCGTTTACTGGCCTTTATTTACGCCGTAAAAGGTTAGACTTCTGACTCCTAGAAAGACCAAGAATAAAAGTCATTAAGGGGTGAACTTGGTGGAATATGTTATCGAAATGAGAAACATACGCAAAGAATTTCCTGGAATTGTTGCCAACGACAATGTCACATTGCAGGTGAAAAAAGGTGAGATTCATGCGCTTTTGGGTGAAAACGGAGCCGGAAAATCAACCTTGATGAACGTGCTCTTCGGTTTGTATCAGCCAGAGCAGGGTGAAATCTATGTAAAAGGAAAACCCATCTCCATTACTGATCCAAATGTAGCCAACCGGCTTGGAATCGGCATGGTGCATCAGCACTTTATGCTTGTTGAAAATTTTACTGTAACAGAAAATATTATATTAGGCAAAGAAATCACTACCGGAGGACGTGTGGATTTAAAAAAAGCGGCCAAGGAAGTCAAGGCACTTTCTGACCGCTATGGTTTATCGGTAGATCCAAACGCAAAGATTGAAAATATTTCGGTGGGTATGCAGCAACGGGTGGAAATTTTGAAAACGCTGTATCGCGGAGCTGAAATCCTTATCTTTGACGAGCCTACAGCTGTACTGACGCCGCAGGAAATTCATGAATTAATGGAAATCATGAAGAAGCTCGTAGCGGAAGGGAAATCCATTATCCTCATCACGCATAAGCTCAAAGAAATTATGGAGGCATGCGATAGATGTACCGTCATCAGAAGGGGACGCGGCATTGGCACCGTTGATGTGGCAGAAACGAATCCCGATAAGCTTGCTGCCATGATGGTAGGACGCGAAGTTAATTTTAAAGTGGATAAAACGGACGCTTCACCGAAGCACACCGTTCTTAAGATCCAGAACCTCGTTGTAGAGGATGCGAGAAAAGTACCGGTAGTCGATGGCCTTAACCTGGAGATTAAAGCGGGGGAAATCCTCGGTATCGCAGGGGTTGACGGTAACGGACAGACGGAGCTTTTAGAAGCTATTACAGGCCTAAGAAAAGCTGTCAAGGGAACCGTTGAGCTTAACGGTAAGAGCATTACCAACCATAAACCAAGAAAGGTTACGGAAGCAGGGCTTGGCCACATCCCCCAGGACCGGCATAAACATGGTCTTGTTCTGGATTTTTCCATTGGAACAAATATGGTTCTGCAAACGTACTATCAGCAGCCTTTCTCAAAACATAAAATTCTTAAATTCCCGGCGATTTTTGAGAAAGCCAATCAACTCATCAAAGAATTTGATGTTCGAACGCCAAGTGAGCATACATTGGCCCGAGCGTTATCGGGAGGCAATCAGCAAAAAGCGATCATTGCCAGGGAAGTGGACAGAAGTCCAGACTTTTTGATTGCGGCCCAGCCAACCCGGGGACTTGATGTTGGGGCGATCGAATTTATCCACTCAAAGCTCATACAGGAGCGAGATAAAGGAAAAGCCGTACTTCTGCTTTCCTTTGAACTCGATGAAGTAATGAATGTCAGTGACCGGATCGCTGTCATCTATGAAGGGAAAATTGTAGCCATCGTTGATCCGAAGGAAACGACGGAACAAGAGCTCGGGCTGCTTATGGCAGGCGGGAAGAAACAAAAAGCAGGTGATCGTAGTGAATCTCATTAAAGGCCGTTTATTTCATATTCTTGTACCCGTTGTTTCGGTTTTATTGGGGCTTCTAATCGGCGGCATAATCATGCTTGTCAGCAATTACAACCCGATTTCAGCCTATGCTGCGCTTATTGACGGCATATTCGGGAATGGCTATAACCTTGGTGAAACCATACGTGCGGCATCTCCGCTTATTTTGTCGGGGCTAGCTGTTGCTTTTGCTTTCAGAACCGGCCTTTTTAACATCGGAGTTGAAGGGCAGCTGCTCGTCGGCTGGCTCGCTTCGGTTTATGTTGGCATTCATTTTGATCTTCCTAAAGTGATTCACCTTCCGTTTGCCATTTTGGCAGGTGCAGCCGCGGGTGCACTGTGGGGAGTCATTCCCGGTTTTTTGAAAGCAAAGTTTAAAGTACATGAAGTTATCACAACGATCATGATGAACTATATTGCGCTCTATACGACCAACGGAATCATTCGCGCTTACATGCTGGCGCCTGGGGAGCGGACAAAGGATATTAAAGAAACTGCGTCTCTGGCTTCACCGTGGCTGCAGCAGCTTACCGAGTTTTCAAGGCTTCACTATGGCATTGTGGTAGCCATTCTGGCTGCACTGATCATGTGGTTCATTTTATGGAAGACCACGACGGGATATGAATTAAGGGCCGTGGGATTCAATCAGCATGCTTCACAATATGCGGGAATCAATGTGTCAAAAAACATCGTGCTCGCCATGGCCATTTCTGGTGCATTTGCCGGTGCGGCGGGAACGATGGAAGGACTTGGAACTTATCAATACATGACCATCAATAACGCGTTTACAGGGGTCGGTTTTGACGGCATTGCGGTCTCCCTGCTTGGTGCCAATGGCTCTGTCGGCATTATTATTGCTGCCTTGCTGTTTGGGGGGCTCAAGATCGGATCGCTTACCATGCAATCCGCAGCAGGCGTGCCGACGGAACTTGTAGGAATTGTCATCGCACTTATCATTTTCTTTGTGGCGTCAAGCTACCTGATTCGATGGCTGACCAACCGATTTACAAAAGGGGGTAAAATCTGATGGATTTCTTTCAAATTCTTGCCCTTATCGTTCCAGCTGCAATCGTATCGGCAGCTCCGCTTATTCTCACGGCGCTTGGTGGAGTGCTTAGTGAACGTTCAGGCGTGGTTAACATCGGCCTTGAAGGGCTGATGATGTTCGGTGCCTTTATCGGAGCTATTTTTACGCATTATGGTGAACAGTGGGGACTTGGAGGCGGTTCTCCATGGATGAGTTTCGTGGTTGCTATTGTCGCCGGAGCCTTATTTGCCGTACCGCACGCGGTGGCCAGCATTTCTCTGAAAGCCGACCAGGTGGTCAGCGGTGTGGCACTTAACTTTTTGGCTGCAGGTCTCTCCATCTTTTTGACAAAGAAATTGTTTGGAGCCGGGCAGACGCCGGATATCCAGGAACGGATTGGAAAGGGTGATGTTCCTGTGCTGTCTAAGATTCCGGTGATCGGAGATCTGCTTTTCTCCAATGCGTATTCTACATCGTTTGTTGCGGTATTCCTTGCCTTTGTCGTGTGGTATATCATTTATAAAACGCCGTTCGGGCTTCGCCTCCGGTCTGTCGGGGAGCACCCGATGGCTGCAGATACCATGGGGATCAACGTCATTAAAACGCGATACATTTCAGTAATCATGGGAGGCGCGTTTGCAGGACTCGGAGGAGCCATCTATGTGGCTTCCATCGCTGGGAACTTCACGGGTTCCACCATTTCCGGCCAAGGTTTCATGGCTCTTGCCGCCATGATCTTCGGGAAATGGCATCCGCTGGGTGCCATGGGTGCGGCTCTCTTTTTTGGTCTTGCCCAGAGCTTGAGCATTACAGGAGAACAAATTCCGCTCCTGAAAGATATTCCTGATGTGTATCTTCTGATTTTGCCTTATGTTTTGACCATTCTTGCCCTTGCCGGATTTGTCGGCAGAGCGGATGCACCAAAAGCATCCGGACAGCCTTACGAAAAAGGCAAACGATAAGAACCAGAGCCTGTTTCCCTTGGGGAGCAGGCTCTTTATTTCTTCTTCAGGCAGGAAAAGTCATGTTTGCTATGGAAAGTGGGTACACTAGAAAGTATG
Organism: Fictibacillus solisalsi; assembly: GCF_900103485.1. Lineage (GTDB taxonomy): Bacteria > Bacillota > Bacilli > Bacillales > Fictibacillaceae > Fictibacillus_C > Fictibacillus_C solisalsi. Next base: position 1,059,196 of record NZ_FNHW01000001.1, read on the forward strand.
ATTCATACTTATAAAAAGGAGGAACCGAAATGACACTTGTAGACCATCACGTGGCGGATTTGCCCGGAATGACCTTACATACGATCGAAACAACCAAATATAAGACCACTTCTTTAATACTGCAGATTAAAAGCCCGATTACAGAAGAAGAAGTAACCAAAAGAGCCTTGCTTCCCTATGTGCTGCAAAGCGGCACTGAACGCTATCCGAGCAGCAAAGAGCTTCGTGCTGCACTTGATAGCCTTTACGGGGCAACGCTTGGAGTGGACCTTTCCAAAAAAGGTGAATACCAGATCATCACCTTGCGAATGGATGTGGCGAATGAAAAATTTTTGAGCGACAACACGCCCTTGCTTGACCGGGCGTTTGCATTGCTTTCCCAGGTGCTCCTGAAGCCGGCCAAACAAGGTGAAGCGTTCCTGCCCCGGATAGTTCAAAAGGAAAAGCGGTCGTTAAAACAGCAGATTGAATCGATTTATGACGATAAAATGAGATATGCCAACAAGCGCCTGATTGAAGAAATGTTTGAAGAAGAACCGTACCGCTTCAATGTATACGGCAGTAAGCAGGAAGTGGATCCAATCACGCCCGAAACACTGTATGACTATTACCAAAAAGTAATAAAAGAAGATGAAATTCATCTTTATGCGGTCGGTGATGTTTCAAAGGATGCACTGCAGGAATTGGCAAAAAAACATTTTGAATTTCCACAGGACAGAACGGAACCGAAACGAACCTCTCCATCTGGCAAGCAAAGGGTGGACGAAGTTAAGGAAATTTTTGAAGAACAGGAAGTGCAGCAAGGAAAGCTGCATATGGGTTATAGAACCTATATCACATATAGCGATCCGGAATACCTTGCCCTTCAGGTATTCAATGGGGTGTTCGGCGGATTTTCACATTCTAAGCTGTTTATGAACGTTCGTGAAAAAGAGAGCCTCGCATATTATGCTGCTTCACGCTTTGAAAGTCATAAAGGCATCATTTTTGTGATGTCAGGCATTGAGACCAATAACTATGAAAAAACCGTGAAAATCATCAATGAACAGCTCGAGGAAGTTCGAAACGGAAACATTACCGACGGGGAACTTGAACAGACGAAAGCTATGATTAGAAACCAAATCCTAGAAACCGTAGATGATTCAACCGGCCTGGTGGAGGTTCTTTATCATGAAGTGGTTTCCCGCCATAAACGGACCATCGAGGAATGGCTCGAAGGCATTCAGAATGTCACGAAGGAACAAGTCAGGGATGTCTCCCAAAAGATTCAGCTGGATACCATTTATTTCTTAAAAGGGAGGGGAGAATGATGGAACAAATCCATTTTAACCAGCTTAAAGAAACTTTGAACCACAAAACTCTTCCGAACGGCCTGAAAGTGTATATCCTGGAAAAAAAGGATTTTAACAAAACATATGCTACATTCACGACTCACTATGGTTCAGTGGACAACCACTTTGTCCCGCTTGGGAAACAGGAAAAGGTGAAAGTTCCGGATGGCATAGCCCATTTTCTAGAGCATAAGCTTTTTGAAAAGGAGCATGGGGACGTTTTCCAGGACTTCAGCAAGCAGGGAGCATCCGCGAACGCGTTTACCACGTTTAACCGCACTGCCTACTTATTTTCAACGACCGGCGACGTGGAAAAAAACTTGACCACTCTTATTGATTTTGTTCAGGCACCATATTTTACAGAAAAAACGGTGGAAAAGGAAAAAGGAATAATCGGACAGGAAATAAGGATGTATGATGATAATCCGGACTGGCGGGTGTACTTTGGCCTGATTGCCAATATGTACAAAAATCATCCTGTGGCTATTGATATCGCGGGAACGGTGGAATCCATTGCAAAAATCACGAAGGATGATCTGTACGAATGCTACAATACCTTTTATCATCCGAGCAATATGCTCCTCTTTATTGTCGGCCCGGTTGATGCTGAAAAAATTATGGATCTTGTGGAAAAAAACCAGGCAGGCAAGGATTACAAAGACCAGCCGCCGATCGATCGCTTTTTTGAGGAAGAACCGGCTGAACCGGCCAACAGAAAAGAGGTGCTGCACATGCCTGTGCAAACGCCAAAGTGCTATATGGGATATAAGGAGAAGCGGCCGCAGCGAAGCGGGAAAGACCTCCTTGTCCGTGAATTGTCCATCAACCTGTTATTGGAGATGATGTTGGGCAAAAGCACAAAAAATTATGAAAAACTATATGAAGAAGGCTTAATTGATCCTTCCTTTTCGTTTGACTATACCGAAGAGATGGGATTTGGCTTTTCCATGATCGGCGGGGATACAACCGACCCGGATACGTTTGCACAGCGTATTTCCGAAATGGTAAATGAATTCAAACAGCAATCACTGAATGAAGAAGATCTTGAACGGGCGAGGAAAAAGAAAATCGGCTCGTTTCTCAGAGCGCTGAATTCTCCTGAATTTATTGCCAACCAATTTACCCGGTATGAATTTAATGAGATGAATCTTTTTGATGTAATCCCTACTTTTGAGGAACTGACCGTCAAGCAGCTTCAGGACGCGTTAAACGACCATTTTCAGGATAGCCAGCTGACCGTTTGTCAGGTAAAGAAGAAACAGTCATAATGAAAGAAAAAAGAGCATCCCTGCGCAGAGCGGGGATGTTTTTTAAGCAGGTGAATAAAAATGTCAAAATGGGTTCTTGTGACCGGGGCGAGCGGCGGAATTGGCTCCAGCATTTCCCGCGTGCTGGCAGCGGCTGGCTACTCCCTCATTCTTCATTACAATCAGGGGGCAGAGCAGGCAAAACAGCTTGAAAAAGAGCTTGTTGATCGATACCAGACCGAAATTTTACTACTGCAGGCAGACTTGTCACTGAAGGAAGGCACAGAAAAACTGCTTTCCTCCCTGTTTGTCCCTGTGGGTGCCGTGATCCATAATAGTGCCTCCTCCTATTATGGGCTGCTGACCGATATGGAGCAGGAAACGATGGAAAGGATGATCCACCTTAATCTTACCAGTCCCATTATGATCACGAAGCATGTGCTACCCCAAATGGTCAAAAGAGGAAAAGGGAATATTATCGCTGTTTCATCAGTTTGGGGAGCGGCTGGTGCTTCTTGCGAAGTGCTTTATTCCGCCTTGAAAGGCGGATTGAATACCTTTGTTAAGGCGATGGCTAAAGAAGCCGCCCCAAGCGGTATTCGGGTAAACGGCATTGCACCAGGCGCTGTGGAAACAAAAATGATGAGCGGGTTTTCTGAAGAAGAGCTTCAGAACCTGAACGATGAGATTCCCGCAGGACGTCTCGGAAAACCGGAAGAGATTGCCGAAATCGCTCTGTTTTTACTTTCCGATAAATCCTCCTATATAAATGGCCATGTAATTACCGCGAGCGGTGGGTGGTATAGTTAAAATTTGTCCTTGGGCATGCATAATTCACCTTTCTTCTTGAAATATTAAGGGATGTACCATATTTTAAGGAGGAACAAACATGTCTGTATTAGATAACTTTGGACAATGGAAGAGTTTTCTCTCTGACCGCCTTGAACATGCTCAAGGGCAAGGGATGGATCAATCAACAGTTTCCAACCTCGCTACAGAGATCGGCGGATACCTTGCATCCCATGTTGACCCTAAAAATTCTGAGGAAAAAGTTCTTGCTGATCTTTGGAATGTGGCCAGCGACGAGGAAAAACATGCCATTGCCAACATGATGGTAAAAATGGTTCAGAAGGATAGCTGACTTTAAAGGATGTTAAGAATTTTTCTTAACATCCTTTTATTTTTTCTTTCATAATAATTTGAAATCAGATATTATTAAGTAATGAAGCGGTAATCAATACGGAAAAATGAAAGGGAGTTGAAGAATGGACGAACAGGAATGGTACCTTGAATATGAAATCAATAAAAATCGTCCTGGGCTCCTTGGTGATATATCATCTCTTTTGGGAATGCTTGGAATCAATATCGTGACGATTAATGGCGTGGACAATGGGAGGCGGGGTCTTCTCCTCTTGGTAGACAAACAGGAGAAGGTGGAACGGCTTCGCTCAATCCTTCAATCCATGGATAATATTACGGTTACAAAATTCCGGAAGCCAAAGCTGCGAGACATTTTGGCAGTGCGGCATGGACGATACATACAACGTGATGCGGACGACAAAAAAACATTCCGGTTTGTCAGGGATGAATTGGGCCTGCTTGTCGATTTTTTGGCCGAGCTTTATAAAGTGGAAGGCCACAAGCTGATTGGTATCCGGGGCATGCCGCGCGTAGGCAAAACCGAATCCATTGTTGCGTCAAGTGTTTGTGCGAGCAAAAAATGGGTATTTATATCTTCTACGCTTCTTAAACAAACCATGCGTGTTCAGCTGGCTGACGATGAATACAGTACAAACAATGTTTATATCATTGATGGCATTGTATCGTCACGCCGTTCCAATGAGCGGCACTGGCAGCTTATCCGAGAAATTATGCGCATGCCTACAGCAAAAGTGATTGAGCATCCTGATGTGTTCGTTCAACAAACGGAATACAGCATGGATGATTTTGATTATATTATTGAATTGCGAAACGACCCGAACGAAGCAATCACGTATGAAGTAATCGAAACAGATGTAGGATTTTCCGCATTTGAATGACTTCAATTAGTGGAAGGTGGTAAACTTGACTGAACTAGGAAATTTTTTGCGAGAGAAACGGGAGGAGAAAGGGTTTTCCCTTGAACAGCTCCAAACGGAAACTAAAATTCAAAAACGATACCTGCAGGCCATTGAGGAAGGGCGGTATGAAGTCCTGCCCGGTTCCTTCTATGCCAGGGCGTTTATAAAAAATTACAGCGAAACCGTCGGGTTGGATTATGAAGAAGTTTTCGAGCGGTTTGAATCTGAAATCCCTAAAGCCGAAAAGGAACCGACCGAGTTTATTCCCCGCTCAGAACGAAACAAACAGTCGCTCGATGGCAGTGAATCGGTCTTTAAAACCTGGCTTCCCATAGTGCTGGTTTCTGCTGTTATTCTTGCTGTCCTTGTCGGCGTTTGGGCGTATCTTGCCAATCGTGACTCAGGAGCCAACAGCAATTCGAATGGCTCGAATCCCGCGTCTGTCGAGATCGATAATAGCAAAAACGCAGAAAAAGACAGTGCGGAAAAGGCAAAGGAAGAAAAGAAAGAACCGGTAAAGAAAACACCGGAAAAACCGAAAGAACAAAAGAAACCAGAAAAGAAAGAAGCGGTTCTGGTGAAAAAAGGCACTCAGGGGATTACCACTACATACGAACTCAAGGAAGCGGATGAATTCAAGATTGCCTTTAAAATGAACGGATCTGTATATATGGATGTAAAAGCAGATTCAAAACAACTGGCAAGCAAGATGTTTAAGAAAGGCGAAACCGCCAAGTATGATTTAACCGGTAAAAAAGAGGTTGAACTGAATATCGGAGCCGCCAATTTTGCGAAGTTAACGATTAATGGTAAACCGTTCTCCTACCCGATTCCTACCGAAAAACGAGGGATCCACCAGAGAATTGTCATTAAAAACACGGCTTTCAGCAAACAATAATCTACAGGTAACGCCGTGTACGCGCTGTCAAAATTGGAGGAAAGAAAATGAATTTGCCAAATAAAATTACTATTTCACGTATTTTTTTAATCCCAGTCTTCATGATTGTGCTGCTTGCCGGTTTCGAATGGGGAACCGTCACATGGATTGGCGTGGATCTTCCGGTCACCCACCTGGTGGCTGCCCTGATCTTTATTGTTGCATCCTGTACCGATTGGGTGGACGGCTATTACGCCCGCAAGCTCGGCCTGGTGACCAATTTCGGGAAATTTTTGGATCCGCTGGCGGATAAATTGCTCGTAACTGCCGCGTTTGTGGCCCTTGTCCAGCTTGGTTATGCACCGGCCTGGATGGTCATCATTATCCTCAGCCGCGAATTTGCCGTCACCGGCATCCGTCTCGTTGCAGCGGCTGAAGGTGCAGTCATCGCAGCAAGCCAGATGGGGAAATTGAAGACATGGATTCAGATTATTGCCATATCTGCCTTGCTATTGCACAATATTCCGTTTGCATGGATCGGGGTACCTTTCGCCCAAATCAGCATGTGGGCGGCTACATTGATTACCCTTTATTCAGGGTGGGAATATCTTATTCAAAATAAAGAAGTTATGCTAAAATCAAAATAACAGCATGAACAGGAGAACCATACCATTCTCCTGTTTTTTTATTAGATCGAAAGTTTATTACATATCCATACGGGGGAATACGCCAATGAATGCAGAAATTATTGCTGTCGGAAGCGAGCTTCTTTTAGGACAGATTGCAAACACCAATGCCCAATTTATTTCATCCGAACTGGCTGAGGCCGGAATCAATGTTTTTTACCATTCCGTAGTGGGTGATAATCCGGGTCGTTTGGAAACGGTCATCCAAAACGCCCAGACAAGGTCAAACCTGATCATTTTCACCGGCGGTCTCGGCCCGACAAAAGATGATTTAACCAAAGAAACTATTGCCGCGGTTTTGGGAAAACAATTGGTGTATGATGAGGAAGCAATGGAAGGAATCGAGCTGTATTACAAGAGAACAGGAAGAACGATGACCGAAAATAACAGAAAACAGGCCCTGGTGCTTGAGGGTTCAGCCGTATTGCCCAACAAAAACGGCATGGCGCCGGGCATGGCCCTTGAAGCGGGTGGAATAACGTATATGCTCCTTCCCGGACCGCCGAAGGAAATGCGCCCGATGTTCAGGAATTTCGGTATCACCTATCTCACCGCCAAGCTTCCCGGCGTTGAACCGATCGTATCGAGAGTCCTGCGCTTTTTTGGTATCGGTGAATCGCTCCTTGAAGCCACACTGCAGGACATTATCGATGAGCAGACCAACCCGACCGTAGCGCCGCTCGCCGGCAGTCACGAAGTCACCTTGAGACTTTCCGCCAAATTCAAGGATAAACATATGGCACACGTTCAGCTGGACCTGCTTGAAGAACGCATTAAAGAGCGGGTTGGTGAATTTTTGTACGGCTATGGCGAAACAAGTCTGACAGAAACAACAGCAGAATATTTAAAAAGAAGCAAACTTACCGTCTCTTCTGCTGAGAGCCTTACCGGCGGATGGTTCGGGCAGCAGATGACCGAATTGCCCGGCAGTTCAGCATTCTACAAAGGTTCTGTGGTTTGCTACAGCAATGAGATGAAAGAAAAGCTGCTCGGTGTCAGCCCGGACGTTCTCTCATCCCAGGGAGCCGTTAGCCCTGACACAGCTAAGCAAATGGCGGATAACATCCGCAAGCTGACTGGTTCGGATATCGGCATCAGCTTTACCGGGGTGGCAGGACCGGACAAAAGTGAAGGCAAGGAGCCGGGCACCGTATTTATCGGTTTGTCTGACAAGAACGGCACTGAGGTATTCTCACTCAGCTTATCCGGGTCACGGGCAAGCATAAGGGAGCGGTCGATAAAGCACGGATTGTTCTTTTTATTGTCAAAGGTCAAAAAAGATCAATGAAAAATCGAATAAATGTTCGCAAAAAGATTGGCAAATGAGCAGAAAAGAAGTAAAATAGAACTATAGGAAATGACATCATTTTGTACTTACATGTGCAATGATATAAATTTGAGGAGTGATTACATGAGCGACCGCAAAGCGGCACTTGACATGGCCTTGCGCCAGATCGAAAAGCAATTCGGAAAAGGTTCCATCATGAAACTTGGCGAGCAGGCTGAACAGAGAGTCTCCACCATCTCGAGCGGATCTTTGGCGCTTGATATCGCGCTTGGTGTTGGCGGATATCCACGGGGAAGAATCATTGAAGTTTATGGACCTGAATCTTCCGGTAAAACAACCGTTGCGCTTCATGCGATAGCTGAAGTCCAGAAAAACGGCGGACAAGCCGCTTTTATTGATGCAGAGCATGCCCTTGACCCGGTGTATGCCCAAAAACTTGGCGTGAACATCGACGAGCTTTTGCTGTCACAGCCGGATACAGGCGAACAGGCGCTTGAGATTGCCGAAGCCCTAGTCCGAAGCGGTGCGGTGGATATTCTGATCATTGACTCTGTTGCCGCTCTTGTTCCAAAAGCGGAAATTGAAGGCGAAATGGGAGATTCCCATGTGGGTCTTCAGGCGAGATTGATGTCCCAGGCTTTGCGTAAGCTTTCCGGAGCAATCAGCAAATCCAAAACCATTGCGGTGTTTATCAACCAGATTCGAGAAAAAGTAGGTGTTATGTTCGGAAACCCTGAAACCACTCCGGGTGGACGTGCGCTTAAGTTTTATTCTTCTGTCCGTCTTGAAGTCCGCCGTGCGGAAACGCTCAAGCAGGGAACGGATATGGTAGGGAACAAAACAAGAATCAAAGTGGTTAAAAACAAGGTTGCACCTCCGTTTAAACAGGCAGAGGTGGACATTATGTACGGCGAAGGGATTTCAAGAGAAGGGGAAATCCTTGATATTGGCTCCGATATTGATGTAGTTCAAAAGAGCGGAGCCTGGTACTCCTTTGAAGGAGACCGTCTCGGCCAGGGCAGGGAGAACTCCAAGCAATTCTTAAAGGAAAATGAAGAAGTGGCTGAAGAAATTATCACCCAGATCAGAAGCTATTATCAATTGGGCGGGGAAGTCAATACCGTTGATGCTGCTGCCCGGCCGGAAGAAGAAGAGGAATTTGAGCTAACCGAATAGTACCCAATGGCCGTACATCCTGCATGTACGGCTTTTTTTTGCAGTCTGATAACGACGGTTGTGTGCGGAATTTTAGATTGGAAAGAATTAAAACTTGCCAATTTCATAAGGAAGATTTATTATAGGTGATTTGACATCTCTTGACATAATGGGCTGTAATTTATAAAATGAAGATATACTTTGATTTCACTTGAAATTAAATGATATGAGCTTAAATTGAGAATGGCATGACTAGTGCACAACACTTTGTTACACGAATGATGCTTATGACCCAGTACAAAAAGTAGATAGCAAGAGGAGGTGGAAACATGGAAACAACATTTATTGTCTTCATCTCCAGTTTGCTTGTCTCAGCAGGTGTCGGTGCAGTTGTCGGATATCTTGTTAGGAAAAAGATCGCCGAAGCGAAAATTTCGAGCGCTGAAAATGCTGCAGCCCAAATCGTCGAAGATGCAAAACGAGACGGTGAAGCGAGCAAGAAGGAAGCGCTGCTTGAAGCAAAAGATGAAATCCATAAGCTCAGAACAGAAGCAGAGCGCGAAATTCGAGATCGCAGAAATGAGCTTCAAAGACAAGAACAACGATTGGTTCAAAAAGAAGAGATTCTGGACAGAAAAAGTGAGACTCTTGATAAAAAAGAGGAATCATTGGAGAAACGCGAGGAGTCTCTCACCAAAAAACAACGACAAATTGAAGAGATTGAAAGCAAAGTGGAGGAGTTGCTCAGAGAGCAGCAAAAAGAATTGGAACGCATATCCGGCTTTACGCGTGAAGAAGCAAAGCTGATCATCATGGGAGAAGTGGAAAACGAAGTTTCACACGAAATGGCTATGATGGTGAAAGATATGGAAAACCGCGCCAAGGAAGAAGGAGACAAGAAAGCGAAAGAAATTCTTTCTCTGGCCATCCAACGCTGTGCGGCTGACCACGTTGCTGAAACGACGGTTTCCGTCGTTAACCTGCCAAATGATGAGATGAAGGGACGGATTATCGGGCGTGAAGGACGAAACATCCGAACACTGGAAACGCTCACAGGCATTGATTTAATCATCGATGATACACCTGAAGCGGTAATTCTTTCAGGTTTCGACCCGATCCGTCGGGAAATTGCCCGTATGGCGCTTGATAAGCTGGTACAGGATGGAAGGATTCACCCGGCGCGTATTGAAGAAATGGTGGAGAAATCCCGCCGTGAAGTGGATGAATACATCCGGGAGGTTGGTGAACAGACTACATTTGAAGTTGGTGTTCATGGCCTTCACCCAGACTTGATAAAGATTTTAGGCCGATTAAAATATCGTACGAGTTATGGACAGAACGTGTTGAAGCATTCAACGGAAGTGGCTTATCTTACCGGGCTCATGGCTGCAGAAATTGGAGAAGATGTTCATTTGGCACGCCGAGCAGGCTTGCTTCATGACATCGGAAAAGCCATTGACCATGAAGTGGAAGGAAGCCACGTGGACATCGGCGTGGAACTGGCGACAAAGTATAAAGAACATCCAGTGGTGATCAATTCAATTGCATCCCACCATGGAGATACAGAACCAACGTCCATCATTGCGACGCTGGTAGCCGCAGCTGATGCATTATCGGCAGCAAGGCCGGGTGCACGCCGTGAAACGCTTGAAACCTACATTCGCCGTTTGGAAAAGCTCGAAGAGATTTCCGAATCCTTTGACGGCGTGGAAAAATCTTTCGCCATTCAGGCCGGTAGAGAAATCCGAATCATGGTTAAACCTGATTTGATCGATGATGTGGCTTCTTACCGTCTGGCACGCGATATTACGAAAAAAATTGAAAATGAACTGGATTATCCGGGACATATTAAAGTTACAGTCATTCGGGAAACAAGAGCAGTTGAGTACGCAAAATAAAGTGGTGAAAACCACTTTATTTTGTTTTTATGCAGAGTTTGATTGAAAAAGGAGAGCTTGATGAAGATTTTATTTATAGGGGATGTTGTAGGGGCCCCGGGAAGAAAGATGATTGATTCGTACCTGCCGAAGCTGAAGCGCAAGTACCAGCCGCTTGTTACCATTGTAAATGGTGAAAACGCGGCTCACGGCAGAGGAATTACTGGCAAAATCGTAAAAGGAATATTTGAAGCGGGTGCTCAGGCGATTACTCTTGGCAACCATGCGTGGGACAATAAGGAAATCTTTGAGATTATTGATACAACTCCACAGCTTGTCCGTCCGGCCAACTTTCCGAAGGGGGCACCGGGCAGCGGTTCCGCTATTTTAAAGATGAACCAGCTTGAGGTGGGTATTATCAATCTGCAAGGAAGAACTTTCCTGCCACCCCTGGATTGCCCGTTTGAAAAAGCCGAAGAGCTGATACGCGAAATGCGCAAACGGACACCGATTATCTTTGTGGACTTCCATGCAGAGGCAACCAGCGAAAAACAAGCAATGGGATGGTTTTTGGATGGTAAGGTGACGGCGGTTGTAGGAACCCACACACACGTTCAAACCGCCGATCAGCGGATATTGCCGGAAGGAACGGCTTATTTGACGGATGTCGGCATGACCGGCCCCTATGACGGAATCCTTGGAATGGACCGGGAAGCGGTGATAAAAAAGTTTGTTACCAGTTTACCGGTAAGGTTTGAAGTATCTTCCGGACGGGAACAGTTAAGTGGCGTATTAATAGAGTGTGATCCTGCAACTGGAAAAGCTAAAAGTATCAAGACCATTCTTATTAACGATGACCACCCGTTTTTTGAATAAAAGGCGAATCGGCATGCCGTATACACGCTCAGGTTCATTGATCTGAATGAAACTTTTCCATCTGCAGGAATACGGGCTCTTACCAATGAATATAGTAGAATTGGTATCAGATCTCTAAGGAGGTACAAATTAATGGAAATATTAAAAGTTTCAGCAAAATCCAACCCTAATTCTGTAGCTGGTGCGCTTGCCGGAGTCCTTCGTGAACGTGGAGGGGCTGAAATACAGGCAATTGGGGCAGGTGCATTAAACCAAGCCGTTAAGGCAGTAGCCATTGCACGAGGATTTGTAGCACCCAGCGGAGTCGACCTCATTTGTATTCCTGCTTTTACGGATATTCTGATCGATGGAGAGGAACGGACTGCGATCAAGCTGATCGTAGAACCTCGTTAATTGAAAAAAACCATGGACTGGCCTGTTTGCATGAATTCATGTGAACAGGCCATTTTCACGGAAGGCTTATGGATTTATTTCCGAGAATGCTTGCTTTTTTGTGAAGATAGGGCTAGAATTGTAAGCGTTTAGTACATATTTAAACACACAAACTTATACCCATCTCAAGAATCAGCGCGCTTATTTTCGACAGGAAAAGAGCGTATTTTTATACATTGAGATTTATTTTTATTTCTCCAATGAAGCTGTGGATGAGTATACGGATGAAAAGAATAGAAGGGGTGGAGTACATGATTGATCAACTTTCCTGGAAAGTTGGCGGACAGCAAGGGGAAGGAATCGACAGTACCGGTGAAATTTTTGCCATGGCCTTAAACCGGCTTGGATACTATCTATACAGCTACCGGCACTTTTCTTCTCGTATTAAAGGCGGCCATACGAATAATAAAATCCGCGTCAGCACAAAGCAAACCAGATCGATTTCCGATGATCTGGATATTCTTGTCGCATTTGACCAGGAAACGATCGATGTTAATATACATGAAATGCGGGACGGCGGTGTCGTCATTGGTGATGCTAAATTCAACCCGGTCGTACCTGAAGGGTCAAAGGTCAGGCTTTTTTCCGTGCCGTTTACGGAGATTGCCAACGAGCTCGGAACATCGCTCATGAAAAACATGGTAGCCATCGGGGCAACCAGTGCGGTTCTTGATCTTCCCGCTGAGGCGTATACCGAAGTAGTGGAAGAAATCTTTTTGCGAAAAGGCGCTAAAGTCGTGGAAAAGAACATGGAAGCCATCAAAAGAGGTGCGGCTTACTTTACAGAGGCTGCCGGCGGACCTCTTGCAGGCTTCCAGCTGAACAAGGCGGATGGCCAAAAACGGATGTTTATGATTGGCAATGATGCGATCGCTCTTGGTTTTGTCGCAGGTGGCGTGCGTTTCATGTCTGCTTACCCGATTACACCGGCGTCTGAAATTATGGAATACCTGATTAAAAAGCTTCCCCAGTTCGGCGGAACCGTTATCCAGACAGAGGATGAGATTGCGGCGGCCACTATGGCAATCGGTGCGAACTATGCTGGTGTTCGTACGGTTACTTCTTCTGCAGGACCGGGTTTGTCCCTGATGATGGAATCCATCGGCCTTGCAGGCATGACCGAAACGCCGCTAGTGATCGTCGATACGCAGCGCGGGGGCCCGAGTACAGGACTTCCTACCAAACAGGAACAATCGGACTTGATGGCCATGATTTATGGCACCCATGGAGAAATTCCAAAGGTCGTTATGGCGCCAAGCACGGCAGAGGAAGCCTTTTATGATGCGGTGGAAGCCCTGAATATTGCCGAAGAATATCAATGTCCTGTAATTCTTTTGACCGATCTTCAACTTTCTCTCGGCAAGCAGTCGGTTGAACCGCTTGATTTTGGAAAAGTTGAGATCCGCCGAGGCACGTTAGACTTGAACGCTGAGCTGCCAGAAGTGGAAGGCGGTTATTTTAAACGATATGAAGTAACAGAATCAGGCGTTTCCCCTCGTGTCATTCCTGGGATGAAAAACGGTATTCATCATGTTACCGGGGTAGAGCACGATGAGACGGGCAAGCCTTCCGAAGTGGCAGGCAACCGCCTGAAGCAAATGGACAAACGCTTGAGAAAGCTAAAAAATTTAACATTCAATACACCAGTCGTTAAATACACACCGAACGAGGAAGCAGATTTGCTGCTCGTTGGCTTTAACTCCACCCGGGGTGTGATTGAAGAAATCATTCCTCGTCTGGAAGCAGAAGGACTTAAGGTGAACCATGCGCACCTTCGCCTGATTCATCCGTTCCCGCTTAAAGAAATGAAAGAATTGGTGGATTCAGCGAAAAAAGTAGCGGTTATCGAAAATAACGCAACAGGTCAGCTTGCCAACATTCTCAAGATGAACCTTGGATCACATGAAAAGATTGAAAGCATCTTGAAATATGATGGTAATCCTTTCCTTCCATCGGAAGTTTTCAATAAATGCAAGGAGCTGGTTTAAGTGGCGACGTTTAAAGAATTCAGAAACTCAGTAAAACCGAATTGGTGCCCCGGCTGCGGAGATTTCTCCGTTCAGGCATCCATACAGCGGGCAGCAGCCAACGTCGGTCTTGAACCGGATGATCTCGCTGTCATTTCCGGCATCGGCTGTTCCGGACGTATCTCCGGTTATATCAAATCCTACGGCTTCCACGGCATTCACGGACGCGTGCTGCCGATTGCCCAGGGCGTTAAAATGGCGAATCGTGACCTGACCGTTATTGCTTCCGGTGGGGACGGCGATGGATTTGCCATCGGTATGGGCCATACGGTTCATGCAATTCGCCGAAACATTGATGTCACGTACATCGTAATGGACAATCAAATCTACGGGTTAACCAAAGGACAAACGTCTCCGCGTTCTGCTGAAGGCTTTAAGACAAAAAGTACACCGGAAGGTTCTGTGGAATCAGCCATCGGAATCATGGAGCTTGCCCTTACCGCAGGCGCCACTTTTGTGGCACAGAGCTTTTCCAGTGATTTAAAAGAACTGACTGCGATCATTCAAAAAGGGATCGAGCACAAAGGGTTCTCCCTTATTAATGTGTTCTCGCCTTGCGTGACGTACAATAAAGTGAACACATATGACTGGTTTAAAGAGCACTTAACCAGTCTAGATACGATCGAAGGATATGATTCCTCCAACCGCATGCAGGCGATGCAAACCTTAATGGAGCATGACGGACTGGTTAAGGGGATCATCTATCAAAACACAGAGAAACCATCCTACCAGGATTTGGCTCACGGCTACAGCCAGGATGCACTCGCTCATGCCGACCTCAAAATGGATGAGCAGAAATTCAATGAGCTAGTGGCAGAATTCATGTAAAAAAAAGGCATCCTGAACCATGTTCAGGATGCCTTTTTTTGCTGTGAAAGCGCCAGACGCAGCTTTTTGTTTCTTGCGATGGAAACCATGTTGATCAAGAGAAAGATCATCGTAATGTAAAAGATGTCTTTAATATTATAGGTGGCTGCAATAAAGGTGCCGAGCAGCGGGCCCAGCAGATTTCCGAGAAAGCGGGCCGATGAACTGAGGCCGAAAGCCGTTGCCTGAAGATGAGCGGGCGCGAGTTTTTTTACAAGCACATTTAACGAAGGAATCATCCCCCCGATAAAGAGGCCGAGGAGAAACCTTCCCGCAAGGAGCACCTTGACATCGGTAGCCAGGACTTGCGGCAGAAAAGCGAGGGCGGCCATAATCAGGGAGAAAATGAGCACCTTCCGCTGGCCGATTTTATCGCCGATTCTTCCCAGTATGGGTGAACCAATGAGGTTGGCGATCCCGGTTACCGCGCTGATTAAACCGACAATCAGCGTTAAATGCTGGCCATGGTAAATGGTTCTTGTGTAAAGCGTGATGATCGGCTGAATGCTCATCATGGCAAGCTGGGTAATGGCAGCGGCAATAAAAATAGGAAAAAGCGGTCGCAATGCTTTGTATTCCTTTTTCTGCTTTTGAACCTTTTTCGTCTTCACAGATACATCTTCTTGAATGAGAAACAGAACGACCAGGCCGGCGATCAAAATGAGCCCTCCTGTAACGAAAAAGACGCCTTCAAAGCCGAACACTTCCGATAAAAAGCCACCGATCAAGGGACCGACAAGCGTTCCGACGATCTGGCCGGTTTGCAGGGTGCCCAGCGATTTGCCGGCGTGCTCATCAGGTGTAACGGAGGCCTGAAGGGAGATGCTCATGGAAATAAAACCCGAAAACAATCCGTTAATTAGACGCAGAATCAATAACTGGCCCGGCCCGGTGACGAAGCCCATCAATGCGGTAATGGAACCCATCCCGATCGCAGAGCGGATAAGCATGACTTTTCGCCCGTAGCGGTCGGCGAGTGAGCCCCAGAGCGGCTGAAACAAAAAGGAGGTAATAAACTGGGCTGAAAAAATCCATCCGGTCCAATGCTCCACCTGCTGGAGGTTATGGACGCCAAGCTTTTCAATATACAGGGGTAAAAAGGGAATGATCAGACTCATGCCGGCCGCAATGAGAAAGTTGGCCGGCCAGAGGATCCATAAGGAGCGTTTCCAATACATAAACCATCATCTCTTTCGTTTGCAAAGTATCTGATTCTATTTTACTCCTATTCATTAATAAAGTGAAATATAAGTATAGTTAAATACAGAGCCATTACCATGGCAAACATTCCTTTTGAGCGGGAAGTCTGTTATAATATTGAAGTTATGAAAGAAACGGCCCCAGAACGTTTAGGGAGGAATTGCATTGAATCAACCAGGATCAACACCTGCGAAAGATAAAGAAAAAACGACGAAGGACTATGCCAGCTATTTTCAGACAACCTATCAGCCTCCGTCATTGAAGGACGCGAAAAAACGCGGGAAAGAACAAATTAACATCGTAAAAGATTTTGCCGTCGATGAAGACTTGAAAAAAATTGGTGCCGGCAAAAAATTCTATATCAGAACCTATGGCTGCCAGATGAATGAACATGACACCGAGGTCATGGCTGGCATTCTGTCCGATATGAGCTATGAAGCAACAACAGACATAATGGAAGCAGACTTGATTTTGCTGAATACTTGCGCCATCCGGGAAAATGCGGAAAACAAAGTGTTTGGTGAACTCGGCCACTTAAAACCGATGAAGGTTGAAAATCCCGATCTTTTAATCGGGGTGTGCGGCTGCATGTCCCAAGAAGAATCGGTGGTAAATAAGCTTCTTAAAACGTATGACCAGGTGGACATGATCTTCGGCACCCACAACATCCACAGACTGCCTCAAATCGTAAAAGAAGCCTACTTCTCCAAAGAACGGGTCGTGGAAGTGTGGTCCAAAGAGGGAGATATCGTTGAGAACCTCCCGCGTGTGCGCAAAGGCAACATTAAGGGCTGGGTCAACATCATGTACGGCTGTGACAAGTTCTGTACGTACTGCATCGTTCCGTATACCCGTGGAAAGGAAAGGAGCCGCCGCCCGGAAGATATTATTGAGGAAGTAAGGCACCTGGCCCGCAACGGCTATCAGGAAGTCACTCTGCTCGGGCAGAACGTCAATGCGTATGGCAAAGACTTTGAGGACATGGAATACGGGCTCGGCGATCTTATGGATGAAATTCGTAAAATCGATATCCCGAGAGTCCGGTTTACAACCAGTCATCCCCGTGACTTTGACGACCATTTGATCGAAGTGCTCGCCAAGGGAGGAAACCTTGTGGAGCATATTCACCTGCCGGTCCAGCACGGGAACAGTGACATTTTAAAGCTCATGGCCAGAAAATACACCCGCGAACATTTCCTTGAGCTGGCGGGCAAAATCAAGAAGGCGATCCCGAATGCTTCGTTCACGACAGACATCATTGTCGGGTTTCCAAACGAAACCGAAGAACAGTTCCAGGATACCTTATCTCTTGTAAAAGAAGTGGAATTTGACGCAGCTTATTCGTTCATCTATTCGCCAAGAGAAGGGACACCTGCTGCGAAGATGAAGGATAATGTGCCGCTTGAAGTAAAAAAGGACAGACTGCAGCGGTTAAATGCTGTACTGAACGAAATTTCCCTCCGCAAGAACCAGGCATATCTTGATACCGTTGTCGAGGTGCTCGTTGAAGGGGAAAGCAAGAAGAATCCGGATGTCCTGTCCGGTCATACGGCTTCCAATAAAGTTGTAAACTTCAGAGGGCCGAAGCATTTGATTGGAAAGATTGTCAAAGTTCATATTACAGATGCAAAAACATGGACATTAAGCGGTGATTTAGCAGACGAAAAGGCGGGAGTGGTTTAAGGATGAGCTATACAAAAAGCGATATTCTAGACAAAGCAAAAGAATTGGCCGAAATGATTGCCCAAACCGAAGAAGTGGATTTCTTTAAAAGAGCGGAACAGCAAATTAATGAAAACAGAAATGTATCCACACTGGTTGCCCGTATCAAGCAACTTCAAAAGGAAGCAGTCAACCTTCAGCATTACGGCAAGCATGAAGCACATAAAGAAATGGAAGCCAAAATTGACGCCCTAATGGCGGAAATGGACAGCATTCCGGTTGTTCAGGAATTCAAGCAGTCACAATCGGATGTGAACGATATTTTACAGATGGTGTCTCATACCATTTCCAATACCGTTACCGACGAAATCATTGAATCGACCGGCGGAGACCAGTTAAAAGGAACCACTGGATCAGCTGAAAGCTGTTCAAGCGGCAGCTGCGGCTGCCACTAAGGTGAAAGAGCAGGAGAATCTTACATTCTCCTGCTCTTTTTTTTATGATTTTTTTAATTTCACGTACCGTATTATAAATATAAAAATTTAAAAAACAGGTCACCATCTGGGCATCTTACATAAACTGTATTAACCGGATTTATAAAAAAAATAGTTAGCACACTAGTCATTCGCCCTGCATAGGATGAAATGAAGATTGGAAGAGGAGGGGTTAAGTCTATGGCCAACATAGATCAAGATCTGAATTACAGAGAGATAATCTGCAAAGCTGTATGCGGCAAGGGACGGAAATTCTCTCAGTCGACACATACGATCACTCCGAGTCATAAACCGACGAGCATTCTGGGAAGCTGGATCATCAATCATACCTATAAAGCTACCAGGTCGGCGGATGACAGCGTGACAGTGGAAGGCAGATATGATGTGAACATTTGGTATTCATACAACAATAACACGAAAACGGAAGTATGCACGGAAACCGTGGGCTATAAGGATGAAATTATTCTGAGTACAAAAGATGAACATGCCACGGGCAAGGACCTTGAGGTATCTGCACGCTGCATTCAGGCCCCGAACACGCTCGAATGCACCATTTCGCCGAACGGCAGCCGTATGGTTATTCAGTGTGAACGGGAATTTGTGTGTGATGTGATTGGCGAAACGAAGGTATGTGTTTATGTCAACTCCGATGCCAAGCCGGATGAGTGGGAAGATAAGGATTGGGATTACGGGCTCGACGATGAGGATGTTGAAGATATCGACCAGTTCTTCATGGGCGAACTGGAGGAATAAAAGCACAAGGAAGAAGGAGCCTTCTTCCTTGCTTTTTTATTGTGGGAAAGGATTTGTTTTCTTAAGTCTTCGCAATCGTACTATGCTATAATGAACTATTGAAAAAAGTACTTAGAAGTTAGGTGAAAGCATGGCCCAATATACTCCCATGATGCAGCAGTATTTAAAAATCAAATCGTCGCACCGTGACGCTTTTTTATTTTTCAGGCTCGGCGATTTTTATGAAATGTTTTTTGAGGATGCGGTAAAGGCATCTCAGTTCCTTGAAATTACACTGACAAGCAGAGATGGCGGAACGTCCGACCGCATTCCAATGTGCGGCGTGCCCCACCATTCTGCCGCCAACTATATTAAACAGCTCGTGGAAGCTGGCCATAAAGTGGCCATCTGCGAGCAGGTGGAAGACCCGAAAGCGGCAAAAGGAGTCGTAAAACGGGAAGTGATCCAAATCATTACACCAGGAACGGTCATGGATCACAACCTTCTGAAAGAAACGGAAAATAATTTTATCGCCGCCGTGGCCTGTGGCGAGGAAGAATACAGCATCGTGCTGAATGACTTGTCCACTGGTGAACTGAAAGGGTATCAGTTCAGAGGAGACTCCTCCATGCTGCTGCAAGAGGTACAGGCTCTTCATGCACGGGAAGTCATATTGTCTGCTTCGGTTTATGAAGAGATTGCCGAACCGCTCCGGCTTCGTTATCAGATCACAAGCTCCATTCAGGATGAAGGGGAAGTACCAGGTCCCTTTGCGCATTTACTCGCGGAAAATGAAAGTCTGCTTCTGAAGGAAGCATGCGGACGTTTGTTTCACTATTTGCTGCACACCCAAAAACGGGCATTGGATCATATTCAGCCGGTCAGTGTTCAGCATCTCAATGAATACATGAAGCTAGACAGCTTCTCGAAACGAAACCTGGAGCTTGTGGAAACGAACCGGGCAAAAGGCAAGAAAGGTTCTCTGTTATGGCTTCTTGACCGTACAGTAACAGGGATGGGAAGCCGAAGACTAAAGCAATGGATTGAACAGCCTCTGCTTATACCTGAACGGATCAAACAGCGGCTTGGGGTAGTGGAAGAACTGATGCAGGAGTTTTTCGTCCGGCAGGAGCTTCGCGACCAGCTCAAAAAAGTGTATGATCTGGAGCGGCTGGCAGGAAAAGTGTCATTCGGGAACATAACAGCACGCGACCTGATTCAATTAAAGCACACACTCGGAAGCGTGCCGGGAATCAAACAGAGCCTTTCACAGCTGAAAAATCCATACAGCCTCAAGATTTCGGATAAGATGGATGTGCACGAAGATTTATTTGACTATCTTGAGCGTTCGCTGCATGATGATCCCCCTCTTTCGATTAAAGAAGGCGGAATTATTAAAGATGGTTACCATGAAGAACTGGATACATATCGGGATGCCAGTGTGAATGGAAAAGCATGGATCGCTTCCCTTGAACAAAGAGAACGAAATGAAACGGGAATCAAATCTTTAAAGATTGGCTACAACCGCATCTTTGGATATTTTATAGAAATCACCCGGTCCAACTTATCGCTGATCCCGGAAGGCCGCTATGAGCGAAAACAGACGCTTGCCAATGCTGAGCGGTTTGTTACTCCCGATCTTAAAGAAAAAGAGCGTCTTATTCTTGAAGCTGAGGAAAAGATGGTTGCGCTCGAATATGATTTGTTTTTACAGGTAAGAGAACACGTAAAAAGCTATATCCAATCTCTTCAGGAGCTGGCCAAACAGCTTAGTGAAATTGACGTCCTTCAGGCGTTTGCCACAGTCAGTGAGGAGCAGCGTTATGTGAAGCCGGTTATTTCAGATTTAAACCAGGTAGAAATCATCAACGGTCGCCATCCGGTGGTGGAAAAGGTGATGGACGCCCAAGAGTATGTGCCCAATGATATCCGTTTAAACTCCGATCGGTCCATGCTGTTGATAACAGGACCCAACATGGCCGGGAAAAGCACGTACATGAGACAACTGGCATTGACCGCCATTATGATGCAGATCGGCTGCTTTGTACCAGCCGATCAGGCAGAGCTCCCGCTTTTTGACCAAATTTTCACCCGAATTGGAGCGGCGGATGACCTAGTAGGCGGGCAAAGTACATTTATGGTGGAAATGCTTGAAACGCGGTACGCCTTGAAAAAAGCAACGAGCGCAAGCCTCATTCTGCTGGATGAAATCGGAAGAGGAACATCTACCTATGACGGAATGGCTCTGGCTCAGTCCATCGTTGAATACATTCATCACCATATCGGAGCCAAGACGCTCTTTTCCACCCATTATCATGAACTGACCGTACTGGAGTCAGAACTTGATTCATTGAAAAACGTGTATGTGTCGGCGATTGAGGAGCAAGGGAAATTGGTGTTCCTTCATAAAGTTATTGATGGACAAGCCGACAAAAGCTTTGGTATTCATGTTGCACAGCTGGCAGAATTGCCAACAGGTGTCATCGAACGGGCGAAGGAAATCTTGCTGGAATTCGAATCCTTCGACCATTCGCCTAAAAAAGCAGTGAAAGAGGTTGAAAAGGCAGCTGAAGAGGACACCCAGTTAAGCCTGTTTGCCGATGAAACCCGCACCAACAAAAAAAGGGAAACTTCAGTGGTGGAGCAAGAGCTGAAAACTCTGAATCTCTTGGAGATGACACCTCTCGATGCGATGAATGCATTGTTTAAACTGCAAAAGAAAGTGAAATAAAGGAGACGATCAAGTGGGAAAAATTATCCAACTGGACGATCACCTATCCAATAAAATTGCGGCAGGTGAGGTCGTTGAGCGTCCTGCATCTGTCGTGAAGGAACTTGTGGAAAATTCAATCGATGCCCACTCTACCCGCATTGAAATCGAGCTGGAAGAGGGAGGGCTCACTCTCATTCGGATCATTGACAACGGAGACGGCATTGAACCCGAGGACTGCAAGCTTGCCTTCAGCCGGCACGCCACGAGTAAAATAAAAGAAGAGCAGGACCTGTTTCAGATCCGCACGATGGGCTTTCGCGGAGAGGCGCTGCCTTCTATTGCCTCTGTTTCCCACATGGAAATGAGCACAGGAACAGGAAATGGACCGGGGACAACTCTTGTGCTGGTAAATGGAGAGGTCCAGTCTCATTCTTCCACCAACGCGAGAAAAGGAACAGACATTACCGTCCGCCATTTATTTTATAACACGCCGGCCAGACTGAAACACATGAAGACGATCAATACAGAGCTCGGAAACATTTCTGATGTGATCAACCGGCTTGCGATGGGCCATCCGGACATCTCATTCCGGCTGCGGCATAATGGACGTGATATGTTAAACACGAATGGCAGCGGTAATGTGTTAAATGTCATCGCAGCCGTTTACGGTATGAATGTTGCCAGAAATATGGTCCCTGTGTCCGCCAAATCCCTGGACTATGAAATCGATGGTTATATTGCAAAGCCGGAAATTACGAGAGCTTCAAGAAATTATGTTTCCTTGTTTATGAACGGCAGATATATCAAAAATTATAATGTCCAGCGTGCCATCCAGCAGGCGTATCATACACTCTTGCCGATTGGCAGGCATCCGGTCGTTGCTCTGTCCATCACAATGGATCCGTCCATTATTGATGTAAACGTTCATCCTTCCAAGCTGGAAGCGAGGCTGAGCAAAGAACCGGAGCTCACCGGTCTCATTGAAGAAGAAGTGAGAAACGTACTTCGGTCACTCAGGCTGATTCCCGAACCGGTGAGGATGGAACGGAAACCGCAAAAGGACTATTCAGAACAAGGATCCTTTTCGTTTGAACACCGGTTATCTTCTCCGGAAAACACGAACACCAGCACCAGCACCATTACTGAAGAAGCAGAAGCTCCTGAAAAAGCTCAGGGATGGAACGAAACTCCAAAGGTGCAGGAAGCACCAGCGAGTTTCAGTCCTGTGCAGCCGGCAACAAGCCATGCACCAGACTCCATTGCAGAGGTGGAAAAGTCTTCTGGAGCAGAAATCCTTGAAGAACCGTTGATACTCCAAAAGGCACCATCACTGGAAGCGGAACCTGTGGTAAAGCCACAGGAACAACCGGAGGAAAAGAAGGAAAAAATTCCTGTCATGTATCCGATTGGACAAATGCATGGAACCTATATCATTGCTCAGAATGAAGAAGGCATGTATCTTATCGACCAGCATGCTGCACAGGAACGGATCAAATATGAATTTTTCAGGGAAAAAGTAGGGCAGGTCGGTTCAGAGCTGCAGGAGCTGATGATCCCGCTCACCTTTCAGTTTACAAGCAAGGAAGCACTGACGATCAATGAAAACCTTGAGGCTCTCGAGCATGTGGGGGTTTTTCTAGAACCCTTCGGATCCGGTACATTCATTGTTAAAGCTCACCCTCAATGGTTTCCGTCGGGCTATGAACAGGAAAGCATTGAGGACCTGATCGGTCAGGTATTAAAAGATAAAAAGGCAGATATTAAAAAATTACGTGAAAAAGCGGCGATTATGATGTCCTGTAAAGGATCCATTAAAGCCAATCATCATCTGCGCAATGATGAAATATTCTCGCTGCTTGAGACACTCCGAAAGAGTGAAGATCCTTATACATGTCCACATGGCCGGCCAATCATCGTGCATTTTTCAACCTACGAAATGGAAAAGATGTTCAAACGCGTCATGTAATCCCTAAAACCGGTGCTTCATTTATAAAGGCACCGCCTTTTGGTTTTTTGAGAGTTTTCGTATATGATAGGAAGAAACAAGGTAAAATCAATGAACGATTGATAGGAGTTTTTATGAAAGAACGATTGATTGTAATTGTCGGTCCCACGGCGGTCGGTAAAACAAAAACCGGAATAGAGCTGGCTAAAGCGTTGAACGGTGAGGTAATCAGCGGGGATTCCATGCAGATTTACAGGGGCATGGACATCGGCACAGCGAAAATTTCTAAAGAAGAAATGGAAGGTATTCCGCATCACTTGATTGATATAAAAGATCCATGTGAATCCTTTTCTGCGGCAGAATTTCAGGAACGGGCTAAAACCTGTATCACCGATATCAACAAGCGCGGTAAATTACCCATCATTGTAGGGGGGACCGGGCTGTACATCCGTTCGGTTACCCATAAATATGTGTTTTCAACCGCATCCGGAGATGAACAATACCGCCAAAAGCTTGAGGATCTGCTTTCAGAAAAAGGGCCGGACTGGCTTTACGCCTTTCTGCAGGAAAAAGATCCTGAGAGCGCAATGCGCATCCATCCCAACAATGTGAGAAGGGTGATGCGAGCGCTTGAAATATATCATGTGACAGGGAAAACAATGACAGAGACCCTCAGGGAGCAGGAACAATCACAAGATACACCCTATGACTTAAGATTAATCGGGCTCTCCATGGACCGCAGCCTGCTGTACGAACGCATCAATGATCGTGTCGATCAAATGATGTCACAAGGACTCTTGGAAGAAGCAGAGCGTTTATTTCGGGAAGGAGTCCGGGACTGCCAGTCGGTTCAGGCGATCGGCTATAAAGAGATCTATGAATATCTTGAAGGGCGTATGACGTTAGAAGGAGCCGTGGAACTCCTGAAGCGGAATTCTAGACGATACGCTAAGCGTCAGTATACCTGGTTTAGAAATCAGATGGATATCCAATGGTTTGATATGTCCGCTTTAAACTTTTACGAGAAATTTAATGAAATCAGATTATTTGTAGAAGGAAAAGAAAAGAACTTGTCGAATGACTATTCTAATGGCAAATGAGGAGGACTGTATACATGAAGCAAGCGATCAATATCCAGGATCAGTATTTGAACCAATTACGACGGGAAAATATCTATGTGACTGTATATTTACTAAATGGTTTTCAACTTAAAGGGCTGGTGAAAGGGTTCGATAACTTTACGGTCATCCTGGAATCAGAAGGAAAACAACACTTAATATACAAGCATGCCATCTCAACTTTCACGCCTCATCGTCCGGTGGAGCTGCCGGCTGAAAATTGATACATAGGTACGTTGGGAATTTTTAAAAAACCTTGCTGAACGTTCAGCAAGGTTTTTTTATGTTGGTATTACCTGTAGGTAATTATAGTATCGGCGAAGGCTTAAGGGGGACCTGAATCCATACTTCGTTTTCATGGTTTCAAAATCGAGTCCAGCCTTTACATCATTCAGGATGCACGTTCTCCTCAGATGCTGTGCAGATATCCCCTTGCGTAAACCGGATCTCTCAATTTCCAGCCGGATCATTTTTTGTACCGCAATCTCGGTGAGCGGTTTAGGGGAATGTGTTTTGTATACCCATCGGTAGGTTCCCCGCTGATAGTCAAAAGCGGCCAGGAAGTGATCGTTGGAATACCATGCCGGACGAACGGCCTGCGGGATGGTCTCATAATAGGAATAAAGCAACGTCTGGTCATTTTTCTCTAATGGTATTTCTCGGGTAAGGCTCGTTTCTGAGGGAACATGCACATACCCTTTTGTGAAGTTGATATGTTTCATTTTGAGTGAGGTGAGTTCATGCAGTGTTAATCCATAATACGCAAGCAACATAATGATTGACTGGTTGCGGTCGATCAGCATGTGGCGGTATTTTTGCTGATTTTCCGTCAGGCCCTTATACGAACGGACGGTTTCAAACAGCTGTTGAAGCTCATCACTTGTGATGAAGTCTTCTTCCGTAAAGCAAGCGTCGTCCTTTGGACCGATTTCAACGCCGCTTACCGGATTGAAAGAAAGGTTCCCCAAACTGATCTGAAACTGGACGAGTTGCTTGAGCACTGTCAGCACACGCTGAAGAGTGCGAAGCGAATAATGACGTTCCTTCATTAAAAAATCAAAGTACGATTGAAAGTCTTTGGTTTGCAGCGACTGAAAGACTGAAAAACTGTCCTCTTTTTTGACGACGCGCATCCAGGCCAAAAAGTCATTCACATCATAAAAATATCGCCTGATGGTACTTTCCTGTCTGCCTTTCTTCTCCAATGCTTCTAAATAAACAGCCGAATAGCGTGGCAAGGAATCGATTAGCGGAAACATAGCAACCTCCGTATGGCGTTTTTTTCATTATACCAATATGTACCTCCATGAGCACATATTAACAAAATGAATATTTGCGTGTGTAAGATTGAACACTAACCGTAACAATGAAAAAGAGAGGGTTTTTTCCATGAGAAACTATTTGCTAGTCATTGGAGCGGCTATCATGATTTCGGGTTGTTCAGGACAAGAACTTGACCTGGATCAAGATAAAAATTACAAAGCACCGACGAAGGTCAACATGAAGAAATTGCCGAACTCACAAAATGATGCTCCCAATGTGAATGAAAAAAACTATGAGGCGAAAAATGCGAAGGAAATTCATGATCTGGCAGTAACCGTACCAGGGGTGAAACAAGCAGATGTCATTGTGAGCGGCATTTATACGCTCGTGGGAATTACACCCGAGAAACAACTTTCTCAGAAACAAAAGGACCGTTTGCGGTTGAAGGTCTACCAGAACATTAAGGGCAATGAGCACGGAAAGAATGCTGCGATTACAGCTGATCCCGCACTTATTAAGGAAATGAGGGGGATTCAGAAAAAAATTGATGATGGCGATACGCTGAATACGGATGACGTTTACAATAAACTGGGGATTTTAATTGGCAAAATTGTCCCGCCGTCCAATCAGGCGAAGAGAAATGAACAAAAAGACATGGACCGGATGAAGCACAATAATCGGGGAAGGCAAGTGTACGAATAAAACTATTTCCCGGAGAAGCGCAAAAAATGACAAAAACCCCTATGGTTTTTCAAAAGAAAAACCCCTAAGGTTTTTCCAAAGAAAAACATAGGGGTTTTTGTGTTTTGGCTTAAAGTGAAGCTTCAACCGGGATATCATTTTCGTCCGATTTGGCCCCCTGCTGCGGTTTGAACTTACCGGCAAGGAAACTTGCAATTGAAATGGTGATTATGGAATAGAGTGCATTTACTATTCCGACCATCAACGAGGCAGACAAAACGATAAGAAAATCGGTGATGAACAGTGTCTTTCCGCGATTGATGGAAAGATGCTGATCCATATAAACGGCTAAAATATGGATGCCTCCAAGAGAAGCTCCGTTATTCAGGACAAGTACTACTCCGCTTCCAATGATCAGTCCGGATGCAACGGCAATAAATATCGGATGGACACCATTTGTCGGAGCAATCTTCAAAAAGCCGTTGATAATGGAAATCAGAGAGATGCAAAGCAATGTGTAAACAGAAAACAACATGCCCAACCTTTTTACCGATAAAATAAAGAAGGGAAGGTTAATGACAAAAAACCAAACGCCCCAGGAAATCCCCGTTGAAAAGGTTAACAGGGTGGAAATGCCAGCTGTGCCTCCAAACGTGAGATGGGAAATGGTCAGCAGCTTTGTCCCGAAAGCGGTTAAAAACAGTCCGGTAATCACCAGTAAAGCCTTTTTGATAAAATACATTTTCATCGTTCCTTTATTCGCAACTAACTTCAACAATAAGGCAGCTAGAAATATTAGTCAATACAATTCTTCGGTTAAATATACATTGAAATTTCTGAAAATACTGTTTATCTGAACATTTAATTCGCAATTTTTGAATAAAAATACATTTTTAAGTATAAAGATTTAGGGTCCCGAGTTGTTCTCCAAGCCCGTATAATTGCCAGTCTCAAGAATACATTAGAATGAGGGCAGGAAAAGATAGGCATTTGTCACCCATAAACAATGTCATGCGTATATTAATTTTAGACAGCTAAAGAGAGGTGAATCTCTTGCATGATTCCATGACATTTAAAAAGAAGACCCAGATCAACATTATCCTGAACCAGAATACGGAAAGAGAAAAGTTGGAAGACGCGCCTGTTTCTGCACCAAAGGAAGGGCAACAGCTTGAAAAGCATCTTCCATTAAAAAAAATGGAACAGGAAATGTCATCATTGGTTGGCATGGAGGAACTGAAGAATTTTATTAAGGAAATCTATGCATGGCTTTATGTCAATAAATGCAGAGAAAATCAAGGGCTGAAGGTTGAAAAGCAAGTGCTTCACATGATGTTTAAGGGAAATCCGGGAACAGGAAAGACGACTGTCGCCCGTTTGCTTGGAAGCCTGTTCCATGAAATGAATGTTCTTTCGAAGGGGCACCTGATCGAGGTGGAGCGTGCGGATCTGGTCGGGGAATATATCGGCCATACCGCCCAGAAAACAAGAGACCTTCTAAAAAAGGCGATGGGCGGGATCTTGTTTATTGACGAGGCCTACTCGCTCGCCCGCGGTGGCGAAAAGGATTTTGGGAAAGAAGCGATTGATACCCTTGTAAAAGCGATGGAAGACCAGCAGCACGATTTCATCCTGATTCTAGCCGGTTATTCGGGAGAGATGGACCGCTTCCTGAAACTAAATCCAGGTTTGCCGTCACGCTTTCCCATCATGGTCACGTTCCCCGATTACTCGGTTGATGAACTCATGGAAATCTCCAGGAAAATGGTTGCCGAACGGCAGTATATCATGGCCAAAGATTCGGAGTGGAAGCTGCGGCAGCATCTGCAACGCGTGTGTGCGGCTGGTGAAAAATCCTTTTCAAACGGTAGGTACATTCGCAACATTATCGAAAAAGCGGTGAGAAAACAATCGGTCCGGTTGTTAAAAGAGGAACGGACGGATAAAAAATCATTGATGACACTAACGGCAGACGACCTGCATCTGGAAGAGAAACAAGGAATTTGATATGATGAACGTATGATAAAAAACGAAAGCAGGTTGATTTTTTGGAAGATACCACGCATTCTCAAGAAGAGAAAGCCATCCTCGTTGGCTGCCAGCTGCCAGGGCAAACCGACGAGCGATTTTTTTATTCCATGGAAGAGCTGGAGTCGTTGACAAAAACGGCTCAGGGACAAGCTGTGGCCACGGTTACACAAAAAAGGGAACGATACGATGCGTCCACCTTCATCGGGAAAGGAAAGATTGAAGAAATTGTCGCTCTTGAAGAAGAGCTGGAAGCCGATCTTATTATTTTCAATGATGAGCTTACACCAGCGCAAAACCGGAATTTATCCCGTTATTTTGATGCGCGGATCATTGATCGCACACAGCTGATCTTGGATATTTTTGCGACCCGTGCTCGCTCCAGGGAAGGTAAGCTGCAGGTCGAACTGGCGCAGCTGCAATACATCCTGCCAAGGCTTGCAGGAATTGGTACGTCGATGTCGCGTCTTGGAGGCGGGATTGGCACCAGGGGTCCAGGGGAAACCAAGCTTGAACAGGACAGGCGGCATATCCGCACGAAGATTACTGATATTAAACGCCAGCTGGAAGATATCGTTCACCACCGGGAACGATACAGGGAAAGGCGGAAGGAAAACCAGGCCATCCAAGCAGCTCTGGTCGGCTATACCAACGCGGGTAAATCTACGCTTTTCAACGGATTGACACGGGCAGACAGCTATGAAGAAAACTTGCTGTTTGCTACCCTTGATCCATTAACGAGAAAAATGCGTCTTCCTTCCGGATTGCAGGTGCTTGTCACCGACACTGTAGGATTCATTCAGGACTTGCCCACTTCACTGATTGCTGCATTTCGTTCGACACTTGAAGAAGTAAAAGAAGCGGATGTACTCATCCATGTTATCGACGGGTCGAGCGAAGACCGGGGACAGCATGAAGAAACGGTGCTGTCGATCCTAAAGGAACTGGGTGCCGCATCCATTCCCATGGTGACCGTGTTTAATAAGAAGGATCTATTTAATGAAGGCTTTATTCCGGCTGCTTCAACATCCATATCCATCTCTGCCTTTGAGAGTGGGGATTTGCAGCGTTTAAAAGAAGTCATCGAAACAGAAATGAAAAAGCAAATGGATTACTATCATATTTTTGTTCCGGCTTCAGAAGGCAAAACACTGTCCATGCTGAAAACAACGACCATATTGCTGGAGCAAAGATTTGAAGAAGAAACTCAATCGTATGAATGTAAAGGCTATGCTTTACCATCCACGAAATTACAATAAAAGGAGCACCACATGTTTTCACAGTTTCAAAACGGAGAAAGATTACAAACCTTAACAAGGGCTACAGAAGAAAAAATTCGCGGTCAGCATGAGAAGATTCAGCAGACCGCCGAATTCAATCAGTTAAAAGTATTAAAAAGCTTTAGAGAACAAAAGGTGAGTGATTTTCATTTCACTCCCTCCACCGGGTACGGGTATGACGATGCCGGCCGAGATACGCTTGAAAAGGTGTATGCCCAGGTATTCGGAGGAGAAGCAGCGCTTGTACGGCCACAGATTATTTCGGGCACTCACGCCATTTCTCTGTCTCTATTCGGTGTTTTGCTGCCGGGGGACGAGCTTCTCTATATTACCGGAAAGCCCTACGATACACTTGAAGAAATTGTGGGGATTCGAGGAAAAGGGACCGGTTCGTTAAAAGAATATGATATTACCTACCAGCATACCGAGCTGACTCCTTCCGGACGCCCGGATTTCAAAGCCATTCGAAATGCTATTTCTGACAAAACTCGAATGATCGGTATTCAGCGATCAAAAGGCTATGCGGACCGGACATCTTTTACAATTGAAGAAATTCGGGAGATGATTTCATTCGTAAAGGAAATCAAGCCCGATGTAGTGGTGTTTGTGGATAATTGCTATGGAGAGTTTGTAGAAGAAAAGGAGCCATGCGAAGTTGGAGCAGATCTGGTTGCCGGTTCACTTATCAAGAACCCGGGCGGTGGGCTTGCCAAAACCGGCGGTTACATCGCAGGAAAGAAAGAACTGGTGGAACGGTGTTCATACAGGCTCACATCACCAGGAATAGGAGCGGAAGCAGGCGCTTCTTTATACAGCCTGCTTGAAATGTACCAGGGGTTCTTTTTGGCACCGCACGTTACCGCACAGGCGTTAAAAGGTGCCGTTTTTACAGCTGCTCTCCTTGAAAGTCTTGGAATGGAGACCAATCCCGCATGGAATGAAGAGCGTACTGACTTGATTCAGTCGGTTAAATTCAATGATGAAAAACGAATGGTATCTTTTTGCCAGGCGATTCAGCTGGTTTCACCGGTTAATGCCCATGCGGTTCCTTATCCCGGCTATATGCCCGGTTATGAACATGATGTGATCATGGCAGCAGGAACGTTTATCCAGGGAGCGAGCATTGAACTCACAGCTGATGGACCAATCCGTCCGCCATACATAGCCTATGTTCAGGGCGGCCTTACCTATGAGCATGTCAAAATCGCCATTTTGACGGCTATCGACCAATTAATGGAACAAAATCTGCTTCATTAAACGAATATAAAATATTTTTTGATAATTTTATGTTATTTCTTCTCACATTGTATTGACATGTTAGGTTATGTGACATAAGATAAAAGTAGTTGGAAGGAGGGCTTACGATGATGAATGATGATACACGGCGGAATCAACCTTTATTTCCGATCAGTATTGTTATGAAGCTAACTGAATTATCTGCCCGGCAAATTCGATATTATGAAGAACATGAACTGATTAACCCGGCTCGTACAGACGGCAACCGGAGAATGTTCTCTTTCAACGATGTGGATAAATTGCTGGAAATCAAGTCTCTGATTGAACAAGGCGTCAATCTTGCAGGAATCAAGCGTGTGTTTGAGCTGAACCAGCAAGCGGTTAGCCTTTTGAAAAATGAGGTTAAGAACGAGCAAGTGTCTGACGCTGCCATACACCGCCGATTAAAGCGCGACTTGATGCATGCGGGCAGACTGGGGAAGACGTCCTTGATCCAGGGGGAACTATCCCGCTTTTTCCACTAATCTTACCAACGAATGCTGTATTCAATTTCTAAGGAGGAGTAACAATTGGCTAAATTTACAAGAGAAGACATCATGCAAATTGCAAAAGATGAAAATGTACGTTTCATTCGCCTTCAGTTTACCGATCTTTTGGGCGTAATCAAGAACGTAGAAATTCCTATCGGACAATTGGAAAAGGCATTGGATAATAAGATGATGTTTGACGGTTCTTCTATCGAAGGATTTGTGCGCATCGAGGAATCCGATATGCTTCTTTACCCTGATTTAGACACATGGGTTGTATTCCCTTGGACATCTGAAAAAGGAAAAGTAGCGCGTCTGATCTGTGATATCTACAATCCGGATGGCACACCATTTGCCGGCGACCCTCGCGGAATTTTGAAACGAGTACTGAAAGAAATGGAAGATTTGGGCTTCACGGATTTCAACATCGGGCCTGAACCAGAATTCTTCCTCTTTAAAAATGATGAAAAAGGCGAGCCGACACTTGAGCTTAACGACAAAGGCGGATATTTTGACCTTGCGCCTACAGACCTTGGTGAAAACTGCCGTCGCGATATCGTTCTTGAGCTTGAGGACATGGGCTTTGAAATTGAAGCATCTCACCATGAAGTAGCTCCTGGACAGCACGAAATTGACTTTAAATATGCGGATGCTGTAACAACTTGTGATAACATCCAAACGTTTAAGCTTGTAGTTAAGACCATTGCCCGCAAGCACGGTCTTCACGCTACCTTTATGGCGAAGCCGCTGTTTGGGGTGAACGGTTCCGGAATGCACGCCAACATGTCATTATTTAAAGACGGCGAGAACTCATTCTACAACGCGTCCACTGAAACTGGCCTTAGCGAAACAGCGATGCAGTTCCTTGCTGGAATCCTGAAGCATGCTCAAGACTTTACTGCTGTTACCAACCCGACTGTAAACTCCTACAAGCGTTTGGTTCCTGGCTATGAAGCTCCTTGTTATGTTGCATGGTCCATGCAAAACCGCAGCCCGCTGATCCGTATCCCGGCTTCCCGCGGACTGAGCACACGTGTTGAAGTGCGTAGTGTTGACCCTACAGCAAACCCTTACCTTGCTATGGCTGTATTGCTGGCATCCGGTCTTGACGGAATCAAGAACCAATTGCAAACTCCAGAACCTATTGACCGCAATATTTATGTTATGGATAAAGATGAGCGTGAAGCAGAAGGAATCAAAGATCTTCCTGCAACGCTTAAAGAAGCGATCGACCGCTTGAAGAAGAGCGAAGTGCTGATCAAAGCGCTTGGCGAGCATGCGGCTGAACACTTTGTGGAAGCAAAAGAAATTGAGTGGGATATGTTCCGTACACAAGTTCACCCTTGGGAACGCGAACAATACATGAGCATGTATTAAAACCCAAACCCCTTGACACTATTAGTGTCAAGGGGTTTTTGCTTTTTGGTCGTAAAGGTTAATTCCTTTTTTAATTAATGCAGGACCAAAAATGGACCAAAAAATTATTGCTTTAAGACATTTTTCATATACTCTTCATATTTACCCATAGGGGATAGCGTCAGAAAAATGCGGATTTACATGATAAGCAATTATCAAATTAAAAAGCCCGACTTCTCTACAAATCAAAATAGAGAAATTAAGCTTTTTAATTACTTCTTCATTTATTTATTGAATTCATTAACTGGAAGAAGTATTCAGGTTTATGAGTCTTATTTAGGTTATACCATGAATGTAATGTATCTGGTGTAAATACATCTATTTTTTTCAGTACCTCCATTGCAAATTCCAGAGGAGCTATTCCTGATGCAGTAACTAAATTCGCATCAGATACCGCAGATCCCAACTCATAAAACTTTTCTCCTTTATAGTTAGGACATACCATTTTAGTATATTCCAAGTTATTACTTGTATGCTTTCTAGTATCTAAGTATCCCATATTCGCGAGGCCCTCAGTCGCACCACAAATTGCAGCAACAATAGTGCCAAGCTTTAAAGCTTGGCCAATTCTTTCCAAGATAGGTTGATGAATTTCTTCACTCCAAGTAGTACCTCCTGGTAAAATTAAAAGATCTTTACTCTCAAGAGTACATTCATCAAGGGAAATATCTGGTTTTATGCTCAGTCCTCCCATAGTAGTAATCATTTTTTTATTAGCTCCTACTGTAATTACTTTTAAAGGTGCTACATCTTTTTTGAAATATCTTCCTGTGTTTAGTTCAGCAATTAAATATCCATATTCCCAGTCCGACATTGTATTAAATACATATAGAAAAACTTTTTTTGTTTCCATCCAATATCACTCCCAATCACAATTTATATAGCAATTATAAGATAACTTCCCTGACAGCTAACGTCAGGGAAGTTATCATACTTGATGAAATTTTATTAATTCCGACAGAACTTCAATAAGTCTTTTCTTTAGACTTATTGGCTCGATAATTTGAATAGATTTACCGTATGGTAAAAGTAAATAAGGTATATATGTATGTACTATATCTTTTTCAAGAAGGAAAACTGCTTGATTTGAATTTCGTTCATGTAAATAATGTCCTAAAAACCAATGTTGGCAAACATCATTCAGCGTACTTTCATTGCCATTAATAACTAAAGAAATAATCCCTTCCTTATCTTCTATAGTTGGAAGGAGGTTTTTCATAAAAAAGTCACGTGCTGAAAAATTTTCTGGCCGGTTAAACTTATTTTCGGTTACCAGTAGACTTTCAATTCGATCTACTCTAAAACTACGAATATCATTCCTAAGGTGACAAAATCCAACCACATACCACTTATTATTCCAATAGATAATTCTGTAGGGATCGACCAATCTATAATTTAATTGCTTTTCACCACTTTTATGGTAAAGAATTTTTACTGAGTACCCGTCAGCTACAGCCTTTTCCAACTCCTTCAAAAAAGGTTCCATAGAGAGTGAACTTAATCGACTTATTACTTCAAGACTAGTTAAATGTTGGGTTATCTTTGTTTCCTGCTCTTGATTTGAGTATTTACTTAGTTTTGAAATGGCCCTATTTAGTGCTTCACCTCCATAATATCCGGCTTCTTCTGCAAAAACAGCAGCGTGAAATAATGAAGTTTGCTCTTCAAAATCAAAAAAAAGAGGAGCCTCAATAAAATTGTTCAATAAAGTGTATCCACCGTTATGTCCTGGTTCTGAAATTATAGGTACGCCACTTGTTGAAATTGTATCAATATAACGATACACAGTCCTTATATTCATCTCTAACTTTTCTGAAATTTGTTTTGCAGTAATTTTTTTTCCTGAACGAAGCATCCATAGAATTGCTAACATATTGTCAATTTTAGGCATATAATTCCTCCTCTATATGGAATTTATTCTCTGTTGTATATTTTCGATTTTTGGTATATCTCATCGATTGTTCTTTTCCGATAGCTCTCTATATAATGAGGCCTTAGACACATTTGTGATTTCACAAATTTGATTTACAGTCATATCTTTCCTCTTTAAAGCTTACTACATAATTCATTCCTGCATAATATTTATGGTACTTCTTTCACCTCCTTTAAACTTTCTTTTTTTCTTAGCCTGTTCAATTCCTTCACGCTGCCGCATACGGATAAGATCACGTTCAAATTGGTTGGTTTACACCCGCCATAACCGTAATGAAGAATTGGCTGTAGGATCATCTTCTGATAAATCTAACCATGTATCTTTTAAGGATTTTAAATTTGCCTTTTTACTCCGTATGTTATCGATGAATTCAAATAAATCTTGTGTACTACGAGTAATCCGAGGTAAGTCCAATTAAAGTATGCAAAAGAAAGACAAGAGAGATTTATGAACGAACCCGTGATACCAATGTTTGACTATAAAGAAGCCTTGAGGCAGAAAAAAAGAAAGAGGTTGAAACACGAACAATGAGTGATAATATTTATGATCTATTAAGAGTAAGATTATAAACCATGAGAAGTGAGATGATTCAAATTTGAGTTATCTCTTTTTATATTGGAGCAGATTATTTAAAGTAGGGTCGGAATTCAAGACAACGTTACAGGATCTAATAAAACTCTTCTTTTATTTATATACTTTTAAGAAGGGACTGCTGCGGGCAGCCCTTTTCATATATCCTCTAAATGTTTGTTAGTAGGAAAGAAAGAAATCTTTATAATACTTTATAACTCTGTTACCGAAGAAGCTCAAATATGATGGTCCAAGACTATTTCCTAATCTAATATTTTCTGCCAAAAAGACCTTGATTTTTATCGTACTCAAAAATGAGTTAATGATCTAAGAATCTAGCAGTGAGGCAGGAATTCCTCAGACCGCATAGGTTGAATATGAGGAATGAATTAATAATAACAATCTAAAAGAAAATGCAAATCCACAAAATTTAAGATAAAAATGAACAATGCAGAGGATTTTCTTAATAAAAAACCTCTGCATTGTCTAGAATTCAACTTGTGAAGAGTAAATTCAAAAAATAAAATATTCTAAATAAACTAAAATTTTAAAAAATTATATTGTCTTTTTCAAAATTAGCTGTTAGACTTTAAAATAATAAAGGAATATTAAAAACTATTTTTATACCATTCAAAGATATAACATTATAATATTTTAGGAGAATCAAATGAAAGTTAACAAAAATCTGCCGACGCCATTGTATCATCAAGTAAAGGATTATTTGGAAGAAAAAATTATTTTAGGTGAATGGGAGCCAGGCTACCAGCTTCCGACAGAGAAAGAACTTGCATTACAATTTAATGTAAGTACAATCACCATCAAAAGAGCTGTTCACGATCTTGTTAATAAAGGCATTTTATTTCGCCAAAGGGGAAAAGGAACGTTTGTAAATAAGAAGGGCGAAACCGATTTACAGCAATTAGTAAGTCTCCGGAACGAAGCAGAAGACGCAACACATCACCCGCACAAATTATTGTCTTTTCAAGAGGATGATGCAGGTGGAAAAATTGCGAAGCATCTAGAAATAAGTTCAAGGGATAAAGTGTACAAAATCCACAGGATTAAAATTGAAGGAGATACACCTTTCGGCATCGAGTATTCTTATATTCCGAGTTCTCCATTTCCTGGACTTACTCACGACATGATTGAAGATGACTTAATCTATAACGTGTTCACGAATAAGTATGGGAAGAACTTAGGAAAAGCGAAAATATTCTTTTCAACCATCTTAGCGGATGAGTATGAAGCAAGATTGTTAAAGATTCCTAAAGGCGAGCAATTATTTGTCTTAGAAAGGTATACATTTACCGAGGATCAGATGATTATTGAATACTCAAGATTTATCATCCTTCAAGAAAAAACTAGATACTTTATCGAAATTAAGCTTTAAAAAAAGAAGGTAAGTATCAATAATATTTTTATAAAATTAAAAGATATAATATTATAACTTTATATTTAATTATATCTGAAAATTCAAATATTATATTAAATAAAAAATCTAGAAAAAGGAGTGAGATAACTGTAAACCAGCTTAGATTTAGCGCATGAAAATATTCATATCGAATAGGGAGGAAAAACGGTGAAAAGTAAAGCATCTCTAATTCTATTAATTTGTTTCATGCTTGGAATTTTTTCTGCTTGCAGCAGTCAAACGGGCAAATCCTCTGATGCTTCAGATGGAAAAACATTGGTTTTGGCTGCCTATGGAGGAAGCTATGAGAAAAAGATGAAGGAGATCCTTATTCCTAAATTTGAAAAAGAATATGGCGTCAAGGTTAAGTATATTACGGGAAGCTCGGTAGACACTTTGTCAGAGCTGCAGGCACAAAAGGATAATCCTCAAATTGACGTGGCATTTCTAGATGATGGGCCACAAGCACAGGCCAAATCATTCAATTTACTTGCACCATTGGATGAGAAGATTGTTACGAACCTACAAGATGTATATGAAATCGCTAAAGACAAGGATAATATTGGGGTTGGCTTTGGGATTATTACGACAGGTTTAGCATATAACAAAGATTACTTTGAGCAAAATGGATTAGAACAGCTAGATTCATGGAATGATTTATCCGATCCAGCATTCAAGGGAAAACTTGTATTGCCATCGATTGCAAATACATATGGGGTTCATTTGCTTTTAATGGCCGCGATTGCCAATGGCGGAAACGAAGAAAATATTGAACCTGGATTTGAAAAGCTTAAGGAAATGGCAGAGAATGCCGTAACATTTGATAAAACGGCAGACGTATCGAACTATTTCCTGCAGGGGCAAACGGTGGCCAGTGCATGGGGTAGCAGCAGGGTATACACACTACAGGATTCAGGGTTTCCGATTGAGTATGTAATACCCGAAGAGGGGGCACCTGCGTTAATGGCAACGGTAAGTGTGGTGAAGGATGCGCCAAATGCAGACCTTGCCCAGAAATTTGTCAATTTTATTTTAAGCGAGGATGCACAGGTTGAATTTGCTCAATCCTTGTTTGACGGTCCAGTAAACAAAAAAGTGAAATTAGATGGAGATATAACTAAGAAGCTTGTTTATGGAGAAGATGAAATTGCAAAGCTGATTAAAGTGAATTGGGAGTATGTAAACAAAAAAAGGGCTGAATGGACGGAAAGAGCAAACAAAGAAATTGAAGTGGCCCATTAAAGAAAGGGGGATACTATGAGTTACTTATGCTTGGAAAATTTGGTTAAGACTTTTAACAAAACAGAGGTAGTAAAGAAACTAAACCTTGAAATTAAGCAAGGAGAGCTTGTGTCTTTTCTCGGACCATCCGGATGTGGAAAAACAACGACTTTAAATATGATTGCCGGGTTTACAGAAGTCGACGAGGGGAAAATTGTGGTGGACGGGAAACCGGTTCACTTGCTGCCTCCTAACAAAAGAGAAATGGGCATGGTCTTTCAAAACTATGCCTTATTTCCTCACATGACTGTGTTTGACAATGTAGCGTATGGGCTAAAACTTTCCAAAATAGGAAAGAGTGAAACACAGAGGCGTGTGCTGGAAGCATTGGAAATGGTCCGGTTATCTGGGTATGAAAAGCGATATCCAAAGGAGCTTTCAGGTGGGCAGCAGCAGCGGGTTTCTCTGGCAAGAGCTTTAGTTATTAAGCCTAAATTGCTGCTTCTTGATGAACCGTTAAGCAATCTTGACGCGAAGCTTCGTCAGGAAATGAGAGAAGAAATTGTTGAAATCCAAAAAAACGTTGGGATTACGACGATTTTTGTGACACACGATCAGGAAGAAGCACTGGCCATTTCCGATCGGATAGCAGTGATGTATGAAGGAAGAATCGAACAAGCAGACTCACCCGTGTCCATCTATAACCATCCAAAAACCGATTTCGTTTCTCGATTTATTGGTGAAGTGAATCAAATACAGGGGAAAGTGACAGAAATTCTTGGCACTCATCAAAGCAAGCTAAACTTTTATGGAAATGAGCAAATCGTTGCTGTGAATGCAATGAAGAATGCAGAAATGGACTTCTTTATCAGGCCTGAGAACATTCAAATCTCCTTAGTTGAAACTAATGATCGAAATATTGGTTTTAAGGCGAAGGTCGAACGGAAAATGTTCCTTGGAGCAAAGACTAGATATATTTTAAAAGCACAAAACAAGCATTTGATTGCGGATATTTCTAATGTCGTTTTAAATTCCAATCTGATTCACGAGGGGAGCAGCGTGTATGCTGCATGGAAACCAGAGCATTTATTGCCTTCTAGGAACGTGAGGTGACCTTAACGAATGCATGCTGAAATGGAAACATATCAAGAGCAGGAACTATTAATGATGCAGAAGAAAAGAAAAAAAACGAAGAAACAGCTGGAAACATGGGCCTTATTGCTTCCCATATTGGTAATCTTTATTTTTTTCTTTTTACTTCCTTTGTTTTTCCTATTTATTACGAGCTTCAAGACATTTGATGCAAGCAGCGGGATTGCCAATGAGTGGACAATTCAAAATTATGTAAAATTTTTATCGGACCCTTTTTATCTGGGGATTGTGTGGCGGACAGTTAAAATTGCGCTGTTGACTACTATCATAACAATTGTTATTTCTTACCCTGTAGCTTTTCATATTTCCAAAGCGAACGGAAGAATAAAGAATTACTTAACGTTGCTCGTGCTGTCTCCTTTATTAATCAGCATGGTTATCCGCTGCTATGGCTGGAGCATTTTGCTATCTAATAATGGTGTCGTAAACAATACTTTGATGAGCTTAGGATGGATTGATAAGCCGCTTACATTACTGTATACGGAATTAAGTGTAGTCATTGGAATGGTACACGTTCTGTTTCCATATATGGTTTTAAGTATTATGGGTTCTCTTGAAAGAATCGACCCATCCGTGATTAGAGCCTCGCAAAATCTTGGAGCAGGTCCAGTCCGAACTTTCTTTTCCATCGT
The DNA here is from genome assembly GCF_900103485.1 of Fictibacillus solisalsi. Lineage (GTDB taxonomy): Bacteria > Bacillota > Bacilli > Bacillales > Fictibacillaceae > Fictibacillus_C > Fictibacillus_C solisalsi. The sequence continues at coordinate 1,099,133 of NZ_FNHW01000001.1, forward strand.
ATTGCCTTTAACACTTCCTGGAATATTTGCTGGATCAGTTATGGTCTTCAGTTTAAGTGTGAGCTCATTTGTTACTCCGGCCATTCTTGGCGGGCCGCAGGTAAAGGTTATGTCCTATTTAGCATATGAGCAGGCAGCTGTTTTGCTGAACTGGCCATATGGGGCAGCAATTGGGTTCCTATTAATCTTCATCGCCACAATTACGATTATTATGTATAGTAAAATTCTTGTCAGATCAGAAAAAGGAGTGGCGATTCAATGAAGAAGAGGCTGCCCAAAATAGGATTTCATTTCTTTTGCACGATCATCTATGTTTTTTTGCTTGCACCTATTGTTGTTGTGTTAATGTCTTCACTTACCGCCACTGACTATATAGTATTTCCTCCAAAGGGCCTAACATTAAGGTGGTATGTAGAGTTGGTAAACCATCCGGAATTTATGCAGTCATTTATGCTCAGTGTCTTCGTTGCGCTTGGCACTTCACTAATTTCTACTGCAATTGGAACGCTCACTTCTATTGCTATCGTCCGGCACCAATTCAAAGGAAAAACGGCAATCGTCCAATTAGTCGGTTCACCGCTCCTTATTCCATCCGTGGTATTTGGCGTAGCACTGCTGCAGTTTTATTCCTGGATTGGGTTAGCAGCGAGCCCGGCTGCATTAATTATTGGTCATATTATTTTAACTATACCCTTCGTGATGCGATTAGTCGTTGCTAGTTTAGTAGGCTTCGATCGCTCCATTGAACAAGCTGCTATGAATTTAGGTGCAGGGAAGTTTAGGGTTTTCTTTCAGATTACACTGCCTATCATAAAATCCGGTGTCATTGCTGGTGCCATTTTTTCATTCATTACTTCCTTCGATGATTTAACGGTGGCATTGTTTATCGTAAGTACGGATGTCGTAACCCTTCCGGTACGGATATTTACATACATGCAATATCAATATGATCCGATTATTACATCTGTATCCAGCATTATGATATTACTGACCATTGTATTAATGATCATCATTGAAAGAGTTTTGGGTGTAGGAAAGGTTTTTGCTTCGAAAAATCAATAAGTAGGTAGGTGTTTTCATGCATATTAAAGATCATCCTGTATTGGGTCCCCAGCTGCAGGATCCTGTAACAATTTACTTTAATGATCAGCCATATATGGCATACAAACAACAAACTGTAGCAGCCGCACTAATTGCGAACGGAGTAAAAAAATTTGGGCTAAGCAGAAAGTTAGTCCAATCAAGAGGTCTTTTTTGCTCTCGCGGGAGATGTTGTAGCTGCTATATGACTGTAAACGGGGAAGACCATGTACGCACATGTATGATAAGGGTTGAAGAAGGAATGGAAATCTATCCGAACTTAGAAGACCCAGAGGTAAGGGGAGATGGTCATGGAGACTGATGTACTCATAATTGGAGCGGGACCAGCAGGACTTGCAGCCGCTTATGAAACAGCCTCGAGAGGATTAGATGTAACGATTGTTGATGAATCGATATCAAAAGGAGGCCAGCTATGCCAGCAAACACAAATCCTGCGAACATTGCCATCACCCTTTTTGGCTATGCGTGGCTATGAACTGGCAAATACATTAATTAATCAGCTGGACGAATTCTCGGTTCGGTATTTGCTTGGGCATCGAATGATTGGAACTTATAAAGATGGCAGTATTGGAATTACAGATGAAACGAATGTTTTTCCGGTGAACCCAAAGAAAATCATTGTCGCTACAGGTGCTGCTGAGAAAGCCGTTCCTTTTCCAAAGTGGACGCTGCCTGGTGTCATTACGGTAGGAGCAGCTCAAACTTTAGTCAATCGTGATTTTGTCACACCAGGCAAGAATGCAGTAATCATTGGTTCCAGCGATTTTGCTATGGACGTCGCTATCCAACTTTCGGATGTAGGAGTAAACATTATCGGAATTGTTGAAAGTCTCCCGAAGATCCTTGCGAGAGATGCAGAAAAAACAGAACACATAATGCAAAGAAGTATTCCCTTATATTTACGTTCTTCGATCAAGGAAGCGAGAGGGAATGGGGAAGTGGAAGAAATCGACATTCAGTTTCCTGATCGCATCATGACAGAAAAGGTCGATCTTGTATGTGTAGATGGCGGCAGGACCCCAATTTTAGATGCATTTTACCAGTTAGGCTGTTCGTTCGGTTTTCAAGAAGAGCTTGGAGGCTGGCTTCCTCAGTATAATGAATTTTTACAGACAGATTGCAAAGACGTATTTCTAGCAGGCAATGCAGCTGGAATCAGTTCGCAAGGAGCTTTGTTAATTACCGGGAGGATTCCTGGGGTTCGTGTTTGCGAAGAATTAAATATTATTAGCAAGCAGGAGGCTGAACATGAAAGAGCCAGCCATTGGAAAGAGTTAGAGAATTTAGAAGCAAAGCTTTTTCCTGAGAAGTGGGAAGCTAGACTTAACCACATAAAAAATTATGCAAACCCTTTGCTTAAAGATCAATTTATCTCTTAGACAGAGACTAGAAGGTGAAAGAGTTGGATAAAACAACGATTATTTGTCGATGTGAAGAAATTAACTGTGAAGAAATTGAAGAAGCCATTGGGCATGATGCAAGAACTTTTGATGATATTAAAAGGCTCACCCGCTGCGGAATGGGCCCATGCCAGGCAAAAATATGCATAAGCCTTGTGGCTGACGTTATTCATGAACAAACAGGAAGTCACTTACATGAGATTCCATTACCTAGAATGAGGATGCCGATATCGCCGATTAAGCTTGAGACATTAGCCACCAATAGTACCACGTTCTCCTCAGTGAAGTCTGTGATGGATGAGGTTGAGCTAGAGGAAGGGAAGGTGCGGTAAATGGAATCAAGCTATGAAACGGTTGTGATTGGGGGAGGAGTCGTTGGCAATAGCATCGCCTATCATCTTTCTGAACGCTATCAAGAAGGCATTTTGGTGCTAGATAAGAAATACCCGATGACAGGCACGTCAGGCTCTACTCAGGCGTGGGTATGGGTACATAACAAAACGCCATCCTGGTATGCGGAATTCAGTATGTACAGTGCCGAACTCTATCCCTATCTATCTAAGAAAATAGGTGATGTCGAATATAAACGGACAGGTGGCCTATCACCATTCTTTGCTGAGAAAGATCGGGAAAAGGCAAAGCAGCTCGCCGATTCATATAGAAAAATTGGAATAAAAATTAAGGTGTTATCAAGAGAAGAAGTATTGGAAAAGGAGCCATCCATCAACCCAAACGTTGCTGGTGCTACTTATAGTTCGATCGACGGCAATGTTAATCCATTTCGGCTGATTGACATGTATATGAGAGCTGCAAAGAAAAACGGTGTCCAATATTCCACTTATAATAAAGTAACGAGTATTGAAAAACAGAATGGAACGTTCATGGTCACTTCTGATAAAAAAACGTATGTATGTAAAAATCTGATCCTTGCAGGTGGTACATGGTCAAGAGAATTGGGGAATTTGCTTGGGATTGATATTCCAGTCAACCAGCTGAGAGGACAAATTATTGTTACGGAGCCGCTAAAACCCTTTTTAAATTATACGATAAGCGGATTGAGGCAGGCCATTAATGGTGAGGTATTAATTGGTTATTCGATGGAGAAGGCAGGCTTTGACCGCTCAACCACACTGGATGTCATTCAGGAAACAGCTAACATGGCTGTCCACTATGTGCCTTCCCTGAGAAAAGCGAAAATTGTACGTGCGTTTTCCGGAATCAGAGCGATGCCGGAAGATGGTTTCCCGATCTTAGGAAAGGTTCCGGGGCATGAAAATCTATATGTGGCTGCTACACATAGCGGTGTAACACTATCCCCTCTTATTGGCACACTTCTAACAGAATTGATTCTAGACGGGGAAACTTCTGTCCCAATTGATCGATATTCGCTTAGCAGGTTTGCGTAAAAGTTGAAACTGTATCTTGTAATAAAAGATTATGCACCGAAATTTCAACTTTTTGGCTAAATTAACTAATTTATGTGCGATGATCTTAAAAGATAAAATGATAAAACCGGAGGAATAAAAAATGCCACAATTAATTTTTCGAGGAATTTCAATCGATCAGGTCAAAACTATAAGCACATCATTAGTACAAGAATTAGCGGATCTATGCTCATGCGGAACGTAATTTCACCTCGAAATTATCCAATCAAATTTTGTTTTCGATCAAAAAGAAGTTCCGGGATTTCCACTCATTGAGGTAAAATGGTTCGAGCGTGGTCAGGATATCTAAGGTCCATTTGCCCAAATCTTCACATGTTCTGAAGCTGAGAATTTCAGAAGTAGAAGTGGCTTTTACAGCATTTTTGGAATCTGCTTTCTAAATGGAAAAAGTTTCGCTGCTGAATGATAGAACGTCTGCTGCACTAATTTTAATTTACAAAAGTTATAATATTATATCAAATAACTCAAAAGGATTTAAAAGGCTGGCTGTTTCGTAAACTTTATAGTCTAGGAACAACAAATTATGTAAAAGAGCCTTTCAAAATAAGTTTTGCTACTCTTTCTTGAAGAGGTGGAAACGAAAATGCAAAAAGTGTTTCAGTACATTGAAGATCATGCAGACATGTATATTGACTGGTTAATTGAAGCTTGCAATCAGCCGAGTGTTTCCGCACAAAATCGGGGAATGACGGACATGAAAGAAGTTTTGAAAAAGTTCCTTGGAAACATCGGTGCTGATGTTGAAGAGCTTGCCACGAAAGGCTATCCGATCATTTATGGTGAGCTGGGGCAAGGCAAAGCAAAGACTCTTACGTTTTATAATCATTACGATGTACAGCCTGAAGACCCGCTCGATCAATGGTTAAGTGAACCATTTAAAGCTGAAATAAGAGACGGCAGGATTTTTGCACGGGGTTCAGCAGATAACAAAGGTAATTTAATGGCGAGAATTTGTGCCATTCATGCCTATCAGCAAGTGATTGGAGAGCTTCCAATAAACGTGAAATTTGTATTTGAGGGAGAAGAAGAGGTAGGAAGCCCTCATTTGGAATTTTTTGCGAATGAACATCCCGATAAGCTCCAAACAGATGGAATCATTTGGGAAGGAGGCACAAGAGGAGCAGAAGATAAACGGCTTCATGTTGGGTTAGGGGTAAAAGGGATCTGTTATGTGGAGCTGATTTGTAAGGGAGCCAAAAATGACCTGCACTCATCTGAGGCGGCTATTATCGAAAACCCAGCATGGCGGTTAATATGGGCGCTTGCTACTTTGAAAAATGAGCAGGAAGAAATATTAATAAAGGGTTTTTATGATGATATCGCTTCATTAAGTGAGACTGATAAAAAAATTATTGGAACGATGGCTTATGATGAGGAAGCCATTAAGAAATTATATGCCATTAATGGATTTTTGAAAGATGTGTCAGGGGATGCACTAAAGGAAAGATTAACAGCTGAACCGACTTGTACCATTTGCGGTATTGAATCAGGATACACGGGTGAAGGATCAAAGACCGTCCTTCCATCGCTTGCAAAAGTAAAATTAGATTTCCGTTTAGTTCCTTATCAAACACCAGACAAAATCGCTAAATTGTTAAGAGATCATTTAGAACAGAATGGATTTGAGGATATAGAAATCATACCTTCTCATGGGGGTTACCCTTTTAATACAAATCCAAACGATCCTTTTGTTAAAGTTGTCCTTCAGAGTGTAGATGATGTATATGAAGAACCACCTGTCATTTTACGAAATTTAGCTGGTTCCAGTCCGATGTATAAAATGCTAAGAGGCACAAATATTCCTGCAGTGCAAATTGGTGTCGCGAATTCGCAGTCCAATTACCATGCACCAAATGAAAATATTTTTATAGATGACTATATTCAAGGAATTAAAGTCACTGCTGCAGTCATTAAGAATTTCAATAATTATTTGTATAATCAAAGATCTGAAATTTTATAATACTGCAATAATGGGAGGGGGAAAAAGGATGAGATCGCCTTACAAGTTATTCTTTGTTGCTTACTTAATGGTAATGCTTCTAGTTTCTGGATGCAGCAATCAATCTTCTACGAGGGAAAACGAAAAAGGAACCAAGGGTGAAACAGGAAAAGATAAGACAACATTGGTATTGGCACAAAGTGCAGATATAACAACAATGGATCCTCAAAACTCTTTAAGTACAACAGGTGATCGAGTGTTCAGGAATATGTTTAACAGATTATTCTATCGGGACGCGAATATGGAAGTTCAGCCAGAGCTAGTTGAAGCTTACGAAAATGTGGATGATGTAACATGGAAATTTAAATTAAAACAAGGTGTAACGTTTCACAACGGAGATCCGTTAACAGCTGAAGATGTTAAGTTCAGCCTCGAGCGTGTGATGAATGATCAAACCCTTAAGGAGTATCCATATTTCACCCAGCTTGCAAAAATAAAAGTGATCGATGATTTGACTTTGGAAATCATTACGGATGGTCCAATGCCGACATTATTAAGATTGCTTGCTAAAAGTGGGGCGGATGTTATCCCTAAGAAGTATTTTGAAGAAGTCGGGTTAAAGGAATTTCAGAAGAAACCGATTGGATCTGGTCCCTATCAATTCGTGGAATGGAAACGGGATGACCGGGTCGTTTTAGAAGCTTATCCGGACTATTTTGATGGGGCACCAAAATGGAAGGAAGTTATAGTAAGGGCGATTCCGGAAAGTTCGACTCGTGTTGGGGAATTATTAACAGGCGGCGTAGATATTGCAACCGATATTCCTCCTAATGAATGGGATCGTGTGAATGGAGATGAAGGGGTCTCTCTAGTAACCGGGGACACAACTCGAATAATGCTTTTAGTGGTACGTACTACTGAGGGATCGGTTACCGCTGATCCTAAAGTACGGGAGGCAATCGATTTAGCGATAAACGAAAAGGCAATTGTTGATTCCGTCTTAAAAGGAACTGGAGTCCCTGTTCGGTCCCGTGTACCTGAAGGGGTGATCGGTTCAAACCCTGATTTGTACGACGCTTATGTATACGATGTTGAAAAAGCAAAAAAATTATTAGCTGAAGCAGGCTTTAAAGATGGTCTTGAGATCACACTGACAGCGCCAAAAGGCAGATACCCGCTTGATGGAGAAGTAGCTCAATTGATTGCTAGTATGCTAGGTGAAGCAGGAATTAAAGTAAACTTGAAACTCCTCGAATCAAGCGCGTTTTTAGATATATACAATTCTAATTCAAATGAAGAATTACTGATGATTGGATTAGCGGATGGACTGTTGGATGCCTCTTATTCGCTAGTACACTATACAAAAGAACGCGCTACCGGACAAACAGATTATTATAACGAGAAGGTAGAAAAGTTATATCATGATGCAGGCCGGAATTTAAATGAAGAAGAAAGAATCAAGCAATACCAAGAAATTCAAGCAATCATTGCCGAAGAAAGACCGCATATTACTTTATTCCAGCAAGGTTCAAATTATGGGGTAAGCGATAGAGTGGAATTTAAACCAAGATTAGATGAAGTGATTAATTTCTCAGACATATCGGTAAAGTAGTTAACTATGTACCAATTTTGCAAGCGGAACTATTGATCGTCTAGTTCCGCTTGTTTATAAGGGGGGTATACATTGAAAAAGTATCTGATCAGGAGATTGCTGCAACTCATTCCAGTTCTATTCATCATTACTTTTGTCGTTTTCGTTTTGGTCTATTTAGCAGGTGATCCGGTTTCATTAATGCTGCCGGAAGATGCTTCGGAAGAAGATCGGGAAGCACTAAGAGAAGCACTTGGATTAAATGAACCTTTTTTATATCAATACTTTCATTTCTTAGGAGACTTGATCAGCGGAGATTTTGGAACATCGTTCCGATATAGTCAGGAAGCACTTCCATTAGTATTAGAGCGATTGCCCGCAACCTTTGAGCTCGCAGCAGCTTCCATGCTGGTAGCTATTGTTCTTGCGATCCCTCTTGGTATTTTTTCGGCACGAAAACGCAATAGTTTTGTAGATTTATTTATTACTGGAGGATCTGTACTTGGAAAAGCTATGCCAAACTTTTGGCTTGGAATCATGCTTATTCTTATGCTTGCGGTTAACTATCAAATATTTCCTGTTTCAGGAAGAGGAACGTTCGTTCATTTAGTTTTGCCAGCCATTACACTCGGTACAGGAGTAGCTGCTGAGATGACTCGGTTAATTCGATCAAGCATGCTGGAAATATTGCATCAGGATTATATTCGTACGGCAAAAAGCAAAGGGGTTAGTGACACACTTGTTATCTTTAAACATGCGTTTAGAAACTCGCTCATTCCCGTTGTGACCATTACTTCATTGCAAATCTCTCATCTTGTAAGCGGAGCATTAATTACAGAAACAGTATTTTCTTGGCCAGGATTAGGTCAACTCTTAGTCCAAGCAGTAAACGGGAGAGACATGGCAGTCGTTCAGGCAGCCGTTTTTGTAATCGCTATTTTAGTTATCGTGATTAATCTAATTACAGACCTCGTTTATCGGCTCCTGGATCCGAGAATTAATTATTCCTAGGAGGTGACATAGTGGAAGTAAATATAAAGACAAATTCCTTAGCTGATGCTAATAATTGCATAGCAAAGTCGAAACAAAGTTCCTTATGGCGTTGGCCAAAATTACTTCTTCAAAGTAAAACAGGGACGGTTGGTTTTTTGATCGTTTTCGTAGTCGTTTTTGTTGCTGTTTTCGCAGACTCTCTCGCTCCTCATAATCCCGCAGCAAATAATTTAGGAGATATGCTCAAGCCCCCCGCCTGGTTAGATGGTGGTACTTCTGCCTATTTACTCGGAACAGATAATTTGGGACGAGATATATTAAGCCGAATTATTCTTGGTACTAGGGTTTCTTTATTGGTAGGCATATTTTCGGTAGTTGTGGCTGGGATTATTGGTATTTTGATTGGTATTTTGGCCGGTTATTATGGTGGATTGATCGATAATATTTTAATGAGAATCGTAGACTCGTTTCTTGCTATTCCTAGTATTTTATTTATTTTAGTGGTACTTGCGGTTTTTGAACCAAGCATCATGGTCCTTATTATCGTAATTGGATTTACGAACTGGGTTACATATGCCAGGGTTGTAAGAGGTGAGGTTCTGAGCATTAAAGAACGAGAATTTGTAAAAGCATCAAAGTCTATCGGAACGAGGAATGGAATCATTATGCTAAAGCATATTTTCCCTAATATCATATCGTCGTTTATTGTTATTTCGACACTAAGTGTTGCCACGACGATTATTTTGGAAGCCTCCCTAAGCTTTCTTGGATTGGGGATTCAGCCTCCTGAAATTTCATGGGGCGGTATGCTGACAGATGGAAGAAATTATTTAGCCACGAATTGGTGGCTTGTAACCTTCCCTGGAATTGCTATTACTGTTACTGTTCTCGGTATTATTTTCTTAGGTGACTGGCTCCGAGATGTCCTTGATCCGAGAACACAAGGAAGAAAATAGAGAGGAGCTGAAATAATGAGTGAAGCGGAAACACCACTATTAGAAGTAAGAAATTTACAAACTCATTTTTTCACAGAGCTTGGGGTAGTACCTTCGGTTAACGGTGTATCCTTTTCAGTGAAAAAAGGGGAGACGATCGGAATTGTCGGCGAATCAGGCTGCGGTAAAAGTGTTACCTCATTATCTTTGCTTCAGTTAATTAGTGACCCAGGGAAAATTGTCGGTGGGGAAATATTGTTTAATGGGGAAGACTTAACGAGATTATCTAACAAGCAAATGCGAAAAATTAGAGGAAACAAAATTTCGATGATTTTTCAAGAGCCGCTCACCTCTTTAAATCCGGTGTTTACAATTGGAAGCCAAATTTCAGAGGCCATCCGGCTTCACCAAAACGTAAACAAGGAAGAGGCAAAGGAAAAAGCAATAGTTATGCTTAAAAAAGTAGGGATTCCAAGAGCAGAAAAACACTATTATTCATTTCCTCACTTGCTTAGCGGTGGGATGAGACAAAGAGTCATGATTGCAATAGCTTTATCTTGCAATCCACAGCTATTAATTGCCGATGAGCCTACAACTGCGCTTGATGTAACAATCCAAGCTCAAATCTTGCTTTTAATGAAGCAATTAAGCACGGAATATCAAACTTCAATTATTATAATTACTCATGATTTGGGTTTGGTGGCAGAAATGGCCGATCGGGTGGTCGTCATGTATGCTGGGCAGATTGTAGAACAAAACAATGTTTATGAGCTTTTCAAAAATCCAAAACACCCGTATACAAAAGGGTTATTAAACAGTATTCCAAAAATTCATCAACTTAAAGATCAGTTAGAATCGATTGAAGGAAATGTCCCAATCCCATCCCAATTGCCAGCAGGCTGCAAATTTCATCCAAGATGTGCTGCTGCCCTAGAAAAATGCAGATTCCAGGACCCGCCGCTTTTCCAGGCAAAACAAGGTGCGGAAGTTAGATGCTGGCTTCATCAAGAAGAGGTGATCGGGGTATGACAATGACTAATGAAACAGAAACAAACCATGACTGCTTACTGAGAATAGAGGGACTAAAAAAGTATTTCCCTATTCCATCAGGCTTATTTGGAAAATCAAAGCAGTTTCTAAAAGCAGTTGATGGAGTGGATCTATTTGTAAAAAAAGGTGAGACTCTAGGGATTGTTGGCGAATCAGGATGTGGAAAATCAACGACAGGCAATACGATTCTTAGGTTGCTTGAGCCTACCGAAGGAAAAATTGTTTTCGAAGGTAAGGATATTACAAGATTATCGGAGCGCGGCATGCAAAAGATCAGGAAAGATATTCAGATGGTGTTTCAAGATCCCTTCTCATCCTTAAATCCGAGAATGAGAGTTTTCGATATTATTGCGGAGCCGCTTAGAACGCATAAGGCTGCAAAAGGCAGGGTCCTTGAAGAAAAGATTTTTGAACTTATGGAAACAGTCGGATTAGATCGTTCTTTTGTCAGACGATATCCTCATGAGTTTAGCGGAGGTCAAAGGCAAAGAATTGGCATCGCCCGTGCTCTTGCATTAAAACCAAAACTAATCATTTGTGATGAACCTGTTTCTGCTTTAGATGTGTCAATACAAGCCCAAATCTTAAATTTATTGCTCGAGCTGCAGAAAAAATTTAATTTAACTTATATTTTCATAGCACATGGCATTCCGGCAGTAAAATACATTAGTGACCGAATAGCTGTTATGTATATGGGAGAAGTGGTTGAACTCGCTGGAAAAGAAGAACTGTTTAGTCATACGATGCACCCATATACAAGTGGTCTCATCTCTGCCGTACCGTTACCAGATCCAACCTTAAGAGAAAGAAATAATCGAATCCTATTGGAAGAAGATTTTCCAGATCAAACCAATCTCCCTAAAGGCTGCCGCTTTTATTCAAGGTGCCCGTTTCGGAAGGATAAATGTAAAGAAGAAAAACCTCTTTTTAGAGAAGTTCGCAAAGAGCATGTTGTGTCCTGTCATTACCCGATCATCCAATAAGAAGGCTTTTGTTTATTAAATGGAGTGAGGAAAGGTCGTGAAAGTATGAAAATCGTTGTTGTTGGTTCTGGTATTGTCGGAGCCAGTGCAGCATACCATTTGGCAAAAAAAGGAGCCGAAGTAGTAATCGTGGATAAACTTCATGAGGGCCAAGCAACCGCAGCGGGTGCAGGTATTGTTTGTCCATGGATATCGAGTGTTGAAAATGAAGACTGGTTCACGCTTGCTAAAGGAGGAGCCTGTTACTATCCTTCATTAATCGCACAATTAAAAGAAGATGGAGAGAATGATCTTGGGTACGGCATGGTAGGTGCACTCGCTGTCAGCAGCAATATAGATGAGTTAGATGAGATCGAACTTAAAGTAAAAAAGCACCAAGCGGAAATCCCTGATGTGGGGGAAGTGAGCCGTCTATCGGCGGAAGAAGCTCGCCTGCTCTTTCCTCCTTTGAGCGAAGACCTTGCTGCGATCCATGTTACTGGTGCGGCTCGAGTAGATGGAAGACTATTAAGGGATGCCTTGATAAGAGGGGCTGTGAAACATGGAGCATTGTCCTATTCGGGTGAAGCTAAGCTTAAAGCAGTGAGCAGTAAAATAACAGGCGTACATGTAAATGATGATTTTATTACAGCCGACTCTATTGTGATATCAGCAGGTGCTTGGGCTGCACAGTTATTAGCTCCATTTGATATACAAGTACCTATTGAACCTCAAAAAGGGCAAATTGTTCATTTAAAGCTTGAACAGCAAGAGACATCGAAGTGGCCCGTAATCCTTCCGCAAAGCAGCCATTATCTAGTCAGTTTCGATGATTCAAGGGTCGTTGTAGGCGCTACAAGGGAAACCGGTTCTGGATTTGATTATCGAATCACAGCAGCCGGATTACTAGAGGTGTTAGGAGAGGCTTTATCTGTTGCACCCGGACTTTCAAATAGTAAAGTACATGAAGTCAGAGTTGGGTTTCGGCCAGCTGGGCCAGATATTCTCCCTTTGCTTGGACCTGTACCTTCAATAGAAGGATTAGTGATCGCTACCGGCCTCGGTGCATCAGGGTTAACGATGGGTCCTTATTCAGGGAAATTAGCGGCAAGTCTCGCAATGAACGAAAAACTCGAAATTGATATCACTCCATTTGATCCTTTTAGAAGGACTTTGAAGGTGCAATAAGTAGAATAGTAATACTGTGTAAAAAAGAAGCTGTAATTTAAAACAAGATGAGGAGGAGACATATCGATGACAGAATACATTAAAGTGGGAAAGGTGGCTCGTGTTCTCTATGAATTTATGAATTTATTAATTTAGAAGCTCTCCCAGGCAGCGGTTTGGAGCCTGACTTTATTGTTAGAGACATTAAAGGATCCTTTAGAAGAAACAAGGTTAAATTCTGTAATGGCTCTAGAAGGTATCGGAAACCCTGTGTAATAAATGAATTGAAAGAAATGGAGAACTTAGAGTCAGACGAGGATGTAATAGAAGCCATTCAGAGTTAGGCAAACCAGTTATCAAAGAAATCTAAGAAGAGTGGGCGATGCCTGCTCTTTTTTATTATGGCTTTTGATAACAATTGTCTTTTTATAAAAGAAAAAGAACGGAATATAACCGTTCTTAAATGAATTTATAATGTTGGTTGACCATCAGTGACAGTTAGGAAGCGATTATTCCAAATAGACTCATGATGACTAATAATATCCCTTGCATTTAAAACTACGCCATTTAATGTACTGTGTGTCCCTTTGAAAAGTAGATTTTTTTGATACCCTAAACTAAAGGCAACTCTAATTGTTGTGTCGAGGCAAAACTCAGTCTGTGCTCCTGCAAAAATAAGTTGTTCTATTCCATTGTTTCTTAAGTAATCTAAGAGTTCAGTTTGATAGAATGAATCCCATTTAGATTTTTTGATGATTTTATCGGTAGATGATATTAGTAAATTTTTATGTAATTTCCAGTCATTTTTACCTTCAAAGAGTTCGTCTTGTTTGTTTGGACTAGTATGTTGAATGAAGATAACTTGAATACTTTTTTCATGAGCCTGCTTAATTAGCTTGTTAATATTACTGACTAATTGTTCATTATCAAATAAATAGTTTTGTGGATAATTGAAAAAAATTTCCTGCATATCAACAATTATTAGAGCCTGTTTCATCGATTAACACTTCCTGTTCGTTTCTTTTTAAATATAACAGGTGGCAACCGCAAAGGGAATGCCCTTGTTTAACTAGCTTTGATGGGTATTGGTACGGCGGGAATTAAATATTTCTTAGAATCACGCGAGAACAGATAACTGATAGCCCTCACGTCTTCTTCAATTTTCATATAAAGCTGCTTAAAAAGCCAAGTATATATGAATAGAATGAAGGAAGTAGATATGGGAGGTTATATAATGAACGGGGAAGCTACATCTTTGCATGCTGATACCGGTGTTAGACATAGGCCAAATTAAAAGTCCCTCACCTAAATTGTAACTAGTTCTCTTTTGGGGTACAAAAAGTTAAAATCGCATATAAATTAGCAATCGAAAAAGCACTGCAAAACGCAGTGCTTTTTACATTTATAATTGGATTAAATTAGACGGAGCTTTGTTCAATAAACGTCCCGATTGTTAAAAAACAACTATGATTTATTTATTTCCAGACGCCAATTGTTACAATGCATGAAATTACCTGGTGGGTACTCAAATTTGCAATCTGATATTAATGAAAAGTTGAGCTTTCGACAAATGGCATTTGAAGCAGAATTTTCAACCGAAGGGAAAGCGTGGATGTATTGATATTTCCTTTCCTTAATTGCTTCATTAATTGCTAGTCTGACGGCATGTGTTGCTATCCCTCTCCCCTGAAATTGGGGTAGTATGCTCCATCCAATTTCATAAACACATTCATTATTCCAATTTGATTGCCAATATACAACTGAACCAACCACTTCAAAATCGGGACTTAGGGTAATACTAAATACTTTCCCCTTTTCACCAAGTTCAAGATACCTTTTATGACGCTTTAGAACCTGTTCATTACTTTCAGACCCTCCGAGATGTTCCATCATTTCTGGTGTGTTTAATTTAACAAGTAGATCAAGGTCTTTGTCTTCCCAATTGTTAATTTGTATTTGTCGTTCTTTAATTTGTTTTGAAATAACGTCCATCTCCTTAAATTTATTATTTTTTCTCCTCTTGTTTACTACTTTTTAATTTCAACAACGTGTTCCCCTATGTCTTCACTACCGTCTAACCCTGTAAACGATACGATCACCCGACAAGCTGAATGAGTCTGACTCGTAAAAAAAGCAGTGACGGACTAAGAACTCGGAAGACCTAGACTGCCGCTGCTTTTGCTGTGCTAACGTAATCCGTTAGCGTCATCTGCTTTAGGGGACAAGGTCATCTAACCGTCTGGTAAACGAGGCCTATGGCTCCAGAATCAAATGTCTTGTTTTCGATAAGTTTAAGATTGATCTTCTCCTTGAGACCTTTGAATAACAGCAACCCGCTGCCGATCAGGACGGGAGACACCGTAATTTTATACTCATCTATTAAATCAAACTGCATAAGGTAGTGTGCGAACCTAGGACTGCCGAGGATGACCATATCCTTGCCTGGCTGCTGTTTGAGGTTCTTGATCTCTTCCTCGACATCTTCTTTCACCAGTCGGGAATTGTTCCATTCGACTTTCTCCAGCGTTGTTGAAAAAACGATTTTGGCTGTCTTTTCGATCCACTCGGCATGATTCCGTTCATGCTGCGAAGCTGATGGGTTCGAAGGCACAGATGGCCAGTAACTGTGCATCATCTGATAAGTCCCACGTCCCCAAATGACAGTGTCGGCAGTACTCAGAATTTCTTTCGCGTGTTTCTCCAAATCAGCATCGTAGGAAACCCAGCCAATGTCCATTTCACCGTTAGGCCCTTCTACAAAACCGTCAAGCGATGCGTGAAGAAATAGAACGAGTTTTCTCATTTACAGTTCTCCTTTGTTCATGAGGGATATCTACATTATACATTAACTGCATTTCAAAGCGCTGCGCCGAAAAATCCATCGGGGATTGATTGGCGAACCAAAAATATTTTAGCACCTCGGGAGAGTTTTTTTCATACAACGCTGAAAGCTTTTTGGAACCCTTGGCCTAGCCTAGGGTTTTCTTTTCTATAATAAAAAGGAGCTGATTCAGCGCATCGTGTGCAATGTATCAGCTCCTATAAAATTAAATCATGCTCCCATAATCCTAGCTTTCCCTTTGCTGGAATAAATTCATCCAGCATCTGCATATCCTCAACTACCCAAGCATAACCTCCCACTATAAAGTCACCCATAAAATAGTCATTCCCTGATACGATTCGACCATCCTCCAGAATGGCCCATGTCTCATTGTTTTCTGTTACCTTCAAACAATCTACAAGTTTGCATACAGCAATGATCTGGCCAGTTGGAAGATTCTCTGGTGTGTATCCATGCTTACCAAGCAATGACTTTATGGCTATATGGTTAGAGACGTCTTTATCTATTTTTTTACTTGTGTGAATGGCAAGTGGCCCCCGATAGTTTGTTCTCCATGACCTTGTTTCATATGTTGCCTCTCTAAGGACAAAAAGGCTTGCCCATGGCTGGATCATTGATAAAACCTTCATTCTGACAGCCTCCAACCTATAGCAGTTTATTTTGATTATAGAGTGTCCCTGAAAAGGAATATTATGAGCAAAAGGCAGAATATCAATTCACGGGGATCCAATTAATGAGGCATGAGTCATGACCAGTGATCATTAATATCATATATTAATCAGCGAACTATTTTTGTTGGGTTTTACAAACTCACTGGATGTGATGTGGCACGAACTTACACAAGGAGTGACCCAGTTCACAAGCGGGCTAGAATATGAAAAGCAGCCTGGAGCTTTAAACGAACATCACTCGGATGTTTTTGTTGCACCGAATTTTTTAAAGACCTCTATTTTGTGGAATGCACAATTTTAAAATACTTGCCAATCTTCATGGAGGGTAAAGGCCCATTGAGAATTTGCTAAGAGGTAGATCCGTGTCAGGCAATAATGCTGATTAATAAATAAAAACTGTCATTTAAGTAAGTATGGCTTCACACATCGTCTCTTCCATAAAGATAGGTGCTGTTCATCCAAGGGGAAAGTGAAGCTAAACTCTTTTTAGATAATAACAGGCCTTTTGGGAAAAGCTTCCGCATACAAAGATCCTTAGGAACGGTACAAACGCGATATTGCAGCCCAAAAGGTGGGGATGGAACTAGTCCCCATTAACTATCCGGCAGCGTCTAAGGGTGAGTTCAATAAAGAAAAAAGTTGACTTTTTTGAGGAAGAATACGCTCCGGTGTTGAAAGTAAACAATATTTTTCACACTTTTTTACTTTATTTGTAGTGAACAACATATCATTCTATAGAAGAAAATTATCTCTATAGGAGGTTTCAATGGATCACAAGGATCAAAGTCGCCAATTAGACCAGATAAAGCAAATGCAACAAATGTTTAAAGCGAACATGAAAACTCAACCTTATCCCATGTACCCTAACTATGGGAAAATCACACGTTACGAAGAAATCCCGATAAGTTTACCTGAACAGCGCCAGCTTCGCCATCCCGGAGTGGAAAAATTTATGGTACCCCTTCCAATTATCGAAAACCCGAACTATAAAGGGAGTGGAAAGTTAACAGGAAAAGTAGCACTTATTACAGGGGGTGACAGTGGTATTGGTGCAGCAGTAGCCATTGCGTTTGCTAAAGAAGGCGCAGATGTTGCTATTTCATACTTAGATGAACATGAGGATGCAAATAGAACAAAAACAAGGATTGAGCAACTCGGACAACGTTGTTTTCTAATGCCTGGTGACTTGCGGGACAAACAACAGTGTATCTCTATTGTAGAACAAACAGTAAATACGTTTGGACGTCTAGATATTCTTTGTAACCATGTTGGTATCCAATTCCAACAACTAAGTCTCCTTGACATTACAGATGAGCAATTCGATGACACCTTCAAAGTTAATATATACTCTCATTTTTACACAACAAGAGCAGCGCTTCCTCATTTAAAACCAGGCAGCTCAATCATTGGCACTTCTTCAGTGGTGACTTATGTAGGTGAAAAGCAAATGATTGATTATACGAGCACAAAAGGCGCAATAGTTGGTTGGACACGTGCCTTGGCTAAAAATGTCGTGAAACAAGGGATCCGAGTCAATGCCGTCGCCCCCGGCCGAATTTGGACCCCACTTATTTCAGCAAGTTTCTCGTCAGATCAAGTCGCTGTATATGGAGCATTTAATCCAATGGAACGAGTTGCCCATCCATTTGAACTCGCACCAACCTTTGTCTATCTTGCTTCTGATGATTCTCGTTTTGTTACTGGTCAAGTTCTTCATGTTGATGGGGGAGAATCCACACATTCCTAATGGAAGGGGGTTACCATTTTGAGATATGAATTTAATCCAGAAGTAAAGCTATTGCTAGTAAACCATTCAAATGAAAAAGTAAAGATGGTCTATATTGAGGATTCCTGGCCAATGTCTAAAATAGCACTTAGACCACCATACTATTACTACCCAAGTTACGAGCTGAATTATCCAATAATCTGATAATAACAGACAAAAAGACCTATACACAGTGTGGAAGTCCATTCAACATTTCGCTTAGTGTCCGCAATTATGCAAACTTTCAATTCATCCAGTTAAACTAATAAAAAAATAGGATAACGGTTTTAAAACGACTTTTATACAGTCGTCCTCAAGATTAATAACCATTTGCTAACCTTGATTTGCTTATCCAAGTGCCACTCTGTGTGTGAGTCAACCTTGTGATTCGTTATCTTTTCAAAAATTCAGTCATAAAATGTTAAAACAGTATGAAAAAGTTTGAGTGTCATAAACAAACATATAACACATGGCTTTTGCTTTTCACATATAGGCGAAGACTTGTCTAAAAAAAATTGGTGGTCAAATGATATCATGCATATAAAACTGACCATCAAAACAACAAACCCAAACCCCTTAACACCAATGGTGTCAAGGGGTTTGGGTTTTAATACATGCTCATGTATTGTTCATGGTCACAGGGGTGAACTTGTGTACGCTACATATACTTTGTGTCTACGCTTACGCTAATTACCATAGCAGTTTCCCGGAAAACAAGCAAAGAACCAAAACCTTAAATTTCGCCTGATTTGGCCAAATTAAGGATTTCAGTTTTGAGAAACACTCCTCAATCCATTAAGGTTAACTTCTTCCAACTCCCGAAGCAGTATATCGGCGCCTTTAAGGGTCAACAATTCCCATTCCCATAAGCCTTATTTTCTCTCGTTACCTCACTGGTAATCACACACATATGTTAGGCAGTATATTCTGGAAGAACACATAGGATAGATTCTGTACACGAGTTACGGAACAAGAAAAAAAGCCTCTGAAGCAGCATATTTAAACACAATCTTAAGTATTAAAAAAAAAGGAGCTACCGAAGCAACTCGATTTTTTATCAAGAAACAATGCTTTATTATACCAACCTATTCGTTAAGTTACGCAGTTGTTTAAATTATGGGGTACCGTGTGTAAGATGCGTGTCAAACATATCAATGATTTCTAGGAACCTATCAGCTTCCCGAAAAACATGGTCTGCTAATAGAGGGTGAATAATGCTCTTTATTTTACATTGCTCAATTAAATCACGGGCTGTTTTCTTGAAGTCCCTAAGAGATACGACCGACACCCGATTTTGATCAAGGAATTGATCTAAAAGAGGAACGGTTTGAGATTGTGGCTTCATAGATTCTAAGTCCCTTGCCTGATATAGCAATTGATCAAAATCATTGCTGAAATTCCGTGCTAGATCAACTAGTTTCCTTTCTGACGGATCAAGGAGATGGCCAATAAATTTGGCATGGTCTGCCATAATCCTTAAGAAGAAGACATTTTCTTTAATAATGGCATCTGGAAGCGATTGTAATTTCCCTTCATTTAATTCAATTAATCGCTTCCTAAAATAATTTGCTTCCCTGCTTGTATGGTCAACTAAAAGTGGGAAATTATTTGCCCCTGGCAATTTGCATGTGAGAATAAGTCCTAATACTTTCCGTTTAAATAAGAA
The DNA here is from genome assembly GCF_900103485.1 of Fictibacillus solisalsi. Classification (GTDB taxonomy): domain Bacteria; phylum Bacillota; class Bacilli; order Bacillales; family Fictibacillaceae; genus Fictibacillus_C; species Fictibacillus_C solisalsi. The sequence goes on from NZ_FNHW01000001.1 coordinate 1,118,660, forward strand.
AATATTAGAGGCAGCTTGTTGTACCTCGGAATTAAATCTTCTTATTTGTTCGGGGTCTGTTTGATTATTAAACGAATGTGCAGTTTGTTCGATGTATTCAAATATGCGATAAAATTGATTAGCCTCTTGAATTAGTTGAGTATCTTCTGCTCTAAAACCCAATCGAAGAAATAAAGAATGTTCTTTCATGATCCTGGCCCAAAAACGAATTTCATTTAAAGAGCGCTCAACAAACAATCCAGATGTAACTCCGGTATCAGCATGCAAAGGTGTATCTTCCCCGTTCATTCTGTAACCTCCCCGAATACCTTTTTGTTTTATTCCTATTTACAAAGTTATTTGAATATGCCTTAATGCAATAGTTCCGTATTATCGATGAAGCTGTGGTTGAAAAAGACCCTAATAACAATCCTATTATGTTTGAAACATAAAAATACTAAAACAGTCATGCCTTTATTTTCTTTCCAGCAAATTAACAAATCGAATTTGCATTAACTTCTATAAATATTTCTGTTTACACAAACGTAGTTAAATTTTATTGCGTTCAATAGACTGGGAAACGTTTTAAAGAGCAAGTGGAAATCTTAAATCCAAATTAATGTAATTCGGCAATTTAAGCTAACCATATTATTTACTGTGTTTAACTAACCACATCCATTTTCAGTGCTTATCATTTTACCTTTGATCCCCTGTATACTGGATAATATTTTATTGATAATATAAAAGTATATAGAAAGGGGCTAGGCATAATTGTTTGGAACAAAAGAAAGTAAAGAAGCGAAAAGACAAGAAAAAGAACAAAAAGAAGTTCAAAAGTTTCTAGAGAAGTATCAATTAGAGGATATAAGTGAAAAAGATTTAGTTGTACTTAAGCGAATTGCCAATGATCTTGCAGGTAATGGGTTTTTTAAGGCAGGGATGGCATTAAGTTTTGCGAAAGCCGAAGAACAAGCCAAGGTCTCATACTTATCTGCTTTAGTGGAACAAAACTGGATGATTATCAGGAAGTTGGATGAAATTAGTAAAAAATTAGATAGGTAGTGCAAGGGCACTCACAAATTAGTGGGTGCTTTTTCATTTGTTCTGCATAATAGGGAATGCTTCCCTTTTTGACTTTGAGGAATGTTTGAAAATAAAAAGAATTTAAATCCGCAACAGGAAGAAACAAATTGTCTTTAAACAACCATTTGCTTTATTAAGTACCAGATAGCTGAGTACAGCACTAAGGTAGTAAACCAATGACATCATGTGTTTTAATTCAACGACTTTACTGTTTCTGGCTTATCTATACCAGAATTACGTTTTCAGAAATTAGTGACTTAGGTTATTATGGTTATATAGAATTATTACACATTCGGAGGATCTCAGTATGAATAGAGACATACAGTTGCTCGGGGAAGAGCTAATTAAGCGGAAACAAGAAATAGCAGAAAAAGTTCATTTGAATCGGATGGCCGGGGTTTCAATGACGCCTAAAGAAATGAATGACTTTAAAAAAGTAGAACCGACAATTATGGAGCTTCGTACCCAGTTTATCAATTTATTTGGAGAATCTCTTATTCATAACGATGAACAAGCGGAGTATATTGAAAGGGTCCGTGAATGGGGTAAAGAAACGGGTGATTATTCGTTTAAATTAGGAGCTCCTCTTGATGAAGCTTTGAAAGATACGAATTACTACCGGAGGTACATTTGGGAAGTACTTAAAAATGAATCAACCAGGTTATATTTATCAGCTGGGGTCATTTTTGAGGTCATTGATATCATTGATCCTCTCTTGGATGAGGCTGTATACTATTTTAGTTTGACGTATATTCAATCATATAAAAAAGTACTTGATCAGGCAAAATCTGCATTTTTAGAGTTATCGGTTCCTATTGTTCCATTAGTCAGAGGGACTGGAGTGCTTCCTTTAGTAGGTAATATTGATACAGAAAGAGCACAGCACATTATGGAAGAAACATTAACCCAAGCTTTGAATTTAAAGTTAGAGAATTTAATCATAGATCTCTCAGGGGTCATGATTGTTGATACAATGGTAGCCGATCAATTATATAAAGTCATTGATGCACTTTCATTGTTAGGTGTATCAACCATACTTACAGGGATTCGGCCAGAAGTGGCACAAATTATGGTGAGTTTAGGATTAGACATTGATAAATTTGTTGTGAGAGGGAACCTGCACCAGGCATTTTTGGAAGTAAGAAAGTAAGTAATCAGGTGGAAAGCAATTGGCTATTGCTTTCCATATTTTAACGTTGTATTAATTCATATTCTTACATAAGAAATATTTGAAGAACATCCCTTTTGTGGATGTTCTTTTTTATTCATCCATTTAATGGAGGCGAATAAGCAACAGGAGAAATGAACACACCTAGTACAAAGCGCTTCTCATTGAAAAAGACAAGCAACTAAATTGCGCCTGGTGCACATTGGAACTTTAGCCTAATGGATACGTTAAAAATACATAGTTCGTAGATGCAGCCGAATACTTAACCGATTATAACGTGTATTGTCACAAATTCTAGCCGCCGATCAGTCATGTGACTTCTGGAAAGATCAGCTGGAAAGCTTCTACCGGCTGGCATTAAACCTTAAGCGGGCGAGTATTAAAGAGGTTAAGGAGAAGTATTTTGGATTATTCATATAGAATTAGATGATTATTGAAGGAATATGGTTTCCGATAGGAGAGGGTTTTATTTCAGTCAGGTACATTGAAAGAGAATCCTCTCATCAAGGCAAGGTGATGCGAGAAGTAGTTTAACACGTACCTCTATGTATAAAAACAACAATTTTTAGAAAACTGCCTTAAGAAATTAGGAAAGTCTATCTCCGAAGAGATAGACTTCACTAACACTCGGCTTTTAAGACCATCGGTTATGGTGTCGACAACACTTTTTCTTTTTCTTTTTCTTACAGATGAAGCTTGAGGATGAGCTTGAGGATGAACGTCGTTGTTTGCGACATTTACATTTACATTTAATTCTCTTTTTATGAGAACATGACATTTAATTTCAACTCCTCTGAATCATTTTGAGAATAAGAGAGAATCTCTTAATCTCTCAATATAGTATGTAGCAATACAGTAGATTGTGAAAATAAACCTTAAAAATGTGCGAATAGTACAGTGATCGATAATTAAAATTCATTGTTCCTGATGTTTAGGAGCTTATCGGCTTTTTGATAGTTTACCATTTTTTTACTTTACTGATATTCTTATATAAAAGCACAAAAAAACCACCCGTATTAATGGGTGGTTGCTGCATCATCTAACCCTGTTTTTTCTTGTTAATCTTTTGAGAATCAGTCCTGCCTTATATAATTATATTCTAATTATGGGTCTTTTCTAGAGCGAGTTTTATACCGAAACCTATCAGTATAGAACCTGTGATTCCTTCTATAATATTTTGTGCTTTAGGTCTCCTCATGAAGGTGCTAATCTGATTAAGTAAATAGACATAAAATAAAAACCATATGGCGGTCAATACAGTATAAGTGATGCCCATTATAAAAAACGGTAGAAAGGTATTGCTGCCAGAGTCCACGAACTGAGGAAAAAAAGTTAAGAAAAAGACAGCAACTTTGGGATTTAGGATATTGGTCAAGAATCCCAGTTTAAAGAATGATGTGTTTTCAAACTGGTTTTCTGTGTTCATCTCAACGCTTGCTGCTTCTTCCTTTTTCCTTAAAGACCATAAATTCTTAACACCCAGATAAATTAAGTAAACAGCTCCCACATATTTAAAGACAGAAAATAATAACGCTGATTTCACAATGATCGCTGATAGTCCTAGTACAGCAGCAGAAGTATGGATAAGGAGGGCACAACAAATACCTAAGGCTGTTTTAAGACCCCCGCTTCTCCCAACGGTGAGAGTGCTTTTGGTAACAATGGCAGTATCGGGACCAGGTAAAATAATTAGAAAAATACACATAAGGACAAAAAGATAAAAGTTTTCCATTTTATTATCTCCTTTCTGATTATGATAAGGCCAGAATATGTGATTCTTACACTGTATTATATATAAATGCTGTTATTAATTGAACATAAATCTTATTGTGATTTCTTTGTTGAACCAGGGCTCCGGCTAGTGGATTACCAAATGAAATACATAAATTAAAACAAGACAGTTTGATTGATGTTAAGCTAAATTAGATTCTAATAACGAGATTCGGAATGAACTGGGCAAAGATATGGTTTAGAACCAAGAAATTTATCTCCTGTTCTATTTAATCAAAAATGAAATAGCGGAAATTTCAAAGCTTTGAAAGAGGATCATATTTATCACCGCAACTTCAATATATGTAAATAACCACTTTCATTTTGAAAGTGTTGGTGTTATGCGGATTTTAGACATTAAACCGTGAAAAACATATAAGATATACCGTTCGCAAGTTACCCTGAGAATGCGGACAATACAAGAGCATGTATCAAAATTCAAAATTCCTGATACTTTTGGTATCAGGGGTTTTTTCTGTTTAGGGGCACTTCCGATTCTTCTGATACCAGTAACTCAATCAGTTTTCTGTTGGCTTTTGACATATATTTGTCTTTCATCCAGACAATCGCCGGTTTTGCTTGCAGAAAAGGTTCCTCAATTGTAAGTACTTTGAATTTTCCATCGTATGCCTGATGGATTTCTGAGCGGGGAATAATGGTCATCCCCATACCGGTGGCCACAAACGTCAGAATGGTGGATATATCCGGTCCGTCCAAAACCACCTGTGGTTGAAGATCATAGTGATGAAAATGGGAGAGAATATTCTCGTATATTCCGATTCCGGATCTTCTTTTTCCCAAGAGAAGATCCTGCTCAGCCACTTCTTTCAGGCTGATCGAGTCTTTTGGAAAGTGCTTCTCCCAGTGTCTTGGGATAACTGCAACAAACGGGTCTTCCTCCAGAGGGACAATTTCATATTGGCGTCCTTCGACCGGAAGTAAAAGGAGGGCAACATCAATCATATTCTGCTGAAGCAGCTCCTCCAGATAATACGTATCACCATTGAATATCTTTACATACACTTTCGGAAATTCGTTATGAAACTGAGTTAAATGGGGGGCAAGATGGGAAACGCAAATCGTAGAAGTGCCGATGGTGACCGTCCCGGTAATGCCTTCTTTTATTTCCGACAATTCTCCTTTAATGGAATTAATCGACTGAAGCAGCTGTTTGGAACGCTCATAAAGTTTCTGTCCTGCTTCTGTTACCTGCCACTGTTTTCCTTGTCGGATAATTAATTGAACACCGAGCTCCTCCTCTAATTGCTTAAGCTGCAAGCTCAGCGCCGGCTGGGCCATATGCAGAATCCTTGCAGCTTTTGTTATCTGTTTTTCTTCTATGATGGTTTGAAAATAGCGAAGCTGACGAATATCCATGAGTTCTCCCTCACCCTTATCATTGCGATCTTACATAGATTTTGCTTATTCGGATCGAGCATACACTATTTTTTATGCGTTCACCAGAAATAGGGATCCGGTGTTATCTGGAATTCTATTTTTTCGGCCAATTATTTTCTGTCTATAGTATTTTCCATCCATAAGTTAAACATATGCATTGCATAATATATATATATTTTATTTATTAAAATGAGAGGCGTATACTTGTTTCTGTAAAACACGCTATACGTTATGAGCGAGAAAGGTGGGAACAGATGAGGATTATAGTTGGTATAACCGGTGCAACGGGCGTCGTTTTTGGCATTCGCATTTTGGAGCTTTTAAAGCAGGCAAATGTAGAAACCCACCTGGTGATGTCCCCGTGGGCAACAGCTAACATTCCTTTTGAAACATCTTATACCGTGAAGGAAGTAGAAGGAATGGCTGATTTCAGCTATTCCTACAAAGATCAGGCAGCAAGGATTTCCAGCGGGTCCTTCCGGGTTGATGGCATGATTGTGGCACCATGCAGTATGAAATCACTGGCATCTATTCGAATGGGGCTTGCGGATAACTTACTGACACGTGCAGCGGATGTCATGCTGAAAGAAAGAAAAAAACTTCTTTTAATGACTCGGGAAACTCCATTGAGTACGATCCATCTTGAAAATATGCTGGAGCTTTCCCGCATGGGCACCATCATTATTCCGCCCATGCCTGCATTCTACAATCATCCACAGGATCTTGGAGATATGGTAGATCATATTGCTTTCAGGGCGTTGGACCAGTTTGATATTCATTTATCTGAAGCAAGACGCTGGGAAGGTATGAAACCTAAGAAACAGGAGGACTAAAAATGGCCTATAAAGATTTTCGTGATTTTCTTGCGACATTAGAAAAAGAAGGGCAGCTTCTTACTATTAAAGATGAAGTGAAACCTGAACCGGATATTGCTGCAGCAACCAAAGCGATGAGCAAGCTTGGTTCAGAGACTCCGGCTATGTTATTTGACAACATTTATGGGTATACCAACGCAAAAGTAGCCATGAATGTAATGGGCTCTTGGCCAAACCATGCACTAATGATGGGGATGCCAAAAAATACACCGTTAAAAGAACAATTCTTTGAATTTGCCCGTCGTTATGATCAATTTCCGATGCCAGTTCAGCGGGAGGAAACCGCACCATTTCATGAAGTGGAGATCACTGAAAACATCAACCTTTTTGATATTTTGCCGTTGTTCCGTTTGAACCAGGGAGACGGAGGGTTTTATATTGATAAGGCGTGTGTAATTTCACGTGACCTTGATGATCCGGAGCACTTCGGAAAGCAAAATGTAGGTATTTACCGCATGCAGGTTAAAGGGAAAGACCGATTGGGAATCCAGCCGGTTCCTCAGCATGATATTGCCATTCACCTGCGACAGGCTGAAGAACGCGGTGAAAACCTGCCTGTTGTGATTGCGCTTGGCAACGAACCTGCCATTACAACAGCAGCGGCTACGCCGTTACATTACGATCAATCCGAATACGAGATGGCCGGTGCCATTCAGGGTGAACCATACCGTATTGTAAAAGCGAAAGATTCAGACCTCGATATTCCTTGGGGAGCAGAGGTTGTTCTTGAAGGAGAGCTATTGGCAGGTGTCCGTGAATTTGAAGGGCCGTTTGGTGAATTCACCGGCCACTATTCAGGAGGAAGAAGCATGCCGGTTATAAAGATTAACCGTGTCTATCACCGTCAGAATCCGATATTTGAACACCTTTATATCGGAATGCCTTGGACAGAAACAGACTATATGATTGGTATTAATACAAGCGTGCCTTTATACCAGCAATTAAAAGAAGCATTCCCTAATGAAATCCAAGCGGTAAATGCCATGTACACTCATGGATTGGTTGCCATTATTTCCACCAAACGCCGCTACGGCGGATTTGCAAAGGCAGTGGGAATGCGGGCTTTAACCACGCCACACGGCTTGGGCTATTGTAAACTGGTGATTGTTGTCGATGAGGATGTGGATCCGTTTAATCTTCCTCAGGTCATGTGGGCCCTTTCGACTAAAATGCATCCAAAACACGATGCAGTAATTATTCCGGACCTTTCCGTCCTTGCTCTTGATCCAGGTTCATTACCTTCGGGAATCACTCACAAAATGGTCCTCGATGCTACTACGCCTGTGGCGCCTGAAACAAGAGGCCACTACTCACAGCCCCTTGATTCCCCGCTTAATGTTGAGAAGTGGGAACAACGTTTACGGGAATTATTACGATAAAAGGAGTGAAAGATATGCATACTTGTCCGCGATGTGAATCAAAAAAAGCCGAAGTTGTATCAAAGTCACCGGTGGAAGGTGCATGGGAGGTTTATATGTGTCCGGTATGTATTTTTACATGGCGTTCCATTGAGCCTGAAACCATCACGAAACCTGAAAAATATAACCGTGCGTTTAAGGTGAACCCGGCTGACATCCCATTTGCAGAAAATGTGCCTGCTCTTCCGGCAAAGTATATAAAATAATAAATGTAGTAAACCAGCAGGGCTAGTCTGAAAACGGACCAGCCCTGTCCTGGTTTCTATAGGAAAGGATGTGTAGACTGTTGGAACTATCCGATGAATTGTTCGAACTGCTGAACGGAGAAAACCTCGAAAATAAGCAGCATGAGGCGATGCTTTTAATGACGGTAACACAGGATGGCTGGCCGCATAATGCAATGGTAAGTGCAGGTGAAGTTGTTGCCCATGACAAAGAGAATTTACGATTGGCACTTTGGCCGGGTACCACGACAACCAAAAATTGCATCAGAACGAAAAAGGCCTTTTTAATGGCGGTCTATAAGGGTAAGGTCCATTATATCCGACTTGCATTATCGCCGTTGGGAATACTCGAAGACGCAAAGCATCCTTTGGAGCGTTTTTCAGCCAAGGTAGAGTTATATAAAGAGGATCAGGCGAAATATGCAGACATTACTACGGGGATTCAAATCTCCTTAAAGAATCCACCGGCAGTCCTTACAAGGTGGAAAGAAACCATTCAAGAAACACTGCGGTAAGCAGGAGACTGCCCTGGCATTCTTGAAAGGGAAGACTGCTGGAGCAGTCCTTTTGTCAAATAATGATGAAAAAAATTCATTTTTTATGTTATATTATGAATAAAACTAATGTAAAGAGGGATAAGTTTGTCGATCGGCAAGTATGAAATCTTTCAAACCGTAGTAGAGCTTGGCAGCTTAACGAAAGCAAGTGAAATTTTAAACATTTCTCAATCAGGGGTAAGTCATGCCATTTCCAGCCTGGAAAAAGATTTGGGGTTTTCCTTGTTGACCAGAAACAAAGCAGGAATCAGGCTGACTGCAAATGGTGAGAAAATGCTGCAGTATGTTAGAGAGATTCTTCATTTAAATGAAAAAATGCTTCAAGAGGCCGGGGAAATCAAAGGACTTGAAATAGGGACGGTAAGGGTCGGTACATTTTCTTCTGTTTCCGCGGTATGGCTTCCTGGTATAGTAAAAAAGTTTACCAATCAATATCCACATATAAAAATAGATATTATGGAAGGGAAACAGGAGGAAATTTCTCAATGGATTTCTCAGGGAATCGTAGATTTTGGTTTTTTGATGCTGCCTGCAGCAGACTTGGAGATCCTCCATTTAAAAAAAGAACTCTTATTCTGTGTTGTTCCGGAAACGCACCATCTCGCAGCCGAAGAATTTATAAAGCCGGATGCACTTAAAGAAGAGAAGCTGATCCTTCAAAAATCTACTCTTAAAACCATTCGCAACTTGTTTAAAGCACTTAAACTTAACCCTGAAATTTCGTTTCACTTAGATGATGAACAAGCTGTGATCTCAATGGTAAAACATTCACTTGGTGTTGCCATCCTTCCGGAGATCGCTTTGCATCATCTTCCTGAAGGGGTCAAAAGAATACCACTTTCAGATGACCGGGCCATTTGCTCGATGGGCATTGGTTCCAATTCCTTTAAAAGTCTTCCTCCGGCTGCTGAAAAATTCATCGCAGCCTCGACGTTATGGTTAAATGAACATTTTACATAATTACCTTCATACTTTCCTGTTCAAACTCTGCCGTTCCCCTTTAACAAAAGAAAAGGCAGGCTGTGCCTGCTATTTCTTAAGATGAGGAGGAAGATATTCCCTTTTTCATGGAAGGGGCAGGTTGCTTATATGGTAAGACTTAAAAAAAGGTGATTCCCTGAAGAAAGGAATCACCCCTTTTTTTTATTTATGAGCATGAAGATTCCGTCTTGTTGTCTTGGTGAGCACTAACGTCTTCCGGTTTACAAGATAGATGCTTGCGATGATCAAAAAGAGGCCGGCCAGCAGGGAGTAGGTAAAAGGCTCGTCCAAAAACAAAATACCAATCAAAATGGAAATCAACGGGACGAGAAAATTAAAGGAGGCGATCTTGCTGGCATTTCCTGTGGAGATTAAATGGAAATAAATGAGCCAGGCAATGGCGACTGAGAATAATGCCAGAAAAAATAACGTTAAGAGCAATGAAGTGCTCCAGGCGATGGCAGATAAGCCTTCTACTCCGCTCCCTGTTCCCGTCATGATTAAACCGCCAAAAATGCTTTGGATGGCGATCAGCCAGATACCATCGACCTTCACACTAATTCTTTTCATATAGACAGTGCCAACTGCCCAACTTAAGGAGGTCAGAATCCCAAGTATAATCCCGACGGCTGAAATATGTGCAGACAGTCCTCCAAGACTGATTGTTGCGACACCTGTAAAGCCAAGCAGCAGCCCGGTCAATTTTAGGGCGGTCATTGCTTCTCCGATCCACAGCCAGGCGATAATACCGATCAGCACAGGCTGCAGGTAGACGATCGCACTGAACAGGCCTGCAGGAACAAAAAGAAGGCCAATCGTCTGCAGACCATAAAAAAGCACAGAGTTAAACAAAGCAGACAAAAAATACATTTTCCAATTTTCTCTGAAGTGCAGCTTGTCCAAACGATTTAATGAAAAAATAAACAACAGGATGCCTGCACCGAGCGAGCGAAACCCGGATAAAAGAATGGGAGGACAGTCAGTTAAAGCTACCTTTGAAATTGGCCATGTGACCCCCCAGGTCATGACCAGAACAGCAATTAAAAATGCATTTAACCATGGAGACATTTTTTTCATAGAGCATTCTCTCCCGTTTCAATTAAACATTTAAGTATGTAAAATATACTCTTATTTTCTGACATTCCAAATGGAATTGCAATAGATACCATACTTTCCGGTATCAGTAAGAAATAAAAGAAAAATCTACTATTTTATCTTGAGTTAAGATAATTGCTCAAAAAGACACAGTACATGCTGTGTCTGTATCTTCTTTTAAATAACAGAAGGGTATGCTTGATGGATGACCTGCAAAAAAGCGGAGACGTTTCTGTTTTCCTGGACCAGCGGGGCATAAATATAGGAAAGCTTTCGGTGAAAGGTGTGCTGGTTGATTTTGATGATCGCTAAATTGCCAGATTGCAGGTCCCTCTCAATTACACTTTTTGATAAAAGGGAAAGCCCAAGCCCATGTATGACCGACTCTTTGATGCCTTGATTGGAACTGATCGTAAGAATCGATTTTGTCTTCAGGCCGTTTGAGCGGATCACATGATTTAAATAATCGCGTGTCCCGGATCCCGCTTCTCTCGATACCCATTTCTGGTTTTGCAGATCATCCATGGTGACCTTACCCTTGGAGGCAAGCGGATGGTTTGGAGAAGAAACGATAAAGAGTTCGTCTTTCATAAAGGGTTGCACAGATACTTCTTTTTCATTCGTTTGTCCTTCGATTAATCCGATATCCACTTTATAATTTCGAACAGAAGACACTATTTCTTCTGTGTTTCCAATTAACACCTGAAGCTGCAGCTCTTGATGGTTTTTTTGCAGCTGAAATAATAGAGCAGGTAGAATATACTCGCCGATGGTAAAACTGGCTCCGATCTTCAGTTCCCCTTTTATGGTTGTGTGGTGCTCAAGGATTTGCTGCCTCGCTTGTTCATAAACGGTTAAAATCTGTTTTGCACGATCGTATAAAAGTTCACCAGTAGGCGTGATTTGAAGAAATTTCGGCGACCGGATGAACAATTGGGTTTGAAATTCTTTTTCCAGGTTTTTAATGTGCAGGCTGACGCTCGGCTGTGATATTCGGAGCCGTTCGGCAGTCTTTGTAAAGTTCTTTACTTCTGCAAGGGTAACAAAAGTTTTTAAGGCATCATAATACATAATAAAATACGTCCTCATCGATTAGACTTTTTAATAGTAATAATAATTAATATGTATTTTACTAATGTTATGGTCTGCGGTAAAGTAGATACTGTAAATTTTTTTAAGGGTTCTGACTATTTTTAAGATTAAAACCGACTTAATAGATCGATTTAATTGAGACTTAGTAGGGTGAAACCTTAATTTATAAAATGACGGGAAATTTATATGTGAGGTGTTATCATTGCAACTTCAGGCAAAAAACAGTCCATTTACCCAGGAGCAGGCAGAGCTGCTTAACAAGCTTTTGCCATCCCTGACAGAATCTCAAAAAGTATGGCTTTCCGGCTTTCTTGCTGCATCACAGCTAGTGCCTTCAGCAAGCGGCGACACGCCACAGGCGCTTCCTGCACCCGTAGCTCAACCGGTTTCAAAAGAAATTACCATCCTGTATGGATCACAAACTGGGAATGCCCAGGGGATTGCGGATAGCAGCAGCAAAATGTTAAAGGAAAAAGGGTATGATGTGACGGTTTCATCCATGAGTGATTTTAAGTCCAATCAATTGAAGAAGCTTAAAAACCTTTTAATCGTTGTCAGCACCCATGGAGAAGGAGATCCTCCCGACAATGCGATATCTTTTCATGAATTTGTCCATGGCAAACGGGCTCCAAAGCTTGAAGATCTTCGTTTTTCCGTATTGTCTCTTGGAGATAGCTCTTACGAGTTTTTCTGCCAGACAGGAAAAGAATTCGATAAAGTGCTTGAAGATCTTGGAGGAACCCGCCTGACACCTCGTGTAGATTGTGACCTTGATTATGATGAGCCGGCAGCCGAGTGGCTTTCAAATGTGGTGGAAGCATTGAATGATACACAGGAAGTAGCGGCAAGCGGAGCTACATCGGTTAATGCGCCGGCAGCCTCAGGGGAATCGCAATATTCACGAACCAATCCATTTCATGCCGAAGTGTTGGAAAACATCAACCTGAATGGACGTGGATCGAATAAAGAAACACGGCATCTCGAAATCTCTCTTGAAGGGTCCAATTTATCCTATAAACCGGGAGATAGCCTTGGAATCTATCCAGAAAACGACGCCGCTTTGGTCGATATGCTGCTGGATGAGCTTAAATGGAATCCGGAAGAAATTGTCACTGTAAACAAGCAGGGCGATGTGGCGCCTCTGAAACAAGCCTTGATAACCAATTTTGAAATTACCGTTCTGACCAAACCGCTTCTGCAGCAGGCTGCGCAGTTTACCGAAGATGAAAAACTGCATGAAATGTTGTCGGCTGGACATGAAGAAGAATTGAAAAACTACCTTTCCGGCCGCGATCTGCTGGATCTGATTCAAGACTTTGGTCCATGGGCAGCTTCACCGCAGGACTTTGTCAGCATCCTGAGAAAGATGCCTGCCCGTTTGTATTCCATTGCCTCAAGTCTTGAAGCCAACCCGGAAGAAGTTCATCTTACCATTGGCGCTCTAAGGTATGAATCGTATGGACGAAGCCGGAATGGTGTATGCTCCATTCTTTGTGCGGAACGGCTGGAGCCCGGTCATACACTTCCGGTTTACATCCAGCATAACCAGAATTTCAAGCTGCCTGAAAATGGCGAAACACCAATCATTATGGTTGGTCCCGGAACAGGGGTGGCGCCATTCAGAGCCTTTATGCAAGAGCGTGAGGAACAGGGAGCATTGGGGAAGTCCTGGATGTTCTTTGGCGATCAGCATTTCGTCACTGATTTTCTCTATCAGACAGAATGGCAAAAATGGCTTGAAGGCGGTGTGCTGACGAAAATGGATGTCGCCTTCTCACGTGATACTGAAGAAAAGGTATACGTGCAGCACCGCATGCTTGAACAAAGCAAGGAATTCTTCCAGTGGCTTGAAGCCGGAGCGGTTCTCTACATTTGTGGAGATGAGAAAAACATGGCCCATGATGTACATGAAACATTGATCGGCATCATTGAAAAAGAAGGAAACATGACACGCAAACAAGCAGAAGATTATGTTTCCCGTATGCAGCAGGAAAAACGATACCAGCGTGATGTGTATTAAGCGGGGACAGAAAGGAGTTTTATAGATGTCAAATCCTATTTTAAAAGCACCGGACGGCAAACCAAGTGATGTAGAACGTATAAAAGAAGAAAGTAATTATCTGCGGGGCACGCTGAAGGAAGTGATGCTTGACAGGATCAGTGCAGGTATACCGGACGATGACAACCGTCTCATGAAGCATCACGGCAGCTATCTTCAGGATGACCGTGATCTTCGCACCGAGCGGCAGAAACAAAAGCTTGAACCTGCTTATCAATTTATGCTTCGCGTGAGACTCCCTGGTGGTGTTGCTACACCAGCACAGTGGCTCACCATGGACCAGCTGGGAAACCAGTATGGAAATGGAACTCTGAAATTGACAACAAGGCAGACCTTCCAGATGCACGGCATTTTGAAGTGGAATATGAAGAGTACGATTCAGGCCATCCATGCTTCTCTTATGGATACGATTGCTGCATGCGGAGACGTGAACCGGAATGTGATGTGCATTTCAAATCCTTATCAGTCCGAAATTCATTCAGAAGTATACGAATGGTCCAAGAAACTGAGTGAATACCTTTTGCCGAGAACCAGAGCGTACCATGAGATCTGGCTTGACGAAGAAAAGGTGGCAGGCACACCGGAAGCAGATGAAGTAGAACCGATGTACGGGCCGCTTTACTTGCCGCGTAAATTTAAAATCGGCATTGCTGTTCCACCATCTAATGATATTGATGTCTTTTCACAGGATCTTGGGTTAATTGCGGTTGTTCAAGATGGTAAGTTGACTGGTTTTAATATTGCGATTGGCGGAGGCATGGGTATGAGTCACGGGGACAAAGAAACCTACCCGCAGCTGTCCAAAGTGATTGGTTTTTGCACACCTGACCAGATCCTTGAGGTGGCGGAAAAAGTTATTACCATTCAACGAGATTACGGAAACCGTTCCAAGCGAAAAAACGCCCGTTTTAAATATACAGTTGACCGCCTGGGGGTTGAAAACGTAAAGGAAGAATTGGAAAACCGACTGGGCTGGAGACTGCCCGAAGCTAGAGACTTTTCCTTTGAGGATAATGGAGACAGATATGGCTGGGTTAAGGGTCTTCAAGATCAATGGCATTTTACGCTGTTTGTTGAAGGTGGTCGTATTACAGACTTTGAAAACTATAAGCTGATGACCGGCCTGCGTGAGATTGCCAAGGTTCACACCGGGGAGTTCCGTTTAACTGCGAACCAGAACCTGATCATTGCTAATGTGTCCGAGGACAAGAAGCAGGAGATCACCAATCTTCTCAATCAGTATGGAATGCTCAACAGCCAGAACGTTTCTGCCATCCGCCGTAATTCCATGGCTTGTGTAGCACTTCCGACGTGCGGCCTTGCAATGGCTGAAGCAGAGCGCTATCTGCCATTGCTGATGGACAAAATTGATCAAATTGCAGATGAAAACGGGTTGCAGAACGAGGAAATCACCGTTCGGATGACCGGCTGCCCTAATGGATGTGCAAGGCATGCACTTGGTGAAATCGGCTTTATCGGCAAGGCACCGGGGAAATACAATATGTATTTGGGTGCTGCATTTGACGGCAGCCGTTTGAGCAAAATGTACCGTGAGAATATAGGGGAAGAAGAAATACTAAAGGAATTAAAGATTCTTTTCCCCAAATATGCGAAAGAGCGCCTGGAAGGGGAACACTTCGGAGATTTTGTCATTCGAAGCGGAGTCATTGAAGCAACTACAGATGGCACAAACTTTCATCATTAATAAACAAACAGCGGTCCGGCATAACTGCCGGGCCGCTGTTTGTTTATTTTTAGTGTAAAGTGCGGTACACCCCGATTACTTTTCCGAGGATGGTCACGTTTGGAAGAAGGATGGGTGATAAAGAAGCATTTTCAGGCTGCAGACGGATATGATCTTTCTCTTTAAAGAACCGTTTAACGGTTGCTTCATTCTCTTCTGTCATCGCAACGATGATGTCACCATTTTCAGCAGTAGGCTGCTGCTTCACGACAACCAGGTCCCGGTCATATATGCCTGCTTCAATCATACTATCTCCTTCAACAGTTAACATAAAAACATTATCGTCTCCAACTACATGCTCTGGAAGAGAGAAGTAATCATCTACATTTTCAATGGCCGTAATCGGAGATCCTGCAGTAACTTTACCGATGATCGGTACATTTACGGATCGTGATTTTGTGATGATCTGGTCGGATTCAAGCCCCAATACTTCAATAGCCCTTGGCTTGGTAGGGTCCCTGCGGATCAGACCTTTTTTCTCCAAACGCGAAAGATGGCCATGAACGGTAGAGCTGGATGCCAGCCCGACCGCTTCCCCGATTTCACGTACGGAAGGAGGGTATCCCTTTGCATTTACTTCCTCTTTAATAAATTCGAGGATATCAATCTGTCTTCTGGATAACTTTGTCATTATATTCGCACCTCATTCACTGAATACTCTTGAAAAAAGTATAGCATTTAAAAACAAGATATACAAACATAAGTTCGAAAAAAACCCTTGAAAAGAACAACTGTTCCCATTATAATGAGAACAAATAAGAACAAACATTCGCAGGGGTGATAGGAAATGAAGGGATTTTCACCGATAGTTATGCTAATATCAATTGTGGCAGCAGGCTTTTTTATGTTTGCTCATCAGACACATGTTGAAGGCTCAAAAGAATATATGGAGATTACAGTTTATAAAGGAGACTCACTCTGGGAAATAGCAGAAAAATATAAAAAGGATCACAAAAGCAACTGGGAATTTGTAGACTGGGTGGAAAAGAACAACGGAATACAGGCAGGGGCCATTACACCGGGGCAAAAGCTCATCATTCCTATTAAAGCAGAAAAAGACAGGTGATGTTACTTGAACGCGATTATTTATTGCAGGGTGAGTACGAACAAGGAGGAGCAGGCCGCTTCACTTTCCCGGCAGGAAGAAGAATTAATAAGATTGGCCAAACAGCATGATTTTACGATTGTTTCCGTCATCAAGGAACGGGAAAGCGGATATAGCCTCGAACGGGAAGGTTTGCTGCGCATCATTGAAATGGCTCAGAACAGTGAATTTGAAGTTCTTTTGGTATCAGATGATACCCGGCTGGGCAGGGGGAATGCCAAAATTGTACTGCTTCATGAACTGCTGAAACGTGAAATTAAAGTGTATACCTTCAGCAGCCAGGGAGAGTATCATCTTTCCGAAGCAGAATCGATGGTGCTTGAAATTGTTGCTGTTGTAGAGGAATATCAAAGAAAACTCCACAATTTAAAAATTAAGCGTGGAATGAAAAAAGCGGTTCAAAAAGGATACAAGCCGCAAAAAAATTTAAAGAATATCCACAATGGCGGCCGAGAGCGCAAAGAATTGCCGATTGAAGAAATTATTCGTCTTCGCAGGATGGATCTTACGTTCGCTGAAATTGCAGGAACCCTCCGGGGATTCGGGTATGAAGCATCCAAGGCAACAGTTCACAGACGGTATAAAGAGTATATAGAAAGTGCTAAGACTGGAAACCCTACCTGATATTCGTTTATGATAGGCATATCGAATATAAAAGGAGAGGTGTTCATGCTTACACCAGACAAATTGGAACGGATCAACATTCTTGCAAAAAAGTCGAAACAAGAAGGTTTATCTACTGAGGAAGCTGAAGAGCAAAAAAAATTACGAGAAGAATATCTGAAGAATGTCAGAACTTCTTTTCAAAATAGATTGCATTCATTGACCATCATTGACCCTGAAGGCAATGATGTGACTCCGGAGAAGCTGAAAGAAAGCAAAAAAAGCCAAAAAAATATAAAACATTAAAACGAAGCCTGATTTCATTTGAAATCAGGCTTTTTTTCTTGTTGCAAAATTCTGACTTTCCTATATACTGTACTATAACAACTCTGGAAGGGGAGAACAAAGTGGCCTTTTCAATAACTGATTCTGTTGTCAAATTGTATCGTGAAATCGATCTCAATGAAGGTGAAGCCATTCGGCTTTTCGCACGGTATGCAGGAAGCACTAGCCATGGCGGATACTCTGTGGGCGTAATCCCGGCAATGCCAGGTGAAGGAGATCAAATCCATGAAGTGAGCGGCCTGACGTTTTTTGTAAGACCGGATGATGAGTGGATTCTAGAGGAAATGAAGCTGGACTATGATGAAACGGAAGACATCTTCTACTGTGACCTTCCCGCACTGGCTTAAGTGATACGGCCTGTATTATAACAAAAGTTATAATACAGGCTTTTTTGTTGTATGAAGAGAATGGTTTAAGGGAAACTAATGAAGGGCATTGTGCTTGTATTAACGGGCTAAAATGTTTATGATTGAATCGACAAATCTTTTACATATGTTCATATGTAGATGAAGGGATGATGAAATTAATGTCTACAGCTTCAATTGATCAATTATCAATTAACACAATTCGTACTTTGGCTATAGATAGCATCGAAAAAGCCAAATCTGGTCACCCGGGAATGCCTATGGGTGCAGCACCTATGGCTTACAGTCTTTGGACAAAGTTCATGAACCACAATCCTGAGAACCCGCAGTGGTTCAACCGTGACCGTTTTGTACTGTCTGCAGGACACGGTTCCATGCTTTTATACAGCCTGCTTCACTTATCTGGCTATGATCTTTCCATGGATGATCTTAAAGAGTTCCGTCAGTGGGGAAGCAAGACGCCTGGACATCCGGAATACCGCCATACTGCCGGTGTTGATGCGACAACTGGCCCACTCGGACAAGGTATTGCGATGGCAGTGGGTATGGCCATGGCTGAACGCCACCTTGCTGCCACTTATAATAAAGATGGTTTTGAAGTGGTTGACCACTTTACCTACTCCATCTGTGGTGACGGAGACTTGATGGAAGGCGTTTCTGCTGAAGCCGCTTCTCTTGCAGGCCACCTTGGACTTGGTAAACTGGTTGTTATGTATGATTCAAACGATATTTCACTCGACGGTGATTTGGACCTTTCATTCTCTGAAAGTGTAGAAGACCGTTTTAAAGCATACGGCTGGCAAGTGCTGCGTGTCGAAGATGGTACGGATCTAAATGAGATCGAAAAAGCGATTGCTGAAGCGAAAAAAGATACGAAACATCCAACACTCATCGAAGTTAAAACGGTTATTGGTTTTGGATCTCCAAACAAATCCGGTAAATCAGCTTCTCACGGTGCGCCGCTTGGAGCAGATGAAGTTAAATTAACGAAAGCTGCATATGACTGGGTATTTGAAGAAGACTTCTACGTTCCTGACGAAGTAAGAGATCACTTTGCTTCCGTAAAAGAAGAAAACCAGAAGAAAGAAGCGGAATGGAATGATTTGTTTGCCCGCTATGAAAAAGAGCACAGCGAAGCAGCTGCTCAATTAAAGTTGGCAATTGACAATAAGCTTCCAGAAAACTTTGATGCAAACCTTCCTGAGTTTGATAAAGCGATCGCCACTCGTGCTTCTTCAGGAAATGCATTAAATGCGTTTGCCCAAAACATTCCTTGGCTGTTCGGTGGCTCTGCTGACCTTGCAGGATCCAACAACACCATGCTAAAAGGCGAAACCAACTTCAGCCGTGAAGATTACAGCGGACGCAACATCTGGTTTGGTGTTCGTGAATTTGCAATGGGTGCAGCGGTCAACGGTATGGCGCTTCACGGCGGATTAAAAGTGTTTGGAGCAACATTCTTCGTATTCTCCGATTACTTGCGTCCAGCCATTCGTCTTGCCTCCATCATGGGGCTTCCTGTAACCTTTGTATTCACACATGACAGTGTGGCTGTTGGGGAAGACGGACCAACTCACGAACCGGTTGAACAGCTTGCGTCTCTTCGTGCGATGCCTGGATTGTCTGTAATCCGTCCTGCGGATGCATATGAATCCGTAGCAGCATGGAAATTGGCTCTTGAGAGCACAGATACACCAACGGCTCTTGTGCTTACAAGACAAGCTCTCCCAATTTTACCTGGAACTAAAGAGAATGCATATGAGAACGTTAAAAAAGGTGCATATGTAATTTCTGAAGCAGAAGGGACTCCACAAGCGATTCTTCTTGCTTCTGGATCTGAGGTAAGCCTTGCAGTTGAAGCTCAAAAATCTCTTAAAGAAGAAGGTATCAGCGTTTCTGTCGTTTCCATGCCTTCTTGGGACCGATTTGAACAGCAATCTGCAGAGTACAAAGAAAGTGTATTCCCTTCTTCTGTACGCGCACGCCTTGGCATTGAAATGGCTGCTTCCCAAGGCCTTCATAAATATGTTGGTCTTGAAGGAGACGTATTAGCCATTGATAAATTTGGCGCGTCTGCACCAGGAAACAAAATCATCGAAGAGTATGGCTTCACTGTTGAAAATGTTTCTAACAAAGTTAAAGCATTGTTAAAATAATAAAAAAATGGCCCGGAGGAAATCTCCGGGTCTTTTTGTGTTCGACAAAAGTAGTGCTTTCAATCTTCATCATCAGACAACTATTTTATTGGACATGCTATATACTGGGGAAAAAGCGAGAGTAGGTGGCGGGGGCTTGAGAGAGTATTTCATTTATAAGCTAAAAGAAGAGGTTGCTGAACAATACTTTGGAAAAGAGTCAAAGCTTTTTCAGCTCTTTTTAGAGGAATACAAAACCTTTACCGCACAGAAGAATGTCCTGCAAAAGCAAATCGAGTACATCACGTCTCCGCTTCATATCGATCCTTTACAAACCTTTTTAAAGCAGATGCTGCTCTCCAAAAAGGGATTCCATACGGAAGTTCATTCCTTTTTACTGGAAAGTGACAATAGTTCTGCCAGGCTCAGCTTTTCAGATCGCTACCTCATTCTTCAGAGCGTGGGTGGTTTTGAAGCGGAAACTATTATTTTTGAAACGATGCGCAAATACGAGCGCTGCTTTTTTGCCATGGATTTTAAATATTACCGTTATGGATGGCTGAATCCGTTGAAAGCGAAGACCGGGTACGGCTCATAAATATTTTAGTGTCCATCTTGTATATGTTTATCACTTTATAGTAAACTAGTGCTAGACAACATGAAGGAGGAAGTTTTACTATGTTTTATTATATCCTTGTGGGTATTCTAGCGCTTCTTGCAGGCGTAGCTATCGGCTTTTTTATTGCCCGCAAATACATGATGAGTTATCTGCAAAAAAATCCGCCAATTAATGAAAACATGCTTCGGGTCATGATGATGCAAATGGGCCAGAAACCATCCCAAAAGAAAATTAACCAAATGATGCAGGCAATGAACAAACAAATGAAGTAATGAATCAGTGACAAGCTGATTTTTCTTCAACGACGATAGAGAGTTGATCATTTCTTACGTCACTGGTTAAATTCATCTTTATCCTTGATACCGGATTTGTTCTTCTTAGATCTCGTAATCAGCCGCCTTATGGTCCATGTGGACTGTAGGGCGGCTTTTTTTATTACAGGAAAGGATTTTTAAAATTTTCATTATTTGGTAAAATAAAGAGGGGTTTTTGGGAAGGGGATGTATGGTTTGAATGTGTTTTGGGACTTGATGTGGTACTTCAAACAGGAAAAAAGAAGGTACCTCACGGGGATTGCTTTGCTTGCACTTGTGTCGCTGTGCCTTCTTATTCCGCCAAAAATCATTGGCTATACGGTGGATCTTATAAAAAATGATTCGTTGAGTGGGAAACGGCTTGGGAGTTACATGCTGATTCTGGCGGTGGTGGCAATTACGGTATACATATTGCGCTTTTTCTGGAGAGTTCTGATTTACGGAGCCTCCATTCAGCTGGCTTTGCTTCTGCGGAACCAGCTTTATACCCATTTTACGAACATGTCTCCCCGCTTTTATCAAAAAAGAAAAGTAGGGGATTTGATGGCTCACTCCACCAATGATCTGCAGGCGATTCAGCAGACTGCGGGGGACGGGGTTCTGACGCTCGTTGATTCCTCGATGATGGGCGGCTTTACACTGATTACAATGGCAGCTACCATCAGCTGGAAGCTGACGCTCATCAGTCTGCTCCCGCTCCCGTTTATGGCCTGGTCGACCAGCCGGTATGGTACCATGCTTCACGAGCGCTTCCATAAAGCGCAGAAAGCTTTCTCGGAAATGAACGATAAAGTGCAGGAAAGCATTTCAGGAGCACGGGTCATCAAAGCGTTTGGCCAGGAAGAGCAGGACGTGGATGCCTTCAAGAGGCTATCGAAGGGTGTAATCCAAAAAAATATTTCGGTGGCCAAGGTGGATGCTTTGTTTGATCCAACGATATCCCTCGTTGTCGGCGCTTCCTTTTTTCTTGCAGTTTCTTACGGCTCTTCACTTGTCTTAAACGACGAGCTTACGATCGGACAGCTTGTGTCCTTCACCAGCTATCTTGGTCTCTTGATCTGGCCGATGCTGGCATTCGGCTGGCTGTTTAATATCGTTGAAAGAGGAAGAGCTTCCTATGACCGGGTGACAGCTCTATTAAAAGTGGATGATGTGATCTCTGAAAAAGAGGAAGGATTTCAGGATCCGCCTGTCGGCTCGGTCGTTATGAATCTGTCATCCTTTTCATATGAAAATTCTGGTCCGTTAGTTCTAAAGAACATTCACTTTGAACTGGCGGAAGGGAAAACCATGGGGATTGTTGGAAAGACAGGCAGCGGAAAAACGACTCTTTGCCGGTTGCTGCTCAAAGAGTTTGAAGTGGGAGATCAACAGATCATGCTGGCCGGGCACGATATAAACGATTACAGACTTCATGCGGTAAGAGAAGCCATCGGCTATGTGCCGCAGGATCATTTTCTCTTCTCTGCAACCGTTGCAGAGAATATTGCCTTTGGAAAATATAACGCTTCTTTTCAAGACATCAAACAGGCAGCAAAGGATGCGGCTGTTTATGAGGACATCGTTCAATTTAAAAATGGGTTTGAAACCGTAGTGGGCGAGCGTGGCGTAACTCTCTCCGGCGGGCAGAAACAGCGCATTTCTATCGCACGTGCCCTGCTGACAGACCCGGAGTTGCTCATCCTTGATGATTCGCTTTCGGCGGTTGATGCACGGACAGAAGAAGACATTCTGAAAAACCTGAAACGTAAGCGGAAAGATAAGACGACAATTATCACTGCTCACAGGCTGTCCAGTGTAGATCATGCCGATCTGATCCTTGTGCTGGATGAAGGCCGGATGATCCAAAAAGGAACACATGAAGAACTGATTGCCAAGCCCGGATGGTACAGGGATACATACGAACGCCAGGCACTGGAATCAATGATCGCAAAAGGAGGATGAACATGGACCAGGCAAATACAAAAGAAATCAAGCAGCGGGCAGTGTTCAACCGGCTCCTCTCTTATCTAAAACGTGATCAGAAAAGGCTCATTACTGCTTTTGTACTATTGATAATCGCGACGGGAACCGATCTTCTCGGTCCGATTATTATTAAAGTATTTATCGACGAGCACCTGACTCCGCGAAATTTTGATCATAGCGTCATCCTCCTTTTGGCTCTGGGATACATCAGTATTATCATATTGTCTTGTATTCTGAATTACATTCAGCTTGTTTTGTTCCAAACGGCGGCCATGAACATCATTCAGAGCATGAGAATCGATGTGTTTACGAAGGTGCACAGCCTTGGACTTCGTTTTTTTGACCGCACACCTGTAGGAAGCCTCGTTTCAAAAATAACGAATGACACAGAAGCGATCAAGGATCTTTATGTTAGTGTTCTTTCTGCATTTGTCCAGAATATCGTATATTTAGCGGGCATATTTATGGCGATGTTTTACTTGAACGTAAAATTGGGACTGTTCTGCCTGGTGCTATTGCCGGTGATTGCTTTCATTATGGTCTTGTACCGCAAATACAGCTCCAAATCGTTTTTGCTTATGCGCGAAAAACTCAGTGAACTGAATGCCAAACTTAATGAGTCGCTGCAGGGGATGAGCGTTATCCAGGTTTTTAACCAGCAGAAGCGCCTCAAAAGAGAGTTTGCGGATGTTAACATGGAACATAATGCAGCATGGATGAAAAATATTAAATACAATGGCCTTTTGCTTCGGCCGGCGGTAGATCTTGTGTATGTTCTCGCCATCATGATTGTTCTTACGTTTTTTGGGATCAAATCGTTTTCGAGCCCGGTTGAAATCGGCGTGATTTATGCGTTTGTTAATTATATGGACCGCTTTTTTGAACCCGTCAATATGCTCATGATGAGGCTGTCCATGTTTCAACAGGCCATAATTGCCGGTGGCAGAGTATTTGAACTGCTGGATGAAAACGATGAAGCACCTGGGACAAAGGGCGGCAGTCATCCTTTCATCACCGAGGGTTCCGTTGAGTTTAAAAATGTTTCGTTTTCGTATGATGACAAGCACCTGGTTTTGAAAAACATTTCGTTTCATGCCCGTCCCGGTGAAACGGTGGCCCTTGTCGGGCATACCGGAAGCGGCAAAAGCTCGATCACCAATTTGTTAATGAGGTTTTATGAACTGAAACAGGGAGAGATTACAATTGATTCTGTTCCGCTGTCACATTTCAGAAACCCGGAATTAAGAAGTAAAATGGGGCTGGTACTGCAAGACTCATTTCTTTTTGCCGGTAATATCGCCCATAATATCTCCTTATTCAATACGAACATTACAAGGGAGCGGGTGAAGGAGGCAGCTGACTTCGTACAGGCTTCCGAATTTATTGAAAAATTGCCTGGAGGGTATGATCAGGAAATCGGCGAGAGAGGCTCGACCTTCTCTACTGGTCAGCGGCAGCTTATTTCGTTTGCCCGTACTATGGCTTTTGAACCGAAAATTCTTATTCTGGATGAAGCCACCGCAAATATCGATACACAAACAGAAGATGCAATCCAGCATGCCCTGCAAAAGATGAGGGCAGGAAGAACCACCATTGCGATTGCCCACCGGCTGTCAACCATTCAAGATGCCGACCAGATTCTTGTCCTTCATAAAGGAGAAATTGTGGAACGGGGAACTCACCAGCAATTGATTCAGATGAAAGGGCTTTACTTTAAAATGTATGCTCTTCAGCAAAAAGACAAACTTTCGGAAGAGGTGGGCTAGAAATCTTTTTTTCATTGAAGAACAGGTCCACTTTCATTTAAACTTAAAGTATTACATATAGAGGAGTCGACACAATGGACTTAAACATTTGGCTCGCTTTCGGAGCAGGATTGCTTTCCTTCATCTCACCTTGCTGTCTGCCGCTCTATCCGGCCTTTCTTTCCTACATCACCGGAATTTCGGTCCGTGATTTGAAAGAAGAACATGGAATGAAAAAGAAGCAGGCGCTGCTGCACACGTTTTATTTCCTGCTCGGATTTTCAATTATCTTCTTCGTGCTTGGACTATCGTCATCGTACATCGGCGGTCTTTTTGCACAGTACAAAGATTTCCTGCGTCAGTTTGGCGCCATTATCATCGTGGTCTTTGGACTCCTGGTGCTCGGCGTATTTAAGCCTGCTTTTTTAATGAAAGACAGGAAGCTGACGTTCAGAAATCGTCCTACGGGATATCTTGGTTCAGTGTTGATCGGAATTGGATTCTCTGCAGGATGGACACCGTGTACCGGTCCCATCCTTGGTGCGGTGATTGCACTCGCGGTCTCCAACCCGGGAGCGGGCATGCTGTATATGGGCTGCTATGTGCTCGGTTTTGCTGTTCCGTTTTTCTTTTTAAGCTTCTTTTTGGATAAACTAAGCAGTATTAAACGGTACAATGTGCAGATCATGAAATCAGGCGGTTTTCTAATGGTTGCCATGGGGGTCGTGTTATACTTTGATTGGATGACGAAATTTACTTCATTTCTTGTGAACCGGGTGTTTGGCGGCTTTCAAGGATTTTAAGGAGGTATAGCTTGGATAGAGGCAGTAATGATCTTATTTTAAAAACCACCACGAATATTATTGTGTTTATCATTCTTGCTTTTTCGGTTAATTCCTTTTTCTCCGGCCATAACGCGCCGGGCGGCGGATTTATTGGAGGATTGATGGGAGCGGGAGCGATTGTTCTTTTATATCTGGCATACGGTATAGGACCCATCAATCGTGTCATTCCCGTGAATTATCGAATCGTGCTGGCAGCAGGTCTGTTAATTGCCTTTTTGACAGGGATGGGTTCGTTTGTGTTTGGTGTTCCGTTTTTAAGCCATTCATTTGGACACTTTCACCTGCCGCTGCTCGGTGATACCGAGCTTGCTACAGCCATGCTGTTTGATCTTGGCGTTTATCTTACGGTGCTTGGCGTAACCATGACAATTATCTTATCGATCGCAGAGGATGATGGGGATACATCTGATTAAGAAAGAAGGAAAAAATGTTGTTCTTCATTGCGAGCAGTATTGTGGCAGCTGTCATGGCTGTAACTGTTATTTTTGTCCGTTTAAAAGCTACGAAAAAACCGGCTTCTTTAAAAAAAATTATCCTGCCTCCGTTTTTCATGTCCACCGGTTTTCTGATGTTCGTGGTTCCCATGTTTCGGGTAACATGGATGGAAGCAGGGGAGGCCTTTCTGGTAGGCTGTCTTTTTTCCATATTCCTTATCAAAACGAGCAAGTTTGAGAAGAGGGGAGGGGAAGTCTATCTGATCCGGTCAAAGGCGTTTGCCGCGATTTTGATCATTCTGTTTTTGATTCGGATGGCGATGAAAACCTACCTGGGACATCAGATATCTTATCCAGAAACAAGCGGGTTGTTTTTTATCGTGGCGTTTGGCATGATTCTCCCCTGGAGAGTGGCCATGTATTATGGCTATAAAAAAGTGCTGCAATCATAAAAAACTCGATCACCAATTGGTGATCGAGTTTTTTTTATCCCAGTAAGCTCCGGTAAGGGGAGAGGTCGATCTGTTTTTCGTTCAATTTTTTAACGAGCCATTTGTGGTCACGTTTGGGAGTGGCGATAATGTATCCACGAACAATCAAATCCTGAGTCATCACTGGAGCTTTCTCGGAAAGAGCGAGTTCCCCGATTTTCCCTGCTATTTTTTCGCGTGCCACGTCCCGAAACAATTCGGGTACCGGTGAGACGAGTTCTTCCAAAAATTCTTTTTGTTTCGGTGTCCATAGGTGTTTCGTTTGGGAGATGTAATACTCCTGCCAATCAAGTATGGACTTGCCGTCTTCTTTAGGAAGGCGTTTTAAAAACTTTCGAAACATAAAATATCCGCCGATCGCAAACATAGAGATTAAAAAAACGGTCCAAAGTGCGATGAACAGAAAAAAGCCTGTAGACATGTATGTCACCCCGATCGATATGGTTGCCAGAAACCACATTATGTATCCTTTCTTTATTATAAAGGGGGAAAGCGCTTTAAATCAATATCCATCTGTTAATGGGTGGAGAGAGGGGAGAAGCTCGGGAAATAATTCGAGCGACAGCAAACGACAAGGTTTTCAGACTGTAACAGATAAGAAATTTGAACTATAACAGTTTGCAGGATGGTACAGAAGGTTATAAACATTGATACAGGGGCAGTTGTGGATAAGTGTGAATAACCGAAACTGTGGATAAACATGGGGAAAACTCGGTATGTATAAATATTCATCGGTGCATAAAATAAATATACATCCATGCATAAAAGTGGTTTTGTTTTGGATGAAAGGGAACGATACCCCCCTACTGTGTCAGGGTTTTGGGAAATAGAAGATCCTCGGCTTGACTTCTGTCCGTAAGCAAGGGTACGCTGTCCGTACAAACAATCATTATTTTGGAGGTGCTTTGAAGCGTGCGGTTGAATAACAAAAGAATTTTAAGTTTTGTACATCATGACTTTGAAGATTTGGAATTGTGGTATCCTGTTTTGCGTTTGCAGGAAGAAGGGGCATCAGTGGACCTTGCCGGGGAAAAAGCAGGAGAAGTGTACAAAGGGAAATATGGAGTGCCTGTCACGGCTCAGCTTTCGTTTGATGATGTTGATCCGTCAAATTATGATGCGCTGCTCGTTCCTGGAGGCTGGGCGCCGGACAAGCTCAGACGTTTTCCAAAAGTAATCGAAATTGTGAGGCACATGGAGGAGCATAAAAAACCGATCGGACAGATTTGTCACGCGGGCTGGGTGCTGATTTCCGCTAAAATTCTTGAAGGCAAAAAGGTAACAAGTACTCCCGGAATTAAGGATGATATGGAGAATGCAGGTGCTGAGTGGCTCGATGAAGCCGTGGTGGTTGACGGTCATTTGGTATCAAGCCGCCGTCCGCCAGATCTGCCACACTATGTTAAAGCATTTGCCGATGTGATTGCAGGGGATCACAAGGGACAATAAAAAAAGAAGGCGGCGCTGGCGCTGCCTTCTTCTTTTTACCTTTTATTTATAATCTAATCATTTAAATTGGCGGGACCATGTGGGAATCGAACCCACCGGAGACGGCACGCGCCTCCCAAAAAGTTTTGAAGACTCAGGCAAGCACCAGCTACGCTTCTGGCCCCGAGAAAGTAGTATTATTTTTTGGCGAGTTCTTCTTCAAAATAAAAAGTAGATGGGTTTTCTTTTACCACATAGGAATAACGCTTCATATTTTTGATAAACTTGCAGCGTAATACAGTAACCATCTCATCGGTCGCTTTGATTTTTACGGATTCCCCCGCAGTAAACAGGTTTGTTTTCAGTTTTGCTCTCTCCTTTGTTCATTATAAAAAATGGTTATTCTTTACGTGAAAAAAGAGTGAAGAATTCACTCTTTTACTACTTTCCAGTCATATAAATCCTCAACCTGGCAGTCAAGTTCTTTTGCGATGGCCATTGCATTGCTCAAGCTCATGACTTTTTTTGATTGATAATCGTTTAATTGATCCACTGAAATATTCGTACTTTTGGAAAGAGCTTCAATCTTCATTTTCTTCTTTGCGATCAATGATTTCAGGTTGCTTTTCTTCGGCTTATAATTGCTCAAAACGCCACCTCACTTTTATTAAGTATAGCACAATGCAGGCAGGATAGATAGTTTTGATAACATGATGACGGTACGGCATGATAAAATGAACCCAAATAAAAACAAAAGGGGAGCGGGAACTTTGGCAACAAAACATATCACCATCGGCATTGCCGGCCATATCGATCACGGAAAAACCGCCTTGACGAAAGCGCTCAGCCAGGTGGATACCGATACGCTGAAAGAGGAAATAGAACGAGGCATAACGATTGAGCCGGGGATCGCCCCTTTTTCGTTAAGTGAAACGATTTCCGCTGCCATTATTGATGTGCCGGGGCATGAAAAGTTTATTCGACAGATGATTGCAGGTGTCGCCGGAATTGACTTGGTGATCCTTGTGATCGCGGCTGACGAAGGCATTATGCCGCAAACTATTGAACACTTTGAAATTTTGCAGTTCTTAGGTGTTACAAAGACGGTTTGTGCCGTGACCAAAAGTGATAAAGCCGATCCCGAATGGAAGGAATTGCTGAAAGACGAGATTGAAGAGCTCACAAAAGGGACAACTCTTGAGGAGCTACCTGTTTACTTTGTTGACAGCCTGAGCGGGACGGGAATAGCATCTTTTAAAGATCAGCTGGTTCGGCTGGCGCAAGCCGTTCCATCTAAAATTCGTTCGGGTCCGTTCCGGCTGCCCGTTGACCAGGCATTTACTGTTAAAGGGCAGGGAACGGTGGTGCGGGGAACAATCGTTGAAGGGCGGGTCACAACCGGTGACATGATCGCACTGGAACCGGGGGAGGAACACGTACGGATCCGGCAGCTGCAAGTACACAATAAAGTGGTTGAGTCTGCGGGAGCAGGCCAGCGTGCGGCATTGAACCTGGCAGGTGTGGGCAGGGAGAAGGTCAAACGGGGACATGTCCTCGTTTCTCCCGGTCAGTATTCGGTAAGTGATTGTTTGGATGTTCTGCTGATTCTTTCGAAAAACGCAAAAAATCTGAAGCAGCGGCAGCTCGTTAAGTTTTACATAGGAACGTCTGAAGTAATGGGGAAAATTGTTTTCTTCGACCGGAATGAGACCAGGGAAAAAGAGAATGAAATTTATTGCCAGGTGAGATTGGTGCAAACGATAGTCGCCAGAAAAGGCGATCGGTTTATTCTCAGGCGGCCTTCCCCGGAAGAAACCATAGGCGGTGGCGAAATCATCGATCCCATGGGGAGGAAATATAGGTTTGGCATGTCTACCGTCAATCGTCTAAAGGAAAAAAAGGAAGGAACACCGATGGAGTGGGCAGCCAGGGAACTAAAACGCAGTGGTGCTTTATCAGAAGAAGAACTTTCTACCGTTCTCGGCATGAAAGAAGGTTGTTCAGAAACCATAAAAGAACTTCAATTAACTTCTTTCATTACAGAAATCCAAAAGGGTGTTTATGCGTTCACTGAAAAAGTGAATGAAATGAAAGAAGCGCTGATCCGCCGTGTAACAAACTACCACCAGCAGCATACTCTTCGCCTGGGGATGGACAAAGCGGAACTGCTTCACAGCTTCCGGGATGAAAAGGAAGAATTAATGCAATATTGTCTGAAAGAATTGCTGGCCGAAGAGGTTCTTGTGCAGAAAAATCAGTACATCCGCCATCAGTCATTCGCACCCCATGTGCCGGCAGGCTGGGAAAAACGCTTTGAGCAGCTTGAGAAAAAAATGCTCAGTCAGGGAATGGAAGCTCAGCCATTTTATGATCTATACCAGGATGGGCAGCTTCCTGCTGATCTTTATCAGGATGTTGTCCAGTTTATGATCCTCTCGGATGCAGCTTATAAACTTGATGATGACAGGCTGATCCATGCCCTTGTGGTCCATAAGCAAATGGAAGAATTGGAGAAGATATTCCCTGAATCCTTTTCTGTACAAGAAGCCAAAACGTTGCTTGGGGTTTCGAGAAAATTTTTAATACCATATCTCGAGCTATTAGACAGGATGGGTTACACTGTACGCGATGATGGGAAACGAAGGTGGAAAAATAAAAAAACTCCGAAATAACGGAGTTTTTTTAGTAGTTGACATGAATCAGTTTTTCATTTCGTTTGGATACGGTTCCGATTTTGGCCGCATGAACCACGCCGGTTCGGTGAAGATCAGCAAGGCAATCATCCGCTTCCTCTGCAGGTATACTGATCAGTAGCCCGCCTGATGTAACGGCATCGCATAAGATCCATTGATCACTTTCCTGCAAATCGCTGTGATAGGTGATCAGATCTTTTATCCACCTGTGATTTGCTTTGGTTCCCCCGGGAACCACGCCATCAAGAGCGAGCTCTTTTGTTCTCTCTACGACCGGAACGGCAGAATACGTAATGTTCATTGAAACATCCTGACTGCCTTTGGCCATTTCGCTAGCATGCCCGAGCAGCCCGAAGCCCGTAACATCGGTCACGGCATTGGGATGATAAGAACCCAAGACTTCGGCCGCTTTTTTGTTCAGACTGGCCATGATTTCAGAGACCTCTTGAATTTGTGTATCGTTCAACCGTCCCTGTTTAATGGCTGTCGTTTGGATGCCGATACCAATAGGCTTGGTTAAAATAAGCACATCTCCCGGCTTGGCCCCGACATTTTTATAAATGTGGTCAGGATGGACAAATCCTGTAACGGAGAGCCCGAATTTCGGTTCCTGGTCGTCAATGGAATGTCCGCCGACGATGGCTGCACCTGATTCTTTTACCTTATCAGCCGCGCCTTTCATGATTTCAGCCAACACGTCATGTCCAAGTGTCTTTAATGGAAACCCGACAATATTGAGAACAGTCTTTGGCGTACCGCCCATCGCATATACATCACTTAACGAATTGGCAGCCGCAATTTGGCCAAACATATAAGGATCATCAACGATTGGTGTGAAAAAGTCCACCGTCTGGATCAAAGCGAGCTCATCGCTTACTTTATAAACCCCGGCATCATCGGATGTTTCGAGTCCTACGATCAGGTTGGGGTCCGGTTCTCTTTCTGGTAAATGGCACAAAACTTGTGCCAGGTCCTCTGGACCAATTTTGCAGCCTCAGCCGCCTTTTGTGGAAAGCTGGGTTAATCGAATTTTATCCTGGCTTGTCATGTGCTACACCCCCTTAAGAATTAGTATAATCATTTTTGCGCGAAAGTGCGAAAAAGGGAGCTTGGCTTGAGAAAAATTACTGAGATAGAAATGAAAGGAAGTAATACTCTATGGAAGAGTTACGATTGCTGCCTTCTGTTCATGCCGTTTTGCAACAGAACGATTGGGAAGGCGGTGAAAAGGACATACCCGTCTCTGTTATTAAAAAATGGGTGCAAGAAGAAATTGATGCACTGCGCCTTTCTTTATTGAAAGGAAGCTATGGGAAAGATCGCGAGAGGGAGCGTTTCATGGCTATTGTAAGTGCCGGAGTCTGCAAAAAGATGGAGATCAATGGGGCTTATACTTTAAGAAAAGTTGTTAATGCAACAGGGATAGTACTTCATACGAACCTTGGACGGGCTCGATTAAGTTCGGCTGCGGTGGCACATGTGATGTCGGCTGCTTCTTCTTATACCAATTTGGAATACAGCCTTGAACAAGGAACACGCGGATCGCGCCACGATATTATCGAGAATCAGATTTGCGATATTACTGGCTGTGAGGCCGCGTTGGTGGTCAACAATAATGCCGCTGCTGTATATATGGTTTTATCCGCATTGGCCAAACAAAAAGAAGTAATTGTTTCGAGGGGAGAACTGGTGGAGATCGGAGGTTCTTTTCGCATTTCTTCCATTATGGAAGAGAGCGGTGCAATTTTGAAAGAGGTGGGAACAACCAACCGGACACACCTTCATGATTATTCCGCGGCGATCAATGAGGAAACGGCCATGCTGATGAAAGTACATACAAGCAACTTTAAGATCACCGGATTTACCAAAACGGTTTCCTCCAATGAACTTCTTACTTTAAAGGAAAAGCACCAGGAGCTGATCGTATACGAAGACTTGGGAAGCGGCTCATTATTTCCTTTTCCACGGTATGGAATTGGAGAAGAGCCTGAAATAAAAAGCAGAATATATGCCGGGCTAGATCTTGTTTCGTTTTCTGGTGACAAATTGATCGGGGGACCACAGGCTGGCATCATTGCAGGAAAGAGCAAATGGATCAATCACTTGAAAAAACATCAGCTGGCAAGGGTGCTTCGAGTAGACAAATTGACATTGGCGGCCCTTGAAGCCACCCTGCTTTCCTACCACAAGGAAGAAGCGGCCAAAGAAATTCCTGCCATTCGCGATATAGTCAGGTCTGAAGAAGAAATAAAGATTCAGGCCGAGCGGATTAATGAGAAGCTTGCCTCAGAGTACGAGTGCCATATCATCAAGGGACATTCCATGGTTGGCGGGGGAACGATGCCTGATGTTGTGCTGCCTACCTATATTATAGAAGTAACACATCCCGCATTTTCTGCCTCCGAGCTTTCAAGGAGGCTGAGGGAAAAAACTGTTCCAGTGATTGTTACCGTCAAAAATGATTGTTGCCACATTGATCCCAGGACCGTGGATGAAGCGGATGAGGCTGCCCTGCTTTCTGCTTTTCTTTCCCTTTAAAAAAAGCCAGCTTTTTTGGCTGGCTTACATTTTTCCGCCATGATTTTGGCGGGTATGATTTCGGTTTTTCACTTTCTTTGAACCGCTTAACGGTTCCGGCTGCCCGGGATTTTCACCCTTCGGGGCATTTTTCCGAATATCTTTAAACCGGTTATGCTCTGTCATAGGTGACCTCCGAAAATTGAATAATTTGCCGCTTGTTTTGGCATAGTAAATGCATCTCAATCAAAAAGGAGAACAACAATGCCGTATCATAAAGACAAGCAACAAGCGTTTCAGGATGCAGAAAAAGGATATTCGCAAGCCGTTGAAGCACATCAGCTGATTCAATCAGATGCTGCGGACTATGGCACAAGAGTTAAAGAACTGAGAAAAGAGGCAGAGGAAGCTCTTCAGCAGATCGATAATGCCCTTGAAGTGTCTTCCGAACATCAAAGACAGCAGCTTGAGCAATACCGTGACGAGCTTAAGGGCTACATAAACCAGTACCCGAATTAATGACGTTTTTTCGTCTTTTTATTGTTTTGCTTTTGGGCTTCGGTCAACGGTTCATTATGTGCCTGCAGCTGTTCATTGCCGAACTCTGTATTATAACCTGCACCGCCGCCTTGTGCTTTTGCTGCGTTCATGCCGGGACGGACATGATTTGCTTTTCCTTTAGGCTTGGACATTTGTATTCCACCCCCTTGTCTGTTAGTCTGCGCAGTAGCACGAAAAAAAGCACTCCCTATTTCTGGAGTGCTTTTTTTAAAGTGGTAATTTTGGTAATTCAACTATTTTTTCCTGAACCAATCGATCAGGAGCCAGAGTCCGCTCAAACCTACGAGGACATAAATGACCTGCCCGGTTGTGGAACCGCTTCCAAAAATAGCGCTGACTACATTAGTATCAAATAATCCGATTAATCCCCAGTTCAATGCTCCGATAATCGCAAGCAATGTGGCCAAATGTTTTAAGATCGCCATGCCGTCGACTCTCCTTTCAGTATCTTTTTGAAGTCTTTATATCATACGAAGACCTAGCGGTTTGGTGATTATTTTACTTTATAAGATTTACTTATATCGTTTAATAACTATTCTGTACTTTACTTATTGAAAGCACTTTCGTATGATAAGTAAGGGAAAAGATTGTAGAACAGATAGAGCGAATATTGCATGGGATTTAGCAATTTTTCGACAATTTTTCTCTGAATTAGTGTATGATTGGTATGATGGTTTTTTTGAAGGAGGAGAGTGGAGTAATGAGTAAACAACAAAATGATGTTTTCAAGGCGCGTTCATCATTCAGCGTCAATGGAAAAACCTACAACTATTATCGTCTAAAGGCACTCGAAGAAGCGGGTGTGGGCAATATATCCAAATTGCCTTATTCCATTAAAATCTTGCTTGAGTCTGTCTTGCGTCAATATGACGGCCGAGTAATATTGAAAGAACATATTGAGAACCTCTCTAAATGGGGAACTTCAGATGTCAAAAATATCGATGTTCCTTTCAAACCGTCCCGCGTTATCCTGCAGGACTTTACAGGTGTTCCGGCAGTGGTTGACTTGGCTTCCCTTAGAAAAGCCATGAAAGATATGGGTGGAGACCCTGCACAAATCAATCCTGATATTCCAGTTGACCTTGTCGTTGACCACTCTGTCCAAGTTGATAAATTTGGTACAGCTGACTCTTTAAATGTAAACATGAATCTTGAATTTGAACGAAACGAAGAACGTTACAAGCTGCTTAGCTGGGCACAATCCGCGTTTGACAACTACCGTGCGGTTCCACCTGCAACAGGTATCGTTCACCAGGTAAACCTTGAGTATCTTGCATCCGTTGTTCAAAGCCATGAAATTGACGGAGAGCTTGAAGCATTCCCTGATTCATTGGTTGGAACCGATTCCCATACGACCATGATCAATGGTCTTGGCGTACTTGGATGGGGTGTTGGTGGAATCGAGGCGGAAGCCGGAATGCTCGGACAGCCGTCTTATTTCCCGGTGCCTGAAGTAATTGGTGTGAAGCTTGTTGGTGAACTTCCTGACGGCGCAACAGCAACTGACCTTGCGCTTAAAGTTACCCAAGTGCTTCGTGAGAAAAAAGTAGTCGGCAAGTTTGTAGAATTCTTTGGCCCTGGACTTGCGGAAATGCCTTTGGCTGACCGTGCGACCATCTCTAACATGGCTCCTGAATATGGTGCTACTTGTGGATTCTTCCCGGTTGATGAAGAGGCGCTTAACTATCTTCGTCTGACTGGAAGATCTGAAGATCAAATCAAGCTTGTTGAAGAATATAGCAAAGCCAACGGGTTGTTCTACACTGCAGGTTCTTCTGAAGATCCAATTTTCACTGACGTGGTGGAAATCGATCTTGCTGAAATCGAATCCAATCTTTCCGGACCAAAACGTCCACAAGATTTGATCCCTCTTTCTAAAATGAAAGATGCCTTCAATAAAGCACTTGTTTCTCCACAAGGAAATGCCGGATTTGGCTTGACTGAAGAAGAGATCAATAAAGAAGCAACCGTTAAGCATCCAGATGGCGAAAAATCCGTGATGAAAACTGGTGCTGTTGCGATTGCTGCGATCACAAGCTGTACCAATACCTCCAACCCTTACGTAATGCTTGGTGCTGGTCTATTGGCGAAAAAAGCTGTTGAAAAAGGATTAAAAGTACCTGGATATGTGAAAACTTCACTAGCTCCGGGATCCAAGGTTGTTACAGGCTACCTGGAAAATGCAGGACTTATGCCTTACCTGGATCAACTTGGCTTCAACCTTGTTGGATACGGGTGTACGACTTGTATCGGTAACTCCGGTCCTTTGTCACTTGAAGTAGAACAAGCGATTGCCAAGAATGATCTGACCGTCACTTCTGTACTTTCTGGTAACCGTAACTTTGAAGGACGTATTCACCCGTTAGTGAAAGCAAACTACCTGGCTTCTCCGCCGCTAGTTGTTGCTTATGCGCTTGCAGGAACAGTTGATATTGACCTTCAAACGGATTCTTTTGGAAAAGACAGCGAAGGCAATGATGTATACTTTAAAGACATTTGGCCATCTTCTGCAGAAATTAAAGAAGCAATGAGCCAGGCGGTAACTCCTGAGTTGTTCAAAAAGGAATACGAAGATGTATTCGATGAGAATGCACGCTGGAACGCATTAAAAACAACTGGAGATAAGCTGTACAGCTGGGATGATAAGTCCACTTACATCCAGAACCCGCCGTTCTTCGAAAATCTTTCTGCGGAACTTAAAGAAATTCAGCCGCTTAAAGACCTTCGCCTGATTGCGAAATTCGGAGATTCTGTTACAACTGACCACATTTCACCAGCTGGGGCAATTGCCAAAGATTCTCCTGCAGGGAAATACTTGATCAGAAATGGTGTAGAACCACGTGAATTCAACTCATACGGTTCCCGCCGAGGAAACCATGAAGTCATGATGCGCGGTACGTTTGCGAACATCCGTATCCGTAACCAGATCGCTCCTGGAACTGAGGGAGGATGGACAACATACTGGCCGAATGAAGAAGTCATGAGCATCTATAAAGCAGCGATGAAATACAAAGAGAACAATACTGGCTTGATGGTCATTGCCGGTAAGGATTATGGAATGGGAAGCTCCCGTGACTGGGCAGCTAAAGGTACAAACCTTCTTGGAATCCAAACCGTTCTTGCTGAAAGCTTCGAGCGTATTCACCGCAGCAACCTTGTATTGATGGGCGTTCTTCCATTGCAGTTTAAAGAAGGCGAAAACGCTGAAACGTATGGTCTGACTGGAAAAGAATCCTTCACTGTACAAGTGGACGAAAATGTGAAGCCTCGTGATGTTGTTAAAGTTACAGCGGTGTCCGAAGATGGCACAAAAACCGAATTTGATGTGGTTGCCCGTTTTGACAGTGAAGTGGAGATCGATTACTATCGCCATGGAGGAATTCTTCCAATGGTTCTCCGCAACAAGATTGCCAACAAACAGCCACAAAACTAATAATAAAAGCTCTCCTTTTGGAGGGTTTTTTTTTGTGCTTATTTTTCTGAACATTTGAATAAAAAAATGTTATTCTGTCAAAAGTAATAATAGACCAATCAGGAAGAAGGAATGCAAAAGTGAGAAAAAGCAGACATGCTTCATTTAAAGACCTGGTAATGGAAAATAAACGCGAGTTGTTGAGCAATCAGGATGAAATGGAAAGAATTGAAAAGAAGCTGGAAGAAAGACATACAAGAAGAGCCTAAAAGAGACAGGAAGTACCTGTTTCTTTTTTGATTTGCGGGAAATGCTAGAAAGGAGCTTGCTGACAATATTGATGTCCCGCAAGCCTTAAGCCCTTTAAGGAGGTTGAAGCAATGAGCAATCCTAAAAGACATCCTCAGGGATTCGTGCCAAGCCACCTTGGCACACAGCCGCGGGAAGGAAAAGGGAACAAAGGGAAGCAAATGGCCAATAAAGGCAACGAGCATCCCGATTATGTACCTCCAAAAGGATAACTGCGATACCAAGCCATTTTGCTTTTCGAGAGCAAAATGGCTTTTTTTTGTCCCATTTTCTGCTTGTTATGTGTACTACCACCATATAAATCGACTGAAAGCGAATAATTGTATATAGATGAGAAATAGGAGGGGTAGGGTTGATTACTGCTGAAGTAAAACCGCTGCCTGTTTCAACCAAAAAAGAAGACCAGGATTTGCTTTACCGCGAACTTGAGCTGCAAATGCAGCGTCTTGGCCATCTGGTTCCTTTTCGTGAAGAACTCAATTGGGGAAATGAGATTGGAACGGTTGAGATAGGTTCAGAAACCATTATTACAAAATTAAAGAAAGCTGCCGCAAAAAGTGATGGTGTGCTTTTGTTATATGCAAAGCTGACAAAAGGCACTGTATATCAGCATATTATTATGCATCCAAACGTTGAGGGATTTTACCTGCCATTTCGTTTCGAAGAGCCCTTTTTTATTACGGTGAAAAATAAAAAAATCTGGATTGGATCTTCCATCCGACTGGCTGAAGAATTGAACTGGCTTGAAATTACGATGCAGAATCACGATGAGCAAGAAGTCGTGGAGTGCTGGAGGGCTTTAAAGGAATTATGCGAACTCAGCATGGAATATAACTCGCCGATTATCTTGAAAAAGCTGGGATAACGTATAGATTCTCCGGTTTGATACAAACTATAATGGATCAAATATTGGGAGGACAGATAATCATGGCGAAACCAGATGATAGAAGCAATAATGCTGAAAGACTGCAGCAAATGGTTGAAAATACACAAGAAAACATTCAGGAAGCAAACGACTCCCTGCAAAATACGGATATGACGGATCAGCAAAAACAGCAAATCCGTGAAAAAAACCAGCGAAGAGAAGAAAGCATTCAGTCGTTTCAAAATGAAATACAGGATGAACAGTCTTTTCGCAAAAACCAATAAGTGAAAAACAAACCCCCGTTCATGGGGGTTTTTTGCATTTTATTTCTATGGTTCGCCTTCCTGTGGTACACTCAAATTCGAGGTGAAAGCAAACGATGTTGCGTTCAAAGACAAAAGTGGAAGTAAGGTATGCTGAAACCGATCAGATGGGTGTCGTTTATCATGCCAACTATCTGGTCTGGTTCGAACTGGGAAGAACGGCTTTTATTCGAGATCTGGGCTTCAGTTATGCGCAGATGGAGCAGGATGGCATCCTCTCCCCGGTGACCGAAATTCATGCGTACTACAAAAAGCCGCTGACCTATGGCCAGGAAGCTTTTGTGGAGACTTGGGTGGAGGAATATACAGGAGTCAAGGTGGTATATGGCTATGAAATTAGAAACAGCCAGGGTGATCTGTGCATCACAGGCAGCTCCACCCATGTTTGTGTGAAAAAAGACAGTTTCAAACCAGTGTCCATGAAAAAGTATTTTCCTGAATGGCATCTCGCGTATGAAAAAGAGAAAAAGCGGAAGCAGGAACTGTAATGGCGTTCGGGTTGCAACGAGAAGAACTGCAGCACTGGAAGGCCGCAGTGGAGGACGGTGAAATCGCGTTTCTAACCCATTTTTGGTATGATCCCCGGTTTCCTGACGTTAAAACGGTAACCAAAGTCGGCTGCAGTAATCTTTCCAAACTTGAAGCATGGGGAAGAAGGTATGGACTGAAGAAAGAATGGATCGACCACCATAACGGCTATCCCCATTTTGATTTGATGGGAACCAAACAGTCCGAAATCTTGAAAAGCGAAAATAAAATGGACCAGCTGGAGAAGCTGATAAAAAAAGGAAGGAACCACTAACCTGCGGTTCCTTCCTTTTTCATTATTCATATGAAAAATCTACATCTTCGTCATCTTTATTAAAATCAATGGTCAAATCATGACCATCAAAGTACCAAAGATCTTCCCGCTCAACGTAAAACGTAATACCGTCTTGCTCAACCAATGCTCCCGCTTCTTTGGGGGCTTCCTTTGTCACACCGAGTGAGAACCCGCTCTGTACCGTGCTGCAGCCTCCAAGGCGCACATAAAAACGCAATTGATCACCCTCGCTTAATTCCAGTTCATTACGGTACCAGTCTGCGGCAGGCTGTGTAATCGTTATTTTCATATCCATCATCCTCTCTCTTCATCGCACAGTGATCTTCTTCCACCTTTACTACTCTCCTGATACTATAGCCGAGATCGATTTTTATGAAAAGGATTTTGTGTTACAGCTGACTTTTCTTCTTCACTCAAAAAGGGTATAGTCCATAAGTGGACCTCTTAATAAAGAAAGGATGATCAGGCCATGTTATCGGACATGAAGAAGATCTTTTTGCAGGCTAAAGAGCAATTTACGGTTTCAGATCTTTTCTCTTCAGACTTACATATTTTATTCATTCTCGAATCTCCCCATCGTGAAGAAATTAAACATGGAGCACCCCTGGCGGGTTCTTCAGGTCGTTCTGTAAGCAAAGTGCTGTTTGGAGAACAGGAGGATTTACCGTTTGGCCGGCTTCTGAAAAAACACAGCGAACAACGGCCATACAAAGGTCTGGGCATTATGAATGTCTGTCCGTTCCCGATGCAAAGTGAGGCCATTCCGTCCGGGGAATGGGTGAATGAGCATTCTGATTTTGTAAAGGTGGTTGAAAAAGTACGAACGTCCAATGACAAAGATACCTACAAACAGGATGAATGGAATTCGTTTCAGGAAATCATGCTTGCGGATTTTAAAGAGCGGTTGAAAAAGCTAAGCAGCCGTCCGCTTGTGATCGTTCCTTGCGGCCGTTTTGCGCAAAAGCAATTCAGGCTGGCTGAAGTACTAAGCCCACGCTGGAGCCTCATCGAAAATGTCCCTCATCCATCCTATAATTCATGGACAAAGGAACGGTACAGTACGCAAATTCAGGAAGTTAAACATGCAGTGGAGTCACTGAAAGCGGGGGAATTAAAATAAAAGCATTGTGACTCCATATAATACCGCCGTTATGCCCGCTGCAATCAGAGCGGGTTTTAATTTGTATTTGGCATATTCAATCACCGGAATATTGAGGATGCGGGCAATGGTGTTCGTATCATCGCTAAGCGGGGAGGCAAATGCTCCGAACGTGCCGCTTGCAAAAACAGCACCGATGACAAGCGGTAGGGATATGCCGGCTGCTTCAGACATGGAGATGCCAAGGGGCATTAAAATTCCCCACGTCCCCCAGGCAGATCCGATAAAATAAGAAACAGCACCACCGAAAATAAATAGCACCGGAGTAACAAAAGCCGCTGGAATCCAACCGGCATGGCTGGTAATAAATGCAGAAAATCCAAGCTTGTCCGTAACGGATGACAGCCCCCATACCACAGTGAGCAGCACGATCACCGACATTAAATCATTGCCTCCAGCGATAAAGCCTTCAAGCAGCGGCCCGGTTTTCATCCCCTGGAACCGGTAAAAGATAAAAGAAAACAAGATCGTAATCACAAGGGCAATGACCATTGCATCCAGCACATCCGCTTTGATGAAAGATTGAAGGAAGCCATCCGCTTTTTTACTTCCGTCCCACCAGGTGAGCAGCAATGTGAGAATGACAGTAATAATGAGCGGAATTAAAAGGTTCCAAGGCTTTACCGGAAGCTCTTTGGAGACTGCAGGATCACAGTTGTGCCAATCCTCATCAGGTTGATCAATGGATTCGTTGCTGCTCATTGGTTTTGAGCTGGAATGATGAAAAAAGCTTAAATAAATCCCCAGCAAAATCATCACAAAGGAGAAAAAATTGTAGGGAATGCTACGTATAAATAAAGAATAAGCATCCTGATGAATGTTTTCATTCTCGAGTGCCATATCCACAATAGAGGTCATATAGCCGACAAACGCGGTTGCAACCGGAATTAAAACAATGATGGGTGTAGCGGTCGACTCAATGACAAAACCCAGTTCTTGTGTTGACATTTTCACTTTTTTCAGCAATGACCGCATAATGGGGGCGATGGTAACAAAGCGGAAACTCGGCGCACTGAATGTCCCGATGGTAGAAACATACGTCAGAAAAAGGGCGCCTTTTTTTGTTTTAATTTTTGAGGAGGCAGCTTCCACAAATCCGCGTATTCCGCCTGACAGTTTGATGATGCCAACCAGACCGGAAAACGCGTATAAAAAGAGCAGGATTTTCAGGTTGCTGTGGTCAGTCAGCCCTTTTATGATAAATGAAAGCATCTTTTTGAGACCTCCGATGAGGGAAGGCTCAAGCAAATAGCAGCCGGCAAGTAAACCGATAAATAAACCGGGAAGTACCTGCCGCGTTTTAATGGCGATTGGAATTACCACAAGAAAAGGTATAATGGACAGCCAATTATGATTCATTATTTCACCCGTTTCATCGAATTAATCTAATGATTAGCTTGCGATGGAACCAGGAAATTATTCTCTTTTTCCACTTCCTCTATCGTAACGGTCCAGCATGTTAAGGTTGCATTATTTCTTCTGGCGTGGTAAGGTTATGTTCGATAATAAATTGTACGGCAAAACTGTTTATATATACTTCTGTATAGGGGCATATTACATATGTGCCTTTTTTTAAGGCCTACTTTGTTTAATGATCTTTATTGTGAACAAAAAGACCAAGATGGGTATGGTTTTTTTAAGATTGTAAAAGATGATTTCAGGATGTTTTGGGAAGTATAAGGAAATGGTTTTGACGAAAAAGGAGACAGTTACACATTGACAACATTCAGTGAATTAGGTTTAAGTCCCGAATTGCTAAAATCCATTAATAATATGGGATTTGAGGAAGCGACACCGATCCAGCGTGATACGATTCCTACAGCACTTAAAGGAACAGACCTTATCGGTCAGGCACAAACAGGAACAGGGAAAACCGCGGCTTTTGGTATTCCGCTTATTGAAAAAATTGACGTGAAGGCCCGTAAAATTCAGGGTATCGTTCTTGCTCCTACTCGTGAACTTGCAGTTCAGGTTGGAGAAGAATTAAATAAAATTGGCCAATACAAGGGAATCAAAACGCTGCCGATCTATGGTGGACAATCCATTGTACGTCAAATCAAAGCGTTGAAGAATGGTCCTCATATTATTGTGGGTACTCCAGGTCGTGTCATTGATCATATCAACAGAAAAACGTTAAAACTTGAAGATGTACACACCGTGGTTCTTGATGAAGCAGATGAAATGCTGAATATGGGCTTCATTGAGGATATTGAGACTATTCTTGAGAACGTACCAACTGAACGCCATACCATGCTCTTCTCGGCGACTATGCCGAAACAAATTCAAAAGCTTGCTGAACGGTTTATGAAGGATGTCCTGATTATCCGCGTGAAAGCAAGTGAAATGACTGTTAAAAGTATTGAACAGGAATATGTAGAGGTTAAGGAAAAGCAGAAATTCGATGCTCTTACCCGACTGCTTGATATTCAATCACCTGAACTTGCCATCGTGTTTGGACGTACAAAGCGCCGTGTGGATGAATTATCTGAAGCACTGAACAAGAGAGGATATTCAGCTGAAGGAATCCATGGTGACCTTCCACAATCCAAGCGTGATATGGTGCTTCGCGCATTCAAAAACAATACCATTGAAGTGCTTGTAGCAACGGACGTTGCAGCACGTGGACTGGACATCAGCGGAGTTTCTCACGTATATAACTTTGATATTCCTCAAGACCCTGAAAGTTATGTCCACCGTATTGGACGTACAGGCCGTGCAGGAAAAACAGGTTATGCGGTAACCTTTATTACACCGCGCGAAATCGACCACCTTTATACCATCGAAAAAATAACAAAACGCAAGATGGTCAAACGTCCGGTACCATCCATGAATGAAGCGATGGAAGGGCAACAGCGCATGGCTGTTGAGAAGCTTTTGAATGTCATTGAAGATGGTGATATCGGCGGCTATAAACAAACAGCAGTGGAAATGCTTGAAGAACACGATTCAGTATCCCTTGTATCAGCGGCCTTAAAATTGCTGACAAAAGAGCCGGATACTACGCCGATCGAGTTAACCTTTGAACCGCCATTGGCTGTTAAAAAAGGACGACGCGACAACCGCTACGGTGACCGCAGACGTCCTCAGCGCGGCAACGATTCCCGTGACAAGCGAAGAAGCGGAGGCCGCAATGACAAGCAGCGCCATCAGGGCGGCGGAGGAAGCCGCGATATGTCCTATCGTGCTTCAAAACGTATGAGAGAAGATAAAAAAGCAAGATAATTAAAAAGCAGAGGAGTCCATTCATATTCAGGTGAATGGACTCCTTTTTACGTCCGGTGATTGTTGATCCTCTTATTTGGCATACTACCTGTTAGGAGGGATTACGATGATTACTCAAAATACCAACCATACATTTACGGCGAAGAACGGTGAAACGATAATACTTCGCCCTGTTGTTTTTTCGGATGCCGTTCAAATCATTGAAGCTGTAAGAGAAATCGTGGAAGCCGGTGAGTTTTTACAGAAAGAGAGACCGCGCACCATCGATGAAGAAAAGGCTTTTATTGAAGAGTGTCAGGAGAAAGGAAACATGTATACTGCGATTGAAAAACAAGGAGAAGTAATCGGCATTGCCCGAATCCTTAGAGGAGAATTGGCGATGAAACGTCATACCG
Source organism: Fictibacillus solisalsi (assembly GCF_900103485.1). Taxonomy (GTDB): domain Bacteria; phylum Bacillota; class Bacilli; order Bacillales; family Fictibacillaceae; genus Fictibacillus_C; species Fictibacillus_C solisalsi. Next base: position 1,162,776 of record NZ_FNHW01000001.1, read on the forward strand.
GGATGTTTCGGACATGGATTAACTCAAAGGGACAGGGTTTGGGTATCGGTAAGGAGGTTATGGGTTATTCGATTGCCTGGGCAAAAAGGAATGGGCTGTATAAGATCAGCCTGACCGTGTTTTCGGAAAACAAGGTGGCTATCAAATTGTATGAAAAGGCTGGCTTCGTGGTTGAAGGCGTCCAAAAAGGACAGGTGAAGATCAACGATTCTTTCCAGGATGAATGGTGGATGGCGTACTTTCTGTGAAGAAAATCTCTTGGGATTTTTTTAGTATAGGTTGGCTTGATGAAATCTGAATTGTCTGCTTGTTTTTTCGTGCTATTGTGTGTTGGTGCCGTGCAATTATAGCCTTCCCGCTCAATATAACGTATCTTAAGGGTGCTGGAAAAAAACGGATGATCTTTTTTCGTGAATTAATGCACAATTCTCTCATCAATAGCATAGAGAAAGATACATAATTATGGTAAAGTGTAAGGAACGACTATTATAAATGGAGAGTTCAATGAATAGAGCACGAACGACTGAAACCAAAGACAAAACGATCAATCCGACAGCAGCTTCACTTGCTGCCGTTTACCGCGGGATGAAAGAACTGGATGCACAACAGGAAGCCCGCGCTGTGTTGGAGTTATATGACAAAGTAAAGAATCAGCAGTTTGCCATCGCTTTTTGCGGCCATTTCTCGGCTGGTAAATCAAGTATGATCAACGAGCTGATCGGTGAAAACATTCTTCCTTCAAGCCCGATCCCGACAAGCGCGAACGTGGTAAAAGTTCAAAGTGGAATACCATCAGCAAGGGTGACAGTTCGGGACAAAGGGATCATTCATGTCGATGCCCCCGTTAATTTAGAAAAAATCAAAAAATGGGCGAAAAATGGAAATGAAATTGAAAGCATCGAAATCAATGTGGAACAGGATCTGCTTCCTGACCGCATCGCCATTTATGATACGCCTGGGATTGATTCCACGGATGATGCGCATAAAGTGGCCACTGAATCTGCGCTTCATATGACCGATGTGGTTTTTTACATTATGGACTATAACCATGTCCTCTCACAGCTTAATTTCACCTTTATCCGCCTGTTAAAAGAGCAGGGAAAAAAGGTTTATTTGATTGTTAACCAAATTGATAAGCACAATGAAAAGGAATTGGCATTCTCTGCGTTTGCTGAAAAGGTGAAAAATGGCTTCAAAAGCTGGGACATTGAGCCGGAGGATATCTTTTTTACCACGATCATGGAGAAGGGGCATCCAGGCAATCAGCTGCGTGAAATTAAAATGCTTTTTCAAAAGTTTTACCTGGCCAAGGATGAATGGGTGGAAGAGAATGCCCGCAAAGAGACTGAGCGCTTGATCAGAACAACCGTACAGAATGGTCTTGATCTTGATGAAGCACACCATCATGAAGCATTTGAGCTGGCAGGTCAGCAAGACAAGGAAAGTGCCAAGGCCATCGCCGGAAAACTCTCAGAGGAAATCGAAACAGCGGAACGGAAGAAGAAAGAAAATCAGACCGGCATCATGAAGGAATTTAAGGATATTCTGGATAATGCGATTCTCATGCCGTTTCAGACCCGCGATCTGGCTAAGAATTACATCGAGAGCCGCCAGGACAGCTTTAAGGTAGGTCTTTTGTTTGCTGGAAAGAAAACCGAAGCAGAAAGAAAAGCAAGACTGGATGCGTTTTATGAGTCGGTAAAGGAAAATGTGAAAACACAAATCAGCTGGCATTTGAAAGACTTTTTACAGTCGCATGGGGTTTCTGTAAAAAGTGAACCTGTCATTGGTGAGGAGACCATGGCAGCACTCATCAAGCCTGGCGCTTCATTAAACGGCAATTATGTGCTGCAGTATTGCAATGACGTGGTGGCTGAAATCAAAAAACAATATACGACTCATTTCCGGGATGAATTGCATCAATTGGCCGATAAAGCTTCAGAAGCGTCGGATCATGAACTTAAGAAACTGCGCTCAGAGCTGGATGCACAGGAAAAAATCCTTGTCGCCCACAAAACCAAGCAAGAAATACTGGAAAAATGGAATGAGGTATCAGAGGAACTGAATAGCTCTCTGAACGGGCCATTAAACACAGAAGGTGCGGTTGAAGAGGCGGAACAGCATCTGATTCAGCGTATACAACGAGTTACCATGGCTGAAATTCCGGAAAATACGGATGTAAAAAAAACCATTGAAGAGGATGATACTTCTGTAACTGGTAGCAACAAGAACGCCAAAACAGAGGAAAATGAATTGCTGAAGGAAGCGGAGCAGCTTCAGAATGCAGCAGCTGTTCTGTCAAAGCTCCATTTGATGAAAAATCGAGCATCGGATATGAACCAGTTCGCCGAAAAAATGAAGAACAGAGATTTTACCGTATCTTTATTTGGTGCTTTCTCGGCAGGAAAATCTTCGTTTGCAAATGCTTTGATTGGCGAGGATCTTCTCCCGGTTTCTCCAAATCCCACGACGGCTACCATCAACCGAATAGCACCCCCTGATGAGAAGCATTTGCATGGGACTGCACGTATTTATTTTAAAAAGGAAGGGGATTTACTGGGTGAAATCAATCAATCCCTTGTCCATTTTGGAAAACAAGCCGGATCGATGAAAGAAGCGGTTTCCATCTCAGAGTCGATTGACCGCTCCCAACGATCCAATGAACTCCGCCCGCACCTCCAATTTCTTCAGGCCGTCTGCAGGGGTTTCGATGCGGTTAGGGATCTGCTTGGTAAAGAGCAAACCGTTTCTGTTGAACAGTTTAAATCCTTTGTGGCAGATGAAGAAAAAGCTTGTTTTACCGAGAGTGTCACCGTTTATTATGAATGTGCATTAACTTCGATGGGGGTAACCCTTGTCGACACACCGGGAGCTGATTCGATCAATGCCCGCCATACGAATGTTGCTTTTGAATTTATCAAAAAATCAGATGCGATATTGTACGTCACATACTACAACCATGCCTTTTCGGCTGCAGACCGTGAGTTTCTCATTCAGCTTGGCCGGGTAAAAGATACATTTGAACTCGATAAAATGTTTTTCGTCATTAATGCTTCAGATCTGGCCAAAGACGATGATGAACTTCAGGATGTGGTCGGGCACGTGGGCGATAACCTTCGCCAGTTTGGAATCCGGAAGCCAAAATTATTCCCAATGTCCAGCTACTTTTCACTTTTAGGGCAAAAAGAACCATCAGCTTGGCTTCCTGATGAAGCTGGCAGGCTGAAGAAAAAGTACGGAAACCTGGCCGGGCAGCAGGACAATCTTTTAAAGGAAACCGGCTATATCCGTTTTATGAATGCATTTACCGGGTTTTTGAATCATGATCTGGCCCATGTGATGGTAACTGCCGCTAAAAAGCAACTATCACAAGCGAGGAATGTACTGGACCGTTTCATTGCAGAAGCCGTCGCCAATCAGGAAAACGCGGAGCAAAAGAAGGAAGAACTACAGAGAACAATGAGTGAACTTCAAAAGAAGATCAATGATTATTCACTGGAACAAAAACAGGAAGCTCTGGAGAAAGAGATTCTGGAATTGTTATTTTACGTGAAGCAGAGGGTCATGCTCCGGTTTACTGAATTTTTTAATGAAGCCTTTAATCCCGCTGTGATTTCCGGATCGGTGAAAGAGCAAAAAAGTGCACTTCCTAAGAGCGGGAAAGAGCTTCACCAGGCAATTCAATTTGATCTTCAGCAAGAATCGAGAGCTACTGTCCTCCGCGTGGAAAAAGTAATTGTCAGGTTGATGTCGGAGATGAATGAAGAGCTTGACAGGAAGCTTGCCCAATGGGATCCGCCGCAGTATGAGATGCAAAAAGAGCGGGTCCAATTTGAAACGCTCGTGGTTGAAACTGAACTGGGACAAGTGGAAGGCAGGGAATCCGTTTATAAAGAGTTTAAAAATGCCAAGCAGTTTTTTGAGCAGGGGGGCAAGAAACAGGCAATGGAGCAAATGTATACCTTATTCGAAGGACCGGTATCAAGGTTTACAGATGAGAGTGCAGACGTATTTGGCCGTTATTATCAGCCGCTGTTGTCAGTAGAGGCTCAAAAAGAAAGGGAACTCCGTATAAAAGAATATACTGATTATTACGAGGGGCTTCTTCAAACATTGAATTCGCCATCCGTGGTGGAAGAGATGAAGAAAACCCGTGAAGCGTTAAACAACCTCGTTTAATCAAAAAAAGAAACCGTCATTTGTACGGTTTCTTTTTTTGTTTTATTGAAGTTCATTTGCAAAGTTGGCATCAATCAAACCGAGTTTCTTGTGAATTTTATTCACTTGATCCTGAAATTTCTGGAATTCTTCGTCTGCCTGAGCGGTTTTCTTTTCATCTCCAAGGCCATCTGCACGTGTCTGATAGGACGCTCCAAGATCTGTGAAAGCTGCTTTAAACGTTTGCTGGTCATCTTTAGGCAGGGAGGATGGTACATCAAGGTCTGGAATCTCTTTTGCTGCTTTTGCTCCTGCTGATTTTGCAGTTTTTTTCATCTTCTCAATTTCACTCTTCGGTGTTTTCTTTTCCGGATCCAGTGCGGCAGTGTAGGCATTAAATGGGGCCTGATAGTCACGCAATTTAGCTCCAAGATTCACTTCAAAATCGAGAAGTGCAGATTTTTCCGCATTTTTGGATGATGAAGCTTCTGTTGTTGTCTGCTCTTTGCCTTTTGTTTCTTTTTCCTGGCTGCAGCCCACATTTAAGGCTAACAGGAGCACTATTCCTAAAGTTGCTGCTTTTTTCATTGTTTACTTCCTCCCCCAATATGTAATATTCTTGAAATTTACCGGCAAAATCTAGTTTATTCTCTTTTCAATCTTTTGTAAAATGATAAATTATTGCAAATCTTTTGAAGAATAATACAAACAGACAGGCACATGGTATACTCTAATCAATAAAGAAAGGTGGGCATCATGATGAGCGTACATTTGGAAATCAGCAAGCATTCAAGTAAGCAGCATGAGGTTGTAGCTCAGTTTCTTCGTTTTGAACAGAGAAGGGAACAGTTGATCGAGGAAGCTGTTGAGCACTGCAGCAAGCAGGAACCTTTTAGTGTAAAAGAAATCAATGACCTTAGCCGGCAAATGAACCAGCTGGCACAAAAGGGCATTGTGCCCCAACGGAAAATCATTACGGAAGACATGGTAAAAGAATATGTTGACCGCAAAAAAAACCAGGCAGCCGATTAAATCGATGCCTGGTTTTTTGATAAGCAGTTTTAGTTGGCCAGTGTGGCAATAAATGTTTCTAGCCGGTTGAGACCCGTAGTCAGCTGTTCCATTGATGCTGCGTAGGAAATGCGAATGTAACCTTCACCATAGTCGGAAAAAGCGGAACCGGGGACAACGGCCACTTGCTGGGATTCAAGCAGTTGGGTGGCAAATTCCAGCGACGTGAGCCCGAATGGTTTGATATTTGGGAAGACATAAAAAGCACCGCCGGGAGTTTCCGCATGCAGACCCATATCAGAGAGCCTTTTCATGACGTAGGAAAGGCGCTGACTGTATTCTTTCTTCATTGGAAGCGCATCATCAATTCCCTTGGTCAATGCCTCGAGAGCGGCCATCTGTGAAATGGTTGACGCACATGTCACATTGTACTGGTGGACCTTTAGCATATGTTTCGCAATTTCTTCAGGTGCAAACAGCATACCGATTCTCCAGCCTGTCATGGAATGAGATTTGGAGAGACCGTTGATTACGATTGTCCTTTCTCTCATTCCTTCCATCGAAGCAATGGAAACGTGAGGAGCGGTGTAAGTCAGTTCACTGTATATTTCATCTGATAAAACAAATAGATCGGCTTCACACAGCATAGCGGCGATCTCTTCAAGCTCGGCCCGGTTTAACACGCAGCCTGTCGGATTGGATGGATAGGGTAAAATAACACACCTTGTTTTTGGAGTTAAATGTTCACGTATCAAATCTGCTGTCAGCTTGAAGCCGGTTTTTGTGGTATCTATGTATACAGGCTGTGCCTTGCACATTTCAATAACAGGAGCATAGCCGGGATAGACTGGACCGGGAAGCAGAACTTCGCTGCCTTCTTCCAAAATCGAACGAAGAGAGATATCAATCGCCTCGCTCGCGCCATTTGTAATGATCACTTCATTTTCGGGATTATATTGGAGCCCGTACTTTTCAGACACAAAGCTTGCCGCAGCCTGCCGCAGTTCCAAATAGCCTGCGTTGTGAGAGTAGATGGTTTTATTTTCATCGATCGCACGCTTTGCAGCTTCCTTGATGTGGTCAGGGGTCGGAAAATCGGGCAGGCCAAGGGTAAATGAAATCGCTTCGGGATAGTTGCTCACCTGGTTATAAAATTTTCGAATCCCTGAAATCTGGATATGTTTCACTGAAGGGTTAAGTAAATGTTCCAACGTATTTCTTCCTCTCTGTGTCCTTGTTCGTTGTTCCTAAGTTTAGCCTTAATCTTTGTTTCCAGTCAATGGGTTTGATTTTCTTGTATGGTAAAAGCGCATAAAAGCATACTAAGAAAGATCAACGCCTGTTTGCGATTTGGAGGAGAATATGGAATCAAATCATAAAGATTCAAACAACAAGCTTGCTCTGATCTCACTGGCATCCATACCGCTTGTGATGACACTGGGCAACTCGATGCTTATTCCTGTCTTGCCATCAATTGAAAAACAACTTCATATTTCATCGTTTCAAGTATCCATGATCATCACGGTTTATTCCATAGTGGCCATTATACTCATTCCCGTTGCAGGCTATCTCTCTGACCGGATTGGAAGAAAAAAAGTAATCATTCCCAGCTTAATCATTGCTGGACTCGGCGGTCTGGTCACCGGATGGGCATCATGGAAAATGGATAATCCCTACTACATTATACTTTTAGGAAGACTGCTGCAGGGGATTGGGTCTGCTGGTGCAGCACCGGTTGTTCTTCCTCTTGTAGGGGACATGTTTAAGGATGAAAAGGACGTGAGCTCGGGCCTTGGTTTAATTGAAACAAGCAATACGTTCGGAAAAGTGCTGAGCCCAATTATCGGGGCTGCCTTGGCCATAGTCATCTGGCATTTGCCCTTTTGGTTTATTCCGATTTTTTGTCTGATCTCCATCGGCCTTGTTTCGTTTCTTGTAAAAACTCCAAAAAAAGAAGAAGACGCACCTGCTGCATTCAAGGAGTTCTTGCAGTCGTTTAAGAAAACCTTCAAAAGTAATGCCAGATGGCTCATCGCAACTTTTGCCATCGGTGGCATTGTTATGTTCGTCCTTTTTGGTGTTTTATTTTATTTGTCCACAACGCTTGAGGAAACTTATGGCATCAATGGTGTGAAAAAAGGGTTTGTTCTTGCTATCCCATTGTTGGCGCTTTCCATTTCTTCGTTTGTTGCCGGGAAAAAAATCGGCCAAAATAAAACGGTGATGAAATGGTTTACCTTTTGCGGTATTTTTCTTTTGTCTGTATCCATACTTAGCGTGACGTTCACAGACGGGCTTTATTTTCTGCTTGGCATTTTATTTGTGAGCGGAATCGGAATCGGAGCCGCTTTGCCATGTCTCGATGCGTTAATTACTGAGGGTATTGACAAAGAAGAAAGAGGAACGATTACTTCACTTTACAGTTCGATGCGGTTTGTTGGTGTCGCCTTGGGACCGCCGATCTACGCTCTGATCATGAAATCGGATCATTCTTATGTATTTTATGTTTCTTCGGGCGTAAGCCTGCTGGCCGCACTGCTCGCATTCTTTGCGATCAAGCCTGAAAAAGGTGAAAAAGGGGAAAAGGAAAAGAAACAAAGTGACGAAAAGGAACAAACAGAAGAACCTGCCAAATCCCTAAATCCTGCTTTACATTAAAAAACTCACGGCTGTGAAAGCCGTGAGTTTTTTTTATTGATTAATTTCGTTTCGAACGTTGGTCGGCGGCCACCATGTATAACCGTCTTCATTAAGGAGCTCTTCAGCTTCAAGAGGTCCCATGGTACCAGACGAATATTTGAAAAGTGGAATGTCCTTATTTTTCCAGGCGTTTGTAATGCCGTCAATGAATTCCCAGGAAAGGGCAACTTCATCCCAGCGGGTGAAGTACGTTGAATTGCCCTGCAGGCAGTCGTGCATCAGCTTTTCATAAGCCTCTGGTGTGTTCAACTCATTTTGGCAGTTATTGCAGTAGTTCATGTTAATTGGAAGCAGGGCAGGAAAATCTCCTTGCGGCTTCGCATTCAATGAAAGGCTCAACCCTTCATCCGGTTGGATGTGGATTCTCAGCAGGTTCGGCTGGTAGTGGTCATTATGTTCATGATAAAGGGCCATAGGGCCATTCTTAAATTGAACAACGATCTCTGTCGCTTTGGTTGCCATACGTTTTCCTGTACGAAGGTAAAACGGGACGCCAGCCCAGCGGAAGTTGTCGATGAAAATTCTTGCCGCTACAAATGTATCGGTTTTTGACGCTGGATCTACGTTTTCTTCGTCAACGTAGGCAGGAACCGTCTTCCCGTTCATTGAGCCTTCTTTGTATTGGCCGCGAATAATATTTTTCGCCACTTCATCTTCATTATAAAAACGCAGCGCACGGAGGACCTTTACTTTTTCGTCCCGGATCAGTTTTGGATCCAATCCGCCAGGCGGCTCCATGGCCACCATCATAGCCATTTGCAGCATATGGTTTTGAAGCATGTCCAGAATCGCTCCGGATTTTTCATAATATGAAGCGCGGTCTTCTACACCGAGGGTTTCACTGGAAGTAATCTGTACAGAAGAAATGTACTTATTATTCCAGATGGATTCAAAAATTGCATTTCCGAAACGGATTACCTGGATGTTTTGCACCATTTCTTTTCCAAGATAGTGGTCGATGCGGTAAATGCTCTCTTCCGGGAAACTTCTTTGAAGCTGTTCGTTAAGTTCGGTGGCAGAAGCAAGATCATGGCCGAATGGTTTTTCAATAACCAGACGCTGCCAACCACTTGTCTCTGTCAATCCTTCCGATTTCAGGAAGGTAGGAATGGTCCCGAAAAATTGTGGGGCCATGGCAAGATAGTACATGCGGTTTCCGTTAAGGGAATAGGTGCTGTCAAGTTCATCGGCAAGTTCTTTCAATTGATGATAGCTTTTTTCATTTGTAACATCCATTGGAATAAAATAAAAATGTGATGCAAATGTATCCACTTTCTCAGATGGGAAATCCCCAGTTTTGGCAACGGAAGCAATAACATCCTCCCGGAATTTCTCATGTGAAAAATCTTTTCTTCCCACTCCGATTACTGCAAACTTTTCGTTGAGCTTTTCCTTTTGGTACAATTGGAAGAGCGCAGGGTACAGTTTACGGTGAGCCAGGTCACCTGTAGCTCCAAAGAGTACAATACAGGCTTCTGGAATATGATTATCCATGTTATCAATCCTCACTTTACTAGTAATGCTTATGACATCAGTTTCCCCTATGTTTCAAAAAATAACGTAATTATTTTCGAAAGGAGTCGCCTCATGAAACACATTGTAACACAAGAATGGCTTAGGACTCATTTATCACGCTCGAATATCCTGATTTGCGACTGCAGGTTTAATTTGGCAGAGCCGGAAGAAGGAAGAAACAGGTATTTAAAATCCCATATTCCCGGATCCATCCATGTTGATCTGAACAAGGATTTATCAAGAGAAGTAACAAAGCACGGCGGCCGCCATCCATTGCCCTCCAAAGAAGAGGCAGCTGCAACGTTTGGCAGACTTGGCATCAATGATGAAAAAACAGTAGTAGCCTATGACGACCAGAATGGTTCAATGGCCGCACGGTTATGGTGGATGCTTAAATTTCTGGGACACGAAAAAGTGTTTGTTTTACAGGGAGGGTACTCCGCCTGGGAAGCAGCCGGGTATCCTGTTACAGATGAACGTACCATCGTTGAACCAAAAGACTTCAATATCCGCGAAAGTGATTGGCAGGCAGTGGGAATGGAAGATGTAAAGCAAGCGATGCAAAAAGAAGATGCGGTTATTATCGATTCAAGGGATGCGGCAAGGTACAGTGGTGAACAAGAAACGATCGATAAAAAGGCGGGACACATTCCGGGGGCTGTAAACAAACCATGGTTACAGAACATCAACAGCACAAAAGAATGGCATCCGACAGAGGAATTGAAGCGCCTTCATAAAGATCTTGCCGGCAAAAAAGAAATTATCGTATATTGTGGCTCCGGAGTCACAGCGTGTGCCAACATCCTCGGCATGAGTGAAGCGGGTATTGAACAGCTGGTACTGTATCCAGGCAGCTGGAGCGACTGGATATCCTATGACGACAATCCGGTTGAAACGAAAAAGTAAAATTTCACGTACCGTATATAAAGTATCAAATAAAAGAAAAAGCAGCTCAATGAAATGCCAGTGAAAGGCTTCGTTGGCGGCTTTTTTTCTGGAAAAAAGAATCTTGAAGGAATCCCTTCATTACATATGGAATAGGGAAGAAGAGTAAATCAGGGGGTGCAAGAGTATGCAAACAGATACATTCTACAAAGATACAACGATTGAGCAGCATGACATTAAAGCTTCCATTTGCCTTGATTATTTTAATGAAAGGCTTCGAGTTGACGATTACAGAGGAAACATCCAATCGATAGTCAAGGCTATTCACGACCTGGCCGAGCAGCATAGCTTTTCTAAAGTAATTGTTAAAGCAAGAGCAGAACATCTTTCTGAACTGCTTTCATTAGGATTTCTACCTGAGGCATGGTTCAGCCGTTATTTTAATGGCAGCGATTGCGTAGCCATGTGCAAATATTATAGCAACGAACGCAAACGAAGTGACTTTTGGGTGGAAGAGGACCGAATCATGGACAAGATTCATTCCAATCCGCCCGCGAAACAAGAAACTGTTTTGCCGGAATCGTATTCAATGCGCCAGGCGGTTCCTGAAGATGGCAACCGGTTGGCAGGATTATACAGCAAGGTTTTTGAAGTCTATCCCACGCCTATGAACGATTCTGACTATATCGAAAAAACAATGGAAAATGGCACGGTATACTTTGTCATCGAACATCAGGGGGAAGTAGTAAGCGCGGCTTCTGCCGACATCAACCAGACCTACCACAATGCTGAACTTACGGATTGTGCCACACTTCAGGAACATCGAAAATACGGTTTGATGAAAATACTGATCGACCAACTGGAACAAGAGCTAAAATCCCGCCACATCTATTGTGCCTATTCAATTGCTCGTTCCTTATCTTTTGGAATGAACGCTGTTTTCTCTCAGAGAGGCTACCTGTATCAAGGGAGATTGATCAAAAACTGCCTTATTTTTGATAAATACGAAGACATGAATTTGTGGGTAAAAGATTTATCCTCCATGTAGTGCCGGATTTTCGGCAGTTGTGATGAATTTTCAGCAGCATGTCTTTTATCCCAATGGAGGTGCCCGTGATGAAAGAAAAAGTGGAAACCATCGAAATACTGAAGGCCATTTTAAAAACGATTGACGAGGGCATTCATGCGGTCGATGCAAAGGGGATGACCATTTTTTATAATGAAGTAGCAGCCTCACTGGATGGGTTGAAGGTAAGTGATGTCATCGACTATCATGTTCTCGATGCTTTTCCTTCCCTCAATCAGGATACGAGTACATTATTAAAAGTAATCAAAACCGGAAAGCCCATCATCAATGAGCAGCAAACCTATACGAACTTTAACGGAAAGAGAGTGGATACAGTCAATACCACTCTTCCACTGTTAGTCAATGGTAAACTGATCGGGGCGATTGAAATCTCAAAAGATTTGACTAAAATCAAACAGCTGTCCGAAAAACTTCTCGATATGCAGGCGCAATTTCATAAAGCCCATCCAAAATCAATGTCCCACGGGCACTTTGCTTCCTACCATCTGAATGATTTTATTTCGGCGGACCCGGCCATTGAACAATTGAAACACCTCCTGATAAAAGTGTCACAGACATCATCTCCCGTGTTGATGTTTGGGGAAACGGGAACCGGCAAGGAAGTTTTAATTCAAGGGATTCACAATCAGTCTCCCCGAAAAAACAAACCGTTTATTGCGCAAAACTGCGCAGCTATTCCGTCACAGTTGCTCGAAAGTATTTTGTTCGGCACCTTAAAAGGCAGTTTTACGGGAGCCGTGGAACGGCCGGGGCTTTTTGAGATTGCAGACGGGGGCACATTATTTCTTGACGAGATCAATTCCATGCCTCTTGATATCCAGGCCAAGCTGCTGCGGGTGCTTCAGGACGGAGTGGTGAGCAGGGTAGGAGAAACAAAAGGGAAGGCTGTCAATGTGAGAATTATGGCAGCATTAAATGAACATCCGGTGGAATGTGTTAAAAATAATAAACTTAGGGAAGATCTCTACTATCGTCTGAATGTTATTTTCTTTGAGGTTCCTCCACTTCGCGAACGGCAATTGGATATTGAACTTCTGGCCCGGCATTTTATTTCACACTACAACCATACTTTTCATAAACAAGTGAAAGGCATTACAGATAAAGCGCTGCAGTTCCTGTGCGAGTATCATTGGCCGGGAAATGTACGTGAGCTCAAGCATGTCATTGAATACGCAATGAACATGGCAGAGGATCATCAGCCTATCCGGAATTCCGACCTCCCCGATCACCTTTTGGGTAAGAGCAAACCACAGGCAGAAACATCTATCGTGCCTTTGCGAGAAGCACTGGCAAGAAGGGAAGAGGAACTGATTTCCACCGCGCTTTCCAAAACAGACGGCAACATCCAACAAGCAGCACAGCTCTTAAAAATCCCGCGACAAACCCTTCAATATAAATTACGAATGAAAACATGACGAACCGCCGAATTTTCGGCGGTTTTTTCTTTTTCCCATCCAGGTGTGCTACCGCATACAGTGGTAATAAACCGCACAGACGCAGAAAAACCGTCAATCATGCGGGGCTGTGCATTTGGCACGAAACTTGCAACTGGAGTATATGAGCTCAGTATACAAGGAGGTAACATCATGCCGATCGTAAATGGATTGTACCAGCCAAAACGACATTGGAAAGAGATCGAGTTATGGAAGGATGTCACAGAAGAACAATGGAATGACTGGCTATGGCAGTTGACGCATACCGTAAGAACCCTGGATGATTTAAAAAAGGTTGTCAATTTAACGCCTGAAGAAGAGGAAGGCGTCCGCATATCAACTATGACCATCCCGCTGAATATCACCCCCTATTATGCCTGGCTGATGGACCGGGATGATCCCCGCTGCCCGATACGAATGCAGTCGGTTCCTGTTGGCAAGGAAATCCTGAAAACAAAATATGATTTGGAAGATCCCCTTCATGAAGACGAGGATTCACCTGTACCGGGATTGACCCACCGATATCCTGACCGGGTCCTTTTTCTTGTAACCAATCAGTGCTCGATGTATTGCCGGTACTGCACAAGGCGAAGGTTCTCCGGCCAGATTGGCATGGGGGTTCCAAAAAAGCAGCTGGACGCCGCAATTGATTATATTGCCGCTACTCCACAGGTACGGGATTGCCTGATTTCGGGAGGCGATGGTTTATTAATTAACGATAACATTCTCGAATACATTTTAAAGAGGTTAAGAGCCATACCGCATATGGAAATTATCCGAATTGGAACCCGTGCTCCAGTCGTGTTTCCACAGCGGATTACAGAGAACCTATGCAATATTTTAAAGAAATACCATCCTGTCTGGCTGAACACTCATTTTAATACATCGATAGAAATTACCGAGGAATCCAAACGGGCTTGTGAAATGCTGGCAAATGCCGGAGTTCCGGTCGGCAACCAGTCTGTTATCCTTGCCGGGATCAATGACAGCACACATATTATGAAAAAATTGATGCATGACCTCGTAAAAATCAGGGTCCGCCCTTACTATATTTATCAATGCGATTTGTCCGAGGGAATCGGCCATTTCCGGGCGCCGGTCTCTAAAGGTCTTGAAATTATCGAAGCACTTCGCGGGCATACGTCAGGTTATGCGGTTCCAACTTTTGTTGTAGATGCACCTGGAGGTGGCGGAAAAATTTCCCTGCAGCCGAATTACCTTATATCACAAAGTCCCGATAAAGTGATCCTGAGAAATTTTGAAGGCGTGATCACTTCCTATCCTGAGCCGCAAAACTATGTGCCGGGAAAAGCGGACGGTTATTTTAATGAAACGATGAATATTACAGAGCAGCCTGCAGCGATCGGCATCACCGCTCTTATGAAAGATGAAAAGTTTAATATAGTTCCGGAAGGATTGAACCGGTTCGACCGCAGAAAAACGTATGAGACGAATCCCGAGCATGCCACTCTTAAGGATAAGCGCGGAAAAAGGGATGAAATGAAAGAAAAAAAATATAAGCATGAACAGCAAAAAGAAGCCGTTAAATCTGACGATGCCCCGGTAAAAGAAGCCTAAAGGAGGTGCAGCTGGTGAAGGAATGCATGTGGTGCAATGAAGAAGCAGCTGAGCATATGACAAAAACAGGCTACTGGGAGCTTCATGATGGAACCCGCGCGCTCCAGATTGATGAGATTCCTGCTGTATGTTGTTCATCCTGCGGCATGGAATACCATGAAGATCATGTGGTTGAAGAGATCGAAGATCAATTGCTTTTGATTGATACAAAAAAGCTGGGCAAAGTGGTGTCATTTAACGAACTGATGGCCACAGAACGTTTTTTAAAGAAGAATTACTTTAAATTTTATAATTGAACCTTTTAAAGCAACGGATCTACATCCGTTGCTTTCCAACATAAGAGAGAGGGGTGCCCCCCGTGGAGAAATCAGGCATCATCAAACCGGTTTTGGACGCAAATTATCCGACAATCAGCCATGGTAAGGGTATATATTTGTACGATTCAGAAGGGAAACGGTATATCGATGGTTCATCTGGAGCGATAACAGCGAACATTGGTCATGGCGTGGAGGAAATTGCCCAAGTCTTGGAGAAACAAGCAAAACAGATTGCGTTTGTGTATCGTTCCCATTTCACAAGTGCTCCGTCTGAACGTCTGGCAAATAAACTCGCAGCTATGGCTCCGGGAGATTTGAACTGGACATTTTTTGTAAACAGCGGTTCAGAAGCAACCGAAACAGCATTGAAGGTTGCGATTCAATATTTTCAAGAGCAGGGGATCCGCACAAAGACAAAAATCATTTCCAGATGGACCAGCTACCATGGAATAACCCTGGGAGCGCTGTCAATGTCAGGGCATGCCCTGAGAAGAGAACGTTTTTCTGACCTGCTTGAAGATTTCCCTGCGGTTGCAGCTCCCTATTGTTACCACTGCCCGCTGAGCAAATCCTATCCGGGATGCGGGCTTGCGTGCGGCAATGAGCTGGAGCGGGCCATCGGGGACATAGGGGCCGAAAACATTGCGGCTTTTATTTTTGAACCAATTGTGGGTGCAGCTGGAGGTGCCATAACCCCGCCTCCGGGCTACTACGGGAAAATCAAAGAGATTTGTGACCGGCACAACATCCTGACGATTGCAGATGAGGTCATGACAGGTATGGGAAGAACAGGGAAAATGTTTGCGGTAGAGCATTGGGGAATTGAGCCCGATATCATGACATTAGGCAAGGGTATGAGTGCGGGATATACACCAATGGCCGCTACAATGGTATCTGACCGGATCATTGATGTGATTCGAAAGGGCTCTAAAATTGTCATGAGTGGGCATACCTTCAGTGCCAATCCGCTGTCAGCGGCAGTTTGCGGGGAAGTGATCGAGTATATGGAGAAGCACGAACTTGTACGGAACGCAGAGGAGCAGGGAAAAAAACTGATAGCGGGTCTTCAGGACCTTCAGAAAAAATATTCAATCATCGGTGAAGTCAGAGGAAAAGGGCTGCTATGCGGGCTGGAGATGGTTAGCGATGCGGCCACCCGGGTTCCTTTTTCAGCCTCCCACCGTGTGGGGGAACTGTTTATTTCACTCTGTTTTAAAAACGGGCTTGTTATATATCCGGCATTTGGCGGAGTTACTGGATTTGAGGGAGATTCCGTACTGATTTCCCCTCCTTTAACCATTACCTCATTCCAAATCTATGAAATGCTAAGAATACTGGATGAAAGTATGGAGGAACTGATGAACAGCCTCATTTCAGCTGGTATACTCGCCCATAAAGCGACAAGTTAAGGAGGGATGATAAAGAATGGTATCCCAATCAACAGAAGGTTCATCAAAAACCAAGCAGATATCTATAGAAGCAGCAGCAGCCCATTTCTTTAACGGCATGACACTGATGGTCGGCGGATTTGGTGGGGTGGGCGCTCCACCGGGCTTGATTAATGTGTTGATTGATAGACAGATTAAGGACATTTACATGATCAGCAACGATACAGGATTCCCCTGGATTGGACCGGGAAAGCTGATTACCGAAAAACGGGTTTCCCGATTAATCGCCTCTCATATCGGTTCCAACCCGGAGGCAGGTAAACAGATGCAAAATGGTGAACTCGCCGTCGAATTCATTCCTCAAGGAACGCTCGCTGAAAAAATCAGAGCCGGTGGAATGGGGCTTGGCGGGATTCTGGTGGATGTCGGATTCGGAACCATCGTGGAAAAGGGAAAGCAAACAGTGGAAGTGCAAGAAAAAACGTTCATGGTTGAACCGGCGCTTACAGCGGATGTTTCCATCGTATATGCAAAACAATCGGATACGTATGGCAATCTCATATACGATAAGAGCGCAAGAAATACCAATCCGCTGGTGGCTATGGCCGGGAATGTGACTATAGCCGAGGTGGAAGAAATCGTTCCTGCAGGACAGCTGGATCCGGAATGTGTGGTAACACCGGGGGTCTTTGTGGATTATATCGTTCAAAGCAAAGGGGTGGACTGGAAATGGGTCTGGGAATTGAAACAAGACACCAAATAGCAAGGAGAGCCGCCCTGGAAATTGAACGGGGGATGATTGTGAATTTGGGGATCGGTATTCCGACTCTTGTCGCGGACTATATTCCAGGAAACTATGGGGTGATGCTGCATACGGAAAATGGCATTCTCGGCATGGGAGGGTCTCCACCGCCGGGAAAAGAAGACGGCAACCTTTCCAATGCAGGGGGGTATCCGGTAACGCTGATTCCCGGGGCCTCATATTTCGACAGTGCCACGGCATTTGGGATCATACGCCGTGGGCTGCTCGATATAACGGTGCTGGGCGCCCTGGAAGTAAGTGAACAGGGGGATATTGCCAACTGGATTGTTCCTGGAAAAAGAGTGCCAGGTATGGGTGGTGCGATTGATCTTGCCCAAAAATCAAAAAAAGTCATTGTGCTGATGAACCATTCCGATAAAGAGGGGAACCCCAAAATCGTAAAAAATTGCAAATTGCCGCTTACTGTAAAAAGAGGAGCTCATATGATCATTACCGAAAAAGCGGTGATTGACATCGAGAATGAAAAGCTTGTCCTGAGAGAAGTCATGTATCCGCATTCGGTCGAAGAAGTGGTTGAATCAACAGGCGCTCCGCTTGAAATCCGTAATGAGGTTATGACCTTTCAATAAAGCCTAATATTCAGGAGGGATCATATGTTAGAGGAAATTCAGAAGTGGATGATAAAGAAAAAACCGGAGGCGGTCTCGTTCCTTCAGCAAATGGTTCGTAAGAACAGCGAACAGGGAAATGAAAAAGAGGTACAGCTGCTGATTGCCGAAAAGCTAAAAGATATAGGCTGTGAAGTAGATCTTTGGCATCCGGACGAAGAGGAGTTTCTTTTGCATCCCTATTTTTGTGCGACTCGAACAGATTTTTCGAACAGCCCTAACGTAGCCGCAGTAATTAAAGGAACAGGAGGCGGCAGGTCAGTTGTTCTCAATGGCCATGTGGATGTCGTCCCACCGGGCGATATCAGCCAGTGGAAAAACGATCCGTACAGCGGTACCATTAAGGATGGAAAGCTGTACGGCAGAGGGGCTACTGATATGAAAGGTGGCAATCTCTGTCTGTTGCTCGCAATGGAATGCATCAAGGATCTGAAGCTGGAACTAAAAGGGGATGTCATCTTTCATAGTGTGATGGAAGAGGAGAGTGGGGGAGCCGGAACACTCGCCGCCATATTAAGGGGATACACAGCGGATGCCGCCATTATCCCAGAACCGACTAACATGAAAATTTTCCCTAGCCAGCAAGGTTCCATGTGGTTCAGAGTCCATATTTTTGGCCGCTCTGCACACGGCGGAACCCGGTATGAAGGAGTCAGCGCGCTTGAAAAAGCCATAGTCGTCATACAGGAAATCCAGCGGCTTGAGAAAACGAGAAACGAAAGAATCACCGATCCCCTGTATGAGAAGATTCCGATTCCAGTTCCAATCAACCTTGGAAAAATATCAGGCGGTGACTGGCCATCTTCAGTTCCTGATTGTATTGTGATTGAAGGGAGAATTGGAGTTGCTCCAAATGAAACGCTAGAGCAAGTAAGGAACGAGCTTGAAGATAGAATGGCAAGTATTCAGGACGATTGGTTAATCAATCATCCACCCCGGGTGGAATGGTTCGGAGCCCAATGGCTTCCTGGCTCCATTGATCCGGAACATGAGTTAATGCAGCTTCTCAAAAAGCGATTTAAGGATATCTCCGGCGCCGAGCCTGTTATTGAAGCTTCACCATGGGGAACAGACGGCGGACTTCTGACAGCAGTAGGACACACGCCGAGCATAGTATTTGGGCCTGGCGTCACTTCTGTCGCTCATTATCCGGATGAATACATCGAACTGGATAAAATTTTTGAGGCGGCAGCTATGATCATCCTAACGATTTTGGACTGGTGCGGAGTAAACCATCAGCCACAACAAAAAGAGCTTCTTAAAAAGGAGAAGTAACGGCGATTAACTATAATGAAGAGGAAGATTCGGGCAAATCAGGGCCTGTGATTGGTGGAAGAGAGCGCCAATGGATGGCTAAAGAAGAGATGTGTTCTTTGGTGATTAATGATGAAGTATGGCGGGGGCATGGAGCTTTGAGCATGTCATACACAAAGTTCAATCCAAGGGGCAGCAAGAAAGCAGGAGTATAAAGGGGAAAAAATTGGCTCAGCTTGTACACAGCTTCATACGTGATGGCAAGCTCGTACAACAGGTACGGCGCTCCTGATTGGGTAACAATAAAGGTTCTGTAAGCGAAGGATTCACTTTCATAATATTGAGAAACAATCTGATACTCTTTTTTCTCGATTTGGCAGTTTGGAATTTTAAACAGATGGGAATCTGGATTTCTAACAGACAATCGTTGTCCTCCTTTCGTCTCATTTCATTATGATTTCGCGGTAAAAAGAGGTTTTTCCTTTTATGAAATAAAAAAAGATGAACAAAATGTTCATCTTTAAAGGGGATTATTTTGAGCTCTTTTAATAAAGGTCTCTTCTTCACCCACTACGCCGCAGGCAGCACATTGAATGAGTTTGCTGGCTCCGTTGTAAGGAATATGAAAAGGATCAAGCTCTTCATTGCTGTTGTACTGGTTGACAACGGAGCCAGTTGCAGGATCCAGTTTTACCGATTGCGGGACCTGATCAATAATGTTAAACCGTGTACGGTTGGTTTTGCAGTTTGGGCATAAATAAGCATTTGCCATGAGTAAACCAGCCTCCTTTTAATACATAGGATTGCCATTATGAGGAAAATTATAAGGAGGATTCTTTTTTTGACTTTCGGGAACCATAGGTATATTCTATAAACAGGAGCTGACCACATTGGGAAGACAGAAAAAAGGAAATGCCAATGCCCAGCGTAACAACAACGCAAAGAAAATGGAACAGCGCAGTGATACAGAATTTGCCGCTATGGATGAGCAGCAAAGTGACAATCACCGCCACGGCAAGAAAACAAAGTAAGTATTTACAAATTCCAACATTAGAGTTATAATTACATTCTGCGATGTTAGTGGCTCTTATTTTGTCTTAAACCGATATGAGTAATTCGGGAATCCTAAATGACGGGTTGAATACACCGTGCCTCTCCATTACGCAGAGGAAGGTGGAAAGACCGCTGCGGATACCCACCTGTGAGAACGGGTTTTTAAGACAGGATGAGCTACGGCAAAGCGGATATACATAACAAGCTTATTTTACTCCTTAGGTAAAATAAGTTTTTTTATTATTGGCGGGATGGTGGAAAGTATGTCGGAAGAAACACAAGAAAAATTGCTGTTAATCGATGGGTTTAACCTGCTGAGCAGATGTTATTTTGCCACAGCATACGGTAAGGAATGGGATCAGCTCACGCGCAATTCACAGGGCCTGTTTATCAATGGACTGCGGGCCAAGATCCAAAAGCTTCTCCAGCTCGTAAGAATTCATGAACCTACACATTTGGCCATCGCTTGGGATGTAAAGAGAAACGAAACGTTGCGCAAAGAAAAGTTCCAGGACTACAAGGGAACCCGAAACGAGCTTCCTGAACCTTTGATCCAGCAGTACGAAACAGCGGTTACGCTCTTTAATACATTAGGTCTTCCGCAGTTTACCATTCCGAGATATGAAGCAGATGATATTATCGGTACGTTTACCCAAAAATGGCGGGATGAGAAACAAGGAGAATGCATTATCTACAGCAATGACCGTGACTTGCTGCAGCTTTTATGCGAACAAACGTCCCAGCTTATTGCTGCCAAAAAGGGTGAAATTAAATATACAGTGCATGATTTCCGCGATGACTATGGAATTGAGCCTTCCCAATGGATCGATGTGAAAGCATTGCTTGGTGATAAGAGTGACAATATCCCAGGGGTAGCAGGGGTCGGCGAGAAAGCAGCGCTGCCTTTGGTTCAGCAATATAGAAGCGTGGAAGGCATTTATGAATCCGTGGATGAACTGGATGTGAAGTACAAAAGATATTTCAAGAAACTGCAGCTGGGTCGTGAGATGGCGTTCCTAAGCCGCGACCTCTGTGAAATCTACAGGGATGTTCCTGATATTCTGGACTTGAATTTTGATGATATCCGAATTAAAGTCAATCGTTCGTTATTGAAGGATGAATTATCCCGACTTGAAATCAATGTCAGAGTGGGCTGAAAATGGCCCGCTCCTTTTTTATGTAGTTTTATTCAGTTGGACAGCCTTTCGGGCGAGTTCGTCGGCAACCTTATTTTGTTTGCTTGGGATCCATTTGATAAAGAATAATTGCAATGTATCCATCTTTGCCAATGCTTCTTGAAGAAGGCCGTCATATCGTTTGTCTTTGGCAAAACGTTTTTCAACTGCCCGATCAACGGCCTGAGAATCCGTACGGAATGAAACGGAATCATACTTCTTTTCCAAACAAATATCAAGAGCGAGAAGCAAGGCTTTGAACTCCGCTTCATGATTGGAGAGGCTGCCGAGCGGGATACTGTGTTGTTCAACTTTACCATTTCCGAGTTTAATAAAGATCCCGGCTCCTGATGGCCCCGGGTCTCCCGCACTGGCTCCATCAATATAAACTTCAATCACATCTCATCCCTCCTGTTAGTTCTATTATAGCCAAATGGGATACAATAAGGTAGGAGATTAATTTTGATGGGAGGTCATGGTTTTGAAACTGACGCTGGAATGGGAGTACAAACCTTCAAAGTCGAAAGAAACGGTTCGATTTGTATCAGATCCGGTTACAGTTGAGCGTGCAGTACAGCTTGCGGCTGATATTGAGAAAACAGGGAGGCTCGGCAACTTAAGTTTTATGGATGAATCCGGAGTCTATTGGTCCAGGAAGGAACTTCAAAAAATGGTGGCGGTCATTGTGACAGAGCCAACGGATATTGTTGCCTACTTTGACGGAGGCTTTCAAAAGGATATCCAGGAATCCGGCCAGGGGGTAGCGATCTATTATACACAAAGTCACAAGAATTACCGTGTAAGGACGAATGCCGCTTTCGACGAGATTTCATCAAACAGCGAATCGGAATATGCTGCTCTCTGGCTTCTTGTCAATGAACTGGATGCATTGGGTGTGCATCATACTTCTGTTACAATCAAAGGCGATTCGATGGGTGTGATACATCAAATGAGCGGCGAATGGCCTTGCTATGAAGAAAACCTTCAGCGGTGGATGGACCGGATTGAAGAAAAAATGAAAAAACTCGGGCTTCAGCCTGTCTTTGAACTCCTGAACCGAAATGACAATAAAGAAGCAGATACCTTAGCCACACAGGCGTTGAACGGCAATATCATTCATGGAAAAAAAGAAATTATTGATTAAAGCCATTTTGAATTGTTAAAATTTAAAGGAAACTTTTTTAGAATGGGATGGGATATTTTGTCGCAGTTTTCAATCCAGGACTATTTCCAGCACCTTGCATCCAAAGGGATTAAGTTGAAAGAAAGCGATACAGCCTTTATTGAATTTGGAAAACAATTTACCGGGATGAGTGATTATATGGTCAGTATTTCGATCGAAATCACATTGAAGGTCCAACGGGAGTTTGATGGAAGTTATTATATTGCTCTTCTGGAAGGGTTTAAAGAAAATAACATTACGACCAAGAAAAAAGCGTATGCGTATGTAAACTATCTTGAACTGGAACTTACCGTTTAATATTCATAATAAAAAGCCGGAGATCTCCGGCTTTTCCTTCTTTAAGGCTTTAATGCCTCATTAATTTGCTGTTCACACTGCTGAAGAGTTTCTTTGGCATGCTCCAAGAACATGCCATCCATGCCTGTGGGGTTTTTGAGTGCTTCCTCATACTGCTGCTTGGCGGTATCAAGCGCTTCTTTGGCTGCATGCAGCTGTCCAGGGTCCATGCTCATTGTTGCATGTCCGATGATTCGCTGTGCACTCTGGATTGACATATCCACTTGTTTTAACTCATTGTACGGTTCTGACATCCCATTCACCTACCTGTTTTTGAATTAGTATGTCTACCGCAGCCATTTTTTATAAGGAATGAAGAAAGTAGGGAGTAATTTTGAACAAAATACTGAAAGCAGCAGAGAACTATGCAAAATCGGTGCACGGTCACGAGGGAAGCGGGCACGACTGGTGGCATATATATAGAGTGAATAAATTGGCCTGTTCCATCGCCATAGAAGAAGGGGCAGATTCTTTTATTTGCAGCCTGGCTGCGCTCTTGCATGACATCGCCGATGAGAAATTGAATGGTTCAGAAGAAGAGGGGCTTCAAAAAGTCCAACGTTGGATGCGAGATAACGATGTCCCTGCTTATGTATGCACAGAGGTTCTTAACATCATTTCAACTATGTCCTATAAAGGCGGCAACACTGTTCCGATGTCGTCTCTTGAAGGCAGAGTGGTTCAGGATGCTGACCGGCTGGATGCCATCGGAGCGATTGGCATTGCGCGTACATTTGCTTATTCGGGACATATCGGACAGTTGATTTATGATCCGGATATTAAGGTTAGAAGCAATATGACAAAAGAGGAATACCGAAATGGGAGATCGACGGCCGTAAATCATTTCCACGAAAAACTTTTGAAACTCAAAAGCAGGATGAACACATCCTATGGAAAACAGCTGGCAGCACGCCGCCATGAAGAAATGGAGCACTTTTTAGCCGTGTTTTTTGAGGAATGGGAAGGAAGGCGATAAAAAGAAGGGGAGATTCGCATGGAGCATGCGGCTCCCCAGGTAGTGGCGTTGGATTTATTCTGCCGGACGTGGTCCTGCGTCAACACCGTCTTTTGAGGAAGTCATGGCGGGTGCGATTTCAGCATCCCCACTGACTCTTACCTGGCAGGAAAGGCGGATATTCTCACCAAGGCCTTTCGTTTCGATGATTTTCCGTTCTGCTTCGCCCATCTCACCGAAGCTGCCCTGCAGCACTTCCACCCGGCAGGTCGTGCACCTTGCATTGCCCCCGCAACGGTGAAGAATATCTACTCCTTGGTCTTCGAGTCCAAGAACGAGTTTCTTGCCGCTTTCAATTTCATATTCGCCGAAACCCTTTACAGTGATCTTTGCCATTAAAAAGAACCTCCTTAAATATGTAAATTGTAATCCCTTCCATTATAGTATACATGGGTCTGCAGCAAAAATGAAAATTTGGATACATAATTAAGGCAGGAAAAGCAACATTATCTTTTATGCCTGTTTTTTTGTAGAATAAGAATAGCACGTATTTTTACAGGGGGTACACTATAGATGACAAAGGAAGTAACGCACAAGTCTGACATCGAGATTGCACAGGAAGCAAGCATGAAACGGATTGAAGAGATCGCTGCCCAACTGAACCTGACCGAAGAGGATTGGGAACCGTATGGTCGCTACAAAGCCAAGTTATCCCTGGATTTATTTGATAAACTAAAAACCGCATCGGAAGGCAAGGTGGTCCTGGTGACTTCCATCAATCCCACACCCGCCGGAGAAGGGAAATCAACCGTCACCGTTGGTCTTGGCCAGGCATTGAACCGGCTTGGTGAAAAAGCCATCATTGCACTTCGAGAACCTTCGCTTGGACCAAGCATGGGACTCAAAGGTGGAGCGGCTGGCGGTGGCTATTCACAAGTCATACCAATGGAAGATATCAATCTTCATTTTACGGGGGATATTCACGCGATTACAACAGCAAACAATGCGTTGGCTGCATTCATCGATAATCATATACATCGGGGAAATGAGTTGAAGATCGATCCTCGCCGCATTGTCTGGAAACGGGTAATTGACATGAATGATCGCGCCTTGCGTAACATCGTGATTGGCCTGGGCGGACCGATACAAGGTGTCCCGCGTGAGGATGGTTTTGACATAACTGTTGCCTCAGAGGTGATGGCCATATTCTGTCTCGCCCGGGATCTGAAGGATTTAAAGAAAAAGCTTTCCCGAATGGTGGTTGCATATACATATGATAACCAGCCAGTAACCGTTAGTGATCTGAAGGTGGAAGGTGCGCTTACCCTGCTGTTAAAGGATGCGCTACGTCCCAATCTGGTACAAACCCTGGAAAATACACCTGCCATTATACATGGAGGGCCTTTTGCGAATATTGCCCACGGCTGTAACAGCATTATTGCGACCAAATTGGCCAGTAAGCTGGGTGACTTTGTGGTTACCGAAGCAGGATTTGGTGCAGACCTTGGAGCCGAAAAGTTTTTAAATATCAAATCACGATACGGCGAACTAAAGCCTAGTGCAGTTGTTATTGTGGCCACTGCCCGTGCCCTGAAAATGCATGGTGGTGTAGATAAGACCCA
Organism: Fictibacillus solisalsi; assembly: GCF_900103485.1. Taxonomy (GTDB): domain Bacteria; phylum Bacillota; class Bacilli; order Bacillales; family Fictibacillaceae; genus Fictibacillus_C; species Fictibacillus_C solisalsi. The sequence continues at coordinate 1,187,857 of NZ_FNHW01000001.1, forward strand.
ACTATCGGTTGAGAATATAGCCGCCCTTGCAAAAGGGATGGCCAACCTTGAAAAGCACATTGAAACCATTCAGGCGTTTGGTTTACCGTTTGTCGTAGGGTTGAACCGGTTTGTATCGGATCATGATGAGGAAGTGCAGCATATCCTGAATTGGTGCAGAGAGCGAAACATTCCTGTGGAGATTGCAGATGTTTGGTTAAAAGGCGGAGAAGGCGGCGAGGATCTGGCACGAACGGTGCTGAATATCATCGAAACCCAATCGAATGCGTTTGAACCTTTGTATACGCTTGATCAACCTCTGGAAGAAAAAATTATTACCATCGCTGAAAAGGTGTATGGTGCGGCAGGTGTCCAATTCTCGCAAAAAGCGTTGGCGCAGCTCAGGGAATTTGAACAGCAAGGCTGGTCCTCCCTTCCTGTTTGCATGGCGAAAACACAATATTCCCTGTCGGATGATCCTAAGAAGCTTGGGCGGCCGACGGAATTTGTGATTTCCATTCGTGAATTAAAAGCATCTATAGGTGCGGGTTTTATTGTCGCGCTCACAGGTGATGTCATGACAATGCCAGGCCTTCCGAAGTCACCTGCTGCCCTGAATATGGATGTTACGGAAGATGGAAAAGCGGTAGGATTGTTTTAAAGAACAATCAGGTCTGCTATACTTAGCGGAGGGAGGCTGATCGAATGAAACCTTTACAAATATCTGCGGAGACAGCTGTTATGCTGTCCGAAAAACTTAATGTTCCGTTAGAGCAAATCATGCATATGCCGCAGCACATCCTGATCAAAAAACTGATGGAATTGGAAGCCGAAGAAAACAAGAAAGATGAATAATGGGAAAAAGGAAGCCTGCTTTCTAAAAAGTAGGTTTCTATTTTTGATATAAAGGTGAATACTATGAAAAAGAGCAAAAGGATTGAGCGGTTATGGAAAATAAGTTAAGGGCAGGAGAAGTCACGGCCTTAAAAGTGGCGAGATTGAGTGAGTTTGGTTATTTTTTAAGCAATGGTGCAGAGGATGTAATGCTTCACAAACGCGAAGCATCACGGGAGTTGAAAGAAGGAGAAACCGTTGATGTCTTTTTATATCAAGATCATGAGGGCCGCCTTTCGGCAACGATGTCACAGCCAAAAGTAAGGCTGGACACATTGGCCTGGCTAACGGTCGTCGGCTCACAAAAACGACTCGGAGTATTTCTCGATATGGGCATACATAAAGATGTATTATTGTCCAATGATGACCTTCCGGGGCCGTTGGATCAATGGCCGGTTATTGGAGATCAGTTGTACTGCGGACTCCGTCTTGATAAAAAAGGCAGACTATTTGCCGACCTTGCCACAGAACAGGAGATTGTGGATCAAGCGGAATCGGCAGAAGAAAACCAATTTAATCAGATTGTGACAGGCCATGTTTACAAACTCAATGAAGCAGGAGCATTGGTGTTTACGGAAAATCATCTGATTGGTTTTATTCACAACGATGAAATGACGCGCCGGCTCCGGCTTGGCGAACAGGTAGAGTGCCGTGTAACGTTTGTGAGAGAAGACGGAAGAGTCAATCTTTCCATGAAACCAAGAAAAGAACAGGCGTATAATGAAGACGCAGAAATGATCTATCAGTACTTGAAGAATCATAAAGGCCGGATGCCGTATACCGATAAATCAGACCCGGATGACATTAAAAATGAATTTGACATCAGTAAGGCAGCATTTAAACGGGCACTGGGCAAATTAATTAAAGAAAACAAAGTAAAGCAGGAAAATGGAATGACATTTTTAAAAATTTAACGAGGTATAAAGCATACAGATTTTTTCTGTATGCTTTTTTGTGTGCGATGAAAAACGGTTAGTGATAGCCAAAGAGGGAGATAGTAGGGGAGGAGGGATCATGAATATGAATGAACATAAGCTTGGTTTGCCGGTGCTTACCGCATTGGTTATAGGAAACATGGTGGGGTCAGGAATATTTATGCTGCCCCGGTCGCTGGCTGAAGTGGCGAGTCCCGGAGGCGTTCTCGGTGCATGGTTGGTTACAGGATTGGGCGTTTTATTGACGGCCCTAGTGTTCGGCAACCTTGCATTAAGAAAACCTTCTTTGAATGGCGGACCGCAAAATTATGCTATGGCCTTATTCAAGGAGGACACTGAAACCTCACTGGTCGCAGGATATATCGTGGGCTGGGGATATTGGGTGGCAAACTTCGCGGGCAATGTGGCAATCATTACGACGTTTGCCAGCTACCTGTCCACCTTCTTTCCGGTGATGACCAGTAAACAACTTCTTTTTAAGGCAGGAAGCACAGATGTCACGCTTGGAGGAGGGATCACTTTTTTAGTGTGTTCTGCATTATTGTGGGGTCTTCATTTTATGATCCTGAAAGGAATCGAAGGAGCAGGGAAGGCAAATCTTGTAGCGACCGTGGCAAAGGTTGCGGGCTTTTTGTTTTTTATCTTAATCTGTTTGTTTGCCTTTCAGTCCAGCTACTTGTCTCCTCTTATCGAACTGAAGCCGAGCAGCTCGGGAGGAACAATCGGGTTTATGGGGCAGTTGAATGCGGCGGCTATTTCCACGCTTTGGGCGTTTGTTGGCGTAGAATCTGCGGTGGTCTTTTCCAGCCGGGCCAAAAGGCAAAATGATGTTAAGATGGCGACCATCTTCGGGCTCCTGATAGCTCTTTTGATTTATATAGGGATTACGGTACTTGTCATGGGAACTCTTCCTCAAAAAGAATTGATTCATTCGCAAAAGCCCCTTGTTGATGCGCTTGAAAGTGTCATTGGTCCCTCGGGAAGCAGTATTATGGCTATTCTTGGGCTGATTTCATTGTTTGGAGCGACGATAGGCTGGATTTTGCTCGCCGCCGAGGTTCCTTACCAAGCGGCCAACAAATCGATGTTTATACCGGCGTTCGCAAAAGAAAACCGTTTTGGTGCACCTTCCTTTTCCTTGATTGTCACCAATATCATGACACAGCTTTTTATTTTTTCCGTTGTTTCCCAGTCGATGGCTGATGCATTTGACTTTGTCATCTTTGTTGCAACATTGGCTTTTCTCGTTCCTTATTTGATGGCTTCCCTGTATCAGGTAAAACTCGTTTTCAGCGGGGAAACGTATGAAGGAGCCTCAAGATCAAGATTGGGCGATGGTCTGATTGCGGTTCTCGCGGCTTTGTATTCGTTATGGGTCATAAAAGCAGGAACGGAAGATTTAAAAACCTTCCTTTTTGGCATGGCACTTTTGGTATCGGGCATCGTTTTTTATCCGCTCGTACGCAAACATGCCAGGAACAAGGAAAAAGGACAGCATGAATGAAATGCTGTCCTTTTTGCCGGTTAAGCGTTATCCCGGAGTCCGACACCTGTATTCACTTTTACGAGAATTTCATCAAATTTGCTCTGGTCCACGGTCTTCTTGGACAACAGAGTTCCAACGATGGCTCCAATGAAGCCTAACGGAATGGACACGATACCTGGATTGGCGAGCGGGAACAATGGCTCTCCGACAAGAATGGCGACACCCGCTTCCGGAGACCAAACGCTCGGACTGATGGCGACAAGGATCAAGGAACTAAAAAGGCCGACAAGCATTCCGGTTACTGCTCCCGTCGTGTTAAAACGCTTCCAAAAGACGGTAAGAAGCAAAATAGGCAGGTTGGCACTGGCAGCAACGGCAAAAGCAAGAGAAACGAGGAATGCTACATTCAATTTTTGGGCAAAGAGTGCCAGCAGAATCGAAAGAACAGCAACACCGATGGATGCCCATCTTGCCGCACTCATTTGTTCTTTTTCGGTTGCCTTGCCCTTTCGCAGGATTTGGCTGTAAAAGTCATGGGCAAAGGCCGATGCGGCAGAAAGCACAAGGCCGGCAACCACGGCAAGAATGGTCGCAAACGCAACCGCTGATACAAAGGCGAACAAGAAATCTCCACCGAGTGCACGGGCAAGCAATGGAGCTGCCATATTGCCAGCAGCATTTGCTTTTACAATACTTTCCGTTCCTACAAACGCTGCTGCTCCAAATCCTAGAAAGACCGTCATGATGTAAAAGATGCCGATCAACCATGTGGCATAGACGACAGACTTTCTCGCTGTCGGGGCATCTTTTACCGTAAAAAAGCGGATCAGGATGTGAGGCAGGCCGGCTGTTCCCAAAACAAGAGCCATATTGAGAGAAATCGTATCCAGCGGGTCTTTATATTTATTGCCGGGATTCAGGAAGCTCTCTCCGAGCGGAGTAGCGGTTTTCATATGCTCAAACATGCCTGTTATACTGTATCCGAATTTGGCAAAGACCATGACGGAGATAATAAAAGTTCCAACCATGAGCAATACCGCTTTCACAATTTGTACCCAGCTCGTGGCCATCATTCCGCCAAACACGACATAAACCGTCATAAGCACTCCCACGATTAATACCGAGGTTGTGTATTTTAAACCAAGCAATAATGTAATGAGGGCTCCGGCTCCTACGAGCTGGGCAATCATATAAAAGATAGAAATGGTGATGGTATTCAAGGCGGCCACACCCCGGACCTTCCTGTCATCGAACCGGGAGGCGATCATATCGGCCATCGTGTATTTACCAAGATTTCTGAGCGGTTCAGCCACTAGATAGAGCACGACAAGATACGCAACGAGAAACCCGATGGAATAAAAGAACCCGTCAAATCCTGAAAGTGCAATAGAACCGGCAATCCCTAAAAATGATGCGGCTGACATGTAATCCCCTGCGATGGCAAGGCCATTTTGCCAACCGGTTAATCCACCGCTTGCTGTGTAAAAATCGTTTGCATTATTGGTCCGTTTGGCAGCAAAGTAGGTTATGACAAGCGTAATGGCAACAATTCCGACGAACAGCATGAAAGCTGTATTCATTTCGTTTTCCCCTTTTCAGATTGGGTGATGACGTGAGCGGCGATTTGGTCAAATTTTACCGCTTTTCGGGAATAAAGAATGCAAAGCACCCAGGTCATAACAAACTGGGCAAACGCAAATATCCATGCCCAGCTAATGTCTCCGATTGCATTTTTATTTAAGAAGGTTGAGTAAGACGTCATGATGGGAAGAGTAAAGTAAAAGACCAGGAAGAAAATCGACATAGGCAAAAGGAAATTCTTTTTTTGGCGAATCAAATTCTGAAAAGAAGGGGAAGAGGCAATGGCTGAATAATCTGTTTGTCCTTCTTTCTTTTCTCTTTCGGCTAACATTTCATCCCCTCCTGAAAACACAAGTGAGAATCCACGAATGCAACACTCCTTTCTCTAATTTTTCAGAAAAATTTGAATCATTTTTATTATATAAGATGCCTTTCTGTTTATCTACATTTTCTGAGATATAGTTGAGCTTTCCGGAAGGTTATAGTATTTTTAGGGTATTTACCATACATATAAACTATAAGAGGGAGGAGAATGGCAATGAGCCTCATTTTAATCAAGCTTGGAATATCAGCATTCCTCGGTTTGGTCATCGGCCTTGAGCGGGAACTGAAACGAAAACCGGTTGGCCTGAAAACTTGCCTGGTCATTTCGATCAGCAGTTGTCTGTTAACAATCGTTTCCATTGAATCAGCAAGCACATTTTCTGAGCTGACAGGAAGAACGATGATGGATCCTATGCGTTTGGCGGCACAAATCGTCAGCGGTATCGGTTTCCTGGGAGCAGGTGTCATATTAAGGCGGAGCAATGACGTCATTTCAGGTCTGACTACGGCTGCGATGATATGGGGTGCTTCCGGATTGGGGATTGCATCGGGTGCAGGTTTTTACTTGGAGGCTTCAGCAGGGGCACTTATGATTTTGATCAGTGTAGAATTGATCCCTATGATTATGAAATGGGTGGGCCCAAAAACGCTGAGGGAAAAAGAAGCCAAAGTACGACTCATTGTTCCTGATGGAAGGGATATGACGGAAATGGTTAAAGAAATCAAGAAGAGACAGATGAAAATTTACAATGTGCGTGTGAAGGATCTGGAAAATGGTATGAGCAAAATGGAACTGACCATTGGGACATACGATAAAAGATATACAACCGACATTTATTATGATATTAAAGAAATAACAGGAGTACAAAACGTAGAGATTGAAACGCTTGGATAAAAGCAAAAGGGAGCTGGGACGATGAAAGCTTTGATCGTTGTGGACTATACATTTGATTTTGTTGCGGATGAAGGAAAATTAACATGCGGTGTTCCGGGCCAGTCCATTGAGAACCGATTAACTGCGATTACAAAGCAATTCGTTGAGAATAATGATTTTGTTGTTTTTGCGGTTGATTTGCACGAAGAAGAGGATACATATCATCCCGAAACGTCACTGTTTCCTCCTCACAATATTAAAGGAACAAAGGGGAGAGAGCAATACGGAAAGCTTGGAGGGTATGTCTCCTCTTTGCCAGACGAACAGAATAAATTGGTGTACTGGATGGATAAAACGAGGTACAGTGCTTTTGCCGGAACTAATCTGGATCTCAAACTGCGGGAACGCAGCATTACTGAAATTCACCTCGTTGGTGTTTGCTCTGATATTTGTGTATTGCATACAGCGATTGATGCCTATAATAGAGGCTTTACCATTGTGATTCATGAGGATGCTGTACAAAGTTTTAATGCCGCCGGCCATGATTGGGCGCTTCAGCATTTTACCGATGTCCTTGGAGCCAGAGTCGTAAACGCGACCTCATTTTAGTAAAAAAGGGTCATGGGAAGGAATGGTAACATGGGAAAAACGGCAGTGATTGCCGGAGCAACGGGACTCGTCGGGCGGGAATTGCTCCGTTTGCTTGTAGAAAGCAACACGTATGAGCACATTATTGTGTTTACACGAAGGAAAACAGGAATCAGAATTGAGAAGGTGACAGAAGTAATCACCGATTTTAACGGCCTTGAAGAGCACACACAGTACTTTAAGGCAGCAGATGTATTTTGTTGCCTTGGTACAACGATAAAAAAGGCCAAGACGAAGGAGGATTTCAGAAGGGTTGATCTGCATTATCCCGTTGTGATGTCCCGGATTGCGGCCGATCAGAGAGCGCATTCTTTTCTGGTCATTTCCGCCCTGGGTGCAGATATGGATTCACGCTTTTTCTATAGCAGGGTTAAGGGAGAGATGGAGGGTAACGTAGTAAAAGAAGGTGTGCCATTGATCGGGATATTCCGCCCGTCTCTGTTAACAGGCGAACGAGAGGAGTTCCGGGCAGGAGAACGAGCTGCTGACTGGATTTTCGGGCGGTTTTCCTTTTTATTCAAAGGTGGTCTTAAAAAATACCGCCCTGTAAAAGCGAGCTCGGTCGCCGCTGCCATGTTTGAGTTTGCCCAAAAAGAAAAAACAGGAGTTCATCTCATTTCATCAGAAGAGATGAATGAGTCTCCCAATTCTTTTTATAAGTGAAATGAGTTTCTTCCATTTGGATTATGGGCTATAATTACAGTACAGATTGATTTGGAGGGATATTATGAACGCTTACGAAGAGTACATGAAGCAAATGGCCCAGCCGATGAGAGCCGAGCTTACAAATGCAGGATTCAAAGAATTAACAACACCAGAAGAAGTGGACGGTTTTATGGAAAATGCAGAGGGAACTTCCCTTGTTTTCATCAATTCCGTGTGCGGCTGTGCTGCAGGCCTGGCCAGGCCATCGGCAATTTATTCACTTAACCATGAAGCAAAACCCGATCATTTGGTTACGGTTTTTGCTGGACAAGATAAAGAAGCAACCGCAAAAATGAGAGAATATTTCGAAGGATATCCTCCTTCTTCTCCGTCCATGGCCCTATTAAAAGGCAAAGAAGTGGTTCACTTTATTCACCGCCACGATATTGAAAACCACAGTGCGGAAGAGATCGTTGGAAACCTTGTGAACGCTTATAACACGTATAATAAATAAACTATATCAATACCGGAATCTCCAGGGGAGCTTTTGCGATCCACTGGAGATTCTTTTTTTTATGCAGAAAATAGGAGATAAGTAGGACAAATTAATCAACTTATTTTGAAAAATATTCAGAAAACAATTGCACTTTCTTTTCACATGTCATATAGTATACCTATTAGATGTTAGAAAACATGACATGTAGAAGGGTGGAGATGTAACATGAAGGAAAGTACAATCATGATGTATATGGATTCTCTGTGGGTGATGGTTGCAGCGGTCCTGGTAATTGGGATGCAGGCGGGATTTGCGCTACTTGAAGCAGGATCCACACGCATGAAGAATTCAGGGCATGTTGCCGGAAAACAAATTTTGAGTTTTGCCCTTGCTACGATTGCTTTTTGGGCGGCGGGATTTGGAATCACATTCGGAGAGGGCAACAGTTTATTTGGAACTTCCGGGTGGATGCTTGAAGGAGACAGCAAAACATTCGATGCTTTATCCTGGGCCAATGTGCCGCTATCTCTTAAATTTTTGTTTCAATTGGCGTTTGTCGGTGTATCACTGGCCATTGCGTGGGGAGGATTTGCCGAGCGTGCGAAATTATCCGTTTATTTTATTTTCGGCATCGTCTTCACCGTTTTAATTTATCCGGTCATCGGTCACTGGGTTTGGGGCGGTGGATGGCTCGGAGAAATGGGGATGCAGGATTTTGCCGGCTCAACGGTTGTCCATCTGCAAGGTGCAATTGCTGCTCTGGTAGCTACGCTTCTTCTTGGGCCGAGGATTGGTAAGTTCAATAAGGATCGTACACCGAACCTTATTCCTGGACATAACCAGGTCTATACGGTGCTTGGCGGGATTATTCTTTGGATTGGCTGGTTCGGATTTAACGCAGGAAGTACGATGGGTACGGCGGATGGATTTTTTGGCTATGTTGCTTTGACGACTAATCTGGCAGCGGCGGCTGGCGCAATCGGGGCAATCCTGACTTCCAAGTTCCTGACAGGGAAAGCGGATATTCCTGCAATGGTAAATGGTGTACTTGCCGCTTTGGTGGCAATTACTGCAGCGTGTGCTTTTGTGGAAGCCTGGGCAGCAATTGTGATCGGATTCTTTGCAGGGGCGTTTACCTTCTGGACATCGGTCTATTTTGAAAGAAAAGGGGTTGATGATCCAATTTATGCTTTTTCTGTTCATGGGATTGCCGGTATTATTGGGACAATTTCAACCGGGTTTTTTGCTTCACCTCGTCTTGTGGAACAGACAGGAGTAGGAAAAGCGGGACTTTTCTATGGCGGAGGATTTGAACAATTGTTTGTTCAAACCATTGGTGTTATTGGCGCGGCAGTTTATGTCGGAGTTATTTCGTTCATTTTATTGTTTGCCATGAAGAAACTTGTCGGCCTTCGGGTAACTCCGGAGCAGGAGATTTCCGGACTGGATATCAGTGAACATGGTTCATATGGTTACCCTGAGCACCTTGATCCTTCACTTACCAGCGCAAAGAAAGCCAATTAGGTTCATGTTGAATTTTTTTGATGAATCCAAAGGCAAACAGGTCGCCTTTAAGATTCATAGTGTAAAGGAGAAGGTACAAAAAGCGGCTACACTGGAAGAATTGCGAAGGGTCCACGAGAAGTTCATCTCGTGGATTCAGGCGTTGCAGGATTCCCAGCATTCAATTGGGGAAATATATGCTCATTTGAATGAAACGCACGATGTGATTGCGAGGAAGGCGGTTGCCTTTGCATACGAACGTGTTATTCAGGACATCGGAGAGCCTGAAGGGAATCTTTGTTTTTTTAGCATGGGATCAAGTGCAAGACAAGAACAGACGATCTGGACGGATCAGGATAATGGGTTGATCCATGATTTCAGAATGGATCAAGAGAAGGCTGAACGATTTGCAAGGGAATTCTCTGAAGCGTCCGTTCATTATCTTTCTGAGGCTGGCTATCCTTTATGCCCCGGGAATGTAATGGCATCCAATCCTCGTTGGAGACACAGTGAAAGCGAATGGAAAACACAGATGGCCGCCTACTGGAACAAGACGAGTGAGCATGATTTAAAATATTTGATGATGCTCTTGGACACCAGGCCAATTTTCGGCAATCCCGGTCTACTGTATCAACTGAAATCTTGGTACCTTCATGAACTTCGGCAACATCCGAATGTAATCATGAAGATGTCCTCCCTTGCAGGATCTCATGATATACCGATTAACTTTGCGGGAATGATATTCACTGAACGGTGGGGGAAATTCGCCGGCCGTTTTGATGTAAAGCAAGGTGTGTTTGCTCCCTTTACAAATGCTGTTAAAGTTTTGGCTGCCATCAGCAATGTTGAAGAATCTTCAACACGGGCAAGATTGATTGTTTTAGAGGAACGGGGTGAGCTATCCCTGCTTCAACTGGAAGACTGTATTCTGGCCTATGACTTTCTTCTGGACCTGCGGCTCTGCCATTCAGTGAAAGCCAGGGAAAATGATGACAAGCTGGATTATCATATCCTGTTAAGCCGTTTGGGAACCAAGCGTGTTCATCAGTTGAAGGACACAATGCGCCTGGTAAAATGGCTGCAAAAAAAGACAAAAAAGAGAGGAATACAGTTTGAACAATCAACCGGGTTTTGACGGAAATCTGAAGCAGTTCATGAACCGCCTGTTCAATCTGGGTCTGAAAAGAAGGGAAGTACCGCCAGGAAGCCCCGGGTCCTTTCAGCATGAAGCATGGATCAGGAGAATGCTGAAGGAAAAAGCGTCGAAGCGCGCTGATCTTCAAACCCGGTTGGAAGATGTCCTTTTTATTGTGCTGGATACAGAGACAACGGGTTTCCGGCCGGAGCACGGAGACCAGATCTTTTCTTTGGCAGCGGCCCGCATCCAAAATAGATCGGTTATTGATGAGTTTCGTAGTTTAATCAATCCCGGAACAGAGATTCCGAAAGAAATTAGTCTTCTTACTGGTATCGCCGAAAAAGATGTAAAAGAGGCACCGGCATTGGATGAAAAAGCAGAAGAATTTCTGGACTTTTTATCCGGAGGCATTATCATTGGATATCATATTTCTCATGATTATGCGTTCTTGAACCATTACTTGTGGAGAAGATATCGTTCATCCTTAAAACAGCCGGCCCTGGAGCTGGCTCTCCTGACGGAACGTCTCACCGGGGAGGGTCCTTTTCCGAGCCTGGACAGTGCTGCCGATTATTTTAATATTCCCTGCCAGAACCGGCACAAGGCGGATGGTGATGTGAAAATTATGAGCAATTTGTGGTTGAGCCTGCAGCGGTTATGTATTGAAAAGGGAATTGAGACACTGGAAGACTTGTATATTCATATCAAATAGTAAAGCAGGAGCGGTTCGCCCCTGCTTTTTTATTAATGACTTTTTGTGCTGCTGCATGAACTGCTGCTCGAGCTACTGCTTTCGCAACGTTCCTCGCTGCCAAATCCGGACCAGCAGGAGCAGCCAATAATGATTAACAAAATAAAGAGCACGATGACCAGGGTAAATCCGAAGCGTCCGCCATACCCGCCATACCCACCATCATAGCCGCCGTATCCGCCGCCATAACCATAATCATAACAAGGTGTTCCTCCGTATCCATAACCATCATAGCCGTGGCCGTAGACGGGTGCTGCGGGAGCCATTGGTATGTTAAGTGGCTTGTTTAACGGGATGTTGGCGGGTTTGTTTACAGGCATATTGACAGGGGCGTTCACCGGTTTATTTGTCGGTGCCATAGGTACATTTATTTTTTTGTTTTCCATTATTGTCCCTCCGTTATTAAATAATATAGGTATATATCACCCTACAGCCTATGTACGTTTGCCCTGGTCGGTAACGGGGACAAATGCGGATTTTTTTAAAAAAATAAAAAAACGTTCCTTTTCGGAACGTTTAAAGCCATGTGATCTTCGGCTCTGTTTTGGCTATGATTCTTACAATGTTGGTACGGTGACGATAAAGAAGAAACACCAGAAATGCCGTCATTACCCCCGTTAGGAGCATGTCTTTTACGATCAGTCCGTAGACTACAGCGCCCAAGCAGGCGATGAGGGAAGAAAGAGAAACATACTTGCTCAGGTAAAGGACAACGAAAAATACAGCCACAAGGACGACAAACATAAGGGGAGCGTAAAACAATAAGATTCCTGCGGACGTGGCAACCGCTTTACCGCCACGAAACCTTGCAAAAATTGGATAGCAATGGCCGAGCACTGCCGGAATGCCGGCAACAAGGATATGAAGATCTGTGTGAAACAAAACGGGAAGACAAGCGGCAAGGGTTCCCTTGAGAATATCTGAAATGGTTACAATAAAGCCTGCTTTTTTTCCAAGGATACGGAAGGTATTCGTGCCTCCTAGATTTCCGCTTCCATGCTGTCTGATGTCAATGCCGTAGCCCCACTTGCCTACAATGAGCGCAAAAGGAACCGATCCAATAACGTAAGATAATAATAGAATAAAAAATACCATACGATTCACCTTTCGCTGATCTTTTCTCCTATTATATAATCATTGCGATGGTTTAGGATAGGAATTTTTTAAACAAGCAAATAGCAAAAACCACGGCCGTTACTGGGCGTGGTTTTTTGCTGTAGTTTTCTTGAAGGGCAGCCACCAGTTCCATTTGCCCATCAGTTTCATTAAGGAAGGGACAAGAATCATTCTGACGAGAGTGGCGTCTATGAAAATGGCCAGCGCAATGGCTATGCCGATTTGTTTTACTGGCATGACATCCGTTGTTACAAACGAACCGGTAATTACGATCATAATGGCAGCGGCAGAGGTAATGATTTTGGAGGTCGACGTTAAACCATCAAGTGTTGCCTTGTCGTTGTCGCCTGTGTTTTCATAGACTTCCTGTATTCGGGAAATGAGAAAAACTTCATAGTCCATGCTCAGCCCAAAGACGATACCGAACGTAAAGACGGGAATCATTAATCCAATACTGACGGGATCCATAAGATTTCCGCTTTGGAAGATCCACACCAAAAGGCCAAAAGTTGCCGAAAGACTGAGAATGTTCATAGCAATTGCTTTTAATGGAATAAATAACGATTGAAAAGCAAGAAGAAGGATAACAAAGGTTGATAGCAATACGATCAAAAGCCCTTCAGGTGTTTTATCTAGAATTTCATCAAATATTTCTTGATTAAATTTGGTCGAACCGCCCAATGCGAGTTCTAAACCGTTTTTTTTACCTTCCCAATCTTTGACCCATTGTTTTGCCTTGTCGGACGTTACACCTACTGAAAGGTACGCCTGGATGACGGTTAGATTATCCTTTGTATAATGGTCAAGCACCGGCTGCAGACGGCGTTTTCCTTCCGTTGTTTTGATGAAAGATTGGAGTTGATCAGGAGGCATGCCACCGGCATGGGAGAATAGGGAGTCCACCCGGTCGACCACCTTTTCTTTTTTCAGCCGTTCGACCAGCCGCTCCGTTCTGTTAAGATTATCACTGCTCGTTATATCTCCATCACTTTTTGCCACGATGGTGACAGGGTATAAATCTTTTCTGCCGAATGTGTCCTCGAATTTCTCGAACATGATCCTTGATTCGTAATCAGGAGGAAGAGACTCCGCCTCGGGAATCGATAATACTAAATGACGTACGGGCAATAAGAAAAGGATAAGAATGGCGATGGACGCGATCAGCATGATTCCTGGCCGTTTCATCACAAATGAAGCAAAAGCTTTCCAGCCCGCTCGTTCGCGATTGCGTTTTAAAATCATTAGCGAGTTAATGCGTGGGCCGAAGACACTTAAGACGGCCGGGAGAAACGTGAGCGCGTTGATGACCGAAATGATAACAACGACCATGCCTCCGAGGGCAACGGACCGAAAGATATCGATTCGGATGAGCAGCATGCCTGAAATCCCCAGAAACACACACAAGCCAGAGAACGCGATGGATCTGCCTGCTGTTTGTACTGACGTGATGACTGCTTTTTCGACTGGATTCTTCTCCAATTCCTCTCTGAAACGGTTGACGAGCAGTAGCGCGAAATCAATTCCGAGTGCAAGGCCGATCATCGGAACGACATTTAATATGAAAATCGTTAAATTGAGTTCCGGACTTACCAGGAAAAGCACACCCATCGCACAGGCGACACTGATTAAACCAATAAGAATCGGCAGGCATGCTGCGACCAGGCCGCCAAACGCAAGCAGAAGAATGATCAGGGCTGCGGGAAGTCCTATCGCCTCGGCGCGTGCCAAATCTTTCTGGCTCGCTGTGTTCATGTCTTCGGCGATAACCGGACCGCCTGTGATTCCGATTTTGACATCCTTTGTGCTTGTCGTTCTGGAGCGGATCTGTTCGATCGATTTTTTTAGTTCCCCGAAATTCAGGTCAAAATTCACAGTCGCATATGAGGTGTTTCCTTTGATCATCTTTGCTGAAGTGTAAGGTGAGGTTATACTGACCGCATGATCCACATCTCTTAATTTTTTTAGCGTACGATCTACGGTGTTTTTGTACTCTGTATCTTGGGGTGAGAGGGTATCAGATTGAAAAAGCACCATAACCGATGATTTAGGCTGGTCAAAATCCTGCTGCATCATGTTTTCCACTTTTTTAAATGAACCTTCCATCTCAAAACCGCTTCCGCTAAGGGATTCTGGAAGTTTCAATGCCAGTACACTAAATGTTGCGGCAAGCAAGATCCAAACCATAATGATCAGCTTCCGATATGTATAAACGAATTTTCCGATTCCCTGAAACAAACTCCACTTCTTCATGAATTTCCTCCTTAAAAGCTGATGTCTGGGGTGAAGGATTGCTCTTTCGGCGAATGTGTGATAAAAGATTAAATAAAAAAGGTTCTGGTGAAACAACAATGATTGTGACAACGGCAGGTAAATTTGATCAAAAATTGATCGAAAAAGCGGAAAAAATCAACGAGACGGTCGGGGGAACGTTTGTGTCGAGAAAAAATAAATCCATCTCTTCCTTACATACCCAATTTCAGGATCATCTATTAATGGTTGGTAAAGAAAAACTGACCTTGCATCCATATGGAGGATCAGAACCGCTATTTTTTCATCCGAATTCCTCCATGTTCCGGGTTAAGCAAATCGTAAGGGGAGAGCATGATCCTTTGCTCACAGCTGCAGGGCTGAAAAAAGGCATGACCATTCTTGATTGTACGGCCGGTCTGGCTTCTGATGCGATTGTATGCAGCCTGGCTGTCGGACCAGAGGGGAGAGTGACCGGATTGGAGAAAAACCAATACATCGCCTTTTTGGTGAAAAGCGGATTGATAACATGGGAAAGCGGGCTGAAGGAAATGGATGAAGCCATGCGCCGAATCACCATTCTGTACGAAGATCATTTGGACTATCTGAAGCAACAGTCCGACGAATCCTTCGATGTTGTTTATTTTGATCCGATGTTTGAGGAATCCATACAATCTCCTGGTCTGGGCGGTCTGAAAAATATGGCGGAATATTCACCGCTCACAGCTGATATCATTGCGGAAGCAAAGAGGGTCGCAAAAGAACGGGTTGTATTGAAGGACCATTATAAAAGCAGCCGATTTAAACAATTTGGATTTACCGTAATAAAACGGCCTTCGTCCAAGTTCCATTATGCCACCATTGAACTAGGGGATTGAGGAGAAGGCGATGCTGACGGGGTTAATGCTGCTTATTCTTGCGGGTGCCGGGATTGTGGGATTTGTTAAAAAGCATATATTAAGGATAAAAGATCCTGATCTTAATCACTATTTGGCGGAATTAAAAAAACAGTCTTGGTATCAAGAGTTTGTGAACGATCCGCAATCTTCCGGTCTGATTCAATCGTTTGAAAAAAACGGTCCGTTAAAAGATGTCCACTATGTACAGAAGCTTCTTGTGAACGATGGATTCAGAGATGGTTTTATTGCATATATTAAAGAAAAAACCCGGTAAAGCAGTGTTGCTTGCCGGGTTTTTGTTTTTTATTTCGAAAGTACCTCAGTGTTCATGGCCCACTCGTTAACCACGCAATCTCTGGCACCGGTTGCAACGTACGGATCCTTTTTGGCAAGTGAAGTCGCTTCTTCCAGATTGGCAGCCTTGTAAATTACAAGTCCACCAGTTCCGTCGGTGAATCTTCCATATGTAAAGATATTCCCTTTTTCTGCAAGGTTTTGTAGATAGCTGAGATGTTCCTCACGGTGAACCTTGCTTTTTTCTTCGTCTAATACAGGTAAACGGACAGCATAATAATTCATTATTTTACCTCCCGGATGTGTAGTCTCTTTCATTATGAAGTCAAACCGCCAAAAAGAAAAGTCGTATGCCCATTGAAAAATGTAAGAAAGTTTTTTGATCTGCATCCATAAGGTTAAATGAATACCAGTAAAAAAATAATCAGGATGCATGGGGGAGTATAATGAGAACAAACAGAAGATATCCTGCATGGAGTTCGTTTGATTGCAGCATGAGTCGAGATGAAGGACATGAAAATAATTGGCCGACCTTTTTCCTGAAACGAAACAGGAGGGGAGAGTTTACCGACAGTAAAGGGAACGTGGTCATTTGGGAGTTGAGGAATCCGGCTTCTGTTGATTTTAAAGGCAATGAGCTCGAACAAGTGCGTTCGTCCTTACGAAATTTGACTCCTGACAAGCGGCGGAAGATCAGCTTTTATGGTGAGCATCTAAAAGATTTTTGGTTTCGGGTAACTGAAAATCTGATTTTTTCTTATGAATTATCACCTATGTTGTCTGCAAGAGTTAGGGCAGCTCTGGCTATGGGATTGTCGGATACCGCGGCTGCCGTTCACTATGTGAAAAACATGCATGATGTTCCACGCCCCCAACAGCTGGATGCCTCCCTTGAGCCGGTTCTTTCAGTCCGCTCTTCTCCTTCGTTTGTATGTGAGCAGGCCTCCGCTGCAGGCTGTGCCCATATGATCTTGTCCTACTTTTTCCCCCATGAGGACGGGAAGCTGAAATCGCTGGCTGAAGAGATCTCATGGACTATGTTTCTGGCAGGCATTCAATATAAAGCAGATGTTGAGGAAGGGATGAATTTGGGAAGACAGATGGGTGTCATGGTCGTTGGTTCTCTCCGCTATCAGCGAGTGGAAGGGGACATTCAAAAAAGCAAAAGAAGCAGTGACCTTACTGCTGGATTTCAACAAAAGAAAAGCGAAGTCATTCCAAGTTAAACATAAATGGACTCCGGGCTGCCGGAGTTTTTTTCTTTTTTAAAAGATAAATGTGTTACGATAGACAAAAAACATCCGGAGGGGTATAGTGCAATGATCGATCTTAGAAGCGACACAGTGACAAAGCCGACAGAGCGTATGCGAAAGGCGATGTATGAAGCTGAGGTAGGGGACGATGTCTATGGAGAAGATCCTGCTATTAATTCCTTGGAAGAAACCGCTGCTGACATGCTTGGAAAGGAAAAAGCACTGTTTGTCACGAGCGGTACACAAGGAAACCAGATTGCCGTATTGACTCATACAACACCTGGCAGTGAAGTTATCATGGAAAGTGATTCCCATATTTATATGTATGAAGGAGCTGCTGTATCTGCTTTTGCAGGGATTCAGCCTCGATTGGTCAAGGGAACCAACGGCTCCATGCAAGCAGAGGATGTTAAAAATGCGATACGGAGTGACGATATTCATCACCCTGAGACAAGCCTTGTTTGTTTGGAAAATACGCATAACCGTGCAGGTGGAGCGATCGTTCCTCTTCATGATATGAAAGACATTTACAAAATTTGTTCTGCTGCCTCGATCCCAGTACATATGGATGGTGCACGCCTTTTTAATGCGGCAGCGGGCAGTGGAACGAGCGTGAAAGACTACGCTTCTTATTGTGATACGGTACAAATTTGTCTTTCCAAAGGGCTTGGGGCACCGGTCGGCTCCCTGATTGCGGGATCGGCCGACTTTATCCGGAAAGCACGAAAGTGGAGAAAACGACTGGGCGGCGGGCTCCGCCAGGGAGGTGTGCTGGCCGCACCCGGATGGATCGCACTTACCGAGATGACAGAGCGTTTACAAGAGGATCATGAAAAAGCCCGCAAGCTGGCAAAGGGCTTGGCGGAAATCCCGTCGCTTAGCATCGAAAACCAGGTGGATACCAATATTGTTTTGGTTAATATTGGGCAAACCGGATTTTCTGCCGACCATTTCCTTCAATTGCTCAAGGACCAAGGAATACTTGCTGTTGCTTTTGGACCTCAAACGATTCGATTTACCACTCACTATGATGTTAGCTTTGAAGATATTGATAAAGCGCTCGCCAGCATTTCGGCGATTATCTCTTCAAAAGTCATTTTGCATTAATATCAAAAACCGGCTTCCGTTTGGAGCCGGTTTTTTGTAACCTCACATTTTTGGCGGTACACGGTATTTCGTTGCCTGTTCGAAGGAGTAGGCCAGTGCGATCAGCTTGGGCTCGGAGAATGCATCTGCTGTAAAAAGGATGCCAAAGGGTTTGCCCTCATTATCATAGCCTGCTGGTACACTGATCGAAGGATAGCCTGCCTTAGCAGGAAACCCATAGCCGGCATCTGTTGGATACAAGATGGCATCCAGCTGAAACTCGTTAAGAGCCTGATTAATTCCGAGATCTCTTGTTTTTTTAAGATCATCCAGTCGGCTGTTTAAATACGAGGATTCGGTAAGTGTACCGGATGTGTTTTCGCTTTGCTCCAAGAGAACCTGCCCGTATTTCAGGCATTCTTCAGGGTGCTTTAGATTATAGCCAATCACATCTTCAAGAGAGGTGATTGATGGAAGTTTAGTATGCCGATTCAAGTAGGAGTTGATACCCGATTTAAATTCATAAAGCAATACATTAAAATCCCCCTCTTCTTTTTCGAGAGGAGTTACTGAATTCAGAGTCACGATTTCTGCACCCTTTTCTTTCATAATTGCAATGGCATGATCAAATAATTCCCTTTGAGAAGGAGACAATTCTCTGACAGAATATTCATAGGAAATACCGATACGTGTACCGTTTAATGCATGTTCCCTCAGGTAGGCAGTATAATCAGTTCTGCTTGAGTAGGCAGCTTTTAATGTGGCGGCATCATTGTGATCAAAACCGGTCATCGCCCCAAGGAGTATGGCGGCATCAGCTACTGTCCGTGTCATGGGGCCGGCGGTATCCTGGCTGACAGAAATAGGAATGATTCCAAACCGCGAAAGCAGGCCAACGGTTGGTTTGATTCCGACAATGCTGTTGGCAGCGGCGGGACTGGTGATCGATCCGGACGTCTCGGTTCCTATAGCGGCCACGGCGAAGTTTGCAGCTACTGCCGATCCGGATCCGGAGCTTGAACCGCTGACATCAAATTTTCCAGGTCCATATGGGTTTAGGACCTGTCCTCCCCGAGAACTAAATCCGTTGGGCATGTTTTCCGTCATAAAATTTGCCCATTCTGTGAGGTTGGTCTTCCCGAGAATAATGGCACCTGCTTCTCTTAGTTTTGCGACGATAAATGCATCCTGGTCGGCATACGATTCGCTCATGGCAAGCGAGCCTGCACTTGTGTGCATGGCATCACCGGTATTAATGTTATCTTTGATCAAAACTGGAATACCGTGAAGAGGACCTCTTGCACCTTTAGACAATCGTTCTGCATCGAGTGCTTCAGCAATGTGGATGGCGTCAGGGTTAATTTCTATAACCGCATTTAGTCCTGGGCCGTTGTGGTTATATTCCGAAATTCGTTCTATGTACATCCTCACCAGCTTTAGCGAAGTAATTTCTTCTTTTTTGAGCGCTTCCTGTAAATATGAAATCGTTGCTTCTTCCAGTTGGAAGGAATTGGTTTTTGTAACTGGCATTGCTTTTTCCCCGCTTTTCACTTTAATTTTAATTAAATTTCCCATTTTTTGATAATTCAATTAAAGCAAAAAATCGTCCGTATCGCAAACTGCACCGTCTAGTATTTAAAATAAGTTTACTAGGAGTAATAGATTTATTTACCAAGGGGTAGTATATTTCTAAAAACATTGAATAATAATGGTAAAAAGAACGTGAAGGGGATGGTGATGGAGAATGAAAGGAATTACTAGTCTTACACTCTATAGGGGAAATCATACCAATTTTAGTGCAGATGATAGAATGATGCTGTTTGTGACAAAGTTTCATTTAAAAACAAAACAGGAAAAGTGGCTGACTCTCCGCCGACTCATGAATAAAAATTCCGGAACATTGGCAGCCCACATTTTAATCAGTTCTGAGTACCGGAGAGACTTCCCGGAGCTGCTTGAAGATGAGAAGGTAAGAAATTTTTATCTGGATCTGAAACAGCCGAAAAAGCAGACAGCAAACGTCTAATTATAAACCAGGGTTTTCTAGGCGGGAACATTATTAATGCTATTCATCCGAAGTGTTGTTATAATGAAAGAGTATTAAACACTAGAGGAGTCTAATAGCATGAAATATTTTACTGTTGAAGAAGCGAATCAGCTTTTGCCTGTCATTATTCGTGAGTTAGAAGCCCTTCAGCAGCTTCAGCTTTCTTTTGTGAAATTTTATGATCAATTGGAAAAATTGCGGTTGTCGGATAATCCGCCGGATGAGGATTTTTTTGTACTAGAAAGCAAGCTTGATTTTATGGAAATGGAAGCTCAAAGTTACATCCATAATATTCATGCATTTGGAGCGGAACTAAAAGATATCCACGCGGGGCTTGTCGATTTTCCGGCAATGATCGAAAACGAGGAAGTATTGCTGTGCTGGAGACAGGGAGAACCGGCGATTACGCATTATCACGGCATTGAAGAAGGGTATACCAACCGGAAATCGCTGGAAAATTAAGTTTGAAATAAAAAATAAAAATATTTTCTTGAAAAGGGTTGTTTTATTCCTGAAAATTGTTTATGATATATCTCGTGACGGTAACCAAGCAGTTCATTAAGCGCCTATAGTGAAATGGATATCACACGAGATTTCGGCTCTCGTATTCTGGGTTCGAATCCTGGTGGGCGCGCCAATTAAAGTTATAAATACCACGGGGTAATTCCGGTGGTTTTTTATATGCATTTCATAAACAAAATTCAACGTTGCAGGTTGGTGATTAATATGACAAACGAAATGCAAAAGCCTTATCGGATTTTATTGTATTATAAGTATGTACCAGTCGAGGAGCATGAATACTTCGCAAGAAAACATTTAAAGTATTGCAAGGAACTCGGCGTCCTGGGGAGAATCATTGTTGCTCCTGAAGGAATCAACGGAACAATCTCGGGTACGGTTGAACAAACAGAGCAATATATGCGGGATCTGAAGAGTGATCCTCGTTTTGAAGATATCGTTTTTAAAATCGATGAATCAGACGAGCATGCCTTTAAAAAAATGTTTGTCCGTCCAAAAAAAGAGCTGGTTACATGGCGCTTTGAAGAGGACGTGGATCCGAACGAGGTTACTGGAAAACGATTGAGCCCTAAAGAATGGATGGAAATGATCCAGCGGGATGATGTCGTGATTGTAGACGGAAGAAATGACTATGAATATGAAATCGGCCATTTCCGGAATGCCATTCGCCCGGATGTAAAAGCATCCCGTGATTTTCCGGAGTGGGTTAAAGAAAATCTTGATCAGTTCAAAGATAAAAAAGTACTCACATACTGCACAGGCGGAATCCGTTGTGAAAAGTTTTCAGGATACCTTCTGAAAGAAGGTTTTAAGGACGTTTACCAGCTGCATGGCGGGATTACGACATACGGTAAGGATGAGGAAACAAAAGGCCGTTTTTGGGATGGCAAAATGTACGTCTTCGATGAGCGGATTTCTGTTCCGGTTAACCGTACCGAGGAAGATGTGGTCATCGCCAAATGCTATTATTGCGGTAAAACAGAAGATCGTTATGTAAACTGCGCAAATCCTGATTGCAATCGTCAGCACGTTTGCTGTGAGGAATGTGAAGTAAAATATAAACGCTCTTGTTCGGACGAGTGCCGTGAGCATCCGAAAAACCGATATGAGCTTGAAAATGAAATGAACGAAACAAAAGCGCAATAATGTAACCAATCAAAAGCAGCCAGCGAAAGCTGGCTGCTTTTTTCTTTTGTCAAAACCGATCACAGGAATGAATGGTTTTGACTGAAAATTACAATTATTGATTGAAAATGATTGTTTTTGAAAGTTTTTGATTGATTTTTGAAAAGGCTTACTTTATAATGAATAACAGCAAGGAGGGATAAGATGCTGTTTTCGCAACGTCAGGAAATCATTTTGTCGTTAATCGATCACCAAAAGGTAGTGACCCTTGAAGAGCTTGTCCAGGAAACTGGTTCTTCAGAGTCAACCATACGCAGGGACCTGGATAGACTTGAAAAAGCTAAAAAGCTAAAACGTATACATGGCGGGGCATCAAGGATCGAAGATAAAGCAGAAGAACCTTCCCTTGCCGAGAAAAACCTCCGAAATGTGGAGGAAAAACAGAGAATTGGCCAATATGCAGCTTCATTGGTTCAGGAACATGAATGCATTTACCTGGATGCCGGGACAACTGCAATGCAAATGATTCCTCATTTGAATCTGGAAAATCTGATTGTTGTAACAAATGGAATTCAGCTCGTCGAACCGCTCGTAGAAAAGGGGATCCCCACATACCTGGTTGGCGGTCTTATAAAGCCAAAGACTGGGGCCATGATTGGCAGCGGAGCGATTAAGAGCCTGGAAAATTACCGTTTTGATAAATGTTTTATCGGTATAAACGGGATCCATGAGGACTGGGGATATACGACACCAGATCCTGAGGAATCCATCTTAAAGCAAAAGGTACTTGAACTTTCTCAAGAAAAATACGTACTCGCAGATCCGTCAAAATTTGGAAAATCCAGTTTTTCTAAAGTCGCCTTGCTTGAAGAAGCATTTATTATTACCGTTAAAAGCAAAAACGTACAGCTTGCATCATTTGAAAAGAAGACCCTGGTTAAGGCGGTGGAAAAATGATTTATACAGTAACACTAAATCCTTCCATAGATTATTTTGTGAAAACAGATGGTTTAAATGAAGGGGAGATCAACCTTGTCAATGAACAATCCATAGTGGCAGGGGGAAAGGGAATCAACGTATCAAAAGTATTGAAAAACCTTGGCGTAGAGAGCGTTGCGACCGGATTCGTCGGTGGGTTTACAGGTGATTTTGTTGAAAGTTCCCTTCGAAAGGCCGAAATTGGCACCCGATTTATCCGAGTGGAAGAAAATACACGAATAAATATTAAATTAAATACCGGAAAAGAAACAGAAATTAATGGAATTTCTCCGGCCATTCCAGCATCTGCATTGGAACAATTGGAAGAACATCTTTTGGCTAATCTTGAAACTTCAGATTTTGTGGTGCTGGCAGGAAGCCTGCCATCCAGTTTACCCTATGATTTTTATGGTCAACTAATTTCCTCCATACGGAAAAAGGGAGCTCAGGCCATTCTTGATTCAAAAGGAAACCCTTTGCAGCAGGCACTGGCCCATCAGCCATTTTTAATTAAACCGAATCATCTTGAGCTGGGAGATCTTGTAGGAGCCACTATTCAAGAGCCCCGGCAGGCTGCTGCATATGCAAAACAGCTTGTAAATGAGGGGGCACAGCATGTGCTTGTATCCATGGCCGGAGCCGGGGCGGTGTTAGTCAGCAAAGAGCTTGCTGCCTTTGCCAATGTGCCAGCCGGAACCTTAAAAAATTCTGTTGGAGCGGGCGATTCCGTAGTTGCCGGTTTCCTTGCGCATTACACCAGACACGGTAATGTGCTTGAAGCTTTTAAATTTGGGGTTACAGCAGGAAGCGCTTCTGCCTTTTCAACAGGGTTTTGTAATGCAAAAGACATTGACCGCTATCTGCCTGAAGTAACCGTAAACCTGATAGAGGGGGAAGAAGGATGAAGATTACAGAACTGATTACAAAAGAAACCATCAAGCTTAATCTTGTTTCTACAGATAAGCCGGATGTGATTGATGAGCTTGTCAATAAATTGGATGAAGCAGGAAAGCTGAATGATAAGGAAGCTTATCGGGAAGCAATCCTTGCAAGAGAAGAACAAAGTACAACCGGAATTGGTGAAGGAATTGCGATTCCGCATGCCAAAACCGCAGCTGTTAGAACCCCTTCCATTGCGTTTGGCCGCAGTGAGAAGGGAGTGGATTATGATGCCCTTGATGGCATGCCGTCCAACCTGTTTTTTATGATCGCAGCCAGTGAAGGCGCAAACAATGAACATCTTGAAACATTATCCAAGCTGTCTTCCTATTTGATGGATATGGCATTCCGTGAAGGTTTACTGAAAGCGGAAACAGAAGATGAAATCATTTCATTGATTAATGAAAAACAAGACGCCGAGGCAGCAGAAGAGGAAATGGAAGAGGAATCAGTAGAAACTAGTGAAGACGAAACGTATGTACTTGCTGTTACTGCTTGTCCTACCGGTATCGCCCACACCTATATGGCCGCTGACGCATTAAAAGCCAAGGCTAATGAACTTGGGCTTAAACTAAAAGTGGAAACCAACGGCTCAAGCGGTGTGAAAAACCGGTTAACCTCGTCGGATATTGAAAAAGCTTCAGCCATCATTGTCGCTGCAGACAAGCAAGTGGAAATGGACCGTTTTCAGGGTAAAAAACTCATTCAGGTTCCGGTGGCGCAGGCTATTCGAAACCCGCAAAAACTGCTGAATGATGCGGCAGAAAAAAAGGGAACAATTTATACAGCAGGCAGCAGACCGCAAGCCGCTGAAGGTGGAGAAAAACCAAAGCGTCAATCAGCATTTTACCGCCACTTGATGAACGGTGTTTCCAACATGCTTCCTTTTGTTGTGGGAGGCGGGATATTAATCGCCATTTCCTTTATGTTCGGCATCCATTCAGCTGATCCAAAAGATCCTTCCTATAATCAGTTTGCGGCCGCGCTTGATACGATCGGCGGTAAAACGGCCTTTGCTTTAATGGTTGCCGTACTTGCCGGTTTTATTGCTCGAAGCATCGCGGATAGCCCCGGATTTGCACCAGGGATGGTTGGGGGATTTCTGGCATCCACAGGAAACAGCGGATTCCTTGGCGGACTGATCGCCGGATTCCTTGCGGGTTACATTGTTCTCGGGTTGAAAAAATTGTTTTCCAAGCTTCCTCAATCCTTGGAAGGCATTAAACCCGTGTTGCTCTATCCGGTGTTTGGCATACTGATTACAGGTTTGATCATGCTATTTGTGATTAATGATCCGGTACAGGCTTTAAATGAAGCTCTTTCTTCCTGGCTCCAGGGCTTGGGTAAAGGGAACGCCATCCTGGTCGGTCTTCTGCTTGGCGGAATGATGGCTATTGACATGGGTGGCCCAATCAATAAGGCGGCGTTCACATTCGGTATCGCAATGATTGATGCCGGTAACTTTGCACCACATGCAGCGATTATGGCTGGCGGTATGGTTCCACCGCTCGGACTCGCTATTGCAACGTCCATTTTCAGAAATAAATTTACAAAGCAGGAGCGGGAAGCAGGAAAAACTTGCTATGTAATGGGTCTTTCTTTCATCACCGAAGGCGCCATTCCATTCGCGGCAGCAGATCCAGGACGGGTCATCCCCTCTCTGGTGGCAGGCTCCGCAACAGCAGGAGCGCTCACGATGCTGTTTGGCATCGGTCTCCGGGCGCCTCACGGCGGAATCTTTGTTGTTCCGTTTGTTGAAGGAAATCCATTCCTGTACGGGCTGGCGATCCTGATTGGTGCCCTTGTTACAGCATTGCTCGTTGGCTTCTGGAAAAAACCAGTACAGCAATAACCTTATCAGATATCCGATCTGCCAGTGGAGGGTTTTTCACAAAACTTCACTGGCTTTTTCTTTTTGTAAAAGGGATGCTAAAATAGGGGAGAGGAATGAAGGAGTGAAATAAAAATGGATCAAAAAGAGTTGGAACAGCAAATTATTCAAAATTATAAACAAGATGAAGGCATGATGATCCTTGTGTTTGCCCAATGGTGCATCAATCACGATATCGATCCGAAAGCACTGTACTTCCGTGCCTATCCGGCTCAGCAGGAAAATGAAAGGCTCAACCATATGCTCGAACAAACCGTTTCTAAACAAGAGTCCGAAGAAATAGCGGACGAAACCGTACTCGGAGTGCTTTCGTTATTCGGGAATGAAGATTTGGCCTTTGAAGTGATGAAAGAAATCGAAAGGAGACCAAAACCATGAATATAATCGAACCGGGAATGAAAGTTACTGCGTTATACAAAACTGGGAAATACATAGGTGAGGCAGAACAGGTGAAAAATGGAAAAGTACTTGTGAGTATTCTGGCTGTTTTGAAGCATCCAAAACAGGGAGACCTGCACAATCCAAACCAGGCAGATGTTCCGTTTTTTCATCAGCGAAAAGCACTGGCTTTTCAGGAAAAAACATGGGCTCCAGAGCATACGGTCAAACCTTACGAGGAGCAGGTTCCGGACTATCATGAATCATTGAAAACTTCACTGGAGGAGATGCAAAAGGAATTGGAGCAAAGAGCGGATGACTGGTCCGCACGCTCTCTTTCCGAGCTTTCTGAGTTGAAAAAGGAATACCGTTTGTAACAAAAAACAATACAACTGGGTATCATGAATGGTATAATACCATGTGATAAAAGCTAACATAGTTTTTCGTTTTTAATAACAGGGTAATATAATTGTATTACTTCGACAAAGGTGGATGAAATCATGACTGAAACACAGCAGAAGATAATTAATGATTTAGGAGTGAAACCCGAGATAAATCCACAGGAAGAAATCCAAAACAGAGTTGGATTTATGAAGGAATACGTCAAGAAGAATAAGTTGAAAGGCTTTGTCCTCGGAATCAGCGGCGGCCAGGATTCTTCACTTGCAGGTAAACTGGCCCAGATGGCGGTTAATGAATTAAAGAAGGAAACAGGAGATGACAGCTACCAGTTTATCGCTGTCCGTCTTCCTTATGGCGTCCAAATGGATGAAGAAGATGCACAGCGAGCATTGAACTTCATTCAACCGGATCGCACGGTTACCGTGAATATTAAAAATGCAGTGGATGCATCCGCAGACGCCTTTCATGAAGCGACCGGAGGAAAGATCACGGATTTTCTAAAGGGCAATATCAAAGCCAGAGAAAGAATGAAAGTTCAATATGATATTGGAGCAGCCAATCAATGCCTTGTAATTGGGACGGATCATGCGGCTGAAGCTATTACCGGATTTTTCACCAAGTATGGAGACGGAGCATGTGATCTTGTGCCATTGACCGGTCTGAACAAAAGACAGGGGAAGGCATTGCTGAAAGAATTGGGAGCAGAAGAAAGAATCTACATGAAAGTTCCTACGGCTGACCTTGAAGAGGACAAACCTGGGGTACCCGATGAAACAGCACTTGGCATTACGTATAATGAACTCGATGATTACCTCGAAGGGAAAGAAGTTTCGGCGGAAGCCATAGAAAAAATCGAACACCGGTATGCCATTACAGAACATAAACGGCACTTGCCTGCCGCTCCGCAGGATGACTGGTGGAAATAGGACGAAAAAAGCAGACCAAACGTCTGCTTTTTTTCATGGCAAAGATAAGATATACTTATCTTTGGAATCATATGGAGAAAGGGAGCAGGCCGTGAGCAGAAGAGCAAAGATTATTTTTGTCATCAGCACCGTTGTTTTTGTAATCGTTTTATCGTCTTCCATTCAAAGAGAGAATAATCGCAAAGCAAACTTAAAAGCAATTAACGATCATTTTCAGCAGAAATTTGAACTGGATGAAGATTTAAAGAACCAGTACGATGATGAATTCAAAGTAAAAGTGGGGAAAGACAAATACATCGTAACACTGAAGAACCAAAAAGTAGTTTCCGCTGAAAAAGAATAGAATTCATCAAGAAAGATTGCCCATATACACTGGCAATCTTTTTTTAAACTGTCGCATAAAGACATTGGAGGTAGCTAAACACGGTAATCCTGTCATATAATCGATTACGAGGTGATATAAAATGGAGAATCAATTTGTTTTATTTGGAAACCAGATTATTGAACGGGATCATGTCTCTATTGATATGGAAGACAGAGGCTATAATTTCGGGGATGGCATCTATGAAGTTGTCTATATTTATGGCGGTGAACCCTTTTCCCTGAATGAACATTTTCGCCGTTTTGAAGAAAGTGCCAGCAAGCTCGACATGAAACTGCCCTATTCTATAGAGCAAGTAAAGGAGAAGACCGCCGAATTGATTAAGGCGAACAACATCCATAATGGCATTGTTTACATACAAATGACGAGAGGCGCTTCACCAAGGGCCCATTTGTACGAAAGAGAATCAGCCAGTCTGATTACCGGATTTGCCCGAAAAATGGATCCTCCGGCAGATGCTCAAGAGAAGGGCATAAAAACATACCTGACACCAGACATTCGCTGGCTCCGCTGTGACATTAAAAGCCTGAATCTTCTTGGAAATACGATGGCAAAACGAATTGCGGCCGATCATTCCTGCGGTGAAGCTCTTTTGCACCGGGACGGAATCTGTACGGAGGGTTCTTCCTCCAACCTCTTTATCGTTAAAAATAATGAAGTGCACACACATCCGGCAACAAATCTTATTTTAAACGGAATAACACGGCAGCATATTATTGAAATTACCGGGGAAGAGGGAATCACTGTAAACGAAGAGCCGTTCACAACCGAAGAACTTCAAGCAGCAGATGAAGTCTTTATCTCAAGTACAACCATGGAGATTGCACCTGTCATCTCCGTTGAAGGAGCTGTGCAGGCAACCTATCCAATAGGCTCTGTAACGCGCCGACTGCAGGAAAAGCTGAAAGACAGAATCAAGCAGCACCGTGTGCATCAATAGGAGAGAAGGATAGTGAAAACCGTTGCCAAGTATTTTATGAACGGAATCCTTACCGCTCTTCCGATCATTCTAGTTTTTTATGTTCTTGTCAAAGTGTTCGATTTTCTGGACGGGATCCTTGGGGATACACTTAGAAGCTATATGAAGGGCGGCTATATACCAGGCATTGGCATTCTGGCAACAATTATTCTTTTGACACTTCTCGGCTGGCTTTCGTCACAGGTCATCAGCGGCCGGATCATTTTTCTTATTGATTCTGCTCTGGAACGGATTCCGCTGGTTAAAACGCTTTATACCGTTATTAAAGATACCTTTCAGTCGCTGCTCGGTGAAAAGAAGTCGTTTTCAACAGTTGTCCTGGTGGAGATACCTGCTACTGGTTTAAAAAGCATTGGGTTTGTTACCGCTGAAGACCTGAAGGATCTGGGAGATGATCTTTCGGGGCATGTTGCCGTCTACATTCCACAAACTTTCCAGATCGCCGGATTTACCTTTCTGGTACCCAAAAATGAGGTTACGGTTCTTGATATTAAGGCCGAAGACGCCATGAAATTCATTCTGTCAGGCGGCGTTGCCACCAAATCATGATTCATAAACCATCATCCAGCAATCGGCATGGATGATGGTTTATTTTTGCTTCTCCTTTCATACCTTTTATCAGAACGGTGTTGAAGGAGATGCCTTATGAAAAATCACCGCATTAACCGGACGCTTTCCAAAGCCTTTCTTATTCCGTCCGCTCTAACAGCCCGCTTTTTTAAACGTCTTAAGCCGGCTGCAGAAAAAGAATATTTTTGGAAAATGTCCCCAGATGATAAAAACTGGCTGTCTTTCCGGCTGAAAAAGCATGATTTCGATGGGAAAATTCCTGTATATATTGGCGATGAAAAGAGGATCATTGAGGACATACTGCAAAAAACGAGGGAAAAAAACCAAAATAATATTACCCGAACAGATGCCTATTACCGATATTTCAAACGGCATCAAAAACTGCATTGGGCTTTTCTGGCACATATGGTCTCACGTAACGCAGGCTATCATATGACCGACCTTCAGGGAGAATTTTTGAAGAGGCTGCTTACTGATGAGCAGCGGCAAAAGATTTACTGGACGCTGGAAACAGCAAACAGTATAATCTTTCAGGACGTTTATCCTCAATTGCTGCTGTATGAAGAAAGCAAAAGGCTGGGGAGGAGTTTATTTCATCTGCTTAAAGGATTTGATGTTTCTTCATTCATGAGGGGAGTATGGGAGCATTTTTTCTGGAAGAAAGACAGCCGAATTCTTACGATGGCATTAATCATCAATGAACAGAACGTGATTGAAAAGGAAGTAATTCAAAATGATATCCATAAAGAAGTCTTTCAAAGTCTCCCTTTTCAGCTGCAAAATCTGTTTCAGCTGACCAAGATCTTTTTTCCGGTGGCAGGTGAGAAGCCTAAATTGGCCGGAATCCCGGTAACAGCGTTCCGTGACCTGTCCAAACGGATAAAAATTGGAAAGCGCCTGTACAGCCTGCTCTTTCATGAGAAAATTTTTTCAGGGATTTTGGAATTTGCAGACAAGCAAAAGCATACAGGATCAAGAGCAGACTATTGGGGACATGTTTTCAGTTCGGATGCCGCCGTTTATTTGCCCTGCTATAAAAAGGAACGAATCCGTTTTTTTTCACTAAAAAGAAAAGCATCTCCGTTTTACAGTCCTGAACTCCTGTCATGCTGGACTATCTTTTACAGCAGTGTTTCCCAAAAGGAAGACTGGTTTACCGGGACAGCTCTGCCGCCGTTTTTTGATGGTATCTCTCACGAAAAACCGCTGTTCATCGACCGTGCGTATTGGATTGATCTTCATCATCTGGAGGGGGCAGTTTTGGCGAAACAGCTATTTACATAAAAAAAGACTCAAAAGCTTGAGTCTCTCTTTGTATTATTTGAAGAGGGAGATAATCGAACCCAATTGCTGCATCATACCCATGGCCGAGTTAATGCCGTTAAATGTCTTCCCCCAGCTGAATTGGCCGCCGGGATTTTGGAAAGGCTGCTGCTGATTGAATGGAAACTGCTGACCTCCGGGAAAACCTCCATTTCCAAAAGGAAATCCATTCGGCAGGGAAGGCAGGTTCGATTGCGCGGCTTTCGTGTTTTGCTGTTTTCCGTACGCACCCTGTGGCATATAGTAGGGATTGTATGGATATGGGGGACGTGGCGGCAGCATTTGAGAGTTCATATAGGCACCTGGACTTGGAGGCGGCGGAAAGGCGCCCATTGCTGCTTCAGGGAAAAGTCCCTGCGCTGGTGCTGGAAACGGAGGCCGTGGCGGGGAAGGTTCAATCAGTTCAGGATGGTGGGAAACAGATTCTTTGTGGAATGGGTCATATCCGCCATAAGGAAAAAAGCGCAGGGATTGGTTGTTTTTTCTGCTTCTGGACAAATTTTTCACCTCAAATTGGTTTTCTTCCTATGTATATGCTTGTTTAGGGTAGATCGTATAGACAAGGGTCTCGGTTGGGATCAGAATGAATTTGGAAAAAGCCTCAGGTGATTGATTCCCTGAGGCTTTTTCCAAGTTCATTTATAGAAATAGATTTAATAGTTGATAGACGATGGCAGCAATAACGGCGGAAATAGGGAGGGTAATAATCCATGTCATGACAATGCGTCGCGCCACGCCCCATTTTACACCTTTCACCCGTTTCGCTGAACCAACCCCCATGATTGCTGAGGAAATAACATGTGTCGTGCTGACCGGCAGCTTTAACGCTGTAAATGTAAAGATGATAATAGCAGAAGATAAATCAGCTGCTGCACCGTTTACTGGCTGAAGCTTCATGATTTTTCCGCCAACGGTTTTAATGATCTTCCATCCGCCGACCGATGTACCAATACCCATAGAAAGCGCCGCAGCCACCCTTACCCACATAGGAATGCCTTCAGTTGCATGATATCCACCGGCAATCAAAGCAAGAGTAATGATCCCCATGGCTTTTTGCGCGTCGTTCGTACCGTGTGAGAAGGATTGAAGGGCCGCTGTGAAGATCTGAAACGTACGGAATCCTTTGTTGGTTTTCGTCTTGTTGAAATTTTTGAAAATTGCTGCAAAGATGCTCATGATGATAAAGCCGACAGCCAAAGCCACAAAAGGCGAAATAATTAATGCCTGAATGATTTTAACAAAACCGTCGTAATTTAAAACACCGAACCCTGCAGCAGAGATGGCCGCTCCGGCAATGGAACCAATAATGGCATGTGAGGAACTGGAAGGAATACCATAGTACCAGGTAATCAAGTTCCAAGCAATACCGGCAATCAGAGCCGATAGCACAATCATCAGTCCGATTTTTTCATCGTTGAACTGGAAAGGATCAACGATGTCTTTACTTACGCTTTTTGCAACTCCTGTAAAGGTAAGGGCACCGACAAAGTTCATCGTTGCCGCCATCGCAATCGCTACCTTTGGTGGAAGAGCTTTTGTTGACACAGAGGTCGCAATTGCATTGGCGGTATCATGAAATCCGTTAATAAAATCAAACGCCAGTGCAAATATAACGACTAAAATAATCAGAACAAATAACATATCCATAGCCAATCACTCCTTAGGCATTTCGCATGATGATAGTTTCGAGAGTATCGGCCACGTCTTCTGTGCTGTCGGAAATCGCTTCAAGAAGCTCGTAAAGCTCTTTATACTGAATAATTTTGATAGGGTCTTTTTCCGTGCTGAATAAGTTTTTAATACTTACACGTAGAAGGTCGTCCACTACAGATTCAAGGTCATTCAATTTGATCGCATGAGGACGGATTTCCATAAGTTTTTTCTTGTGAAGCAACTTGGCAGATTCAGCAACTTCATAGGTTGCTTCGAGAATATGCCCTGCAAATTTTACCATGTATTGGTCGGGTTTAACAATGTTATACATTTCGAAGCGGGAAGCACATTGTTCCATGCCGTCCAGGATATCATCCATTTTATTCGCAAGTTCCAAAATGTCTTCACGTTCTAGGGGAGTAATAAAGGTTTTATTTAAACCGATAATGAGCTCATGAATAAAATCATCGCCCTTGTTTTCGTATTCTTTCATTTTTCTCGCAAATTCTTTCAAGTCTGCTTCAGAACCGATTTTAAAATCCACAAAGTACTGAGCGGAGTCGCGTACGTTATCTGCGATGCTTGATAGTAAGTCCAGAAACAAATCTTTTTTTGATCCAAAAATCATTGACTAAAACCTCCGTTTGTTAAGAAAAAGTAAATTTACCCTAAATATTTTGTTAACCCAAACCATTCGTAATTATAACTTTAATGATTGTAAAGATAAACAGCTTTTACAATTTGAAATAAAACATTTACAAATGCTTTACAATTTAAAAACATTCACCTATAAAGTATACCCCCTAAGACATAAAAACAGCAGCCCCCGCTGCTGTTTTTTGATTATGTACCCCGGTCGAAAAAAAAGGATTCAAAATCCGCACCCAAATGCCAGTCAATATATGAGAAAGTGCAGATTCCATAAGTCTTTAATACCATTTTCCCCTACCTAATTTCAGTTTAACCACAAGCATAATAGGTAGTCAAGAATTGAAGACAGGAGTTCCCGAATGTAAACGTTTCAGTGTGGCGCTGGTTTGAAAACCATAATAAAAAAGACCACCTAATGATGTGTTCAATAGTGGTCTTTGTATGGAAATAGGATCGGGGCAAGTAGCAGGTCATTGCTTCAAATCCCGTAATGCTATTTAAATTTATTGGACTGGTCGGGATGACAGGATTTGAACCTGCGGCCTCATGCACCCCATGCATGCGCGCTACCAAGCTGCGCCACATCCCGTAAACTAATTAAAATATATCATCCCATCAAAATAATTGGCAAGATATTTAATTCAGAAATTTCGTACCTCTTTCTCTTTTTCTTCATATTTATAAATAATTGAGTGCGAAAGGTGCGAGCACGATGGGCTTATCTTGGAAAGTGCATTCTCACTATACTGCCTTGGGGGACTCTATTTCCGTAGGAATCGGTTCTTCTGATGAATGGGGAAGCTTTGCTCACAGGTATCATCTGTTGACCGAACATGCGTTGCTTAAGATGTACGACCTTCATAACTACTCCAAAAACGGGTATACGACCCAGGATGTGTTGGCATCGATTGAGGAGCCGAAGGTGAGAAAGGCTTTGCAACGGTCGGAGATTATCACCATAACCGCCGGAGGAAACGATCTGATCAAAGCTGGAAAAAAATACTTGTTAAACAAACAAGAGGCAGAACTGCACATGACGTTAAAAGAGTGCCAAAAAAATATGAGCCGAATATTGAAACAGATTATTCAGCTTAAAGAAAAAGGAAGAAGCAGCTATATTATCCGTCTGACGAATATTTATAATCCTTACCACCGCTGGGACACCGCCTACAAATGGGTCAGACTTTTAAACCGCCATATCGAGAACTTTCAAACCTTGCCAAATGTAAAAGTGGCCGACATATATTCTTTATTCGTTGGACGTGAAAAAGAACTTTTGTCCTGGGACAGTATCCATCCAAACAGCGTCGGGCACAGGGTGATCGCACAGGCTGTTTACGACACTGGGTACGGGCGGCTCAGCCCGCACCTTGATTGACGTATTTGGTATGCACATGGCTTAAAGCCAGAAGAGGATAGATATGGCTGTAGCTGTGGTAGATCACATAATTGTAGCCTGGGAGGCCGATGCCTGTCGGATAAGACTGAGCTCCTGGCAGATCATGTGAATGAAGCAGATATTGGACGGCTTTTTTAATTTCAGGGGTAGGCGCAGAATGCAGACAGGTCAGACTGTCTAGTGCCCAAGAAGTTTGGACAAGGGTTCCATAGGGAAGCGGCGTAAAGATTTGATGAATATCGCTTGCACACGATTCCCCCCAGCTTCCATTACCATGCTGAACATTGCGGATCCACTTCTCAGCTTTTTTTAAATGATCATTATCTTGAAGTGAATGGCCTGCCGCAGCCAAACCGGTAACAGCAGCCCATGTTCCATACAGATAGCAAACTCCCCAGCGGCCGAGCCATGAACCATCAGCTTCCTGTTTACGATGTAACCAGTTGACCGCTTTCTGAATGGCTGTGTCATCTAGGGTGAGGGGACTGTATGTTCCAAGAAATTCGAGGATCCTGCCTGTCATGTCTGGAAACGAAGCATCAATTAAGGCGTCATACGCATGGTCTATGGGAAGCTCTCCAATCCATGCTTTATTTGTGTTTTTTTCGAAGGATGCCCAGCCCCCGTCATCATTTTGCATGGCTAGCAGCCAGTTGATCCCCTTTTGCCAGGTATGAAGAACCTGGCCAGAATAATGGGCAAGAACAGAAAGTGGCCGCAATGCTGCCTGGGTGTCATCCGGATCAGGATGAATGGTATTGCTTTCCGAAAACCCCCATCCTCCCGGAGCAACTTCTGGACAGTGGTGCTGCCAGTCGCCTTTTTCAGTATGCTGATGTTTCAGTAAAAAATGAATCCCTTGTTGGATACGCGGGTCTGCAGGTGACATTCCTGATTCCAGCAAAGCGTATAAGCTTAGGGAAGTATCCCAAATGGTTGAGGGCGAGTTTTGGACGATGTAATGCTGTCCATTGTAGCAAAGTAGAGAAATGATGCCGTTAATCCCATTCTGAATAACGGGAGAATCCATGGAGTATCCCAAAGAGAGAAGTCCATACACCATAAAGACAGTCGAAATGGCATAACTGAGAAGGGTTCCGTCCTTTTCGATTCGGTCCAGCATATACTCTTCCAGCTTTGCATCGATGGAGTTAGAGGGAACGGTATGCTCACTGAAAAAGCGGATAAAGGACTGGTTTTCAAACTCCTCCCAGCAACTTTTGCTGTCACGAGAGAGAGCTAAATCGGCAAGGTGATCTTTGGAAGGATGGGATATCGAAAATTGGTTTCTCATGGCAGCGATCATGGGAACAAAATGGATGCGGGCGAAACTGCTTAAGTCAAAAAACTGAAGCGGTGATATAGCCGGCATATCGATTAACAGGCCAGGATCAAAAGGGAGACGGGGCCAGGGAAGTATTCCATTCATGGACAAAAAGGCTTTGGTCAGTAAAGCTGCTTTTTTTAAGCCTCCTTCTGACAAAATAAAGTTTTTAGCCCGCTGCATGTTTTGGTCATGAATGTTCTGCCCGTAATAGCAAAGCGCACAATACGCTTCAATGGTTACAGAAAGATTGCCTTTCTTTTCATCAGGGTAAACTCTCCATGTGCCATCGGAAGATTGTTTGGAGAGGATCCGCCTGGCAAGTACGTTCTTCAAATGATGATCCTTCCAGTTAAAAAGAACAAGTAACACCAATAAATAAGCATCCGTGGTTACGGGGTTTTCAAAACAAAATCGAAAAGAACCATCCTCCTGCTGCATGGAAATCAGCATATTTCGCCTGGAGTGGATGCCTTCTTTTAATCCGATGAACGTTTGCATCTATCTGCTCCTTCTGCTCCATTCATTTTAATTTCATGATCTTCAAACTATATGATACAGGTGGTGGTGTTTATGATTAAAAACAAGTTGATTCAGCGCATTTCACCCTATTTAAAAGAATGGGGAGATACAGGAGAGGACATTTCCTTGATGAATTTGACCGGAGGAAGTATCAATAAGTCATACAGAGTCAAAACAAAACAGAACACTTATTTTATGAAGGTTCAGGAACAAACCCGCCATCATTTTTTCACTTCTGAAACAAAAGGACTTAAAGCTCTCCGCGAAACCGAAGCCATAAAAGTGCCAGACGTTTATTTCTGCCACGATACTGAAAAAGAAGGGACACCAAGTATCTTGATCACCGAATGGATCAAGGAAGTGAAAGGAAAGGACTCAGAACGGCGTTTGGGGGAAAACCTGGCAAAGCTACACAGTTGCTCTTTGCAGGAATCATACGGTCTTGATTATGATAACTATATCGGCACCCTGAACCAGGAAAACGGGTGGCATAATTCGTGGAGTGACTATTACATCAACAAAAGAATCAAGCCCCAATTGCAATTGGGGGTGAAGCTTAAAACCATCCATGGCAGACGGCATGAGAATCTTCTGAAACTAATGGATGACATGAAACAATGGATTCCTTCACAGCCGGAAGTTTCATTGCTCCATGGCGACTTGTGGGGAGGTAACTGGATGAGTGATTCAAAGGGAGAACCAGTGTTAATTGACCCGGCCATTCTTTTCGGCCACAGTGAAATGGATCTGGCGTTTACCGAACTGTTTGGAGGGTACTCTCCTTCTTTTTATAAGGCTTATACATACTATCGTCCGCTAGGACAAGACTATGAGGATCGCAAAGAACTTTATCAGCTCTTTTATCTTCTCGTCCATTTAAATATATTTGGGGAAGGATACGGCTCTTCAGTTGACCGGATTTTACTTCGGTTTCAATCCTGAATCAGCCATTTTTCTGTCGTGTAAACGAGTGAACAGAATTAGACAGAGAATGGATCCCATGAAGGCCAGGCTCATGTCCCATTGGGAGTCCCATATATCCCCCTGTGTGCCCAAAAAGTCCTTTGCCGGTGTACCGGCAATTTTTGCTGTCA
The DNA here is from genome assembly GCF_900103485.1 of Fictibacillus solisalsi. Lineage (GTDB taxonomy): Bacteria > Bacillota > Bacilli > Bacillales > Fictibacillaceae > Fictibacillus_C > Fictibacillus_C solisalsi. Next base: position 1,225,108 of record NZ_FNHW01000001.1, read on the forward strand.
GCCATTCAAGGATTTCATACAGGGCAGCGATGGACATGACAAAACTCAAGCTGATAGTGCTTGTCCAAAATTTGCTCGTTATACCAGTTAAACGGAGGATCATTTCCCGAATGGGGAGTATTGCAAACCCTTTTATAAAATGGCCAAACCGGTCATAATCATTCCGCTTGAAGTGGCCGGCCTTTTGGATGCTTTCAAACAAAGGAACATCATCATAGGTATAATGTCCTCCAATAAACATCAAGAGAACCAAAACAGTGAGGACCGTATAGGAGAGAGTGGTTAGCGAAAAACGATGATATGTGAGAATGAGAACGATCAGCAATACCACAGCGGGTGAAACCTCAAGAACCCAGGTGAAATAATCTCGCGGTTGAATCGCTGACCATATAAAAACTGCGGCTATGGTTGCCAAAAGAATCATATCAATGATCTTAAAACGAGGCATATTGTGACAGCTCCTTCCGTTTCTCTTTAACAGTATGAAGAAGAGCAGGAAAGGCTATACCTTTTATTACTCCAAACAAAAAACCATCACCCCGAAATAAAAGGGGTAATGGTCTTGCTGGTTTAAACTGAAACTTTTTCAAATTCCTCCCGGATCTGAGCCGACCTTTTCTTGGCGCTCAGAATGGCTTCGGAAAATGCCTGTCCGGCATGGTTTTCACGAAGGGCATCAAGCCCGGCGGCGGTTGTCCCGTTAGGGGAAGTTACCTTTTTTCTTAAGGTTTCCGGATCAAGATTTGTATCAAGCACCATTTTGCTGGCGCCAAATATGGTTTGGGCGGCAATTTCTCTTGCCATGTCTTCATCCAGTCCCTCTGCCACCGCTGTTTTTTCAATATACTCAAGAATGTAATAAATATAGGCTGGTCCGCTTCCCGCAATCCCTGTGAAAACGTCCATTTGCTCTTCTTCAATTACTTTCACTCTTCCAATCGCAGTGAATAACGCTTTGGCCAATTCAATATGCTCCATTGATACTGAATTTCCACCTGTAATGGCGGTGATTGATTCTCCGATCGTACTTGATGTGTTCGGCATCACCCGGATCACCGGCTGTCCTTCTGGTAGCAATTCTTCGATATAAGAAGTGGATATCCCCGCTAATACCGACATGATGATTTGGTTTGAATTCACATGAGGAGCAAGCTCCAACAGTGCATTTTCTGCATCTTTTGGCTTCATGGCTAAAATAATGACGTCTGATTCATCAATTTTAGCTTCATGGTAGGGCAATGCCCCTATCTTGTATTTTTTCATAAGTTCAATTCTTCGTTCTTCATTTTGTTTGTTTGTCATTATTATGTTGCTGGCAGGCAGCTTATCCTGTGCGACCATTCCGGCAGCAATTGCTTCTGCCATTGAACCTGCTCCAATAAAAAGCACTTTCTTTGTTTCTAACATGCAACCTCTCCTTATTGCCGTTTAGTCATTTTCGTCATATAAGTTCTTATCTTAACACGATGAGGGAGAGTTTCAACCCTTAACGGTGGACATGGAGAGGTAAGGGTAAAAAAGGAATAAAACGCTAGGAAAACGTAACTGTTTTGTGCACAAGACCATAAATCACTTGAAATCATGTGATATGAAAAGATTTAAGGTTCAATTTCAAATGGGCTTTTCAGCCGAAGCGTTTTAAGCTGCTGTTTTTGTTCCTCTGGCCACCAGGCACCGCAATCCTCTGAAACAATACAGGCTGCACATTTATTTAAATCATAAACCTTCATCCCACTGATTGGTGGTGAATAAACATGCAGGGTGATCAAAGACTCCTCTCCTCGGGATCCCATTTTATGAATCATTCCTTTCCCCACATTCAAATAGGAACCGCTTTTTTCCTTCCGTTTTAATTTCTCCCATGGAAGGCTGTCGTGAGAAATCTCATAAATCCAATGATCGGAGCAGCCGGCAATAATCTGAACCCAACCATAGGACTGGCCGTGGTCATGAGGAGCACAGTCGAGATAAGAAGACCATTGCATCACAAGAATTTCAATGTGATCATTCTGATAAATTATCTGTCTTCCGTAAGGTTTATTGCCTGGTTTTTTTAAGTAGGGAATCACATCCCCAAGGCGGGCTCCCAGTTGTTTCAAGGCTCTTAAAAGTTGTCTGGAAGAGGGATTTTGCATGGAACCAAACAGCATTTCAATGCGTTCTTGAAGGATCACGCTCTTCATCCTCTCTGATTACTTTTTAATCAGTTTATGAGGGGGACATTATGTTCATGTAAACAGACAATTTGTGAGGCAATGGTCACAAAATAACATGAATACCCGAAATTTACCTCCTAGGGACTGCGTTAGGTTAAAACGTCCGCGTTTTGTTTAGAATCGTCTTTTTCACCGCAGACGAAATTTTACGATTCAGGGAGGAACGAATCATGATAAAAAAGATGAGTATCATCACAGGAATCACAGCCATTGGGCTTTCTATAGCTGGAGGAACAGGAGCAAGTGCACATACCGTTAAAGAAGGGGATACGCTTTGGAAGCTGGGGCAATCCTATAACGTGCCGTTTCAGGAGATCAAAAAGGAAAATGGACTTACCGGCAATTTGATTTATCCGGGACAAAATTTAAAGGTGCAGCCGGTGAAGGGAATAAGCGATGAAAAAACAAACGCTGCGACAGAACAAATAAAAGCAACGCCGGAAGATAAAAAATTGCTTGCTTCTCTTGTTGAAGCCGAAGCGATGGGAGAAAGCTTTGAAGGAAAAGTAGCAGTGGCTGCAGTTGTGCTGAACCGCGTTAATGATGACGGTTTTCCTGATTCCATTCATGACGTAGTCTACGATAAAGGCCAATTTCAGCCGGTTATGGAGAACAATTTAAAGAAACCTTCTCCGGCGGCGGAAAAGGCCGTGGACAAGGCGTTATCTGGTTTTGATAACACGAATGGTTCCCTATTCTTTTACAATAAAAGGACAGCTGTGAGCAGGTGGCTCGATACGAAACCTGCTAGTACGGTTATCGGAAACCACACATTCAGCAAGTAATTCATGCCCCCGCCATTCACAGACGGGGGGTATTTTATCGCTGGCTCGTACTTTTAATGCTTAATCCTGAAGATTCAATTTTTTGGCTGTTTCTTGCGATCAGCACATCGCAATTGGCATGACGGGTTATATACTGTGAGACGCTTCCGATAAAGATGCGTTCCACTGTATTTAAACCTGTGGCTCCACAAACGATCAGGTCGGATTCATGCATGGAAGCAAATGAAAGAATTTCCATTTTGGGCGATCCTGAATTTGATAAAGTGGTTACATGCGTTAAACCATGGTTTCTGGCCAATTGTTCATAGTCGTCCAAAAGTGTTCCGGCTGCAATCCGATCTCTGTCCATTTCAATATTGATGGCTCCGGCATCCAATGGAGCAGCGGGAAGGCGGTCTTCGGTGATGTGGACGATGTATAACTTGGCATGATATTCTTTTGCCACTTCAATCGCTCTGTAAAACGCCACTTCCGCTGAACGGGAACCGTCAACCCCCACCAGGATTCTTTGGTAAGAAGGCATACCTTCACCTCTTTTGGAATATTGTTTAATTAAGTTTTACCCGCTGGAGGAGAAAGGCAAACACGAAGACAAACAATAAGAAACTTTCGAAATTTAATTGACAAATTCGTAAGACTGCTGTATTTTTGAACGTATTAAAGTTGTTCATAAAAACGAATAGTAAACTCTTATCAAGAGTGGTGGAGGGACTGGCCCGATGATACCCGGCAACCTGCAGAAGAGATTCTGTACTGGTGCCAAATCCTGCAAAGGCAAAGAACTTTGACAGATAAGAGACGGTACAACCCGAAATGGATGATTGCACCTCTCTGAATCTAAAAGAGAGGTGTTTTTTGTTTGATAAAATCGGAGGGATATCTGATGGCAAATGCACAAGCAGCAATTGAAAATGAAGTGGCAGAAATAGGGGATCTTGTTCTGGAGTCCGGAAAAACATTATCTGATGTTCATATTGCGTATCAGCGCATAGGAGCCGCTGATGCTCCGGCTATTCTTGTGTGCCATGCACTTACAGGAAATCAATATACATTGACAACAGAAAACGGACCTGGGTGGTGGGAAGGACTCATTGGACCGGGCCAATATATCGATTCAGAAAAGTACCAGGTTATTACGACGAACGTTCTTGGGGGCTGTGAAGGGACGACGGGACCGCTTTCCATTAATCCTTTGACAGGGGAGAAATATGGCGGAGAATTTCCGCTTATTACCATCCGTGATATGGTCAATGCTCAAAAACGATTGCTTGAAGTTCTTCACGTTCATTCTCTTGACACGGTTATCGGAGGCTCGCTTGGCGGAATGCAAGTTCTCGAGTGGGGATTGCTCTATCCAGATTTTATGGACCGTTTGATTCCCATTGCAGTCACCCCCGCACTTAGTGATTATGCCATTGGTTTTAATGCTATTGGGAGAACGGCGATTGTGAGTGATCCGGAATGGAATAATGGGAACTATTCTTCAGAATTGTCGCCTGCCAAAGGGCTGGGCATTGCCAGAATGATTGGAATGCTCACCTACCGTTCGGGTACGTTATTTAATCAACGGTTTCAACGAGAACAAACGGAAGAATGGTATTCCATATCAGATGAAGCTTCTTTTTCTGTCGAAACTTACCTGCATTATCAGGCACAGAAGCTGTCCCAGCGGTTTGATGCCAACAGCTACCTGACGTTACTGAAAGCGATGGACAGCCATGACATTGGCAGAGGAAGAGGAGGCACCCATCAAGCAAGCAAAGGATACAGGGCAAAAATGCTTTGTCTTGGATTTACAGAAGACCTGTTGTATCCACCAGCGATGATGAAGACTTTTACAGAAAGTGTGAATGAAGAAAGCCAAAAGGCCCTGTTTCATGAGGTCAACACCATTTTCGGTCATGATGGATTTTTAACAGAATTCGAAAAGTGGGGCCCGTTCCTGGAAGGATTTTTCTCCGAATAAAAAAGACATGAAGCGATAAATAGCTTCATGTCTTTTTGTTTTACAGTTCTCCTGCAGCTTGATCCGCCAAAGGAACCGTTGTTTCCTGTTGTGTTGATTCATTTTTAATACGTCCGCTGCCTACAGAAAGGGCAACAACTATACCTGCTCCGATAAAGATAAGTCCGGTCATGAATACGGTCGTAAACGAACTGCTCCATGCCGTCTGAATGGAATGGATCACCGTATCTTTAATTGAACCCGGGAGTTTAAGCATGTCTGGATGAATAAGAAGACTGAACAAGGCATCTGTTTTATCCGCCAGTTTCTGGAAAACACCTTGAAGCATCGGGTTGCTCTGTTCTTTTACTACATCTTTCATGTTAGTTTCCAAAGAGTGGTTCATAACAACATTCAGGACTGTAATGCCGATCGTACCACCAATAGAACGGAAGAAGGTGGAAGCCGATGTAACAGCCCCCAGTTTCGTTTTCGGAAATTCATTTTGTATGGCAATCATAAGGGTAGGCATAACAAGACCCATACCAAATCCCATGATAACCATATAAGCATAAGCTGTAATTTCTTTAGATTCCACACCCATAGTGCTCATCAAGTAAAATCCAAGTGCCGTAATCAGCATACCTGCTGTTAATACAGTCCTGTATGGGAGTTTCAATAATAGCCTTCCCCCAACGATACTTGCAAGGATGAGTGAGATCATCATTGGCGTCATGGTTGATCCGGCCTGTGTAGGAGTTACACCCAAAATGCCCTGCATGAACATTGGAACGAACATAATAGCACCAAACATTCCTAGACCCAGCAAAAAGCCTAATGCATTCGTTGTAGCAAACACACGGTTTTTAAACAAAGTCAAATCAAGTACAGGTTCTTTTGCTTTTCTTTCTACAAACCCGAAAATAATCATGAGAAGGATCGATGAACCAAAGATTAAAACACTTTCGAGCGATCTCCATTCAAATTTATCCCCGCCAAAGGTGAGGCCGAGCAACAACAGGACGATAGCCGGAATTAGGGTGATAATACCCCAATAGTCAATATGGACCTCATTTTTTGGCCGAACCATTTCGTGTTTCATTCCAATAAAGATCAAAATAGCGGATAACAAACCAAATGGCACGTTAATCAGGAAAATCCAGTGCCAGCTGATGGTATCCACAAGGAATCCACCAATGAATGGACCAATTACAGAGCTTAAACCAAAAATGGCCCCGAAGACACCCTGCCATTTTGCACGCTGCTCGGCAGTGAAAATATCACCAATGATGGTTTGGGAAAGCGGCATGATCATACCTCCGCCAAGACCTTGAAGACCACGGTAAATAATTAATTCTTCCATGGAGCTGGCGGTCGCACAAAGGGCAGACCCAATGACGAAAATGACCGTACCGATTAAATAAAGCAACCGGCGCCCATAGAGGTCCGAAAGCTTACCAACAATAGGAATAATGGTGGTGGATGTAATAAGGTAAGCGGTAGTGACCCAGGCGAAAATGGAAAAACCGTTCAGTTCACCAATGATGGTCGGCATAGCTGTACCGACCACAGTTTGTTCCATGGCACTAAAAAACATACCAATAATGAGGCCCAAGAGTACCATATTACGGTTGATAGAGGGGGTTAAATCATTGTTCATATATTGTCTCCTATCTTTTATAAAATGAATGCATCACAAAAATGACCCACTGGTCAGTGGGCGAATGCATTACTTATTTTATTAACACTTCCCCATTATATTCCGGAAATGACCGGTCAGTCAACCTTTTTTAAAAGAAAAACGCTCCAAAAAAAGGAGCGTTTTTCATGCGATTTACGCTAAAAGGGACAGACCGCCATCCACAATAATGGTTTGGCCCCTGATCATGCTTGCAGCAGGGGTGCATAAAAAATAAACGGTTTCCGCAAGGTCTGCCGGCTCAACAATGCGGCCCGCTGGATTCTTTTGTTTGGCTTCATCCAATAATTCCTCGCGGTTAGGGAAGTGCTTCAATGCATCTGTATCAACAGCACCTCCGGAAACTGCATTAACCACAATATTCTTGGAAGCCAATTCAACCGCTAAGTAGCGAGTGATTGCTTCAACAGAGGCTTTGGACACCCCGACAGCAACGTAATTTGGAAGCGCTCTGATTGAACCAAGGCTGGAAAGGGCCACAATGGCTCCTGAACCTGTTTTCTCCATCAGTTTTGCTGCTTGCTGGGCAGCAAACAGGTACGCTTTTGCATTAATATCCTGTGTCCAGTCCCAATGGGATTCTTCAATTTCCATAAGAGGGCGCAAGACACCGGAAGCCGCATTGTTAATAAAGACATCCAGACGGCCGAATGTTTGCTCCACTTCCGTAAACAAAGCTTTAATTTGTTCCAGGTCACCTACATTGGCTTTTACGATATGAACGGTTATTCCGTATTTTTCTTCAAATTCTTGTTTCGTTTGCTCAGCATCTTTCTTTTTTCTCATAAAATTTAAAACAAGGTTGTATCCTTCAGCCGCAAACTTTGATGCGATCGCCTTACCGATGCCTCTTGTTCCGCCTGTGACTAGAGCTACTTTTTTACTCAAAAAAACACGTCCTTTACGTCATTTAGCACTTGGTACTAATTCTAAATTCTAAAGAGATTCAAGAGCAATGTCAATGCAAGGGAAAACCAAGTATTTGAAAGGACATGTGAAGAAAGATACTATATAATAGGTGTTTACAGTTTATATGGATGAAAGGAATTTTCCCATGAGTATAGATGATTTGAATTTGCCCAATGGATTATTGGAAAAGCTGAACAATTTCAGAAACAACCTTGGAAACCGCTTGAGTGATTATCAGCATTTGATCGGGACCAAAGGGTATACCTCAGAAAACCAGGAGATCGTAAATGACGCCGTCATCGCACTCCTGATGGGTAAAAATGTCTTGTTAAAAGGGCCAACTGGTTCAGGAAAAACGAAGCTCGCAGAATATTTATCATTTCTTTTTCAGCAGCCACTACATTCGATCAACTGTTCAGTGGATCTTGATGCGGAAGCATTGCTTGGCCACAAGACGATCAGCTATGAAAATGGCCATTCTGAAATTGAATTTATACCGGGCCCCGTGACAAAAGCCGCTGTAAATGGCCACTTTTTATATATTGATGAAATTAACGTTTCCAAGCCAGAAACCTTGCCCATCCTCAATGGAATGCTGGATTACCGGAGAACGGTGACCAACCCGTTTACCGGCGAACTGCTCAAAGCCTCTGAAGGCTTCAACGTCATTGCAGCCATTAATGAAGGTTATATCGGCACGGTCCCATTAAATGAAGCATTAAAAAACCGGTTTGTAGTGATTGAAGTGCCATATATACAGGGAGATACACTGTATGAGATGCTTCTCAGCCAGTCCGAGCAGAAGGATGAAGAATTGTTAAAATCATTTGTTCAATTTTCTGCCGATTTGGTTCAGCAAACCAGCACCGGCCAGCTCTCGGAGGATGCAGCATCCATCCGTGCGTTGCTTGATGCGGCAGATCTCTCTGCATATATGCCTCCAAAACGCGCCATACAAAGAGCAGTGATCGATAAATTGGAGGATGAACGGGAACGGACACTGATCCACAATATAGCTGACACTCTTTTTCTTTAAGGTTCTTTCTTAGCGGGACGAGGACGGAAATCAACGACTTCCAGAAAACTGGACAGTGTAAAAAGGAGGTGTAACCACATGAAGTTTTTATCGTTTGCAGATACCAAGATTGATGCTTTTCTTCATATGCAACTTATAGATTTGGCGAAAGCCTTATCAAGAGAACCAAAGCTGGAGGTTGAGTTTTCGTATCATTCCTACTTAAATAAACCAGGGCATATCATCCATGTCAGCCAGTTTTGGATGACATATCCTGGACCGGTTCAGCTTCAGGGGTTAAAGAGTGAAGTGTATTTGCGAAGCTTTGGTAACTTTTATTACAGTGATCTTCAGGTGTTGCAAGAAACGCTTCAGTCGTTCAAACAGGAACCACATCATCAGTTTTTAAAGCACCTTCTGCTTTTTGCTGAAGATTACCGGCTGGAGAAGGAATGCATTGCCAGACGTCCGGGAATGGCGGTTTCTTTTTCAGAACGAAAAAAGGTTCTTTTTACGTATTATCAACGCCAACTGCGCCAGCATCGCCAGCAAAGAAAGTGGCTTGATGCATTTTTCTGCAGTATCTTTATTCTGGCCAATCACCGCCTAGTGCAGCTGAATTCTCCGCTCGGCGGGTTTTATGACAAGCTGCGTGCGCCTCTGCTTCAATTGAATAGAGCCGACAGCACCAAGGAAATCGCAGAAATCATGCAGGTGATTCGAAGAAATCTTCGGGAATGGGATATCAAGGATATGACAACTTCCTATTTATCCTTTTATGAATCCACGGTGCCGGCTTTCAAGGACCTTACGAGAGACAACGAAGTTAAAGCTCCACACACCATGGAAACGGAAGAAGAAACGGACGGGCAAGAAACCGAACATGAGGAAATGCCAAGCTGGCATGAGGAAACCTCCACACCGACGGATTCCTTTCTGCAATTTGACCTGGATCAGGGTACAACAACTGATCTACTTGGTGAAGGAGGAAGAAGGGCTGAAGAAGGAGACCAGGCATATGGGGCGGTACAGGCGGGAGCAAAACAGTCGAAAAGTAACGATTTTTCCGGTGAAATAGACGCCGGACTGGATGATAAGGGAAGTGCTCCCGGAAAGGAAGTATTTCCTTATGGAGAGATGAACCGATATGCGGTTGAGAAAAAGGTGGAGAATAAATACCCGACACCCCATGAATTGATAAAATACCAGGAAATCAAATCAGCCGTCCAGCCTTCCATCAGTTTATTGAAGCAAAGTTTCCTGAAAACGATTGAACATAAAAAGAATGTGCCTAATCAGGATTTGCATTTTGGACGACTGAGCAAGAAACTGACGCGGCTGTTGACGGATAAAAACCCGCGCCTTTTCTATAAAAAAATGGAATCGCCGCAAGAGCTTGATGCCGTGTTTACCTTGCTGGTCGATTGTTCTGCCTCCATGTTTGACAAGATGGATGAAACTCACCAAGCGATTGTTTTGTTCCATGAAACTTTGAAAGCTGTCCGGATCCCACATTCAATTGTAGGCTTTTGGGAGGATGCTGCAGATGCTAAAAAAGACAGTCAACCCAATTATTTTCAAGAAGTTATTTCATTCACCCATTCGCTGAAAAATCAATATGGTCCGGAAATTCTGCAGCTGGAACCTCAGGAAGACAACCGGGATGGCTACTCGATCCGAAAAAAAGCAGAGGATTTGCTAAGGCGGAAAGAAAAACAAAAATTTCTGCTTGTTTTTTCCGATGGAGAACCTGCAGCATTTGATTATGAAAACCATGGCATACTTGACACGCATGAAGCGGTTACACATACGCGCAAACTCGGAATCGAGATTCTTGGCATGTACATTTCTAACGGAAAAGTGACAGAGGAAGCTCAAAATCTGATGAAAAATATATATGGCAGCCACCAGGTTGTCGTACCAAGCGCCACGGAATTGGTCAGTTATTTAGTACCTGTGCTGAGGAAGTTGCTGTTTAGATTGTCATAGATCTTCAAAGAACGTGTTTGTAAAAAAAGCTGTCCATCCAGAAAAAATGGTCAGGAGGCAATCATGAAAAGACATAAATACTCCGCGTATGTAACCAGTATTGAGGAACAATGTAAGGATCTAAACGTTGATTCTGTCCAAAAGCTTGGTAAGGGATGGATGAGTATGGTCTTGAAAATAAATGAAGAATGGGCATTCCGGTTTGCGAAGAACAAAAGAGCCTCCGCTGATTTAGATAAAGAAGCACGCATTTTGCCTGTTCTCTCTACTTTTGTTTCTGCGGCAATACCACAATTTAAATATTACGGCAAACAAAAAGATGGGCTGGTTTTTGCAGGTTACAGATTACTTCCCGGAGAAATTTTGAAAGAGGATTCCATTTTTTCTTTTAGCCCGGAAAACAGGAAAGTTTTCATTATAGGCTTGTCACAATTTATCAAGGAATTAAGGGCTTTTCCAGTGGAACAGGCAAAGGCGCACGGGGTTCCTCAGCTTGATCTTCATTGCTTTTATTTCGGCTTGTGGAAAGAGGTTAGAAAACACGTCTTTCCTTTGATGGAAGATGGTTTGCAAAAGTATATTTCCTCACGTTTTCATGACTATTTACATCATCCGGTCTATACGGAGTATACTTCTCTCATCCATGGTGACCTGTCGATGGACCACATTTTAATTGATCCTGAAACACATCGTATTACGGGTATTATTGATTTTGGTGATCTTGCAATCTGTGACCCTGATTTTGAATATCGATATATCTTAGAAGATTGCGGTAAACTATTTTTGGAAAGTCTTCTCAATTTCATGGGAGACCAAAATAGTGAGGATCGTATAACTAAAATCTCCTATTTTGTAACTTTTGATCATTTGCAATATATCCTGGAGGGAATCCGAAGAAAAAACAGCAGCTGGATACAAGAGGGAATGGAAGAAATCCAGCGGGAAATGAATAAAAATGGGTGGCAGATTCCATAACGAGCGTTAGGAATCTGCCATTTTTTTAATGATTCAAGGTGGCTTTCTCTTGTCTTTTTTGAATATAGGCCATTCGAAAATAGAGCAAGATGGCGCCCATCGCCAGCCCGGAAATCAAACCGACCCAATAACCAAACGCAGCCAGAGGAGTGGAGGCTGCAAGAATGTATCCCACAGGCAGTCCGATTACCCAATATGAAATCAAGGATAATATAAGGGTGACATTCACATCTTTATACCCGCGCAGTGCGCCTTGGATGGGAGCTGCAATCGCATCTGACAATTGAAAAAACACCGCGTACAGCAAGAAGTGTTTCGTCAGGGAGATCACTGAAGGGTCACTTGAATACAGTGCCGCAACCTGATCACGGAAAAGCAAAAGGCCACCCGCGCAGAGCAGGGCCAAAATCACTGCAGTACCCATCCCGAGGTAACTGTATTGTTTCGCATCGGTATAACGTTTTGCGCCAACCTCATAACCAACAGCAATCGTTAGGGCGAATGATATGCTGAGTGGCAGCATGTAAAGAAATGACGCAAAGTTAATGGCCGATTGATGAGCTGCGATTGTCGCTGTGCTGAAAGAACTCATAAGTAACGTTACCGCGGCGAAGATGCTGGTTTCAAAAAAGATGGCAGAACCGATGGGAATGCCAATTTTCAGTTGTTCCTTCCAGGCGTGGATTGATACAGCCGGGAAGCGATGAAAAACATGGTAAAGGGAAAATGGCTCCACTTTATGAATGATAATAAATGTGAGAACAGCGATGAACCAATAGGTGATGCTTGTGGCATAACCTGCTCCAATTCCCCCAAGCTCCGGAAATCCCCATTTTCCAAAGATAAGGAGATAATTGAACAGCGCATTGACCGGGAGAGCAGCAACAGTCACTAACATGGACACACGGGTTCTTCCGAGAGCATCAATGAACGACCTGAGAACATTGTATAAAAAGAGAGGAATGATTCCTGTTGACAACGCGATTAAATATCCTTTCGCGACATCACTGACTGTTGAATCAAGATTCATCGCTTGAAGAAGGGGATCGAGAACAAAGTATCCCGCCAGTATAACGGCTACCCCCAAAGCAAGCCCCAAATAAAGACTTTGTTTTACAGCTCCTGGAACGCTGTCCTTTTTTCCAGCACCGTTAAACTGTGAAACAATGGGGGTCAGAGCCATTAAAATCCCACTTAAACCAGTAAATACGGGTACCCAGATACTTGAACCGATCGCTACCCCGGCCAGTTGTGCCGCTCCTGAATGGCCGGACATTACAGTATCCAGAAAATTCATGGCATAGATGCCAAGCTGGGTAATTAAAACAGGGAAAACCAACCGGCAAAATAGTAATGCTTTTTGTTGAAGTGTTTGTGTTTTTTCCATAGGCTTGATCCTTTTCTTATTCGTACAATATGGAAAGTATACCACAGCAAAAGGGCAGGGGGTGGTCTCTACATACAAAAAAGACGGCCCTTGGAGGGACCGTCTTTTTAGGTTAAGATGTGAATACAGCTGCGTGTTTTTTAATTTCGTTCATGAAATCATGGAATTGAGGAATGTTCATCTGCTGTGCAGAGTCTGACAATGCGACGGCAGGATCAGGGTGAACCTCTGCCATTACGCCATCTGCTCCAATAGCAAGTGCCGCTTTTGCTGCAGGAAGCAGGAGATCCTTTCTTCCTGTAGAATGTGTTACATCAACCATTACCGGAAGATGAGTTTCTTGTTTTAGGATTGGAACAGCAGAAATATCAAGCGTATTTCGGGTCGCTTTCTCGTATGTCCGGATACCACGCTCACAAAGGATGATCTGGTCATTACCTTGAGCCAGGATGTACTCAGCAGCGTACATGAACTCTTCAATAGTTGCTGAAAGTCCGCGCTTTAATAGTACAGGCTTGCGGATGGCACCGGCAGCTTTCAATAGTTCGAAGTTCTGCATGTTGCGGGCACCGATTTGAACCACATCAACATAGTCCAGGGCTTCTTCCAAGTCGTTCGGGTTCAGGATTTCGCTGATGACAGCAAGATTTTCCTCATCTGCAACCCTGCGTAAAATCTTCAGGCCTTCCATTCCAAGACCCTGGAAATCATATGGAGAGGTACGCGGCTTAAAAGCACCGCCACGCATGAGGGTTAAGCCTTGATCTTTAAGTGCTTTGGCCACTTGCTTCACTTGTTCGTAGCTTTCAACAGCACAAGGCCCCATCACGAAATGCTGTTCGCCTGTTCCGATTTGCTCTCCTTTAATATTGATAATTGTATCATCCGGTTTCTTTTTACGGGATACCAAGAGTGCTTTGCGATTGTCATCTTCCTGGAGCTCAAGGCTCGCTTTAAAGATTTGCTTAAAGATATATTGAAGAGTAGAGGTCTCAAATGGTCCTTCATTTCTGGCTTCGATCAGATCCAGCAATTTGCGTTCCCGAACAGGATCAAAACGTTTTACACCTTGCATTTCTTTTAGTTTTCCAATTTCTTTCACAATGGAAGCACGGTTGTTCAGTAAACTCAGTATCTGTTCATCGACCGCTTCAATTTCACTTCGTAATTCTTCTAGCTCTTTAGACATTTAAGCTCCTCCTCTTATTTGAAAATCAATCCATGGCTGTTAATAGGGATGGACCTAGCTATTGTTTCCGATGCCGTTTTGGCCTTCCGAAAAAAAACAGCTCCGAATAAATTTTATTGAGTATTGTTTGCTACTTTAAAGCATGTCAGTGTATCTTGTCAAGGTCTTATTTTCAGATTTTTTTTGAGAAACTGTAAAATTATAAAAATTCCTCTGACCCTCTTTACAATCCGCGCCAACCATGTTAAAACTTGATATAATACAATCTTAAAATGCAATGACAGGCAACAGTAGTATTCTTCTCCCTGTTATAAAGAGAGCTGATGGACGGTGTGAATCAGCACAAAGGAGAATGCGAATTACACCCTCGAGCTTCCTTTTTGAACGGTTGGTTGATTCAATCAGTAAAAAAGGACGGTTAATTACCGTTATCCTGAATGAAGAGGCGGATGATGTTTGTCCGCAATGAGGGTGGTACCGCGAATAAATTCGTCCCTGCTATTTTTTAGCAGGGGCTTTTTTTATATTCCATTAAGAGAAACTGGAGGAAATGTAACATGAGATATCTAACAGCCGGAGAATCACACGGACCACAGCTAACTACCATCCTGGAAGGTGTGCCATCGGGACTGCCTTTAACTGCGCAGGCCATCAATGAAGAACTGTCCCGAAGACAAAAAGGGCACGGCCGCGGCCGCAGGATGCAGATTGAAAAGGACCAGGCCATCATTAACAGCGGCGTACGCCATGGTTATACACTGGGTTCGCCTATTACACTGGCAGTTGAAAACCGCGATTTCAAACACTGGACGAAAATCATGGGCGCTGAACCCCTTGAAGATGACAGTGAAGAAGTGAAACGCCAAATTACGCGTCCCCGCCCCGGGCATGCTGATTTAAATGGAGCGATTAAATATAATCACCGGGACATGAGAAATGTATTGGAGCGTTCATCCGCAAGGGAAACGACAGTACGGGTAGCAGCAGGGGCAGTTGCGAAACAACTATTAAATGAGTTGGGTATCCAGGTTGGCGGCCATGTCATCGAAATTGGCGGGGTAGTGGCAGAAAAAACGGACTATGACACTCTTAAAGATCTTCAGGAAAGAACAGAAGCCTCACCTGTGCGCTGTTTGGATGAAGAAGCAGGCCTTAAGATGATGAAAGCCATTGATGAGGCAAAGGAAAACGGGGATTCGATTGGCGGAATTGTAGAAGTGATTGTGGAAGGCATGCCGATCGGTGTTGGCAGCTATGTCCATTATGATCGTAAATTAGATGCGAAACTTGCTGCCGCTGTAATGAGCATTAATGCTTTTAAAGGAGTGGAAATTGGAATCGGGTTTGAAGCTGCCCATAAGCCAGGAAGCCTTGTCCATGACGAAATCACATGGAACAAAGAAGACGGCTACTCAAGAAAAACAAACAATGCCGGAGGGTTTGAAGGCGGCATGACAACAGGAATGCCTGTTGTTGTGAGAGGTGTTATGAAGCCGATTCCTACATTATATAAACCATTGCAAAGTGTGGATATTGATTCCAAAGAGGCTTTTCAGGCAAGCATTGAACGTTCGGACAGCTGCGCTGTACCTGCTGCCAGTGTTGTGGCAGAAGCTGTTGT
Organism: Fictibacillus solisalsi; assembly: GCF_900103485.1. GTDB lineage: Bacteria > Bacillota > Bacilli > Bacillales > Fictibacillaceae > Fictibacillus_C > Fictibacillus_C solisalsi. The sequence goes on from NZ_FNHW01000001.1 coordinate 1,240,838, forward strand.
CGCCTGGGAACTTGCCGCTGCCCTTGTGGAACAATTTGGCTCTGACAACATCGAGCGCATGAAGGAAAACATCGCACGCCATAACCAGCAGGCGAGTGATTTTTAATGGAAACCTTGCACGTTGAAACCGAAACGAAGCAATATCCTGTTTTCATTGGAAATGAGATTATAACGGACCTTTCTCCTTTTATAAAAGAATTAAAGCCGGTTGTAACAAGTGTTCTTATCCTTTCCGACAAAACAGTCAGCGCGCTGTATATGGATAACGTCATTGAAGCCCTCCAAGGCTTGGACTTGCCCGTACACACCTTTGTTGTACCGAACGGAGATGGAGAAAAATCATTTTCCAACTATTATAATAGTCTCACGTTTGCGCTGGAAAATGGCTTGGACAGAAATTCGCTCATATTAGCGTTAGGCGGGGGTATGATCGGCGATCTGGCAGGATTTGTGGCTGGAACGTACATGCGGGGCATCCGATTCATCCAGATCCCGACGACTCTTCTGGCCCACGACAGTGCGGTAGGGGGGAAAACTGGGATTAATCATCCGCTCGGCAAAAATATGGTAGGTGTGTTCCACCAGCCGGAAGCGGTCTTTTATTCCATTAATTTTCTGGATACTTTGCCTCTCACGGAATTGCGTTCCGGTTTCGCAGAAGTGATCAAACATGCATTGATTCAGGACGAAGAATTTTATAATTATTTAAAGGAAGAAATCTCAGACTTATCCGATATCCAGCTGGAAAATCTTTCTCATATTTTAAAAAAGGGAATCTCGATTAAAGCAGAAGTAGTTTCACAGGATGAAAAAGAAAAAGGACTTCGGGCGATTTTAAATTTTGGTCATACACTTGGCCATGCTATTGAGAGCGAATCTGGATATGGTACCATCTCTCACGGTGATGCAGTGGCGATTGGAATGAGATTTGCACTGAAACTGAGTGAGGAGCTCGGAAACACAAATCTTCATTATAAAGAAATCTCCAACTGGCTAAAACAATTCAATTACCCTGGCGTTCCATTCCAACTCGATGCAATGCGGCTGCTGAGCGCCATGAAGAGAGATAAAAAATCAACATCCGGCCACGTCAAAATGGTGCTGCTTGAGGCGATCGGGCAGCCGTATGTCAAAGAAGTAAGTGATTCCATCTTGCTGGATGCTTTGCAGAAATTTTTACTGACAGACAAGGAGCAATAACTGTGAAAAAAAGGGTACTGCTGATCGGATTGGGCCTTATCGGCGGATCCATTGCCATGGCAGTTAAAAAAGAACACGAATGTATTATTGTTGGACATGACATTTCTAAGGACCATGAAAATTTGGCAAAAAGACTGCAGATTGTGGACGAAATCGGCAGCGATTTGGAGAAAGAAGCAGGAGCTGCTGACCTTATTGTTCTGGCAACACCAGTGGAGGAAACCGAACGCTTGCTGGATTGGTTTGCTTCTTTTGAAACCCCGCCTAAAGCACTGATCACCGATGTAGGGAGTACAAAGAGCAAAATCATGCAGAAAGCCATAAAGCTGCAAGACAAAGGCATCGACTTTATTGGCGGCCATCCAATGGCCGGTTCCCATAAATCAGGCCCTGGAAGTGCAAAAGCACACCTGTTTGAGAATGCGTTCTACATGATGACTCCAACTCCTTCAACTCCGGATGACCATATCAATGAACTGAAGGAATGGCTAAAAGGGACACATGCCAAATTTATTGTCATGGACGCTGAAAAACATGATTTATTAACAGGGGTTGTCAGCCATTTTCCACATGTCGTGGCGGCCAGTCTGGTACGCCAGGTTGAGCAATATGCCAATTCCCACGCTCAAATCAATGATTTGGCTGCCGGAGGGTTTAAAGATATTACCCGGATTGCATCGAGCAGCCCGGCCATGTGGAAGGATATCATTAAGCATAATAAAGAGAACATACTGCAGCTGATCGATGAGTGGGCTTACGAAATGGAATACGTGAAAGACTTGGTTAAAAGTGAGAATGATCAGGGGCTCTACAACTATTTTTCAGGTGCTAAATCCTATCGTGATGCCTTGCCGATCAAAGCAAAAGGAGCGATTACTTCCTTTTATGACCTTTATGTTGACATCATTGATGATATTGGAGTTATCTCCCGTGTCACCTCAATCCTTGCCGACAACAAGCTCAGCATCACCAATATCCGTGTCATCGAAGCAAGAGAAGACATTTACGGCGTGCTGCGGGTAAGCTTTCAGTCCGAGGACGATCGTCAGTCGGCAAAAGAAAGCTTGGAAAAATTGCAATTTACAACGTATGTTGCCATGTAGTAAATAAGGAGGTTTAAAACATGTTGAAAACGTTGCGGCCTGTATCAGGTTTGCGGGGGACCCTAAACGTTCCCGGAGATAAATCGATTTCTCACCGTGCAGTTATGTTCGGATCCATTGCAGAAGGCACAACAACCGTGAACGGTTTTCTTCCCGGAGATGATTGTTTGAGCACCATCGAATGTTTCAGGAAGATGGGGGTATCCATCGAGCAGAAGGACGATACAGTTAAAATAGAAGGAAAAGGTTTGGACGGTCTGAATGAACCTACGGATATTCTGGATGTTGGAAACTCAGGCACTACGATCCGTTTAATGCTTGGCATCCTTGCCAACACACCTTTTCATTCATGTCTTACTGGAGATTCTTCAATTGCCAAGCGGCCAATGAAAAGGGTGACCGGGCCATTGCGGGAAACGGGGGCCGCCATTGATGGAAGAGACGATGGAAATTTTGTTCCGCTCTCCATCCGGGGTGGTAAAACGAAAGGTTTTCATTATACTTCACCCGTTGCGAGTGCTCAGGTGAAGTCTGCCATGCTGTTGTCCGGTTTAAAGACAGAAGGAACTACTTCTGTAACCGAACCGCATACCTCAAGGGACCATACTGAGCGCATGTTGAAGGCCTTCGGATGTGAAGTGGAGGTAAGTGGGAAGACCGCAAGCCTGAAGGGTGGCCAAACCCTAAAAGGAACACATATTGAGGTCCCGGGTGATATTTCATCTGCCGCGTTTTTTTTGGTGGCAGGGGCCATCATTCCTAACAGTGAAATAACTTTGAAAAAAGTAGGTATGAACCCCACCAGAACAGGTATTATTGATGTTCTCAAACAAATGGGAGCCGATCTGACCATCTCCGGGCTGTCCGGAGAGGAATCAGAGCCCTATGCCGATATTACCGTTCGTACGTCCAAACTTAATGGAATTGAAATCGGCGGAGAAATTATTCCACGCTTAATCGATGAAATTCCGATAATTGCACTCGCAGCAACTCAAGCTTCCGGCACAACAGTAATTATGGATGCAGCTGAATTGAAAGTAAAAGAGAGCAACCGTATCGACACGGTAGTTAATGAGCTTAAAAAGTTCGGAGCAGATATAACTGCTACTGCAGACGGAATGATTATCAAGAAAACTGAACTTCTGCAAGGGGCGGAGACTGACAGTCATGGTGATCACAGAATTGGAATGATGCTGGCGATCGCTGCCTGTCTAAGTGCAGGAGAAACGACACTGTTGAACAGCCAGGCTGTTACCGTTTCATATCCCAACTTCTTTGAACAGCTCGAGCAGCTGCAAAAGGAAAACATCGAAGTATAATATAATAGTAGAAAAAATTTCAGAACAGCATAAACTGCGGAGGAGTGGAATTCTTCTCCGCTCTTTTTCGTGGGAAGAAAAGCAGTTTTAATCCACTTGCACGGTGTACGCCAGAGTATGGTATGATACAATCATTGAGATTATGGAAATCAGCGAAGGAGAAGTAAAATTTATGATTACAGTTACTAATGTAGGTCTCCGGTACGGAGACCGAAAATTGTTTGAAGACGTGAATATTAAATTCACACCCGGCAATTGCTATGGTTTAATCGGCGCAAACGGTGCCGGCAAATCCACCTTTATAAAAATTTTGTCCGGTGAAATTGAAGCACAAACCGGTGATGTTCATATAACACCAGGAGAACGCCTGGCCGTTTTAAAGCAAAATCACTTCGAATATGAAGAAAATGAAGTTCTGCAGACGGTCATCATGGGGCATGCCCGATTGTATGAAATCATGCAGGAAAAAGACGCAATCTACATGAAGCCGGATTTCTCCGATGAAGATGGCATTAAAGCGGCAGAGCTAGAGGGAGAATTTGCTGAATTGAACGGCTGGGAAGCGGAATCGGAAGCTGCTATTCTCTTAAAAGGGCTCGGCATCGGAGAAGACCTTCATTATAAAAAGATGGCTGAGCTTTCAGGCTCGGAAAAGGTGAAAGTTCTTCTTGCACAGGCCTTGTTTGGAAAACCTGACATCCTGCTTCTGGATGAGCCGACCAACCACCTGGATCTTCGTGCGATTCAATGGCTCGAAGAGTTTTTAATCAATTTCGAGAACACCGTTATCGTCGTATCGCATGACCGTCATTTCCTAAATAAGGTCTGTACACATATGGCAGACCTCGACTTTGGTAAAATCCAGTTGTATGTGGGCAACTATGATTTCTGGTATGAATCTAGCCAACTGGCACTAAAAATGGCCCAGGAACAGAATAAAAAGAAAGAAGAAAAAATTAAGGAGCTGCAAAACTTTGTGGCACGTTTTAGCGCCAACGCTTCAAAGTCAAAGCAGGCAACGTCCAGAAAGAAATTGCTGGAGAAAATCTCCCTTGATGACATCCGTCCATCAACCCGCAAATATCCTTATGTGAATTTTTCCATTGATCGTGAAATCGGAAATGACCTTCTTCGCGTGGAAGGTTTGAGCAAAACCATCGAAGGGGAACAAGTGCTAAACAACATCAGCTTTACGATGAATAAAGGGGACAAAATTGCTTTCACAGGTAAAAACGAAATTGCGGTAACGGCCCTTTTTAAAATTTTGATGGGTGAAATGGAAGCAGACAGTGGAAGCTTCAAATGGGGTGTAACCACTTCGCAGGCTTTTTTTCCAAAAGACAACAGCTCTTTCTTTGAAAATAACGAACTTAATCTTGTTGACTGGCTCCGCCAATATTCACCAGTGGATCAGTCGGAAAGCTTTTTGCGCGGCTTTTTGGGACGCATGCTGTTTTCCGGTGAAGAAGTGATGAAAAAGGCAAAAGTTCTTTCAGGTGGAGAAAAAGTACGCTGCATGCTGTCCAAAATGATGCTTAGCGGCAGTAATGTATTACTGCTCGATGATCCAACCAACCACCTGGATCTGGAATCCATTACGGCGCTGAACAACGGATTGATTAATTATAAAGGGGCGGTGTTGTTCACCTCCCATGACCATCAATTTGTTCAGACAATCGCCAACCGAATTATTGAAATTACGCCGAACGGTCTTCTTGACAAGCAGATGACATATGATGAATTCCTTGAAAATGTTGAACTTCAAAAACAAAGAGAAAAAATGTACCAATAAACAAAGCGGCCCTTCTGGCCGTTTTTGTTTTTTTAACTGGATTGATTATAAAACAAAAAGGGAAAAATAGAGAGAAACACCCTTTTAGAAATAATATCAACCGGACGGCGGGGAATAATCGCAGAAGAATTGAATTATTTCCCATTGTCAGAATTCTATTGTTTTTTATCCGGTTTCTAGGTATAGTGTGGTTTAACTGGATTGGGAAAGGATGCTGTAATGTTTCAAAATATTAACTACTTAAGCTTTGGAGAAGCAGGAATTCTCCTGGAGTTTGGCTCTGTCATGGACAAAAAGGTAAATCTTCAAATACATAAAACGGCAAAATGGCTCAATGATCATCCGTTTGACGGCTTTATTGAAACCGTTCCTGCCTACACCACGCTGACTGTTTTATATAATCCTGTAATATTCATCCATCCTAATAAGTCAGCATTTGAATTGGCGGTAGAACAAATCAAAAAAAGGATCGAATTGATGCCGGAAGAAAGCCTCACGGTAGGCCGGACGGTTGAAATTCCTGTTTGTTATGGCGGTGACTTTGGCCCTGATCTTGAAAAAGTGGGAGAGATCAACGGGCTGAGCCCACAGGAAGTCATCTCAATACATACTGAGGAAACATATTACGTGTATATGCTTGGTTTTGCACCAGGTTTCCCGTTTCTGGGAGGAATGGCAAAAAAGATCGCTGCTCCACGTTTATCATCTCCCCGTCTGTCCATTCCAAAAGGAAGCGTCGGAATTGCAGGGGAACAGACCGGCATTTATCCCATTGAAACACCTGGTGGCTGGCAGCTGATTGGCAGAACACCAACACGTCTTTTTACACCTGAACAGGATCCTCCTGTATTGTTACAGGCCGGGGATCAGGTGAAATTTTATGAAATCACGCTGGATGAATATCACGCATGGGAGGCTGAACATGAGCATCACGATTAATAAACCAGGAATGCTGACAAGCCTTCAGGATTTGGGGAGGTATTCCTATCAGCAATTCGGCGTAATTGCCAGTGGTGCCATGGACCCCTTCGCTCATACCGTGGCCAATCTGCTTGTCGGTAACCCGGAAAATGAAGCGACCATTGAAGCAACCCTTCTGGGACCGCGGATTACGTTTGAGATCGATACCTATATTGCCGTATGCGGAGCTGATCTTACTCCTTCTCTAAATGGGAAACGCATTCAAAATTGGCGCCCTTATAAGGTAAATAAGGATGATGTCCTCGAATTCGGCAAATGCAAATGGGGTTGCAGGGTATATATTGCCGTTGCTGGTGGATTCGATACGGAGCCGGTTATGGGAAGCAGGAGTACATACCTTCGTGCTGGTATCGGGGGTCATCAGGGAAGAGCATTAAAAGAGGGAGACAGGCTGAAAACGGGGTCATTCAATCCAACATTTCAGCCTGTTTCGTTAAATTGGAAGATGAGTCGGGGCATGCGCTCTGTCTATGAGAAGATGGGATCTATTCGCGCGGTAAAAGGCAGGCATTTTAATTACTTTACATTGGACAGCCAAAAAGTATTTTTTGAAAAAGAATTTATGATCACGACCAAATCCGACAGAATGGGTTATCGTGCAGAAGGGACATCCCTTCAGTTGGAGCGGAAAGAAGAAATCTTGTCAGAACCCGTATTGTTTGGCACTGTTCAGGTGCCGGCTGAAGGAAACCCTATTATATTGATGGCTGACCGGCAAACGACCGGTGGCTACCCCAAAATCGCACAAACGGCTTTTGTAGACTTGCCCAAGCTGGCACAGGCCAAGCCGGGGGACAAGATCGTATTTCAGGAAATTTCTGAAGAGGAAGCGCAAATCAATTACATCATTCAAAAAATACAGCTCAAATACTTGCAGACGGGAATTCGTCTCAAAAACAGAGAAGGGTGAGAACATGCAATTGTTGGTGGATATAAACTGTGACATGGGAGAAAGTTTCGGCCGCTATAAAATTGGTCATGATAAAGAAATGATGGAGCATATTTCTTCCGCGAATATTGCCTGCGGGTTCCATGCAGGGGATCCTTCCATTATGAAGGAAACGGTCAGGCTGGCACTTAAAAATAACGTGGCGGTTGGTGCCCATCCCGGACTTCCTGATCTGATTGGTTTTGGGCGCAGAAATTTTTCCCTCACACCTCAGGAAGCCTATGATTATGTACTTTACCAAACAGGAGCATTGCATGCGTTTGTACAGGCAGAAGGCGGGAGAATCCGCCATGTTAAGCCGCATGGAGCGCTTTATAACATGGCGGCTGTGAATAAAGAACTGGCCAAAGGGATCGCTGAAGCTGTCTATAACCTGAACCCAGACATTATTCTTTTCGGACTTGCGGGAAGTGAGTTGATCAATGCAGGTAACGAAACAGGCCTTCAGACTTGCAGTGAAGTGTTCGCGGACAGAACCTATCAGCCGGACGGCACCCTCACCCCGAGAAGTCAGCCCGACTGTATGCTGACGAACGATGATGATGCTGTGAACCAGGTCATTAAGATGGTCAAGCAGGGCAAGGTGACCACTCACGCTGGTGATATTTCCATTAAAGCGGAAACCATTTGTATTCATGGAGACGGTGAACACGCCCTTTCGTTTGCTGAGAAAATCAATTCAGCTTTTGAAAAAGAAGGCATTCAACGCATAAACTACGGATGAAACGAGGAAAATAGATGAAACAAAAAAGCAGTTGGCAGCTCCTGCTGGGAGCGGCATTCCTGATGGCAACCTCTGCCATCGGACCCGGATTTCTAGTACAAACAACGGTTTTTACTCAATCATTGCTTGCAAGTTTTGGGTTTGTTATTTTAATATCCATTCTTCTTGATATTGGCGCTCAGCTCAATGTTTGGAGAATCATAGCTGTATCCGAACGAAAGGCCCAGGATATTGCCAATACACTTTTACCTGGCCTGGGTTATTTTATCGCCCTGCTTGTCATGATTGGCGGTTTTGCCTTTAATATCGGTAACGTTGGTGGAGCAGGTCTAGGGCTGAACGTTATCTTTGGCGGACTGTCCCCGCAAGCTGGAGCAGCGATCAGCGGAGCAATTGCCATCTCCATCTTTTTGGTGAAGGAAGCGGGTAAAGCGATGGACCGTTTTGCCCTGATTGCAGGCTTTGTCATGGTCGCTCTTACTGTGTATGTAGCCATTGTTTCGTCACCGCCGGTCGGTGAAGCGGTGGTTAAAACATTTGTTCCCGATAAGATTGATTTTGCCGCCATTGTTACACTTGTAGGTGGAACAGTCGGAGGCTACATCACGTTTGCTGGAGGACACAGGCTGTTGGACGCTGGTGTCAAGGGAGAAGAAGCTATTGGGGAAGTGAATAAGAGTGCGGTCTCAGCCATCGGTATTGCTTCCATCATGCGTATTTTCCTTTTCCTTGCGGCGCTCGGTGTGATTGCAAGTGGTGTAACCCTGGATCCAGGGAATCCTCCTGCATCGGTCTTTAAGCATGCAGCGGGAAATATCGGCTATAAGATATTCGGTATTGTCATGTGGTCGGCGGCTGTTACCTCTATTGTTGGTGCTGCGTACACGTCAGTATCTTTTATCCGCTCATTTCATCCGAGGCTTGAAAAGTACGGTAACCTGCTCATTGTAGTTTTTATTCTTTTATCTACGATTATCTTTATCCAAGTCGGGAATCCAGTAAGATTACTTGTGTTCGTTGGCGCGTTAAACGGCTTAATTCTGCCGATTACACTTGGAGTGATGCTGGTTGCCGCTTATAATAAAAATATCGTCGGTTCTTACAGACACCCCCTGTGGATGACGCTTGTCGGAGCTGTTATATCCATTGGGATGGCAGTGATGGGCGTCCTGGCATTTTTGAAACTGTAGCCTGTATTAATATAAAATAGAGGTGATTATGGTGAAAAGCTTAAACGAGTGGTTTCATGAAGGTTTAACGAACAAAGAATATGTGGACAGTATGACCGTCAACAAGAAGGAACTGCAGTCCATCTATGACCGCTTTACACTTCCTGAAAAAGACAAGGACTTTTACCAGACACTACCGAAGAAACAGCTCAAGGCTGTTGTTCTTACGGCGGACTGGTGCGGAGATGCCATGCTCTGTGTACCCATCATTGAACGGATTGCCGAGTATGCCGGAATTGAATTGAAATATTTAATTAGAGATGAAAACTTGGAGCTGATGGACCAGTATTTGACCAATGGGACCTCGCGCGCCATTCCAAAGTTCATCTTTATGGATCAGGATGGGAACGAAAAAGCGGTATGGGGACCAAGATCCCCAGAGGTGCAAAGCCTGATCGAGCAAGAGAGGGGCAAGCTTCCTTCCAAAAACGATCCGGCATTTGAACAAAAACAGCAGGAGATGTATAGACTCTTTAAAGAAAAACTGACGAGTGATGAAGACCTTTGGCAATCGGTCAATCATAGCCTTAAAAATGAGTTGCAAAAACTTACAGTTTAATGTAATAGACGGAGCCGCTTAACAATTAGAGCGGCTTTTTTGTTTGGGCAAAGTATTTTGCCTTTCGATCCGGCAGCACTATAATTGAGTAAGAAAAATCTGTTAGAGAATAGGGGTTACTGCCATGAGAAGTCAAAATGAACAAACCACCGGCATCTGGTACGCTGCACTTTCTTATTTGATGTGGGGATTTTTGCCGCTATACTGGAAACCGCTGCAATCCGCCGGATCAGGTGATGTTTTGGCCCACCGCATCATCTGGTCTTTTGTATTTATGCTCCTGATCATTGTGATCATGAAAAGAACCTCGGCGTTTGTAGGGAATTTGCGTAGCTTGTTTCTTGATAAAAAAAATTTTTTTGCGGTCCTCGCCTCTTCACTGCTGATCAGTGCCAACTGGCTGATTTACATCTGGGCCGTCAATTCAAACCATGTCGTTGAAGCGAGCCTTGGTTATTATATTAATCCGTTGATTAGTGTTCTTTTGGGAATCATCGTTTTAAAAGAAAAACTCAATGCTTGGCAGGTGGCCTCTTTTGTTGTTGCACTGGCAGGCGTTTGCCTATTGACGGTTCAGTATGGCCGATTCCCATGGGTTGCATTATCGCTCGCATTAAGCTTTGGCTTGTACGGACTGGCCAAAAAGGTGGGAAGCTTCGATTCTATTATCGGTCTGACATATGAAACGATGTTTGTGACGCCCCTGGCGCTCGTCTATATCATTTTCGCGCAGCAAAGGGGTACAGAAGCCTTTGCCGCCCAAAACAGCACAGTGACCCTGTTATTAATGGGAGCAGGGATAGTGACGGCGATTCCATTGCTTTGCTTTGCCCAGGGAGCGAAACGTATCTCCCTTTCCATGATCGGGTTTCTCCAATACATTGCTCCGACGATCATGCTTATTTTGGGCGTTTTCCTGTATCATGAGGATTTTTCTAAGACACGTTTATTTTCTTTTATCCTGATTTGGCTGGCACTTATTATCTTTTCATTTTCCAAAACAAGGTGGCTGGCACGCTTACAGCCTAGAAATAAGCAGAAAACATACGGAATGTGACAATTTTCGGCCGGAATTCGTAACTTCCGGTCATTTTTCTTGTAACTTTACTTTTGACCTATGCCCAGACTGTGCTAAAATAACCATGAAAACGTTTAATACAGAAGTTCGACATATACCTTCGCTTTAATGCAAAAGAGGGAATTTTACCGAGATTTGTAAAAAATCGTTTTGTTGTTGAGCATTCAGGGGATGTAATTCAATGAAGTTAGGTTTGCTTTTGCGATTAAAAACAGGCATTTTGAGAACTTCTAGTCGTTCTCCTAGTTAAGATGTTAAAATTTGCAATTAAAATGCAGCAGGGGGTATCAACCGATGAGTACAAACCGTCCAAGCCAGGATTCTCCTTGGCAGGGATTCTACGGACCGAACCTTGGTTATGTCATTGAGCTGTTTGAGCAGTATACTGCCGATCCCAGTTCAGTTGATGAGGAACTAAGAAAACAGTTTGAAGAGTGGGGTCCGCCACCATCTTCTGATGAAGCAAATCAAGAATCTGCCAACTATCAACAAGCACCAAGCGGAACGTCCATCAGCAAAATCGTGGCAGCTTCGAAACTCGCTGAAAATATCCGTGTATACGGACATTTGGCAGCTGAAATTCATCCCCTTGAAGAAGTGTCTAAAGACATTAAACTGCTTGATCCATCTCATTATGGACTAAGTGAGGCGGACTTGAAAACGATTCCAGCCTCTTTGATTTGGGCAGAAGCACCAAGAGACGTTCAAAATGGCCTGGAAGCCATCCAGCGTTTGAAGGATATCTACACAAAATCTATGGCATACGAATTCAGCCATGTGCATGTGGAGGAAGAACAAACCTGGTTAAATAATATGGTGGAATCAGGATATATTTATCCCGAAATGACAAATGAGGAAAAGATCGAACTATTACAGCGCCTGACTGAAGTGGAAGGCTTTGAAAAGTTTTTGCACAAAACATTTGTAGGACAAAAACGTTTCTCCATTGAAGGATTGGATATTCTTGTGCCAATGCTTGATGATATGATTCATCAAAGCGTGAAAGGCGGTACACAAAACATCATGATCGGTATGGCGCACCGCGGCCGGCTGAATGTGCTTGCCCATACATTAGGCAAGCCGTACGAGAAGATTTTTGCAGAATTCCACCATTCGCCAAATAAGGAGCTCATACCTTCTGAAGGTTCAAGAGGCATTAACTTTGGCTGGACCGGGGACGTGAAATATCACCTTGGTGCTGATCGTTCCATCGAGGAATCCAGCACAGCAAGGGCAACACTTACATTGGCCAATAACCCTTCCCACCTTGAATTTGTTAATCCGGTGGTTTGCGGATATACTCGAGCTGCCCAAGAGGTTCGTACAGAGCCAGGCTATCCAAAGCAGGATGTAAATAAATCATTTGCCATTTCCATTCATGGGGATGCGGCTTTTCCTGGTGAGGGAATCGTTGCTGAAACCCTGAACCTTAGCAGGCTCAGAGGATATCAGACAGGCGGTTCGGTTCATATCATCGCCAACAACATGATTGGTTTTACAACGGAGAGTGCGGATTCACGTTCTACGAAATATTCAAGTGACCTGGCAAAAGGATTCGAAATTCCTATTGTTCACGTGAACGCTGATGATCCGATTGCGTGTATCGCGGCCGTAACGCTCGCTTATCAATACCGTATGCGGTTCCAAAAAGACTTCCTGATTGATCTGATCGGATACAGACGTTTTGGTCACAATGAAATGGATGATCCAGCTGTTACACAGCCGGAAAAATACGAAAAAGTAAACAGCCATCCTACCGTCCGCGCCCTGTTCGCCAAGCAATTGGAAGCAGAAGGCGTTATTCCTGAAGGAAAAGGCGACCAGATGGATCAAGAAGTACAGCAAAAACTTCAGGCAGAATACGAAAAAGTAAAAGGCGTTTCAAAAGACGGAGAAGTAAAAGATGTGGAGGTTCCTGAGTCTATTGTAAAAGGAATCCCGGCAGTGGATACTTCTGTGGCTTTGGATCAATTGAAAGAGATCAATAAGGCGCTCCTTGAACGGCCGGAAGGATTCACCGTTTATCCTAAGCTCGAGAGAATTTTGGCGAGACGGGGAAATGCGTTGGATGAAGGCAACAAAGTCGATTGGGCACTGGCTGAAACCCTTGCGTTTGCATCCATCCTCAGCGACGGAACACCTATCCGGATTACCGGCCAGGATTCTGAACGCGGAACGTTTGCCCAGCGTCATCTTGTCTTGCATGACAGCAAAAACGGCAAGCTGTTTTCACCGCTTCATCATATCCCGCAGGTGAAAGCATCGTTCGGCATCCATAACAGCCCGCTTTCTGAAGCATCTGTTGTTGGATTTGAGTACGGGTACAACGTGTTTGCTCCGGAAACGCTAGTTCTTTGGGAAGCTCAATATGGTGACTTCGCAAATGCAGCACAAGTTTTATTCGACCAATTTGTCTCTGCAGGACGAGCTAAATGGGGGCAAAAGTCAGGACTCGTTCTTCTTCTGCCACATGGTTACGAAGGTCAAGGGCCAGAACACTCCAGCGGCCGTATTGAACGTTTCCTTCAATTGGCTGCAGAAAACAACTGGACTGTAGCGAATCTTTCAAGCGCTGCACAGTATTTCCACATCCTGCGTCGCCAGGCTGCCATTCTTGGAAAGGATGAGGTTCGACCACTCGTTATTATGACGCCGAAGAGCCTGCTTAGAAATCCAAGAACATCTTCTCCTGGAGAGTTCCTTGGCAATGGACAATTCAATCCTGTTCTTGAACAAGAAGGACTTGGGAAGAACACGGATAAGGTAAAACGCATCGTGCTTTCAACGGGGAAAGTGGCAATAGACCTTGCTACAGAAGCAGAAGGAAAAACGGAAGAGCTGGATCATCTGCATGTTTTACGTGTTGAGCAGCTGTATCCGTTCCCTAAAAATGATATCAAGGCCATTTTTGATCGCTACCCTCATCTTGAGGAAGTCGCTTGGGTACAGGAAGAGCCGAAAAACATGGGGTCCTGGGCTTACATTGAGTCCAAATTGCGTGCCCTTGCACCTGCTGGCGCTACTGTTAAGTACATTGGACGCCCTGACCGGTCGAGTCCTTCAGGCGGAGATCCTGATATCCATAAAAAAGAACAAGAACGTATCATAACAGTTGCATTACGAGCTGAGCAAGTAAAACCGATAACTCAAGAGGGAGGCAATGAACGTGATTGAAATTAAGGTACCAGAATTAGCAGAATCCATCTCAGAAGGAACAATCGCACAATGGCTGAAAAATGTTGGTGACAATGTAAAGAAGGGCGATAACATCGTCGAGCTTGAAACGGACAAAGTCAACATTGAAATCAGCGCTGACTATGATGGTATTATCCAGGAAGTTCTTCGTGAAGAAGGCGATACCGTTGAAGTGGGAGACGTTATTGCTGTATTGAAAGAAAATGGAGAAGCTGGCGGTGAAGCAGCACAAGCTACTGAAAGCAAAGAGGAAGCAAAACAGCCTGCAGTTGAACCTATTGGAACCGCACAGGAAAAGCAACCGCAAGAAACCCAGCCAACCGAAGAGCGTAAGGAAACAGATCGTCCTTTGGCATCTCCGGCAGCACGCAAGCTTGCTCGTGAGCTTGGCATTGATCTTTCTAAGGTTGAAGCCCGTGATCCGCTTGGACGTGTCCGTCCTGAAGATGTAAAAGCGGCATCCGAAAAAGCTTCCCAGCCAGAACAAAAAGCACCTAAGGCACCTGAGAAGAAACCTACAAGTGCTCCTAAAACTGCGGATGTACCAGGAAAACCAGTGGAACGTGTGAAGCTTTCCCGCCGTCGTCAAACCATTGCAAAGCGTTTGGTTGAAGTTCAGCAAACTGCTGCCATGCTGACCACGTTTAACGAAGTAGACATGACTGCAATCAACGACATCCGTAAGCGCAGAAAAGATGCTTTCCTTCAGCAGAACGATGTAAAGCTAGGCTATATGTCTTTCTTTACAAAAGCGGTTGTCGGCGCATTGAAGCAGTTCCCGCTTCTTAACGCTGAAATCCAGGGAGATGAAGTCCTTCTTAAGAAGTTCTATGACATCGGAATTGCAGTTGGTGCTGAAGAGGGTCTTGTAGTACCTGTCGTACGTGATGCTGACAAGCTTTCATTTGCCGGTATTGAAAAAGAAATCCTTTCACTTGGTAAAAAAGCAAGAGACAATAAATTAACGCTTTCCGAGCTTCAAGGCGGAACGTTTACAATCACCAACGGCGGAATCTTTGGTTCCCTGATGTCCACTCCGATTTTGAATGCCCCTCAAGTTGGTATTCTAGGAATGCACGGCATTAAATTACGTCCTGTAGCCATTGACGCAGAACGTATGGAAAACCGTCCGATGATGTATATTGCTCTTTCTTATGATCACCGAATCGTTGATGGGCGTGAAGCAGTAAGCTTCCTTGCAAAAGTAAAAGAAATGCTTGAAGATCCTGAATCACTATTGCTACAAGGCTGATTGATGACGCTGGGGAAATGTTTCCCCGGCGTTTTTTCTTTGCTAAAATGTAGGCAAAAGAAGGCTTCCGCATTACAATAAGGGTAGAGAAAATAAAAAACAAAGGGGTTGTATCCTATGGGCATGCCGATGGAATTGAATACAATGATCGTGACAAAGAATAAAGAAATCCGATTGAAATCATCAAACCTATACACACTGACAAAAGAAGGCTACCGACTGTACCCGCTGGATATTCCGCTGGAAATTCGTAAAACAAAAGAAACCAAGCCAGTAGCGATTGCAAAAATCAACGAAATGACCTGGAAGGACGGCCAAACGGAGCTCACTTATGAACTGCTTGACTTGAATACTGTAAATTAATAAATCAAAAATCGAAATATGTCGAACGGAAGTACGATAAAATCCCCCTTTTAGCGAAATGATATGTATAGAGCTCAATCTACAGTAAAAGGGGAGCACGCATGCATGAAATTGGACGAACTGCTAAAAGAAATAACGATCACTGACCGTGTGAATCACCTTCCTTCCGTATCAATCAACGCTATTCAATTTAATTCAAAAAAAATCCGTCCAGGAGACCTGTTTGTAGCGATTAAGGGGTTTGCCGCAGACGGCCATCAGTACATCCAGCAAGCGATCGATAAAGGGGCTGTTGCCATTGTCGGTGAACAGCCTCCCACTCAGTTGGATGTTCCGTACTACCAGACACCGGATTCAAGAAAAGCCCTGGCTCACCTTGCAAGTCAGTACTATGGCCATCCCTATCAAAATCATGTAATGATTGGAATCACGGGGACGAACGGTAAAACAACCACTGCTTATTTGTTAAAGCATATGCTTGAAAAAGCAGGGAAAACTTGCTCTTTGATCGGAACGGTTCATAACATCGTAAATAATGAAAAGATTCAATCAAAGAATACAACACCTGATCCTCTCGAATTGCAAGCCCTCCTTGCCGAGAGCCGTGACGAAGTTGTGATTATGGAAGTATCTTCACATGGCATTGAACAGCAGCGTGTGGAAGGGATACAGTTTGATTATGCGCTTTTTACCAATCTTGGGCATGACCATTTGGATTACCATGATAGTATTGAGGAATATTTCAATGTGAAATCTAAACTATTTAAACAACTAAAGAAAAATGGTGTTGCGGTTATTGCTTCCCATAACGAATGGGGAAGAAAGCTCATACATCGAATTAAAGCAACGGAACATGACGTCTATACATTCGGCCTTGATGATCGTGACGACATGAAACTCGTCCATGTTTGTACAGAATACTTTCCATTAATTAAATTAAAACAAGAATCACTTGAATATACCTTTCAATTACCGCTTCCGGGCCTTCATAATGCCTGGAATACAATCGGCGCATTGCTGACCGTTTCAAAAATGAACCTTTCGCTTGAAAAGGTGATTGCTACATTGGATATGTTCCCCGGTGTACCAGGCCGGTTTGAAACATACAGCCACACTTCAGGTGCTACATTTATCGTTGATTATGCCCACACGAAGGACGCTATAGAGTATTGCTATCAAACCGCCAAACGAGAAAATGCAGAGCGGATCGTCCATGTATTAGGTTTCAGGGGTAACCGCGATGTGACAAAGCGAAGTGAAATTGTCTCCCTTTGTTCCTCTGTCTGCGGCCAGCTTATTCTTACCTTCGATGACTTGAATGGGGTTCCCGAGGAAAAAATGATCAGTGAACTGGAACATTTGAAAGAAAACGGTGCGAAAAACAATGCCATCGTTATCCCGGACCGCACCAAAGCCATAGAATACGCCTGGAAAGAAGCCAGAGCAGGAGATTGGGTTTTTGTTACAGGAAAGGGCCAGGAATCCTACAAACAAAAATTCCAACTTCCTGCTTCCAACGATAAAGAAACCATTCAGTTTTTGCAGCAGGAACGGTTTGCGCTTCCAAAATAAAACGCCTCTTTGAGAGGCGTTTTTTTTACTGGTATTTATGCTGAAGATGCTCAATTTCATTGATTAGTTTTTTTCCTGCCGCAGGTTCATACAGCTGGTATAGGGGATGCAGTTTTTTTATCCACTTCTTTTTCTCTTCTGCATTCAGTGTATGAATCTGAATATCGGATTCTTTTTTGATCGATTTCAACTGTTTTTTATTCATGGAAATGTAATGTTTCTGGTTCCAGGTTACCGTTTCTTTAATTGCGTCGTGAATAATGGTTTGCACATTTCTTGGCAGTGAATTCCAGTAATCGTTGTTGATCAGAATTGCATAACCAAGGAAACCGTGATTACTGATCGTCATGTGATTTTGCACTTTATAATATTTTTTGGAATAAATATTGGAAATTGTATTTTCTTCTCCATCCACTTCTCCGGATTCCAAACTTCTGTATGTCTCATTAAAATCCATCGGAACGCTTTGACTGCCAAGAAGATCGAACTGCTTCTTCAGGACCGAGCTCGACATAATCCTGAAATTACGCCCCTTAAAATCATCAGTCGATATGATGGCATGGTCTTTGTTGGTGATCTGCTTTAATCCGTTCACCCAGAACCCCAGCCCTTTAATGTTATGGCTGTTCAGCGAAGATAGCAGAGTCCTTCCGATTGTTCCGTCCAATCCTTCATTAATCGCCGCTTCAGTAGGGAATGCAAACGGAAGATCAAGAGCCTGCCATTTGGGCGAGATGCTACCCAGCTTTGAAGTGGCAGGAGCAATCATCTGTACGTCTCCTTCCCAAAGAGCATGAAGTTCTTCCTTGTCTGAATAAAGGCTTCCATTTGGAAAGACCTCTACTTTAACTTTATGGTTTGATTTTTGGTCCACCAGATCAGCGAATTTTCGGGCTGCCAGTCCCTTCGGTGTATTTTCTGCGACCACATGACTAAATTTTATTACTATCTGCTCTTTAATTCCTTCCTGGTCATCATCAGATACCAGCTTTCGTTCTGAAAAATCAAAATGAAAACCTATATAAAATGAAAGCAGCAGGCCAGTGATAAGAAATAAGGCAATTCCTAAAAATGTTTTCATTTTATTCTTTTCTCCACGTTCTTTAATTTTCCATCAAGGCTTCTATTTTCTCTTTACAGTCTAGCATATCTTAAAAACCATGATACAATGTTCTGTAGAATTTACGGAAGGAAGACGGTCATGAATGTTCTAAAATTGCCCATCCGGTGGAAGATTATTTTTCTCTCTTTTGGAATCGTTCTCTTTTCCCTTTTGATTGGTGGAATTATTATCACTGGCAAAATCGTTGATATGAGGGAGGATGAGCTTGGAAAGAGGGGAATGATTACCGCCAGGACGGTGGCACAGCTGCCAGAAGTACAAAAACAAATCCAAAAAAAGAATGGTATGGCAGTCATTAACCCCATTGTGGAAAATATCCGCGTAATCAATAACACTGATTATATTGTAGTTTTAAACATGGATGGCATCCGCTACTCCCATCCGGTTCAAAGCCTGGTCGGCACAACGTCTTCCGGTGAGGATGAGGGCCCTGCTTTCGCGGATCATACCTATCTTTCCAAAGCGAAAGGAGAACTTGGAATTGCTGTCCGGGCTTTTATGCCGATAAAAAATGAAAAGTTAGAACAGGTTGGTGTCGTGATCGTCGGCAACATCCTTCCCGGTTACCTTGAAATTTTACAGGGATTGAAAGCACAAATTGCATTGATCATGTTCCTGACCCTTCTGTTTGGGCTTTTGGGTTCCTGGATGCTTGCACGGCATATTAAACAGCAGATGTTTCAACTCGAGCCCCATCAGATCGTGCGTATGTATGAAGAAAGCACTGCTGCGTTTCATGCCATGCATGAAGGAGTAATAGCCATTGATATGAATGAGAAGATCACTATATTTAATGAAAGGGCGAAAGAGATCTTTAATGTGAGCGGCCATCTTCTGGGAAAACCGATACGGAGTGTTATTCGGGATACCCGTTTACCCGAGATTATAGAATATGGGAAAGCGGTGTTCAATCAAGAAATCAATGTGAGCGGAAACATCATCATGAGCAACCGGATCCCCATTAAAGTGGACAAATCGGTAATAGGTGCAGTAGCGATTTTCCAAGATCGGACAGAAGTTGCAAAAATGGCAGAAGAGCTGACTGGTGTAAAAGCATTTGTTGAAGCCCTTCGCATCCAAAATCATGAACATTTGAACAAATTGCATACGATTGCCGGGCTCATTCAGCTGGATAAAAAAAATCAGGCACTGCAGTATGTGTTTGACATTACGGAACAACAGGAAAGCTTGACGCGGCTGGTTACAAAAAAAATCCGGAATGACAGTATTGCCGGGTTGCTGTTAAGCAAAGTGAGCAGAGGAAAAGAACTGAAAATCGAGGTCAATATTGACAGTCAAAGCCATCTCCAAAATCTTCCTCCTCACCTGAATGAGCATGATTTTGTCATCATCCTCGGAAACCTGATTGAAAACTCATTTTATGCCTTGAATGAAATCGATACTTCACCGAAAAAAATTGACGTTAGTATCGAACAGGATAATGACGTATGCGCGTTGCTTGTTGAAGACAACGGACCGGGTATTCCAGAGGAACTCCTTCCCTATATCTTTGAAAAAGGAATCACGACTAAAGGAGAAGATGGACTCGGGATTGGGCTTTACCTTGTAAAGGATATCGTGAGCAAGGGAAAAGGGGAGATTTCTCTTTCAACTTTCCCGTACGGCGGTACCAGCTTTTATATCACATTTCCTATGAAATAAAGGAGAATTGCGATGATTGAAAATAGCATTGACGTGTTGTTAATAGAGGATGATCCCATGGTTTTAGAAATTAACCGGGCATTTATTGAAAAGGTTTCCGGGTTCAAGGTGACGGGAATGGCCACAAATGGGGCGGAAGGGTTAAAACAGATCAAGAAACTGCAGCCAGATCTCGTCGTTCTTGATATCTATATGCCGAAGCGGGACGGAATTCATACCATCCACGAGATTCGAAAACACAAGTCCAAGGTGGATATTATCGTGATTTCTGCGGCAAATGACCGGCAGACCATACAAACCATGCTGCAGCAGGGAGCGATAGATTATATCATTAAGCCTTTTAAATTTGAGAGAATCCAGCAAGCGCTTGAACGGTACAAGGAATTCAGATTGCAGCTAAATACGCAAGGAGAAATGTCACAAAAAGAGGTGGATGCTCTGCTGTCGGTAGCGACAGTTTCCGAACGGAAACAAGAAGAAATACCAAAAGGGCTGAGCCAAAATACACTCATGCAGATCATCGGTTTTTTGAAAGACCAATCCGGAGGAAAATCATCAGAAGAAGTAGCCGAAGGAGTCGGCATTGCACGGGTAACCGCCCGAAGGTATCTTGAATACCTGGAGAAAACGGGGGAAATTAAGCTGGATGTCCAATATGGAGGTGTGGGCAGGCCAATCAACCGGTATTTAATGAAATACAAGGAGATTTAAACAGAGAAAGACCAAAAAGACCAAAAAGGACAATATCACCTAAATATTCACTAAATTTTCAGAAAGCGTTATCATCGTTTTATCGGTGATAACGCTTTCAGTTTTTCATAAGGAGGAAAAACCATGAAACCATTATTCAAAAACCTGACCTTCCAAGTCATAATTGCCATTATTCTTGGTATTACAGTAGGGCTTATTTGGCCGGATGCCGGTAAGCATATGAAACCGCTCGGTGATACATTTATCAATGCCGTAAAAATGGTGATCGCTCCGATTATCTTTCTTACCATTGTCTTAGGGATTGCGAAAATGGGAGACATGAAAAAAGTAGGAAAAGTCGGAGGAAAGGCTTTTATCTATTTTGAAGTGGTAACGACGTTTGCCCTGGTGATTGGCCTTATTGTTGTTAACATTATTAAGCCTGGGGCAGGACTGGACTTTGATAAGCTGCAAAAGGGGGATGTTTCCCAGTTCACTTCCGAAGGTGGAGAAGGGGGCATTAACTGGCTCGACTTTTTCACCCATATCGTTCCTAGCAACATGGTCGATGCGTTTGCAAAAGGTGATATCCTGCAGGTCCTCTTCTTTTCCATTTTGTTTGGAGTGGGGTTAACCGCCTTAAGAGACAAAGGAAAGCCTGTTATTGAGTTCTTCGATAAACTGCTTACGATTTTCTTTAATGTAGTTGGCTACATTATGAAAGCGGCACCTATTGGTGCTTTTGGCGCGATGGCGTTTACGATCGGTAATTTCGGACTTGCTTCTCTTCTCCCGCTTGGGAAATTAATGATTTCGGTGTACACCACCATGTTCCTGTTCGTTGTTGTGGTATTAAATATCATTTGTAAAATGTACGGCTTTAGCTTATGGAAATACCTGAGGTACATTAAAGATGAAATCCTGATCGTTCTTGGAACAAGTTCATCAGAATCAGTGCTTCCGCGCATGATGAATAAAATGGAAAAATTCGGCTGTTCAAAATCCGTCGTGGGTCTTGTCATTCCAACAGGTTATTCGTTTAACCTGGATGGAACCTCCATCTATCTATCCATGGCTGTTGTTTTTCTGGCTCAAGTGTTTAATGTGGATTTAAGCCTGACCCAGCAATTAACCATCATTGCCGTTCTGATGCTTACTTCCAAAGGTGCTGCCGCTGTGACAGGAGGAGGATTTATTGTCCTTGCTTCCACACTTTCCGCCATGCAGGTCATTCCTGTTGAAGGGCTGGCATTGCTGCTTGGTGTTGACCGCTTTATGAGTGAAGCCCGTGCAATCGTGAACTTGATCGGAAATGGGATTGCTACGATTGTAGTTTCTAAAAGTGAGAAAGAGTTCGATGAGAAACAAAGCGAACGGGCGGTACTTGACCTTGAAGCGGCAAGTAAACCCGCATAACAAAAAAAGCGCCCTGCTGGCGCTTTTTTTGTTTCTATCTTCGTTGATTTTCTTCATCTTTTAAGCGGTTTTGTTCGTCCGCCAGACGATTTTTGTTTGCTGAATCGTCTGTAGGCTTCTGGTTGCCCTGTACATTCTTTTCAAATTCAAGAAGACCTTCTTTGTTATTATTTGAATCAGCCATGATGAATCAGCTCCCTTTTTTTGATGTATAGTTTGTTTTCCCTGCAGCAGACGATTAAAACCGTTTAAATCATGATAAAAAGGGTACAGTATTTTTATCAACAGGGAGGGATGGACATGACTGAAAACAAGAACCAATCAAATAATGAGTCTGTAGAACAAAAAGAGAAGGAAACGAGACATCAGGATATTGATCCTCAGCGCGATCCTGATAAATCCGAAAAAAGGGAAGAAGACAAAAATCCTGATGATTTCGAATAGGAAGGCCTGAAATAATCAGGCTTTTCTTTTTGTTTGCCTTCTTCACTTTAAAAACAAAGGATATTGCATTAAAATAATAGGTGACCAGATAAGGAGGAACCAAAATGATTCATCAAACATGGAATAACAAAGAAACCGTTAAAAAAGTAATATGTGTACATACGAACGCTGCAAAGTATATGGTAAACCGTGTGCTCACAGAAGGAAAAACGTATGAAGTGAAAAACGAGACTGACGAATTTTATTTTGTGTTGGATAATTCCGGCAAGATTGGCGGTTTTTATAAAGATTATTTTCAAGTGGTGCAATGAGCAGAGTGCTCATTGCTTTTTTTTGTTTGTGATTAAAACTTTCCGGAGAAGGAGAAAAAAATGGATTCGTGGATTTATGCCTTCTTTACGATAGGTTATGTGGTTTTGCTCTTGATGGGGTTTTACCGGGCCAACCAAACCGGATTATTTACACTCGGCAATCTGCTGATTTTTGTGACGATGGGGCTGGTGTATGACAATGGTGTAATCGCTATTGGAAGATGGATCGGCAGCGGTTCTTTTCTGGAGAAACTAAGCTTTTACCGCTTTGTTTTTCATGCGCTTTTTACACCTATGCTTGTGTTGTTTTCGTACTATGTTATAAGGGAATCTGGGGTGGGGTGGGCTAAAAGCAAAAGTGCAAAACGCTTATTTATTGCATTCACTGTACTGCTGATTGTCCTGGAAATTGTGACGGAAACCATGGACGTAAAATTGAAAGTGGAAGAAAAATTTGGTGCACTTCGCTACGTGGATGCTGAATCTGGCGGCCCTCCGCTCATGGTGCTCCTTACTATTATCCCATTGCTGTCAGCGGGTTTCTATATTTTAAAGCGGCAGCTCTGGATCTGGATGCTCGGAGGGGCGGTCATCATGACGGCAGGAAGAGCCATCCCCCTGGAATTGGACAGTACGGCAGTTACCAATGCGTTCGAGCTTATTCTGCTCATTTGTCTTTGGGCAACCAAATTTTATCTTGATCAAAAACAAAGAGGTGTTGAAGTATAAAAAAGGAAGCCCATGATGGCTTCCTTTTTAATGGATCGGCTGTGTACGATATTTGATAATTACAGCTTTGATGGCGAAATAGGAAATTTCATCACCAAGCTCATCTTTTAATGGCTTTAATTTTTCAGAACCCAGTGTTTCAATTGCATTCAGAATTTTTTCTTCCTGTCCTTGAGGAATGATCCTGTTCCAGTTGAAGCTCATATCTTCTTCCGCACATCGAAGGAGATGGTTTTCAATAGTTTGTACAGAAAGATCTCTGATATTTGCGATGTGTTCAATGGTGTGATTTTCATTAAATAGAGCATAGGAGTCGAGATAACTGTTTTTTTGATGGTTGTCAGCCTTTCTCTCGGAAACCGTCGCCTCTGGCCCTGCTGTCTTTCCTTTTAACGCGTCAAGAAAGAGGGAACCATAGCGTTCAAACTTGACCTGGCCGACCCCTTTGATCTTCAGCATATCCTCTTCCGTTTGCGGGATCTTCTCACTCATTTCCTTCAGTGCACTGTCAGCAAACACAACATAAGGAGGAACATTTTCCTGATCAGCCAGTTCCTTCCGCAAGACTCTGAGGAGTTCAAACAGTTCGTTATTTTGAGCAACCCTGACAACCATCTGCCGTTTTTCCTTCCGATATACTTTTTCTTCCCCTTTGAGTACATGAACGGCCCGCTGGGTGAGCATTAACACCGGATATTGGCTGTCGGATAATTGTAGCAGTCCTTCCGCGGTTAAATAGTCAATCAGCTGCATGATCTCTTTTTGAGAAAGATCTTTCATGAGTCCATAGGTCGATAGGGAAGTCAGCCCAAGCTCCTGAAGCCGTTTGGTCCGGGAACCATTAAGCACTTGGGCGACAGCTGTTTTTCCAAAACGTTCATTCATGCGCTTGACGCAGGAAAAAACCATTTGTGCCTGTGTGGTGATCTCTTTTTGGTCACGCTCATCTGTACAATTTCCGCATTTGCCGCAGTCAGAGGCGGGTTCATCTCCGAAGTATTCCACGATAAACCGCTGGAGGCATTGTTCGGTGTGGCAGTAGTCTGTCATCAACTGAAGTTTTTTGTATTCGCTGCCTTTTCTTGTTTCATCCTGTGTTCCTTGTTCAATCAGAAACTTTTGAAGCTGTACATCCCGTGCAGAAAAGAAAAGCAGACATTCGCTTGGTTCTCCATCCCTTCCGGCACGTCCTGCTTCCTGATAATAGGCTTCAAGATTGCGTGGCAGATTGTAATGGATCACATATCGGACATTCGTTTTGTTGATTCCCATTCCAAATGCATTGGTTGCGACCATGATGGAAGTATCATCATAGATAAATCGGTTTTGTGATTCAGATCGTTCCTCTTCGGACAGTCCTGCATGATATTTTGACGTGCGGTAGCCCTGTTTAACGAGCAACCCGTGAAGCTGGTCCACCTCATTTCTTGTGGAGGCGTAAATGATACCCGGACTGGATTGGTTTTTTTCAATATATTTTAATAGAAATTCCCGTTTCACTTCATCCTTAATGATAGAAAAGGTAAGATTGTCCCGTTCAAAGCCGGTCACTACCGTTTCGCCGATATTCAATTGGGAGCATATATCCTCTGTTACTTCCTTTGTTGCCGTTGCTGTCAGGGCAACGATAACAGGACGGGGATATAAGTTATTGAGCATATCCTTGATTCTAAGATAGCTTGGACGGAAGTCGTGTCCCCATTGCGAAATACAGTGGGCTTCATCAATGGCAATCATCGAAACATTGATCTGCCCAACCAGTCTTCTGAAGCTTGCAGATTCAAGCCGCTCAGGGGCAATATAAATCAGCTGATACGTACCTTTTTCAGCTTGCTGTAACCGCTCCTGAATTTCCATATCCGATAATGAACTATTAATATATGTAGAAGGGATTCCTGCATTTTCAAGAGAATCGACCTGGTCCTTCATAAGGGAAATCAGGGGTGAAATGACGAGTGTCACACCTTCCAAAAGCACTGCCGGAACTTGGTAGCAGAGAGATTTTCCGCCGCCTGTAGGCATGATGCCAAGCGTGTTCTTCCGTTGAAAAATGCTTTTGATCACTGCTTCCTGTCCAGGACGGAAGGACGGGTAGCCGAAATGACGTTCTAATATTTGCTGTGCCAGATTAAGCATAAAATCTCCTTTCCAAAAAAGAGAGAGTAAAACTGCGGTTTAAAAAACATAGGACAACGATTAATTATACAACAATCAGCAAAAACCTGCAGAAATTATAAAAGGTGGTTCTGCATTTTTCGGGTGGATTTGAAGTTAAATGATGGAAACTGGGGAAACATGTAGAAATTTGTAACACAATTGTAACCTTACTAAAATAGTTTTGTTAAGAAATTTTTATATGATAGATTTATTGGTAATGCAAGAAAATTTTAGGGGGAAAGCACGACTTGAAAAAATTACTTATGGGGTTAGGGATTGCCGGCGTATTGGCCGCAAATCCAATTGTTGGACAAGCTGCACTTGGAGACCATACATTAAGATATGGAATGACACATACTGAAGTAAAGGATTTACAACAAACGTTAAAAACAAAAGGCTATTTTACGTATAGCGGAACACCAACTACGTATTTTGGGACCTATACGCAAAGCGCGGTAAAGAGCTTTCAAAAAGCTAAAGGGCTTACGGCTGATGGAATTGCCGGGCCGGCAACATTCAAGGCATTGGGCGTCACGAAATCGTACAGTGCCACAAATATTGTTTCAACAGCTAAACAATACATAGGTGTGCCGTATGTATGGGGCGGTACATCACCATCCGGCTTTGACTGCAGCGGTTATGTTTATTATGTTTTTAAAAAATCGGCAGGTATTACTCTACCAAGAACAACAGCAGAAATGTACAAGCAGGGAACAAAAGTAACGACCCTGAAGACAGGAGATCTTGTTTTCTTTACTACCTATACAACAGGTGCTTCACATGTAGGCATCTATATTGGGAACAACCAATTTATTTCTGCGACTTCTTCCAGTGGCGTATCGATTGTTTCCATGGACAACAGTTATTGGAAGGCGCGTTACTTGGGAGCAAAACGAATCTAATTGGAAAACCGGGGAACTTATGCAAATTAAGTTCTCCGGTTTTTTTATTTTCTTGATAATTGGGTATAAGAGTAAAAGTATGGGAATCAGAACATAAAAAAAGAATTACAGGGAAAAATAGGAAGAGACAGGAGGGAATAAACAAATGACAAACAGTAAACTGCCGCAGTTTTCCGAATCCTATTGGAGAGATTCCTGCACAGTGAAAGGATATGAACCTTTGAATGCTGACGATGAAGCGGATGTCGTTGTCATTGGAGGCGGAATTTCAGGAATTACAACTGCCTACCTTTTAAGTAAAGAGGGTCAAAGAGTTATCCTGCTCGAAGGAGGAAAGCTGTTAAATGGTACGACAGGCCATACAACAGCAAAAGTGACGAGCCAGCATGGTGTCATTTACGATGAATTAATCCAGCACTTTGGAGAAGAAGTTACAAGGCAATATTATGAAGCCAATAATTCAGCACTGAATTTTGTAAAGTCCACCATTCAGGAACATAGCATTGACTGTGATTTTTCCGAACAGGATGCGATTATTTATGCAGAATCCGAGCAGTACCTGGAGCAGGTAAAAAAAGAATACGATGCCTATCAGAAGCTTGGAATTGATAGTGAATATCTGGACTCCATTCCTTTAGATATACCGGTTCTTGGAGCCGTTTCCATGAAAAAGCAGGGCCAATTTCATCCACTTAAATATTTGGCATCCCTGGTTGATGAATTTGTAAAAAACGGGGGGAGAATATTCGAAGGGACCACTGCTTCTGACATTCAAACCGGACCGCAGCCAGTTGTCGTCACAAGGGAAGGGCATAAGGTTCGTTGCCGTCATGCAGTTGTTGCTTCCCACTTCCCATTTTATGACGGAGCAGGATTTTACTTTGCGAGGATGCATCCTGAACGCTCCTACTCCATAGGAGTGAAAACAACGATGGATTATCCAGGGGGCATGTATATCAGCGCAGACAGTCCGACCCGGTCAATCCGATACACCGAAAATAACGGAGAAAAGTTGCTCATTGTCGGTGGTGAAAGCCATAAAACAGGGCAGGATGATAATACCGAAAAGCATTATGAAGCACTTTGTAAATTTAGCGAAGACGTGCTGGCAGCAACCGAAATTCCTTACCGCTGGTCTGCTCAGGATCTTGTAACTTTGGATAAAATCCCGTACATCGGACCCATTACCTCTGTTCACAGCAATATATTGGTTGCCACTGGCTACAGAAAATGGGGGATGACCAGCGGAATTTTTGCTGGCATGCTGGTCAGAGATTTGATTCTAGACCGGGAAAATCCGTACCGGGAAGTCTTTACCCCTTCAAGGTTTAAAGCCGATCCCAGCTTAAAAACATTAGTTGTGGAAAATGCCGATGTCGCCAAACACTTAGTTGAAGGAAAATTGGAGATGCCTGACCGGACGCCCGCGGATCTTGGACCGGATGAAGGCGCTCCTGTTACCTATAATGGGAAAAGAGCCGGTGCCTATAAGGATGAACGGGGACAGCTTTACGTTCTCGATACAACCTGCACCCATCTTGGCTGTGAAGTGGCCTGGAACAACGCGGAAAGGACGTGGGATTGTCCATGCCATGGCTCAAGGTTTTCCTATGAAGGAGAAGTCGTGGAAGGACCGGCTACCGATTCGCTGACGAAATTGAATGACGAATAATGCGTATAATAAAAAGGCTTTCAGTAATTGTTTACTGAAGCCTTTTTTTGTTGGCATGACAGGCTCTAATGAACCCCTCAAGCAAGGTTGCCCGTGACGGGGTATCATTCAATTCCTCGGGATGCCACTGAACGCCTAAGATAAATTGTTTCGGGTTCACTGATTCTACTGCTTCAATCACGCCATCGGGAGCAAAGGCGACCGGGCGGAGAGCAGAGGGGATCGATTTAACTGCTTGATGGTGAAAACTGTTGACCCGCAAATTCGTTTTCCTCCCTGTAATGTCATGCAGCAGGGAATTTTCCACAACAGCAATCGAATGAGTGGGCACACTGCGCGGGGCCTCCTGATGATGTTTAATATAATTTTTCAGTTCGGAGCCCACATCCTGAAACAAGGTGCCGCCGAGAGCGACATTTAAAATGCCCGTCCCCCTGCATATGCCTAAAACAGGCTTGTTCTGCTCTAGTGCTTCGTTTAGCACTCCGATTTCATAATCGTCTTGCTGCGGGTTTACTTTTCCAAGGCTTTGTACTGGTTCTTCTCCAAAAAAGAATGGATCGATATCATCGCCACCTGGAAGCAGGAGACCGTCACAAAGTGCCAGACTTTTGTATGCTGCCTCACGATCCACAGACGGTAAAAGAATAGGTAACCCTCCAGCTTTAATAATGGCTTTACTGTAGGCCAGGTTTAAAATGGAACTGAGGTTTCCATTGTGCATGGAAGAGGAAACTGTTATCCCGACCACGGGAAGAATTCCATTCATGAATAACCATCCTTTCCTCTCATTCGGTTTCTACAAGTATGCCCAAATATAAATGAACGTTTGCAAACGAAGTAAAAGGGTATACATAAACCGGTTAATTATCTAAAAATTCAAAATTCAGGGAGGTTAAGCATGAAGCAAAAATTCTCAGTTTTTTTGATCATGGTTCTCAGTTTTTTGATTGTATTCCAGCCCAGTGGAGGACTGGCAAAGGCGTCACAGAAGCCTGAGAAAAATCATTCGTATTCACAAGTTGCCTAT
Source organism: Fictibacillus solisalsi (assembly GCF_900103485.1). Lineage (GTDB taxonomy): Bacteria > Bacillota > Bacilli > Bacillales > Fictibacillaceae > Fictibacillus_C > Fictibacillus_C solisalsi. The sequence goes on from NZ_FNHW01000001.1 coordinate 1,270,290, forward strand.
GGCCAGGACGGAATGGTAGCCAGCGCCACCCCTTTCGCTTCCAAAATTGGAGCGGAGGTACTCAAAAGTGGCGGCAATGCGGTAGATGCAGCTGTTGCCATACAGTTTGCGCTCAATGTCACGGAGCCAATGATGTCGGGGATCGGCGGAGGGGGTTTTATGATGGTGTATGATGCCAGCACCAACAAAACTTCCATTGTGGACAGCCGGGAACGTGCCCCGGCGGGAGCTGAACCCGATATGTTTCTTGGCGGGGATGGAAAACCGATTCCCTTTGAAGAAAGGGTCACTCAAGGAACAGCAGTAGGTGTTCCAGGAACGTTGGCCGGCCTTCAAAAAGCACTGGATAAATGGGGAACCAAGCCAATGAGCGTGCTTATCAATCCGGCCATTGGCCTGGCTCAGCATGGCTTCAGGATTGATTCAGTTCTTGCAAAATCAATTGAAGAGAGCAAAGATAAGCTCTCAATGTCAGCGGCTAGAGATGTTTTTCTGCCGCATGGAAAACCATTAAAAGAAGGAGACAAGCTCGTTCAAAAGGATTTGGCCAGAACCTTCCGCCTGATTCGCAAGGACGGACCTGATGTGTTATACAAGGGTGAAATTGGACGTGCACTTGCGCGGACGGTGCAAAAAAAAGGAGGAACGATTAAGCCCTCCGATCTCAGAAAATATCAAGTGACTGTTGATCAGCCGGTATGGGGTGATTATAAAGAATACCAGGTCGCCAGCATGCCGCCGCCAAGCTCAGGAGGGGTTTTCCTCTTGCAGATGCTGAAGTTGCTTGATAGCTACCATTTATCTCAATACGACGTGGAATCGTGGCAAAAGTATCACCTCCTTGCTGAAGCCATGCATCTTTCCTATGCCGATCGGGCAGCTTATGCCGGTGACCCGGAATTTGTAAAGGTGCCAGTCAAGGGGCTTCTGCATCCGGATTATATTAAAGAGCGCCAGGCTCTTATGGGTCTTGACCATATGAATAAGACGGTAAAGGCAGGGAACCCTTGGAAATATGAAAATGACACCCCGAATTACAAAGTCGTTCCCCAAAATGACGACAAAAAAATCGGACAGACGACACATTTTACAGTAGCCGACCGATGGGGGAATGTGGTTTCCTACACAACGACCATTGAGCAAGTGTTTGGAACGGGAATCATGGTTCCGGGTTATGGATTCATGCTCAATAACGAGCTCACGGATTTTGATGCGGTTCCTGGTGGAGCGAACGAGGTGCAGCCCAATAAACGGCCGTTAAGCAGCATGACACCGACCATCATCTTCAAAAATAATAAACCATATTTAACCGTTGGTTCACCAGGCGGCCCAACGATTATCACTTCGGTATTACAGACCATTCTCCACTCTATCGAATATGAAATGGAATTAAAAGCGGCGGTGGAAGAACCAAGAATATATACGAATAATGTGAACAACTATCAGTACGAAAAAGGAATTCCAGCCGATATTCTTTCAGCATTGAATAAAAAAGGTCATGCTTTTGGCCAGCCCGGCGATGAAATCGGCAACGTCCAAAGCATCTTTATCGACAGCAAAGAGGGCTATTTTAAAGGTGTGGCCGACTCCAGCCGAAAGGGTGCCGCCATTGGTGTCACACTAAACAACAGAAAATAATGAAAGAAGACACATGGACAGTCCATGTGTCTTCTTTCAATTTAAAATGCCGATTCATACTCCCGCAAATCTTCCACTTCCGCTACCTTAAACCCGCTGTGTTCAAGTTTGTGGACAAGCTGGTTTACTTGATCTTCCGTAACGGTCCGGTTGAGGGTGATGATGATTCTGCGCACGAACTGTTTTCCAGCATCCTGTGTAAACACACCTTCTATGTTGTATTCTTCTCCGATGGAGGAAAATAATTTTTTTAGTGAGCCTTTACCTTCGGTTGTAGAAACGGTCAGCGAATATCCGCCCTTTTTTATGCCATATGAATCTTCAAGAATATCCATCACTTTTGAGTGGGTGACAATTCCCTGAAAATGGCCGTTTTGGTCAAGAACCGCAAGAAAAGGGAGACGTCTGATGGTAAAAAGAACTTTAAAGAAGGGAGTATCCTCATACACAAAGGCGCTTTTCTCTTTCAGCAGATGACTTACAGGATCAGAGAGTGGTCCATTTCCCTCAATTAAATAATCGGAAGTGGCTTCTTTGTAGATTAACCCCATGAAAGTCTGTTGGGTTTCATCAAGAACGGGTATGCACCTGAACCCCGATTCAACCAGCTTTTTTCGGCTGTCTGCAATAGAAGTATCTGCGGTGACATAGGTAACTTTGGCTTTTGGTACATAGTTCGACTTAATTTTTATCTCCATCTCCCCCTTGAAATCATAAGGGCTTTACTACTACTTTCGTCATGAGTCTCCCGATTCCCTTTTCTGCAGAAGGTATAGTACAAATTTAGACGTGTTTCTTCTCCTTTGGTCAAAAGTCCTGTGTAAATTCTCCCCTTTTTTATCTTCATTTGTCGGATATTTCCTCCTATTGACGCAAGGAGTCAAAAAAACTAACCAGAAATAGGTAAAGGTAATTAAATGCTCATTTTAAGGAGGATAATTAATGAAAAAAAATGCGAACAAAGCCGTTAAAGCAACAACAGCAGCGCTGCTTGCGGCCGGCTTATTTACTGGATCTGCTGCTGCCGCTGCAGCGGAGAGCCATCATTCTTCTCCATCCAAGATACCAGGGGCGTACCAATCTTCAAGCAAAGTGTTTAATGTACCTAAAGTGCCTTTTAAAGGACTGGCTAAAAAAGGAAGTGGCCAGGATGAAATAGGACCTTCTAAACCGAGCTACAAAATGAATGTTTTTTACGATAGTAAAAAGCACCAGATCTCAGGAACGTTAACAGTCAAGTTGAAAAACAACCTGAAGAAAAATCTGAATGAACTATATTTTAATGTTTGGGGCAACGCCGAAGATTTTGCTGAAAATGGTGGCGGCACGGATGTGAGCAATGTGAAGGTCAACGGTAAACAGGCCGTTTACAATGTAGATGGAACAGCGTTACATATCCCTACGGTTAACATTAAAAAGGGGGCTACGGCCTCTGTCAGCATGAATTTTACCGTATCTGTTCCTCATCAGCAGGATCGGTTTGGCTGGTTTAAAAATACCGTTTCCCTTGGTAACTGGTTTCCGATTCTTGCAGTCTATGATAAAGAAGGATGGAATGTAGATCCGTATTTCAATGCAGGGGAATCGTTCTATTCCTTAACCGGCGATTACGACGTAACCCTGACCACGGATAAAAAACAGGTAATTGCGGCGACCGGAGAGGAAATCGGTAAACCCCGAACCGCAGGAAATCTCGCCATCCACAGGTACAAAGCCCATAATGTAAGGGATTTTGCATTAGAGATGGATCCTACGTATAAAGTAAAAAAAGGAATGGTCAACAATGTTAAGATCAATGTTTACTATACGGCAGAACAAGCTGCCTATGCGGATTCAATGCTTGCATCCGGCCTGAAAAGCATTGATCTCTTCAGTGACCATTTTGGAACCTATCCTTGGCCAGAGCTTGATATTGTCGGTATGGAAGGTTGGTTCGGAGGGATGGAATATCCTCAGCTGGTCATGATCAGCATTGCGGGTACCCGCTCACAGGAATGGGTGAAATCCGTTACTGCGCATGAAATCGGCCATCAGTGGTTTTATGGTATTATCGGGGACAATGAATATGATGAGCCGTGGCTTGACGAGTCCTTTGCAACGTTCGCCGCAGCATTGCATGATAATGAGCTGAACCAATTGACAACTCCTCCTGTAGCTAACAAGGAGTTCCACCTTTCTTCACCAGTTTCCACCTTTACCGCATACGGAGATGAGGGTGTCAATGCTTACTACCAGATGATCTATGGTTACGGTTCCCGCACCTTAAATGATCTGCGTGTGAAGTTGGGTGACAAAGTGTTCTATTCAGCTATGAAAGCTTATTTCAAAGAAAAGAAGTTTGGCGTAACCACAACCAAAGATTTTATACGTATTATGGAAAGAGAAAGCGGCAAGGATCTCGGTGACTTCTTCAAGGATCACCGCGTCTATGTATCCGATCAGGAATAATTCAAACGTGTTTAAAAGCTGGCTCTATTTTAAAAGGGCCGGCTTTTTTAATGAACAGATCGTGTGAAAAAGGCAAGCAGAGTAAAAAAGGCAGGAGCAGGGAAGTATGGAAGAAAACGAGACATAAGAAAGGGAGAAACTATGCTTAAAACGTTATTGTTCTGTTCATCTTGTTCCTGCCGGTTATCATGTACGTGTTAAAAGAGAGGTTTGAACCAGCGGCAACTGTGTTCTCATGTCTGGCCTATCTCAGCTTTTTAGCTTTTTCATTATTGCTTCTCTAACGGTCTACGACATGATTGTAACTTATCGTGTGTTTATGACCACGGTGCATCGAATCTTTTTAAACCCGGTTTTCCTTATTTCTTCATCCTATCTGGGATTGCACCTTCTTTATCTGTTATTTTCCGTCATCTTTAAACAGAAAAGCTGATCTTTTTGAAGAATAAGGTAAATACAGGCTATTCAACCGGTGTGTAATCCATTAAGATTAGGATAAAAACGCTTACAAGGGGTATGAATTGTGTTAAAAAAAGTGGGAGTTACCGGATTTTTCGCCCTTTTTATGCTCAATGCCGGCTTAATGCTTTATTTTGGAAGGGAAACATTCCAGGTTACTTCAAACGCACAGCAGCCTTCCCGCTATTCCTATCATTTTGTTTTAATTTCCGAAGAAGTGGACAATGAGTATTGGAGACTGGTAGAAAAGGGAGCGGAAGCTGCATCAGGAAAACATAACATTCATCTGGATTATTGGGGGCCAAAACAGGCGAATAACGAAGATCAGCTTACGTTTATTGACAAAGCGATCGCAAGTAAAGTGGATGGCATCATGACCCAGGGGGTTTCCAGCGACACCTTCAACTATCTTGTCAACAAATCGGTCCAAAAGGGAATCCCGGTTATTACCGTGGATACCGATGCTCCAGACAGTGTCCGTCTGGCTTATGTCGGCTCCGACAATTATCTCGCAGGAAAACTGGCCGGAGAGACAGTGATCAAGCAGACCTCAGGGCAACAAAAAGTAGGGATCGTCACAGGCCGGTTCGAAGCCTCCAACCAGCAGCTTCGCGTAAAAGGGTTTAAAGACGCCGTCTCAAGTGTCTCCCGCATTCAAATTGCCGGAATAGGAGAATCCAACATTACAAAAAGCGGTGCCATACAGGCAACATATGAACTGCTAAAAAACCATCGGGACATTACCGCGTTTTATGGTACCAGTGCTCTTGACGGACTGGGTATTAGTCAGGTGGCCTCTCTGTATCAGCAAAAGAAAAGGCCGTTTATTATCGCTTTTGACACCCTCCCTGAGACATTAACCCTTCTAAACAAGCATAAAATTGATGCAACTGTTGCGCAATACCCTTTTATCATGGGAGAGCGGGCGGTCGAAACACTGTTTGCCATCAAAAAAGGAGCATACCCGGGTTCTCTTCAATATACCAAAACCGATATTATGACAAATTTGAAGGGGAGCCATCCATGAAAACAATACGAAGCAAGCTTATCCTCTATTTTTTTGTCTTTGTTGTGCTTTTTAATGTGGTTTCCATTTCTATTTTTTTCAGCAGCCGTTCCTTTCTCCAGGAATATGATTCCAGCTTTCGGCAATTTCTGCTGCTTAATCAAATCTCTCAAACGTCCAACCAGCTTTATGAAAAAGCAAACCAATTTGTGCTCGGCAGGAATCAGCGTGTGCTGAATGATTTTCAGAAGCTCAGGGTGACATTAAACGAAAAAACAAAGCAGCTTCAAAACCAGAAAGGATTTGGGGAAATTCAGGTGAAATCCTATATCCACATGATTGAAACCTTAATCCAGGAGTGCGAAATGTCGATCGGCTTTGCGATTCGGGATGATATCGACCAGTATTCCCTGCATATTAAGGAAGCCCGTAATACTTCTTCCTATCTTCAGGATACGACTATGTCATTGATCGATCATAAACTAACAGACTATCAAACGTTTTATGATGATTTGGAACGAAGAAAACGCTCTTTCATATGGTTTGCCTTATTTTTGTTCAATACTACCGTATTACTGGCTGTTTTTTTCGCATTATGGTTTTCAAGAGGAATCAACAAGCCGGTTCAAATTTTGTCAAAAGCCGCATCGGAAGTGTCTGCCGGAAAGCTGGATGGGCCTATCATACATATTGATTCAAACGATGAACTTAAGCTTCTGGGTGAGACGTTTAATTTAATGAGAAAAAACATCCGCCAGTATATCGCAGAAATAGAAGAAAAGTCAGAGCTTGATTCCTTATTGAAAGAGTTGGAGCTCAAACATTTGCAAAATCAGATCAACCCGCATTTTCTCTTCAATACACTGAATACAATCTCAAGGACGGCCTATTTTGAGAATGCGGAGGAGACATCCAGGCTTATTCATGCTGTTTCCACACTTCTCCGGTACAGTCTGGGCAATATTAATCAATCGGTTCGATTGCGTGAAGAAATAAAAGTCGTGACAGAGTACTTTTACATTCAAAAAACCCGCTTTTCCGACCGCATCACTTTTTCTGTAAACGTCGCTGAAGAGTGTAAGAAAATTCAGGTGCCCCGGCTTATTCTGCAGCCAATCGTGGAAAATGCATTTATCCATGGCGTCGAGGGGATGGAAGAAGGCGGAAACATCTTATTGAACATTTTTTCAGAGAATGGAAGGACGATTGCCGAGATTCATGATAACGGAGCAGGTATGACTGAAGAACTTGTGACACTGATTACCAATCATCAGGAAAAAAACAGCCAGCATGTAGGCCATTCAACAGGAATTGGCCTGCAGAACGTTATGAGAAGGATGGAGCTTTTTTATCAAGCTGAAAATCTCGTATCCATTTCTTCCGCAAAGGGTCGAGGCACAAGTGTTAAACTAATCTTTCCCATGGAGGAGGGTGATTCACTTGAAGGCAATAATTGTGGATGATGAATCAATTGAAAGGAAAGCACTAAGGAAAATCATTGAAAACCGTTTTCCTGATCTTGAGATTGCTGCTGAAGCGGCAAATGGCAAAATGGCAGTGGAGCTGGCAGAAAAGCACAAGCCGCAACTCATGACGGTTGATATTAAAATGCCGGGCATGAATGGAATAGAAGCGATCCAGAAAATTCGCAAAAAGCTGCCACGCACACAGTTCATTATGGTCACCGCTTATGAGTCTTTTGATTATGCCAAGGAAGCCATGAAACTGGGAGTAAGAGAATATCTATTAAAGCCGAGTACCCATGATGAAACATCAGCGGCAATTCACAGGGTGTTCCAATCCATTTTGGAGGAACAGGAGCGGGAGAGTCTGTTTAGTGAATCTACAGCTGTTGTATTGGAGAATATTCTGTTGAAAATTCTGCAGCACGAGCTGCAGGATGAACCCATTAATATGCTTCAACGACTGTACCCCCACATGGTGAATGCCTATATCACGGTGATGGAAGGAGAAGGAGACCTTTCGGCAGAAGCCATTAAAGGGTTGCTTGATGAACTTTCGCCTTCTCCCTTTATTGCTGTTCCCCATGGAAGTCAGCTGGTTGTTCTTTTCATCAGCGAAAAGAAAGATCCATCGGATGATGCTCTTCTTTTTGCCAAAAGGCTAATTTCCGCCAGTTTCGAAAAATGGAGAATTGGTATCGGGACAACTTACACCCAGTTGAATAAGATCCGACGGTCCTATGAAGAAGCTCTGTATACCGTTATGCGTCTGAAAGTGCAGGACAGCCCCCGCTATGCCTTATTCTCTGAAAATGGTCCAACGCATGAAAGCCCATTTGACAACCTTCTTTCGGCAATATTTAACAATCAACCTTTCGAAGCTTCAGCCATACTTGGCATGCTCATGAATCAGGGAAGATCAGCAGACCTTTATATCGAGCTGAAAGAACGGCTTATTCATGAAGGTTTTGAATCAGCCAATTTGCAATATCCACAGACCAGACAGGCATGGGATGAACTCATTCATGGACTCTGCCAAATGATACAGGATGCTCAAAGAGCAAAGGATCCGGTGTCGCTCGCCAAAAAATACATAGATGAGCATTCACACGAAGCCCTTTCACTGGAGCAGATTGCAGAAATGGTTGGCCTGAGCCCGACCTACTTTACCAAACTCTTTAAAGAGGAAACCAATGTTACATTCATTGAATTTTTAACGGAAGTGCGGCTGAATAAAGCGGTCACGCTGCTGAACAAGAACAAGTACAGCCTGAAAGAGATTTGCTTTATGGTGGGCTATAAGGATCCCAATTATTTTAGCCGTGTGTTCAAAAAGCAGTTTTTGCTCTCTCCAAAACAATATGTCAGGGAAAAGGCACTCAACCAGCACAGAAAGGGATGGGCCGCACCTTAAAAAAGTGAAGATAAAGATAAAAAAGTGCAGAAATTAACGTCCCACTTGAGCGGGTTTCGTTTATATACTTTATTTGTAAGCGTTAACAATACAAAGGGGGAGTTCATTTGAAAAAGAAGGCTTGGATATTGATCGCACTGGCGTTTACACTAATTCTTTCAGCCTGCAGCCAATCCAGCTCAAGCGAGCCGGACAATAAAAAAAGTTCTGGAAAACTGGAGATTTTTAGCTGGTGGACCGGAGCAGGTGAAGAGGACGGGCTGAAGGCACTCATCAAATTGTTTAAAGAAAAAAACCCCGACATTCCGGTTGAAAATGCGGCAGTTGCCGGGGGAGCCGGAACAAATGCAAAAGCGGTTCTGGCGAGCAGAATGCAGGGAAATGATCCGCCTGCCACGTTTCAGGTCCATGGGGGAGCAGAGCTGAACGACGGCTGGGTAGCTGCTGACAAAATGGAACCGTTAGATGATTTGTATGATAAAGAAGGATGGAAGGATAAGTTTCCAAAACAACTGATCGACATGGTATCAAAAGATGGCAAAATCTATTCGGTTCCCGTTGATATTCACCGCGGCAATGTGCTTTGGTTCAATAAAAAGGTTTTTGCTGATAATAATCTTCAAGCGCCAAAAACCTTTGATGAATTTTTTAAAGTGGCCGACAAGTTGAAAGCAAAGGGAATCACTCCTCTTGCGCTTGGAGACAAAGAGCCTTGGACAGCGACCATGATTTTTGAAAACATTCTTCTAGGTACGCTGGGTAATGAAGATTACCAGAAGCTTTGGACCGGTGATTTGAAATTTGATGATCCTAAAGTAAAAAAATCGGCTGAAACCTTTAAAAAGATGCTCTCTTATGTGAATGATGATCACAGCTCAAGAAACTGGCAGGATGCTTCTCAACTGGTCTCCAAGGGAGACGCGGCGATGAACATCATGGGCGACTGGGCAAAGGGCTATTTTGTAAACGACCTGAAATTGAAAGTTAATGAAGATTTTGGATGGGTAGCAACTCCTGGTTCCGAGGGACAGTTTATGATTATCACCGATACATTCGGACTTCCTAAAGGAGTGAAAAACGTAAAAGACGTGAAGCAATTCTTGTCATTGCTTGGCTCTGTTGAAGGTCAGGATGCCTTTAACCCGTTAAAAGGATCCATTCCGGCACGTACGGACGCCGATGAATCCAAGTATGATGAATACGGAAAGCAAACGATAAAAGAATTTAAAGAAGCCAAGCTCGCTCCCAGCCTCGCGCATGGGTCCGCTGCCCCCGAAGGATTTGTAACAAAAGCGAACCAGGCTGTGAATATTTTTGTTACTCAGAAAAATGTGAATCAGCTGATCGATTCCTTGAATCAGGCAAGCAGCGAACTGAAAAAGTAAAAAGTATAAAAAGAGGAGGAGAAACAATCTTCCTCTTTTTCATATCAGCAATCAAACATAGGGAGGAACGGTTTTAATGGAACCCAAAGTCTTGCCTTCATTTCAATCCGGCTCTTCATTGGCCGTTTCAGCGAAGAAACGGAAAAAATGGAATGTCGATCAATGGCTCTCATTTGCTTTTATTCTGCCTTCAATCATCGCTGTTGCGGTATTTGTGTACGGCTTTATTGCCTGGTCAGGTTATGTATCCCTCTCCAACTGGAATTCGCTGGTGCCGGATCTATCGTTTGCCGGCCTGAAAAACTATTTGTTTTTGTTTAAAGATTTCCGCTTCCAGGCTGATTTGCGGAATACCCTTTTTTTTACTTTATTTTTTATTCTCGCTGTTTTGTTCATGGGGCTGCTACTTGCGGTGTTCCTCGATCAGAAAATAAGGGGGGAAAGCCTGTTTCGAAACATTTTCTTTTTTCCAATGGCATTATCGTTCATCGTAACAGGTGTCATCTGGCAATGGCTGTTAAACCCGGCAACCGGTGTGAATCTGTTTCTGAAAAAATTCGGCCTTGATTCTCTCTGGTACACATCAGTTACCGTTATTCCCGGTATTCAATGGAGCAAAATACAGTTTGGTATCCCGGTCGCTGTTATTGCTGTAGTCATTGCGGCCGCCTGGCAGATGACAGGATTTTCAGTTGCCATGTACCTCGCGGGCTTAAGGGCCATTCCGGAAGAAATAAGAGAAGCTGCACGTATGGATGGTGCGACCGAATTCCAAATTTACCGTAAAATTATTTTTCCAATGGTTGCCCCGATTACCGTCAGTGTCGTAATCATTATGGCCCATATCTCACTTAAAATATTTGATCTGATTTATGCGATGACAGGTCCAGGGGCAAACTTCGTAACCGATGTTCCGGGTGTTTATATGTTTGAGACTACCTTCCGCGGCAACTATTATGCCAACGGCGCAGCCATCTCCATCATTATGCTGCTGTCGGTTGCTATCTTTATCGTCCCATATTTGATTTCGAGCAGAAAGGGGGAATCCTGATGGCAATCAGGACTGTCTCAAGAACCATATTGTATTTGCTGCTGATTGTGCTCAGCCTGTTTTATCTCATGCCTGTGTATGTCATGCTGATTACGAGCTTGAAGCCACTGGACCAAATCTCGTTGAGCGAAATGTGGCAGCTGCCGCAAAGCCTTGATTTAAGCAACTATCAGCTGGCATTTGAAAAACTTGCACCGAATCTTATGAACAGCATTTATCTGGTAATACCTGCAACTCTGCTTTCCGCGTTGCTCGGCTCTTTAAATGGCTACGTTCTTTCCAAGTGGAAATTCAGAGGTTCAGACTGGATCTTTACAGCGTTGCTGTTCGGCATGTTTATTCCCTATCAGAGTATTTTAATTCCTCTTATCCAATTTTTAAGGGAAGCCGGGCTTTACAATACCATACCGGGTCTTATTTTTGTTCATGTAGTGTATGGCATTCCGATTACAACGCTGATGTTCAGAAATTTTTATGCCAGCATTCCTGAGGAAATGATCGAGTCTGCAAAAATTGATGGAGCAGGCATTTTCAAAATCTATCAGCATATCATCATACCGTTATCCATTACTGGATTTGTCGTGGTGGGAATCTGGCAGTTCACCAACATCTGGAACGAGTTTTTGTTTGCGGTAACCATCACAACCTCTTCCCAGCAGCCGATCATGGTTGCGCTCCAAAACTTATCCGGCAGCCAGATTGTGCAATGGAATGTTCAAATGGCGGGAGCTTTGCTTGCTGCTCTTCCAACCTTGCTCGTCTATATCTTTTTAGGTAAATTTTTTGTGAAAGGTTTGCTGGCAGGATCCGTAAAGGGCTAAAAGAGGCAGTCATCTCCAACAAGAGGTGGCTGTTTTTTTATGATATGATAAATTTATCAATCATTCATAAAAGTCAAAAAACGAAAGAGGAGAAACGTATTGAAATACGATCTGTCAGAGCAAAACTTGCATGAAAGGTATAAAAAAGAAATCTTTGAACTGTTTGAAAATGAGCCTTATGCCAGCTTTTTGGGAATCAGGCTGACTGAACTGGGGAAGGGTACAGCAGTAGCTGAGATTGAGGTTAAAGATCATATGCTCAATTCGCATGGCACCGCCCATGGCGCCGTTTTGTTTGCACTGGCGGATTTTGTATTTGCGGCAGCCTGTAATTCCCATGGCAAAACATCTGTGGGTTTATCGACCACGATGAATTATATGGCAGCCGGAAAAGCAGGGTCGACCATAAAAGCAACAGCTGTGGAGGAAAAGAAAAATAACCGTACGGCCTGGTATAACATCCGGTTAGAAAGCGACGGAGAGCTTTTGGCGGTAATGGAAGCGCTCGCCTACAGGAAAAATGACTATTTTGTCCCTGTTCAACCTTAATAAACCATTTCTTTTAATCTGTTTAGAACCTAAAGGAAATAGGGTAAATTCTCTAAAAACTCATAACCTTTTTGGAGGAATATAATGAGCATTCAAATGATTGATCAAGAAAAACTGGCAAACGAGTACATGGGAGTCCGCTCCTTTACCGAAAGGCTTGTACAGCCTCTGAACATGGAGGATTTCATTATTCAATCCATGGAGGATGCAAGCCCTCCTAAATGGCATCTCGCGCATACCACATGGTTTTTCGAAAGATTTTTATTGAAGGAGTTCCTGACAGACTATAACGGATTTGATGATCATTTTGACTATCTGTTCAACTCTTATTATGAAACGGCGGGACCATTTCATCCGAGGATTGAGCGGGGGCTGATCACCCGTCCTTCTGTAGAGGAAGTTTTTGCTTACCGGAAGCATGTGGACAAATACATAAAAGAATTGATCATGTCAGACAGTATGGGCGAGATGGGCGATGAAATCGGAAGCCTGCTTGAAATTGGATTGAACCATGAGCAGCAGCATCAGGAACTCCTGCTAACAGATATTAAATACAATTTATCGAGAAACCCGTTTCTCCCCGCCTATCAAAGAAACGAATGTAATGCATCTGAACCTTCAACAGGGCCTGTTTCCTTCATTGAGATGGAGGGAGGTCTTGTCGAGATCGGAAACAATGGGAAGTCGTTTTGCTTTGACAATGAAAAGCCGGTTCATAAAGTATGGCTAGATTCCTACCGGCTCGCCAAAAGACCTGTAACCAACGATGAATTTTGTGCCTTCATCGAAGATGGAGGGTACAAAAAGCCCCAGTATTGGTTGAGTGACGGATGGAGTACCGTTCAGAAAAATCAATGGGAAGCCCCGCTTTATTGGTTTAAGCGGGAAGAGGAATGGTATACCTATACACTAGCCGGGGAACAGCAATTAAATCCCAATGATCCAGTTTGCCATGTCAGTTTTTATGAGGCTGATGCTTTTGCCAGATGGTCGGGAAAACGCCTTCCAACGGAAGAAGAATGGGAAAACGCCTGTACCCTCCAAACCATAGAAGGGAACCTGGCTGATTCTGGAAAATTCCATCCGCAGGCTGCACAACATACAAATGAGAAGCTGTTCTTACAGGCTTTTGGTGATGTTTGGGAATGGACGAAGAGCCCGTATGTATCCTATCCCGGAAACAAACCCTATGAAGGAACTCTTGGAGAATACAACGCCAAATTCATGTGTAATCAAATGGTGCTTCGCGGCGGTTCATGTGCCACACCTGCTTCACACATCAGGGCAACATACCGAAACTTTTTTCAGCCGGAAAAAAGGTGGCAGTTCAGTGGTTTCCGTTTAGCGGAGGACATTCATCAGTAATTTCCTTCTCGTTACATTTTCTCCCCTAATCGGGCAAAAGGTTTAATACCATGAATGAAAGTGAAAAATTAAGGAATGAAAATCAGCATGAAACGGGGGAGACGAATTGGAACGTGAATTTGATTGCATTATTGTAGGTGGAGGAATAGCCGGCCTTCAGGCAGGCATCCAGCTTGGCAGGTATAAACGCAAAACGGTTATTCTCGATGCCAATGAGGGAAGATCAAATCTTTGCAGAAATTACCGGAATATTTTGGGGTGGCCTGATGGTATCAGTGGTGAAGATCTCAGGCAACTGGGAAGAATTCAGGCCGAACGTGTCGGGGTGCAGTTTTTAAACCAAACGGCCATAAAAGCCGAAAATCAGAACGACGGATTTATCATAACTACTAATGCCAATGAAAAACTTATAGGAAAAACCCTGTTGATTGCAACCGGCGTAACGGACAGGCTCCCAAATATTAAAAATATAAAAACCTGCCTTGGAGCTACGGTGTTTATCTGTCCTGATTGTGACGGGTATGAAGTGCAGAATAAAAAAGTCATCGTTCTCGGGTCCGGTGAAGCAGGTGCCAATATGGCAACAACTCTTCATTATTGGTCCTCTTCAATTATTTATATTAATCATGAACAAAAAAAGCTTGAGCCTTCCAAAGAACAAGAACTTACCAAACTGGGTATTGAACATGTACAAAAAGCTATTACCGAGGTTCTGGTAAAAGGAGAAGCTGTGATTGAAGGCGTTGTTTTAGATGATGGAACAACCATAAAGGGTGATCGTGCATTTGTCGCCTTCGGAGGCAACCGGGTGCACAGCGAACTGGCTGAGCAACTTGGTGTACAACTGGAGAATAAGCATATTATAGTAAATGCAAGAACAAAAGAAACAAACATTAAAAACGTTTGGGCGGCCGGTGATGTTGCTGCTCATTCTGAACAGGTAACGATTGCGATGGGCGATGGGGTTCAAGCGGCAATCTGGATTCAGAAAGAGTTACGCAGGAGGGAAAAATGAACGATTTTGATACACAGATCGAACGGTTAAACACCCATTCAGTGAAATGGGACCATACGAAAGAGATTTTTGGCAAAGAAGATCTGTTACCGATGTGGGTGGCAGATATGGATTTCAAAGCACCCCAAGAGGTTATTGATGCCATGAAAACAAGACTGGAGCACGGGGTATTCGGATATTCCAAAGCAACGGAAGATACGATAGACGCGGTAAAACATTGGTTGAAGACCCGACACAACTGGGAAATCGAAAGTGATTGGATAGTGTTTACACCGGGAGTAGTACCCGCAATATCAGCAGCTATTAATACATATACCGAGCCAGGGGACGGAGTGCTGATCCAGTCTCCCGTCTATTATCCATTCGGGGATATGGTTAGAAAAAATGGACGTAAGCTGTATAAGAACTCGCTCCGGTATACAGGCGATAACTATGAAATGGATTTCGGCGATTTGGAGGATCAATTTAAGAACAATAAGATTAAATTGATGCTATTATGCAACCCTCATAATCCCGTTGGCCGGGTATGGAAGAGAGAAGAATTACGTAAGGTTGCAGAACTTTGTATTGCTTATGATGTTCTCCTTTTTTCTGATGATATTCATTTTGATTTGATTTACAAACGGTATAAGCATACCTTGATATCATCTCTTTCAGATGAAATACAAAACCGGACCATTACCGGCATCGCGCCAAGTAAAACGTTCAATTTGGCGGGCCTGCAATTTTCCACCATTATCATTCCAAATGAACGCCTTCGGAACCAGTTTAACACCTATCTTGCGAAAATCGGCTTTTTCTCCCCGGGATCCATGGGTATCATTGCAGCTGAAGCTGCCTATCGGCATGGGGAAGAATGGCTGCAAGGTCTGATGGATTATTTAGATGAAAACCTAAGTTATCTTAAACGGTTTATCTCTGAAGAACTCCCAGAGATCAAAGTCATTGAACCTGAAGGTACCTATCTGGTCTGGCTGGACTGTACAGAATTGAACATGGAGCACAAAAAGCTGGAGGCCTTTATGCAGGATGAAGCAAAGATTGCTTTTGATGAAGGGTATATTTTTGGCAAAGAAGGCGAAGGATTTGAACGCATTAACATCGCCTGCCCTTTGGCCACCTTAAAAGAAGGCCTGAACCGGCTCGCACGAGCGATTAAAAAATATAAGATTGAAAAGCCCTGATCCATCATCAGGGCTTTTTTATATGCCGTAAGGGTTGAAAAAAACCGGCAAAGCTAGTAGAATGGCAAACTGTGTGAAAGATGATGTATTTATAAATAATGTTTGAACAGAGGGGAGGGTCAGGATGCAATCCGTAATGGAACGAAAAGAACAGGAAACCGGACGGGACAGTTTGGAATTTCAGGTGCTGCGTATGCAGAATGATATGAAGGAAATTGCGAAAAAGTGGGATGTTGTTGGTGTAGAACAAACAAAGGAAGAGAATTTGACCATTGTATACAAGGATGAGAACAAACACCAGTGCAAGATCATGCTGAATGACTGCTCCACTTCTTTTCAGGGGATTTGGGATTTTTCAATAGATGCCGTTTATACCAGTGACGAGAGTATTTTTATTGGTGATATAAGAGGCCCTTCAAACAAGGGATATGGATCCATTTGTATTCAGTATCTGAAAGAGCTGGCAGCTGATCATAATATACCTGTTATTCGGGGAGATATTGCCCCTAGGGACTGGGATCATGTGGACCGTTTAATCCATTTTTATGAGAAGCATAATTTTGAAATTGAAGTGAACACAAAAACAAAGACCGGATTTATTGAGTGGAGAGCGTAACGCTCTCCTTTTTTATTGAAAAAAACATAAAAAAGAACGCCTTTTTGAAGAAAAAGCGTTCAGAAATGTGTTTTAACAAAAATGGTCAGTCGATTTGGGAACTGACATACCAAACAGTGGCCTTAAATAAAGCGCTGTGTAGGTACCGAGCATCGCCATGATTCCCCATACATATCCGTGAAGACTGAACGAGGCAATCCCACTGAAATAGGCCCCAACATTACAACCGAATGCTAAACGTGCCCCATAACCCATCAGTAAACCGCCAATAATGGCCGCTATTGCACGCTTCATCGGAATTTTTTTTAATACAAAGAGTCCGCCTAGTGTGGAAGCCAAAAGGGCTCCAACAATTACACCAAAATTCATGACTGAAGTGGCGTCTGTAAAAACGGACTGATGCAGAGGAGCTGCTTTTTCTCCGCCCCAATAGCTCCATTTTGTCACATCGATTCCAAGGGCCATCGCTGCTTTTGAACCCCATAAGGTAAATCCTGAAGTAATTCCCCATGGAGATCCTTTAACGTATAGAGTTGCAGCATTCAATACAGCAAGTACTACAGCTGCGGACATGAGTGGCCATGAACCTAAAAAGATCCGTTTCCAGCCGGATGCGGCAGGAAGTGCTGCCATTTTGGGAGAACGTCTCCTTTTTTCAACGATAACGGTCAATACGGTGATAGCACCAAGTATGACCATTTGCAGCGCCCATCCGCCAAATAAGCCAAGACCGCTGTCATTAATAAGTGAAAACGACTGGAAGGACGGAGTGTCGTTCATCCAGAATCCATAATGCCATGCACCTAAAACCGAGCCTGCGATAAACGCAATCAATGTTAAAAACATTTCAGATCGTCCACCGCCGACTGCGTATAATGTCCCTGATGCACAGCCTCCGCCTAGCTGCATGCCGATACCAAAAAGAAAAGCACCTACAATCAAGCTCGTGCCGACCGGTGACACATTGCCGGCGGGCTCTGCGCCGAACAAAGTGGTGTTTAATGAAAATATGATAGCAAATAAGGTACTGGCTACAGCGAGCATAAGCATGTGCGCCCGGATAGCCTCGCCATTTCCAACAGCCATAAATCGTCTGAAAGCGGATGTAAAACCAAACCTTGCATGAAAGAGTGTAAAACCAAGCAGAAGTCCCAGCCATAGCAGAAGACCCTGCTCCATTCCGCCAATCCTGATTGCGAATATACTAAGGATTACCGCAGCAGCCAAAGCTGAAATAACAATTTTCCGCTGCGGGGAGCCTAAACCGCTATTCTTTTTATTTGAGACAGCCTCCGTTTTTTTCGGAAGAGCATTTGCTGTCATCCCCATCAAATCAACTCCTGATATTTATTTGATACAATTAATTATTTTATACTACAATCAATTTAAAATAAACCATATTGATCAGATATGAATTGTATGTTTTATTTCAGATTACAAAAGATAGTAATGTTGAAGATACTTACCCTTTGTGTTATAATCTATATATAAGATCATTATCAAATTGTTATACAGACTTGCAGCGGGGAACACATTCGATTCCTCGCTTTTTTATTACCAATTGAAGGACTAGGAGGTGTATGATGAACAACGTACATGGCTCAAACATTAAACATTTGCCGATTGCTTATTTTGAGATTGACGAGCAATTGAATATTCTCGCCCGCTCCGATAAGTCACGTGAAACGTTCACTTCTAAGGAAAACTTTTTGGATCTGGTGGATCTGGAGAGCAGGGAGAAAGCGATTTTTCTTCTCGTTTCCGAAAAATTAACGCAAGAAATAGAACTAGTCCTTCAAACGGTAAATTCTCCTTACTCCCTATTCAGCTGCTCCATTCAGTGGGATGACGGAGTCGGTCACCTCGTTTGCATTGAGCAGAGCGGCAAATTAAAGGCATTGGAAAACAAAGTGGAGCAGCAATGCAAAAGGCTGGCTGAAACTGACTTCCAACTGCTGGAACAAAAAGAGGAGCTTGAACAATCGTTAAAGCGTATTTTGGAATTGTCGGCCAATTTTATCCGGTTATCTGAACATGCGGGCTTAGTGCCGCTTTCCGGTGAACTATCTCCGCAGCTTATTAAAGAAAACCATTTATCGCTGACAAACGCAGCCCATGACGGTGATTTCAACATGGTATTCTTTGACTTCAGCAATTTAAACAAACTGACAACCGATGGAATAACTTCACTAAAAGAGCTTATTCACAGTCTGAACCTGGTCGGGGTAATTTGCTATGTCATAGGATTAAAGCCGAGCCATGCTTCCTATATGAAAAACAAAGATATGTATGATAAAACCTATTTTTTAAGAAACCTGGATGAGTTTATACAAATTGATTTGGAATATAATCCGCAACAAAAAGATAATATGATGCTTCATTAAGTAAAAAACATTCGATGATCGAATTCGTTGGGAGGTTTATCTGTTGAGTATCCCTATCTTAAAAGTCAATCATTCATTACTGATTTCCATACAGGAGGAGTTGGATGATCAATCAGCTCTTCGCCTGCAGGAAGATTTGCTTAATAAAATTCAGGCTACAAATGCTAACGGGGTCGTGATTGATTTATCGCTGGTTGACCTGGTAGATTCCTTTATCGCCAAGATTATTGGAGATATGGTGGGGATGTCAGATTTGATGGGAGCGAAGGTGGTGTTGACAGGCGTACAGCCTTCTGTTGCCATTACTTTAAATGAAATGGGAATATCGATGAGAAACATATCCACTGCAGTTGATTTCGAAAAAGGTCTGGCGGCGTTGAATTCACAAAACGACCGGTTTCCAAACTGACAAAGATGAAAAGCAGGCATGCCCTTCATGGGCTGCCTGCTTTTTTATTTTCAATCACGTTTAAAGATGAATTGATAGGGAATGGGTTTGAGAGATGATTAAAACTAATGAAAAGCGGTGAGGTATGTGACAATCAGAGTAACAGTGAATGGTGTAGAAACAGAAGCATCAGATAAATCATCCGTACTGCAGCATTTGACAGCGAGTGATCTAGATATTCCCCATGTTTGCTATCATCCAAGCTTAGGAGCTATTGAAACATGTGATACCTGTATTGTGAGCGTCAATGGTGAGCTTGTTCGGTCTTGCTCTACCGGCCTGAAAAATGGAGACATCATCGAAACGGCTTCTGAAGAGGTAAGAAAAGCGCAAGTGATCGGAATGGATCGGATATTACATAACCACGAATTATATTGCACGGTCTGTGACTATAACAACGGGAATTGCGAGGTCCACAATACCGTTAAGGAAATGAAAATCAACCATCAAAGCATTCCTTTTGAACCCAAAAAGCCATATGAAGCAGACCGGTCTCATCCATATTACCGCTATGATCCCGATCAGTGCATTCTTTGCGGGCGTTGTGTGGAAGCATGCCAGGATGTACAGGTTACCGAGACATTGTCGATTGACTGGGAGCGTGAACGTCCACGTGTTATTTGGGATAATGATGTCCCCATTAATGAATCTTCCTGCGTTTCCTGCGGCCATTGTTCAACCGTGTGTCCATGCAATGCAATGATGGAAAAAGGCATGGAAGGTGAAGCTGGCTATTTGACCGGAATTGACAGGGACACGTTACGTCCCATGATTGAAATTACAAAAGCGGTTGAAACCGGGTACGGTTCCATCCTGGCCATTTCAGACATGGAATCAGCCATGCGCGATGAACGGATTAATAAAACAAAAACCGTTTGCACCTACTGCGGGGTAGGGTGCAGCTTTGAAATCTGGACAAAAGGCCGGGAGATCCTTAAAGTGGAACCACATGCTGAAGCCCCGGCGAACGGCATTTCCACATGTGTAAAAGGGAAGTTCGGCTGGGAATTTGTGAACAGTGAAGAGCGATTAACAAAGCCTCTCATTCGTGAGGGGGATGCCTTCAGAGAAGCGGAATGGGATGAAGCTATTTCACTGATTGCGCGCAAATTTGGTGAAATTAAAAACACCTATGGCCCTGATGCTTTCGGGTTTATCAGTTCGTCCAAATGTACCAATGAGGAAGCGTATTTAATGCAAAAACTCGGCAGGGGTATTATCGGGACAAACAACATTGACAATTGCTCAAGGTACTGCCAGACGCCGGCTACCCTTGGGCTTTTCCGAACGGTCGGTCATGGTGGAGATTCCGGCGGCATCAAGGATATTCAAAACTCAGACCTGGTCATAGGAGTAGGCACAAATACATCAGAGTCGCACCCTGTTTTGGCTACGAGAATCAAGCGTGCACATAAACTTAAAGGACAGAAGCTGATTGTAGCTGATTTGCGAAAACATGAAATGGCCGAACGTGCCGATCTTTTCGTTCGTCCAGCCCCGGGGTCCGATCTTGTCTGGCTGTCAGCTGTCGCCAAATATATCATTGACCAGGGATGGGCGGATGAAGAATTCATCCAAAACCGGGTGAATGGCTATGGCAATTATGTGGAAAGCCTCGCTCCATTTACCTTGGAATTTGCCGAACAGGAAACCGGTATTTCAAAAGAAGAGCTGATTCGCATCGCGGAAATGATTCATGACGCGAAAACCGTTTGTGTTTTGTGGGCCATGGGTGTTACCCAGCACAGCGGAGGCAGTGATACAAGTACAGCCATTTCCAACCTGATGCTGATCACCGGAAACTACGGAAAACCAGGGGCTGGGACTTATCCGTTGCGCGGACATAATAACGTACAGGGAGCAAGTGATTTTGGCAGTATGCCGAACAGACTGCCTGGATACCAGCACATAGAAGAAGAACGAGTACGCAAAAATTTTGAACATGGATGGGGAGTAAAACTTCCGGAGAAACCAGGCTTGAACAATCATGAAATGGTGGAAGGCATGCATTCCGGTACGCTAAAGGCCATGTATTTAAAAGGTGAGGATATGGGGATTGTTGATTCCAATATCAATCATGTTCATTCCGGATTTGAAAAACTCGATTTTTTCGTGGTTCAGGATATATTTCTTTCCAGAACGGCTCAATTTGCTGATGTTGTTCTTCCAGCCAGCCCGAGTCTTGAAAAAGAGGGAACCTTTACGAATACTGAGCGGCGAATTCAGCGCCTTTATCAGGTGCTAGAGCCGCTTGGGGAATCCAAACCGGATTGGCAGATCATACAGGAAGTCGCAAATGCTGTTGGGGCCAATTGGGACTATAAACATCCAAGCGATATCATGGAAGAGGCTGCTCAGTTAACTCCATTATTTGCAGGAGTGACATACGAACGTCTAGAGGGCTTTAAAAGTCTTCAGTGGCCGGTCGCGGAAGACGGAACAGATACACCAAATTTATTCATGGAAGAATTCCCGTTCCCTGATGGAAAAGCCATCGTGTTCCCGCTTCAGTGGACAAAGCCTGTTCATTTTGGAGAAGAATATGATATCCATGTGAACAATGGCCGTTTGCTTGAACATTTCCATGAAGGAAACCTGACGTATAAAGCAAAAGGGATAACGTCCAAAACGCCAAGTGTTTTCCTTGAGGTATCTCCGGAGCTGGCAGCGGAGCGCGGATTGAAAAATGGAACCCTTGTCCGTTTGACTTCACCTTACGGAAATGTAAAAGTGAAATGTCATATTACCGACCGTGTCCAAGGGAAAGAAGTCTACCTGCCGATGAACGATAATGGCGATGCTGCCATCAACCTGCTGACAAGCAGCTATGCGGATAAAGATACGGATACGCCCGCCTATAAGGAAACCATGGCCAAAATGGAAATCTTGCAATCAGAAGGTACAGATCCATTGCCAAGCATCAATCACCGAAATGGAAATCCTCAGCCGCAAATTGGAGTTAATGTTCAGAAAAAGTGGGCAAGAAAAGATTATATATTCCCGGGAGATCTCGTGAAAAAGGAGATGAGATAAGATGGCTAAAGCGACAAAAACCGTCTATCGGCAGGAATTCACGCAAGAAGAACTGCGCAGCAAGGATTTAAGGGAAGTCGAGGATGCTCTCATTGATAATAAAGACGCTCTGCTGGAATCACTGAGCATTTTGAACCACATGCACGAAAGAGGTATTCTTACTCTTTTAAATGGACTCTTCGGCCAGGGAGACAAAGTGCTGAATATACTGGTGAAAACAGCAGATACCCCTGAGACATCGAATACATTGAAAAACCTCCTTCTGTTGACAGGTGTACTGGGAACATTAAATGTAAAACAAATTGAACCTCTGCTTCTTAAAGTGAACTCGGGTGTAGCCAGAGTAGCAGAGATGAATGATACGGAAGAAAAAACGAGTTATTTCAGCCTGGTAAAGGCGCTGAAAGACCCGGAAATCAATCGTGCGATTACCCTGCTTTTGTCCTTTTTGAAGGGAATGGGCGAAAAAACCGAACAAAAAGAACGTCAAACAGAAGAATTTAGTGTTCAAAGAAGAGATCCAGGGAAAAGCCTGGGCTGATTCTCTAAAGATGAAGGGCTCTCCAAAAAAAATGGAGAGCCTTTTTCTTTTTTTCTCCGTCAATTTTCGGCAAAATTAGAAGAAAAACGCTTCTTATTCCCTATCTTTTAACAGATAAGTAATCAAAAGCAGATCTTTTTTTGTTGATTTAAAGAGAACAAAAGGGAAAAGTAAGTGGAAGCAATATGTTTGGTAATTTTAGGAGGTGGTAATATAAAGATACGCTCAAAAAACAAAGGTAAAATTATAGATGGTTTAAAGGAAGGACAGGGAAATAAAAAGGAGGAACTAACATGAAGTACAAAGTAAAAGATTGGCTTCGGCTGACTCCCCGTGAGAGATATCTGCTTTTGTACGCTGTTGCCTTGCTTCAGAAAGAACAAAGAGCTGCTTCCTGATTCCGCTAAATGAAAAGCCTTGAAAAAGCACGGTGCTGGGTGCTTTTTCAAGGCTTTTTTATTGATATTGTTCAAGTTTAGAAAAGAAGTCAATTACAAAATCATAGAATACATTTTCAGCCGGCGCCAATTCTCGCCTTTTCGGCGTGATCAGTCCTACAGTACGCTGCACAAGGGGGAATTCAATCGGCTTTTTTACGGTGTAGCGGGGTGTTGTTTCATAAAATGAACTATCGGGTAAAAGAGTAACACCTATTCCGGCGGTCACCAGTCCTTTGATCGCATCCATGTCTTCACCTTCTGAAGAGATTTTTGGAGTGAAGCCGGCCTCCCTGCAGGCATTCACAACCACTTCTTGCAGCACATACCCCTCCGGAAACAGGACAAAAGAATCATTTCTAAGATCACTGAGCATAAGGCTGTTTTTTTCTGCAAGAGGATGATCAGCCGGCATAAGGGCTGAAATTCTTTCTGTAAACAAGATATGCCCTTGTACATCTGACTGATTGGCTGGAACCGGACCTAAAAAAGCCAGGTCAATGTCCCCTTTTTTTACAGCGTCTATTAAAAAATGATAAGAGCCTTGTCTTAAATGAAACGCGATGTTTGGATGTTCTTCCTTAAATGCGGAAATAATGGTCGGGAGCAAGTGGCTTGCCAAACTGGTAGGAAATCCGATTTTAATGGTACCGCGTTCTGGATCCAAATATTCATCAATCTGCTTTTTTGCATAATCGATGGCCTTTAACGCGGTCGCAGCGTGAGTTAAAAAAAGTTTGCCAACAGGAGTTAACTTTACATTCCTTCCTTCTCTTTCAAACAATTCAACATTTAATTCTGCCTCAAGGTTGGCAATCTGCCGGCTGACGGCAGACTGTGCAACATGCAAATGCTGCGCCGCCTCAGATACGTGCTCACGTTCCGCCACCTCAATAAAATACTGCAATTGCCGCAGCTCCATTTGTCAACCCTCCATTACTTTTCTCTTATTATTCTCAAAATTAGATCAATCTTATCTAAATTATATATTGTTTGGATGAATTATAAAACCTAAACTATAAAAAAGACAACAGAAACGGGGGAGCGAACAATGACATTTCATCAATTACCAAAACGACAGGGCCTCTACCGTCCCGAATTTGAACATGATGCATGCGGTATTGGCTTATACGCCCACATTAAAGGACTAGCTACCCATGATATTGTGAAGAAGGGTTTAAGCATGCTTTGCCAGCTGGACCATCGAGGAGGACAGGGAAGTGATCCACTTACCGGCGACGGTGCCGGGCTTATGGTTCAACTGCCAGACGCGTTTTTCCGAGAAAACTGCAAGGAATTTTCACTTCCCGAAAAAGGAAGCTATGGAGTCGGGATGCTGTTCCTGCCGCAGGACGAGGAAGAACAACTGATCATTAAAGATAAAATCAATCGTTTAATTGAACAAGAAGGCCAAGTCCTTTTAGGATGGAGAAGTGTACCTGTAATTGACGAAAAAATCGGAATACTGGCACAAGAAAGTTGCCCATCGATTCATCAGGTATTTATAAAGGTTTCAGGTGAAGTGAAGAATGGTTTGCCTTTTGAACGGAAATTATACCTGATCCGTAAACAAGCCGAAAGCTGGGGCAAGGAAAGAGACTTGCGTTTTTATTTTTCAAGCCTTTCATCCGAAACCATTGTTTACAAAGGACTGCTAACGCCTGAACAAGTGGATTCCTTTTATGTGGACCTGCAGAATGATGCTTTTGTATCGGCTTTTGCTTTAGTCCATTCCCGCTTTAGTACAAATACATTTCCAAGCTGGGAGCGTGCACATCCAAACCGCTACTTGATCCATAATGGTGAAATCAATACACTGCGCGGCAACATCAATTGGATGAAGGCCCGTGAACAGCAATTTGCTTCAGAAGCCTTCGGAGATGATTTGGCAAAGCTTCTGCCGATTTTGGATACAGATGGCAGTGACTCTGCTGTTTTGGACAATGCCCTTGAATTTTTCGTTCTGGCGGGCAGGGAGCTTGCCCATGCAGCAATGATGCTTATTCCGGAACCTTGGTCCGAAAATAACCCGCATATGACAGAAGAAAAGAAGGCCTTTTATGAATATCACAGCACACTAATGGAACCTTGGGACGGACCTACGGCCATTTCCTTTACTAACGGTCGTCAGATTGGAGCAATTCTTGATCGCAATGGGTTGCGCCCTGCACGTTATTATGTAACAAAAGACGACTATATCATCTTTTCTTCAGAAGTTGGCGTGATTGATGTAGAGCCTGAAAATGTACTATACAAAGATCGTCTCAGCCCGGGTAAAATGCTGCTGATCGACTTGGAGAAAGGCAGAATTGTTTCTGATAAGGAAATAAAGACCGAGCTTTCCATGGCGAATCCTTATCGCAAATGGCTCGATGAGAATTTGATTCGTCTTGATGATGAAGGTCAACCGGAAGAACCACAAGCAGTGGATAACATGACCTTACGCCAAAAAGCGTTTGGCTATACGTATGAAGATGTTCAAAAGTATTTGGTGCCCATTATTAATGAAGGAAAAGATCCGGTGGGATCCATGGGGAATGATACCCCGTTGGCTGTATTATCTGACCGCTCCCAATCCTTGTTTAACTATTTTAAGCAATTATTTGCACAAGTAACAAACCCGCCGATTGATTCTCTAAGGGAGCAGGTGGTTACTTCGACGATTGGCTACCTTGGAGCAGAAGGGAATCTACTGCATACAGAAGCTTCTAACTGCAGGCGCATCCAGCTCGATACTCCAATTTTACCAAGCAGCACACTGAAACTGTTAAAACAAAATTTGCTGCCTGAATTTAAAAGCTGTACATTGCCCACTCTATTTTCTGAAGATTTGGAATCTGCATTAAATACTTTATTCAAAGAAGCGGAGAAAGCCATTGAAGATGGGCATACTCTCCTCATTCTTTCAGACCGAGAAATGGATGAAAAACGCACACCGATGCCTATTTTGCTGGCAACCAGCGGTCTGCACCATCATCTTGTACGTGCAGGATTGCGTACGAAAGTAAGCTTGATTGTGGATTCTGGAGAAACACGTGAAGTTCACCACTTTGCCGCTCTGATCGGTTATGGAGCAGACGCCATTCATCCTTATTTGGCATATGCCACATACCAACAGGCCATTCTGGACGGACACCTTGAAATGTCCTTCGATTCCGTTGTGAAAAAATATATTAAAGGTGTTACAGACGGTGTAGTAAAAGTCATGTCCAAAATGGGGATTTCAACCATTCAGAGCTATCGCGGAGCGCAAATCTTTGAAGCAGTCGGAATTGGTGAAGATGTAATAGACCGCTACTTTACCGGTACTGCTTCTCAGATCGATGGAATTGATCTTGCGACCATTGCTCAGGAAGCGCTGCAGCGCCACGGTGAAGCCTACAATAAGCGGGATACTGAGGCACTGGATTCAGGGAGCGAGTTTCAGTGGAGAAAAACAGGTGAGCACCATGCCTTTAATCCTAAAACGATTCATACGCTGCAGTGGGCTTGCCGCAGAAACGATTACAATTTGTTCAAACAATATTCCTCAGCAGCAAACGAAGAGCGATTGAATTTCTTGCGCAACCTCTTTTCGTTTCCTGCCGGCCAGGGAGTTCCGATTGAAGAAGTTGAGTCTGTGGAAGATATTGTAAAACGATTTAAAACAGGGGCCATGTCCTTTGGGTCATTGAGCAGTGAAGCTCATGAAGCCTTGGCGATTGCCATGAACCGTTTAGGAGGCAAAAGCAACAGTGGGGAAGGCGGAGAAGATGCATCCCGTTATATCCCGGATGAGAATGGGGATTTCCGTCGCAGTGCGATCAAGCAAATCGCTTCTGGCCGCTTTGGTGTCAAAAGCCATTACCTGGTGAACGCTGATGAACTGCAAATTAAAATGGCTCAAGGAGCAAAACCTGGTGAAGGCGGCCAGCTTCCGGGTAATAAAGTATATCCTTGGGTGGCTGATGTCCGTGGGTCTACTCCTGGTGTTGGACTGATCTCACCGCCTCCTCACCATGATATTTACTCGATCGAGGATTTGGCGCAACTGATTCATGATTTGAAGAACTCCAACAGGGACGCGCGAATTTCCGTCAAACTGGTGGCCAAGGCGGGCGTCGGCACAATCGCTGCCGGTGTTGCAAAAGGCTCTGCTGATGTCATTGTTATCAGCGGATACGACGGGGGTACTGGCGCATCACCTAAAACAAGTATCAAGCACACTGGCCTGCCTTGGGAACTTGGCCTTGCCGAAGCCCATCAGACACTGATGCTGAACGGATTGCGTGACCGCGTGGTATTAGAAACTGACGGAAAACTGATGACAGGTAAAGATGTAGTGCTCGCAGCTTTACTTGGCGCAGAAGAATATGGATTTGCCACTGCACCGCTTGTCGTATTGGGCTGTGTTATGATGCGCGCCTGTCACTTGGATACATGTCCGGTTGGCGTTGCCACACAAAACCCTGAACTGCGCAAAAAGTTTATGGGAGATCCTGATCATGTCGTCAACTATATGCGCTTCGTTGCTCAGGAAGTCCGCGAGATTATGGCTGAGCTCGGATTTAGAACGATGGATGAAATGGTCGGGCGCAGTGACATTCTTGAAATGTCAGAACGTGCGAAGAACCATTGGAAAGCAAAACAATTAAATTTGAACAATTTGATTCATACCGTGGATGGTTCAGTAAGAACGTTCCAGACGCCTCAGAATCATAAAATTGAAGAATCACTGGATATGACAACCATACTACCGGCGATCGAACAAGCGCTTGAAGAGCAGGAAAGAGTTTATCTTTCTTTCAATCTTAATAACACCAACCGTGTGACGGGGACGATTTGCGGAAGTGAGGTCTCCAAGCGTTATGGTGAAGAAGGGCTTCCGGAAGATACGATCAATCTGCAATTCAAAGGTTCTGCCGGCCAATCATTTGGTGCCTTTATTCCTAAAGGTATGAGCTTGTACTTGACGGGAGATGCCAACGACTACGTGGGCAAAGGGCTGTCAGGCGGTAAAATTATCGTCACTGCGCCAAAAGAATCCGACTTTTTGTCTGACACAAACGTGATTGCCGGAAATGTTGCGTTTTATGGGTCAACAAGTGGAGAAGCGTATATTAATGGAGCTGCCGGTGAACGATTTGCGGTAAGAAACAGCGGAGCCAATATCGTCACTGAAGGAATCGGCGACCATGGCTGCGAGTATATGACAGGCGGAAAAGTTGTTGTTCTTGGGGAAACAGGAAAGAACTTTGCAGCAGGTATGTCGGGTGGAGTAGCTTATATTCTTGCCAGCGATAAGGAAGCCTTTTTATCACTATGTAATAAAGAGAGCGTGGAGTTTGAATCTTTTGCAACGCATGAGGAGGAAGAAGAGGTAAGGCAGATGATTCTGAGCCATTATCATTATACACTCAGCTCAAAAGCGGCGATTATCCTGAGTAACTGGGATGAATATGCTTCTCAATTTGTAAAAGTCATTCCGAAGGATTATAAACAAATGATCCAACGGATTGCGGAACAGGAAAACTCCGGAAAAAGTCATGATGAAGCCGTAATGAGTGCGTTTCTTGAATCATCATCTTTAAAAAAAAGTCCTTCAGCAAAGAGAAATCAGCTAATTCTTAATTAGGAAAGGGGAGAGGACGTATGGGTAAAACAACAGGATTTATGGAATATGCGAGAGAAGAAGCAAAAGAACGTAATCCTCTCACTCGCTTAAACGACTGGAAAGAACATACCGAACGGATGGATGATGAGACCCTTCATCAACAGAGTGCAAGGTGCATGGATTGTGCAACCCCATTTTGCCACATTGGTATGGATATTGGAGGGATGACTTCAGGTTGTCCCATCCATAACCTGATCCCGGAATGGAATGACCTGGTTTACCGGGGAAAATGGAAAGATGCACTCGAGCGGCTAATGAAAACCAATAATTTCCCTGAATTTACGGGCCGTGTATGCCCGGCGCCATGTGAAGGATCTTGCACCGTAGAGATTTCTTCGCCGGCAGTTACCATTAAGAATATTGAACAAGCCATTATCGATAAAGGCTTTGAGAACGGATGGATTACCCCGCGGATTCCTGAAATCAGGACGGGCAAAAAAATTGCAGTCGTTGGTTCAGGTCCAGCAGGAATGGCAGCGGCTGACCAGCTAAATCAAGCGGGCCATTCCGTGACCGTCTATGAAAGAGCAGAACGTGCCGGCGGACTATTAACCTATGGAATTCCGAATATGAAGCTTGAAAAAGAGGTTGTGGAAAGGCGCATCCAGCTCCTGACACAGGAAGGCATTGATTTTATCTGTTCTACTGAAGTAGGCAAAGATATTACTGCCGATCAACTGAAAGATCAATATGACGCTGTTATTCTCTGTGTGGGTGCCCAAAAACAAAGAGATTTGGTATTGGAGGGCCGTGAAGCAACAGGTGTACATTATGCAATGGATTATCTCACAGGTTCGACACGAAGCCTTCTTAACGAGAATGTTCCGGTTCATCAGCAAATCGATGCAAAGGACAAAGATGTCATTGTTATTGGCGGAGGAGATACAGGTGCAGACTGCGTGGCTACTGCTCTCCGCCAAAATTGCAGAAGCATTGTACAATTCGGCAAGTATCCAAAACTTCCGGAAGCAAGAACACCCGATAACATGTGGCCGGAGCTTCCTAACATTTTTACGATGGATTATGCTTATGAGGAAGCCGAAGCAAAGTTTGGCAAAGATCCCAGACAGTATACAGTTCAGACTAAAAAGCTGGTTGCAGATGAGGAAGGAAATCTCAAGGAACTTCATACTGTACAAACTGTATTTACAACAGACGAAGAAGGAAAAGCGGTACTAAAGGAAGTGCCGGGAACTGAAAAGGTATGGCCGGCGCAGTTAGTGTTCATCGCAATCGGTTTTGAAGGTACTGAACAGCCGCTGCTCCAACAATTCGGCGTAAATTCAAACAATCAAAAAATTGAGGCCAAACATGGAGATTACCGCACCAATGTGGAAGGTGTGTTTGCAGCAGGTGATGCCAGAAGAGGGCAAAGCCTGATCGTATGGGCTATTCAGGAAGGCCGTGAAGCGGCAAGAGAAGTGGATAAATACTTGATGGGAAGTACTGTGCTTGCATAAAAAAACAGCCGTTTGTGAACTGTTGCCCTCTGTTACAGAGGTGACAGTCACTGTCGGCTGTTTTCTTGTTAAAGGGGGTGAAAACTAGGCTTCTTGCTGTGTGGCGCAATGTTCGCATTCCTGAACATAGCATTCATGTTGTTCATCCATCTTTTTCCCGCATTCCCGGCATTGTTTCTCAGGCAAGTTACGATAAAATTCCAATGTCAACATTCAGCATTACCTCCTGTTTTCTGTTAAACACATTGTATTATAACAGTTCCGGAACGTCAATATCTGTTATAGATTATTTTGAAAACACGACAAAAAGACTAGTGCAGCTTAAGAAGATCAGAAAGAACGAGGTACAAAGTCACGCCTTGTGCCTTCGATTTGGTTTATACTAAAGTATATGTGCGCAAGTTCTGTTTTACCCAAGCTTCAGGAAATGCTAAAATAATAACGTTGAGTGAAACAGTGGATGTCCATCTGTTCTAGTACTGTTTTACCTGGAGAATACATTTTTAGAGGACAAAGGAGAAGAAGTTTACGTATGGAAAAAATATTGATATTTGGACACAAAAACCCGGATACAGACACAATTTGTTCAGCGCTTGTTTATGCTGATCTGAAAACAAAACTCGGTGTCAACGCAGAAGCGGTCCGTCTTGGAGAGGTCAATGGAGAAACACAATATGCACTTGATCAATTTGGCACATCTGCTCCACGTCTTGTTGAAACGGTTGCCAACGAAGTGGACAAGGTCATTTTGGTGGACCATAACGAACGCCAACAGAGTGTTTCTGATATTGCCTCTGTGCAAGTACTTGAAGTGATTGACCACCACAGAATTGCTAACTTTGAAACAAGTGATCCATTGTATTATCGCGCCGAGCCGGTTGGATGTACAGCCACTATCTTGAATAAAATGTACAAAGAAAACGGAGTGGCTGTAGATAAGAACATCGCAGGTCTGATGCTTTCCGCAATTATTTCTGATTCCCTGCTGTTCAAATCTCCGACGTGTACAGAACAGGACATTGCAGCAGCGAAAGAGCTTGCTGAAATTGCCGGTGTGGATGCTGAGAGCTTTGGTTTGGAAATGCTGAAAGCGGGTGCGGACCTTAGCGACAAATCAGTGAACCAGCTGATTGCACTTGATGCGAAAGAATTCCAAATGGGAGACAGCAAGGTTGAAATCGCCCAGGTGAATACAGTCGATACAGATGAAGTGTTTGAAAGAAAACAAGAACTTGAAAATGCGATCAACAGTATCGTTCAGGAAAAAGGTCTTGACCTATTCCTGTTCGTTGTGACGGATATCCTGACCAATGATTCCACCGGACTTGCGATTGGTAACAAGGCAGGGGTTGTGGAAAAAGCTTATAATGTAAAACTTGAGGACAATACTGCTGTACTCAAAGGGGTAGTCTCCCGAAAAAAACAAATTGTACCTGTACTTACAGATACATTCAACATTCAGTAAAAATAAAAGAAGCCGGTCTTCCGGCTTCTTTTATTTTTTGATAAACTCCTGTGTCCAGCAATCGTCATTGCCGGTATAACCGATTCCGATATGGGTGTAATCAGGATTTAGAATATTCTTCCGGTGTCCCTCGCTGTTCATCCAGTCGTTGACGACTTGTTCAGGGGACTGTTGGCCGATGGCGATATTTTCTCCAGCCGAATCGTAATCAATGTTCATTTTATCCATTTGGTCAAAAGGGGAACCTTGCGTCGGGCTGTTGTGTGAAAAATAATTATTGTTATCCATGTCATTTGCTTTGGATTGTGCCATATTGGTCAATTGTGGATCGTATTTCAGGTCAGAAAGTCCATGTTTCCTCCGTTCCTGATTGGTGAGTTCTACTACCTGCTGAATCATTTCCTGGCTGAATCCCTGGTTGCCAGAAGGTGGGGCAGCCGGCGGAACAGTTCCATTCATGTCAGGATTGGTTTCCATTTGGGTATCAGGGTTGTTATATGAAATATTTTCTTTTTTTATTTTCGATGTCGTTTTATGCCCTGTGGATGAGCGATAAGGTTGGTTTTCCGATGTGAGATAACCATTGCTCGTTTTAATCGTTTTTTGACCGGATAATGACTTATGATCTTTCTGATCGCTGCGAAGTTCATCCTTACTTACATTGTTGCAGCCTGCAAGAAAGAGAATAATCGCGAAGAATGAAAAGATGATCTGGGAACGCTTCATGTTTGTCCTCCTTTCAAGATGTGCTATTTTTTCCAGACGTCCATAGTATTTCACAATCGGAAAAACCCATACATGATCAGCTTACAGCATCATACAACTGGTCCATTAAGGGAAGTTTATAACCATTGCGATAAGAAAAACGGTCAGTGAGCACTTTTCGTGCTTAAATTACTTTTTGAAAGTATGATGGATGACAGACAGAGAAAAAAGGAGTGTCTTTATGACAAATCAATATCAGCCCTTATTGGATGATTTTACTTTTGATAATGGAATCTCATTGAAAAACCGGGTAGTCATGGCTCCCATGACCAATTTTTCTTCCAACGAAGATGGCACGGTTTCAGAAAGTGAAGTGAACTATTACATCCGGCGGTCCAAGGGCGCTGGAATGGTCATTACGGCCTGTGCTTATGTCAGTCCAAGCGGAAAAGGATTTCCAGGAGAATTTGGCACCCACAATGATGAAA
This sequence comes from Fictibacillus solisalsi, assembly GCF_900103485.1. Classification (GTDB taxonomy): domain Bacteria; phylum Bacillota; class Bacilli; order Bacillales; family Fictibacillaceae; genus Fictibacillus_C; species Fictibacillus_C solisalsi. The sequence continues at coordinate 1,303,318 of NZ_FNHW01000001.1, forward strand.
TGATCCCAAGCCTTCGAAGACTGGCGGAGAGCATCAAAAAAGAAGGCGCGAAAGCTATTCTCCAAGTTTTTCATGGCGGCCGTATGTGTCCTCCTGAATTGGTGCCTGAAGGCGATGTTGTCAGTGCGAGTGCGGTGGCTCCTGAGCAGCAGACGCCAACCGGTGAGCAACCGCTCCCCCGTGAACTTACAGATGAAGAAATCCAGTCGATCATCCGGGACTTTGGTGAATCGGCTAGAAGAGCTATTGAAGCTGGGTTTGACGGAATTGAAATTCATGGAGCCAACGGCTATCTGATACAGCAGTTCTTTTCCCCGCACTCAAATCAGCGTACGGACAGGTGGGGAGGAACAATTAAAGAGCGTATGGCGTTCCCGCTTGCTGTGATCGACGAAGTGAAAAGTGCAGTGAAGAAGCATGCGAAGGAGCCGTTTCTGGTCGGATACAGGTTTTCACCTGAAGAACCAGAGACACCAGGAATTACAATGGATGAAACATTGTTATTAGTGGATGAACTTGCGAAAAAGCAATTGGACTATGTTCACGTTTCACTGATGGACTTTTGGTCTGTTCCAAGAAGAGGAGTGAATGATACCCGTTCTCGAATGGAAATTATCCAGGAAAGAGTGGGCAGCAAGGTTCCTGTAATCGGTGTCGGCTCCATCTACTCAGCAGATGATGCCTTAAAGGCCATCAAAACGGGAGTACCGCTTATTGCAATTGGCAGGGAATTAATCATCGATCCAGACTGGGTCCAAAAAATTGAAGAAGGGCGCGCTTCTGAAATACAAACAAAGCTAAAAAAAGACGCTCAACATGAATTGGTGGTCCCTGACGCATTATGGCAGGCGATTATTAATACTCCAGGGTGGTTCCCAATAGAGGAAAATCAATAAGAAATGAAACCCCTTTTGTCTTCAGGCAAAAAGGGGTTTTTTTCATGGACATGTATTCAATCTTTGAATGATGCGGCTTCATATTATGGTAGTACCCTACAAAACAGGAGGGCAGATTGGTATGATCCTCCGACATATCTCTTTGGGTCAAAACAAATGTACGGAACAATATAGGGGATGGCTTACTGTATTATGTTCGGTTCAACCTTTAACTTAAACACACCCGAATGATAAAAAAAACATCCCGGATTCGTCCGGGATGTTTTTTTATATCATACTATCTTAAAACCGATTTTTCCAAACTGAGAAGCGTTCTCCATCCGGTCAAAGGCATCTTTATATTGTGACAGCTCATACACCTTGTCAACAATAGGTTTAATATTGTGTTCTTCAATAAATTGCAGCATTTCTCTGTATTCTTCCCCGCTGCCCATCGTTGACCCCAAAAAGTTGAACTGGCCGTAAAAGAACTTTCGGAGATCCAGCTTCACTTCATCACCTGCCGAGGCACCAAATGCCACGATAGTTCCTCCGGTCCTGAGCTGATCGAGCGATTGATTGAACGTGGCAGCTCCTACGCTTTCGATTACAAGATCCATCTTCTGATTTTCAAGCTGGTCGTTCCAATTCTCATTGCTGTCAATGGCTTTTACAGCCCCAAGCTTGAGTGCGGCGTCTCCTTTTTCTTTTGAGCGGGAGGTGACATACACCTCAGCTCCGGCTGCTTTGGCAAACTGAAGTAAAAAGGTCGCGACCCCGCTTCCAATGCCGGGAATCAAAACTTTTTGATTTTCCTTTATTTTGGCCCTCGTGAACAAGACACGATAGGCAGTAAGTGCAGCCAATGATAAGACACCTGCTTCCTCCCATGTAAGGTGAGAAGGTTTTGGCAGGGCGTTTTCCTCAGGGATGACAATCTTTTCGGCGAACGTGCCATGAAACGGAAGGCCAAGAATTTCAAATCCTTTTGGGGGCGCATCACTCGTGTTTCTCCAGCCTGTTCCAGGATTAATAATCACTTCATCTCCGACCTGCACGGAAGTGACGTTTTCACCTACGGCGTCCACAATCCCTGCACCATCGGAACCTATTACCAACGGCGGATCTTCTGGTTGATGTCTTTGAAGAACGAACAAATCACGATGGTTTAATCCTGCGGTTTTCAGTTTAACTCTTACTTCTCCAGCTTGGGGTGTCAGTTCTTCCATTTCTGAAAGATGAAGGCCTTCCAGTCCTTTTTGTTTTTGATGAATAAGTGCTTTCATAACAACCTCCCGTGAATGTAATACTATATGTACGATTATCATTCAGTGTATCAAAGTGAGTGGGAGATGTCCGCTATGTTGTTTTCCATCGGATATTTTTCTTGCTTTTTGTGTTAAGAAGCATATAATATATAGTAACAAACTTACTTTTTGTATGTGAAAAGTTAAAGGAGAATCTCATGAATTTTCATACTGCACCGCAAACCTTTGTTCAGCAAGTTCATTTAATCGTGAAGGATTTGGATCGTTCCTTATCGTTTTATGATGATATATTAGGATTTTCCATTCTCAATCGAAAAGATAACAAGGTCGAACTTACACTGGATGGCACAAGCACCATTTTAACGATTGAACAGCCCCAGAACGCCCAGCCTAAGCAGCCACGCACTGCTGGCTTGTACCACTTTGCATTGCTTGTTCCAACCCGGAAGGAGCTGGCCAAAGTCTTGCGGCATTTGCTCAATATTGGTTATCCGCTTCAGGGAGCGTCTGATCATCTTGTCAGTGAAGCGTTGTATCTGGCTGACCCGGATGGCAACGGAATCGAGATTTACCGGGACCGAGACTCAGGTGATTGGCAATGGAATAACGGACAGGTGGTCATGACAACTGAACCACTCGATGCAGAAGGGTTGCTTGCTGAAAGTATGGGTATGGTATTTGAAGGGCTGCCACCGGAAACCATTATGGGCCATCTCCATCTTCATGTTTCACACTTGGAAGAGGCCGAAGCTTTTTATTGCAAAGGACTTGGCTTTGAGGTTGTCCAGCGACTCGGCAACCAAGCGCTTTTCATTTCAACAGGCAAGTACCACCATCATCTCGGCCTGAATATCTGGAATGGAAAAGGTGCTCCTGCTCCTGCTTCCAATGCTGTGGGAATCGACGAATTTTTGGTTGTATATCCAACGAATGAAGCTAGAAAAGAGGCAGTCATCCGCCTTGAAACTTTAGGATTTGTTTCAACACAAACAGAGACGGATTTTTACCTGACTGATCCGTCCGGAACAAAAATGAAACTTGCTGTAGAATATCAGTAACAAACATTCAAAAACCTCATCACATCGTATAGTATGTGATGAGGTTTTTTTATGATAGAAACAAATTGACCGATTGATATGAAGTCAAAAGTGCTGTTACAAATCCCGCAATCAAAATGGTCACAAATGAAAACAACAAATAGGGATCTTTCAAGACAAGCATGCCCGTTGTAATAATGATTGCATCCAGGATAATCATGAGAAGACCCGGGTTGAATCGAAACCATTTGGACATCAGGAGTGCGAGCAGATCAAGCCCGCCGACACAAGTATTATATCTCATCATTACCCCGACTCCTGTTCCGATCAATGTCCCGCCAATACAGGCACTGATCCAAATGGGAAGGTGGAACAGTCCTTGCAAGGGGAACATACCGTCAATCAGCAGGGAGGAAAGTAGCATACCCATCAGACTGTTAAAAAAATAGAGTTTATTATAGTGCAGCGCCATCAAAAAGATTGGAGCGCTGAGACAGATGATCGTCATCCCCACCTGAAATCCGGCAGTGTACTTCAACAGGAGGGCAAGGCCGATAAAACCTCCGTTCAATATATGCTGTGGCAGGATAAAACCATTAATTCCAATTCCCATTAATGTACTTCCGCAGCCGATGGCTATAAGTTTATTCATAGTTCTTCATCCCTGTCCCTTTATTTATATTACTTTATGTTCAACCACTCTTTATTATTAATTTTCATCCGTTTTCCGTATGAACCGGACAATGAAGTGAAAACTAATTCTATGAAACAGAAACGGAGAAACAATTATGCCCTGTACATCAAGTGAAGAGCTAAAGCAGATTATGATGAAAGCAAAAGAATATACCAAGTTTGGTAAGGTGGCAGACTATATCCCTGCGCTACATAAGGCGGATCCGGACGAGTTGTCTGTTGCAATATCTTATCCTGACGGAAACTGCCTGTCTGCCGGTGATGTGAAGATGAAAATTTCACTTCAAAGCATTTCAAAAGTTTTGGCACTTGCACTGGCGCTTATGGACCAGGGGGAAGATCACGTGTTTTCCAAAGTGGGATACGAACCAACTGGAGATCCATTCAATTCCATCGTAAAACTCGAAATCAGCAAACCATCCAAACCGCTTAACCCGATGATTAATGCAGGGGCGCTTGCTGTTACTCATATGATTAAAGGAGAATCCGTTCAGGAGAGATTTAACCGGCTGCTTGATTTTATAAGGAAGCTCGCTGGTAATCCTGCCATTTCCTACTGTGAGGATGTAGCAGCCTCGGAGCATGAGACTGCGCATCTTAACCGTGCACTGTGTTATTTTATGAAGCAGCACGGTATTATCAATGAAGATGTGGAGCGTTTCATTTATCTGTATACGAAACAATGTGCGATTGAGATGAATTGCCTGGACCTAGCACGAATCGGACTGGTGTTTGCGTTTGACGGAGCCGAGCCGTTAACCAAAGAACAGATTATTCCTGTTTCCGTTGCCCGGATCTGTAAAACCTTTATGGTGACATGCGGGATGTATAATGCATCCGGCGAGTTTGCTGTACGTGTAGGGATACCTGCAAAAAGCTGCGTTTCCGGGGGCATCATGGGAGCTGTTCCGAACCGGTTTGGCATCGGAATTTTTGGTGCAGCCCTAGATAATAAAGGAAACAGCATCGCGGGGGTAAAAATACTTGAAATGCTGTCCAAACAGTATGATTTAAGCATGTTTTAAGTAGAAAAGGGCTTTCCTGCTGATAAGGAAGCTGTTTTTTTATGCACGATGGAGGGTATCTTAAAACTATTTAATGGACCTGTCATCAAAAACTATCGGAAATAAGGGGACATCATTCATGAACATAACGCCAAACCAGCGAATACAATTGCATGGATTCAATAATCTAACGAAATCATTAAGTTTTAATATGTACGATATTTGTTATACGAAAACGAGAGAGGAAAGAGAAGCTTACATTGCCTACATTGATGAAGAGTACAGTGCTGAGCGGTTAACCCGCATCCTTCAGGGGGTCTCCGACCGGATCGGGGCTCATGTCTTGAACATCGCCAAGCAGGATTATGTGCCTCAGGGAGCAAGCGTTACTGTATTAGTATCAGAAGGGCCGGTAGTGGAAGTGCCGACCGATCACCTCGAAGAAAAGCCGGCTGCAATGCCGGAATCCGTCGTTATGCAGCTAGATAAAAGCCATTTGACGGTTCATACGTATCCAGAATACCATCCGGAAGAGGGAATCAGTACGTTCAGGGCAGATATAGATGTTTCTACCTGCGGTGAGATTTCGCCGCTGAAAGCGCTGAATCATTTGATAGATTCTTTCGACACGGATATTATGACGATTGATTACAGGGTAAGAGGTTTTACACGAGATTTTAAAGGACGAAAGCTTTTTATTGACCATGATATCCATTCCATTCAAAATTACATTGATGAAGAACATAAAGAAGAATTTGACATGATCGATTCCAACATTTATCAGGAAAATATCTTTCACACCAAATGCAAATTAAAAAAATTTGATCTAAACAATTACCTGTTCGGCTATAAGAGTGAATCGCTGAGTGAAGAGGAAAAAACAGCAATCACTTCAAGGATTACTGAAGAGATGGATGAAATCTATTTTGGGCGAAATATGAACCGCCGGTAAAAGAAAAGAGACCCGAGAGGGGTCTCTTTTTTTGAAATCCAGCTTTAACGAGGCTGGTTTCTGAGCTGTTGTTCTCCCATAGCGACTAAACGTTTCGTCATTTCACCGCCGACAGAACCATTCGCTCTCGAAGTTGTGTCTGCACCAAGCTTTACTCCAAACTCATTGGCAATTTCCTCCTTCATCTGCCCTAGAGCATTTTCAGAACCCGGTACCAAAAGTTTGTTTCTTGCCATGCTTCAACACCTCCGCTTAAAGTTGAACAGCGATTCGCTGTCCGTTATATAAGATTTCCGAAAATGGGCAGGGGCATTCGTTCTAGGGACAACACTTGTTCAAGAATGGAAAAGAAGGAATAATGCACACACTTAGCCCGGGTGGAGTTCCTGCGTTATAATGAGAAGGAATAAGACATAAGTTCAAGTAAAAAAGGGTGAAGCTGCATGGACATTTTTGATGCAATAAAAACAAGAAGAAGTATCGGGAAAGTGAAAGATCAACCTGTACCGAAAGAGTATATCGAAAAAATCCTGGAATCCGGAACGTATGCGCCAAATCATCACCGTACAAATCCTTGGCGTTTCTTTGTACTGACAGGAGAAGGCAGAAACCGATTCGGGGAACATCTTTCCAGTGTAACCAAGCTTTCAATGAAAGAGCCGCTTTCTGAAGAAGATATTCAAAAACTCGAAAAGACGAAGAAAAAACCGCTTCGAGCCCCAGTCATTATTGCGGTTGGCGTGGAGCCAAATGATGGCCAGAAAATCATCCGTGAGGAAGAAGTTGCTGCGGTAAATGCGGCTGTTCAGAATATGCTTTTGGCAGCACATGCGTTGGGCCTTGGTGCCGTTTGGCGAACGGGAGCCATTTGCTATCATGAAAAAATGAAGGATTTTTTCCAGCTTTCATCTAACGGGGAGATGGCGGGCTTCATTTATCTGGGTTTTCCGGAGGTTAATCCGACAGATCTAAAAAAACAACATTTCAACGAAGTTACTCAATGGATAAACTAGTTTTGCAAGCGAAGAGGCGCTGATTCAATGCTCTCTTCGTTTTTTTGTTGCGAATTGGGGTAAAGGTATCTGTATGTCCAAATCCAGTTGCAAGAGAGGATGACCATTGGTGAAAAAAAGGAAACTTGGCAGTCAGGGCCTGGAAGTATCGGCACTCGGTTTAGGATGCATGGGAATGTCTGACTTTTACAGCGGACAAGACGATGAGGAATCGGTGCGCACGATTCACCGGGCCTTGGAACTGGGTGTGAATTTTCTTGATACGGCCGACATGTATGGTGTAGGGAAAAACGAAGAACTGGTTGGTAACGCCATCAGAGACCGGAGGCAGGATGTGATCCTTGCCACGAAATTCGGCAATGTAAGAGGAGATGACGGTTCTTTTTTAGGAATAAACGGCCACCCGAAATACGTAAAGGAAGCGTGTGAAAAGAGCTTAAGACGGCTTGGAACTGATTATATTGATCTTTATTATCAGCACCGGGTGGATCCGGGCGTGCCTATTGAAGAAACAGTTGGCGCAATGTCCATCCTTGTTCAGGAGGGAAAGGTACGATTTCTTGGCCTTTCGGAGGCTGGGCCGGAAACGATCAGGCGTGCCAATGATGTTCATCCCATCACAGCGCTCCAAACGGAATACTCGTTATGGAGCCGGGATGTGGAGGATCAAAATCTTCCCGCCGTGCGCGATCTGGGAATCGGTTTTGTCCCTTATAGTCCGCTTGGCCGGGGATTTTTAACCGGTCAGATCCAGAACTTTAATGACTTGGCAGAGGATGATTACCGCCGTAATTCGCCACGTTTTCAAGGAGAGAATTTTCAAAAAAATCTCGATCTTGTTCAAAAGATTAAGGAAATTGCCAAAGAAAAAGAATGCACAGCTTCACAGCTCGCACTTGCCTGGCTGCTGGCGCAGGGAGAAGACATTGTGCCGATTCCGGGAACAAAGAGAACCAAGTTTCTGGAAGAAAATATAGATGCACTGGGAGTTCAAGTCACTCAAGAAGATACTAGACGCATAAATGAGGTAGCCCCAAAAGGAGCAGCCGCGGGAGAACGCTATCCGGCAGAAGGCATGAAAAGTGTAAACATTTAATCTACCCAGGAACTCTCTTAGAGAGTTCCTTTTTTATTTATTTGAAAACGGTAGGAGTTCCCTTAAAACCAATCAAGCAGCAGCTTGAAAAGCGGAATCTGGATTCGTTTCTTGAAGTGCTTCAGAAGCAAAAAGCAGATGCTGAAGTCAAAATCAAAGAACTGGTACTCGTTACGAAACGGTTGGACTACCGCATAGCTGAAATTGAGAGAACCAAAACCAATCAACCTCCGGGCCAGGCTGAATTGAAATTCTGTAATAAAAGACCCGTTGTTCAGATCAGGGAACAGGTCGTTTCCCAGTATGAGCTGGAATACTTCATCAGGAGTGGCTTTTTTTTGCGTACAGATTCACGTTTCCGTGCTGTTTAATAAATAAAACATGATCTCCCTGTTCAACTGAATGAAAATCCGGGTAAGATACCGAAAGACTCTCGCCTGAAGAGAGGCGGAGCATATAACGGGGCTGGGTTTGAACGTTCATTCCCCGGTCAACAGCAATTTCAGTATATTCCTTTTGCAGAACGCGGCCTTCCACTTTTGAAAGGTAGAGCTCCTGATCTATATAACCTGACCATGCGGCATAAAGAAAAAAGAGAGCTGAGGCCCAGGCAAGAAGAGTTTTCGTAGTGCTCATTATTTCACCTCCGGTAATAGTATGTCCTATACCCGAATTCCAACTTAAGTGCACAAACAATAAAGGACTTTATGAGTAATTTTCTGAATAATCGGTTAATTATTTGAAATTTAAAAGGAAAAGAGTATACTGTAAGTAATCTTACATACCGACCGGTTAGTAAGTTGAAAGGAGATGAAGCATATGGATTTTTCATATTCTGAGCGGGTTAACAGCCTTCGTAAACGAATTGCAGATTTTATGGAGCAGCATGTTTATCCGAATGAACAGCTTTATGAGGAACAACTTAATCAGCAGGAAAGCCGTTGGAGCGATGTTCCTCCCATTATGGAAGAGCTGAAAGAGAAAGCAAAAAATGAAGGGCTCTGGAATCTTTTTCTCCCTGAGAGTGAATACGGTGCTGGATTGAACAATCAGGAATATGCGCCGCTTTGTGAAGTTATGGGTCGTTCGTTAATCGGTCCAGAAGTGTTCAATTGCAATGCACCGGATACCGGAAACATGGAGGTGCTCGTTCGCTATGGGACAGAGCAACAAAAAGAACAATGGCTAAAACCATTGCTCGACGGAAAAATCCGTTCCTGTTTTTCGATGACCGAGCCTGATGTAGCATCATCGGACGCAACCAATATTGAGGCCCGAATTGAAAAAGACGGTGATGAGTATATAATAAATGGACGCAAATGGTGGTCCTCGGGTGCAGGGGATCCACGCTGTAAAATAGCCATCGTGATGGGAAAGACAAATCCGTCCATGAACCGTTATGAACAGCAATCGATGATTTTGGTTCCACTGGATAGTCCAGGGATAAAAATCGACCGTCTGCTGCCGGTTTTTGGCTATGATCATGCCCCACACGGACACGCCGAAATTACCTATGAAAACGTCAGAGTTCCTGCAGAAAATATTCTTTTGGGGGAAGGAAAGGGATTTGCGATTGCCCAGGGAAGACTGGGACCCGGAAGAATTCACCATTGCATGCGCCTGATCGGTGCAGCAGAACGTGCGCTTGAGGAATTATGTAAGCGTGTTCAAGATCGCGAAGCTTTTGGCAAGCTGATAGCCGAACAGGGGGTGGTCCGCGAATGGATCGCAGATTCACGGATTGAGATCGAACAAGCGCGGCTTTTAACGCTTAAAGCGGCGTATATGATGGACACGGTGGGCAATAAAGCGGCGAAAGCAGAAATTGCGATGATTAAAGTCGTTGCTCCTTCCATGGCTCTTCGTGTCATCGACCGTGCCATCCAGGCTTTCGGAGGTGCTGGAGTTTCCAATGATGTTACGCTTGCCGCGCAATGGGCCAACGCCCGGACCCTTCGTCTTGCTGATGGACCGGACGAGGTACACCGAGCCCAGCTGGCAAAACTTGAATTAAAGAAATATGAAGAACAAGTGGTCCATTAGGAGATGAAACCATGAATGTTATGAAGCTTTTTGACCTGACTGGCAAAACGGCCATTGTCACAGGCGGCGGCAGAGGCCTGGGCCGGCAAATTGCTGAAGCCCTGGCTGAAGCAGGAGCAAACGTGGTGCTTTGTTCAAGAGATGTAGAAGCATGCCACGAAAGCGCGGAGCAGCTCGCCGGCCTGGGTATACGCACGCTTGCATTGAGGTGTGACATCACCAACCCGGATGATGTAAAAAACGTGGTGAGCGAAACCATCCGCACCTTCGGGACCATTGATATATTAGTAAACAACAGCGGGGCCACATGGGGAGCTCCTGTTGCAGAAATGCCATACGAAGCCTGGAAAAAAGTCATCGATGTGAATGTCACAGGGACTTTCCTTATGAGCCAGGAAGCTGGTAAAAAGATGATTAAACAAAAATCCGGCAAAATTATCAATATTTCTTCCGTTGCAGGCCTCGGCGGCACTGATCCCCGCTTCATGGATACCATTGGCTACAACACAAGCAAGGGAGCAGTCATCACCTTTACAAAAGATCTGGCTGTGAAATGGGGACAGCACAATATCAATGTGAATGCCATCGCTCCGGGCTTTTTTCCAACCAAAATGTCAAAGGTACTAATGGAACGCGGAAAGGATGCCATATTGGGAGGAACACCGCTTAATCGGTTTGGTAATGCAGATGACCTGAAAGGAGCAGCTCTGTTTCTTGCTTCCGGCGCTTCCAATTACATTACAGGAGATGTATTGATTATAGACGGCGGAGCTCATGCCATGTAGGTTAACGTAATAAATTCCATTTTATCTTCTGGAGGGTGAATAATGAGTGAGGTAAATACCTGGAAAAGCCATTATCCCAAAACCATTCAGCCAGAGATTCAGATTCCCGAGTATACCATTCCGCAGCTTCTTGAACATACAGCAGAAAAGTATCCCGACAATATTGCCTTGTCCTTTTTTGGTCATAAGTCCACCTATAAAGAGCTGCAGAATCTTGTGCACCGTTTCGCTTCAGCCCTGCAAAAAGAAGGATTGAAGGAAGGGGACAGGGTGGCCGTCATGCTGCCAAACTGTCCGCAATATACCATTGCCTATTACGGAATTCTTGCGGCAGGCGGCATTGTCACACAGGTGAATCCAATGCTTGTTGAACGGGAATTGCTGCATATTATCGAAGACAGTGGTGCGGAGATGATGATTGTCTATGAACCGCTTGTTGACCAGGTGAACAAGGTTGAACAGTTGTTTTTGTTAAAAACGGTAATTTCTGTAAGTTTTGATCAGCAGCCAAAGCTGCAAAATGTTCCCTCTTTCTATCAATTTTTGCAAAAAGGGGATCTCCCATTTCAAAGGGTTCCCGTTTCTCCAGATGAAACAGCGGTTTTACAGTATACAGGCGGTACGACAGGAAGGTCCAAGGGGGCCATGCTGACCCATCGCAACCTCGTCGCCAATGTACTGCAATCGTATGAGTTTTTTAAACTTACTATAGAAATCGGCAAGGAAAAGTATTTAACGGTCATTCCTCTTTTTCATGTGTTTGGAATGACTTCCTGTATGAACATGGCCGTTTACACAGCATCCGAGAGCATCCTGCTTCCAAGGTTTGATCTGGAGGAAGTGCTGGAAACAATCAAAATTGAACAGCCTACTGTCTTTCCCGGTGTGCCGACCATGTACGTGGCCATCACCAATCATCCCCTGGCCGAAAACTATTCGATTGACTCTATTAAAGTATGCAACAGCGGAAGTGCCCCCATGCCGGTGGAATTGCTTCAGGAGTTTGAGAGAAAAACAGGTTCCGCTATTTTGGAAGGCTACGGGTTGTCGGAAGCGTCACCAACAACGCATTGCAATCCTCTCTTTGCCGACAGGAAACCAGGGAGTGTGGGAATCGGGCTGCCTTCAACAGACTATCTGGTGGTAGATCTGGGTTCGGGAACCAAGGAGGTAGAAACCGGTGAACTCGGTGAGCTGATTATCAAAGGCCCGCAAGTTATGAAAGGGTATTGGAACATGCCGGAGGAAACCGAGCATGCCCTGCGGGATGGGTGGCTCTATACAGGGGATATCGCCAAAATCGACGAAGATGGCTACGTTTTTATTATGGATCGTAAAAAGGACTTGATTATTGCGAGCGGTTACAATGTTTATCCCCGAGAGGTTGAAGAAGTCCTTTATGAACATCCTGCGGTCAGGGAAGCTGTGGTGATTGGCGTTCCCGATCCATACCGTGGCGAAGAAGTGAAGGCGATTCTTGTACTGAAAGAAGGAAGAGGCGTGACAGAAGAAGAGATCTTCCATTATTGCAAACAAAACCTGTCCGCCTATAAAGTGCCTCATCTCATCGAGTTCAGAAGTGAGCTTCCCAAAACGAATGTGGGCAAAATCTTACGAAGAGCTCTTCGGGATGAAGCAAGAATTCAATCAAATCAATACAGGAGATGAAAAATAAGAGAATAACGCAGGATGCCTAATTTTTTCTGTAAACAAAAAAGATTGTGAGGATACGAACATGAAAGAAAAAATTACTGAATGCAGCATCTCTTTATTTGAGAAAAATGGATTCAGTGAAACATCCATCCAGGATATCGTGGATGCGCTTGGCGTAACAAAAGGAACGTTTTACTATTATTTTTCCAGCAAAGAGGAATTGCTGATGAATATTCACAATGGGTATATAGATGAACTGTTGTTTCAGCAGGGAAAAATTCTGGAAGATTCTTCAATGACGAGTAAACAAAAGCTGTTTGAAATGGTATATACCTTGATCGGCAGTATCAGACAGGCAGGCGCGAGCGCCAAGGTGTTTTTTCGGGAAATCAAAAACCTGAACGAAGAACGGCTTTCCCAAATTGTGCCTAAGCGGGACCGCTTCCGCTTTAATCTTGAAAAGCTTATTGAGGAAGGGATCATACGCGGGGAATTTCGCGGAGATCTGAATCCGTCCATCGTCACATTCGGAGTACTTGGTGCGGCCAATTGGAGCTACCAATGGTATAACCCGGACGGGGAGCTGTCTGAAAAAGAAGTGGCTGGAATTTTTGTTGAAATGATACTCAACGGCATTGCCAATCATTAATAAAGGATTAGAAGGAGGGCAAAAAATGAGAGTGGAGGATTTGCAGCAAATTACCGTGTTGGGAGCCGGCCAGATGGGGCATCAGATTGCCATGCTCTGTGCGCTTGGAGGATTTGAAACCGTGATTCAGGATATCAATGAACCGGCCCTTAAATCAGCGGAAAGCATACTGCAAGACATTATGAACCGCTGGGTATCCAAGGGACGGTTGTCAGCAGAAGAGAAGGAGAGTGCGTTCAAAAGGCTGCGATTTACAAGCAATTTTGAAGATGCCGTCAGAAATACCGATTTTGTTATCGAAGCGGTAGTGGAAAAATTGGAGGTCAAACGGGATGTGTTCGCCAAGCTGGATGAATTGGCTCCGCCTCATGCCGTCTTTGCCTCCAACAGCTCGACGATCGTCAACAGTCTGATCGCGTCGGAAACCGGCCGTCCGGATAAAGTTGTCAACATGCACTTTTTCTTTCCACCGCTTGTGATGGATTGCGTGGAAGTAGTAATGAGCGAGAAAACGTCAGAAGAAACTGCCCAGCTTGCCATGGATATTTGCAAAAAGATCAACCGCACAGCTGTATTGCTCAAAAAAGAGATATCCGGTTTCATCGCCAACCGGATTTTGGGTGCTTTACAAAAAGAGGCTCTGAATTTGTATGAACAGGGAATCGCGGATTTTAAGGACATTGACATCATCTGCAAAAAAGCACTTAACCATCCGATCGGACCGTTTGAATTAATGGACCTGTCGGGGATTGATGTTGGATATTACGTATCCGAGCAGCGTTATAAGGAAACAGGTAACCCGGAAGACAAGCCGGCTGCCTGCATCGAGGAAAAGGTGAACCAAGGGCATTTGGGCAGAAAAACAGGACAAGGCTGGTACACATACAAAAAAGAAGGAGTGAAATCATAATGGGAAAATTCCTTGATGTCGTGAAAGAAAATGCGGTGGCGGTTATCACCATTCAAAATCCGCCTCTGAATGTTTTGAGTAAAGCAGTTTTTCAGGAACTGGATGATGTGTTCATGGAATTGGAACAAGATCCAGAAACGGTAGCTGTAATAGTAACTGGAGCCGGAGAGAAGGCCTTTGTTGCAGGAGCAGATATTAAAGAATTTCCACAGATGATGGGAAATCCGGACATGAAGAGCTATGTTATGGATGTTCATATGATTCTAAACCGGATTGATTTCTTTCCTAAGCCAACGATTGCGGTATTGAACGGCCTGACGTTTGGCGGCGGGTGTGAACTGGCACTTGCCTGTGATATAAGAATTGCTGAAGAGCATGCACAGATCGGTCTGCCAGAAGTGACGCTCGGATTGTTTCCCGGAGGAGGGGGAACACAGCGGCTTCCGCGTCTCGTAGGCGTAGCAAAAGCAAAGGAAATGATGTTTACGGGGGAACCTGTTACGTCGGAGACGGCTCTCGGAATCGGACTTGTCAATCATGTTGTTCCGTCCGGCGAGGGGCTCAATGAGTCGAAAAAGCTTGCTGCCAAGATTACACGCCATTCCCTGCAGGCCTTATCGAGAATCAAGCGGTCCGTGGATGAAGGCTTGGAAAAACCATTGACTGAAGGCATTGAGCTGGAAGCTTCTCTTTTTCAGGAAGTGTTTCAGACAGAAGACATCAAAGAAGGGGTGCAAGCCTTTTTTGAGAAGCGAAAACCCGCATTTATGCATCGTTAAGCACACAAATAAGGAGAGAACGGTATGCATACCATTGATCTGACCGTACGCTTTTGTGAAACGGACGCTTTAGGCCACGTTAATAATACCAGTTATTTTATTTACCTTGAGGAGGCCAGAGTAAAGTTCTTTGAATCTCTCGGTTTTGGGGTCAGCACGGAAGAATGGAATTTCATTCTCGCCTCCACCACGTGTGATTTTAAGGCACAAGGATATTTCAACGATAAGCTCACCGTTGATACCAGTGTTTCCTCTGTCGGCAATAAGAGCTTTGTTCTCACGCATGAAGTCCGGAGAACAGAGACGAAGGAACTGGTCGCCAAAGGGAGCGCCACCCTTGTATACTTCGATTTTAAAGCCCAAACGACAGAAATTATTCCCGATGAATTGCGCGCGGCCCTGACCCGTCATGCAGGGAGGCTGCCGGTTGAATCGGAATCTTAATTCATTTTCGGATTGAGGAGGGTAACACATGAGTCAGGATACCATCGCGGTCAGAAGTGGAGAAGAGCTCGACACAGGAACACTTGAGCGGTTCCTTCGCCGGTCGTTACACGATCTGCCGGAGGAGCCTTTGGAAATACAGCAATTTTCCGGTGGACATTCCAATTTAACCTATCAGCTGAAAATGGGAAGCTGGGAAGCGGTTCTGCGGCGGCCGCCCCTCGGTCCTGTTGCGCCAAAAGCGCATGACATGGAACGGGAATACAGAATTTTGTCTGAAATCCATGAACTTTTTTCTCCTGCGCCGAAGCCTCTTCTTTTTTCAAATGGAGAGGAAGTGATCGGAAAACCATTCTTTCTTATGGAAAGAAAGCATGGACTTGTGGTCGATTCGGTTTTTCCGGAAGATGTGAATGCCACAGAAAGCTTATGTACACATATTTCCCAAGAAATGGTGAGGCAGCTTGTCCGGCTGCACAGCATTGATTATACAAAAACAGAGCTGATAAACATCAGTAAGCCGGAGGGTTTTATGGAACGGCAGGTACACGGGTGGATCTCCCGATATGAACGTTCAAAAACAGAGGATATTCCCGAAGTGGATCACCTTACACGATGGCTCGCTTCCCACATTCCGGACAACACTGAAGCCTGTTTGATTCACTATGATTATAAACTAAACAACAGCATGTTTGACGCAAACCTGAATGAAATGACCGGTTTGTTTGACTGGGAGATGAGCACGGTCGGCGATCCGCTCGCGGATCTTGGCGTTGCTATGAGCTACTGGATGGAAGCAGATGACCCAGAGCTTTTAATAACAGGGCTTGGAAAACCATCCGTTACGGTCATGAAAGGCTTTTATTCCAGGAATCAGTTTATTGAGGATTATGCGAGTCTAAGCGGCAGAGATGTCAGCTCGATTTCTTTTTACCTGACCTTTGCCTATTTCAAGCTGGCCGTCATCTGCCAGCAGATTTATTACCGTTACCGTAAAGGACAGACTCGTGATTCCCGCTTCTCCGGTTTTCACCATTTTGTAAAAAGCTTGATACTGCACGCATCAGATACGGCGTTTCGGAATTAGGGGTTGAATTAAAAAGCGTGCGATACAAGAGGTGAAATGATGAAGGTACATGTGCTGTTAACAAAGGAAGAAATCAATGCAGAGAGGTTAAGAGAGAATGGAAAAGTGGCGGTTGTTCTTGATGTGCTTCTCGCCACAACAACCATTATTTCAGCCTTGAACGAAGGCGCAAAGGAAGTTATTCCTGTTATGGATGAAAATGAAGCATTTTCTCTCTCTCAATCTCTCAAACACGAAAATTTCATATTAGCTGGAGAACGTGACGCCCGACCGATTGAACACTTTCACTATCCTAGCCCGACCATGCTTTCTCCGCTCGTTCTGGGCAAATCTCTTATTCTCTCTACAACCAACGGAACGATTGCGCTTAAGAAAGCGGAATCAGCGGAACGTGTTTATATTTCATCTCTTCTCAACAATAAAAGAACGGCACAGCAGCTACTGGATTGTCACCTGGAAAGCACGATTGTGATCATTTGTTCAGGCAATGCAGGGGAGGTCAGTCTTGAAGACGTGTACGGAGCCGGACACCTTATCCACTCCTTATTGTACCTCTCGCAACAGAGCATAAATATGAGTGATGCCGCTAAAATGGCCTTTTATTTGTTTTTGGGAAACCAGTACAAAGCCTCTGAGCTGTTGTCCTCTTCCTCTGTGGGGAATCTTTTTGAAAGGTACGGGCTGTTTGACGATCTCCAGCTTGCTGCCACTGCAAATACAGTATCGGTATTGGCGGTGATGAAAAACGGGACTGCCCTGCTGGAAGAGGAGCATGCCTCTCAATCCGAGATCAGAAAAGTGAGGGATATATGATGGAAGATATCCGTACGAGAATCAAAGGATCGCAATTTTTGTTAAAGGGGATGAAGTCGCAAGACATTTTTACCCCCGAAGACTTTTCCGATGAGCACCGGATGATTGAGAAGACCGCCCGGCAATTTATTGAAAAAGAAGTGGAACCTTTCCGGGAACCTATTGAAAAGCAAGATTTTAAAAAAATCATCTCTCTACTGAAAAAAGCTGGGGATCTTGGCCTTCTTGCACACAGTATACCGGAAAGCTATGGCGGTCTTGGACTGGATAAAATCAGCAAGGGCATTGTAGGGGAGGCGATCGGTCACTCCAGCGGCTATGGTGTGGCCCATTCCAATCACACGTGCATTGCGACGCTGCCGATTACTTATTTTGGAACACCGGAGCAAAAAAAAAATATCTTCCGAAAATGGCATCCGGTGAATACATCGGTGCCTATTGCCTAACTGAACCGAACGCCGGTTCCGATGCACTTGCCTCCAGGACAACCGCTGTTCTTAATGAGGAAGGTACTCATTACATCCTGAACGGAACAAAAATTTATATTACAAATGCGGCTTTTTCCGATACGTTTATCGTTTATGCAAAAGTAGATGGAGAGAGGTTCACAGCCTTTATTGTTGAGAAAAGTTTCCCCGGATTGTCACTTGGTCCGGAAGAAAACAAAATGGGAATCAAAGGCTCGTCCACCCGTTCGGTCATTCTTGAAGATTGCCGGGTTCCTGCAGAAAATCTTCTTGGCGAAGTAGGAAAAGGACATGTCATCGCCTTGAACGTATTAAATCTGGGACGATTTAATCTTGGATCGGCGTGCATGGGTGCAGCCAAACACGGTTTGAAAAAAGCGGTCCATTTTGTTCAGGAACGCAAACAGTTTAAACAGCGTATCGCCGATTTTGCGGCCAGCAAAGAAAAAATTGCCAAGCTTGCCGCCCGGCTTTATGCAGCAGAATCACTGCAATACCGAACCGCCCATCTGCTCGAAGATGCGCTTGGGAGCCTTGATGAACATGCGGATTTGAAAACAGTGGGAAACGCGATGAGCGAGTACGCTATGGAATGTGCCATCTGCAAAGTGTACGGGTCGGAAACTCTCGATGTGACGGCAGACGAAGCCTTGCAGCTGCATGGCGGAGCAGGGTTCATTCAGGAATATGGCATGGAACAGCTGTACAGGGATTCCAGGATCAACCGGATATTTGAAGGGACCAATGAGATTAACCGCCTGCTGATCCCCACCCACTTTTTTAGAAAGGAAATGAAGGGCGAGGTGGATTTAGAATCAGCTCTCCTAGAGGCTGCTAGTTATCTGGAGAAGGAGAACGATGATGAGAAAGACGATATGCTGAAAAGCGTGGAAACACTTCGGCACCTGTTTCTTCTTTCAGCCGGACTGGCCTACAAGCGTTTCGGTGAAAAGCTTATGCATGAGCAGGAAATTTTGATGATGCTGGCCGATCTCGCCATTCTCACCTATGCAGCAGAGTCTGCAATTCTTCGCACCATGAAGGAAGCAAAGCAGAACGGGGAAGAACAAGCCTCTCTTAAAATCGCTCTGTCACAGACTTTGCTTGAGGAAAGCTTGTGGGAAGCTGAAAAGCTATCACGGAAACTAATTCTGGAACTGGCCGGGGGAGAAAAAGCACAGCAGCTGCACTTGCTTGTTGTTCAATCGTGTAACCGCTGTCATTCTTATGGTCAAGAAATAAAACGCAACCGGATGATTGCCGAAAAACTATATGATGCAAATCGCTATATTTGCTAAAGGAGACAAAGGATGAAATTTGGAGGTTCGATTGCACTTGTAACAGGGGCAGGAAGCGGTATTGGAAGAGCAGCAGCGATCAAACTGGCAGAAGGCGGAGCAACGGTTCTCCTTGTTGGAAGAACGGTGTCCAAACTGGAAGCTGCGGCTTCAGAAATCAGCAAAATAAGCGGAGCCCAGAAGCCGGAAATCTTTTCTGCCGACGTAACGAAAGAAAAAGATGTGGAAAAACTGGCAGAATATGTTCAAACTCGTTTCGGTGATCTGCACATTCTTGTGAACAATGCTGGCGGCAGCAGCCAGACCTCCATCCTGAACACACCAGTCAGTGAATGGGATTACGTGCAAAGCGCGAACTTAAAAAGTGTCTTTCTCGTTTCTCGCATTCTTGGCAAAGTGATAATCAAAGGTGTAAAAACGGAAAACGAACACAAAGCCAACCGTGCCATTGTGAATGTTGCCAGCTTATCAGGGCATCAGGCTGGTGCACATATCCCCCATTACAGTGCGGCCAAAGCAGGGGTGATCAATTTTACAAGAGCACTCGCCTTGGAGCTTTCCCCCTACAGTATACGGGTGAACTCGGTATCACCAGGATTTATCGAGACACCACTGACCGAGGAAGGACTCGAAAACGAACAATTCGTCAAAGCGATTGAAAAAAATACGGCATTGCGAAGGATCGGCAAGCCTGAGGAGATTGCGAGCATCATCTCTTTTCTCGCGAGCAGTGAGGCTTCCTATATGACCGGATCGGATGTTCTGGCCGACGGAGGCTGGCTAATTAAATAAAACATAGCAGGAGGAATTTGTATGGAACAAGATCATCTATTAATTGAAGCAAAAGGCCCGATTTTAACACTAACACTAAACCGTCCGGAACGCTTGAATTCATTCAGTGAGGAAATGATTACAAGTTTGACAGAAGCTCTGAGAGAGGCTCAGAATTCTGGTGAAATTAAAGTGATTATCCTGAAAGGAGCCGGCCGTTCGTTCAGTGCTGGCGGAGACGTAAAAACGATGGGACAGGCCACACCACAGGATGTTTATGAACATATTGGTAAGCTGAACCAATGTATTTTAACTATGAAAGAAACCGAGATTCCGATCATTGCGGCTGTGCATGGCTTTGCGGCAGGAGCCGGATTTAATCTCGCGATGGCGTGCGATTTGATCGTTGCAGCCGAGAACAGCAAATTTGCGCTCAGCTTTTCACAGGTGGGTTTGATTTCGGATGGAGGAGGATCATACTTTTTGCCAAAACTGATCGGCCCTCACCTTGCCAAGCAGTTCTTTTTCAGCGCAGAGCCGATTCCTGCCGAACGGCTTTATCAGCTCGGGGTGATCAACTATTTGTCGCCGCTTGAGCGAATAGAAGAGGAGGTGGGTCAACTGGCAGCAAAACTTGCCAATGGTCCGGTTGGAGCGTATGGAAAAATGAAAAAGCTGATTGATGCTTCTTATCAGTCTACCCTTGAGGAGATGCTGGAGCAGGAACGGCTGAATCAAACGCTGATGATCACAACAGAGGACCATCAGGAAGGCATTTCGGCCTTCAAAGAAAAAAGGCAGCCTGTATTTACCGGCAAATAGATGTAAAACGCATGCAGGATGAACCATTGACAGGAGGGTCAAAATGAACACAAGCCACTATCCTTATTGGCCGAAACGAGTCAGCAAAACGCTGACTGTCCCTGAAACAACACTGTATGATAACTTGCTCTTTTCCGCACGCCGGTATCCAAAAAAGACAGCGTTATCTTTTTACGGAGCCAGCATGACCTATGAAAAGCTGCTACAGCAGGTGGATCGTATTGCCGGATATCTGCAGCAGGAAATGAACGTTGGGCAGGGTGACCGTGTCATGCTGTTTATGCAAAATTCCCCTCAGTACATCATCTCTTGTTATGCCATCATGAGGGCGGGTGCGGTTGTAGTCCCGTTAAATCCAATGAACACGGTGCATGAGCTGGAGTTCTATATCAAAGACTGTAAGATCGAAGCCGGGATTGTAAGCCAGGAGCTATACCCCCAGATTCAGCCGCTCTTATCAGGCACTTCCTTGCAGCATATTTTAATCGGAGCATATTCTGATTACCTTAGCAGCGAAAGAATCCCTCACCATGTTCCAGCTTCTGTTCTGGAAAGCCGGCATCCGGTGAACCGGAAAAACCATCATTGCTGGCAAGAAGCTCTTGATCGGGAAGTCCCTCCTTCTGACTATGAGGGCCATGCGGATGATATCGTTTGTCTGCCTTACACATCTGGAACAACAGGATTGCCAAAAGGCTGTGTACATACAAACCGGACGATACAGGCCAATGTTACAGGTGCGGTGAACTGGATGAACACCATGTCGGACAGCATTCACCTTGCGACTCTTCCGCTTTTTCATGTGACGGGGATGCTTCACAGTATGCATGCTCCCATTTTTGCAGGTTCCCAAATCGCTGTGCTCACCCGGTGGGACCGAAACGCGGCTGCAGAAACCATTCAATCCGAGAGCGTAAGCCACTGGGTAAGCATCAGCACAATGGTGATCGACTTTCTGTCTCATCCTGACCTTATGGATTATAATTTTTCGTCACTGTCCAGCATCGCAGGAGGAGGAGCGGCCCTTCCGAAGGCAGTGGGAGAAAAACTTTATCAGCTTCTAGGGGTGAAGTTTGTCGAAGGGTACGGCCTTTCCGAGACGATCTCTCATACGCATTTCAATCCGCCTGACCGGCCAAAGCTTCAGTGTCTCGGTATTCCTTCCTTTGATGTGGACGCCCGCATTGTGGACCCTGCTTCATTAAAAGAGCTGGGAGTTGGTGAAATCGGGGAGATCGTCGTGGCCGGTCCGCAAGTGTTTTTAGAATATTATAACCGTCCGGAAAAGACGAAGCAGGCCTTCTTTGAAAAAGACGGTAAACGCTTTTTCAGAACAGGAGATATAGGACGCTTTGATGAGGAAGGCTATTATTTTATGGTGGACCGGGTGAAACGGATGATCAACGCCTCGGGCTTTAAAGTGTGGCCGACTGAGGTGGAATCTTTCCTTTACAACCATTCTGCTGTACTGCAGGCTTGTGTAGTCGGCATTCCTGATCCGAAACGAGGAGAAACGGTAAAAGCTTTCATTATTTTAAAGGAAGAACACAAGGGGAAAATAACGGAACAGGAGATCATTGACTGGTCCAAAGAGCACCTGGCTGCCTATAAATACCCGAGAACCATTGAGTTTAGAGAATCGTTTCCAACAACAGCCAGCGGCAAAATTCTTTGGAGAAAGCTGCAAGAAGAAGAAAAGTCCAAAAGGGAATCTATTTCAGCTTCTAAGTAGTTTTTGCACCAGTTCAGGCAATACAAGAGAAGACAGCGGACAAAAACCGCTGTCTTCTTACATTTCCATTGCACCTTGTACGTTATAAGGAGAAAGATCGAGGTCCGGCTCTTGTCCAAGGGCAAGCATGGCCAGCTGCTTTCCGATGAACGGCCCCATGGTAAGTCCGGAAGCGCCAAGCCCATTGGCAAACAGCAATCCTTCCCATCCGGGAATGGGGCCCACGACCGGAAGGAAACCGGGAGTAAATGGGCGGAAGCCGGTGCGTGCTTCTGAAAATTCCGCATCTGCCAGACCGGGAGCAGTGGCTATTCCTTTTGCAAAAACCTCATTCAATCCGCCGGCAGTAATCCTGGTGTCATAACCCTCAGAATCGTTTTCATGTGTAGCTCCGATTACAATTTTCCCATGATCAAACGCAAGAACATATTGATCACTAGGCGGCATGACAACCGGCCAGGACTTTGTTTTTTTCGAAATATTCAGGTGGGCGATTTGTGCTTTTTGGAAGGTGACCTTCATGTTCATGCCAAGTGGCTCGAGCAATGCATTGGCCCATGCACCCGCACAAATCATCACAGTTTCTGCTTCATACGTTTTCTCCCCTGCTTGAACTCCGGTTATCCTTTTCCCCGTAAAAAGCAGAGAAGCGCTATCCCGAACATGTTGTGCCCCGTGTTTGACCGCACCGCGAATTAATGCATCCCGAAGTGCCCGGCCATCGACGCGGGCAGCTCCGCTTACATGAACCGACCCCATATCACCAGGCAGGAGAGGAAACTTCCGCTTTGTTTCTTCAGGTGTTAACTGTGTAATCTTTCCCATTTCCGGTGCCTCTTCTTTTCGTTTCAAGGCACGTTCTTCCATTTTAATCAATTTTTCTTCGTCCTGATGCAAGCTGATGGCCCCTACTTGGGCATAGCCGGTGTCAACTTCACCATCTGCTTCAAGCTGGCGGATAAGTTCGGGGTAAAATGCTGCTCCATTTTTCGCAAGAGAATACCACGCTTTGTTCCGGCGCTGGGAGATCCACGGACAAATGATGCCTGCAGCGGCATCAGTTGCCTGGCCTTTGTCTTTTCTGTCAATGAGCACAACCTTCACATTTTTTTTACTTAACAGATAAGCAGCGGAGGCACCAAGAATTCCGCCGCCGATAATAATAAAGTTTTGCATGATCAGCATCCTTTGTTTAGAAAATTCCTCTTTTATTATAACCGAATCCTTTCATGGAGAAAAAAGTCCATTTTATGTATAATAAAAGATGTTGAACACTTTGACAGAATGAAAACGAAGTTGAAAGAGAGTGGAACATAATGGGACGTAAATGGAATAATATCAAAGAAAAAAAAGCGTCAAAGGACGCAAATACAAGCCGAATCTATGCTAAGTTCGGCCGTGAGATTTACGTGGCAGCCAAGCAGGGCGAACCCGATCCTGAATCCAACCAGGCATTAAAAGTCGTGCTGGAGCGTGCAAAAACATACAGTGTGCCGAAAACGATAATTGACCGTGCGATTGAAAAAGCGAAGGGTGGTTCTGATGAAACGTATGATGAACTGCGCTATGAGGGATTCGGCCCTAACGGTTCGATGGTGATTGTCGATGCGCTTACCAATAACGTGAACCGTACCGCAGCAGAAGTTCGTGCCGCTTTTACGAAAAACGGCGGTAACATGGGTGTGTCCGGATCAGTCGCTTATATGTTTGATGCGACGGCCGTTTTTGGAGTTGAAGACAAATCAGAAGAAGAAGCAATGGAAATCCTTCTCGAAGCCGATGTCGATGCGCGTGATATTGTACAAGAAGATGATGCTGTGATCGTCTATGCTGAACCGGATCAGTTTCATGCGGTTCAGGAAGCGTTCAAGCAGGCAGGCGTCACCGACTTTACAACCGCTGAGCTAACCATGCTCGCACAAAACGATGTCAGTTTGCCAGAAGATTCTCTGGTGCAGTTTGAAAAGCTGATCGATACTCTTGAAGATTTGGAAGATGTCCGACAGGTGTACCATAACGTTGATTTAGGTGAATAATGATAGTAAAAGACCTTGATAGCCAAGGTCTTTTTTTTTGCTCTCATTTTCTCTCTCTTGATTTCCGGGTTCGGATCAATCTCGTAGCCGGCTGTTTTCTGATCCATTTAATGAATTTGTTTATTTTTTCGTCCTCTCTGAGCAACCGAATGGTATTTAGCCGTGCCGCCAGCTCCTCATTGGTGTATAGAGCATGGATTTGCTTATGACAGGGCAAACAAAGGGAGGACGTCGGTTTAAATGTGCCGCCCATTTCCTTTGGTGTCAGATGATGTATTGTCGTTTCTACGTTTTCTCTCCCGCATAATTCACACTTTCCATGCACGTTTTTTGGCATGTTAATACCTCACTTTTTTCTCTTCTTAACTATGTCACCTTTTTTTGTGAAAATTAAACGTTGAAGGTGCAGACACATGAAACTAGCAATTTTTACACTGAAAAACTTCTTCCAAATTCAGAATAAACTCTCGCAATCTGAATATAGTTTACTAGAAACGAAATGGAAGAAGGGAAATGAAATGAGACTTCAGGAAGTTTACTTCTGGCTGTTGATGATGATCGTTACCACCGTTTACAGTTATTTGTATCTCTCGCCCTTGTTTACTGTCAGCTTTTTTATTACCGGCCTAATTATGGCCAGTCTGGTGTATATGGCGGTCGAGATTAAGGAGGAAGAATGGGATGAGAAACAGCAATAACCGGGTGTTCTCTACAGGTTTGAAGATTTCTCTTTTGAGCGTTCTTCTTTTTTTTATTGCCGGGTTTATCTCATCCGCAGAATTCAAATTTGATGTTTCATCTTCTATTGTAAAAAAATGGTTCAATAACTTTACCGCTGAAGCGATGGTATATGCAATTGGTTCAGAGAATCCGTACTATACGCAGGTGTTACCTAAAGAAAGCAAGCCGCCCGCCCTTTCTTCTGTGATGCTGCAGCTTATGACGAGCCTGCGTCCTGGAGATCCACGCAGCCTTCTCGGGTCGGAGCTTCCTGGCTTTGCCATTTTTGATTCTGAAATTTATATTGCCGGTAAAGGGACCAATTATTCCACATTGCCGATCGAGCCTACGCTTCCTCTGCAGGAGGTGCTGCAGCCGAATGAACCGAACGAAAAAAACGCGGAAGTGCAGCAACCTGAAAAAAATCTTCCGCCTCCTAAGCAAAACACAGAAGGACAAGTTGTTTATATCTACCATTCCCACAGCTATGAATCATTTCGACCTGTGTTAAAAGGAGGAAAGTTCACGAGCACGGATCCGAAGACGAATATTATTTCTGTCGGTGACCGGCTGAAACAGGATTTAGAGACGCGGGGAATCGGGGCAACCCATGATACTTCGAATGTAGGGGAAAAGCTGAACGCAAGGAAATGGGGAACAGGCAAGGCCTATGCACTTTCCCGAGAAACTGTACAGCAGGCTATTTCCCAAAACCGAAAGCTTTCTTATTTCGTTGATATTCATCGCGATTCGCAGCCAAGAAAGTTGACCACCATTTCCATCAAAAACCAAGATTATGCCAGGATTTGTTTTATTGTTGGGCGTGAGCATCCTTCGTTTGAAAAGAATCTGCAGCTTGCCGAAGAGCTCAACCGCCAGGTTAACCAAAAATATCCACACCTGAGCAGAGGAGTCATCATTAAAAACAAATACGAAGGAAACGGCATCTATAACCAGGATCTTTCCAACAATGCCATGCTGATTGAAATCGGCGGCATTGATAATGACTTCCGTGAATTGTATCGAACTACCGACGCGTTTGCCGATGTGTTTGGCGATTTTTACTGGCAGGCGGAGAAGGTGAACGGCGGTGAAACAAAGAAAGAATAAAGAGCTGGAATTGTCAGCTCTTTTTTTGTACAAAGGAGAGGAAGATATGGAAACGATTGAATATGAATGGGTGAAACAGACAAGAAAAATCATGCTGGACGTTTGTGGTAACCTGACAACCGAAATACTTACTGCGAACGTGGAGGGATTTGGCTATCCATCGATCCGCAATCTACTGGTTCATACAGCCGATTGCTACCATGCCTGGCTAGGTTCCTTTCTCTTGTTGCGGACCAGGAACCCGCTCACTCCAAAAGACAGGTTTATGGAGATGAGCCTGGACGACATCCGGGATAGGTTCTTACAAGTTGACCGTTATGTGAAAGAGGTGTGGAGTGAGTATGAAGGAATGATGGAAGAGCCTGTTAAGAGAATTATCCCATGGAGAGATACCGGAGAATCTCTTTCCATGACGCCCCGACAGTTGCTGTTTCATACGGTGAGTCATGAATTTCATCATAAAGGGCAAGTCATGGCAATGATGCGGCAATTGGGCTTAGAACCGCCAAATACTGACGTTTTGGGTGTTGGGAAAGTTGATGAATAAAATTTCAGGTTGACATCGTAAAGCTATTTCTTTAGTATGTTGGTTATAATTAAAATGTTGTGATAATTTCATATTTTTCATTTTCTATCAAGAGAGGTGGAGGGACTGGCCCTTTGAAGCCTCGGCAGCATCGTTTCAGGTGTGCCAATTCCAGCAAGCCCGCGGCTTGAAAGATAGGAAAGGTGTCGGTGATTTTTTTAAAAAATTCAGTAACTCTTTCCTTTTGGAAAGAGTTTTTTTAATACATAAAAAAGGTTGTGTTTAGCATGACAGTATTAGTAACAGCGCCATACAACAAACAGGGCAGAGACGAACTCGAAGAGATGTTTGGAAAAGTGGTCTATTGTTCATGGAAAGACCATGGCCAAGCCTTTCGTGAGGATGAGCTCATTGCTTTGTTAAACGAGACGGGTGCGTCCGGACTGATTGCAGAACTGGATCAAGTTACAGAAAATGTATTTACAGAAGCGGCCGGGCTTGAATTTGTCGGTGTGTGCAGAGGGATGCCCTCCAATGTAAATATAGAAGCAGCCACAAAGCGGGGCATTCCCGTCTTTTATACGCCAGCAAGAAATGCACAGGCTGTGGCAGAAATGGTAGTCGGCTCTCTTATTACGTTTTACAGGCATATTATTGAGGCTTCTAAGTGGCTGAGAGAAAAAAACTGGAAAGACGACTATTTGCAAGCTTACTTAAAATTCAAAGGCCATGAAATTACCGGTAAAACAGTAGGTTTTGTCGGTTTCGGAGCCGTCGGACGTCGGATTGCGACGCTGTTGTCTGCTTTTGAATGCAGAATTTTTTATTACGATCCGTATGTGGATGAACAGGAATTCCCGCAATATGAACAAAAAACACTGAAGGAAGTATTTGCAGAGAGCGATGTCGTATCCGTCCATCTGCCCCGTACAGAAGAAACCATCGACCTGATTTCCAAAGAGTATTTTTCGTTGATGAAAAAAGAGGCCATTTTCGTTAATACATCCCGAGCCGTCGTCGTCAATCGTGAGGATTTGATCTCCGCCTTAAAACAAGAAAAAATCGGCGGTGCTATACTGGATGTCTTTTACCACGAACCTCCAGAAGAACCCGACTATGAGATTATACATCTCAGCAATGTCCTTCCTGTGCCCCACCTTGCCGGCGCAACATATGAAGTCGAGGATCATCACGTAAAGATCATGAACGGTGCGCTGAGAAGATGGCTGGAGGAGAAAACTCTCGATATTCCTGTTTTGTTTAACCGGAACGAATTACAAAGGGAAAAGAAAGGAGCAGTTTCAAATGAGCGATAAAAAGGGATATCTAGTGTTTGATATTGGAACAGGTAACGCCCGGGTGGCTGTTGTGTCGGTTAATGGGGAGGTTCTCGTTATAGAACGAGACGACATACAGTATGAAACGGAGTCACTTTATCCGGACAGCCGCTATTTTTCTCCGAAGCGCTTATGGAATCAGGTGGTCGGACTGGCCAAACAGGCACTTTTAAAAGCAGCGCATATAGAAATAATCGGTATTACATCAACAAGCCAGCGGCAGGGAATTGTGCTTCTTGACGATAATGGCGATCCTTTTTTGGGACTGCCCAATATTGATAACCGTGGACGGGAATGGGAAGCGTCCATTACTGACCGCGATCAATTATTCCGGCTTACGGGCCGTTTGCCTTCAGCTCTTTTTTCCGGTTTGAAATTGTATGGCCTCAAACAGCGCCAGCCGGAACTGTTTGAACGCGTTCGTCAATTTACGAGCATAAGTGAATGGGTGTTGTACCAGCTGAATGGAACAGTGGTGTATGAACCTTCCCAGGCAACTGAAACGCTGCTCTATGATGTTGCCAATAACGAATGGTCACCTTATCTTTGTGATGTATTCGATGTTCCGCTTTCGTTTTTACCAAAAATTAAAGCGTCAGGTACAGTTGTTGGAACGATAACAGAAGAAGCACGACGAAAGATCGGCATTGAACAATCAATCCCTGTTATTGTTGGCGGAGGAGATACACAGCTTGCTGTAAAAAGTACCGGAGCAAATGCAGGTGACATTGTTGTGGTGTCTGGAACAACAACGCCCATCGTACAGATCTCGGACCATTTTGGGACGTCAGAGGAACAGTCCTACTGGACCAATACCCATTCAGAGAAGGGGCAATGGCTTTTTGAGACCAACCCGGGTATCACGGGTTTAAACTATCAAAAGCTAAAATCAATTTTTTATCAGAATGATAGCTATGAAACGATGGATGCTGAAATAAGTGAAATCAAGGGGGACAATGCCTGTGTCTCCGCTCTGGGCTCCTATGTATCCAGCGATAAAAATGCCCTTGCCAAAGGTGGCTTTATCTTTGAAACGCCCATCTCACCAAATTTAAAGAGGGCCCACTTTGTCTGCGCGGCTTTAAAAGAAATCGCCTTTTCAGTGAAATGGAATTATGACTTTCTTACCAAGCAGCAGAAAGATCTTAAGATATGGGGCTGCGGCGGCGGTTTTCAAAGCCGGTTCCTTACCCAGTTTATGGCCAACCTTTTAAACAAGCCGATCCACGTGAAAGAGGGCTTTGAGCACGGATCCATAGCTGGTGCAGCTGTTATTTGCAATGAAACACTTAATCTAGATCAAGAGACAGCAACTTCGCTATCTATTTATGAACCAGAGGGTCATAATATCGAATTTGCACTGTATGAAGAATGGAAACAAACACAGCATTTTTTTGCGGAACTCAGAAATAAAACTGCCGTAACAAGCAGCTGAACGATGCAACCCAGCATCTTTGTCTGCGCGTTTGCTTTAGTCATTTAACGCTTTATTTGAAAAAAGGAGGAGAAGAGAGTGTTAGACAAAATAGGGATACACCCCAAATTAGGTTGGGGTTTTTTAGGAGTAGTGATTTTCATGATGGGCGACGGGCTGGAACAAGGCTGGCTCAGTCCGTTTCTGGTAGACAATGGCGTCACTTTGCAGCAGTCAGCTGCCATTTTTACCGTATACGGTATATCACTTGCCATAGCGTCATGGTTTTCCGGAGTCTGCCTTGAGGCTTTTGGAGCGAAACGGACAATGTTCCTGGGATTGTTGTTCTATGTGATCGGAACAGCTGGCTTTATTACGTTTGGTTTTAATCAATTGAACATTCCTGTTATGTATGTCACTTATTTCATCAAAGGGTTTGGTTACCCGCTGTTTGCTTATTCGTTTTTGACGTGGGTGATTTACCGTACCCCACAACAAAAGCTCAGTACCGCAGTCGGCTGGTTCTGGATTGCGTACTGCCTTGGCATGTTTGTTCTCGGCTCGTGGTACTCCAGTTATGCCATTAAAGAATTCGGTTATCTTCCGACTTTATGGTCCTCGATTTTTTGGGTGGGACTCGGAGCGGTTTTCGCGCTTGTTGTGAACCGTGACCGATTTGAAAAGAAGAAAATCAGCCCGGGGGATACAGCGAAAGAACTATTAAAAGGGATTACCATCTTGAAAACCAACCCCGGAGTGCTAACCGGAGGGATCGTCCGAATTATAAACAGCGTGGGCACCTACGGGTTTCCGATTTTTCTTCCGATGCATATGGCCAAACACGGCATATCAACCAGTGTCTGGCTGCAAATTTGGGGCACCATCTTTCTAGGAAACATTGTCTTTAACCTGATTTTCGGAATTGTCGGAGACAAATTTGGCTGGAAAAACACGGTCATCTGGTTTGGCGGTGTGGGGTGCGGTGTATTTACGCTCCTTCTATACTATTCACCTGTATTATTCAGCGGCAATGTACTTCTGGTGGGTACGATCGGATTCATCTGGGGGGGCCTCCTGGCCGGATATGTACCAATCGGAGCCATTGTTCCTACGGTTGCCGGAAAAGATAAGGGAGCGGGAATGAGTATTCTAAATCTGGCAGCGGGGTTATCGGCTTTTGTTGCTCCACTGGTCGTCAGCCTTTTCATCAATTCGCTTGGAGGAGAGGGAGTTGTCTGGATCTTTGCTGTTCTATATTTTGCCAGTGCGGTTATGACATACTTTATCAAAGTGCCTGGCCAGAATGAGCAGACAGCTCAAAAAGCGGATGCCAATTTCGCATCTTAAAAAAAGAAGAAGAAGAAGAGCATTTTCAAGAAAATGAAGTGCTCTTTTTATTTCATAATTTCACGTACCGTATTTATAATCTTTTAAATAATAATTCAATAAAAAATATTCCATCATAATTACTGTTATAATTCAAATATTTCTGAAAAGGTGGTACACTAAATTTGAAATATCGAAAACTGAGTTTTATATTATAGAACATGGTCGTTACATAACAACCTCAGTTGATATTTTCTTAAGCCCAACCAGCACATGAAAGAGGAGAGATGAAAATGCCTGTAAAATTTCAGGGAGTGATCCCGCCAATTCCAACCATCCTGCATAAAGAAGGGAAATTAGATGAAAAGGGAATGGGAGCACTTATCGACTTTTTAATTGAATCAAAGGTTGATGGGTTATTTTTTCTTGGATCCGGCGGAGAATTCAGCCAGATGCCAATCGAACTTAGAAAGGAAGTCGCAGCCTTTGCAATCCGTTATGTCAATGGACGGGTTCCGGTATTAATTGGAACAGGGACCCCGAGTACACTGGACACCCTTGAGTTAAGCCACCACGCTAAAAATGCGGGAGCCGATGGCATCGTTGTCATTAATCCATATTATTGGACTCTGACAGAGGAGAACCTTTTCAAGCATTTTGCCGATATCGCTGAAGCTATCGATCTGCCTATCTTACTGTATAACTTTCCGGGTCTAACGGGACAGGACCTTACGCCTGAATTTGTACTCCGATTGGTGAAAGCGTATCCAAATATTGTTGGAATTAAAGAAACAGTAGAATCTGTGGGACATACCAGGGAAATGATTTATACTGTTAAGGCATTTAAAGAAGATTTTGCTGTGTTTTCCGGTTATGATGATCATTTTCTTAATACCTTATCTCTGGGAGGAGATGGTTCGATCCCTCTTACCGCCTCATTTGTACCGGAATTCTCTGTAGGTATCTACCAGGCGTTTAAGAAAGGTGATTACAAAAAGGCGATTGAATTGCACAGAAAACTGGCACCAACCCTTTCGCTGTATAAACTGGACTCTCCGTTTGTGAATGTGGCCAAAGAGGCGATTGCTCTTCGCGGGATTGATATCTCGACGGATGTGTTGGCACCCGCGCGGCCATTAAATGAGGAAAAGAAAGCACAAATAAAAGGATTTTTGGAGCAGCTGCTGGATAAATCTGCTGTTTTAGTAAAATAACCATTTGCCACGAGCAAATACGAAAATGCCCAATTTCTTAGGATTACTCCATAGAAATTGGGCTTTTTACTCTGGTTGTTAACTCATAAATTGTATTCCCCAATTTTTCATCGATTCACTAACAGGAGAAATCAAGCCATCCTTAATCAGTTCCTCACATGAAAGATTTATATAAAAGATATGTGTTTAAGTACATAGATTAAAGAGAAGTAAATATTTAATATCTGTACACAAAAAAAGCTTGATTTCTCAGCATTTAAGTTGAAAAATCAGCCTTTTTATGAGGTTTAAGAATCCAAAAACAATAATATTCTTAACATTCGGTTATTGACGAAACAGAAACCCTTCCGATATAATGTTAGAAAATATAACATTGAATTGTAAGGGGTATTTACATGATAGTACAGGATGAGCTTAATCAAAATGTGAATATGCATATGTCGGAAACCGAATTACTTGAGATCCTTCACTTTATTCGAACAAAAAAGGAACAAGAAATTGATAAAATTAAAAGCAAGATTAATAAGTATGTGCAAAAGAAAAATGCTGAGGAAACCTTCTATCAATCACTGTCCCCCATGAGAAAATTATTTACCGGCCGTTCACCGAGCCATCACCAAGCGGTTGAATATATCGCTCATGTAAAAGAGCCTTTACAGCAAATTGAGCACCTAAAGCAAGGGCTTTTTGAACTCAATCATTCCATACGCTCTTTGCAGGAAGAACACAAGAAAGAAATAACGCTATCAACATCCATTTTTAGAGAAGTAAGGAAGAATCATAGAATGGAGAACTTTTCATCATGACGATACAAACATTACATACAGGAATTGATACCATATGGGTGGTTTTAACCGCCGCCATGATTATTTTAATGGAAGGTGGTTTTGCACTGCTTGAAGCAGGGTTTGTACGCCACAAAAATAATGTCAACATCATTATGAAGGTATTTGCGGATATTACCATTGGCACGCTTTGCTTTTATTTGATCGGTTTTGGCCTGATGTATGGAAAAGACGCTTATGGGTTAATCGGAACCAATGGGTTCATGATTAAAGGGGATTTATCCCATTTGAACTTTCTGATTTCTACGGATACATTTTGGCTGTTCCAGGCAGCTTTTGTTATAGCGGTCATTTCGATCGTATCCGGCGCAGTCGCGGAGCGAATCAACTTTCGTGCTTATATTCTTTATGCCGTCCTCATGACCATTTTTATATACCCTGTCGCCGGGCATTGGGTCTGGGGCGGAGGCTGGCTTGGCAGACTCGGAATGCAGGATTTTGCCGGGTCTGGGGTCATCCATGCGCTTGGCGGTTTTTCAGCACTTGCAGCCGCGATGTTTATCGGACCACGGAAAGGGAAATTCACTCCGCAAGGGATGAGTACAGTTTCGTTGCCTAGTAACCTTCCGTTGGCATCGGTCGGAGCTTTTTTGCTTTGGTTCGGCTGGTTTGGATTTAATGCAGGAAGTACGTTGAGCGCAACGGATGCCAGGATTGGCCACATTGCAATTGTAACCATGCTGTCCGCAGCATCAGGAGGAGCGACAGCGATGCTCTTTACATTATTTCGGTACAAGCGGTCTGACGCACCTTCCGTCATTAATGGTTCACTGGCAGGACTTGTAGGAATAACCGCCGGATGTGCCTTTGTCAGTGACGCATCGGCGATAGTTATCGGTGTCGTTTCAGGACTGGTTATGCTGCTTGCGACCCACTGGCTGGAAATCAAACAGATTGATGATCCGGTCGGCGCGTTTCCTGTTCATGCAGCCTCAGGTATTTGGGGAACGATTGCGGTTGGCCTGTTTGCAACCGATAACGGTTTTTTTACTACAGGAAGCTGGCACTTACTAGGGGTTCAATTACTCGGTCTTTTGGTGCTATGCACGTGGGGATTTGTATTAACTTGGTTAAGTTTGAAATTTATTCAGCTATGGATTCCTGTCCGCTCCACTGAAGAAGAAGAAGAAGTGGGACTGGATATCAGCTACCACGGCATGGTCGCCGCCTTTCAGGAACAAGAGTTTATCAAGTATGAGAGCAACTACCTCCATTACAAAGAAGATTAATGCCTGTGCAAAAAAACGCCTTTTGAGGAAGGGCGTTTTTTTACTATACTTTCATTCTTTTTGAAGCACAAATGTTTCTTTATAAAGAACAAAAGTGATATAATAGCAGTACTATCAAACAGGCGGGTGCAAGAGAATGAAATCATGCAAAATGGAAGGGTGCGACAAACCTGTGGCAGGGAGAGGACTTTGCCACATGCATTATAAACGGTGGGCAAGGCATGGTGATCCCGAAGTTACTATGGTAAAAAAGGAATGCAAAGAAGAAGGCTGTGAACGCCGCCATTTTTGCAAGGGATATTGTGAGCCGCACTACCGGCGCATGCGGAAAAGAAAAGCGTAGAAAGTAGAGATCGACCAAATCAACCAGCAAAATAAAATATAAGAATTTTCTTGACAATAATAGATCACGTGCAGCATAATATATTTTAAAAATTGCTAAACGCGTTAACAGGAACCAGTAAATTGGAACGCATGCGTAAGAGAGTGGAATCCACCGGCTGAAAGATTCCATCGTCATGAACCAATTGAGCCTACTCCTCGAGCTGTCAGATGAAAAACCTGACCGTTTACCCACGTTACGGGATCAAAGAGAGCCTCATCATCAGATGATGCTAATCAAGGTGGTACCGCGGATATCAGACTCTTTCCGTCCTTATTACAGGATGGGAAGGGTCTTTTTTAGTTAAGGAAAGGGGCCGGGTTTATGGGCAAAAAACGAATTGTGATCAAAATCGGAAGCAGCTCGCTTACTAACAAAAACGGCGGTCTGAGCCAAAATAAAATCTTGGAACATGCCAGTGCCATCGCTGAACTTCGCAACAAGGGGCATGAAGTGGTTTTGATTTCATCAGGAGCTGTTTCGGCAGGATTCGCAGATCTGGGATATCCGTCCCGTCCGGTGACGACAGCAGGTAAACAAGCGGCAGCTGCAGTCGGCCAAGGACTGCTGATTCAGGCGTACACAGAGGTATTTAAGCAGCACGGCATAATTGCTGCACAACTGCTCTTAACACGAAATGACTTTTATAAAAATGAACAATACACGAACGCTTATGCTACGTTAACCGAGCTTTTAAAGCGGTCAATATTGCCGATCATCAATGAAAATGATTCAGTATCCATTGATGAATTAACCTTTGGAGACAATGATATGCTTTCTGCCCTTGTCAGCGGGCTCGTTCATGCAGATCATCTCATCATTTTGACCGATATCAATGGTTTGTATGACCAAAATCCCCGTACTATACCAACAGCGCGGCGGTATGATTTTCTTGAAGAAATCACAGATAAACACCTTGGGATGACAAATAACCCGTCATCTTCAAAGTTTGGAACCGGTGGAATGAAATCCAAGCTGTTGGCGGCAAAAACCGCTTTAGCCCTTGGGGTTCAGGTATTCGTGGGGACAGGAACCGGTAAATCCAAGCTTCTTCAAATATTGGAAGGCAGGGGTGACGGGACTTATATCGGCAGACAACTAGCTCCGGCGTTAAAAAAACAGAAGCAGTGGATTGCTTTTCACTCTCCGCTCAGTGGTGCGATTGAGGTCGATGATGGAGCAGCCCATGCTATTTTATATGAGGGAAAAAGCCTGCTTCCAGCTGGTGTTAAAAAGATTAGTGGGATGTTTGCTGCGGGTGATGTTGTTGAAATCGTTAATTCAAATGAAGAAGTGATCGGAAAAGGCCAGGTCCAATACTCATCCGATGAACTGCAAAGTATTAAAGGAATGGCGAGCCGGGATGCGAAACTGCACACCAACAATCCACATTCGGAAGTCATTCATCGAAACAAATGGCTATCCATGGCAAAGGAGAAAACAATATGAGTGAACTGCTAATGAAAGCGAAAAAAGCAAAAGAAGCCGTAAGTGACATGCTTACAAAAACCACCGCACAAAAAGATGAAGCACTCAGGCTTATTGCCCGTCAGTTAATTCAGGAAACGCCTTTTATACTCGAGGAAAATACAAAGGACATTGAAACAGCCAGGAAAAAGGGAGTTCATGAATCGTTGGTTGACCGTCTTATGCTTAATGAAGCAAGAATTGAGGATATGGCTGGAGCGCTCAAGCAGCTCACCCACTTAACTGATCCAACTGGTAAGGTCCTGGAGCGATTTGAACGTCCCAACGGTCTTTCAGTAGAAAAAGTCGCCGTTCCTTTAGGTGTGATTGGGATGATTTATGAAGCACGGCCAAATGTAACGGTCGATGCTTCCAGCCTTTGTTTAAAAACCGGAAACGTTGTGCTTTTGAGAGGCAGCTCATCTGCCATTCATTCCAATAAAGCTCTGGTGCGTGTCATCCATCAGGCGCTAGAACAAAGCGATCTCCCAGTCGATGCTGTACAGTTAATTGAAGATACAAGCCGGGAAACGGCGTCCCGGTTGTTCAAGCTTAACCAATACCTTGATGTTCTGATTCCAAGGGGAGGAAAGGCATTGATTCAGACGGTAATCGAAAATGCTTCAGTCCCCGTCCTGGAAACAGGCGCAGGCAACTGCCACATCTATATTGATGAAACGGCTGATCGGCAAATGGCCATCGATATCGTTGTTAATGCCAAAACCCAGCGGCCATCAGTTTGCAACGCTATTGAAAAAGTGATTGTTCATGAGAGCTGGCCAGATGAAAATGTAAAGGAACTAGTTGAGATTCTTCTCCAGCATAACGTGGAAATTCGGGTCAATGGTGCTCTCAGCGATTCGTTTCCTTCTCTTACCTTGGCGACAGAGGAAGATTGGCACAGGGAATACCTGGATTACATTTTGGCGATAAAGAGAGTATCCAGTACGCAGGAAGCAATCGAGCATATCAATTATTATGGTTCAAAACACTCTGAAGCCATTATCACCGAAAATGAAGAAAATGTGAGGCTTTTTTTTCAGCTTGTTGATAGTGCCGCTCTCTACCATAATGCATCTACTCGTTTTACCGACGGCTTTGAATTTGGTTTCGGGGCAGAAATTGGTATCAGCACACAAAAGCTGCATGCCAGAGGGCCAATGGGACTGCCTGCATTAACTTCAAGCAAATATGTGATCCGGGGCAATGGGCAACTTCGTCAGTAATCATAATGTTAAAGGGGCAGCCTGACTTCCGCTGCTCCTGTTCGTTAAAGCGATACTTAAGGATATAATAATAGAAACACAATTGAGAGGAATGACTGTATTGGAAATCACCAGGCATACCATGGAAAAACTGCAAGACCCCACAGGGATTTTGGAGGGGGAACGTTATGAATTTATCATACACGTTGATGTGGAGGAAGATGATGAACTTTATGTGGAAAACGGGATTTATGTCAAATTAATTTATGCCGTTTTGCCTGAGAACTCCCGAATTGTACAATATACACTTTACGAAAACTATACTGATAATGTTCTGGATTTTGAACTGGAGGAAGAGGAAGAACAAGAGCTGGATGCGTTTTGTAAAAACATGTTAAGCACGAGAGAGAGTCATTAAAATGTACAATAAGAGATGACTTAAATGGACAGGTATCGGACCAACCATAAAAGCGAAACGGGAGGGGTATTAACCATAAAAAAGACCGGCTACCTTATTCAGGTAGTTGGCCTTTTTGGTTATTCAACTCTTCTTCTGCTTTATTGACCGTTACCATACGGTGAGCTTCAACAGGCGTTTCCACCGGCCCATTGATGACCGGTTTGTATTCTTCCATGTTATTGTGTCCTGTTCGTTCCGTCATTGTTTTCACCTCTTCTATAGTATGAATCATTTTCATCTTTCTATGTGTTTTGAAAGGTACATTCTGAAGGTGGAATATCTAGCAGAGCTTGTATACTCGGCTGCCGGAGTTTTCCAGCTTCCGTCCATTCTGCAAAATGGATCTTGGCAGTCACCTCCGGCTTTACCCAGTAGGCATCCCGGTGCCGTTCCACAGGGTTCACAAAAGGAAGCTGGGAAGTTTCAATCTTAAGAAGCCTCATAGTTAAATTCCGCCAATCCTGAACAGTAAATTTCCCCGTACCTGTATGACCGATATAAACGAATTGTCCCTGATCATCATATAATCCAAGAAGAACCGCATTCACCACACCGCTGTTCAATGTAAATCCACCGATCACTGCATTTACATCCAGCGTGTTTTTGATTTTCAGCCAAACCTCGTTCTTCTCTCCGATATAGTAGTAGCTATGCAGCTGTTTCATAATAATGCCTTCCATTTCGGAGCTTTTTACCGCTTTAAATAAAGCTTCACCATCAGGATGCGAACGGACCAGCTGCACATGATCATTCGGCGTGATGATGTCAGACAGCAGTGTGATTCTGTCTTCTAACGGCCATTTTGTTATCCACTCACCATTATAAAAAAGAACATCGAAAATCATGTAGGTAATGGGGACATGATGTTGCAGAAGACGAACACGGTCCAGGTTCCTTACCCCATCTCTCCTCATCACTTTATGAAAGCTTGGCCTTCCATTATCTCCAAGTGCAATTACCTCGCCATCTAAGATGACAGATTCGGCCGAACAGTAAGTATGTATAGGAACGAGTTCAGGATAATTCGTTGTCCGTTCTCTTTTCTTCCGATTAAACAGACGTGTGGTTTTGCCATCGAAATAGGTTAGGACGTGTACGCCGTCCCATTTAATTTGAGAAATCCATTTTGAAGAAGAAGGAATGTCTGTCGCGCTTTTCGGTTCCATCGGAAACAGGGGATCCATATGTTCACCTCAGGTATAGATTTATGCTTTTCGTTTACACTAGCAGCATTAGTGATCAATAGCGGGGGAATCGTCATGGAAGTACAAGTGGAAGGCAAAGTCATCCCTATTTCACATCCGGATAAAATAATATGGAATGAAGCCGGTTTTACAAAGGCTGATTATATCCGCTATTTATTAGAAGTCTCCGATTTTCTGCTTCCTTATACAAAAGACCGGATGCTGATGTACTGGCTGTATCCACATGGCATTCACCGATCGAAAGTGGAGAAGCGTTCGAGACCGGAAAAAGCACCGGAGTGGCTGGTAAGCATTTTTTACAAAGAAAAAGAACGAATAGTACTTCATGATAAAGCGACTTTATTATGGCTTGCCAATTGGGGGGCGCTTGAGTTTCACGTACCGTTTGATCAATATACCAAACGCGATTTTCCAACAGATTTGGTGTTTGATTTGGATCATTCTCCGGAAGGATTTGGGGACGTCCTTGAAATCTCATTGGTACTGAAAAAGGTATTGGACGGGCTTGGCCTACACTGCCATGTGAAAACATCCGGAAAAACCGGTTTACATCTTATTGTCCCGATAGAACCTCTGTTTTCGTTCGAAATGACGAGAAGAATAAATCATTTTATCGCACAGTATATTCATGAAAAATATCCAGATAAAGTAACCTTAGAGAGGGTAAAAGAAAGAAGGGGAAACAAACTTTATTTTGACTATCTCCAATTATGGAAAGGAAGGACAATCGCTGTTCCTTATGGTCTGCGGGCTATAGAGAAGGCAATGGTATCGACCCCGGTCACATGGGAAGAAGTAAGTTCAGGTTTTCACCCGAGTGATTTTACTCCATCTGTTGTTCTTCAGAGGATTCGAGAAAAGGGGGACCTGTTTGCAACGACGCAGAAGATTAAAGAAGAGAACACTTCACGTGTATACGAGATATTATCCTTCACAAAAAAACCTTAGACTACATTTCAAAATGAGTAGTATAAGCCTTTTTTGCTTCAAGGGTTATATAGCCAATTCAAAAAAATCCATTAGAATTTACTCCCATAATAGTACATTGAGCCTGCATCTCTAATGTGTTTTTTATTTTTTTAAGGTATAGCTTATTAAATTCATAAGTGATAAAATATCTTGTTGTGTTTAACCGAAAATACTTAAATTTACCATCCCACTAGAGGGTGTGGCAGTAATTCATTCACCAGGGCAGAATAGAAAAACCAGGTGAATCAGGGGGAAAAGACATGAGAAATAAAATAATGGGAGCATTGCTGCTGGTGACGGTTCTTGCTGCGATGGAAGGAACCATCGTCAGTACAGCTGTACCGCGGATCACCAGTGATTTGTCGGGAATTGAGCTGGTGAGTTGGGTATATGCCATCTATATGCTGGCAACGGCAGTGTCCGCACCGATTTATGGGAAGCTTGCGGATTTGTTCGGACGTAAAAAAGTGATGCTGACAGGGATTGTTATTTTCCTTGCGGGTTCTGCACTGTGCGGACTAGCCCAGTCGATGGGGCAGTTGATTCTTTTTCGCGCCATTCAGGGTCTGGGGGCAGGAGCTGTTATGCCAGTCACGATGACCATTATCGGCGACCTGTACACCGAAACCAAAGACCGGGCAAAAGCACAAGGCTGGATTAGCGCGGTTTGGGGTGTAGCCGGGGTTCTCGGTCCGCTGATGGGTGGTTTTTTGGTGGATACTCTGTCCTGGCGCTATATCTTCTTTTTAAACATTCCGTTTGGATTGGTTGCATTTATTATGCTCGCAGCGAACTATAAGGAAGATATCGAAAAGGTAAAGCCGTACATCGATTACAAAGGAGCGGCTATTTTTTCCGTAGGAACCATCGCCTTCTTGTATGCCCTGTTGCAGGGAAGCCAGTCGCAGGAGTGGGGAAGCCCGGTCATCATCGGCTTGTTCCTCTTTACATTAATCGCTTATATCGGATTTTATGGAGTTGAACGAAGATCGCCTGAGCCTTTGATCCCGCTTCATCTCTTTTCCAACCGGAACATTTCACTGATCAACCTTTTAACCCTGCTCGTTGGCGGAGTCGTTATCAGCATTACGGTTTATCTTCCGATCTGGAGCCAGGGGGTTATGAGCAAAAGCGCGACGGAGGCAGGATTTGTATTGATGCCGATGCCAGTTTGCTGGACATTGGGGGCTATTCTTTCTGGCCAGCTTGTCGAGCGTATGAAGCCTAACTGGATCATTACGTTGGGAACGGGAATCGTAACTGCCGCTTCATTGTTCATGTTCTCGCTGACGGCCGATTCTCCTTCTGCCTTTATTTACATGGCAACAGGAATGGTTGGACTGGGCATGGGGCTCATTACCCCGATTTTTATGCTTACGATCCAATCGTCTGTCCAGCAAAAAGAACGTGGAGTTGCAGTGGCACTGAACACCTTTACTAACACGTTCAGCCAGACATTGGGATCGGCGATCTTTGGTACCATTTTCAACCTGACTCTGCTTTCTGAAGCAAAGAAAAAAGGCGAGGGAGACCTGAATTTCAACGCCTCGTTCAGCGAAGGTCATGTACCAGCGGACAAGCTGTCAGAGATGCACGGAATCCTTGCTTCTGCCGTTCATGCCATTCATGGCGGAATGCTTCTGGCTGCAGGCTTGAGCTTTGCTGTATCATTTGCTTTAATCAAACGAAGAAAATCTAAGAGCCAGGAGTATCAATATTTAAAGCATGGATAAATCGTCCATGCTTTTTTTATGACAAATTTTCTCATAAAAGGGTCAAAGGGCGTAAAGAATAGATAAAGAATCTAACTAAGACACTCGCATAGAGTGTGGACGGAAATGGGTGCAAACATGAGAGAAGATTGTGATAGCTCCTCGATGAAAGAGCAAATAGTGAACCATCTCCAGCAGGTTAATCAGAGGATTCAGCATTTTTTACACTCGCTGGAAACAGAGAGTCATTGTTTATTGGGAGATCTTGAGGAACTAAAAGGAGAAATTGAACAAACCCAAACCGTTGCAGCCTCCTTTTATTTGAATTGTTATCTTTCCCCTTACACGGAAAAATTTCTGGAGATCTCTACTTGTATTCAGCATCTCTCCAGTCAAAGACATGGCGCTTTAATCGTAATTGAACGGGAAGAGCCTCTTGAAGCATTGATCAATGCAGGAAACAAAATTGGAGCGGATCTTACGTTTCCCCTGCTGGAATCCATTTTTTATCCCGGCAATCCCCTGCATGATGGAGCGGTATTGGTTAGGGGAGAGACCATTGTTTCTGCTTCAAATGTGCTGCCGGTATCCGGCATAGAAGCAGGAAATAAAAAATTAGGGACCCGTCACCGGGCTGCTATGGGTTTAACAGAAGTGTGCGATGCACTTGTTCTCGTAGTCTCTGAAGAAACAGGAAGAGTCTCGTTTGCGGTGGGAGGTAAGCTATATCCTATTAGTACTTCCAGTTCTATTGTTTAGTTCTATTATACGTGGGGATGAATATACTCCTAAGGATTTCCTATTTCCTTATGAAAGGAAGGCTGGACATGCTGAAAAGCTGTAAAACCTGTAACAATGGATTGGTTTTGCCTATGATTGATATTATCTCTGTTTATCATAAGGGAGCAAGTCTTTACATCCATAATGTGCCTTATACTGTTTGCACCCACTGCAATACCCATGAATTTGTGGATCATTTATCCGAAATCAAACAGGTGGCCAAGAATTTGAATGATGAACACGGAAACCGCACGTTTAAATATGAAACTGTTGAGATCAAGGAAAAGGGGGACAAGCCATCCGTATTTTTATTGGGGGCGCTGGTTGGTGAATCGGGTGCACTATGGTATGCGAGTAAGGATATAAAATAAATGTTAAGAGATAAATACTTGGGTAGCAAACCTTGGATTTATCTCTTAAAAGTTGTTAATCATAACTTTTGCACATAATAGCCGATGATCCTTTGAAAAAAAGCATTAATGGCCGGTGATAAATATCGGTTCTTTAAACGAGTTACGTATACCGTGCGTTGTAATAATGAGGAAGGGATTTTTTTACAAACAATGGAAGGTTCGTTTTGGCGAACTAAGTAATTTTCAGGAATCAAAGTAAGTCCCAAATTCTCTCTAACCAATG
Organism: Fictibacillus solisalsi; assembly: GCF_900103485.1. Taxonomy (GTDB): domain Bacteria; phylum Bacillota; class Bacilli; order Bacillales; family Fictibacillaceae; genus Fictibacillus_C; species Fictibacillus_C solisalsi. Next base: position 1,346,082 of record NZ_FNHW01000001.1, read on the forward strand.
TTAATGCAGTTTCAAATCGTTCGATTTCAAATTTAATTGAGGGAGATACTTGTTCATATTCAAACACCTTCAAGATATCATCCCTGGTTTGAAACCCTTCAGTACTAATAATAAAAGGTTCGTTTTCTAATTCTTTAATGGATAGTTCATCTCTTTGTGATAAAGGATGATCCTGATGAATTAGCAGCACTAAATTCTCTTCATATAACGAGACGGATTCTATGTCTGCTTCATTGATGAATTGGTTTGTAATAATAATATGTGTATCATATTTTCTTAACGAATCGATTACATCTTGTTTGCTTAGAACTTCGATTAATTTCACCCGCATGGTCGGAAAACAATTACAATATTCACGTATAACTTCTGGTAACCAATGTTTCACCGACTCTATCATTCCTATCACAAGTTCTCCGTTCCCCAACTCCTTTACTTCCTTCATTTCTTTTTCCAAAATATCCAATTGAGAAAGCAAGGGCATAGTTTTTTTATATAGTATAGCTCCTGCATCCGTAAGACTGATTTTACGAGTATTCCTCTCAAAAAGTGGTGAATCAACAATCCTTTCAAGATTTTTAATTGCAGTACTTAAAGAAGGCTGTGTAATGTGTAATTTTTCTGCTGCTTTTGAATAACTAAGTTGTTCGGCAACAGTCACAAAATAATACAAGTGTTTGATATTCATTAAGATCCCTTTCAATTTATAAATTAAAACTATAAATATATTCAAATTATATATTAGTTTTTATAAATACAAAACTATATAATTGGTTTATATACGAATATTTTAAAATGTTCAGAAAGGGATGGGGTTGATTTGCAAAGAAAATCAGTGACTAATTGCTGGAGTGGAAGAATTGACCATAAAGAACGAAAAAGCAGCTTCCGTTACCACCAGATGGTCGAAGTAGTAGACTCGAGAGAGCTGGTTAAAAAAGTGGATGATACGTGTGTCTTAATCGGTTTTGAATGTGAAGAAGGCGTAAAAAGAAATCAGGGCAGATTGGGGTCTGCAAAAGCACCAGATGAAATTCGAAAAGAACTTGCCAAACTTCCTTGGAGATTTAAAGAGGATGTACGTTTATTGGATATTGGCAATGTAACTTGTACTAATGGAAAACTTGAAACAGCTCAAAAGGATCTGGGTGAAAAAGTTTACCATGTTCTTAGCAAGTCTTTGGTTCCCATCATCATTGGAGGGGGTCATGAAACATTGTATGGGCATTATCTGGGTGTTCGTCAATGTATAGGACAGGAAGCAGACTTAGGTATCATAAATTTAGACGCACATTTCGATTTGCGTTCGTATGAAACCTCATCTTCATCAGGTACAATGTTCCGTCAGATCCTTGAACAAGATCAGAATTGCAATTATTTTGTGTTGGGTATTCAGCCATTTGGTAACACTCAGGAATTATTTGATACAGCGAAAAAGTTGGATGTGCGTTACATGATTGAAGAAGATGTCACGATGAATAACATCAGTAATATTGAGGAATCAATCCATGCATTTATAAAGCAACACGATTATGTTATTTTGACACTTTGTACAGATGTATTGAATGCTGCATTCGCTCCTGGTGTCAGTGCCCCTTCACCATTTGGATTAACCCCTGATATGGTTAGAATGTTAATTCGCAAAATAGCCTCTCATCCTAAAGTACGGTCATTTGATCTTTGTGAAGTGAATCCCGAGCTGGATGAGGGCGGAAGAACCGTTAAGTTAGGGGCTTATTTTGTAAATGAAGCCATTGTAGCAAATACGGAGGAACATACTTTATGACAATAACCATGAATCAAGTGAATACAATCTTTTTGGCTGTAGGATTATTGGTATTAGGTACATATATGGTGGCTAAAATTAAAATGCTAAAAAAGTTTTGCATACCTGCTCCTGTAGTTGGAGGGTTAATATTTGCTGTCATTACTACGATTCTCAAAGCAACCGGGCTTCTTGAGGTCACCTTAGATACATCTCTTCAAAGTCTTTTTATGTTAACTTTCTTTACTACAGTTGGTTTGGGTGCTAGTTTTTCCCTTATTAAATTAGGCGGTAAATTGCTGGTTATTTATTGGCTTGCCTGTGGATTTTTAGCTCTTGCACAAAATTTAATAGGCATTTCACTGGCATCTTTATTCAACATTCATCCTCTAATAGGAATGATGGCTGGTGCAGTTTCAATGGAAGGGGGGCATGGATCTGCTGGTGCATTCGGCCAGACCCTTCAAGATATGGGAATTGAGTCTGCTTTATCCATTGGTATTGCAGCAGCAACATTTGGATTAATATCTGGCGGTTTGGTTGGAGGACCAACAGTAAAGTACTTAATTGGTAAATATAATCTTACGCCTACTGAATTGAATGAAAAGCAATCTTCTAAAGAAGAAAAGGTTGAATCAATTACTACAAATACCTTTTTTATTCAGTTATTAGTCATTACTTTTTGTATGGCATTGGGGACTCATTTAGGGGAATTATTCTCTTCAGCAACAGGGTTTGTACTTCCAAACTATGTAGGTGCCATGTTTGTAGCAGTTATTGTCCGAAATCTTATTGATATAAAAATGCCAGAAATTATTGATATGAAAAGCATTAATTTAATTAGTGATATCACTCTTGGCATCTTTCTATCAATGGCCCTTATGAGTATAAAGCTATGGGAAGTCGCTAATCTTGCCTTGCCAATGCTTATTATTGTACTTGTTCAAGTGATATTTATCGTAGTATTTGGTGTATTTGTCTTGTTCCGATTGTTAGGCAAAAATTATGATGCCGCTGTGATGGTTGCAGGATTCACTGGTCATGGCCTTGGTGCGACTCCGAATGCAATGGCAAACATGGCTGCAGTTACCGATCGATTTGGTCCTTCACGTAAGGCTTACTTAGTTGTTCCTATTGTAGGAGCTTTTCTCATTGATGTTTTTGCGATGCCTATCATTATAACTACAATTAATCTTTTGAAATAAACGCAAAGAGAAAAGTCTTATGTTAATTGGTCATTGATCCAACAGGATGAATGGCCTTCTTTGTTTCTTTTATTATTAGGACAGAGGAATATGTACTTTCAAATCAACTGCAATTTGGCTCGGAGTTATAACCATACGTGCTGTTGAGGGATATGGATTTCTGTAGTTAGTGGTACGTCCATAAGAAAAGCACTATAAACCAAATTTAGGCATTAATAGTTGAAGACGGGCAGGTATACTTTTTTATTTTTAATAGCATTTTCCTTGCAGGCATTTTTAAAGGAACGGGTGTCTGTGGATTTTAAAAAAGAAGGAAAGAGCTTATATAACGGATTCTGCTAGGTAATTCTTTATTTCCATGGACGCGTTAAAATGCTTTATGAATTCGGTGTTATTGTAAAATGTTAAAAAGCTGAAAGAAATATTATAAACAAGCAAAAACCCTGTAATTTAGTCGAACGGACTATATTACAGGGTTATTACAAGTAAGCTCTACTTAATAAGTCAAACCCCTGCCATACGGGTACAGGCCTTCAATTGAAACGGGCAGCTTTCCTCCTGGCTGGGTTCCAAAAATCACATCAACAGCTGCTTTCCATGAAGTTGGAACAGGTGAACCCCAACGCTCAACCGAGTATGTCGAAATGTAAGCGCCGACTTCAGGATAATCTTTTACATCATAAGGGAGGCCGAGGGAAACCGCGGCAACAGGCTTGCCTGTTTTTTGCAGTTCTTTTACCAGCTTTGCCTGTCCGGCAGGGAGCTCACTTGGAGAAAACGTTGGAACGATGATTTGGTCCGCTTGTTCAGCCAGCTTCACTGCCTGTTGAATTTCTGTTGTTGTTGAATCTTCCGAAGTGGTAAAGCTTTTTACATTTCCTGCCGATTTTTCATCGACCATGCTGGCAATACTGTTGATGAAATTGGTGGATCCGTAGATTTCCGGTCCTGTTACGAGTGTTAATTTTTTCTCGGTTGGATTAAAAGGGAGGACATTTTCATTCTTAACGAGCGTGATAGACTTTCTTGCAACTTCGGCAGCCGTTTCTTTATGTGCCGGTTGATTGACGGCTGTAACAGCCTCTTCAAGATCAACATAACGGTGGTCAAAAAGCTTATACTTGATCTTTAAAGCCAGAACTCTTTTTACCGATTCATTGACTCTTCTTTCGGATAATTGGCCGGATTTCATCGCATCACTTAAAGCATTAAAGGTTTCGAGTTGTTCATCCAGATTTCCAGTAGCCATCACAATATCCGCTCCGGCGTTTACCGCCATCACAGCCGCTTGTCCCGCACCCCATTCCTTGGCGATGGCATGCATGCTCATAGCATCCGTAACGATCAGTCCTTTAAATCCCATCTCATTTCTGAGTAACCCTGTTAACACCCTTTTAGAAAGCGTGGCAGGAAGGTCCTTGTCAATCGCGTTAATAATCACATGGGCTGTCATGATGGAATCGACTCCTGCATCAATGGCTGCCTGAAATGGAGGGAGATGTACGGTTTCGAGCGTTTCGCGGTCATATGTAACAGCAGCTAAGCCCAGGTGTGAATCCACACTCGTATCCCCATGACCTGGGAAGTGCTTAGCTGTTGCGACAACACCATTCTCCTGGTAACCCTTAATTTGTGCGGCGGTCATACTGGAGACGAGACTCGTTTTTTCACCAAAGGACCGTACACCGATAACAGGATTGGCAGGGTTCGTATTGACGTCAGCAACCGGTGAGTAGTTCCAATTAAATCCCGTTGCTTTTGCTTCGAGTGCCGTTATTTTGGCCACATCCTTCGCCGCTTTTGCTTGTCGTGTGGCACCAATACCCATTTGTCGAGGAAAAGGTGTTGCATCGGTGACATGTTGTTTTGTCCCAAATTCCAAATCAGCGGAAACCAACAGTGGGAGTTTTGGAGAGGTGTTGGCAGCCCATTTTTGCAGCTGGTTATTATATTGAGCTGTTGTACGGGCATCACGGGCACCATAAACGATAACAGAACCCGCTTTGTAATTTTGTATAAGCTTGCGGGTATCCTCATTCGGCATTTTACTTTCAGTGTCATGTGTCGAAGGCATGACAAGCTGTCCGATCTTTTCCTTATCTGTCATTTTAGTTATGATTTGCTCAATAACCTTATCTTTGGGAGACTTCACTGGACCGGTATTTCCATTTGATTGGTCGGCACTTGCACTAAGAGGTAATAAGAGAGTGGAACCCATAAGTACAGAACTGATAAAAGCACTCATCTTCTTCATTGCACTTTCCCTCCTTAGCATTAAATGTAATCGTTTTCAATGAAAGGGTAGCACCCTTGAACAAGAGGGGTCAATTGCCATTTACATAAAATAGAAAAAATGAATCGTTTTACATATTCATACAGGTGGATATCGGAAGATTATGGTAGATTGGTAGCGTGTATCAAAACGTTTTTGGATAAAAAGCATGAGGAAGGTCTGCCTAGTGATTTAAAAGAGGTTTTCACGTCTTTCACGAGGAATATAAAGCTTGGACGAATCTACTAAAAAGGAGAGTGGGAAAATGGATGTGTTCGTAAGCCAGTATGAGTGGATAAGGCGCACAAGGGAAACATTATTTCGTTATTGCGAAACGTTAGCCTATGAAGATTATGTAAGAGAGTTAGAAACATTTGGCGGTGACTCCATCCGAAACCTGCATGCTCATGTAGCAGATTGTTATCAAACATGGCTTGGAAATCGGGCTCTTGGGCATAAGCTGCCAGAAATTAAACCACAGACCATTAACTGTGTACAGGATATGCGCCAGATTTTTGCGAAAACAGATGATTTGGTTCTTGAATTTCTCCAAGAATATAAAGGGAATTGGGAAAGAAGCATTCAAATCACCAGGAATGGGGAGTGCTGGAAGATCACAGCATTGTGGCTGTTTACGCACACGGCTACCCATGAGTTTCATCATAAAGGACAGATTGTAAAAATCGGCAGGCAGCTCGGATATATTCCGCCAGATACGGACCTCATAGAAGAATTCATTCCTAATTGACAAGTTATTGGAAAGGAATGTCTAGTGTGAATAAAAAGCTGATTAAAAAGTTTAACCGTCAGGCTCAAACTTACGACCGAATGAGGGAAAACCAATTCCAACGAAAATGGAGGGAAAAATTAATTGGAGAGGCTAAAGGACATGTACTGGAACTGGCAGTGGGCGCAGGAGGGAACTTTCCGTTTTACAAGATCGAAAAGATCGATACCATTACTGCGGTAGATTTCAGCCCGGAGATGCTCGGGAAAGCAAAAAAAGCGGCCCGGCAATATCATCTTCCGGCAGCGTTTATTGAAAGCGATATTGACGAGCTGTTCTTTGAAAACCAACAGTTTGATTCGATCGTTTCTACTCTTTCATTTTGTGGATATTCCTCTCCTGCGCGAATCCTGGAAAATGTAAGTAAATGGTGTAAGCCAAATGGACAAGTATTGCTGCTCGAGCACGGAATCAGTTCTAATTTCCTTATCTCGACTTTACAAAGAGCCCTGGACCCCTTGGCTGTTAAAACCGTGGGTTGCCATCAAAATCGAAACATTATGAAGCTGGTTAATCACTCGCCATTGGATATTCAAAAAGCAGAACATCATTGGCTGAATGTTTTTCATCTTATTTGGGCCAAACCACGAAAAGAATAAGGAGTGCTCCAGATGAAGATGGCAGCAGGCTGACAGATACCTGCATTTATTCCATCATTACATAAAAAGCAAATATTATATGACAAAATTTTTAAAGGAGAGTTCAAAATGGGAATGTCAGACTACTATAAAAAACTAAGAGATCAAGTGGGTAATGAACTGATTTTTGTTCCGAGTGTGGCAGGAATTGTTCGAAATAAAGCCGGAGAGATTCTGTTTCAAAACAAAGGTACAGGAGAAAACTGGAGTCTTCCTGCCGGAGCGATCGAACCTGGTGAAGCGCCAGCAGAAGCATTGGTTCGTGAAGTTTGGGAGGAAACCGGCTTGCATGTTATACCAAAAAAACTATTAGGTGTCTTTGGTGGCAATGACTTCCGTTATCAATACCCGGATGGAAATAAAGTAGAGTACAACGTGGTTGTATTCGAATGTGAAGTTCAGTGTGGCGACTTAAAACCGATTGATCCTGAAACCTTCGAATTGCGCTACTTCAAATTGAACGAGACGCCGGAACTTGCTTTGCCATATCCTTCATCCATTTTTGAAAAATCATCTGATGGTGTATCCTTCCAGTGGAACAAAGAGTGGTTGGATAATTTGAAGATTCTTAAATAATTCTGCTTAAACAAGAAGAGATAATTATTATGCTCTTTATGGTGATCGTCAAAGCCTCGAAGAATTCCGAAGCCGGAGAATTGGTCGCCGGCTTCATTCTGATTGATGTGAAGTCTAGGGAAGAAGCCATCGAGTGGGCCATGCGGATGCCGGAACCGCAAGGACATGGGGAAGGCCAGATTGCATTACGTCAAGTATTAGATGCACCGGAGCTGACCGAGAATGCGGAAATGTTGGCCAAGGAAGCGGAATTACGTGAGCTATTGTTTCAAAACGACCGGATGCTTCAGTTGAAGAAGAACTGCGATTTTTGCTTTTTTATATGCCATTTAAGATGTCAGAAGAATTGATTTGCAGCTGGTCTACGTTTATCTTGGCTAGTTACAAATAATTATAATATCTCTCCATAACAAACTTTGAACGATCTCCTCGTACAACGCTGGAAGAAAATTCGATTGGCAATTCCTTTGCGGAATAAGTAATGGATTCCAGTAAAAAAGACGGGGAGCCTGCTGGGATGTTCAACAGTTCGCTCATGGCTTCATTGGTTAGAATGGGCTCGATGGATTCAACTGATCGGTGGATTTCGATCTCAAATTTGCCTCTTAACAATTGAAACAAAGACCCCGAGCAATCTTCCCGCTTCAAACCTGGTGCAACCTTCCAAGGGATAAAAGAGGTGGAATGCTGAAGAGGTTCTGTGCCTCCGTGACGCAAGCGTACCAGCTTGATGACTGGATCCTCTTCATCTATCTCAAGGGCCTGTGCCAAAGAATAATAAGCAGGGATGACTTCAAATGCAAGAACTTTTGAAAAAGACACAAGGCCGGCATCTTTCATCTGCTCTGAAAAGCTCTTCATACTTTGAGAAAGTGCCTCATTGATTTTCGGCTTTGAAACAAAAGTACCTTTTCCCTGAACGCGATGAATTTTGCCGTCCAATTCAAGTTGTTGCAATGCCAGGCGGATTGTTGTTCGGCTGACATCAAACATCCGGCATAATTCGGATTCAGTGGGAAGCTGGCTCCCAATCTGATACGTCTCATTTTTAATAAGCTCTAAAAGTTTTTCTTTAATTAAATAATATAAGGCAGTTCCCGGGCTTCTATTTATCATAATCTCACTCCGATTTATCTCTCCTACCTGAATGGTATATACATATGTTACAACAAATTTATGGATTTATACAAATTTATTGAATACTAGAACTATTACAGAAGAATTCTTTTATCCTAACTACTGTCGTTTTTATTGCAATTACTACCCTAAATTCCTTATTAATTGCTGGGATTCATAGTAAATAGCGGAGATCGATCTAAATATTTAGAAAATTCAGTTGACAAGAGGTTGGAAATCCAATAGATTTGTAATAACAACATAACAAATAAAAGGAAGGAGGAAAATGTTATGACCTATGATGTATTGGTAGAAGGCATCATTTCCACGGATGTTATTTTTTCATCTATTCCTAAAATGCCAAATCCTGGAGAAGAGGTCTATTGCGGGTCGTTTGATTTTACCTGCGGTGCAGCCTATAACACAGCAGTATCTCTTTCAAGACTGGGGCTGAAGGTGGCAGTGATCGGCCCAATTGGCAATGACTTTCTCAGTCAGTTTATGAAAGAGAGTTTGGAGGCGGAAGGCGTTTCCACCTCTCTCATGTTACAAGTTGATCAACCTCTGCGTTGTTTATCTGTTTGCATCAATTATGGCGGAGACCGATCGTTTCTCTCTTTTCAGGACAGCGTTGAAAAACTAAACCTTGCTGATTATGCATGTTCTGTAATTGAAAAGACAGAAGCAAAGGTCTTACATACTTCGGCAGGAAGAGGTAAAAAAGGGGTCATTGAAAGGGCCAAAACCAAAGGAATGTTAATCTCTTTGGATGTCGGCTGGGATGAGGAATGGCTGAAGGACGACCAATTGAGTGAGTTCCTGAAAATGGCAGACATCTTTACACCAAACCAAAAAGAGGCAGAAACCATAACAGGAATAATGAATCCTTATGAAGCCATTGAAAAGCTGGGTAAGCATAACACCTCCGTCGTTATTAAACTGGGAGAGCACGGTGCATTGATGCGACAAAATCATACCATCAAAAAAATAGCGGGTTATCAATGCGAGGCCATTGATACAACAGGGGCTGGAGATGTTTTCTCTGCTGGCCTGTTGGCAGGGATACTAAAGGGATGGTCTTTAGAGGATTCGGTAAAATTGGGCAATTACTGCGGCAGCTGCTCTGTGCAAAGTTTGGGAGGAGCAACCAGCAGTCCAAGCTGGCAACAAGTACAAAAGGTTTTTTTGGAACCTATAAAATAAAACAGGAGGATGAATCATGAAACTGACCATATTAGGCGGAGCCGGGATGAGGACTCCCTTATTAATTGAAGGCTTGTTTAAACAAAATGATCTTTATTTTAAAGAAGTTACCCTCTTTGATGTTGATGAGGAAAGGTTGTCTGTTATGGGAAGCATTTCTCAATTTCTCGTGGACAAATACCACGGAGATTTTACTCTTTCATTTACCACGAATATTAGAGAAGCGGTACGAGGTGCGGATTTTATTTTTTCCGCTATTCGTGTGGGTCAGGAAGAAGGACGCGTTCTTGATGAACAAATTGCTCTAAAGTATCGAGTGCTCGGTCAGGAAACCACAGGACCAGGGGGATTTGCCATGGGACTGCGGACGATTCCCGTCATGCTGGACTACTCCAGAATTATCAACGAGGAAGCACCGGAAGCATGGCTTCTGAATTTTACCAACCCGGCTGGTTTGATGGCCCAAGCCCTCACTACATATGGAAAACATAAAAAAGTAATCGGAATTTGCGATGCGCATGCCGGGATTAAAAATTCGCTGTGCAAGTTTTTAAAGGTGCCTCACACTGACTTGCAAGTTACTTATTTTGGATTAAACCACCTGGGCTGGGTTCCTTCTGTCTATGAGAAAGGTGTGGACCGGCTTCCTGAAATCCTTGATCGTTATGAACACCTATCCCGTATTTCGCACACTTTCCGTTTCTTTGAACCGGAACTGATCCGTAACATGGGGATGCTGCCCAACGAATATTTGTATTACTTTTATTATGCAGATCAGGCAGTAACGAACATTTTGCAATCGAATCAAACGAGAGGCGAGCAAATTGTTCAGTTAAACCGCCCGCTTCTTGAAAGAGTGTCCGAACTTGTCCAGCAGGGCCGCGTGGAAGAAGCCTGGGCTGATTATAAAGGAACACTTGATGCGCGGGGCAGCACGTACATGTCGAGGGAAACGACCGGTCAAATCCATGATGTCCACGAAGATGAAGAAACCGTTGATCTCTCCTTTGAAGAAGAAGGCTATGAAGGTTTGGCCCTCAACATCATCCGCAGTATTGCAAACAACAAACAGCAAATCTTAACGCTAAACGTGCCAAACAATGGGACAATCAGTCAGCTGCATGACGATGACGTGGTGGAAGTTCCTTGTCTTGTAAATAAAAATGGGTATTTTCCAATTACTATTGGCGATGTTCCTGATTTTGCTCTTTCATTAATCCATCCGGTAAAAACGTACGAGCGATTCGCCGTGGAATGTGCAGTAAAGGGAGATTATCAAGCGGGGGTAAATGCCTTGACTGTTCATCCTCTTGTCCCTTCATTTACCTCAGCAAAGGCAATGATGGATGATTATCTGGCGGCTCACCAAGAGCATCTGCCTCAATTCAGGGATAAGAATATTAACGTTTAATATGAGCTTACGAGTTTTCCAGCAAGAATCCAAAAAAAGTTTAAAGGGAGGGTCTGCATTTGAAAAAAGGGAAGGTGCTTTTTCTTTTAATCTTGATTTTTTCTTTATTGGCCGGTTGTAATGCTGCTCCGACAACAAGCGGAAAGAAAAACGAGGCAAAGAGTGAAAAGTTGAGCTGGAATAACAAAAAAGACCTCAAAGGAGAAGAAATCACCTTATTGTGGGTGAATACAGACGGTGCTAATGGGCCGAGAGGAAAAATATTAAAAGAGTTTACCAAAGACACAGGAATCAAAGTGAAGGAAATAGCGGTGGATTACAACTCTCTTTACAACAAGATCACTACCGCTGTTCTCTCCAATTCGGCCGACATCGATTTGGCAGAAATGGATACGATTTGGGCCGGTCAGTTCATGGAAGGTGGGATTGCCTATGATCTGGCGGATGCTGTACCGAAAGACGTTCAGAAAAAATATACGCAATCGTCCCTGAGCTCTGTCATGTACAAAGATCATCTGGTCGCTGTTCCATTTTTTTCCAGCACAAAGCATTTCTACTGGAATAAAGAGCTTCTTGCAAAAGCGGGATATAATGCTCCTCCAAAAACGTGGGAGGAATTTCGGGAAATGTCTAAAAAACTGACGAAGAATGGTGTATATGGTTCTGCCTGGTCATGGAAACAAGCGGAGGGATTAAACTGTGACTTTGTCAGCCTCGTATATGGGTTTGGCGGTAAATTTTTTGATGAAAATGGAGCACCTGTTTTTAATAAAGGCGGTGGTTTGAAAGCGCTTCAATTTATGGTGGATCTCACTCAAAAGGATAATACCGTTGATCCGGCAAGCTTGCAATGGAGTGAGGATGATGTAAAAAATGCATTTTCCACAGGAAAGATCGCCATGATGACGAACTGGGAAGGTATGTATCCCGATTTAAATGATCCATCCAAATCCAAAGTAGTTGATAAAACCGATGTGGGACTAATGCCGGGAAATGGGGACGTGAAATCGGCTGCAGTTACAGGTTCTGAGGGCATTTCTTTAATGAAAGACAGTAAACATAAGCAAGCTGCCCTGGAATTCTTAAAATGGATGAGCACCAAGAAGTTTCAACTCCCATTGTTTAAGAATGACGGAATGTATCCCACAACGGAAGGGTTATATGACGATCCAGACTTAAAGGCGGCGGACAAAACAAAAACTGTGGACAAAGTCATGAAGCAGTTTGAATATGGACAAAACCGTCCAAATGCACCTGGTTACGTGGAGTGGGCGGATATATTATCCGCTGAAATCCATGAAGCACTGTTAGGGAAAAAATCTCCGAAAGAAGCATTGGATACCGCAGCAAAAAAAATTGAGAAAGCGATTGAAGAGTCGAAATAATGATCAGGAAGCGGTTAGGCACTAACCGCTTCTTCTTTCGAAGGAGGATCGAGATGGAAAAACCGGCTGGTAAGTCAGCGAAATTCAGGCTTATGGGTAAAAAACAGAGTAAAGATCTATTTTTTGCTGTAATACTGTTGTTACCCACCTTCTACATACTCTTTAAAACCTTTCTATTTCCCATCTATCAATCGCTGGTCTGGAGTATGTATAAGTATCACATGCTGGATGGTTCCGATGTGGTATTTGTGGGTTTTAGTAATTTTACAGCATTGTTCAAGAACCATGATTTCTGGACGGCAACATATTTTACCGGTTACTTTACTGTCCTCTCCACTGCAGCGGAATTGGTACTTGGCTTGTTTAGTGCCTTGCTGCTCAATCAAATGTTCAGGGGAAGAGTATTTTTCCGGATGATTATCATCATTCCCTGGGCGATGCTGACCCTCGTAAACGGTTTGCTGTGGAAATGGATTTTTCAGCCGGGGAACGGGTCGTTTACGATTATTCTAAAGAAAATTCATGTACTTAGCGCAAGTGAAAACCCATTATGGCTGGCTGACGCCCATCATATTATTAATTCCGTGGTGGTTGCCGATGTCTGGAAAATGACCCCGTTTATGACCTTATTACTGTTGGCCGGACTTCAGGCAATCCCTTCGACACTTTATGAAGCCGCAATGATGGATGGCGCTGGATTCTGGAAAAAACTTCGGTATGTGACCATTCCACAGTTGTTTCCCATCCTGATGATTGCTGTTGTGCTTCGTACCATTGCGGCATTTCGCGTTTATGACATCCTGACCGTTTTCACAGGAGACCCAACCACTTCTATTTCCTACCTGACCTTCAACAAGGCATTCCGTTACTTTTATCTGGGTGAAGCTTCTGCCATGGCATGGGTTTCAACGGCTATCATTCTCGTATTTATTGTCTTGTATATTCGCATGTTAAAGAAAAATTCCCATGAGGTATAAAAGGAGGGATACCCATGTTTGAACCAACGATTGAACAGAGAACCGTCAAAAATGAGGTGGCAACGGTCAAAGGAAAATCCAGGTTGTTTAAGGTGAAAAGCACTGATCTGATTCCTCCCTTTTATTTGTGGTGCGGCTTAATCCTGCTTGCACTATTTACTTTGGCTCCTTTTGTCTATTTGTTTACGTCTTCCATCAGTAAGACCGAAGAGCTGCTTAGCGGTCATTTGGTTCCTCACTCTCCCACACTGGAAAACTATTATCGCCTTTTTACTGGTAATGGGGCTGCCGAATTTATTGCAGCCATGAAAAACAGTATCATAGTTTCCCTTGGCACCACTGTGTTTACACTAGCTTTGGCCATTTTTGCATCGTATGCCTTTTCCAAAGTGGTATTTCCGTTTCGAAATTCTGCTTTATTTACAGTGCTGGCGATGCAGCTGTTGCCGTCCATCTCGATCATCGCTCCGCTCTATGTCATGATGAGAAATGGAATTACTGTTGCCATACCATTCACCAATGTTATTTTGCTTCATACGCCTCCTCTCCTGGATACGGTTTGGTCGTTAATTATTTCCTATACGACCTTTTCACTGCCGTTTGCCATCTGGATCATGACCGGCTACTTTCAAACCATCCCTAAAGCATTGGAGGAAGCTGCGATTATCGATGGGTGTTCACGTATGGGAAGCTTGTTCCGGATCATCATTCCCCTTGCCATGCCCGGGATTGCGGCAACCGCTATTTTTACGCTGCTGTTGGCTTGGGATGAATTTATGTTTGCGAGTGCGTTCACTCAATCCTTTGCTTCCAAAACATTGCCGATCGCTATCCGTGAGTTTATTGGAAAGCACAACATTGATTGGGGACTTATGACGGCTGGGGGTTTTATCGCCTCGCTGCCGCCGGTTCTGGTATCCGTATTTCTTTATAAGTATATTGTCGGTGGCCTTGCAGGTGGAGGTGTGAAGGAATAATGACACACATTTTGATGGGGATTGATGGAGGCGGAAGCAAAACACATGCGGTTATAGCCGATCAGTCCGGTAACCTTCTTGGGAAGGGATTTTCAGGATGCTCCAACTACCAGGTGAACGGGATTGAGCAAGCGTTCGCCAATATTCAGGAAGCGGTTACAACCGCGATGCAGGAGGCCCGGCTTTCAAGCACTGATCTTTCTTTTGTGCAGTACGGGCTGGCAGGCGCTGATCGTGAAATAGATATCCGAACGTTGAAATCAAAGCTTGCAACCCTGCCTTTTAACAAATGGGACCTGGTATGTGACACCATGGAAGGCTTGCGGCTCGGGAGTCATTCCAATACCGGAGTCGTTTTAGTAGCAGGGAGCGGTACAAATGCAGCTGGAAGAAATGAGGAAGGGAATGTGGTCCAAACTGGAGGTTTTGGATATCTCTATGGTGATGGACAGATAGGGGGGAATGCACTCGCGGCAGAAGCATTCAGATCTGCGGTGCGTTCCTGGGAACTTCGGGACATTCCCTCAAGCTTAACCGATCGGATCCCCCGCTATCTCGGATTTCATACGATGGAAGAAATGTGGAATCAATTCTTGGATGACGGGGTAACGAGAGTCGACGGCAGACTGGCGATTGTTCTACATCAGGCCGCAATGGACGGGGATCTGCTTTCGATCCGGATATTACAAAACGCCGGCATCGAGTTGGGCATAGCAGCAAACTCCGTGATCAAGAGACTCGGGAACTTGCCTGTCCCTATTCCCATCGTTCTAACAGGCAGTGTGCTGCAAAAGGGGAAGAATCCTGTAGTGTTGGACGCATTAAGAAAGACGATCGAGAATGAGGGGCACGAAATCGAATTGATTATTCCACATAAGGATCCGGTTTTTGGAGCGGTTTTACTGGCATTTGACCACCTTCATTTGCCGGTTAGCATTGAAATTTTAAACCGATTGGAAGAAGGGTGGATACGTCATGAAAAATGGGCTTAAAGTAGCGGTGATCGGCGGTGGGTCTTCGTATACGCCTGAATTAATTGAAGGCTTTATCGAACGGCATGAAGAGTTTCCTGTACAGGAACTTTTTCTGGTGGATATCAATGAGGGAAAAGAAAAACTTGAAACTATAGGAGAATTAGCACGGAGGATGATTCAAAAAGGCGGCGTTCCCATTCATCTTACGTTAACGTTTGATAGGGAGGAAGCAATCAAAGGAGCTGACTTTGTCATCACACAGCTCCGCATAGGAATGCTCGAGGCAAGATCGAGGGATGAGAGAATTCCCCTCCGTTATCAATGCATTGGCCAGGAAACCACCGGGGCCGGAGGTTTTGCTAAAGCCCTGCGGACCATTCCGGTGATCCTTGATATCTGTCGGGATATTGCAAAATATGCTCCCGAAGCTTTTTTGATTAACTTTACAAACCCAGCAGGTGTTGTAACAGAAGCGGTAAATAAATATTCAACAGTAAAAGTGATCGGGCTTTGCAACCTGCCGATCAACACCAGAAAACAGCTTGCTGAATACTTTAATGTGGAATCCGGCGAAATTGAGATAGAAATGGCAGGAATTAATCATTTAAATTGGACGACAAAAATTCGGGTAAAAAACAAAGATGTTACTGACAGTTTCCTGAATGGAGAAGCAGACCTGAAAGGCTTTAACATGAATAATATTCCTGATCTCGAATGGAATCGTGATTTTTTGCGGGCACTGGGAGCCCTTCCTTGCGGTTATCATCGCTATTATTATAAAGAAGATGAGGTTTTGAAACATCAATTAGAGCAATTGCAGGAGACTGGAACCAGAGCGGATGAGGTAAAAAAGGTGGAGGCCGCTTTGTTTAAACGCTATCAGGATCCCAATCTGTCCATCAAACCGCCGGAACTCGCTCAAAGAGGAGGCGCATTCTATTCCGAAGCGGCGGTTAATATCATGTCCTCCATCTATAACAATAAGAAAGATATTCAGACCGTAAATGTGCAGAATAATGGGATCCTATCCTGTCTTCCTGAGACCGCTTCTATTGAAGTCAATTGCATGATTGACCGGCAGGGTGCTCATCCCATTCAACTTACTACCAAAATCGATGCAAGAATCCGCGGATTGCTGCAAATGGTAAAAGCTTACGAAGAATTAACCATTGAAGCTGCAGTTCACGGAGACTATTCCATGGGACTGCTCGCCTTGACTACGCATCCGCTGGTGAAGAGTGCTTCTGTTGCTGAAAAAATACTTCAAGACATTTTGGATGAAAATAAGACCTTTTTGCCGCAGTTTTTTTCAAAAAGCAAAACGGTATAAGCAACCACTAAAGGAACTGGGAGAAACCTCTCAGTTCCTTTGTTGCATGTGAAGAAGTAACCATGTATCGGTAAAAACCTAAATTTTAAAGTATTTTAAATTTTTCGATAAATTTATTGAAAAGTAAGATTTGGAATGGTTTAATAAAGCTATATATTTCAGTTAATATTTTTTTAAGCTATAGATGAAACGGCGTTTCTTATTACGAAACAATTGGAGGTGGAGTGAATTGCTCGAGACAGTATCTCTGTCGGATTTAACCTCGATTTTATCCCAAGAGCAAATCATGATTGAGGAAGAGAATAACCATCCCCATCCCTTGGGTAATGGTGGGTACATCACCGTTTTTCCTGAAACCGAAGAAGAAATTCAGGGCATTTTACAATATGCCGGTGACCATGGAAAAAAGATAACGATTCAGGGTGGAGGAACAAAAAGGGGATTTGGAGGACAAACTGAAAAAGCTGATATTTTGCTTTCGTTATCGAAATACAAAGGGATTGTTGAACATACGGTTGGCAATATGACAATCACGGTGAAAGCAGGAACTACTTTTCAGGAGTTGCAAACGTACCTGGCTGCGCACCGGCAGCGTGTTTCCCTTGATCCGGCTTGGCCTGAATATGCCACGATTGGCGGAATTATCAACTCGAATGAAAGCGGTCCCAAACGGCTTGGTTATGGTTCCTCACGCGATGTAGTCATTGGATTGCGTGTCGTTTACCCTGAGGGCTCGATCATACGGTTGGGGGGAAAGGTCGTAAAAAATGTGGCCGGTTATGATATGAACAAACTGTTTATTGGATCCATGGGTACGCTGGCCGTTATGTCTGAAGTGATTCTCAAACTGCGTCCGCTTGCGAAGTATGAAAGCTTAATGCTCTTGTCCTTCCCGGATGGAAATTTAGAGGCGGTTCGGCTGTTTGCCACGACTCTTTTGGAATCCATGATGGAACCTGTCACTCTCGAGCTGTTAACACCAGCTCTCTCGGAAAAACTGACCGGTCAACGGGTTTATACGTTGGCGATGAGTTTCGAGGATGTAGAGAGCGCGGTGCATTATCAGGAGGAATTCGTCAAAAGCATTTCTCCTGCACAAGTTCAATTGGACATCTTGCCCCAAGAAAAAGCACAAGCATTTTGGGATCACTTTTATATTCTCAAACCGAATGGAGCCTTACTTTCCACCGACACTAAAACAGCAGCAACTGTCAAAATCGGCGTGACCAACCTTGACGTGCTTCATGTTTTAAAGGAAAGCACCCTCTTGCAGGACAGCCACAATCTGGTGGTTCAGGGGCACGGCGGACTAGGGCATGGCTTGTGTCAAGTGACATTGAAAGGAGCAAGCGATGATATCCTGAGTGCTATTGCTTATTTGCGGCAATTTGTAGAACAGTTTAACGGTTATCTTATCGTGACACATTTACCTTACGTTCTCCGGCAGCAGGTCAGTGTGTGGGGCAATCCACCTTCCTATTTTTATCTGCTGGAAGGAATTAAAGCCAAAGTAGACCCTAAGAGAATTCTCAATGACAAACGTTTTGTGGGAGGGATCTAAGCGTGGGCACAAGGGAAAGCGATGTGAAGGAACACCAGGCATGTACTACCATAAGTCTGAGCAATTATCATTGGAGTGATCCCCCTGACGAAAATAAATGGGCGGATTGTGTGCATTGCGGGATGTGTCTGGAATCATGTCCCACTTATGAACTCACCGGCCAGGAGCAACATTCTCCCCGAGGGCGGGTTCATCTCATCAAATCTGTCGCCGAAGGAAAAATTGAGGTCAATGAGCAGTTTATGGATCCTGTTTTTGCCTGCCTGGACTGCCGTGCATGTACAACCGCCTGTCCGGCGGATGTGGATGTCGGGGGACTGATCGAAGAGGCACGGGGACAAATTCGCCAAGCTATACCATTAACAGGGTACAGAAAAACTGTCAGCAATTTCTTCCTGCATCGTCTGTTTCCCCATCAGAACCGTTTGAACACCGTTGGCGGGTTATTAAAATTTTATCAAAAGAGCGGGATGCAAAAAGTCGTCCGGAAAACTGGACTGTTAAAGATAATGCCTGACCATCTGGCAGAGATGGAAGGAATCATGCCGGAACTGACACAACCCGTACGAAAAAAATACAAGAATCAAAATGTGATTAAGGCAAAAGGCAAAACCAAGCATGAGGTTGCCTTGTTAACGGGGTGTGTTATGGATGTGATGTTCAGTGACATTAATGAGGCTACAATTAACGTTCTTACCCGAAACGGTAATGATGTGGTCATTCCTCAAAACCAAACATGCTGTGGCGCTCTGCATGTTCACGCGGGTGACCGGGAAATGGGAAGAAAGCTTGCCAAACAGAATATCGAAGCGTTTAACGATGCAAAAAAAATCATTGTTAACGCTGCGGGATGTGGCTGCATGATGAAGGAATATGCAGAATTGTTCCGTGAAGAGCCCGAATGGCACGAAAAAGCGCTGTCGTTTTCCGCCAAGGTGGAAGACGTATCAAAATATCTTCATGACACGGGGTATGAACAGCCACAGGCTGAAATAAAAACCCGTATCACCTATCATGATGCCTGCCATTTAGCACATGGGCAAGGAGTGCGTCAGGAGCCTCGAAACATTTTGCTTGATATCCCTGGCGTTGAAATGGTCCATATGCCAAACGCAGACCGCTGCTGCGGAAGTGCTGGAATCTATAATATTACCAATCCGGAAATGGCGGGAGCTGTGCTGGAAAGCAAGATGGAGAATGTACCGGATGACGTGGAGATGATTTCGATGGGAAACCCCGGCTGCATGCTTCAAATGGCGATGGGCGTCCAAAAATATGGACGTAATCAAAAAATTGTTCACACCGTTCAACTGCTCGACTGGGCCTACAAGAAAGAAGATGGCTTAAGGGGGCAGGAATAATGGGACTAAAGGGACTGAAAACAAAAGATAAACACATTAAGAATCTGGCAAAAATCGTGGGCGACCGTTCAATTCTACACCATAAAGAGGATTTGCTGGCATATGACTGCGACGGATTTACAATCCACAAGTATTTGCCAAAAGCAGTTGTTTTTCCTAAAGACACACTTGAAGTTTCCCGTCTTGTCAGCTATTGCTCAGACAACCGGCTGCCTTTTCTAGCTCGCGGCGCAGGCACAGGTTTGAGCGGCGGAGCCATCCCGGTCAACGGAGAAGTGGTCATCAGTCTGGTCAAAATGAAAAAGCTGCTGAGTGTAGATTACGAGAATAAAAGAGCGGTGGTCGAACCCGGTTTTGTCAACCTGAAGCTAACCAACTCTATCTCAGATAAAGGGTATTACTATGCACCTGATCCATCCAGCCAGTATTGCTGTACGATTGGCGGGAATGTGGCAGAAAATGCGGGAGGCGCTCATTGTCTAAAATATGGGGTGACCACAAATCATATTTTGGGACTGGAAGTGGTTTTGCCAAACGGCGAAATCATTGAAATCGGCAATAACGGGATTCCTGATTCACCTGGGTATGATCTCCTCGGATTGATTACAGGCTCGGAAGGAACGCTCGGGATCGTGACAAAAATCACCGTCAGGATTCTGAAAAACCCCGAAGCCAAACAGACCGTGCTTGCCTATTTTGATGACGTTTCAGACGGTAGTCATGCGGTATCGGACATCATCTCTGCCGGTATTGTTCCTGCTGCGCTTGAAATGATGGATAAAACAGCCATTGAAGGGGTGGAGTCCGCAGCCTTTCCTGTGGGACACCCGAGAGATATTAAGGCGCTGCTGCTCATTGAAGTAGATGGCATTGCTGCAGGGATTGATGAGCAAATCAGCCAGATTCTCGACGTCTGTAAAAACCGGAATGTCCGTGAAGTAAAAGTCGCCCAAGATGAAGCAGAACGGGCAAGATGGTGGGCGAACCGCAAGACAGGATTCGGGGCTATGGGTGCCATCTCCCCCGACTATTTGGTACAAGACGGGGTCATCCCTCGCAGCCGGCTGCCGGAAGTGTTAAACAGAATTAACCAGATCAGTGAAGAATCCGGTCTCCGCATCGCCAATATTTTTCATGCAGGGGACGGAAATCTGCATCCGCTCGTTCTTTTTGATGCAAGAATTCCGGGGCAAACGGAATTGGCCCTTTCAGCCGGCAGTGCGTGTTTGCAAGCTTGTGCAGATGTGGGTGGAACCATTACAGGAGAGCACGGCGTGGGAATTGAGAAGAGAGAAGAAATGCGTTTCGTGTTTACTGATGAAGAAATACAGGCCCAGACTGATATTCGAGAGGTGTTTAATCCAGAGAACTTGTTAAACGCCGGCAAGTTATTTCCGAGTCCTGGACGGTGTGCTGAAGTCAAAAAAGAGAGAAAAGAGGCAGCACTTTAAAATTGTGTAAATTTTTCAAAAACAATTGAAAGCGGTTTATATTTTGTGCTATTATTTTTTCAACATCATACAAAACAGCGTTTTGTAATAACAAACAGAAATAGTAAAAGGAGGAACAAGCGATGGAAAATTATGTTCAAAAAGGCGATTTGCAAGTTGCTCAAGAACTTTATGAGTTCATTCAATCTGAGGCGTTACCTGGAACTGGGTTGAATCCTGACACGTTCTGGTCGGAATTTGAAGGACTGATTCTGGACCTCACACCAAAAAACAGGGAATTATTAGCGCGCCGCGATGAAATTCAGGACCAGATTAATGGATGGCATCTGGACCATAAGGACCGGTTCGATTTTGAAGCGTATAAGGCCTTTTTACAGGAAATTGGTTATCTTGAACCCGAAGCAGAGGAGTTTGAAATTACAACTCAAGGAGTGGATGATGAGATTGCGATTCAAGCGGGACCGCAACTGGTGGTTCCAGTGAACAATGCCCGTTATGCAATCAACGCGGCCAATGCCCGATGGGGAAGCCTGTATGATGCGCTTTATGGAACGGATGCCATCAGTGAAGAAAACGGGGCGGAGCGAGGCGCCAGTTATAATCAGATACGAGGTGAAAAGGTCATTGCCTTTGGGAGAGAGTTTCTTAACCAAACCATTCCTTTAAAGGATGCTTCTCACGAAGATGCGGTTCAATATCGTGTGGTCGACGGGGAGTTATCCGTTACGCTACATACCGGGAATACCACAGGACTAATTGATTCATCGAAGTTTGCAGGTGTTCAGGGGACTTTAGAAAACCCAAGCTCCCTTTTGTTCAAGAACAACGATCTTCATTTTGAAATCCAGATTGACCGCAATCATCCTATAGGTAAAACCGATGACGCCGGCGTAAAAGACATCCTGATGGAAGCAGCTATTACCACGATTATGGATTGTGAAGATTCAGTTACCGCAGTTGATGCAGAGGATAAAGTGATTGTTTACCGAAACTGGCTCGGTCTTATGAAGGGAGATTTATCGGCTACCTTCCAAAAAGGAAGCAAATCCATGACACGTACCCTTAACGCTGACCGCCAATATACAACTCCTGCTGGAGAAGAATTCTCCTTGTCAGGGCGATCATTAATGTTTGTCCGCAATGTCGGCCACTTGATGACGAATAATGCCATTTTGGTTAACGGAGAGGAAATTCAGGAAGGGATTCTTGATGGAGTGATTACGAGCCTCTTGGCCAAACATTCTCTTCTCGGCAATGGCACCTATCAAAACTCTTCCAAAGGATCTGTCTACATTGTTAAGCCGAAAATGCATGGATCAGAGGAAGTCCGTTTTGCCAATGAGCTTCTCGATCGTGTGGAAAACATGCTGGGGCTCGAACGCAATACCATTAAAATCGGTGTAATGGATGAGGAACGCCGAACGTCCCTTAACCTAAAGGCATGCATCCGTGAAGTCAAAGACCGGATCGCTTTTATTAATACAGGATTTCTTGACCGAACCGGGGATGAAATCCATACATCAATGGAAGCCGGTCCAATGATCCGTAAAAGTGACATGAAATCATCTGCCTGGCTGCAAGGATATGAAAAGTCCAACGTCTATACAGGTCTGGAGACAGGCTTCCAGGGTAAGGCCCAGATAGGTAAAGGAATGTGGGCGATGCCTGACCTGATGGCAAATATGTTGAAGCAGAAGATTGGCCACCCAAAGGCAGGAGCAAATACAGCTTGGGTTCCGTCGCCTACGGCCGCTACTCTGCATGCCCTTCATTACCATCAAGTGGATGTTTCCAAGGTACAGGATGAATTAAAAAAAGTATCCGAAAATTTACGGGATGATATTTTGGAAATTCCGGTCGTGAACCATGCAGATTGGAGCGCTGAAGATATACAACAGGAATTAGACAACAATGCCCAAGGAATATTAGGCTATGTTGTCCGCTGGGTGGAACAGGGCGTGGGCTGTTCCAAAGTGCCCGATTACTACAATGTGGGGCTGATGGAAGACAGAGCGACTCTCAGAATCTCGAGCCAGCATATGGCGAACTGGCTGCACCACGGTATATGCACTAAAGAACAAGTAAGGGCGACGTTAGAGCGGATGGCCAAAGTGGTAGATGAACAAAACGCCGGAGATCCATCCTATCTCAGAATGTCCGATAACTATGACCATTCAGTTGCGTTTCAGGCAGCCTGCGATCTGGTCTTTAAAGGGTTTGAACAGCCAAATGGTTACACAGAACCTATCCTGCACAGCCGCCGTATTGAAGCAAAAGCCAAATATGCCATCAAGCAGTAGCAGATTACCTGCTCCCATCGGCTTTTTTAGAACGTAAAACTGGTAAAACAGTACTCTCACGGGTACGATCGTGAGAGTACTGTTCAACATTTCGTGAGGAGTTGAGAATATGCAAAACCTTAAGGAAAAATCGCTTGAACTTCACAAACAGTCCAAAGGAAAACTCAGTGTGGAGGTGAAGGTTTCCATTGAAAATGCAGATGACCTGAGTTTGGCTTATTCTCCGGGAGTTGCAGAGCCGTGTAAAGCCATTTACCAGGATCCGCAAAAAATTTACGATTATACGATCAAAGGAAATGTGGTTGCGGTCGTGTCGGATGGTTCAGCCGTATTGGGATTAGGGAACATCGGCGCACGTGCATCGATGCCGGTTATGGAAGGAAAAGCGGCGTTATTTAAGGCTTTTGCAGGAATAGATGCCTTTCCGATCTGTTTAAATACACAGGATGCAAACGAGATTATTCAAATTGTGAAATCATTAGAGCCGACATTCGGCGG
Organism: Fictibacillus solisalsi; assembly: GCF_900103485.1. Taxonomy (GTDB): domain Bacteria; phylum Bacillota; class Bacilli; order Bacillales; family Fictibacillaceae; genus Fictibacillus_C; species Fictibacillus_C solisalsi. Next base: position 1,369,866 of record NZ_FNHW01000001.1, read on the forward strand.
GATTAATTTGGAGGATATTTCAGCTCCTAACTGTTTCATTATTGAAGAACGGCTGAAAAAAGAAATGGATATCCCTGTTTTTCATGATGACCAGCATGGAACAGCCATTGTTACGGCAGCCGGCTTAATAAATGCGCTGAAGGTCGTCAACAAACGGATTGAGGATACAAAAATCGTTGTAAATGGAGCCGGGGCAGCAGGAATTGCTGTAACGAAGCTGCTAATCAATATGGGTGTGAAAGATATTATTCTTTGTGATTCCAAAGGGGCGATTTATGAAGGGCGAGCCTATGGGATGAATACCATGAAAGATTGCATTTCTGTACTTACCAACAAAGAGAACGCAGAAGGAAGATTACAAGACGTCATTAAAGACGCCGACGTCTTTATCGGGGTTTCAGTGGCCGAGGCCGTAACGCAGGATATGGTAGAATCTATGGGCAAAGATCCAATTATTTTTGCCATGGCTAATCCTATTCCCGAAATTATGCCTGTGCTTGCCAAGGGAGCTGGTGCGGCGGTTGTTGGAACCGGACGTTCCGATCTCCCCAACCAGGTGAATAATGTACTGGCGTTTCCTGGTATTTTTAAAGGTGCCTTACAGGTCCTTGCTTCTGAAATTAATGAAGAAATGAAAATTGCAGCTGTTTATGCCATTGCCAACTTAATTACAACCGAAGAACTAAGCTATGACTATGTCGTTCCGCATGCCTTTGATAAGAGAGTCGTAGAAGCGGTTGCCAAAGCTGTAGCGGATGCTGCCATTTCTACAGGGGTAGCCCGGATCATTAATATGAAACAACCTTCCAATTACTGAGAGGAGTACCAGAATGCAATATACTAGATTTAAGGTTCAATCTTCTGTTTTAACAGGGGTTTTAACGGAAGACCATACCATCAAAGAAATCAAAGGTGATCTGTTTGGTGAATGGAAATATACAGGACAAACGTTTTCCGAAAAGGATGTTAAGTTTCTTGCTCCACTATCGCCAAACCAAGTCATTGGGATCGGCGCCAACTATGTGTCCAAGACAGACGAACTGCCAAGTGAGCTTCCGGAAATTCCGGTTTTCTTCTTTAAGCCAACCTCTTCGGTCATCGGACCTGAAGAAGATATCATCATACCGGACAATATTGAGCAGGTTAAGTTTGAATCAGAGCTTGCGATTGTCATTGGGAAAGAAGCAAAGAATGTCCCTGAAGAAGAGGTGCTTGAATATGTTTTCGGGTATACGGTGGGCAATGATGTGACCGCACCTCAATATTTCCATGAAGCCGGCCATTGGACCATTGGCAAATCATTTGATACCTTTACTCCACTAGGACCGGTCATTGAAACAGAACTTGATCCTTTCAATGTTACTGTAAAAGCAAAGCTAAACGATGTAGAAAAACAAAACAGTCACACGAATTTAATGATCATTCCCATTCGTAAAATGATTTCCTATCTTACCGGAGTCATGACGCTGAAACCGGGAGATGTGATCTTAACGGGCAGCCCTGTCGGCGCAGAATTTGTGGGAGCAGGCGATGTGATTGAATGCGAGATCAAGGGAATTGGCAAGCTTCGCAACACGTTCGTTGCCGCCAGAGAACGCATTAAAGCTTAAGTAGACCATCCGTGGCCCGGCGGCAGATATGCTATAATTTTCTTATACTTACAGATGAGGTGAAGGGTTTTGGAAAGAGAGAATATGGTGAAGTCCGTCAGCCGGGCACTGGATATCATTACTCTGGTTAGTTTGAAAAAAGGCGGAATGGGTGTTACTGAAATCGCAAAACAAATTGATATAAATAAAAGCTCTGTTTATCGAATCCTGTCCACTTTGGTGCTGTATGGCTATATTGAACAAGATCAAGAAACCGGGCGTTATAAGCTCGGATATAAATTTTTGGAAGTTAGTTCGAAGCTGCTTGAATCCATCGACCTTAGAGCGGAAGCAAAACCGTTTCTGCAAGAGCTGGAAGATGAAACAAATGAAGTCGTCCATCTTGTTGTCTTTGATCAAGGTGAGGTGGTCTATATTGAAAAATTGGACGGCAATGAAACTCTCCGTATGCATTCCAAGGTGGGAAAACGTGCCCCCATGCATTGTACTTCAGTAGGGAAAGCCATTCTTGCTTCACTGCCGGCCAGTGAGGTCGTGGAAATTCTCCAGCGTAAAGGAATGCCTCGTCATACAGACAAAACCATAACAGACAAAGATCTGTTTCTTGAAGAATTAAATCAAGTAAGACAGAGGGGCTATGCGCTTGATTTGGAAGAAAATGAAACGGGCATCACGTGTATTGCAGTCCCCATCTACGATCATTTGGGTATGGTCGTTGGTGCCGTCAGCATCTCTGGGCCGACCCTCCGTATGACCAATGAACGGCTGGAACAGCTTAAGCCCCGCATGCAGAAAATCAGCAAGCAGCTCTCTGCTCGGCTTGGGTATACGAACGAAGATTTTGTCCAGATGGAAAAGGGAAGTTAGTATTTTGATTGAGAATAAGGAAAAAAAGAAGGACGGGTTTTGATCAATCCGTCCTGTTATGTGCCTAATTTTTTAAATATACAGAAAATAAATTGACGTGATTTAATGAAAGCGGTTACAATAAATTTTGAAACTCATCTATTACGGCAGGAAAGGAGTATAAATAAACTACATTAAAACACTACTCTATTTTTATCCATCTCTCTATCATCGATGACCCCACCATTAGCCATTCCTTCAGTTTATGAATCAACTAAGTCGTTCCTTAGTGTTTTTTTATTTAAGAATTTCGAGAAACGTTGTTTTGTAATAACAAACAAAAAGAGGAGGTTTTTTGATGTCATGGAAACAAATCTATGATCCAATTGGAGATAGTATTGGCCTCTCTGCTCTCGTTGCTCTTATCCCTATTTTGTATTTATTGTGGGCGCTGGCAATAAAACGCATGAAAGGATACATAGCAGGATTGACTACATTGATTGTGGCTCTGCTTGTAGCTGTGCTGGTCTATGGCATGCCCGCAGGAATGGCCGCCATGTCCATTTTGCAGGGTGCTGTCTATGGACTGCTTCCCATTGGCTGGATTATCGTTGCATCGGTCTTTTTGTATAAGCTGTCGGTAAAAACGGGGCAGTTTGATATTATTCGAGACTCCATTGTTTCCATAACAGAGGACAGACGTTTGCAGGCACTATTAATCGCCTTTTCCTTTGGTGCCTTCCTGGAAGGGGCTGCGGGGTTTGGTGCACCGGTTGCAATTTCTGCCGCTCTGCTTGTAGGATTGGGTTTTAACCCTCTCTATGCAGCAGGTCTTTGTTTGCTTGCTAATACCGCTCCTGTAGCCTTTGGAGCCATTGGATCGCCAGTTATCGCGATTGAAGGACCAACGGGAATGTCGGCTATTGAGGTTTCGAAAGTGGTCGGCCGTCAGCTGCCTTTTTTATCGCTTTTCGTGCCGTTTTACCTCATCGTTATGATGGCAGGCTTCAAAAAGGCATTTGAAGTAATTCCTGCTATTCTCGTATCGGGGATCTCGTTTGCGGTCACACAGTTCCTTGTTTCCAATTATCTAGGACCGGAGCTTCCGGATATCATCTCAGCATTGGTATCCATTATCGCCTTAACCTTGTTCCTGAAAGTTTGGCAGCCCAAGACATCATTCCGTTTTAAGTCTGAAATGGGGCAGGCAGAAATGGCGGCAGGTAACGCGGAATCCATTCACGTGATTAAATCGGATGGTAAAAAAACCTACACCTTCCCGCAAATTTTAAAAGCCTGGTCACCGTTCATTGTATTAACAATCATCATTTCTGTTTGGGGCATACCGACCATAAAAAAGGCACTAATTGGGCAGTATGAAGGAACAAATACTCTGCTTCAGGGGTTGAATTCTCTTGGGCATTATCTCAGTTTTCATCCAGCCGTCCCCGGATTGAACAATTTAATCATCGACGGAAACGGCCAGCCCATTACGGCCATGTTTAAGTTAGAGCTATTGGCGGCAGCAGGAACGGCCATTTTAATCTCGGCCATTATTTCGAAGTTCATTCTAAAAATCGATTGGAAAAGCTGGTTTTCAACTTTTATTGAAACGCTGAACGAATTAAAGTTCGCCTTGGTAACCATTGCATCGGTTGTAGGGTTTGCCTATGTGGCCAATGCCTCGGGTATGAGTATTACGCTCGGCATGACACTAGCCGCTACAGGTTCTTTGTTCCCGTTTGTTTCTCCGATTCTTGGATGGTTAGGGGTATTTCTGACCGGTTCGGATACGTCCGCTAATTTATTATTTTCAAGTCTTCAAAAGATTACGGCAAACCAAGTGGGGATGGACCCCATCTTAGCGATTGCGGCAAACAGCAGCGGTGGGGTAACCGGGAAAATGATTTCACCTCAATCCATAGCGGTGGCGTGTGCGGCCGTGGGACTGGGAGGAAAAGAATCCGATCTGCTTCGCTTCACTATAAAACATAGCATCATCCTGCTTTTCATCATTTGCTGCATCACGTATTTGCAATCAACGGTATTTTCATGGATGCTGCCGTAGATTGACTCAATGAAAACAAACAGAAGCAGTGATCCAGATCGTAAATCACTGCTTTTGTTTGTTTTCCTTTATTGTTGTATTTCGTTTTGCAGTTTCCTTTTTACAGCTTCTTCAATAACTTCCTCCCACTGCTTAGCATATAAATCCATGTTGAAGTTTTCTTTCCCCTTTTTAATCGCTTTTTTTCCCATTTTAATGGCTTCTTTTTTGTTTTCAAACATCCAGATCATTTTTTCTGCCAGCGCTTATGTCTTATATCCAAGTAGGCAAACGTATTTGCCTGCATCAAAGAGGCATTTGTCAAACCATCACGCTGCAAGTCCAAGGAATTTAGAAGACAGAACATCGTTATTTGATCTTTCATAAAATTCCCTTCTCAATACTTACTGATACGACAAAAAATCCCACATCATTTTTAATTCTATATTACTACAAAAGTTAACGTAAATATAAGAAAAGCTATAATTTGTAAGCATATTCATGGTGAATTACGTTGGATTGCAATGACTATTGTCTGAATTGACTGTGAATTCATTGACAAGCACTTAGAGGTAGGATAAGCTTTGTCGAAAATGAAAGATAAACGTTTGGGTCTATTCAACTACAACAAATATAGGAGGAAATTATGGATACACCGGTACTCGTGATCGAAAGAAAAAAATTGGAAGCAAATATTCAAAAGATGGCAGACATAGCCCGAACACAAAAGGTTCATTTAAGACCCCATACGAAAACTCATAAGAATCCCCAGATTGCGAAGCTTCAGCTGAAAGCTGGCGCCGCTGGCATTACAGTGGCAAAAGTGTCAGAAGCTGAGGTAATGGCGGAGCATGGTATTAATGATATTTTCATCGCTTATCCCCTGGTCTCAAAAACAAAGATTCAAAAAGCCATTGATTTAAGTAGAAAAATAAGGTTGATTACTGCGTTTGACAGTCTCGAAGGGGTACAAAGACTGTCCCAGTCAGCAGAGACAGCTGGCGTTGTGCTCGAAGTGCGGATGGAGATTGATTCCGGTCTTCGCAGAACAGGAGTCCTTTATGATGAGGCGGTTGAACTCGCCAGGAAGGCAAAGGAGCTGCCCGGAATAAAGTTAACCGGGATCTACACCTTCCGGGGACCCATTGTGGATGGAAAGCCAACTTTGGATATTGAGGAAGCAGGAAGACAGGAAGGACAGCTGATGGCGGATTTGGCAGAAAGGCTTAGAGCAAAAGGCGTACCAATCATCGATGTCAGCGTAGGATCCACTTCCACCTCTGCATCCGCTGCAGCAGTAGAAGGGATAACAGAAATCCGTCCCGGTACTTATGTTTTTTATGACAGGATGCAGGAAAAGTATCATTGCTGTTCGCAGGAGGAATGCGCGGCTGCCATTCATGTCACCGTTGTCAGCAAACCGTCCGATTCTCTTTTGATTGTGGACGGCGGAAGCAAAACGTTCGCTACCGATGTGCAGCCAGTTCAGCCCCCTATATTTCTGAATGGATTTGGGGAGATCAAAGGACACCCGGAAATGCTGCTTGAACGGCTGACTGAAGAACACGGAATGGTTGAGGTTCATGGAGAAACGGATGTTCAAATCGGGGATGTACTCCAGATCATACCTAATCACATATGCAGCACAGTGAATCTTCATAATGACGTCTTTTTGAAAAATGAGGATGGGACTCTGGAGAAGCAGGCAGTTCTTGGGAGAGGAAAACTTCAGTAAAGGAGATGTAGGCAATGCTGGATTTAGTCATTCAAAACGGCAGAATTGCGGATGGATCGGGAAATCCCTGGTTTTTTGGAAGCGTTGGCATTAAGGATGGGATCATTGTTGAGGTCGGTGCCGTGAATAGTGAGAGCAAGGAAACAATTGATGCAAAGCGGAATATCATATCGCCAGGATTTATTGATGGCCACTCTCATTCGGACCTGCTTGTTCTTAACCGTCCGATGATGGATATGAAGCTGCAGCAGGGGGTGACAACAGAAGTCGTCGGAAACTGCGGTCTTGCTCCCGCTCCTTTTGTCCCCAAGTATGGATCGTTATTGAAAGAATACATACAGCCTGTCATCGGTGAGACGCAGTGGGAATGGCCATGGCATACTGTATCGGACTATATTAGAGAATTGGATGGAAAAGGAATCTCTGAAAACGTATCAACCTATGTGGCTCATGGCGCCCTCCGGATTGCTGTCATGGGGTTTGCAGGTCGTCCCGCTGAAAAGCAAGAATTGAACATGATGAAGGAAATGCTTGAAGAAGGGATGAAAGCAGGTGCGATTGGCTTGTCGATCGGCCTTTTATATTCTCCAGGAAGGTATGCCTCCAAGGAAGAACTGGCGGAACTATGCCAGGTCCTTCCCAAATTCAACGGAATTTTATCGACCCATATTCGCGGAGAAGGTAACAATCTTATACCTTCCATAAAAGAAGTCATCTGGATTGCAGAAAAAGCAGGTGTTCCTCTACAGGTAAGCCACTTGAAAGCGGCCGGCAGGCGGAACTGGGGCAAGGTGCTTGAAGCAATGGAGCTGCTTGAGGAAGCAAGTGCCAGAGGGCTGGATGTGACTTGTGATGTTTATCCGTATGATGCGGGATCTACATCACTTACCACGCTTCTCCCTCCATGGAGCCTGGAAGGCGGAATTCCCGCTTGTCTGGATCGGCTCAGAGAACCAGCTGCCCGCCAAAGGATAATGGGGGAACTTGGAGAAGAGCAGGAGGAGTGGGACAACCTGGTTGTTTCAACCGGTTGGGATAGTGTTGTCGTTTCTTCTCTTTCCTGCCACATGGAATGGGAAGGAAAGAGCATTGAAGCCATCAGCAATGAAACCGGAAAGAGTCCTGTGGAAGCGGCATTGGATCTGCTGCTAGAAGAGGAAGGAATGGTTTCTATTATTTACTATCACATGTCCAATAAGGAAGTCGAACAGGTGGTGAAATGGGATCGTTCGCTCGTTATTTCTGACAGCCTGGGATGCGAGACAGGTAAACCGCACCCTCGGTCATTCGGAACCTTTCCCCGCCTTTTTTCTAAATATGTACGTGAAGACAAGTCGCTTTCACTAGAACAAGCGATCCGTAAAGTGACATCATTTCCGGCACAGCGGTTTTCCCTGGGTAAACGGGGATTGATTGTTCCTGGCTACCATGCGGATGTAACGATATTTGATGAGAAAAAGATCAGTGACACAGCGACCTATCAGGATCCGATCCAGCATCCCGAAGGAATATCACATGTGATTGTCAACGGGACAATTACCATCAAAAACAAAGAAAACCTCAGACAGAGCGGCGGAATGGCAATTAAAGCCGCTGCGGTAAAGTGTCTGTGCCAACACCACACAAAACAGGAGGCAGCTCATGGCTGACATTGAACTAAGGCTTAAAGAACTTGGAATTGAATTACAAAAAGCTCCACCCCCAGGGGCAGTGTATGTACCGGCAAAAACCGTAGGAAACCTGGTCTATACATCTGGTGCTGATTGCAGGATCAATGGAGAATTAATGTACAAAGGCAAAGTGGGAAGCGATTTGACCGTGGAGCAAGGATATCAGGCAGCAAGGCAAACCATGATTAACCTCCTGGCTGTATTAAAGGAGCATATCGGAGACCTTGATCGGATCAAACAAGTCGTGAAATTGCTCGCATTTGTAAATTCGGCCGACGGTTTCGTGGAGCAGCCCTATGTCATCAATGGGGCGTCAGAACTGCTTGAAGAAGTATTTGGAGAAGAAGGAAAGCATGCCAGATCGGCTATTTCCTCCAATGAACTGCCGTTTAATACCCCAGTAGAAATCGAGATGATCGTCGAGATTGAGTAGAACCGAAAAAGGTTTAAGAAAGGCATAATTCAAGCAAAGGGGAGTAGTACGATGGAAAATAACCAGGGGATTTATTTAGGTGTTTTTATAGCGTTTACAATCCTTATGATAATGGTTGGCTTATGGGTATCAAAAAAGGTCAAAAGCGGGGAAGACTTTCTGATGGGGGGCAGGAGTTTAAGCCTGCCGCTGCTCATCGGAACGACCATTGCTACACTTGTCGGAACCGGTTCCAGTATGGGTGCGGTCGGTTTTGCTTATACAAACGGATGGGCGGGAGCGCTCTACGGCATCGGGGGCTCTATTGGGATGTTTGTTCTTTTGCTCCTGTTTGCTGATGTTCGAAAGTATAACTTTATGACGTATTCCGAGGAATTAAGCTTTTATTTCGGCGGAAACAAATTGATTAAAGGGTTGACCTCAATTATTCTCTATATCGCCTCTATCGGCTGGCTTGGCGCCCACATCATGGGAGGAAGCTTATATCTGTCTTGGATTACAGGCATGGATCCCTTACTGGCCAAAATTATTACCGCTCTTGGTTTTGCTGTTTATACCTTTATTGGCGGATATCTCGCCGTCGTTTATACAGACACCATCCAGGGCGTCATTCTCTTCCTAGGATTTATTCTTCTCACCGTACTTACGCTTATGAAAATTGGCGGATACAGCCATATATCAAGTGAAGCTCCCGCTGAAATGGTATCGTTCCTCGGCGTGGATCAAATGGGAATAATCCCGGCTATATCCCTGGCCGTTGTAATCGCAGTCGGTGTACTGGCCACACCGTCTTACAGACATAGGATTTATTCGAGTGATAGTACAGCAACCGTAAAAAGGGGTTTTTTCGTTTCAGGTATCCTTTTTGTTCTATTCTCGCTTTTCCCTTCTATCATTGGAATGGCCGCGCATATTATGAATCCAGATATCGAAGCGGGATATGCCTTTCCATATCTCGCAACAGAGGTATTTCCCGTCTGGATCGGCGCTATTGTTCTGACTGCCGGTTTAAGTGCGACCATGTCATCAGGAAGTTCGGATTTCATTGCCGCAGTGACTATCCTCCTAGGGGATGTCTACCAGGTTTTCACAGGAACAAATCCAGAAAAGGGAAAGATGATTATGTATTCAAGAATGGCCCTTGTGGCAACTCTTGTTCTTGCTTTCATCTTCACCCTTGGATCAAACAGTATCATCGGATACATATCCAACTTTGTTTCAACTGTTATGTCAGGGCTTCTCGTCGCATCCATACTTGGGAAGTTTTGGCCGCGAGTGACTTGGCAGGGAGGACTGGCAAGTCTGCTTTGCGGTTCGATTACTTCTTTTATTCTATTACAAAGCCCGAAATTACTGGCTTATTGGGGCAATCCTATCCTTCCATCACTGGCCGTAGCCTTTATTGGGGGAGTAGTGATCAGTCTGTTAACCCCACAAAATACCATGTCCAAAGAAGACATTCTAAAGAAACTGGCAAAGGACCGGGAGATGATCAATTCTTCCTCGGCAAAAGAAGTTCTCAGCAATAAGCAGGTAACGCCATAAGATAAAAAGCAGTGTTCCCAGTAAAGCGGGGAAACACTGCTTTTTTGGTTATTCTAACATTTTTCTAGCATTTTCATTTAATGATTGACTAATATCATATAAGAATTTAAGTTCAATAATAGACAAAACGAGATTCAAAGAATCTTCTCTTTTAATGATTATACAGCATTTAGCATAGAAAACATGGGATAATTTAGAAATCATCTCGTAAAAGAGGATATACGGAGGTAAAAGTGATAAAAATACGGGGTGACGAACGTTTGTTCCGTTTTGATTTTTTATATAATATTAAGACTTTCCCTACACTATAATTTCTAATAAATTACATTTATTGATATAATCGGAATGATTAAAAAGTAAAGAGGAGCAACATGAGAAAAAACTACCTTTGGTTTTAATTCCGATTATTGTCATTATGATGTTAACTGGCATCCAGTTGATGGCTCCATTCGACATAGGACAAGTTATAGCTGTGATTGGTCTTCTCAATTATTTCAGGCAGCACAATAGGTTTTATTTTATGGGTTGTTAATAAGTTTCTTTATAAAAGCAAGTGAAGTTAACAGAAAGGGCTTAGGTGTATAAGCCTTTGGCACATATCACAACATCTTTCTACATATAATTAATGGTTTTAAGCGCAAATTATTGAAGCAATTAAAATCAAATTGAATTACATATGTAACAGTACAGCCAGGCTGCCTCTGAATAAAGCGGCTAAGTAAGTTAAATAAAGCTTCTATATAAAAAAGGAGGCTAATAAATGAAAAAGCTTTTAGTTGTTTGGGTAGTTATTCTTGGATTAGTTCTTTCTGGATGTAGTAAGGTGACTAGTAAATCTACCGAAAATTCCCCACAAAATTCGGAGCAAAACAAAAAAACAACAGAAACGGAATTACCAAGTTCCGAACAAAAAACAAAACCTACAGAAAAGACACCACTGTCTAAAAGCTCATCATCTTCAAAAGTAACACAAGCAAGTGAGAATATTACTGGTGTTTGGATGGCAAAAGGAAAACAGGATGGTGTAACTAGCTCTTGGTCCTTCAATAATGGGCAATTAACCGTCAATTACGTGTACCATTTTTCTTATGTAATCGCGAAAAATAAAGGTGGATATATTGTTGTAACGATAAGAAATAGTAAAGGCAAGAACCAGCATGCTTTGTTATTGAAAAGAATGGCAGTCATCTTGAAGGTTTGACTGTTGAAGGAGCGGCTTACAACAAATATTTAGCTGATGGTACAGTTCCCAAAGGACAAATTATCGATTTTACATCCCAAAAAATGCCTGGGGAAGTATGAAAGAAGCTATTGATTTTTATGAAAACACGTATAAGAATACGAATAATGAGATCTCTAAAGAAATAATCTGGGATAATTACCGAAGGGATTTGTGGAATTTGGTTAAGGTAGGAACTTCAGGCAACACGATAACGTTACACTGGACGAATATCGGCGGGGCTGGGGGAAGCTATGATCAATTTGTTAAAAAGGATGGAATCACAGAGGTCACGTTCTTCGATGGAAATGCACAATATCCCGGTCATCCTAGCATGAGATATACGGTTCGAAATTCAGACTATAAAGTGATTAAGACAGAAGAATTGTGGAAGCAATAGTTTCCAAAATAGGTGTTTGTTTCTTTATCGGAAATATGATACGTTAACCCATTTTTTAGTTACAATTAGCGCCGAGCGTTGCTAAAAAATATTCAAAGTCTTTAATAGGAATAACTTCAAAATTGAATTTGCATAAGCGGTTTATTTAATTGATTAAAGAGCCGGAATTTTATTTTAATGTAAGGGGTATTCTTCTAAATACGGATAAAATATTGGTATGTGGGAAATGGAGGGGCTTTTATGACCATAGGATCCCAAAACGATATTGAGGGTCTGAAGCATATTGGCAAAATTGTTGCTATGACGATTAGGGAAATGAAACGTCACACACGTGTCGGAATTACAACAAAGGAACTTGATGATATTGGAGGTAGGTTTTTGGAAAGGCATGGTGCTGTACCTGCTCCAAAAGCAACTTACAATTTCCCCGGGAACACATGTATTAGCATTAACCATGATGTTGCCCACGGAATACCGGGAAATCGAATTATCCAACCTGGCGATTTAATAAACATCGATGTTTCGGCTGAACTAGGAGGCTATTATGCGGATTCGGGACATTCTTTTCCGATACCTCCATACAATCCATTTTTATTACGTCTATGCGAATACACACACAATACGATGATGAAAGTCATCTCTTCACTTAAACATGGAGTTAAATTGAACGAAATTGGAAGGATTATTGAAATCGAAGCTACAAAAGGCGGCTATAATGTTATTAGGAATTTGTGTAGTCACGGTATTGGGAAATCTCTGCACGAAACACCTACAGAAATTCTCCCTATTTATAACAAACATGATAAACGTGTATTAACAGAGGGTTTGGTAATTACAATTGAGCCATTTTTAACTACCGGTGCAGAGCATGTCGTTGAGCAAACTGATGGGTGGACTTTATCTGTGCCTGACAACAGCTATGCGGCACAACACGAGCATACCATAATAATTACAAAGAATCAGCCTGTCATAGTTACTGTTGCATAACCACCCAGACTATTATCCAAAACACCGCTGTTTGCAGCAACTTCCATTTGGTGATAACAGTGAGTAATTGACCATGATTAATCATGATTAATCATGAACAAATAATGTGGTTCTGACTGCAGATATATAAAGAAGTAATCTTACTCTCCAGTAAGATTACTTTTTTATATGGTTTGTAAGAATAAACTATATATAATAATTGGTAAAACCAAATTTTTTGCAAGTTATAAGCGACGAAGATTCGTATAAATAAGGAGCAACTTCGTAAGGAAGTTGGAACCAGTTTGGATCACATACTAGAACGGGATAGGAGTAATATAAATTGTTTTGAAAAATGGACAAAGTGTAATACATTCAAAAACACCAGTTAACAAAAGTACCCTAAAAAAGTCCATTTTCTGGAATTCGATGATAAAATAGTCACAAGTGCAACATCTACTAAAATAAACATTGGGGTTGAAAAAAGATGAAACAATTGGGGACGCTATACTTTTTTTGTGGAAAAATGGGCGCAGGAAAATCAACAAGATCAAAACAATTGGCGATAGATAAACATGCGGTATTGTTGTCTGAGGATGAATGGCTTTCATCTCTTTATCCCAATCAGATCACATCATTTGAGGACTATCTAAAATTTTCACCGCAGCTCAAGCCGTTGGTGAAAAAGCTTGTCCAAAACATATTAAGTGTCGGTACAGATGTAGTGATGGATTTTCCAGCTAACACTCTAAAACTGCGAAAGTGGTTTTTGGATATGACGGCAGAGGTCAATGCAAGCCATCAACTAATTTTCCTTAATCTAAATAACGAGCAATGCTTACGCCAAATTGCACAAAGACGTAACGAACAACCCGAACGAGCAGCTTTTGATACGGAAGCGGTGTTTATTCATGTAACTAGTTTTTTTGAAGCACCAGACGCATCTGAGGGTTTAAATATTTTAGAGTTTAGTGGAAAAGAATAACAAGGAGTTCAACGAAGAAGATAATCTGAGGAGAGGTTTTCTTGTAAGGAGGTACAACTGTTGGACCATCTGATTTTATGACTCAATATGGTCCTATAACTATCGTTTTAATTTCAGCTTTAGTGATGGCATTTGTCGTATCGATCCTTATCAGATTAACAAACAGATTTAAGTAACCCATAAGATTTATCCTTAATTGAATTAATGTTTCATAAGGTGTATTGGAAGGAGTCAAAATGGAGAAAAAGAATTTTAAGTGAGGTACATACAAGCCCCTCCTGTTTTTCCCTGTAAAAGATTTTACGGTATTTTACATTTATTCTAGTATAATAGTTTTATGATTTAGGGGTGATTAATTTGTATAAGAGTAAGATTGAAATAGAGATTATTGATTTTAATGGCGAACAGGTAGAGGCAAAATCATGTAAGGAATGCGAGGAAATAAAACCATTAACAGATTTCTTTAAACAAAAAGGCGGATTAGGTGGGGTACGTGCTCGTTGCAAAGTCTGCTGGTATTCCAGGCATAAAGAAAAACTTAATCAGAGGTCGAGAGAATGGCAGCAAAAAAATAAAGAAAAAGTTAAAGAATATAACCGTGAATGGACAAAAGCAAATAGAGAAAGAATTAATGAACGTGAGCGTAACAGGTACAAGGAAAATCCAGATTTATTTAAGGAAAGAAGACAGATTAAATATCAAAGAGACCCCGAGGCACACAAACAATACCAATATACATATAGGGAGCGGCACAAAGAAAAACATTTAACCTATCAAAGAGCATATTATAAAGGAAATAAAGAAATTTTTCTTGAATCTAATAAAAAATACATGAAGGTAAATAGGGAAGTTGTAAGGGCTCGTACACTACGAAGGAGAGCCAGAAAGAAAAGTCTTCCGGATGATCTTACAGCACAACAGTACAAGTTCATTTTAGAAAGATTTGATTATAAGTGTGCTTTATCAGGACAAAAGTTAGAAGTCCTTGACCTGGATCACTTTATTCCACTAGCAACTGGTTGGGGAGGAACCACACTTGGAAACATGATCCCACTTTCCCCCAGTCTTAATTCATCTAAACAGGATAGAAATCCTTTCGAATGGATAAAACGGAAAGACATTCAGGAGGTCGTTTCTCTTGAGAAATTTCAGGAAGTTGTTGAGTATTTGGCTGAAATTAATGATATGACACCAGATGAATACAAAGAGTATGTGGATGATTGCTTTGCAAATCCAATTTTTATTACAGAAAACAACCTATAAAATGGGTTGTTTTTTTATTTGTATTATTTACAACTCTTGATGGACTGCTTATCGCAAATTTACTGGTATCGTTCTCTAAATACGTAAACAGTTGCCTAAGTTCTTGAAGTGTCATATAAACCGGCAGTTTTTTATCGGATTTGGGTGCTTGTACACCAATCATGAAGTTATGTTCCATGTATTTTTCCTTGATGCAGTAATCACAGAATGATTTTAAAGCGGAAATGCGTCGCTGCAGCGTTCTGGGCTTAATGTGATACTGAATGACTTGTTCCTGGATAAAACGCCGCGTCGTGGCGGGTGTTAAGTCACAAAGCTCAACGGAACGGGCATGTTTGATCAAAAACTCCGCATAGAGCTTGAGATCAAATGGTAGCTTTTTAACGTATTGCGGTGAGTAATTTTTCTCCACGTGCAAATACACCGCGTGAGTTATCGGACGTCCATGAGAGTTATCAGGTCGACACACAATATTATCGTAAACTTTGGCGGCGTAAGTACCGGATATGAGATGTTATAGGAACGTGAGGGAAGGAACTTATGGTACGTTTGTGTTTTATGTTAGTTAACATAATATATATTCTAGGAAGCTATGTAGCGGAAGTTATTTTTTGTATCAATTGATAAGTTTTCTAAGGATATTGAGATGAAATATAAAAAAATGAAACAGCAACCATTCTTTATAACTTTTTGCACATTGCACATGGCATTGAAATCGAATTCGAAGTTTACACACAACCAAAAAAGATTTCTTCCTATCTTTTTTAAGCTGAGTTTTTCAATCTTAACTTAAATGGTTCAATGAGAAATTGGCTTGCGTTTTTTATACTGCCTGATGAGACTATCAATATTCTGTCTGATCAGCAATGTTTTTTCATCCTCGGCTGTTGTAAGATTTAACAGCAAGCCAGGATCACCGATTACGTGAATTTTGTATCACTCTCAGAAAGATTCATGCGTCATGCTGCCGTTTCCCCTGCTACAAATTTGATCCATTTGCTCTTCTTAGGGTTTATTATTATACGTAAAAAGGTTTCATTTCAAATTTTTTATAAATAAAAACCGGATTCTGTTTAACAGAATCCGGTTTTTCATTTATGAGTATTTGATTTTCATGAGTAAATCCTGTTCATAATTGCCGAATTTGGAGCCGAAAATGTTGAGACCCCCTACTTTCTCGGCATCCCGCTTGACACCAAAGGTTACTGAAACATAGGGTCTTTCTTCAAGTTGAAGGGTTTGAACGGTATGATCTGAAATGTACAAACTATCTACGAAACTGCCGCTCTCATTCACCTTCCATTGTTTTAGCATTCCATATTGTGTATTATAGTCTTCCCACCAGGAAGGTGTTAGAAATCCCCGTTCCCCGCCAAAATCTGATGGGCTTGTCCATGTACCGATTTCAATTCCATTGATCCAGCATGTGATATCAGAAGGCCAATCCAGCTTGTGATAAGGAGCTTCTGAACACATTTCCACACTCAGGCTGATTTCTTCCACTTTTGAACCATAGGGTACACGATTTGGAAAGTGATATTCCAAAAATCCTGCCCTGAACCAGATGATTTGCGCATCCTTGCGATCCGGTTCAAAAAAGGAGCGCTGATCATCGATAATGCTGATAATCCCATTCTCGCTTGCAAGACCACAGGTAGGCTCTACTTCGCATTGAACATAATTACCTATCGGCATTTCGAGTGTAATAAACTTCTCAGGCGCTTCTTTTTTACTGGCCAAATCAATTACGATGCGGTCAAATCGTTTGGAACTCATCTTCTGGCTGCCGCGTCCAGGCACGATTTCGGTTGCAATTAAACCCGCTTCTTCCAGCTTTTTAATGTTCACCGCAGCGGTAGAAAAGGGAATTTCCAGCCGTTCGGCTATGTCATTCACATTTTTTGGCCCTTCGGTCAGTACACTCAGCATTTCCATCCGCTGCTGATTACCAAGCGCTTTGCTTACCGCTAATGCTTCTTCTAGTGTTAAATGCAATACTCTCACATAGACCTCCGTTTTATTACAAAAAATGATGTTATAAAAAGATATAATGCATCGGGTACTTATTTGTCAAGGGTTGATCCCCATGGATACTGACAGTCCCTCCTTTTTAACTAGGCCATTTGTATTCGACTAAAGCTTGATTTCACTGGAAAAGTTAGGAAAAAATACACTTAACATATTATTCCAACCGCGTTACGCTTTGTTCGATAAAGTTAAAGGAGGAATGGAAAGAATGAAGATGTTCAAAAAAGGAATCACTGGATTGTTCATTACCCTTTTGACGTTTTCCTTGCTGATCTTACCTGGAGGCTTTAGCAGCAAAGTTCTTGCGGAAACCCATGCGTATGACGGAAAAGCGCCAAGCTACAACAACTGCGATGAAAGTGCCGTTACAAAGAAAAAGTTAAAAATCACAAATGATGATGGATCCTACGCTAATCTTGAACTCAGATTCAGTACTACATGCAAAACAGCTTGGGCCAAAATCACCCTGAGCCGGCCTGCGAAGTCGGATGGTGAGGCAACAGCTTTAGTTGTCCGCAGCACCGACAATAAACAATACGGATGCCATAATACCGGTGGTAACGGGGAGGTCAACAAGGGACAAACTTCCTGCTATACGCCAATGGTATATGACCTTGATCCCAGAAAAGCAAAGGCTGTTGGCTTTTGGCCATACACCCGTGGTGAAACGGACTGGTACTAACCTTAAGGAGGCGCTGATGAATGAAAAAGGTCAAGAGACTACTTATGGTTCTTTCGGTTGTTTTAACTGCCATTCTGGTATCCCTTCATCCTGCGAATTCAACACTAGCTGAAACCCATACGTACGACGGTAAAAGCCCCTATTACAATAATTGCGCGGACAGCGCAGTAACCAAAGACAAGGTGTGGATTGATTCTGTTTCTTACGTTGAATTAAAATACAGTACCTCGTGTAAAACGGCTTGGGCCAAAGTATCGCTCACTAGAAGTGCTACCTCCAACTATGAAGCAGATGCCAGAATTGTCCGCAGTACGGATGGAAAAGCTTATACGTGTGACAGTGCAGGCGGAAACGGAGCTGTTAATAAAGGCCAGACTTCCTGTTACACAGCGATGGTTTATGATTACAATCCCAGAAAAGCACAAGGTCAAGGGAAACATGCCATTGCCAACAGTGATGCGTATAATCAAGAAGAAACCATTTGGTATTAAGTATAATAAAATAATGATATTTTTCTCCTCACCTGAGTATATTTCAATGTGGATAACCATTCACATCATGAAAATGCGTAAGGAGATGAGGAAATGAAAAAGTTTCAAAGTATCTATTGGATTTTCACAGGATTATTGGCGGTGCTAATGCTCGTCGGCTCTATTCCGGATATCGCCAAAGTCGAATCAGCGGTTGACTTGTTTAATCATCTTGGATACCCGGAATACTTGCTTCCATTCCTTGGTGTGGCCAAATTGCTCGGAGTGATCGTTCTTCTATTGCCTGGCTTCACACGTTTAAAAGAATGGGTATACGCAGGATTTGTATATGATCTGGCAGGAGCCACCTATTCCACGATCGCAGTTGGCGATCCCTTCAGCTCCTGGTGGGTAATGATTGTTGGTCTGATTCTTGCTGCCGGGTCCTATGTGTACCACCACAAAAGACTGCAAGCAAAAACAGCGGGAAGTACGGGTTCCTGATGCTAAAAAGGCAGGCTCACATAAAGTGAACCTGCCTTTCCTATTTCTTCATTACTTTTCTTGTCCTCTTGTCTGTTCGGCATTAAAGGTCCATTTCAGGTTTAGAGAATCACCCTGGAACACGTTTTGATCCTTTCCATTATCGACGAATTCGAATTCTACACCTAACATGTCTTTAGAGCCAGGAACAAGTCCTCTTGTACCCCATTCATCACCAAAAATAGATTCGAATTTATTTCTCACTGCTTTTGGATCCATGTTTTTGAGATCTTTAAGTGTAGTTGTCCAAACGACTTCGTCCATTTTATCGATGTTTAATAGGAAATTCACACGGATATGCTCTCCGAAGTCAGCACTTCCGTTGTCACCTTTTGCATCAATCACCGTATAGTCGGTGTTAAGAAAAACACGTTTAATTGGAAGTGTTCCATCATTTTTCAGCTCAAATCCGCGGAACATCTTGTCTCCGGGTTTAAGGTTGCTAAGGTCAACCACCGTTGAAGGATCAACTGATAAATCAAGCGTACCGGCTGCAAATGTGCTGCTCGCCTCCGCTGAATCACTAAAGTATGCGTATGTACCTCCACCGATTAATGATAATCCAAGAGCTGCAGAAGCAACCCCTAACCCCAATTTCTTTTTCAAACTCATGTAACACTCATCTCCTTTTCTCCGCTAACAATTTATATTGAACTTGCTCAGGAGCGTTTCCTGACGCAAAGAACAACCATCTCACTTTAATGTTCTTTTTTAAGAACAACATGTCTTTATCATAGTGTGTATGATCGGATAAAAAAACTCCGAAAATTGTCTGAATTCGGATTGATACTTTAATATTAATACCAATATCTTACTTTATTACCTTATTTCGTACATTTTCATAGTTCTATATAAAGAACGAAAAAATGAAAGAAAAAGAGAGTAATAGTTACTCTCGGCTCTCTTTCTCTTTTAAAGATGAAATAACATGATCAAGTGCTTTGGAATCAACGTTTAACTTTTTTCCTAATGCTTTTTGTTTCTCAAACACTTGTAAATACTCCTTGCTGAGTTTCGCCCTTTTCGCTGATGTTTTCTCTCCATCTTTTTCAGCATTGAGCTTTTTCATTTGGGAATTCAAGGATTCCAGTTGCTTGCGCAGCACTTTTGCTTCTTCCTGATCTTTTTTTGTGGTAACAGTGACCGCTTTCTTCTCTGCTTGAACGTTCTGTTTTTCGACTTTCGTTTTTTCACCAGCCCAAACGTGAGAAGCACCAATGGCCCCTGCCAGGACAATAAGTCCTGCCAAAACAAATACACTCCATTTTTTCATAGTCATACCTCCATATTAGTGATGAAGATAGCTTATGAGAGATAGCCGTCTTTCTTGAATTAAAAGACGGCTTTCCTTGGTTATTCTGTAATTCCTACCTGGTCATAAGCTGAGATAACAGCTGCTTGTTCGGCACTTCCTTCTCCATACAAGTCAACCGCAGACTGGATAAGCGCATGGCGTGAATCAAGAAACGTGGAATTTGGCGTCAAATAGGTAGTTAATGCACGGTAATAAATTTGCGCAAGCTTCGGTTTTCCAATTTTAATACCGGTTAAATAAGCGGCATGGTTGATGATCGACGAATTGATGTGCACGCCGCCGTTATCCAGGTTAAGCGGCAAGTTGTAATATTCATCCATGTTTTTTGGGTACATACCTTTTCCGTTGCCGTACGGTACATAATCCTCTTTAACAGGATACTTGTCCGGCTTGCTTAAGCTGCGGAGTGAAGGACGTCCGTCAAAAATAGCTGCAGGAGCCATCGCATCTTCTCCCACTTCCCAATCGTCCTTATCAATTAACGTTCCAAAAATATCGGAGAACGCTTCGTTCAATGCTCCTGATTGATTTCGGTAAATCAGCCCTGCTGTGTTCGTTGTTACGCCATGTGTCATTTCATGAGCAGCAACATCCAATGCCGCCGATAACGGGATGAAGAAAATGTTGTCACCGTCACCATACGTCATCTGTCTGCCGTTCCAAAACGCATTGTTATAATTCTCACCATAGTGGACCGTAGAAATGATTTCTCCGCCTTTTCCGTCAATGGAGTTTCGGCCTAGTTCATCCTTGTAGAAATGATAAACCTGTTCGGAGTTGTAATGCGCATCTACCGCAGCAGCATCATATTTATCCCTGAATGAAGCATCATTTCCGGAATATAACGTACCCGGAAGCGGAACAGTTCTTGAATCCCACTGGTTTTTAAAATCATACGTAGAAATTGCCTTGAGCCCAGGGTGGGAAATGTCTTTCAGGAAGAATTGCTGTCCATTCTCTCCGCTTGTATGAGAGATATGTAATTGTTTGCGCAGGATACCCTTTATTCCAATCCCATTGCCGGTGCTTGGTGTGAGTTCACCCGCATCCATAATTCCATTATACTGATCAATGACTTTTCCGGTGCTGGCATCCACAAATACAAACCAGTTGCCAGGCTGCTTTCCAAGGAAGTTCACATTAACCTTATAGGCTGTGTAGTGTTTTCCGTTAAAAGGATAAACAACCAGATCACCAGTAGGATCATACTCCAGAACGTCTGGTGCATTTACCGCATTTTTTGCAGTTTTTACTGCCGCATCTTTGGAGACGTAAGGAACCGTATCAAGGGGAGCGGATTCCAATTGATCATTATAGTAGCCCGTTACTCCTTGAACTTCACCCGCTTTGGAATAGTGAACGGTAACCTCTGCTCCTTCAACAGGTACTCCGTTTTTGGTTTGCTGAAGGCGTACGTGTGTCATGCCCAGCTTATCGGTTTCGATTCGCTTTTGTTTGAATGAACTTTCAGGATCTTTCATACCGAGTTTCATCTTATTTGTTTGTAAATAAGAAATGGCATTTGCTTTGTTCTTTGCTTTGAATTTCTGCGACTTAAGCCCTGTCGCAAAAATAGACTCCGCTTTGCCTGCCTTTACTTGCGTCGACAAGACATCTTTGGTTTTAGATTGTGCTGCGGCGGTTGGAGAAGAAACAAATGGCGCGGTAAGGAGTGTAGCAGATAAAAGCATAGGAATAACAACTTTTTTCTTCAATAAAATCCCTCCTGCAAAATGTTGTATTACCATTTTAGTATAGTAGAGTAAAAGAGAAGAAAAAATAGACTGATATTCCTATTTTGTATATTTATTCCATTTTATCGTCTTTTAAAATTTAAGCTATTAAAACTTTATTTCCATAACAAAAAAGAGCCAAATCCACAAAGGACTTGGCTACTCAATGAGGGTATTTCATTAGGGGGTGTGTCAAAATCTTGTTCCCAACGATTATAGATTTATCTTACCATAGCACATTAATAAGTCAACGCTTTTATGCACTAAAAGAAAAAATGGTAAGAACGTCTCGGTTGTCCATCTATTTACCGTTAAAATTTTACTAAAGCATAGTCATATTTACGCTTCAAATATTCTGTACTTTCCATGATAAAAGACTCCTTTGTCCCGCTCTCTGCTCAAACGAAAAAGAGTTCCATAGTTTAATACCTTTCCCGGCTTCAACAATCTTCAGTTTATTATCTTCTACACTAAAAATCTTTAGCATGGGATTACAATCCCGTCACTAAATATGGAGTTTCTAGTTGGCGCCCCGCCTCAATTCCTATGATCACATCAATCAAATTTCTCCGTTTCTGTACAAGCTCCCTCACACTCTCTACAATGTCCATTATCTTGGTGCTTAAAAATTTTTAAAAAAGTCGTACGTAAAATAAACAAAAAAGGTCTGTATCGTTTGGAATTATTACCTTATGGGCCCCTTTATTAAAGCAGGAGATTATTTGGGCAAGTGCATGCAGGAATATAAAATGATTTGTTACTAGCGGCTTTTTGTATTTTTTCCAGGTTTAGTAGTCCCACGAATTGTTAAGTCTCCTGTAATTTCATACTCACCTGGGCTTTTTGAAAATTATCCCTAGTTCCATATTCCCAATTGTGCAAATGAAGTTCAACAATAATTACAATGTGATTTATTATATCAACATTAAATAATCAGGATCCACAAGGCTCCCAAGCTAAATCCATGTTGTTCAAGATACAATAGAGCTCTTTTGTATATCGGGATTTTTTTAATTATGGGATTTCCTTGGTCATCCTGTTTAATCCTTTTATTGCAAACCTCGCAGTACAGAAGATACTTCACTACTTTTTCTGTACCCACATAATTAACAACCCTTACGCCTTTTTCGGGTACAGTGTGCAATCCTTTCTTGCACTGCTTAAGTTTGTCAACACTCATACCAGTCTCCTTATCCATGCAGGTATTTGTAATTTTTTCTATAATTATAAAATAAAAACAATTACAATAGAGAGGTAATTTTAATGGGCCCAATAACTTTTTATAAAACAGTAAATAGCGAGGAATACGGGTTTACCGTCTTTGAGCGAAAATCCACTCAACACTAAATAAATGAAAGGTAAATTAAATATGCCTATAATTAAACATGATATTTTTATTAATGCACCTATCAATGTTTGTTTTGACCTTGCGAGAAACGTAGATGTACACATAGAAACAACAAGTAAAACAAAGGAAAGAGCGATTGATGGTGTTACAGTTGGACTGATGGAAAATGGCGATACAGTTACTTGGGAAGCCATCCATCTTGGAGTAAAACAAAAATTAACCGCTAAGATAATAGAGATGGAAAAACCATATAAATTTAAAGATGCTATGGTAAAGGGAGCATTCCACTCATTTACACATACACACGAATTTATAGAAAGTGGCACAGGGACTATTATGAAAGATACCTTTTCTTATAAATCTCCTTTTGGCATTCTTGGAGTAATAGCAGATAGATTATTTTTAGAAAAATATATGAGAAATTTCATTGTAAATCGTGCTAAAGAGTTAAAAAGGATAGCTGAAAAAAGTAATGGAACCACTTCATTAAGTTAAAATTTAACAGAGCTTATCCATTAAAAAGGAGCAATATGAAAAATTAATATAATAAACTATCATTAGACAAAAAGCGGCAGCGATTAGTTTTTAAAGCCATGGAGTCAAAAGTTAAAAGAACAATTTCAACAGTTCTTAAAAGAAAAACAAAAAGAATTAATGAAGAAAAAGGATTTCCCGAAAAAAAAAGTATAAATTTAATCGAGGTATGATGGTGACGTGATAGAGAGGATTTTTATTTTGGCGAGGTGCCAGGATAGATATCCTCTCTTTACATTTTATGTACAAAAACAACATTCTTTTAGATGTTCAAAAGTCTACCTCCGAAGAGATAGACTTTACTAACATTCGATTTTCAAACCATTAGTTATGATGCTGACGACGCTTTTTCTTTCTTTTACAAATGAAACTAGAAGATGAGCTTGAAGATGAGCTTGAAGATGAACGTCGACGTTTACATTTACATTTGCAATTGAATTTACATTTATTTCTCTTTTTATGAGAAGATGACATTATATTTCACCTCCTCGCCTATCAAATTGAGAATAAGAGAGCATCTCTTATTCTCTCAATATAATATGTAGAAAATAGTAGATTGTGAAAAAAAAACTTAAAAATGTGCGAATAGTACAGTTAGTGTTCATTAAAAATTCAGTTGTTTAATTTTTTTGAGATAAATCAACATTCAAATTTAACAGAGCTTATAATAAAAAAGACCGCGGGCATATAGCCTGCGGCAACAACAATGTTCTAGGGGGTGTTACTTTCATCTACCCAGAAATGTAGCTCTGAAACCTTACATCTGCGAGCTTATCTTTTAAATGTTGAAAAACGTGATCCTTGTCCTGTGTTTTCTCATAGGAATGAAAATGAAGGTGATGCTCTCCTTCTCTTGCAGCTTCAACCAGTTTCTGACCACAGTCTAATTCCTCCAAGATTCCTTATGCAACTTCTTTCTTCCCACTGCGTTTTTAGAATGAAGATGAATTTTACAGGGCTCCTTTACTTTCTTTATGGCATACGCCATAAGCAGTAACATGGTTCGGTTTGTCGTTCTTTCGATAATCCCCTTTACCATTTCTTGCTTGGTTTTCCCGCCATATTCCCAGGTGATAAATCCATCCCCACCCGTGCACAAAATAAATGTTGACCTCCTTCATATACACACCTCCTATTCTCGTGTTTATCCTACAATATTTGTCGAACGAAACATGTGGTATTTGGGCATTGGGGATTTTACACTATTCTTAACAAACAGGTTAACCAGCCTGTTAACAATGAGGAGGGATTCAAATGGTTGCACATGAATTATTGAAAAAAGCACTTGAGGAAATCAGTCATTTGCATGAAGATGAAGAGTTCCTTGTGAAAGACCTATTTAAGGGATACGAATGGAAAAGGATCCCTTTAAACGAGCGGCTTCGCTTAGGCGTATTGTTTTTAAATGAAGTCATGACCCGTTATGAACCATCCATTGAAATCTTAGAAAAGAGCCCTTCCAATCAACAGATATACAAAATAAAGCAGAGTGTAAAGATTTAATAAAGGGGCTGGATTTAAAATTGGGGGCCAAAAAAGGTAAAAGCAAGAATACCATTTACAAAACCTATATTTCTTGGAAGATAATACCCAACGGAATAATTATTATTGGAGGCATACTGGTTTGCATTGCATGGACTGGTGAAAAGGTAAGCTTAGAATGTGCTTCTTTAACAGGGGTATTTGCCCTGCTTGCCGATTACGTCAGTTCTTGGTCCGAATCTGGAGAAGCAAGTCAAAACTTTATTAAACGGCACAAGAAAAACAAATCGCTTATCAGGGAAATAAAGAAGCGTGATCCTTCCTATCTAAACAAAATGGCTCAAGATCGCAAAATCAAAATCTTCAACATCCTAGCAACCACTTTTACCCTTATTTTTTACATGAGTGTTGTTGTTACGATACTCACTTTTCTGATGCCGAGTGTATATGTTTATTCGAAAATGAAAAATTCAGCAAATTTAACGATGCATTCACGCCCATTGCACTAGGGTTTGCTGTAGCTTTAATGGGTCTTAGAAGAAAAACACATGTAAAAAACAATGTAAAAGTATAAAAATAGACAAGATCTTGTTTGAAGTCTATACTTTTACCATCGTCAAAATTTGATCATTGAGTGCAGCATCCATTTACGGGTGCTGCCTTTTTTATGCCCTTCATTTAAAAAGCTGATTAGTTTTAATGAATCTCGTCTTTTTTATTCGGACACAATAAACTTGAGGTGAAAGTTTATGTTGTTTCCTACCTATTTCCCGAAACTGCCAATGGGGTTTTGGTTCGTATCATTTTTCCTTTTGATTTTCGTTTATGGTTTGATTCGAGCATTTGTATTAAGAGCCAGGGATAAAAAGAGAAATGGATAGTTTCTTTACTTACCTTTGTAGAATCAGCTTTGAAAAATGTGTGTCTTTATGTAAAAAAGGGAGAGCTACGCCCTCTCCTTCGTTTCTATGCAATCAGAACCTTCTCGGCCCGGTAGCATTTGTCTAACGACTTTACAGGCTCCCCTGTCTCTTTGTCGTAAAAGGTATTCCCTTTTTTATGATTGTAGCTAATGATCCGAGCAGCGGCTGGCACTTCTCCTTTAACTGCACGGAGGGTATCAATTGCAAACGCATGAACGTTCTTCTTGTTCTCCTCATTTGATTCCATAGCTTGAGCAAGAGGGTCAGTGGCAGATACTCGAATACGATGAATGTAGTATGGCGCGTGAGCTGCATGCTAGCCTGAGCTTACGCCACCAGCCAACAAGGATTGTGTTCCTTCCGGTTTTACGGCTGTTACGTTCTTAGGACGCGGAACACCCATTAGGTCATAACGGTAAGATTCTTCTTTCGTCACTTTACGAAGTTCAGCAAGTAGTGCAATCTCTTCTTCTACCGTCATGCCTACAGCTTCGTTCATATCTACCCAACCGGTTAGTGAGCAGCCGGTTAAGCGGTGCATCTTTTGAATCTCATCCCATTCCGGAAGTTCAAGATCGATGGTTGTCATTCGAACGCCGATGCGTGCGGAAATACGAGCAGCCTGGAGCAAGGTTTCTATTAAGCTTTCCGTTTTCAACATGGTTGATTGCTGGAATAGTAGAGAGGTTGCAGAGGCCTCGATCGTCGAGCAAAATTTCGACACATGGGTTTACTGTTTTAAACCATGGGAAGCGGCGAAGGGCTTCTTTTGCATTGATAAACCCTGGCTCACCTTCATATTTAAGTAGGGAAACGATAAGCTTTAATTGCTCTCGGGAAGGTTTTTTGAAGTAAACAGCGGAGTTATTGGACATCCAGCGATGCTCCAAATGGTAACGACCAGATACAAAAGGAATCTGATTCCCTTTGTCATCAACTACATTCGGATCAAATCGGAATTCCATTTCAGGGACATTCGGATTCGTGGCTTTTAGTTCCTCATAACCGGGCCACCCGCAGCATCATGTACTGAATATCCTCCAGTTAAAAGTTTGTATTTCTGATTGATTGCTGATTGACTTCTACCCAGGCGGTCCATCAAAAATTGAACACCTGCCACCCCATAAGAATCAAGTAAGAACTCTTCCTCCCATTGCGCCTATGGCTTTTTATGGTTTCGAGGCAACTCATCTTGTGATTTCATACTTAAGCACCTCTATAAAGATAACCACCTTCATTAAATGAAGATGGTCAAGTGAGGTGAGGCTAAATGAAAGGGTTATTAACTATCTACCCTTCTACCTCAGCTGTAAACTTAAAAATTATTAATTTAGTAAACTATATAATTGTTTGAATATTTCATGGTATAATTAAAACACTCTAGAATAAGTAGTGGCATTACTACCACGAAGAAAGAACTCCCTCCCCTTGGGAGTTCTTTTTTATGCTTTGCTCTTGTCTTTAATTATAATATAGCAGATCATATACATACCAGAGACCATAAATAAAATACTTATAATATAAGGCACCCATCCTACGGAATCATTTAAAATTGTAGTCAATTTGCCTGGCGGGTCTGACCATCCATTTAACTGGGATGCGTACAAAGAAAATGCTGCATGCATAATCCCAAATATTAAGCCACTCACTGTAAACAAAACTAGGCCGAATATGAATAGTCTGTTTCTCATTTCATCCCCCTTAATATGTAAATATTTTCTATTTTAAGTATAACAAAACCACCCCAAACAGGGTGGCTTTTTTAGATTAGCGAAGATTCTGGCCTTGAATTAATTTGTAGATGTTCACTAGACCGTTACCAAAACTGACATCCAGACCATCCTTACCAAGGTCTACGGAACGTTCCCGAATCATCTTATAGATCATGTCAGGAGATGGTTTAACGCCTTTAGAACGGCAGTATGATTGCATAAAGGCGATGACCCCCGCTAGCCATAGATGTACCTAAAAGCTTTGCATAGCGGTTTACAGGATACGTACTGTAGATATCCACCCCAGGAGCAACGACACAAGCTCTTTCCCGTAGTTGCAGAACACTGCTCGGTCAAGTGCCTGGTCAACGGCTCCTGCGGCAATGACTTCTTCGTATACAGCTGGCCATCCCACAGGCATATTTTCATTGCCAGATGCTGCAACAATGATAATACCGGCTGCCCTTGCACGTTTAAAAGCATCATGGAACTCACGTCCGGGATCTACAGAACAGCCAAGACTCATTGAAATGATATCGACCTTTTGGGAAATCGCCCAGTCGATGACTTTAATAATGGAACCAATATTACCGCTGCCATCGTCACCTAATACTTTAGCTACATATAGCTCTGCTTTTGGTGCGACACCGACAATCCCGAAATTGTTGTCGCAGCCTGCAATGATCCCGGCACAATGGGTACCATGACCAACCTTATCTTTAAAGTTGCTCGCGATCGGGCTGGTGAAATCAATCCCTCTTTTAAAGTTTGGTGCGAGGTCCGGATGAGTGAAATCCATTCCTGTAATCAAGAACGGCAAACCTTAATTCCTTCCCCTTTGGTTACAGACCAAATTTCAGGGGCTTGTACTAAGCTGACACCCCAATCAATCACCTGGCTAGAAGCAGACTTTACATCAAGTACCGTTGATTCAATTCTAAAATCCATGCAATGGCCTGGTATGAACTTTTCTCTTACTTCCATCATCTTCAGTAAATGTCAATTCTCTAACAATTAAGACATCGGGCTTTCCTTTTGCGTATATACTCATAGTTGCATCCCGAAAAAGCTCTAAATAAATCAAAACTTTATTAAGGAATAAATTGTAGGTTCTAGGGAAAGGCTAATTTCGTTCCTATGTTCTAATTATTGTAAGGAGGAATACAAAATGAATGATCTCTATCGCCGTATTTCTAAAGATGATGCCGTTGTACTTTTTGTCGACCACCAAACTGGACTTATTTCTGGTCTCGTACGTGACTATGGGGTTGATGAATTTAAGAATAACGTCCTAGCTTTGGCCAATACCGCTAAATTTTTTGATATACCTGTTATCCTGACCACGAGCTTTGAGAACGGTCCCAATGGTCCATTAATGCAGGGGCTGACTGAGCTCTTCCCGAATGCCCCAATGATCTCTCGCCCAGGTCAAATCAACGCCTGGGATAACGAAGACTTTGTCAATGCTATTAAGGCGACTGGCAGAAAGCAGCTGATCATCGCAGGTGTGGTAACCGACGTCTGCGTGGCCTTCCCAGCACTTTCTGCTGTAAATGAGGGTTATGAAGTATTTGCTGTTGCCGATGCCTCCGGAGCCTTTAGCGAACAGGTCGCGAATGGTGCGCTAATGCGCATGGCCCATGCTGGCGTGCAGATCATGAGCTGGTTTAGCGTGGCGAGCGAACTGCAACGTGATTGGCGTAACGACCAAGAAGGTTTTGGTAATCTACTTGCTGGACATCTGGCGGGTTACGAAAATGTGATTGGGACTTATATGGGAGCCCAGAATGATGTTAAAAAGTAAAATGACCCCGTAATAAATGAAAGAGGGAAGAGCCTAAATTAACGGGAAAAACTCTAAACCACAACTCATGGAGGAATGAACGGGGGGGGGGAAAATGCCCAAGATAACTGTACCTGGTCGAGGCACTTTTGAAGTGGAAAATGGAAAAAAGTTAGTATTGGCACTCGAGGATAGTGGTGTAGATATTCTTCATCGCTGCGGGGGAAGAGCAAAATGTACAACTTGCAGAGTAGAAGTACTGGCAGGTGATTACCTTGAGATAACCAACAAAGAAAAAGTAGCCTTTGCAAATAAAGGGTTAGAGAAGGATCAGTTTATTGATGATTGTCTGCGCTTATCCTGTCAAATCTTTGTAAATGGAGATATTACTGTTCGTCCAATCATGACAGTAAAAAACACTGGTACTGCTGCAGGTCCGAGACCAGCGGACTAAATGTAGACATCATAGCCCAAATCGATATCCACATATGAACTGCTCAACCACTCTATCCACTTGAGTGGTTTTTTTAATGATAATCCATAAAACAATTACATATATTTAATAAAAAATGTAGAAATGAGGGCGTTCTATGTTTATTTATGTAGTTAAAACGGATGATTCCTTATTTTCCATCGCAACAAAATATCAAGTTTCTATAGATAGTATACGGATGATGAATGGATTAAAAACAGATAGATTAGTACCAGGTCAAGATTTACTCATTCCAACGAATATGTATAATGTTCAGCCTGGTGATTCGATATATAAAATTGCACAAATGGCTTTGATTCCAGTTGAAACTATTCGTCTATATAACGGTCTACAATCGGATATGTTAATGGTCGGAATGAGGTTGTATTTGCCTCCCCGACCTAAGTATGAAGCAGATGGCTTTAGTTATGTAACACCATCTACCTCAGAAAGGAATCAAATGATCGTCCAGACCTTTGCACCAATTAATACTTACTTTGGAATCTTCGAGTACCATGTTCAAGAAGATGGAAGTTTGAGTACTTTAAATGATCACCAACTTATTAGGCTATCAAAAGAGAATAAGGTAGCACCCCTTGCGGTTATTACGAATTTGACACCGACAGGATTTAGTCCCGAATTAACAAGGCGGGTATTAAATACTCCTGAAATAAGAGAGCGATTAATTAATAATATCTACAACCTAGTCAAGACCAAAAACTATGCTGGGGTAAATGTTGATTTTGAACGGCTACGTGAAAGTGAAAGGGATTTGTACAGTGGCTTCTTACGTTCGTTAAGTGAAAGGTTGAGGCCCGAAGGATATTATACATCCGTTGCGGTACCGGCTAAAACAAGTGATGATATTCCTTGGTTAAAGGGGTATGATTACGGAGGAATTGGAGCAGCTGTTGATTTTATCTTTATTATGGCCTATGACTGGCACGAAACAAGCACTCCACCTGGACCTGTTGCTCCTATTACGGAAGTAAGAAAAACAATCGAATATGCTCTTAATCACATGCGGGGAAATAAAATTATCCTTGGTGTTCCACGCTATGGGTATGATTGGACAATGATTAATGGAACGGTAGATAGTGCCCGTGCCGTTTCTGTCTCTAGGGCAGTAGAAACGGCTATGAAATATCAAGTGCCAATTCAATACTCTACAGAATATCAGCAGCCTTTCTACCAGTATCGAGACGAAACGGGTAAGAGACACATTGTATGGTTCGAAGATGCGAGGGCTCGTGCTCAAAAACTCCAACTGATGGTTGTCTATCGTTTAAGAGGGATTGGAGCTTGGCAATTAGGATTACAATTTATTCAATCTGCTATTTTAGTGAATGAATTTATGATTCCCAAAAAAATCATTTGATAAACAAAATCTCCTATAATTAGAGATTATGTTTAGTAAAAAGTAGATAAAACTGATCTTTTTTTGAATCCTTTGAGAAACCCTTATTTCGAAAGTAAGGATAACGGATTTACGAGGAGCTTTTTTCTTGAATCATTTACAAATAATATCTACTGACTTATCCGTAACAGTTACTAAATTTAAATTGTAAAGTACAAAATAATTGACTTCTTGAGTTCGATTAACGAAAAGTGTATATTGAGTTTACTACACGGGAAGTAAACTTGGCATCATCTTTGATACGATCCATTTGCTGCAACAATCGATTTTTTAACAAGATTCTTCCTCCTCTACACTGTCCATAAAGCGCCAATCCTCACTTCCGATTGGTCGATAGAAGAACTTGATAACGCCATTTTCATTCTTCGCTTGTTTGTATTCATGAGTTTTATCCTCAAAGTAGATGCCTGCGGAATCTTCCATGGTTTGTGTAGCGATAATTCCAAAGTGGATCTTCAACATATTGCCTGTCACGGGTAATGTAGCTGTTATCATTCAAATCTCCCCTTTACCTCATCCATACAAAAAAGACACCTCAATGTTGAGATGTCCTTTGATATTCGTCATATAAGGTTGTTAATATGTCTAAGCTTGATGCATGTTCAACCCGCAAATTCCATAATGACGTTTTTAATTCGCTTCTCGTCATATTTGGGTCGTCCAATATTGTTTCAAGAGAATCGTCAATCGATTCATATGTATAAATGAGCTGTCTCAATTGATCTCGGTCATAACGAGTTAGCTTTAATTTTCGGGTATCAAGATAAACGTAATCGTCCCGTAACTCCCGAACTTCCTTTTGCATACCGATAAGCTCATAAATATTTAATCTGACATCACCTTTCGTTTTCAGCCAAGGTTGCTCCAGATAGTAAATCGATTTTTGAATATACTGGTTCAATTCAGTGTTTATTTTCTTTTCAAGAACTTTATTTTGTAACGATTTGAGGTCCTTGCTGAATTGGCCAATCAAATGATTATCACCATTCAAAGTATACTCTTTTTTTACTGCAAGAAAGGAATACGGAAAATACCAATTGCAGAACAATAAAATGACTACAATAGCAATCAAAGCTTTAAAAACTTTTCTCTTTATACACTCACCCCCTTAACTCCATATTCAACATACCATTAATTTCTAAATTATGGAATAAATATCAAAAAAATACAGGTACACTGGGTACCTGCCTTCATTTACATTAGGGGTGTTAGGAAACACAAATTTTTTGGCCTAAGCTGATCTTATTGACGTTTTTCACCTTCGGATTCAGGGCCTTAATTTTCGCGGTAGTCGTTTTGAACGTTTCCGCAATCTCCCTTATTATATAGCAACATATGTTCTTATATCAATAGACCTTAAACAAACCTCTAGTTTGAATTGCATAGAACCTGTGTTATGCGCAATTATAATATATCTTATGTAGGGCTTATTAGTCTCCCCCTCTCTTGATGATTAATGACATAAATGTGTTGACCTTGTTTTTGCTATGCAACACTCTAATCAACATTGAAGTGGCAACTAGGATACTATAATATTAATTATGTAATTACTTTGGAAATTCCTTAGGAGGTTTTCCCGTGGATGGTGGTACAGTAACTGGACCAGAGGATTTTATGATTCAATTTGGCCCCATAATTATTGTTTCATTTTCAGCTTTAGTTATCGCTTTCATCATATGGGTTCTTATCAGATTAACAAGAAAAATTGGTAAGGGATTATTACGAACGTTTAGATCTGTATGTATGTTGGACGGACTGGTAGTATATTGACGCGTCTTCGTATGGGGCATTCAAGTGGAAAAATTAGAATCCAATAGTCGCTAAACCATTGAGACACCATATATACCATCTCCCTTACTTAGTCATCAGCTACTTGTTCTTTGTATCTCGCTATACCAGTATTCTGCATCGTCGTTAGCATACTTTGCTTTAAGTATTGTAGGGATCAGAGAAGCGCCAATACCAATGGCTGTAACATTTAGTTTTATGTCCTATTATTCGTAAAATAAGTATTTTACGCAAAATTAAATATTGAACTAGCAATGATAAATATTAATATATCGTGGGTCTTCCCTTATCTCTCTTTGGACTAGGAGATTCCATAATAAGCGACCAAGGGGATGACTTGGTCGCGTAAAAATTGAGGTATCTATTCTCTTTTATATCAACGAAGGTCAACACAATTATAACAGGTGGCACTTAGTTTACTTTAGTATATCCAACAGTTCTTACTTTTTCTAAATCTACCTTTCGAATAAGAACATATGTATTTGAATCATTTGTAATAATGACTTCATCGCCCTCTAAGTCCTTAGTTGCTATCTCTAAAGAATCATATACGAAACCCTTTATTCTCTCATCATTAACTATTATCATGCTATACACTCCATATGCTTCAAATGTGTTCCTTTCTATATATTCTAACAAACTGTATATAAATTGGGCACACAATAATACAAATTTCAACCTACTAAAGAATCTTCCTGGCTTCCTGATCCCTAACATAAAGTAAAATCAAACAGAATCCATGAGAATTCTTCTTAAAAGCATTGGATTATCGTTTAATGAAAAGTTTCCTTCTGGAAAATGCAGATGTTGTCACAGATTTTTATTCGTTACATTATTAATTACTGTTGTTACGCTTGCGTTTTCATCACTACTTGACTCACCATGACCAGGTCCAAAAAGATTCAATATTACAACCCCTACAAGAATTAAAACTATACCAGTAACGCTGGCAACGTTAATTTTCTCTTTCCAAATCAAAATTGATATTATAGTGGTAGCAATAATCCCAAAGCCAGACCAAAGTGCATAAGCGGTATTAAGTGGAATAGTCTTTATTGCTAATGATAAAAAGAAAAAAGAAGCAATAAAAGAAATAATTGTTCCAACTGTAGGATAGATCTTTGAGAATCCTTCAGATGCCTTTAGCATAGATGTACCAGTAAGCTCACTGATAATCGCGAGTACTAAAAATAAATATGACAATACTTAATATCCTCCCTTCCTTTCCAAATGATTTATGATTAGGATATAATTGTAAGTCTACAATAGAATTTATAAATTTATAAGCCTTTAATTTCTCCAATAAATATGCGCAAACTTATATGAATTTAAACTTTTTAAAACATCAAGAAACAACAGAGGTGCGGTTACTCTCACCATCCAATATGGAAGTTTACCCTCTTGCTTTAATATCTTCCAATCCGTGGGATGCAGGATAAATAAATTTACAATTCAAGCATCGAAATGTCTTCTTTTCATTAACAGGTCCCTTCCTAAAACAAAAATTCGCCAGAAGAAGAGAGAATCTTTTAATCGTGATACATGGCAAATTGAATTTCCGGGAGAAAATATACGGGCCAAAAGCAGTTATTGCAACTTGAAACCTTTCACATGCGCCTTGGTAATGGATAATTTCATCCTTATCATTCATATCTTTAGCAAACGCTAATTGATCCTCATACTCTTCTTTTAACTTTAAAAGTCCTAAAAAGAGCCGTGTTCAATAAAAAAGCCGCAATCTTAAAACTAATGTATCCGTTAGCTTACTAACAACTTCAATGTTTTAGAAAAAATTCAACCATTCTATTAAACGCTTTTTGTGCTGATTTTATATTATACTTTTGAGAATATGGATCACAAAATCCATGTTGTCCGTTAAATTTATGTACTTCGATATTCTTTTTTTCTAAGCTTATAATTAAGCCGTCAACATTAAATGATTTCTCTTCTTCTGGAAAAAGAAGCATTGTTGGACATAAAGGTTCTATCCCTAAATAGTTTCTAATTTGAGAACCATAGTATCCAACTATTCCATCGAGACCATCTTCCTCACTACACAACCAAGCAATAGTTGCCCCCACACTAAATCCAACAATATATACTTTTTCATAGTTATCTTTAATATGTAACAGTACATTTTTAATTTGGTTTGAAGCATTCATAAAACCGATATTTTCTATAAAATTACGATATGCAAGCTCTTCTTGAGAGTATTCAAATGGAGCTTCGTCATCTAATAAATTGGGACAAATGACATCAAAATTTTTTTGTGAGAGTGATTGGCAAATATTTATCATATGATTGTTAATTCCATAGATTTCATGAACAATAATGATGACAGTGTTCGAATTATTATGTATGTTTATCATTTTTTCCTCCCATAGCCTTTGATCTTAGTATAAGGTTAAATCTAAAGTTGTACGTATAAATCCTTAGATAAACTGCATCATAGTTTAAGCACATTACTTTCCAATCTTTTTCGTAATTTTAGCATTTTCACAACTTGTTTACTCACAATCGAACCCGTTTTGAATAATTACTTTGAATGAACTGTAAATGCATTCCTTCAGGATTTTTTCTTTCAATAGAAAACTAACAGTATAATTTTTACTCCTAAAGACGACTCTTTCTTGTCAATTACTTAAAAGGACAATACAAATGGATGTATATAGGAATTATCGAAGGTAGCATTAAAAGAAAAAAGCCCATCAGTGCGATGGGTTTTTTTCTTATGTTATTGACAATCATATTAGTTGTCGTTACCCCTTGCTTCCCCTACGAAAATCTAGCTTGATCCTTTCGTGAATTTACGATGAGATATCAGTCACATTTTTTTGTCTTTTTTAAAACCACTAGTAGCCATTTGTTTAATCTAATTCTGTTTATTTTTAGGGATTAAGTGTATTTCCCCTCGCACATTTTTCCGATAGAGAATACTGGTTTTCTCTATCAGTTTTGTTAAGATATTCAAGGCTTTTTTTAGACCTTCTTCTTTCCCTAAGAGAAATTGAGATTCTGCCGATGTCTGGGTTGCTTGATTAGAAATCGTGTTAGCTTCTTCTTCCAACAATCCTTTTAGTATGTGTAATTGCAACTGTCCAAGCTCCCTGTCCAGTAAACGTTCATCCTCCACAGCCTTTTGTTTATTTATCATTTCATCCGCTAATTGATCTATATCCTTTGACTTATAGTGATGGGCATTTTTAAGGATGTCCATATATTCATTCGTTTTGCTTCGAACCAATTTCACGGAATGGTCAGAGTGATCCTTTAAAAAATTAAAGATCAGTTGGCCGCTTTCTAAATGACAGTTATGCAGTAAGGAGTACTCACCTTGAAAGCAATGCCCTTTTTTATCATACTTGCCCAATCGGCTATATTCGTGGCATGTTGGACAGTAAATTAAAAATTCTTCCATAGAATTCACCTCAATAGCTATGGAATAAAAACCCGTCCGTATGGCAACGGACGGGCTAACGGTGTACATTAATTTATACAGATAAAGGGGAACTGCTTTTTTCTTTTTGAACAGGCTCTTCAATGATCACCGCTTCAGTCGTTAAGAACATCGCTGCGATAGACCCCGCATTCTGTAAGGCTGTTCGTGTTACTTTTGCAGGATCAATGATGCCCGCTTCTATCATATTTACCCATTCATTTGTGACGACATTCAGCCCCATGCCGACCACCTCTTTTTTCAACCTTTCAACAACAACGGAGCCGTCGAGACCCGCATTTTGGGCAATAACACGCATGGGTTCCTCAAGTGCTCTAAGAACGATATTGATGCCAGTAGCTACATCCCTTTTTTCCTTGATACCTTCCACGGCTTGGATAACATTCACCAAAGCGGTGCCACCACCAGAAACAATGCCTTCTTCAACAGCAGCTCTTGTTGCATTTAAGGCATCTTCAATCCGTAATTTTTTCTCTTTCATTTCTGTCTCGGTAGCAGCGCCTACCTTAATAACGGCTACACCTCCAGCTAACTTCGCGAGCCGTTCTTCTAACTTTTCTTTATCAAACTCTGAAGTCGTCTCTTTAATTTGCGTACGTATTTGGTGAATTCGACCATCAATATCCTCCTTCTTTCCATTTCCCTCTACGATTGTTGTGCTATCTTTCGTTACATGGATTTTTGATGAACGGCCTAAATGCTCAATTTCGACGGATTTGAGATCTAAACCAAGTTCCTCTGAAATTAATTGTCCGCCTGTTAGCGCGGCAATATCTTTTAGCATTTCTTTTCGGCGGTCTCCGAATCCAGGGGCTTTAACAGCTATACAGTCGAAAGTACCCCGAAGTTTATTAACAACTATGGTTGCTAATGCGTCACCCTCTACATCCTCCGCAATGATAAGGAGCGGTTTGTTTTGTTTTGTCAGAGACTCTAGTAATGGAAGTAGATCTTTAATGGTTGAAATCTTTTTATCGGTTATCAAGATATAGGGATCATTCAACACAGCTTCCATTTTTTCTTGGTCTGTTACCATATAAGGAGATACATATCCTTTGTCAAATTGCATTCCTTCTGCAACTTCGAGTTCAGTTTTTAAACCTCGTGACTCTTCAACGGTAATGATGCCATCTTTCCCTACTTTATCCATAGCCTCGGCAATCAGTTGTCCAATTTGTTCATCGGCGGCTGAAATCGCAGCCACTTGTGCAATGGACTCGTTTGTGTCAATTTTTTTGGAGATCGATTGGAGCTCTGCTACGGCAACCTGGATGGCTTTTTCCATTCCTTTTCGGATGAGCATTGGGTTTGCTCCAGCGGTTACATTTTTTAATCCTTCTCGAATCATGGCTTGTGCCAATACAGTGGCAGTAGTTGTTCCATCACCAGCCACATCATTTGTTTTAGTGGCCACTTCTTTCAATAATTTGGCTCCGATATTTTCAAACTGATCTTCCAGTTCAATTTCTTTAGCTATCGTAACACCATCGTTCGTAATGAGAGGCGATCCAAACTGCTTGTCCAATACTACATTACGCCCCTTGGGCCCAAGCGTACCTTTTACAGCGTCGGCCAATTTATCTACACCACGAAGCATGGCCCGGCGGGAATCTTCACTAAAAAGAATTTGTTTAGGCATGTTGAACCAGCTCCTTTTCAGCAGACTCTTCTACATCATCAATTACTGCAAGAATATCAGACTCATTTAAAATCAAGTATTCTTTGTCATTTTGCTTTATTTCTGTGCCGGCAAATTTAGAATAGATTACTGTATCGCCCTCCTTTACCTCAGGAGGAATGAGTGAACCGTTCTCATAGCGACCTCTACCCACAGCCACTATTTTACCCTTTGTAGGTTTTTCCTTCGCCTGATCGGGAAGTATGATACCACTCGCGGTCGTTTCCTCCTTTACATTGATTTCAAGCAATACGCGACTACCAATGGGTTTTACCATATAAGGCCCTCCTTTTTTATATTTTTTGGTTAGCACTCATTAACCTAGAGTGCTAAACCACTATTAATATAAAATGGTTTTTTTGGGGAATCAAGCTCAAAAAAAAGTGGATTTAGATATTTTTCGCATAAAAATGGTTAAATAAATGAATGTCTTTAATGCTTTTCTGAAAATTTTATGGATTTTCGTAAATTTTTGAGAGAATTATCCTATATTTGGATAAATAAAAAAGAACATCCACAAAAAAACCGCCCACCAATGGATGGGTCGGATGATTATCATTTAATCATTTTCTTTTTTTTGTTCAGTGGATGAAACAAACTTCTTTCCGTTGAAGGAATAAGCGATACACTCTTGTAGTTTTTGATTTTGACTTATGGTCTGTATCAGTTTATAGCCTAATTTGGGAGTCATATGTTTATACCAGTCACCATCGGGATAAACCACTACCGTTGGACCATCTTGGCAGCGACCATTACATAGTGTAAGAGTCGTATGAATGTCATCGGATAACCCTTGATCTTTGATCTCACTCCTAATGGCTTTCGTCGTTTCTTCAGCACCCTTGCGCTTACAACTGGCACCGTTACATAATAAGACATGTTTGTTTACACCTGACAGTTCCATTTTCAAAACACCTCACTCGTGAACTCACGATTTCACTTCAACAACGTAAGGATACACATGGACTTTCCCATTGAATTTAAATTCAGCCCAGATTTTATACACTCCTGGTTGATCAAATTGAGTTTCAAATTTTGTTTCCTTTTCTGAAACTGGATGGACGTGAACGTATTTGTTTCCTTTTTCATCTAGGATCACCACATGTCCAAGCGCTCCTAAATAAGGTTCTGGGAGGCCTTTGTTAAACGAGAAACTTAATGTGACGGGTTCTTTCACTTTAAAAGTCTCTGGTCTTATGGTGACCGTCTGATCTCCTATTGTTTTCGTAAAGGTGGTTTCTGGTTTTAATGTTGCATCTTTATCATGGGCACGATTGGTTCCTACTTCTATCGGTAGTGGCTTCACCATGTATTCTTTATTTTTGGGTTTAATGTCGATAAACGCTTTGTAATTACCCTCCGACAGTTTTTTCGTTACCTGGAATTGCCCTTTTCCTATTTTCTCGGGATGCAAGTGGTAATACTGTTTTAAATCCTCACTAACGATAATCAAATGCATGATTTTCTCATGATTCACTTCTAGTTGGTCAACGGGTTCCCCGACCTTATCTTTTAACTCAATACGTATCTTTCCATCTGTATAAACCATCATAGGATCTACTTCACTTTCTGTTTGCATCTCCCCATTATGTTCCTCATGGATACCGTGTTTGCTCGACTCTTTAGCAGAATTGTGTTCGGTATGATTGTCTGTTGGATTACCAGCTAATGACGCGTATACAGAATATCCACCGATCACTAGTACAAGGATGATAATAGCTGATAATGCCCAACGTATGACGATATTATTTTGCACTGGTGAAAACCCCCTTTACAATTTCACTTTTTGTAATCTTAATGCGTTTAGTACAACCGAAACGGAGCTAAAGGCCATCGCAGCTCCCGCAAGCCACGGTGCTAAAAATCCAAGAGCTGCAACAGGAATACCCAACACGTTGTAGCCAAACGCCCAGAACAGATTTTGTTTGATGTTTCGAATCGTTTTCTTACTCATATAAATGGCATCAGCAATACTGTTCAGATCGCCTCTTATTAACGTGACATCGGCAGCTTCCATCGCCACATCGGTTCCCGTTCCGATGGCCATTCCTATATCTGCAAGGGCAAGAGCCGGCGCATCATTAATGCCGTCTCCTACCATCGCCACCGTTTTGCCTTGTTGTTGAAGCTTTTTCACTTCTTCTGCCTTTCCTTCCGGTAAAACTTCAGCAATGACATGATTAATTCCCACTTCTTTAGCAATAGCGTCCGCTGTCTGTTGGTTATCACCAGTAATCATGATGACATCAAGTCCCATACTCTTCAATCGCGAAACTGCACGTTGTGAAGTATCCTTGATGGTATCAGCAACAGCGATAATTCCTGCATAGTAGTTGTCAATGGCCATCAGCATCGCTGTTTTTCCGTTTCGCTCAAGTTCATCCATAGTCGTTACTGCATCGTTAATGGCTATGTTGTTTTCTTTCATTAATTTGCGTGTACCGATGAGTACCTTCTTGTTGTTAACTACGGCTTGAATACCGTATCCTGGAATGGCATCAAATTCACTGGAAGAAGGAAGGTCGATACCCTTCTCCTTGATTCCTTGTACAATGGCTTGAGCCAGAGGATGTTCTGAATTTTTCTCTGCAGCTCCTACTAGTGTTAATACCTGTTTCTCGGTAAATGGCTGCTTTACCAAAACGTCCGTTAATTCAGGTGTTCCATTGGTCACGGTTCCGGTTTTATCTAATATGATCGTATCAATCCTGTGAGTGGTTTCTAAATGCTCCCCGCCCTTAAACAATATCCCATATTCGGCTGAACGCCCTGATCCAGCCATTATGGATGTTGGCGTAGCTAAACCTAATGCACAAGGACAAGCAATAACGAGTACGGCAATTAGTTTCTCAAGTGCGGCCGCAAAATCCCCAGGGCTCACCCATAGGTACCAGATCAAGAAAGTTAACACAGCGACTCCTACCACGATAGGTACGAAAATTCCGGATATCTTATCGGCTAAACGTTGGATCGGAGCTTTTGACCCCTGAGCTTCCTCTACTACCTTTATGATTTGGGCCAATGCTGTATCCCGGCCTACTTTAGTGGCTTTAATTTTTAAGAAACCATTCTTATTAATGGTAGCTCCAATCACGGTGTCCCCAACCGTCTTGTCGATCGGTATACTTTCACCTGTAAGCATGGATTCATCTAAAGCAGAACGCCCCTCAATAATTTCACCATCTACAGGAACTTTTTCGCCGGGTTTAATATAAACCACATCACCTACTTCCACCTCTTCAATCGGAATTTCTTTTTCTTCCCCGTTTCGAAGAATAGTGGCTGTTTTCGCTTGCAAACCCATTAATTTTTTGATGGCTTCAGATGACCGTCCTTTTGCCTTCGCTTCAAAGAGCTTCCCAAGAAGAATCAGTGTAATTAACACAGCAGAAGTTTCAAAATAGAGCTCTGTCATCTTTTCTTTTGATCCAATGGATAGAATAGAAAGATACAGACTGTAAAAATAGGCGGCTGAAGTGCCTAAAGCAACAAGTACATCCATATTGGCACTTTTATTTCTTAACGCTTTATAGGCTCCCACATAAAACTGTTTGCCTACAACAAATTGGACGGGAGTGGCAAGAGCCAGCTGAACCCAAGGATTCATAAACATCTCAGGCATATAGATAAACGATGTGAATTCAAAGTGAGTCACCATGGCCCAAAGTAAAGGGATTGATAAAATAAGTGAGAAAGTGAACTTTCCTTTTTGTTTTTCAATCTCTATCGCTCGGTGATCCACATTTTCTTGATCATTTTCCTTTTTAAGACTTGCATTGTATCCAAGGTTTTGGACCTTTTTCACCATTTCCACAATTGATACCTCGGAAGGATTGTATTTAACCGTAGCGGTTTCTAAAGCTAAATTCACATTGGCGTTTGTTACACCTGGGAGCTTATTCAAGCCTTTCTCTATTCGTGTAGCACAGGC
Source organism: Fictibacillus solisalsi (assembly GCF_900103485.1). GTDB lineage: Bacteria > Bacillota > Bacilli > Bacillales > Fictibacillaceae > Fictibacillus_C > Fictibacillus_C solisalsi. Next base: position 1,411,881 of record NZ_FNHW01000001.1, read on the forward strand.
TGCACACGTCATGCCAGTGATACTAAATTCAGCTTTTTCTGAAACAATCCCATAACCCAAATCCTCAATCTTTTTATGCAAATCAGCTACTTCAATAATCTTTGGATCATAAGAAACGGTTGACTTCTCTAATGCGAGGTTCACACTAGCCTGGTTGACCCCCTCTAGCTTATTCAGTCCTTTTTCAATACGGATTGCACAAGCGGCACATGTCATTCCCGTAATTTGTAAGTTGGTTTCTTTTGAGTGGGTTTCTTTTGATTTTGCAGATTCCATTCCTATACCTCCTATATATACCCAACAGGGGTATAATTCGATTCAAAAGAGAGCGTGCTTCACAGCACGCAAGTTTATCTTAAGCAACTTCATATCCTTGGTCATCAATGGATTCTTTAATTTGTTCTAAGGAAACCTTATTTGAGTCAAACGTAACATCTACTTTTCCTTCGCTTAAGCTAACCTTTACATCGGTTACACCTGCTAGTTTACCCACGTTGCTCTCAATCGAATTCACACAATGATTACAAGACATCCCTTTAACAGTTAACGTTTTCTTTTCCATTTTTGTTTACCTCACTTTTTTTATTTCATTAATTTTTTAACCGTAACAAGAAACTCATCCAGCACTTCTTCATCGCCTTCTTGAATTCGCTCTAACACACAACTTTTCAAATGGCCTTCAAGCAAGATTTTTCCCACACTATTAAGTGCAGATTGTATAGCAGATAGTTGAGTAAGAACATCATCACAATAGGTGTCTCGCTCAATAAGCCCTTTTACACCGCGAATTTGTCCTTCGATGGGATTTAAACGTGTTGTTAGGTTGTTTTTTACTTTTTCAGATTGATGACTTTTACGTTCTTCACTAGAACAACAGCTTTCTGGTAATTCCTCTGGAAGGTTTAGTTCCATGAAACCACCTCCTTTTTCTTTATAATACTATACCCCCCTACCCTATGCAAAGCCCAAATATCAAAAAGGTTACAAGGGCCCATGTTTTCAAGGGGAGATTCTTCACAAGGATTTGTTCCTTTGACTTTTCCATTTACCCCCATGATTTGGCCATATTACGTCCATGCTCCCTATGCCTAAGTCCGGTTTCTTAGTTGTACAAAATGGTTGTGCCCGCCTTTGTATCGTTCTTCTCTTGTTGTTTGAGTAACGGAGAAGGTTCAAATCCCATCTTCTATAGTTTTAGAATCAAGAAAGTCCTGGCTGTCCTTGTCACCTATTTGGATGATAGCTTTTCTCCGCAAATTACCGGCCACCACATGGTTTCGAAGTCTAAACAAGATCACCAGTTTATAAATTAGTTATTTTTCAGTGCTCCGCTGAAAATCGGTTAAGAATGCTATTTTCAGTATACCGACAATCAATTGAACCATCCTGCTGGTTGTTCCGCAAAACGTAATACAATTTTTGTTCTGCGATGACGGATCGGGTAAAGGATCCCATGCATCGCTTTTTAGGTGAGAATTATTTATAAGCGCATGAATGATGAATCCTAAAACACTAAGTAATTTGCGTACAAGTGTAAATATATGTTTAAAACACAAACGTTTACGCAAGTGCACACGAAAAATACAAACGATTTATTTATTCGTTGCGACTTTTGAAGCATTAAACGCGAATTCAGAACCAGAATGTACATTCATTAATCTAATGAATTTAGGTAAATTAAATTGATCACCAACTATTGAGATTGGTACTTTTAAATCCTACTGATACTGATGTAAGCATCTCTCTAAAATCAAATGTTACGAAAATAGCCAAGAAAAAAAACTTTCAAGAAGAAAGTCTGTCTTGAATCTCATCTAGTTATGTCAGCGATCTCTTCAATTTGACCCACGCAATTCCTCATGTGGTTCTAATCTTTTTAGTCTATATGAAACAACCATGATGGTAATCTTGGTCTCTTTGTTTCTATCGAAGCTTACTGCCTAAATCCCATGCAGCGCTCCTAAATTTCCAAGCAGACTTTCCCGTTACAATCACATCTAGTCCCCATTTGTGTGCCCACACCAATCCGCGATTTTCCCCTAGGCCGATGCAGTAAAGATCCAACGGCGCCGATTTGTGAACAGGTGAGGGGCGGCCCTCTAGATCAGCCTTCACGATTTTCCCTAGTCGTTCATCCTGTAGCGCAATTTCTGCACACCTCATCAGAGCTGCCTTGCCGGTTTTTGGATCGACGATTCTCGCACAGTCGCCAATGCTGTATACGGACGGTGCCCCTTGGACGCGATAAGATTCATCCACCAGCACTTGGCCATCAGGAGTAAGTGGCAAGCCCATCATGCGAAGGGCAGGATTCGGAATCAGGCCAATCGTCCATATACATAGACCAACTAGCAGACGATCGCCATTGCTCAACGACACTACTCCTACTTCCTCCCGGATCGCCTTGCGGTTGTAAAGCACTGTCACTCCACATTCGCTAAGTATCTGATCCAGTTTGAGTCCAACTTTCTCAGGTCCTTCCATGAATAAACGATCCTGTGCACTTAGCAAATAGACGGAGATATCGGACGGGTTCAGTCCTAGTGATAATGCTTCTTTCTGCATCTTAAGTGCCAGCTCGGCGGATGTCTCAATGCCACTGACACCCGCCCCCGCAACTGCGACTGTCATCAGTCGTTTTCGTTCTTTCGGATTTGTCTCGCTGGCAGCTTGCTTTAGATTGGCGCGCCAACGCTCTCGGATAACTTTTGCGGTTTGCAGATCGTTTAACGAAATGCCACCCTGATCAGGATCAGGTTGCCGAGCAACACTACCGACCGCCACAACTAAAATGTCATATTGAATTTGGGCATTATTCCCTTGCGCATCCTCATACCGAATCTGTTTATCCGTACTATCCACGGAGGTAACTGTACCTTGCACGAATTTGACTCCTTCAAAAAATTCATAATGCGTCCAAGGAATCATAATCTCTTCTTCGCCAACTGCTGGCCGGAACAACAGCAATTTGCGCACATGACCGGGCTGTTTGTCTAACAAAACAAATCGAATCTGCTGTCCATTTGCCATGCCTTCTGTCTTTTCCTTTATTGCTTTAAGCGCTGCAAGCCCTGCATGGCCGCCACCAATAACGATGCATGTCAAGTCTTTCATCATTCTTTCAACTCCTTTTTTATGTTTCATCCATATAACGAAGTAAGATTCTAATTTGTGACATCAGAAACGAACGAATGAAAAAATTTTTTGCTTAGTTGTCATTAGAATGTTTTTCTACAAAATCAAGGATCCTAGTATTAACTTCGTTACAGAACTCACCATTGATTGCGTAGGTTGAAGAATAGATTAAAACAAATTAACTTGACAAAAAGTAAAGGCTTTTGCTCTAACTCTACAAATCCATTTTTATATTCATTTTCACTTTTGTATACGAAAGTGTACTGTGTCAGCCACAGATATTCCTTTACCATCAACATCAAACGCACCTTCACATTGCCAAATTTGAAAACGATTTGTATAGTCTTGAGCGCCTGAATTCTAATCTAACAAAACAAGAAGTATTACTAGATATTTCGCAGAAGTAACATTTAGTTCATATATCGTTCCGCTGGTGTATTTGGTTTTACACCGATCCAGTTTTTGCTTCAGAATCTAGGAAAATTGGCTACTTAATATGGTGTTTATCCAGATCGTCATACACACCAGCTATGTATGATTTTTATGTTAAGTAAAAAGATTGTTCCAAAGCACATTGATTGACCAAGCTAAAATAGGCATTTTTTAAGTCTGTCTCACTGTTTCGAAGTAACTTAATTTACTAAGTGATCTGTACAGATAATTTTCTTAAGGTGTATTTACATATATTTTTCCTTTCCATCCATACTATAAATGTTTCATTTTGTTAAAACATTTAGGAGATGATCAAATGACAAAACGACAACAAAGTAACTCTAACCAAATTTTAGTTTCAAATTCTTGGGCAGCTATCGAACAAATGAAAAATGAAATTGCCTCAGAGTTTGGAGTGCAACTTGGACCTGATACAACATCTCGCGCCAATGGGTCTGTCGGTGGCGAGATCACAAAGCGTTTAGTCACAATGGCTCAACAACAAATGAGCGGTGGAATACTTCATTAATTTATTTCTTAAAAAGCGATACTTAATGAAAACATCATAAAAGGATGAGGGTTTATAACCACTCATCCTTTTATTTTGATCTTGAGTAATGTTTAGATTTACTCCTGTTATTCATTCTTAATCACAGTACTGATACTTTTTCTGCACCCCCTTCTGTCTCCGCACTTTTTAATATCGGTCTTACAAGAATTTTTATCTGAATTTAATAGGCTCTAAGCTGATCTGAAACTGCTTCGATTTTAATAAATTTCATTAAGACAACAATTACATATTTTTGTATTCTTCACTTCAATTAATTCGTCATTGCTTTTGCAGATAATGCATATATCTGATTACCCTGTAAGGAAAACACTATCCTTATAAAAAACTTCAATAGGTTGACCGGGCTCCGAGGCAAACGGTTTTCTCACTTCGATTGAATCACAAGGCGGCCATATGAATCAAATCCTCTTGCTTAGGCTTATCCGCCGTGATTCCGGATTAGAATTCCTAACATAAACTCCATTTAAATCGGATGTAATCTCCACATGTTCACGGATATCTTTTGGGATAACAATGCGCCTATTCGTTTAAAACTACTCCAGTATGCTTCATAGTCAACAGCTAGTGAAGGCTTATCCAGTGCTCATCATTCAAGTTTTTCTTCACCCCTTCATACAGGAACCGAGTGAAAAAAGAAAGCAAAAAACTATATTACAGTAGAAAAAATTGAAAAATAATCTGGGAGAAAATAACGCTTTAATTTATGGAAAACATAAAAAGGATAGCAACTCTTCCCTTTTTCTGCTTCTTGATGGTGATCTTATATTTCCCATCAGAACCCGATTCTTGTTGAAGGGGTGCGCCATGAAATGCTGATTTACACCGTTAAGGAAATTACATATAAAAAAGCCCAATTAAAGCACCTGATAATAGAGGATGACGTAAGGTCTTCTACTCGGTGCACAGTTGTAGAAAGAAAATCCTATCAGTTATTTTCCTTTTCTGCCGAGATCATTAAAAACATAGGTGTTGGAGTCTCATCCTTCATTTCAGGAATACTCATTAACATTTCATTAGAAGGGCCTGATTTCTTTAATGTATATTGTATGAAGTAAATATAGAGCCCAAGCCTACTAAGAGATTTTATAGACCTTTGTAAATGAAAAACTACAATTATGTGGATAAACTGAAGAGGAAACGCCAGGATGCATCATTCTTCTCTCTCTACCCTAGAGCGATTTGACAATAAGCTCTTTCGCAGCAGTCGCAAACCTCGAAAACTGCTGATCATGGTAATGACAGTGATGGGAAAGAGCCCCATGCGGCTTTAATGAATTAAGTACAAATTCAAATTTCCAGTGATTTTTCAAATACTTTTTTGTGTATCATAATCAGCATCTTGAACCCAAAGTGATAAATATTCCTCTCTTGCTACGCCAATCCGTTTAATCGCTCTGCCACCTGCTTCTTCATTTAGATAACAGGCAGCTGTATCAATCAGTCGATAGCCTGCCATAATAGCGTCATAAACGCTTTGTTCACATTCATTTTGATCTGCGCGATTTGAAAACACTAAAAACGAGTATAGGCATATCAACACCATTGTTCAAAATTACTTTTTGCATTACACCGCCTGTTTTTCCAAAGGGTAAGGAGGAACCGGAGTACCTAAATGACGGACGCCTATCCTAGCCAGGAACGCCCTACAACCCGCGGATAAGGGCACTGGTTAGCCAAACCTGTATGAATGTCACATTCTTCTCCTGGCGACGAAATGCCTGAGGAAAAAAATATTAAATTTCTACAGTACAATCCGTAGCAGGGGATGTATCTGGTTTATGAGTAGCTAATCAAATTATGTTCTCTTTGACACAAAAAAACAGCCTGTTTGGCTGTTTAAATCTTATTGTTACAATATTTGTACCAAATTATTTGATATCTCCTTAATGGCTTCTGGATCAAACCCAATTATCGGGCAAGTATTCCATCCCTTATCCTTCGCTGCGAGCATAAACAACATGGCAGAGAGTGAAGCATTCCGAATGGCTTCATCTTTTTGAGACACTTCACCTCTATTTTTATACATGAGGTTGTATCTTTTAACCTCATAATCATTATCTTTTAAGTTGAATGAAAACATGATTAAAGCGAGTAAACTAATGGACCTATTAAAGCTAATCCTATAGAAATGACAATGAGGGTTAAATTGTATTCATAACCTCCTACTGTATTTGAAAATCCTTTTGCACCACGGGGGAATAACCCCCCGGATAAAATCTTGTTAAAGCCTCCGGCGAGCCTTTAGATTTTCAAGAAAATTTATTGAGCAAGCGCAGGTATTATCTATGGCGCATATACGCAAGACTCATTTGAGTAATTTTCCTTTTATTCTTTGATGAATTCCTTTGTACTTCTCACTGTATCAATTGGGCGCACTAATTTTTCTATTTCTGCACGTTTAGGCTCTAAGAATGGGGGCAAGGATAATTTTTCTCCAAGTGTTTCGTAAGGTTCATCTCCCATAAAACCAGGGCCATCTGTTGCAAACTCAAATAAAATTTGTGGTGCCACTCTTGCGTATAAAGACTCGAAAAAGTGACGATTGACATAACCGGATGTAGAGAATCCAAAACTACTTAATCGCTGGGTCCATTCATCTAATACTGCACGATCCTCTACCCGGAATGCTGTATGATGTACCGTGCCATAACCTTGTCGGGCTTGAGGAAGAATCGTATTATATTCAACAATGACAGAGGCGCCATTGCCACCTTCTCCTACTTCAAATAAATGGAATGATCCTTCCTCCGCAGTCTCTTTAAATAATAGAACTTTTTCCAGCATTTCTTTAAAATAATCAAAGTTCGCAATACGAACAAAGATAGGCCCTAAACCAGTAATGGCATATTCCAGTGGGATAGGACCCTTTTGCCAAGGTGTACCAGATTCCACGCCTTTATTGAATTCATCTGAAATTAATTGGTATTGTTGATCATCAAAATCCACGAAAGAGAGGGTTTTCTTGCCAAATTGCTCTTTAATTCCAGTATGTTGGACTTCTAAACGATCAAAACGTTGTACCCAATATTCTAGTGCTGCATCACTAGGTACACGGAAAGAGGTCTTTGAAATCTCGTTCGAACCATGTACACCTTTTGGAATGCCAGGGAAGTCAAAGAACGTCATGTCTGTTCCTGCACTCCCTTTATCATCAGCAAAGAATAAATGATAGGTTTGAATATCGTCTTGATTGACTGTTTTTTTAACTAAACGCATTCCTAAAACATAGGTGAAAAATTCATAGTTCTTTTCTGCACTACTTGTAATAGCTGTTACGTGGTGTATTCCTTTTAGATGGTTCATTTTATTTTCCTCCTAGGAAATTTATTTTTAATAGTAAGCTTGGTTTAATTGATGGGATCCTGTTCGTTTGTTAATTAATACTCCTCAATGAGTTTTAGATTTTCTTCAATTTCAACTCTACAGTCTTCTAAAAATGGTGGTAAATCTAATTTTTCACCTAGTGTTTCGATGTCTCCATCGATGGTGAAACCTGGTCCATCGGTTGCAATTTCAAATAGAATTCCGTTTGACTCGCGGAAATATAGGTTCTTAAAGTAGAAGCGATCCACTATACCAGTTGATTGGAAGCCACGTGCTCGTACTTGCTCTTCCCAAAAGATAAGCTGTTCTTCGTTTTTTACACGAATGGCTAAATGATGAATACTGCCACGGCCTGGTTTTTTAGACGGACCGTCTAAATATTTCACGAAGATTTCTCCAAAAACCTCTCCTTTGATTGATTGAAAAATCGCTTCGTCATCTGTACGGTTATCTCTGTATAGCCAAATAGGTCTGTAAGTGTGCTTGCTAGTTTATCCCTCAAAACGTGCTTTCCAATAGAATAAACTTGCTTCTGATGGTACGAGTTTTTCCTACTAGTGGAATTTCAAAAAATGATAATTCGGTACCTGGGCTACCTGTTTTATCTCCATAAAAGAAGTGATACATCGATGGATCATCTTGATTCACTGTTACTTTCACACGACGTAGACCAAGCACATGTCGGTAAAAGTGATTATTTTGACTTGCGTTTTTTGTAATCATGGAAATGTGATGATGTCCTGGAATTTTATATATAGATCATTCCTCCATTTTCAATTAACTAGTCAAGTGATAATGAAAAAAATTAATAGCATAGCATTTACCACAAGCAAAGGGATTCTTAATTTTCTAATTTATTTTCAGTATGTTTTTGTAGCTTAGTCATCAGCTTGTATAGTGTTTTTTGCTCATCCTCTGTTATACACTCATTGACAATGGACGTTTGGAAGGTAAGTTGGTGTTCAAAAACTTCATGCATTTTATCTTCCCCTTTTGAAGTAAGGGTAATCCATTTAGTTTTCCAGTCCTGCTTACGCTGTATATATCCCTCTTGCTCAAGTCGAGTGAGCATACGTGAAATTCCCCCCTCTGACACCGTTACTTTTACAGCCAGCTCACTTTGAATGATCGGTTGATAAGTCAAAATCTGATTTAATACATCAAACTGTGCAGCTGTAATACCAAACTGTTTTAAGAATTCATTCGATAGTAAATTACTTTGATGTGTAAAACGAGCAATACGCAACCAGATTAGTGAACCAAGTGTATTTTTTCTCAATTGACTCATTTCCTTTCGTTACTATCACTTTACACCTCAATTGATAGAAATGCAATAAAAGTATCTCAAATTAAGAATATTTTTTACGCATCTATGAATTTCATGCTGAACTATTCTTCTCCTTTAACACGAGAGAATAAACTTGCAGTTGGGATTTCCAGGAGATTAATTGTTGAATAAGAGGAAAAGACCATAATAGGTTCTTATTCAAGACAAAACAGCTTGACTACAGCCTTACGTGATATGGGCCGAATAGAAAGAGCGATCTTTATTTTGAATTACATTTCGGATGAATCATTAAGAAGAAAATACAAAGAGGATTGAATAAAGGAGAAGCCATGAATAGTTGGAAACTTGTCCCTTTTAAATTTTGGGTGTTCTGTGATTACACGCATTAACCATTTGCTAAGTCCACGTCCTCTATATTCTGCAATTACAAAAATATCACCTAGCCAAGAAAATCTGACAAGGTCAGATACAACTCGGGCAAAAACAAAAAATAGGGCTCGTTTTATTTATTATTTCTTCAAATTTACTTTGCGGTCTACAACAGGAACCCTGTCACTAAGCCTACTAGTATCTCTTAGTGATGAATAAGGTTATGTAAAAAGGCATATTTGCTTTTATTTACTTTCGACCGCCAGAATATTCGGTCAGTTAACTTTACCTGTCATCTTTTACTATGTTATATTGGTTTGGACAAACCAATATATGCCTAGTAATCTGCACTTGGGCATATTTATTATGAACTTATGTAAGGATGGTGAGAGATCATTGAAGTAGAAATTGGTAACCATATCGAAACAAAAGATGGGATAAAGGGACAAGTTATAGCCCTACTAACAAACACGGTAGTTATTGATGTATCTACATCTAAAGACAACATTATTAACTTTGATCATCCGAAACAAGTAGTTAGAAAAGCTATGATAAAAAATGTTGAAACTAAATAAATTGGAGAGCGCATCTCTCCTATAAGTAAACAAAAATCCCGCTATTATAAGCGGGATTTTTAATAAAAAGACCATTATTTCTTATTTTCACCTTCATAATTACAAATGCTTACGTATACAAACGTTTGTGCATTGTTAATGGTTCACTCATTGCCTATTTGTATATAACTAAAGTGAAGGATTAAACATAATAAACCTAGGGTTATCAAATAAAGATCCTTCTTGTAATGTTACATCTAAAGTACCTTCTAATATTGGGTAGTCAAAAGATAACGGTTTTTCGCTTAAGGATTGTAGAGTTTTATCAGCAAAATCATAGGCCGATTGTAATGTAATCTGAGATTTAAGTATGGTATCTTTATGTTTGACTGTTTTTTCGTCTGTCCTCTTTATGATGTAACGTCCCTCTATTACTTGTCCTTCATTATAACGCCGGTATGTTTGTCTAAAAATGTAACGAGCTTGCTTCATTCCTGTACCTCCAGTTTGGTCTCTATATATCATCGGGAAGCACATACAAATGTTTAACATCTTTCAAGCATCCTTGTTCTTCTTGTAAAGCCCTGCTGCACGAGTGACAGTACTCCACGAACCGAATAGCCCATGTACAGTATCTATCGAAGGACGTATACCCCTTTTCACATATTCCTGAACGGTTATATATGACTGATCCACTGCACCTCTTTGTAGTGCTCGAATAACTTGTTGCTTTGTATACTTTCCCGCAACTTCACGATTAAAAGGAATACCTGCGGCTTTTAACGCCCTGTTCCACGTACCCAAACTTTTTCTTATCGTGTTTAATGTTGGAGAATAATTTTTCTATCTATAAAGGTTATATGTAATATTATATGCGTTCACATGATAGTAATGCTGCAGTCGTTTGATTATTTCCTCTGGAATAACTTTTTGCAAACTTTCATTTGTTTGGCTAATCCCCGCTTGTTATCAGTATGGTAAGTAAAACATGGACGAAGGAACAAAAAGAAAGATTTTATTCTTTACTGGCGGAGCGGCTTAAAAAGGAGTGCGGTATCTCCCCGCAAGATCTTATGGTTTCGATTACAGAAAACGGAGCGGCCGATTGGAGTTTTGGTCGAGGTGAGGCTCAATTTCTTACAGGTAAGTTATAAACGAAATAGAAGGCTGACGAAACAAGCCTTCTGTTTTTTATTTATGTTAGACTCAATGAGATTATGTCGATTACTAATGTCGTGATCTTTGTTATTCAGAAACTATTTACGTTTAAAAGGAAGGATAGAGAGGTAAATGTAAAGATGGTTAAAAAGACTTATAAGATTCTTCCTATGCCAATTACCTGTAATTGGTTTTTGACATGTCCCTACTATAAAATTCGTGAGAAAGGAGAAAGGAAAATCAACGAAATGGGATCTATTTTGTATGTTCTATTACATGTTTTCATTTCATTAAAAGCATCCTAAAACAAACCCTATCAAACGTATAACCTAAAATGAAATGACAAAGAGCTTTCACGATGATAAAAACATCAAAAGTTGAAGGGAGAATTATCAGTGAAACTGTATCAAGTAAGAAAAGGCCAGTTTGTCTACTTTAACAATGAATTACACAGGGTTTATGGAGTAAAACACATGTATAAGCAATCCGTTCATCTCATACGGCTTAGAGATTTAACACAACACTTAACCAATGCCGTCAGTGTGGAGAAATACAAGCCTAAGGAACTGGACAGCTTTATCTTTAACCATAAGGAGTATACGCTCAGAAGTGATCAAAAAGCACAAGTAGGGGATTATGTTCTGATCCACAATCCAATGCCTGATTCCCTCGATACATATTCTCTAAATGAAATTGATGAGGTAGAAACAGTGGATGCTAAAGGTGTCATGACTAGTAGATCACACGGCATTAAACATAATGAATACATGTTGATGGTTCCCGGACGTTCAAATAACAGCCATGCCATTGATTATCAGGATATTAACCGTGTACCAGATCACTTGCAGAATACTCAGTTTTCTCAGCCAAAAGAAGAGATTCTGCCAACACTAGGAGATATCTACAGAAAGCACGACAGTAACGAACCTTATGAGGCAATGGTCATAGCAATAACTGGTTCAACGGTTTTCCTGGGAAACGGTTTGCAGCTATCTCAGAAAGAACTGATGAACACGGATCAGTGGGAACTACTTTATAATCTGCTTGATAACTAACTCTATTTTGAATGCAGCTTACAGGTTTCAGACATTTTATTAGGAGGATTCTATGGACAGAAAAAACACCGGAAATAGTGTTTTTATTATTTCAATACTTATTACATTGATTTTTATTATCTGGGGTGTGTTTTTTACAGATAATCTCGCCAAAGTTACCAATGCCATTTATAATGGTTCCATTGATTATCTGGGTTGGTTCTATCTTGGTGCCACGTTATTCTTTGTTATCTTTTCCGTTTATTTATTGCTGTCAAAGTATGGAGATATCCGTCTTGGCAAAAAAACAGACAGACCTGATTTTAACACAGCGTCCTGGCTCGCCATGTTATTCGGTGCAGGAATGGGAATCGGAATTGTGTACTGGAGTGTGGCTGAACCGATTACGCACTACACTGCCCCGCCTTACGGAAAAGGATATACGGTCGACGCAGCAAATACAGCAATGAAATTCACATTTTTCCATTGGGGTTTAGACCCCTGGGCTATTTATACTGTGATTGGTTTGGCTCTGGCCTTTTTTCAATACAACAAACGGCTTCCTGCCGCTATTAGTTCGGCATTTCATCCAATATTGGGTGACAAAATTTATGGGCCGATCGGTAAGACCATTGATATTTTATCCATTTTTGCCACAGTTTTTGGAATCGCGACGTCTTTAGGTCTGGGGGCGATGCAGGTTACTGCCGGCATGCATGACATATTTGGCGTTCCCAACGGATTAGTTGTGCAGCTCATCGTGATTGCGGTCGCTACCGTCCTGTTTATCATATCGATCAATACAGGCTTAGAAAAAGGGATTCAATATTTATCGAATACAGCTATGATCTTATCTTTCGCTATAATGCTTGTTATTTTGGTTGTTGGTCCGACCTTGACCATATTTAAAGTTCTTTTTAACACCACCGGTATCTACTTAAGTGACTTTATACACATGAGTTTACGATTAGAACCTTTTGGGGAAGGAAAATGGATAGCATCCTGGACATTATTTTATTGGGCATGGTGGATTGCCTGGGCACCTTTTGTGGGTATGTTTATTGCCCGTGTTTCAAAAGGACGAACAGTCCGGGAATTTGTTATTGGAGTGTTGGTCGTGCCCACCCTGGGCACATTTCTCTGGATGTCCATCTTTGGAGGCTCAGCTCTTGAACTTGTCCAAAAGCAAGATAATCATCATCTGGCAAACTTTATTACAAAAAATGTTTCGTTGTCGATCTTTACATTCTTTGATTATCTCCCATTAAGCTCAGTACTCAGCATTTTAGGGTTCGCAGTGGTAGCCATTTATTATATTACAGTTGCAGATACGGCAACCTTTGTCCTGGGCATGCTTAGCGAGGGCGGAACATTAAATCCATCTAATAAAATTAAAGTAATTTGGGGCGTGATTCAATCGGCCGTAGCGGCTGTATTACTGTTGGCGGGTGGATTAAACGTATTGCAAACGGCCTCTATTGCCGCTGCCCTCCCTTTTGCTGTCATCATGGTGGTCATGTGCTACTCGTTATTGAAAGGTCTAAAAAGTGAAGTTAAAGTACAGCGAGGAAGTAAAGGCAGAGCCCCTGTTCAGCCTTAACATTCATTAAAAACGAAAGGCTGCCCCGATTCATCGGGGCAGCCTTTTTTATTAGTCCTGCAGTTTGAAAAAAGTGCCATTGTCATAGGCTAATCCGTTTACAGTAAGCTTGCGGTGTTCCTGCTCCGGGACGATAAATGATACTTCTTTAAAAGGCAAATCATAGGTTCCTTCCTTATGAACGGTAATCGAAATCTGATCTTTTGATACTTCTGTTTCTACTGTTAAAAACGCAAAAACGTCCTCAAATTGATTACTGATGCCATCGTCCTCATAACATTGATAGGAACTGACTCCGCTTCCCTTTTGAGGGAAAAGCAAGAAGGCTCTCTCATCCTTTTCTTTCGTTTCAAAAGTTACTTCGGCTTGATTGACAGGTATAATGCTTCCCGCTTTTGCAAGTAAAGGTACATAGCTTAGAGGCGCAGGAATTGTAACATGCTGCCCTCCCTCGTACCATTCCCCAGTATGCAGATCATACCATCCTTCAGCATGCTTTGGAAGGTAAACCGGACGTTCACGCTGATTCTTTTCAACCACGGAGGCGACAAGAAGGCTATCTCCGAGCATAAAATCATCATTTTCTTCAAACGTCTGATCATCATGCTCGAAATCCCAAAATGTCGGCCGGATGATGGGCAAATGAGAAGCATGCGCCTCATAGAGTGACGTATACAAATATGGAATAATTTTGTTCCTGAACTTAATGAGTTCACGGATTTCAGGAAGGACTCCCGGATACATCCACGGTTCGTTTACAGTCTCATCATCATTCCACGAATGAATGGTAAACCTCGGATGTACAATACCGTTTTGAACCCATCGTACAAAAAGCTCAGGTTCCGGCGCGGGCCCGGAGAATCCTCCCACATCATGGCCAAAGTTATAAATTCCGGACAAGCTAAGTCCAATGCCCATTTTGTTGTTGAACTTAATGGTCTTCCAGCTGGTTCGGTTATCTCCTGTCCAAGTCTGAACATAGCGGTGCATGCCGACACACCCTGATCTTGAAATCAAATAGGGACGAGTGTCAGGGTTAAATTCTTTTTGAGCTTCATAGGAGGCTTTCATCATAAGCAGGGGCTGCACCGCTCGGATCACATCAAAATCAATGGTTTCACCAAATCCATCACAGCTGGCGGATTGACTCCAAATTTCAAATTCATTATTGTCATTCCAGGTTGCATCAATCCCATATTCCATCAGTTTCTCTTTGACTTGCTGTTTCCACCAGTCATACGTTTCCCGTTTGGTAAAATCAAGATATGCTCCAGTTTCATCCCAGAATTGCGCAATTTCCGGCTGTCCTGTTCCTTGATTTTTGATGAACATTTCTTTTTGCTTTAATTTATCAAACAGCGGATGATTATGAAGCAAACAAGGTTTGATGTTGGCACATAGCTTTACGCCCTGCTCATGGAAATCTTGTGCCATTTTTTGAGGATTGGGAAATTTGGAATCATTCCAGTGAAATACATAACGCTTATCCTCTATGGAAGTATAGCCGGAAGACAACTGAAACGAATCACATAAGATGTCATGCTCTTTACAATGCTGCAGGAACCGGCTGAGCTGTTCCTGAGCATTTGGAGCATCCGTATAACTCATCGTTGAGCCTGAATAGCCCAAGCTCCATTTTGGAGGAAGAATTGTTTTTCCTGTCATCCATGCAAATTTCCGAGTCACATCTTTAACCCGGGGACCCGCAATGATGTAATAGTCCAGGTCGCCTTTTTCTGCTTCATAATACCGGTAATACCCATGGTAATTATCCAGCTCAGAACCCATTTCAAAAATTGAATTGGCCAGATTATCATAAAAGATCCCAAAGGATAATCCCGTTTTCTGGTTCCTTGTAATGTAAAACGGAATATGCTTGTACAGCGGATCTGTAAATTCAGCATCATACCCCATTGCATCAATCGTCTGCATACGATAGCGTTTACCATGCTTGTCCACATGGCCGCTTTTTTCGCCAAGTCCAAAATATTGTTCTTCATGGTTGCGTTTTAAATAATGTGCCGGTCCGTTTGTTCCCAATTCATAATGATAAGCCTGGGTTTTACGGTCACTGGCCAGAGGAATCCACTCTTCTCCCTGACGATAAAACCAGTTCAGTTTAAATGCATCTCTTTTGATTGTTAATTTTAACTTTTTTGTTTTTACTGTATATTCTTCTCCCACAGATTCACACGTGTATACCGGCAGAGCAAAGCCACTTGTGTCCAAACGGCTCCGGCCCTCGGCTGGTATATCATCCATACCGGGTGCCACGCTCCATGTTTTCTTCACTTGCAGGGTGCCGTCCGTGACAAATAACACACGGATTATGTCTTCTTCCAGGATCATTATTTTTACTTCCATATGATCCAGTTCTGATTGGAAATGCAAGATATTGCTTTCTTCTTTTACCAATGTAAAGGCTTGTTTGACTAGAATACTCATAATTTCAACCCGCTTTCTCTTTGATGCTTACAGTCCAAATAGTTTTGGCAATGCCAAACTGACCTGTGGAATAAAGGTAACGATCATTAAGACCATAATGATCACGGCATAAAAAGGTAGTAGTGGCTTTACGACTTGTTCTATTTTTACTTTTCCAACACTGGCTCCGACAAATAAAGCACTCCCTACCGGTGGAGTAATGTTTCCAATGCAAAGGTTAAACGCCACCATGATTCCAAAGTGAACCGGGTCCATTCCAAATGACGATACAATCGGCAAAAAGATCGGTGTGAAAATAAGGACCGCTGGCGTAATATCCATGAAGGTTCCGATAATCAATAGAATGATGTTCATAATGAGCAAAATGACCACCGGATTATCCGTAAAACCTAACAACCCCTGGCTGATCGCTTCGGGAATCCCTGTAAACGACATGACGAGTGATAAAATTGTGGATGTACCGATCAGCAGCATAATGACTGCTGTCATCTCCACCGTTTCAAGCAGCATTTTTGGTAGTTGATTCCATTTAAACGTCCGGTAAACCATCGACAAGATTAACGAATAGGCTACTGCGATCGCCGCTCCTTCAGTGGCTGTGAAAATACCCGCGATGATTCCACCGAGAACAATGACAATCAGCATTAAACTTGGAATAGCCTCCCAAATGACTTTCAAGCCTTCTTTTAAAGGGATCCGCTGGGAAATTAAGTACTTTTTCTTTTTGGCAATTACATATGCGACGACCATGGTGGCAATTCCCCAAAGAATGCCCGGAACATAACCGGCCATAAACAGTGCGGCAACAGACGTGCCGCCGCTTACTAGTGAATAGATGATTAAAAGGCCGCTTGGAGGAATCAATAAACCCGTCGGAGCCGATGCAATATTTACAGCAGCAGAGTAGGTTTGGTCATATCCTTCTTTTTTCTGAATGGGTGACATTACACCGCCGATCGCTGCGGCTGCAGCAACCGAAGATCCTGAAATGGAACCAAACAGCATATTGCCCATGACGTTTGTATGGGCCAATGATCCCGGCAGTCTTCCAGATAAAAGTTTGGCCACATTAATTAATCGAAGCGCAATCCCGCCGTTGTTCATAATAATGCCAGATAAGATGAAAAACGGAATGGCCAGAAGTGCAAAACTATCAAGTCCGGTTACCATTTTCTGAGCTGAAGTAAACACGGCAATATCAAATGGAAACAGGATCAGCATGGTCGCAATTGATGCACCGGCAATGCTTATGGCAATCGGCACCCCGACAAATAACAAAATAAAGAAAATACTTAATAAAAGAATTCCTGCAGTTAACGTCATTGAGATACTCCTTTCTACCCGTGCAGCTGGGTTACAGATTCGCCGTCCATTTCTTTTGAATACAACTCTACTTTTCGTTTTATAATCGCTTCATATATATTGATTACGCTATAACCGATAACAAGAATACCGCTAACTGGAAGCGACAGATAAATGTAACCCATCGGAATGCCCAATGAAGCTGAGGATTGAGCCATCGTAATGTTTACGGTCATAATCCCCCCAACGACCATAACAATCACGGCGAATAAAACAACCAATATTTCAATGAGGATGCTCATCCTTAGAGCTTTTTTAGGCGAGAGCTTTTCTACAATAAATTCAATGGCGATATGCTTTTTATTACCGAACGCATACGCTGCTCCAAGCATGGAGACCCAAATGAGAGAATAGCGGAGCAACTCTTCTGAGATTGTGCTTGGTGAATTCAATACATAACGTGTAAATACTTGCCAAATGGCTACAAGCACCATAAAGCCCATGATGGTGCAGGTAATAAACGCCAACCCCTGGTCCAGCTTCTTTTTTACATTATTCATTGTCCAGAACCTCCCTTCTAGTCTCCTGTAGCTTCTGCTCTGATTTCTTTATAATAACGGGACGTTGCTTTCTTTTTTGCAAATTCCTTATGCAATGGCTCTACTGCTTTTTTAAACGGTTCTTTGTCTGGTTTATTAAATGTGACATTCATCTTTGCTTTGGCCTCTTTTGTTGCTTTGTCAATCGCTTTTTCCCACTCTACTTTGTGAAAGGCAGTGGATTCTTTGGCGGCTTCTGTTATGGCTTTTTTTTGTTTGTTACTCAATTTGTCCCACTTTTTATTGTTCATGATGAGGATATCCGGCACAATGGTATGCTCACTATATGAGTATTGTTTAGCTACCTGACCGTGGTTGTTATCTGTTAAAGCGGTTTCATTATTTTCAGTACCGTCAATTACTCCTTGCTGCAATGCGGTGTACACTTCGCCAAAAGACATTGGGGTGGGTGATCCTCCCATTAGTTCAATCATTTTAATGGATGTCGCACTCGGTTGTACCCTTATTTTCAGTCCTTTTAAATCCTCAGGTTTCATAATGGCTTTATTTTTGGTATAGAAGTTTCTCGTACCCGCATCATAAAATGTAAGCCCTCTGAATCCCACATCTGTTGTAGTTTTATAAATGTCCTGAGCAATACTGCTGTTCATTACCTTATAAAATTGATCTCTGCTATCAAATAAATACGGAAGACTGAAAAGTGAATACACCGGCGAAAAGCTTTCCAGTGCACTGGCACTCACTTTTGCAAAGTCCACGGCACCAGTCTGTGTTAATTCAATCACTTCTCTTTCAGATCCAAGCTGGCCGTTTGGATAAAGCTTGATTTTTACCGTTCCATTCGTTTTCTTATCTACTAATCTTGCGAATTCGACGAGTGATTTATGTACTGGATGTGTCTCGCTTTGATTATGGGCCAACCGCATGGTTATGGTCTGATCTTCACTTTTTGCTGTCGTGCTGCATCCAGAAAACAAGGACAGAACTAAAACGCATACAAAAGTGATTGAAATCCAAGTTTTCATCGGTGAACCTACCTTGCTGATCATTTGACTAGAATCCCCCTTTACATAATGGTTCAAAACTGACAGCGCTTGCAATATCATAAAATAACAACGTTGTTATTTTATGATTTAAGGATTTACTTCTTTACCAGTTCAAATATATAATCGTATTAACAACGTTGTTATTGACCAGTATAAGCCGTATTCTGAAAATTATCAACATTGGATTTAAGGAGGACTGTGATGAGTGTTACCATAAAGGACATTGCACGAGTTTCCGGAGTAAGCTATTCGACCGTATCAAAAGCGCTCAATGACAGCTCTCTGGTAAAACCCGAAACGAAACGCAAAGTGGTAGAAACGGCAAGAGAGTTAGGGTACACCCCAAATCTTTCAGCAAAGAACCTGGTGTCGAAAAAAAGCCGGACCATCGGTCTTGTCTGGCCCGCGATTGATCGTGTTGCTCTTACAGAACTGGTAGCTAAAATCAACGAGATTGTTACCGAGAAAAATTACTTCATGATCCTGTCAGTAAACTCTGCCGACCATGCGGTAAAAATGTTTGAAAGTTTTCAAGTAGAGGGCATTCTTTTATTTGAAGGAGGAATTGAAAATCAGCTTCCTCCACTCTTCTCTTCTTCCGTACCGATTCTAACATATGGCGTGGCTCGAGAAGAACACCCTTATCCAATTGTGGATGTCTACCATAAAAAAGCCATTCGCAAAGCAGTTGAACATCTTGTGTCGTTAGGCCACTCAAACATTCACTATATCGGAGAAAATTCCCACGCTGATAAACGGCAATACGAAAAATGGAACGGCTTTCAAGAAGCAATGGTCAATGCCCAGCTCGCTGTGAATCAAACGGATACAAATGGATTAAGCTGGTATGACGGATACCTGGCAGCACAAAAAGTGCTTCAGCAGGACTTCCTCCCCACCGCTTTGATCAGTGGGAGTTATGACATCAGCATTGGTATTCTTCGGGCAGCGAAAGAACAGCATCTGCGGATTCCTGAAGACCTTTCTCTCGTTTCGTATGATAATATCCCGCAAATGGCCAGCTTAGAAACCGAGTTAACAAGTGTAGGGGTTCCCATTGAAACACTGGCCCATACGATGGTCGATTCGCTACTTTCTCTTATTGATTCCAAAGACACCGCGCATTTTACCCAACGGTTGGAGCCCGAAATACAGATCAGAAAATCTACATCACCTGTATAATTTTTTACCAAAGGGTCAGCTTTCCAAAGCTACCCTCTTTTTCGTTGTTTGGTTAATTTATTTTAAAACACAGTAAAATTTTAACTCGATTTTCATACGACTTTATTATCGATTAGTACCGCATATAAAAATCAGAATAATCTAAATTTACTATTGTAAGCACTTTCAATTAGTGGTACGATTCAACCACCAGTAAAATATTTAGTAAAATTCCATTTCATTTTGAGAGGATACTCTATGGCAACCATAAAAGAAATTGCTCAAAAATCAAATGTTTCCACCGCTACTGTTTCAAGGGTGTTAAATAATGATGATTCAATAACCGTATTAGAGGAAACCCGGCACCGTATCCTGCAAACGGCGAAAGAATTGGGATACCAGACAATCCATGAGCGGCGGAAAAAACAGACACAGACACAGGCGAAAAAATCTGCTCCAAGCATTGGCATCATTGCCTGTCAAACCGTGGAAGAAGAATTGAACGATCCCTACTTTATTTCCATCAGGCAGGGCATTGAAGAAGAATTGTATCGTCAAGGAGTCAGCAGGATCGGTAGCTACCGTTTAAACGATATGCTGACCGTCCCTCAAGAATTTCCTGCTCTCGACGGTCTTCTAGTCATTGGACGCTTGGGAGAAGATGTCTTGAAGCAGGGTTCTCAAAAGATTACTAACATCGTTTACTTAAACTACGTTCCTGATGAAGAACTCTATGATTCAGTGACTGTAGATTTTGAAAAAGCTACGAAAAAGGCACTCGAGCATCTCATGAGTCTTGGACATCACAAAATCGGTTATATTGGTGGTGTTGAGCGGGAGCATTTACAACGGAAGAAAGTAATCTCGGAGGACAAGCGGTTGACCACGTTTGAAAGCATGATCAAGAAAGGCGATTTTGAAGGGAGTGATGCGATTTACATCGGGGAATACACCATGTCATCCGGATATGAACTCATGAAAAAAGCCATTCAGAAAAAGAAGCATCCGAAGGCATTTTTTATTGCGAGTGATCCAATGGCCATTGGTGCATTGCGTGCCTTGCAGGAGGCGGGGTTATCTGTTCCTTCAGATGTGGCGATTGTTGCATTTGATGACATAGAAGCCGCCAGATTCTCCAATCCTCCCCTCTCAACCGTTCGCGTGTACACGAGGGAAATGGGGCAAACCGGAGTTAAACTTCTTATGGACCGCATGAGCGGCAGGAAACTTCCAGTTAATGTGACCCTTCCGACTTCATTGGTCATCCGCCAAAGCTGCGGCTCCCCATTAGCTGTAAATCCTTTTAAGGAGGTGGTTCAATAAGCTGAGATAAAGCAATAAAAAAGGCGAATTCACAAAGAAATGACCGATCTAGTCATCGGAAGGAGTGACTGCCATCACCCACTATTTCTTGCGATCCGCCCGCACTCCCATTCCAAGGAGCAACTATAAATTATATAGTAGCCCCTGATTTTGTGCAAACATTGCTTTTGTTTGTCTGGTTGATGTACCAAAAAATTTGAGGGGGAAATTCTTTGAAAAAGTTAGGTAAAACATTTCTCTTGTCCTCTGCTCTTGTGCTCGCCTTAAGTGCTTGTAATCAACAATCAAGTTCGGATGAGGGCGGAAACGTTCAATTAACCCTGTTTTCCACTGTTACCAATGAATCGGATAAAGCCGCTCTTAACGATGCAATCAAGGAATTCGAAAAGAAAAACCCAAACATTGATATTAAGGAAAACTTCCCGGCCGACAAATACGAAGGGATGCTTCGTGTCAAAATGGCGGCAAACGATATGCCTGACTTATTTGATACCCATGGCTGGTCAAAGGACCGATATGGTGAATATGTTGAAGATCTGCAGGATATGAAGTGGGTCAAGGATCTGGATCCTGCCATGGATAATATCCTTAAGGATCAATCGGGAAAAGTCTATGCCTACCCATTAAATCAAGCGAAAGACGGGATTACATACAACGCGACCCTGTTGAAAAAATACGGTATCACACCGCCTTCAACGTTTGATGAATGGATGAATGCCATGGAAACGGTCAAGAAGAAGAGCAAGGGTGAAGTCACACCGCTTTGGTTTGCCGGGTCCGATAAAAGTTCATTTGGACAATATTTCGATCAGTTCGCCACTCCGCTCCTTGTCACCGACAGTAAGCACGATTATCGAAAAGAATTGCTGAATGGCACATTCAAGGACTGGTCCAAATTTGATTTTCTGCCAGAAAAACTAAAAGAAATGCAGGAGAAAGGCTTGCTGAATAAAGACGTTCTTACCGCACAAAACCAGCAGATGACCGATTTGATGGCACAAAACAAAATCGCATTTGTCATTGGCGGCGGCTTGCTTGGTCCATCCGTCAAGGAACTGAACCCCGATGTGCAGCTCGGTGTCATTCCGATGCCAATCATCTACAAAGGCGACCAGCCGAGCTGGATTGGCGGAGAACGGCATACCTTGGCTGTTTGGAAGGACTCCGAACACAAAAAGGAAGCAAAAAAGTTCCTTGAATTTCTTGCACAGCCAGAGATGGTCAAAAAGATCGCTGAAGCAACCTCCCTGCCTGCCGGCCTAACAAACGCCAAAGCAGATAATTACTTTGCCAAAGACTATGAAAAATATAAAGATGTAAAAGTTGAACCGTATTTTGACCGTGTTTACCTCCCTAGCGGCATGTGGGATGTACTTGGAGCGTCCGGCCAGGAGCTGTTATCGAAATCGATGAACCCTGAGCAAGTGTCAAAGAAAATCGGTGAAGAATATAAGCGATTGTACAAACCGAAAAAGTAAGTGGCTTTTTTCATCCGTGAATTCAAAAGGAGCTGAAATTCATGAATACCGTAGTCGGTGTGAAAAAGGAGAAAGCGGCACTTGCAAAGGTTAACAAACGCACGAAGCATTCTTTACAGTCCTCACTTTGGTGGATGTATTTACCTGCCCTTGCTCTAGTCGTCTTTTTCATTCTTTATCCGTTCTTGAATGGCTTAAAAATTTCATTAACCAATTGGAATGGTTTTTCGCAAACCTTTGATTTTGTCGGTTTAAAGCAGTACAGCCGGTTGTTTAAGGACCCCGATACCTGGCTTGTCGTTAAAAATACGCTGCTTTACGGCTTGGGAAGTACACTGTTTCAAAATATTATTGGCTTATTGTACGCATTATTGCTCAACCAAAGCATTAAGCTACGGGGTCTTACACGAACCATCATTTATTTGCCGGTAATTATCAGCCCGTTGATTATGGGTTATATTTGGTACTTTTTCTTCGCCTATCAAGGCGGCGCGTTGAACGATATTCTTACAGCCATGGGGATGGAAAAAATTAATGCATTGGCTAATCCTGAGGTGAATACCTGGCTGATCGTTTTTGTGAATACGTATCAGTTTGTCGGGGTGGCGATGATTATCTATCTTGCGGGTCTGCAGAGTATTTCTAAGGATTATTATGAGGCGGCCCAGCTCGACGGGGCTTCCGCTTTTAATCAGTTTAAGAATATTACGCTGCCCCTTTTAATGCCTTCCATCACCATCAACATTGTCATCAATGTGATCGGCGGGTTGAAACTATTTGATGTGATTGTTTCACTTACTGGCGGCGGGCCTGGGAATGCATCTCAATCCATGTCAACATTCATGTACGATTTGTACTTTAACCGTCAGGATGCCGGTTATGCAGCGACGGAAGGTGTGCTAATGGCGCTCATCATCCTCATCATAAGCCTCTCTGCCCTGCTCTTTTTTAAACGGAAGGAGGTTGAAGCCTGATGGAGAAGACGAACCGGAAGCCTAAACTATTTTTGTCGGTTATAGCCTTAATTATCGCCCTCTATCACCTGGTCCCGTTCTATATCCTGCTTACCACTGCCTTCAAGGCGAAGGGCGATTTTAGTTCAAAGTGGATATTTCCCAAACAGTTTTCTTTTGATAACTTCCGAGAAGCCTGGGAAATGGCCAATTTGGGACAGTCATTATGGAATACTGTCATCATTACCTTCTTTTCAGCAGGGCTTCTCATCATTTTAGGCTCGCTCGCAGCCTATCCGCTTGCACGGCGTACCACAAAAGCAAACAAGCTGGTTTATGTCTTTTTTATCGCGGTAATGGTCATTCCTCCATTAACTGCATTGGTGCCTCTTTATCAATTGGTGGTTGATATTGGAATGATGAACACACGTACCATTGCTGTGCTTAATAACGTTGCCGCTTATCTGCCACTGGCTATCTTTTTATATGCAGGTTTTATTCGCTCCACCATACCAAAGGAATTGGAAGAAGCAGCAAAAATGGACGGAGCGAATACACTCTCCATATTTTTCAGAGTCGTGTTTCCATTGTTGAAACCAGTCACCGCTTCAATTCTTATCATTTCTTGTGTATACATTTGGAATGATTATCAATTTGCGATTTTCTTTCTCCAGGCGGAAGAAGTAAAAACCATTACTGTTGCCTTATCCAGTTTCTTCGGACAAAATACAAGCAACCTTAATCTCGTAGCTGCAGCGGCCATCATGGCCGTCGCTCCCATGGTTATCCTCTTCCTCTTGCTGCAGAAACACTTTATCCAGGGTCTGGCATCTGGTTCTGTAAAAGGATAAGAAAAAGACAGAGACGAAATGTCTCTGTCTTTCTTATAAAGTCCCGCTAATTGTTGCTTTAAGGGTTAAAACCGCCATTGTGCGTTGTCCGTCTTTCAACACCCCAATTACAGCGGTGCGGGAAAGAACTTCTTGCATTTTTATATTTTATTTTTAAAGTGTTTACGGCAACTCCATTCTGGTATATATGAGACATACTCTGCAGAACACGGTTCACCATTTGTAATTTCAAATGACTTGCTGGATAAATTTAAAATGATTGAGAAAATGGTATTGCTGGCAGCCATTCTTCCAAGATCAGTGGGACAGGTATTGCCATGGCGGCAAATGGAATCAGGATAACCATGATGGTCAGCCAAAAAATGTTTGATTTGCTCTGTATTTACTTTCTCTGTACGATCATTCAGAAGCTCTTTGCAACGCCATAATCTTCCATACGTATCCGGAAACTTTACTCTCCCTGTATCCACCACATTCATCTGGCTGCTTATAAAATGATTGGTATGGCAGAGCCTGCCTTCTTCAGGAAAGAGTACATCAAAATCTGTGCTTGTGGATTCAACATTAAAGGCGCTCCCCTCACTGTCTGCGATTAAAAAATTCGCTGCAGTCCCTCTCTCTGCTCTTGAAATTTGGCCGATGGCTTGAGAAATGGAGCGGCTGTTTAAAATTCCTCGGAGAATAATATGAATAGGAACACCATGAGCGTGTTGCTTGGCGCCAAGCAGGTTCAAACAAACTCCTACTCCTTCACTGTTTAATCCGATTTTCCCTACAATTCCCGCCTCGGTTGCCATAAGTATGGTTGGGCGTGGATCCTGGTTGATTTCAAGCAGAATAACTCCTTGGTTGATTTGTGGATTCCAGTCCCAGTTTTTTGCTAACAAGGTTTCCCTGTTTTCAGTAGCTTTAGGCACAAATGCCATGCTTGTACAGCCATCAGAGTTTAATAAAATTTCACTGCGGGCATTTAATGCAATGATATCCAGCAGGTCCTGTCCAGAACCTTCGCTGATGCCAATGATTTCATCAAAAATTTCCTGGTCGTATTCTGCAATGCTTTGAATATATAACTCGGCAGATCTGCGTGCCTCTGACCAGCCGATGTTGCCCATCTCAAGAAATATCTTTTTATAAGTATCGATGTTATGAATGATGTATTCCCTGGCTTCCACGCCAATCCTTTTGCCCCGTTCCAGGGGAGAGCCTTGAACGCGAATAAGAGGAAAAGTTTTCATCGTCTCACTCCGGAAGGACGCATCAGTTGCTCATTCTTAAATAAAACCTGTCCGTCGACCATGGTCAGCTCAACACCTAAATCTTTTATCCTTGCTGAATCGATCGTTAGCAGGCTTTCACTCAATACAACCAGATCAGCCAGTTTTCCTGCCTCAATGCTTCCTTTCCTTTCTTCGTCAAAACTCGCAAATGCTCCATTGATGGTATAGCACCGAAGAGCTTCCAGCACATCCACTTTTTGTTGTTCTCCCACTTCCTGCCCTGTTTTTGATTTCCTGTTAACAGCAGCATGAATACCAAGCAGCGGATTCACAAAAGTCACTGGCGCATCTGAACCGAAGGCGGCAACGATTCCCTGTTCCTGATAATCACGGGCAGGATACATGACATTTATCCGCTCTCCATAGTATTCCTTGTATACATCTCCGTTTACATACATGAATACAGGGTTTGGAATCGGAATGACTTCAAGCTCTTTCATTCTTTGCTGCAAATCCGGCGAAGCGATTCCGGCATGCTCAATTCGGTGGCGGTGATCGTTTCGCGGATATTCCTTCAGCGCTTTTTCAATACAATCAAGCAGCATCTCAATGGAACGGTCTCCCTGGGCATGGGCAGTAATCTGGAAGCCTTTTTTATGAGCATTTCCTAAATAACAATCCAGGTCTTCCTGGCTGTAATATATAATTCCGCTGTTTTTTGGATCACTTGTATATGGCTGGCGTGTCGCAATAGTTGGACCTGTACTGCTTCCATCAGTAAACAGCTTCACCGGTCCAAGTTTAAAATAATAATCACCTAATCCGGTGACCGTTCCTGCTTGTACCATTTGATGAACAAAATCATGAGAATTCGTCAACGAACCCATGATGGCATAGACTCGAACCCGGATATCTTTATTTCGGACCGCTTGTTGCATGATACGAAGAGTTTCAGAGCCCTTGCCATATGCACCAGCATCGTGAATGCTTGTTATTCCCTCTTTGATAAATGCATCAGAAGCCAATTTCATGGATATACTCAGTTCCTCACTGCTGTAACTGGCAACTTTAAACATTTGCATATGGGCGTTTTCAATCAGCTTTCCTGTAAGTTGACCATTATCATCTCTTTCAATAATGCCGCCTTCAGGATCAGGTGTGTGCTCGTCCATATTTGCGATCTCCAAAGCTTTGCTGTTGGCAATGCACATATGATTGCACGTTCGGATGACAAGAATGGGATGCTCTGTCGATATCTGATCCAGTTCCTCACGTGTGGGAAACCTTTGTTCATTAATTTCCAGCTGGTCAAATCCCCAAGCTCTTACCCATTCTCCTTTTGGTGTTTCTTCCGCTTTCTTTCGGAGATCAGTAAATATGTCCTCCAGGGAATGGATGTGGGATTCAATACAGCTTACACCCAAAAGATTGGTCCCATAAATCGTAAGATGCACATGTGAATCAATAAAACCTGGAACCAATGACTTTCCTTCAAGGTCGATGACTTCTGTTTGTTCTCCAATGTATGACTTTATATCGTCGTTAGTACCAACCGCAGCAATCACGTTTTCTTTGACGGCAACGGCTTGCTGTCTCGAGTTGTGCTTGTCCACCGTAAGCACCTCCCCGTTAATAAAAACAACATCTGCTTTCATATCCTCATCCCTCTCTTTTTAGAATGCTGTTTTCCACTTCTTTTAACGATGCAGACTTTACGGCAAAGGCCCTGGTAATGAAGCTTACGGCCAGCATGACAATGACGTTAATGATTAACGCGATGAATCCAAGACTAATATCGTTGATCATATGAGGAACGTCAGGAAGAAACGTGCTAATCTTAATTTCTTTTGCTGTAACAAAGAGCACCAAAAGAACACTTACAATAATCCCCGCACCGGCTCCATACTTGTTTACGACATTTTTGTTAAACAAACTAAAGAGTAAAGATGGAGCCAATTGTGTAACCAGACTATATGACATGATATTTAACATCGCCAGTGCCTCTCCTCCCGTTATGGTTAATACCAATGCCGCAAAAGAGATTAATAGAATGAATAGTTTCGAAACCTTTAATTGTTGTTTTTCTGTTGCTTGCGGTACGAGGACCTGATAAAAGCTTTTGGTAAGTCCCACCGACGCGGCCATAAGCATGACCGATGCCGGGACCAACGCTGTCAACAAGCCGGCAGCTCCGATCAATCCAATGATCCAGGGATCAAAGGTTTGGATAGCGAGCCTCAATAATGACAAATCACCATCAGCGCCTTCTAAGCCAGGGATCTTGAGCAAAGCCGCAAACCCAATAAAGAATACAAATAACAGCAGAAGTGTATACAACGGCAAGGTAATCGAATTTTTTCGAATGGATTTCTCGCCATTTGCTGACAACACGACGACAAATGAATTAGGCAGCAAATAAAATCCCAATGCATTCAACAGTACAGTAGATATAAACCAGGCAGGACTAAGTCCTTCCGTTGACAAGGTCAACAACTCTGGTTTTACTGCCTGGACATTTTCAAACATTGGCTGAATACCGCCAAAATAATGAAAAGGGATGTAGATTCCAAGAAAGATAACGATCGCAAGAATCATAAAATCTTTAATCAATGCTGTCCATGCTGATCCATGAATACCGGACACCATGACATAGGTGGTCACCACCACAGCTCCAATGATACTTGCTGCCAAAGGAGGAATAGCACCATAAGATGCTTCTCCAACAATAATGCCCAACCCTTTGAACTGGATCACAATGTATGGAACCAGGGCCATGCTGCCCACAATAGCAACAATGATCCCAAGAACTCGGCTGTTGTATTTGGAGGCGAAAAAATCCGGCTGCGAAATAATGTTATGATCTTTCGCATATCGCCATACCTTTGGAGCGAGCCAGTAGGAAAGAACATAAGCCAGAAATATGTATGCAGGAACATAATAGGCTGGAGCACCTTTGGAATAAGCCCAGCCACTGCCACCGAGGAATGTAAATGTGGTATAGACTTCTCCAGCAATAAGCAAAAATATGAACAACGTGCCGAATCCTCTGCCACCAACTGCAAATTGTTCCATATTCATGTCCTTGCCTCTTTTAGCCCGTATACCAAGATACAAAGAGAACAACAGGAACAAAAGAATGATCAGCATTGCACTGTTCATCAGCTATCCCTCCTCCGATTCTCAGGATCCAGTTTATAAATCACAGTTAGTAAAATAGAAGACAACACCATCCAAAATACAATGTAAAACAATAAAAATGGCAATCCAAATACATAAGGTTCAATCCGGTTGGCTGCGGGAATGAACCCCAACAGACCAATAAATGGAACAAAAAGAAGTAGCTTTACTGATTTCAAACAACAACGCCTCCCTCTTTTAATTGATATAGTTTAAAAATTTCAAATTTTTAAACTAATTCCCATTATAATTATTCATACATGAAAATTCATTGGACAATGTGTAAGTATTTTTCTATGATTGGTTAACAAAGTGGTAAATAATGAATAACTCGACAATGAAAACGCAACAATTCCTTAATTTTTCTTACATTAGAGGAAAAGTAATCCAGCTTGTCGAAAAATCTTATAGTTAAAATTTTTTATTTAGGAGGATTTGAATGAAAAAGAAAAAAATCGCGGCAACACTACTATTAAGTACGGCAGCTTTCTTTGGTACGATTTCCCCACAGGTCCATGCTTCTTCCGCTGAGGAAAGGTTTGTTGTTTTGTTCAAAGATACAGACAGCCTCCCCTCAGGGTATGAACAGACCATTAAAGATGCTGGCGGAAATGTTGTGAAATCACTGGACAAGCTTGGAGCGGTTGAAATCAAAACAAATAACCCTAATTTCGCTTCTCAGGTAAAAAAATCGTCCCTTATTCAGGATGCAGCCAAAGAGCATGAGGTAACGCCTGAAACTGCAGTAGATTCAGATTTACTTCCGGATTTTGAAGCGGGGGCAGCAAATGATTTATATCATACATATCAATGGGATATAAAACAGGTAACCCATGACGGTGCATCATGGAAATTGCCAGGGGGTACAGGCAAATCTGTAAATGGAAAAGATATCGTTGTTGGGATTATTGATACTGGCATCGATTATGATCATCCTGATTTAAAACAAAATTATGCTTATGGAAAATCTTTTGTTGCCGGTCATCCTAGTCCAAAAGATGAAGAAGGACATGGAACCCATGTAGCTGGTTCGATTGCGGCTAAAGGAAGAGTGCTGGGGGTTGGTCCGGATTTAAAAGTGGCTGCCTATCGGGTTTTCGCACCAGGTGCTTCTGCCTATACATCTGATATTGCAAACGCCCTAATGACAGCAGCTGATGATAATGTTGATGTAGTAAACATGAGTCTTGGAGGATATGATTGGTTCCAGGATCCTGAATACGCAACGAAAGACATTGTTGCTGATGTCCGGCTGTTTAATCGTGCCATTCAATATGCAATTAAAAAAGGAGTGACTGTTGTCGGCTCAGCAGGAAACAATGCTTCCGATATTTCAAAGCCAGGACAACTTTCCGGTGACAATAACGGAGCGACACACCGCAGTCCAAGCAGCCAAACCATGATTCGGGTATCTTCAAACGGAGAAGCTAAAAACCTGGCTTACTACTCCAATTATGGAGTTGGAAAGATTGATGTCATGGCACCAGGAGGAGACTATGGCCTTGATTGGCTTGAAACAAGAGATCCCGCGTTAAGAGTAGGAACAAAACGTTGCCTGTCCACTGTACCTGGCGGTTATGCCTGGATGCAGGGAACGTCTATGGCGTCACCAAAAACAGCAGCTTTAGCAGGCGTTATTATTGCTCAACATGGAAAGGATGTACTCTCACCTTCACAAGTAAAACACATCATTCAAAAATCAGCAGATGACGTCTTTAAACCTGGCAATGACAGTTATTCCGGATTTGGATTAATTAACGCGGAAAACGCGCTTCGTTAATAAACAAAACACCAGCCTTCTTTTTTAAGGCTGGTGTTTTTATTTTATACCTATTTTTGTATTATAGCGCCCTTTTCTTTACGTTGATTAAGTATAACGACTCTTTGCTCCGATCCAGGCATAAACACACTCAAAACGATTGAAAGTGTTAATCCTGCCATCATAAATCCACCGAATACCCATGGCGACGGACCGAATGATTCTGCCATGGCTCCCCACATAATGGGACCAAAGCCTGCAAGGGCTGCAGCCACCTGATAGCCGACAGACAAGCCGGTATACCGGACATTGGCGGGAAACAGTTCAGAGAACAACGTCCCCTGTGTTGCAAAAATCGCCCCCCACAATACCCCAAGCATGATGGCCTGCATCAGATAAAGCCAGCCGGCACCCTCATCAATAATCGAAAAGTAAGGAACAACGAGGAGAAACATTAACACCAAACCGCCTATGTAAATTAATTTTCGGCCAATATAATCGGATAAATATCCAAAAACTGGGATGGATACCAGCATGGTGGCACAGCCGATTGTGAGCGCCGTTAATGCAGTGTCACGGGAATAGCCGAGATACACGGTGGCAAAAACGAGCAAATAGGACATGGAAAAAACGTTGAAGAACCCATCGCCCACCTTTAAACCTATTGCACGGAGAACGTTCTTCCAATCCTTCCTGAAGGTTTCAACAATCGGCACAGCTGCGATGTTGCCGCTTTCCTTTTCCTTTTTGAAAGCGGGAGTTTCTTCAATTCCGCTTCGTACCCAGATTGCCAAAGCAATTAATACGCCGCTCAGCAAAAAGGGAATCCTCCATCCCCATGCCATAAACTGACTGTCGGTTGTCAGATAACTGATCAACGTTAAGCTGAATGAACCTGTAACCAAGCCGATTGGAACACCCATTTGTGGAATTGATCCATATAACCCGCGCAAGCCTTTCGGGGCATACTCCGTTGCCAGCAAAATCGCTCCTCCCCATTCGCCGCCAAGTGCAATACCCTGAATCAGACGAAGCGCAACCAGCAACACAGGCGCGAGTAATCCAACCTGTGCATAGGTGGGGAGTACGCCAATCAGCATCGAACTGCCTCCCATGCCAATTAATGTAAATATCAAGGATGCTTTTCTTCCCATCCGGTCTCCCATATGACCGAATACGATACTCCCTATAGGTCTTGCAGCATACCCTGCTCCAAAGGTTAAAAAAGCAAGAAGAAGAGAGATAGCCGGATCATGTGAAGGAAAATAAAGCGTCGAAAAAACAAGACCTGTAGCTGTTCCATACAAATAAAAGTCATACCATTCAATGACCGATCCGGCCAGACTTGCGAATAAAATTCGGCTTTTTTTCATGATGCATGCTCCTTTGTTTATGTAATGGTTAAATTGAATAATTCTTTGAAAAGCGGGCTCGAAGCTCCTTTTTCATGATTTTCCCATAGGCATTCTTGGGCAAGGTGTTTACAAAATGAATAATGGATGGCTTTTTATAGCTAGCTAAATTCGCTTTGCAATACTCCTTTATTTCCTGCTCTGTAATGATCTGACCTTCTTTTAAAACGATGGCTGCACAGACCGCTTCACCCCATTCCGGATCAGGAATGCCAAATACATTCAATTCTTCGATTTGTGGATGCTGAAGCAACACGTCCTCCACTTCACGAGGATAAATATTGTTGCCTCCACTGATGATCATGTCTTTTGTTCGGTCCAAAATGTATAAAAATCCTTTATCATCGATGAAACCGACATCCCCTGTGTAGAGCCAGTCATCTTTTATAGCTTTTTCAGTGGCTGACTGGTCATTCCAATAGCCTTTCATCACCAAGTCTCCTTTCACGGCTACTTCTCCAATTTTCCCGGCTGGCAGTTTGCCGTCCTGCTGATTAAAGATGGCAATCTCAACTCCCGTTCGTGCCGTTCCCGCAGATGATAAAACGGTGCTATCCCCCAGTTGATGCTGTTCGCGGCTTAATCCGGTAATGGTCATTGGGCATTCCCCCTGGCCATACACCTGTGCAAAAATTGGACCAAATGAGTGAATGGCCGCTTTTAAATCCTCCACATACATCGGTGCACCTCCGTAAAGAATGCATCTAAGACTATCCAGCCTATATTGTTTTTTCTTATCCGAGTCCGTTAACCGCTTCAAGATGGTGGGCGCCAGAAACGGCAAAACGCTCACTTTATGCTTTTCTATAAGCTCAAAAACACGTTCAGGCATAAAGTTGCTTGATTCTAAAATAACCTGGGTTCCGCCTTGAGCGATAAGAGGTAAAGCATATAAACCAGATCCATGACTTAAGGGTGCCGCATGCAAACCAATATCACTTTGTCTGAAAGGATACAAATCAGTACATAAACTAAGGACCATAAGCAGCAAATTTCGATGTGTCAGCATGGCTCCCTTTGGACGGCCAGTCGTTCCAGATGTGTAAAAAAGCCAGGCCAGATCTTCACCACTAACAGTGGCAATTTCCTCATGCTTATTCCCTTGACTTAGAAAATTCTCGTAGTTTTGGTCAAAGGAAATGAACAGCCGGGCTGATAAATTTCCCTTCATTCCTGCAACTTGTTCCTGATACACGCCATCATAAAAAAAAGCGGCTACTTCACTGTGATTTAAAATATACAAGACTTCGTTTTCATGGAGACGGAAGTTTAGCGGCACAACAACCAGGCCCGCCTTCCAAACTGCAAACATCACTTCAAGGATTTCCGGTCGGTTTGGAGAAAGAATAGCGACTCGATCCCCGGGATTTAAGTTAGCTTTCAGTACAGACGCCAATTGAGTAACCCGATAACTCAGCTGTTGAAATGTTAGAGCCTTTCCTCTATAGACGATGGCATTATGATCCGGATAAGCGGCTGCAGACTTGCTCAACAAATACGCCAGATTCATAGCTGTCATTCTTCACACTCCTTTCACTTTGATAGCGGTTACGCATAGAACTGATTCGTTATGTTATCTCACATAATGATCATTCCTCTCCGTTAAAGATGAAGTTATCAGATTATTCAGCTATTAAATTATCTTCTATAATAGACCTGCCTCCCCAAAAAGTAAATCCTTGTAAAAGTAAAAAGCAACTTCCGAAGAAGTTGCTTATAAATCCGTCATATACCTTTTTTTGTTTCTAAAATACGCCCACTCCCGGAACCCGATCTCCTTTAACCGCTTCTGGACTTCTTCAAATTCATCGCCGACCCGCTTCGGAGTGTGAGCATCAGAGCCGAACGTTACAGCTACACCATGAAACAGAGCCCGTTCAAGTAGTTCATCAGCAGGATACCATCCACCACAGTCTTTGTTCTTTCCAGATGTATTAATTTCAATGGCAATTTCGTACTGCGAAATGGTTTTCAACGTTTTGTCAACGGCCTCGGTTTGGATTGTGGAAAAAGCAGGATAGTATCCTTTCATGGCATCAATATGGCCGAGGATCTGAAAAATCCCGCTTTTGGCCGATTGCTCGATCAAACCATAGTAGGTTTCTTTCGTTTCGTGCTTTTGTTTTTCGGTTAACCCCTCCCAGCGTTTTCTTTTAAAAATACTTAACCCGGTCACATGATGAACCGATCCGATAATGTAATCGAGCGGAAATTGCTCATAGTATTGACGGTACATTTCGACATGCTCAGGGAAAAAGTCTGATTCCACACCCAATAGCACTTCTATTTTTCCCTGGTACTCTTCCTTGAGCTGAATGACCTCCTTGATGTATTGGGGAAAATGACTTTTGGCCATCGCAATACCTGGAAAGAGATGATCTTCTTCGCTGTAAAGATAGGGTGAATGGTCAGAAATTCCGATCATGTCCAAATGGTTTTCAATTGCAGCCTCAATGTATGCGCGAATACAATCTTCCGCATGGCCACAGCGGTCATGGTGAGTATGATAGTCAAATTTCATGTAAACCACCTCTTTTTAAATTAAAGTCTAGTATCTTATTTTTTGATGGAGGTATAAACAATATTGGCGATTTCCCTTGAAAGCGGACCTGTACTTGGATAACTCCCACTTGGGAGTGGTCCGTTATTCTGCTTGTTGGTCAGCACGATAATCTGCAGGTTGTATGCCGGATCAAAAATAACCTGTGTGCCAGTAAAGCCGGTGTGTCCGAAAGCTTTGGAAGAGTAATAGTCTCCCATGTACCAGTTTTTAGCCTTTTCCCAGCCATACCCCTGCCCAAATGCATGCTCCGAAGTGAAGTTTTGAATGGTTTTCGGGGTATACACCTTTTCCTTCCCATAAGAACCGCCGTTCAGCATCATTTGGCCGATGACGGCTAATTCCCTTGCTGTAGAAAACAATCCTGCATGGCCAGCAACTCCTCCATTGGCATAAAAACTGTTGCCATCATTCACTTCTCCTACCAGCGTGTAATGCCGCCAGCCAGGAAACATGTCCGGGTCCTCTTCTACATAATAGCCGAAATCGGGATCATCTATCATTTTATATTCGTACGGATTTCCCCAAGAGGTCGCTGCAATCTTATGCCTCAGTCTGGCATCGGGGGTAAACATGGTATTTTTCAGTTTCAGTGGCTGATAGATTTGAGTTTCCAGATAAACATCAAGCGGCTGGTGAGTGATTTTTTCAATGACAAAGCCCAGGGTCATAAAACTAAAATCACTATAAACGCGTTTGGTGCCTGTTGGGTATTCCAGGGGTAAGTTGTTAATGATCTTCAACACTTGCTTGGGATTTCCGGCATATAAGTAGGTTGGTTTCCAAGGGGTTAATCCTGAAGTATGAGTAAGTAAATCGGCAATCGTCACATGCTCTTTTCCATTTTGTCCGAAGTCAGGGATATACTTTACAACCGGGTCGGAGAGCTTCAGCTTTTTTTCGTCAATGAGCTTCATGATGCCTTGTGTGGTACCCATTACTTTGGTCACAGA
The DNA here is from genome assembly GCF_900103485.1 of Fictibacillus solisalsi. Classification (GTDB taxonomy): domain Bacteria; phylum Bacillota; class Bacilli; order Bacillales; family Fictibacillaceae; genus Fictibacillus_C; species Fictibacillus_C solisalsi. Next base: position 1,447,546 of record NZ_FNHW01000001.1, read on the forward strand.
AGCTAAATCAAATAGTGTGTTCTTTTTCATTTTACGGGGATGGGAAAGCAGAACACCCATGTCATATTTTTGCGCATCTCCGTACGCGGTTTCTTTTACGACCTTCCCGTTTCTCGCGACCAAGACGACAGCGCCAGGCGTCATTCCGGTTTGAATCGCCTGCTTAGCCACCCCGTCAATTTTCCGTAACGCCCCAGAACTCATTCCTACAGATTCAGCATGCCCGTATGTGAGTTTCGCAACATGAGCAGAAGCCTCCGCTCCGGCAGGTATGGCAGCCGATAGAACACAAAAAGTAATGAAAACACTCAACCACTTCTTCAAAACAATCACTCCTTTACCCTTTTATTTTTACATTCCTCTCCGCTGAAAGTGAACAATCTCCGGGTTAGGGGAATTTGTTCGTCGAATAAAAGCTACATGGGATCTCGTGACAAAAATCTGTGATCGAAAGGCATAGATCACTGAATCTCCAACATTCATTTCATTGTTTTTCTCTAGACTTCCATAATAATCGATATTTTCATAAGACGGAGGCTGAACTCTTGCCTCTTGTTTCAATAGACGTTGAGGGGTATTGCCATAAAACGCTTTTTCCATATTGGACCTAGCGTAAAAACCTCCAGCAATCGTATAAGCCGCGTAATCATCCATATGGGAAATTTCTGAAACATAAACCATACAGGGAGTTTCGTCCAGAGATGGTAAATAGGCATGAAGCGGTGTGGTTCCGGTCATGGCATGCCCTGGCTCTCCATGTGTAATACCATGTTCTTTTAAAAGAGGGATGGTAAAACAGCTGGTTGACCCTGGCGCATTGATATGAGTCACCCGCACACCTTGATCCTCCATGATCCCTCTCGCTTTTTTTAAGGTTTCGAGGTTCGTAGTAAAATCAAAACCCGTTTTATTTTTGTTGAGCTGCAGAACCGGAAAGCTTGTCAGCCCGATCACGTTTATTCCTGGAAGCTTGTTCAATTCAGGGATCACATCATTCATTGTTTTGAGAGGAAATCCTCCATGCTGGCCAGGATACAGCACATCGTGTTCACTGATAACACGAAGTATCACATCCTGCGTTTTTCCAAGAGACAACGCCGCATCAGACAGCTGTTTTGCCCGCTCCAAAGAAAATAGGGTGATCACTTCAGAACAGATTTGGGTAAGAACTGCTTTCCATTGCATGATCCCAGGCTGAACCAAATGCCCGAGGTTACCAATTTGGCAGCCTGCTTCCTTAAGATTAAATCCTTCATCGATATCCACAGCAACTGCTTTTGAAATACCGTTCTGTTCAATGACCTTTCCAATATAACCGCTTCGCCCGATTTGTTTCGTCATATAATACAATTGCAAATCATGCTTTTTGGCACATCGGGAGAGCCTTTGAACATTGAGGGAAAAGGAATCGAGATCAACCACATACGTATTGGGTGGAATGGACCCGTTTTGATGAAGGGCTGCAGCAGTTTTGATTAAAGCTGGGTTTCTCTTTAACATTACGTCTGTAAACATTTGCCGGCAGCCCCTTATGTTATGTCTTCCATTATATGGTGAAATATCGTTATCACGGTGAGTGCGGAGGCTTTCATCGGATTGACGCGGAGACCAAATTCTTTTAAGCGCGGCTGATGTTCAAGGAAACTTCCAGATACCCGGTAAATCATGGGCAACAGTTCATATTTCGATTCAGCGCCAACCGGGTAGGTCGCTGCACCATGGCGGCTTGCGTTTTCAATCACTTTTTGGGCAATAGGCTCCTTCAGCTCTATGATCACATTTTTTGACTGGGAATTGGTAATATACGCTTCTTTTACGAAAGGGACCTCTCCTTTATTTAGTCTTTCGCACAATTCTTCCACCTGTTCATTTTGGATGGCCAGCATGACAGGTGCCATCGTCATGGCGCGAAGCAATTCATGGGCTTCATGTCCTTGAACCTGTCCCCCTCCTGAATAATTGCGCCTATGGAGTGTTTCGATGAAATCTTTCGTTCCCAAAATGACTCCAATTCCTTCCGGCCCCAGAACTTTAAAGCCGGAAAAGGTGGAAACATGAGCCCCATATTCAACGCCTATTCCCTTCATTTTTAAAGCGCAATAGTTATCATCAACCATGATCATCACATCCGGCCGGAGAGCTTTGACGAGAGCGATCACTTCCTCAACCCGATAGGTGTCTGTTGGCTGCTGCCTTGCGTGCTGAACATAAAATACCTTGGTTTCTGTATTTTTTTGCAAGGCTTTAATCAGTTGCTCCTTGTGGTTGTAATTTACCGGTTGCTGCACTAACCCCATTAGGCGAAAGGTTTCCTTTGTGGTCATGTACATCGGTGCATCATGGACAAAAACAGGATCTCCCGGTTCAGCAACAATACTTAACGCTAACCGGATGGCACCGGTGCCGCTTCCTCTTACCAGGGCACACGCTTCACTGCCAAATACATTGGCGATGACTTTTTCCACCTTTGCTGTCGTTTGCGGCCGATGATGGTCAGGATGCAATCCGACATCGCCGAGGGTAAAGAATGAATTGTGGTGAAAGACCCTGGTCATCTCTTCTACCAATCGGAACTGCAGTTTCTTTGCTTCTTCCATTGTTCGGTTCTCCAACACGGAGTCACCATATTTCAGTGGCATACCATTCACCTCCTCTCCTTGATGCTGAACGCTTTTTTTGGATTTTCCATCAACAGCTTCTCGATGACCGATTCTGATACTCCCCATTTTTTCAGTGCGGGAACAAAGGACCGGAGGACAACGTCATACCCTTGTCCTCCGAAAGAACGCAGATGGGATTTTCTTGTAAGATCACTGGAAAGCAGAAGCTGGTCTTCATATCCCTCTTTCAAAAAAAGAAGCAGGGCATTCAAGCGATCCTGATCGGATCGGTAATTTTCTTTACCGATCGTGTCGAGAGCGACATATGCCCCGCTTTTTAATACGTCTAAAACTACTCCGTTATCCCGGTTTAAGTCCTGATGTCCAATGATGACCTGATGAAGAGGCAATCCTTCTGTTATAAATAAATTGATCTGGTCAGCAGCACAAGTACCCAGGGTGGTATGGGTGGAGAGAGGCAAACCCGTCTGACGGGCTGCCTCAATCGCGCCATGGAACAATTCTGATTCAATGGGTTTAAATTCGTTAAAGCTGCTGCCAATCTCGCCAATAACCCCGGGTTTGATGGCTGTTCCAGCAATACCGTGACAAATTTCATCTGTCATCCACTCAGCAAACTGATCACGGGTCCATTGCTTTTTTTCTTCAGGGATAAAAGGGTCCTTATAACAGCCTGTGCTTGCGACAATATGAAGGTCGAGTGTTGTGCTCAAATGTTTCAAGATCTCCGGGTTCCTGCCCATTCCATCATTCGTGACCTCGATCACCGTCCGGCCGCCAAGCGCTTTAAATTGCTCCAAGTCTTCTGCGACTAACTTTTCATCCTGCAGACAGCAATCCTGGTCGTTTTTAATATGACTTAAATCCACATACAGGTGTTCATGACAAGCACAGATGCCCAATTCATCTGGCTCTATCGGGCCTTTCACAGTTTGTATAGGCATGTGTTCTCCTCCTTAGCCTGCAGGCGGTATGTACAATCCAATCCACACGAGGATGTTTCCGAGGATTCCAACGGCAATAGCCCCGATTGGACCCACAGCCATGCGGACAATTGGCCGGCCAGCTGCCTCGTTCAGCAAGTATAGTCCGGCAATCACAAAAAAACCGAATCCTGGGACAATGGCGTTGGCTGCGTTCGCACCGCCGATCAGCAAAGCCACTTCAAGCACCCGTGTCATGGCTGTACGAATGTTTTCGCCCGATTCGCGAATACCCGGGTAGCGGTCAAGCACTTTGGCTAACTGTGTCAGCAGCATTACTTCGGTAAAGATAATGACTGCCCCCAGAATGGCGGCGAGGAAAGGATTGGGTGAAAAAATACCTGCGCCAAAAACAAAGGTAAATCCAACAGGACCATATACCCCCGTTGCAATAGCGGTACTTGCGATTAATGGGACGAACCCAATCGCTTTTGCGAGTGAAGCAATGCCGCCTTCGGAAATCTTGCCGTCAGAAAGCAGGTTAAGAGAAATGGGATCACCGGCAATCATAAGCTGATTGGTGGCAACTGCCACGAGAGCCCCGCTGATCATTAAAACCCAGGAGTACTTCCTGATTTTTGCGACCCGTTCGGTAAACAATGAGGCAAGTATGGAAAGATTCTGGTCTTCAGATTTTTCCTTGATGGCAAACGTAAGCAAAAAGATCATTCCAATGATTAAGGCAATACCTTCTGGACTTAACACGATTTGTGTTCCGTTAATTGAAATCAGTTTTTCGGTGTTGGCAAAAACAATAAGTTGACGCGCAATGGCTGCGACAATAAAAGTAAGTACACCTTTCTTGATGCTGAATTGCAAGGCAACAGCAATGGCTGGAAACACCATAAAAGAAACTACCACCGGTTCGCCGACTTTATTGAATCCATCCACGAAATTAAGAGGCAGCAGTTTAAATACTTCAACGACCGACTGGAGTCCATAATAAATGCCAAGTCCATATAGCGCTCCCGCTATACCAGCCAATATGGCATTCACTTTGCTCCGGTTAAACGCGAGACCGATGATATCAGTACCAAGCAAGATACTGTGAATTAAGATAATACTCCCTGCAATCGAGATCGGAATTCCAAACCCGATGACAAGACCAAAGCTCATGGCAAAAGCAGTTACCCCTAATTCTTTGCGGCTCATCCGTCCTTCCAGATTTTCTGGTACGATCGGACGGAGACCATCATTAAAAACCGCGATGCCCAAATTAGCCATAACTGCAGCAAGCGCACCAATACAAACCATTAACCCCGCTTCCAGCATGATTTATCCCCCTTATTTTTTTGACCTATGTGTATTGTTTCAGCAAAGCCCCCATTACGTATTCCACCGCTTGTTCCTTGTGATCTCCTGTAAAACCAAATGCTTTTGCTCCTGATTCCACCGCTTGTTCCACTTGTTCTTTAACCGGCTTTTTACCAGGCATGGAAATAGTGGCACATTGCGGCTTTCCCAATAGAGCAATGGCCATGGCAAGTGCTCCGCCTCCCCCGGTATGGCAGGCTCCGAGGTAATAATCCGCTCCGCCTGATTTAATGAGCATGGCCGCTTCAAGATCCGATTTTATAACAACGTTAACCTGTTCTCCTCCCGCTGCCTTGACCAACTGTTGAATTTCCTGCTTTTCCACTTGTCCTCCGATTGCAATCCTCATTTGTCTCCCCCTCTGCTAAGCTGATAGCACATTCACAAAATGCAGGTACAAAAACTCTTTTTCTTCTTCCGGCAAGTTTTGATTTAACAGTTTTTCAATCCAGCCGACTCGTCCACGTGCTTCCTCCATTTTCGGAGATTGATAGACTTCCATCATGATATCCGTTGGCGGCGGGAGCAGCTCCTGCTCTCTTTCTATTCTTGTTAGTGCCATTGCGAGATGTGTAATCAGCATGGTGTACTGGTCCGCTTCATTCTCGCTTACAAATTTCTGAATGGTCTTCCGGCAAATGGCATAAGCCGTCTCGGTTATGGAATCGCTGTTTTTTAACAACTCCAGGCGTTCCAGTAATCCTTTCACATGAATCCTCCTTTCAAAAAAGCCTTCATTAGTATTTAGGAAGATGATCTCCCGTTTCTACCAATTCTTGAATCTGTTTTATCTTTTCTAAATTAATCAGGCTGAGTCCATAAGCCCCCTTTTTATTGTCTTTCCGAGCTACACATACAGCTTCCCCCATGTACTCTTCCATCTTTTTAGCTAGAGGCGAAGAAAGCGGCATGGTATGATAGCGTTCATTATCCACCTCATCCAGATTCCAAATAGTAGCGTCGATTGTTTTTGCCTGAATATGCCGAAGCAAATGCATGTAATTCAGCTCGATGTATTGCACATTTTTATTCTTCGTTTCTTCTTTAATCAAAACTTGTTGGTCGGTTGAGAACGGATCTATTCCTATTTTCATGCCGTCTTCAACGCTGATGTATTTTCGGTCTGAAAAAATAACCGCATGTTTGGAAACATAGGAATGGCTTCCAAACGAAAGAAGAGTAGAAAGTTCAGGATGTTCCTTCATGGCTTCGTTTGCTGAAAACCTGGAAACGATGGCAAATTCGTACCTGCCCTGTATCACCTCCTGAAGCCGGAGCTTTGCTCCTCTCATGAATGCAATACTTAATTCCATTCCCTGCACCTGACACTCTGCAGAAAGTCCGGATGCGAGACCTTCGTACTTTTTGGAATAAGGCAATGGCATGATTCCCGTTAATCGCTCCATGCCGCAAAATCTCAACAGCTGAGGGATGTTTTTATACCGTAAAAAAGTTCCCAAATGTCCTTTGGCTTCGAGCCTGATACTTCCGGTTTCCTCCAAGTATTTTAGAACCGTCTGGATCGTACCTCTACCCACACCGTTTACACTCGCCAAATCACCAATTTTTGGAATGCGATGATCCACTTCAATGAATAAGAAAGATTCTGCTATTTTCTGCAGGATCATTCCTTTTTTTGATAAAAGCCGTTCATTCATTTGTGTCATCCCACGCTTTGTACAAAATTTTGTATTTTCAACAACAACATACCATATGTCAAAGAAGGAGACAACAAATTTTTAGAAAATTAAAAAAAGAGCCACCTAACAGGATGGCTCTTGTTCCCTTACTATTTAATTGGATGTTTTATTTCCATACCTCGTTAGCTATAGAAACCACATGTCTGATTTTCTCCCACTGCTGTTCCTCTGTCAGCAGGTTTCCTTCCTCTGTGGAAGAAAAACCACACTGAGGACTGAGACAGATTTGATCCAGTGGCACATATAGGGAAGCTTCACGAATTCGTTTCTTAATAAGCTCGGGATCTTCCAATTCGCCGAACTTTGATGTAATGAGGCCCAGAACAATCTGTAAATCGGAGCGATTCACATGGCGAAGCGGTTCGAAACTCCCTGAACGTTCATCATCAAATTCAAGAAATAACCCGTCCACTTTTAGTTTGCCGAAAATATACTCGGAAGCATTATCATAGCCTCCGCTTGCCGTATAGCTGGACTTAAAGTTTCCTCTGCAGATGTGCATGGTGATGACCATGTCTTCAGGCTTTTTGGCAATGGATTCATTAATGGCACGTGTAAATCGTTCAAGCAATTCATCTATTGAGTAACCTTTCGCGGCAATCTGTTCCTGACCCTTTTCAGAGAAGAAGACAGCCCACGCCGTGTCGTCTAGCTGCAGATACCGGCAGCCAGCATCATAAAAGGCTTGAATGGCTTTTTGGTAAACCGTGATCAGATCGTTAAAAAATTCATCTTTGTCTGGATATACCTTTTCATCAATCGTTCCCCTGAAAAACAGCATGTTAGGGCTGGGGATGGTGAATTTTGCGGCATGGTCCCCTGCAAGATCATGAAGGAATTTATAATCTTCAAGCATCGGATGGTCGCTAAAGTCCAGTTTCCCAACGACCTTGATTCCGTGCGCTTTTGTTTGTACACCGTTAAACTGAATGCCGGCGTCTGTTTCGTAAAGCTCCACGCCTCCTAATTGAGACAGAAAATCAAAATGCCACCATGCACGGCGAAACTCTCCATCTGTTACGGCCTGTAGCCCTGCTTCTTTTTGTTTTTCAACAAGACGGATAATCTCTTCATCTTCAATTTTCCGAAGCTGTTCTCTCGTAATGTCTCCATTTTGGTGAAGGACACGGGCTTCTTTAACTCGCTCAGGGCGCAAAAAACTCCCGACATGATCGGCTTTGTAAGGTCCTTTTGTTAACGTTGTTGTCAATTGTGACAGCTCCTTGAAAATTTTTTAACCCTATTATAACCATAAAATTCAGCTATTTACTATGGTTTTGTCTTAATTCATCAAATTATGAAAATCTTATGTATTTTTGCTATAGCAACGGGGCTCTCCTTGTCATTGAAGGGACAGTATACTCAACTGTCCCACCAAAAGTAGAATATTCACTTAAAATATGACAAAGAGCAGAAGTGATGTGTGCGTGGGTGGGGAAATCACAATCAACGAAAACGGGAAGAACCAGCGTCTTCAAGCTGGGGTTTCGCATTAAACATCCCTTACCAGGGCATATGCAAAGCAAGCCTGTTCAGTGCCAAATAAAAACCCTACCTTTTTAATCATGTGGGGTTTTTATGGTTTACTCAACTAGCGCATCATTTTATTGAATAACTGTTTTTATAGAGAACACGCCTTTATCTCTCGAGCATGACGCACCTTAAACTCATCTTTTTTCTTCAGGATGAGGTAGTACTACGTCGCTGTCACTGCCCCTAGTAGTAACGATGCCCCGCACGCTTGCTCAACACCTCTTCTCATTCCTGAAATGCACCTTATAGTTCGCCTTATCCGGCCGGGTGTAACTTCTTTGACTTTTCAGTATTAAAGATAAGAGTTATCTTTTTTTTCAGCTGGACATAAAACCTCGATGGTAAAACCCCCAGGTGCATTTACATAAAATGTCCAACCATGTGCTCTTTTGGGTGATCCCACTTCAAAACCATCATCTCTCAAACGCTGATTGATCAGGTTTACCTGTTCTTCATTCTCCTGGACAAAACCAATATGAAATGTTTTTGGGTAGTTAACTGCATTACTTTTCATCAATGTAAGGACAAAGCCGTCCTCGTCACTTAGTACTGCGAAGGATTCACCCCTCGAAGCCCTGGTATGTAATTGAAAATATTTCTCCAAGAACTTTCGAGCCTCGTTAACATCTGCAACTGTAAGATTGAGATGGTTTAATCTCATAGAGTTCACTTTCCTTTCTAAATTCGCTTTTTTAGGATTTGTTTTCACAAGCGCAAACTCAAGTGTATTGGTTTTAATATAAAAAAATGATTACTGCCTTAATATTCAATTTACAGCTACAACACAGCAAGTAAAGAACCCTAAATTTATACTTGTAATTATTCCAATCGGAATTTCAACTGCATTTTTAATTAATGATTGGGGTTTTAATTACTTTTGGAGGTTAAAACATTCATATAAAAACTTATCGCTCGCTTCTGTCCCATTTAATTTAGGGTTGTTCCCAATATTGGGATGCTTGTTTATAAGCTCCATTTACTACGCAAAACTTAAAACATTTCTTTCGCTAGCCCTGTTTACAATTTTCACTACATTGATCGAATTTTGTGCTTTAAAAGAAGGGGAAATTATCTATCGAAACGGCTGGAATATCGGTTTCACGGCAATTAGTTATTTCATTGGTTATTTGATTGTATTTATTTATTTTAAATTAATGCGAAAATATAAAATACTGTAGATATGTTCATCTTTCTCAAAAGTGAACACGCTTACGCAACAGGCAGGTTCGGCCTTATTCTTTAGAGGTTATTAGTTTTCTTATATTGATTCAATCGAACCCGAGACGATTTTTCCTTTGAACATCGTAGCTATTCGTTTCGCCCTTCTCGCAATCGCTTCGGCAGAACAAGATGCCTCAACTACTACGATGCTAGCTTCATCCCCGGCTTTTGGCCAAACTTGTTCACCTTTAGAATTAAGCGGTGTTTTTCCATCTGTAATAAAGGAGAGCGTTTGAGCTAATGATTGTTCATCTACCCATCCTGAAATTTCTGCTAAACGACCAGCACGTTCTAATACATCTCCATTACCAAAGGGAGACCAAACATCAAAAATATTATCACATCCAACGGCAACTAATACCCCTTTCTCGTGCAATAAGCTTATCGGCGGAAACCTTCGATCAATCGGAATGCTGGAAATAATGGTTATACCGGCATCAGCGAGTAATTCTGCTATTTCTTCTGCCTGAGATAATGGGATATCCCCGAGTCCAAATGCATGGCTAATCGCAACCTTACCTTGCAGACCGGCTTCTTTTGTTAACTGAGCCAATCTTTTCATAGTGAAAATCCCCAGATGATCGGGATCATGCAAATGCAAATCAATTCCTGCATTTCCTTCTACGGCAAGTTCAACCATCTTTTGTAAAGATGCTTCTATATCGCCGTCCACGGTAGCCGGATCAACTCCACCTACAAAGTTTGCACCTTTGGAAAGTGCCTCCCTTACTAAATCTTTCGTATTCGTTCGCAATAAACCATGTTGCGGAAAGGCAACAATTTCATATGATAGTTTCCCTTCAAATGTTTGCAATGCTTGTTTTACTTCTTCCAAATTCTTCAACCCGACCTCTGGATAAATATCTACATGTGTTCGTACATGCGTTACGCCGGATATCAAATAACGTTCAAGTAACTTTTCCGCACGTTCTTTCGTAGTTGTCTCCAGGGTAGGTAGAACTTCTTTTTCAATTTCAAGTCGTTCAAAGATACTATTGACAGCTGTGACCGGACGCCATCGATCTCCAAGCATCGTTTTGTCTAAATGACAATGTTTTTCGATGAACGATGGAAGCACCAGCTTCTGTTTCGCATCTCTTTTTGGTAAATCATCAGTTATCGTTTCAGCGGACGGTACAATCCTCGCAATCTTTTGTCCTTTGATTAGTAGGTGGAAACATTCCGTCTTTGTCCCTGAAATGACACCATTCTCGAACTGGTAGCCTGTCTCCAACCGTGCATTTGTTATCCAAAAGGTGGAATTCATATATGATCTATCCCTTCTAATTCAATACTTAAAGTGCCCCGAAAACCATATTTCCTTCAAAGAAAACAGCCATCCTTCTTGCTCTCCTTGCAATCGCTTCGGCTGAACAACTCGCATCAACGAAAACGAGATTGGCAGCATCTCCCCTATTTGGCCAAACACGTTCTCCTTCTTTATTTATTGGGGTTATACCACCTGTAATAAATCCCAGGGTTTGTCCAAGTGAACATTCATCAATCAGGTTAAAACGTTCCGCTAATGTCCCTGCTTTTTCCAAACTGTCTCCTTTTCCAAAAGGAGACCAGTGATCTGTGATACTATCGTCACCAAGGGAGACCTTTACTCCTTTCTTCTGCAGGAGAGGAATCGGAATTGTCCTTCCAATAGGAACTGATGATGTAACCGAAATTCCCTGATGTGCGAGTAACTCTGCGACTTCACTTGTTTCTTCAGTTGAGATATCCGCAAAAGCAAATCCATGACTTATGGTAACTCTACCTTGCCATCCGGCTTCTTCGGTCAAAGCGGCTAATCGTTTAAACGTAAAAATACCGAGATGACCCGGGTCATGTAAATGAAGGTCAATGTCTGCATCGCCTTCAACTGCAAGTTCAATTACTGTTTGCAAGGATTTCTCAATATTTTCATCAATTGATGCAGGATCAACACCACCTACTAACGAGGCTCCGTTTCGCAGTGCCTCTCTTACGAGTGAAACCGACTTGCTTCGTAATAATCCATGTTGCGGAAAAGCGACAATTTCAACGGAAGCCTTTCCTTTATAAGCTTCCACTGCTTGTAAAGTTGCTTCCAGATTTTTTAATCCGATAACAGGATCAACATTACAATGTGTACGAATGTGAGTCGAGCCTGAATTCAATAGTAAGTCGATTAATTTTTCCGCTCTTTCCTCTGCAACCGGCAACAAGAGCGGAAGTAATTCTCGCTCTTCCTCCAACCTTGTCAAAAGACCCTTCGTTGGAACCGTCGGTGCTTTCCAAGGACCTCCGTAGTATGTTTTATCAATATGGATGTGCATATCTCTGAAGGATGGAAGCATTAAATAGTTTTTCGCATCCAGGTGAGGTAAATTCGTCATTAATGGTTTTTCAGCTGAGACAATTTCTTTTATCTTCCCATCTTCAATCCGTACATGAAAATGTTCTGTTGTTGTTCCAGTTACTGCACCATTTTCATATTGGTACCCTGCTTCCAAACGGACATTCATTAACCAATAAGCATTGGATGTCATGTTCATTAGCCTTCCTCACATTATGATTGTAAAAAAGTTCTGCTATCAATCACTTAGAATTTAATTCACTCCAATGTTGGTATACCTTAATACTTTCAGCATCTGGTTGTTGAACCATAGGCAACCGGCGATCTTTAATTGGCTTGCAGTATTCATCATAGAATGTTTCCAGTTCAAAGTATTTACGATCATCTTGGTAGTAAGGTGCGTAATCTTCACGTGTGGTAATATAAATTACCTTTTTGGGGCTGCAATAATAAAGAGCCCCCAAACACATTGGGCAAGGACTGGCAAGAATATAAATTTCGCAATCTGTTAAATGTTCCGTTTGCAGTTTTTTACATGCTTCTCTGATGGCAAGCACTTCAGCGTGGGCCGTTGGATCGTTTGTTTGTGCCACCAAGTTTGGACTTTCAGCTATAATTTCTCCATACTGTACGATCACTGTAGCAAATGGACGACCTCCTGCTTCAACATTTTCGCGTGCCAATTCGATAGTACGTTGCACAAAATCCATTGAAATTCACCTCATTTTTATCTTTAAACGTATTGCCAAAAGGATTCGGGTTTATCAATGCCTTCTAAGTCGGTTATAACTTCAGTTGAAGCATCTTAGCGGCTCTTTCTTCACGTGATAGAGAAAGTTGATTGTATACATAGACTTGGCTCGGTAATGGGGGCATAAAAATATAGTGTTTTAATTAGGGTATAATAAATGGCACTAATACACATCGAGCATGGCTCGATGCTTCCATATATTTTGCAACCTTGGAAATTGGTTGTATTCAATCTTTTACAAGCTTCTCGAACTGCCTGGATTTCTGTATGGGTGGTATGGTCAATGGTTGTTAGAACCTGGTTAATTCCAGTGCCTGTAATTTGTCCTTCTTTGACGACAACGGCACCAAGTGGCATACCCGGATTATTTTGCTCATTCACATTGGCGAGGTCAATTTCATAAAATCAGTTTGTTTCATTTAATCTTCCTCTCCTCTTTATTATTTACATTTGTTGTTATTCCTGTTATAGATTTTGTTCGGCTATGCCCCAGCCTCTTTTAATATATCTACAATTTCATGGTATCCATTATTTTGAGCATGCTCTAAAGGCTTTACCCCATCTCCATCGCTAATATTGAGATCGGCCCCATGGTCCACTAACAATTGCACGATTTTTTGATGATCCTTCCCTCCATTGCTTAGAATGATCGCTTCCAATAATGCGGTCCAGTTCAAATTATTAATATGATTAACATCTGTATCAGAATGCGCTAAAAGTTCTTTGACGACGGCAACATGTCCTCGTTCTGAAGCAGGAATAAGTGCTGTTCCGCCATACCGGTTTGTAAGCGTTGTATCAGCTCCCGCTTCAACTGCAAGTTTCACGATGTCTAGAAATCCCTCAGCTCCGGCATATAAGAGCACATTATCCTGGATGTTATTTTGTATATTTATATCTGCGCCTTGTTGTATAAGCACCTCCACAGTTTCTGTTTTATGATTTTTGGTCGCAGCCAATACAGCTGTTATCCCGTGTTCATTCGTTGTATTGATATCTGCTCCATCTTTAAGGAGATTCAGAACTTTTTTCGTATCACCACGTTTAGCGGAATCGATTAATTGTTGATTCATTGTGTCTTCCTCCTTTGCTTTTGGTTGTGTTTCTTTCGACAAGTTTTCCAAGGATTCAGAAATTGATTGACAAGCGGTAAGCAAAAAAATGAACAGCAGAATAAACAACGTTCGCCACATTATCATCGTTCCTTTCCTCCTTTATAAAAATGGTATCATGAAGATATACATACGAAAAATATTAAAAAAATTAATTTCACTTAGGTTTTTCATATACCGCGAAGGGGGTTATTTACGATGGATATCAAACAGCTACGATACTTCATAGCAATTGTTGAGGAAAGGAAAATCTCTGCCGCTGCTAAACGTCTACACATTTCTCAGCCACCATTAAGTCAACAGCTGAAATCAATGGAAGAAGAACTTGGATCCAAGTTAATAGAAAGAGGTGGGAAATACTTTGAAATAACTGAGGCGGGAAAAACGTTATATAAATATGCCTTGCAGGTGACACAATTAATGAATGAAGCTAAAGTGGAGGTAAAAGAAGTGGGAGCAGGGGTAAGCGGAACACTTGAGATCGGTGTTAACACCTTATCTGTGGCTAACTTATCTGAAACTCTTCAACAACTTCAGAAACAATATCCTAAAGTTACCTATAAAATCCAACAAAATGAATCATCGGTTCTCTGCCAGCTTATAAAAGATAGAGCCGTAGAAGTAGCATTTATACGATTGCCACTTGAATTGGATGATTTTTCAGTTCTTCATCTTTATACGGAACCGTTTTATTTTATTACATCCAAAAAAGTGAAATCAATCAACCATGGTGTTTCACTTGATGAAATTCAAAACTGGCCACTTTTCTTACCAAGTACAGAGGGATTAGGTGTACATTATTTAATTTTGGAATCTTTTTCCCACCTTCACTTACATCCCAATATCATTGGGGAGTGTTCCGATATTACGCTTTTATTAGATTTAGTTTCTGCCGGCTTTAGCGCATCAATTGTTCCAGAAACGGTACTTAAACAGCATAAAGGATATCCTATACATGTCCACAGAATTTCCGATACCAAGTTTTCAACCCCAATCAGTTTGATATGGCTAAAAAACCATAGCTTATCCAGGGCTGCTCAGAACTTTATTGAGTTATTCAAAAAAGGAATATCAAATCAATGATGTCATTTACAACATTTCCAATGCCATTATCGCATTTCTGATGTATTTAATGTCAATACCGTATCATTAATATATTTCGCATTCGATTTCCTGTAGGCAATGAAAGGAATTTCGAAAGCTAAACGCAAAAAAAAGGCATCTCAAAGTGGGAAATTCGACTTTGAGATGCCCTTTTTCGTTTGATAAATATGATTTCCTCATTATTCACAAGTGTTATTCTAAATCCCTGTGATACTCACGTAAACCTATCGCTTTCGCGCCTTATACTGCTCCTGCACCAGGAACAAGGAAATCTAAACCCGTGGCAATACCATCTGTCCGTCCACCTTCCCCACGTCGAAGCATTCAGATTTAAAGATGTCTGTTTATACTTGCTTTTCAACAGGGTATTAGAGTTGAAAGGAGGAGAATGCATTGTTTGAACTTTTCACATTAAAACAAATTCAAACCAGTGAAGCCACACTGCGAGTCCGCATTGGCGGAGAAGGACCACCACTACTTTTGCTTCATGGCCACCCCCAGACTCATGTCATGTGGCATAAAACAGCACCCCTTTTGGCCAAACACTTTACAGTGATCGCTCCTGATTTAAGAGGATACGGCGGAAGCTCGAAGCCACAAACGGATGAGAACCACTATCCCTATTCCAAGCGGGCCATGGCAAAGGATATGATATCGCTCATGAATCAGCTTGGCTATAAAGAATTCGCGGCAGCCGGCCACGACAGAGGCGGCAGGGTGGCCTACCGGTTAGCCCTTGACGAACCCGAAAAGGTGACAAAGCTGGCAGTCCTCGACATCGTACCAACCGGTGAAGCTTTCCATAGGACGACGATGGACTTTGGCATGGGGTACTTTCATTGGTTCTTTCTGGCCCAGCCTTACGACCTTCCTGAAAAAATGATTGGTGTAAATCCCGGTCACTTTTACTTCAAAGGAAAAAAGGATCTATTTGACCCAGCGGCACTTAAGGATTATATGCGTTGGATCAAGGAACCCGGAACCATCCATGCGATGTGCGAGGATTATAGAGCGGGCGCCTCGATTGATTATGAGCTTGATATAGCGGACCGAGGGAATAAAAAAATCAAATGTCCCACTCTTGTGCTCTGGGGCAAAAAAGGGATGCTTCCACGTTGGTATAATGTGCTTGACGTATGGAAGGACTGGGCGTACCACGTCGAAGGCAGGGAACTTGATTGCGGACACTATCTGGCTGAAGAAGCGCCAAATGAAACGTATGAAGAGCTTTATCGTTTTTTTCGCAAAAGGGAGTGATGTAATGGAGTCGGGAACACCATTCTCTTTTCCTGGTTATTAAGCCATCGCATGCTACTTAATGTAATGCTTTCGATTTTTTTGTTTTTTATTTAAATTAAAGTGATGAATCCTGTATTGGGATTTTCACTATTTTTCAAATTAAAATTATCTTTTCATTTTAAACCTTTAATAAATGATAAAATGTCTTTATTTAGCTGGTCTGAATGTGTGATGTATAGTCCATGCGGGGCATCTTTATACAAAATAAACCGGTTCTTGGGTAATATCATTGCAGACTTTTGGCCGGAGATTTCTACCGGGATGGATCGGTCTTTATCACCGTGGATAATGAGGACAGGTACGCTAATGGTCCGCATCTCCTCACGAAAATCCGTTTCGATGATCATCTTATTACACTCAATCACTGCTTTTAGAGATGTATGCAACATATCCCACCGAGTCCATTCACCCAATGCGCAAGTATCAGCACGATTGAAGTACGGTAACTCATTCTGAATTAACCAAGTCGGGAAATCTCGTTTCCACGTGTCTCGCACCATGTCAGCAACTTCCTTGGGCACTCCATTTGGGTTATCCTCTGTTTTCATCAAAAAAGGTACAATGGCAGCGACAAGCACGGCACGGTCTACCCGATCGCTGCCATGACGTGTTAGATATCGAACCACTTCACCACCACCCATAGAATGACAAACAAGCGTGACATTCCGAAGATTCAAGTGTTCGATCAATGCAGCGAGATCGTCTGCCAGGGTGTCGAAGTCGTATCCGTTCCCTGAGTCATCGGAACGCCCATGACCACGTCTGTCATATGCTATACACCTCAAGCCCTGATCTGTTAAAAAAACCCTCTGATAATCCCACATTCTAGAACTTAGTGACCATCCAGAAACAAAAACTACCGGATCGCCTGTACCCCAATCTTGGTAAAACAGTCGCAAACGTTCTTTAGTTTCGAAAAATGGCATCGTCAATCCCTCACTCATTTTATAGATTTGTTAAGATCAAAAAATAAGGGCTGTGATCATGAGATTATGTCACTTTAAGTAGAAAGATCTATATTTTCTTTTTAACACATAGGAAAACAAAAGCATCCGAAGCCTCATGTATTGAGAAAACCTTCTTACGGGAGCTATGAAGGCTGGTAAATAGTCATTGTGAACAAATGTCCCGCACTCTCTATCATCACGAATTTGCAATTCGGGTAAGCTTTGAAACTTCTTGTAATTTGATTTGAGGTGTTTTACTAGATCGAGAGTCTGCATAATATTCCTGTTTAATAAACAACTAGATATTTCTTTACCATTAATGTCTTAATGAATACCCACCACACACTCCATTATTTAACAAAATTTACAATATTATTTTATTATTGAATGAACGGTTAGTCAATGGTAAGTTTTTTGAGATCCATGACTTGGAAGTGAAAAAGTTCATCCTTACATAATATATGTTCTAAAAGCCTAGAACTGACTTAGGTTCTTTAATGCACCAATGACTGTATCCACTCTTAACGCATCTCCTTCATTTACACGAGTCGTAGCTCCTAATTTCCTAAAAGAATAACCCATAAAAAATGGGCTAACCAGATAAACTGGTGAACCCTATAATACGAATGTGCCCTATCATTGAAATGTGCGACTCAATACAAATTTCCCATCTCAGGTTCCATACTTGCCCTTGGTAGCTGAACTTCAACATACGTACCCGATTAAAGTACAGTATAACTAGACTATAATGTAAAGCCTGTTTTGCCATGCTTTATAAATTGGCCAGAGTTGCATTTACCGACATGTCCCACCATAGATTATTACAACCGCCCATGATAACGGCAGGAGTGGGCTGATAACGAATAACATACTGGTAAAAGCGACCGGCCATTTCAGTTGTTGTACCTAAATCCCTCTGTTAATTACCTTTTTCTCTCCTAATTCAGCCAAAAACATCGTCCAGGATTTACCTTTTTTGACACCTAATCCTTCTGTCAGACTGTCCCTATTCATAGGATCTTCATTTATTTTTCTCCAAGTAAAACAAACATGTATAAAGGCCGGATATTTTATACCACATTTTCCTCCGCCTCGGTCTCTACTTTTACTGATGTTTTAGTAATGGCACTGAACGCTAACATGACAACAACGTTAACTACAATGGCTGCTATACCGATATCAAGATCTTTTATAAACTGAGGGGCTTTTGGGAAGAACGTCCCCATCGTCGCACTGGATAAGGTTACATAAGCAACCATGATGACACCTGCTATAATTCCGGCAAATGCGCCTGTTTTAGTAACAGGGTTTTTCTTCCACAAACTACAGAACAGGGGAGGAAATAATTGCAGCACAAAGCTGTAAGCCATGATCAGCAACGCAATAATACTGTTTCCACCGTAAAAAGTGAAAAATAAAGAGACTAGTGCCACGATAGGGACAAAAATACGAGTTAATCGCCCAATCTGCTCATCGGAGGTATCCGGTTTGACCGCCTTATAAATATTTTTCGATAATATCGTCGATGCCGTTAGTAATAACATCGAGCAAGGAACAAGTGCGGTTAAGATACCGGCGCCTCCTATGACTCCGACCACCCACGGATCGAACGTTGCCTTTACGATTTTAAAGAGGGCTAAATCTGTATCTGCTCCTTGTAAATTTGGAATTTGTAAAAGGGCTGTGAAACCAATAAATATAATGAACACCAAAATGATTTGGTAAAGCGGTAAAATCGCTGCATTCTGTCGTAACATTCTTTCATTTTTAGATGATAAGCTTGCGCCAAAGACTTGTGGCCACATGTATTGCCCCAACCCGATGGTTAAACAGGTCGAAATATACCAGGATATGCTGTATCCTTCATCAGGGATCAATAAAAACCCCGGCTTTGCCGTTTCCAATGTTTCAAACATCGGCTGGATTCCGCCATGATAATGATATGGTAGATAAATACCTAAGAATAGTATGACAACGAGAAGGAGAATGTCTTTTAAAATGGCTGTAGAAGCTGAACCGTGAATACCGGACAATGTTACAAATATAGTAACAGCAACCACCCCGATGAACACGGCTAGATTTGGTGAAATCAAACCATATGATGTCTCTGAAACAATGATTTTAAGTCCTTTTAACTGCAAAACGATATAAGGAATCATCGAAACGACACCGACCATGGCTACTAAAAGCCCCAATGGCTTACTGTCATATTTCTTTGAAAAAAAGTCAGATTGAGTAAGCACATGATGCTTTTTAGCATAACGCCAAATAGGGGGCAAAATCCAGAACGGCACAATATAGCAAAAGGCATTGAAGATATAAATGATGGGGCCTCCCATTCGGTAGGCTCCTCCGCTTCCCCCGAGAAATACATAGGTTGTAAAAATTTCACCGGCCATTAACACAAACATAATGATCGGACCAAAATTACGGCCACCTACAGCCCATTCCTCTAGCTTCATTTCTTGTCCTTTTCGAGCACGGATTCCTAAATAGAAAGCAAGAAGAAAAGTACCCGTCAGTATGAAAATAGCACTATTCATTTACTTCCCTCCTGTTTATCTAGCAGAATATTAGTGATGGATAAAAATACTGAAGTAAAAATGAGCCAGGCAGTCGCCCAAAAAACGATGGAAGGTAAACCAAGTATATAGGGCTCGATACGGTTTACGACTATAAACGCACCAGCAACAGGGATGAGTCCTAGTATCCAAATTAAAACTTTCACTCTTTAAATTCCCCCTCTGAAAAACAAATGATTTGGAAATGCCGACCTTATGCTCTGTAGAGACAGACCATAAAATACACATGATATTGGTCATTTTGATAGCGCTTTAAATTTCTGGAACACTAAGTGATGCTGCAATAAAAGGGGTTACGATTTATATGAGAAGACATTATGGTTATATTTTCAATAAGGTAGTGAAGCAAGGGATGAACAAAAGCATTAACGTTTCATAGATAGATTATTTGAAAACAAATAATGGGATAGGTATTACAAAAAAGGTTGATCGAAACCTTTTATGTAATACCTAATAAAGCCGGTTTTTCTTTACTTTCGTTTTTATCTATCAGCTTTTCGCATTTTGAGAAAGAACTAGAGAGTTAATCAGTTCTACTACACGGTTTCCTACGTCTGATGTTGAAGAATTTCCATTCATATCCGGTGTCAGGACTTTCTCTTCCACCAAAAGTTGTTCCACTGCATCCAACACTAATTTTCCATAAGTTTCATAACCGAAGAAGTCGAGCATTTGACTCGCAGACCAAATAGCGGCAAGCGGATTTGAAATCTGCTGTCCTGCAATATCAGGAGCTGACCCATGAATCGGCTCAAACATCGACGGGAAGTCTCTTTCCGGGTTAATATTCGCACCAGCAGCAAGACCTATCCCACCTGCAAGTGCCGCTCCCAAATCTGTTAAAATGTCCCCAAACAAGTTCGATGTCACAACGACTTCAAAGCGTTTTGGGTCTTTGATCATCAACATCGCCGCTGCATCGACGAGATATGAAGCCGTTTCGACTTCAGGGTATTCTGCGCTCACTTCTTCAAATACCTGATCCCAGAAAACCATCGAATAATTAAGGGCATTCGCTTTAGAAATACTCGTCAACGACTTCCCGTCTTTTTTTGCCCTTTCGAAGGCGTATCGGATGATTCGTTCTGTACCTTTTCGGGAGAATACACTGTTTTGCAAAACCACTTCATGTTCCTGGTCTTTAAACAGCCAATCCCCTGCACCTGAATATTCGCCTTCACTGTTTTCACGAATGAAAAGCATATCAATGTCCTCCCGTCTCACATCCACAAGCGGCAAGTGCGCTCCTTTTAACAGCTTCACAGGCCGAATATTAACATACTGATCAAAACCTTTGCGGATTCTTAACAGCAGATCCCACAGTGAAATATGGTCAGGGACGCCAGGAAACCCGACTGCTCCCAAATAAATCGCATCATATTCTTTAAGCTGCTCAATTCCATCATCATCCATCATTGTTCCGTTTTTTGTGTAAAATTCGCATCCCCATGGAAAGTAAGTAAAATTAAATTGGAAACCAGAATCCAGTTCGGCTACTTGTTTTAATACCTTGATCCCCTCATCAATCACTTCAGGACCAATTCCATCTCCGGCGATTACTGCTATTTTATATTGTTTCATAATAATGTCCCTCGTTTTCAGCTTTGGTTCCAAACGACCAATTTCAGTTCAGTCATTTCTTCCACCGCGTATTTGATCCCTTCACGACCAGTCCCACTTTCTTTCACACCGCCGTAAGGCATTTGGTCAACACGATAGGTCGGTACGTCATTAATCATAACGCCGCCCACGTGCAGTTCCTGTGAAGCGTACAAAGCATTCCTCACATTGTTTGTGTAAATGCCGGCCTGTAATCCGAAGCGGGAATCATTAACCTGCTCAATCGCCTCTTCCACTGATCCCACTTTGTTCACAACGACAACCGGAGCAAACGCTTCCTGGCAGGATATGTTTAACGTATGATCTGCATCTGTAATAATTGTAGGTTCAAGGATGCCATCCTGCAGTTTGCCGCCCGCTGCAATTGTTGCATGGCCGCTTTTCGTTTCTTCGATCAAACCCAGTACACGTTCAACTTCTCCTTTTGAAATTAATGCGGAAATATATGTGTCCGATTCAAGCGGGTCACCGATTTTTAACTTCTTTGCCGCCTCCGTAAACTTTGCAACAAATTCTTCATACACCTTTTCATGTGCATACACACGCTGCAGGGAAATACAAACTTGTCCTTGGTTAGAGAACGCACCCATGATGCAACGGTCAATAATTTGATCGATGTCAATATCTTTATCTATAATAAGTGCCGAGTTTGAACCAAGTTCAAGCGTCGTTTTTTTCAAGCCAGCCTTGTTCCGGATACCGATGCCGACATTCGGGCTGCCTGTGAATGTGACCATGTTTACGCGGTCATCTTCCACAATCGCTTCCCCAACCGTACTGCCAGGTCCTGTTATGACATTTAATACGCCCGCCGGGAGACCCGCTTCTTCAAAAATTTCGGCGATAAAGAGAGCAGACAACGGAGTTTGTGAAGCAGGCTTCAAGACGATGGTATTGCCAGCTGCAATAGCTGGCGCGACTTTATGAGCGACAAGGTTCATTGGGAAGTTAAACGGCGTGATTGCTCCAATGACACCAATCGGCTCTCTTAATGTGTAACCCATTCGGCCGACACCGCCAACCGCTGCATCAAATGGAATCGTTTCTCCGTGAATTCTTTTTGCTTCCTCCGCCGAAAACTTATACGTTTCAATCGTTCTCGCCACTTCTGCTTTCGCGAACATGATCGGCTTGGCAGATTCCCGAGTTATGATTTCTGCCGCTTCAATTGCTTTTTCTTTTAATAGTGCCGCAACTTTTTCCAAGATGTCCGCCCGGTGATACGCCGGCATTTTCGCCATTACACCCCGTGCGTTATAAGCAGCATCGATTGCCTGGACTGTCAGCTTTTTATCCGCCATCGCAATTTGGGCGATTTCTTCCCCCGAATAAGGAGAGTATAACGAAGCATAATTCGTTGCTTCTACTTTTTCTCCATTGATCATCAAAAACTGCTTCGCCGATTTTGCCTCATTCACTAATCTACTCATTGAGGGCCTCCAATACCATTTCATGAAATTGTACAATTGCTTTTTCCGAAGACGAATATCTTCCTTTATTAAAGGCACGGGAGCGGAAACCGATTTGTTCTAACTCTACAAGTTCCACATCTTCCAGGCGAACTTGTTCAGCAAAAGCAACTAAGTCTTTTTCTTCCGTAGTCAAATTCTCGTCACGGAAATAATAAGTGTATAGAATCAACGTTGTTTCATGATCAATCGGCACCAATTGGATGGTCGCCATATTTCCAGGACCTGGATAAATAGTCAGCATTAAGTTTGGCCACAGCCAGAAGAACGATCCGCCTTGCATTTCAGCCTTATTTAAATCGACTGTGCCATAATTTTTATCCGGTTTAACAATGGAGCCTTGAAGTGAATAATTTTCACATGTAATGATTTGATAATCATCCATATTAAGTGCTGATACAAAGCCTGGGTGAGCGACATGGCAATGGTCACACTCTAAATAGTTGTCAATGAAGGCTTTCCAGTTTGCTTTAATCACCCGTGATGTTTGGTTTGTCCTTTTTAACTCACTTAAAAATGGAAATTTGCTCAAGCGATCGAAGAAATCACCATAAGATTCGGAAAGCGGCTTCGCGTTATCGTCCAAGTTTACGAAGATTAAAGATTCCAAGATTTCCATGCGGACTGAACGTAAACAGGCATCTTGTACACAAACTGCATCTTCCCCTTTAAAGTTCGGCGCTTTGTTTAACTTACCGTCCAGTTTAAACGTCCAGCCATGGTAGGCGCATTGTAAGATCTTCTTCTTTCCCGACTCATTTTTTTCAAGCTTTGTCGCACGGTGCGGACAGACATTATAAAAAGCGCGAATGACTTCATCTTGGCCGCGAGTCAAGATAATCGGCTCGTCTGCAACTTCTGTCGTAAAGAAAGCACCTGCTTTTTCCAACTGGCTGACATGACCCACTAACTGCCAGGATTTAGAGAATACTAGTTCCTTTTCCTTTTCAAATACCTTCGGGTCTGTGTACTTGTCATAAGTCAATGTTCTTTCAAACGTCCGCTTAGTCGCATTTTCTACATTGTTATACGCCATAATTACCTCTCCCTCAAAATAAATAATAATCAAGCAATTGATGGTAAAACTTTATTATTGAACAATTTATTCGATGATCTGGCATGACATTGAATCATCCAGCTTGAACGGATTTACAAGTAAAAGGTTCAGAAGACACTTTAATCGAATCAGTTGGACATCCGTCTAAAGCATCTTTCAAATCTTCTTCCAGTTCATGAGGCACTTCCGTTATCCCTAAGTTGTCATCAAGGATGGCAAATGCGATTCCTTCATCATTGTAATCAAAGATTTCCGGCGCCGATGCTCCACATGCCCCGCAAGCGATGCACGTTTCTTGATTAACTACTGTATATGTAGCCATGTGGATTCCCCTTTATATATTTCTAATTTATATCCATTAAACGGCAGAGCCGCTTTTTTCTTTTTCCCCCATAATGCTCGTGCTGTGAAGAGGTTGGACTTTTGCACTCGGATCGATATATGCTTTTGCATTGCTCACAGCTGTCGGTGCTTCGCCAAAACCGCTCGCAATCAGTTTCACTTTTCCCTCGTAAGTGCAAATATCTCCTGCTGCGTATATCCCTTCGATGTTCGTTTCCATTCTGGAGTTGACAACGATGGTATTGCTTTTGATTTCAAGGCCCCAGTCTTTAATTGGGCCGAGTGATGAAACAAATCCGTAATTAACAAGGACATCATCGACTTCAATTTCGAGTGGCTCTCCGCTCTTCGCTTCTGTCAGAATCACTCTTTCAATTTTTTCATCGCCAGCTAATTGAACCGGAACGTAAGGTGTTAAAATTTCGACTTTTGACTGCTTCATCTGCTCTACACTATGTTCATGGGCACGGAATTTGTCTCTTCGGTGAATAATCGTCACTTTTTCAGCTATCGGTTCAAGCATAAGCGCCCAGTCAACTGCTGAATCGCCCCCGCCGAACACGACCACTTTTTTTCCCGCAAATTGAGTTAAATCCTGTACGAAATAATGTAGGTTAGCGTTTCCGAATTTGTCTACTCCTTCAATATTCATCTTTCGAGGCTGGAATGCGCCGTTTCCAGCTGTAATAATAACTGCTTTCGCGTAATGAGTTTCTTCGTTCGTCGTGATCGCGAACTTTCCGTCACCTGTACGAACGATACTTTCTACCGATTGTTTGAGGCAAATTGTCGGTTCAAACTGATTCATTTGCTCCCGTAATTGATCAACGAGCTCCTTTGCCCTCACTTTTGGGAACCCGGCAATGTCATAAATATATTTTTTCGGGTACAAAGCAGATAACTGTCCGCCGAGCTGAGGAAGACTTTCGATGATTTTTACCGATGCCTGGCGCATACCCGCATAAAAGGCCGTAAACAAACCAACCGGTCCTCCCCCAATAATGGTGATATCAAAAACTTCTGGCTGTTTCATGCAATCCTCCCTCTTGATAATGTTTTCAATTGGCCAGGACAAACTTACTTTTAGCCTGTCAACTTTATCTACATGCAAGTAGTGTGCCAGCTTCCAAAAAGAGCGAGAATACAATGAATATTGAGATTTTTATTTGAAAACGCTGTCAAATCGAGTTACAATTGACTCATTTACAAAAGAGTATTAATCAAATTTAACTCATTAACGTTTAATAAGAGAGGATCATTCTATGAAAACTCCCAATGCAACAGGCAATATTGAGATGACGCTGGAAACACTTTTAAATATTCTTGATCATTCCTCAGATGAAATTTTCGTCCTCAACGGCGAAAAACGGATTCTCTACGTGAACCAAGCATGTGAGCGCCATTATGGGTTAAAGCCAACTGATGTTATCGGAAAATACAATGTCGACTTATTTGAAAAAGGCTATTGGAAGCCATCTATTGTGCCGGAAGTGTATAAAAGAAAAAAGCCATGCTACATGAAACAGCAAACTTATATCGGGGCTGAATTGATGACGTCAGCCATTCCACTCTTAAATGAAGAGGGAGAAATTGAACTCGTCGTCATTACAGCAACCGAAACCCAAACGTATAAAATGTTAAAAGCAAATGAAGCAGGTGATGAGTCAAATACCACTCAAGATGAAGATGAAACAGGCAGAATCATTACGAACAGTGGAAAAATCAACCGAATCCTGACTTTTTGTGAAAAAGTGGCACCAACGGATTCAACGATTTTAATCCAAGGGGAATCAGGAACAGGAAAAGGAGTGCTCGCCCATTTCATCCACCGGATTAGCAAGCGGAAAAGTGGCCCGTTCCTGACAATTAACTGCGCGGCCATTCCAGAAGAGCTGCTCGAATCAGAGTTATTCGGCTATTCAAAGGGCGCATTTACCGGGGCCAGCAATACCGGAAAACCAGGATTGATTGAGGCAGCGGATGGGGGTACTGTTTTCCTTGATGAAATTGGAGAAATGCCGCTCTCTCTACAGGCGAAGCTTTTACAAGTAATCCAGGATAAACAATTCATTCCTGTCGGTGGCAGCGAAATGAAAAAGGTCGATATCCGTATCATCGCCGCAACGAACCAGGATTTAATTGAAATGATCAATGACAAAAGATTCCGGGAGGATTTATTTTACCGGTTGAATGTAATAGATGTTCATCTGCCACCGCTGCGTGAGCGCAAAGAAGATATCATTCCGCTTACGTACAATTTTTTAAATAAATTCAATGAAAAATACCGTGAAAATAAAGTTATATCAGAAGAATGCCTGAACATCTTAATCCATTATTCGTGGCCGGGGAATGTGCGACAGCTAGAAAATCTGATTGAACGGTTAGTCGTCATCAGCGACTCAATCATCCAGGTGGCCGACTTGCCGGATATGATTACCGCCAATGTTGAACAAGTCACCCAGCTCGCTCTCCCCACTTCACTCGACAAAGCGATTGATGAAACGAAGCGTTTCTTAATCAGAAAATCTTACCAAACATTCAAATCGTCCAGGAAAGTCGCGAAAGACCTTGATATCAGCCAGACGAAAGCCTCAAAACTGATTCGGGAATACTGCGTGGATTTGATGAATGACTAAGCGTCTTGATCTTACTTAGATTGGATTTATGGACGGCAATAGAGGAAGGAAAAAACAATTCATATTTATTATGAACTTATGTAAGAATGGATGTGAGGGATTATCGAAGTAGAAAGTTGGTAACCATATTGAAACAAGAAATGAAAAAAAGGACAAGTTACAGCTTTAAACATAAACACTTTCATATACTCAGGTATGTATGTTTGAGTGATACTGTTTGCGTTAAATGAAACAAAAACCTTGTTTTTTTATCAATATCCCCCCTATATTTTTTTAAAAAAATATAGGGGGGATATTTTATAGATAAATTAAAGATTTAATACCAGATGGTTATGATGATTTTTTCTTTTGATCCAGAGAGAAATAACCACCCTCCAGGTGAAAACATTCTTAACTCCATTTAACTTGGCATGCCACTAAATAGGAAGCTTGAGCCAGCTTGTCTTCATAAATTTGCAATTACATAATCCCTTTTAGCATCCCATGCCAGTACATAAGCGGCAGAAAATTTCTCTTTAAAAAATACATGCTGTATCTTTCTTTTGCCTGATTAAAAGGCATCGTTTCAAGAGGTTTTTTATTGTAATCAAATTCAGCCAGAATAAGCTTGTTATAGCCGGTTACGAGTGGGCAAGAAGTATAGCCGTCATAGTTTAAAAACGGCGCCTTCCCTTGGATTACAGAAACAAGATTCCGAGCAGCCAAAGGAGCTTGCTTTCGAATAGCGGCTCCTGTTTTGGAAGTTGGAAGGCTGCTATTGTCCCCTAATGCAAAGATATTGTCATATCGATTGTGCTGCAGCGTATGCTTGTTCACATCCACCCAGCCCTTCTCGTCTGCCAATTTGCTCTTCCGAATAAAAGCGGGAGCTCGCATAGGAGGGGTGACATGCAGCATATCATATCTGATTACCTCGTCTTGGCCAGTCTCAAGGCTTTTAAACACAGCCTCTCTTTGATCCGGCCGGATTTCAATTAAATCTCTTTTGTATTTTACCTTAATGTCTTTTCTTTCTATTACCTCTTCTAAAGCGATTCTGTACTTTTCTACATCAAATATCGCCGGATTTGCAGTACCAAAAATCACTTCTGAGTACTTTCTTACCCCTGACCTTTCGAAGTAATCTTCAGCTAAATACATGATTTTCTGCGGAGCTCCACCACATTTTACTGGCGTGGAAGGATGTGTAAAAACAGCGTTGCCACCCTTAAAACTTCTGATCATTTCCCATGTATAATTTACATGTTCATAGGAATAGTTACTGCATACTCCATTTTGCCCCAACGTCTCTTTTAAGCCCTTTACACCATCCCAGTTAATTTCAATACCTGCCGCAGCCACGAGATAATCATAACCAATTTTTTTGCCACTGCTGGTTGAAATGATATTGTCTTCCGGATAAAAAGCTTCAACTGCCTCCCTAAGCCATTCCGCTCCTTTTGGAATGACGGTAGACATTTGCTTTTCTGTAACTTCCTTTTTGGTTACCCCGGCCCCTGCCAATGTCCATAGCGGCTGATAGTAATGTTTTTCAGCCGGATCAATTATAGCAATATCACCCTGTAACGCTGGTTCCATTCTCAAGAGCCTGGCAACGATTGAGATCCCACCTGATCCTGCTCCCACAACAATGACCTTGTATTGAGTACGCAATGTACACTTCCTCCTCTCTTAATAGGAAAGGAAAAAAGGAACCCATTTCATTTTGATTACATGTGTTCCTTCCTTTTTATCGGCATTTATTCATTACCGCTATCAGTTGATCCCTTCAATTTTTTTGGCATTGTCTTGTCATAATTGGTCTTTAAGCATATTGATTAATGCAGATGGTTTGGTCATACCAATTTTACTTTTTGATTATTTTCGTAAACGACCATCTTACACGGCAAAAAATATCCTGCCAGTTGGTTTTGCTCAATAACTTCCTTTTCTTCTTCGGATTACAAACTTCAAGTATCTTAAAATCTTCTTCACATCTAAACCTTTTTCCTCCAACTTGTCATTCAAATGAAAAGTCCATAACACTCCAAATCTTTCATTCAATAATATACGTTCCAGGTTGTCCGCAATTTCAGTGCCTTTTACTTCAATCCTATAATCAAACATAATTTTAACCTTTTAATGCTTCGGTTCATTACTGCATTGGGAATTACTTCATTTTTTCCTCCTGTCTGTTCTGTTCAGCGTGAAAGAATTGTATATTGTGAAATACTTATCTGTCATCTAGATGCATGTCAAAAAAAACCCTCTTAACTAGAGTTAATTAAAAGGGTTTTGTATGTTACTGCTTAACTTTTATCGTTCGTTCTGCTTTTTCAAAAACATCGGACAGAGAAACCCATTGTTTAGTCCGGTCCGATTCTTGCACTGCTTCCAATATCGCCTGGTTTCTGACACCGTCGGCAAAGTTCGGTAACGGGCTGTATCCTTTGTCAATGCCATCCATCAGTTCCACCATCAAATTGGTAAAGGTGTGCTCGTAACCAATGATATGGGCTGCCGGCCAGTAGGCGCCGGCATAAGGATGAATCTCTTCAGTGCAATTGATGGTCCGGAATCCCTGGAGTCCTTCTTCATCCTCATGAAAATAGACATCAAGATTATTCATGTTTTCCATGTCCCAGCGAATGGATCCTTTTTCTCCGTTGATCTCAAGCCGGTTTCCGTTTCGGTTGCCGCCTGCAAAGCGGGTCGCTTCAAACGTTCCTATGGCACCGTTTTCAAACCGGGCGAGGAATACACTTGCATCGTCTACATCAACAGGGCCTTTTTGTTCGGATGCTCCTGTGCCACTTAATCCCGAACTGTCCTCCACGATGGGTCGTTCTTTAATGAATGTTTCCAGCATCCCGCTGACTTCCTTGAATTCTCCGACTAAAAAACGGGCGAGATCGATGCTGTGTGCTGCCAAATCACCCAATGCACCGGAGCCGCAGACCTCTTTGCTTAATCGCCAAACCAGTGGAAATTCGGGGTCCATGATCCAATCCTGCAAATAGGTCGCTCGGATATGATAGATTCGACCCAACCGGCCACTATCAATCAGTTTTTTTGCCCACTGTACGGCCGGAGCATACCGGTAGTTATGGTTGATCATATGTACCACACCATTTTTATTTACCGCATCCAGCATCCGTTGAGATTGTTCAAGCGTCAAAGCCAGTGGTTTCTCGCAAAAAACATGCTTGCCGGCTTCCGCAGCTGCAATGGCAATCTCTGCATGACAGTTGTTTGGAGTAACAATATCAATGAGATCAATGTCATCGCGTGCAATAAGTTTCCGCCAATCCGTTTCATAGCTTCGCCAGCCCATATTGGCGGCCGCTTCTTTCACGTCTTTTTCATTGCGTCCGCAAATGGCTTGCAGGACCGGCTTGGGGTTTGTATCAAAGTAAAACGACACATCACGGTACGCATGAGAATGCGCTTTTCCCATAAATTTATAGCCTACCAGACCTACTCTTACCTGCTTTTGGTTTACGCCCACCACATTTCAACAGCTCCTTCTCCAATCAATTTGTCCTTTAAAAAGGCTACTGCTTTTGTGAATCCTTCTTCAATACTCATCAATCCATCTTCATGCTCAATGCTGATCGCCCCGTCATAACCAATCGTTTGAAGGGCGCTGACAATATCCCTCCAAGTATCTTCTCCATGACCGTAACCCACGGTTCGGAACACCCAGGAACGATTGGCAATGTCGCTATAACTCTTTGTATCAAGTACACCATTTAAGGGATGATTTTGTCCATCGATTTTTGTATCTTTAGCATGAAAGTGAAAAAGCGCTTTTTCCCTTCCAAGTGCCCGGATGCAGGCGACCGGATCCATCCCCTGCCAAAAATAATGGCTTGGATCAAAGTTTGCGCCAATTTGGTCGCCGCATTCTCTTCGTAGCCGAAGCAGCGTTTCCGTATTGTAAACAACAAACCCGGGATGTGGTTCAATGGCTGCTTTTACGCCATGTTCTTTTAGAAATTCATTTTGTTCCTTCCAGTACGGAATGACTTTTTCGTTCCATTGCCAATTCACAACTTCAGAAAAATCAGTCGGCCAAGGGCATGTAATCCAAACAGGATGGAGGGAAAAATCCGATTCACCCGGACATCCTGAGAAAGTAACCACCTGTTCAACACTCAGTTTTTCAGCTAGACGAACCGTATCCTGAAAGACCCGATGGTGCTCTTGCGAAATATTTTGATTAGGATGCAACGGGTTGCCGTGGCAACTGAGGGCACTGATCTGAATTCCCCGTGACTCCAGTGCGTCTTTAAAGTCCTTCAACTTCACTTTATCCGCCAGCAATTCAGCGGGCTTGCAGTGGGCATTACCAATATAGCCTCCAGTTCCGATTTCGACCGTATCCAGCCCACTTTCCTTTATGTAATCCAAAGCTTCTTCAAACGGCTTTTTTGAAAATAACACAGCAAATACTCCTAATTTCATCGAACTCTCTCCTTTATGATTTGATAATTATTTAACAGACCCCGAGGCCAGTCCTCCAACGATATGTTTTTGAAACGCGATGAAAATAATGATGATCGGTATAACACAGACGGTTGCCACCGCCATCAAGGAGTTCCAATCGGTTCCATACTGCCCGACAAAGGTATACAAATGAACCGTTAATGGCCGGACACTTTTGTCCGTGGTCAAGATTAAAGCAAACAGCAAGTCCCCCCATGCGTGTAAAAAGCAGAAAGATCCAACCGTCAGGAGACCGGGTTTTGCCAGCGGCAGGACGATTTTCCAAAATGCCGTAAAGCGGTTGCATCCATCAATAACTGCTGCCTCTTCAAGCCCTTTTGGTATGGACATGAAAAATGGGCGAAGAACGAGTATGGCAAATGGCATGGAAAGCGTCGCATTGGCAATGATCAGGGAAATAAAGTTGTTTAAAAGATGAAGTTTAGAAAACAAGATAAAGAACGGCAAAGCCAGCATGATGTTCGGAAGCATCTGGACGACCAGCAGAAATCCAATCATCCAGCCCCTTCCTTTCAACTCAAGGCGGGCAAGCGCATAGGAGAAGGGTGAAGCAAACAGCAACGTCAATATCATGGAACCTGTTGCAATAATGACACTGTTTAAAAAGAATCTCAGAATCTCAGTATCTTGTATAAAATTTTTCACATAAGCTTGAAACTGAATCTCGCGAGGGATGATCTGCGGAGTGGTAGACAAAATACCAGACATCGGTTTTATAGATGTGGTGACCATCCAGTAAACCGGGAATAGAAAAATGATTGTCGAAATGACAGCAATGACTGTCGTAAAATATTTATTATTTACCTTCAGGAGCGAATTCATTACACATTTTCCTCCTTTCTGACCAGCCATAAATAAACCAGAGCTACAAGTACCAATAAACCGAGCATAATGGTATTTATGGTGGCGCCAAGGCTAAAATTATAGTTGGTAAATGCCATTTCATAGGAGTAAAACGGCAAGACCGTTGAACTGTTGACTGGTCCGCCTCCTGTCATAATCAATATGATGTCAAAGACTTTAAAGGTGTAAATAATGCCCAGTACGAGCAAGGTCAAAATAGTAGGCTTCATAAGTGGAAGGGTGATGAAAAAGAATTGGCGAACCTTTCCTGCACCATCGACTTTAGCCGCTTCATAGGTTTCTTCTGGCAACGATTGGAGACCGGCCAGCAAAATGATCATGTTAAACGGAATCCCGATCCAGATGTTCGCAATGATGGTGCTGTACAATGAAGTATGATCATTAATCAGCCAATGAATCGGCTGGTCAAGTACTCCCAGCCATAAAAGAAGATGGTTAATGATTCCGTGGTCACCGGCAAACATCCATTTAAATAAGGTACCCGTAATCACCATTGGAATCATCCAGGCAATCAGAA
Organism: Fictibacillus solisalsi; assembly: GCF_900103485.1. Lineage (GTDB taxonomy): Bacteria > Bacillota > Bacilli > Bacillales > Fictibacillaceae > Fictibacillus_C > Fictibacillus_C solisalsi. The sequence continues at coordinate 1,480,032 of NZ_FNHW01000001.1, forward strand.
TGAGTGCCCTCATTACATTCCTTCCTGGAAATTTCTTGTTGAAAAATAAAGCAAAGGCAAAGCCGGTCGTAAATTGAAAAAAGATACAGAGACCAGTAAATATTACAGAGTTTTTTAACGACAGAAGGAAAATTTTATCTTTCATCACAGTAACGTAATTTTCCAGACCGACAAAGGATTGTTCCTTTAAGATATTTAACGCTGTTAAATCCTCAAACGTAATTTTCAAGTTGTAGCCGATGGGAAACACCAAAAATAATAGCAGGAAGACCCCACCTGGCAAAATGAACAGGTAATTACCCAACGACTTTCTTCGTTTTTCTTTTTTTCTGCTTTCCATAGTGACGTTTCGTTGATGCAAAGAAATATCCGTTTCTACATTCATGAGTCACACCACCTTTTTCTATTGAGTGATATAGGGTTTGATCCTTTTGGCTGCTTGTTTCACCGCCCGATCAGCGGGCATGCTTCCCGTTAAAACCTCCTGCATCATTTTTTGTATTTCTTCAGAGATGGAAGGATAGTACGCACCGTATGCTCTGGCTTTGGCAAACTCCATACTGTTGGCAAATGTTTTTAGTCTGGGATCCTTTTGCCAATAGTCATCCTGGATGTAATCCTTTCGCGGGGGCAAATTCCCTTTTTGAATGAGAATTTTTTTTGCATTTTCTTTCTCCTGCATAAACATAAGCACATTCCATGCTGCCTCTTTGTGTTTGGACGTACTGCTGATGGCATAATTTTCTCCGCCCAAAATAGTGCTGTTTTTCTGGTATCCCGGAAGCTCCACTACATTCCAATTCAGTTTCTTTTCTTTTTCCAGGACAGGAATTTGCCACGTTCCATTTACCATCATCGCGGTTTTTCCGTTGATAAACTGTAAAGCGACATCCTGCTGGGTTTGTGTTAGAACTCCTTTGGACATAGAGTTACTCTCAATCAATTCCTTCCATAGGGAAATTGCATCGACGGATCCTCGCGTATTAAAGTGAGTCAGGTCAGAATCTGCTTGCCAGACAAATGGCAAAAATTGAAACGTACCTTCCTCCTGACTGATCGCCGATACCGCCATGCCATATACATCGTTATGGGTCAATTTCTTTGCTGCGTTTTTAAGCTCGTCCCAGGTTTTTGGCGGTTTTATCCCTGCCTCTTTTAACAGGTCCTGATTATAATAGAGGGCAAGATTGTTGCTTCCAAGCGGTATTCCGTAATTTTTCCCTTTATATACGGTCGATGACAGCGGCCCTTCAAAGTACTTCTTTTCTTGTCCCCATACTTTCACTCTCTTCGTAAGGTCGGCCAGAATCCCAGCCTCTGCCAGCATTTGATGGTCAGGATTATCAATGATCAGAATGTCCGGCAATTCCCCTCCGGCTGCTCCAAGTAGAATTTTCTTCTTGAGCTCACCAAAAGGAACCTCAATTCGTTCGATATCTACATTCGGGTGGGCTTTTTCATACGTTTTAATGGCGTTGTTCATTGCGACAGCCGCTTCACTGCCGTAATAATCCCACCAAGTTAATTTAATTTTTCCATCTTGTTTGCCTTCTGCACTTTCACAGGCAGGTAACACCAGAATCAAGGCTAATAAAATGATAAAAACCGACAGTTTTTTTGCCATTTCATACCCCTCCTTTTGCCATGTTATCAGTTTTGGACCAGGGATAATGGCAGATTCACCACCTTGTGAGTAACAGCTGATTCGATGGCGGCGCAGGTGAGCTCATAACTCTTAATATTATCTTCAATAGAAGTGGCAGGCTGATTGCCGCTGATGATGGATTGAACAAAATGATCCACTGACAACGTTCGGTCATCATAAGGAAGATCGACTAAAGGCACAACTTGTCCTTCATTATTTGAATCATATAAGGTAACTTTATCCTCCATTAGCTCAATGGCCCCTTTTTCTCCGACCAATCGGAACTCTCCATTCCACGGGGTTTCCTTTCCTTTTGTTACCCAGCTTCCCATATAACTGACATGTACATCATCCTCAAATGCAATCGATACATGGGCATTCGGATTTCCCTGAAACCAGCTCCAGGAGGGACGATAGCTTTGTGCGTAAACTTCAACCGGATTTTTATTCAGCAGGTATCTCATCAGATCAAAATGATGGATTGACATATCTTCCAGGAGGATATGATCATATCGGTCTCTCCAGCCTCCAAAGTGGCTTGCTCGCTGAAAGGAATAATTCATCCACTCCACTCTCCCGATTTTGTCCGCATCAAGCAGCTGTTTTACTGTTTGGATCGGAGAGTTCCACCGGTAATTTTGGCTGACCATCAGCTGTTTATGATGGTTTTGTTTAACATTGAGCAATTCCTTTGCTTCTTCAAGCGTATGTGCAAGAGGTTTCTCCATCATCACGTGAAACCCCCGCTGGATGGCTTTTATCGCCAGCTCTTTATGCGTTTGTGGCGGAGTGACGATCAGCACGGCATCGGCCTTAATATCTAAAGCTTGATCAATGCTTGAAAACAACATTTCTCCTGGTAAACCAGTAATCTGTTTCGCTCGCCACAGGTTTTCCTCCATCATATCTACAACAGCAACAAGCTCAACATGTTCATACTTCATGGCCACTTCAAGCCATGATTGACCGAATCCTCCTGAGCCAATTTGAATGATACGTATTTTCTCCATATCTCTAACCTCCCGTTGAATATAATGCTTACTATTCATTTTTCAATTGCTATAATTTTACCTTTCGCCTTTATCGTACTGAATGCGCTTTCTTGTGGCTATTCACAATCTTATTCATAATTCGCACAATCTTACGAGATACAGACGAAGAAAGCGTTGTCATTCGCCCGTATTCCTGTTACCTTAATAGAAAAATATGAATAGATGGAGGAGGACATTATGACCAGAAGTGATTTAAAGGAAGCAACATATATTCCGGATAAGACATTTCCTATTAATATTTTCTTCATCAATAAGTTTCCTCTTCACTGGCACAATCATATGGAATGGATTTTTATAAAAGAAGGAGAAGTAAAGGTTCAAATTGATGATACATTCGTCCATCTGGAAAAAGGAGAACTTGCTTTTGTGAACCCGAAACAGCTGCATGCCGCAGAGGGGCTGACTGACCAGGCTGAGATTGCAGCTATTGTGTTTAATGATGCCCTGCTTCGGAACACGGGCCTTGATTGTACCGAACGCCTTTATCTTTATCCCTATTTAAACAATGAATTAAAGCTTCAAAACTTTTTAAGAAAAGGGGAAGTTTACACGAATGAACTCAGCCGTTCCATTTCTTGTTTGATCACCGAATTTGAAAAGAGCGAGGTCGGTTATGAGCTATTGGTTAAAGCAGAGCTGTTCCGGATTTTTGGTCTTATTTTTCGCTATTATCATCAGCTGAAAGAACAGCCTCCTGCTTTTTCCAAAAAGTCTTATCATCTTACCGGCCTGCTAAATTTCTTGAGGGAACACTATAACCAGGAAATCAGCATTGAAGAAGCTGCGAGGATGGTTAATTTAAGCCCCAATCATTTTTGCAAAGTCTTTAAGAAAATAACGGGAAAAACATTAATTGAATATCTTCATTTGCTTCGAATCAACGAAGCAGAAAAAATGCTAATGGGCTCTGATGCTTCGATCACAGAAATTGCAGGGAATGTCGGATTCAGCAGTATCACCTATTTCGGAAGGGTGTTTAAGAAAATAAAGAATGTTCCCCCCTCTGTTATCCGCAAAAAATAAAAGCCAAACAGCAATGAATCACTGTTTGGCTTTTCTGTTGGCTTGATCATAATTCAAATAATTGCATTTCTCTACAGGCAGCACGGCGTTACCTTGATCATCGGTGCACCAGGACTGTGATTGAAAAGCAAGGAACGTTCCTACCCACGAATTCGATTCTTCAAAATAAAGCATCAAACCGCCATCCTGCCAAGTTCCATTATCCCGTTTCCATCGTCCCACGTTGCCCTGGTTCATATGGATATCATGGATACCATTCCCGGGTGTAAATCCAAAATACTGATCGGGTGTGTTATTCTCGGGGCCCCAGCGCTGGCCAAATGCATAGAGGACTGCCTTTTCCTGCTGTGCTTTTTCAATGTAAAAACTCAACTTTTCATTCAGGTCATTATCCGGTCCCTCAACGTCAGCAGGCAACGGAACCATCTTTTTGGGATCAAATAAATTTCCTCGGATAAAATCAAGCGCGATATCCGGATTGTTATTTTTTATATCCGTAAATCCAGCTGGCAAGTTCGGCAATGCGGCCAAATCTTCGGATTGAAATTGGTCACTAACAAAATACAATACTTCCGAAGGGTAGGATTGTGACTTAATATTAACGGCCACACGGTATTTCGTTTGTTCTTCCCCCTCAACAAGGATCTGGTAATGAGGACTGGCATCACTGCCATACTTGGAATCTAGTATTTTCCCTTTTAACACTCCATAGTTGTTCAATGACATGTACTTCCCCTCCTTGAACCCATATAATTCGTTACACGATCTCTAAATCCTTTTTTATAAGCTTTACAGGAACACTTGTTCCTATAATAATCCAGGAAAGCAAACACCGCAAGTGTCCATTGTAGGAATGATTGCAATAAACAATCTGTGAAATTCTTCCTACTTATTCCTCATTAAAAATAAATCAAAAGCAATGGGTTATTTCTCTAGGAATCTTCTATAATTATACTGTTATTACCATTTAATAGAAAATAGGGAAAAGAGGTTATGTGATGGTATCAAAGAAAAAAGCAGGCTCACTGTTGCTTGCTGCTTTTCTTGGCGGCAATTTACTCCTTTCCACCCAGGCTGTCAATGCTCAATCATCCCCTCATCAGGCACAAACATATCCTAAACAAGAACTTCGTGCAGCCTGGATTGCCAGTGTAACCAACATCGATTGGCCTTCAAAGCCCGGCTTGTCCATTTCACAGCAAAAAGAAGAGTTCATGCGGTACCTGGATGAGCAAAAAGCAATGAACATGAATGCGGTGGTCATGCAAATTAAACCGACTGCTGATGCTTTTTATCCTTCCCAATATGGTCTCTGGTCTAAATATCTGACAGGTGTCCAGGGCAAAGATCCCGGCTACGATCCCCTCTCTTTTATGGTAGAAGAAGCCCACAAGCGGAATATGGAGTTTCATGCCTGGTTTAATCCGTACCGCATTACAATGCCATTAGGCAAAACAGCAGATCTGTCGGATCTAGCAAACTTGCCGGCAGACCATCCTGCAAGACTGCATCCCGACTGGGTCGTTCCCTATGGCCAGCAGCTGTATTTTAATCCGGGGATTCCTAAAGCCCAGAAGTTTATCATTGACGGTATTATGGAAGTGGTAAAAAACTATGATATTGATGCGGTTCATATGGATGACTATTTTTATCCCTATAAAATTGCCGGAGTTCCATTTCCTGATCAGGCCACATACGAAACATACGGAAGCTCGCGTTTCTCGAATATTGAAGACTGGCGACGTGATAATGTAAACCAACTGGTAAAGCACTTGAATGAATCGATCAAATCTGAAAAATCCTATGTGAAATTTGGCATAAGCCCGTTTGGTGTTTGGCGCAACAAAGCTGTTGACCCTACAGGCTCTGATACAGCAGCCGGACAAACGAATTACGACGATTTATACGCAGACACAAGAACATGGATCAACAATGGATATATAGATTATATTGCCCCGCAAATTTATTGGAACATTGGCCTGCCTGTCGCAGATTATGCCAAGCTTCTCGATTGGTGGGCAAAAGAAGTTAAGGACAAACCGGTCCAGCTGTATGTTGGACAAGCTGATTACAAGATCAATACAATAACGAACGGTGTATCCAACTGGCTGAATCCCGAAGAGATGCCCAATCAGTTGCAGCTAAACCGCACGTATGATGAATTTAAAGGGAGTATGCATTTCAGTGCTAAGGATTTACGTAAAAACCCGCTGGGCATCGCTGACCGCTTAAAAAATGATATATACAAATATCCATCACTTGTTCCTTCCATGCCATGGATCGATAATCAGGCTCCAAAGCCACCAATCTTACATGGAATAAGTTATATAAATGATACGGTCTCTTTTGTGATTGAAAAGCATAATAAACACAGTGATGCTACCGCTTATGCCGTTTACCGGTTTGAAGGAAATAAAAAAGGCAGCATTGATGATGCGTCCCACATGCTTACAACCGTCTATAGTCAAAATCAAAGGTACTTGTATACTGATCAAACAGCTGAAGCCGGAAAAACGTATACCTATGTGGTAACAGCACTGGATCGAACCCACAATGAAAGTAAACCTTCCAAAAGTGTAAAGGTAAAAACAAAGTAAAAATAATCCAATTTTCAAGATTTTAAAAATACCACTTGTCATAGAGTGGTATTTTTAATATTCTTAATTTATTTTATATTATTTAATTTAATATCATTATACGGTACGTGAAATTATTTCATTCATAAAAAAAGAGAGTCTCTTCTCAAGTGAATACTCTCATTTTTTACTATTCATTTATCTTTTACCAGAATATAAGCCGCCTTAACCGGTCCATGCACCCCAACAACCAGGTTCATTTCAATATCGGCGGAATTACCGGATTTTCTTACGGATTGCTTGTGCCGCCTGGGTCATCCTCGGAACAATCGTGCTCTTGGGTTCAATGGCAATGTATGTAGTTGGCAGCAGGCTCACAGAACGGCCAATGTCCTTGCTGCTGTATAGCACGACTGTCCCAGATTCAGCCAGTGTCATTTCACTGAACGTGATTCCTATCTAAGAACAGTCCCATCGCTGAAGGTGCAAATTTCGAACCAATGTTATAAAGCGCTGATGAAGCTGCACCAAGGCCAAATGCCTTCATCGCCATCTTTTCAGATCTTAACAGGACAGGCATCTGTGCAGGCAGCACATAGGGTAGATGCATATGGAAGTTCCTTATAGTCGTAATATCCACCGAATAATAGCGGAAGCAGCTCGGAAAATCAAACTTATTCATCAGATGACCTTATGAATAAAACCTGCAACGAGAGGCGCTGCAGGATCCATGTTATTGATTCAAATAATTTAGTGCGGATAAAGTATAAAGCTGTACGGTTTCTATAAGCTGATCGATTTCAACATATTCATCCGCATGGTGCGGTATGTGCCGGTCACCCGCTCCTGTTGTAATAATCGGTACACCTGCCAGATGCAGAAACGTTCCATCTGTAGCTCCCGGGACACCATTAAAAACAGGAGCCTTACCAGTAACCTGGGTATAAGCTTGGGCAACAGACTGAACAAGATCATGTTCTTTTGGAGTCTCCGTCCATGGCCGGTCTTCAATGACTTCCATTGTCGCTTTGAAATCAGGATCCCGGCTTTTTAAGAGGTTAATAATCTCATTTATTTCGTGCGTTAATTGATCATGACTCTGACCGGGAACGGTTCGAATATCCAGGGCGGTCATGCACTGTGAAGGCACCACATTAATCTGTGGATCCCCTTTCACCGGCCCTTGGACAATGGTCGGTGTTATGCTCGGGTAGCCAAGAAACGGATGTTTCCCAAGCCGTTCTTTTTCTTTTTGTTCCAGTTCCTCAAGTGCGACAATCAATCGCGCCATTCTTGTGGTTGGATTGATTCCTGTAAGCGGCATTGCCCCGTGTGCCATCTTTCCGTATGTGTTTAAGATAATTCGCATGGCTCCTTTTTGGGAAATACAAAGCTGGTTTTCCTCCGGTTCACAAATAATGGCACCATCCACCCCAGCTGCCCATCCATTTTTAATAAAGTCCTTAATGCCAATCATCATGTCTTCTTCATCACACGGAATGCATAATATCATTTTTCCTTTAAACTTCGCTCCTGACTTTATTACCGTATGTACTGCACAAATGGCAGCAGCCAGGTTTCCTTTTGTATCGCATGAACCTCTTCCATAAATTCTTCCATCCACGATTTCAGCTCCAAACGGATCATGCTTCCATGTTTCATGATCTCCTTCGGTAACCACGTCCGTATGTCCCTCAAATAGAAGTGTTCTTCCAGATATGCCCGAATCATAGACGGCAATTACATTCGGACGTCCAGGCACTACCTCCTCATAAAATACATCCAGACCCATGTTACTTAAATAATCTACAAGATATTTAGCAACGTTTTCTTCAGTTCCTCCGGCAGCCGGCCTGAACACACTGGGAATTTTTATAAGCTGCTGTGTCAATTGTACGACTTCGCTCTTATCAACATATTGAAGCACAGATTCAATAGCTGTGGTATTCATTCAGTCAGATCTCCTTTCTTATTCCTTCACCAAATCCCTATAAGCCGGGAAACCATCAATTCCTTTTGCATGCTTAATGGCAGCGACGACGGCTTCTGTCATTACCTCAGCTGCAAAGGTTCCAACAAGGTCAACAGATGCGTCAAGTTCCTGAGTGGCTGCTGCAAAGATCGTATCTCCATCCATCATGGTATGCACCGGAAAAATAGTTCGGGCCAAACCGTTTTGGGCCATGGATGCAACTTTGGCTGCCTGGCTTTTTGTTAACTTGGCATTACATGCAACAACACCAATTGTCGTGTTCGTTCCGGGAAGGAGCGGGATGAATGCTTGATCCACCATCAAATCCAAACTGCTCACAATTTTTCCATGATCATCTCTGGGACCTGCCAATACGGTTCCATCACGAGGATCTCTGACTTCTCCGACTGCATTGACGGCAACAATTGCACCAATGACTAATCCGTCTGGAAAAACTCGTGATGAAGATCCGATTCCACCCTTCATAGCTCGATGAAGGCCAGCAACTTTTCCAACTGTTGCACCGCAGCCTGCCCCCTCGTTTCCCCAGGACAGGTCTCCCCGTTTTGCTAGTGTAGCAGCTTCATAACCCATTTTTCCGTCAGGGCGTACAGCCGCATCTCCAACTGGTAAATCAAACAGCACCGCGGAGGGAACAATAGGTACAACACCACTCCCAACGTCCAGCCCTATTCCCTTCTCCTCCAAAAATTTCATGATACCGCCTGCCGCGTCCAACCCGTAAGCACTCCCTCCGGCTAAACATATGGCGTGAACATGATCTACCAGATTCATAGGATCCAAAAGATCCGTTTCTCTTGTTCCCGGAGCCGCTCCGCGAACATCTACTCCACAGACCGCAGCCCGCTCGAACAATATGGCGGTACAACCTGTATAGGCCTGATGATCTTCACAATGGCCCACTGAAATTCCCGGTACATCTGTAATATTTTGATAGTTTTTTCCCACTACAGCTCACCTGAAATTTTGGATTTCTTATTTGCCCCGTGATCAAGTTTCTTCCAGGCCACCACGATGGCAAGTGTAATAATTACTGATACAATTGCTTCTGGAATACCATTTGTCAGGGCAATGGTGACTGCCACCCCCGGAGCAATATACCCACGGATTACCGCCATAAGCAAAACAAGAAGGGTGTTTGTGACAGCCCCGATAAAGCCAGCTACTCCAATGGCTGTGATTTCATTCATTCCTTTTAACGACCGGTAAGCAAGATAAGCTGTAATTCCAATGAATAATCGGGGTACAATCGCAACCAGAGGATCCTTAAATAACGGAATGGTGGCATCCAAAAACGAGGAAACACCGAAGATAAGGCCAATGACAAGCCCCACAAATGGCCCCTGCATGACGCCTCCAATGATTGCAGGGACATGCATGATTGTCGCATTGCCTGCTGCAGTTGGCACCGGTATAAACCCTAATCGGGTAACGCCAAGCAATATTGCAATTGCCCCCAATACACCAGCCGTAACAATTTTTCGTGTCGTAAGACCTTTCTCCATTTTAATACCCTCCTTTTTTTATTCCGTTTAATAAGGAAACGGAAATGTAAGCAGCACGATAGCAAACGCGATACAAAACATTAATGCGGCGTAGTCGGTTCGGGAAGGTTTATACTTTTTGGATACAGACCGTTCTCTTCCGGGAACGTAGCATCTGGATTCCATAGCCAGCACGAGATCTTCAGCCCGTGACATGGCCACATTAAACAAAGGAATAATAATGGGAAAAACATCTTTTGTACGCTGAACGATACGCCACCAAGCCCCTGTGCCAAATTCTGCACCTCTTGACGCTTGAGCCTTCATCATCTTTTCCATTTCCAAGGCAAAAGTAGGGACAAAGCGAAGCGCAATCGTGATAATCAGGGCAAATTCATGCACAGGAAATTTTACTGTTCGCAGCGGACGAAGAAGACTCTCCATTCCATGGGTGATTTGTGTAGTAGACGTGCTCAGCGTCAATACACTGCTTATAAAAATAATTTCGATAAACCGAAGAGCCGATACAATTACAAGCCGGATGCTGTCTGTTGTAATGTGAATAAACCCGTAATCCAGGAGTACCTCCCCTCCGGAAGCCACTTCACTGTAAAATAAAAGCTGCAGAAGAGCGAGAAGTAAAATAAATGGAATAGCTGGCTTTACACCGGATAAACCATAGGAAATGGGAATTCGTGATATATAAAATAAAAGGCATGCGAACATCAGCGCCAGGAAATTTCCGACATAAGTATCACAGATGGCCATGGAGATGACTAGGAGGGTAAACACTGCTAATTTGATACGTGGATCCATACGGTGAATGATGGAACCTGTCGGTACGTATTGGCCAATGGTAATGTTTCGTGTTAGTTCGAATTCAAAACCAGCGATTTTCCTCATCTCCCTCTTGTTAAAGTAAGGCAATGATTTCATTTGCCGCTTCTTCCAGCTGATACGCATTTTGCCGGACAGCAAATCCTTTGGCTTTTAATTGCGCCAGAATTTCAACTGTATCAGGTGTACCGATATAATGCTCCCTGAGCTTTTCAGCTTCAACGAAAACCTCCTCCGGCGTGCCGTCTACAAGATTCCTGCCATCGGCAAGCACATAAATCCGGTCGGCCATGTAAGCTACTTCCTCCATGTTATGAGAGACAAAAATGATCGTCATGTTCTCTTTCTTGTTTAGCGTCTTCAATCTTTCCAACAACTCGTTCCGCGACCGGGGATCAAGGCCGGCAGTAGGCTCATCCAACACAAGAATATCCGGCCGTAATGCAAGGACTCCCGCAAGCGCCACTTTTCGCTTTTGTCCTCCGCTTAAAGCATAGGTGGCCCGGTCTTTCATTTCTTCAAAGGAAAGTCCGACCAATTCCATCGCCCACTTCACACGATCTCGTACTTCCTTGATCGGAAGCCCCATTTTAAAGGGACCATAAGCGATATCATCTCCAATGATCTTTTCGAAGATCTGGTCCTCAGGATTTTGGAAAACCAATCCAACTTTTCTTCTCAGCAATCTGATATCAATCTTCGGATCGGCAAGATCCATCCCATCTACAACTACATCTCCAGCCTGTGGCCTCATCAGCCCGTTAACATGTTGAATCAACGTCGATTTTCCCGAACCTGTGTGGCCGATGACGGCGATACATTCACCTTTGTTTATTTTCAAGCTCACTCCTGCCAACGCGTGATGCTCAAGCGGGGTCCCTTTCATATAAATGTGTTGAAGGTGCTTCACTTCCAAAATGGGCTGCTCTGTCAAATGACCGGCACCTCCCTTTGTGATAGTCTGACGACTTCCTTAACGATCTCGTCGTTATGAATCAACGTTCCATTGAAATCATGATGATGGGATTGGACCTTTCTTGCCATCTGGCTCGCAACCGGGATATCAAGATGGAGCCGTTTCAACTCCTCTTCCTGTTGAAAAATCTCACGGGGAGTACCGTCCATGATGATTCTCCCCTTTTCAATCACAATCACCCGGCTTGCCTGTGCTGCTTCAGACATATGGTGGGTAACCGAAATGATCGCCATGCCTTCGTCATTCAGCTTCCTCACTACCTTTAGAATTTCATTTCGCCCGTGCGTATCCAGCATGCTAGTTGCTTCATCCAACACTAAACAGTCGGGTTTCATGGCAAGAACACCCGCGATTGCCACACGCTGTTTCTGGCCGCCGGATAAATAGTGTGGCGGCCGGTTCCGGAACTCATTCATACCAACTGAGGCTAATGCAAAATCGATGCGTTCTTTCATTTCAGAAGGAGGGATTTCAAGGTTCTCCAGTCCGAAAGCCACATCATCTTCAACAATGGTCGCTACAATCTGATTGTCTGGATGTTGGAACACCATTCCTACTTTCTGTCGGATCTCCCGCATGCTTGACCACTCTTTTGTATTCCATCCATTGACAACTACATCTCCCGAAACTGGAGTTAAAATGCCGTTCAAGTGTTTGGATAATGTGGATTTTCCAGAGCCATTATGGCCTATGATGACTACATATTCGCCAGGCTTCACTTCAAACGAAATATCATGGAGCACTGGTATCTTTGTTTGATTAACAGCATATTCAAATGAAAGGTTTTTCACCTGAATCAGCGGCAGCGCCATGGGACACCCCCTTTTTGGATGAAAGGTCTGTTGCTTTGGAGGCGTGTTTTTTGATTGTAATGACGAGTACAAAACAAATGAGCAGACAAACACTTAAAAAATACAACCCTGATTTTGTAGTGCCGGTGCCATCCTTTAAATAACCGATCATGTAAGGACCAACAAAGCCACCTAAATTTCCAATGGAATTAATCAGCGCAATTCCAACAGCAGCCGAAGCCTCAGTTAAAAAGAGAGCCGGCAGGGACCAAAACGGTCCAAAAAAACTATAGATGCCGATGGTGGCAATGGAAAGCATGATGATTGAAACATACGGATTAGAGGTTAAACCAGAACCGATTAATCCGAGCGCACCAATTAATGGAGGTAGAGCCGTATGCACCTTTCGTTCTCCCGTCCTGTCTGAACGCCTCGCCCAGAAAATCATGCACAAGCCTCCTGCAATATAGGGAACCATGGAAATCAGACCAATCTGTGTGTTGGACAGCAAAGATGAAAAAGATTGGATGATGGTGGGAAGCCAGAAGCCGACACCGTATAACCCGACAACGAGCGTGAAATATATAAAAGAAAGCCTCCACACTTGAGGGTTGCTGAGCACTTGTTTGGTAGTTAATTGCCCCTCTTTTGACTTTTGCTCATTCTCCCGCTGGATTTCTTGGATGAGCCATTTCTTCTCCTCTTTGTCCAACCATTTGGCTTCCTGCGGCCGATCGGTCAGGTAAAAATAGGTGACAACACCAATTAGAATAGCCGGAATCCCTTCCAGAACGAACATCCATCTCCAGCCCGCCAAACCGCCCCACTCAATATGATCCATGATCCATGTGGAAAGTGGAGCTCCAATGATATTGGATGCCGCAAGCGCTGTCATAAACAAAGCAAATGCACGGGCTTGTTCTTTTCCTCTGAACCAATAGGTGATATACAAAATAATACCCGGGAAAAAACCGGCTTCTGCCACACCAAGCAAAAAACGCAATACATACAACTGTCCCGCGTTTTGAGCAAATGCGGTTAAAATAACGACAACTCCCCAGCTAAGCATGATTCGTGCAATCCATTTTCTCGCTCCGACTTTATGAAGCAAAATGTTGCTTGGAATCTCAAATAAGAAATAGCCGAGAAAGAAGATTCCGGAGATTAATCCAAAAGTTGAACTGGCAAGCGCCAGATCTTCATTCATGTCCAGTGCCGCATACCCAAGATTCACACGGTCAAGAAAAGCGATGATATAGAGCAGAAAAATAAATGGGATAACCCTCCAAAACACTTTTTTTGTAGTGCGTTCTTCTAATGAGATGTTCGGCTGATTCACCTTGTTTCCCCCTTTTTATTAGGAATGAGCTAAATGCCTCTTCCGCCATCAACATTTAACACTTCGCCGGTCACTGCTTTGGCAAAATCCGAAGACATGTATAATGCCGCCTGTGCGATGTCGTGAGGCTGGATCAGCCTGCCCAGGGGAACACTGTCCAAAAAGATTTTTTTCTTGTCTTCTTCTACTTTCTGTGCATCACCCGGTAAAAAACGGCCCAGCATAGGAGTTTCCGCAGGTCCTGGATTGATTGCATTCACCCGAATACCATAGGGAGCCAGTTCCAGGGCAAGTGCTTTTGTCAGCATAATGGCTGCACCTTTTGATGCACAATAGGCATTTAACCCCGGTCTTGCCCGTTCGCCCGCAATAGATGCGATGTTAATGATGACGCCACCTTGCTTTTGTTTCATCAAAGGAACAACATGCCGTGTGGTTAAAAAGATGGATTTCGTATTTACAGCCATAATTTTGTCCCATTCCTCTAACTGAAGCTCTTCAATCGGGGTAAAGAATTGAGGAACACCTGCGCAGTTGATCAGGATATGTGCGTCCCCAAACGCTTCTGTCGTCTGCCGGACCATGTCTTGAACACTCTCATCCTGTGCGACATTCGTCGGTACGACGAGAACGCGTTTGTCCAGTTCCATTTCTTCGGCGGTACTTCTGGCAGCATCTTCGTTCAAATCCGCCAGTACAATATTGGCTCCCTGGCTTCCAAATAGTTTGGCAATTTCCTTTCCCATGCCTGACCCCGCTCCTGTAACAACCGCCGTTTTCCCTTCCAACAGATTCACATTCATAGGTTCATCACCACCATCCGTTCGTCTGTTAATTCCCGAATGGCATAATGCGGCCCTTCTTTGCCTATTCCGCTATTTTTTATTCCTCCGTAGGGCATGACATCATTGCGGTAAGTTGAAACATCATTTATAACCACGCCACCATATTGAAGAACTTTTGCAGCCCGCATGGCCAGTTGAAGATCTTTCGTAAAAATCCCGGCCTGCAACCCGTAATCGGATGTATTCGCTGCTTCAAACGCTTCTTGCACATCGTCGTAAGGAACAATACAGACGACTGGGGCAAACACCTCCTGGCATACCACTTTCATGTCAGGCTTTGTGTCAATCAGTACTGCAGGATGAAAGAGTGCCCCTTCCCTTTTAATTTTAACGAGAGAGCGTGCTCCCTGACTGACAGCTTCCCGAACCCATTCTTCTGTACGAATGGCTTCCTTTTCATTAATCATCGGTCCAACATCCGTTTCCTCTTTCTCCGGATCTCCAATGTTTAACTGTTTAACATGTTCCACATATTTTTGTGTAAATTCTTCGAACACCTCTTTTTGGACATAAAGGCGCTGCACCGCTATGCAAGCTTGTCCGGCGTTATGGAAGCTGCGGCTGGCCGTGAGCCGGGCAGCGAGATCCAAATCTGCATCATTATGGACAATGTTTGGTGAGTTGTTCCCGAGTTCAAGCGCAACGGGGCGCAGCCCGCTTTTTTCCTTGATGTGTTTTCCTACTTCCCCGGAACCAGTAAAGGTGTACATTGCGATCCGTTCCTCAGCCAGGAGCCACTCTCCTACTTCACTTCCTGCACCTGTTACGATATTGACATAACCTTTGGGAAGTCCGGCCTCTTCAAGTAAATCAACGAGCATGAAAGTCGCAAGAGGAGTTGATGTTGCGGGCTTGATAACGATCGTATTGCCAGCAGCCAGCGCAGGAGCTACTTTATGTACACCAAGCAATAAAGGGTAGTTAAATGGTGTGATAACGCCAATCACTCCTTTTGGAACCCTGATCGTAAAGCCAATACGGTTTTCAGAGCCTTCTGTTGCCTGAAGTGGAACCATCTCTCCGGCAATCCGCTTCGCCTCTTCTGCTGAAAGGCGAAGTGTATTGATCGTGCGATCCAATTCTCCTTTGGCATCCTTTCTTGTTTTTCCTACTTCCTGAACCAATGAACGTTCGAATTCATCTCTGCGCTTTTCCATAAGATCTGCACTTTTTAAAAGAATGGCATACCTCTGTACCGGAGTAAGGGAATCTTTATGAAAATTCCTCTCGGCAGCATCTACCGCCTGGATGACATGCTGGCGGCCAGCTTTTGAAATTGACGCAATGACTTCACCAGTATATTTGTGATAAACCGGAATGCTCTCTTCGGTTTTGATGTATTCTCCATCAATATACAACGGCAATTCTTTGTTTTGTTCGACTAATGATAAGCTTCGCACTGATTCATCCTCCTTTAGTTATGCTGCACGCTTACTTCTTGCATCTTTTTATGAATTGCATCACCAAGCTCAAAGGTTTTATTTTTTCCTCCTAAATCCGGCGTCCCAATCATCCCTTCAATTAAGACCTCCTCAATGGACGAAACAACCAAATGGTTCATCTCTTCAAAGCCCAAGTGTTCCATCATCAGGCCGATGCTCCAAATTTGGGCGATTGGATTGGCGATTCCTTTGCCAGCAATATCCGGCGCCGATCCGTGTATAGGCTCAAACATGGATGGATAGGCTTTTTCCGGATTGATGTTCCCAGAAGGAGCCATGCCCAGGCCTCCAACAATAGCTGCTCCCAAATCCGTAAGAATATCCCCAAACAAGTTACTGCCAACCACCACATCCAGCTGCTCGGGTCTAGTGATGAAATATGCTGCAAGGGCATCAATATGATAAATATCCGTTTGAACCGAGGGATGCAGACTGCTGACCTCCTTCACAATTTCATCCCAAAAAGGCATCGAATGATTGATTCCGTTCGACTTCGTGGCTGCCGTCAGCCGTTTAGCTTTCCTTTTTTCAGCCAGCTGATAAGCATAGTTGATAACCCGCTCTGTTCCATAACGAGTAAATACATTGTTTTGCACCGCCATTTCATAAGGGGTATTTTCGTGCAGCCGGCCACCCATGTTTGAATATTCACCTTCTGTGTTTTCCCTTACAACAATAAAATCTAAATCACTGTGGTTCTTGTAACGTAAAGGACTTTCCAATCCCTTCAAAAGCTTGATGGGCCGCAGATTGATATACTGTTGAAAGGTCCGGCGAATCGGCAGAATCAGTTCCCATACCGAGATGTGGTCTGGCACTTCCGGCGTTCCAATGGCTCCTAAAAGAATAACGTCATAATCCCGCAACGTATTCAGTCCATTTTCTGGCATCATTCTATGGTGCTTAAGATAGTAATGGCAGTTCCAATCGAACACATCAATAGAGAAGCGGATTCCACCATGCAATTCCTCGATCTTTCTTAAGGTTTTGAGTCCTTCTTTCATTACTTCAGGTCCTATTCCATCTCCCGGTATAGCTGCAATAGAAAAATGCTGCAAAAAATCACCTCTTTTTAAATTTGATGTCTAATGAAAGTATGCAAGTTCCATGCCAATCCCCCTAATTTTGAATATTCTTACTATTTATCGCGTATTTTTACTTAGCCTCCAATAGAGCAGCTACTTATTATGTTTTAAATTGGCACACTTGTATCAAAATGAATCAAGTTAGATCATGTTGTTTCATTTTTCGCCATAAGGTGGAACGGCCTATTCCCAACAATTTTGCTGCTTCGGTCTTATTTTCATATTTGCGAAGTGCATCTTGGATCAACTGTCGTTCATTTTCTTTCAGATTCTCTCTCTTTTCTTCTCTGCCTTTTTTGTTAGAGGTCAGCTTTGGATAAAAGACCTCTGCCTTTTGTGCATTCAATGATGTCCCTTGGTCAAGGAGGATTAATCGTTCAATCACATTTCTCAGCTCACGAATGTTTCCTGGCCAGTCATACTGCTTCAAAAGCGGCAGAAAGCCCGGATCAACGTCAATAATTTTCCGGCTATGCTGTTCATTAAACTGTTCCATAAAGTGATTTACAAGAAGAGGAATGTCGTCCTTCCGATCTCGAAGAGGAGGAAGGTCAAGAGAGAGTACATTTAAACGATAAAAGAGATCCGTACGAAACTTTTTGCTGCGAAGAGCCTCTTCCATTTCAGTGTTGGTCGCTGCAATAATTCTTACGTTAACAGGAATGGCGCGCTGTCCTCCAACTCTCCTTATCGTTTTTTCCTGAAGGACGCGGAGAAGATGAGCTTGAATCTGCAACGGCATCTCTCCCACTTCATCCAAGAACAGTGTCCCGCCATGCGTCAATTCAAACAGCCCTGGCTTTCCTCCTTTTCTCGCACCTGTAAAACTTCCCTCTTCATACCCAAACAGTTCACTCTCCAAAAGGTGCTCCGGAAAAGCCGCACAATTCACCGCAACAAAAGGACCTATTGCCCGTCTGCTCTGCAGGTGGATTCCTTGTGCGAATAATTCCTTTCCTGTTCCAGATTCTCCAGTGATCAGTACGGTTGCATCGGTTTTGCCAAAAATTTCGGCTTGCTCTTTGGCATTCTGAATTGTTTTTGTTTCTCCAATGATGTCATGCAGTGTGTATTTCGCTTCAAGACCATTCTCGTGCAGTCTTCTCCTTAGCTTCATTTCCATTCGTTGAAGATCGGTGATTTCCTTAAAATTTGAAACCGCGCCAACGACTGTATTGTCCAGCAAAACAGGATACCGGTTAATAAGGTACTGTTTATCATGAATGGTGGCGATATCTCCTATTTCCTTTTTTCCTGCCTGAAGCACTCTCAACATATCGGAATGAGGGATAAAATCGGTGATATTCCTTCCAATAACATCTGCCTCCAGCCTTAGATATTTTTTTGCGTGGTCGTTGGTTAAGGTTATTTTTCCATTCCTGTCGACAGCAATTACCCCATCGTGTGCAGAATGCACAATGGCTTGTACCTGCAGCTTTTCTTTTACAAATTCCTTTGTTACTTCCATTAATTGCAATGCTTGTCGGACTGCAGCCATCAATGTGCCGGTTGCAGGATTTACAAAAACCACATTCTCTTTCTTCCAGTGTGGGAACGTTGCTTGCTTATGCCAGGCGGGAATAAAAAGGGAAGCCTGTAATTTTACTGCATTATTCATTTCGTGTTCACTGCTGAAAACAGGAAAGAAGGGCTCATCTATGAATTGTGATTCCATTTCCAGCCATTCCTTTTCTTTTGGAGACACGAAAAGAACGGTGGGTTCTTTATGAGCTTGAGTTCTCATTTCTGCTTCAAGAAAATCCTGCCTTTGCAATGAAAGAGGAATAATTGGCACATTCAAGGACTGAATTTCGTCGACAAAAGGTAATGGTGCGATTACAACAAAAGGATTCATTGATTGATCAATCACAGCTTTCTTGGAATGAAAGCAAGAAGGACTTATCCCTTGCAGATGAAAAAGCCGAATAAGCGACGACTCCAGCATTTCGTTACATTTATATAGGGCAATCACTGTTAAACGCTCCTTTCATTATTAGCACTCTATCATTCTTTTATGAAAAAAGAGCCCGTTATTGGGCCCTTATTCATGTATGTCTATTTACCTCTTTTTTTGTACAGCGGGAATACACATCGAACTTCTTCGTTTCTTAGCCATAATCCTCCCCAGCTTAGTATTCCAACATATACAGGGAATAGTGTGAACGAAAACAATGGATTGTCGAGCCGGAAATGCGTGACAACAGCCCCTCCAAAATACCCGGTCAGCAGGATGGCACCCAATACAGCTGTTTTCGGATAAAGATAAAGCAGAACCGAAATAAGACCAAGAAGTCCAATGGTTACGACGTGATGCTC
Organism: Fictibacillus solisalsi; assembly: GCF_900103485.1. Lineage (GTDB taxonomy): Bacteria > Bacillota > Bacilli > Bacillales > Fictibacillaceae > Fictibacillus_C > Fictibacillus_C solisalsi. The sequence goes on from NZ_FNHW01000001.1 coordinate 1,499,436, forward strand.
GGCAAAGCCCAATTCAGTACTGCCATCCACTGCTGCTTTTGCCCTAAACAGTTTGGAAATGCTGTCAAAAAGCATGAAAAGAATGACCAGCCCGCTCATAATCCACCCGGTCCACGTGCTCCCTTTAGAACCAAATGCCATATGATGTCCCCCTTTAACACCCCTTTTCCCCTGAATTTTATTCATATACAGGTTGTCTAAAACCCTTATAGTCCATATTTATGAATTTTTTTGTAGAAGGTGCTTCTCGGGATTTCACAAAGTTTGGCAGCGAGTGTTACGTTTCCTTTTGTCTTCTTCAATGCGTCCATGATAACGTTCCGTTCGACTTGATCGCGGAATGTAAGGGCAGTACTTTCATTGGAAGGTATACAGGTGTTATCCTGAGGATCCAATGGCCGAAGCAATCGTTTCAATTGGCCAGTATTCATCTCAATTTCAGGCAAGACCTGTAAACGCTCCATCACATTAAACAGCTCTCTGATGTTTCCTGGCCAATCATACGCCATCAGAGTATCCATCATATGATCTGTCAGGTTTAGAACCAATCCCTGTTTTTCACAATAATACCGTATGAGATCGGGGATATCTTCCTTTCTATCACGAAGTGCCGGAACAGCCAGCGGATATACGTGGAGCCGGTAAAACAAATCTTTCCGGAACAATCCTTTTTGAACGAGCTGCCCCAAATCCTGATGAGTGGCACAAATCACCCTGAAGTCAGCCGGAATTTCCTTTGTTCCGCCAACAGGCGTAACTTTTTTCTCCTGCAGCACTCTTAGAAGGGCGACCTGCATAGCTGGAGGGATCTCCCCTATTTCATCCAGAAAAATGGTTCCGCCATCTGCCTGCCGAAATTTCCCTACCGTACCTTGCTTTTTGGCGCCGGTAAATGCTCCCGGTTCATAACCGAACAGCTCGCTCTCAAGCAGTTCAGCTGAAAGAGCTCCACAGTTCACCCCAATAAAAGGGCCATTTTTTCGTGGGCTATTATCATGAATCGCCCGTGCAACCAGCTCTTTTCCTGTTCCGGTTTCACCTGATATATAGACACTCAGCGAGCTCAGCGCGACCCGTCTGATCTCTTCAATCGTTTGCTGAAAAGACGTACTCCTCCCCGTTTCACCAGGAAAAACAAAAGTAAGATCCGCTGCAGTTTTCGCCCCCTGCCAGGCGGAGGAGTACTGTTCGGGAACAAGGCTCACACAATAACCAAGGATCCTTTTTTCTTCATTATGTATGGCCATTTGCTTTTCATTTACCAGGCCATAGTGGACAGTTTCCGCAATGTTTAGTCCTGCCAAATTTGCGGATCTTCTGCGGAGCGCTTGTCCCATGGCTAAAATTTTACCGTTTGGGCTGCAGACAACGAGATGGGGATTCATTTCTAAAAGATCCATGCACTGGCGGATGAGTTCCATCTCCCTGTAACTGGACTGGATTCTCAGTTCCTGTTCAATCGCCTGGGACACCGATGCAACAACACCGAGCATATAAGGGTGAGCCGTTTGGACAGGACAGGAGACATCCAATACACCGAGGATACTACCCTCCGGATCATGTACAGGCACTGCCGAACAGCTCCATTGATGGGATGCAATGGAGTAGTGTTCTGTTCCGCTGACAAGTACGGCCTCTTTTGTTTGAAGAGCTGTCCCAATGGCATTGGTGCCTACTTCATCTTCCGTCCACTTAACACCTTCAATAAAGTTGATCTTGGATGCTTCGGCTATGATTTTCCGGTTGCCATTCAGCGAAAGAACATAGCCTTCTGAATCAATTAAAAGCGCCATCATGCCCAGCTCCTGAAACGCCTCTTTCATCCGTTTCATGTGCGGCTCCGCAGCTTCCAAAAAACTGGAACTCTGGTTTTTTCGAAGAAGCAGCTCCTTCTCTGATAAAATATGGCGCCCCTTGGTAAGATAAGGATCCACCTCCACATCCTTGCAGCGGTGCCACGATTCTTGAATGCGCTTATTTAAACGCGCAGGATCAAGCACTCCTTCCTGAACAAATCGCTTCCATGTGCTCAAATAACAGGTAGACGCAAGCATTTTAACCTCCTCTGTTGGCATAAGAGTACGGGAATAAAGCTTGTGCTTATTTAGAATATTCTGTCTGTTTTTCTATTATTATACCGGAGTTTAAAAGCGCTTACAATCCACACAAAAATAAGGCACGGGGTTTCGTGCCTTTTGGGTCTGTTCATCATCGTTTTTAAGAAAATACGACTCCGCCATCAATCATGATCGATTGGCCGGTCATATAATTGGAATCACTAGAAGCAAGATATGAAACAAATTGCGCCACATCCTCCGGTTCTTCCGGACGGCCAAGGGCAATTCCTTCCGAAAACTGCTTGAAGGCTTCTCCTCTATTTAAATCCATATACTCTGCCATTTTTTCATCGATGTGTTCCCACATCTGGGTCCCAACAATGCCAGGACAGTAGGCATTCACTGTAATTCCAAACGGTGCCAGTTCCTGTGCAGCTGCTTGCGTCAGCCCCCTTACCGCAAATTTAGTGGCGGAATACACGCCAAGCAGGCTAAAGCCTTTATAGCCGGCAATGCTGCAGGCACTGATAATTTTTCCGCTTCCCTGTTTTTTCATCTGTTCAGCAGCAGCCTGAATGCCATATAATACACCAAAGACGTTCACATTAAAAATTCGCTCCAATTCCTCGGTGGATACCTCAAGGAGTGGCTTTACCTGGGCGATTCCGGCATTTGACACCATAACATCTACGCTGCCGAACGCTTCATGTGTTCGGGAAACAAGGCCAAATACCTCTTCCCGGTTACTTACATCCGCTTTAACCGCAAGACTTTTTTTGCCCAATTGCTGTATTTCCTGAGAAACACTGTCCGCCCTCTCTTGATTCACATCATTAATGACCACATTAAATCCATCGCTCGCCAGTCTCAATGCGATGGCCCGCCCGATTCCCTGGCCGGCACCTGTGACAATGGCAGTTCTTGTTTCTTCCATTTGCATCCTTCCTTCCTTTTAATCAAGCATGGACAGCCTGGCCCATTGTAGTAGCGATCGCTTCTGAAATAGCTTCAGACAGCGTCGGATGTGCAGCAATAAAATCCTCCAGAACATCTACGGTTAATTCGCCGTGAATCATGAGTGTCCCCTGGCCAATCAATTCTGTCGCCCGCGGACCAACAATGGAAAGACCAAGAACTTCATTGTACTGAGTCTCAATGAGCACTTTGACTTTCCCTGAAGGTTCGTTGAGAATCATCGCTTTGCCGTTGGCTCCAAAAGAGAATTCTCCCACTTTCACCTCTGCGTACTGTTCTCTTGCCTGTTTTTCCGTCAAGCCGACACTGGCGATTTCCGGAGATGTATAGATGCACCGCGGAACAGCTCGGTAATCTGTTCGTTTATGCCTTCCACAGGCGTTTAAGGCGGCAACCGTTCCTTCGTGAAAGGCAACATGGGCCAGCAATGTTCCTCCTGTCACATCACCCGCCGCATAAATATGCGGCACGTTCGTTTGCATAAATTCGTTTACATGTATTCCGCCCCCATCAGCAGCTACTCCAATTTCATCAAGGCCCAGCTCGAATACAAGAGGGGTTCTTCCTACCGAGACCAGTACCTTTTCCGCTGTTAACTCAATCGCCAGGCCAGCCTCTTCATAAACCGCCGTTTTTCTGTCAGCATCCAGCGATTTTAAAGAAGCAGATGTATGTATGTCTACACCGTCCCTGGCCAGCCGGTCCTGAAGAACAGCCGCCATATCCCCGTCTTCTCCCGGTAGGAGCTGATCCGCCATCTCTATAATGGTGACTTTTGTTCCAAACCGGCTGTAAATACTTGCAAACTCACAGCCTATTACACCTCCCCCTACGATCAGAAGAGTTGCAGGAATGGAATCGAGTTCCATCGCTTTCCCGCTGTCAATGACCCATTCCCTGTCAAAAGGGGCAAAAGGAATCTCTGCAGGCTTTGAACCCGTGGCGATAACGCAAGAGTGAAAATCTATCACTCTTTTTGAACCGTCACTTTTTCGAACCTGCAGGGTGTTCTCCGTTTGAAACCGGGCTTCCCCCTGAATGACGGTTATCCGGTTCTTTTTCATCAAATACTGTATGCCTGCAACCAACTGGTCTCTTATTAAGTTTTTCCGCTGTTGGACGGTTTCCCAGTCGATAACCGGCTTAACAGAGGAGAGTGAAATGCCGAATTCCCCTGCATGCTGAACCTTTTCAAGTACCTCCGCGCTTTCAAGAAGAGCTTTTGTCGGCATACAGCCTTTATTTAAACAGGTGCCTCCCAAAGCGGATTGATCAATTAAGATTACTTCTTTTCCCTGCTTTGCAGCAGTAATAGCAGCTACATAGCCGGCAGGTCCTCCCCCGATCACGGCGATTGTTTCCATTTCTTCACCTTCTTTCTATACCAGCATTGAAAACGGCTCTTCCAGATAATCTTTAATCACCTTTAAAAAAACGGCAGCTGGTGCTCCATCCACGAGCCGGTGATCAAAGGTGAGACTGAGCGGCAGGATGCTGCGGCGCTCCAAACTTTCTCCCCGGTATACGGGCTGGTATTCCGCAGCCCCTACACCAAGTATTCCCGCTTCCGGAGGATTCAGGATCGGAGTAAAATGCTCAACACCGTACGCTCCAAGGTTTGTGATGGTAAAGGTTGAACCTGTCATTTCTTCACTGCCAAGCTGATTCTCTCTTGCCTTTTTCGCCAATTCCCGGATCGAAGTGGACAATTGAGACAAAGAAAGTTTTTCAGCATCATGAATGACTGGTACAACAAGCCCTTTTTCCAGTGCGACTGCCATCCCCAAATGAACATGGGTTTTTTCATGGATCGAATGATCAATCAAGGCACTATTCATCAACGGGTGAGCCTGCAGCGCTAAAATTGCGGCACGGGCAATAAAATCTGTTAAGGTGAGTTTCTCTCCAAACCTGCGTTTAACAGACTCTGCACTTTGAGCCTGCAGCATTTTCAGATCTGTAATGTCCGCTTTCATGTAAATCGTCAGCTGGGCGCTGTTTTGCAAACTGCTGTGCATCCGTTCAGCAATCACCTTGCGCATTCCGGTTAACGGCTTGAATGACTGATCAGCCTTGGTCTTCGTTTCATTCTCTCTCCCTGCGGGAAACACCGGCCGGGACTCTTGTGAACCGCTTTCCAGCGCCTTTTGAACATCTTCTTTGGTAATCCTTCCTCCCGGTCCCGTTCCGGCAAGCGTCAGGATGTCCAGATTGGCTTCAGCAGCCATTTTTCTGGCAACCGGTGAGATTTTCACTTTATCACCAGGGGTTCTTACAGGTGAAGGAATTTCCTTTACCTGAGGTGATACCGATGCTTCTGCCTCGGGCTCTGCAGCAATACTAGCGGCTGCCTCGTTTTGGGCATCACCCGGAACGACCTTTTCATCTGGCTGCCCAATGTAGGCGATCGGCGTTCCGGGAGGTACTCCCTTCCCTTCCTCTACGGCAATTTCCAAAAGAATTCCCTCTCCGGGAGACTCAATCTCCATTTCAATTTTTTCAGAATTGATGCTGGCAATCAGCTCTCCTTTTTGTACCGGATCTCCTACTTTCTTGTTCCAGACAGAGACTGTTCCTTCTTTCATCGCCATTCCGAGTTTTGGCATGACAACATTAATGGCCATGTTCGTTTCTCTCCCTTCCTTTATGCTGTTACACGCTGAGCGCGTTTACTCCTAAGAGCTCGGATACCACCTGAACGACCTTTTCCGGAGTTGGAAGGTAAATGTCTTCCAGTGGCGGAGAAAATGGAACCGGTGTATGCGGAGCGGTAATGCGCTTGATCGGGGCATCCAGTAAATCAAATCCTTTATCGGCAACGAGCGCCGCGATATCTGTCGCTATGCTGCACCTTGGATTGGCTTCGTCAATGACGATCACGCGGTTTGTTTTGGCCACTGAAGCCAGAATCGTATCTTCATCCAATGGGGAAAGGCTTCTTGGATCAAGAATTTCAGCCTGGATGCCTTTTTCCGCAAGCTGATTGGCAGCGTTCAGGGCAACCTGGACCATTTTCCCGATTGCAACTATGGTAATGTCGCTTCCCTCACGTTTGATATCTGCCTCACCAAATGAAATGGTGTAATAATCTTCCGGCACTTCGCCTGTCATGTTATAAAGGGTCTTGTCTTCAAAAAAGATGACAGGATCATCGTCCTCAATCGCCTTTAGCAGCAATCCCTTGGCGTCATAAGGAGTGGACGGAACCACCACTTTAATGCCAGGAATGGCTGTAAAAAGTGCATACAGACTTTGGGAATGCTGAGCCGCTGCTCGAAAGCCGGCCCCATGTGTGGTCCGGATGGTAATCGGAACCCTTGCTTTACCGCCAAACATGTAGCGGAACTTTGCCCCCTGGTTGAGAACCTGATCGAGGCAGGACCCGATAAAATCATTAAACATCAGCTCAGCTATCGGCCGAAGTCCCGTGGATGCCGCTGCCATTGCAGCTCCGACATATCCCGCTTCGGTAATCGGAGTATCCAGCACGCGTTCCCGTCCAAATTCCTGAACAAGGCCCTTGGTTACTCCAAGCACTCCGCCCCAGGCTTCATCATCCTGAAGATGGTCGACCTGAGCACCTCCTGCCACATCTTCACCAAGCAGCAGTACATTTTCATCTTTTCTCATCGCAAGCTTCATTGCTTCATTGATGGCCTCAGCCATACTGATTGTTCTTCCCATTGTCCTTTCCTCCTTTTTCGATTAATAGCTTACGTATACATCGTTCAATAAATCGGATGGTTCTGGGTACTCGCTGTCTTCACTGAATTTGACCGCTTCTTCGATCGCCAGATCAACAGCGTTTTCAATTTCGGCCAGTTCATTTTCAGCAAACATCTCTTTTTCCAACAAATATTTTCTGAAATTGATAATGGCATCCTTCGTTTCCTTATGTTCCTTTTTATCTTCTTCCACCTTATATTTCTGTGCATCTCCTTCAAAATGTCCGTAATTACGGTACGTGACACACTCGATTAATGTTGGCCCTTCTCCTCTTCTTGCTCGTTCGACCGCTTCTTCAGCCGCCTTATATACCGCCAGGATATCTTTCCCATCCACCGTAATTCCAGGAATATTGTAGCCGTGCGCCCGGTCAGCGATCGTTTTGCAGCTTGATGCATATGAGAATGGCGTGGCTTCTCCATAGCCATTGTTCTCGGCCACAAACACAACCGGCAGCTTCCAAATAGCGGCCAGATTTATACCTTCATGGAAAGTTCCCTGGTTGTTGGCACCATCACCGAAAAAGCAAACGCTTACATTATTCGTCTTTTTATACTTGGCAGTCAGTGCAGCCCCACAGGCTAAAGGAAAACCGCCTCCAACGATTCCATTCGCCCCAAGCATACCCTTATCAAAATCAGCGATATGCATGGATCCGCCTTTTCCTTTACAAAGCCCTGTCACTTTTCCATATATCTCAGCCATCATGCCATTCAGTCCGCATTCCTTGGCAATGCAATGGCCATGTCCGCGGTGTGTGCTCGTAATGCTGTCATAGTCTGTAAGATGCGAGCAAACACCAACAGCAACCGCTTCTTCACCGGCATAGAGATGCACGAATCCCGGCAGCTTGCCAAGCGAGAACAACTCATGTACCTTATCCTCAAACTTTCTGATCTCGAGCATCTTTCGGTACATCCACTGCGCCCTGTCACTTGTTAAAGATTCTACGTTCTGACTTTGCGTCGCTTCCATACGTCAGCCTCCCTGTCTTCCTTTTTTTAAAAAACTTCACTTAATGATGTAGCAAGATCCATGCCAACTTGAAAAACCCTTTAGAAAAAGGATTTTGTTATATTAGGAAGAAAAAAACGAGACAAAATGAGACGGTTGTCTCATTTTGTCTCGTTCTGTCTCTGATTGTTTTATGAGTTTATTAGTGTTTGCAAAACCGGCACTATGCAATAGAAGTCGGTGAACCAAAGATTGTGGTGTACCCACTGATTGAGCTTAAGATCCGTTCCGTATCTTCGTTATTCATCGAACCATAGCGCTCAACAGCATTTACAATTTTAGGGAACAGGTGAATATCTCCTGCACTGGCAAAACCAGCGATACCCGGGAAGGAAAGAACAAAGTGAACACAGGCATCAATGAGCTCTTGCTGATCGAAAGGCTCATACCATGTAGCATACTTCCGCTCTTGTCCTTCTTCCCAAGGTGCCTTTGCAATGGCTTTAATCACTCGTACTGCCACGTTTTGGCTGTTTGCTTCGGCCATTAGTTCATCAAACGCTGCCCGGTATTCAGGCAGCGAATACATATAATAATTAAGCGGAAGCAAAACGGTATCGAATGAAAAGCGCTTTATGGCTTCCAAATGGGTTACCGGCGCTTGATGTCCATGCCCGGTTACACCAATCGCTTTTACGATCCCTTCTTCTTTTGCTTCAACGGCTGCTTCCAACGCGCCTCCTTTTGCTGTGCATTTATCCAGCTCCTCGATCGTTCCAACGGCATGCAGCTGAAGTAAATCCACTGAATCCACCCGCATCCGTTCCAACGAGCGATAGATTTCTTCCTTCGCTTTTTCTTTCGTGCGTTGTCCTGTTTTCGTTGCTAAAAAGATATCGTTGCGAACTTGGCTGATGATAGGCCCCAATCTCACCTCTGCATCTCCATAATCTGCAGCAGTATCAAAGTGATTTATTCCATGATCCAGCGCATATGATATTGACTGATCCGCTTCTTCCTGCGTTACATTTCCCAAGCTTGCTGCTCCAAACATGACTACTGAACCTTCATAGCCCAAACGGCCAATTTTACGTTTTAACATGGTAAAACCCTCCTTATTTGTGAGCTTTCCCTGGATAAAAAACACATTCTAAGGAGAAATGTAACCAAGCAACAGGAAAAAATCAAATGTTTAGACTTTTCAAAAAATAATTCTTAAGAATATGAGATATTCATATTTCAAAATAAATGTGTTTTCAGCACAATAAATTGAAAAAACCTGCAGACATGAATCTTGTCTGCAGGGCCTTTTCCCAAGTCTCTAATGAATATTATTCTTTCTGAAATTCCCGCCTTTGACTTCCGCTACGTCATAAACCGTTACAAAAGCACCTTCATCTATTTCGTTGATGATTTCTTTAATTTTGCTTTCCTCCAGGCGGTTGATCACGCACGTAATTTCTTTAAATTTTTCCTTTGTGTAACCACCATATACTTCATTATACGTAGCACTCCGGCCCAACCGGTCTCGAATGGTTTCTACCATTAATTCAGGTTCAGTGGTAATAATTTTAAACATTTTTGAGCCGCTTAATCCTTCTTCAACAATATGTATCACTTTCGATGCAATGAAATATGCAATAGCTGACAGGATGGCCCCCTGAAGACCAAATACGAAGGAAACAAAAATAAACACAAATAAATTTAGGAACAGGATAAAATCACTAGTACCAAATGGTAATTTTCTTGAAAGTAATACGGCAAGCATATCGATTCCATCCAAGGCACCGCCATTACGCAAAGCCAGACCCATTCCAAGCCCAAGAATGATTCCCCCGACAACCGTTATCAGCAAGGTGTCTCCTTCAATAATTGCCGGCATATGATGCATAAGGCTTGTCCCAAGTGCAAGCGAAGCAATGCCAATTACGGAAAAAATCGCGAAGCTTCTTCCAATTTGTTGATACCCTAACCAGATAAAAGGAATATTGATAATCGCAATCAGGACCCCCAGAGGCAGATCAAATAACTCTGAACCGACGATACTAAGCCCCGTTACTCCCCCATCTGATACGCTGTTGGGAATCAGAACAGTTTCCAGTCCATATGCCGCAATAAATCCTCCAATAATGATTGCCAAGCCCCGTAAAGTTAGCCATAGTGCTTTGTTTTTTCGTTTTCTAATCGTTCGCATATCAATCCTCTTTCATTCTTTGTCTGATTTAAGTGTAACATAAAGTGTTCTTTTATTACTTTTCCCAAGGATGGAATGAAAGAGTCAAATGGGATAAAATGAGTTATTTTTACTCCTTGTACCCCACTGCAGTGCCTGCCAGGCAGTCATAAAGGGTTCGTTTCTTTTTATTATAGAAAGGGCTGATCAAGTAAATGGATATAAGGCCATAATCCGTTATTAGCAAAAAGGAAATGAACTCTTCGGAGTACGTGGAAGGCAAAATCATGTGCCAAATCGTAAAATGGGCAAGTTCCCATGGCGCAAATTTTAAAGCGGTTCGAAAAAGCGATCGTCCAAGTCCAACTGGCAGACCTCTCTTGTCCCTGACGAGGATTCCCATTTTCCTCTTTCCCCATGTCGCATGAAGATAGACTCCTTCATTTATCGCAAAATAAAGAGACACAGGAAGTGTAATTAGAAAAAATCCAGTCATTTCGGCAGAAAAAGGGCTTTCTCTGAATAAGGGCAAAAGCAAGGGCTGAGCAAAAAAAGAAAAACCAAACACCACCAAGAGATATGCCAAAATGAAAACATAATCCCATAAAAAGGCTTTGATGCGCATGCTAAAGGGAACGTACTCATTCCTTTCAGGTCGATCCATCATTTTATGCCCCCTTATCCCTCACACCGTATTTAATATACCTTATTTGTTTATAAAGGTATTATTTCTAATATCAAAAGAAAAAGACAGCTGTTATAAGCTGTCCTTCCATTATTCCTTAATCCACCGGACGGTTCTCAAAGGGATAATCAACCGGATTCTGGTTATAGTTTGGTCCTGGACGGGCAATCTGGAACGTTGATGTTGCGACAATTTCCGCTGTTTGCTTCAGCTTTTCCTTATCGATCTTGTCCAGGGTATCTTCAGGGGTGTGGTACCATGGCTCCACGGGGCTATGTATGAACAAAGCTGCTGGTATACCGAGTTCATGGAACGGTTGATGATCGCTTCTTCCCAGTTTGCCATAAGGAATGGTTTCATACAAATGTGAGCTTGCCGTTGCGCCAAGATCAGTCACAAGGTTTTTGTTTCCGTCAATTGTATACATAATCAAGCCACCAAGCGGATGGTCAGCCCCGGCATCCCTTCCTCCGATCATATCCATCTGGAAATGGGCAACGATCCGGCTGGCATCACTTGGTGTAAGACTTTCCGCATAGTGATAGGACCCCAAAAGACCTTTTTCCTCACCGCCAAAGGTGACAAACCGGATTTCCGTATCAGTAGGAATTTGAGAATACAGTTTGGCCAGTTCCAGCACACCGGAAACACCAGATGCATCATCATTTGCTCCCGGTCCGCCATGAACGGAGTCATGGTGTGCACCAATTAATATGGTCTTGCCGGTATCCATGCTCTTCATCGCTTTTTTGGAGGAAATAACATTATAAGAGGTTTTTTCCTTTATTCCTGCACCAGTCACTTTGACATTTGCAGTGAGGGTTTCAGATTTTAAGCGCTCCACGAGTTCCAGCCCTTTTGCACGTGTTATGCCGACCGCCGGAATGTTCTGGCCGCTGGCTACCTGTCCAAATTCATTCGAAGAACCAGTATTGTTGAACATAATGACGCCAATTGCTCCCCGATCCATCACGTTTTTCACCTTGTCCACAAACGTGAGATCCCCGCGTTCTACCAAGGCGATTTTTCCTTTTACATCACCAATTTCTGAAGGATTCGCCTTACCAACGTAAACCAGCTGGGCGGTTACATTCCCATTGACTGTTCCGGTAAACCCGTGAGGAGCCTCACCCAGATCACTGCCGTTGATGGAAGCAGAAACTGAATCAACTTCAAATGCACTGAACGTGTAAGGCTGAATTTTTGTTTCGTAACCGAGAGCTTTGAATTGTTTGCTGATATATTGCACCGCTCTCCATTCTCCCTGTGTGCCCGCTTCACGAGGCTGTTCAGATAAATAGGCAATTGTGTTGTACATTCGGTCCGCACTGATGGGCAATCCCGAGTCTTTCTTCGCTTCGCTGGAAACTGCCACGGTGTTTGGAGATGTTTTGGCGTAGACTGCCGATGTACCCATAGACAAGGCCAGTCCTGCAGCAAGTAAGGAAACCATACTTTTTCGATACATGAACTCTCTCCCTTTTGGTTAAATTTTACTACTATTCTAGTATTTAGTAATTATGTCGTTTTGTAAATCAAAAGCCTGTGCCAAATTTCTACAAATATCTACCCAGACACCGGAAGTTCTATATTTACTTTTGTTCCTCCATGTTCTCGTTTTCTAATATCCGCTATGCCCCATTCCATGCCAAAACCGTGCTTTAATCGCTTGTCCACATTTGCCAAGCCGATTCCTGTCGTCTGCTTCAGTTTTTTGGAAGGAAGTGACCGGGTCTGATCCTCAATGCCAATACCATCATCCAAAATTTCTATGATTACTTTATTGCGGGTTTGATAGGCATGCAGTGAAATATGTATCGGTTCGCCTGATGGCTCAAAACCATGCACAATGGCGTTTTCAATAATAGGCTGGATGGTGAAGATTGGGACTTGCATGGCTAGCAGGGGTTTCTCCACTTCCAGCTGAAAATCGATTTTATGGCGGTAACGTGTTTGCTGGATTAATAGATAGTTTCTGACATGCTCGATTTCTTCTTCAAAGGTGACGTATTGTTCGGTATTTTTCAGGCTGTAACGAAGGATTTTAGCCAACAGGTAGGTAACTTCCTGGGTTTGCTCGGCTTGCTCCATATAAGCGATGCGGGAGATCGTATTGAGCGTATTGAATAGAAAATGGGGGTTGATCTGTGATTGAAGAAATTTAAGTTCTGTTTCTTTCAGATCGCGTTCCAGCTGAGTTCTGCGCTGTAGCTCCTTGAACAATTTATCGCTTTTACGGGACAGCTCCTTTTTAGTCAAATAGGCATCACATATTTTAACAATATGATTGGCAGTAACAAAGAGTAATTCGGCAATCGCTTCAATTTCGCTTTTTTTCTTGAAAAGCAGCTGATTGTAATGCGTCCATAGCTCCTCCGTATTCAGCTCCAATTGATTCTTGTCCATTCTCATATCAGAAATGGTGTTCAATTCTGTGTCGGTCATTAAGACCTGGCCGCAAAGAATGGCACCAATGTACCGTCCCCGCAGCACGATAGGCGCCGCAAAATCTACCAATCCGGAATGACAGCGATGAAGAACAGGGCGCTGGCGCTGGGCAGCCATTCTTCCAACATATTCGTCTGAGAGCATGCAGCGGCGGAATCCTTCGGGAGAAGAACGGACATATCTACAAAAGCTTGTGAAGTTACTTGCTTCTGTTATGGGAACACCTGTCTCGTCACAAATCAAAACTGCGACACTGGTCGCATCCGCAAACTTGTTTTGGATTTCCTGCAATATACTGACATCCACCAAATCAAGCAGCTTTTTCACTTCTGTCACTCCTTGTTATTTAAATATTCAGTCTCTTTTTCACATGATTTTATCAAAAGGAAGCCGATTTCGTTTTTCCTTGCGCAAGCTTTCATGATAGGTTCGGTATTTCCTTGGTGGTACTCCCTCGTGCTTGCTGAACACCCTGGAAAAATAATTGATGTCAGTAAAGCCGCATTGTTGGCTGATCTCTGTTATGGAAGAATGGGAGTGGATTAACAGCTCTCTCGATTTTTCAATCCGTTTTTGCGTAATATATTCAGTGACCGTTTTACCGATTTCTTGTTTAAACAGCCGGCTTAAATATTGGGGATGGAGAAATACATGGTCGGCAAGCTGTTTTAAGGAAAGTTTTTCGTCCAGGTTCATCTGAATATACTCTGTCACCGAATGAATGGCATCACTCGGGTTTTCTTTAGAAGCTATGGTTACAGCATAAAAGCCCGTCTGTTCGGTTATTTTGGATAGTGAAGCAAGAATTTCTTTTGGACTTACGGGCTTTAACAGGAAATCCTCGACACCAATTTTTATCGTTTTAACGGCGTAATCAAAATCGTTATATGCGGTCAGTATAATGATTTTCACCTGTGGATACTGATCCTTCATTTCTGCAGCAGCATGGATCCCATCCATCACCGGCATTTTTAAATCCATAATGACGATATCTGCTTGCTCATTCCTCATCTGGTCTAAAGCAGCCCGTCCGTTTTCTGCTTCAAAACACCGGCCAAACTCCAGAGTGCTCCTGGAAACAATATCAACCAATACCTCCCGTTCCAAGGGCTCATCATCAACGACCATGATATTCATTGGGTCACCACCTTTAAAGAGTTTTTTTATTTAGTATGGATGAAAGCGGATACAATTACAAGATAAGCAGTTCAGCAAAAGAAGACCAATCCGGTTTCCAGATTGGTCTCTTGCCACCTTTTTATCAAGCCATAACCAATGCATCAGCGACAGCTTCGGCCACTTCAATATCCTGACTCACCGTCCCGCCGGAAACACCAACCGCGCCGATAATTTCATTCCCGGACACTAATGGAATTCCTCCCCCAAAAATGATGACCCGTCCACTGTTTGAGGTGTTTATTCCAAATAGCTCCCTGCCGTTTGCACATGTATTAGCCAGTGCAGCAGTAGGCTGTTTAAAAGCGACAGAGGTCCATGCTTTATTTAATGAAAGATCCACACTTACAAGAAGCGCATCATCCATTCGGTGGGTGGCAATGAGATTTCCGCCGCCATCCACAATGGTAATTACCATGGGTACACCAAGTTCCTGTGCTTTTCGTTCACCTTGTTCTATCATGGGTTTGACTGTCGATAAAGTAAGTTTTTCCATCATATCCTCCTTATTCTCTTAGCGTTATTCAAGGCATAGCGGAAGGCCTTTTACCAATCTCGCCGCATTTTTCCCTCCCCATCGCTCCAGGCCCGCTGTACCATTCAGATAAGATTGACCCTCGGGAAGTTTTTCATGAAAAATCATGAACTGGTTTCCTTTTATGAGAATAGAAATGGGCAGTGAGGATGAGTGTTCCTGAGGTTCTGCCGAAATCCGGTAAGGAACACCTTCTTCTTCCAGGCCGGCACACATTTCTTTTAAAGAGATGGAAGATGACACTTTTTGGGAAATAATAGGAACAAATACAGCTTTATGATCATCCATTGGTCACCTCTTCGGTCACAGACAAAATAAGTCCCGTGGCAACAGCATTTCTTGGACCTTCTGTTCCTCTGGTATTCGCAAAGCCCGCAACAATAGAAAATCTGGACAGCTCTTCGGTGATCATTTGCGGAATTTCAAAATCAAGTGCCGACCCGCCAAGCATTACTACAAACGAAAGATGACGAAGGTTTTGGGTAGGCGATACTTTTTCCAGCGCCCTCAAGGCGTTAGTTACAAAAACCTTTCGTTTGGCTTCCCGGCGTACATGGCGGATTTTCTCCAGACTGTCCCGTATAGGCAATGGCGTCAGACCGCTTTCCTCGCGTATAACGACTTTGCCAAACGTCTCAGGAGCATACGGCGTTTCCGTAAAGGAAATGGTACCATCCTCAAGCTGCATATGAAAAAGGCTGATCACTTTTCCCAAAGGATACTTCTTTATTTTTTCAGCGAGATCAATGTCCTCCAGCGCCAATTCTGACTTAATGATTAGCGTAACCATATCTCCCGCCCCTGCCAGGTGTGTTGTCGTTATTTGTCCTTTATGGTTAATGACAGCAGCATCTGTTGAACCTCCACCCATATCAAGGATGACCAAAGGCTGTTCTGTTCCCGGTGTTGTCAATGCTCCGCGCATCGCCATTTCCGCTTCAATTCCTCCGACCTCAACCTCAACGTCCAATCGTTGTTGAAGCAAATCAGCTACTTTATGAACAGAGAGTTTTTCTGTTTTTACCATGGAAGCCAGGGCTACCCCTTGTTCCATGGCGATTTCTCCAGCCATCGCACCGCTGATGGAAGTCGGTATGCCAGCATCCACTGCCAGCATGTCTGAAATATGAATGTCACTGGCGTACTGACCCGTCATATTTGCCAGGTCTTGCCTGAGACCGTTCAGCATCCCGCCGACGTTCGTTCCCATTTCGCCCTGAACATCGATCAGATCCCCGATGTTCTCATAGGCCTGCATGATCCTCTCCGCCCCGTCGTTGATCGGGATAGAGACTGAATCCTTGTCCCCAACTAATGTAATGTTTCCTGCTTCTATTTTTCGTTCCACAATTTCTCCCTGAGGAGTCCGAATTACAACTGCGGAACGGACACCGACCAGAGATTTGGCCACAGGGGCAATTTGCCTGGTTTCTTCCGGGCTCAAACTGAATACAGTTGCAAGTCCATATGGGTTGGAAAGCATACGGACCACATGCCCCGAGAGCGCCACCTCTACTGCAGCCAGCTTATGAAGCGGAACTTTTTCAATAAAGGAAACTTCATCCACAATAGGGATTTTTTCCTGTAACCGGTTATGCACCAGTACACCATCGTCCTTTTGGATGATGGCTCCTTTCACAGAGAATCCGTCCTTTACACACCGGTTGATCATATAGGCCACCCATTCATAATCAAAGGACTCTGGAACGACCACAATTAAATCTTTATCTCTCCTTTGTTTTGGCAGCTCATCAATCATGACGGTTTCTCCCACCCCGAGACCACCGCCTCCAGGTGTATCGGGATTATGACCGATCATGGATGATTCAGTAATAATCGTTTCACTGATCAGATCCATCGCAAGATCCCCAATTACAGGCACTGCATCATTCAGGCGGATTCGTGATAGATCCGCAACAGTGATACCTGCTTTTTCCAGCACTTTATCCAGACAGGCGACAATTCCCTTGATATTCTCAGCAGTCCCTTTTACACCAGTTGTCGAAACAAGATGCTGCGACAGAAACAAAGGATTTCTATCTCCAACTTTGGCAATGGCAATCTCGGTCGTTGAATTTCCGATGTCAATTCCAGCGATAATCTCCTTTTCCATCTTTACTCTCCTGCTTGCCGCAGAATGCCCCGTCTTTCGTAAACTTCTGCAGCTTCCAGTACGAGTTTTGCATTTTCTGCCGCTTGGTACTCATTTTCAAGCTCATCCGCTATTTGTAGCAGCTCTTCTTTTGTGGAACGGTTAGGTCGCAATGCATTATATATTTCCAATATGCGCTGATCCGATATGTTAATGAGTTCAGCCGCGCGCCGGAAATTTTGCCCCAGCTGATCACGATGAAGACTTTCGGCAATCTCGGCATGCATGGTGAGCGTTTCGGGACTGATCCGCATGTCCTTGCTCGTAATCCCACCGTTTATCGCCGCTTCGAGTGTGAGATCTTCCAATTTTTTTTGCGTTGGAGTATAGATTAACTCCGACCGTTTTTGCCCTAATGGATAATCTGCTTTTGTTAAGCTTGCCATCAATTTGCCTCCTCCTTGATTGAAAAACTCCATTCGACCTCAACCGGCTTTTTGTTTTTAATCACCTGCTCGGCTTCCCGTAAATGAAGCAGGGCAGCAATCGCCTGGTATCTGGGCCTGGCCATTTGATCATTGACGGACGGGACAGGATCGACACTTTCACCGAGCGCATATAGCGCCGCATTTTTTCCAATGGCCCTGTAGGTTTCCAGTGTAATCGACGGCGATTGTGGAAAAAGTTCCAGATTGCTCAAGGGATCCAGATCTTTTTGATGAATAACGGTCGTGCCTCTGGATTGCAGTCCGATTCCGATACCTGATCCGCTCAGTTTTGCTGCCTGATGGCCCATAAAAGCCAGATCTGCTGTATGGTAACTTCGAATAATGCGTGGCTGCGCCCCTTGCTCTTCAATACCTGAAACAATTTCTCTGAGCACCGTGCTATGATCGACTTTCACAATCGTTTTATTCAGTTCTTTTCCAAAAGCAGGAGAAATCGCAATAACGACTTCGTTGGCCATTGTTCCTTTTTGTGCCGTATCTCCGTCATTCAGATTCATGAGTATTTCAAACGTGCCAATCATGAGCTTTCCTCCTTAATAGTCGCTGGGACTGATCGCCTGGCGGATATTTTTGATTTCTTCCCATCGCTCCCCGCCCAATCGGTAGCCTGTTCCAGGTCCTTTGTAATCGTTTTCATCATTGACCGCACTCAACACCACATTTTGCGCATTGATAATCGCCGAAGTATGCAAATAATCACCTGCCACTTTATGCTTCAGCATATTGAATATCCGCTCAGCGGTTTGCTTATAGCCTCTTTTGGCAAGGATAAGCGCGACCTCAAAACCTGTAATCTCTTCTGTTAAGATTCGCTCCGCCGCCTTCAGATCTTCCACCACATTGCGCTTTGGCATATCAGCACTGCTGTTGGCATAGGTTGCCGCTTCAACTTCTTCATCTGTGATTTTTGGAAAACCAAGGTCTTCAAAGATCGCCTGCATGGATTTCGCTGCCTGATAACGGACATTGATGACTTCCGTTTCCTCCACCGGTTTAAGTCCGCCGTCGACCATCATATCCCGCTGTATGATAAGAAAGTCGTCAATATCCGAGGAGTCCATATTGGAGCCTGCAAACATATCATCACTATTAGGTACTGCGCTGAAACCGGAGAAAATAAAATCAGTCCCAGGCAGCAATTGGCAGAGCATTTTGGCGCTTCGTCTGATTTCCGAATGGGAAAATGTTTGGTCATTTCCCGAGGCGACTTCAAGATCAAACATGGTGGTGGCCAAATTTTCCGCCAGAACCGCCCGCAAACCGCTCGGCACAGCCGCAGGAATGCCGATACAGCTAATGGATCCATTTTGCAGCCCCTGAACGCCGGCTCCCTTTGCCATCATGACACAGCGGACTTCCAGATAAAGCATGGACTTTCCTTCGGCACCTGCCATTTGCACTTCTGAGCCTGTACCAGACGTAAAGCGCATTTTTGCACCTCTTGAAGCATAAGCGGAAGCCAAAAAAGATTTTGACCACGGTGTGTCATCTCCGTCCATAAAGACGGATTCCGTTCCGTAAATGGAAATGGTTTCGGCATAAGTGGTTAGGCCCAGCATGGCCAGCCGCAATTCCGTTGCTTCTTCCAGTGCATCCTGTGTCAGAACTCCTCCTCTTGCAGTCTGCGAACCGACAAGCAAGGCAAGTGCATTAAACGGAGCATAACGAACAATGCCGACGGTGGTCTCCTGTTCATCAAACCCAAGAATTCCCGCTTCTGCGGCATCGGCAGCCATCAGGATCGGATTATCCCGAACATTGGTTACATGGCATTGATTGGCCGGGGTTTTTCTTGCTCTCATTTTCTGCAGGGCCATCATCATTTCAACCACATTCAGATGGTTCAGCACTTCCACCACTTTCGCCGGGGTCATTCCCTTGACGATCGAAATCATTTCCGAACGGGAAACATGAATGTCCACCAGTTTCCTGGCAATCTCGATACTTTCCATTTTCATGACTTCCCCTGCTGCCGACACGTCGATCGTATAGTCGGCAATGAACTGATCCAGCATATCAAAGTCTTGTCGTTCTTTGCCGTCCATTTCCGTGATCCTGCCGTTTTTTATTGTTAATGACGGTGCTGGATCATGAGGACTGGACATAGCAACAAATCCCTGGTCCGGCCATTCCTGTACGAATCCGTCTTTGTTAACTGGCCGCTCTTCAAGCACTTTAAACCGCTTGGAACGCTTTTCTGACATCGTTCGATTCATGACAACAGCTCCTTAAAAATTTTAAATTTTCTGTATCCTTATTTTACAGTGGTAAAAAAACACAGTCTTTGAAAAAAAACTACTTTCTTCTGGATTTATAAAACCTTCAGTCTTCATTTTAGGAGAATCATAACCATGCCTATTTTTCCTTCAGCCTATTGACTGTGCAAGAGGTTGGAGGTAACGTATAATAGTTCATATATGAATTGTTCTAAAATGAACAGTTAATAAACAGAAGGAATGATCGTTCATGGAATTTGAAACACTGCATACCACCCGGTCGGTTCAGCTTCTCCGCTCTTTTTGGAATGTACAAAAAAATGTCATGCGGATTATTCAGCGGACAGCAGCTGATAACGGCTTGTCCGTGCCGCAATATACCATTTTAACCGCCATGATTCTTCATAAGGAACTAACTCAGAAGAATCTTGGAGAAAAGACCTTTTTTGCAAAAAGTACACTTAGTCAGTCGGTGGATGCTTTGGTTCGGGAAGGCTTGCTGCATCGGCAGCCGGTCGAAGACAACCGACGGGAAATCCAACTTTCCATTACCGAAAAAGGAAAGAAACTATTAAAGACGATTCATGAGCAAGAAGATGGCATCCACATGGCTTTCGGGGAGGCTGTTCAAGATCTGGAAGATGACCAGTTTCATAATCTTCTAAAAACACACCTGCACATTGCTCAGCATCTTGAAGAAAAAGAGTAAAGGAGGATAATGCTTCATGATAAAAATACTAAAAAACTTAGCGCCCTATAAGTGGATGGTCGCCGGGGTGTTTGGATTGATTTTCATCCAATCCATGTCTGACCTGTTCCTGCCCACTCTCATGTCGGACATTATCGACAAAGGCGTGGTTCCCGGTAAGTTATCCTACATCTGGGAAGTCGGAGGCTGGATGCTCCTTTTCTCAGCTGTCGGTGCTCTGGCTTCAGTTACCGCAAGCTATTTTTCTTCCAAAGCGGCCATTGGACTCGGGCGTGATATTCGCCTAAAGGTGTTTGAACACGTGGAACGTTTCTCACTGCATGAATTTGATCAGGTGGGAACCGCCTCTCTCATTACGAGAACAACGAACGATATTACCCAGGTGCAGCAAGTGGTTATCATGATGCTGCGTATGGTGATCAGCGCCCCCATCATGCTGGTCGGTGGAATCATCATGGCTGTCTCAAAAGATGCCAAGTTGTCTTTGGTGATTGTGGTGACTCTTCCCGTGCTGGTCGCCTCCATCCTGCTGATTTTATACAAAGCAGTTCCACTTTTTAAAACCGTGCAGAATCGGCTGGACCGCCTGAATCTGGTCCTTCGGGAAAATCTAACGGGCATCAGGGTGATTCGGGCGTTTAATCGTGAATCCGAGGAAAAGAAACGCCTTCAGCACGCGAATAAAGACCTCAGGGATGTCTCGATCCGTGTAAACCGGATTATGGCCTTTATGATGCCAGTCATGATGCTGGTTATGAATTTGACCATTGTCGGGATCATTTGGTTCGGAGGCATGCGAATTGACAACGGCACCATGCAGATTGGTGACTTAATGGCATTCACGCAGTATGCCATGCAAATCATGTTTGCCCTCGTCATGTCATCAATGATGTTTGTCATGGTTCCGCGCGCAGCCGTATCTGCCGCCAGGATCAATGAAGTACTGAACATTCAGCCGGCAATGGAGGATAAGGGGACAGAACGAGCAGACGCTGAGCCGGGAACCCTTGAATTTGATCAGGTCACCTTCAGCTATCCAGGTGCCGAAGAACCCGCTCTCTCCTCTATCAGTTTTAAAGCACAGCCCGGAGAAATTACAGCCATCATCGGCGGAACCGGGTCCGGGAAATCCACCCTGCTTCAATTGATCCTGCGTTTTTATGAGTGTTTGGAAGGAACGATCCGGTTGAACGGTGTGAACGTTGATCATGCCAAGCAAGACGAAATTCGGTCAAAGATTGGTTTTGTTCCGCAAAAAGCGGTTCTTTTTACAGGAACGATTGCTGAAAACATCCGCTATGGAAAACCCGATGCTTCTGATGCAGAAATCCGGCATGCCGCGGAAATCGCGCAGGCTGAAGATTTTATTCTCAAGATGAAGGACGGCTTTGAGTCCAGATTGGAACAAGGCGGATCCAACCTGTCTGGAGGACAAAAGCAAAGGCTTTCCATCGCAAGGGCGCTTATTCGAAAACCGGATATTTACTTATTCGATGACAGCTTCTCAGCGCTCGATTTCAAGACAGATGCCAGGTTAAGGGCAGCGCTCAAGGAAGAGACCAGAAACGCCACCGTCTTAATTGTGGCACAACGTGTCAGTACCGTTATGGATGCCGACCGGATCATTGTTCTTGAGAAAGGAAAAATAGCTGGTATGGGAACACATGAGGAGCTTCTGGAAACCAATGAGGTTTACAGGGAAATCGCATTGTCCCAGCTCACAGAGGAGGAAATTGCATGAGCAGGCCACAAGGCGGCAGAATGGGCCATGGCCCTGGCGGAGGCAGCATGTTAATGATGGGCCAGAAGGCAAAAAACTTCAAAGGAACACTACTCCGGCTTTTATCCTATTTAAAACCAAGAAAACGAAAACTGGTCGCAGTCTTTATCGCAGCTATTATCAGTACCGTTTTTGTGATTATCGGACCGAAGATTACGGGTAAAGCCATTACGGTATTGTTTGAAGGAGCCTATGGAAAATATAAAGGCATACCGGGAGCTGCCATTGACTTTGAAAAAATCGGACAACTGCTTCTCATCCTTGCAGGACTGTATGTGCTCAGCAGCCTTTTTAATCTTCTTCAGCAGTATTTAATGTCGACTGTTGCTCAGGACACCGTGTTTGATCTCAGACGGGATGTTAATCAGAAACTGGAGAAGCTGCCCCTCAAATACTTCGACGGCCGGCCAAATGGAGAAACACTGAGCCGGATGACCAATGATATTGATTTGATCGGAAGCACGCTTCAGCAAAGTTTAACACAGTTCATTACTTCCATCGTGACTATCCTTGGAATTATTATCATGATGCTTTCGATCAGTCCTTTGCTCACACTGCTTTCCATTGTAAGTCTCGGGCTGTCCATGTTTGTTATCCGTCCGATTCTGAAACGGTCCCAAAAACATTTTGCAGACCAGCAAAAGACGTTGGGCCAATTGAACGGCCATATTGAAGAAATGTATACCGGACATCAGGTGGTGAAAGCATTCGGTCATGAAAAAGCGGCCATCTCGCAATTCAAAGGAATCAATGAAGAACTGTACCATGCCGGAAGCAAAGCACAATTTATTTCCGGAATTATAATGCCTATGATGTTCTTTATCGGGAATCTAAGCTATGTACTCATCAGTGTGATCGGCGGGATCCTGGTCACCAAACGGGCCATCTCCATTGGTGACATACAAGCCTTTATTACTTATTCCAAACAATTCACACAGCCTGTGACCCAGACAGCCAACATCGCCAATATCATTCAATCGACAGTGGCAGCTGCTGAGCGGGTCTTTGAACTGCTTGATGAACAAGAGGAACAAAAAGAACAAACAGATATGGTTTTTAAACGAACAGAAGGTGCTGTCCGTTTTGAACATGTGGACTTTGGTTATGGAGATTCATTGCTGATTGAAGATATGAATATCGAGGTAGCTCCCGGCCAGACAGTGGCAATTGTCGGACCAACAGGTGCAGGCAAAACGACCCTCATTAACCTCCTGATGCGTTTTTATGAACTGAATGGCGGATTGATCGAAATTGACGGAACAGATACGAGAAATATGCCACGATCCGAACTCCGCCGCAAGTTTGGCATGGTTCTTCAGGACACCTGGCTTTTTCATGGAACGATTAAAGAAAATATTGCTTTTGGGAAAACGGGAGCAACCGATGAAGAAATTATCACTGCTGCCCGGACGGCGCATGCAGACCATTTCATCCGTACTCTGCCTGAGGGATATGAGACCGTGTTGAATGAAGAAGCGTCCAACATCTCGCAAGGGCAAAAGCAGCTCTTAACCATTGCCCGGGCTGTTCTGGCGGATCCGCACATCATGATTCTTGATGAAGCGACATCCAACGTGGATACAAGGACAGAAATTTATATTCAGAAGGCCATGAACCATTTGATGAATGGGCGCACCAGCTTTGTGATTGCCCATCGCCTCTCGACTATTAAGGATGCAGACCTGATTCTTGTCATGGACCAGGGGAAAGTGATCGAACAAGGGACACACGATACGCTGCTAGCAGCAGACGGTTTCTATGCCGATCTGTACAACAGCCAGTTTTCGGAAAAAGAAGCCGGATAAAAAGAAGACTCCCTTGCTGGATGAAAGGGAGTCTTTATCTTGTCTAAAATTTTTTCAAAATGCCTATTTATTCTGCATGGTTTTTCCCCACTTCGCCAATGATTCAAGAGATGGAATCAAAGCTTCTCCATCCATCGTCAGTGAGTACTCAACTCTCGGTGGAATCTCCATATATTGCTTGCGAAGAATCAACCCATGGTTTTCCATTTCTTTTAATGACTGTGATAACACCATATTGGTGATACCATCCACTCTTCGTTTTAGTTCGTTGTATCGCAAGGTTTTTCCGTTCCATAACGCCCATATGATCGGAAGCCGCCACTTGCTTCCGATTAAGGTAAGGGCAAACGTTAACGGACAATCTTCTTTTCGTTTATACTGTTCCACGAAGCACTATACCACCCTTTACTCAGTTTTTACTGACTTACTCATAAATTACTGCATACTTGTTTTCCATGCTGGTTGTATTACGATTATATCGTAGGTTTTTTTATTTGAGAAAATGAAAGGATGAAAGATATGAACTTAACCTATGAGATTTTGCCCGATGATCAAGCGGTACAATGCAAAGAGCTATGCAATGAACTGATGGGCTACCAAAAGTCCAGGGCTGTGATCAAGCCGGAACTCTTTGACTCCATGAATTTTGAAACAAGAATGCTTCCTTCCATGGGGTCGGCGCTTCATAATCATCTCGTCGCCGTGAAGGATGAAGACGAGATGATTGGCTATGTCTATTCCAATGTTTCTCCCAAGATCACGTACTCCAATGACTTTGCCACATTCTTTGATTTGGATTCTGTTTCAGGCGATTATGTCGGCTGCCTTTCCCAATTTTATATAAAAGACGGATACCGTCAATATGGGGTCGGCTCGAAGTTGTTTGAAATGTCCATGGAGTGGCTCCGGCAATTTAACGAGGTTGAAGATTTGTTCATCTATGTGTCAAATGGAAACGAAAACGCACTCGAATTTTATAAGCGGAAAGGTTTTGTCGTGACTCACGATATATTGGACGGCTTTATTACTGTGTTGCGAAACAGGAAACGTTGATGAAACCCCGCTGTTCGATCATTTGAAAAAATACATATGTTCTTCATTGGAGATAATACTAATAAAAATTTTAAGCGCAGCGGGGTTTTAATGAACAGCAATATTACTGAAAACCAATCTGAAAATTTATCCATTCTCGTCTGGAAGCTGGCGCTTGGGTCTGCCGTTTCCTGGGAAATTTCTAAGTATTTAGGATCCAACCACCCGTACCTTGCTCCTCTTTCTGTTATCCTGACTATCCAGTCCAGCTTTGATCAAACGATTTCAATTTCTGTAAAACGGGTGATTGGAACACTGATAGGAATTTCGGTAACAGTCCTGATTGCAAAATTTTTCAAGGTCGAGGGTTGGAGTCTTGGACTTTTAATTCTGATTGGATGCTTCACCGCAAAGTATTTCAACTTTAGCAAAAAAGTAATTCACCAGGTTGCCCTTACCATACTTTTTGTTTTTGTATTTGAACATCAGACCGGGCACTACGCCTTTGACCGGCTGAGGGATACAATCATTGGCGTACTGGTTGCTGGTGTAATTCAGATGGTGTGGTTCCATTTATTCACAAAAAGGAAAGAGCTCCATTTCTAATTGACCGGAGCTCTTTTTCATATTATATCTACCTTAACTATGATGCCGTCCATTCTATAATCGCCGTTTTCTTTCCGTTATTATCAAGCACGGGCACATTGTTTATATACATAGATCCAGCACTGTTGTACTGATAAGGCGTTCCGTAACTATTTCTATAAAATCCAGTCAGATCATGAACATCGTCAAATACCGATAAATGGACATTTTCTGATCCAGCCTCCATCCCCAAATCAACAATCACTTTTGCAACAGCAGCTCCCCAATCATAAACTTCTGTTACTGTCCGGTAGGGCGTAAATCTTTTTTGATCCGTTTTCTTTTGCAAATGCGCTCGTGCCAATAGAAATGGCCATAGCGGATGTGGCTGCAATAACCAAACATCCGCCTTTTTCAATATATAAGCCCATACACAAAAGGTAAGTCTAATGCAAAAAAGGACCCTGAGTGTCGCCAGAGTCCCTTCCAATATATTAAGTGGCCATCATTTTGATCATTGTCCGATAAAGCAGTTCAGCACCGAGCGTCAAATCCTCCGGAGAGGAATATTCCGCCGGATTATGGCTGATCCCATCCTTGCAGCGGACAAAAATCATTCCATAGTCACAGGCGTAGGAAAGCATCAGTGCATCATGAAACGGACCACTCATTAATTCTGGCAATTCAAGTCCCATCTGCTTGCTTTCACTGTGCATAATTTCTTTGATCCACTCCGCACAATATCTGGGTTCGCTGTTGGTGTCTTCTTGTATGTCATAGGACAAATGGTATTTATCACAGATATCATTGATCTCCTGCCTTAATTGTTTTTCATAGGCGTCCCTGCGATTTTGGTCAATATCCCGCAGATCGATGGTAAAGGTCACTTCCTCTGCTATAATATTTCTTGAATTCGGAAACACCTGTACGTGACCTACAGTACCAACAGTTGGTGCACCCTCTTCCTGCCGGACAATGCGATTAAGAGCAAGGGAGATTTCCGACATGCCCAGGATGGCATCCTGGCGCATAGCCATGGGAACGGAACCTGCATGACCGGCAAAGCCTTTTAATTTAACTGTCCACCACAGCGGACCTGATATACCGGAAACGACGCCAAGCGGCAAGTTCCCTTTATCCAAAACAGGCCCTTGTTCAATGTGCAGTTCCAAAAACGCATGGATGCTGCCGGGTTTATATTGCGATTCGTGAAATTTTCCCGGGTCACAGCCAAATTCACGGAGTGCCTGTTCTCTTGTTACGCCATCCTGGTCTTTACGCTCCAGGTCAGCTTCTTCCAGTTTTCCAAGAATGCCCCTTGAGCCGAACAGCCCGCGGTTAAAACGCCAGCCCTCCTCATCACAAAAGGATACCACTTCAATGGGGCGATCAGGTTTTATTTCCTGTTCACTAAGCGTTGCTACAGCCTCTATAGCAGAAAGGACGCCTGCCGGACCGTCATACCGTCCTCCATACGGCTGTGAATCCAAATGAGAACCCATCATGAGAACCGGGGCATCAGGGTTTTTCCCTTCCATCCGCCCAATCAGATTTCCAAAATGATCGATCCTGACCTTTAAGCCAGCCTCTTTCATCCAAGAGCCAGCCAGTTCAAACGCTTCCTTTTCTACAGAAGAAAGAGCGGGACGGCATACGCCCGTATCACCTATTTTCCCTATTTTCGATAGTTCATTGAGGCGGCCATTCAGTCGTTCACGATTAATCTTCAGTTCTTGAACCTGCATCAGTACTCCTCCTTCTATGTATAAAAAGGCTGTTGTTTATTAGCCAACAACCTTTCAACTCTATTATTCTGCCAACGTGAGATTCTTTTGCAATGAGACCATAATGGAAGAAAAATATTTTCTTGCGTCCGCTGTTTCAATCAGCAGCACCTCTTGATTCCTTTGATTCGCTGCTTCAAAAACAACTGTGGCTCCATCCAGGTTTTCTGTAACTTTTGTTATCGTATAGCCCTGGTTCAGAAGGAGATCAATTTTTGCCTTCTCTTCAAAATATTCCTGTGACGCAGTCATACACCAGCCTCCCTTGCCTCTTAATATTCAAACCTATCTGGATTTAGAAAGAGCTGCCATTTCCTTGTTCTCCACGGCATTAAACCGTTTTCTCTTCACATACTTCCCTTTTCCGAGTTCGCCGACAAACTGTTTATCCTTGATGACAAACTCACCGCGAGACAGAACGGAAACAGGCTCACCGGTCACCCTCATGCCCTCAAAGGCATTATAGTCAACGGCCATATGATGATTTTTCACGGAGATGGTCCGCTCCACTGCCGGGTCAAAAATGACGAGGTCCGCATCACTGCCAACAGCGATGGTTCCTTTTTCCGGGAAGAGACCGAACAATTTCGCAGAACGAGTAGAAACAATATCCACAAATTGATTAAGGGTAATACGGCCCTTTTTGACGCCTTCTGAAAAGAGGACCGTAAAACGGTCTTCGATAAACGGACCGCCGTTTGGAATCTTCGTGAAATCCTCTTTTCCAAGATCTTTTTGTCCTTCAAAATCAAACGAGCATTGATCCGAACCCAGTGCCTGCAGCTGGCCGTTCTTTAAAGCATTCCACAAATGCTCCTGATGTTGCTTTTCACGCAACGGCGGTGACCAGACATACTTGGCACCTTCAAAATCGGGCCGTTCCATCTCGCTTTGATCCAATACAAGGTATTGCGGACAGGTTTCACCGTACACGTTGTATCCTTTGCTTCGTGCTTCCGCTATTTTTTCCACAGCTTCCCTGCAGGTTACGTGAACCACATACAATTGGGAATTGGCAAGCCCTGCCATCAAGCAAGCACGACCAGTTGCTTCGCCTTCAAGTTCCGGCGGACGCGTCAGAGCATGATAGATTGGATCGGTCTTTCCTTCACCAAGCGCCTTTTTTGTCAGAAAATCGATCACATCTCCATTTTCGGCGTGAACCATCACAAGGGCTCCTTGCTCTTTGGCCATCACAAGTGTTTTATAAAGAGTCTCGTCATCGGCCTGAAGCACATTTTTATACGCCATAAAGACTTTAAAAGATGTAATACCTTCCTCTTCAATCACCTGGGGGATTTCCTGCAGCACATCTTCATTGATTTCTCCGATCATCAAATGGAATGAATAATCAATGACCGCTTTATCTTTCGATTTCTTATGCCAGGTTTCTATCGAATTTTTCAATGGTACTCCTTTGTCGGTTAAACAAAAGTCAATGACTGTTGTTGTTCCGCCAAAAGCTGCAGCGATAGTTCCTGTTTCAAAGTCATCTCGGCTTACGGTTCCTCCAAAAGGCATCTCAAGATGGGTATGGGGATCTACTCCGCCGGGAAACAAGTAACATCCTTCGGCATCAATCACTTCGAGTCCATCTGATGGCAAGTCCTTCCCAATGGCGGCAACCTTTCCGTCTTGGACCAGAACATCGGCCACATAAGTATCAGATGCGGTAACAATGGTTCCGTTTTTTATAATCTTTTTCATCGGCTTCTTCCTCCCTTAATTTCCTTTAAAACCGGCCAAAACGGTCTGGCGTTCATTCCATGTCATCGGCGGCTGTTCATGCGTTAGTTCCACCATGTCGATGGCGCCGTCTTCAGGACAGACGATAGAGCAAAGATTGCATCCGACACAATCGTCTTCCCGCACCTGCAAGTAGCGGGTCCCGTCTGGATCGGTCAGCATGTCAATACACTGATGTGAGGTATCTTCACAGGCAATATGGCATTTGTTGCAGTTGATGCATACATCTTGGTTGATTCGGGCGACAATCCGGTAATTTAAATCAAGGTTGCCCCAATCCGAATAGCGTTCCACCGATTTGCCGATCAGATCATGAACAGATGCAATGCCCTTTTCATCCAAATAGTTGTTCAAACCGTCGATCATATCTTCCACTATGCTGAATCCATGGTGCATGGCCGCAGTACATACCTGTACACCGCCCGCGCCCATCAGCATAAACTCAACGGCATCCTTCCAGGTGGAAATACCGCCAATTCCTGAAATCGGCACATTAATTAGCGGATTTCTCGCACATTCTGCCACCATATTCAGCGCAATCGGCTTAACAGCCGGACCACAATAGCCACCGTGAGCGCCTTTTCCAGCCACATGCGGAATGGTATTCCATGTATCAATATCCACGCCAGCCAGGCTGTTGATCGTATTGATCATGCTGATGGCGTCCGCCCCTCCCTGTACAGCAGCACGTGCCGTTACGGTAATATCGGTGATATTAGGAGTCAGCTTAACAATAACGGGTGTCCGTGCGGCTTCCTTTGCCCACATGGTCTGGGCTTCCACAAGGTCAGGCTGCTGACCGGAAGCAGCGCCCATTCCCCGTTCAGCCATTCCGTGGGGACATCCGAAGTTTAATTCAAGCCCATCAACACCCACATCTTCCACCCTTTTGACAATTTCATGCCACTTTTCGCGCTCCGGCTCTACCATAAGCGAAGCAATAATGGCGTGGTTTGGAAACCTTTTTTTCGTTTCATAGATTTCCTTTAAATTGACTTCAAGCGGACGATCGGTAATTAGTTCAATGTTATTAAACCCGGCTACTTTTTTACCGTTAAAACTGACAGCTGCAAAGCGGGCTGTTGTATTGATGATCGGTTCCCCCAGAGTCTTCCATACTGCTCCTCCCCAGCCTGCTTCAAACGCACGCTGAACCTGATAGCCGGAATTGGTAGGTGGTGCAGAAGCGAGCCAAAAAGGGTTTGGAGACTCTATGCCTGCAAGGTTGATTCGAAGATCTGCCATACTTTGAACCTCCTCATTTGAATGGTTAGGCTGTTTCGATAATCGAGTTTCTTAGTTTCTGATGGACCGCATAAGCCGCAGTCTTGCCTTGCTGGGCCGCTGTCACCACCATTGCTTCTCCTTGCCCGTCACCAAAAATGACATCTCCAGCTGCAAAAATCTTTTCATTGGACGTTTGATACGTTTCCAAGTCCACTTTTACGACGCCCCATTGATGTTGAAGGCCAAAAGCCTCCACAAGAGCTGTATGTCGGGTTTGTCCAATCGCTTTAATAACGGCATCCACTTCAAGCAGAAATTCGGATCCTTCTACCGGCACCGGCCTTCTTCGTCCGTCCGGCCCGGGTTCGCCAAGCTCCATCCGAATGCATTCGAGCTGTTTCACAACGCCGTTTTCATCCCCAACAATGCGCACCGGGGCTGTAAGCCAGCGGAACTCAACATTATCCTGTTTGGCAAATTCGTATTCAAAATCATAAGCCGTCATTTCCTCCATTGTACGACGGTAGAGAATTTTTACGTTCTCAGCCCCAAGGCGGACAGAACAGGTAGCGGCATCAATCGCCGTATTTCCCGCTCCAATGACAGCAACCCGTTTTCCGACATACTGATGCGTCAGTTCCTTTGTTTTTGTTTCTTCAACAAACCGGATAGCGTCATGGACACCTTCCAGTTCTTCTCCCTCAATTTTCAGCAATGGCACTTTGGACATCCCAATCGCCAGGATGACCGCGTCATAGGCTTCCAAAATCTCGGCCGGTTCAATGTCTCTACCGACCATTGTGCTGGTCTTAATTTCAACGCCCAGTTCCTCGACCTGCTTTACTTCCCACAGTGAAATACGCTCAGGTAGACGGAAAGACACAATTCCATAAGTATTAAGCCCGCCGGCCCGTTCCTTTGCTTCAAAAATGGTAACTTCATAACCGAAGCGCGCCAGCTCCCGGGCTGCAGACAACCCAGCCGGTCCGCCGCCCACCACGGCCACTTTCAAACCGTTCTTTTGCCCCCGTTCAAACAGGGACTGTTCATTTTTGATGGCCCAGTCGGTCGCAAAGCGCTGCAAATCGCCGATCATGATTGGCTTTGTGGAATGATTCAGCACGCATGCTCCTTCACAAAGCTCTTCTGTCGGGCAGACGCGCGCACAGCTTGCTCCCACAGGATTGGATTCCATGATGGTGCGTGCTGAGCCTTTTAAATTACCGGATGCGATTTTTTTAATAAAAGAAGGGATGTTAATGCCCGTCG
This sequence comes from Fictibacillus solisalsi, assembly GCF_900103485.1. Classification (GTDB taxonomy): domain Bacteria; phylum Bacillota; class Bacilli; order Bacillales; family Fictibacillaceae; genus Fictibacillus_C; species Fictibacillus_C solisalsi. Next base: position 1,530,919 of record NZ_FNHW01000001.1, read on the forward strand.
GGCACGCCTGAATGCAAGGAGCATCGTAACAGTATAAACATCGGTTTGATTCATCCCTCGCGTCTGCGGGGCTTAATCCTGACTTTACTTCATCGAAATTCCGCTGCAGGTCCTCCAGCGAAATAAACACCTGGCTTCCGTTATTCATCAACCTCGCCTCCCGTGATCTTTTTGATTTATGGTAAAAGCTCAGTCATTTCCCGATACGTTTCCGGACGTCTGTCTCTGAAAAACTGCCATGTATTTCTTACTTCGCGGATCAATTCACGGTCCATGGTTCCAATGACCACTTCATCCTTGTCCCTGCTGCCAATCGCCACAAAACTTCCTCTTGGATCGCAAAGATAGGATTGTCCATAAAATTCTCCAAGGTTCCATGGTCCTTCCATCCCGACGCGGTTTATTGCGCCGATATAATAGCCATTTGCCACGGCATGGGCAGGCTGTTCCAGTTTCCACAGGTATTCGGAGAGTCCAGCCACAGTGGCCGAAGGGTTAAAAACAATTTCTGCTCCATTAAGGCCAAGCAATCTAGCGCCTTCAGGGAAATGCCTGTCGTAACAGATGTAAACTCCAACTTTCGCAAAAGCAGTATCAAATACAGGATAACCGAGGTTGCCCGGTTTGAAATAATATTTCTCCCAAAAGCCATTTCCGCTATTTCCAACATTGACTTGAGGAATATGGTGCTTACGGTATTTTCCAAGATAGGATCCATCTGCATCAATGACAGCAGCTGTATTATAATAAGTAGCGATGCCCTCCCGTTCATAGATCGGAAGAACAATGGCAATGCCCAGTTCTCTTGCTAATGCTTGGAACCGGCTGGTCGTGGGACCGTTCGGAATTTCTTCTGCGGCGTCATACCATTTGGCATTTTGTTCCGTACAAAAATAAGGACCATAGAAAATCTCCTGCAAACAGACGATTTGTGCTCCTTTTTCAGCCGCATGTCGAATCAGTTTGATATGCTTCTCAATTGCCATTTCTTTATGAACCGCTACTGATTCACTGCCATCTGCTTCATTGGAAGCCTGGATGAGACCAATCGTAACCAAGTTTGACATCATATCTCCCCTTTTATTTAATTGTTTGATAGAGCATGAAATGTAGATGTTGGAAGGTTTGTTGTGTGGAAACTGCAAAGGCGGCATGGATTCAAAAAATTTTCTTGCTTGTACTATTCTACAAAGATGGTATGTATTTCTTCTAAAATTCTGAATATTTTAACTATACCTCTTTTAAATCGATTTTTCATCATACAATTTGTTAATTAAATGCCCCCTATTCTTGGACACTATGTAAAATGAATAAGACAGGTGGAGCCATCGTCTGGACATATGCCAATGGCTCCGTTCCTTTTTATAGTGCCGCAATGACTTCTTTTACCGTTTTTCCAAGAATCTCAAGGTCTTCGTCATTGATATTAAGAGGCGGAGCAAGCGTTAGAACATTATTGTATCCGGCAACTGTATCTCCATTTTTGCCAATCAATACGCCCTTTTCCTTGCAGGCCGCAATTACCCCATTGACCTGCTTGGCATTCAGGGGAGTTTTTGATTGCTTATCCTCTACAAGTTCAATACCGATCAGAAGGCCTTTTCCACGCACATTGCCTACTAAAGGATGATCTTCAAGTTCCATCAACTGCTGCAACAGCTTTTCACCCTGAATGTTCGAATGGTCCACGAGATTTTCATTTTCCATAATCTCAAGGTTTTTCAAAGCCACTGCACAGCTTGCAGGATTACCGCCGAACGTGTTCACATGGCGGAAATGATCATATTCCTCTTCTCCTTTAAACGCTTCATAGATTTCTCGTTTAACGGCAGTGGCCGACAGAGGAAGATAGGAACTGGTAATTCCTTTGGCCATGGTTACAATGTCAGGCTGCACACCATAATTCATAAATCCAAATCGTTTTCCGGTTCGGCCGAACCCATTAATCACCTCATCAGAGATAAGAAGGGCTCCATGTTTCTTGCAGATTTCTGCTACCCGTCCCATATAACTTTCGGAGGGGATTAAGACACCTCCCCCGGTGATGATGGGCTCCATGATGACACCGGCAATCGTTTCTGAAAGTTCCCAGGTCATCACACGGTCAATTTCGCACGCACACTCTTCACTGAAAGTTTCCGGTGTATGATAATCCGGATGCCGGTAGCTGTCCGGAGGTGTAACATGCAGAAATCCTTGTGCCAGGGGCTCGTATTTATATTTTCGTTGCGCCTGCCCTGTCGCTGCCAAAGCGCCCATCGAGTTTCCATGATAACCCCTGTAGCGGGCAATAAATTTATGTCGGCCCGCGTCTCCTTTTTGCTGATGATATTGCCGTACAATTTTGAACGCCGCTTCATTCGCTTCTGAACCGCTGTTTGAAAAGAAGATCACATAATCTCCGCCCAGCCACTCATTCAGCTTTTCTCCCAGTTCAACTGCCGGCTGGTGGCTCTGTGTTAAAGGATAATAGGGCAGTTCTTTTAATTGGTCATAGGCAGCCTGGGCCAGCTCCTGACGTCCATATCCGACGTTAACAGACCAAAGCCCCGCCATCCCGTCGAGATATTTTTTTCCCTCCTGATCAGTGATCCATGAACCACTCGCCGATTTTACTACCATGGTAGAAGGGTTATAGCGCTTCATGGAGTGCCAGATATACTTTTCATCCTTTTGTTGAAGCACGTCTTTTTGCTCAGTTTGCATCCTATATTCTCCTCTCTGTTAGACAAAACGGGACGTGATCATCTTTTTACGTGTATAAAAGTTCAATCCGTCTTTTCCGTTTGCATGAAGATCCCCATAAAAAGAATCTTTTGCCCCTGAAAACGGAAAAAATGCCATAGGAGCCGGTACACCCACATTGACGCCAAGCATGCCGGGTTCTGCTTCTTCCCTGAATTGGCGGACTGCTTTTGCATCCTGGGTATAAAGTGTTGCGGAATTTCCAAACCGGGAGGAATTCACAATATCCAGTGCCTGGTCCAGATCGTTCGCACGCAAAATGCTGAGAACCGGCGCGAAAAGTTCTTCACGGGCAATTGTCATTTCCGGAGTGACCTGATCAAAAATCGTGGCGCCAAGAAAGGTTCCATCCGGATGGCGCTCCATATCCTCTCTTCCATCCCGTACCAAAACAGCCCCTTCTTCCTGTCCCTTCTGAATTAAACCAAGCACCTTTTCCCGGTGGCTTTGGCGGATGACAGGGGTCAAAAGGACTTCATCATCCAGTCCGGATCCCATTTTCATGTGATCTGCTTTTTCTTTTAATGCTTCAACAAATGAATCCTGGCGGCCGACCAAAATGACGGCACTGCACGCCATACAACGTTGTCCCGCACTTCCAAAAGAAGAACTGAGCACATTTTGCACGGCTTTATCGAGTTCAGCATCCGGCATGACAATATGGTGGTTTTTCGCTCCGGATAACGCTTGCACCCGTTTGCCCTGGGCCGCAGCTTTTTCATAAACGTATTTGGCTACCGGCTGTGAACCAACAAATGAGATCGCTTTTACGTCGTTGTGATCAATCAATCCATTAACCACATCATGGGCGCCATGAACGATATTGAAAACACCTTGGGGCAATCCTGATTCATGGAGGAGTTCCGCAAGACGGTTGGCTAGAATCGGAGTTCGTTCCGATGGCTTCAGCACAAATGTATTACCACATACGATTGCGAGTGGGAACATCCAGCAAGGAACCATCATCGGAAAGTTAAAAGGCGTAATTCCGCCCACCACCCCAAGCGGATAACGGAACATTTCAGAATCTATGTCTTCAGCGATACTTGAAAGGGAGTCTCCCATCATAAGGGACGGGGCTCCACAGGCAAATTCAACACATTCGATCCCCCTCAGGACTTCACCGTACGCTTCCTTGTAACTTTTCCCATTTTCTTTGACGACAAGCTGTGCGAGACTCTCATGGTTTTTGGTGAGAAGCTGTTGATATTTAAACAGGATCCGGGCCCGTTTTGGAACAGGAACTTTGCGCCACGTTTTAAATGCTGCTTTTGCGGCTTTAACCGCTTCGGCCACTTCTCCCTTTGTTGAAATGGGAACACTCGCCAGCACAATACCTGTTGCTGGATCGGGTACTTCCAGAAAATCGGTTGCCTGGGAATCGATCCACTGTCCATTGACAAAGTTCTTCAGTGTTTGCACGGTATTCGTCGTTACAGCCATCATCTCACTCCTTACTTTTTTAAAAATTCTAAACTTTCAAATTCTATTATATCGGTAGTAGGGTGTTGTTTCATTAGACAAAGTGTAAAATGCTTTACCTATATTCCCGTACATTTCGTAAAGAATTGAATTGAAAAAGCCTGTCTCCAAATTTCTGAAGACAGGCATAACCCAATTTAGTAAAGTTTTAAGAGAGGAGTGGAGTAAGTCCTAAAGCCATGATTAACACTGTAATTAGACGAAGCAGCATACCGATTACAGCCGCACTAAGCGCTTCCTTTGCCGACAGGTCTGAGTTCGCTGACCAGATCGCAGGGATCTGTCCAAAAATATCAGATAACGGCAATCCGGAGGCAGATAAGACAAATGCTCCCACCACGAACCTTGGATCCAAATCGGCGGCAATAGATTTCATTTGATCCATTGCAAGTGTTGGCGACGCCATCACTGCTGTAATCCCAGTAGCTGGATGTACGCCAATCCATCCAAACAATGTTGACATGCCAGTCTCAATTGGATGCCAGATGCCGGCAAAGTCCAAAATACCAATGAGACCGTATATCACTGCAATCGCTGGTATTACAAATAAGAATAAGAGTTCTGCTCCTTCTTTCGCCCCATTGAATACCGTTGGGAATAATGGGGTATGCGGGGTGAAGGAAGGAAGGTCTTTCAAATTTACTGTTTTGGTATTCCGCCACAATGTCTTGCTCAGTACCCAGGGTACTACAAATAAAGGAGCAAAAATGGTGAGAACTACAACGGGAAAAGCGTTAATTCCTGCTGCTGATAAAGCAATTAATCCGAGCAGAAAACAGGAAAATGATTGCTGACATTGAACCATCGTCGCAACCGCAATTTTTTGCTCATCTTTTGTTGCATGCGCCTTCTTTAAAATGGGGCCGGCAATGCGGCCGGCAGCATTTATATCACCTACGATATGATAAAGTCCGGGGATAACGACCGTAGGATTAATCCCCAGCTTCTTTGTAATCGGGACAAACAGCCGGATGAGTGCATCGGTAAATCCGAGACGTTCTAAAATTCTCCCTGTCATCACGCTTAAAATAATGGCCACTCCTACACTTCCTGTTAAAAAAACATTAACGACCGTTGGCTGGACTTTTTCAACCATGGCAGTGAATGCACCGCCAATCCACTCGGGTTTAAAGAAAAGGAGCACGACGAGAACAGCGACTAAGCTGAGGCCAACATATTCAATTTTTCTTTTTTCTTTAACATTCCGGTACCCAATATCATAGACAGACTCCTGGATTTGTTTCATCTTAATACCTCCCTTTAATATTGACTACACGTGTATTTTTTTTACCAAATAATTCTCTGCCATCGTTTTAGCGTATTGTTTTAATCTCTCATTTCCCACTTTCGCTACTGGGACAGATGTGACCCTCTCACGAAAAACAACCACCTCAATTTCTGGGAAAAGCATGTTCATAGAATAGGCAAGGGGTAGACCATTTTCATAGATTTCAAGTACGTGGCAGTTTCCAATAAGGAAATTCAGGCCAAGATCATAACACTCTCTAACTAATGAACTAGAATTGCTTACTCGGCTAATGGATGCAATCACTGTGTCTGTTTGGGGAAACTCCTCCTTTGCTCTTCGTAAATCTTCTATTGAAAATCCGGTATGAGGAAAGATATGCAAAATATTTTGGATGGGCGTATCACGTGTTCCTATTTCAATTCTCCCACATGTGACAAGTGAAGTTTCAATAAGAGAAGAGGATAATCCGCGGATTTCTCTTTCCGCCTCGACCAGCTGTTTCTCTTGTTCGAGATTCATAAAAGCTTCCAGACGGTCAAGAACATCTCCTAAGTTCTTTACTTCAGGCAGTACTCTTCCCGCAAACAAAACATTGCCTTCTTTATTGCCATAGTGAATATCAGAATGATAAACCTTATGGCCATGTAAAAAAGGGATGCCTGGATGAAGTCCATGAAACGCCTCGTGGAGTTCAAATATAGCAATGCCATATAAATCCAAATAGTTCCGCAAGGTAACCCCTCCAGAACTTGCACCATCAGCGATCGGGTGGTGAGCAATTATAGCATCAACTCCTGTTGCAGCTGCTAATTCAATATCTTGCTCCGATAACGTCATTGAAACAGCAAGTTTTTTCACTATTTTCTTTGGATCTCCATAAACTAAGCCCGGTCGTTCCAAAACTTCTTTCCCTTTAATCCCTGAAGACTTCCAAATCACGAAAGGATGGGATTCTTCTTTTTCCGTTCCTTGCAGTACTCGTCCATGTGTTAACACATTAAGTCCCTTCACTATTTCCTGAACGCTGATCATTAATAATCCTCCCCACATTTTTTTAATCTATATAAAAAGCCGCCGGTAAACAAAACGAACACAAAAGAGGCTTCCTCTTTTCATGCACGTTTTATTTACCGACGGCTTGCCTGCCCTCACTTGGAGATCATTTGGCCAGTCAGTTTTGCTTGTCCTTAGTAAGTCTCCACCTCATGTTCCAAAACCACTACCGTAGCGGATTGCTCGGTTAATGGATCGTAATCCTTGAGGATGGTTACCACTTTAAATCCGTATTTTTCTTCAAGCTTCCGTTTAAAATGAACCTTGAATTCATCAATCAACAGTATATCAAACATCCGGGTAGCCTCCCGGTTCTTCTGATCTAATGCCCGTATGGCAGGAGCGCGGCGATGAACTGTCATAATGATAATTTTCTTGCCGAGAAGGTCTACTCGCTGCTCCTTTGTCCCGATATCGAAAAGCTGTAAATTGATATCCTGATAGTCTTTAATTAACTCCTGCTTTAATTGTCCAGTCTTAAGCAGTGACTGTTTCAAAGCATCAGCCTCCTGTAGAACATACTTTTCAACGAGCATCGCAAGAACAATAGGTTTTATCAGAATATTACACCTAGTAAAATGGTAATGCACTAAAGTTAACAGAAATATCAGAAAATATCAAGATGTTTTTCTTCAGTCAAGTTCCAAATATTCATGGGCCATGGCTGCAAATTCAAGGGCCTGCCTCTTTCCTGGCAGCATAAAGTCGCTTCCAAGCAAATTTTCCAGCTGCTTTATTCGATGATAAAGGGTCTGTCGAACAATAAAAAGATGTCCTGCTGTTTCCTGTTTGGATCCGTTGCACATCAGGTAAATTTTTAAGGTTTTTAGCAGTCGGGTTTGATACTTGGCATCATGATCAATGACGGGTTGTAAATAGTCGTTCACAAAATCTTGAAGCTCCTCCCTTTCCCGGATCATGGAAATAAGCCGATACATGTGCAATTCATCGTAAAGAGGACTTATTTTTCCTTCGGCCAGCTTTCTTTGCAGGCGCAGTGCCTTTTGAGCCGTATCATAGCTTTTGTTCATGCTGCTCAGCAGACTGACAACTTTGCCCGCTGTCATGTGCACAGCAGGCAGTTTTTGATTCTGTCTTGCTTGTCTGATCCCTTGAAGAAGCCTTTCTTTCATCGTTGGTTTTTCTTTAAGGTTAATCATGATGAAAATAAGCTGCTCCCTTTTGGAATAAGGAAGAATATAAAATCCAAGTGGTTCAAACGCTGACCGCACAATAATTTGTATGTATGGGTATTGATTTTCAGAATGCCCGGCCTCCCATTGCTGTAACTCTACACAAAATACCGCCGCTCCCTGATGTTTACCTTTCATCCCCAATAAGGAAAGATGTTTTTCTATCTCATCCTCGCGATGCCTTCCTTCCAGCCATTCCTGCATCCAGCTGTTCTCTTCTGCTCTCTTTTTTTCAGCGGCATACATTTCACGCAGCAGCTGGTTGGCCAGCGCGGTGGCCGTCCGGTCACCGAGGAGAACTTCAAGCTCTGTGAAGCTTCGATCTTCTGAGAAAAGAATCAGCTCGGCAAGCTGGTGATCAAGCGCCTGTATCGGCTGCCTGATCAGCTTGCCTTCTTCCTTGTTTGATTTGATCCTGTGAAACAACTCCATTTTCTCTTGTTCCTGAAGAACAGGAACACACAGTTCTTTTTGCTGGCTGCACTTAAAGATCACCTGGGATTTCACCGTTTCATGAAGATGATTCAAAATCAAGGCTTGGGGATCAGAGCCAAGCAGAAGCCTGTTCAGTTCTTGAGAAAAGACTTCAAGTTCTGAAATCATTTGAAAATGCTGCTGAATTAGGAATGTATGAAGGTCTTGTGTAATGTCGATAAAGCGTACTTCTTCCTGAAATACGATGATCGGAAATCCATGTTTGTCAGCCAGTTCCATCACTTTAGCCGGCACTTCCTCCAAATGAGTCCCCAGTTCAATGCATAATCCTGAAACATTATGATCGATCAGGTCTTGCACCAATGACAAAAATGCAGCTTCCTCATTTTTCCACGCCATTCCTGTTGACAGAATCAATTCATTTCCATTCAAGAGATTGCCAATCTGTGTCACTTCCATCACATGAACCCATTTAATCAGCCGGTTTAATCCAGTTTCTCCGGCAATCACAAAGGCTTTTTCAAACATTTCCCTTTTTAAGACATCAGAAACGGTGATTTTTAGATGTAGAACGATAGTGACACCTCATTCCCGGAAAAATATTTTACTATTCACTCTTTTAGTCTACAATAAATCCTTTTTAATTTCGCTATTAATCATTGATGTTGCCATTATCATCAACCTGATCATTATCAAATGTCCGCGTTTCACTGTAATACGTCTGGGTGGCAATATTATTTCCGGTATTGCCAAACCCTGAGCCCGTATACGATTTTTCGCTTCGTTTAGGCTAGATCACTTTGGCATCACCAAAATTTAATACTGAGCTTTGATGAATTTTTTTAATATCAATCGATCCCACTGTTGCACTCATGTCCAACGCCCCCTTGATTTTGTAGAATATCTTATGAAGGAAAAAGAAAAACTCCACAAAAAAAACATGGCCCTATAAAAATGAGCCATGTTTTCCCTTTTATCAAATATTTACGGAATGGCATACACTTCAACCGTAAATTCCTGGCCATCTGTATTTTCCGGATTGGCGATATAAAGGTCTTTCATTTTTTTTATATCTGATTTTGCTTTATTGGTTAAATCATAAAATATGGTTTCATCGATGCCAAAGCTGTCATCATGCATCACATCGAATTTGGCGCTGGCTGGCCCTGAAGAAATCCTCCATTCCAGCTTGTTAGCATATGCAGGGATATCACCGATCTCAAAGTTATCGCTGGATCGATGGTCCTGTCCTGGTTTTGGGGTTCCATAAGAGGAAATGGTCGCCACTTTGACCGGTGCCTTTACTTGCACATTAAACGCATCCCTGTCTAATATGCGGTCATAGGCATACCAGGCACCAAGCCACCTTCCCGCCGCATTATTGGATTCCTTAGAAATCAGGCGGACAGAGAACCAATCCTGTCCGTTCGTAGCTGAACCTTCCCACGTCGACGCGAATGGAAACTCATCGCATTCCTTTCCGGTCCGGTCTTCGTCCTTAAATTCCTTATTGCAGACAGACCGGGTTTTGTTCCGGTTTTTTGCATATTCTTCCGGATGTCTTTTCGTATACATACGTGTAAGCGGCGCTTTCCCAACAGCACCTGGTATTTTCTTGCCCAGCACATACGGTTTTGTCTCCTCGGGATGATCCATAGCGAATTTCCAATGTTCCCCCGCTTCTTTCAGAGGAGCGAATGCCGGATCTGTAATCGGAACATTCAGGACGGGATCTGCCCGGCTGAAAATCGCTCCCTGCCAAAAATGCTGATCCGGAAAGGCAAACATATATTTCGCAGAATCAAAGCGAACGCGCTGTTTGATCCCTTCTATTGTTTTCGTAAATTTCTTAGGTGCGTGTTTGATGGTCAGCTTGGGAGAGAAATCCATATAACCCACCTGGTCGGGATTAATTTCGCTTGGGGATGGTGCATCAGAAAGAAAAGTTTTCAAGCCGTAGTTGACATTTTTCCATTGCGCAATGGTACGTTCGACTGGCGGGGTATCCGGATCAGGCTTACAGTCTCCCGGATTTATCTTCGCCTCGCAGTCAAAATCAATTTTTAATTTGGCTCCGTTCAGTGAAGGGTTGGTCACCAAGATATCGTCAATGCTGTAATAAATCCTCATCTTCCGGCTTTGATTGGAACCGAATCCAATCTCGGTAAACTGGATTTGCACCCCATCATAGGAGCAAATACCAAAACGGCATGACCGCGGCACCTGATAGGTGGCCACATGGGACCAGCAGAACGAATAGCGATTTTTAATATAGCCTGTACTTGATCCGCTGTCAGGGCTCCGCCGGCACTCCTCAACCGTGTTTATATGATCATAGTTAAAGGGTGGGGGTTCCCAGCCAAGCGCCGTAAATACCGGCGGACCCATCGGTGATTCATAGGAAGTACTTGCATTCCTGTCTTCTGTCTGGATTTCATTCAAGCTTTTTTGTCCTTCGTCGCTCTTTTGCTGCATCTGTTTCTCGCGGTATTTTTCAACCGATTTGCCTTTTTTCAGTTGCTGTTCCGCTTTTTCAGCCTGGTCGTTACTGATCCAATACGCTCCTCCTTTATCGTTTGCTTGTGCATTTGCTGCAGGTGCAGCGATTCCAGTAATCAAAAATAACAAGAGAACAGCAGTAACGGGAAGCCTGATCAATCTGGCCATTGCTTTACCTCCTCTTTTATTTTGATTTGGAAGAAGAGGTGCCAAAAGATGATGATTGCTCTGATTTTTGCCTAACAGTACCTTTAATCACCCTCCAAATCGTTGTCATATTACTATAGAAAAATAACTCTTTACAATACTTCCCATAGAAAACCCTTCCAATCTCCTATTCATATGATGATGCAACCGCTCTTATTAGGCCTATGGATGAACGACCAATGGCATAAAAAAAGCATCTTTCCCTTTTTGGGAAAAATGCTTTTAACCTTTATTAATTGACCCATGATCCTACAATGGGATACTGGAATTGACGGTCGTTCAAAGCCCGGACGATACCAATTATTGGTGCAATAATAGCCATCAGTCCGAAGATGATCAGGAATGGAATACCAATGAGCACCCAGGACAGGAATGCAGATATACCGATTAATATTCCAATCACAAAGTGAAAGATCAGTGCTTGAAGAGCCAGGCTCTTCACTTCGCGGTCGGCAATGAGCAAGTAAATGATAAGCGGCACCACAATCGGCGCAAACCAGGTGCTCGCATGAATCAAAATACGTAATCCCTTATTTTCCATATGTTTCGAAACTCCCCTTAACTTTCATACTTAGTATACTCTTATCATATACAAGTTATGAAGTCTTGTAACTGAACCTGAGGCTGAAATTTGCTACGCCTCAAGGCTTAGAAAATCCTCAGGAATCGATAGAACCCTGTAATACCCCTCGCCACAGGGTAAGCTGTTCTTCCCCTTTTTTCTCCGTTAACAGGCGGTCGGCCAGTTGGGTGCCTTCTCCAATGGTAGGTGTATGGCCCATCAAATAGAAACGCAAACCTGCGTTGAGTACCACTTGGTTCCGGTATGGCAATAAAACATCCGATTGCTCTCCTGCCAGTAGTTGTGTCATCAAACCTGCTTGTTCATCTGCATTCAGCACTTCTTTGTTAAGTTCTTTTTCATGTCTCAAACCATAATCAGACGGGTCAATAATGATGGACTCGCTTGATTCCTTGCCGATGTTATAAATAAAGCTGCTTCGATGAACCGGCAGATCCTCTGAACCTTCCACTCCTTGGACAATATAAGCTCTTTCGTAGTTTAATTGTTGAAGACTGGGAACAATCTTATTTACAGCTGTTCGGTGAAAAACACCAAGAATGATGGAATTTGCCCCTGACATGTCCAAGAGCTTTTCCACGGTATTCATGATTGTCCGAACTCCCATTTCCTCACGGATTTTTCGTAAGTCAGCCAGCGGCGGGCACAGTTTGTCAGTCCATGCAAAACCAATATTCACAGCTTTGAGCGCTGCTTGAACTTCACCTTTTGTCTGTGCAATAGGAACAGAAAGCTTTTGCAGAATCGTTTTTAGTGATGTCCCGTTTTTGGGAGGAAGTGATTCGCTGGCGTGCAAAAATACAGGAAGCCCCTGCTGGGATAGTAAAATATTGACGGGTATCGTAGCAGCAAACGAGTTGCGGCCGTTATACGGACCTCCGCAATCCAATATACCGCCTTCTGCCCGGGGCCGCTCAAGCCGCTGAGTATTTCTTCTAAATTCATGAATGAAAGCCAGCAGCTCATCCGGACTCTCGGTTTTTATCCGTTCCGCCATTAAAAAAGCGGCCATTTGAGCTTCAGTGGCTTCACCTGAAGTCATGCATTTTGCTGCTTCAAGTGCTTCCTCATAGGAAAGGTCTTTCGCTCCTCTTTTTCCCCGTCCTACTTCTTTGATCCATTTTTGCATGGCATGCGCCACCTCTCTTCTCAATTTATTTTAGAATTATCTCATTTCTTTTAAAGATAGGGCAACCGTTTCTTTTAAAGAATAGTTATTCAATATTCGTTAACCTTGAATAAAATATGGTTGACATTAAAATTAAGAATCCCTTACCATAAAGTTGTTATAATAAATGAATATAAGGAGAAAACCACATGAAAGTTAATGAAATTACCTATGTCGCATTATTTGCAGCAATTATGGGAGTACTCGGGCTGGTTCCGCCAATTATGCTTTCTTTTACTCCAGTGCCCATTACTCTCCAGACATTTGGTGTTATACTTGCAGGAGGTCTGCTTGGTGCAAGATTAGGAGCAACCAGTCAAATACTCTTCCTGATGATCGTCGCTGCCGGACTGCCGCTTCTTTCTGGAGGCAGAGGGGGCTTAAGTGTATTTGCAGGACCGAGTTCAGGTTATTTAATTTCATATCCAATTACTGCCTTTTGTATCGGATATTTATTATCCCGCTTTCGTCCGTTAAAACTACATCATATTCTTCTCATTAATTTAACAGTTGGAATTCTGCTCATTTATGCCATTGGAATCCCCATACAAGCCTTCATGATGGATATACCTGTTTTGGCTGCTGTTAAGTTAAGCCTCGTTTATATACCAGGAGATGTGATAAAAGCGGTCTTTGCGTCGCTTTTAATCAACAAAATTAGAAAAAACCTTTTTTTCTCCCGCTCATTGGCAACAAATGATATCCATCATGCTTCTAAAAATAGTTAACTGCCAGAGACACGTAATGTGTCTCTTTTTTGAAAGGAGAGTGCATCGTGAAATTCATTACAGAGACCTATAACTCTTTCGCAAAATTATACCCCGAGCAAACGGCAATTCATACTTCTAACCAACAAATCAGTTATAAAAAATGGAACATTTTAATCAATCAAACGGCCCACTGGCTGCATGCCCTTCCTACAGAAACCAAGACCATCGGCGTCCTGCTGCCAAACGGCATTCCTTTTTTACAGATGTTCCTTGGAGCTTGCAAGGCGGGCTGGATTGCTGTTCCATATGATTTAAAATGGAATCTAACAGAACTAAAACAACGAATTCATCTTTCAAACCCTTCTTTCATTGTTACCACACGAGAGATTTACTCAAAAATAAAACAACAGATCCCTAATGTCGTGGTGCTGGAAGAATGCTTACACGAAATTTCTCAATGTAGCACCTCCTTTGAATGGGAGCCAGAAGATGATCTTCCGTTTTATATTGGTTTTACATCCGGAACCACCGGAAGCCCCAAAGCCTTTATTCGCTCTCAGGACTCGTGGGGTGCCAGCTTTGATTGCAATCGCATCGATTTTGAATTAGATGAAACCGATCATATACTTATTCCTGGAGCCTTAATCCATTCTCATTTTCTGTATGGGGCTGTAAGCACACTGTACTTGGGCGGGACAGTTTATTTGTTAGAAAAGTTCTCCGCTGCAAAGGTTTTATCATGGATAAACACGCTTCCCATTACAGCCGCCTATGTCGTTCCAACGATGATTGAAGGGTTATTGAAGGAAATGATTTCTTTCAATAAACCGCTAAAAATGATCTCTTCTGGTGCCAAATGGAATGAAAGATCCAAAATTCAAATCAGGCAAAGCTTTCCTGAACTGTCTCTGTATGAATTTTATGGCGCCAGTGAACTGAGCTTTATTACAGTGCTTTCCGAAAAAGAAGGATTACAGAAAGATCGAACAGTAGGAAAACCTTGTTACGGCGTGGATGTCCAAGTGCGTGATGACGGCGGGGAAATTGTACAACCATATACAACCGGGAAAATCTATGTCAAAAGCAAATACTTGATAAACGGGTACTTTGACCACGAAAGAGTCCTTCAACCCATTCAGGATGAGGAGGGATGGGCTACAGTCCATGATATGGGCTATGTTGACGAGGATGGATTTTTATACATCACTGGTCGTGAACAAAACATGATTTTATATGGCGGAATCAATATATTTCCTGAAGAAATTGAAAAAGTTATTTCCATTCATCCGGATGTTGAAGAAGTAGCAGTTATCGGATTGACCGATTCATATTGGGGCCAGGTGACTGCTGCTGTAATTAAAGGAAAAAGCAATCTCACAGAAATCCACTTAAAGAGGTTCTGTAAGAAGCACTTGTCCTCTTATAAAATTCCGCGAAAATGGTTCTTTCTAAATGAAATGCCCTATACAACCAGCGGGAAGATCGCACGTGCAGACCTTGTGAAGCAGATAGAAAGACAGGTGAGCCATCATTAAAAGAGCTGTCATTGTAAGAGCGATTCGAACTCCGATTGGTAAAGCTGGCGGAATTTTCAAGGACATTCCCTTATATGAGCTTGCAGCTCCCGTTCTAAAATATGCAGCTGCTGGTGTCGAGGAAAAAATCGATGATGTCATTTTGGGAAATGTCGTGGGACCGGGTGGAAATGCAGCCCGGGTTTCTGCATTAGAAGCAGGATTTCCCCTCTCGGTTACCGGGGTCACCATTGACCGCCAATGCAGTGCTGGACTGGAAGCCATTCGACTGGCTTCATACCTGATTCAGGGAGGTGCCGGGCAGTGTTACATTGCAGGTGGTGCAGAAAGCTCCAGCACCTCCACCTACTCTGCCAGAGCCCGATTTGCCCCCGATCACATTGGGGATCCCGATATGGGTGTTGCCGCAGAAAATGTAGCTGACAAATATGATATATCAAAAGAAGTTCAAGATGAATATGCGCTATTGAGTTATAAAAAAAGCTGGGAATCTTATCATGAAGGATATTTCGATCACGAGATGATTCCGGTCGGACCATACAGCCAGGACGAACTATTTCTCAAAAAAAGAAAGATGGAGCTTCTTGTACAAAGAGCAAAACCCCTATTTAAAAAGGATGGGACGGTTACCGCCGCTAACAGTTGCGGGATCCATGACGGAGCGGCTGCTGTCCTTATCATGGAAGAAAACACAGCAAAAAAGAACGGGTTGAAGCCTGTTTTACGATTTATGGATAGTGAGGTGACTGGTGTTCATCCAAAATACCCCGGTGCATCCCCGATTCCTGCGATCAAATCTTTATTGCAGAGAAATAAGTTAACCATTTCAGACATCGATTTATTTGAAATCAATGAAGCATTTGCCTCCAAAGTCGTCGCTTGTTCAAAGGAACTGGCCATCCCTTATGAAAAATTAAATATTCGGGGTGGTGCATTATCTCTCGGACACCCTTATGGGGCATCCGGCAGTATAATGATTACCCGGCTTTTCTATGAGGTTCAAAGAAGAAAAGATGTAAACCATGTACTGGCAGCAATTGGGAGTGGAGGAGGCATCTGTGTGGCTATCCTATTTGAGGTGGTAACATGAGAACAAAGGACCATGAAATTATGTTCAGTAGCGAAAAGGTTCAGGAGTTTGTTCAACTGACCGGTGAACGTAATCCTATCTATCAGAGTATCGATAAGGCAAAAGAGTATGGCTTCAAAACAATACCTCTGCCCCCCGCTATGCCAAACATAGTCTATCAGTGGATTGAAATTCCGTGGAAGCTGGAACATCCTGTAATACTTCGAAAACAGAACTGCGTACTGCATCAAAGGATGTTTATTGGAGAGCGTTATCGTGCAGTGGTAAAAGTTACAGATCAAAATAAACGCCAACACCATTTCTTTGTCCAACAAACCCTCTGCATTTATAACCGGGATGGACAACTTTGCTTTGAAGGGATATCTGATTTGATAGCGGGTGGTTTGTCATGAACATACTCACCTTTCAAATTACTGAAAAGGATATTGAACAATATGCTGTCATTTCTGGAGATACTAATCCCATTCATCTGGATATCGATGCAGCAAAACAGCATGGGTTTCCTGATAGAGTCGCTCACGGGATGTTAACCATTTCCAAAGTACTCGGCGTGCTTTCCAATGATGTCCTTTCCCCCTACGAAGCTATAACAGACTATAATTTCAGTTTTTCAGCTCCAGTTTTTGCAGGGAATCAAATAACGCTCAGCATCAAACAAACCAAGAACAGCATCAGTGTTTCAGGAGAATGTGAAGACAAGAAAGTCATAAAAGGATTCGTCAGGCTAGCGGAATAAACTGCTGTCTAATGTGCAAATGTTTCATCTTCGGCAGGAACTAGAATAAGTAAGAAAGGTCCTTCATTTACTTTTAAAATTACAAGTTCCTCAGTATTGTTTGGCAGCTCATTTTGTCATTCATCATAGTCCATTTTTCTTCACTTGAATATACGTTTTTGCCCATGCAAAAACACCTCCGAATTTTCACTTGTTTAAGTGAAACATTTCGAAGGTGTTTTATTGTGTCTCATTATTCGGTTAGTTTAGGAGATCCGGGGTGTTTCATGCTAAAAGCCATTCTTTTTGATTAAGTAAACTATAGGGCCAGTCAGCAGATCAAGCCCCATCCAATATTTAAAAGGAGAAAGACGAGGATTCGTTCCGAATTCTATTTTAAAAAATATTGTTCCATACTAGCCACGTCTGAAAGGTACGTATCTATTTTAGTGATAAGTTCCGATTCAATGGTTAGCACCGTCGCTAATTCTTCTTCCAGAACACGGCCATCTTCTGAGACAGCTGAATTATGCAGTGAAAGGGTTAGCCCATTTTGACCCACAAGTATTCCATGAATTTGTGTATTCACTTTTCCGTCTACAATTGACTTGACTCGATTGATAACAGCTTCCGTTCCTTCAGCCGTCCCCGAAATTGCTCCGTTTCCAGGCAGGGTCCATTTAACCGATGGATGCAATAACTTTCGAATTCCTTCCCAATTGTGATCTTTGTACGCAGCCAGAAATTGTTCTCCAATTTCAATGTTTGATTGATTATGCATATGTTGCCTCCTGATATCTTTTTTAATAACTTAAAAGGGCAAATGAACCAAAGGATTTCTTTTTGGAGTGCCTGCAAAAATTGTACACCCTGTCAATCATCATGTAAAATGATAATAAATGATATATAAATTCGTTTTTAATGATAATAATACAAGGAGCCAAAAATGGAAATCAATGAGCTGCGAATTTTCCTGACTGTTGCAAGTGAGGGCAGCATAACAAAAGCCGCCCGAAAGCTCGGCTATGTACAGTCAAACGTTACTGCAAGGGTGCAACAATTAGAAACCGAGTTGAATACACAGCTTTTTTACCGCCAGAGAGGAATGTTATTAACGCCTGCAGGTGAGAAGTTATTGAGTTATGCGGAGCAAATTATCCATTTACTTGAAGAGGCACATAAAGCCCTGAATGATTCTGAAGAACCCGTCGGCCGTCTCATGCTTGGAGCCACTTATACCGCCTCTTCAATGTATCTTCCTTCCATACTGGCTGATTTTTTTAAACTTTATCCAAAAGTAGAATTATCGTTAATGACCGATTATTCCGCTCAATTGGTGGAAAAGATTCGTCATTTTCAACTTCATGGGGCATTAGTGAAATCGGAACTAAATGATGAAAGCATTGTGCAGGAGCTTATATTTGAAGAACAACTCGTTTTAATCAGTACACCAGAGATGAAGAATATTGAAGAAGTCTGTAATCAGCCTTTCCTCATGAATACAAAAGGCTGTCCGCAACGAGACCAGCTTGAATCTTGGCTGAAAACAATAGGGATTCATACTATTCGATATTTAGAATTCAATCATCCCGATGCTATTATTCAAGGTGTGATTGCGGGACTTGGAGCCTCTTTGATGCCTAAGTCTTCGATTCTACCGCTTGAAAAAAAGGGGTTCGTACGTTCATTCGAAATTCCAGAACAATACAGTACCACCAAAACCTTTTTCATTCGGCACAAGGATAGTTTAATGACAAGCGCGCTTTCAAAATTAATTGAGATGCTAAAACAAAATTCTGAACATAAAAGGGAGAATTTGTATTGACTTTGCCTGGTACCCCACAAGGAGCAAAACAAAAAACACCGCTGGACTTCACTCCAGCAGTGTTCTGTCATCGCTCTATTGATCTGTTATGAAGATATCCTTGCCTATAGACAATTACTTGAATTCATTACTTTAGATGTGCTTTTTAACTATGTCTTTCACTTTATTAATACCCTTCCATACATCCCCTGGTTCGTCATAAACTAATGTTAAAGGTCCAGTGTAATCAGCGTCTCTTAGTAGAGCTAAACAGTTTTCTAGTTCTTCCTTGTCAACTTCACCATCTCGTGTAGTGAGAGCCTTTACATGGACAGATTTACTTTTAGGAAGTGTTTCCTTTAAAGAGTCCACTTTGTTAGGACCAGAGAAGTTTCCGAAGTCACTTATTAAGCCTGTAAGGTCAGTATGTTCAAGTAAAAACAAACAATTTTCTGATGTAGACGCTAACGACCGAAAATTTTCGGTTAACACCCCTACTCCTTTTTTCTTTGCGTATGCGCATATCTCAGTAAACTGGACCGAGGCACGTTGTAAAGCTACTTTATCTTTTGGACTTGCTTCCCCGCTAACTACTCTTACGTGTTCTGCCCCTACTATTGAGGCAACATCAATCCAACTTTTGATAAAATCCATATCCTTCTCTTTTCGGATGGGATCTGAAGTGGATATATCACCATAGTCAATCAAGAGAGCATAAAACCTTATGCCACTCTCTTTTATGGATTGACCTAGTTTTTGTAAATAATCTAGTTCAGTAGAATGGAAATGTGCATGTACAATTTCCACTGCTTGAAATCCTTTTTCAGACAGGACGCCTGGCAGTTCTACTAGTTCAAGATTTAATGGTTGTTCCTCAACTTCTGTCACAATTTCTTTTTTATCATGATCCCATTTTGACCAAGATAAAGGTCCTAAATGTCTGTGTAAGCTCCAAGATGTTAATGATAAATAGCTCATATATTCGATCTCCTCTCTTATTTATGGACCGCATCTCCTCGCTAAAATCCGTTATGATCATATCTTATTACACTCAATCACTGCTTTTAACAATGTCTGCAACATATCCCCTCCACTCTCATTGCGCAAGTATCATACAATTGAATTTCTACTCCCACTTTCTTTCAGGAAGTTGTAGTTTCTCTCGTAATAAATAAACTTCATCAGAGATTAAAGTTCTAAGCTCATTGTAGTATTTATCCAAGTCTGCATGTGCTCTGTTTTTAAAAGATCCTGTTAATTCAATAACTTTTATATATGTATCTTTATCAGCATAATACGTATTCTGGACCACTAACCCAACAAATTCCTCTTGTTGTTGTGGAGTTAAATCATGAAAATAATGTGCTCCATACTCTAAATGAAATGTAGACGCCATATTATCAATCGGACCGTAAAACATAGATAGTCTTTCTTTATTTATTTCCCTTAAGTTATCTTCATCCCTAATCCTCCTTTGCTCCTCAATTGTGTCATTTATCCCTTTTACTGATGCTTTTATTGTAATCATTACACCAACTAATGTAATAACACCTGAAATTACTCCTCCAATGATTGCTCCCCAAAAAGAGCCAAGATATCCGATCCACGTATCTGGTGATTTTCCGGCAACTTTAAAATGACCAATAAACATTAATTCATTAGTTATAATTGGAACAATCACAGATACAACAATAATCCCAATAATAAATAAGATGTAAAACTTTTTTCCTAGCAATTCTCCTCAACCACCCTTTTTACCTAATGTAACTCATTACTCTTTATCTCTTTTAGTCAATGTGACAGAAGGCCAGGAAACATGCCATAGCGAATACAGAATGGAGGCTTCCCCTCCTGATTCAGCTCATCTTCCGGTCTGTTGTGATGCAACACAACTTTACAGTTCAAACATCTAATAGCCCTTTTCTTTAACAACTTTCCTTCGGACTACATAAATTCGCCAGAAGATGACAAAATCCTTTGATCGTGAATCAATAAAAAAGCACCTATCAAAAGGAGTTTACACTTATCTTTTGTCTATTACTTTAAGTGCAACTGTTGTTATTTTGCTCGGTGGATCAGGGAAATTCAATTTCATCTAATTAATAATCTTCTCTTCACCATTCAATAACATTATCTCTCCTGGTTGCATTTGTCCTGTCCAAGTTGGATCGATTTCTTTTAAATCATCTTTATCACCATCATGTTTAGTTGTTTGTCCAATTACGATTTTTTTGGCCCAGAATCGACATTCATTATACTACTGAAATAGGTAAATTAAATTGACAACCACCCTTTGAGATTGGTGCTTTTAATCCTACTGATAATCAAATGTTACGAAAACAGCCAAGAAAAAAAGACTTTCAAGAAAGTCTTTTAAGCATTACTCGAATAGTTCATTCATTAAATCTTGTACTTCTTATCTTCGGTTTACTGTTTTGTCTTTGAGGATGGTAATTTTATCTCCCTCTATGTTTACCCCATCTCCAGGTGAGGCATCAGCAGGAAAAAGCCTCTTCTCGAAATCTGGCGTTTTATTCCCGGTTTCAACGACTACAAGATCTTCTTCAAAGCGATCAATAATCCCTTTCATTTCTGGATCACATCCTTACTTTGGAGTGACTATGATCTTGGCCAACAGCTTTATGTTAAACGATAAATTTTACTTGGCCTGCCACGAGAGGCAGAGCCTTCAGAACCCATATACTCTGCTAACCCCACTTCTGTTAAACTGGTAACCATCCGTCTAACATTTCTTTCATCAAGACGGAGATGGGTAGCTATTTCTTTTGTTGTGAAACTTCTTAAGCCCATTCTCCTTACAATCGCTGCTAGTTTACTATACATTCGAACACTTACATTTCCTTGTTCTAACTTTTTCAGAAAATCCTTATCTTCAAGCCGATAAGAATAAGTCAACTCATCAATCTTTCCAGCAGATTCGATTATCTGCCCGTCTTCCTGAATAATTACAATTCCGTAATCTCCTCTCTCTTTGGACCACTGCATTGCACTAAGAGCATTAACCTCTGCAGCAAAGACGGTTTCTCCATAACCAATTCCAACTGCGATCGATGACCCCGATTCAAGAGAAAGTTGATCCACCGTCTGAACCAGCATGTTAATATTTCGCTCATTGGCACCACGAGAACTAAAAATAACATATCGCCCATTCCCGCGCTCCATAAGAGAACCGTCTAAAGACTCACTCAACCCAATTAATGATTCCTTAAGACGGGTCTCCAAGTACTGTAAACGATAGGGGCTTCTTGCTTTTTCAGCAATCTTATCAAAATCATTAATATCAATAATTCCAACACTGATTTGAGTATCCTTAAAATAGAAGGCCCTTACCTTTTCCTCCAAAATTCGCATGGTTTGCTGAATTTCCAGAGTTGTAGGCGTATACCAGTAAGCTGGAACACCGGCTTCTATCAAACCTTTATAAACCCCCTCGAAACAAGTTATCGAAACATCAATCATGCCTTCTTCCCATAAACTCAGGTGATATTTCAGTAACTCGTTTGGGTTGGTCTGCATTCCATATCTTTTAATATAGACATTAGAAACGGGGACATTAAGCTGTTCAAGTGCATCTTCTATATTTGTCTCTTCAAGCTCGTCGATGCTAACTCTTTCGACGATTACATTGTGATCAAGAGCCGTATGCAAAAAACAGCGGTAAAGACTTGCTTCTGTATGTTGAATATGTACCAATTGTTCATCAGAATTTTTTATTTTTTTTGCAATCATATAGGAAAGTTTTCCCGAAAAAAGCCAAATATCAACCTGGTCATTATTTTCTTTAACAATGGAACTTGTTTCCAGAAAATGATTGTATGGAAATGGTAAAAATCGCAAATTCTTATCCATTTTCTTCGCGAGAGTTAAAATTCGATCTACTGAAGTTTTAGGACCTACAACTCCAATCTGATACATATGTTCCTGCCTTTCAGTACCTAATCATTAAGCACTTATCTGTTTTGTAATAGGTTACACGATGATTTTCCTTTTTGTCTAGACCAATATAGCTACTTGAATTTACCTATTAAAAAAATTTTTTATAGCTTCTAGACGTATCCTATGCCCACAATCTTCACAAGTGTATTTCCCTTTCATATTCTCTTTAACTAGCTTATATTTCAATGTGCCTTCATATACTTTGAATTTTTTTCTGCAACCTATACAAATTACTTCATAATAAAAAATTTCACATCCCTCCCCTTTCATCGCTCCGTATAAAACCAAGTATAAAAAGAAACCCATGAACACTTCCACTAAAATATAAATTTATTTAACCATGGTGCTGAAGACTCCCCCATCACTGTGAATGAACTTACATTAATATTTCATGTTGCGAATTTTCGAAAAATATATTGCAAAAAACAAACTTTTCAAATAGAATTCCTTTTAGGGTAATTACCTATTATTAACCTTATATTCTGCAATTTAGCTGCACTTTTTCATGGTTAGCCCAATGTCCTAGTTTCTTTTAATTGCTAGGCAAAATTCAACTTATGAAAGTATCAGCTAAAAATACTAGAAAGGAGCTATTAATTTTAATATTAAGCCATTGTGTTTCCAGGTCATTTGAGCAATTTCATTCTATTGTTTTGAACAAATACCCCATTGAGAAAGAGGGAATTTCATGAATCAAGAACAATATTTAAAAAAGAAAATGGGCTTTTGGTCACTTACAGCACTATCTCTTGGTGGAATTATTGGATCAAGCTGGCTTTTTGGACCATGGAATACAGCTAAACTGGCTGGACCAATAGCCATAATGTCTTGGATCATTGCTGCATTCGTCATCATGCTTATCGCCCTTGTTTATGCTGAATTAGGAAGAGTAAAACCAGAAGCAGGCGGGCTGGCCCGTTATCCTCTTTATTCCCATGGAAAATTACTTGGTACAGTAACAAGTTTTTCAATTTGGCTTGGCTACTGCGCTACTGCACCAGTGGAATCGTCAGGAGTTATTCAATACGCTAATCAGTTCTGGCCAGGACTATACGATGTAACTAAGGAGCAACTTACTACAACAGGAATTCTCGCGTCGACAATATTAATGGTATTTTTTGTTGTTGTTAACTATTTTGGTGTGAAATTATTTTCTGTCACCAATACAATTATAACCATTATCAAATTTATAGTACCCTTATTAACCATCATTGCTTTTTTTATGACGGGTTTTCATGCAGAGAATTATACAAGTCATGGGGTTGCCCCTAATGGATATGGAGCTGGCTTAAGTGCAATCTTAACTAGTGGCATATTTTTTGCCTATACAGGATTCGGAAATGTAATTATGATGGGCGGCGAAGTTGTAAATCCAAGACGTAATATTCCACTTGCACTTATCACATCTTTATCATTTTCCGCAATTTTATATGCTTTGCTTCAAATTGTTTTTATTGGTGCTGTTCCGCCAGAAATGCTAGCTAACGGTTGGAGTGGAATTAAATTTGACTCTCCCTTTGCGAACTTAGCACTTATGGCTAATATGGTTTGGCTATCTTGGACCATTACAGCAGACGCAATGATTTCCCCAACTGGTTCTGCGCTCGCCTACACTGCCGGCACTTCAAGACATGTATTTGCAATGGCGAAAAGTGGATTCCTGCCATCTTATTTTGCATCCATTAATAAAAGATTTGGGGTTCCAACACGTGCGCTTACCCTCAACTTCCTTATCGGGTTGCTTTTCTTGTTCCCTTTAAAGAGTTGGACTGCGATAGTAGCAATTGTCGGGGCAATTGGTATTTTTAAGTACGCTTCAGCTTGTGTCACGGTAATGGTGTTTCGTAAAGTTGGTTTGACAAAAGACAACGGTATCCCCGGCATGACTATTATTGCTCCTTTAGCCTTTACCTTTGCCACTTTGCTTATTTATTGGACAAACTGGAGCAGAGTCCAACTTGCCATTTGGGGACTAGTAATCGGACTTGCAGGGTATTTAATCGTTCATTTTATCAATAAACATAAATTGATAGAAATAATAGGCGGGATTTATCTGGTTATTTATATTTTGATGCTCGTTGGTATTTCATCAATCGGAAACTTTGGTGGTCAGGAATTTATTCCAGAACCGTTCATGTCTTATATTGTGGCAATACTAGGATTCATCTTTTACTATTTTGCCGTTTTTAACGGTATTTGGTATATGCGAAAAAAGGGAAATATTCAAGATATAGAAAATACAGACGTAAATAAGGAGAATTCTTATGAAGCTTTGGGGAGGACGTTTTAGAAAGGAAGAGAATCAACTAATGGAGGACTTTAATAGTTCTCTTCATGTTGATAAGAGGCTTTATTCTGAAGATATTAACGGCAGTATTGCACATGTAAATATGCTTGTGAAATGCGGATTACTTACAAAGGAAGAAGGAGAAAGTATTAAAATGTCTCTTCTTTCAATATTGGAAGATATCGATAATAGAACCTTAGCGATCGAAGGGAATTATGAAGATATTCATAGTTTCATTGAAGCAAAATTAACTGAAAGAATCGGTGAAACAGCAAAAAAACTCCATACAGCGAGAAGCCGTAATGACCAAGTTGCTTTAGATATCAGGCTTTACGCTAAAAATAAGGCATTACAAGTGATCGGCTTTATTGAGGGTCTGCAAAATACTCTTAAAGAAAAAGCAGAAGCAAACAATGTGATTATGCCTGGATACACCCATTTACAAAGAGCACAAGTAGTCACTCTGAAGCACCACTTAATGGCGTATTATCAAATGCTGGATCGGGACAGAAAAAGAATTCTTAATGCGATTGAAATTCTAGACGAATGTCCGCTTGGTTGTGGAGCATTGGCAGGTACGACTCATACGATAGACCGAAAAATGACAGCTGAAGAGTTGGGGTTTTCACGACCTGTATCCAATTTCCTTGATGGAGTCAGTGATAGAGATTATCTCCTAGAATTAATGTCAAGTTTTTCGATTATTATGATGCATTTAAGCAGGTTAAGTGAGGAACTGGTTTTATGGAGCAGTCAAGAGTTTAAGTTTATAAGTATTGATGATGCCTATTCAACAGGCAGCAGTATTATGCCTCAAAAGAAAAACCCTGACGCAGCAGAACTTATACGAGGAAAAACAGGACGAGTATATGGTTCTCTAACTTCTCTTTTAACAACCATGAAAGGGTTGCCATTGGCCTACAACAAGGATATGCAGGAAGATAAAGAACCCTTTTTTGATACTTTGGATACTGTGTTATCTTGTCTAGAAATTATGTCAAACATGATTTCTACTATGAAGGTAAATACTAAAAATATGAAAAAGGCTGTGAAATCAGGCTTTCTCAATGCAACAGAAGTCGCTGATTATTTAGTTAGCAAAGGGACTGCATTTAGAGATGCGCATAGTATCGTGGGTTCTATTGTTATTTATTGTGAAGATCATAATAAAGGAATCGAAGAGTTGTCTCTCGACGAATTTAAGAGTATACATCCATTAATTGAAGAAGATTTATTTGAATTTATTGATTATCAAAATATTTTAAATAAAGGGATTAAGGTTGAAATATTGAAATAAACTAGTTTTATTAAGAGCTATAGCATAGAAATTAATGCGAATCTATGCTATAGCTGTTTGGAATAAGAAAGATTAGGACAGGCATTATTATAAGAAATTATCTTTTTAATTTAAAAGACGATCCTTATAATTAGTTTGCTCTGTTAGGCGGTTACCCCCTCAGACACATTGATTCAATGTTGAAGCATCTCCAGATATTCCTCATATAAGGTTGTTAAAACGTCTAAACTTGATACATGTTCCACCCGTAAATTCCATAATGACGTTTTTAATTCTCCTCGTGTCATATTTCGGTCGTCTAAAATCGTTTCAAGTGAATCATCAATGGTTTCATATATATGAATAAGCAGTCGCAATTGATCTCGATCATAACGAGATACCTTTAACTTCCTAGTATCAAGATAAACTAAATCATCACGTAACTCCCGAACTTCCTTTTGCATGTTAATTAGCTCATAAATGCCTAATCTGACATCACCTTTCGTTTTAAGCCATGGTTGCTCAAGATAGTAAATCGATTTTTGAATATACTGGCTTAATTCATTGTTTATTTTCTTTTCAAGTACTTTATCTTGTAACGATTCAAGGTCCTTGCTGAATTGGCCAATCCCATGATTATCACCATTTAAAGTATATTCTTTTTTAAATGCAAGAAAGGAATACGGAAAATACCAATTACAAAACAAGGTAATGACAACAGTAGCAATCAACACAATGAAGACTTTTCTCTTTATACACTCACCCCCTTAATTCCACATTCAATTTACCATAAATTTCAAAATTTCAGAACGGATATCAAAAAAGACAGGTACACGAGGTACCTGCTTAATTGGCATTATCGGTTTTATGAAACACGGATTTTTTGGCCTATGCTAATTGATGTCTTTTCACCATCGGATTCAGGGTAATTTTCACAGTAGTCGCTTTGAACATTACTGCATCCTGCAGAGATGGTGTCTCCTTTAACAACTGAATGGTAAATCGGCTAGATCGATAAGAGTATTGTTTTGCAAAGGTTGGAAGAACAGCTGCACAAAGAGCAACCTTGGAATTGGTGCTTTTAAATCCTACTGATTTGAACATCCCCCTATAATCAAATGTTACGAAAATAGCCAAGAAAAAAGACTTTCAAGAAAGTCATTTAAGCATTATTCGAATAGTTCATTAAATCTTCTACTTCTTATCTTCGCTTTGCTGTTTTGTCTTTGAGGATGGTAATTTTCTCTCCCTCTATGGTTACCCCATCTCCAGGTGAGGCATCAGCAGGAAAAAGCCTCTTCTCGAAATCTGGCGTTTTATTCCCGGTTTCAACGACTACAAGGTCTTCTTCAAAGCGGTCAATAATTCCTTTCATTTCTGGATCACATCCTTACTTTGGAGTAAATGAAGTCTTCGCTGTATACTTTTTCCCTTACCACTTTATACCCTTTGGCTGCCGACCATTCTTTACTGCTTTTGATTTGCCGATTGTGCCGGTATAAACGGTGTCTTTACTCTTGAAATGGAACACCGACTTATAGGAGCCGTTAGGAAGCCCTTTAACCTTTAAATAAATGATCAAGTTTTGCTTAGGCTTTGTATTATCCACGGCAGCGCTCTGCTTAAAGGACTTAGATGCTGATCACCAGAAATTCCGCTAATATAAGCGGAATTATTAATTAGAAATATCTTTACTTTCTTATTTTCAATTTCATAATTCCAAATGCTTGCGTATATAAAAATGTATATGCTTTTAAATTGCTTTACCCATTGTCTAATAACTAATGTGAAGTACTAAGGAGTCAGCCAGCACGGAGGGAGCGGATCAGAGTGATACCGGCAAGAATTATACTAATGATCCCTGTCACGATGGCGATGACAGCCGCAGCTCTTCCATCGCCAGTGCCGAGACCACCAGGGAACATGGTCATATGAATTAAAGCATAGATAATGCAGACCAGGGCCACCACTACGGATATTATGGCCCCGTTTCTCCCCCCATTGCCAATACGACGGATGGAGCGGGATAGAGACAGCCCAGCAAAGATTGCGTTCATTAGCCCCACAAACGCGTCTGCCGTGGACCAGATTCGCCCGGTCGTGATTACATATCCGACTTTACTTTCAGCAAAGGCAATCGTTGGTACAAGTAGAAGTGCGCAGAGTATTCCGAATGAAACTAATTTTATTTTCATATACTCATTCCTCCTCTTTATTGTTTTTACAAACTGAATCTATATCGGCTTTCACTTTACACCAAAAATATCGAGAACTTATGCAGATCTTCCTCTCTTTGCGTGAATTTATTTAAGAACCTACCAAATCACGGTATAATTTCGGTAAGCGATATAACTCTCGTTAATGGAAGCGAACTAAACGGGAAAGATGTGATGGGAATGGAAACGAAATTGTTGCTTGTGGAGGACGAACCGGGCATGCTGGAGGAGATGCAGATCTTTTTGCAACGCGAAGGATTCCGGGTATTGACCGCCTGTACTGGCAAGGAAGCGCTCATAATTGCCCAGTCTCAAAGGCCTGATCTCATCGTGCTTGATTGGATGCTCCCTGAGAAAAGCGGAATCGACGTTTGCCGCGAAATAAGAAAAACCTCGCATTGCGGTATTATTATGGTTACTGCCCGATCGGATGAATCGGATAAAATCGTCGGACTGGAAATCGGTGCGGATGATTATTTAACGAAGCCATTCAGCTTGCGTGAGCTCTCTTCGCGCATCAGAGCTTTACTTCGCCGCTTACGCGGACCTGAAGATAGGTCGATATTTTTGGAAAGAGATAACTTAATTATTTCTGAGGCGAAATGTCAGGTATCTAAAGACGGTAAGCAAATCCAATTGACACCTACCGAATTCAAAATTCTGTTGACACTGGCTGCTAAACCAGGCATTGTCTTTAGCCGTTTGCAATTAATAAAGGCTGCCTTGGAGGATGAGTACATGGGATACGAAAGAACGATGGATTCCCATATCCGGAATCTACGTCGCAAACTAAGAGACGATCCTACCAATCCCCGATATATTCAAACGGTATATGGTTTTGGTTACCGATTCGGTGAACGTTAATGAGGATGACGTTCCGGATGAAAGTATTTGCCAGTATGGTACTTCTCATGCTTATTGTAAGTATCACTTTCTCTCTTACAACACAAATTCACACAGCCAAATTGATCGATCAATTTCAAAGGAAACAGATCGATGCCGACTATTTGAGAGCTACGCCCGAGGAGCAAATCGAAATCTTTAAAACTTATTTCCTTGATAATATGCAGATGGACGTACTGCTTAATGTCACACACGGAGTACGCTTGTTCTTTTTTATTGCAATCGGATTACTCTTCAGTTTTTGGATATCAGGGGTGCTGACCCGCCCGCTTAAAAGGCTTATAGCCGCCATAGAGCGCGTGGCGCAGGGCGACCTAAACGTCAAAGTGCCTGTAGACACGAAGGATGAATATGGGAAAGTCGCTCAAACGTTCAATGATATGACGTTTCGCCTGCGTGAAGCCGAAGAAGCCCGCAGACGATTGGTGGCCGATGTTGCTCACGAGCTTCGCACGCCGCTGTCCATGATGCAGCTTAAACTGGAGAATTATCAGCAGTCCGTTCATCATATCCCGCCAGAAATGCTGCTTCGGATTCATGATGAAGTGATCCGAATGAGCCTTCTAGTAGATGATTTATATGTCTTATCGTTGGCAGAAGCAGGCCGGTTGTCGCTCAATCGCAAACCGCTTGATCTGACCGTTCACCTGGAACGAATGGTGGACGACGTAAAATACGAAGCGGAAGAAAACGGATTAGACGTTTGCCTTTATACGAATTCGATGCCGGTTACCACGATAGCAGATGCGAGACGGATTACCCAGGTTTTCTATAATTTGCTGACCAATGCGATTCGTTACACGCCACGTGGAGGGAAGATTACGGTTGAAATCGAAGATAGGGTCGCTGATGGGAATGCGTACTTTGCACGTGTTTCGGTGAGCGATACCGGCATCGGAATACCGGAGGAAGCATTACCCCACCTATTCGACCGATTTTACCGCGTAGACGAAGCGCGCTCGCGACATACAGGCGGTACGGGGCTCGGATTATCCATCGCCCATCATTTTGTAAAAGCCCACGATGGGTTCATCCGCGTCGCGAGTGAGCCCGATGAAGGTACTACATTTTCCGTTTATTTGCCTTCGGGCAATGGTATTTTAAACAAAGGGTAGAACCCCATGCCCATCAAGCCATCCATTTTTCGGATAAACAAACCCTCAACGTTTTCAATTACGCCAGTGGTTTATATTACAATTAACACTTATTCGATATGCGGCAGGTAAAATGCCCTTTGGCCACCTTCTCATCTAAAACGGGGTCACTGGAGGTTTGATACTCCTTCGAAAGTTCAACGAAAAAAAATTGGATGTTCTTTCGGCATATTCGTGATGAAGTCGGAAACAGCATCTCGCCTTTCCCGAAAAACTTGTATATGTTAGTTAAGGAAGCTGATTGACGTCCAATTACTCTACAAAAGCAGCTGACTTGTTTGCAATATTAAAACACGGAATATCCATCCCCTTTTTCTCTATCATAAATACGAATGCAGATCGAAACAACATACGGGATAAAGAGGTAAGTTGTAGCCCTAGATCATGACAGCTTATTTTTGATATTCATATGAGAATGGGCAGGATGGAACCAAAGAAAAATAAAAGTAGCCCATAGGACTACTTTTATTATTTTCTACCAATAAACTTCTGGCGTTATTTGAATAGCACAACTGAAATGCTTTAAAAAAGGTTCCAATAAAATAAAGTCAATTTTATTATGGACTTTCAAAGCTACTGCACACTGGTTTGCTGTGCTGCCTCCTGTTGTTCAGCTTCTTTCACAATATAGCATTTATGAATCTTGTTGTTGCCCTTAGTGTCCACATAAACTTTATATGGTCCCACCTGGTAAACGTCTGCCGCGTTGTTCCTGATTAGTACCTCTTTCGTGTAAGCCTCCTTCGAATCATCTGCGTATACTTCCGTAACGGTAATTGTCAGTTTGTTTTGATTACCATTGAGTTTCTCTACCGTAGCCTTCGGTGTCGCGTTGACGACAGTGACTACCGGGAGAATTACCGCGCCAAGTAATTCGGAACCATCATACACTACGACTGCATAATTCGCGCCGCCGTCAACATCGCTGCCTTTAACGCTAATCATCGCTTTGCCGTTTGCAAATGTCGCGGAAGCCACTGAAACGCCGTCCTTTTTCAACACCGCTTTGGAACCATCAGGTACATCCGCCGTGAGGGGGATGTTGGCGTTACGCTCACTCACAATACGCTCCACCGGGCTGTGGCTTATTTCAACGCCTAGACTCGTTAAGTCTTCGTATGAATAATTGGAAACGTACTCATACAACTTAACACGGCTATCGGCTGCATAGTCCTCCAGAGGATCCGTGCCTCCTTGGCCGACGAAACCGTTTTCGTTTCCGTGGAGCGCATAAGTGTAATTGCTTGAACCAGTATGGGAAAATAACGTCGTCTCGCCGGTATCGGGGTCTATACCCGTGTTAAACCATACCGCTCGATCTAATGCATTATCTCCAATAGTTGTATCTGTGCGTAATGAAGCCGTCATGTCACTGCTCAAATCCCGCCACAAAATAGAAGGGGCGACAAGGCCACCGTGAACGAGACTTAACATATTGTATCCAGTGTAACCGTTAGCGCTTGTATATGGTCCCGGATCGGGGCTGGTACTCTCATTAAAGATAAATCTCATATTGTCCTGAATCAGCTTCGGCGCTACAATAACATCGTCAACTATGGTAACAGGCGTCCCCGCAAGCCCTCGTTTGGCGTTTGTTACACCGCCAGTCGCAGGGACGGATGTCACGTTCCTATTGGTCAGAGCCACACCTGAGTTGGCGGACACAACGATATAAGTCTTACCGGATTCGATCGTTTTGGCCATTCTCCAAAAATTTTCCGGAACAGTGAAATCTGTAACACGCGCCGGATTAATCGGAGTCCATTTCTGATTCCACAAAGATTTCTTTAACGTCAATGTTTTTAAATGATCATCGTCTATACTACTATCTGTATTAATAGAGAACGTGCCACCAGTATGTTTTGGTAAGGGCTGGATTTCCTTACTGTTGAGCATTGCCAGTTTACCGTCGTCCCGATTATAAAACTCCTGAAACAGTTTGAATTTGGTTTCACCATCACTGAAACGGATTTTGACGGTTGAGCGGTAGCCCGTATCCTTATAGTTTTGGTCTTTCTCCCACTCGGCGGTCATATGCCCGAAGTTTACCGTATACGTCGTCGATATTTTCGGGGAGTCCTTCCGGGCAATTTTCACTGTGGCCACGGCAGGCTTTTCTGCGCTCACCGTGCCGCTAGCGGGGTTGAGTTTAACACTGACGTCAACATCATCGTCAGGGTATTCGTGTGCGATGTTCGCGGCAGAGAAGTCAATCTTTGACACGTCCTTTGGCACGTTAACATCAAATTCGGTTTTGCCCGCTACATTGAAAACATCACCGGCGAAGTCAAACGACGTGAGCTTTGGCGGCAAATCATCCAGCCCCAGATAAGCCTCCGGATTTATTATGGCCCAATATCCTTCTTTTGGTGTACGACTGGAGTCGAATGGCAGCGGGTATCCCGTCCTGCGCCAGCTATTGTTATCAGACACACCCCAGAATGTAACACGTTCTATATTATTGGAATACTTCTTATATAGCATGAACAGCTTGGCGTACAATTTTGCCTGCTCCTTTAATTGCGTCTCGTTAGGGGGAACGTCGGCAGAAGTGCCGTTGAATTGTACGTCGAGTTCGGTTATGCTGATCTCACAACCGGTTTCACTGTATATCTTTAAAACTTCATCTAAATTATCCACCTTGAGTCGGAGGTTGTAATGCCCCTGTATCCCGATGCCCTCAATCAGTTTCCTGCCGTTTGCCTTAGGGTGCTCATTTGCGTATCTTTCGTTAAGCTCGTTGACCATTGAGGCAATCGCGATTGCTTTGTTGGGGAGTTCCTCGTCGTTAAAGTCATTGTAATACAGAATTGCGTTGGGAGCTGCCTCACGTGCAAACAAGAAGGCATCATAGATATAATCCCACCCGTTTCCGCCGTTAGCGTAGGCTTCAAACCATCTGGACGGCCGTTCCGTTGGTTGAATGCCGGAGCGAAGCGCGTTCCGCCAGTCGGTCGGATTTTCGGGATTATCCCTCATTGCTTCGTTAACAACGTCCCAGGTGTTGAGCTTATAAGGACCCTCACTATAGTGTCCGGCAATTGTAGAAATATATCTTTTCAAGCTGGCCCTTGCTTCAGTATAATTCTGACCGCTCTGCGGCCAGCCAGCTGACTGATTGTGCCAGGCCAATGCATGTCCAATCGTATAGAAACCGTCGGCTTTAACTTTAGTTAACATGTTGTCAGCTGATGTGAATGATGGATCGCGAGTTGGGTTGGACCATATGGAGTCGGGTTTCGTGGCGTTTTCAGGTGTTAATGCGTTATAGTGGAACTTCATAAAATCATACTTCGCTGTATCGGTTAAATCGCCCGGGCTAATAGTATTGCCGATAAGAAAATAATCCTTGTAGACTTCTTTCAGCGATACAACCTCTGTCGCTGAATTGCTCGAAGCCTTCTCATTGACACCCTCTGCAGCTGAAGCTTTGATGACCGGTAATGCGGTAACGGGAAATGAACTTAAGGTAAAAACCAACGCTAAAAAATATGTAAGCAGGTTTCTAGCTTTTTTCTTCAAAAAAACTCATTCCTTTCATACCTTTTATCACTCTTTTTTGTTATTTGGAGCTTTGTTTGTAGAACATTATTAGATACAATAACTCATCCCGATGGTCCCATCATATTTTCGATTTATACGAATACTCTGGTTGATTATACATACCTAATACACCATGCCATCATTACATTTGTACTCATGCACACACTCTCTAAAAATGTATTTCTTTTATCATATCCGTACACCCACTTCCCCCTCTGGTTTAAGTAAGTCAAAATCCTAAATTAATTTTGACCTAAAACCTTTATTACTATGGCTTTCACCAATAGTTTCCAACCTCCACCCGCTTCGGCTGCTAATCTTTCATACTTAACTGCTATAGGTGTTTCACGTATGATAGGTGTTTGATTCCTTAGTGTTCTTCAGCACTGACAGGTATATCTTTGAGCTTTGGGTGTGCTTTTCCGCGTTCTTGCCCAACGCAAGCTACAAGTCCCTATATGACATGTTCTATGTCTTTCTGTCTGTTCATTCAGCCTCCACGTTACCATTCGTGAGTTCAAGCTCACTAAACTCTAACAAATACAGGTTTAATAGTAGAAAATTCAATAGCGATTTCCTCCTCTTAAGTTTTGTAATCGCTATCATTTTGCCGAAACTGATTGTTTTATATTATAAAACTACGTTCTCTGAATCGTCGGTCAATTTTTCAGAACCCTTCTTTTAAGAGATTAGTTGTTTTATAATATAAAACTCCGTTTTCACTATTAAATTATCTGATTTCAATCATAGCTCGGTGCCTAATTTATGTCAATAATATTTTCTAAATTTTTCAACTATTCTATCAATTAATATTCCAGAATTATTTATTTTGAATTGGGCTTATTTAAAAGGAAAAATACCCTTTAATAGCACACTCTAAATATAGAAGGTTTTGAAAACACTATCATTTTGCCTTAAATTAGCAGGTCATTCTGTTATCGAATTAAAGCAGTTTTTCCATCTGAACAGTTGTAATAATTGATTTTGGCAGATAATAATCTTAATTTGCTCAATACTTTTTATCCATGCTATTCTTTTCCTAATATAGAAGTTATTATGCAGCTCTTGAAATCATTTAACCAAAAACCTCCAAACCTCACTGAATTGTGAAGCCTGAAGGTTATTTTCTTGCTTTATTTATAATTCACAGCATACCAAGCGCTTTCTTCGTTGCCGGACCTACAAGGCCATCCACCTTCAGCTTCTTGGCCTTCTGGAACTTCCGGACCGCAGAATCTGTATTCTTGCCGAAGATACCATCGATTTCTTTGGTGCTGTAGCCTTTTTGGGTTAAGAGCTTTTGCAATTCCTTCACTGCCTCACCCTTGCTTCCTTTTTTTAAGGTGCCGGTTGAATAGGCCGGCAGTGAAGACCCCTTCCCTTTCAGGCCATAGGCAGATGCGATCGAATCATACGATTTGCTTGAACTCACGATGACTACACGTGTATTCACTTTAACTCTCGTAAACAGCCATTGCACTTCATTGTTGTACATACGGATGCAGCCTGCACTCGCATAGGTGCCAATTGACTTAGCATTGTTGTTCCCATGGATGGCATAGGTGGTTCCCCATGTTCCTCTTGCATTCAATCCGAGCCATCGATTTCCGAGTGGATTTCTGGGATCTCCCCCTGGAATGTGGCCGCTGTAATAGGGCCGGTTTACAATTTTGTTCACAACTTTGAACTTTCCTTCTGGTGTGTAAGACTTTTGCCTTCCGGTTGCCACTTTAAATACACTTTTGAGACGGGAATTTTCATAGTACGCCAATTCATTTTTCGATTTGTTGATGATAATAAATTGGCTGGCGGCTGCTGCCTTGGCCGGGTGGGCAAAGAACAGAAGAAAGCTAAACGTTAACAAAAGCACGACAAATTTTTTCATGGATTCCCTTCCTTACATAAGATTTGCTGTTTGTTGCCAAACAATAAATCATATGCATCATCCACTGAAATAGATTACAAATTTTACAAAAAGATGTCGTTTGCGTTAAAATTCCACTTTTTGTTCACGTATGTTTTTTCTTCAGAATCCTTTTCATTTTGTTCAAATTCATTGATAATATAGAGAATATCAACCTACAAAACAACCATGAGCTTCGAAAGGAGTAACCAATGAGTACATATACCACAAAGGAAAACGGTGTTGTTCCCTCTGTATGCCCACTTGACTGTCCGGACCAATGTGGTCTGCTTCTTCATAAAAAAGATGGGAAAATCATAAAAGTACAAGGAGATCCGGACCATCCCGTCACACAGGGCAATATCTGCAATAAAGTTAGGAATATGCCTGAAAGACTGTATGATCCGAAGCGGCTGACAACTCCACTGAAGAGAATTGGCGCAAAAGGAAGCATGGAATTTGAACCCATCAGCTGGGATGAGGCGATTGATACGATTACATCCAAATGGAAAGAGCTTGTAGCTGACGAAGGACCTGAGAGCATTCTCCCCTATAGCTTTTATGGAAACATGGGGATCTTAAGTGCCGAGGGAATGGACCGGCGTTTTTTCCATCGGCTTGGTGCGAGCCGTCTTGATCAAACCATATGTTCTGTCGCCGGTTCAGTCGGTTACCGTTATACCATGGGCGGTGGTTTTGGCATTGACCCTATGGATACGGTACATGCCAAGCTATTTATTTTTTGGGGGATCAATGCCGTCAGCACGAATATGCATCAGGTGGCGCTCGCCCAAAAAGCAAGGAAAAACGGAGCAAAGATTATTGTGATTGACGTTCACAAAAACCGGACAGGTATTCTTGCGGACTGGTTTATTCCGATTCTTCCTGGAACAGATAGTGCACTGGCCCTTGGTATCATGAACTATCTTTTTGAAAACAACCTGGCCGATATGGATTTCTTAAAAGAGTATTCCACAGGTTATGAAGAATTGATAGAACATGTTAAGCAATATGACCTGCATACTGTAGCTGCTATTACGGGTGTTTCCGCAGATGATCTGAAAAATCTCGCACATGAGTACGGAACGGTCTCTCCTTCGTTCATCCGAATCGGAAATGGCCTGCAGCACCATGACAATGGCGGAATGGCTGTGCGCACCATTGCCTGCCTTCCCGCCGTAACAGGTCAATGGCTGAAACAGGGCGGCGGTGCCATTAAGTCCAATTCCAGCTATCTGTCCCATAATACAGCTGCTGTTCAGCGTCCTGATCTTTTAAAAAACAAAAATACCCGGTTTATTAACATGAACCAAATCGGCAGTGCCCTACTGGAAGCTGAGCCCCGCATCTCGTCATTGTATGTGTATAACAGCAATCCGGTTGTTGTAGCACCTGAAGGAAATAAAGTAAGAAAAGGATTTGAGCGGGAGGATCTGTTTACAGTGGTTCACGATCTATTTCTGACCGAAACCGCTGCCTATGCAGACATTGTGCTGCCTGCCACCTCTTCGTTTGAGAATACCGATTTTTATACCTCCTACTGGCATAAACACGCGCATCTACAAGAGCCGGTCATAAAGCCGTATGGAGATAGCAAATCTAACCCCGACGTATTCCGTCTCCTTGCTGAAGCGATGGGGTTTGATGATCAAGCATTTAAAGATTCAGACGAAGAAATGATTGAACAGGCCTTTGAACACCCGGCCAATCCTTATGTAGAAGATATTAGCCTGCGGTCACTCAAAGTAAGAAAGTTTGTTAAATCCAAGGATATTCCGCTGTTCTCACGAAGACTTTCCACTCCGAGCGGGAAAATTGAATTGTATTCCAAACAGATGGAACGTGACGGCTATCCACCGCTGCCGACCTATATTCCGCTGCCGGAAGACGGGGAGCATCCTTTTCTGTTTGTGCCGGGGCCGAATCACAACTTTTTAAATTCGACCTTTAGCAATAACGATAAGCATATCCTGCTCGAAAAATTACCGAAGGTCCATCTGAATACCCGTGATGCGGCAGATATGGGCGTTGAGGATGGAGACTTGGTCCGTTTATGGAATGATCGCGGGGAATGCCAGCTTCATGTGGCAGTTGGTGAAAATGTTTTGCCGGGTGTAGCGGTAACGATGGGGCTTTGGGCAGACCTGCCTGGCACCAAACAGCTGGTCAATTCCCTGACACCAGACCGGATTGCCGATATGGGAGGGGGCGCCACCTTCTTTTCCGGCAGAATCAGTATTGAAAAAATTTCTCTCGGGAGGAAATCATGTACCAAAGCAGGATCCGGCCTAAAAATGATGACCGAAAAAATGTAAACACCACACTCAGCCAGTCTCTCTACAAAGAAATTAAGGCACTGGCCGCCAAATTTGACCGTCCGGCCAACGACTTGCTCGAAGAAGGCATGCGGCATGTGATTGAAAAATATAAAAAGAAACACACCTAATCAGTTTAAAAGGATGTACATCCCCGTATGGTTGTACATCCTTTTTAGCATTCTGGCCAAAATTGGTAAACTGTCAAATTAATTTTACCCTCAGAACTTACTTGAATTCCTTCACTCTCCAGAGACAACTTTTGAACGGCATACATCTCTTCATCCTTGAACCCAATCTCCCCCTTCGTATTGATGACACGGTGCCACGGAAGCTGGTGTTTTTTGCTCATGGAATGAAGGACCCGGACGACCTGCCTTGCTCCCCTGGGACTGCCAGCGAGCTTTGCAATCTGGCCATACGTCATTACGTTGCCTTTTGGAATACTTTTTATAATCCTTACTACCTCATCAGTAAACTTCATCATTTCCCCTTACATGCTGTTTTCTATAGTGTACATGAAAAACCGGCACAGCTGAACATAGCTGTACCGGTTAAATTATTCTTATTTTTATCTGTTACTTAAATTTGGCTTCCGCCCAGTCTGCATGATCCCAGGAATTCCCGTCACTGGTAGCATTCCTCCCTATTAATGAAATTTATGGACTGTAATGGACGCTCGTTTTTCCCTCCTTTTGTATTTTTCCAGAAACGTTTGTAATCGCTTACATAAAATTTAACAAGCTAAACCGATAAAGTAACTCACCGAAATCTTCACTTTTTTGCGAATTCATGGATTATTTTGTTATTTATTAATTAAATGAGATAAATGTTATACAAACACAGCAAAAACCTCTGCAAAGATGCAGAGGTTCCCGGGATCGAGCTTTTAATATAAATCAAACATGTTGATGTCATATCCCTGTTCTTTCATGTAGTTAAACAGCTGGGCGCGGTGGTGCTGGGCATGGGTCACAATTTCAATCAGCCATTTTGCTTGAGCCGTCCCATGATCCAAGTAGAAGGCCTTTGTTTCTTTATGCAAAAAATCTTCATCTTCAAGGCTTTCCATATAGCGCCTGACCTCAAGCAGTCCTTCTTTCATGAATCCCGTCCACTGCGCCGGATCATGC
The DNA here is from genome assembly GCF_900103485.1 of Fictibacillus solisalsi. Taxonomy (GTDB): domain Bacteria; phylum Bacillota; class Bacilli; order Bacillales; family Fictibacillaceae; genus Fictibacillus_C; species Fictibacillus_C solisalsi. Next base: position 1,570,074 of record NZ_FNHW01000001.1, read on the forward strand.
TCCTTGGATAGGCTCGCTTCGAGTTCCCGAATGTCTTCTTCAGGCTTCTCCTTGAGGATCAGAAGATCGGTGGACGGAACCGACACCAGATGCAGCATCACTTCATGCAAGGAACGCATATTTTCACGGGGCCTGTAGTCAAGATGGTTGGGGGATATCTTTTCGATCAGGTTTGAGGAGGTTCTGACGATCAGTTCAAGTTCTTTCAGTAGAAGTTCTTTCATTTCTTTTGTTCCACTCAATTGTCTCACTCACTTTCCAAAAATATTGAATAAATCGTTGACATGGTCTTCCAGCTTTTATTTCGATGTATTCCCCCGTTTTTCCTTGCAACACTACAAAAACCAGGCCCTTGTTAACAAGGCCTGGCTGCTACTCATGTAAAATATTCAATCTTTGCGTTCGGAAAATATGTGTCAATATCGGATTCCAGACTTTCACGCAATGCATGCTCTTCCTCTTTGCTGTAAATGTATTTTCCGATTCCATACCTTCCCCATTTATACCGCCGTTCTTCCTCATTCATTTCGAGTTTGGTTTTAGGATAGTTTTTTTCAATGACGCGTTTGGCGGGTTTCGTGAAGCGATGCTGTATCAATTCAAATGTGATGTCTTCCCTTGCGCTTTGTGGAAGGGCGGCATCGAGTTTTTCAAACAGCTCACGATAGCCCTCCTGCCAGCCTTCGTGAATATAAATAGGTGCAACAATAAAACCAAGCGGGTAGCCTGCCTCCGCCACTTTTCTTGCGGCTTCTATCCGCAGATCAAGGGGAGAGGTTCCCGGTTCAAAATATTTAATCACATAATCGGCATTCACACTGAACCGAAACCGTGTACGCCCGTTGTGTTTCGCATCCAGCAGATGATCGACATGATGAAATTTGGTAACAAAACGCAATCTGCCCAGCTCCGACTGGCCAAAATACTCAATCGCGTGTTTTAACGTATGGGTTAAATGGTCAATACCCACGATGTCCGAAGTACAAGAAGCTTCAAACCGGGTAATTTGCGGAGCTCGTTCTTCCATGTACTGCTGCGCCTGATCCAATATCTCCTCCACATTGACATATGTGCGGATATACGGCTTGCTACCCATGGTCGTCTGCAAATAACAATAATGACAATGGCCCATGCAGCCTGTTGCAAATGGGATGGCGTATTCTGCAGATGGCTTGGAGGAATCAAATTTAAGCGTTTTTCTAACCCCTACCACAAGGGTGGATTTTGCATTCCGGTATTTTTGAAAATCGGTGTCACCCGGGATGTTTCGAACCTGGTTGTGGGAGGTTGTTTCCCGAATCTCAAGGCCCATATCTTCAAATTTCTTTTTAAGGGTTACACCGAGGGGGTACTCCAATGCTCTTGGTTCAATATATACAAGCTGAGGAACAAACGGTTTATTCTTCAATGAGGACACATCCTTTTACCGATACTGATCATAATCAAAGATTTCTTTATATCTCTCCTCCGCTTGTTCATATGTATCATAAACTGCGTCATCCTCTGCCAATAAATGATACGACTCATGCAGAAATAAAGCCAATTGCTGTTCATTTTCCGGATGCCGGACAATTTCAGCTTCTGTAATGTTTGCCACATTAGGCGTGTGGGGATTTCGATAGATTACATATACCTGGTCCCCTGCTTTGTACTCTCTTTTTTCCATAAGTTCTCCTCCTTTCATGTTCTCTGTCCATTTTATCCTTGCCTTCCCATCCGTTTTTTATGTCAAAAAAGCCCTCCCTTAAAGGAAAGGCTTTTACTCGTCATTTGGATTAATAAGGGCCAGCACCTGGTGATCTTCCCATTGGCCATTGATTTTAACATTTTTCACGGGCCAATCCTTCTTTATGGAATCCGGCTTTTTCCAGCACACGAATCGATCCGATGTTATGGGGCATGACACCCGCTTCAATCCTGTGCAGATTCACTTTATTAAACGCGTAATCCACAATGAGCTTAACGGCTTCCGTTGTATATCCCTTGCCGTTTTTTTCCTTGTCGAGAAAATAGCCGATGAAAGCGCTCTGGAGTGAACCGCGCATCACGTGAAATAAACTTATCGTACCGATCAACCTTCCATCTTGTAAAAAGATTCCAAAATCATATCCCGAATCATTCTTCTGGCGCTGCTCAAATTCATTGATTCGGTTTTGTTGGTATTTCATTGTATAAAATTCATCCGAACGCGCCATTGAAAATTTTTCAAAAAAGTCTTTGTTCCTTTTTTCCAAGTCAAGCAACTCTTTCGAATCATCTCCGGTAAAAGGGCATACATATATGTTGCTCCCAGTTAGTTTTCCCATTATTTCGCTCCTATTCTAAATAAGCCTATTTAAAGAATAAGGAGTTATAAACTTTGTGTCCAGTACAGCTTGAAACTTTCAAACATGTGATACCTTTGTTAGCCGTTTCATGGCTGCCATTCCAATTATTGAAAAACAGCACATAGACGCGGCTGATACCAGTATCCCTGCCCAAATGCCAAAAGGCGGGGCTATATGTAGGGTTTTATATAATAGAAGCACGCCGAGTGATAAGATGAACAGCGTTATGGAAAATAAAAATAAAAGAATATAATGAACAACATAAAACAACATAAAACGGTTACAATTCATGTGCTGTAGTGTGAGTCCATTCCATATAAAATCTACGAATCTTTTCATTTTGCGCCTCCTTATATACATAATAGACGGTCTTTGGTTTAATTATTCATATATTTCGAAAAGTGTTTACATTTATGGTTTTACTTCACACTATTTTCCCGTTACTATATACTAATTATATTCCTATGCGAAAGGTCGGATTTTTTTATGCAAGAACACCCTGTTTTCATTCCCAGACCCTTAGTAAAGCTCAATCAGTGGTTTATCGTTTTGTCTGTAGCTTCTGTCTGGATCACCGGAGCCTATTGGCTGTTACTCCTTCCGCTTGCTGCAGGATTGTCCGGGCTTTTATTACGTTATAACCCGATCATGCAGTTGGGTAAACGTTTCTTAACCAAACCCCTTTCTTCTTATATTCCCGAAGACTGGGACCAGCAACAGTTTAATCAAAAGATAGCCGTTCTTTGCCTCTTCCTTTCCTATCTATCTTACCTGATGAAATGGCAGACAGCCGCCTATGTATTCACCGGCATGGTATTTGCTGCCGCCTTTATTGCGATTCTTGGGTTTTGCATTGGCTGCTTTATCCGTTTTCAATGGCTGCAATTCAGGTACAGAAGACAACGGGCCAAAAGTTAAAATAAAACCACAAAAAAACAGCCATTGGCTGTTTTTTTTTTAAATATGAAAAATATGCTCTTTCGCCAGCAATGCACAAGCTGCGATCATCAATATCCCTGAGATCGCCGTCTCTGCAGAGGACCCTGTTTTCGTATAGATTGGTGAACGAAATCGAATATGTATCGGATATAAAAACTGAATTCCCCTGGTCGTGCAGGCATCCAATATGAGATGGCTGATTACACCTGCCAATAATCCATATTTTATATCCGTGCTGTAACTTGTATATAGCAGATTAGACACCCAGATGACAGCAGCAATAAAAAGCCAGCTGTGCGTTATGGTGCGGTGTCCAAAGGTCTTGCTCACTAGTTTTGAAACTAGTTTTGTTTTCCGTCCTGCCCATGAATTGGGATGGCAGAGATCAGGAAGTAGACTCCCCAATATTCCTGCCCCATAGTAAATGAGCTGATGATCCAATAAAGTAGGTCCTGCTATCCATTGATTGGCCAATGCTGCCGCGGCCAATCCTCCCATTAAATGTGTATTGCCTTTCATTATTCACCTTTTCTAGTTGTTAGTTAACATAATATTATGTCGGTAAACTCAATTATATAAAAAGAAATAAAGAGCAGCAAAGCGCTACTCTTTGTTTTCCTCAGTTACAATCTTCCTCCAGACTTCAACCACTTCTCCGGAATCGCTGATGTCCACAAGATAGGATCCGTTATTATACCGGTCTGCGTTCTTTAACTTTCCGGTCTCAACCGTTACTATACTTCCATTCTTTGTTTTTACGTCCAATGCGGCATCATTTTCTGAAAGTTCCACATCAACCACGCGATGCGGATTGCTCTTAAGCTCCCTCAGCATAACAAGGCCCCTTTTCGCTCTGGTTGATTTATCAAACTCCGTAATCCGCATTTTCTTGATTGCCCCGCGGTGAGTAATCAGTACGAGTGATGCCTTTTCTTTATTCTTCAGTGATTTTCCGCTGACAACAAAATCTCCATCTTTCAGATTAATGCCTTTCACACCGGCTGCACGCTGTCCCACTACATTGATTTCGTTCTCATCGAACCATAATCCATATCCATAATGAGTAGCGATAAAAATATCATCGTTTCCAGTAGTCAGCTGCACATCGACAACTTCATCCTCGCCCTTTACCTTCATGGCCATCAGCATTTTGTTGTAGCGCTGTGCTTTGTAGGAAGAGAGTTCCGTCTTTTTGGCCATTCCCTGCCTTGTAAAAAAGATGAGGTATTGATCATCTGTAAACTCTTTAATCGGCATAATCTTGATCAATTGTTCATCCCGGTCAAACCCGACCATGTTCGCCAAATGCTGGCCCATGTCTTTCCACCGGGCTTCATGAAGTTCATAAACCGGCATATAAATGTAATTTCCTTTGTTGGTGAACATCAACAACGTATCCGTTGTGTTTAATTGTTCAGCCAAGAGAAGACGGTCTGTATCTTTCATGCCAGGCGCCTCACCGTTGGAAGCGGAATATGAACGAAGAGAAGAACGCTTGGAATATCCGTCTTTTGTTACAGTAACCATCACATCCTCAGATGGAATCATCACTTCCATATTGATTTTGATCTCTTCGATTTCGTCTTCAATGACCGTTCGGCGTTCATCTGCATACTTCTTTTTGATTTCTGCCATCTCTTTTTTAATAACGTTGAACAGTTTCTTCTCACTGTTCAAAATACCTGTCAAATGAGCGATTTTCTTCTCAAGCTCTTTTGCTTCTTTTTCAAGGGTTGTCACATCGGTATTGGTCAATCTGTACAATTGCAAGGTCACGATGGCTTCTGATTGCGCCTCCGTGAAGTCATATTGCTGTATCAAATTGTTTTTTGCATCTCTTTTATCCTTGGAACCGCGGATAATCCGGATCACTTCGTCCAGAATGGATATAGCTTTAATGAGCCCTTCCACCACATGCTGCCGCTCATTGGCTTTGTTGAGATCATACTGTGAACGTTTGGTCACAACTTCCTTTTGGTGTTCGATATAAGCTGAAATGATATGCTTTAGGCCCATCAGCTTCGGTGTCTTATTATGAATCGCCACCATGTTGTAGTTATAGGAAACTTGCAGGTCCGTATTTTTGAAAAGATACGCCAGCACACCTTCAGCATGGGCTTCTTTCTTCAGTTCAATAACGATTCTCATTCCGGTTCGGTCCGTTTCGTCCCTTACTTCAGCAATCCCTTCAACCTTCTTGTCCAGGCGAAGTTCATCAATTCGTTTGACGAGGTTCGCTTTATTGATTTCATATGGAATTTCCGTAATCCTGATCTGCTGCCGTCCGCCTTTAATTTCCTCGATCTCTGTTTTCGCACGCACGATGACTCGTCCTTTTCCTGTTTCAAAGGCTTTACGAATCCCTTCCTTGCCTTGCACAATACCGCCAGTCGGAAAATCAGGCCCTTTGATGACCGTCATCAATTCATCAAGCGAAACATCCGGGTTCTCAATCTGCATCGTAACAGCATCGATCACCTCACCCAGGTGATGGGGAGGAATATCGGTTGCATAACCTGCTGAGATCCCTGTAGACCCATTGACCAAAAGGTTCGGATATCTTGCTGGCAAAACGACCGGCTCTTCTATCGTATCATCAAAGTTCGGTGCGAATTCCACCGTGTTCTTTTCGATATCACGAAGCAGTTCTGAAGCAATGGAGGATAGGCGCGCCTCTGTATACCGCATAGCGGCCGCCGGATCACCGTCAACACTTCCGTTGTTTCCGTGCATCTGAATCAGCACATTTCTTACTTTCCAGTCCTGGCTCATCCTTACCATCGCTTCATAAACAGATGAATCCCCATGCGGATGGTAGTTGCCGATGACGTTTCCGACGGTTTTTGCCGATTTCCGGTACGGTTTTTCAGCTGTATTTCCTTCCTGGAACATCGCATATAAAATGCGGCGCTGTACCGGTTTCAAACCATCCCTGGCATCAGGTAGGGCACGGTCCTGAATGATATATTTACTGTAACGCCCAAAGCGGTCGCCAATCACCTCTTCGAGCGGAAGATCCATAAAACGTTCTAATAATGACAAAATCTAAACCTCCTCAGGATACTGATCTGATAAGTTTTCGTTATCAAGAATGTTGGTATCCTCATTTAAACCAAATTCGACATGCTCTTCGATCCATTTTCTGCGGGGCTCTACTTTATCTCCCATCAGAACTGAGACCCGCTTTTCTGCACGGGCCGCATCATCGATTTTCACCCTGATCAATGTTCGGGTTTCAGGATCCATCGTAGTCTCCCACAGCTGATCGGCGTTCATCTCGCCGAGACCTTTATAGCGCTGGATGATATAGCCTTTTCCAACCTTCTTTTGTGCTTCTTTCAGCTCATCATCATCCCATGCATATTCAATGATCTCTTTCTTTCCGCTTCCCTTGCTAACTTTGTACAAGGGCGGAAGAGCGATATACACACGGCCGCTTTCAATGAGCGGCTTCATGTAACGGTAGAAGAACGTCAGAAGCAGCACCTGAATATGGGCTCCGTCCGTATCCGCATCCGTCATGATGATGACTTTTTCGTAATTCAAGTCCTTTTCAGTAAAATCAGACCCTACACCAGCACCCAACGCGTGGATAATGGTATTGATTTCTTCATTTTTGAAAATATCAGCAAGTTTTGCTTTTTCCGTGTTGATGACTTTACCACGAAGCGGAAGAATCGCCTGAAAACGGCGGTCCCTTCCTTGCTTGGCTGATCCTCCGGCAGAATCGCCCTCCACGAGATAGAGCTCATTTTTAGCTGGATTTCTGGAGGTAGCCGGTGTTAACTTTCCGCTAAGCATCGTTTCCTTCCGCTTATTTTTTTTGCCGTTACGCGCATCTTCCCTGGCCTTGCGGGCCGCCTCACGTGCCTGGGCCGCTTTCACAGCCTTTCGGATGAGCATCTCAGCCGTTTGCGGATTTTCCTCGAGGAAGTAGGAAAGATGGCCGGAAACAACACTGTCTACACTCGAGCGTGCATCACTGCTTCCGAGCTTGCTTTTCGTCTGCCCTTCAAACTGAAGTTTTTCCTCCGGTATCCGTACGGAAACAATAGCGGTTAAGCCTTCACGTATATCTGAACCGTCCAGGTTTTTATCTCGTTCCTTTAAAAGGGAAACTTTTCTTGCATAATCGTTCATGATCCGGGTGATGGCAGTCTTTGCTCCGGATTCATGCGTTCCGCCATCCTTTGTCCGGACGTTATTTACAAAAGAGAGGACATTTTCGGCATATCCGTCATTAAATTGAAACGCAAAGTCGACCTCGATATCATTTTGGTCACCTTCAAAACTGACCACCGGATGGAGAACATCTTTATCTTCATTCAAGTAGCCGACAAAAGCTTCCAAGCCAGTATCATACTGAAAGCTCTCACTCTCGCCGCTTCGTTTGTCACTGAGCTCGATTTTTACCCCTTTTAAAAGGAAAGCTGCTTCTCTCAGGCGTTCCCTTAACGTTTCATAATTGTAGTTGGTGGTACTGAAAATGGCTGGATCCGGCTTAAAGTGGATGATGGTACCCGTTTTCCTTGTGGTACCTATTTCTTCAAGTGTAGTTACCGGCTTTCCGCCAAACTCAAAACGCTGCTGATAAATAGTACCGTTTCTGTGAATCGTCACCTCAAGCCATTCAGACAGCGCGTTAACGACGGATGCTCCAACACCATGCAGTCCGCCGGATGTCTTATAGCCTCCCTGGCCAAACTTTCCTCCCGCATGAAGCACAGTCAGGATGACTTCCGGTGTTGGTTTCCCCATTTTGTGCATCCCCGTTGGCATGCCACGTCCTTCGTCACGAACACTTATACTATTATCTTTATGTATCGTGACGTATATATTGTTGCCGTGCCCAGCAAGTGCTTCATCGACGGCATTATCTACGATTTCATAAACGAGATGATGCAGCCCGCGGCTGTCTGTGCTCCCGATATACATCCCGGGTCGCTTCCGGACCGCTTCCAGGCCTTCTAATACCTGAATGGCGTCATCGTTGTAATCTAAATGTGGTTTACTAGCCAAAACACTTTCTCCCTTCAAAAACATACAATAAACTAATCATACCAGAACGTTTGTTTCTATTCCAGAAATCAAAAATAAGTACACCGCTTTCTATTTTATCTTTTCTGCTTCAATCGTGCAAAAACCTTTTGGACTTATATAAAAAACCACCCCATCGTAACGGGTGGTTAAGACTTATCTGGCTAGCCTGGCGTACTCTACTTTGATGCATTTATCCATGATGGAAATTACATTGTGTTCTTTCAAATAGTCATAAGCTTCGTCATTGGCAAGACCGAGCTGTGCCCAAAAAATATCGGCTCCAATCGCTACGGTATCCTTTGCCACTTCGGGTAAATACTCACTTCGGCGAAACACGTTTACAATATCCACATGGCCTTCAATGTCCTGCAAGGTTTTCACAGCCTTAATCCCGAACACTTCATCCACGGTTGGATTGACAGGAATGATTTCATAACCGGCATCTCTCATAACGGAGCTGACCATGTAGGAAGTTTTCATGGGATTGTCCGACAGCCCTACAACAGCGATCCTTTTTTTGTTTTTTAGAATGTCCCTGATTTCATCATTGGTTGGATTTTCAAACCGCATTCTCTTCTCCCCCTTAAACATAAAAGTTTATATTAAAAACCAATATAACAAAATTCATTTGTTACCTTATATATCGACTGAAATCCGACTTTTCAAACACATAAAAAAGCCGTCCCATGATGAGTTGGGCCTTTTCGGTGGAAAGAATTAACCGAAAAGCTCCAAGCCCCTTCGGGATTCCGGCTTTCGTGGAATCATTTAAGTGAGTAAATGGAAGAATATTTTTCCTCAAAGTAACGGATCAAATAATCAGGATTCAATCCCTCACCCGTTACATCCTGAAGAATTTCCATTGGCTTTTTCATTTTTCCATATTGATGAATATTTCGGCTCAACCATTCCTGAATCGGCTTAAGCTCTCCTTTTTCGATCAGCTCATCAAATTCAGGAAGATCCCGCAGCATGGCCTGTTTCAATTGGGCTGCATAAATGTAGCCGAGTGCATAGGACGGAAAATAACCAAAGCTTCCTCCGGACCAGTGAACATCCTGCAGCACGCCTTGACTGTCATTTTCTGGTGTAACTCCTAAGTATTCCTTCATTTTCTCATTCCAGATGCGAGGCAGATCCTTCACTTCAATTTCATCATTAAACAATCCTTTTTCAATTTCATAACGGACAATGATATGCAGTGCATATGTCATCTCGTCCGCTTCGATTCGAATGAAAGAAGGCTCCACGATATTAATGGCTTTATAAAAGGCATCAAGATCAACATGGTCAAACTGGCTGCCGGCTATTTTTTTGAGAGAAGCATAATGGTGCTTCCAGAACCCGCGGTTCCGGCCCACGAAATTTTCCCAGAACAGTGACTGTGACTCGTGAATCCCCATGGACGTGCCAGTACTGAGCGGAGTACCGACCAGGTCTTCTGAAAGGTTTTGTTCATACAGAGCATGTCCGCCCTCATGAATGGTCCCAAACACAGCTGTTCTGAAATCATTTTCTACATAACGGGTCGTTACGCGCACGTCACCTGGATTTAACCCGATCGCAAATGGATGAACCGTTTCATCCAGACGGCCAGCCTGAAAATCATAGCCCATCTCTTTCAATACCTGAAGGCTGAATTTCTTTTGCTTTTCTTTGGAAAATTGTTCAAAAAGAAAAGAAGTTTCCGGCTTTCCTGCTTCTGTTATTTTTTGCAGCAGGGGAACAATGCGGTCGCGCAGTTTGGAGAATGTGGCATCAATAATTTCAACGGATACACCAGGCTCATACATATCCAAAAGGGTATTGTATTTGTTGCCCTCATATCCCCAATAACCGATAAAACGCTTATTGAATTCCACAAGCTTCTCCAAATAAGGCTGGAACATGGCAAAATCAGACTGTTCTCTCGCTTCTTCCCATACACTTTCTGCTTTCGACTGCAAGATCACATACTCTTTGAATTCTTCCGGAGGAATTTTTGCATTTCGTTCATATTCTTTTTTGACTTCCTCAAGTGTCTTTTTGGTTACCTCAGACAACGAGCTGTACACCTGCTCATGAGATAATTCATCTATGTAAGATTTCATTTGTTCTGAAGTGGACATGGAAAACACATCAGCGGATAGTGTGCCAATGACTTCCGAACGCTGGCTGACACCCTTTTTGGGAGCTCCTGTGCGAAGATCCCAATACATCAGGCCTATCGCCTCATTCAAATGCGTCATCTTTTTTACATACTCTAAAAATTCCTTCTCCACTGTTTGCAAGATTTTTGACATTCTTTTCTTCCTCTCTATATCTAAGTAGACTGACTATACCATTCTTACTATTCGCCGGAAAATAAAAAACTCCTTCTACAGTAAAAAACAGCCCGTCTGGACTGTTTTCTCCCTGTGTATTAATGCAATCGTTCCATGTATGCCGATACGCCGTGTTCTCCACGGATGCCAAATTCGAAGTATAGTGCCTGTTTCAGTGCATCGTCAGCTTCGATTAATGCCTGACCATAAGGTTCACCATGCTTTTCGGACAGAGTCTTGATGGTCTCGTAAGCATGCATCAGCTGAAGAATGTAATCCGCTTTCCGGTCCATTTCCATCACCTCTGTAACAGTATGGACCAATAACGGCTTCTTCATGACATCCCGTCTTTAGTTTCTTGGCGGCCTTTTGCCAAAATACTGGTAGTAATCGGTTTTAATATGGCCGTTATAAAGCTTTCGCTTCTTGGTAGCAGGTTTTCCGTAAAGCTGCTCAAAATGTTCATTGGAGGTGATAACATAAACCGACCAAGTGCCGAGCGGCCGGAACACATTACCCATGTCACGGTAAAGCTGTTTCACTTCTTCCTTCTCGCCAATCCTCTCACCGTACGGCGGATTTGAAATGACATACCCGTACTCTTTCCTTGTGGTAAAATCCCTAACCTGCATTTGCTTGAACGTTATAAAATCACCGAATCCCGCTTCCTCTGCATTATTAATGGAAAGCTCAATCATCTTGTGGTCAATGTCTGACCCCTGGATATCCAGCGGTGTATCATATTTCGCCAAGTCGTTTGCTTCTTCAACGGCCCTGTACCAAACCTTCTTATCAATCCACGACCATTCTTCGGATGCAAATTCCCGGTTCAGCCCCGGCGCAACGTTCTGGCCGATCATGGCCGCTTCAATAGGGATGGTTCCTGAACCACAAAACGGGTCTACAAACGGCTTATCCGGGGTCCAGTTGGTCAATTTAATCAGGGCTGAAGCCATCGTTTCTTTGAGCGGTGCTTCACTGTGAAGCGCGCGGTATCCCCTTTTATGCAGTCCGGTTCCACTCGTGTCAATCGTCAGTGTAGCAACGTCCTTTAATAGAGCAACTTCGATCCGGTAAAGGGCACCATCTTCCGGAAACCAGGTTTCTCTCTGATAGGCGCTTTTCATTTGGTCCACGACTGCTTTTTTTACAATCGCCTGACAGTCAGGAACACTGAAGAGCTTGGACTTTACCGATTTGCCGATCACCGGAAATTCGCCGTTCTCCGGGATAAAATCAGACCAGGGAAGCGCCTTCGTCTGTTCAAACAATTCATCAAACGTTTCTGCTCTAAACTCACCAACTAAAAGCTTTACGCGGTCGGCTGTCCTCAGCCAAAGATTGGAACGGCAAAGGGCGGATTCGTCACCTTTAAAGATCACCTTTCCGTTTTCGACTTTTACATCCTCAAAGCCAAGGTCTCTCACCTCATGGGCAACGAGGGATTCCAGTCCCATAGCTGCCGTCGCAATATACGTTAAACTCATAAGAGGTCTCCTTATGTTTGATTTTCCACTACTAATATACCCTAAATTTCTTATGTAAAAATAAAAAGGCCTCTAGGGCCCTCTCGTTTGTTAAGTGTCACCAATAACGTTCTGTAAGCCATGTTCTGTTCCATTGTACTGCATGCGGCTGCCGCCTCGTACTCCGGTGGTAATCATCTATCTCCAGATGGCTTTAACATCTGTTCTTCTTTGCGTTCAATTCCGCAAAGAAAACTCCCCTACCATAATTTGGGTTTCTCGCTCGTGGGGTTTACCGCGTTCCACTCTTTCCGTTTCCGAAAAGACTACGTCACTGTGGCACTTTAAAGGTAGTGTCACCATATCCAAAGGACTTAGGTGAGTTCCCTGCCGTTAATCCAGTCGAAACCAGAATACCCTGGCTTATCGTTTCGCCAGGCACGAACACTACGGCCATCGCAGACCGTGCGAGCATGGACTTTCCTCAACATCTTTAAAAAGATGCCGCGATTACCCGAACGTTATTAGTTTGTAATTTATCAAAGCAGAATTCAGTATAACAGGATACGCTTTAAAAATCAAATGGATAATAATAACTGAATCAATCGTATAACTTGCTTCCGAATACGTGCTTCTCAAGGTTCGATAAACGCTGAAGAATATCAGAATTGATATTCATTGATGAAGTAGGAACTCTTCTTGTCTGTTCAGAAGAATTCTGAACCTCTTTTCGCAGACGGTTGTTTTCCTGAATAACTTTGTCAAATTCTTTTTGGAAGTTCTCATAGTCCTTAATGATCAAATCAAGAAACTTATCAACTTCATCCTGATCATAACCTCTGAATCCTTGTTTAAAATCTTTTTCCAGAATTTCCTTCGCTGTTAAATTCAATCGCTTTTCACCATTCACTGGTCTCACCTCAATATTTAGCTTCTTTTCATTTATACTTTACGGTATAAAGCTTTTGCTTCACACTTGTAAAGCTTAAAACACCGTTGCATCCCATATTGAACGACTTGCAAATACACTAATCTAGCCTATATTTTTTCAAATGTTATAGAAAAAGTCAATTTCTATTCTCAGCGGCTTGCTTCATTCCCAAAACTGCCCTTTCTGATCCTGCTCATCCTGATAAATCAGTTCAAGGTCATACGGTGTGATATATAGTATTTCGTAGGAAGGGTCTTTTTCTTGCCTGCGCCTGGCCGGTTCAAGGTAAAAACGGGGCGTCCCTGGCGTATCTTCATCGTATAAGACAAGCATGCCATCCGTTTTCTCCACGAGAAACCCGTTTTTTGCAGCAAGCTGCTTGGGACTGAAATACGTCTTATTGGAAATTGATTCTACAAAATCAGCCTGCGCGAGGAGAGAATGATACTGCTCCTGCCGGCCCTCATTCCAGTTTGCTTCCTGCTCCAGAAAAGGGGTAAGGACAGCCAATTTCAATTCTGGATAGCTTTCATTCCTTAGATCGACAACCACTTCTCCTGCCCAAATCTCCACTCCGGGCTGGCCGCTGATGATCACCCACTCCAGTCCTTCCTCGAGCAATGCGGTCAGCTGTTTTACCAGCGCTTTTTTTATATAGTGTACCCCTGGATCTTTTTCTTTAAAAATCCCAAGTTCATGGGATTTATATCCAGTTACCAGCAGATTTTTTACCATGAACTTCTCCTTTTTTACTCCATATTTCAAAAAAGAACTAATCAAAAATGATTAGTTCCCTCACGTAGCATGACTTAATTCATTTGCAACAAAAAACGTCAAACCCAAAACAAGAAAAAAAGCAAACACAACCCATTGCCTCACCGAAACATCTCTCCATTACGTAATATACTAGTATATTTTTACAGGAAAATGTCCGATTCCCCATCTGTTTACACACACTCATCACTTATTTGCGAAATTCGTCAAAGCGGCGCACTTTTTGCGCTTGCCTGGGGAATAAATAATTATTTTCCTATGAAAATCTCCATTCCTATTCTACACAATACAGGACAAGATTTAAATACATTTATCCACCAAAATTTATATTTTTTTAGCACAATTCACATTTTTTTCTTAATCGCTGAATTCTGTTTACGAGGGCTGCTTTTTCCTTTTCTTCCGTCCGTTTTAAAAGCCGTTTTTTGTTTTTCCAAACCCCATACGCCGCCTCTGCAAAATGCAGGGCTTTTTGGGCATCCTTTTGCTGATGTTCGTACCATTTCGATAATTCAATAAAGGGAGTTTCGTCATTTTGCAAAGCATCCTGGCATAATTCCTCCCATAACGGTACGGCAAGATCTTCGCGTTTTTGTTTTTTGTAAAGAGCTGCAGCCGCCTTTTTGGCCAGCCTGCTATAGCTGTTTTCAGTCTCGAGAAGCGCGCTGTACTTTTGCAGGGCAAGGTCATGCTGGCCCACCGCTTCATACCATCTCGCACTCTCATATTGTTCCACACTGCTCATTTGTGCACCGCTGCCCTGCAAGAGTTTGGAAATATGGATATAAAGGGTGATGAGAGACAGTACATCCCATTCATTATGGGTCATCACCCCTTTTACAAGTTCGGGATCGTTATTCTTCAGGTATTGAAAATACAGCATGGGTGCCAGGTATCCAGGCGTGTCATGCTCTCGCTTTACATCCAAAATCTCCTTTTCAACCACAGACAGCCGAACCGATTCCAGACTGCTCTTCCACAGTCTTCTCGAACCATGCAGAAGATCAAAATGACCAAAGGCAGGCAATGACGGGACAAAATCACGGATAAGCGTGTGCCGTGTTTTCACCTGCGGCCAGTCAAATGATTTTCCGTTATACGTGACCAGGTTCTTCAATTCCTTCACCTGCGTTAAAAAATAATGGTACATGGCAATTTCGGCACCAGGCCCCGGGAGAAAGTATTGCTTCACCCTCACTTCTTGCTCTTTGACCTGGCTGTGGCCCAGCAGAAAAATTGTATTTCCCGCTCCGCCGCTTAAACCCGTCGTTTCCGTATCGAAAAACAAAAGATCGGAGGGGGCCAGTTGGCCCGACGACAGCGGATGGCCATCTCCCGCCTGCTTCCATCCCTCCATCACCTCTTTCAATTCTTCAAAAGAATAACGCCCCCAGCGGTGGTTGAGGGGATAACAAACTTCTCTGATCAGGCAAAATGCATCCTCATAATAATAGGGAGAGGTCTCAAACGATGCCCAGGTCTCACCATGCTCCAAGTCTTGAACGGGCGGTGCTTTTGCAAGGGGGGCTTTTTTCTCTGAGACCAGGTGCTTCTTAAAACGATTCAGTTTGGACTGCATCGACATGGTGATCTCTCCTTACTTTTTTCAGCAGCTTAAGCGAAAGGTCTTTCGCATTTTCACCCTCAAGCATGGTTCCTGTGCAGGAAGGACATCCTGACTCACAAGGGCAGGTGTCGATGACACGGTACGCTTCACTGATAACGGTATCCCAGATTTTATAAACATTTTCACTCAATCCGATGCCGCCTGGATATCGGTCGTAGAGAAAAATAGTCGGCTTGTCCGAATGGACCGCTTTAATCTGCGGAACCACATGCAAATCACTTGGGTCACACATAACAAACAATGGAGCCACGTTCTTCAGCACATTGGCAATGCCGATCAAACCCTGTTCCATGGAGCTTTCAGCCACATCATCAAATGCCTTCCGGTCAAATTCAAGCCATGTCGCCGACGTATGAAGCTCCTCTTCAGGCAAATAAATCGGTCCGGAACCGATGTTTTCATGCGTTTCAAATTTAATTTTTTTAAATATCGTGGCCATGGCATTGACCGTAACTTCTCCAAAGGCTCTTTCCTGACCTTCTAAAACGGTGTTTTTATCGATTTCAAGGACCTTCAGCGACACGGCCAGATTTGCATCCGTAAAATAGTCTACATCCACTTCCCTGACATAGGCTTTCTTTTCTTCATAATCCAGTTTCTCCACTTGATACTGAACACCCTGATGAAGATAAATGGCTTCTTCATGAAGCAGCGTCATGGAACTGAACCGGTCCATCTCTCCAATGATCCGTACGTTCGCCACATCACTCTGGTCGACAATCACAACATTTTCCTGTGAGGCAGAACGCAGTGAAATATTATGAGCAGGAAAGGAATCATTCATCCAGAAATACCTCTTCCCCTGGTGATGAAGTACTTGCTCTTCAGTTAAAAATTCAAGGATATCCTCGATTTTCACCTCTCCAAATGTGTCCCCTTCACCAAAGGGCAGCTCATAGGCGGCACATTTCACATGATCCACCAGAATAATGAGATTTTCAGGATTAATCCGGGCAGATTCGGGAGAACGGTCGAAAAAATACTCCGGCTGGCTGACAATGTATTGATCCATTGGGCTTGAGCTGGCGACCATGATGACCACCGACTCATCCTGACGGCGGCCAGCTCGTCCTGCCTGCTGCCAGGCACTTGCGATCGATCCGGGATAACCCGTTAAAATACAGGCATGCAGCTGTCCGATATCCACACCAAGTTCCAGGGCATTGGTACTTACAACCCCCATGATCTCCCCGTTGCGCAGGCCTCTTTCGATGGCCCTGCGCTGGGTTGGGAGATAACCGCCACGATACCCCTGGATGGATTTCATGCCGTACTCCTTTTTTGCCAGTTCCTGAAGGTACGTAAGAAGAATTTCCACCCGTACCCGGCTCCGTGCAAACACAATGGTTTGTATCTTGTTTTTAAGAAAGTATCCTGCCAGATCCCTTGCCTCAAGGGTGGCCGATTTCCTCACATTGAGCGGCTTGTTCACGACCGGCGGATTATAGAAAATAAAGTGCTTCCTGCCGCTTGGCGCCCCGTTGTTATCAATCAGCTTCATGGGCGATCCTGTCAGCGTTTCAGCCAAATCCTTTGGATTGGCAATAGTTGCTGATGTGCAAATAAAAAGCGGATTGCTGCCATAAAAAGAACAGATTCTCTTCAACCGCCTGATCACATTGGCGACATGGCTGCCAAACACCCCGCGGTATGTATGAAGTTCGTCAATCACGATATACTTCAGGTTCTCAAACAGCGAAACCCATTTCGTATGATGCGGCAAGATCGCAGAATGCAGCATATCCGGATTGGTCATCACAATATTACCGGCCTTACGGACAACCTGCCTGATGTTGGCCGGTGTGTCTCCGTCATACGTGTAACTTTTAATATCCAGTTCAATTGCATTAATAAATTCGTTCATTTCTGCTTTTTGGTCCTGTGCAAGCGCCTTAGTGGGAAATAGATACAGTGCACGGCTATCCGGATGATTGGCAATCTCCTGCAGCACCGGAAGATTGTAGCACAGCGTTTTACCGGATGCCGTTGGTGTTACAGCCACAAAACTGTTTCCTTCGAGCGATGTTTGAAACGCCGACAGCTGATGTGAATACAGAGAGGTTACCCCCCTGTCCTCCAACGCTTTTCTTATATGTGAATGAAGGGAGTCAGGAATTCCTCCTGTTACCGCCTCTTTTTCTTCGATGGTTTCCCAATGAACAATCTGATTTGAAATAGAAGGCTCCGTTCGTAATAATGCAAGCAATTCCTGCATTGTTTTTTTGATTTCCATATCGTCACCTCATCTATTATTTTACCGAATAAACGTTCGCAAGAAAACCATTATCTGATCATTTGACATCTATACTCTAATTCAAGTATTATTAATTAAAAATTAATTACTTTAATTAAAGTATCAAAATGAAACTGGCCAGATTGAAAAATTCTACATTTGGAGGGACAATTTTATGAATAAAGAGATTATTTCATTGAAGGAAGTCAAAAGCTTCAAGACCCGTTCAGAAGAATTTTTTCCTGTAGAGTGGTTTAAGGAAATGCTGAATCACAGTCCTGTGTTTTACCATGAAGAAACGGAAACGTGGCATGTTTTTAAATATGAGCATGTGAAGCAGGTGCTGAGCAATTATGATTTCTTTTCAAGCGAAGGTCCCAAGACCACTATCTCAGTAGGGGCGAACAATAAAGAAGGAACGTCCCCGGATAAAATCAACCTCGTAAATGTCGACCCTCCCCGCCACCGAAAAAGCCGCTCCCTATTAGCTGCAGCCTTTACACCCCGCAGTTTAAAAAACTGGGAACCGCGCATCCAGCGTATTGCAGATGAGCTGGTTGAAGCGATGCCAAGAAATACTGTTGTTGATATCGTGGAAGGCCTTGCTGCCCCGCTCCCCAGTCTAGTCATTGCTGAACTTTTCGGCGTACCGATTAAAGACCGATTTCAATTCAAACACTGGGTGGATATTCTCTTTCAGCCCTATGACAAACATCATCACGAGGAAATTGACCGCAAAAAACAAGAGGCAGCCTTGGAATACTATCAGTACCTTTACCCGATTGTTCTTGAAAAACGTGAGAATTTGGCGGACGACATTATCTCAGACCTCATCACTGTCGAAGTGGACGGTGAAAAATTCACAGATGATGAGATTGTCCGGACCAGCATGCTGATTCTCGGTGCAGGAGTTGAAACAACAAGCCATATGCTGGCCAATACTTTTTATTCCATGCTTTATGACGTTCCTCAATTATACGAAGAATTGCATAGCAATCCGGAGCTTATTCCGAACACCGTGGAGGAAATGCTGCGCTACCGGTTCCACACCTCCAAGCGGGACCGTACGGTGAAACAGGACAACGACCTGCTCGGAACTCCGGTAAAAAAAGGCGATGTTGTGGTGGCCTGGATGAGCGCTGCCAACTTTGACGAAGAGATGTTTGAAGACGCTTTTTCTTTGAATATCCACCGCCCAAACAATAAAAAGAACCTTACGTTCGGAAGCGGTCCCCATTTTTGTCTGGGTGCCCCTCTGGCAAGGCTTGAATTGAACATTGCATTAAAAACCTTTGTTCAGAAATTCCCTGGGATACAGTCTGTTGAATCATTTGAACTGGAAAAAAATTTAACCGATTCAGCAACCGGCCAATCTTTGACTCAATTACCAATGCACGTCTATTAATATAAAAAGAATCCGTTCTTCCTTCCAAGGGAGCCGCAAAAATAAATGTGGCTCTTTTTCCCATGGAATCTCATCCTTGCCTCATGATGCATTCCGCTTCTATTTAGGGTAAACTATACAAAAAACAAAGTAATATGGCGGAAAGCGGTGCCCAGTTTATGCAACTTCAAATTTTCATATTGGGAATATTGTGGGAAGGCAATAATCATCCCTATGAAATCAAAAAACTTATCCAAAAAAATATAAGTGATGAAGAAATCGTCAAGGTTAACGACGGTACACTTTATTACCGGTTCGAAACACTGTTAAAAAAAGGATACATTGAGAAAATAGAGGTTAGCCGTGAAAATAACCGGCCGGAGAGAACGACCTATGGAATTACCGATCATGGGCGCGATGCCCTAAAAAGAGACATTTATAAAAGCTTCCAAAACTTTAGTAATCTCCGCTCGTTATACGCTTCTCTTCTTTTTTTGAAACACGTAGACATTGGAAAAATTATCGACCTTACGGAGAAAGCAATTGAACGGACAAAAAAGAGATTTCAATTGCAAAATGATTCCCAACTGCCTGAATGGTGGGGAATTTACAGCGAAAAAGTCTCGGAAAACATAGACTTTATTACCTCGCACGCAAGAAGCAACACCGAGTATGATCTCGAATGGCTTGAAAAGCTGCTGATTTTTCTTCGCACAATGGCAACGGATAACGTTTGAGACAAGTTTAACTGGATGTATATTTTTTTGCATTTTCATAATCCTGCATTTCATCCACATCCAAAAATAAACATTCATTCTTAAAATCGATAAATGATCCTTTTCCGATTTGGTGATTATCTAAAAGAGATTTTGCACCCTGGTCTCCCTCAAGGCTTAGCAAACTGGGAAAAACACGGCAAGAAAACAGAACCGGCGGTTGAATAATCCCTTGTAAACGAGCAGCGACAAAGGCTGTATCAAGCCTTTCATACTGACGGATCAGGTCTTCAATTATTTCTTTGGTTACAAAAGGCTGGTCCGCCAGCATGATCACTATAGCATCTGTTTGTAATTGTATCGCTTTCCGTACACCGGTTTTTAATGATTCTGCCTGCCCTTGATTTTTAATTCCGCAGCGGACAAGATTCCACCAGTTTTTTTTCGTATTGCTTCTTAGGGCTGGGGCTATCCATTCAAGACCATCCTCTTTTCTTACAACGACGATCATGCCATCGAGTCTTGAGCTCAAGGCACTCTCCAAACCCAGGCTTCCTATCGTTGAGTGTTTTAAAGGGAGAGCTAATTTATTTACGCCCATTCTCCGGCTGGATCCTGCAGCCAAGTAAATTCCCATAATTTTTCTCATAAGCTGAATTCACCTTTTCGTATATGGATAAAAAAGCACTAATCCTATGTATAAGTAAAGAACTTCTATTTATTACAGGAAATAAAAACTCTTGGCTAGACCAAGAGTCTTTTACATGAGCGGATACTCCACCCGGCATGAACAAGTGTATTGTGAACCAGTTTCATAATATGCGGGGCTTCCGGTGTATCGCTATGTACACAAACGGTCTGTAAATTATATGAATCCTGGTCGAGTACCTTAAGGACCGTTTCAGCAATTTCGAAAGGACTGCCGATCTCTTCTTCGCACCATCCAAATCGTTTTTCCCCATTATTACCATATGGACGATCAGCATAATACTCATTCATGACCCGTAAACCAGCTTGGTCTGCCCTTATGCTTAATTCGGACCGAGGCAATGCATAAATATCGAGTTCAGGGTTGTACGCTTGAATCGCCTCAATGGTGGCACAGCTAATGTCTTCCTGTTCCGAAGCCATCATATAGAGAGAACCATGAAGCTTAATATGTGACATGGACAATCCTGCTATTGTCAAGAACCCATCCAGTGCTCCCAGCTGATAAATAATATAATCATAGACTTCCTGAGCTTCTGCTTTTATTCCGCGGGTACCAACTCCTGCGCGGTCCGGAAATCCAACATGGGCTCCGATACGTACGCCATAAGAAGCGGCAAGATCAATGGTCTTTTTGATGACGTGTGGGTCTCCTGCATGAAGTCCGCAGGCGATATTGGCGGAACTGATAAAAGGCATCATGTCTTCATCTGACCCGTATCGATAAATCCCAAAGCTTTCTCCAACATCACAATTTAAATCCATCTCTTTTTTCAAGCGCCATCATCCCCGTTTAGAAAGTTTTCCTATGTAACTCGAGCTTATAACAAATCCTTTTTGAATTCATTTTATATGTAAGATTTTCTAACGCCTTTTCTTTATCCCATGTAAGATCCGTGTAAGATTAAGCAAATAAAAAAAGCTCTTACGATTCTTCGCAAGAGCTTTTCGCTTAGGATACTTTTCTTTTCGCTTTGTCCTTTATACTTTTTTGGTAGGTAAAGAAATAAACGAATCCTACAAATACGGCTCCACCTATGACGTTACCAATAAAGGCTGGAATGACGTTTGCGATGAAATCCATCCATGTATAGTAACCGGCAAAGATGGCAGCCGGAATGAGGAACATATTAGCGACCACGTGCTGGAAGCCAATAGCAACAAACGCCATGATCGGAAACCAGATTCCTAAAATCTTACCTACAACATCATCAGCTCCATACGCCAGCCAAATGGCCAGACAAACAAGCCAGTTGCAGCCAATGCCCGAAATGAACGTTTGAAAAAAAGACTCCTCCAGTTTTCCCTGTGCAATGGCGAGTGTCTTAGCAAGAAAAGGTCCTGATTCCGTTAGTCCCACCACATGCCCAAAAAAGTAGGCCACAAACAGTGCTCCGATTAAATTGGCAAACGTGACAAAAACCCAATTTTTCAACAAACCTTTCCATGTAATTCTCTTTGCGTACAATGCCATTGGCACAGACATCATATTACCCGTAATTAACTCACTTCCCGCAAGAACAACCAGTACAAGTCCGACCGGAAAAACGGCTGCACCAAGAAAGGAGCCAAAGCTTCCCCAGTCTTTCGGCAGGTTGCCACTGACCCGGATATCAAGCAAAAACCCAAGTGCGATGAAAGCTCCGCCTAAGAAACCGAGGAGAAGGAGCGACAATACCGGTGATCGCGCCTTATCAACGCCTGCCTCAATGGCGATTTCACTAACTCTATCGGGCTTATTAAATGCCATGGTGACGCCTCCCTGTTGATAGTTTTAAAAGCCAAATGAAAATCTTATGTTTTTAGAATGTAGCCCAATAGTAGGAAGTATAAACATTTGAAGGTGTTATGTAAACTAAAATTTTCCTATAAAAAAGCGGCAGAGAGCTTCCCTGCCGCATTTAAGCTATTCAATTATTGGAGCACCTGATCTGTTCTTTTTTCATCGGGCACTTCCTTTTCATTATCGTCAAAATAAACAGCCTGCCCTGTTCTTGCAGATTCATATATTGCTTCTAAAATTTCCGTTACAACGAGCGCTTGTTCCGGTTTCACCACTGGTTCCTTATCATTCAGGAGAGCATCAATCCAAAGTCTTGCTTCATGATCAGCATCGCTTTCCTGGTCTGCATCATAGAACGCAACGCCTTTTCCATCTATTTGAATTTGATTTGTGTATAGTTTGCCAAGATCTTCTCCATTGATCCGCAGGCCATCGTGCATGTCTGCTCCTCCCTCTGTTCCGCATAAAGTACAGCGGGCTTCACCAGTATGCAGCGTATTGAGCGCCCAGCTGGTCTCAAGCGAAATAGTCGCGCCGTTCTTCATCGTAATCATGCCAAATGCAGAGTCCTCCACCTTAAATTTGTCAGGATCCCAAGAACCCCATGCATTGGCTGCATCCTTTTTCTGTCCTAATTTATGAAATGTCGTGCCAAGAACTGCCTTCGGTTCATAATTGTTCATCATCCACAGCGTCATATCGAGTGAATGAGTGCCAATATCAATGAGTGAGCCTCCTCCCTGCTTTTCTTCGTCTAAAAAGACTCCCCAAGTCGGTACCGCACGGCGGCGGATGGCGTGAGCTCTTGCATAATAGATGTCTCCAAAGTCACCGCGCTCGCACAGCTTGTGCAAATGCCAGCTGTCGGCACGGAATCTGTACTGATATCCGATAGTCAGCTTCTTCCCTGTTCGTTTTGCTGCATCGACCATGCGCCTCGCATCGGCCGACGTCTTGGCCATAGGTTTTTCACACATGACATGCTTGTCCGCTTCAAGCGAATCAATCGTAATTTGGGCGTGAGAGTGATTGGGTGTACATACATGCACTACATCCACATCTTCATTTTGAAGGAGTTCTTTGTAATCGACGTAGACTTTTGCATCGGCGGTTCCAAAATCCCTGGCCGCTTTGATCGCTCTTTCTTCCTCAATATCACAAAAAGCGATAAGCTCCGCCTCATCAATCTTGGACAAACTAGGCATATGCTTTCCATTGGCAATACCGCCGCATCCAATGATTCCGATTCTAATTTTTTTAGACATACCTTTTTCCCCCTTAATTATTGATTGAATTGAACTTCCTTCATTTCAGAAACCAAAACTCTTCGTCCTTCACGATTAGACTTTTCTGCTGCTTCATTAATAAGTGTCAGTTCACAAACATCATTTCTCGTTATCGTTGTTTTCTTATCCATTAAGATGGAAGATATCCATTGTTCCATTGGCATGGGGTGTGCTTCAGGCATTTCGTCTGGAGTTACCCAACCGTCTTTCCCAACAGAAGAGCTGTTCAGCCTGACCTGATTTTCCTCGATGAGCAATGCTCCTTTTGTGCCGTATAACTCTAGCTGAAACGGGCTATTTTCCGATAAAAAACCCGTTTCTATCGTTCCAAGAGCCCCGGATTCGTAATGAATCAGCACGGCTGCATTCTCTTCCACCACTCTTTCACTGCTTTGCTGAAAGATGGCGGTGACAGTGGCAGCAGGGCCAGCCAGCCTGTTGGTCAAATAAATGGGATGGGCGCCGAGATCAATCAATGCCCCTCCTCCGCACGCTTCTTTATCAAAGAAATGTTCAGGAAGCCAGCCATTTTTTCCGCCAGCCGAGGGAACCGCCCCGTTATGCGCGAGCCGGCAGCGGATTGAGGTTAAGTCACCAAGCCAGCCCTGATCCAAAGCATGCTGTGCATACAAATAATAGTCCGATGTTAAACGGGGAAGGGAAACCATCAGCTTGATTCCCGCTTTTTCGGCCGCATCATAAATTTCTTCACACTCTGCGGTCGTAAATGCCAGCACCTTTTCCGTAAACACATGCTTCTTGTGCTCGATGGCAGCCATAATGATTTCTTTGTGCTTGTTGGTCGGCGTATTCACGATGACCGCATCAATTTCTGGATTTGCCAATATACCTTCCAAGTCTTTTTCGAATCCCACGCCCAGTTCCTGCGCCCATTTTTTCCCGCGGTCTTCCTCTTCATCCCAAACCATGCGAATGGCAATGGAAGGATTATTGTTTGCGTCTCTGGCATAGTCATCGGCATGAACATGCCATCGGCTCAGCATTGCTGCTTGTATCATTCAAAATCACACTCCTGTTATTATGGTTTGCTGGTTTGTTTTACAGGTATTCTGTTTATCGAACACGTCGAATTTCCTTCAACAAGTTGAGCATCCAAAAATTCTTTTTTTATTCCAAGATTTCCTTTCATCATTTCCACTAAGCGGTTCATGGCCAAGCGTCCCATCTCTCTTTCATTTTGCCGGAGGTGTGTAAATTCCCATCCGCTTAGATTATTATCGTGTGCATCAAAGCAAAGGATGGAGAGATCCTCCGGTACACGCAGACCGAGCTGTTCAGCCGCCCGTTTGGCCAGGACAGCAATATTATGTTCGAGCGCAAACAATGCAGTCATTTCCGGATGCTTCTTCATATGATTCTTGATGATTTCAATGTCTTGCTCAGGCGTGATGTCTTTGCTGAAGGCAGTCGGCAGCGATTTTTTTAAGTCCGTGCACCATAATTGCCGGTTTACGATTTTGTTTTGCTCCTCATAGGCTTGCAGTATGCCCGAAAAACGGTCGACAATCGTTGTGGTTTCAGTGATGGAAGGCGCTAGAACGCCAACGTGTTCATGACCTAAATAAAATAAGTGTTTCATTCCTTGTTTCGCTGCTTTAATATTGTCGGTGGATACAAAAGCTGCCCCGACTCCTTTAAACGTACGGTCAATCAGAACCAGCGGATATTCCGCGATAATCATTTTTAAAATTTCCGTTCCATAATGCTCCGCCTGAGCAGGATAAAGGATTAAACCGTCTACCCCATACTCAATTAGCTGTCTGATTGCCTCTGCTTCTTTTTCAACAGAGCCAAGCGTCCGTTTCAATATCAAGAAGCATCCCTCGCCGGCCGCTTCTTCAATACTGGATATCACTTTTGATACATAGCTGTCATCAAAATCTGTTATGACAAGTCCCACCAAAAAGTTATTTTTACTTTTTTCGAGCGTCTCAGAACTTTCCTCATTGTCCTTCATGTCGGAAACAAACGTGCCTTTTCCACGCTGGCGGAAGACGAGTCCTTCTGTAACCAGCAGCTCGATGGCTTTTTTGCTTGTAATCCTGCTTACTTGAAACGAGTCCGATAACTCTTTTTCAGAAGGCACGCGTTCACCTGCTGCGTATCTGCCATTCATGATGCTGCTTTTAATTGATTGATAGACTTGTTTGTATAAAGGCTGCATAAAACCACTCCAAAACCAGAAATATGTATACGAAAATTTGGAAAACGCATACATATTTATTATACCTAAATGGTCAGACAATTCTAACACCCATGCTTATCTCTGTAACTTTATCCCTTTGACGCTCCACCAAGGCTGAAGCCCTGTGACATGAACCGCTGGGAAAAAATATAAAGCACGATTGCCGGGAAGGTATACAGAATTGAAAAGGCGGCTAGTTTTCCATACTCCACCATGCCAAAGTTTCCGAAAAACTGATAAATGGTAACCGAAGCCGGCAATTTTTCCGGTGTTTGAATCAAAATATAAGGAACAAAGAAATTGCCCCAGCTTCCTGAAAAGGTAAAGATGCCGACTGTACAAATTCCGGGAATCATTAAGGGAGCCACAATTCGTTTGAGTCCTTGCCATACGGAAGCGCCATCAATCCATGCTGATTCTTCAAGTTCAAGCGGAACAGCATCCATAAAATTTTTCAGCATCCAGATCGCATAAGGCAAGCCGGCAGCTGTTAAAAAAAACATCGTTCCCCACAATGAATCTTGAAGCTTCATGTAAATAAAAAGTTGATAAACCGGGACCATGACTGCCGTTATTGGCAAAGAGGTCATGAATAAAATGGTGAACATAAACGGCTTTTTATACCTGAGCTGATACCTGGATAGAGGGTACGCAGCAAGACCTGCCACAAGGACAACGAGCAGCCCTTGTCCCAATGAGAGAAGCAGCCCGATGATAAACGCACGGATATTTACAGGATCCGTTATGACACTCTTAAAATTATCCATTGTAAATGCTGATGGTACTTTAATCGAAGAATTGGCATTGGGATCCACCGAAGCAACAACCACCCAAAGTAGTGGCAGAAGGAACAAAACACCAATCACCGTTAAAATGCTGTACGGCAGCACTTTTTCAACCTTTATCGATTTTCGTTTCATCATTCTCCCTCCTACACTTTAACCTTCATCGATTTTAAATAAAGTACACTTACAAGCACTCCAATTAATAAAAGGATCAGCGAAATGGCCGTTCCATATCCGAGCTGATAGTTTACAAAGGCCTGGTTGTACATAAAAATAGGCAGCGTCTGTGTTGATGTTCCAGGACCCCCTCCTGTCATTGCGTAAATCAATGTGAACACGCCCAACGTTTGAAGAGTAACCAGTATCATGTTGGTAACCACTGAGCCTTTGATCATAGGCAATACGATTTTGTAAAGCACCTGAAACCGTGAGGCACCGTCCACCACCGCGGCCTCTTCAATGCTTTTGGGCACATCATCAAGCGCTGCCTGAAAGACCAGCATGGAAAACGCCGTTCCATGCCAGATGTTTGCGATTATGACGCTTGCCATCGGAAAAGTGAAAAGCCAGGCCACTGGCTTTAAGCCTACCTGCTGAAGCAGTGCATTTAGTGTTCCACTGTCATTTAAAAATGCCACCCAGCAGAATGCCACCACAATCTCTGGTGTTACCCACCCGGCTATGATAATAATTCCGATCACACGACGAAATGCAGGATTTTTTTCTTTCATCAAAAGAGCAAGAATAAATCCAAGCACCTGCTGGCCGATGATGGCCGAAAAAAGCAAATATACAACGGTCTTCATCACGCTGATCCGAAAGTTGGGATCCTGAAACATATTCATGAAGTTGCTGAATCCAACAAACTGTGTGGCTTGGGCCTCACTGCCTGTCAGCGATAAATTGGTAAACGCAAAATAAAAAGTTAAAAGAATGGGTCCAATAAAGAAAACAAGCAGCAATAACCAAGCCGGCAGCAAGAATAGAGCGGAAGCCAACAGCTTTCTGTTTTGTTTTTTACGAGAGGCAGATCCTCCATCAACCGCAGTTGACGGAGAGATCACAGGGTTTGCGTCCACAAGAAATCACTCCTTTCCATACAAGTTAACGTTCGATCACCTTGTCTTTCCCCACAACGCGAGTTACGTTTTTCTTGTAGTTTTCAACCGCCTGTTTTGGTGAAAGTTTATTTGTTACCACATCTTCAACAGTTGACTGAATGACCGTTGATACTGAAGGATATTTATCAACAGATGGCCTGAAATGAGTGTTCTTTAAAAACTCTGATGCCTCTTTAAACATCGGTAGATCCAAATACTCCTTCTCTTTGGACACATCTTCACGCGGTGACAGGTTGTTTTCTTTCAGCAGCAATTTAAGGTTATTTTCTTTGGTGGACACAAATTTAATGAATTCCCACGATAAATCCTTGTTGTCAGATTTTTTTGGAATGGAAAACGCCCATCCACCCGACATGGAAGTCGTTCCCGGTGCCTGTCCTTTTTGTGTAGGCATCGCCGTATAGCCAAGCGTATCAAACGCCTCTGGCCAAGGAGCCGGCCCGTCCTTCCGGTAGTTTCCAGCCTGCCAGATTCCGTCCAGGCCGATCCCAATTTTCCCTTTCGGCATCAGCTGTGTATAGGCGATCGTTCCCCCCTGCCCATTGAGAACCTGTGATAAATTCGGTCCGAGCTTTTCTTTATAAATGGTATCAATGAACGTATACGTATCCAGCAGACCTGGGCTGTCAACAATCCATTTTTGCTTATCCTCATCGTATAAAGGATCTTCAGTTCCGTACAACAGCATTTCAAATGTCTGCATGGATGTGGCTTCACCTGTTGCTTTTCCGGAGTTCATCCACATAGGAATCACGTCAGGGGACTTCTTTTTAATCGTACGTGCAGCGGTTAATATATCATCCCACGACTTGGGCTCCCAGGGGACAGGCAGTCCTGCTTTTTTAAATACGTCCTTGTTGTACCAAAGTCCGCGTGAATCAGTATTAAAAGGCACCCCATACGTTTTGCCGTCCTGTGCTTTTACACCATTTTTAACATTATCAATATAGTGATCCCATTCATTCCAGCTTTTGATCCTGTTATCAAGCGGTTCAAGGTATCCAGCGCTTGCATCGGAGTTCACCATAAAGGTATCTTCTGTCACGATGTCAGGAGCTGATTGATCCGACTTTAGCATGAGCGCTACCTTTGCAAAATAATCACCTTCCGAAGCGCTGATGGGCGATAACTTGATATTTGCTTTCGGATGCTCTTTTTTAAATGCTGGAATTATGTCGTTATTCAACCATTGTGTGAGTCCTTTATTCGTTCCTCCCCCATCACGGAACGTGATGCTGATGGTGTTTTTATCACCTGCTGTTTTTTTCCCTGAAGCAGAATCACTGTCCGAACATGCCGAGCTGAAAAGGACACTTCCTGCGATCACTGTAACAGCCGCCAGTTTTTTATAGCTTTTTACTTTCATTTCAACCCCTCCTCAATAATAATGGAATGTATGTAGATTCTTGGAGGCAAGGATGATAGCGCTTTCAGATGAATGTAAGAAAACATCCCCCTTTCTGAATTTTCAGTAAATAGTTCCTATCCATAACTTAAATGATATAGATGATATATGTCAATATAATATTTAATAAAAAAAGAAGACATTTCTGTCTCCTAAACAATTCTTATGGGTTTTATTGACTATTTCTGGCATTCGGGACACGAAAATGATTTTCTGGAATTGATCTCTGTTTTTTTAATAAGTGATCCACAGCGTCGGCAAGGTTCGCCTTCTCTGTCATATACCAGCAAGTGGTGGTTATATCCACCTGTCTTGCGATCTTCTTTATAGGTAGGATTCTCCATATATCCTCCGTATTCAATCCCTCTTGTGAGTACAGGTTGAATAGCATGAAACAGCACGTGCACTTGGTCATTAGTCAATTCAGTCGCCTTTCTTTCCGGCTGCAGCAGGGCCTGCCAGCAAATTTCATCGGAATAGCAATTTCCAATCCCTGCAATAAACTTCTGGTCAATCAGCACTGCTTTCAATGTTCCCCTTTTTTTGCTTAGCCGCTCTCGAAAGGTTTCTTCTGTAAAATTGGAAGCTAACGGTTCTGGGCCCAGTTCCTCCAATTTATCTTTCACTTGCGCTGATGTTAATAAATGGAGGTATCCCAATCTAAGACCAATAAAATACAGCTTTCGTTCACCAAAAGACAAAATGACCTGCTTGTTTCTGTCGGGATTGTCTTCGTCATTTCCAATGTACATCCATCCTCCGAGCATGAGATGAAGAAGCAGGGCATATCCATTATTCAATTGGAATATCAGATGTTTAGCCCGCCTTCTGATGTCGGTAATCACAGCTCCGCTCACTTGGGCAGTGAAAAGCGATGGAGTAAGATTAATGGATTTTTCTCGGTTGATCTCCACTTGCGTTATGGGCCTTCCTTTTAACTGATTGGACAATATTGTTCTAAAGGTTTCCATTTCGGGCAATTCTGGCATGTTTCAAAACTCCCGTCCCTGTTATTTGACGTTTAGTATTTGCCATTTTTCTTTTGTTCAGACATGAAAGTTTATATTGCTGGTTACAATATCAGGGAAGAACAGGAGGTACAGCATGAGCAGTTTGATCATAAAACTTATAGCGATTCCCGTTGTGTTAATTCTTTCCGCCCTTTTCTTTCCTGGTGTACATTTTGAAGATTATTGGCAAATTGCCGTTGTCGCCATTACCCTGGCAGTTCTTGGTGTGCCACTGGAATATTTTGTCTTAAGAAGAGGAGTGCTCTGGATCAGTGTATTTATTGATGTTCTGGTTTCCTGGATCCTTGTTTACTATGCGTCGAATTTTCAATGGGAGGCATCTATGACTTGGTATGGGGCGTTATTAACGAGCGTGTTGCTCGGTGTTTTAGAATATGTAACTCACCGATTCCTTTTGGCAACCCACAGAGCACATAGCGAACCTGTTTAACCATAAATAAAAAAGGCGGTCATTCCAGGAGTGGAATGACCGCCTTTTTTTCGTACGAAGACTATTAAATGACACGTGTTGTTACAATGCCTTCAATGTTTCTAATTTTTTCTTCCAGTCCCGGAATGACATCTCCGTTTACCTTATTATCAATATCAACAATAGTATACGCATATCCACCACGGCTTCGGTTTACCATGTCGGCAATATTCAAATGATAGCTGGATACCGCTTGAGTGATTTGCCCGACCATATTGGGCACATTTTCATGAAATGCGGCCACTCGAAGCTTACCTGTATATGGCAAAGATGCGTTTGGAAAGTTAACGGAATTCTTGATATTTCCAGTTTCCAAAAAATCTTTGACCTGGCGGGTAGCCATAATGGCACAGTTTTCCTCAGATTCTTTTGTGGATGCGCCAAGATGCGGAATAGAAACCGTATTCTTCATTTTCAGCACATTTTCGTTTGGAAAATCTGTAATATAGCGGCCAACTGTTCCGTCTTCCAGTGCGTCCAGCATATCATCTTCGTTCACAAGCTCACCACGGGAGAAGTTCAGAATATGCACACCGGGCTTCATTTCGTTAAAGGCCTTTTGATTGAACATTCCTTTTGTATCTGGAGTAAAAGGTACATGAACCGTAATATAATCACATTCTGCGTACAGTTGCTCAATTGTCATCGCCCTCTGGACATTTCTTGACAGGTTCCATGCTGTGTCCACAGAGATGAACGGATCAAAACCGATGACATCCATGTCAAGATCGAGTGCATCATTCGCAACAAGCGCACCTATCGCACCTAAACCGATCACGCCAAGTGTTTTTCCTTTGATTTCTTTTCCGACAAACTGCTTTTTTCCTGCTTCAACCAGCTTTGGAATTTGGTCTCCTTCCCGCTCAAGGGTTTTTGTCCAGGCTATGCCTGCAAAAAGGTTACGGGAAGAAGCCATCAGTGTAGTAAGAACCATTTCTTTTACAGCATTTGCATTTGCACCTGGAGTATTGAAAACAACAATTCCCTTCTCTGTGCATTGATCGACTGGGATATTGTTGACCCCGGCTCCCGCACGCGCGATGGCTTTTAATTCATCACCGAATGTTAAAGAGTGCATATTAAAGCTTCGTACAACAATGGCGTCGGGATTTTCACTTTCATTATCAATCTTATATACCTCATTGCTGAAAACCTTCAATCCGCTTTCTGCGATATTGTTCAAGGTTTTGATGGTCTTTACTCTTTCCAATGCAGTTGTGGTCATTTTGGTTCTCTCCTCTTTTTTATGGGTTTTCTGTCTCGCCTTTTTGCCAAAGATAAAAGTGAACATGCCTTGACAAATAAACGAAAAGAGGCAAAGGGATATAATCCCCTTACCTCTGCCCAGGCGAACGGCAACGACACTATGTGCTCCCTCGCGGTGATCCGCGTTTCGCCAGTTACACATAGCCTTTAGATTTTGTACCATTTTATCAGACTTTACTGCACTCATCAACACTTATTTAGTAAAAATTCTGTTAATATAATGCATATAATATAATCATAGTATAATTTCTTTGCTAATTCTAAAAGACCATGGTGATCGGACGTGTTGGGAAAAGGTATATCAGCACAGGCTCCATGTCAGCGGTTATAGCATTTGGGATTATCACCCACGGAGCACTTTCGTTTTACTTTGGTGATATTTTTAAATCATATTATTCACCGAGCAATTTCTCACTACTTTGAAAGATAATAAAAATATAAACACCGCCAATATGTAATGAGGCATAATGAGCAAATTCCAATTTTTGAAAATATGAAATCAAAGGTGTATAATGATTAATAATGTTAATTTTTATTGTCGTAAAATATATGTTTAGCAGTCAACTCATTATCAATTGTAAGAATTGCATGGGAGTAATACTTTTCCCTTCTTTTATCTGTCGGCGAGCCCGGGTTTAACATTAACACTCCGTTATGGCAGTAATTTTTTGGAATATGAGAGTGACCGAAAATGATACAGTCTACATCCACCTCATTAAATGTGGCTATTGCCCTTTTTTCAGTTGTTTGTTTGGCTCCATGGCCATGAACAACACCTATAGTAAATCGATTCACCTTCAACAAAAGGGTTTCATTAAAAAGATCTCTCATTTCAGGTCGGTCAACATTGCCGGTTACTCCCTCAATCGGAGCATACTGCCTTAATTGATGAAATACTTCTGGTGTCTGCCAGTCACCGGCATGGATGATTAAATCAGCATTCTGTAGATCGGCAATTAGTCTCTCAGGTATTTTATTGGCCCTTTTGGGCATATGTGTATCAGATACTACGACAATTTTCACTGAAAAATTCAGCTCCTTATTTTTTTTGATTCATTTAGCATAGGCCATTTATCACAGTGCCAGCAACGAAAACGCTTTATATTTAGATAATTCAATATTTTCATAATTAAATTATAATAAGATATACCTATAATTTTCATTGACTACTAAATATTTTGTAAATTAAAATATTAATAGTTTAAACATATTGGAGGCATCAAGATGGAAGCAACTGTTAAAGTGGAGCAGGATAATCAGCTCCAGACCAAAAAGAAACATCCTCCTGGCCTATACTTGCTCTTCTTCACTGAAATGTGGGAAAGATTCAGTTATTATGGCATGAGAGCAATTCTTGTTCTTTATTTAACAAAGTCCTTGATTAGCGGCGGACTCGGTATGAGTGAAGGCCTTGCACTTAGTATTTACGGATTTTTCACCGGTGCAGTTTATTTTACCCCGCTGATTGGAGGATATTTAACAGACCGATTCTTAGGAAAGCGTCTGGCGATTACCATTGGCGGTGTAACAATGGCCCTTGGTAACTTTGTATTGTTTGCTAATCAAAGCCATGCGGCATTTTACATTGGACTAGCCTTATTGATCATCGGGAATGGTTTCTTCAAGCCTAATATTTCTACACTCGTTGGGGATCTATACCCCCAAAGCGATGCACGTAAAGATGCTGCATTTACCATTTTCTATATGGGAATTAACATCGGAGCCTTTTTCTCTCCATTAATTGTTGGTTTCTTGGCTGAAGATTACTTTAAGACTACGGTAAACGGGGTCGAGCATTTCGGATTTAAATTCGGGTTCCTTGCAGCTGCCATCGGCATGATTATCGGACAGCTTCTGTTCAACCTTCTTGGCAATAAATATCTGGGAGACATCGGTAAAAAGCCGGTTGGCGTTTCACAGAATGCAATCAGCTCAGAAGTGAAAAAGAAGCCTCTTACCAAAGCTGAAAAAAGCCGGATTAAGGTTATCTTTATTCTGACATTCTTTGTTATTTTCTTTATGGCTGGCTTTGAGCAAGCCGGCAGTTCGTTAACCCTTTATACAGACAAATTTATTGACCGTACTGTATTTGGATGGACGGTACCTACATCATGGTTCCAGTCACTCAACCCTCTGTTTATCGTTATCTTTGCACCAATTCTTTCTGTACTATGGGTGAAATTATCAAAAACAAAACGTGGCGATTTGGCTACACCGACCAAAATGGCAACAGGTATGATCCTGCTTGGCGCCGGATTTGCCGTTCTTATCCCTGCTCTTCTACAAACAGGAACAGGCGATACTTCTGCTGTTAAAGCCAACATGATCTTTATGATTCTCACCTACTTCCTTCATACGATTGGAGAGCTGTGCCTGCAGCCAGTAGGTTTGTCCATGGTAAGTAAGCTTGCGCCCGTTAAGCTGGCTTCACTGTTGATGGGTGTTTGGCTTGCCGGCTCTGGTTTTGCAAATATCCTTGCCGGACAATTAGCTTCAACTACTGAGTCACTTGGTTACTTTGAAGTGTTTATGATTATCGGCGGCGTAACGATTTTCCTTGGGTTGATCCTGTTGGGTCTATCCAAAAAACTGGTAAAAATGTCCGCTCAGTAAGGTTTTAAAGAGGATTCCTGGTCCATTTTTAAATGGTCCTGGATCCTCTTTTTTTATTGTGGTTATGTGACTGAAAATTTAAAATTGTTTTACTTTATCACTCTTTTAATTCCCCGAACCTCTTGCCCTGTATAAGCTCAACCTGGTTTTCCAATCGTTCTTCACCCAGCTCGCGACTTGAAGGTATGTAAAGTTTTTGTTAGGTTAGGTAACCGTAAGCACTATCTTGGAGGAAAAACCGGCAGCTGTTTATTAAAAGAGAAAGACCAGCTGCAAATAAAACTTATAAAAGGGGAGATTTGGTGCAAATTGGTGTTATCACTTCGCTAGCTATCTATATGGCTGGCATGCTAGGAATTGGATATTGGGCGTACAAGAAAACGTCGGATCTGTCTGATTACATGCTTGGAGGCAGGGGTCTAGGGCCCGCGGTTACCGCTCTTTCAGCAGGAGCTTCAGACATGAGCGGATGGATGCTTATGGGTGTACCCGGAGCCATGTATGCGACCGGACTATCAAGTATTTGGATTGCCGTAGGGTTATTGATAGGAGCGTATGTAAACTACCTCGTACTCGCTCCGCGCCTGCGAACCTACACTGAGGTAGCGAATGATTCCATTACTATTCCTGACTTTTTGGAAAATCGTTTTAACGACAAAGCCAGGATCTTACGATTTGCTTCAGCGATTGTCATCATCGTTTTCTTTACTTTCTATTGTTCCGCCGGATTGGTGTCAGGCGGCCGCTTGTTTGAAAGTTCTTTTAACCTTGATTACAAAGTGGGATTATTCGTTACAGTCGGCGTAGTGGTTGCTTACACTC
This sequence comes from Fictibacillus solisalsi, assembly GCF_900103485.1. Lineage (GTDB taxonomy): Bacteria > Bacillota > Bacilli > Bacillales > Fictibacillaceae > Fictibacillus_C > Fictibacillus_C solisalsi. The sequence goes on from NZ_FNHW01000001.1 coordinate 1,605,309, forward strand.
TGTTTGGAGGTTTCCTCGCAGTAAGCTGGACCGACTTTGTACAAGGCATTATCATGTTTATCGCCCTTGTGCTCGTTCCTATTGTCGCCTTCACTGACGTTGGCGGTGTTCAATCAACGATCGATACCGTAAAGCAGATGGATGCAACAAAATTTGATCTGTTTAAAGGAACCACAGCTATTGGACTAATTTCCATGCTTGCCTGGGGCCTCGGATACTTTGGACAACCCCACATCATCGTCCGCTTTATGGCGATTACGAACATTAAAGATTTAAAGGTTGCCCGCCGTATCGGAATGGGCTGGATGGGTGTTTCCTTGCTGGGGGCTGTCCTTACTGGTTTGGTCGGAATTGCATGGTTCCACAAATCCGGGATTAAGCTTCACGATCCTGAAACAGTATTTATCAAGTTTTCAACGATACTGTTTCACCCACTGATCACCGGCTTCCTGCTCGCTGCCATTCTGGCTGCGATCATGAGTACGATATCGTCTCAACTGCTCGTTACATCCAGTGCGATGACAGAAGACTTTTATAAAGCCTTTTTCCGCCGGGAAGCTTCAGATAAAGAGCTTGTAACCATTGGACGTTTGGCGGTTTTGTTTGTAGCAATTATCGCTACCCTGCTTGCGTACCACCCAAATGATACTATCCTGTCTCTTGTAGGCTATGCGTGGGCTGGTTTTGGTTCAGCGTTTGGTCCAGCCATTTTACTCAGCCTTTACTGGAAACGGATGACCAAATGGGGAGCACTTGCCGGTATGATCGTCGGTGCTTTAACTGTTATTACCTGGGTTCAGTTCCCGGGCTTAAAGGCGCAAGTTTATGAAATGATTCCTGGTTTCTTCCTCAGCCTTATTGCTGTAATTGTTGTAAGTTTGTTGACGAAATCACCAAGCAACAATGTACAAAACACATTTGCTGAAATGGAAGAAACATTAACAGATGAAGTTAATAAGATAAAGAACGCTTAAAAAAAACGAGGCAGCTCTATGCTGTCTCGTTTTTCATTTAATGTTTATTATGAAGAGAATATTCTTTCATTTTTGCTTCTGCCTCTTCTGCTTTTTTCAATTCACGTTCGTGAATTTTTTTTAGAAACTTGACGGTCATCCATGCAAGAATCATGAAAATAATAAAAATAAATACAGCAGGCAGCAGTTCTAGTTTATTTTCCGGCATCTCTACATCGATCATCAACTACACACCTTCCCGGTTGTCTCTCCTGTCCATTATACACTGTAGACTCCCGGCTAAAAAAGCACCCTTTTTGTCAAAGGATGCTTTTTTTACTATTTATGATTGAGCTATATTTTTCTCCGTGACATAACGGTTCCGTTCATGATTCCTGCACTGCGTGCTGCACGCTCTGTTAGACCTGTTTTCGCAAGGTTCACACATTAATAGATGTTTATTGCATTCGGGATTTCCGCATTTAACATACCGCTCCTCCGGCTTGCCGCAGTGATAGCATTTTCCGACTACCTTTTCCGTTCCTGCACGGTTAACCGGGACTGAAGTTCTTTCATCAAACACATAACATCTTCCCTCCCAAAGATCCCCTTTTACCTCAGGATCATAGCCATAGGAGATGATGCCGCCTTCGAGCTGGGAAACATCCTGGAATCCTTCCTTTAACAAAAAGCCAGAAAACTTTTCGCAACGGATCCCTCCTGTACAATAAGTCAGTACCTTTTTATCTTTGAATTTATCAAAATTATCTCTGATCCATACAGGAAGGTCCCTGAAGTTTTCGATCTCCGGCCGGATGGCTCCCTTAAAGTGTCCAAGGTCGTATTCATACGTATTTCTGGCATCGAGAATCACCACATCCTCCTGCTGCAATGCTTCATGAAATTCTTTCGGGGTAAGATGCTTTCCTGTAAGTTCATTTGGATTTACATCCTCATCCAAACTTAAATTTACAATTTCTTTTTTGACCCGGACCTTCATCTTTTTAAACGCATGATGTTCAGATTTTTCAATTTTAAAAACCATATCTTGAAAACGTTCGTCATTCTTCATATGGTTCATATATTCAGATGTTTGCTCCAAATTTCCGGAGACCGTACCATTGATCCCTTCGTTCGCCACCCAAATTCGTCCTTTCAAGCCGATTGACTTGCAGTAATCGAGATGAGAGGAAACAAATGATTCAGGGTCTTCGATCTCAATATATTTATAAAACAGCAATACCTGATAGTTCACTTATTTTCACTCCAATTGCATAGTTTCAACTCAACTATCATATCAAATTTCCAAGAAAAAGGGCAGACCTCTTCTTAGCAGCCTCCCCCGGTTAAAAGTGCGATTCATCTGTTCTTATAAAAAAGGTCCCGTGCTATTGGCACAGGACCTTTCCGGTTCAGGCAACCCCTTCATCCTTGAAACCTTGTGAGACAGCTTCGTAATGATGTTCCAAGGAAATTCTCTTTATTTTATTGAAAAATCCATCAGGAAGGTCCTTTACGAGCTCCTTGGCAATCTTCCATGCCTGAACTTCTACTAGCAGTTCAATTTTTTTGCGTTTGAATTCATCTTCCGTCGAATCATAAAGCTCCACGAGTTTTTGCAAATAGGGATCTGTGGCGTGTCCTGCTTCATGAGCAAAAATGACACTCGCATACTCTACGAAAACATCCTCATTGGGAAACATCCAATCGCTCTGTGACTGAATTTCTTCAAGATACAAAGTAATGGACTGTTCACCCGCATTATATTTGCCTCCGATATTCCGGTTCAGCGGGCATTTGGCTTCGATGTGAATGTCTACTGAAATATCAAAGTTTTCAACCATTTGGTTTATTTTTTGTACCAATCTTTCATTTACCAGCAATTACTTCCCCTTCTTTTTATTAAAATTACCGCTTCGCTGGGGTATTGTTTTCCTTGGATTTCTCTTTTTGGCTGGCTTCTGCTGAATCTGTGAAGCCGGCAGCAGCTGGTCCTGCTTAATCACTGCCCTTTCGGCAGGCATATTGAGCTTTTTTGCCCATTTTAACAGGACATTTTCCTCTCTCTCGGTAACCAGCGAAATGACGGTTCCTGTTTGTCCCGCTCTTCCTGTTCTTCCCGAACGGTGTATAAATTGTTTTTCGGAATCGGCGAGATCGAAATGAATAACATGTGTTAATCCGCTAATATCAAGTCCTCTGGCAGCAAGGTCTGTAGAAAGAAGCAACGCATGGTTGCTGGAACGAAATTCTCTCATTACCTTTTGCCGCTCCAGTTTTGTTGCCTGTCCGGATAATACACCTACAGTAATTCCCCGGTAAGCCAACTTGGCGGCGATCTCTTCAAGTTTCAAATTGTCCCCAAAGAAAACGATCGCTTTCATGTTCGAATGATGTCGAATTATGCGCCTTAGGTTATCTATTTTATCACGTCTTTCTGAAATTAGGTAGATATTTGCAATGGACTCCCGTGCATCTGTATCCCGGCTGATTTTTATGAAATGCGGAGCATTCATCCACTCTTTAGCCTTCTCTTCTGCTTTGTTGGAAATGGTTGCGGACACAAAAACAAGCTGTCGGTCCTTCATCGTTCCTTTAACAATATTCTGTACTTCATCCATTAATTCCATATCATATACAATGTCAGCTTCATCGACAACAATGGTTTTCACCTCATGAAGCTTCACTTTTTTATTTTTATAAAGCTCCAGGATTCTTCCCGGTGTACCGACTATGTAATGTGGCTTTTTCTTGAGCTTTTCCACTTGCCGCTGCACATTTACCCCGCCGATTAACGTTGTCCCTGTAATGCTGCTTCCCTTCGCGTATTCCTGAAGGACGGAGTGAATTTGCATCACAAGTTCTTTAGTGGGCGCGATAACAACTGCCTGCAATGCCGTCGATGAGCTATCAATTTTGTCAAGTAATGGCAGACAATAAGCGAGCGTTTTTCCTGTCCCTGTCGGTGATTCCACGACAAGGTCCTTTCGCTCAAGCATAAACGGCAGCATTTCTTCCTGAACCGGTGTTAAGGAATCGAAAGCAGCCTCCTTCCAATTCTCCTGCAAATAAGGTTGTAATTCTTGAATCGGTGTTTTTATAGCCATAACGATTAACGTTCCCCTTTTTTTAGTATTCGTTCAGCAGCAAAAAGGATCCGGTTAACATAATCCTCAAGCTGTTCACTATTTTCCTCATGCAATTTATGATGAATGACAACATTGATTTGATTCCGGTAGCTTCCTCTCGGCAAACCATAAATATAGGAAAGAGTTTGTGTAACCTCTCCATCGGTTTTCCACAGTCTTCTCATAGCTGCACCAATCTTGGAGCATTCTGTTTCTATATCCTGTACAGTGGTGTAAAAAGCAACGGAAAAAATACAGCCTGTACTTTCGGTCTCTCTTTCCATTATTTCATCCGCCAGATCTTCTAAACCTGCTTTTAATTCGATTTTCGCGCGGACATCCTTTTCTTTTTTGCCGTTTAACAAAACCTCTAAACTGTATGTCCTGCTCATCGAAGCCAAGTCAATGAGGTCTTTCCGGCCGGTTACTTTTAAAACCCCTTCAAAATCAAGATCGTAAGCCATTCCCTCAAGAATAACTTTTAAGTTTTCATAGATGGTCGGATCAAACATGTTAGTACCCTTTCTTTTAAATCCTTATAATACGGTACGTGAAATTATTTTAATGTATGACAATTTTATTTCTTTTATTTTACCCATTTCATCCAGCCAGCGCGAATTTCTGACGGGCAAAATAAAAAAGACGGTGGCAGTTTCCGTCTTTTATGAAAGAAGCCGATCCAACAAAGTACTCAGGACATAATCAATGGATTTGATCATCTCGGTAAATCGTTTTTCCCGGGTGTCGAGCTGGAAGGCAAATACCGCAATAAAGTTCAGATTATCAAACGTATCATTAATCTGGGGCAGATGGATATACTTTGGACGGTTGTTTTCCACCCACTTAAGCGCAAGGGGTTTCCATTCCTCTGTCAACGTCCGGATTTCGTCGGCAAACGGCTTAACCTCGCCATAGAAGTCCACTTCATACCCTTCTTTTTTTGTTTTGGTAAGATATTGGTCCATTGCTGCTTTGTTTTTACCCAGCAGCTCTTGAGTAAGTTGAATAAGACGTTGTTCCATACGTAATGATTTCACTCCTGACACCTCTATCCTATCAAAACAAAGGATAAAATGCACGAGCTTCCTTTAATGAAGGTTACAGCGTAAAAAGTCCCACCAGCCAATTACGGCGCTGTTTTTTTAACCCTGCAGCTTCTTCCTGGGCTCCATCCGGCATTTTTAAAAGTTTTACTTCAATATCCTCAATTTTTTCTTCTATTTTAACCAATCGCTTCATCATGTCATCCATTTCAGTTGCATGCTGTAAAACCTGGTACGACAACACATCGTCCGCTTTCTCTTCCAGCTTTTTTTCCAGGTTTTCGATCTGGGCCATCAACTGGTCGAACCGTTCATCAAACGCTCCTGCCGGCTGGGCTTTTGGCTCAGGTGCTTTAATCTTTGCAGCTGCGATTTGAATATCGCCCATAAGCAAACCTGCGTCCAGCTGTTTCTTGATTTCCCGCAAATCTTCTATATCCTGCTCGGAAAACAGATAATGACCATGGTCGTTTTTTTGGCACGCAAGATTGAAATGCTTTACCCAGCGCTGAATGGTAGTTGGATTGACACCAAGTTCTTCCGAAACCGTTTTTGTTTTAAACACCATTTCCATTTCTAATTCCCTCCCCGTTTTCTTATAACAGAAGTATTCACTCCTCTTTTGCGTTTCCCTTCACAGGTGACAAAACTAGAACTGATTCGCCAAAGAAAGTGGTTTTATTCAAAAAAACCCGTCTTTCGACACTGTTATCCTGTATGAAACAGGACCTCCTGCCTAACACTACGAGGAGGAGGTGAAGAACATGGAACAACACGAAAACAGCCTGGAGCAGGAACAGGAAAAAATGACAAATGCCCCTGAACAGGAGAAAAAAGAAGGATACGGCGACAAAAAGCTGGAAGGCCCCAACTACCCAGCTACATAAAAAGAAAAGCTGAAGGACCCGTTTAGAGACGAAAAGCATTGGAGGTCTTTGTCATAAAACGTTTTTTGTTTTCTGACAAAGAGTGAAATGAGCGAGTTTCTGGGTCCTGAAGCTGGATCATGAAAAGCTGAAGCTACAAAAAAGTGTCCCGCTCATCAGGGACACTTTTTTATCGTTTGCTTATCCGATCATTTTTATCTTTAAATAACAATTCCTGCAGCAGGATACCGAGCTGCAGCTGCAATTCTTTGTTGTGATACCAGTTTGTTAAGTTAATGTTTTCCGGAATAGTGAGCTTATTGTAATACGGCTGCAGTTTTTTTGCCCTCCGGCTCCAGTCGGGCAGCGAAGGACGGCCATGCTGCACAAGTGGATAAATAAGCCGGAGAAGTTCCGGCTCCCGTCTCCGGTTGGGATAAACATATTGTTCATAGTCATGCCGGGATCCGGTGTGTGGGGTGACACGCGAAAATTCATCCAAAGCATTGGCGACGGGAGACTGAAATAACAGCCAGGCCAGCCTTCTTCCGAGCAAAATACGGTTTTCCACTTTTCGGAAACCATGTACGGAAAATCCATAAATTTCTCCGTTCAAGGTGGGAAAAAGCACCGTGCTGAAATGAAGCCAGTTCTGAAGCCTGTAGGGCATAGACAAAAAAACCCTTCTCCGGTATACCGGGTGCTCAATCACCGGTTTTTGGATCAAATACTGTTCATTAATGATGAGCGATGTCCAAAGCCGCTCTTCATCCCCTTTTTGCCAAAAAGTAAACCATTCGTTTTGCATAAAGGCAGAAACATTAAAAAACCGAAGAAGCGAAAATAGTGGCTCTCCTGCCTCCTTGCTTTTTTCATATAGAAGCAATTGGGGGTATGCATCGGAAAAAATCAGCCAGTTGGCCCGTTCATAAGTGAGAAAAAGAAGGTTTCGATCGTGATTCGGAATGGAACGACTGAGCCATTCACCTTCCAGGTCACACATGTTGTATCCCGCATTTCTTGAAACAAGAGAAGCGAGAAAGGGCCATTTGATTTCCGGATGGTTTCTAAAAAAATGTTCATAAAATACGGTACGTGAAATATTATCAAGATTGCCTGCATCTGTTTTCTGCCGGATATCTTCGACAATCACCTTTTCCCATACACTGTTGACCATATAAACCCTCCCTTCTTTCTTATAGCCTTCGCAACTGTTGGTAAAAAAATTTGTAAGACACAGATAAAAACGCTAAAATGAAAGGATAAGAATCCGTCTGGAGGACCAAAAATGAAGCAGAAAGTAATTATTTACACGCAGGAAACTTGTTCCCCATGCTTTGCTGAAAAGGAATGGCTGGCTTCAAAACAAATCCCATTCGAGGAGCGCGATATCCGCAGGAACCCTCAATACATGAATGAAGTGATTGATCTTGGAGCCAGTGCCACTCCAGTGACCGTCATCATAAACGGAGAATCCAAAAACGTTGTGCTCGGATTTAAACAAGACGAACTGGAATCCTTTCTTCAAATGGGATAGGAAAGTGAACAAAGAGAAAAAGACTATGCCGGCCCCTCATGCTGACATAGTTTTTATTTGCCATTCTTTAAAAGGATGTGAAAACATGGCACCGATTCAATATCCTAACGGAAAAAAAACGTCTTCTTCCCTGCCTTCTCCTGCTTCGAAAAATACTGTTTCTTACGGGAACCGTGGAATGACGCTTGAGGAAGACCTGAACAAAAGCAATGAATTCTATCTGGAACGGGGAATTGCCGTCATTCATAAAAAACCGACACCGGTTCAAATTGTCAATGTTGAATACCCCAAGCGGTCGGCTGCTGTGATTAAAGAAGCCTACTTTAAGCTTGCTTCAACCACGGATTATAACGGCATTTACCGGGGAAAATATATTGACTTTGAAGCAAAAGAAACGAAAAACAAAACTTCTTTTCCGCTTCGCAATTTTCATGAACACCAGATTCGGCATATGGAAGCGATCCTTACTCATGGCGGGATTGCCTTCATTATCCTGCGATTTTCAACATTAAACGAAATCTATCTTCTCGACGCCGGGTACCTGATCCCCTATTGGAATGATCAAACAAACGGAAGAAAGTCGATTCCCAAAAAAGAGATCGAGTCGCTCGGGCACCCCATCTCGTCTGGTTTTTTGCCGAGAATTGACTATCTGAAAATCATTGATAAAATGTACTTTCATGACGAAGAGGAAGGCAAGGTTCATAAATAACGCCTTACTGACGAATAATCATAATGTACATTGCAGTTATTGAAAGGTTGATACAAATATGTCCAATGAATACCGCAGCAGGCAAGAACGAAGGCAGGCAGCCGAAAAAGGCAAACAACCTGCCCCAAAAAAGAAGTTTCCGGTTTTTAAAGCCATTTTAGCTTTTATTGTTATTATGTTTATTATAGGAGCGATCTCGGTCGGAGTCATTATGGCGAAATCACCGAAACTCGATCCTGACAAATTAAAAACGCCTTTGTCTTCCCAGATTTATGATAAAGACGGAAAAATGGTCACCTCGCTCTTTTCTGAGCAGAACCGGGTAAAAGCTGGAATAAAGGATATTCCGCCAAATGTACGGGATGCATTCGTCGCAGTGGAAGATGTTCGTTTCTATAAACATCCTGGTGTTGATGTGCGCCGTATCTTCGGTGCTGCCCTCGCCAATGTAACAGGCGGCTTTGGTTCACAGGGAGGCAGCACGATTACGCAACAGGTGGTAAAAAACACCATTTTAACGAATCAAAAATCGCTGACCCGTAAGATTCAGGAAGCTTACCTGGCGATTAAACTCGAGAAGAAATACTCGAAGGAACAAATTCTTGAAATGTATCTCAATAAAATTTACTTCGGACACAACGTGTACGGGATCGGAACAGCAGCCAAAACCTATTTCGATGTGGACCGGCTCGATCAACTGACGCTTCCGCAAACCGCATTGCTTGCCGGGCTTCCAAAAGCACCAAGTAACTATGATCCATTGAATCACCCCGAAGCTGCAGAAAAACGAAGAAATGTCGTTCTGGGGCAAATGGAAAAGTACGGTTATATTACGAAAGCGGAAGCAGATAAAGCAAAGGCCACACCGGTGACAAAAGGCTTGCACAAAGGAAGCCTTCAGGAAACCCGCATTCATGAAGCTTATCTTCAACAGGTGATCAAAGATATTCATAAGATGGATGGCATGAAAAATGTCGATGTGTTTGCCGATGGACTGAAAATTTACACAAATATGGATACGAAAGCGCAAGAAGCGACCGAAGATGTTCTGCAAAATGCTTCGTTCCTTAAAAACGAAAACAAAAAACTGCAATCGGGCATCGCAATCGTCGACACTAAAACCGGCAGCATCCGCGCCATTGGAAGCGGCCGTGAGGAAAATCTCATGAGTGCCTACTATGCTTCCGGAAATCAGCGGCAGCCAGGGTCCACCATTAAGCCAGTTTTGGACTATGGTCCGGCCATTGATCATTTCAAATGGAATACCGGCCATATCTTAAAGGATTCACCAATTACCATCAATGGTTCGACCATTCATAACTTCAACGATGAAGGGTTCGGCGAGGTCTCAATGCGCACGGCTCTGGTAAAATCAGAAAATACGCCAGCCGTCCGCACATTCATGGAAGTAGGCGAAGATAAAGCTGTTGATTTTGCCAACAAACTTGGCATCAATATTGATTCAGCGCCCCCTGCCTATGCGATCGGAGGATTCCAAAAAGGAATCACACCGCTAAATCTTGCTGGTGCTTACGCTGCCTTTGGAAACGAAGGGGTCTACAATGCACCGACAACGATCCGAAAGATTGAATTTCCAAATGGCGATGTCGTTAAGCCGGATACCAAACCGGTCAAGGCTATGAATGACTTTACCGCATATATGGTTACCGACATGCTTAAAGACGTCATGAAAACCGGAGGAACAGGGGCAATGGCGAATGTCCCCGGCTTAAATCTTGCCGGAAAAACAGGCACCACCAACCTGCCGAAGGATTTCCGTGACGCCAACGGGATCCCTAAAAGTGCAACAAATGACGCCTGGATGGCCGGGTATACTCCGTCCTACTCTGCAGCTGTGTGGACAGGCTACAATAGCAAAAAGGACAACGAAGGGGTTCATTATCTGGATACGAATCAGCGGAACTATTCCAAGCTGATCTTTAAAGAGGTCATGAGCAGGCTTAACCATGACGGTTCAGATTTCAAAAAACCGAATTCAGTTGTCGATGTAACGCTTGAAAAAGGGACCAATAAAAAAGCAGGTGAATTTACACCTGATGACGAGAAAACACATGAATTGTTTGTACGCGGTACCGAGCCAAATGAAGTATCCGACAAATATGATCAGCCGGCATCCATTGAAGGTCTAAAAGCCGAGTTCAATAAAAAGAAAAATGCCATTGATGTAAAATGGAATTATAAAGGCAATGATAAGACTGTTTATAAAGTAACCGCCAGTGTGGATGGCACACAGGCAGCAGATCAAACGATCAAGAATAAGTCCTTTACCGTTCCAAATGCGGAAGCAGGGAAAACATACAGCTTCCAGGTGACCGCCATCAACAGTGAAACGAATAAGGAAAGCCCGCCCGCGCAAACCTCGGTCACGGTACCTGGCGAACAGCCCCCTGAAGAAAATACTCCACCTGATCAAAACAATCCTGGGGATCAAAACAATCCTGGGGATCAAAACCAAGGTGGTAATGAAGACCAGAGCGGAAACCAGAATCGGGATCAGGGTGGTCAGAACCAAAACCAGGGCGGCGAAAATAATCAGCCTGATCAAGGCGATACCGAACAGCCCAATACTACAGAGCCGCAAAATCCGCAAGGTCCTGAAGGAAACCAAAACGGCCAAAGAAACAGCCAGGGTAATGGGAATAACCAAAATCAACGGCAGCAGGAACGCCAGAACGATCAGCAGTTTCCATCCCTTCCCGATCTTAACCAATAAAACAAAAAAGAACGCCGCCCCGGTCAGCCGGGCCGGCGTTCTTTTTATGATTGAAAACGAATGTTGTACCGGTCCTCAAGGTAATTCCACAACCCTGGATAATCAAAAGCGAGATTCCAAAAGCTGGCGCCTCCCAGCCTGTATTCATCGATCAGATCAAATTTGGCTTTCATGCTGCGGTAATCCTCGAACCAGACTTTATGCTCTTTCTTTTCTTTATCATAATATCCAAAATACGGAGCATGGTCCTTGTTGTCATATTGGATCGCCGCTTTTCGCTTGGCCGCGAGCTGTACACCCTGGACCGGGCTGAGCGCCTTGGCCTGCGGCCCTCCCTGAACAAAGGGAAGCTTCCAGTCATAGCCATACAGGTTAATCCCCATGAGGATTTTGCTTCTCGGAATCACCGTTACCGCATAGTCAATCACTTTTCTTACCTCAGTGAGCGGACTTACCGGCAAAGGGGGGCCACCACTGTACCCCCACTCATATGTCATGAGAATCACATAATCCACTGTCTGTCCATGTGCCTTGTAGTCATGGCCTTCATACCAAATTCCCTTTTGTTTCTCTTTGATCTTGGGAGCAAGAGCTGTGGTGGATATATACCCTTCTTTATGCATACGTTCGGTCATGGCGCGCAGGAACCGGTTGTAGCGTTCCCTGTTCTCTCCCCCGATATATTCAAAATCCACGTTAACGCCCACATACCCTTTTTCTTTCATGACTTTCGCTGTATTCTCGATCACCTTATTGCTGATGGCCGGGTTTTTTAATATGGTGGTAGCCAGTTCCCTGCTGAATGCTCCATCTTTGATGGTTGTCAATGAAAGAAGCGGCCGGACATTTTCTGTTTTGATATCTTGTAAAAACGAGCTATCGTCCAAGGGTTTAAGCTCACCATTTTCTTTCACTTCATAGCTGAACAAGGAGATATAGCTCAATGCCTTTGCCGCATGATTAAAATTTTCCTGTGCTTTCTCCGAAGGTTCGGCGAAGGCATTGGTTGTAATCGTGCGTTTACGTTTCTGGGGCACAGTCAGTGCGAGCCCTTCCATCAACTTGCCTTCCGATACTCCGGGATTCGCCTGCATAAGTTCCGCTTTTGTAACGCCTAGCTTTGCTGCAATCTTATCGAACGTGTCTCCTTTTTTTACTTTATATTCAAAGGGCGCAGGAATAAGCAGCGTTTGTCCGACTGCCAGCACATCCTGCGGGCCCAGGGCATTCACTGCAGCAATATTTTGCCAAGGCAAATTATAAAATTGTGACAGCTTATACAGCGAATCCCCTTTCTTGACGATATGGATTTGCATAACTCCCCCTCCTAGACGTTCTCATGACACATTCTATGTGTGAAGAATCTGTCCTTATTCCTGACGGGGGAAACGGGAATAACCGGCAACCTTTTTTTCCATTTCGGAAAACAGCTCATTCAGCTGGATCCACGCTGTAAAATGAGCGGGACGGTTAAAAATCATTTCAAGACGCTCTACCGTATTAACAGGCTTTACAGGGAGGGATGCCACTGTGTCCTGCCATTGAACCAAATTGTCCACTCTTCTTTTATTGGCCCAATACAACGCCTGTATGAAACAGCTCAGCTGGTCGATCATAGGTTTCCTTGCTTCCTGGAGCTTCCGCTCTGAAAATAACTGTCTGATCCTTTCACGCTCGGTTTTCCACTGATCGAACTTGTGCTGCAGCTGCTCAGGGGACGAGCTTTTGCCCTCTAAGTCTTCCTGAAACGGGAATTCTTCCTGTTTGTTGTCCTTGCTAAAAAACAGCGGATGGTTCATGGAATCAGGAATTTTCATCTTTTTTTAAAAGTTGAGCCTTTTTGGCGCTTAGCTTCATTCGTTTTTGGCCCTCCCGGCACAGTTCGAGCAGCGGGCATTCCGGACAGCGGGGACTTTGTGCTTTGCAATGATACCTTCCGAAAAAAATGAGACGGTGATGAGTGACCCCCCACTGTTCTTTAGGCACCTTTTTCATTAATGTTTCTTCAACCTGAAGCACAGAGTCTTTCCATTTGCAAATAGCTAAACGCTTTGTCACCCGTTCCACATGTGTATCCACGGCTATGGCCGGAATGCCAAAGGCAACCGAGACGACAACATTGGCTGTTTTTCTCCCGACACCCGGCAGCTTTGTAAGCTCATCCCGGTCTTCGGGCACCTTGCCGCCATAGTCGTTCAGCAGCATATAACAGAGCTTTTGTATGTTTTTTGCCTTGTTCCTGTACAGTCCTATGGAACGGATGTCATCCTGCAATTCCTCAATCGGCACCTTGAGGTAATCCTCCGGCGTTTTATATTTGGCAAATAACCCTGGTGTGACTTTGTTCACCAGTGCATCTGTACACTGTGCCGATAAAAGGACAGCGATGGTGAGTTCAAAGGGATTGCTGTGATTCAGTTCGCAATGGGCATCGGGAAACATTTCTCCAATGGTCTCTAAGCAATAAGCAATCTGTGTTTTATTCAGCATAGTCATCCTCCTGATTTAATACCCTTGCCCATGCAAAAACAGACGAGATTTCCCTCGTCTATGATTGCTCAAGCCAGTTGTATACGGGAACAGAAAATTGATTCCGGCCTCCAGAGGATTCTGCCGGTCTGGCCGCGGCTTTATTTTGCCGCGCCCTGAACTTTTCTCCGTACGTTCTTGCTTGTTCCGGTGTTTGTATATTATTCTTCTTCCATTCAAACAGAATCCGGTCGATATAACGAAAATTAAGCTTGCCTGTCATGACCGCTTCCTTTAATGCGGAAATGATCAATGGCGAAGTATGCCTGTCCTGATCAATCCAAATTTTCAGGGTTTCGCACTCCATTGGAGATAGCGGCCGTCCGAATTCCCGTTCAAAAATGGTATAGACACTTTGTTCTTCTTTTTCTTTATTGGCTAGGTCGCTCTCGGCTTCCTGACCGGAAAGGATCGAAAGCAATTTTTCCCAAAGCGGATTCAAGGAATACGCTTCGTAGTACATACCTCTTTCATGGTCTTCATATTGGCCGATTTCCAATAACCCCTGCTGAATAAGACCCCTCAGCATTCCCATACACCGGGTCGGGGTAATGCTCATCCTTCCGGAAAGCTCCTCCGGGGTAGGGAAGGGATTCCCCGATTCAATAAATGTATGTACATGCAGCAGGAGCATGCATTCTTCGTCCTGAAGCCCGATTGACCGGTAATGCTTAAAAAGAACATGGGGTATTGAAATCGTTCCTTCTGACAGCCATTTCAAAAATAATGCCTTTTCCATCATAACACCCCTTCTTCATCAGTATACCACGAGTAAGCCTTCTTTCCCCAATCATGATGTTGTCGTGAAAACATCGATGAAGCTTAAGACGGATAGGTGTAACCGCCCTTGCAGACAGGTCCCCTGCCGGGTGAAAGGTGAAAAACCTCCTTAAAGAGGAGGTTTTTAAAATGTTTTTTCTAAAGTATGATCGCTTAAGAATATTTTACATGGTCTAAAAAATCAAGGATACAGGCGGTTTAGCAGACGCGGGAACGGGATGGTTTCACGCACATGCTCAGCGCCGGTAATCCAGGCGACCGTACGCTCAAGTCCCAAACCAAATCCGGAATGGGGCACACTGCCATATTGCCGAAGCTCTAGATACCATTTGTAGGCATCATCTGTAAGGCCATGCTCTTCATAGCGGGATTTCATAAGTTCAAGATCATCAATACGCTGGCTTCCTCCAATGATTTCCCCATAGCCTTCCGGTGCAATCAGGTCGGCGCAAAGCACGACATCATCCCGTTCTGGATGCGGCTTCATGTAAAAGGCTTTGATTTCTTTTGGATAATTGGTGATAAACACAGGCTTGTCAAAGCTTTCGGCAATCGCTGTTTCATGAGGCGCACCAAAATCTTCTCCCCACTCAATATCATCAAAACCTTTTTCTTTTAGAAGTGTAATTGCGTCATCATAGGAAATCCGCGGAAACGGAGCTTTTACATTTTCAAGCTTGGAAAGATCCCGGCCAAGCACGGTCAGTTCAAGCTTGCAGCGTTCAAGCACGGATTGTACCACATGGCTGACAAACTGCTCCTGAATCTCGAGGGATTCTTCATGCTCCACGAAAGCCATCTCAGGCTCAATCATCCAGAATTCGATCAAATGACGACGGGTTTTTGACTTTTCGGCACGGAAAGTCGGACCGAATGAGAAAACCTTGCCAAGGGCCATGGCTGCAGCTTCCATATACAACTGTCCGCTCTGCGAAAGATATGCATCTTCGTCAAAATATTTAGTATGGAACAAAGTCGTTGTTCCTTCTGCGGAACTGCCTGTCAAAATAGGCGGGTCGACTTTTATAAATTCATTTTTGTGGAAAAACTCATACATGGAGTGAATAATTTCGTTTCTGACTTTCATAATCGCATGCTGGCGTTTGGACCGCAGCCAGAGATGGCGGTGATCCATCAGAAACTCTGTTCCATGCTCTTTTGGCGTAATCGGATAATCCACAGCTTCGTGAATGACCTTCACGTCTGAAACGACGAGCTCCACACCTGTTTGAGAGCGGTCGTCCTGCTGGACCTTCCCTGTCACATACAGACTGGTTTCCTGTGTAAGTCCTTTGGCTGTTGTCCAGACGTCTTCAGCCACTTCAGCTTTAACGACCACTCCTTGAACAAAGCCCGTTCCGTCCCGCAGCTGCATGAATGCAATTTTGCCGCTTGAGCGCTTATTGCTCAGCCAGGCACCGATGGTTACTGTCTCATCGATATGGCTTTTTAATTGGGATATTGTTGTTTTCACGTGACACCCTCCAAATCATTCTATGTATAAGTGATTATCATCTAATCACTTATAAAAATCAAATACCCTCATTATCTATTATTTGCTCTTTTTTTTCATGAACCGGGCAATCCGCTCCAAAGCTTCCTCGAATTTTTCAAGGGATGTAGCATAAGAAAGCCTTACATTGTCCGGTGATCCAAACCCTGAACCCGGAACGAGCGCAACTTTCTCTTCCTCAAGGAGTGCCGCCACCCATTCATCCACGCTGTCAAAGCCGGTCATTCTAACCGCTTCCTTCACATTCGGGAATAGATAAAACGCACCTTTTGGTGTCACACATGAAAAGCCCGGAATTTGAATCAGCTTTTCATAGACGGTATTCAGACGGGATTCAAAAGCTTTCCTCATCTCTTCCACGGGTTTCTGGCTTTCCCCGTAGGCAGCAATCGCGCCATACTGGGAAATCGTGGTCGGATTGGATGTACTGTGGCTGTCCAGGTTGGTCATTGCTTTAATGATCGTGCTGTTACCTGCCGCATAGCCGATCCTCCATCCCGTCATGGAATGGGACTTGGAAACCCCATTAATAATGATGGTCTGTTCTTTCAGCTCCGGAGAAAGCTGGGCAATGGACGTATGCTGTGCACCGCCGTAAATTAATTTTTCATAGATTTCATCCGAGATGATAAGTATATTATGTTTTAAACATACTTCTCCGATTTGCCTCAGTTCTTCTTCATTGTACAGAGAGCCTGTTGGATTGCTTGGGGAATTGATAACGATCGCTTTTGTTTTTCCTGTAACTGCTTCTTCCAGCTGTGAAGGTGTAATTTTAAATGCATTGTCTTCCTTGCCTTCCACATAAACCGGTACACCGCCTGCCAGTTTCACTTGCTCGGGATAGCTCACCCAGTACGGTGTTGGAATAATAACCTCGTCTCCGTCGTTTAATAAAACTTGAAAAAGTGAATAGAGCGATTGTTTTGCGCCCGTTCCAACTACAATTTCCTGAGGTGAATAGTCGAGATTCTGGTCTTTCTTAAATTTCTCTGCAATCACCTTTTTAAGGGCAGGCAGGCCGCCGGAAGCGGTATACTTCGTATGTCCTTCCTTCATGGCCCGGTAGGCAGCCTCAATGATGTGTTCAGGGGTATTAAAGTCCGGTTCTCCTGCGCCCAGTCCAATCACATTATGCCCCTCTGCTTTTAATGCATTCGCTTTTGCCGTGATGGCCAGTGTTGTAGATGGTGTAAGTGCTTTTACTCGGTTTGCCAGTTCCATTCTTCTCATCCCTCACTTTTAGATTTCTTGCTTGATGCTGTATTTTTTATAGCGTTCTCCGGTTCGGAAATCGCCGTAGTAAAACGTATACCTTCCGCTTTCATCCAGATAAACGGCTTCCCATACCAACTGGTTGTTCTCCATTCCAAGCCGGAGATTCACCCACTTCTTTGGGTTGAGATTTTTGTCCACATATTTCTTCATTTGCTGCTTTGTCAAACCATCACTTTGTTTCACCAGTTTGGTCATGCCTTTGTTATTAACCAGCACATATACGTTCCCATACTTGCCGGAGGTGCCGCTTAGAACATCGAGTGCCTGATTGCCGTGATAATAATCGATCTGGTCAATCTTTAAATTAAAATCATTTTGTGCAGCCTGTACGGCTCTCTCCTGTGTCGCATCACGGTTTGAAAGAATCTTATTATACAGTGATATGCTCTGCCAGAGGATAATTCCGATACAGGCTATCCCCAGAATAATCCACCATTTTTTCATCACGTGCATCCTTTTTATGTTTTGTAGATGGTAAATATCATTTTATTTTCATCCTGTTCATCGAGTGCCAGACCGAACATGACATCTTTGTGTTTCAATGTTTTGTTTAATTCGGTCACAACTTTGTAAAGATCAGGCGATTTGCCGATCTTCACAGTGGAAAGAACTTTGATTCTGCTCTCCAAGCCTGCTGCCTCCTTACCCAATTCCATCTCGTAACTTACTATATCAGACTTCTGCCATTTTTGGGACAGGCAATCTCCATCTATTTTATGACTGATCGAGCCATCCTTCAAGATCGGTCAGCAGGTCGGCCATTAGACCCTTTTGCACAGGTACCGGCGGCAGAGAGGTAATGAATGACTTGCCGTAGCGCGTTTCCGTTATCCTTCTGTCGAAAACAAACACGACACCCTTATCCCTTTGTGTACGGACCAATCGTCCAAACCCCTGCTTGAAGCGGATAATGGCCTGCGGCAGGGAAAGCTCCATAAACGGATTGCCTCCGTCTCTCTTAAGTTTATCTGCCCGGGCTGCGGTGACCGGATTATCAGGCGGGGCAAACGGAAGCCGGATGATGACAAGACAGGACAAATCTTCGCCCGGAATGTCGATCCCCTCCCAAAAACTGCTTGTGCCGAACAGAATCGACTGTTCAAATTTCTTGAAATTCTTCGTCAAACGTGCACGGCTTCCGCTGTCAATTCCCTGTCCAAACAGAACAAACTCGTCTGAATCCGAAATATTTTTGAACACATTGTATGTTTCCCTAAGCATGTCACTCGAGGTAAACAGAACAAGCATCCTGCCTCTGGTTACTTTGGCAATATGGTAAAGCTGCCGGGCAATAACTGCAACAAAGGTCTCTTGATCGACTTCATTTATAAGCGGGACATCCTCAGGTACCATGAACTTCACCTGCTGATCGTAAGAGAACGGTGATGGAAGATTAGCAGTCATTGGACCAAAATCATCGAGACCCAGCCGGGAGGTCATATACTGAAACGAATTTCTGACCGACAGCGTTGCCGAAGTAAGAACCGCGCTGTTCTTTTTGGCAAAAAATTCATCAGCAAGCATATCTCCGATAACGATCGGTTTGCTGTAAAGATACACGGCATTTTTTGCTCCCTTTGCCTCCACTTCAAGCCAGAATACTTCATCCTCGTTCACCCCCCATAACAGGTGACGCAGTTTTTCCTTTTCCTCTTGCAGCTGGTTTCTCACACCATTAAAATCAGCGACAAGCCCTTTTTGTTTAAAGTTGAAATGGTCTTCTTTTTCTTCACACAGCTGTACCGTCTTTTTTAACAGCTTTTCCAAATCATTGACTTCAAAATGAACACGCTGGGACATCTCCATGATCGCCTGCCAGGCTACGCGTTTTCCTTCTTGTTCGCCGTACCGGTAGCTCACGCGGCCAAAGTCGTTCATACTGCTTTTTTTGGCTTCAAGCACATAGTCACGAAGGGTACGGAACAAATCATCCAGCTCCATTTTAAGATCTGGAAGTTTGAGGGCGATTTTTTCCAGGGATTCTTCCAGTCCTGTCACTTCTGCGGCCTCTGTCAGTTCGTAAAGTTTTTGCACAAGGCCGTTATCTTCCTTTGTTCCCAAGCGTTCAAGCAATCTTGCAAACACAAAATAATCCGTTTGAACGCCGAAATGGTCGCTTACCACTTCTTCCACATGATGGGCTTCATCAATAATTACTTCCTTGTAGGAAGGGAGAAGCTGGGCGTCGGATTTTACATCGGTAAACAAAAGAGCATGGTTTGTAATGACAAGGTCAGACGCCGTGGCTTCTCTTCGTTTCCGATGGTAAAAACATCTGGAAAACCAGGGGCACCGCTGATTCAGGCAGGAGCCCGAATCGCTTTTCACCTGTTGCCAGAACAGCTTGCCGCCAGAAGCAAGGTTTAACTCTTCCACATCGCCCTGGGTGGTTTCAGTCAGCCAGACGAGCAGCTGGGCCTTCGTCAAATTCGTATCGTAATTGTCATCGTAACTGTCATCCAGAGCTTGTTCAAACTTGCGCAGGCAGAGATAGTTGTTGCGGCCTTTGAGGACCGTGGCATGAAAGGGGAACGGCAAAATGTTCTTCAAAATGGGAATATCCCGCTCCATAAGCTGCTGCTGAAGCTGAATCGTATGTGTACTGATGACAATCGGCCGGTCATGCTGCTTTCCGTACACCAAGGAAGGAATAAGGTAGCCAAGCGACTTTCCTACACCCGTCCCGGCTTCAATCACGGCATGCTGGTGATCTTCCATGGCTTCAAAAACCATACCGATCATCTTTTGCTGACTTTCTCTTGTTTCATAATGTTCCATTTCTTCTGCAAGGGTACGCAGCAAGGATTGAGGGTCTACGTCGGCGTCTGCTCCGATGTCCTCTTTTTCAACCGGTGAAAAAGATTTGATCGCGAGCTGCCGGAAATAATCCATTCCTTCCTCATCTTCTATTCTGGAAGACTTCGATATGATGATGTCCTTTACGATTTCCTCCAGACTGCTCTGCATCTTTTTCAAAAAGGGTTCAAGTCGCTGAAGCGTCAAGAGCGGAAGAGCGGTGAGTTTATTGAGTAGCTGAACGAGCAAATGTGCGGTTACTTCAGCATCACTGTCCGCCTGATGGGGGTTTTCATGGACTATCCCCAGATAATCCGCCAACTGCCCCAGCTGATAGCTGTCGGCCTGCAGTAACAAAACTCTGGAAAGCTCCACGGTGTCAAGCATTGGTCCGGAAAACTTCCGGTACCCGCTGTTTTCAAACTCTTCCTGCAAAAAGTTCAAATCAAATAATACATTATGGGCAACGAAATACGAGCCTTCAAGCATCTGTAAAATGGCCGGAGCAACCTCTTCAAACAAAGGGGCATCTGCAACCATTTCGTCATTGATCCCGGTAAGCTGCTCAATAAACGGAGGAATGGGGATTTCCGGGTTCACAAAGGAAGAAAAACGGTCAACGATTATGTTATTTTCAACCACCACAGCTCCGACTTGAATGATTCGGTCACCGCGAGCGGGGGAGTTTCCTGTCGTTTCTACATCAATAACAACATAACGGTTGTTCATCCTTTTCACCTCGGGTCAAACGGCATGCACTTTTAAGCAGTGCAGCTCTTGTATGTAAATAGAAAAACCCCTTGAAGAAGGGGTTAAAGAATCGTTGAAGCCGGTTCATAACCTAGTATTTCTGTAATACGGTTGTTTTCATCCATGATGGCAACCCTTGGCTGGTGGACCGCTGTTTCCTCTTCAGAAAGCATGCAATACGAAATCACTATAACAACATCGCCTTCCTGCACGAGGCGTGCAGCTGCTCCATTCAGGCACATCACTCCTGTTCCCCGGGGACCGGGAATGATGTAGGTTTCAAATCTTGCCCCATTATTATTGTTGACGATTTGAACCTTTTCGTTGGGAACCATGTCAACCGCATCAAGAATATCTTCATCTATCGTTATGCTTCCCACGTAATTCAGGTTCGATTCGGTAACACGGGCGCGATGGATCTTGCCTTTCATCATTGTTCTGTACATAACATCACCTATTGTTCCCTTTCCTTCGGTGTAATCAGTAGATTGTCAATCAGCCTGGCATTCTCAAATTGGACGGCAAGCGCGATGATCATGGTTTGCATGGAGCAGGGAACTTCCTCGAGTTCAGGGTAGGAAAGAATCTCAAAATAATCGACGTTTCCGCTTGTTTCTGTCTCTACATACTCTACCATTTTTTCTTTCACAAGTGTAATATTTTTCTCTTTTTCCAGGAGTTCTGCTGCCAGCTTCAGCGAACGGAATAATACCGGCGCTTCTTTTCTCTCCTGCGGCGATAAGTAAACGTTTCTCGAGCTTTTTGCAAGACCGTCCTCTTCCCGTACAGTCGGGCATGCCACCAGCTCAACTGGAAAGTTCAAATCGGAAATCAATCCTTCGACTACAGCCACCTGCTGCGCATCCTTCATTCCGAAATAAGCTCTGGTGGGGGAAACAAGGTGAAACAGTTTGGTAAGAACGGTCGCCACTCCATCGAAGTGCCCTTCCCTTGTTTTCCCACAAAGTGCATGAACCCTTCTTTTTACGTGCAAAACCACAGACGGGTCATTAGGATACATCTCATGCACTTCCGGATAAAATACCACATCAACAGCATTGTTTTCCGCCACCATTTCATCTCGCGCAAAATCCCTTGGATACCGCTCAAAATCTTCATTCGGTCCAAATTGAAGCGGATTGACAAAAATGCTGGTAACCACACAATCATTTTCATTCCGTGCCCTGACCATAAGAGCTGCATGCCCCTCATGAAGATACCCCATTGTCGGGACAAAGCCTATGCTCTTTCCCGCTGCCAATTGTCCTTGGCTGTATGCCATCATCTCTTGGATGCTTTTTATGATTTTCAATTTATTTCCCTCCGTACAGCGCTTGAGCTTCTTCTTGTTTCATCGAAAACGAGTGCGCTTCATCAGGAAACGTTCCGGCTTTCACTTCGGAAACATACATTTCAATCCCCTTCAGCATTGGATGGGCGGAGTGGGCAAACATTTTCACAAATTTGGGTATATGGTGAAAACCATAGCCGACCAAATCATGATAGACGAGCACCTGACCGTCTGTTTCCTTGCCGGCTCCGATGCCAATCACCGGTATTTTGATTGATTCGGAAATCAATTGGGCGAGCTGTTTAGGTACACATTCAAGAACAAGGGCAAAAGCTCCGGCGTCCTCTATCAGCTTCGCATCGTCCAATAGCTGCCTGGCCTCGGCCGATTCTCTTCCCTGTACTTTATAGCCTCCCAGCACACCGGCCGTCTGGGGCGTAAGACCAAGATGTCCGACAACAGGAACGCCGCCTTCCACCAGATAGCGGATGGTCTCGATGACACTTTTTCCTCCCTCAAGCTTAAGAGCCTGTGAACCTGTTTCCTGCATGATTCTCATGGCGTTTTTAACGGTCTCAGCCCTTGTGCCATGATAGCTCATAAACGGCATATCGATGACAATAAAGGTATCCGGGGCTCCCCGTTTTACCGCTTTGGCATGATGGATCATGTCATCCACTGTAACCGGAACGGTTGAATCATATCCAAGAACCACCATCCCGAGCGAATCACCCACCAGAATGATATCCACTTCTGCTCTTTGAGCCAGTTGGGCGGAAGGGTAATCATAGGCCGTTACCATCGCGATCTTTTCCTTGTTTTGCTTCATTGCAAGAAAACTTTGAGTCGTTTTCATCCTTACTCCTCCTTTTTTAAGGAGGCACAGAGGAAAAACCCCTCGAAGTGATCAGAGGGGTAAAAAGTACGTGTGTTTCTGCAATCCCTCTGTCCCGGTCCTTTATGGATCTAGGCAGATTAATACATTAATCTTTCCTTCACAGAAAGTGCAGTTCCTAAACGCAGGATACCGCCTTTTCTACACCTATTACTTTACCACAATGTTCAGGTTCCGGGAATCTCAATGTCAGCCGAATAAATCGGGTGAATGTTCCCTTCGTCATCCTCAAGAAGCAAAATCCCATCATCAGTGATGCCTTTTGCGATGCCTTCAATCTGCTGATTGAGAGTGCGCACACGAATGCGCCGTCCGATACTGTTTGCGTAGCTTTCCCACAAAAGCTTCACGAGCGCGAATCCATTATTTAAATAATCATGATAAAGTTCTTCCATTTCTTTAAGGATGGCTGAAATGAGGTCCGCCCGTTTGATTTCTTTTCCTGATTCTATTTTCAAGGATGTGGCAATATCCTTGAGCTCATCGTTAAAATCGTCACGGCCCACGTTTACATTGATGCCAGGGCCGATAATGACGGCGTGCACACGGTCAGATTCTGCCTGCAGTTCCGTTAAGATCCCGACAGCCTTTTTTCCATTAACCAGAATGTCGTTGGGCCATTTGATCTCCGGGCGGAGACCGGTAACTTTAGAGATGGCTTTGGTGATGCCGACCGCTGCAAGCAGAGTAAGCTGGGGAGCCTTTTGGAGAGGGATGTCCGGACGAAGAATGAGGCTCATCCAGACTCCTGTTCCCTTTGGCGATTGCCATTGGCGTCCGAGACGCCCGCGTCCTCCGGTCTGTTCATCGGCAACTACCAGCGTCCCTTCATTTGCACCAGATTGTGAAAGTCGTTGGGCAATCTCTTGTGTACTTTTAACAGATTCTTCATACACTATTGTCTTCCCGAGAACCTCTGTTTTGAGCCTGGCATTGATTTCTGCGGCTGTGACTCGGTCCGGTGCGGATTGAATACGATATCCCTTGCGAGGCACCGCTTCAATCACATATCCTTCCTTGCGCAATTCCTCAATATGCTTCCAGATCGCCGTGCGCGAGCAGTTCAGTTTATCGCTGATTTGCTGTCCGGAAACAAACTCCCCCTCATTGTTCATGAGCATTTCCAGCAAATGCTGTCTCATTTTACCTTCCAACTCCTTACCCAACTCAGAATTTCCTCTTTATTGTTTTGCACTGTCTTTTCGATGACACCTTTTTCAATTTCACCAAGAATCTCCTGAATCCAGGGCCCCTTTTCCCTTTCAAACGATTTCACCACGTCACGGCCATTGACTGCCAGTTGCTTTCTCGAATGGATGGGCAGCTTGTGATAGGATTTCTTTAGGTCGCTAAGCTCTTCATTGGCCTCTTTCCCCTGCAGCAGATTCCTTATCCGCAAACAGGACACGGCCCGTTCCTCGCCCAGCTCGTACAAATAGACCGGCTGCCGTACATCCTTGTCCAAAAAACGGAAGAGCAGACCAACCTCCCGGATGAAGGCATTGGACCGTTTCCAGGCTTTTAAAAAACCTGTCAAATCAGAAACCCCAAGCAAAAAAAGAAGAGCGGCCCATCTTTCTACATCCTTTTCTAAACCGGTCCACCCGAATGAAGAAAGGTGGTCCGTCCTGTCTTTGTATCTTTCGAGATCTGGCAATGAAGAAGAAAATCCTTCTTCAAAGATAAACGCCAGGCAGATGGGAGCATCCATCCCCCGAAGCAGCTTTGTAAACTCGACTGCAATCCGTTCTACGGCAATTTCCCTCAATTCTTTGGACAAGGACACACAGGCCCTTTTCGTTTGGCTTTCAAGCGAAAATCCCATGACCGACCAAAACCGGAGGGCTCTCATGATTCGGAGAGGATCCTCTAGGAATCGTTCAACGGGATTTCCGACGGTTTTTATGAGCTGATTTTGAAGATCCTGTCTGCCGCCAAAAGGGTCATGAATTGTCCCGAACCGGTCCATGGCCATCGCATTGATGGTAAAATCTCTTCTTGACAGATCCTCTTCCAGGGAGTCAATATATTCGACTGACGAAGGATGACGGCGGTCCACATACTTCCCTTCTTTTCTGAACGTTGTCACTTCATATGAAACCGCCCCATGCCGAACAATCACCGTTCCGTGTTCAATACCGACGGGGATGGTTTTTGGAAATAAAGAAGAAACCTCTACCGGAAGCGCGGAAGTGGCAATATCAATATCCCCCATCTCCCTGTCCAGCAGAAGATCTCTGATACAGCCGCCAACCATATAAGCCTGAAATCCGGCCTCTTCCAGCCTGTCCATAATATATTGTGCACCTTCAAAAAGATCTTTCATTTGGCATCCTATCCTTTTAAAACGCTATAATATAGCTGCTCATAATCCTCCACGATCTTGGAAGAATGAAAATGATCTCTTACATGCTGCATCGCCTGATAGGAAAATCTCTGTTTCTTGCTTTCATCCGTCAGAATGGAAAGCGATGCACGGGCGATGCCATCGATGTCTCCCAGTTCACAAATATAACCCGTTTCCCCATCCAGAATTACTTCTGGTATTCCGCCGATGTTCGTCCCGACGACAGGTACTCCACAAGCCATGGCTTCAAGCAGAACCAGTCCAAAGCTCTCTTTTTCAGAAAGGAGAAGCTTCAAGTCGCTTATGGAAAATAATTCAGCCACATTTTCCTGCTTTCCCAGGAAGAGGACATGTTCTTCAATGTTTAATTCCTGAACCAGCTTGCAGGCGACTGTAAATTCCGGACCGTTTCCAATCAACAGAAGTTTTGCCGGAATTTCGCTAACGATTTTATGAAACGCTTTAATAACATCAGGAACCCGTTTAACGGTCCGGAAGTTGGAAATATGAATAATGACCTTTTCTTCCGGTTTGATGCCATATCCTTTCTTCAGATGACTCGCATCCTGCTTAAAATATTCACGCTCATCTACAA
Source organism: Fictibacillus solisalsi (assembly GCF_900103485.1). Classification (GTDB taxonomy): domain Bacteria; phylum Bacillota; class Bacilli; order Bacillales; family Fictibacillaceae; genus Fictibacillus_C; species Fictibacillus_C solisalsi. The sequence goes on from NZ_FNHW01000001.1 coordinate 1,631,056, forward strand.
AGTTATAGATGGGATAAATCTTATTCTCCACACCAAGCAGGCGATATGTATCATTTTTCAAACTATTGGATACCGCCGTCACAGCATCCGACTTTTCAATCCCGAATTTGATCATCTCTTTCAGAGAAGGATCGTATCCAAGGACCGTAATATCAGTCCCATGGAGGGTGGTAACAATCTTTAGCTGTTCACCTGCCATCTGCTTTGCCAAAAAGGCACACACCGCGTGCGGTATCGCATAATGCGCATGGATAATATCCAGCTTTTCACGCTTGGCGACCTCCGCCATTTTACTTGCCAATGCCAAATCGTACGGCGGGTATTTGAAGACGGAATAATTGTTGACTTCCACTTCATGATAAAAAATATTTGCATATACTTTTCCAAGGCGGAAGGGCAGGGCAGAGGTAATAAAATGTATCTCATGCCCTTTTTCAGCCAGCAGTTTTCCAAGCTCAGTAGCGACAACCCCGGAACCGCCGACAGTAGGATAACATGTAATTCCAATTTTCAGCTTCATTTGGTTCTCCTTACAATGTCTTTAATAAATATGGCTTTTTGGTAATGAACCCTTCCGCGTAGGCGACTCCCGCTTCAAAGCCAAACATCTTTTCCCTCGCGCTGACCGATTCAATGTATCCATTAACAAGCGGTGTAGCAAAGCTTTCATCGTTTTTAACGAATTGGCTTTCATAACAATTCAGCGCCGCCACCTTTTTTTCAAAAACAGACGATATATCAACGAGCAGATGAGGCTTGTGGAAACCGTTGATAAAATAAAAATAAATATTTTTCACCCTGTGAGGAGGCAGACGCTCGGGATCCACAACATTTTTCACACCAGCGGAAAATGCCGCTTCTTCCACAAGTATTGAACAATTTCCATGGTCCGGATGGCGGTCCTTTGGATAAGGAACAAAAATGCTGTCCGGTTTTACTCTTCGAATTACCGTCACGATCGACGCGATATGGTCCTCTTTCAGAAAGAGACCGCGGTCAGGAAGTCCCAGATTCAGCCGTTCGGTTACTCCAAGCACGTCAGCAGCTTTCTTTGCTTCTTCTTTCCTTCGCTCCACTGTACCGTTAGACGAAAGTTCGGCCTGGGTAAGATCGCAAATGGTAACACTTCCTCCATTGGCCGTATGATTCGCAATGGAACCGCTCATTCCAATTTCAACATCGTCCGAATGAGCGCCAAACGCGAGCCAGCCTTCTAATTTCATGATGATTGCCCTTCTCTCTCTCTAATAATGGTTCTCCAATTGAAATCGCCGCGCTCCATTGCCCGAATGAACAGCTCTCCGCTCGCCACGTTCGTTGCAACCGGAATCTGATAAACATCACAGAGACGAATGAGCGCGGAAATGTCGGGTTCATGCGCCTGTGCGGTTAAAGGATCACGGAAAAAAAGAACAAGATCCATCTCGTTCTGCGCAATTAACGCACCGATCTGCTGATCGCCACCAAGGGGGCCTGATTGAAACCTGTAGATATTTAGCCCGGAAGCATCCATGATTTTCTGTCCTGTAGTGCCTGTTGCAAACAATTCATGCTTCTTCAAAATCGGTTCATAAGCAACGGTAAAATTAATCATTTCCTGTTTTTTATTATCATGCGCCACCAACGCAATTCTCATTGTTCCCCACCCTTTTTATTCAATAATATTTTCCAAGCCGTAAACAAGATGGTCCACATTCATGACCGCTTCGACCGCCAGCTTGACACCAGGCATGAATGAAGCCCGGTTCATGGAATCGTGCTTAATGGTCAGCGTTTGTCCTTCTCCACCCATAATGACTTCCTGATGCGCAACAAGCCCAGGCAAGCGGATACTGTGAATCCTGATTCCGTCGAGTTCGGCGCCTCTTGCTCCTTTAAGGTCTTCTTTTTCGTCAGGGTGCCCCTGTTGTTTGGATTCCCTGACCTCACGAATCAACTGTGCAGTTTTCAGCGCTGTTCCTGACGGGGCATCCAGTTTTTGATCATGATGCTTTTCAATAATTTCGATATCCGGAAGGTATCTTGAAGCCATCTGTGCAAATTTCATCATCAAAACGGCACCAACGGCAAAGTTCGGTGCAATAATGGCCCCAAGTTCACGTTCGGTGGCGAGGTTTTTCAAGCGTTCAAGGTCCGCGTCGGAAAAACCGGTAGTTCCGATTACCGGGCGAACATTGTGCTCCAGCGCCTGTTCAAGATGAACTTTTCCCACATCGGGTTTTGTCAAGTCAATCAGGACATCCGGATGAGTTTCCGAAAAACACCTTGGCGCATCCTCATACACCGGAATATCAAGCGCAGGCATGTCCGCGACATCCTTTAGCTTCATGCCTTCATTTCTTGAATCAATAACGGCAACAAGTTTAAAATGCGGGGTTTCCGTTACCATCCGGACAGCCTCGCTTCCCATCTTTCCTCGTGGTCCTGCAATGACGATAGATATTTCCTTGTTCATCTTATTGTTCCTCTCCTTCTTCAATCCGTGTCCAACGGTCTTTATCTCTTGTATTGAATTTTTTCATGACCATATCAAACGATTTTTCCATACTAATATCGAGTGAATTGGCAAAACATAGTAAGACAAAGAAAAGATCGCCGAGTTCCTCTTCTATCGTCTGTTCTTTTTCGGTTGATTTTTTCGGTTTTTCCCCATAATAGTGGTTAACTTCACGGGCAAGCTCGCCAAGCTCTTCGGTCATTCGGGCGGTCATGGCCAGCGGGCTGAAATAGCCCTCTTTGAACTGGCTGATGTATGTATCGACTTCTTTTTGCATCTCTTGCATGGTCTTGTTCATCGTATATCACCTCATGTTCAATCCTACGTTAATGTTAGCGGAGAATAAAGCATTTGACAAATTTCTTGAGCGATTGAACGGCCCCCGTTTTTGCTTTATAATGAAAACGCCATCAAGGCAACGCAACAGAATCAGGAGGCACATATGACTTTTCCCATCCGCATCAAAAACGTCTTTTTTATCTTGTTGGGCTCCGCCATCTTTTCTTTTGGCATCGTGCACTTCAACATGCAGAACAATCTGGCAGAAGGCGGTTTTACCGGCATTACCCTTATTCTTTACTTTTTGTTTCATATTGACCCTTCATATTCTAATTTGGCGCTCAACCTCCCGCTTTTTTTTGTGGGCTGGAAGCTGCTTGGAAAAAACGCATTCATTTATACGTTGATCGGTACGCTTGGTGTGTCTCTTTTTCTTTATCTTTTTCAGCGTTTCTCTTCTCTCAGGGTTGACCTAAAAAATGATATGCCCCTCGCAGCACTGTTCGCTGGCGTTTTTATCGGCATCGGACTAGGCATTATTTTCCGCTATGGCGGAACAACAGGCGGAGTGGATATCATTGCACGGCTCGGTCATAAATTTATGGGATGGAGCATGGGAAAAACGATGTTCATGTTTGATTTCGTTGTCATATCCATCTCTCTTGTCTATCTCGATTACAAAGAAGCCATGTATACACTGGTCGCCGTATTTGTCGGGGCAAGAGTGATTGATTTCATGCAGGAAGGCGCGTATGCCGGAAAAGCAGCGATGATCATCTCTGAAAAAAATACTGAAATTGCTGCCCTGATCATGAAGGAAATGGACCGGGGGGCTACCCTTCTTACTGCCAAAGGAAGCTTTACCGGCTCCCAAAAGGAAGTACTGTACTGTGTATTTGCCCGTAACGAAATTGTCCGTCTCAAGCAGGTCATTGAACGAGTCGACCCGCATGCTTTTGTGACCGTCAACGACGTTCACGAAGTCCTCGGAGAAGGATTCACACTCGACGCCGACAAAAACCCAATAGGGATATAAGAAAGGCTGAGGCGTCCGCTTAGAAGCGGCAGACGCTGGAGGCTTTGAACACAAATACGCTTTTTGTATTTTTGGAAAAGGCGAAACGGCCGAGCTTCTGGACGCCGAAGCTGGATCAAATTAGAAAGGCTGAGGCGTCCGCTTAGAAGCGGCAGACGCTGGAGGCTTTGAACACAAAAAACCCTTTTACTGTTCGGGCACACAAAAAACCTCCGCATTCTGCGGAGGTTTAATCAATTTTTAATCATCATTATTCATGCCAACGAACATGAGCACAAAGCGCAAAAGTTCGAGAACGGCAACGAGCGCAGCGGCCACGTATGTGAGTGCAGCGGCATTCAGCACTTTTCTAGCCTGTCGTTCTTCGTTATTACGGATCATGCCGGTGGATACAATTTGGTCCATCGCCCGGCTGCTGGCATTAAATTCAACCGGCAGGGTCACCAGCTGAAACAGCACAGCTGCGGCCATAAAGACAATACCAACCAACAGCAGGTTAGCCGATGTGAAGAGGATACCCGCTAAAATCAGAAGGTACGAAAAGTTGGACCCGAGATTGGCAACAGGCACCAATGCATGCCGAAAGCGAAGCGGTGCATAGCTTTCTTTGTCCTGGATCGCATGTCCCACTTCATGAGCAGCGACAGCAGAGCCGGCAATTGAATGTCCGTAATAGTTTTCTTCCGATAAACGGACCACTTTGGTACGCGGGTCATAATGGTCGGACAGCCGGCCGCCGATCGGCTCGACTGAGACATTGTACAACCCGTTTTGGTCCAATATTTCGCGGGCAACTTCAGCTCCCGTTTTTCCTGTAGAGTTTTCAACTTTTGAATATTTATTGTAGGTGCTTTTCACTTTCATCTGTGCCCAAAGCGGGATAATCAACAAAAGTGCAAAGTAGATGAGAAAAGACATTTATGGCATTCCTCCACTATTATTTATACTTTAATTTTATTAATCTGCAGCCCTGATGTCAATTAGAACGCTCATTCCTCCGGCCTCTCTACAGCCTTTACACTCTCCGTCTCTGCTTTGTATTTTCTCCATCCGACATAAAATAATGTGGAGAAAATAATGCCTCCGATCGAAAAAATCAGCCAGAATAACGAAGGATCGGAAGTGTCTTCTTTTGCATCAAACAGTTTTTCGAAGTCTTCCTGAATCGAAGTGAGTTTTTCACGGCTTTCTTTCGAGGAAATCATGTTAGTTCTTGTCTTTTCGATATATTCTACATCCCGGTCGACCTGTTCAAAGACGGCTTCGGTCACATCCATGCTGACAGCGGGCCGGATCATGTTGTAATTCGCCAAAAATTCATTTGCAGCCTCCTGAAATGACTGATCTTCCTTCTTTTTTAGAGAAAGCTGCATCGATTTGATCGGGTTCATGATTTGGTACTCCGTCTGTTTCCACAGTGGCTGTTGGTCTGACACCAGGGCGTCCATCAGCAGCCGGACGCCGGTCAGGCGGCTGATTTTCACATCACGGGTTTCCTCTGCCCTGCCCAGGGCTTCTATCGTATTTTCCATGGTCATGTCCACCATTCGGATTTTGTCATCCGCAAGATCGCTGTTTGCCACATCTTTGCCAAACTGGGACGACATATAGAAGAGAACCTCGCTTGCTTCTTTATACCGTTCTTCCTTGGCAAGCTCCAGCGCTTTATCCGACAATTGAGTAACATTGTCAAAGTCTGGATGCTGACCGCTGCCGATTGCATGCACAGCAGCCGGCATTAAAAGCAGAAAAGCGCTTAACACTGCAGCGGTTTTTCGTTTTATTCCCATTCCTGTCCCTCCCATACGGTATAACCCATCATATGAGAAAACGGACAAGGATAGACCTCTATTTACCGCGAGGCTGCCTCTCACGGGTGAGTACATAAATCAGTGCAACCGAAAATACACTTAACCAGAACGTCAGGTATCCGATCAGCTGCATATGGTCCGCCAGTATATCGTAACGGGGCATCATTCCGTAAACATAGTCAATAATCTCATTATGGAACACCCACAGAGCAGCGACAGCCATGTGGCGGAGCCGGATTTTATAATATGAGGCGTACAAAAGCCCTTCTATGGCCATCCCCAAATGTGAAAATATCAGCATGTAACTTTCCCAATATAGTGGAGGAGCCACCAGGCCGCCTGCAATATTCATTCCCACCGCCCATAAGCCATATTTAAATAAACTGACGGCAGCCAGTGCTTCCATATACGGAATATTTTTTCCGAATAGAAATGCAACAAGCACAAAGACAAAGAACAGACTTGCTGTCGGGCTGTCCGGCACAAAAAGAACAAATTTCAGAGGAGTCACTGCCAGCTGGTCTTTATACCAATAATAACCGTATGCTGTCCCGAGTATATTGACTATCAGCAAACAGGTTAAAAACCACCTTTGTTTCAGGATTCCGTAAAGATAGATCATTTCTTTTCTCCTAACATGCTGAATGATGTAAAAAAAAGCCGACTATAGAAGCCAGCTTTTCTTCATTGCTATTTTTCCAGTTTGGATATAAAATTAGCCAATTTCTTCAAATCTTCTTCATTGCCCTTGTAAGCGTTGGCCGGCATTGCTCCCCGGCCTTCCTTGGCAATTTTCATAATATCCTCAGGCTTGAGCCCAGTTCCAATCAGGGATGGACCCGTTCCGCCCGACAGCTCCGAACCGTGACAGCCTACACATGACTGACTTTTAAAAACTTGATAACCAGGATCATTTTTATCAATATTGGTCTTAACGATCTTCCCTTGCTCTTTTGCCTTTTCCCAGTCATGGGTTACAACAGACTCCCACGTCAGATATGTAACGGAAATTAGAGCAAGAAGCATTAAACCTGTTGCAACCGGCCGTTTTGAAGGACGTCTTTCAGCCCCTCTGTCCAGCCATGGGGCCAGCAGCAATGCTCCAAACGCAAGACCCGGAATAACAATGGTACCGATTAATACATAATCACCGGCAGCATACTTGTATTTCAATAGCTGGTACAAGAAAAGGAAATACCAGTCAGGAAGCGGGATATACCCGGCATCTGTGGGATCTGCCTTACGCTCCAGCGGAGATTCGTGCGAAATGGTTAAGATTAAATACCCTATTAAAAAGACGGCACCTACCATCCATTCTTTTAAAAGGAAGTTTGGCCAGAATGCTTCTGTCTTTCCGGGATACTCTGAATAATCTTTTGGAATGTTTGGCTTTCGCTCTGCAGGGACACGCGAGTCGCCTACAAATCTCATTCCTTTGCCTCGATGCATCTTTCTCCCTCCCTTTTCGTAGCGTCTGGAAGCTTTCTAAATCAACAATGGACGCTTCCAAAAGCCAACATCCTCTCTTTACATAAAAGAGCGGTTTCAAGCTGAATTTTAAAAATAAAGATAATTAAGAAAACAATTTTACAGCGGTCCGGAGATCCCCTGTTTACGAATCATGATAAAGTGGGCTCCCATCAGCGCCAAAAGTGCAGCCGGCAGGAAGAAAACGTGAATGGCAAAGAAGCGTGTAAGCGTCTGCGCCCCAATGATTTCTCCTCCAGCAAGGAAGGTTTTTGCAATCGGTCCAATAACGGGAATCGTTTCAGCGATCTGGATCCCAACCTTCGTTGCGAATAGCGCTTTCATATCCCAAGGCAGCAAGTACCCTGTGAAACCAAGACCAAGCATAACGAAAAAGATCAATACTCCTACTACCCAGTTCAATTCACGAGGCTTCTTATATGCTCCCTGGAAGAATACGCGTAAAGTATGTAAAAACATCATAACAATTACCAAGCTGGCTCCCCAGTGATGCATTCCCCTAACAATGACACCGAATGCCACTTGATTCTGCAAATAATACACAGATTCCCAGGCATTTACAATATCCGGAACGTAGTACATGGTCAAGAACATTCCAGACAGTATTTGGATGACGGTAATGAAAAACGTCAATCCTCCAAAGCAATAAACAAACGCGGAAAAATGATGGGCGGGATTCACGTGCTCAGGCACTTCATGGTCAGCCACATCTCGCCAGAGCGGCGTAATATCCAAACGCTCGTCTACCCAGTCGTAAATCTTTTGCAGCACTGATTACGCCCCCTTTCGTGGTTTTGCCTTTCCTAGATACAATTTTCCGTCTTTTACCTGGCTGTCATACACATCGAGAGGCGCAAGAGGCGGTGTACCCTTAATATTCGTACCGTCCTTCTCATAACGGCCCCCGTGGCAAGGACAATAAAACTGGTTCGGATGGGCAGGATCAGTATTCCAGTCAATCGTGCAGCCCAAATGTTTACAAACCGGTGAAAGCGCTATTAATTCACCTTTTCCGTTTTTGTAAACCCATGCTGATTGGGTCACCTCTGATTCATACCAGCCGTCTTTCTGCTTGATTTTGAAATTAAAACGCTTTGGTTCCTTGCCGATTTTGCTGACTTCAGTAACCGCTACCATATCCTGGCTCGCACCCTTTTCAAGAATGGGGTCGATGGCAAAACGCACCATGGGCATCAGCATTCCTGCAGCCATGAATCCTCCAACTCCGGTTAATGTGTAGTTCAAAAACTGGCGCCTGGAGATATCTTCCTTAGACATTTCGTTTCCCCCCCTTGCTGTAAATAACGTCCATCCGGACAATTGGTTTACACACATATTACTAGGACATTAACATGATAGCGTAAGTTGACTTTTACTGTCAATATGAACCTGAATCTCCAATGCTTGCTTTTTAGCTTTCCTGCCATTTATGCAAAATGACCTGAAACAGCTGTTTCACCTGCTCCTTCACAATTTCCTCCTGATAATCGGCATCCATCGTCTCCATCGGAATGACAGGCATCCATAAAAGAGTTTCCCCAAGCTCCTGCTCTCTCTTTTTCCACTCCGGATCACTCGTCAGAAAATAAACATGGCGAAGCCCTTCATCCTTGAGTTCCTTCACCCAGGAATGCAGGCGAAGCAGCAACGTTTCACTGTCTTCCTCCATCAAGTACGTGAACGGGGGCAAAAGAAACAGCCGCCCGTGAAGTTGCCGCTCGGTCTCCTCTCCGATCAGCGTCACATAATCTCCCATGCTGGCGCTTGTCCTAATGTGTGAGCCGAACGACACAGGAAGAAGCGGGATGATGGCAGTATCCACAAATTCTTTCGACTGCTGGTAAACAGTAATATCTCCTGAACTCCATTTCATCTGCGAAACTCCTTTTTATGTAGGTATTGTCGTTGTATTCATCATCGTATCAGAAAATAAAAAATAAAGCCCTCTTTTTTTGAAAGAGGGCTACAATTTTCTTAGTTCATCCGTGAGTTTTTGGAACGTAACTTCATCCTTTTGGTCCAGTGCCTGATCAATCTTCACCAGTATTTTCTGTCGTTTAAACTGGGAAACCGATTGATCCAATATGAGCTCCGCCCATAGGCCGTATTTGCGGTCCGTTACCATATTGTCAGGCAGATGCGGATTTTCTTCCAATACGGACGCGTACTCTGGCGTTAATCTCGAGGAGTTAAAATTAAGTTCTATAAAAATATCTTCTTCCTGGTTTAGGCGAATGTCGTGGAATGATTTCTCAGCATCGGTCGTCAGCACGTTTTGTTTGTAAAAACGGAACGGAACCCCATCCGTACACTGAGCTGACATGATAATGGCTTTAGGGCAGTACTCGGCTTTTTCTACAAAGTGAACCTTTTCCATGAGCTGGTCGTCACTGACAAGGTAGTTTAACAACCAGACGCACTCACGTTTTTTTAATTGATAATGATTTAAAAACCATTTAATAAAATCCTTCTTTTCAAGGACAGAAACGGTGCTGCTCATTGTGATCCCCCCATCATTCCTAACCAAAGTATATTACTTTAGTATATTCTTGCCTTGCTCGATAAATCCTTCTTGCCGGAAAGAATAATTGAATTAAAATTCCTCCAGCCTGCTGATGGTTTCTTCCAGATGATAAAGGTTTGGGTTTAATGACAAGGCATGCTTCAGGACTGTGGATGCCTTTTCAGGTTCTCCTTCTTCAATCAGAAACATTCCGTATTCTTCTAAAAAGACTTCATGGTTTTTAAAATAAGGAAAAGCTGATTCATATTGTTCACGTGCGGCATCAAATTCTTCTGCTTCCTTGTAGGCATAGGCGAGGTCCCATGCCATCTCAGGCGTCTCATCTCCCTGTTCCTTTACATGCGTTAGGAGCTCGATGATATCATCAAACCGCTCTTCTTTCTTCAGCTGTGAGGACAGATGAAGAACGGCATCTGCATTGGAAGGGTTCAGCGCAATGACATCTCTTGCAAAACGCTCACCTTCTTCCTGATTACCCATTCGATACAATAGCTTTGCTGCACGGACTTTCAGGTCTTCATTGAATTCATCTTTGGCAATCCCCTCTCGGACGGCTTCCAATGCTTCATCAAGCGCTCCTTCTTCCTCATAGGCAGAAGAAAGCAGGGGATAAAGGGTCGTATAATCAGGATCAAGGTCCTTTAATTCTGTTAGGGCTGTTATTGCCGTTTTAAACTCACCTGTTTTATAGGCTGTCAAGCCATATCCGAACAAGCTGTGCAGTTCTTTTTTGATGTCCAAGCCTTTTTTGTAGTACTCCAGTGCTTCCTCAAACTTGCCTCCTCTGCTTAGCGATTCGGCAAGCCTTAAGTAAAGATCTCCTTCCGGAAGGCTGTTTGCAATCGGTTCAGCTTCTTTAAAGAAGGCAGCAGCTTTCAGGAAATCGCCCCGTTCCAAATAAAGTTCACCGAGCGCAAATGCAAGTACCGGTTCCTCCGGATTGCTCTTTCTGGCTTTCAGCAGCTTTTGCTCTGCCACTTCATGCAAACCCTGCATGAAGTAAAGGTCAGCCTGCGAAAGAAGGGATTGGACATAAGATTCATCATAGGCACTGATTTGCCCCAGTATTTCAAGGGCTTCATCTTCTTTTTCCATTTCAATGAGGAGTTCAGCCGCAAAGATGGTAAGGTCGCCTTCTTCCGGATAGAGCGCTCTCAACTGGGTAACAATCTTTAATGCTTCATCAAGATGGCCCCAATTTTCATAAAGCCTGGCAATGTCATACAAGGTTTGATGATCGGCCTCTTTTCTTAATACTTCAACAAGCTGGATGCCCTCCTGAACATGTCCCATTTCAACAAGGGTAATGGCTTCCTGTAACTTTTCCACTGGCAAAACTCCTTCTCTCACTACAATCGTTCTATACGATTATTATACATGAGAGCAAGGGTGTACTTCAAAAGGTACGTTTGGCCAACCCACCTTCTATAGACAGGCTATGTGGCCACTTCCAAAGATATGATTGCATTCCAATAAAAAAATCCCCGACGGTGAAAGCGCTGTCAGGGAAAACAATAATATGGATAGGAGTGGAGAGAAACCATATTAGTTATAGTATAGCAGGTACAGGATAAAAATCAACCTTATTTTTCGAAAATTTTGAATACAGCAAGAAAGAAGCCCAGGAATGGCTTCTTTCTTGTGATTGATTATACGGTTTCCTTTTTTATACCGGCTGCCGTCTCCAGATAAGTTTCCAAGTGGCTGATAATCTCCTTGTTCTGGATCTCATCGCCTACCGTGATCCGCAGACTTGTAGGAAAGCCGAGCGCTGCTCCCGAGCGGACGATATAACCCCTCTCGAGCAAATGTTGAAACAGCTTATTAGCGTCTTCATTAAAATCAATTAAAATAAAATTACCTTGTGAAGGGTAATAGGACAGGCCATTCTTCTCGCAAAAGTCATAATACTGCTTGAGTCCTTTTCTGTTCCTGTTCAGACATGATGCAAGGAAATCCTGGTCTTTGATGGCTGCTCGGGCAGCTGCCTGGGCAATTCTTGAAGTGTTGAATGGTTCTCTGGCCGGTTCAATAGCGCGAATTATACGCTCGTCCGCTATTCCATAACCGATTCGCAGAGCTGCCAGACCATAGGCCTTTGAAAAAGTACGCATGATCACAAGGTTAGGATATTGTGAGAGGTAGGGAATGGTTTCAGGATAATCCTCCGCCACCACGTATTCATAATACGCTTCGTCACTTACGACGAGAACATGCTCAGGCACCTCGGCCATAAAGGATTCAAAAGCTTTTTGGCTGATGTAATGCCCTGTTGGATTGTTTGGGGAACAGAGCCAGACAATTCTCGTATTTTCATCAATTGCTCCGAGCATGCCTTTTAGGTCATGCTCACCGTTAATTAGAGGGACTTCACGGATTTCTGCCCCTTCGATTATTGCGTTATGCTTATATTGTGGAAAGGTATGTTCCGCCATCACCGTATTGGTGCCTTCACGCAAATAACTTCTTGTAAGAATCTGGACAACTTCGTCCGAACCATTTCCGAAGATGAGTTTTTCTTGCTTAACTCCCAAAAATTCAGAAAGCTCTTCTCTCAGTTCTGCGCTGTAGCCATCCGGATACAATCCAAGATGAGCGGTTTCTGCAATAATGGCATCTCGAACTGACGGGGAGCTGCCATAAGGGTTTTCGTTTGACGCCAATTTTGTAATTTTGGTCAGTCCGTATTCTCGTTTTACTTCTTCAATTGGTTTTCCCGGTTGATAGGGTGTTAAATTCTGCAGTTGTTTTTTCGCCTCCACAAAGACCCTTCCTTTCTATTAACTATACACTTTCTTCACCGGGACCACTTTGGACAGAAAATCAGAAAACGCCGCAATGGCTTTGTCCTTCGTTTCCTCGTTCACAAGTTCTGGCCCCAGCTCTTCAATTTTTTTGACGATGGCACTGCCCATGATAAATCCGTCGCATTTCCCTTCAAACTGCTGCATCTGTTCCCTGCTGGAAAGACCGAAGCCCACAAGTACCGGGACGTGACTTGAAGCCTTGGCATTTTCCAGAAAACGGTCCAAGTCATTGGCAAACGAAGTCCTTGTCCCTGTCACGCCAAGGGATGAAATACAGTACAAAAAGCCCTGGGCAGTTCGGCCGATCTCTTTAAGCCGCTCCCTGGATGTCGTAGGGGCAGCCAGGGAGATGAAGCTCAAGTCATGCTGAAGGCATGCCTCATGAAGCTCTTTACTTTCTTCAAACGGCATATCCGGCACAAGAAGTCCGTCAATATCATGCTGTGCTGCCAGTTCAAAAAATTTCTGTTCTCCCAATTGTAACAAAAGATTGTAATAAGTAAAGATGATAACTGGTATCGTCAGTCCTTTCTCCCTCATATCGGAGACCAGCTTTATCGCTTTTTCGAGCGACATCCCGTTTTTCAGCGCTCGCAGGGATGCACGCTGAATGACCGGACCATCAGCGAGCGGATCGGAATAGGGAATCCCCAGCTCCAGGGCTGAAGCTCCTTCATTTTGCAGGGCAAGAGCAAGGTCAACCGTCGCTTCTAAGGAAGGATCACCCGCTGTAATAAAAGGCACAAAAAGTGGCGTCTTTAGATTCTGAAACTCTTTCATCCTATTGGTCATGGGAATCTTCCTCCTTCTGCTGTTCAAACAGGGTATGAACATCCTTATCTCCGCGGCCGGAGAGGCAAATAATCAAATTTTCATCAGGGCTCATGGCTTTTGCTTCTTTGATCGCCTGGGCAACAGCATGCGCACTCTCTAGTGCACAAAGAATTCCTTCTTCCAGGCAAAGAATGTTCAGTGCCTCAAGTGCCTCCTCGTCGGTAATACATTGATAATCCACCCGTTTTGTGAATTTTAAGTAGGCATGCTCAGGTCCCACACCTGGATAATCAAGTCCTGCCGAGATGGAATAAGGCTCCTGGATCTGCCCTTCCTCTGATTGCAGAAGATACGTAAGAGACCCATGGATAACGCCTTCTCTCCCGTTTGCCATTGTAGCTGCATGCAGCCCTGTCAGGATTCCCTTGCCTCCGGCTTCAACGCCTACAAGCTTTACATCCTCATTGACAAACCCGGCAAAAATGCCGATTGCATTGCTTCCTCCGCCCACACAGGCTACGACCTTATCGGGAAGCTTTCCACCATGCATCTCCTTGTACTGGGCTTTCGCTTCAAACCCAATCACACTTTGAAACTCTTTAACAATTTTCGGATAAGGGTGCGGACCAACAGCGGAACCAATCAAATAAAACGTATCTTCAACCGCTGACACCCACTGCCGGATGGCTTCATTTGTCGCATCCTTCAAGGTCCGTGTGCCGCTGGTTACGGGTATAACCTCTGCACCAAGGAGTTTCATTCGGAACACATTCAATTCCTGTCTTCGGATGTCTTCTTCTCCCATGTATACTTTGCATTCAAGGCCGTAGCGGGCCGCCGCAGTCGCCGCCGCCACACCATGCTGGCCCGCTCCTGTTTCTGCAATGATTTTCTTTTTTCCCATCCGTTTGGCGAGGAGTGCCTGTCCGATCGCATTGTTAATTTTATGTGCGCCGGTATGGTTCAGATCCTCTCTTTTCAGATAGATGCCTGCTCCGCCGAGTCGTTCGGTCAGCTTCCCTGCATAGGTTAATGGAGTGGGTCTTCCTGAATAATGTGTAAGCTCATGTTCAAGATCCTTTTTAAAATCTTCATCATTGATCGCTTCCAAAAATCCTCTTTCCAGGTCCTCAAGGGCAAACATAATCGTTTCAGGTACGAACTTCCCGCCAAACTGGCCATATCTTCCCTTGCTGTCAGGATATACTGTTTTCATTGATGATCATCCCTTCCAATTCTGTAATTGCCTCTTTGCTTTTCTTACCGTCCATTTCAATTCCACTGGATATATCAATTCCATGAGGCTGATACCTCAGCAGCCTGGTGATATTACTTGCTGAAATTCCTCCTGCAATGAAGCACGGTACTTCTTGCACCGAAGCAGCCTCAAGATAAAAGGGTACAGCTTCCCAGTCAAACGCCGTGCCTGTCCCTCCATAAGCACCTTCTACTCTAGCATCGATGACATACCCGTCAGCAACGCCCGCGTATCCTGCCAGCGCCTTCCATCCTTCCTCTTCATGCCTGACCGCTTTCCAAATGATTTTTCCGGTCTTCTTCTTTAACAGCTTTAGAAACTGGGGTGTTTCGTCCCCGTGGCACTGAATCACGTCGAGGGGAAGCACCTTAAGTGCCTGTTCAATCTCTTCTATGGATGAATTAACAAATACACCCACGATTTTTTGAGGAACCGGTTGAAGTTCCTTTATCCAGCATGAGACTTCTTCCGGCCTCACCCTTCGTTTGCTTTGCGCAAAAATAAATCCCGCATACCCTGCAGAAGAACTCTTGACAAGCTCCAAGTCTTCCCTGCTCCTGCATCCGCAATACTTTACCGCGATATTCTTATTCACCATACAGCAGCTGAATTCCTTTTCCCGGAGAAGATGCGCGCATCAGGGTTTCCCCCACTAAAATGGCATCGATATTATGCTCACGCAAAAATTTTAGGTCTTCTGCCGTTTTGATCCCGCTTTCGCTAACGGTCAGTATCCCTTCTGGAATATAGCGAGCGATGGCCTCGGTATGCGTTACATCGGTATTGAAGTTTCTGAGGTCACGATTATTGATTCCGATCAGTTTGGGTGTAAATACATCAAGAATACCCTCGAGCTCTTCCACAGAATGAACCTCTACGAGGCAATCCAGATTTTCTTCACGGGCATATTCATACAGTTCATGGAGCTTCCCGGGCTCCATGGCAGCCGCGATTAATAAAATCGCATCTGCACCAATATGAGCGCTCTCACGAATCTGCACCTTATCAATGATAAAATCCTTTCTTAGCACAGGCAGCGATACCATTTGCTTTACAGCGACAAGATCAGCTGCATGGCCGCGGAAAAAACGCTGATCCGTCAGAACGGAAATGGCAGCGGCTCCCCCTTGTTCGTAAGCTGCAGCAATTTCAGACGGCACATAATGTTCTTTAATGATTCCTTTGGAAGGAGACGCCTTTTTCACCTCGGCGATCAGAGCCGGTTTTTGGCTAGAATTGGAAAGCGCTTCATAAAGGGATACCTTTTTCTGGTTCGGCTGGCCTTCAAACTCGCGGTGTAGCTTTGTTATTTCTTCTTTTTTCACATCAAGAATTTGTTGCAGCATAGGGTACTCCTCCTGTCTGGTTTTGTATTATTTCAAGGTGCTCAAGGGCTTTGCCGCTGGAAATAAGATCCTGGGCATATGCCACGCCCTCCCGGATACTTTCCGATCTTCCGGTGAGGTATAGCGATGCTGCCGTATTATAAACCACAATATTGCGTGCCGATTCAGGTGCATTCCCCTTAAGGACTCGCTGGATTAGAGCGGCGCTTTCCTGGCTGGATGAGACGGTCACTTCCTCCAGCTTCCCGCATGAAAGCCCCACATCTTCAGGTGAAAGGGTAAATTCTGAAACCTGGCCATCCTTCACATCAAAGAAGTGTGTCGGTGCAAAAATCGAACACTCGTCCAGGCCGTCCTCCCCGGTTACAACCAGCGTTCTCTGGTTCTTGAACTGTGAAATGGCAATGGCCATTTTTTCGGCCGTTTCCCGGTTATACGCTCCAATCAGCTGATGTGTAGGATGAGCGGGATTTACAAGCGGCCCAAGGATATTAAACACGGTCCGGAACGAAAGGCCTTTACGCGTCTGACTGGCATGACGAAGTGCCGGATGATAATTCGGCGCAAAAAGAAAACATAAAGAAAACTCATCCAGATTCCGTTTGATTTCGGATACGTCACTGCTCGATTGGATACCAAGCCTGCTCAATACATCCGCACTGCCGCTTTTAGAAGTAACGGCCGAATTTCCGTGTTTTGCGACTTTCACGCCATCTGATGAAAGCATGATCGCTGAAGCCGTTGAAATATTAAAAGTGGAAGCCCCGTCTCCACCGGTTCCGCACGTGTCAAGAAGTTGCGGATAATCGACGTGCAAAGGTAAAGTGTGATCAAGAATCGCAGTAGAAAAACCAATGATCTCGGAAATCGTTTCACCTCTGAGACGCAGTATGGTAAGCAAACTGGAAAGTTGAACTTCTGTCGCTTGCCCTTCCAATATTTCATTCATCATATCGTAAGCTTCACTTTCCGAATACGTTTCTCCCAGGATTCCTTTTTGAAGCAGTTCTTTGATCGCCATTGCTATTCCTCCTTAATGATTGTATGGGCATTAGGGTGCAAGGCGCGTTTCATACCGGGGTTAAATAAATAGGAAGACAAAACATGTGCTGATCCACCTCCATCAGGATGGAGAATGAATGAGGAAAAAAGGGGACAAAAAAACCCATGCACGAAGAGGCATGGGTGATATCTATGTAATAAACCCTCTGCTCCGCTCCACTCATCATTCTCGGCTATTCTCATCTCTCTGCTAAACTCACTCTGGTTCTCTAAATTCTTCTCTAACTCTAATCAATTAAACTAAATCGTTAAAACACAAGATAAAGCATTTCCTTCATTTTGTCAACCCGCAAGGACCGATAGATATTCGATCAACATACAGGCTTCTGATAAAAAAACGGCTCCATGGGATGTAAATTAAATCTTCCAGGATAAAAAATCTGTTCAGTACTGCCTACAAACAGATAACCTCCCGGCCTCAATGCTTCTGAAAATTTACGAAACAGCTCCTCTTTTGCTTCTTCCGTAAAATAAATCATGACATTCCGGCAGACAATCAGATCAAATCCGTCTTCGAAGGCATCCAGCAACAAATTATGGTGTTGAAACCTAATGTTTTTTTTCAGATGAGCCCTTATAGCTGCTCCTTTTTCTGTATCGCTGAAACATGAGGATCTGATTGCTTCCGGCACGTGCTTCAGTGCATTATGATCGTAAATGCCTTCCTTCGCTTTTTTTAGAGCGGCACGGTCAAGATCTGTTGCAAGAATGGAATATTCTCTCCTTGATAAATCATTCTGCAAAAGACAAGAAAGAGTATACGGCTCCTCTCCAGCAGCACATGCGGCACTCCACAGCTTCAATTTCCTTTGCTGGGCGATAAGCTCTGGAAGTATTCTATGCCGAACTGCGTCCCATCGTTCAGGATTTCTGAAAAACTCTGAAACGTTGATGGTCATCCGTTCGAGAAATTCATCCATAAGGCGCGGATCTCCTTCAATAGCCTCATAATAGCCGGAAAAGCTGGTGTAATTTTTTTTATCGCGCAAAGCGGTAAGACGCCTTTTCATCTGAGCCTCTTTATATTGAGATAAATCAATAGACGTCAACAAATTGATCTTCTCAACAAAACGCATGTAATCCTGATCCATAATTTTTCCCCTTTTTTGTGGTGATACTTTGTTTATCGGTTGAAAGGGTACAACCTTTACGTTTGCTGCAAATGAAAAAACCAGCCGCAAAGGGCTGGTTTGTAACGCTTACATTAAATCCAGGAAGAACCTGCTTTTTCATATTGTACGAGCTCTTCTTCATGAAAAAATAATCCGATTTCACGTTCAGCGCTCTCGGGAGAATCTGATCCATGGATCACATTGTTGCTCACCTGAACGGCAAAATCTCCGCGGATTGTGCCTGGTGCAGCTTCGCCCGGGTTGGTTTTGCCCATCATGTTTCTTGCAGTGGCAATTACATTTTCACCTTGCCATACCATTGCAAATACAGGCCCGGACGTAATAAAGTTTACAAGATCACCGAAAAAAGGACGTTCTTTGTGCTCTGCATAATGATTTTCCGCAAGCTCGCGTGAAATGGTCATCAATTTTGCACCAGCAAGCTGAAACCCCTTTTTCTCGAATCTCGAAACGATCTCACCGATCAAATTGCGTTGTACACCGTCGGGCTTTACCATTAGAAACGTTTGTTCCACAATAATTCTCCCCTATCTTCTATGTAGTTGCTTTTGAGGGTCGTCTATAATCTGCAACCCCTAGAAAATAGTAACAAAAATTAAGTTATTTAGCAACGTGTTAAAATTTCCGGCGGCCTATATATTTAGCAATCTTGATCATGCTGTTTTTCGCCTGTCCCGCAGGCAGGCCATCCGCTGCAACAAGCGCATCGGCCAAATAAGACTGTGCCGTATTGGAGGCACGCCGGATGGCTCCGCTCGTCTTTATTGTATCAATAATGGATGAAAGTTCGCTTTCATCCATCGTTTCATAAAACCGGCCGATTTTCCCTTTAAGCCCAGGAAGCTGTTGCATGGCATAAAAAACAGGAAGAGTAATATTTCCCTGCCTTAGATCTCCGCCTGCAGGTTTACCCAGTTCCTTTTCGGTGCCCGTAAAGTCCAGAATGTCATCGGTAATCTGATACGCCATTCCAACTGAATATCCAAAGCGGTACAGCCGCTGCTGAAGCTCGATTGAAGCATTTGAAGCAATTGCGCCAAGCTGGCAACTGATGGCAATAAGCAGGGCGGTTTTTCGTTTGATCCTGCGCAAATACTGCCGGACATTCTGATTCAGATCAAATTGTTCCTTGATTTGCTGGATTTCGCCAAGGGACATTTCCTTCATTGCATAAGACAAAATCTGATGTGCGGCAATTTGATGAATATCCGACATCAGTTCAATCGCTTTGGCAAACAGGAAGTCGCCGGTATACATGGCGACTTTGTTGTCATAAGCTGCCTTTACCGTTTTTGCTCCCCGCCGCAATTCAGCGTCATCAATGACATCATCGTGAACGAGTGAAGCCATATGGATGGTTTCAAGAGCAGCTGCTACCTTTTTGACAGATTCAATATCATAATTTCCAAAATGCCCGGAAAGCACTACAAAAACGGGGCGGATTCGTTTTCCGCCCGCTTTCAGCAACTGGTTTCCTGCTTTCTGCATAATAGGGTGCTGAGAGGAAATGGTCTGTTCCAGTTCTTTTTCAATCTGTTGCAAATCCTTTTTAACATGCGTATAAAGTTCTGTCAGTTTCATCTTCTTCACCTAAATGCCCTGTAAGGAATAATTGAAAAATGTAAATTCAGGAAGAGATTGAATGAAGGAATGCTTATAGGCCAGTTCAAAATAACGCTTCAGCCCCTTAATATGGTTTTCACTCAAATCATAATTAATGCCCTGGAAGTAATGGGACCAAAACGCGGATTCGCCCCCATGCGTACAAAGGACGTCTTCAATCATATCGTGGTAGCCATCCGCCTCTGTGCGGCCTTTACTTTCCGTCATTTGAATCAGGAGTTTCTCCAAAAGAGGAGCTTCTCTCTTGATCGCATCGTTTCTTACTGCCATGACGGCATACGTCATTGGAAGGTTGGTGTTCTCATACCATAGTTCTCCAAGGTCATAGACGTAAATATCTTTTTCCTGCCTCCAACCGCCTTTGATTGCATCCTCTCCGATCAAGAGGCAAGCATCATGGCTTGAGAGCATCTCATCATAATCCGGAGTCATTGTTTCATAGTGAGGATTTATGCCTATAAATTCTTTTAGGATAACCTTCAATAAAACGACTGAAGTTGCCGAGCTTGAGGTCAGGGCAATGCTTCGGCCGTCCAACTCTTCAATTTTTGACTTGGAGAATAAAAGAATGGAACCTACCTTTCCGTACGTAGAAACAGACAGGTTGGGAAAAAGGCTGTACTGATGACTGTTCTCACCAAAGGCAAATGACGATATTCCGCCCAGATCAATTTCTCCCCTTGCCATTCTGCGGTTTAATTCGGCCGGAACCTGCGGAATAAACTGGGCTCCGGTCCTTTCAATTTCCTTTTTATTTAAATAAAAAAACAAAGGAAGAATGTTAGTATATTTAATTTCGCCAATATTCAGCGCCATTACTCTCCCCACCTTCTGAATAATTCATGATGCTTCCCAGGTTGTTACCCCTACAGCAAAACTTTTTATAAAAGCAAATCTCCCAAAGAGAAAACAAACATTACAACACTCAAAATTCCGTTCATTGTAAAAAACGCAAGGTTCAGCTTTGACAGGTCATCGGCAGAAACCATGGAGTGTTCATATACCATAATCGCACCGGACAAAAATACACCTGCGAAATAAACCCAGCCAAAGGAGGATACCGCCCCCAAAACAAGAAAAGCTGTAAAGCTGATCACATGAAAAATACGAGCAATTAGAAGGGCCTTTGGAATGCCGAAATAAGAAGGAATGGAATATAATCCGTGCTTCCTGTCATAGTCCGCATCCTGAGTAGCATAGATCACATCGAACCCGGCAGTCCAAAACACAACACCCGCATACAACAAAAATGCTTCAGCTGATAACGTTCCGGTTGCTCCCACCCATCCGCCAAGAGGAGCAAGGGCAATCGTCCCCCCCAAAATGACATGGCATAAATAGGTAAACCGCTTTGTATACGAATAGAATACCAGAAAGAAAACAGCAAGCGGCAGCAACCAGACAGACAGGATGTTCAGCTGGTATGCACTGACAAAAAGCAGTACAAAAGAACCAGCAATAAACAAAGCTGCCTCTTTCATGCTGATCAGCTTTGCCGGGATCGCCCTCATGGCAGTTCTCGGATTTTTCTGGTCGATTCTCGCATCAATCACACGATTCAGCGTCATTGCCGCACTTCTCGCGCCAACCATCGCAAGGGTAATCCAAACCCACTCCATCAGGGAGGGAAACGTTCCTTCCTCCACAACATTTCCCAGTATTGCTCCTAGAAAAGCAAATGGAAGAGCAAACAAGGTATGTTCGAATTTTATCATTTCAAGAATGATAGCTAATTTCTTAAACACAAGGCAATCTCTCTTTCTATGTTTGTTTAATTCCCATGTGCATAGCTGCCGTTCCGAACGTATATGGCTTAACCATGACACGGGTCAACCCGGCTTCTTCAAACAGGGACTTCAGTTCGTTTCTGTTCAAAAACTCCCCTGCCGATTCCTGAAGCCATGAGTATTCATTGTAGCTTTTAGCAAGAAGCTTCCCAAGAACGGGCATAATCACTGAAAAATAGAAACGAAACAAAGGCCTGATCAGCGGAGTGGTAGGCTGAGAGGTTTCTAGACAAACGACCTTGCCGCCAGGTTTGGCGACGCGGCTCATTTCTTTAACTACTTGCAGATAATCGGGTACATTTCTCAGTCCAAACCCGATCGTTACATAGTCAAAGGTATTATCTTCAAATGGCAGTTCCATAGCGTTGCCATGGATCAGCTCCACATTTTCCATGTTAAGCGATTCTACTTTTTTCTTACCGACTTCAAGCATGTTCTGACTAAAGTCCAGGCCTGTGACATGTCCCTTCATGCCAACAGCCTCAGCAAGCGCAATGCTCCAGTCACCCGTTCCGCAGCAAACATCAAGCGCCATGCTTCCTTCTTTAACGGCCATCTGCTTCATCGTGTCTTTCCGCCAGCTTTTATGCCGTTGGAAGCTGATTACATTGTTCATGAAATCATATTGATCCGATATTTTTTCAAATACCGAATGGACTCTCTGTTCCTTTAATTGTTCCATGGCTTACCCTTCCTCCGGCAATAAATAGTGAGGCCCTTCAAGCAGTCCCCTCATTCTCTTTTCCATGACTGGTTTTAACGATAACGGCTGCTTTTGCGTTTTTAGTTTGTGCCGGGCAAGCAGCACATCATTTTTTATTTGGAGATGATAGTCTGAAAAAAGAGAGTCAGGGCAATGGGAAGTGGCAGAAACAAACAAAAATTCTGTGATAAATGGTATGTATTGCTCTTTCTTCAGATGCCGGGCGACACGGTTTAAAATTCCTGCCTCCATTCCTTTTATACTGTTGGTTACCTCTTCTGGCTTTATATGTTTGCTGTAAAAAAGCCGCATCTTGTTTTCATTGACATCCTGAATCCCCAAAGAAAGTGCACGAATTAAAGACACATCCTCACAGACGGAAAGCATAAAGTAGTAAAGGCTGCTGTAATAGTCTCCTGCGAGTACGGTCAACTGCCTCTCCTTGATATGACTATCCCTGATCTTCAAGATCGTTTCATGCGTGTCCAATGCACATTGAACAAGCATCACCGCAGCATACAACTCCTGCAGTTCCTCTCCCTCGTATCCGCTCTCAGCAAGCAGCAAATAGGTGATCAGACATTTATCCTGGTTTAACTGGGGAACATTAACATATTCCTTCAAAAACGAATGTTCCATTTTCTGTAAAACATATTCATTTAACTTATTCACTTCTTGGATGATCCTCATGTACCTGCCCCCGCATCCTGCAACTAAAGCTTACTCTATCTATTATGTATCATATCATATTGTGCATTCAACTATTGATTACTGCATAAAGAAAACTTGGCTCGTGCCAAGCTTTTTTTATACTTCCGTGTCGACTTCACCGTGCCGTGTATAAATGACGGCTTTGCCCCGAACTTTCACAGCAGACGTATGTTCTGTAAATTGTGCGAGCATAACTTCGCCCTTGTCCAGCTTCTCTGAATGGTGGAATCGGGTCTCTGTCCCTCTTGTCAGACCGATGACATTAACCCCGTTTTCTTTTGCCTTGATAACGAAAAATTCATTCTCGTTTACCTTCATACCGTACACTCCGTTCCTTTAAATTTAGCTCCGAATAAAAGTGAGAACTTCTGCTCTTGCCGCTGCATCATCTACAAAAACTCCTCTTACGGCAGAAGTTACGGTTTTCGAGCCGGGTTTCTTTACTCCGCGCATGGTCATGCACATATGTTCAGCTTCAACAACAACAATCACCCCATGCGGGTTCAGTGTTTCAACAAGAGAATCAGCAACAGTTGACGTGATTCTTTCCTGCAGCTGCGGCCGGCGAGTAACGGCTTCGACTGCACGCGCCAGTTTGGAGAGGCCTGTGACCTTTCCTCCTTTAGGGATGTAGCCAATATGGGCTTTCCCGAAAAAAGGAACCAGATGGTGTTCACACATGGAATAGAAAGGAATATCCTTAACGAGAACCAATTCTTCGTGGTCTTCTCCGAAAATCGTGGCAAAGTGCTCTTTCGGGTCCTGGTTCAGCCCCTGAAAAACTTCCTGGTACATTTTAGCCACTCGTTTTGGTGTATCGACAAGGCCCTCACGCGCTGGATCTTCTCCAATGGCCTCAAGAATCATGGTAACCGCCTTTTCAATTTTCGCCTGATCAAATTCCTTCACTGCATTATCCTCCAATTTCGTTCGTGCAACGTTCCAAGTAGTTTTTACTTAACGATTGCTGTACGTTTTTCTAAACCGATTCTAGCATATGAATCAGGCAAAGGCAAAGGTAGGGGGCTAAAGTCGCATGTTTTACATAAAAAATAAAAGAACCGCACAATGCGGTTCTTGCTTGCCCTATGTATAAGCTTATTTTAGAGCATCCTTAAGGGCTTTTCCTGGTTTGAAAGCAGGTACCTTGCTTGCTGCGATTTCGATTTCTTGACCAGTTTGCGGGTTACGGCCTTTACGAGCTGCGCGCTCACGAACTTCGAAGTTACCAAAACCGATAAGTTGTACCTTATCACCTTCTTTTAGCGTATCAGCAATTGCCTCAAAAACTGCATCAACAGCTTTAGTGGCATCCTTTTTAGAAAGTTGAGTTTGTTCAGCTACTGTGTTTACAAGATCAGTCTTGTTCATTCCATTCACCTCCTCTCAAAGAACGCTGTATCTATGCTCTAAATATTCGGTTGTATTACTATCATAAAGCTCTCGCTCCTGTTTTATACAGGATTTACTAAATACTTTGATGACAAGCCTTATATTAAACGATAAGCTATAAGAATTCAATGTTTTTATGCGAAAAATAGCGAAAAACCCCTTATCCCGTGGCCAAAAGGCCTATTTTTTGGAATAACCTCCTTTCTTTCCATGCAAAAAAAGACTCCAAATAGGAGCCTTTCACTATAAAATAATGGCTATTAATCCTCCGGAACCTTCATTTATGATACGTTCCAATGTTTCCTTCAGTTTGTACCTTGCATTTTCCGGCATGAGTGAAATTTTGCCTTGTATTCCTTCGCGTACAATTGAATTGAGCGAACGTCCAAAAATATCGGAGTTCCAAATGGAAAGCGGGTCCTCTTCAAAATCCTGCATCAGGTACCTGACCAGCTCTTCGCTCTGTTTTTCCGTTCCAATGATTGGTGCAAATTCGGATTCAACATCCACTTTAATCATATGAATCGACGGGGCCACCGCTTTCAGGCGGACTCCGAAGCGAGAGCCCTGGCGGATGATTTCAGGCTCATCGAGGCTCATATCAGATAGTGCAGGAGCTGCAATCCCATAGCCGGTTTGCTTCACCATTCTGAGCGCATCGGCCACCTGATCATACTCCTGTTTCGCGTAGGCAAATTCCTGCATCAACTGCAGCAGATGATCTTTTCCCCTGATTTCCACTCCCACAACTTCTTTTAGAATCTGGTCATATAAATCATCGGGAGCAAAAAGATCAATTTCAGCAATTCCCTGCCCCATTTCAATCCCCGCAAGACGCGCATCGTCAATAAACTCAAAATCGCTGAAACTGCCGACAACCCGGTCCACATCTCTTAATCTGCGAATGTCTTTGACTGTTTCTCTTACGGCTTCCTCGTAGCTCTCTCTCAGCCAGTGTTCCTCCCGGAGGACCATTACCCAGCTTGGCAGGTTCACATTGACTTCAAGAACCGGGAACTCGTAAAGCACTTCTCGCAGCACATTGTTGATATCATGCTCTGTCATGCTTTCCACACTCATCGCGAGGACAGGAATATCATATTTCTCGTTTAATTCCTTACGCAGCTGTTCAGTATCCGGATGGTGCGGGTGAACCGAATTGACCACCAGAATAAACGGTTTACCTACCTCTTTCAGCTCTTCAATGACACGCTCTTCGGATTCAATATAATCGTATCTTGGGATTTCGCCAATCGAACCATCCGTCGTCACCACCACACCCAGCGTAGAGTGCTCCTGAATGACTTTTCTTGTGCCGATTTCGGCTGCCTCATGAAAAGGAATCGGTTCATCATACCACGGAGTGTGGATCATGCGTGGTCCGTTTTCGTCTTCATAGCCTTTTGCACTCGGTACGGCATATCCGACACTGTCCACAAGACGGACATTCACATCAAGGCCCTCTGCCACATGAATACTCACTGCATTGTTTGGAACGAATTTCGGTTCAGTGGTCATGATGGTTTTGCCTGCTGCGCTTTGCGGAAGCTCATCCTGTGCCCGCTGGCGCTCTCCGTCGTTTTGAATGTTCGGAAGCACCACCAGTTCCATGAACCGCTTAATAAACGTAGATTTCCCTGTACGAACAGCACCGACTACCCCGAGATAAATGTCTCCTCCTGTCCGTTCAGCGATATCTTTGAAAATATCGATTTTTTCCAATTCATTTCCCTCCCGATCCAAATAAGTTCCGGATGCTATTCTTGGACATTACATCTATATGATGTTGTCCCAAAAATATGATAAGGAATGAAAGTTTTTTCATACAAAAAAGAGCGTGGACCTGAGTTCGTTGTATAGACCGGGAGAGAAGCACAATTGCTTGTGACCTTCCGTGTGCAAACTGTCCAGGTGTTCACCATGTCCGTTTTTTATATAAAAAACTCTCCTCCTTTTCTATGAATGTATTAAAAAAGGGGAGAGTTCATGACTATTATTTGTGCTGCACCCTATAAACTTAAGGTTTGCCGATCAGGAACTGGGGTTCTCCATTCTTCTCGGTATAGGGAACTGAACGTACAGGAACAAAATAGGAATTCTTCGTCAGCAGTGGACGAATGTCTTTTCCTTCTTTAATATCCTTTGCTTTTTTAAGCGCTTCGTATAAATCGATCGAATAATCCACGTGGACTTTCGAGTCATTGTCCACAATAAACGGAAGGTTTTTTCCGCTGTAAGGGCTTACGACAAAGGGTGCTTCCTTGTACCCCATCTTTTTGTAATCGAGGGTATACCTGCCGCTGGCCAAAATCTTGTCATAGGGAGGATATTTGTGCGTGCGGGTATATTCCTTGAGCCGGAGCTCAAGATCCTGGGCTTTGTTTACGATCACAAGGTCGATCAGCTTAACCTTGGGCTTCGTTTCCGCGTCTATGAGCACATACTGAAAGGTTCCGCCTTTTTCAAACGAATTCCCTGGAGGCTGCTGCATATATTTGGGTGCCAGCCGCCCAAAATCAATGGGATACTTTTCATAAATATCGGTAGTGGCATCCTTATTCTTAATCGGCAAAACGGAGGTATCTTTTTTGTAATCATTCACCGCTCCCTGCACCATTTGAATCTGGTCATGGTATGGGACCCGGTTCTCTGCTTTCTGTTGATCGGGATACAAGCAGCCTGACAGGCTGAAAAGCATGCAGATGCTTGCAATTATTAAACATATTTTTTTCATTCCAGCTGCTTTCCTTATCCTTTCACCGGACCGCTAAAGACGACGAGTACAATTAAAATGCCTGCCGTTAACATGCAAAGATATGCGATAGCTGCCAGTATGTATTTAAAAAAGCCTTTTAACTTTGCCCTGCTGATCATAATCGAAAAAACGGCAATAAACATTAGACCGATGGATGACAGAGCGACCCACATTTTCATTAATCCTGCGTCCATATGTATCCTCCTTTTTACAGCGTAAATTATAGCATAAAATATTAGAAATGCGTAAGCGCTCTTATTTAATTCAATAAGACATAATTTGCAAAAAAAAGGCAGGCTGATGCGCGTTGCACCGCCTGCTTAGATGACTAAGTATTCCGACCTGCAGAGAGATTGGCTATTCGTTTCCCTACTTGTTGTCGAACATTTTGGACAATGTACTAAAATCAAGGGGTACATTGTTATTAATGACAGCACTGACAATCTGGTCTTCTTTTTGTTTGGAAACAGGAACACCGGCCAAGGAGGCTACCTGGGAGATCAATCTTCTTAACGTGCGTTCATCCCGTAAATTTTCATTACTGACCGTTTGGGCCAGTTTGAAAATGTCTTCCTTTTTTACATTCGTTTTCTTTTCAACTTTATCAAAAAATTGATGATTACGATCCATTTTTCGTCCTCCTCCACAACCTATTCACCACTATCCTATGCATCGGTCTAATAATCGTGATTGAAATCAGGAGAAAGACGGTTCGTTTATTCTGCGAGCCCCTCTGAAATGAGGGAAGAAACATCCTCAACCTCATGTGTGCGGCTTCTTTTCATGAGTTCATCTACAGCTTCTTTTGCATCTTTACCATCAAACAGGACATCATGAAGCACGCTCGTTATGGGCATTTCCACCTGTTCCTGTTTGGCGAGTTGGTAGGCTGCTTTCGTTGTTCTTACACCTTCCACTACCATGCCCATTTTTTTCAGGACATCATCAAGCGCCTCACCTTTGCCAAGCATATTGCCCGCCCGCCAGTTTCGGCTGTGAACACTCGTACACGTTACGATTAAATCGCCAATGCCAGTTAGACCAGAGAAAGTTAATGGATTTGCCCCCATTTTCGTTCCCAGTCTTGCGATTTCAGCAAGTCCACGTGTAATCAGGGCCGCTTTTGCATTGTCCCCATAACCCAGACCATCTGACATGCCTGCTCCTAGTGCAATGATGTTCTTCAAGGCGCCCCCAAGTTCAACACCGACTATATCAGGGTTGGTGTAGACACGGAAATTCTGGTTAATAAATAAATCCTGTACAAACTCTGCTTCTTCAATAACAGAAGAAGAAACAGTCACTGTTGTCGGCTGCCTGAGTGAAACTTCTTCTGCATGGCTCGGTCCTGAAAGCACAACAATGGACCGCCGTTTTTCGGCGGGAACCTCTTCTTCAATGATTTCTGATACCCGTTTATAAGTTTCCGGTTCAATTCCTTTGCTGGCATGAATCAGGGTCACAGGCTCATCAAGCAAAGGAACAAGATCACGCAACACATCCCGCATTGCTTTTGTTGGAGCGACAAGCAGCACAGTTCGCACTCCTTCCACAGCTTCCTTCAAACGGTGATAGCCAACAATTTCCTCTGGAAGAACAACACCCGGTAGATATTTTTCGTTTGTATGTATGGTATTAATTTCTTCGATCTGCTCTGGCCTTCTCCCCCACAATCGGACATCATGTCCATTATCAGCAAGTACCAGGGCCAATGCGGTTCCCCAGCTTCCTGCCCCAATTACGGCAACTTTTTCCATTCCTAGTCCACTCCTAATCTATTGTCCTAATTTTCGTTCGTTTCCATTTAACAGTCTGGAAATATTGGTCCGGTGCCTCCAAATGGAAAGCAAGCCAATCAACAAGGCCATGAGTGCTGCCTCAACTGGCACTGATCGAAAAACAAACATTAAAACTGGTGTTAAAATCATGAAAACAATTGACCCTAAAGAAACATATCGTGTTAACGCAATAATAAGAATCACAAGGATACCGGCAATCAGAGAAGGAAAAAACGAGGCCATAACAAACACACCAATCGTGGTTGCGACCCCCTTCCCTCCTTTAAATCCATAATAGACCGGCCAATTGTGTCCGATAATGGCCATACCGCCTGCAACAATGGCCGTGATTAGAGGATAATGAAGAGACAGTGCTATCCAGACCGGAACGATGCCTTTCAGCGCGTCAAGCAAAAGCACTAAAATGGCAGGACCAACCCCTATTACGCGCAGCGTATTGGTGGCACCCGCATTTCCGCTGCCAAGCTTTCGTATATCTCCCTTTTTAAACCCTTTGGTAATGATGTAACTGAAACTGATGGAGCCTAAAAGGTAGGCTCCAATGAATAATAAAAGAATGTCCATAACAAGCTCCTGCACCTAATCATTTTTCTTGCGGGCAATGATTCTGATTGGTGTGCCAATGAAACCAAATGTTTCTCTTACCCTGTTTTCAAGGAAGCGTCTGTAAGAAAAATGAAGAAGTTCAGGATCATTAACAAAGAGAGCAATGGTTGGCGGTTTGGTCGCCACCTGTGTTGCATAATTGATTTTCAGCCGTTTTCCGTTATCTGTCGGTGTTGGATTCATGGCAACAGCATCCATAATGACGTCGTTTAATACGTTGGTCTGAATGCGCAGAGCATGGTTCTCCGCCACTTGGTTGATCAATGGATAAAGGGCATGAAGACGTTGCTTCGTTTTAGCCGAAACAAAAAGAATCGGTGCATAGCTTAAATAAAGGAAATGATCCCTGATTTTTTGCTCAAATTCACGGAGTGTCTTATCATCCTTTTCAATCGCATCCCATTTGTTCACAATAATAATGACTGCTTTTCCTGCCTCATGGGCAAAGCCTGCCACCTTCTTGTCCTGTTCAATGATGCCTTCTTCGGCATTCAGCACCACACAAACGACATCCGCCCGGTCAATCGCCTTTAAAGCGCGAAGTACACTGTACTTTTCGGTATACTCATACACTTTCCCTCTTTTACGCATGCCTGCTGTATCAATAATGGTATACTTTTGGCCTTCACGCGTAAATTCAGAGTCAATGGCGTCTCTTGTTGTTCCTGCAATATTACTGACTATCACTCTCTCCTTGCCGAGGATCGAGTTCACAAGCGATGATTTTCCGACATTCGGGCGGCCGATCAAGCAGAAACGGATGGTTTCTTCATCTTCCTCGCCCTCCGGCTGCTGCGGAAAGTGGCTGAACACCGCATCAAGCATATCTCCAAGACCAATCCCATGAGAACCGGACAATGGATAAGGCTCACCCATTCCCAGTGAATAAAAATCATAGATCAGTTCCTTGCGCTCAGGATTATCGATCTTGTTCACACCGAGGACAACCGGTTTTTTTGACCGATAAAGAAGCTTGGCCACTTCTTCATCCGCAGCGGTTACTCCTTCTTTTCCATCCACCAAAAATAAAATGACATCCGCTTCGTCAATGGCGATCTCCGCCTGCTGCCTCATCAGGTGCAACAGTGGTTCATCCCCGATTTCTATACCACCTGTATCAATAATATTAAATTCACGGTTCAGCCATTCAGCTGAACTATAGATTCTGTCTCTCGTTACACCCGGCATATCTTCCACAATCGATACCCGGTCTCCTACAATCCGATTAAAGATCGTGGACTTTCCCACATTTGGTCTTCCGACGATGGCCAATACTGGCTTTTGCATGTCGACACATCCTTTTAACTTAATAGTTCCCAAAAAAGAAAACCCTTCCGTCATGAAGGGCCTAGAGTTAGCTCATTTATTTTAGCAGATAAAAGTCCAACCCACAACCACAACACGGCGGGACCGCTTATCGGGAAGCCCGCTTCAGCACTCTCCCTTTTCCTGCTTCTGCATAAATGTAAGCTGAAAATTGATGAAGGCCTTCCCAGACAAAGCAGAGTGCAACCGACAATGTCAGAACATCAAAAAATGCCAGGCTGCCCAGTTCCAGAGCAAGTGTCAGTTTTTTTATAATGAAATGATACACCGTTTCACCGACAGCCATTCCGGCTCCCAGCATAAACGGTCTCAGACTTGTTTCCCGCATTAAAAACAGAGATAGAAGGAACAATACCCCTGAAAGCAGCCATTTTACCTCCACAACCATCCATACCGGATCATACATGGAGAAAAGAAGCATGGCATTATAGGCGAGAGCAACCAAACAGGAACAAAAGACAAATGACAGCATTCGTTTAAAATCCAGCCTGAATGCAAAAACAAAACCGCACATCAACAAGAATACAAACGAAAAATGAAGCAGAAGATTCCCTGCTCTCAGTGTAAACCCCTGCAGGATCATCATCATTAAAAGCATTATAGAATACATCGTCCTCCGCCGGCTTGCTTTCATCAAAAATGAGCAGTATGCCCAGCCGATCCATGTAAACCAATAAAAGAAAATACCATCCAAGTTGCTCCCCTCCTCATCCTCCATTATGGCTCAATCGAATAAAACCTAATCACACAGTCATAATAAAAGAAAAGCGAAAGGAGGAAACCAAATGGGAAAAGACCGCCAGGAGAAAAAGCTGAGAGAATCACACCGAGTAGAATCCGATCGTGACCAGTCCTTGAAATATTCAGGTGCGACATCACTTGAAGGACCAGAAGAAGCCAGAAAACGAAACCACCAGAAGGATTAAATTCGCCTTCAAAAAAAGAACTCCGAAGAGTTCTTTCTACAAGATAAGTGTAGAAAGAATGACGGAGTTCTTTTTGATTAGTCTTTTTTAAGCCCTTTGAGCTGATCGCCAATCATATCCGCAAGAGAAAATCCTTTTTCTTCTTTAGGAAAGTTATTTCGGATATCCTTCTGCTCAGTGTCTTCCTGGGCTGCACGAATGCTGAGTGAAATTCTTTTCTCTTTTGTGTCAACATCAAGGATTTTTACAGTAACCGTTTCACCTTCTGACAACACCTCGCCTGGACTACCGATATGGCGGTTGCTGATTTCGGAAATATGGACAAGACCTTCAACACCAGGAGCTACTTCCACAAATGCACCGAAGGAAACAAGTCGTTTTACCGTACCTTGAATCACTTTTCCGGATGATAAGCTGGTAACATTGCTTTCCCACGGTCCAGGTTGTGTTTCTTTGATGGAAAGGGAAACCCTCTCATTATCGCGGTCAACCGAAAGCACTTTTACTTTTACGGAATCTCCTTCCGATACCACTTCAGATGGGTTTTCTACCCGTTTATGCGAAAGCTGGGAAATATGGACAAGACCGTCAAGACCGCCAATATCCACAAACGCACCGAAATCAGTAAGACGCTGAACGGTTCCGTCAAGCACTTGTCCTGCTTCAAGGTTATTGAGCCGTTCTTGTTTCTTTTGGGATTCCAATTCTTCTTCAACCGCACGGTGTGATAGGATCACTCGGTTCTTTTCCTGATCCAGCTCAACAATTTTCACTTCAAGCGTACGGTTTTTGTAATCGCTGAAATCTTCAACAAATCGTTTTTCAACCATTGATGCCGGAATGAAGCCGCGAACACCAAGGTCAACCACAAGACCGCCTTTGACCACTTCATGAACGGTAACTTCAAATGTCTCATTTTGCTCGAACTTTTTGTTTAGCTCTTCCCATGAGTTTACGGTATCCACCGCTTTTTTTGATACGGTCAGCTGATCTTCTGTCAGGGACGTGACTTTCACTGTAATTTTGTCCCCCTCTTTTAGGAAATCTGAAGCTTTTTCCACAAAAACATTGGAAATTTCGTTGACGGGAAGAACCGCATCCTGTTTGTAGCTCACATCAAGAATGGCCAGTTTATCTTCAACCTTTAAAACGGTACCTTCTACGATATCCCCCACCTCAAGGACCTTTGTTTCTTCCAGACTTGTGTTTAATTCGTCAGCCATATGTCACTGCCTCCTCAATTTCGTATAAGTATATATTTTCAACCTTCAGAATGAAGGAAGTATACAGTATGCCTTTTACGATGATTCCTTTAGAAGCTTTTCTATATTTAACATTATAAGGTTTGTTGCGTCCCTAGCGGAAGCTTTTTGCTCCCTCATTTCAGAAAAATCAATCGGTTTACCAAAAATAACGGTTACTTTTTGGCCGCGCTTATACTGTCCTTTGATGGCACATGGAACGACTGCAGCTTCCGATTTTAAAGCAAAAAAACCGGCACCGGCAAGCCCCTGCCCGAGTTCTCCTGTCTTGCTTCTAGTGCCTTCAGGAAAAAGGCCGAGGACCTTTCCCTCTTTAAGCAGATTCAGGCCATTTCTCAATGCTTGCTTATCGCTCATTCCGCGTTTCACCGGAAATGCATTGATATTGGGGAGAAGCGTTTTTAGGATGGGCATGTCAAAAAGCTCTGCCTTGGCCATAAAATGAACATCTCGCGGAGCGGCCACTCCGACGAGCGGAGGATCAAAATTATTAATATGGTTACTGCAGAGCAGAATACCGCCGGTTTGGGGAATATTTTCTCTTCCTTTAACCTCGATGCGGTACATGCTTTTTAAAAATGCGCCGCAGACCATCTTCCCAAATCTGTAAAGGTTCACTTTATTATTCAGCCCTTTCACTCACCAAATGAAGAATTTCATTAACAACATCTTGAATGGACATTGAAGTGGTGTCAAGCTCTATTGCGTCATCTGCTTTTTTCAAAGGAGCAAATTCCCGCTCAGAGTCACGCTTATCGCGCAGGCTGATTTCTTCTTTTAGTTGTTCCAAGCTGGTTTCATACCCTTTATTCCGGTTCTCTTCATATCTTCGCTTAGCACGCTCTTCCACGGATGCCACCAGAAATACCTTCAGTTCTGCATCCGGCATAACGTGTGTTCCAATGTCACGGCCATCCATCACGACCCCGCCTTGAGCGGCCAATTTTTGCTGCCTGCGGACCATTTCCTCACGCACTTCCTGTGGAGTGGCAACAAAAGAAACATTATTCGTGACCTCTGTGCTTCGAATTTCCTCCGAAACATTTTTACCATCAAGAATGACAGCTTGTCCGGCTTCGGTGATCTCAAGCTCAATCTCCGTTTCTTTTAGTAGGAACTTCAAAACACTGCCATCATGCAAATTACTGCCGGACTTCAGCGCTTTATAAGTAAGTGCACGATACATTGCTCCTGTATCTATGTAAATGTAGGAAAGCTGATCTGCGACCAATTTGGCGACTGTGCTTTTACCCGCTCCGGCCGGTCCGTCAATGGCGATTTTTAATTTCTTGTTCATGTTTCCTCCTGCTTATCAAACAACATATTTTGGTACCATACGAACAAAAGCAGGTATTTACCCTGCTTTTTGTAAGCTTAGTAGCATAACTATTCATAGGTAACTTTCCGCCATTAACTATACCATAAAGCTTATTTGTGGTCTATGGTCTCGGTTGTCCTTGGCTGGTTTCCTTTGATGACTCCTTCATAATAAATGCTCTTATTGACATTCCGCTTCCAGCTGTCATTGGTCAGCACCCATTGCGACAACAGAAGAAAAACCAGATGAATCAGAGCCAGCTTTACCAGGAGATTTTCTACTTTTTTCATGGTCAGTCCCCTCCATATTTGGAACTAATATAACCAATCCCCAGTCTCTCTATTCACCTTAAAACCATGAAAAAAGGAAAAGTCAACGACTTTTCCTTTTCCTTGGCATCTTTCTACATGGAAGCGTAATCCGGCTGCCCTTCGCGCAATTTCTTCACTTGCTCTTCATCGCCATTTTGGGCACTGATATAAATGATGTATGTTTCATCGCCGAGCACACCTAGGAATTCATAACAGTATACTTCCTGTTTAATGTCATTCTGAATGATAGCCATGTGCTTTTCCATCACTTTGAATTTCGGATTAAGCTTCGCTCTTGCCTGCTTCTCCGTAATTGTAGCAGAAGGAATCTTCCTGTCATAATGGGAAGTGAGGAAATCTGTGCCCTGGTACCCCATGATATCCCCATTGTCGAGTGCGACTTTGATGGAGACCGTGTCAGGATAAATTCTCACTCCGTCTTTTGTGCTGACAAAGGTAAATACAGCAATATTGTCATACTGATTTGCCGAAACCACTTCCATTTTGCTCTTCATGTGCATGTTAAGAAACTTAATCGCTTCTTCTTGTGCTTTGTTCACACTGATTTTTTGAGCTCCTACTTTACGATCCTGAAGAACCCAGAGCGGGTATCCGCCTTTTTTGGTCACATCCATATACGTGGTGGCTTTTGTATCCGGATTATACATCGTAATGGAATACGCCCGGTATTGAGAACCTTTACCCGTTTCCTTTACAGTAATCTTCACATTCTTCTTTAATTGGAAGAACTTAATCGCTTCTTTTTTTGCTTCTTCTTTTGTGATGTTTCGGCCTTCCAGCTTGTTTACATTTCGCTTTTTCGCATTATGCATGCTCGCCACTTCCGGCCCAAAGTCAGTTTCACCATATCCTTGCGAGGATTTGTCCACCGTTTTGAAACCGTCAATGATCGTATTGTCCTGTGGCTGATCTTTTTTGGACAATGCCATTTCCACATCCGTCCAGCGGATATCCTTTTTGCTCGCCACTGCTTCGGTTTTACGCAACTCATCCTGAATGTTGGAGGAATTTGCATAAAGTTCTTTCAATTTATTGTATTCCTTATCAGTGAGCGGTTTTTTTTCCAAATCCCGCAATGAAACACGATAACTGAAATCTCCCATCTTCGTCAGAAAATCCTCCGTTTTATTAAACGGTAGCAATCCGAGGGGCAACTGTCCAACATTATTGTGAGCTTCAGACGTCAAGCGCCATACCTGTGCCAATGTTGGGGAGATCTGTCGCTTGGAGTTCATTGCAAGCGTCTCCCCAATTTTGTCGTGCAGTGCATCTATATTAAAGTTCAAATCATGGAACGCGCGCTGATAATTATTTTCCGACTGAATTCGGATCGCGTTCTTTTCCTGCTGCTGTTTATATCCCCAATACCCTGTACCTGCAACGGCTACTACTAAAAGAGCAATCAAGACATTTCGTATCAAGGAAATCACCTCCGTTATTTGGTATAGATGTGCTTACCAATTTTTTTAATTTGAGGCCGTGTCCAAATCCAGCCTGATGTGGCCGTATCCGGGTTAAAGTAATAAAGTGCTTCACCGGTTGGATCCCAGCCATTTAAGGCATCCATGACAGCTTTCTTTGCCTTTTCATTAGGAGTCAAATAAATTTGGCCATCCGCCACTGCTGTAAAGGCTCCCGGTTCAAAAATTACGCCTGAAACAGTATTCGGAAATTCGGAGTTTTCCACCCGGTTGATAATGACGGCTGCTACAGCGACCTGACCGATGTACGGTTCTCCACGTGATTCGCCATAAACGGCATTTGCCATTAAATTGATATCATTCTGCGAATAACCGTCCGGAATATTTGCCCCCTGTTTCGGTGTGCGCACCTTCACTGCTGCTTTTGCCCCGGGTTTTGCAGCTTTTCCCTTGGCTCCCTGTTTGGCGGGTGCGCCTTTTGCACCGGTTTTGCCTGTTGATTTTTTAACTTGTTTTTCTTTTGGTACTCCGCCATAGGTGGTGAATTTGTTGCCTTTTCGGATTTGCTTATGCACCCATCCATAATCAAATTTTGTTTGATCGGCCAGTTTCTTTTTTGTTGTAAACCCGGCCAGACCGTCGACTTTCAGCCTGTTTTCATACTGAAAATTGCGGAGCGCCCAGTATGTTCTCCAGCTAAACACACCATCAATCGGACCATTATAGAAACCGATATACTGCAATCTGGATTGAAGCTCGATCACATCATCACCCGTTGCTCCCTTTTGAATGACTTGAGGGGTAAAAGCATGAGTGGTTTCCGGAGTAAATCCGGTCAAAAAACAAAATATCGCAAGTAAAAACAACAGCGTCCGCTTTATGTAACGCATTGAGTTCTTCATGGAAAGTGCCTCCTGTGAAATTTTCTCAGCTTTGTATGATGGTGTTAGCTTTTGTAAATCTCAGCATTTTATACAAAAAGAAACCCATAGAAAAAACCCGAAGAACTCCTCTTCGGGTTTTATGAACCAATATTTTTTTGCCTTGCCAGCCACGCCGTTTTGTGTGCATTGGCGAGTTTTACCTTTTTTAACCCCAGCCACCATAGGAACAGCATGAAAGGAAGCATGGCAATTAAAAAATCCTGTTCAAATGCCAACAAAATCCAATTATATACCCCGTGTAAAACAAACGGGATGCTTACAGATAACACGAGAAACCATTTTTTCTTGGAGCCAGATGAGAACTTGGCTTTCCCAAAGTAATATCCGCTGATGACGCCAAAAAGCGCATGGCTGGATACAGGCATCAATGCTCTTCCCAATGCTTCATTCACCCCATGAACATACAAATAGAATATGTTTTCCATGGAAGCGAATCCAAGGGATAAAGATACTGCATAGACAATACCGTCATATGGCTCATTAAATTCGGCATGCATATAGGCACAATAAAAAACTAAAAACCATTTTAAAAATTCTTCAAGCAGCGCTGACAAAAAGATTCCTTCCGTCAGCGGTGAAACCATAAGTTCTTCTTTAAATCCAAATTGTATCACCATGACGGGAAAAACCAGCAAAGCCCCAAAAATATATAAACGGATCACCATTGAAACAGGCTCTGTCTCGTATTTATCTTTCAGATAAAAAAACGCAAGCAGGGCAATAGCAGGTGCGAGCCCTGCCGAAATGATTCCAAACATAGCAGCCCTCTTTTCAGCTGTTTTCATTCATCGTACCATGGAAAAAGAAGAATGGGAACAACTAGACCCGTTTTATAAACAAATTGTCAATTTTTTAAATTTTTTTTTGTAATCATGTTGAGCTTGAGGTATTGATTTCCGTTCGAGAACGCACGCGTTTACCGGTGTTAAAAGCCTGTTGTTGTAATAATAAAGAGCACCGAAACGTCAAGTGCTCTTGCCCACTGATTAGAAAATGCTTCTGATGCGGTCTTGCTCTTGTGCGGCAAGCAGAACGGCAAGCCGGATTCTTGCCTTTTTGCTGTCATAATCCTTGCCGAGAATTACTCCGTTCTCAACCAGGTCGTATGTGCTTCCCAGGTAATCATATGTCGGATACACTTGGCCTTCTTCTGAACTGGTTGTGATTACGACATGAATGCCTGATTTCACTGCATCCACGATCGCTTCCATCATTAAGGGAGCCACCTGCCCTCGGCCGGCTCCTTCAAGGACAATTCCCTCTACCCCGCTATCTATGGCCGTTTTGATAAATTTCCCGTCAGCCCCAATATAGCATTTGATTATATCCACTTGAGGGACCTCCCTGTGGAGGGGGAACACTTCCCGTCCGATCGGTTTTTGATAAGGAACCACTTTATCGTTATCAATAATCCCCAGATAGCCAAATCCGAATGAATTAAAGCCCTGAAGATTGGAAGCATGCACCTTTTTTACATATCGCGCACTAAAAATACGTTCATTGAACACTACTACGGTGCCAGAACCCTTTAAGTCCGGATCACAGGCAGTGTAAATCGCATGGCGCATATTTGTGTAGGAGTCGCTGCCAGTTTCTCCAGGTGACCGCTGGGAACCCGTAACCACCACCGTACGCTCATCCGCTACCGTTAAATCAAGAAAATATGCGGTTTCTTCGATGCTGTCGGTGCCATGGGTGATTACCACGCCATTATATTGATCCTCACGGTACAGATTTTCAATCGCTTCTTTCAACACCTTCAAATGATCAAAGGTCATGTGCATGCTTGGAACCTGAAACAACGAAAATATTTTGACTTCAATGTCGCGGGGAAGTTCAATCATGTCAGCAAGTTCTTCTCCAGTAAGAGCGCCCGAAGACAAAAGTCCTGATGTTTCATTTGGTTTGCTGGCAATCGTTCCGCCCGTCGTTATTAATGCCACTTTTTTTTTCATATGTATACACCTCTTTCGTATCATAACACAGCGGGTTTGAAGGTAAACAAAAAAAAATAAAAAGCCCCGCGTTATTGCCGCGGAGCTGTAAGGGCTTCTGCAATGAGATTGCCATGAAACCTGCCATTTTCAATGAAAATTTCATTGGCGTTGTTTCCGGCAGCAATGACCCCGCAAATGAACACATTTTTAACGTTCGTCTCCATGGTTTCAGGATGGTGTGCAGGACGGCCGGTTTCCTTGTCGATCTTGATGCCGATTTTTCGCAGAAAACTATGATCAGGATGATACCCGGTCATCGCAAATACAAAATCCGCTTTCACTGAAGCTTCTTCTCCATTTTTCTCATAGATGACATGGTCTTCCCCGATTTCAAGTACATTTGCCCCAAAGTGCATTGCAATTCTTCCATGATTCACATGGGACACAAAATCGGGAAGCACCCAGGGTTTCACACTTGGGGAATAGTCCTCTCCGCGGTATAGTACTGTAACCCTCGCCCCGGCTTTCTGCAATTCAAGCGCCGTATCGACTGCTGAATTTTTCCCTCCAATGACGGTTATGTCCTTATCATAGTACGGATGTCCTTCTTTAAAGTAATGGAATACGTGTCCTTGATCTTCACCTTTTACATTCATGTACGTCGGGTTATCATAATAGCCTGTGGCAATGACGACTGCACCAGCGGTATATTCTTGCCGTTCACCTTTTACCGTTTCTGTCTGGACATTGAATTCAGTGTCACTCTTTCTGTCGACACCGGTGACCTTTTCATACGTGTGAATATTAATTTCCTTTCGCTTCGCCACTTCCCTATAGTAGGTTAAAGCGTGGATCCTTCTTGGTTTTCTTTCTTCATTCACGAAAGGCATATTACCTATTTCGAGCTTTTCACTGGTACTAAAAAAGGTTTGATGCGTCGGATAATTGTAGATGCTTTCTACAATATTTCCCTTTTCAATGACCAAATAGGATAAGCCTTTTTCTTTTACGGCGATTGCTGCGGATAAACCACAGGGACCGCCGCCTATAATCACAACATCGTACTTCATTTCTCCACTCTCCTGGTCTATATCTGTATGGATCTTTTGTCTGCACAACCATAGTATTCAATCGGAGGATTGAATTATCCAATAACAAAAAAATCCCCTATCTGAAAGTAATGATAGGGGATGAGAAGGTTATTTGCAAAAAATTTAAATCCATCCGCGGAAGCGGGAAGCTTCCGCCATTTTGCGTACACCAACCATATAAGCAGCAAGCCGCATGTTCACTTTGCGGTTCGTTGAGGTTGTATACACGTTATTGAATGACTTAACCATCACGGTTTCAAGCTTCTTCTCTACTTCTTCCTCGGTCCAGTAGTAACCCTGGTTGTTTTGCACCCACTCAAAATAAGAAACGGTTACGCCGCCGGCACTTGCCAGCACATCTGGTACAAGGAGAATGCCGCGTTCTGTCAAGATTTTTGTTCCCTCAAGCGTCGTTGGCCCATTTGCTGCTTCCACAACGATGGAAGCTTTTATGTTATGAGCATTCTCGGCTGTGATCTGGTTTTCAATGGCAGCAGGAACCAGAATGTCACAATCCAGCTCCAAAAGTTCTTTATTGGATATGGTGTCTTTAAATAATTTAGTAACTGTGCCAAAGCTGTCGCGTCTTTCCAACAAATAGTCGATATCTAGTCCATCCGGATCGTGCAGGGCACCATATGCATCGGAGATTCCGATTACTTTTGCTCCAGTATCATGCATGAATTTCGCCAAAAAGCTTCCTGCATTTCCAAATCCCTGAATGACCACTCTCGCACCTTCAAGGGAAAAACCGCGTTTTGCAGCAGCTTCACGGATACAGATGGTCACACCCTTTGCCGTAGCAGTTTCACGCCCATGGGAACCGCCGAGAACCAATGGTTTACCTGTAATGAATCCCGGAGAATCAAACTCGCGGATCCGGCTGTATTCATCCATCATCCATGCCATAATCTGAGAGTTGGTGAATACATCTGGAGCAGGAATATCTTTTGTAGGGCCTACAAGCTGGCTGATTGCGCGAACATAACCGCGACTTAAGCGTTCAAGCTCACGGAATGACATGTTTCTCGGGTCGCAAATAATGCCCCCCTTACCGCCTCCATAAGGAAGATCCACAATTCCAGCCTTTAGGCTCATCCAAATCGAAAGCGCTTTTACTTCAGTTTCGGTTACACTTGGATGGAATCTCACGCCACCCTTTGTAGGTCCGACAGAGTCATTGTGCTGTGAACGGTAACCTGTAAATATTTTAGTGGATCCGTCATCCATTTTTACAGGAATGCGGACAGTCAACATACGGATGGGTTCTTTCAACAACTCAAATACTTCTTCAGGGTATCCCAATTTATCCAATGCTTCCCCAATCACGGATTGTGTTGCGGTTAGCACGTTGTTATTGTCATGATTTTCTGATTTGTGATCTGCTGCGTTTTGGGCAGTCATTTGTTTACCTCCCATTAATGTCACCTCTAAAGTTTAGTCAATCTTCAGAGACAGTATACACCTTTGTTTGCTCCATGAGAAGGGAATTTTGAAGAATGTCCCGAAAAACGTAAGCGCTTACGGTACTTTTTTCCCATCTGCAAAAAACTCAACAATAAAGCCCTCCTGGTCCAACAGAAGGGCAACATTTATTTTTTTAGTGAAAGTTCAACAAGCTGTTCAATCATTTCAGGGTAAGAAAGACCCACTTCTTTTGCCGCATCAGGAAACAAGCTTGTAGGTGTCATGCCAGGAAGAGTATTTACTTCTAGAATAACTGGATTTGTTCCATCTTCCGGAACGATAAAATCTACACGTGAATACACCTCGCAGCCCAATGCTTCATGAGCATCTACCGCTTGCTTCTGAAGCAAAGCCGTTGTTTCTTCATCCAGACGTGCGGGAACATAATGGACGCTGCCGCCTGCCGCGTATTTGGATTCATAATCGTAATATTCATTTTTGGGAACAATTTCAACAACCGGGAGAGCTTTGACGTCCCCTTTATCCCCCATAACAGCTACGGTCACTTCTTTTCCTGAGATGAATTCTTCAATCAGAACGGTCTGATCGTGAAGCATGGCTGTTGAGATTCCCTTCAGCATTTCATCTTCGTCCTTTGCAATCGTTAACCCAATGGTCGAGCCTTCATGGTTGGGTTTAACCACCAAGGGAAAACCGAATGGCACATTCAGCTGATCTTCCTTATACAGCTTTTTCTCCAGAACTACTTCCCGGGCGATGCGGATACCGGCATTCTTAAAAAACTGCTTCGATCTTGCTTTATCCATTGCAAGAGCAGAGGCAAGAACACCTGAACCTACATATGGAATTTTCAGCATATCAAGCAAGCTTTGCAAGCGGCCGTCTTCGCCATAGCGCCCGTGCAATCCTATAAAAACAGCATCCACATCAAGATGAATAATGTCATTGAGACGGTCGGGATGAAAGTCAACACCAACCACTTCATGTCCTTTGCTTTCCAGAGCATTGATAATTTGTTTGCCCGAGGAGATGGAAACCTCGCGTTCAGCA
Source organism: Fictibacillus solisalsi (assembly GCF_900103485.1). Taxonomy (GTDB): domain Bacteria; phylum Bacillota; class Bacilli; order Bacillales; family Fictibacillaceae; genus Fictibacillus_C; species Fictibacillus_C solisalsi. Next base: position 1,673,482 of record NZ_FNHW01000001.1, read on the forward strand.
GATATCCCGCCATATAATACTGCAATCTTCATTGTAAAGAATCACTCCTACCCCAAATATATGTAATATCAGTATATTCCCTGCTACTCCGTATGAGCTTTTCTTTGAGGAAATCCAATCTATCATACCACGTTTAGCGCTTGATGTAATAGCATACACCGTCTTTTGAACTAAAAAAACTCCCGTATGGACGGGAGTTTAATTAAAATACTTATTAATTTGCGAAATCGCATGACTGTCCATCAGCGCTTTTCCGTATTCGATCACCCGGTGGCTCGTAATGGTAGATGAATTGCCAAACTCGGCCATCAGCGCAATCAAAGTATCCAGTTCGATTTCTGTAAGGTCATGTTCTTCAAATTTCAAGTAAAAACAATCTTCGAACGAGTAGAGAACGCCACCATCCAAATTTAACGGTTTCAGGCGTTTTGCAAGTGCAATCACATCTTCAAAGGAAGAAAACTCATAGAAGATTTCATCACTTTCATCTAGTGTAACCTGCATTTCAATATAGTCATCATCGTATTCATCTTCAAGTTCATACTCGTTATGCCCTTTTGTCACAATGACCACCATTCCTTGAGCCGGTAAAGCAAAAACTTCAACAGCGATCGGTCCGTCTGCTTTAAACCCTACTTCATCGTCTGCTTCGGTCATCATGTCTCGGAACAATTGGTGAACTTTTGGAATGTCCTGCCATATCTCATCCTTGGATATTCCGCGTTCTTTTAAATCATCAAACGTTAGGAAGATTTTGATCTTGTTATAAGTTAATCGCTCTACCCGCATTTCTGGTCCCCCTTACATTCGATTCCGCATCTCTTTACTTACACTATATGAGTGAGAGAGCAGTTGGTGATTAATGTTCCTCTCACTTCTGTGACCAAAGAGGCGGTCGTTTTTCTTCTTTTAATTTTTGGTGAATCCAGTGATCCCATTCCGTTTTGGTGTTCCCTATTATAATGTCTTTAAATTTGGTTTTTATATCATTGGATAAATATTCAAGTCCTAGGCCGCCAAAGCCAATTTGGACGGAGGGATGGTTATGTGCCGCTTGCTCCATCCATTCGATCGTTGACGGCAGGTGCTCTTCGACGGTGCAGGAGACAAATAGCAATTTAGGATTAACTTCCCGGATGACAGTATCTAGATCTTCAGGAGGGATGCCTTCACCGAGGTAAATCACCTCAAATCCTTTTTGCCGCAGGTAAAGTGTGAAAATCAAAAGGCCCAGTTCATGCGTCTCTTTCAGTCCGCATACTGCTATAACCCTTGGAAGATAACTATCCACAGGAAGATGAAACATAATATTACCGATCTTCGCTTTTAAGAAGCTGGAAGCATAGTGCTCATGGGCTACCGTTATTTCTTTGTTTTCCCACATATCTCCAACCTTAACAAGCAAAGAACCCAGAATGTCGATGGTCACTTTTTCGAGGGTAAAAAGGCTGAAGGCCCTGTCCATTACTTCCTTCGCTTTTCGCTCATTGAATGACATCAGAGCGGAAAGAAGCTCGTCCGACAGCTGCATCGCTACATCCTTCTGGCCACTGCTTTCCACAACAATCTGTGATATTTTATTTTCATGGTGTTCGAGCAGGTCGACTGCCTGGCTTATTGTGAAACCATGTTTGATTTTATTCATTAGCCATTTGATAATATAGATATGTTCATCAGTATAAAGCCGGTGGCCCGCTTCATTTCTCTTGGGCTCGATGATCGAATATCTCCGCTCCCATGCACGAAGTGTTCCTGCCTGGATGCCAAGCATTTTAGACACGGCTTTTATATTGTATTTTCCTTCCTGTGATGCCATTTCTATATCCTCCAATAGCTGATTATACCTTTTAGTATAGCGGACAGCTATCCTGGTGTAAAATTTCAAGAATCCTGGCGGACCCGAATTTTACCGATTACCCTTTTTTGGAAGATTTATTATTCATTCCCCTAAGATGTTGTTTGGTAAAACACATTTTAACTGAAAATTGCTAAAAAGGACAGCCCTAAATTAAGGGCCGTCTCAATCTTCATGTATGCTTAAAATCCTGAAACCGGACTGGCTGAGCTTTTCCGTAAATTTTTTAAGGTTAGGGGTTTTTTCTACCTTCATCACCATCCTTCTTACCAATTTATCCGTCTCATCAAAAGTGGTTAATGAAATAATGTTTTCATGAAATTGTTTTGTAATTTCGGACAATCTCGCAATCCTGCCTTCCGCTTCCAAAGAGGCAAAAGAGATTCGCACTCCCGGCATTTTCATGCCAAACGCGCTTTGAAACTGTTCAAGCACATCATATCTTGTGATAATGCCAAGGAGCACATTGTGTTTATCAGCCACCGCAACGATTGGCATGTCATTGACCATAAGAAGTGTTTGTTCAAACATTTCATCCTCAGACACAGCCTGGTTTTTGTACCGTGCAATTTCCCCTGCTCTTGTTTTTAGCAAGAATTGCTCCTTTGACAAAGAGCTTAAGAAGCATGCCTCATAAATAAAGTGGCGTGTGATGATTCCCTGATATCGTTTCTCCTCAACAACCGGTATACCATCGAGGTCAAGCTTTTCCATCAGATCCAATGCCTCCTGGACCGATGCGCTCTTCTGGATAAAATGTGTTTTCCTCAGTGGAATCATATGGCTCTTCACAAACATACCCTATATTTCCTCCCCCATCATGTAAAGTTTCCCGTCTCAATATTTACAGGAGCAGGGTCATCTACATCAAAATTATGAGAATATTTAAAAATCTCTTATTGTAAATCCTGTAAAATTGTCTTATCATTGAAATTACAACCGATAAATTTCAAATGATTGGAGAGGAACAACATGACTTTATTAAAAATCAAGACAAAATCTCTCGTGTTAAATAAAGATCTTGAATATAACGAAAAACTGGGTCTTCCCGTTGAAGTATATTGCCCTCTGGCCCATCAAACCATTGCTTTTGGGCGGATTGAAACGTTGGATGACCATTTTGTTGTGATTAATTCGGAGAAACATGCGATATCCGATTATTTCTTCTTTGGTTGCCCATGTGCTGTCTGAGCTTTCATTTGTGATAAAGATTAATGTTATATTCTGTTTTTATAAACTCCATGACCTGGTGCCTGTTATTCCACATGTCAGGTCTTGGCCATAAATCGTCGCCGCGCTCTATGATCTCTTTCCGTATGCCTTCCAACTCTTCATCCGCTTTTGAACATTTCTTTTTCATCCGTTTCCACTGAATCCCTGCCAGCAAAAAGTATACAAAAATAAACCAGATCATCTGGTCACCTGCCAGGGATGCCAATGCCGCCCGCACACTTTCTGCCTCATTCCACTTAAATCCATACAAATAAATCAAACTTAAGCATCCCATGAGTGAACTGTAAAAGGCCCACCATTTCATCTGCTTGTCAAGCTGGTCTTTTCGTTCCTTTTTTTCAATTAACGTTTGGAGAACCACTTTGCAAATGTCCGAAATATATGGCTCGACCTTCCAATGCTTCAATGCATTCATATAAGCCCCCTCCTGCTTCAAATTATGCTCCTGCCAATTAAATCATTCCGAATGGGCTTTTTGTTTTTGCTCATGAAAAAAGCTGACGGCAGCTAGCCCGTCAGCTTAATTATGAGATTCGATTTGCACTTTTTGGACATCATCTTTTCCGTTAATCGGATTCATGACTTTTGGAAACCAGAGATTATAAGTAAGAATAAAAACAACAAGCAGCATAAATGCCAGAAGGAGGCTCCTAGTCAGCGGCAGCCGTTTTTTCTTTTCAGGGGGTGAGGAAGGGGATGTCTTTTTCCCGGCTTGTGTCGTGTTCACCCTTTTCGCTTTTCTTTGATGAAATTCTTTTCTCGAAGGCAGTGGACGATCCTGGATCAGTCCAGTCTCCTCACTCACGTTCTTCAAAAAAACCACCTCCGTTTTCAGCCCGATTGTTACGGGAAGTCAGCCAGCCTTTTGATATAAGCAGGCCAAGCAGGAAATCAATAAAAAAATGAGCAGTCATGGGTACAATCAAGTTATTGGTTTTTTCATATAAGTATCCGAGCAGAAAACTTAATAGAACCGCCGCAATAAAAAGAACCGGCTTTTTTATATATCGTACATGGAGCACGGCAAATAGTAAACTCGTTAGGCTCAAACCTAAAAGAGGCTGAATGGCACCTCGGAACAGCCACTCTTCGGCAATTGAGATCACAGCCGTCAAAAAGGCAATGTGCCAAATCGGGACCTTTCTGAAGATCCGTTCATTGATGCCGCCATCATCGAGCATTCTTTCGGGTAGAAATAGATGAAGCAGCAGATTGGCCAGCACCACCGCAAGAGCTGTTCCCAGACCGAGCACAAGTACGGGAAACATTTCCCACCTCAACCGCTCCAGATGAAATCCGGTAAACAGCATAATCAATGTTCCCGCAGCAAGAAAAACTCCCTGGGACACATAAATATTAAGTCGCAGCTCCTTGTCGCTCATTTGCCGGATCAGCGCAGATTGATCCCACTTCTTCATGAACACCATCACTTTCCTGATTAAAAATATATCGAAGCTCCTTTTGCCAGCTCATATGTTCTTCCAAAGAACGCTCTTTTTCTTCTTTTCTAAAAAAGGGACCGAGGTCCATTCGGCAAAAACTGCAGCAATTCCTTTCCATGCTTTGGCTGGTTTCGCTAAAAATATCCCCTATTTTTTTCCGTTTGCAATAATCGCCTTTCGTCCATTCTACCATTTCATTCAGTTTTTTGCGCTTGTGGGCTTTTCTGTGTTGAATTTTTGATAGAATGCGATTTCTTGCCGTTTCCGGTAAGGTCTGTCCTGTTCTGGAAAAAAAGCCTTCCTCCTCAAATTGGTAAAACAGAAATCTTCTGGCGCTTTCCCCCATCTCCATGCGTTCGAGCATCTCCAAAAATTGAAGAGGATCACCGGCATGCATCGAAGCGCAATGAATGACTTGGGCTTCGGTTGGATATTCATGATCAATGAACATTTCCGGAAGTTCCGTATCCCCGCCGCTGTACAAAAGCACAGCAAGGCTCGGCTTACCATCCCTTCCGGCCCGTCCGATTTCCTGTACGTACGATTCAATATTGGCCGGCATTTGAAAATGTATGACGTAACGGATATTCGGTTTATTAATGCCCATTCCAAAGGCGTTCGTGCAGCAAATCACATCAAGCTCATCATTTAAAAACTGTTTTTGAATCAACAGCCGGTCTTCATTTTCAAGGCCACCATGATAGGCAGCCACCCTGCTCTCGCCTTGGGCACGAAGCATTTCTGCGAGTTGTTCTGCCCATGACCGGGTTGAAGCATATATGAGCCCGGGTCCCTCCAGGGTAGAAGCGAGCTCCAAAGCCCGGTTCAGCTTGTCGATATGAACCGGGTGCTGTTCAGTGGCGAGTGCTATATTGGGACGGTCAACACTGTACACATGCTCCATACAAGAAGGAATTCCAAGCTTGTCACAAATGTCTCTCCTGACTTCTGGTGTAGCCGTTGCTGTCAATGCCAGACAGGGAGGCTGGCCCAATTTTGAGCGTATGGAAGATAGTTTAAGATAGCTGGTGCGAAACTCGTGTCCCCATTGTGAAATGCAATGCGCTTCGTCTACTACAAAAAGAGAGATCGACAGTTTTTGTAACTCCCTGATCATATAGTCATTTTGCAGTATCTCAGGTGATACATAAATAAACTTGTAATAGGAAAGACGCCGCATAACCCTTCTTTTTTCTTGAAAATCCATAAAGCTGTTCAGGGCTATTGCTCTTTTCTCTCCTGATCGCTTCAGTTGTTCCACCTGGTCTTCCATCAGCGATAATAATGGAGATACGATGAGCACCGCTCCCGAAAAAACATATCCGGGTAGCTGGTAGCACAGAGATTTTCCTGTCCCTGTCGGCATCATTGCCAGCACATCTCGTTTGCACAGAATATCCTCAATGACTTCAAGCTGTCCTGCACGAAATTCACGGTATCCAAATCGATTATATAACAGGGTTTGAAGGTTCAAGAACATCTCCCGCCTTTCCAAGGACCAGCCTGATTTTAAAATACGATATATCTTCCAGTTTTTCTTTAATCACTTTCAGTTTTTTTGTCTTAAGGACAGAATAGGCATTTAAAATCCTTTTTTGTTCTTCCAAAGAAACATAGGGATCGATTGAAAAACGGTCATAGTGGATGGCAATTTCAACGAGATGATCTTCAATTGTGCTTTTTTTCATCCTGCGAATTTTGATGATTTGCTCCATGCTCTTCCTTTCGTTCAAAAGATTCCAAGTTTTTTGTGCCGAGAGAGTTAACGGCTTGTCCAGGTCCAGACCGGCCATCAATTTGTTTAGCACCCTGTACTCCTCATGTGCCTCCTTGGCCCTTTTCATAAAAAAGTGAAGCATGGAACGAAAACGAAGCTGTGCTTCCGCTTCATGTATCTGCAGAGCTTGTGCAACTTGTTTGTTCGTTAAGCCTGTCCGATTATGTCTGCTCAATCTCAGGACAAAATTCTCCGCATCAAGATCGGTCCATTCACAAAGAAGGGCTGACATTTCACCATACAGCTGATCCGCTTCCTTCTGCCTATCTTCCCCTTTTGGGAACCGCTCCTTTACTGAATGTAGAACAGCCGGATCCTGCGAAACTGGCAAAAAAGAAAAATCCTTCCTGATCGCATGAGAAAGTGATTGTATGTAAAGTGTAAGCAATTGGTAGAAAGGCTGCTCTGCCTGTTTGTAGCGCATGCCATCAAACGAAAACAGGTAAGGGTGCAAATGAATGAAATCTTCTGTCACCTGTGCCCCTCTATCTGTAATCGTATAACGATCATTCTCCAGACGGACCAAACCTCTTTTCAGAAGCTCTGCAACCCTGTGTTCAGCCTCATCCCGGAGTAGCCCCGGCAATATTCCAAAAAAAGAAGAAATATTAAACAAATGGCCGTCTGATAGGGTTTGTGATGTCTTTTTTCCGTTAAGCATATGGAGTAGACCGGAAAGGCTGCGCTCCCCATTTAATTTTTGTATCAAGTATAGAAGAAGTCCTTCAGTCATATTCATTAATTTATCACCACGCATATAGTTTACATGAAAAAGCTTAACTATGTTGCTCGTTCATCGGAGTAACTGCCGGGGAATCGAGAGTATTCTAGGAGTGTTTACACAAACGGTCATTTTTTCTATTGAAATAATGGTAGAGAATAACTTACAATATGTATAGCACACATATATTGAAGTATAACAATTTGCATGTATACGTAATATATTGTATCGTTTTACCATGATTAGGAGGTTATAAATATGCCAAAGTACACAATTGTAGACAAAGACACTTGCATTGCCTGTGGAGCTTGTGGAGCTGCTGCCCCAGATATTTATGATTATGATGATGAAGGTATCGCTTTTGTTACACTTGATGAAAATCAGGGTATCGTTGAAATTCCAGATGTACTGGTCGATGATATGCAGGACGCGTTTGAAGGCTGCCCTACTGATTCAATCAAAGTAGCAGACGAGCCGTTCGAAGGCGATCCTTTAAAATTTGAATAGTATTGGACGGACCAAGAAGCCCTTCATTTTAAAGAAGGGCTTTTTATATTCATTAAAAATCATACCAATCCGGCTTGTCAATTGCCTGAAACGAATAATCTCACAGATTTTGTTTGTAAGCAAAAAATTCCTGTGATAAATTATCAGTATTATATAAATATTCAGCAAAATATCAAGAGCGGAGTGATTCTATGTTTACAGTGCTGGCAGCAGATTCGATTGCAAAGGAAGGAATGGCAGAACTGGAGGGCGATCCTGGTGTTTCTGTCATCTACGGGCACGTTAACGAGATTTCCCAACCGGAACATATTGATGCTTTGGTTGTACGGAGTGCCACCATGGTAACCAAAGAGCTGTTGTCGCGTTTTTCCAACTTGAAAATCATTGCCCGCGCTGGTGTGGGGGTAGACAATATCGATATCGATGCAGCCACACAGAGAGGGATATTGGTAATCAATGCTCCTGACGGCAATACTATTTCCACAGCGGAGCATACCTTTGCGATGATTATGGCTCTCCTCCGAAAAATTCCTCAGGCCAATCAATCGGTCAAAGAAAGAAAATGGAACCGTTCGGGTTTCAAAGGAACCGAACTCTCCGGAAAATCGCTTGGCATTGTCGGCATGGGCAGAATCGGCACCGAATTGGCCAAAAGGGCGAGAGTATTTGGTGCAAAGGTGCAGGTTTATGATCCTTTTCTGACCCATGACAGGGCAAAAACACTTCAGGTAACTTCTTTACCACTTGATGAGCTGCTGAGTACGAGCGATATTATTTCTGTACATACTCCGCTCACAAAGGACACCAAAAAATTGATCAACGCTGACAATCTATCAAAGACAAAACAGGGCGTTTACCTCATCAACTGTGCCAGAGGAGGAATCCTTGATGAAGAAGCCCTTTATACCTTCTTAACCCGTGGGCATGTAGCCGGCTGTGCCCTTGATGTTTTTGAAACCGAGCCCGCGGTGGAAAACAGACTTGTTCAACTGGAGAATGTGATTGCCACTCCCCATATTGCTGCATCAACGACTGAAGCCCAGTTGAATGTCGCATCACAAGTTGCTCATGAGATATCCTCCTTTTCCAAGGGAAAACCGGTCAAAAATGCCGTGAATCTCCCTGCCGTTTCCAATGAGGAATTTCTTAAAATCCACCCGTTTTATGAGCTTGCCAAGATGTCTGGCCAACTGCTGTCACAATCTTTCTCCTCCCCCATTAAGGAAATTAAAATTACTTTTGCCGGATCTATCACCAACCATAACACTGGGTTTGTAACCAGAGGGTTGCTGTCAGGGTTTTTGCAGCCAAGAGTAGACCGGATCATCAATGATATTAATGCGGCACTGATTGCCAAAGAACAAGGATTTACTTTTGGCGAAACGTACAGCACGGATGCTCAGGGCTATGAGAACTGGATGGAAGCCCGGGTAATCGGAGAACATGACAGCTTCAGCCTTCAGGCCACTTTTATCAGCGGGTATGGACCGAGAGTCGTCAACATTAACGGATATTCTACCGATTTCGCACCCGAAGGCTTTCTTGTTTATATTGAACATATCGATCGCCCGGGTGTCATCGGAAGAGTCGGCAAGCTGCTCGGCGACCTTGAGGTTAACATAGCGTCCATGCAAGTGGGACGAAAAATGGCAGGTGGAGAGGCCATCATGATGCTAAGCTTTGACAAGGAGCTGTCTCAAGACATTTTGCTGAAAATCAAGGAACTGCCAGACGTCGTGTCAGCCACCAAAATAAATCTGTAACACAAAAAGCACGGAGATCGAAACTCCGTGCTTTTTGCTGTGTTTTTAGTTAAAAGGTAATTTCTTTTCTTTGTCCCTTGTTAAACGTCATAACCGAGGTGTATCCTGTTTCCTTTGCCAGTTGAAACGCTTGATCATAATCTGCTCCTACGTGAGCAGGCTCGTGTGCATCAGAAGAAAAGACGATCGGTATACCTTTATCTTTGCACATCTTGAGTAGAACGGGTTCTGGGTACATCCTCTGAACGGGTTTTCTTAAGCCGGCAGTCGAAATCTCTACACAGGTCTTTGAATTTTTCAGTGCCTCAGTGGCCCGGTCGTACTGCTCAAGCAAAAATTCTTCATCCTTGGGTATGTACTTGAAAATTTTAACAAGATCAATATGGCCAATGATGTCAAAAAGATTGGACTCTGCGAGCGTGACTACCTGATCATAATATTGTCTGTACACCTCATACAGGTCTCTCCGGTCCCATTCTTTTCGGTATTCCGCCAAGTCGATTCCGAAATCGCCCACCCAGTGAACAGAACCAATAACATAATCAAAATCATAGTTTGAGATAAACTGCTCCATCTCATTATGGCTACCGGGTGTGTAGTCCATTTCGATCGACATCTTCACTTCCAAATCGTTGTTCCATGCTTCATGAAACAATTTCACATAGTCTTCCATATCATAGTATCTGCGTTCTTCCATCCAAGGCTTGCTGACAATATCCTTCGTTTGATAGAAATGATAGGCATGTTCAGAAATCCCGAAATTAGGAATGTTTTTAGAACGTGCTTCATCCACAAATTTCTTTAAGTAGTCCAGCGTGAGAGTTCCTTTTTCCAAATGATTGTGATAGTCTGTCGGCAAACCGTTTCCTCCTCTGATTGTACAACCTATTTCTTGGGTAAATCCTTATCCACTTTTGTACCATGAAAAACGGGCTGCTTCAAGTGTTTTTCGAAATTTTCTCTCGATTTCGCCTCTCCGCCTTTTCCTCCAAGGAACAACATTCCAATACAAAGGGTAATCGCCAGTACTACCAATAAACGTCTTCCGTAGTCTTTCATCTCTTCCTCCTGAAACAAGAATCACCCTTTCATGTTATGCGGAAAACGTCTTTTAAGAACCCTCAATTTAGTAGTGTTTTTACCATACGAGATAATAAAAAACAAACGGCAGGAACCGTTTGTTTTTGGAGTTTGTTTCTTATGGAACAAGAAAAATCGGGCGAAATACCTATTCTTCAACAGATAGCGGCAAAAAGATGGAAAATGTGGTGCCTTCGTTGAGCTTGCTGTGAACCGAAATGCTCCCATTGTGGGTAACCACAATATTTTTTGCAATGGCCAGTCCAAGGCCAGTACCGCCCTTTTTTCCGCGTGTTCGTGCTTTATCGGCTTTATAAAACCGCTCAAACACAAACGGAAGGTCTTCTTCTGCGATTCCCGATCCATTGTCAGTCACTTCAATCTTCAGCCCCTGTTTAAAGCGTTCCACCAAAATGGCGACCTTGCCGTCCGAGGCGGTATGGCGAAGAGCGTTATCGATCAAATTGGTCAGCACTTGTTCAATCCGGTCAGGATCAAACCGGGCGGTGCCGTCTGCCTTCAGATTGAGGGTCAGCTCAATGTCGCGTTCTCTGGCAATGCCATAAAATTTCCGGACGACCCGCTCAAAGAACTCGTTAACCGAAATCGTAGCCGGACGCAGCTTCATCTGTCCGGCTTCAAGCCTCGCCAAATCGAGAAGCTCATTAACCAACCGCCCCATTCTCAGCGATTCATCATGAATGATCTTCACAATTTCTTTTTCCTCTTCCCTGGAACCGGCCACATCGTCCACGATGGCCTCACTGTATCCCTGAAGCATCGAGATCGGTGTTCTGAGTTCATGAGAGACATTGGCAATGAAGTCTTTGTTCAGCTTCTCCATCTTCCTCTCTTCTGTCATATCACGCAGAACAGCCACGGCTCCCCTTACAAAGGATTGGTTGTAAAGCGGGGTCATAACGACCACCCAGCTTCGACCTTGAATATCAATCTCGATGTACTGTTCTTTTTCTGAGGTGACAACAATTTGAAACAGCCCGGTAAGCTCCGATGGCAGGGCTTCTTTTTTGTCCGTGTCCATCCCCTGTTCATAATACCAAGCCTGCAGAAAACGCTGTGCAGGAGGGTTCGAAACTAGGATGCTCATCCTGCGGTCAAACGTTATAACGCCATCGGCCATCGAGCTGAGAATTCCAGACAGCTGTTCCTTTTCCTGATTTAACGCAGTAATAAAATTTTTCAGCTGCCTCCCCATCCGGTTGAATGCCATGGCAAGTTCACCGATTTCGTCATGGGTCAGCATCGGCACCTTCATGTCGAATTCACCACGAGCCATATGAGAGGCCGCTTCCCTCATCTTGCGCAGCGGCGCAGTCACACGGCTGGAAAGAAAGAAGGCAAAGATTGTTGTCAGGATAATGGCGATACCAGCCGATAAAAAGATCAGCCGTTTGGTATAGTTGGTGCTTTCAGCTATGTTTTCCAGTGACTGATACACATAAACAGCGCCGGTTTTCCCGTTTTCTATTTTAAAGGGAAGCCCGACGATCAGAAGCCGGTTATGTATTTCCTTCCCTTTTGACATGACTGGAAAATCGCCCTTCTTTACCACTTTTTTACCGTTTTGATAAACAGAGGCGAGGGATTTATTTTTAAAAAAGACACTCACCGGTAGGTCCGCTTCTTCCTGCTTTCTTGATGTTGGTGAGTAATGTTCATTTTTATCCATGATAATCATGGCGTTCAAGGAATAAGCGTCCACTAGCTCCGAGGAAATGCGCAGCGCCTCTTCCTTGCTGTTATAGTCCTCAAGCAGTTCCACCATTTTATGCGTGAGCTTGGTGAGCTGTTCTTCCGCTTGGTTATCGTAGTAACGGCCGACGAACTGTGTCAGCATCACCGTTAAAATGAACAGAACAACTGAAACAAGAAGTAAAATGGTGACCCAGAGTTTTCCGACGACACTCCGCCAGATCATGCTTGCTCTGCAGCCTCAAATTTGTAGCCGACTCCCCACACTGTAGCAATCATTGATGCTGCTTCAGGAGACACTTTATTTAATTTTTCACGAAGTCGTTTGACATGGGTATCCACTGTTCGCAAATCCCCAAAGAACTCATAATTCCAAACATCTTTTAAGAGTTGTTCCCGCGCATACACTTTATCCGGTGTTTTGGCCAGATAATACAGGAGTTCGTATTCTTTTGGTGTGAGGTTGACCTCCTTGCCTCCGGCAATCACACGGTGAGCGTCATGGTCAATGGTCAGATGCGGAAACACAATGATGTTTTTGGCAACCGACTCGGTTTGTAAGAACTTTGTGGAAGAGGACCGCCGGAGCAGCGCTTTAACCCGTAGAATCACTTCACGCGGGCTGAATGGTTTTACGATATAATCATCCGCACCGGACTCGAAGCCCTGGATCCGGTTAACTTCTTCCCCTTTTGCTGTCAGCATAATAACGGGTGTCGCTTTACGCTGTCTTAACTTTTCACATACTTCCATGCCGTCCATACCAGGCATCATAAGATCAAGCAATATCAAATCATAGTTCAGTGTCAGAGCAAAATCCAGAGCTTCTTCTCCGTTTTCCGCTTCATCTACTTCATAATTTTCGCGTTCCAGGTACATTTTTAAAAGTTTGCGGATTCGTTCTTCATCATCCACGATTAAAATCTTCGCTTCTTTTTCCACTGGTGTTCCTCCATTTCAATGAATCTGCACCTCTATCATACATGAACAGCCTGTATATCACAAAACCCTTCATCTCAAAAGGAAAAATTGAAATGAAGGGCCGCTTTTTTTCATATTACGCATAGGAATGAAGGCCGGATATCACAAGATTAACAGCAATCAGATTGAACATGATGATGACAAATCCAATGACACACAGCCAGGCTGATTTTTCGCCATGCCAGCCTCTTGAAAGGCGGAAATGAAGATAGGCGGCGTAAAACAGGAAGGTGATCAGAGCCCAAACTTCTTTTGGATCCCATCCCCAGAACCTGGTCCATGCTTCCTGTGCCCATATCATGGCAAAGATCAGCGCCCCCAGCGTAAATACTGGAAAACCGATCGCAACTGACCGGTAGCTGATTTCATCCACCAATTCCGGTTTCAGGTTCATGAGCTTCGGTTGGATCGCGGCTGCAATTCGCTTTCTTAAAATGAGCCGGACGATGCCGTACAGCACACCGCCTGTAAGGAGCGACCAGATAAAGGTATTGAATTTCCTTGGAGCCTGCTCTCCGTTCATCCACGAAGGTGAGGCAACAAGCGGTCCAAAGTGATCATCTGCTTGAGTGCCGTTTGGCGGTCCGACAAGCGCAGGCACATTGTAGGTCAATTCCACCTTCTGTTCTTTCTTGTCGGTAAAGTTGAACGATGTTTCATAACCTGCCGCTGCAGAAATGGCGCTGACAACAATAAAACCGAACACACATAAGAGAAGGTACATGATGATTTCGAGCATTTTCGTCTTTTTAGTGGAGCTGGTCTGGTCAACAACCCGGATTAGAAAAATCAATCCGGCGACAAAGGAAATGGATAAAATCCCTTCCCCCAATGCAGCTGTTGTAACATGGATTTTTAGCCAGTCACTTTGAAGTGCAGGAATCAGAGGGGCGATATCCTTTGGAAACATGCTGGCATACGCAATAACAAGAAGCGCGATTGGCATGGCAAAAACACCTAACGCGTTGGTTTTGTAAATTCCATACAACAGGATAAAAGCAAACACCATCATCATTCCAAAAAAGGTTGTAAATTCAAACAAGTTGCTGACTGGTGCATGTCCGCTGGCCATCCAGCGGGTCACAAAATATCCGAGCTGGGAGATAAAACCGAGGATAGAAAGAACATAGCCCACTCTTCCCCATCTTCTCGTATAAGCCGCTTTGTTTTCTTTTCCTTTTTTATCGGAAAGAGACATGGCAAAGACAAGCGTTGCAATGAGATAAATAATAAAGGCGATATAAAGCAAAGTACTGCTGAGTTCAGCCATAATAACCTCCTGTACAGGGCTTAAGCACTTTTTTCGTCACTTTGGTCAATCGGCATGACCAGCCCGGATTCTTCTGAAATGTTCTGCATCTCTCTTTTCAAGCCAAACCAGTTTTTGTTGGTATGGGCAGCAATCCATAGTTGGCCGTTTCTCTGTTGAATCCAAATTCTTCGGTGGTTCCAGTACAGCCCTTGGACCACACCGAGCATGAAAATAATGCCGCCGATGATGATGATTGGAAGAGTATTGTCTTTTTTGACGGTCAAAGCTGAAACATTCTTAGTCTCAATCCCTGAAAACGACATTTTGTATTTGTTGTCGGCGGCTTCCACATTTTTCCGTATGCCAATAAACGCCGTTTCCCCTTTCGTTGTCTCCGGGGTAAACATCTTGAAAACAAAGGCAGGGTTATCGGGAACACTATTTTCAGTCGTTGGCTGGTCGTTTTCGTCAAGTTTGAAGTTCGGAAAATATTCAACCATCTCCACTTTGTAGCCGTTTCCAAGATCGTAGGTGGATTTTGGGTTAAACAGGTTTACTTTGATCTCGCCATAGCTTTTTCCTGTTTTTTTATTTTCCAGCTTCAGATTCATCCTATGAAACTCATTTAGCTTGAAATCTACTTGATAAAGAGAAAAATCATTAAAGGACAACGGTTCATTGACTTTAATTCTAGCGTCTCTTTCTTTTTTAAGCTCTGGCTTTGCCCCGACCACATCAGAAGGACCAGCATGGTAAAGGGTGACATTGCTTTGATAGTTTTTGGGCACCGGATTCCCTGTTTTGTCCAAGGCAGCTGAATACTCTTTATCCTTCTTGCCATAAAGTTCCATAATAAATTTGTGGTTTTTCAGATAATATTGTCCATCTTCTGTTTTTGTTCCGGGTACGGCCACTGTCTCACCTTCCCTTATCCATAGGGTCTGATCGGTATACATACCCGGGAAGAAACGAAGCATCGCCCCGATCAGAAAGATGATCAGTCCGGCATGGTTAACATAGGGTCCCCATCGTGAAAAACGGTTTTTCTCAGCGAGAATATTTCCGTTGTCTTCCTTGATCCTATAATGTTTCTTCGCCAGCACACGTTTCACACGGTCCATGGATATTCCGGTGTCGGACACGGCAAAAAGCCTCTGTCTTTTCATAAAGCTCTCGTGCCTGGTTACCCGCTGGTATTTCAGGGCTCTGTAAAGAGGAAACCCACGGTCGATGCTCACAATAATGAGCGAAATGCCAAGCGCTGCAAGCAGCAACAGAAACCACCATGAACCATAAAGATTATGAAATCCAAGCAAATAGAAAATCTGGCCCGGTGTTCCGTATTCCTCTTTGTAGTAAGTTGTCGGGTCCACATTAGGCGGTATGTACATTTCTTGCGGAAAGATGGTCCCAATCGCTGCAGCAATCAAAATCACTATAATGATCCAAATTCCCACTTTAACGGATGAAAAGAAATTCCAAATTTTATCAACTATGGTTTTATTGTAAGTTTGAGAACGAACTGCGCTTCCCTCATACCTCATGTTGATCAATTCGCGCGAATTTTCATTGGTTAACGGCTTTCCGCACGATTCACAGATTTCGGTTCCGAACGGATTGCTATGGCCGCATTCACATTTGATTGTTTTCAATTTTGCACACCCCGTTACGGCTTGATTTTTTCCATAAACGATTTAATCGTCTCATTCGATAATGATTCACTGGTTTTTTCGATGACTTTTCCGTTTTTGTCCACCAGGAACGTGGTTGGTATTGGCCCAATGCCATAAGCTTTGGTGACTTCCCTGGACCCATCAAGTGGAATAGGGAAAGACAAATGAAAGCGGTCAGCAAAATTCTTAACAGAAACGCGGGATTCACCCACATTAACGGCGAGAATCTCTACGCCCTGCTTTTTATAGTTTCTGTATTCCTTTTGCATATAAGGCATTTCCCGCTGACAAGGCTTGCACCAAGTCCCCCAAAAGTTCAGGAATACACCCTTTCCTTTGTAATCTGAAAGCTGTACCTTGTTTCCCTGTAGATCCGTCAACTCAAAATCGGGTGCTTGATCTCCTTTTTGAACACTGCCGCTTTTATCGTTAAACACATTACTATATAGGGTGTAGCCTACCGCAACGGCAATGATGACAAGGAGAATCGAACGAAATACCAGTCTTTGCTTTTTCTTCACGTGCGACGCTCCCATCTTCTGCTTCTAGGTTTCCATCTTAACTATAACGCCTTGTATTTTAGTTATGACCTCTCTTTTTTGACGGTTGTGTGACAGCTTGGTTTCGCAGTTGCTTCACTTCATGAGGAGTCAGTTCTCTGAATTCCCCTGGATTTAAGCCTTTCACGTCCAAAAAAGCATACCGTTCCCTTTTCAGTTTCAGGACCGGATGTCCAATGGCTTCAAACATTCGCCGTACCTGACGGTTTCTTCCCTCATGGATGGTCAACTCAATAATAGCAGTCTGCTTTTTCTTGTCTCCCGAAAGAAATTTAACCCTTGCCGGAGCCGTTTTTCCGTCATCCAGCATGATTCCTCTTTCAAGCTTTTTCAGAACTTCCCGTTCCGGAATTCCTTTTATCTTTGCAATATAAGTTTTATCCACTTTATATTTCGGATGCATCAGCTCATTGGCAAATGTACCGTCATTGGTCATAATCAGGACACCGGATGTATCATAATCGAGCCGTCCGACAGGGAAGATCCGTTCCTCCACGATATCTTGAAAATAATCGGTAACCACTTGTCTTCCTTTATCATCCGAAACCGCCGTAATCACTCCTGACGGCTTGTACATTAAAAAGTAAACGGACTGTTCCCTTTCGATTTGCACGCCGTTGACTTCAATCCGGTCTTTTCCTGTAACTTTTGTCCCAAGCTCCCGGACAACGGTTCCGTTAACTTTCACTTTTCCTTCCGTGATCAACTCTTCTGCTTTTCTTCTTGATGTAATGCCGCTTTGGGCAATTACCTTTTGTAAACGTTCCATGATTTCACCTCATTTAACATCATACTCTCTCGCCCTCCATTTCACAAGGTGCCCAACAGAAAAGCCGTTACCTAAACAAAAAACACCGGATGTTTGGTTCCATCCGGTGTTTTCTATGAAAATACGAGAGTGACAACCACAATTGAAGCGATAAAACCAACAAGATCGGCCAGCAAACCAACTTTCAGGGCATAGCCCATTTTCCGGATGCCCACCGCCCCAAAATAGACAGTCAGCACGTAAAAGGTTGTATCGGTGCTTCCCTGAATGGTTGAAGCAAGCCGGCCAATAAAGGAGTCAGGGCCATGAGCGGCGATCAAATCAGAAGTCATGCCGAGCGCCCCGCTCCCGGAAATGGTTCTCATCAGCCCGAGAGGTACCACTTCCCCGGGGACATGCATCCAATCAAACAGAGGTTTTCCAAAATCGAGAAGAAGTTCAAGCGCTCCTGAAGCACGGAATACGGATATGGAAACGAGCATGCCGACAAGATAGGGGATCATGGAAACAGCAAGGGAGAAACCTTCTTTTCCGCCTTCCACAAAGGCCTCATAAGTTGGCACCTTTTTATAGGTTCCGTATAGCAGAATGAATCCGATCAAAAAAGGAATAAACCAGATGGAAAATGAATTTACGAAACTCATACTCTATTTTTTCCCCTTCCTGATCGACTTGTAATAAAAAAAGCGGTCAATAGAAAGTGCGAACACGGTGGAGACAGCCGTAGCCATCAATGTTGTGCCAACAATGTCTGTAGGGTTTTGTGAGCCGTAGTTCATCCGGATGGCAATAATGGTCGTAGGAATGAGCGTAATACTCGATGTGTTAATCGCCAGCAGTGTAATCATGGACCGGCTCGCTTCGTTTTTCCCTCCGTTTAATAGTTTCAGCTGTTCCATTGCCTTGATTCCCATCGGTGTAGCAGCATTTCCAAGACCAAATAGGTTTGCTACCATATTGGATAATATGTAGCCAAGTGCCGGATGGCCTTCAGGCACATCTGGAAAAAGCCATTTAACAAGCGGGCGGAATAAAAGAGCCAGAAACTCCAACAGCCCGCCCTTTTCCGCAATTTTCATCAGTCCAAGCCAGAAAACAAGGATACTGATCATGCCCAGACTGATGGTGACGGCTTCCTGTGCACTTTTAAAAACAGCTGCATTCACCTTGTCCACATTGCCGCTGAAAATCGCGACAATAAATCCGGTCACCATCATCCCCACCCAGATATAATTAACCATGGTGGGCACCCCCGCTTATGGCAAACAATGAGGCAACCATCTGTTTAAACACATTCCAGATACTCCGGTCTTCTTTTACCAGCCCTTTACCTTCATAGTACAAAGGAAGATTACCAATGATTTGTCCTCCAAGAATTACCTTCATTTTTCCAATTGGTTTAGGCACTGCTCCTTTTTTCCATTTACCTCCTTTTGGGGGCTGATACAGATTCACCGATCTTTGGATTCCCCTCTTCTCCCCCTTCATCAAGGGGTAATTTAGATCTCTTGCCGCTTCTATTTTATTTTCATATGCTTTAAGCTTGATCCCGTCTACCACTCCTTTTTTAACAAGAGTGGTCAGCTTGAACGTCCTATACCCCCAGTTGAACATGGCAGCGTGATCTTCCCAGTCATTGGGATCATTCAACGTAACGGCGATCAGCCCCATGCCGTCCTTTTTGGCGGTGGATACAAGGGTGCGTTTTGCAAGCTTCGTATATCCCGTTTTTCCGCCAGTGGAATAGGGGTAGATCTTCAGCATTTTATTTTTATTCCGCCAGACCCGTTCCCATTTCTCGCCTTCTTGCGGGGACCGGTATATAACGGAGGAAGAAATCTCCCTGAACCTTTCATTTTCCATCGCGTACCGGGTTAGCAGCGCCATATCATAAGCCGAGGAATAGTGATCATCATGGTCATCGAGTCCATGCGGGTTTCTGAACAGTGTATTCTTCATTCCGATTTCACGAGCTTTTTGATTCATCATATAAACGAATCCATCCAGACTGCCGCCAACATATTCCGCGATGGCAACAGCCGAATCATTACCTGAACGGAGCATCAATCCATATACTAGGTCATTCAAGGATATATGCTCCCCCGGTTTTAAATAGAGAGAAGACCCTTCAGTCCGGGTGGCTCTTTCGCTGACTGTGACCCGGTCGGATAGCTTGCCCGATTCAATGGCAAGGATTGCTGTCATGATTTTGGTAATACTTGCGATGCGCATGGGACGGTGTTCATCACGGGCATAAAGGATCCTTCCTGATTCCTGTTCCATTAAAATAGCGGCCCTTGCGGACACACCTGGCCCTGCAGCTTTTACTTGAGGAGGCATGCAGGTCAGCAGAAGTGCAGCCACTATGATAAGCATTGTCCATTTTTTCGTTGAATAGTGCATGATATCCCGTCCTTAGTTGTTTTGTACAAGTTTATGCAAAAAACGGACGGTTATGATTGGTAAATCATTTCCAGTCAATGATCATCACCTGGCAAGAACCGATGTTTCCCCTCAAAATGGGCGTTGTAATTGGTTGCCTCCTGCAGCGCCTTTTCTTCTTCCGGTATTCGGACAGACAGTATGACCGCATTTAAAATAAGGAAGATCACCATCGTAAAGTATGCTTGAAACACTAAAGGAATTGTAATGATTTCAAGGGTGACGATGACATAGTTTGGATGTCTTATATATTTATATGGCCCCTTGGCCACCACATGAGCACCGGGCAATATTATGATCTTTGTATTCCAGAAATGACCTAAAGAGGATATGCACCAAACGCGCGCACATTGGGCCAGAAGAAATAATAAAAAAGGGAACCACCACCAAAATGCAGGCTGCTTATGAAACAAGAGTACTTCCCCTAAAAAGGAAATAAAAAAACAAGTATGTATGCCGACCATCCATTTGTAGTGATCATGACCTGCTTCAAAGGCTCCTTTGGAAAGCAGGTATTTTTCATTTTTTCTGGCGATCAAAAGCTCTGCAAGCCGCTGAATCACCAGCACTGCAAAAAAAATCCAAAACAGCATTGGTCCGCCCCCTTTTTTATCTCCATTGTATATAAAGCAATTCAGATGAAAAACCCGGTCCCAGGGCAGCCATCAGGCCCGTATCTCCTCTTTCGGGCATTCTCGCCATAAACCGTTCCATCACATAAAAGACCGTAGCGGATGACATGTTCCCAAATTCCTGAAGGACGGCCTTGGAAACGTCCGTTTTCTCAAGAGGCATGTCCAATGCATCCACATAGGCATCCAGTACTTTCTTTCCGCCGGGGTGAGCAATAAAATGACGTATGTCACGGCCGGTAAGGGCATTGCGTTCAAGAAATTGATCCACGTTGGGTTTCAGCCAGCCACGGATGATATTGGGAATGTCCCGGGAAAACACGACATACAGTCCATTGTCTTTTACATCCCAGCCCATCACCTCTTCAGAGTTTGGCATAAGGGTTGACATGGTATCTCTCACTTCCGGCACTGCGTCCAGAGATGAGGCGCTCCTCGCCTCGGATTCATCCCCGCAAAGCAAAGCACAGCCGACCCCATCCGAAAATAGTGACGTGCCCACCAGATTGCTTTTACTTTGATCATCATGCTGAAACGTCAGACTGCAAAGCTCCACACTCAACACAAGCACCTTGGCGTCAGGGAACGCTTTGCAATACTCATAAGCTCTTGAAAATCCGGAAGCTCCGCCTGCACAGCCAAGACCCCAGATCGGGATTCTCTTGGTATGCGGGGAAAACGGCAATTCATTCATAATCCTGGCCTCGATGCTCGGTGTGGCGAAGCCGGAACTGGAAATAAAGAAGATGGCATCAATTTCATGATAATCAATCGGACGATTTAAAAACGGAGAGTCCTGCAAGCACTTTCGAATGGCCCGGCCGCCATACCGGGTTGCACTCTCGATATAGGAGTCATTTTTTTCCTGCAGGGAGTGGGGTTCGGCAAACCATTCGATCGGCTTGGCGAAATAGCGCGTTTTAATTTCCCCATTATGAAAGACGTTCAAAAGCCGTTCAATGTCTTTAAACGAACGGCGAAATAAGCCTCTTGCGAATTCAAGTGTTTGTTCCTGTTCTAGTTTATAAGGCAGGTTTGTTGTTTGGACGGATAGAATTTTAGGCATGAAAGAACCTCCGTATGTATGCGTAGTTCCATGAGTTTTCCCTTTTTCCTTTCCTTTTACGCTTGTAAATAGAAAAAAGCCCCATTTTCACAGGAGGCTTTCTTCAGGATTTGATGAATGTTTCAATTTCACACAGATCTTTTTCACTTTGTTCCAGTCCAGGTTCTGAAACAGATCAGAAAATTGATGCTGATCGTTGATATATACTTTCCGCCGTTCAAGGTAGCCATCCGCCTGCAGCAGGCAGGCAAGTGCGGCAATGTCCTTCACAGCGAGCTGTTCTCCATTTTCCATCGTGAGCTGCTCTGTGAGATCCGGCAATTGTTCTTCAAGATATCTCACATACAGCAATTCAAAAGAACGATCCTTCCCATGATAGGTATATATAACTTCCGAACGGTTAAAAAGGTCCTCAGGGGAATTGGATTTTGCTTTTTGCAGCTCATATCCGGCAAACGATCGAATTTTCAACAAATCCTCAGCTCCTTTCATTCATCCATGGTTTCCTGAAACTTTGAAAAAAACAAGTCTGCTTCCTCTTCAATGGACGGGTCATTGACCTGCTCAGGAAGTGGGGGAAGTTCTTCGATGGACTTCAAGCCGAAATGCTCAAGAAAGCTCTTGGTCGTTCCGTACAAAATGGCACGCCCTGTTCCCTCGGCCCGGCCCATCTCGGCGATCAATCCCTTCGTTGAGAGAGTCTGCAGCGGTTTTTCGGTTTTTACCCCTCTTACTTCTTCAATCTCTGCCCGAGTGATGGGCTGTTTATAGGCGATGATGGCCAATGTTTCAAGCGCCGCCTGGGATAGACTTGTGTGTGAAGGAGCTGAGACCAGCCGCTCGTAATAGGATGCATGCTCACGCTTTGTCACAAATTGAAAGGAACCGGCGATTTCGATAATTTCCATTCCTCTTGAGCCGGACCTGTAGTCGTGGAGCAGCTCTTCAAGCAATGGTTCGACTTCTGTCATGCTAACCTGCAGTACATCTGCCATCTGCTTTTTGTCAATGCCCTCCTCTCCGGATACAAAGATCAGTCCTTCAATGACTGCTTTCTGTTCTGCTGATCGATTCAAACTTCATTCTCCTTTGGTGCATAAATAAAGATTTCGCTAAAATTATCTTCCTGCTCGCATTCTACTTCTTTCGTTTTCATAAGTTCCAGGACGGCGAGAAACGTAACAACGAGGTGTTCCCTGCTCGAGGAGGTAAAGAGCTCGGAAAATTTCTTTCTGCCTGAGGTTCTGATGTCCTGAATGATTTGCTGCATCCGCATTTCAATCGGTATTTCCTGACGCTCAATGGTAGTCTTTCTTGGAGCCTTCTCCATTTTTTTTACAAAAATTTTCTGCATGGCCGCCAGCATATCATAAATCGTTACATTGGCAACAGGATTTTGGGCTTCTTCCTCATTTTCATAGGAAGTGAGATCCATTGGCTCTCTGGTGAATATCATGCTTCTTGCCGTTTCCTTTTCTTTCAAATCATGGGCTGCCTGTTTAAATTTCCTGTATTCCACCAGTCTTCGTACCAAATCCTCCCGCGGATCATCATCCTCATCCAGATCAAGCTGATCATCGGTATCTAGAACTTCCTGTTTGGGAAGAAGCATTTTGCTTTTGATGGCTAGCAGTGTAGCAGCCATTACCAAATATTCGCTGGCAACATCCAGTTTTAATTCCTGCATGGTATGTATATAATTCATATATTGTTCCGTTATGACCGCGACCGGGATATCATAAATGTCAATTTCATACGTACCAATAAGATGCAGGAGCAGATCCAGAGGACCTTCAAATGCATCTATCTTCACGCTGTATTTCATTCTCGCAACCTCTGTTTCTACATTGTAGCTTGTATCGGAATTATACCATATTTTAAAGGGAGTTCCTTTTTTGCTTTCTCTTTTTTTAGTAGAATGAAGAAGAACCTGTCCGAAGGAGGACCCGCAATGTACCCTGAAGCTTATATCGACTATCTGGCATACTTTCATGGACCAAGGGATTATTTCGAGTGCCATGAAGTCCTCGAGGAACACTGGAAAAAAGAAGGCATGCAAAATGACATCTGGGTTGGCCTGATTCAGATTGCTGTCTCCCTTTATCACCAGCGAAGGGGCAACTATGAAGGAGGGCGGAGAATGATGGAGAGCGCCATAAAACGCCTTGGCGGCCAGCAAGACAACCTTACGAAACTGGGCCTTGACCATCCCCTGCTGCTTGATCAGCTTAAAAAACGGCTCAGTGATATCTCCGCACGTAGCCCCTACACCGACATGAATCTTCCCGTTACGGATGAACGTCTTCTTGATGTGTGCTGCCAATCCATAAAGAAACATGGCTCCTCATGGGGAGCAGTGAGCGATATGGACAATGACCAGATTATCCATAAACACCGGACCCGGGACCGCAGCGAAATCATTCGAGAGCGGGAAGCACAAAAAAAACGGAAAAACACAGCATCGGAATAAGAAAATGGAAACATATAAAAAAGCCTCCTAAGTGGAGGCTTTTTCTGCTTTTATTCTTCCCAGACTTTTACTTCTTTCATAACATCGCCTTGCTTGATGCGAAGCACGGTATCCATGCCTTCCGTCACCTGTCCGAAAACAGTATGAACACCGTTCAAATGAGGCTGCGGCTCATGTACAATGAAGAACTGGCTTCCGCCTGTGTCTCTTCCTGCATGCGCCATGGACAATGAACCTGCCACATGCTTGTGTGGGTTCCCTTCAGTTTCACATTTAATGGTATACCCGGGGCCGCCTGCTCCTGTTCCCGTAGGATCTCCGCCCTGAGCCACAAAGCCGGGAATAACACGGTGGAAGGTTACCCCATTATAAAACCCTTCGTTTGCAAGCTTTTCAAAGTTTGCTACCGTTCCGGGTGCTTCTTCCGGGAACAGCTCGATTAATATTTTTTCTCCATTTTCAAATTCAATTGAACCTTTTTTCATGTATATTACCTCCTGAATTCAGCATACTTCCTTATTTTATGCTTTTTTTGGCCGAGCGTCCAGTGAGGCTTAATTAATTACCGGCCAGCACGCCGTTTTTTAACGGCAGATCCTGCCTTAGAAGGTCTTCATAGGTTTCTCTTTTGACGACGAGCTGTTCTTCTCCATTTTCCACAAACACAACCGCTGGCCGCGGAATACGATTGTAGTTGTTGGACATGGAATAGCCATAAGCTCCTGTACAGAATACAGCCAGGTAATCACCGGTTCGTGCTTCCGGCAGAAGAATATCCCAAATGAGCATATCCCCGGATTCGCAGCATTTTCCTGCAACCGATACCTTTTTTGTACCTTTTTCTCCCGCCCGGTTGGCAAGTGCCGCCTCATATTGGGCCTGGTATAGTGCTGGTCTGATATTGTCGCTCATCCCTCCGTCGACTGATACATAATGCCTGACCGATGGAATATCTTTTTGTGAACCAACCGAATAAATAGTGGTTCCTGCGTCACCAACGAGCGAACGCCCGGGTTCAATCCAGATTTCAGGTATTGAAACCGAATTTGAAGCAGAAAGGCGTGTCACTTCATTGATCATCGCCTCAATGTATTCTTTGGGCTCCAGCGGTTTATCTTCCTCTGTATACCGAATCCCAAATCCACCACCCAAGTTTAAAACCTCAGGGAAAAAGGACAATTCATTGTTCCATTTGGCAAGGTAATCATACAATTTCTGAATGGCCAAAATAAAACCAGCTGTTTCAAAAATTTGCGAACCGATATGAAAATGGACCCCAAGAAGGGTAATCGCTTCTGAATCCAGAGCTTCGGTTACCGCTTTTTCTGCCTGGCCATTCTGAAGGTCGAAACCGAATTTTGAATCTTCCTGTCCGGTCAGGATGTATTCATGGGTATGAGCCTCAATTCCCGGAGTGATTCTCAGCAGGATGGATGTTTGGGTATTCGTTTTTTCACAGAGCTCATTAAGCATGTGCAGTTCATGGAAATTGTCCACAACAAAGCATCCGATTCCGGATTTCAAGGCATATTGAAGCTCATCATAGCTTTTATTGTTGCCATGGAAATGGATGCGTTCTGCAGGAAATCCAGCGGCAAGCGCTGTATAAAGTTCACCTCCTGAAACAACGTCCAGGCTCAAGCCTTCCTCCGCCACCAGCTGGACCTGCGCGAGGCAGGAAAATGCTTTGCTCGCATACGCAACTTGAGCTTTTATGCCTTGTACTTCAAATGCTTTTTTAAACGCCCTTGCTCGTTGTCTGATCAGTTCCACATCGTAAAGATAAAGCGGTGTACCGTATTTTTGTGCCAGCTGAACCGTGTCGAGCCCGCCGATCGTCAAATGATTATCTTCATTAATCGAGCTTGTGCCGTGTAAGTACATCATAGTCTCCCCTTTTCTATCCTGCAGAGATCCTGTTCCGACGAAAAAAACAAAGACAGCCCATGTCTAAGGTACACTGGCTGTCTACTACCGTACCCCCATTTGCCGGAATAGTTCTCCACTGCAAGCATTGCAGTGACAGTCCGCTGTCTGTTCGGCAGCGGCCCAGCATGGGAACGGATGGAGCATTCCCACACTTCGGCAAATTGGCCTTTAAAATGATATCATCATGTCCATTCACTCCATCATCCTACTCATCCGCTTTGCGCCTCTACCCCATTATTTATAAATGAGGCATATCCAATTGTTATGAACAAATTTATCACAAAATTGGATATTCGGCAACACTTCTTAAGAAGTTGGCTGCTTTTTGCTGTTCTGCGGATGGACGATGCTCGGACGGACTTTGGACAGTGGTACAGCGAGCCGGATCATGATCTGCACAAACGCCTTGGCGTTGAATGGAATAAAAGGCCACAGGTAAGGAGTATTTAAATTTTTCACAAAAGCAAGATACAGGAGGAGCAGGGTGGCGCCTCCGACAAGACCCGGCACATGGAAGATGGCCGTGAGCACCAGAAGGAGGAGCCGGAGCATCTTGTTGGCAACACTGAGTTCATAGCTTGGGGTAGAAAATCCTCCGATGGCCGCGACTGATACATATAAAATGACTTCCGGGACAAACAGACCCACATCGATGGCAATCTGGCCAATAAGCACTGCTGCGATCAAGCCCATCGCCGTCGACAGCGGACTGGGTGTATGGATCGCGGCTACCCTCAGGATTTCAATCCCGATTTCCGCAAAGACGATTTGCAAAAATAAGGGTATATGTGTTGTTTTGTTCGGGCCGATAAAATCGATATCCGGAGGCAGCAGTCCTTCCTGTGAAGCGTAAAGGTACCAGAGCGGCACGAGGATCAGTGAGCCAATAATGCCGGCAAACCGGACCCACCGGATAAAAGCACCGACCATCGGCGTCTGACGGAATTCCTCTGCATGCTGTACATGGTGAAAATAGGTTGTCGGTGTAATGATAACACTCGGGCTCGTATCGGTGATTACCAGAACATGGCCTTCCATTAAATGCTGGGCAGCAACATCCGGCCGCTCGGTATACCGGACAAGCGGAAAAGGATCCCAGCCTTGTTTCACAAGAAATTCTTCAATGGTTTTATCGGCCATGGGGATGCCATCGATATCAATACTCTGAAGTTCTTTTTTGACAAGATCGACAAGCCCTGGATCAGCAATATCCTCAATATACGATATACAAATATCGGTTTTGGAACGCTTTCCAACTTGCATAATTTCATGTCGCAGCCGCTCGTCGCGGATCCGCCGGCGGGTCAGTGCGGTATTAATAATGATGTTCTCGGTATACCCGTCCCTTGATCCACGGACCACTTTCTCAATGTCCGGTTCTTCCGGCTGACGGCCGGGATAGCTTCTAACATCAACGATGAATGCTTGGTCTTCGCCTTCCAAAAATACAGAAATCAGTCCGGAAAGCATTCTGTCAATGGCAATCTCCAGGTTATCCGTCAACTCCACCTGCTGATGGGAAAGGTGATCGTGCAAAATTTCTTTGACATTGGAAGGCGCACGGTGCCCATGATCCATGTCCATGAGCTCCCGCATGATTTCAATGATAAAGAGACTGTCGCAAAGCCCAGTGCAATAATAAATCTGAACTTCCTTTTTTAAGACATGAAGCTTTCTGACTCCTACATCAAAACTGACACCAATCCCGAGCCTCGATTTCAGCTCATGTTCGTTCTCCTGGATTTTTTTACTGATTGGTGTCTTCTGTCTTTCCTTTGATTCCTGCATTAAATCCGCTCCTTTCTAGGATGGTCGCCACCGCCAGGCTGGTGATGGGTGCCCCCTTTTCCACCGCATCATGTCCAGCCATCTTTCCGATATCACCGATGCCAATGACGATCGGCAGGTTTAATTCATCAAGAATGTATACCGTGTCACCGTTAATCCTGCCTGTTTCAATATCAGGGAGCCCGCTCTTATCAATACCAAACTCCGTAAAGTTTCCATAGCGGTCAATGGAGAAGTGGACTTTTGTCCATTCGGAATAACGTGTTTTTGAAGCAACCGCTATGGCCCCGAGTACTTCAATTCCCGGATGTCCGCATACTGCGCGCATAGCAAGTTCCCCCGGTCCTTCTCCACGGAATCCGCAGTCATCAAACATAACGAGCACGGGATCATATGGGGTTTTTAAGATCAGGGATACAAGCTGTTGGCCGGTTAACCTTGAAGGATTGCCCCATGAGTGGGAAATACAGCGTCCTCCAATTCCGCGGGCAACATGCTCTACCGCACGCAGTGCATAAAGATCCCCGTCTGTTATCAGAATGACGCGTTTTTTTCCCACCAGATTCACCCCTTCGGCTTAAATATCAAGGCCACAAGAAAACCGAACAAAATCGCGGATGAAATCCCTGCTGAAGTGAGCTCGAATATTCCCATGGCAATTCCGATAAAACCATGATCCTCTGCTGAAGCCATCGCTCCGTGAAGGAGGTTATGTCCGAAGCTCGTAATAGGGACAGTTGCCCCGGCTCCGGCAAACTTGATCAAATTATCATAGATGCCAAATGCATCAAGCAGTGCACCAAGAACAACAAAGGAAGTTGTTACATGGGCAGGGGTCAGTTTGAAAATGTCGATCAGCAGCTGGCCCACCACACAAATGGCCCCACCCACAAGAAATGCCCACAAATAGTCCATCAGTTGCTTCCCCCTTTGATTCCTTCAAGAGCCACCGCATGAGCAATGGTTGGGATGGATTCTTTTTGTTGAATCATCGTCGGGTTCAGGAGAGCTCCGGTTGCAATCACCAGAATCCGCTTCAGGCTGCCGGACATCAATTCTTTTACCAAATGGCCATAGGTTACAACCGCCGAGCATCCACAACCGCTTCCCCCTGCAAATACTTCCTGGTCCGGCCGGTAAACCATCAATCCGCAATCTCTGTGATTATTGGAAACATCAATTCCTTTTTCCTTTAATAGCATTTTTACAATCGGTGCCCCCACTCCTGACAGGTCTCCGGTGACAATTAGATCGTAATCCTCGGCAGCCATGCCCGTCTCTTTTAAATGGGTCATAATCGTATCTGCAGCCGCGGGAGCCATCGCTGACCCCATATCAAATGGGTCTTTTATTCCAAGATCCTGTACTCTTCCTATTGTGGCCGATGTAATTCTGATCGGAGAGGGTTCATTGCTGATCAGTGCAGCCCCGGCCCCTGTGACCGTAAATGTGGCAGTATCCGGTTTCTGGCCGCCATATTCTGTTGGATAACGGAATTGCCGTTCAGCCGTTGCATTATGCGAACTGACCGCCGCGACAACTCTTTGGGCAAAACCGCCATCTACCAATGCTGCACCTACAGCCAGGGATTCCATGGACGTAGAGCAGGCTCCGAATATACCCAGAAACGGAATTTCGTTGCCGCGCGCCACGTAGTTTGCGGTCACCACTTGATTCAAAAGGTCACCGGCAAGAAAAAAGTTAATGTCATCATTCGTCAGTTTGGCCTTGCTCAAGCAGCTCGCAATAGAATCCTCCATCAAACGCCGTTCGGCAAGCTCCCAGTTTTTTTCATTGCAATGCAAATCATTGTATCTTACATCGAATAAAGCCCCGAGCGGCCCTTCACTTTCCATCGGGCCAACTGCTGTACCTGTCGAATTCAGGTAAACCTCACTACCAAATTTCCACGTCTGCCTTCCTTGCAGCTTCATGTCTTCACTCCTTTACATCAACGTTTTGAACGCATAGCGTATCATTCCAAAAATATAGGCAGCCACAGCTCCGAATACGATAACAGAACCCGCCAGCTTGAATAAGTTGGTTGCGATTCCGAGCACAATGCCTTCACTTTTATGCTCGAGAGCAGCACTTGTTACCGCATTGGCAAAACCGGTGACAGGTACGGCCGATCCCGCTCCTCCAAACTGACCAATCTTGTCATACACCCCAATGCCTGTCAAGAGGGCTGCAATTAAAATCAGCGTGGCGGCGGTTGGATTACCGGCAGTTTCTTCATTAAAATTAAAATAGGTCATGTAAAATTTCATAAGAGCCTCACCAATGACACAAATCAGCCCGCCGACCAAATACGCCTTCAGGCAATTGATAAAGTAAGGCGGTTTAGGCTGAAGGGGTTTGATTTTCTTTGCATATTCTTGTTGTTGTTCTTTATTGGACATTACCTTTTACTCCTTTTTTTTATTGGTTAACATAAACCATCCAGTGAAACAAAGAGCCCAGCACTTTTCCTAAAATAATCGCCATGAGGATGACCAGCAGCCTTTCCCCCATCCCGATCCGTTTCGCAAGGATGGGCATGACATTCAAGACTTCAGTCAGAGCCGCGGCCAGCATTCCGACAAAAACACCACAGAACGCACCTATCGGCACAAGCAGCAGCGGAGAAAGGTGAAAGGATACATCCTTCAGATTTACCCATCCGCCAAGGACAGCACCTAGGATGACACTCCATTCGTACGCCCTGATATAACAAAATGTTTTACTGAGCTGCATCAGCCGGGGAATAATACCAAGCACCGTAAGAAAAGCCACAAACCCTGAACCTACAGCAATGCCCCCGCCAAAACCGATAAAGGCCAAAAACACGCTTTTAATCCCCATCGATTTTTTTCTCGGTTTCCTTATTTTCATGAATGACGACGTACTGATCCAGATCCTGCTGGTATTTAAACATCTCTACTTCAAGCGGGCTAGGCTCTTCATTTAGTCTTTTCTTAAAGACATGGTTAAAAAAAAGAACCATTCCAATCCCAAGCCCCAGGGAATAGGGGATTTGCAATATCAGCGGCTGGTTATCATAAGTTCCCGTCACCATATAATAAATTTTTTGGTGAACCACCTGCATGCTGACATCCTCATGAAAGTTCATGATAGCCAGTGCGGACCCGATAAATAATAGCAGCCAGACAAGCACAAAGTAGACAGGTGCAAGCTTCTTTTTTTTATACTGGATCTCCAGAATCGATTGAGCGGGGCCAACCGTTTGGATTTCAATTCCCGGAAATACGTGTTGAATCCGTTGAACAACTTTCATCACATCCAGCACGATTAAATGCTTATCGGCCGGCTTTACCTGGTAAATGACCAGCATTTGCAGCTTTTTTTGTAAGGCTGGAGGAGCCACTATTTGGGCAACCGTTCTAAGTGTCACGGGCTGCTCAAGCACAACCTGAACCTTTTGTCTCATCCTTATGTAAACAGCAGATTCTTTCATGGCCGCACCTCCTGATATTCAACATTCTTGTTTAGTATGGATTTGGTAAAGTTGTATCATTCTTCTCCAAAGAATTATCCATCAATTACCATAGGCAAAAAGCTGCGTTCCATTTATGCTTGCACACAAAAAAGCCAGATGGGTTACTCATCCATCTGGCTTTTCATCTGAGCCAAAATTTTCTTTTCAAGCCGGGAAACCTGCACCTGCGAGATTCCCAGCCTCTCGGCAACTTCTGATTGTGTCTGGTCTTTATAATAGCGAAGATAAACAATGAGGCGTTCCCGTTCATCCAACGATTCAATGGCTTCCTGCAAGGTAATTTTGTCAAACCACTTGTTCTCGGTGCTGTCTGCAATCTGATCAAGCAGGGTAATCGGGTCTCCGTCGTTTTCATAAACCGTTTCATGAATAGAAGTCGGTGCTCGTACGGCCTCCTGCGCCAGTACAACATCTTCCACACTGATCTCCAGCTTCTCAGCGACTTCGTTGACCGTCGGAGTTCGTCCAAGTACTTTCGACAATTCATCTTTAGCTTTTCTGACTTTGTTTCCCATTTCTTTCAGCGACCGACTAACCTTTACCGTTCCATCATCCCGAATGAATCGCTGGATTTCTCCTATGATCATTGGAACAGCATAAGTGGAAAAACGCACATCATAGCTTAAATCAAATTTATCGACCGACTTTAAAAGCCCAATGCTTCCGATTTGGAAGAGATCATCCGGTTCATAACCGCGGTTGATAAACCGCTGTACGACCGACCATACCAGACGCATATTTTTTTCTACAATTAAGTCCCGGGCTGACTGATCACCTTCCTGGCTTCGTTTTATCAAAAGCTTGATTTCCTCATCCTTAAAGTACGATTCGTTTTTACCGCCTTTAACCTCGACATCCATAAGGCATACCCCTTAATTGATAACCGCTTTATTTTTTGCCAAAAATTTTGTCAAGTGGATCGTGGTGCCATAGGAGGGTTCGGAAATCACTTCAACCTCATCCATAAAGTTCTCCATAATTGTAAAGCCCATCCCCGACCGTTCGAGCTCCGGCTTTGAAGTGAAAAGAGGCTGTCTTGCTTCATTCAAATCAGATATGCCAACGCCTTTGTCCCGGATGGTCAGCTTAACTGTATCCTCATCAAGCAAGACTTCAATGTAAACGATGCCATCGGACGAATTTTCATATCCATGGATAATGGCGTTCGTCACAGCCTCTGAAACCACCGTTTTAATTTCGGTCAGTTCGTCCACGGTAGGGTCCAGCTGCGCGATAAAGGCTGCGACCGTAACCCGCGCAAATGATTCATTCTGGCTTAGTGCTGAAAACTGAATTTTCATCTCGTTTTTCATGATTAAGCCACCCCCAAGGTTTGTAGGGCATATTCTTCATTTTCTTCCAGTCTGATAATCTTGAACAGACCGGACATGTCGAATAACCTTTTTACTGCAGGAGAAATGGCACACACCACCATTTCACCGTTATTACTTTTGATTTGTTTATATCTCCCAAGGATTACGCCGAGGCCCGAGCTGTCCATGAAGTCCAGCCCTTCAAGGTTCAGCATGATATGTTCAATTTTCTTATTCTTTAAAATATCATCTACCTTTGACCTCAATTCATCAGCCGTGTGATGGTCCAGTTCCCCATCCAGGCGAATACATAATACTGTATGCTTGATCTCCAGCCCGATGTTAAGACTCAAACGTCTCTCCTCCTTCTTCTTGATACGCAACTGTTTCGATAATAAAAGGACGAATTCCTCCACTATTACAAAACTAGTGCGGATTCGTCCCATTTAGTCAAAACATGAGATTATGAAGATTTCGCCATATGTCCAAGCGTACGTTTAAACAAACTCCACCAGGACGCGTTCTTTACATTCTCTGAAGCAAGAAGCGGACTTTTTGTTACAGTCTTTCCGCCTTTCATAATGCTCAACGTTCCAACTTGCTGTCCTTTTTTAATCGGCATTTTCAAATCGGGATTCACCTGTATGAGGGGTTTCACGTTGTTTTCCTTTTCCCCTCGTTTGGAAAGGAGGGAAATGCTTTCAGATGTCACAACCGCCAGCTGCTGCTTGTTTCCTTTTTGGATCTTTACCTGCTTTACAATCTGATGACGGTCATATAATTTTTTGGTTGCATATTGAGAAAAAGCATAATCAAACATTTGAGTGACTTGTTGATTGCGCTGTTTTGGGTTGGGTGCACCCATTACCACAGCAATCACCCGCATATCATGTTTTTTGGCAGTAGCAGTAAGACAATACTTGGCTTCTTGTGTAAACCCTGTTTTCAGGCCATCTGTGCCTGGATAAAATTTCACAAGACGGTTGGTATTCACCAGCCAAAATTTATTCGGCGTATTTTGACGGAGATATTCCTCATAAAGGCCGGTATATTTTGTGATTTCTTCATGCTTTAACAGCTCTTTACCCATAATGGCCATATCATGAGCGGAAGAATAATGTCCCGCAGCAGGCAGCCCGGTAGGATTTTTAAAAAATGTGTCCTTTAATCCCAACTGTTTGGCTTTCTTGTTCATCATATCCACAAAGGAAGCTTCAGAGCCTCCAATTTTTTCTGCCATGGCAACAGACGCATCATTTGCGCTTCCAATCGCAATTCCCTTCATCATGTCGTGAACGCTCATTTCTTCACCGGGTTCTAGGAAAATTTGGGATCCTCCCATAGAGGCGGCATATTCACTGACTCTAACAGGATCGGTCAGTTTGATCTTTCCTGAATCAAGGGCTTCCATGGTCAGAATCATGGTCATGATTTTTGTCATGCTCGCCGGCGGCAGTTTTTTATGGCTGTTTTTATCAAAAAGAACAGTTCCCGTATCACGTTCAATCAAAATAGCTGAGGATGCATTTGGAGCAAGACTTTGTGTTTTTTCAGCAGCAAATGTCCGGCCTCCGCCCGTAGTCAGCAGAAGCGCGAGCGCAACAGCAGCCACTATGTATCGTTTCATTCCATTTCCCTCCAATCATGATACCCCTATTTTTTCCATTATTTTTCGGTTTATACAGGAATATCAGTGGGAGAGAAAAAAAGGGAGCTTCCTTTGAGAAGCTCCCTTTACGTCATGCTTTTATTCGTTTTTATTTAATGATATCGTGAATTAATTTAGGTGCTTCTACGGATTCCTTTGTAAATGTGTATGCGTTCTTCAATGTTTTCTCCGCTTCAGCAATATCTTCAAAATTAGCATGGAATACAGCAAGTGTTTCTCCTTTGGTTACTTTATCCCCTACTTTTTTCTTCAAGGTAATACCTACTGCATAATCAATGCTGTCTTCTTTCGTCTTTCTTCCTGCGCCCAATAGCATCGCAGCAATTCCAACCGATTCAGCATCAATGGTTTGAACGTTACCTTCTTCATCTGACTTGATTTCCATGTGATATTTTGCTTGAGGCAACGTTTCAGGATTCGTAATTTGATTACCGTTACCACCTTGAGATTCAACAAATTCTCTCATCTTCTCGACAGCTTTGCCACTTTCCAGAACCTTCTGCAACTC
The DNA here is from genome assembly GCF_900103485.1 of Fictibacillus solisalsi. GTDB lineage: Bacteria > Bacillota > Bacilli > Bacillales > Fictibacillaceae > Fictibacillus_C > Fictibacillus_C solisalsi. Next base: position 1,708,124 of record NZ_FNHW01000001.1, read on the forward strand.
ACGTTTTGCTTCGTCAAAGTTGGAATAAGCGCCGCCTAATACAGCCATATTGCCTGCGAGTGTCAAGCAAACCTCTGTTAAATCCTTATCACCTTTACCACTTAAGACGGCAATTGCCTCCTGAACCTCATTGGCATTCCCGATTTCATGCCCTAAAGGCTGATCCATATCTGTGATAATGGCAACCGTTTGCCGGCCTAGTTCATTACCGATGCCAACCATCGCACTTGCCAATGCTTTAGCATCTTCCAACGTCTTCATGAATGCGCCTGAACCAAACTTAACATCCAATACAATAGCATTAGATCCTGAAGCAATCTTCTTGGACATAATGGATGATGCAATCAATGGTATAGAGTCAACCGTGCCTGTAACGTCTCTTAACGCATAAAGTTTTTTATCCGCAGGAGTTAGGTTGCCACTTTGGCCAACAACTGCAATTTTGTGTTTATTAACATTCTCAATAAATTGCTGTGTCGTTAATTCAACCTGGAAGCCTTCGATGGATTCTAATTTGTCAACAGTACCTCCAGTATGACCTAAGCCGCGCCCGCTCATTTTCGCCACAGGAACGCCTACTGAGGCCACAAGAGGAGCAATAATTAGGCTTGTCTTGTCTCCCACTCCACCTGTAGAGTGTTTATCAACTTTAATACCTTCAATTTTTGAGAGATCAATCTCGTCTCCTGACTTGACCATAGCATGGGTTAAGTGAGCCGTTTCTTCTTTTGTCATGCCTTTAAAGTATACGGCCATAAGGAAAGCGGATACCTGGTAATCAGGAATGTCACCGTTTGTGTAGCCTTTGATGAACGTATCAATTTCTTCTTTTGTTAATTCTTTTCCGTGTCGTTTCTTTAGGATAATATCGACAGCCCTCATTTAAATCCACCTCATTGAGCTTTCTTTTTCTTTATTTTTGTTTAGGTAACCAAAAGCGGTCTACTTTTGATAATCAGTCCATTACAAAGTTACATTTTTTACGATTTCTTTGACCAGGTTGATAAATTTTGGCTTCGTACGGTTCGCCACTGCCACGACTTGTTCGTGAGTGAGCGGTTCAAGCTCGTCTGCGATCGCCATGTCTGTGATACAGGAAATCCCGATCACTTTTAAGCCCATATGGCTTGCAACGATAACTTCCGGTACCGTTGACATACCGATTGCATCTCCGCCCACCGTGCGAAGCATGCGAAGTTCTGCCTTCGTCATATAGGTTGGCCCTGTAATACCTGCGTAAACACCCTCTTGAACGTTAATTCCCAGGGAAGCTGCTGTTTCTTTTGTAAATTGAACAAGTTCCGGCGTGTAAGCTGTGCTCATATCCGGGAAACGCGGACCGAGTTCTGCCTCGTTCGGGCCGATCAGCGGATTGGCGCCTGTCATATTCAGGTGATCGTTAATAATCATAAGGTCTCCCGCTGAAAATTCCGGGTTCATTCCGCCGCATGCATTGGTTACAACCACCAGCTTAACCCCCAGACCTTTCATGACACGCACAGGAAATGTTACATCCTGCATGCTGTAACCTTCATAATAATGAAAACGCCCCTGCATGGCTAAAACGGTCTTTCCGTTCAGCGTACCAATTACCAGTTTGCCTGCATGTCCTTCAACCGTTGAGACAGGGAAATGAGGGATCTCACTGTAATCGATTTGAACGGCATTTTCAATTTCATCGGCCAGTTCACCAAGGCCTGAGCCGAGAATCAAACCAATTTCAGGTTGTTTTCCTTCTATTTTGGATTGAATCAATGTTGCTGCTTCATTCATATTAGATAATAGTGTAGCCATGTTTTCTTCCTCCCTTAAATGGTTTTAACAATGCCTTTAACCAGGCCAAGGAAATTCGATTTTACCCGTTCAGTGGTTTCCATCACTTCATCATGGGTTAGCGGCTGATCCAGAATCCCTGCAGCCATGTTGGAGATGCATGACAATCCGAGCACCTTCATGCCTGAATGGCGTGCCACAATGACCTCGGGAACAGTGGACATGCCAACTGCATCTCCGCCAAGAATACGGAGCATGCGGATTTCCGCCGGTGTTTCATAACTTGGTCCAGAGTTCGCCACATAGACCCCTTCTTTGAGGGAAATTCCAAGCGAGGATGCAGCCTGGCGGGCTGTATTCTGCAGCTCTGGCGTGTAGGCATCCGACATATCAGGGAACCGCACGCCAAACGAGCTGTCGTTTGGCCCGATGAGCGGATTGTCACCCAGGTTGTTGATATGGTCGGTAATCAGCATAAGGTCCCCCGCCTGAAACGACGTGTTAATTCCACCTGCAGCATTTGTTACGATGACACTGCTTACGCCAAGTTCCTTCATTACGCGCACCGGAAAAGTTACCTTCCCCAGTGAATATCCTTCATAATAATGAAAGCGTCCCTGCATCGCGATCACTTGCTTACCCTCAAGTTCCCCGATGACAAGCTGTCCGGCATGACCCTCAACCGTTGAGACTGGAAATTCAGGAATATCACTGTAAGGAAGAACCACAGCGTTTTGAATTTCATCAGCAAGAATTCCAAGACCAGAGCCCAAAATCAATCCGATTTCAGGTTGGGAAGAAAGTTTGTTTTGTATAAAATCTGCAGCGGTTTGAATCGGTTTCAATTCTCCCATTTCATTTCCCCCTAGTTTAATTGATCTAAAAAGCTTACGCCGTGCTCCGGCAGCTTCACATGATAATTATCGGCTACTGTAGCTCCAATGTCAGCAAAAGTTTTGCTCACGTTCAGCGGTTTTCCTGACTCGATGCCCTTGTAATACACAAGGAGAGGCACGTATTCACGTGTATGGTCAGTTCCATGGTGAACCGGATCGTTTCCATGGTCGGCAGTGATGATTAAAACGTCATCCTCATTCAGCTTTTCAAACACTTCCGGAAGCCGGGCATCAAACTCCTGCAGGGCTTCCCCATAGCCTTTTGGATCGCGTCTGTGTCCAAATAACGCATCAAAATCAACTAGGTTTATGAAGTTAAGCCCTGTAAACGACTGGTCCATGGATTTAACAAGCTGATCCATGCCATCCATATTGGATTTAGTGCGGATCGCCTGAGTCACTCCCTCACCATCATAAATATCAGAAATTTTCCCCAATGCAATCACATCATAGCCGCCGTCCTTCAGCTCGTTCATCACAGTTCTTCCAAACGGTTTGAGCGCATAATCATGGCGGTTTGAAGTCCGCTGAAAATCTCCCGGTTTACCGACGAACGGGCGGGCAATAATCCGGCCGATCATGTATTTTTCGTTCATTGTCATTTCTCTGGCCATTTCACAGATCTTGTACAACTCTTCAAGCGGAACAACATCTTCATGGGCGGCAATCTGAAGAACAGAGTCAGCGGATGTATAAACAATAAGCGCACCGGTGTTCACATGTTCTTCGCCCAGCTCTTTCATAATTTCCGTTCCTGATGCCGGCTTGTTTCCGATGATTTTGCGGCCGGATTTCTCCTCAAGCTGCTGAATCAGGTCGTCCGGAAATCCTTCCGGGAACGTCTGAAAGGGCTGGTCAATAAAGAGGCCCATGATTTCCCAGTGGCCGGTCATCGTGTCTTTTCCGTTCGATGCTTCCTGAAGCTTCGCATAATGGGCTTTCGGCGCTTTTGCCGCTTGAATTCCCTGGATTTCACGAATGTTGCCAAGACCCAGTGCTTCCATGTTCGGCATTTGAAGTCCATTCATTTCCCTTGCGATATGGCCAAGCGTATCTGAACCTTTATCGTCAAATTTTTCGGCATCAGGTGCTTCCCCGATCCCGACGGAATCCATCACAATTAAAAATGTGCGTTTGAACCGTTTATATTCCATTCCTAATGACCTCCAGTACAAAATAATTCATCTTTAGATACTATATCCCACCATCACTGACAGCAAACTAAGATCAAATGATGTCAGAAGTCAGACCTCTTGATTTAAAAAAAGGCTTACGCCCTTGGATGATAGGCAGCATAAATATCTTTCAATCTCGTTTTTGACACATGGGTATAAATCTGAGTGGTTGAAATATCCGCATGGCCCAGCATTTCCTGAACCGCCCTTAAATCTGCTCCATTCTCCAGCAAGTGAGTGGCGAATGAATGCCTCAAAGTATGCGGGGTCAGTTCTTTTTCAATGTTTGCTTTTTGGGCAAGGTGCTTCAGGATTTTCCAGAATCCCTGACGTGACAAACGGTTGCCATGATGGTTCAAAAACAGAGCGTTGCCGCTTTTCCCCTTTTGGAGAGCCGGCCTGCCTGACTCCAGATATACTTGAATAGCACTTGCCGCCATCTTGCCAAGAGGAATGATCCGTTCTTTGTTTCCTTTGCCAAGGCAGCGCAAAAATCCCATGGACAGATGGACATCGGACTGATCCAGGCTTACCAGCTCTGTCACCCTGATGCCAGTAGCATACAGAAGTTCAAGCATAGCCTTGTCCCTCATACCAAAAGGCTGGTGTGAATCCGGAACATCTAAAAGCGCTTCCACTTCCTTCATCGAAAGGACCTTGGGCAGCTTGCGTTCGGTTTTTGGTGTTTCGATATGTACTGACGGATCGGCGTCGCTGATCTTTTCCCGAAGCAGATACTGATGGAACGACCGGATCGATGCAATGTTTCTGGCTATGGTGGTCGCCGCTTTACCGTTCTCCTTCAAATGGAGCAGATAGCCTACAATATTGGCACGCTGAATCTTGCCGACCGCATCGATACTTTCGACCTTTTCCATATACAGCGTATACTGCTCAAGATCACGGCGATAAGAATCAACGGTATTTTTCGAGAGACCACGTTCGACGATCAAGTAATGTATAAAATCCTGGACATGATCTTTCATATCTGCACTCCTCACTCACTGGATTCGTAAAAAAACAGCAGACGGATGAGCCAATTGCTCTCGTCCACACTTTCAGCGGCAGAATCGTTTTGGAATACCTTCACTGCTTTTCCTTTTGGCACGTCATATCTATGATAATTCTGATATTCCTGATTGATCCAAAGCAAACCAAAATAGAATAATAATGTGCAGGCCGTAAATGAAAAAAATATTTTGAATGCACTCCAGCATAATTTCAGCCAAGATCTCATGTCTTTAAGCCTCCCCGTACACTTATTAGTACAGGTTATGCCAAAGAATTAAAGGATTATACACATTTTCTATTTTCACTGTAACTTTACGTTAACTTATTCCTTTGGATTTGTAAATAAATAAAAAAATGATGAGCATCATTCATTCGGATGTCTCATCATTTTTTTCCTTCCCATGACAGCGGTGGCAGATCCCGTGAAAGGTCAGGCGATGGTCTTTAATTTTAAAATTCCATCCTTCTTCCACTACTTTTTCTACATCTTCCAGAAGATCCTCCTGAATTTCATCAACGGCTCCACATTCGAGGCAGACGAGGTGATGATGAAAGTGAGCGGCTCCTTCTGTTCGGAGATCATAGCGGGAAACCCCATCACCAAAATTTATTTTATCGACCACTTTCAATTCGGTTAATAATTCCAATGTACGGTACACGGTTGCGAGACCTATTTCCGGCGCTTTCTCCTTCACCAGCAAATATACGTCTTCTGCGCTTAAATGATCTTCCTCATTCTCAAGGAGGACTCTAACGGTTGCTTCTCGCTGGGGAGTAAGCTTGTAGCTCTGGGAATGCAGCTGTTTTTTGATACGGTCAATACGGCTTTCCATACCTGATCCTCCCTTATGTTTCACATCCATATTATAAGTCATGAGAAGAAAAGGTGTCAATTTAAAATGATTATAATATACAGTTTAAAATAATTATTATCTGATAATTCATAGGGTTTTATTTTTTTGTCAAACTCATAACACCTTCCATTAAATGGGGAGAGAGGTACGCTTCAAACAAAGATGCAAGCCCTAAAAGTAATCCCACAGCAAGGATGAGTGCCGAGTACTTGAAGAACTTTGGAAAAAAAGGCTCGCTCGACTTTTTTAGAAATTGCTGCCTGATCATTTTGATCGAAAATAGAATGGAAGCGGCTGCGGCAATAATGATGCCGGGAACCAAAACGATGTTCTGTGGCAGCACCGATACAAAAGCCAGCAGAAATCCATGCCATCCCATTTGGTTAACCAGGAATCCGACCGTAAACCCAATCACCACACCCTTGATAAACAGCATGATCAAAATGACCGGCAGACCGATGACAGACAAGCCCAGAATCCACATGAGCATGATGTATTTAATATAGTGGCTGTAGCTTTGCGAAAACATATCCTTTGAATTGGCAAAGCTTCCATTGGAGACTTCACCAAAGAACCTCGACAGGTAATTCAGCAGATCTTGCTTTTGCCCAAGGGTCAGGCTGTTTACAATTACAGCGCCAAAAATGACGCCCATCAGCAGCAGGACGGAAACAAATACGTAGAGCGAATAGTGTTCCTGCAGATGGAACCAAACAAATCTTTTAATTGAAGCCATCTTTTTTCCTCCCTTACTCTCTTAATTCATTCTATGAATCAAATAGGGAGGTATGTCTATTTTTATTTGCTAGATTTGCTGTTGGGTGACCTTTCCGTATGTTCCTCCCCCTCCGGCACGGAGGGACAGCTTACCTTCTCTTGCCAGAAGGATATGGCGGACGACAGCTTCCGGTGCTACGGTTTTTAAATCCTTTTCTTCAATATCATGAAGCACCGCCATGTCCGTTCCAAAATGGTCCCTTAGTTTCTGCAGCGTTTTGGGGCCCAGAGCCGGAATAAATTCCAGCGGCACCTGGTGGATATAAGGCGGTCTTTCTCCCCTGTCAATCCGAGGCACCGGGAGGGCTGCCAATTCGTTAATTCTGTTTCGCACACCACGGATGACCGTCGTGCTCCTGCACTCCGCACATTCCATTCCTTTTTCTTCATAAATAACGGCAGAGCATTTGGCACAGGTGGTTTCGTAATATTTTCCGAGCCTAGGATCAAGCCCGTAATTGGCTGTTATCTTTCGTCCCTCTTTATTTTTCAGCGCGAGCTTAAACTCTGCAAATGTCGGTTTTTCCATTTGTATCGTCTGGTATTCCCGCCCGATTTTCTCCAGTGAATGGGCATCCGAATTTGAGAGAAACGGAAATTGCCGAAGCTCCTGGATCCCGTCGGCCATATTCGTATCCGAGCTTAAACCAAGCTCGATGGCATCGATGAGTTCTGGCATAAATATTTCAGAAAGCGAGCTCTTTACGCCTTTCCCGTACACACTTTTATGAGGCGTAAACACATGGGCAGGAATGAACAGGCCACCCAGCTCTTTGGTGGCACGCTGAAGGTTATGTGCCGATTCATAGATTCGCTGGGAGCTCAGGGTTACGTTTTTCATTCTTCCCTGCAAATACAGGCTGAACTGTTTCATCTTTTCCACTGTAGGAAAAAATGATAGAACATGTACGGGTCCCCGGCAGTTTTCATCGTATATTTCAATCTCTGAACCGGGAAGAAGACATACATTCTCATACCACAATCCGCCTTCCGGATGTTCCCTCATTTCTCCTGACGCCAGCATCTCTTCCATTTCTTCAATGACTTCCGGCACATGGCAGTCTATGATTCCCAGAAGATTAATGCCCTTTACTGAGGACGCCATCTCGAGAATATTGGATAAAGTCAGTGTTCTTGCTCCGGTAATTTTCACCGGCTTCCCTGAACGGGATCTGCCGATATGCACGTGAAGATCGGCATAGTAAGTGTTAAGCATGATTCTCCATCTTCCTTTTCAGCTGTTCATATTGCACCGCATAAGCTGTTTTTGCATCATGAATCTGCTGGTCTTTTATAAGCTCAAGCGCTTCTTCAAGCGTTACTTCCATCACATCCAGAAATTCATCCTCATCCGGCTGCTGATCTTTGCATTCTTTCAGAGAGTCTGTATAAAACAAATGAATCAATTCATCAGCAAATCCCGGTGACGTGTAAAACGAGGTGAGGTATTCCAACTTTTCACACTCATACCCGGTTTCTTCACGCAGCTCACGCTCTGCACATTTTTGTGGATTTTCATCTTTTTCAAGCTTTCCTGCGGGAATTTCCACAATAATTTTATCCAGCGCTTTGCGGAACTGCCGGACAAAGAGAAGTTTATTTTCCGGGGTGATGGCAATAATAGCTACTGCGCCCGGATGTCTGATGATTTCTCGCTTGCCTTTATTTCCGTTCGGAAGCTCTACTTCCTGAATTTCCAAATCTATAATTTTCCCTTCATAGACGGATTCAGTAGAAAGGGTCTTTTCATTTAAATGTTCCATACTGATCTCACTCCTGGTTCTATAACTTATTTGGCTACATAAAGTCTACCATAAGGAAATGCGTAACACACATTTAAAAGGAGCTGTTCATGTGAAGATCTATATTCAGCCGAAAAGCGTGACCCTGGTGGGAAAAGCGTGGCAAATAAGGTACATGCTCAAGCGTTATATGAAAGAACATACCACAGTGCAAGAGTGGATCTCTTCCGCCCCGGGGCCAAAACAGTGACCCTGCAGGCTGGAAGGTTTTTTTTTGCCCGTTTTCATGCTACCCTTTTTTTAAATCTATCAAAAAAGGAGCTGGTATGTAATGAAGCAGAACCAACTTGGATCCTCAGAGCTGCGAGTCAGTGAAATCGGACTGGGCTGCATGTCCCTTGTGCCGGAAAATGCGGCGGAAGGAAAAGAAATTATAAAGCGTGCGTATGAAGAAGGCGTTACTTATTTTGACACAGCCGATCTCTATCAATTTGGCTGGAATGAGGAATTCGTAGGAAAAAACATCCGTCCTTTCAGAGATAACATCGTTCTGTCCACAAAGGTTGGAAACCGCTGGACAGCAAATAAAAAAAGCTGGGACTGGGATCCCTCGAAAACATACATAAAACAAGCCGTAAAGGATAGCCTGCACCGTTTGGGAACCGATTATATTGATCTGTACCAGCTTCACGGAGGAACGATTGAAGACAACATGGATGAAACGATTTCAGCCTTCAACGAATTAAAACAGGAGGGCCTCGTCCGGGAATATGGCATTTCATCCATCCGGCCAAACGTGATTTCATATTACGCCGAGCATTCACAGATTGTCAGCGTCATGATGCAGTACAGCATCCTTGACCGGAGACCAGAAGAAGAAATGCTTGATTTTCTTCATGAAAAAAACATCAGCGTGATTGCCCGTGGGCCTGTTGCAAAAGGATGGCTTACCGAGCGCGCGTTGAATCGCAGCAAAAGTGATCATTATCTTGAATATGAAGGAAAAGAAATCCAGGAAATAGTGAAAGGGCTGCAGGACAAATTGGACAGTGAGCGGACGTTGAGCCAGACGGCCATCCGTTATTCCCTGCACCATCCTGCGGTAGCAGCCGTTATTCCAGGGGCAAGCTCTGTTGAACAGCTGCTGTCAAATGTAGGTGCTGCTCATACACCTGAACTTTCGGCAGATGACGTTGCCGTGATCCAGTCCCTTTCAAAAGCCTCTGTCTACGGTCAGCATCGACGATAAAATAAAAAGGCTGCCATCGCCTGTTTACGGCGTTTGGCAGCCTTTTTGTTATTTTTTCTAAAGGTTGCTACTGCGGGAGAATTCACCTTCATTGAACCGTTGATTGGAATGCAAGGTGGAACGGAAATAGCCACTCCCGAAGAGCAAGTCTTATAAAAGGAGCTTTTGGTTTATGAAGATACATTTTCGATAATCATGGCAATCCCCTGGCCCCCACCGATGCAAAGGCTGGCCAATCCATATCGCAACCCTCTGTTTCTCAGTTCATACGCCAAAGTAAGGAGCAGACGGGATCCGCTGGCACCGACCGGATGGCCGAGCGCGATAGCCCCTCCGTTCACATTCGTCTTTTCACGATCCAGACTTAATTCTTTTTCAACCGCCAGGTATTGGGTGGCGAACGCTTCGTTAATTTCTACAAGATCCATGTCTTTAATGGACAGGTTCACTTTGGCAAGGGCTTTTTGAGAGGCCGGAACCGGGCCGATTCCCATGATATTCGGATCAACGCCGCTGATTCCCCACGATACTATCCGCGCCAGCGGTTTGACTTGGTTGCTATTGACGGAATCCTCACCCGCGAGCACCAGAGAGACTGCACCATCATTGATCCCGCTTGCATTCCCCGCCGTTACGGTTCCGTCTTTTTTAAAGGACGGGCGCAGGGCGGAAAGCTGCTGAAGGGTGGAGTCAGGCTTCACCAGTTCATCCACCGTGAAGGTAAGGCTCTTTTTTTCATCAATGACAACCGGTATCGTTTCTTGGGCGAATCTTCCTTCATGAATGGCTTTTGCCGCTCTTTGATGGCTAAGAAGTGCGTATTCATCTTGTTCTTCCCGTCCAATACTGTGCTTCTCTGCAAGGTTTTCCGCGGTAATCCCCATTCCGCAGCCAATATACTGATCGGTCAGCGTATGAAGAAGCATATCCTCGAACTCAAGATTTCCGAACTTTTGGCTTTGAAACCGCTGGTTAAAGGATGAATGTGGACTCTTTGACATGTTTTCAATGCCGCCACACAGGGCCAGACCGGCATCACCCGTTTGAATGGCAAGGGCACTGCTTATGACCGCCTGAAGGCCCGATCCGCATAAACGGTTTACCAGCATGGCCGGAACATGATCGGGAACCCCTGCCTTTAAAGCGACATGCCTTGCGGCATAGGCAGCGTCTATGCTCGAATGAATAACATTTCCGTACACTACATCCCCGATTTGCGCCGGGTCGATTTTCGCCCTCTTGATCGCTTCAAGCGCAGTCAGGGTGCCCATTTGAATTGTTGAGACACTTTTCAATGATTTCCCAAAGCTTCCAAACGGCGTTCGAGCTCCTTCTACAACAAATACTTCCGTCATGTTTCCTTCCCCCGCTCTCTTTGCCTTAATAAACGCCCAGTGTTACTTCGTCGGTAATCAAATCCGGCTCGGTGCAGCTTTTAATATCCTCAATACTGTACCCATCAGCGACTTCAACCAGTTTCAGTCCCTGATCCGTTACATCAATAACCGCTCGATCCGTAATGATCCGGTCCACTACTCCCTTTCCTGTCAGCGGCAGGCTGCATCTTTTTAGGATCTTGCTCTGTCCGCTTTTGTTGACATGTTCCATAATCACAATGATCTTTTGCGCGCCGTGTACAAGATCCATGGCACCGCCCATTCCTTTAATCATTTTCCCCGGAATCATCCAGTTGGCCAAGTCGCCGGTTTCAGATACTTCCATACCACCCAGGATGGCAATATTCACATGTCCTCCCCGAATCATGGCAAACGATTCTGCGCTATCAAAATAGGAGGCTCCCTTGACCGCAGTCACGGTCTCTTTTCCCGCATTGATCAGGTCGGGATCCACTTCCGTTTCTTTAGGGTAAGGGCCAATTCCAAGCAGCCCGTTTTCCGACTGAAGTACCACACTCTTATTCTCGCTTATGTAGTTCGCGACCATAGTCGGCATGCCGATGCCGAGATTTACATAAAAACCATCCTTGATTTCTTTTTCTGCTCTTCTGGCAATTTTCTCTCTGCTATTCATAGCCCATCCCCACTTTCTCTCTTTATGATTGAACTGTCAGTCGCTCAATGCGCTTTTCCTGAGGCGCAACAATCATTCTCTGAACATAGATTCCAGGCGTGTGGATGCAGTCTGGATCCAGCTCACCAATCTCGTGCAATTCTTCGACCTCTGCAATGGTGATCTTGCCAGCTGCAGCCATCATTGGATTAAAGTTACGCGCTGTTTTATTAAAAATGAGGTTTCCTGCTTTGTCACCATGTGCTGCCCGAACGAGGCTGAAGTCCGCGGTCATCCCGTGTTCAAGCACATATTCCTTTCCCTCAAACGTACGCACTTCTTTCCCTTCTGCAATCGGCGTACCTACACCGGCCGGGGTATAAAAAGCGGGAATACCCGCACCGCCTGCCCGGATGCGTTCAGCCAATGTGCCCTGGGGGGTGAGTTCAACCTCCAGTTCACCGGAAAGCACCTGGCGCTCAAACTCTTTGTTTTCTCCCACATAGGAACCCACCATCTTCTTGATTTGTTTATTACGCAAGAGAAGGCCGAGCCCCCAGTCATCGATTCCGCAGTTATTAGAGATGACCGTCAGGTCTTTGGTGCCTGTTTCCACAAGAGCCAAAATCAATTTCTCCGGAATCCCTACCAATCCGAATCCACCGACCATCAGTGTGGCACCATCCTGAATATCCTTCACTGCATTCAGTGCACTGCTTTCCACCATTTTCATAATATGCCGTCCCCCTTATTTCCAGTTTTCATTTTCTACAATGGTGGCTACGCCCTGTCCCCCGCCGATGCAAAGCGTAGCAAGCCCCAAACGGTTATTCCTTCTTTTCATCTCATGAAGCAAGGTGACAAGAATCCTTGCGCCGCTTGCCCCGATTGGATGTCCAAGGGCAATGGCTCCTCCGTTCACGTTTAATTTCTCTGTTGAAAATTGAAGTTCCCTGCCTACAGCCAGAGCTTGTGCGGCGAACGCTTCGTTCGCTTCAATCAAATCAATGTCATTTAGAGTGACTCCGGATTTTTCAAGCACTTTTTTCGTGGCATCCACCGGCCCGATTCCCATGATGCTTGGATCCACTCCCGCGCTGGCGTTTGCAATGATTTTGGCAAGCGGTATCAGACCGAGCTCCTCGGCTTTTTTCCGCGATACCACCACAAGAGCAGCCGCTCCATCATTGATTCCCGATGCGTTCCCGGCTGTTACTGTGCCATCCTTTTTAAACGCTGGTCTTAACTTGGCAAGCCCCTCAGCCGTGGTTCCCTTTTTCGGATATTCATCTTCTGAGAATTGAAGCGGCTCTCCTTTTCGCTGGGGAATTTCAACAGATACAATTTCGTCTTTGAACTTTCCTTCATTGATCGCTTTTTCGCATTTTTGTTGGCTATCTGCTGCGAACTCATCCATCTCCTCGCGGCTAAGTCCATAGGCGTCACACAGGTTTTCCGCTGTCATCCCCATATGGTAATCGTTAAACGCACACCAGAGACCGTCATGGATCATGGAATCTGTCATTTTTCCATCTCCCATGCGCAGTCCTGTTCTTGCGTTATCCAAAAGGTACGGTGCTCTGCTCATGTTCTCCATTCCGCCGCAGACGATGATGTCCGCCTCTTCTAGCATGATCGCCTGGCTTGCCAGATGCAGCGCCTTTAAACCCGATCCGCATACCTTGTTAATCGTCATTGCTGAAACAGAATTCGGGAGCCCTGCCTTAATCGCAGCCTGCCGCGCGGGGTTTTGCCCCAAACCGGCCTGAAGAACATTGCCCATAATCACTTCGCTCACATCATTAGGAGAAACATTGGCGCGCTCCAATGCCTCTTTAATTACAATCGCCCCAAGTTCGGTGGCTGGTATATTTTTCAACGTGCCCAAAAAGCTGCCAATCGGTGTCCTGACAGCGCTTACAATCACTGCTTCCTGTATGGCCATAAATTTCTTCTCACTCCCGTATTTTTTTCTGAATTTTCCCTTTTATCATATCATATTTCCTCTCACTGTATTGCATCTTAACTGGCCAAAACGTAAAATAAAGAAGAATCAATGACAGATATATACATAGGAGGATGCATGGAATTACCCCAAAGAGTCTCGATCATTGAGGTTGGACCGCGCGACGGGCTTCAAAATGAAAAACAGCTTGTTCCTGCCCAGGAAAAGATTAAATTCATTAAAAAACTGAAAGCCTCGGGAATTCAGGAAATGGAACTCACCTCTTTTGTTTCACCAAAATGGGTTCCGCAAATGAGTGATGCAGAACAGATCATCGAGCACTGCCTGGATGACAGCACTCGCAATCTTGTTCTCGTCCCCAATGAAAAAGGCGTTTCCCGCCTGCTTTCTTCAGCCTGCAAAAATGCGGCATTTTTTGTCGGTGTAAGCAATACCTTCAACCAAAAGAATATAAACAAAAGCACCAGAGACAGCATGGAAGAGCTTGCTCCGCTGATTAAAGATTTGAAACGAAACGGCTTCTTTGTCCGCGCTTGCCTTTCCACCGCTTTTTATTGTCCTTATGAAGGAAAAGTGGATGAACAGGAGGTTCTTGCTCTTTCTGAGGAATTTGCGGCGCTTGGCGTGGATGAATTAAGCGTGGCAGATACCATTGGCCTTGCCAATCCGCAGGAAGTGTTCGAACTGTTCAGCCTTCTTAAGCATCATCTTCCCTCCACACTTTTGATTGCTGCCCATTTCCACGATACAAGAGGAATGGCACTCGCGAATATCTTCTCCGCACTCCAGGCCGGTATCGACCGTTTTGATACATCTGCCGGCGGACTTGGCGGATGCCCGTTTGCTCCGGGGGCAACTGGAAACGTCGCAACTGAGGATGCTGTTTTCATGCTTAATCGCATGGGGATCAGCACCGGAATTCAGCTGGAGCCCCTGCTGGAGGCTGTGGAATTTATTGCTCCCTTCGTTTCCCGCGGCCTTCAAAGCCGGCAATTTTTGCTATCCAAAACAGGAAAGGGCGCTTTAGGTTAAGCGCCCTTTCCTGTTTCTATTTTATTTTCAAACCGAAGATGCGGATTAAGCATCTGGTTTGGACTTTTTAGTTGAAATGTATGTTGCTCTGCTTTGTAATCAATCGTCATCTTTTCATCAAAAAATACCAGTTTGCTTTGTTCCATATAAACAGGAAGGAAATTGGTATCCACTTTCACAGTCCCATCAGGCTGTTCATCGACAAGCCAGAGTGCAGACACACCGCTTACCACGCACCCGCAGCCCTCCGTATCGTATTTCAAAAACAACTGTCCGCCCTGCACCTTGTGTTCTATTTTCTCTATTGCTTTTTCTGTCCATTCCAGAATCATTCTTCATCACTGCCCTTCTCTTTAGTACTCTTGATTACGTCAATCGCCCAGTCGCACCATTCCATCCAATGCTGCATATAACGTTTTCCAAATTCGGATGTTAAGTATTCTCCCAAATCTTCCTGGTTAAACTGCCCTTCTGGAAAATGACTTTCTCTCCATTTTTCCATTAAACCATGGCCAAACATATGCTGTTCCTTTGCTCTCTCTAAAAAGGCGATCGCTTCTTCCGACGGGATTAACTGAAACAGCGATACCTGGAGCAGAAGATCATCCTTTAAATTAGACGGGAGAATCTCTTTGCTCAGCAGCCACTGAAGCAATGCTTCATAGCCTTTATCTTCAAGCCGGTATATTTTTTTATCTGGATAATCCACCTGATGAACCACCTGCGAGGAGACCAGTCCTTCTTCCTCCATCTTAACAAGCTGACGGTAGATCTGCGTATGATGGGCACTCCAGAAATGAATCATGGTTTCTTTAAACTGCTGATTCAGTTCGTATCCAGTTGCTTCATTTTTGGTCAATAAGCCAAGAAGCGCATACTTCAACGCCATCTTTTCATTCCTTCTTTCCGTATCTGTATGTCATTTTAACACATTCTTCACAATTAACTACGGTTAATGCTTGATATATTTATCATACTTTCCTTATACTAACCTTGAACATATGTGAATATACACATATAAAATAATGAAGGAGAGTGAATCATGAACTGGCTAACGAAATTCAGCTTAAAGAACCCTGTCGCTATTTTTATTTTTTCTTTCTTGCTTATCCTGGGCGGCTTGTTTTCTTTCAGCTCCCTGAAAGTTGACCTGCTTCCGAATGTGGATTTTCCGCAAATCACCGTGCAGACCACCTATCCGGGCGCGTCTCCACAGGATGTTAACAAGCAGGTAACAGATGAGCTTGAAAAAAAATTAAAAAGCCTTAACAACGTAAAGTCGGTAAAAAGTACTTCGCTTGAAAGTGTCTCAATCATAAATCTTGAATTTCCTTTTTCCGCAAACATGGATGATATAGAGGATCAAATTAACACGATCACAAAGGAAGCTGCTCTTCCGGATACCGTGAGTGTTGAAGTAAACCGCTTTTCATTCGGAACGATTCCCATCTACAATATCTCTCTATTCCCTAAAGAAGGAGAGAACATTCAGCCTTTTGTTGAGGATGAGCTGGTGCCTGAACTGAAAAAAATTCAGGGAATCAATAACGTCTCAGTCGGCGGGGTGAAAGAAGATTTCGTATCCATTAAGGTCGACCAGAAAAAGGCGCAGCAACTTGGAGTATCGTTAAGTACCATCAAAGACGAGATTAATTCTAAATTTCTCTCCTTCCCTGCCGGCAATGTGACCTCAGGTAATATCTCCGTGCCAGTGCGTGTCGAGGAACAACTTAAAACAATCAAGGAATTAACATCCCTTGAGCTGACTCCCCCGTCTCAAGGAACAGCTCAAAAATCTTCATCTGGCCAGGGATCTGGAAGCGGAGCCCCTGCTGCGGGAGGACCTCCGGCCGGAACTTCACAGAGCGGTGGAGCAGGTGCACCTTCCGGCAGTGCAGGCGGTGGAGCTCCATCGGGTGCTGCAGCTCCTCAAAGCGTTCAGCTCGGGGATATTGCCAGCATTAAGCAGTCCGAAGATGTGAACGAAATTACCCGCTATAACCAAAAACGCTCTTTATCCATGGCGGTCACCAAAAAACAGGATGCCAATACGGTCGATGTCGCTGATAAAGTTATGTCTGTTCTAAACAAAGACAAATACAAAGACAAAATCGATTATGCCATCGGATTCGACCAGGCAAGCGGGATTAAAGAATCCGTGAATTCCTTGATCAAAGAAGGATTGTTCGGAGCACTCTTTGCTTCGTTAGCCGTTCTCTTGTTCTTGAGAAACATTCGCGCAACAATTATTGCAATTGTTTCCATTCCGCTGTCGATTCTCATATCCGCGATTTTCCTGAACCAGCTCGATATTACGCTTAATATCATGACGCTGGGGGGAATGGCTGTAGCAGTGGGCCGGGTCGTGGATGACAGCATCGTTGTCATAGAGAACATCTTCCGAAGGATCAGCAAAAGCAGCGAAGAATACAGCAAAAATAAGTTGGTCATCGATTCGACCAAGGAAATCCTCCGTGCGATTGTATCCTCCACCTTGACAACCGTGGTAGTGTTTCTGCCGCTAGGGTTTGTCGGGGGGATTACCGGAGAATTTTTCCTGCCGTTCGCTTTAACGGTTGTATTTGCCCTTTTGGCTTCCTTGCTTGTAGCCATTACGATCGTGCCGATCCTGGCCAAGTTCGCTTTCAAAAAAGTTAAACCGGAAAACAACGATGGTCCTCTTCAACGGGCATACGCAAAAGTGATCCGCTCGTCATTGAACCACAAGTTCATCGTTCTGTTCATTTCGATTGTTCTTCTTGCAGGCTCTCTGTTCCTGTCTACAAAGCTTGGAGCTGTCTTCCTGCCGAATGAAGAACAAAAGACCATTACGGCAAACATTGAACTTCCTGCCTCTACCACTGTGAAAAAAACAAATGACGTGTCACTGAAGGTGGAGAAGATGCTTGATCAGCGGGATACTGTAAAAGAGGTGACCGCCGGCATCGGCAGCCGTGACTTCCAGTCCGGATTGAAACGCGAGAATGTAGCCAACTATTTTATCAATCTTAAGAAAGATACTAATGTTAACAACGAGATTAAATCTCTCGAAAAAGAAATCCAGACCGTTGTGGACAAAGACAGTAAAGATGCTGTTGTCAGCCTGCAGGAGGCCCAGTCAGGCGGACCGCCATCTAACAATGAAGTTAATATTGATTTGTATTCCAACAATCTTGATGACCTGCAAAAAGGTGCTGCATCGGTTGAGAAATACATGAAATCACGTAACGACCTTAAATATGTTTCCAATAACTTCAAAGATACCCAGCGTCAGTGGATCGTAAAAATTGATACAAAAAAAGCCGCAGACGCCGGAGTCTCAGGCTATACGGTGCTCGGCATTATCAATGATGCCACCAAACCTGTCTCTGTGGGTAACCTTAAACTGAACGGAAAAGAAAATGATGTCCGGCTTGCCTATAATAAGGCACCGAAATCCCTTGATGAAGTTAAGGACCTTAAAGTATACGGCACCAAAGGCCCCGTTGCCCTTTCAGAAGTGGCAGACATTCAGGATGTAGATGCTGTAACCGCAATTCAGAAACTCGATGGCAAGGTTTATGCTCAAGTGTCTGCACAGATTCCTGGTAATGACGTCCAAGGTGTCACACAGGATGTGATCAAGAGCGTAAATGATAAAGTGGACCTTCCAAAAGATGTATCGACTGAAGGTGGCGGCGGAAGTGAAGAAACCACCCAGACCTTTAAAGAGCTTGGCCTGGCCATTGCTGTAGCCATTGGCCTTGTCTACTTGACGATGCTCATTACCTTTGGCCGTGCACGGATCCCATTTATTATTCTATCATCCCTTATTTTCGTGCCGGTGGGTGCCATAGGCGGTCTGTACCTGGCGGATGAGCCGCTTTCAGTCAGTGCAATGATCGGCATTCTGATGCTTATCGGGATCGTAACCACCAATGCCATCGTTCTCGTCGACCGGATCGGACAAAACCGCAATCTGAAAGGCATGACAATCCGAAAAGCATTGCTTGAAGCCGGAAAAACACGGCTTCGGCCAATTCTGATGACCGCATTTGCCACAATTGCGGCCCTCATTCCGCTGGCTCTGACCTCTTCATCGGGTACGTTGATTTCAAAAGGACTTGCCGTGGTAGTAATCGGCGGTTTAACGACCTCCACCCTGCTCACATTAATTATTGTTCCTGTACTGTATGAACTCTTTTTCAGGAAGCAGGCAAAAAGAGAACAACGAGAATCCAAAGCGTGATCTCCAAAATAATACGGCGGAGCCAGTTGGTTCCGCCGTTTTTTTATATAAGAAGAACCCGATCAGCCGGCAGCTCTCCGGTTCCGTTTTTTGTACAAAAACTTATAGAGCAGGTAACAAAGAAGCAAAGCGCCTGCGCCAATCAGAATATATGTCTGTGACGCTTCGAGGATTGAGTTAACGGTTTTTATTTCTCCCAGCCTGCCCAAAAACAGCATAGCGATCGCCAGGGGAAAAACACCAATAAAGGTTAACACTCCAAACTTCCAGCGGTTTACCTTGCTCATCCCTGCCGCATACGAGACATAGTTTCCTATACCAAACGGGCGTGAAAGCGCGATGCTCCACTCACCGTATTTTTTGAACACCCTTTTGGTTTTCTCCACCTTTTTCTCGTCAAACTTCTCTCTCATCTTGCTTTCCAGCTTATAGCCGATCACGTATGGCACATAACTGAACAATGTATAAACGACACTTACCGCTAATGCCAGCAGCACCGTCTCCAGCGGACTCGGTTTCAGCAGAAACCCATAAATTAAAATAACGAGCGCTCCGGGAAAGGGAACGGAGGAAGCTTCCAGTGCCGTTCCAATGAACAGGCCTGCAGCCCCCACTTCTCGTAAAAAATGAAAAATCATTTCAAACACAATATTCATTCTCCTTTCCTGTCTTCTCCCCCTCTTTATTCCCTTTCCCGCCAATTTCAATCTCTTTGGTTTAATCGTCTCCGGTATGGGGTAGATACGTTTTAAGTCGACTATTATACAATCCATTTCAGGAGGATAACATACATGAAAAAGATTTGTTCAAAAACCGTTTCCATGACACAGGATGCTTCTAAATTTACCATTCAAAAGATAACGAATTTCGTTAATATATCACGTTCTTATCAATCCAACGTGTTTCTTTGCAAAAACGGCGTTACCCTTCAAGCAAAAAAATTGTCTTGCCTGGTTACCTTCTTTATGATGCTTCGCAAGGATGAATCCTTTCTCCTTATTACAGAAGGCGCTGATGCAGACTCCGCTATCCAGCAGCTGCTTCAACAGCTTACACCATCACAGGCCACTACATAAAAAAAGCGCTGAATTGTGTCAGCGCTTTTTTTCTTTGGTTATTGCCTTATAGGCCAAGCTTTTTTTGCCACCTTTTTCTGGTGACCACCGGCAGGACAATCAATATGATCAGAATAATGGATGAGATTAAGATTTCCTTCATGCCGGTATGAGCCACCGAAGATCCGATATAGGTATACGCCAGCGTTCCCGGTATGATGCCAATGGCCGTTGCTGCCGCATAATCTCTGAATTTTACATTTGCCGCTGCTGTAAGATAACTGACAAGGTCGTAATTCAGGATGGGCAGTAACCGGAGAATCAGCACATATATGAAGCCTTTCTCTTTGATGCCCTCCTGCACTTTCCGATACTTGCCCTTCCATTCTTTTTTCATCGCTTTTTTTCCAATCCATCTGACCGCCAGATAGGTGATCAGACCCCCGGAAAGCGACCCGAGGTAGGTATATAGACAGCCATAGTATAATCCGAAGGCCAATCCACTTGTAATCGCAAACACAGAGGACGGAAACAGCACAAAGGGTCTCAGGCCGTACAGCACAATAAAAACAATGGGTGCCCATACGCCCCAGGAAAGAATCCATTCCCTGAATACTTGCGGTGTTAAATTTAAATACTTATGGTTGAAATACCATAGCAGTGCCACGCCTATAGCGATTATTAAAATTTTCATCCAAATTTTTTTGCTGCGAACCAATCGATGTTTCTCCTTTCTCCTGTCTTACCTTTATATTTTCCATTACTTTCCGATAGAAGTCACTTTTATTTTCATTATATTTATGACATTTCCTCCTTACTCCTTCATAAGCTGTATAAAAAAAGAAGATATAAGGGGAGAGAAACGATTTGAAAGTCATTGCGAAAAAACCGATCTATTCCAAAAATGCCGGCCAATTTGTGCAGTTTACCAGCCGTTTTGAAGAACCAGTGTATGTAAAAAAAGGAGAGAAAACGGCTGACGGCAAAAGCCTTCTCGGATTGATTGCCTTATCCATCCAGCCGGGACAGGAGATTGAAATAACAAGCAGTGCCGATTTATCTGATCTGCAGAACCAGCTGTTCCAATCCGATCTGTTTGAAAATGCCGAATAAGCCAGCCGGTAATGACTGTCCCCTGAATGTCAGTGGGGAGTCATTATCGGCCGGCTGTTTTTTTGTTCCTTATAAATGGGCAATGGCGACGATTGTCTGCAGGTATACGTCCTGCCGCCCTCCTGCTTCATCCACCATCCTGAGCATACGGCGGTAAGGATCGTAATAATGGATGCTTCCCCTCACTCGTTTGCCCGTGAGAGCGCCGTCCCGGCACATAATCTCTACCCGGCCTGCCTCTTCCATCGCCAGAAGGATCTGCTGATTCATCTCCTCTAGCAGCTGCTCATCCCATTCACGGTTTTCAGCTGTATCTCTATCTTCCCGTTCCCATTCCCTTAATTGCTTCACATGCTCCGGCAGCATCATGGAGGTCCATTTCAAGCTTCCTCGGTCTTTGATCATATGTGAGGCGTCCTCCTTTCTCTATGCCTTATGGCCGCCAAGAAGGGTACTGCGGTGCAGTGCCGTCCCCCCGCTCGTATACGAGACGGCCCGAAGAAGAGCAGTTGACCCGTACTTTTTGCGAATATCATCCATCACATACCCAAGCTTTCGTTTTTTGGGATGTTCCAGCGTAAAGATGCTTAATTGAGTTTCATTGTCCTCGCACACATTGGAAAGGCAAATCGAAATCTTTCGGACGGTCTTTCCTTCATAAAATGTATGAAACAACTCCAGGCAGACCTCATAAATCTCCATCGTAATATTGGTCGGTTCCGGAACGGTTTTTGAGCGGTAAAATCCTCCTCCCCATTCCTCCTTGCTGTAGCCGATTCCAAGGCTGACCGTTCTCCCTGCCTTTTTGGCTGTCCTGGCCCTCCTGGCCACCTCTTCGCACATTTCAAGGATGACATGCTGGACTTCCTTCGGGTCCGTATAATCCCTCAGGAGAATCTGGCTTTTGCCATAACTGATCTGTCCCTGCATAATGGGCGCCCCCACCTCCGAGAGGTCCACACCCCAGGCATGATAATACAGCTGGTTTCCCATAATGCCGAACTTTTTTTCCAAAAGCGCCAAAGGATAGCGGGCAAGATCCCCAACCGTCGTGATCCCCATCAAGTTCAGCGTCCGTTCCACACGTGACCCAATGCCCCACATCTTGCTCAGGGGGGAAAGGGTCCATAGTTTTTCCGGAATGTCCTCATACGTCCACGTGGCCACCCCTTCCTTTTTTGCCTCCAAATCAAGACAGAGTTTCGCCATCAGCATATTAGGGCCGATGCCGATCGCGCAGGGCAGCCCGAACTCTTCCTTGATGGCGGTGCGAATGGCTTTTGCCAGCTGCATCGGCCCTCCCCATAACCGTTCCGTGCCGTCCGCCTGTATGAAGCTTTCGTCCACACTGTACGTATGAATGGCTTCTTTGGGGACGAATCGGTTAAGCAGACGCGTAATCTCCATGGAGCGCTTTAAAAAAAAGGACATTTGGGCGTCCACAATATGGATGCGGCTGTCTTTGGGAATCTCAAAAAGCCGGTTTCCCGTTCGGATGCCAAAGTCCCTTTTTAAACAGGGAGAAGCGGCCAGAACCACGCTTCCCTGCCTTTCGGTGTTCCCGACGACGGCAAGATAACAGTCCAACGGATCCAGCCCTAAACGCACAGCCGCACAGCTGGCGTAAAAACTCTTCATGTCCATACACAAAATTGAACGATTTTGAACCTTGGAATAATCGATCAACTTCCTCACTCCTTCAAAATGCAAACGTTCGTTCTCTTTATTATGTATACCCATTTTAACCGAATGTATGTTCTGTTCTCAATGGAAATTTTTTCAGGCTTATTCCACCCTTAAGAATCATTGACCACGGATGGCAGGTACACTACATGGTGTACAAGAGGAAAGGATGACGATGATGGAACAGCGCCTGCTGCGCAAGTGGCTGGAAAAAGCCTTGTTAACCTACTTTGACGATAAAGAAGCCATCCCGTATACGGAAAAGGAATACGCCTTGTTTTGGAACAAATCCAAGGGTTGCACGCCGCAGAAGGGGCGGACCTTACCTCACCATACAGGATGTCGTGTATCATTTTGTGACCCAATAATAAAAACCCTCTCTTGGTCAATAAGAGAGGGTTGGCGTTATCCGTTGCTTTCCACCGTTTCCTTTTCAAAAAAATGTTCCCATGCTTCCCGAATTCCACCGGCGCAGTGGTTTTCTGCCCGGAAAATAAGCGGATGTTCCGGAAGCTTTTTCAGTTCATCCTGGCAATTCCCCACCACTACGGCAGGATAACCCATCGTGATCATGTCACGATCATTTCCCGAGTCCCCGGCAATAAGAATATTTACTTTCTCCCACCCCTTTTCACGAAGCAGGAAGGAAAGGGCTTCACCTTTGCCTGCGTTTGGAGGAAGAATGTCCACATCTCTCCCCGAACTGAAAATCAGCTTGTGCGGCACTCCGTTTTCTTCAAGTTTTTGTTTTACTTCTTCAAATGCTCCTGCATTCTCGGCAAAGTAGGAAAGCCGGTGTGTGGAGGGAATGGATTGAGGCGTAAGCCCGCTGCACTGGGCGGCAATCCGGGAAATTTCCTCAGGCCTCCACTGCTTCTCCAATGTTTTTTTCCATCGCTCATGAAATTCTGAATCATCAAAATCATATACTTCTGTTCCTACGTCGGAAATGAGGATGGATGGCATCGGAAGGTTTTCCGCCTTGATCAGTTCCATCGTCGAATCATAATGCCGTCCGGTCACATAGACGAGTTCAACCTCATAGGCCTGTTTCCCGTAATATTCAAACAAGGCAGAAGTCAGTTCCTCTTCTCCTACAAGCGTCCCATCAAGATCAGTAGCTAAAAGATGTGTAACGTTTTTTTGTTTCACCTTCAAGAACCTCCTCATATACCTGCTCGACTCTCGCTGCCACATTTGGCCAGCGGTAATCGCGTTCTGCAAGAGAGGACGCCTGTTTGCCAAGCCTTTGTGCAATAATATCATTGTTTAAAATAATTTCAAGGGTCAAAGCCAGATCCTGCGGGTCTTTTGGTGTAACAAGCAAGCCGGTTTCCCCTTCAACGACCACGTTTTGCAGTCCGCCTACACGCGATGCAATCACCGGGCAACCGCAGGCCTGGGCTTCAGCCGCCACCATGCCGAACGATTCATAATAAGACGGCACAACCGCCACATTCGCAGCATTAAAGTAGTCTGCCAGTTCTTCCTGGCTTTTTGGCCCGACAAAACGGACATAACGCTCGATTCCTTTTACCCATGAGCGCTGTTTCTCGGGTACGGGAAGCTGGTCGTCACCGATCTCTTCCTTTTGTCCGCCGGCCAGAACCAGTTTGGTGTCAGACGGCACATCGCCCCATTGGATTAAATACCTGAAAGCTTGAAGCAAGGTTTCAACGCCTTTCGTTTCTTCGAGCCTTCCTGCGTAAAACACCAAAGGTCCATAGGCGCCAAGCTTTTGTTTGGTAGCTGATCGCTGGTTATATGGATAAAATGTAGGAGATACACCAATTGGAATAACATCTACAGGCGCAGGCTGTTTAGCTACTTCATGAATGAGACTTTTTTCGCTGTTGGTGGTGGCGATCACACGGTTGGCGGAACGGAGGATGGTTCGTTCATACTGAAATCTGCGCTCATCCCTTTCTCCTGTAGCTCGTTCTTTTGCAGCGCCAAGGGAATGTGATGTATGAACAAACGGTATGTTGTATTTTCTGCGGAGCTGGCGTCCGAGGATTCCGGAAAGCCAGTAATGAGTATGAATAATGTCGTATTGGTCAAGAGGTGCAACCTCTTCAATTTCTTTAAAAAATGCCGGCAAGATTTGAAACATCTCATTTTTTGATACAAAACCTTTAATTCCGGCTTTAATGCGGATGACTCTTGCACGTTTTCCAAAGTTCTCTATCTGCGGGGCATCTTTATCACACCAATGGGTTATTACATCAACATCCCATCCCCTGTTTTCCATTGCCAGGGCCAGGTGGTATACATAATTATTTTGTCCTCCAGCTTGCTTTCCACCGAGTTTTGCAAGCGGATCCCCATGATCTGAAATAAATAAAACTTTTTTATTCATTGTCGTTACCCCTCTTTCTATTGTTGCGGTCGATAGCCTGTACTAGATATACCCCGGTTTTGGCCAGAACAAACCACTTTTAGTACTTAAGTCTCAGTGAATTAAGACTTTTTACCTTTTATTGAGAAGGTATGGAAATAACAGAACCCGAATAAATTATGAGAAAAATCATCATTTTATTACAAAAATAGTTTACATAATAATATTATTGATTATTTCTGTTTAAAGGCATTGCCTCCCAGTTTTTCAACAAGCCTTGGAAACATTTGATACAGTTTGCTTCCCGCATTCATCCAGCCGGGAAGATTGATTTCCCGGACCGGTCGGCCAACGGCCGAGAGAATTTTTTTTGAGACATATTCCGGTGACAGCATCCACTTTTTAATATTTGCTTCATAGGATCCGGATTTATCCGCAATCGAAAAAAAGTTGGTTTCAATCGGCCCGGGATTTACCGTGGTCACATGGACCCCGCTTTCGGCAATCTCCATCCGCAATCCGTTTGAAAAACCAAGCACCGCATGCTTGGACGCCGCGTAGCCACTGGATTTCGGGGTTGAAATTTTACCTGCCTGGGAAGCGATGTTGATGATATGACCCGATCCGCGAGATATCATTTGCGGCAGCACCGCCTGCGTGCAGGCCATAAGCCCGATCACGTTGGTTTGCATCATGCCTGAGAGGTCTTTAAGGTCGGCATCAACAAAATAGTCAAAAATTCCAAAGCCAGCATTGTTAATCAGCACATCAACCTGTAAATCAGAAGTGATTTTATGAAACACTCGGCTGACGACTTCAATATTCCCGACATCCAGTTGATGGATGACCGGCTCACGGTTTCCTTCCGCCTTTATTTTTTTCTTTATGTGTTCAAGCTTCTCTTTATTGCGGGCAATCAGTACGAGATGCGCCCCCATACGGGCGGCATCCAAAGCCACCTGGGCACCCAGACCGCCAGACGCCCCTGTAATCACTATCACTTTGTCTTTTACCTGGTTCATTGTTTTTACTCCTATTCAGCTTTCCTGTAATATAGAACATCCTGAATTTGCTCAATCCGCACTTTACCCTCTGCCTCAAGCAGGTCCAGATGCCCTACCGTTTCTGATAATGTGAGCCCCGGCTCTTTTTTATACACCCGCGGGAACAGCTGCCGGCTGAGTTCATAGGCAGTCATTTTTTTCACAAGGAAAGATCGAAGCACTTCTGCTCTGCTGTTCTGTTCCTCCAGCCTTTCCCCGATCAACTCCCGGCAATTGGTAATATCATTGCCATGTCCCGGCAGAATCCGCTTGATCGGGAGAGCAGCAGCTTTTCGCAGCGATTCCCGGTACTGCAAAAGGGGTCTGGGGCGGACGGTTTCTCCCGGCTCAGGAGGTTCTATGAGCGCATTGGATGAAACACGCTGGAGGAGAAAGTCCCCTCCCACCATAATTCCGCTTTCTTCGTGAAACAGTGAGAGATGGTCCGGTGAATGCCCGGGAGTTTTGATCATCATCCATCCCGTCAGGCCGGGAATCTCCTTCCCCTCTTTTATCGTTTTGTCCGGATGAACCACAGCAGAATAGTCGAGATATCGTTTCAGCTTGTATTCTTCAAGCTGGGAAGCCTCCGCAGGCATCCCTGATTTACTATAAAATGACTCATAAAATTGGTTTCTATGTAAAAAATATCGCGGGTCCTGGCTGAGATACGGAATCTCTTCCTTGCTTGCCAGAACGGGCGGCGGGGAAGCAAAGTATGCATATAATCCAACATGATCGGGATGATAATGAGTAAAAATAATCTGCTCAATATCGTTTGCGGAAATCCCTGAATCGCGAAGCTTTTCCTGGAAAACCGACCAGGCCTCTGGTGTTTTTGGGCCGCAATCGACGAGAGTCAGCTTCTTTCCCGGTATAAGATACACATTAACATTCCCTACCGGAAAAGGAGTGGGAAGCTCGATGGCCATAATTTTTTCTTTCAAAGGTGCACCTGACCTCCTTACGTTGCATAGTATAATCAGTATAGCAAAACTTCCACTCTTTAAATAAATGAAAATTCCAAAAAAAAAGATGGAATACCCTTGACATACGAGAGGTGCCCATTGCATAATATCTTTTAATAACTAAACGTTGAAACGGCGCTGAAAGGGACCAGTACTTCATAGAGCGGCTAAAAGAGAGCGGAATCCACCGGCTGAAAGATTCTGCAAGCACGTGATGAGGGAACCTATCCCCCGAGCTATCAGGGATTGAACCTGATCGTATGCCTTCGATACAGGCAACAAGCTGGGCTTTATTATCAAGCCAATTAAGGTGGTACCGCGGATCGCACTCCTCCGTCCTTTTCTAGGATGAAGGAGTGCGTTTTTAGTTTAACCTAAATTGGAGGGATAGCCTTGAATAAAAAAATTGCCTTTATCGGAGCAGGCGCGATGGCTGAAGCCATGATTTCGGGAATGATTGCCAAAAAACTGGCTGACCCAAAGAACATTATTGTGACAAACCGAATCAATACCAAAAGGCTGCAGGAACTTCAGGAAAACTATAAAATTACCGTTTCGGCATCTGCCGGTGACGCTGCACACCAGGCTGATATACTCATTCTGGCCATGAAGCCGAAAGATGCCGAACAAGCCCTGCGGTCATTAAATAAAACGGTTCATGCGGACCATATCATCATCTCGGTTCTCGCAGGTATTTCAACTGACCTGATTTCGTCACTGCTAGACGCTACCGTCCCTGTGATCCGGGCCATGCCAAACACCTCTGCGGCCATTGGGTATTCGGCAACCGGCATCGCCGGAGGAAAATTTGCCGAAGTCAAACACATGCAGCTCGCCGAAGAATTGTTCAGCTGTATCGGCACCACAACCTGCCTTCGGGAAGAAAGCCTGCATGCAGTAACCGGTTTATCCGGAAGCGGCCCCGCTTATGTTTACTATCTTGTAGAAGCCATGCAGCAGGCTGCTTCTTCCATGGATATCAGTGAAGAGGAAGCACGAGATCTGATCGCCCAGACGCTGCTCGGGGCAGCACACATGGTGAAAATGAGCGGAGATCATCCCCAACAGCTTCGCCAAAAAGTGACCAGTCCGGGAGGCACAACGGAAGCCGGCATTCAGATGCTCGACCATTTCCAGGTGAAAAAAGCGATTGAGCAATGCGTCAAACGGGCGGCCGAACGATCAGAAGAACTTGGCAAAATGTACAGCCAGCCCTCAACCCGAGAAATAGTTTGACAATTCTGTTATTTCGTTTTATAATAAAAGACCAAACGTCAGCAACGGGAGGGATAATATGCTTGATCAAGAAGAAGTCAAGCGGTACAATCTGTTGTTTAAAGAATTTCAGCAGTTCCTCACCCGGCCATTGACAAAAAAGGAAAAAGATTTTATAAAATGGATTGTAAAAAATGATATGAGCATCGAACACCGCTCTTCGGCGAATGCAACATAACCAAGCCTCCCCAGGAGGCTTTTTTTCTTGTGCGGCAGGCGGTTTATTCCCGGGGACTTCTGGTAATGGTATAGGACAGAAAGGAGTTTTCCAGATATGACAAAAATCTATGGGCACCGGGGCGCAAGCAAAGTATGCCCGGAGAACACCATGGCAGCCTACATAAAGGCGTTGCAATTAGGGGCAGAAGGCCTGGAAATTGATGTTCATTTGACAAAAGACGGCATCCCTGTCGTTATCCATGACGAAACGGTAAAACGGACAACCAGTGGAAAAGGGTATGTAAAAAATTTCAGCCTTGCAGAAATTAAACAGCTGGATGCGGGCAGTTGGTTTTCTCCAGAATTTCAAAACGAACGAATTCCGACACTTGAGGAGTTTCTTCAGTGGATCCGCACGACTCCTCTTTTGCTTAATATCGAATTGAAGAACAATAAAGTGTATTACGAGGATTTGGAGCAGAAGGTGTACAGCCTTGTGAATGCCTATGGAATGAAGGAAAGAACCATTTATTCGTCTTTCAATCATTACAGCTTGGTTGTATTAAGAAGCATGGACCCTTCCATCGATATTGCTCCTCTTTATACATCGAACCTTTATGAGCCTTGGAATTACGCAAAACGGCTTGGTGCATGGAGCGTGCACCCTCCCTATAAAAGCCTTCATCCCCCTATCCTCGAAGAGCTCCGCCATCATAACGTCTCGGTCAGGCCATTCACGGTCAACCAGGAAAAATGGCTCTATTATTTCTTTCAATTCGAAGTGGATGCGGTGATTACCGACCAGCCCGATTTGGCTCGTGCCGTCCGAAATGGAGAAGCACCCGTCAAAAATAGCTTTATGAAAAAAAAATGACCGCAAAGAAGTGATCCAAATGCGGGTCACTTCTCTTCGCTCATTTTTCCAAATCGGCTGCTACGGGCTTTTCCACCGGAAATACGGAAAAGTCGTTTGCCATTGATGTATTGAAAAATACCTCCCGCGCTTCCTCCAGCAGCAGATGTTTCTGTTCTTTATGATACCTGGAACTGATATGATTGATGATCAACGCGGAAGCATTTGCCTTCCTGGCGGTCAAGGCAGCGATTTTTGCAGAAGAATGGCCAAATTCGGCAGCCTGTTCAGCCAATTCATGAAGAAACGTCGCTTCATGCACAAGCACCGTAGCGTCTTTTCCGAGCTTTACGGCGTTGTCGCAAGTTTTTGTATCACCCAGGATGGTAATGATTCGTCCTGGAACAGGAGCCGAAAGAAAATCCTTGCTTTTAAGAACCGTCCCGTCTGGCAGCGACAAATCCTTGCCTTTTTTCAACTCCTGATACAAAGGGCCGGGAGAAACTCCTCTTTTTTGCAGCAGCTCCGCTTTCAGTTTGCCGGGCTGCGGGGATTCTTCCACCCGGTATCCAAAACAGGGAATCACGTGGTCAAGCAGACCGCTGTATACGCGACGGCCATTTCCCTCAAAAACCAGTCCTTCAGAGATTTCAACCACTTCAAAAGGATAGGTGAGGTAGGTTGAGCTTACCTTCAGGCAGATTTCCAGATAATCTTTGATGCCCGGAGGACCATATACCGTAAGCAGGCTATCTTCACCGCTTTGAAAAGACCGGCTGCCAAGCAGTCCGGGAAGCCCAAAAATGTGATCCCCATGAAGATGAGTAATGAAAATCTTAGTGATTTTACGCGGCTTAATGGCCGAAGTATGCAAAATTTGATGCTGCGTAGCTTCCCCGCAGTCAAAAAGCCAAACCTCTCCGCCCCGTTGAAGAAATTTCAGCGCAAGGGATGAAACATTTCTCTCTTTCGATGGCATTCCGGCTCCTGTGCCCAAAAAATGAAGTTCCATATCTCAGTTCTTCCTTTCATGCCATAAAATAAAAACCGCCAGCTGGTAGAGAACGATAAAAAGTAAAAGCAAACTTCCGCCGGCCAAAAAACCTGCCACCACATCACTTGGATAATGTACGCCAAGATAGATCCGGCTCAACCCCACAAGCAAAATATACAAAGAACCCAAGGCAGCGATCAGGCGCCTTGCCCACGTCCGCTTCACATTGATGGCCAAAAAATAAAAAAGTAATCCGAAAAATCCGGCTGAAATCATGGCGTGTCCACTTGGAAAGCTGTACCCGCCGATCTCCACAAGCTGATGAAAGGATGGGCGTTCTCTTTCGTACACATCTTTCAGAAAAAAATTGCCATGGCGGGTTGTAAATAGACAAATCGTTAAAACGACAGGTTCCAGCCACTGCCGGCGCCAGATAATAAATAAAACAGAAAAGGCCAGCAACGAAAGCCATTCATTCGTTTTCGCGGCGCTATTGGTAATCCAGATAAACAGCCGGGTCAACTCCCCGGGCTGATAAGCGGTCAAAGCAGAAATGATCAGGTGGTCCATTTTTTCCACTTCCCTACTGCTGTACCCCAGGGCAAGCAGTACAAAGATAGCCGCTAATCCTATCATTCCAACCAAGAGCCACAGCTTGACGACTTTTTTCAAAACATTCATCACCACCCGGGATAAAAAAAGCTTCTTTCTATAAAGTTTATGACGGACCTGCTTTCCATTTGCCTCTGATGATGAATTGCTGTCCAAACTTTTTTTGAAGGTCACTGATCAGCCGGTTCACATCTGCCTGCTTTTTTTCCTTTTCGAACGTAAAAAGATCCATTTGTTTATAGGCATTTTCACGGGGGATAACATCTGCCGCCGTAATGCCAAGAAGCCGGACAGGCTCTCCATTCCAATGCTTTTTAAATAAATTCAACGCCATTTCAAGGATGATGTCCTTGTCATGAAATGGGTTTTCAAGGGATTTGCTCCGCGTCACCGTCTTTCTGTCTGCATAACGTATAACAATCTGCAGATTTTGCCCCACTACTTTCTTTTGCTTCATCCTCCGTTCAACCGATTCGGCTAGGCTTTCAAAGACCCGTTTAATTTCTGGTTCATGATCCAGATCTTCTGCCAACGTGGTCGAATTTCCAACGGACTGAAATTCAGAAGCACGCTCGGGATTAACGGGCCGGTCATCGATGCCGTTGGCACGTTCCCACATCTTTATCCCATTGATTCCAAACCGGTGCTTCAGACTGTATGCATCTTCTTTTGCAAGGTCACCAATGGTGTGAATGCTGAATGTTTTCAACTTTTCTTCCGTTGCTTTGCCAATACCATGCATCTCTCCTACGCCGAGCGGCCAAAGGATGGTACTCATTTCTCTTTTTCTCAAAACCGTAATACCCATAGGTTTTTTCATGTCAGATGCCATTTTGGCAAGAAACTTATTGGGTGCGATTCCTATGCTGCAGGGCAATCCAAGCTCATGATAGATCCTGTTTTGTATTTCACCTGCGAGTTCAACCGGGTTCATGGATGATGCTGTCACGTCCAGATAGCCTTCATCAATGGATACAGGTTCAACAAGATCGGTATACTCTCTCAGGAGCTGAAACATCCGGTTCGACATCATTCTGTATTTTTGAAAATCGGGCCTGCGTACAATCAGGGAAGGACACAGTCTTTTTGCCTGCCAGAGGGTCATGGTGGTTTTAACACCAAACTTCCTCGCTTCATAACTGCATGTGACGATGATGCCCCTGCGTTCTTCGGGGTTTCCTGCAATCGCAAGCGGCTTGCCTTTTAATGTGGGATCCATCATGCTTTCCACAGAAGCATAAAAGCTATTCATGTCCACATGCAGAATAAATCTGCGCTTATGAGTTGAACGATCCATGTTCTTCCCTCTCCTTTTCATGGATTCCTTCATTATTATATGAAAAGAGAAACGAGAATAAAAGGCAAAAGCCCATCAAAAAAAGACAAGGCTTACCTTGTCTTCACCTCGTTTCTCAGCTGCTTCCCGGTGGCTTCAACCCATTCCACGTACTCCGAGCCATGAAAGTGCTGATTCATTTCTTTATGTAACCGTCCAAGTTGAAGCAGAAACTCCGCTCGATCTTCCTGCTTGCCCCATGTCCGAAGATATTCATATATTGAATTTTTTCCTTCGGTGGACATCTCCTGTTTCTTTGCTCCTTCTTCAGTAAGACTCACATACGAAATTCGCCGGTCATGATCCTTCTTCAGCATCTGCACCAGCCCTTTTTCTTTCAATCGTTTGATTACCTGCATGACGGTTGAAACATCCCATAATCCGAGTTGGGCAATACGTGATATGGTGGCTTCCTGTTCAAAGGATACAATCCACAAAATATGCTGCTCCGCTTGTGTCAGACCAAGCGCCTTAGCACATTTTTGCCAGTCTTCCTCTAAAACTTTATAGACTCCCCGCACATAATTCATCATCATATGCATGTCCGCAACTTCACTCATCCTATCCCTCCGGCTTTTCATCCAATTTAAGCATAATTTTCCACAATTAAACTACCACCAAATATACTAACTGCTGAGGTTCCTGTCAATTCAAACGTACAGCCCGTAATTGAGAATAAAAGAGGGCCAACACAATTTTATGGCTGGCCCTTTTTATTATTCTCCTGCAACCTCTTGGATAACTGCAACCACGATTTCAGCTGTTTTTACCAGTTCTTCAATCGGCATTTTTTCATTTTTTGTGTGAATGTCTTCATAGCCTACCGCCAGATTCACGGTTGGAATGCCATGTCCTGCGATCACGTTCGCATCGCTTCCACCGCCACTTTGAAGCAGGCGGTGAGGGCGGTTAACCCGTGCGGCGGCTTTTTTCGCCACTTCCACGACATGGTCGCCATCTCCGAATTTAAACCCTGGATACATCACCTTTACAGCAACATCTGCACGGCCGCCTAGGCTTTCTGCCGTGGATTCAAATGCTTCTTTCATCTTTGCAACCTGCTGTTCCATTTTTTCTGCGATGAGAGAACGCGCTTCTGCCAGGATGGAAACATGGTCGCATACAATATTGGTTTGCGATCCGCCTTCAAACCTTCCAATATTAGCTGTTGTTTCTTCATCAATGCGTCCAAGCGGCATTTTAGAAACGGCCTTGGCTGCAATGGTAATTGCCGACACACCTTTTTCCGGTGCAACACCGGCATGTGCGGTTTTTCCATAAATATCAACCATCAATTTGGCCTGGGTAGGAGCAGCAACAATGATGTCACCCACCTTGCCGTCACTGTCAAGCGCATAACCGAATTTGGCGGTAAGCTTGGAAGGATCAAGTTCTTTTGCTCCCACGAGGCCGGATTCCTCACCCACGGTAATGATGAATTGTATATCACCGTGCTTAATATTTTTTTCTTTTAAAATTTTCACGGCCTCAAGCATTGCCGAAAGGCCGGCCTTGTCATCCGCTCCGAGAATGGTGGTTCCGTCCGTAACAACATATCCGTCCTTAACAGAAGGCTTGACGCCAACACCGGGCACCACTGTGTCCATATGGGATGTGAAATAAATCGGATCGATTCCCTCTTTATTCCCCTTCAGTGTACAAATTAAATTGCCTGCTCCGTGTTCTGTTGTTGATTCGGCGTCATCTTCAAAAACTTCCACACCCAAATCAGTGAATTTTTTTGTTAATACTTTGGAAATCTCTTTTTCAAATTTTGTTTCGGAATCGATCTGAACCAATTCCAAAAATTCATCCAGCAATCGTTGTTCATTTACCATTATGTCTTTCCTCCATTATAACGGGATATTGCCATGTTTTTTCCAAGGCCGTTCTTCCTGTTTTGTGCGCAGCATTTCAAGAGCCTGGATGCACTTCATTCTTGTATCACGCGGATCGATCACATCATCAACCATGCCCCTTGCCGCCGCAACATACGGATTAGCAAACTTCGTGCGGTATTCATCGATCTTGGCCTGTCTGGTCGCTTCCGGATCCTCGCTCTGTTCAATTTCTCTTGCAAAAATTATATTGGCAGCTCCCTGTGGCCCCATCACGGCAATCTCCGCGTTTGGCCAGGCAAAAACCAGATCTGCTCCAATCGATTTGCTGTTTAACGCCACATAGGCCCCACCGTATGCCTTACGGGTGATTACGGTGATTTTCGGAACAGTGGCTTCGGAATATGCATAAAGAATTTTGGCTCCGTGTCTTATGATTCCGCCATGTTCCTGTTTAATTCCTGGAAAAAAACCGGTGACGTCCTCAAAGGTGATAATCGGAATATTGAAAGCGTCACAAAACCGAATAAAGCGCGATGCCTTATCCGAAGAATCAATATCAAGGCCGCCAGCCATCACTTTTGGCTGATTACATACTAATCCTACCACTTCTCCCTTGATCCTTGCAAAACCAACGACTATATTTCTCGCAAAATGAGCGTGCACTTCCAAAAACGTATCGGGGTCAACCACCTGCTCGATGACTTTTCGTACATCGTATGGTTTTGTGGAATCCACAGGTACCACGTCAGCAATATCAGGCCGGTCATCATCGCTTGCTTGCAGATTCCCTTCCTTGATTTCCGGTTTTTCTTTATTGTTCTGAGGCAGCAGTTCCACTAAAGCTCTCACCTGTTCGAGAACCTCGGCTTCCGTTTCACCCATAAAATGAGCATTTCCGCTTTTCGTACTGTGAACTTTTGCCCCTCCGAGATCTTCAGAAGAAATCTTTTCACCCGTCACGGTCTCTATTACTTTTGGTCCTGTAATGAACATCTGGCTCGTTTTTTCCACCATGAACACAAAGTCGGTAATTGCCGGTGAATATACTGCTCCGCCCGCGCATGGTCCCAGAATTACCGAGATTTGCGGTATTACTCCCGAATAGATGGAATTTCTGTAGAAAATTTGCCCATAGCCATCGAGTGAAACAACCCCTTCCTGGATGCGTGCTCCGCCTGAGTCATTCAATCCGATGAAAGGTGTACCATTCTTGGCTGCAAGGTCCATGACATTTGCGATCTTATGGGCATGCATCTCGCCAAGCGCACCGCCAAAAACGGTAAAATCCTGAGCAAACAGATAAACCGGACGGCCATGAATTTTTCCATATCCTGTGACAACACCTTCCCCGGGAGCCTTCATATTTTCCAGGCCAAAATCGGTACATCGGTGTTCAATAAAGGGATTCAGTTCAATGAAGCTGCCTTCATCAAGCAACAGGTCAATCCGTTCTCTGGCCGTTAATTTTCCCCGCTCATGCTGCTTGTCGATTTTATCATCTCCACCGCCGAGCTCGATTTCACGTTTTCTGTCATATAATTCATCCATTTTATCGTACATATCCATTTAGGAAGCACCTCCTTCAATTTCCGTTTTGTCACACAGCTCAAACAGCACCTTGTGTGAGGAAGAAGGATGAATAAACGCAATGGAAGCATCGCCGGCTCCTTTCACCGGTTTTTCCTGAATCATTTTGATGCCTGCATTTTTAAGCTCCCCGATCCGCTCTGAAATTCCTTCCACACCAAGGGCGACATGATGAACCCCCTGCCCCCGCTTTGTTATGAATTGCCGGATCGGGCTCTGTTCACTTAACGGTTCAAGCAGCTCGAGGCGACTCTCACCGATTTTGATAAAAGCCACTTTTACGTTTTGTGAAGGCACTTCCTCAATAGCTTCAAGTTTCAAACCGAGCGTGTTCACGTAAAACGGAAGTACTTCGTCCAAGGATTCGACTGCTATTCCAATATGATCGATCTTTTTGGGAGGCTCCATGCCTATTGAAACAGTGTAGCCGTCCCGGGCATGAACCGCTGCTTCAATGAACTTTGCCGTTTCAATAGTAGGTGTGCCCGGAGTAAATATTTTTTGGACGCCTGCTGATTCAAGAAACGGGATATCCTCCCATGGAATCACGCCTCCGCCAACGACGATGATATCATCCGCTCCGCGTTCCTTTAAAAGGGCCATTACTTCCGGAAACAGTTCATTATGGGCACCTGAAAGACACGATAAGCCAATGGCATCCACATCCTCCTGCACGGCGGCTGCTACGATTTGCTGCGGCGTCTGACGCAGCCCCGTATAGATAACCTCCATGCCATAATCGCGAAGAGCCTGAGATATAACCAGTGCTCCCCGGTCATGCCCATCAAGACCTGGTTTCGCAACCAACACACGTATTTTTTTATTCATTGTCCATCCACTCCTGTCTGTCTATACTCCCGCATACTCTCCGAACTCTTCCCGAAGAATGCCGCAGATCTCTCCGATCGTGCAATAATCACGTACACAGTCCACAATAAGCGGCATCAGGTTTTCTGTTCCCTTCGCTCCTTGGCGCAACGTTTCCAACCGAGCGCTCGCTCGGTCTTCGTCCCTTGAATTCCGCAATTGCTTCAGCTTTTCCTTCTGCTTTTCACCCAGGGTCGGGTCCACACGTAAAAGTTCCGGCCTCACTTCATTCTCAAGAGTGAACGAGTTCATCCCGACAATGATTTCTTCCCCTTTTTCGATCGCCTTTTGAGTTTCATAGGCTGTATGATGAATCTCCCGCTGCATGTACCCTTGCTCAACCGCAGCCACTGCCCCGCCAAGCGATTCAATTTTCTCTAGATATTTTCCTGCCTCTTCTTCCATGACATCGGTTAAGTGTTCCACATAGTAAGAGCCGGCTAGCGGGTCCACCGTATCTGCCACTCCACTTTCATGGGCGATAATCTGCTGGGTTCTGAGCGCAATTCTCGCAGAATCCTCAGTAGGAAGGGCAAGGGCCTCATCTCTTGAATTGGTATGCAAACTTTGTGTTCCTCCCATAACCGCCGCCAGGGCCTGCAGGGTAACCCTGACAATATTATTGTCCGGCTGCTGCGCCGTTAAGGTGGATCCCCCCGTCTGGGTATGAAAGCGAAGCTGCCAGCTTTTCGGATTTTGGGCTCCATATGTATCCTTCATCAATTTGGCCCAGATTCTCCTGGCAGCACGGAATTTGGCAATCTCTTCAAAAAACTGGTTATGAGCATTAAAGAAAAAGGCCAGCCTTGGCGCAAAATCATCAATATTCAAACCAGCTTCAATCGCGGCGTCCACGTAAGCTTTGCCATTAGCAATGGTAAAGGCAAGCTCCTGAACCGCATTTGCTCCTGCTTCGCGAATATGATAGCCCGATATGCTGATCGTATTCCATTTCGGCACCTGTTCTTTACAATACGCAAAAATATCAGTAATCAGCCTCATGGAAGGCTTGGGTGGAAAAATATAGGTTCCTCTTGCAATATATTCTTTTAAAATATCATTTTGAATAGTACCAGATATCTTATCCGGCGAAATACCCTGCTTTTCAGCCACCACGATATACATGGCAAGCAGTACGGATGCCGGGGCATTGATCGTCATTGACGTGCTCACCTGGTCAAGAGGAATCTCCCGTAAAAGCGCTTCCATATCTTCGAGCGAATCAATGGCAACCCCAACCTTCCCCACTTCTCCCTTGGACATGGAATGGTCGGAATCATAGCCAATCTGTGTTGGCAAATCAAAAGCGACGGAAAGACCGGTTTGACCCTGCTGCAATAGGTAACGAAACCGTTTGTTCGTCTCTTCAGCTGATCCAAAACCGGCATACTGCCTCATGGTCCAGTAGCGAGCCCGGTACATGGTCGGCTGTATTCCCCGTGTATAAGGGTATTCGCCCGGAAGTCCGAGTTTTTCTATATCATAGTTTACCTGATCTGCACCATATAGTCGGCTGATTTCAAATTTGGAACTGGTCTCGAATCGTTCCTTTCTCTCCGGAAACCGCTGCATGCTTTTCTCTGTGGCCAGCTTCCATTTTTTTACTCGCTCCTGATGTTTAATCATATGGTTGCCTCCTGTCACCTATCTTTCGACATTATCTTACCTATGATTACTTTCTTTTTGAAAACGCTTTTTCCTTCTTTTTCTCTTAAAATAAAGAGAAAACGCAGGAATCCTTGTGACATGTCATAATTCCTTGTACAATAACAGTGGATAAGGAGGGTTGGTATGTCCCAAAAAGTAATCAAGACCGTCGTTTTTATCATGCTGGCATCCTTGCTGCTGACAACCTTGCTGACCGGAATCAGCGCATTTTTTTAATAGAAGGCTGATTTCAAGCACTTTGGTGTTTTTGGATCATCTGTCTCGCATCATACACTCAATCACCCAGACAATGAAGGAAAAAATACAGCCTAATAAAAAAAATAAGCCTTCACGGCTTATTTTTTTTTATTATACGTCGCTTTTCTTGAAGGTTTTTTTGATCAGAAGGTAGCGTTCGATTTCGTTTAGGAGATGATGGAGCTTGGAGCGGGTTTCAAATTCCGCCCGGTCTTTTGGCAGATCCATCTCACGGAATGTTTCTCTCATTTTTTGGATGCTGTCCAGGTATATGACCGCCGTATTTCCAGGATGGACCGCTTCGCTCAGTTCTCCAAAAAAGTCTCCGAGAATATAACCCTGTATATACCGCTCATCAATGGATGACAAAATGGGGATCATCCGTTCAATCAGCTCCAGTTGCTTTTCCCTCATTTTGAAATAATGATAATACTCATTTTCATACCGCACTGTATGATTCTCCACGTCACGAAACGCCAGGTCTTTCCCTTCATCAATCAGCTGTGCTGATTTCGTGATCTCTTTTCCGTCCCACAAATGCTCGTGATCATACAAATAAGCACGAAACTCAAGGAAGATGGCTTTAAACTGGTCCTCCAGCTCTCCTTGAATCTTTTTGAGTGTAAGCTCCATGCTTGGCATATAGAGGTTAACCAGAAGCGCCATACCGATTCCGATGGTTATCAGTGCCACTTCATTTCCGGCTGCCTTCCAGCTGATATATTCCAGGGTATACAAATGAAGGATGATAACCGAGCTTGTAATGATCCCTTCTTTTAAATTCAACGCGACAAGCACGGGAATAAACATCAGGATCAAAAGTCCGATGCTCCATGGATGGTAACCAAGTACGGTGAAAAAAACAGCAGCGAACAGAATGCCGATGAGACAGGCGGCAAACCGCTCCCAGGAGGTGATCAGGGAACGCTTTTGGGTAACCTTAACGCAAAGAATCGTCAAAATTCCTGCCGAGCTGTAAAACTCAAGGCCGAGCCATTGAGCGATTCCGATCGCCAGTGCCGTTCCAATTGCTGTTTTTATTGTTCTGTAGCCGACTTTAATGGCTGGCATAGCTGTCTTCCTTTCTTACATTCTCTGATACACAATACTTATTATCTTGCAGGACAACTAGAAAAAGCGCAAGTTTCTTTAAGGCCTGAACTCAAAAAAAGAAGAGACCCTTCAAGGTCTCTTACAGTACTTTTTCAAGAAATGCTTGTGCTCTTTCGCTTTTTGGCTGAGCGAAAAATTTGGCCGGTACGGCATCTTCCACGAGAATACCGCCATCAAGAAACAATACCCGGTCTGCCACTTCCTTCGCAAAACCCATTTCATGCGTCACGATAGCCATGGTCATTCCGCTTTGAGCGAGTGATTTCATGACATCGAGCACTTCTTTTACCATTTCGGGATCCAGTGCAGAAGTAGGTTCATCAAACAGCATCACTTCAGGGTTCATGGCCAGCGCCCGGGCGATGGCCACACGCTGTTTCTGTCCGCCGGAAAGGCGGCCAGGATATTCTCCTTCTTTGTCCTCAAGTCCTACTCTTTTCAGCAATTCGCGGGCCGCAGCTTCCGCTTCGCGCTTTGGCATCTTGTTCACCGTTACCGGTGCGTAGGTCAGATTATCAAGAACGGTCATGTGCGGAAACAAGTGAAAATGCTGAAAGACCATACCGATCTTCTTGCGAATTTGCTGGATTTTGGATGCCTGGGTTGTAACCTCCTGGTCTTTGAACAATATCTTTCCTTCTGTCGGTTCCTCCAGCATATTGATGCAGCGGAGAAAAGTAGATTTACCAGACCCCGATGGCCCGATTACAGCTACGACTTCTCCCTGTCCGATTTCAGTCGAAATGCCTTTAAGGACTTCGTTTTTTCCAAATGTTTTATGAAGGTTTTCTATTTTAATCACCGCGGCTCATTCTCCTTTCAAGCATGCGTCCAAGAACCGTTAATGCCATTACCATGAGATAGTAAATGATCCCCGCTGTAATCAGCGGCTCAAAGTAACGATAGGTGTCTGCACCCACGATTTGGGCACGTCTCATAATATCTGTCGTACCAATTACGGCAATGATGGCAGATTCTTTGGTCAGCGTAATAAACTCATTCATCAGCGCCGGCAGAATATTTTTTAATGCCTGCGGTAAAATGATCTGACGCATCATGGAGCCATATGAAACACCGAGCGCCATGGAAGCCTCACGCTGTCCTTTATCCACCCCGTTGATTCCTGCACGGATAATCTCTGAAACATAAGCTGCAGAATTCAGCCCAAACGTTAATACGCCCGCCAGGAATGGCTCGATTTTATAACCGGTAAGCTGAGGAGTGGCATTATAAATAATCAAAAGCTGAAGAATGAGCGGTGTTCCCCGGAAAATCGAAGTGTACGCATCAGCTCCCCAACGGAGAACATTCACTTTGCTGATTTTAAACAGCGCAAGGATGGTTCCAAGTACAAACCCCAACAGTATGGATACGACCACGAACTTAAGGGTGGTCAGAATTCCCTTTAAGATGTAGGGAATAGAAGGCATGATAGTTGAAAAATCGACGATCGATTTCTTTTCTGCCTTTTTCTCTGTTTTCGGTTCAAACCATTTCTTCGCGTATTGATCGAGCTCCCCGTTCTTCTTCATGGCGGCAATTTCTTTGTTGAACTTCTCAGTCAGGTCGCTGCCTTTTTGGAAGGCTACCGCCGAACCTGCAGAAGCAGAACCGGGGATGACAAACGAACTGAGATCCGGGTTTTTGTTCAAATATTCAATGGCGACTCCGTCTTCGATGACGGCCGCATTAAATCGTTTAGACATGATTTCCTGTACCAGATCCGGTACTTTATTTCTTTTTTCAATGGTTACATTGTCCACTTTGTCCGCGATTTTCTTTGCTTCTTTTTCCTGGATAGAACCAAGCTGCACTCCAATCGCTTTTCCTTTGAGGTCCTCAATCTTTTTGATTTTCGGATCGTTTGTAACAATTAGTTGTTTCGCTTTATAATAGGTGTTGGAAAAATCCACTTTCTTTTTACGTTCGGCATTGGGCGTCATTCCCGCCATGACGAAATCCACCCGCTTTGCATCCAAAGCAGGCACAAGGCCGTTAAAATCCATATCCTTAATCACTAGATTATAGCCAAGCTTGTCCGCAATGTGTCTGGCCACATCGACGTCAAAACCAATAATCTTGTTGCCTTTCGCCGTATCGATATACTCATATGGCGCATAATCAGCAGAAGTTCCCATGACCAGCGTTTTGTTGTGTTTCTCCTTAGCTGCTGCCTGATGCTGTCCTGGCAGCACGTTCCCCGCCAGACTGAAAATGACCAGCAACACCAATGTCAGCAGCACATGCGTTTTTTTAAACATTCGTTATCCCCCAACTCTCTGATTGACCTCTATTTGAAATTTATGCATTCATATTTATTCAATATAATGCATTTTAACACAAAAAGTGAGGAAAGCTAGTTTTTTGATAATTCAGAATGTATTTCTATACATTTCTATGTATAATTTTTGCGTATCATCCTGTCGTTTTTAAAAAATGCCCCTGTCCAGAAATTCAGGACAGGGGCATTTTAATACTATTTGCAATAGGTGTTAAATGCACCAATCAGCTTGTTGACGACTTCCATCGGTTCGTGGCCTTCAATCTCGTGTCGCTGCACCATCATTTGAATCTCTCCGTCTTTCATGAGTGCGAACGATGGAGAGGAAGGAGGATAACCAGTAAAATATGATCTTGCATGCTCTGTTGCTTCTTTATCCTGTCCAGCGAATACGGTAACCAGTTGATCCGGACGTACACCTTGCTTTACGGAATAGGAAGCAGCAGGACGCGCAATACCGCCGGCGCAGCCGCATACCGAGTTGATCATCACAAGAGTAGTTCCTGATGTGGCAAACGCCTTATCAACATCGTCAGGTGTAGTTAACTGGATATATCCAGCTTCCACTATTTCCTGCCGGGCAGCTTCCACAGCATCGTTCATAAAAAAATTAAAGTTTAAGTTCATTGAAGACTCCCCTTTCTGTCTTTATTTTACCCGTTTTCTTCCGGAATACAAAGAAAAGACGCTTATCCGAAGCGTCTTTTCTTTAGGGGGTTATGGGGTATGGAGGTGTTGATAGTCATTACATACCCTTTTTCCCTTTTCATAAACCATTATTTTAATAAATCGTTGTATTGTCCGCTGAAATGCTCTCCAGCCGTTTTTTGACGGAGGCGAGGAATCTGCCGCACACTAAACCGTCAAGTACACGGTGATCGAGTGACAGGCAAAGATTCACCATGTCCCGAACTGCGATCATTCCGTTGTTCATGACCACAGGGCGTTTCACGATCGATTCTACTGAAAGAATCGCAGCCTGAGGATAATTAATAATTGGTGTAGACATGACCGAACCGAAGGAACCTGTGTTATTCACCGTAAAGGTTCCGCTCTTCATGTCATCAGCACCCAACCGGTTGCTGCGGACCTTCTCTGCCAATTCTTTGACTTCCCGGGCAACGCCTTTAATGCTTTTTTCATCCGCATTCTTAATAACCGGAACATAAAGAGCTGTGTCAGTTGCTACAGCAATGGAGATGTTTATGTCTTTTTTCTGGATGATCTTATCCCCTGCCCACATGGAATTCAATTGAGGGTAATCTTTAAGGGACTCTACTACAGCCTTGATAAAGAATGGAAGGAAGGTGAGATTGTATCCTTCTTTTGATTGGAACTCGTTCTTTACACTGTTGCGGTATTCAACCAGATTTGTGACGTCCACTTCTACCATCGTCCAGGCATGCGGTGCTTCATGCTTGCTTCTCACCATATTGGCCGCAATCGCTTTTCTGACGCCTGTGACCGGAATTTCAATATCACCAGGCAGACTTTCAACAGATGGTGCTGATTTAGGAGCCTGCTGTTGAGGAGCAGGTGTTTGTGCTTCAGGAGCCTTCACATTTGCCGCTTCCTGAATTGGTGCTTCAACTGCCGGAGCCGCCCCAGGTGATGGAATTGATCCTGTTTCAATCAGTTTCAACAGATCTTTGCGGGTAATGCGCCCGCCCATTCCTGTCCCTTCCACCTGGTTTAAGTCAATGTTATGTTCTCCCGCGAGACGGAGCACTGCGGGAGAAAAACGGCTTCCTGATTTTTCTCGTTTCGGACGGATTTTTTCCTCCGCGTCCGCACCCTTTTCTGGTTGGATAATCTCTTGTTGAACAGGTGCAGCTTTTTCCTCTTTCGGTTCAGTCTCGGCATTTCCGCCTTCTGTATCGATATAACAGATCAGCTCGCCTACTGCCAAAGTTTCTCCTTCCTGTGCAACCAATTCTTTAATGGTTCCTGTAAAAGAAGATGGAACTTCGGCATTCACTTTATCAGTCATTACTTCAGCCAGCGGGTCATACTTTTTCACTTGATCGCCTGGCTGGACAAGCCATTTGCTGATGGTACCTTCTGTTACGCTCTCCCCGAGCTGGGGCATTACAATTTTTTCGGTAGCCATGTGTTCATCCTCCTTGGCGCTGTTGCTTAATATTCAGCAAGTTCCCTCATTGCTGTTTCTACCTTTTCAGGGTTCATCATGAAGTATTTTTCCATTGTTGGCGCATAAGGCATCGCCGGCACGTCCGGCCCCGCAAGCCGTTTGATTGGCGCATCAAGCTCAAACAAACAGTGCTCCCCAATAATAGCTGCTACTTCGCTCATAATGCTTCCTTCTTTATTGTCTTCCGTAACGAGCAATACCTTCCCTGTTTTGGAAGCCGCCTCAATGATTGCTTCCTTATCCAGCGGATATACAGTACGCAAATCAAGGACATGTGCTGAGATACCGTCTTTTTCCAGTTTTTCGGCAGCTTGTAGTGCAAAATGTACACATAATCCATATGTAATAACAGTGATATCCTCGCCTTCACGCTTTACATCCGCTTTTCCGATCGGCAGTGTATATTCTTGCTCTGGCACTTCTCCTTTAATCAATCGGTATGCTCTTTTATGTTCAAAGAAAAGAACGGGATCCCCATCACGGATAGCAGATTTAAGGAGACCCTTTACATCGTATGGTGTAGAAGGCATAACAATTTTCAAACCAGGAACATTTGCAAATAAGGCCTCTACGGATTGAGAATGATAAAGGGCTCCATGCACGCCTCCGCCATAGGGAGCACGAATGGTGATGGGACATGTCCAGTCATTGTTGGACCGGTATCTGATTTTTGCTGCCTCCGAAACAATCTGGTTCACAGCAGGCATGATAAAATCAGCAAACTGCATTTCTGCAATCGGCCGCATTCCGTACATGGCAGCTCCTATTCCTACTCCTGCAATCGCGGATTCGGCAAGTGGCGCATCTATCACGCGATCCTCGCCAAATTCTTCAATTAGCCCGGCGGTGGCACGGAATACGCCTCCGCGCACACCAACATCTTCTCCAACAACAAATACTTTATTATCACGCTGCATCTCTTCGCGGATGGCCTGTGTTACGGCATCGATATAAGAAATAATCGGCATAACTTCTCCC
The DNA here is from genome assembly GCF_900103485.1 of Fictibacillus solisalsi. Lineage (GTDB taxonomy): Bacteria > Bacillota > Bacilli > Bacillales > Fictibacillaceae > Fictibacillus_C > Fictibacillus_C solisalsi. Next base: position 1,752,990 of record NZ_FNHW01000001.1, read on the forward strand.
CCCTACTCTGCAAAAACATGGCGCATGGCAGATTCAGGATCTGCATAAGGCGCTGCTTCTGCATAGTCAGTTGCTTCATCAATAATGGCTGCAATTTCTTCATGACACTGTTTTTCGTATTCATCGGAAAGAACGCCAGCTTCTTTTAAATATTTAGTGAAGGTAAAGATCGAATCCTTTGCCTTTGCTTCTTCCACTTCTTCTCTTGTGCGGTATGCCCGGTCATCATCATCACTGGAGTGAGGAGTCAGCCGGTAAGATACAGCTTCGATCAACGTTGGTCCCTCCCCGCGGCGGCCCCGGTCTGCAGCAGCCTTTACGGCTTCATACACGGCCAGGGGATCATTTCCATCCACAGTTACCCCAGGAATTCCATAACCGACGGCCCGGTCGGACACATTTTCGCAAGCAAGCTGTTTTTGAATTGGAACAGAAATCGCATACTTGTTGTTTTCGCACATAAAGATAACTGGAAGCTTATGTACACTCGCAAAGTTAATACCCTCGTGAAAGTCTCCCTGATTGGATGATCCCTCACCAAAGGTTGTAAAGGTGACAAGGTCTTTTCCTTCCAGTTTACCGCCAAGCGCCATTCCAACCGCATGAGGTACCTGAGTCGTTACCGGGGACGACCCTGTAACAATGTGGTACTTCTTTCCGCCAAAATGCCCGGGCATCTGCCGGCCGCCGCTGCTCGGATCTTCAGCTTTGGCAAAACCGGAAAGCATAAGGTCTCTGGCCGTCATGCCAAACCAAAGAACCACACCCATGTCGCGATAATAAGGAAGTACATAATCTTTTTCACGGTCAAGCGCCATTGCTGCTCCCACTTGGGCAGCTTCCTGACCCTGGCAGGAAATAACGAACGGAATTTTACCCGCTCGGTTGAGCAGCCACATGCGTTCGTCGATTTTTCTTGCCAAGAGCATCGTTTTATACATTTCAAGGACATTTTCGTCCGTTAATCCCAATCTTTCATGTCGGTTTTCACCCATGATAGCTTCCCTCCTGTTTTTAGAAATGAATTGCCTTTCCATCTACAGCCAACGCCGCTTCTCCAAGTACTTCGGACAGCGTAGGGTGAGGATGAACGGTTTGGGCAACCTCCCAAGGTGTGGCATCAAGCACCCTTGCAAGCCCCGCTTCTGAGATCATATCAGTGACATGAGGGCCGATCATATGGACGCCGAGCAAATCATCAGTCTTTTCATCCACAACCAGCTTGACAAAACCATCCGACTCACCGTAGACAAGCGCCTTACCGATGGCTTTGAACGGAAACTTCCCAATCTTGACACTGAATCCTTTTTCCCTGGCTTCTTTTTCAGTATATCCAACACTGGCCATTTCAGGATTAGAGTAGATGCATTTTGAAACCATGGAATAGTCCAGCTTGTGAGGCTTCTCATTGGCGAGATGCTCAACAGCAATCATTCCTTCGTGCGAAGCCACATGGGCCAGCTGGAGGCCGCCGATTACATCACCAATCGCATAAATATGGCTTTCTGCGGTTTGATAATATTCATTCGTTTCAATGAAGCCTTTTTCCACCTTGATGCTGGTGTTCTCAAGGCCAATTCCTTCCACATTGGCCTGCCGTCCGACAGAAACAAGAATTTTTTCGGCACTGAAGGTTTTCTGACCATTTTTATGTTCAGCTTCAATTTGCAGGCCGCCTTCTCTTTTCAGTGTTTCAGGCAGAACCTTGGCGCCCGTAACCAGTTCAATTCCTTTTTTCTTCAAAATGCGCGCAGCTTCTTTGGAAATTTCCTCGTCTTCAGTAGGAAGAATGCGGTCTGCGTACTCCACCACCGTAACCTCCACGCCAAAATCATTCAGCATTGAAGCCCATTCAATTCCTATGACGCCTCCCCCAATAATAAGGATGCTTGCTGGAAGCTTTTCCATATTAAGTGCATCATCCGAGGACATGACATGTGTTCCGTCAAGATCCAGACCCGGAAGGCTCCGCGGCCTAGATCCGGTCGCAATGATAACATTTTGCGGAATCAGCATCTCGTTTTCATCACCGTTGTTAAATTCAACCGAAACGGTTCCCGGCATCGGAGAAAAAATGGAAGGACCCAAAATGCGTCCTATGCCTTCATACACTTCAATTTTTCCTTTTTTCATCAGATGTTTCACACCGTTATGAAGCTGATCCACAATTTTTTGTTTACGCTCCTGAACTTTCATAAAATCCAGGGTAACACCTTCAATGGATACACCGTATTCTGCTGCTTTCTTTGAAGTAGAATACACTTCGGCACTTCTCAGCAGGGCTTTGCTTGGAATGCATCCTTTATGAAGACAGGTACCGCCAAGCAGCCCTTTTTCTACCACTGCTACTTTTTTCCCGAGCTGAGCGGCGCGAATGGCAGCCACATAGCCGCCTGTCCCGCCTCCAAGGATGACTAGATCAAAATCAGTTGCCATACAGTTCTCCTTTGTATCGTTAGTTTGGACTTAATACACCAGTTGTGCCGTATTCTTTGGCTTGTTCCTCGCGTCTCAGAACACGAAGTCCTCCTTCAGCGAGTGCCTGAAGTTCATTTTCTCCGGGCTGTACAATGACATCCGCTATCCATTCTACACGTTCAGTAATTTTTTTCACAAATTCTTTGCCGTAAGCAAGACCCCCGGTAATAATAATGGCGTCCACTTTCCCGCCAAGAACTGTGCTTTGAGCTCCTATTTCTTTCGCCACCTGGTAAGCCATTGCATCATAGATCAATTTGGCCTGTTCATTCCCGCCTGCAATCATTTCTTCTACTTTTACCGCATCATTGGTTCCCAGATAGCCGACCAGTCCGCCCTGTCCCACGAGTTTTTTCATTAGTTCATCTGCATAGTATTCCCCCGAGAAGCACAGCTCTACCAAATCCCCGATCGGAACCGTTCCTGCACGTTCCGGTGAAAAAGGACCTTCACCGTGAAGGCCGTTATTTACATCGATGACTTTGCCCCGCATATGGGCACCAACAGTAATGCCGCCACCCATATGCGTAACAATTAAATTCAGATCATGGTAGGAACGTCCAAGCTGTGCAGAAACTCTTCTGGCCACGGCTTTTTGGTTTAAAGCATGGAAAATACTTTTACGCTCAATATCCGGGATTCCCGAAATCCTTGCGACTGGCTGAAGCTCATCGACAACCACAGGGTCAACAATAAAGGCAGGGATATTTAGTCCTGAAGCGATCTCAAAGGCAAGAATGCCGCCCAGATTGGAGGCATGCTCGCCTGCGTATCCCTTCCTCAGATCCGCAAGCATAGCATCATTCACATGATAGGTGCCGCCTTCAATCGGCCGAAGCAGCCCGCCTCGCCCAACCACCGCATTCAGTCTGGAAATATTGATCCCTTCATGATCAAGAGTTTCCAGTATCGTTTGTTTACGAAAAGTATACTGGTCAATAATTTGTTCAAATGAAGCAAGACAATCGCTGTCATGGCGTATTGTTTTTTCAAATACGGCACGTTCATTGTCGAAAATCCCGATTTTGGTAGAGGTTGATCCCGGATTTATGACAAGCAGACGATGTTCTTTCAAAGGCACCATATAAACCTCCAATTCACAAACCGCGATTAACGAGTTCTGCTGGACAAAATATGACGTTCATTGAGAAGAAACTGGCTTCTTGAATTGCGCATTCTCTCAATGCGTTCTTCGGCCAGACGGTCCGCTGCCAGATAAGTCGGTATATGGTCGCGCTTTGAGATTTCGATAACTTTGGCAATGTTGTCATAGATGGTTTCCACTTTTTTCATTGCACGGTCCCGGTTGTAACCGTTCAACTCATCAGCTACGTTAATTACACCTCCGGCATTGATCACGTAATCGGGTGCATAGACAATCCCCATTTCATGGATCGCATCCCCGTGGCGTGTTTCACGCAGCTGATTGTTTGCCGCACCAGCAATCACCTTCGCTTTAAGTTGGCCGATGGTTTGATCATTGATAATGGCTCCAAGTGCACAAGGTGCAAAAATATCACATTCCACTCCGTAAATTTCGTCAGGATCAACGGCTTTTGCACCGAACTCACCCACAACACGGTCAACCGCTTCTTTATTAATATCTGTTACAATCAGATGAGCACCTTCTTCATGCAGGTGGCGGCAAAGGTTATAAGCAACGTGTCCCACACCCTGCACTGCAATGACTTTGCCTTCCAAAGAATCTGTTCCAAATGCTTCGTTCGCTGCAGCCTTCATTCCGCGGTATACGCCATAAGCGGTAACAGGTGAAGGGTTTCCAGAAGAGCCAAATGCCGGAGAAACGCCTGTTACAAAAGGGGTTTCCTGATAAATGATATCCATGTCCTCAACAGTTGTACCTACATCTTCTGCAGTAATGTAACGGCCATTCAATCCTTGGATATAGCGGCCAAATGCGCGGAACATTTCTTCGTTTTTATCTTTTTTTGGATCTCCGATGATAACCGTTTTTCCGCCACCCAAATTCAGGCCGGCTGCGGCATTCTTATAGGTCATTCCTCTTGCAAGACGAAGCGCATCTTCCAGTGCGTCCTCCTCTGATTTGTACGTCCACATTCTTGTTCCGCCAAGGGCCGGCCCAAGCGTTGTATCGTGAATCACGATAATCGCTTTTAATCCTGATTGTTTATCCTGGCAAATCACCATTTGCTCATAATCGTACGTTTCCATGTATTTAAAAATTTCCATTATAATTCCTCCTAGGTGTTTTTATGTTGTAATGTCTTCACCGCAAGCGCGATGGAGAATAATTTACTTTCTGCACTGTCAGCTCTTGAGGTTAGCACGATGGGTGCACGGGCGCCTGCAATGACTGCCCCCACTTTTGCCCCGGAAAAATAAATGAGCGATTTGTACAGGGCATTGCCCGTTTCAATGGCCGGGACAAGCAGGATATCCGCCTTGCCTGCCACTTCACCTGAAATACCCTTATGCTCTGCTGCTTCAGTTGATATGGCATTATCCAGCGCAAGCGGTCCTTCAACGATGCAGTGAGAAATTTGGCCCCGTTTGTTCATTACGGTCAACGCACTTGCATCAAGCGTTGCCTGCATGGAAGGATTTATCGTTTCAACCGCTGCGAGAACTGCTACTTTCGGCATTCTTACTCCAATTCCTTTGGCAATCAGAGCTGCATTTTCAATGATTTGTGCTTTTTGCTGCAAATCAGGATTGATGTTCATGCCTGAATCGGTCACAAAAACCAGACGGTCATAACCAGGAACCTCAAACGCGGCCACATGAGATAATATTTTACCCGTCCGAAGACCAGCCTCTTTATTCAGGACAGCTTTCAGCAAATCCGAAGTGGGGATCATCCCCTTCATCAGAATGTCTGCTTGTCCGCTGCTCACTCGTTTGACCGCTTCCAATGCTGCCTGACCAGAATTTGCTTCAATGATCTGCAGGTCCGATGCATCCCCGAGATTATACTGTTGCAGCAAAAAGTTTATTTTTTCAGCATTCCCAACGAGGATAAAGGATGCGATTCCCCGTTCGTAGGCCTGTTTGACGGATTTGATAACTTCTTCGTCTTCTGCAGCAGCAACAGCAACTGTTTTCTTATTTTCTGCAGTTATGGAGTTCAGCAGATGTTCTAGTTCCAATGTTCAGCCTCCTTTACGCCGCCCTGCTTTTATATTGCAAGAACCGTGCCAAAAAATAATTGTTGCTGTATATGGTTTGAGTTTCATTTATCCATGAATAGTATTGCACACTATGAATTTTTTTGCATGCAACAAACTTCAGTCTTCCGTTTGAATTCCATATTTCTCAAGTTTGTAATACAAATTTCGGAGCGATATACCAAGAACTTTTGCACACTTTGTTTTATTCCCATCAACTTCCGCCAGCGTGTCAGATAATATCCTTTTTTCCACTTTATCCATTTGCACGGATAGTGATTCGATGTCATTTAGCGAAATTATTCTTTTGTGTGAATCTTCTAGTTTGATTTGTACCGGCAGATCAATATGAACGCCGCTTATTTTTTGTTCATGCGGTTCCATATGAATCATGGCTCTTCCTAAAACATTCTCAAGTTCCCTCACGTTGCCGGGCCACTCATACTGTTTTAGTATTTCTTCTGCCTGCTTTGTTATTTCTTCAATATTTTTTCCATAATCCTGATTAAGCTTTTTGATCAGATGCTCTGCCAGCATCCGGATGTCCTGTTTGCGTGCTCTAAGTGGCGGAATATAAATCGGCATGCGATTCAGCCGGTAGTACAAATCCTCGCGAAAGGCACCATCCGCTATCTTTCTTTCAAGGTTAATGTTTGTCGCTGCAATAACCCTTACATTAATGGATATGGACTTGGTGCCGCCTACTCTCCGGATCTCTTTTTCCTGAAGAACCCGAAGCAGTTTCGCCTGCATGGCCGGTGCCAGCTCCCCGATTTCATCTAAAAAGATACTTCCTCCGTTCGCTTCTTCAAACAAGCCTCGTTTTCCACCGCGGACCGCTCCGGAAAACGCGCCTTCCTCATATCCAAACAGCTCGCTTTCAAGCAACGATTCAGAAATAGCAGCACAGTTGACTCTTATAAATTTGTTGTATTTTCTGTTGCTTCCGTTATGGATGGCATGAGCAAAAAGCTCTTTTCCCGTACCGGATTCTCCCCTGAGCAAAACAGTGGCAGGTGTGGAAGCAGCAAGTCTTGCCTGTTCCACCGCAAATGTCATTTCCTCGGATTCGCCTTTTATGTCTTCAAAAGTATATTTCGCTTCCAAAGTCCGGATAATCTGGCGGGCACGGCTTAATTCCTCCGTTAGAGATTTAATCTCCGAAACGTCGTGAATGACACCCACACTGCCTTTTAGCACACCGTCAACAATAATGGGTGCAACATTCACCACAACGTCCCTTTTTTGCGGCCCCACCTTCAAACGGGCGCCTCTCACCGGTTTCCGGGTTTTCAATACCTGCATATGTATGCTTTCCCCTTCAGATATATCTATGGTTGCAGGTTTTCCAATCACCTGATCGGATTTCAGGCCCGTGAGTTTTGTATACGCAGGGTTGATCATGATTCCCTTACCTTCTTCATCTACCACAGAAATGGCTTCTTCTGATGATTGAATAATCGCATGAAGCATGGATTGAATGCTTTTTAAATTGGTAACCTCCTCAGCCATGTTGATCATTTCCGTGATATCCTTAAACACGGCAAAAGCACCCATTTTATTTCCATATTCATCGATAATCGGAATGCGGGTGGTAATGATCTTGGTGCCGTTATCCAATATTTGTTCCTGATTGATTTCTTCCTTTCCCTCGATCATGACGCGCGGCAGCTGGCTCGAGGGAATGACATCCTTTACCGGTTTGCCTATTACTCCTTCTTGATCCTGCCCCGTCATTTTTGCGGCACTTTTATTAAAAAGTGTGACGTTAAACTTATCATTGATCGCAATCATTCCATCATGCGTCGAATCCAGAATGGTGTTGATTTTATGAAGTTTATTACGGTAAGAAGGAATGGATCCTTCGCCTCCGGACAAGGAGTGAAAAAACTTCCATGCGGTGGAGGATGTTACAACACTGACGTTCTTTTTAAAAATATTTTTTGTCTCGTGATGATCCAGCCGGCCGGAAAAATCAATCACCAGTTCAACATCCGAATCTGCTGCTTCGGAAAGCGTCTCTATGATTGGAATATCATACTGGTCTGCCAGGCTGCTCAATTCTTCTGTGGATCTTGCAACAATCGAACAAAGTTGCAGCACATGGGAAGATGCAAGTAACTGCACCAAGGATTCAAAATGCTCTCCTGCCCCATAAATGACAGCTTTTTGCATAGGTAACTCCTTCACTTTGCAATTATTTTCATACTTTCATCATACTGGTTTATGAAAAGGTTTGCAATATCTGTTTTTTCGTGTACAACCCTGCCAATCTAAAGTACAATGAGGATGGAAAAGGAGAGGACGTTATGCAGCGTTATATCGCTCTGTTGGTTATGGTCATTCCAGGAGTAGCCGGAGTGATTGGTGTAAAATTGATGAGAGATGTCCTGTTTGGCATTTTGCATCATGGATTTTTCGCCCTATGGTTTCAGTTTCTCGCCGGAATGGTTCTTTTTGCAGCTTGCCTTTCGTTCGTCGGAGGCTTCATTTTTTATCGGGACCGGAAGCGAAACAAGGTTCAAAGCCGTTTTCAACGCAAATAGTCCGCTGAAGATTATTCTTCAGCGGACTATTTAATATGGTCTGTATAATTATATTAGATAGGGAAGGAATACTGGATTAGGCTTACCTTTTGGATTATACGGTCATCCCTGATTTATGCTCGATTCTCAGCTTATCCGCAACCATCGCAATAAATTCAGAGTTGGTTGGTTTGGCTTTGGACATGGAAACGGTATAACCAAACAACGATGAAATGCTGTCAATGTTGCCCCGGCTCCAAGCGACTTCAATCGCATGCCGTATGGCTCGTTCCACCCGGCTGCTGGTGGTGTTGAATTTTTTGGCGATGTCAGGATAAAGAACTTTTGTAATGGATCCGAGCAGTTCAATGTCGTTGTAAACCATGGAAATCGCCTCGCGGAGATACATATAACCTTTAATATGTGCAGGCACGCCAATTTCGTGAATGATACTTGTAATGCTCGCATCGAGATTCCGTGGCGGCTTGGAAGAGTTAACCGATGCCGATGAACGGGCAGACGCTGGACGCTGGACAAACGAGTGATCGGATCCACAAATTTGGCGAATCTGGCTTGAAAGATTATCCATATCAAACGGTTTCAGAATGAAGTAGGATGCTCCCAGCTCCACTGCCTTTTTTGTCACATCTTCCTGGCCAAAAGCCGTCAGCATAATAACATTAGGCTGTGGGAGATGTTCACTTGAACGGATCCTCTCAAGAACGGCCAGACCATCAAGATGTGGCATGATGATGTCCAAAACGAGAACATCTGGCTGTTTATTTTCGAGAACATTTAAGCATTCCTGCCCATTATAGGCCACCCCAATAACTTCCATATCATCCTGGTTTGCTAAATACTCTTTAAGCAAACTGATTAGTTCGCGATTATCATCAGCCAAACAAACTTTTATTTTTTGCACGGATATTCCTCCCTATCCAACATTTTCTTCTTTTACACTATAATATTTCCACAAAAAACCTGTTTTCCCTTTATTTTTTCTCAAATTATTAATTTTGGTTAAAATAGCACATTTTCTCTTCATTTATCTCCGGTTTTCGACACCCTTTTGATTTTATAACCACGCTTGTCGAATTTTCTTTATACTCACTATTGTACAAAATATTCATAAAAAAGTCTATGTGCCTTCCGATAAAACGAACATAAAAAAGCAGAGGCGGATTAACTCGCCTTCTGCTTTTGTGTTCCATATATATCAATCCCGGCTTCATCAAGCATCCATTCAATGTGGACACCATATCCTGAAGTGGGATCATTGACAAATACATGAGTAACGGCTCCAATTAATTTGCCGTTTTGAATGATCGGGCTTCCGCTCATCCCCTGTACAATTCCGCCGGTTGCTTTAAGCAGCCTTGGATCTGTTATTTTAATGACCATTCCTTTTGTAGCTGGAAATTTCTGAGGAATTGAACTGACCACTTCTACCTGAAAGGCTTGAACTTTGGTGCCATTCACCACCGTAAGAATCTTAGCTGGACCTTCCTTTACCTCATCTGAAAGCGCGACAGGTAATGGTTTGTCCCAATGTCCATTTGATAACCCTTCACTAAGCCTTCCGAAGATCCCAAATGGACTGTTTCTGGAGATGCTTCCAATGCTTTCGTTTTCATCAGTGAACCGTGCGAGCTTTTCACCTGGATGTCCGTTGCTTCCCTTTTCAATGCTTGTTACTGTTGACCGGAGTATTTCTCCTTTATTGACGACAATCGGCTGCTTCGTATCCATATCTGAGATCACATGGCCGAGAGCTCCGTATTTTTGTGAATCCGGATGGAAAAATGTCAGAGTGCCCACGCCTGCTGCTGAATCTCTGATGTACAAGCCAATGCGATAGGATAAATCATGCTTATCCTGAAGAGGCTGCAGCTGTCTGTGATACGTTTTTTTGTTCCGTATCAGCGTTACATCCAGCTTGCTCCCTGTCTTCCCCGCTTGTTTTACGAAAGGAGCCACATCGCCCATCCTGGAAATACTTTTTCCGTTAATCTTGGTAATAATATCACCAACTTCAATGTTTGCGATTTCACCTGGTGATTTTTGTCCTTTTTTCGTGTTCACAAGATGATGGCCTACGACCAATACACCCAGCGTATTTAATTTAACCCCGATGGATTGCCCCCCGGGCACAACCCGCAGCTCCGGCAATGCGTTTACCCCAATTTTCTTTAACGGAAAGCCTCCTGCTTCAACTGTGACCACAGAATCACCATCCTCTACTGCATGAACAGAAAATGAGTGCTGGCCTTTTGATTTTCCGACCGAGAAAATCGCTTCGTTTTTATCGGATGAAACAACTTCAGTTCCAGCAGGGAGGTGAGGAACTGAACGTTCCTGACCGTTGAATACCTTTATGGTTGAAGGAAGAACAACATAGTCCTGAACCGGCTTTAAAAAACCGATTCCCACCAGGCATCCAAGGAGAATCACACCAAAAATCCGCCTTATTTTATCTTTAACCATCTTTCACTCTCCTCGCTCCTTACCCACACCTCCAACATGGCTGTACTACTAATTTTGCCTTAGAACTGTAAGATTATAACCGCATAAAAAGAAAAAGCTATCCTGAAATGGATAGCTTTACATACGTATAACAAAAGAGGGCTATGAGGTTTTTTTTATTTCATTTGCCAGGTCAAGAAGCTCCCTTGCATGCTGTTTCGTCAATTCGGTAATTTCCACACCTGATATCATCCGGCCAATTTCGTTGACCTTTTGGCTCGTTTCCAGTGACACAACATGAGTTGTGGTGCGCTTGTTGGTGGTTTCTTTTGATATATGCAGATGGGTATCCGCCATGGCAGCCACCTGCGGCAAATGCGTAATGCACAGGACCTGAGAACCCTCGGATACCCTGAAGATTTTTTCAGCAATTGCCTGTGCGACTCTTCCGCTGACACCGGTATCCACTTCGTCAAAAATAATAGCTGTAATGCCCTGATGCTCTGAAAAAATGGACTTTAATGCAAGAATGACCCGGGAAAGCTCCCCGCCCGATGCCACTTTGGCAAGCGGCTTTAATGGTTCACCAGGATTCGTTGAAATGAAAAACTCTGCATGGTCGCTTCCATACTTTCCAAAATCCTGTTCACGCACTGCATCTTCCTCGGCTAAAGAGGAAATCCTTATGTCAAACACCGTTTTTTCCATATAGAGTGCTTTAAGCTCCTGGTGAATATCTGCGATCAGGCTTTCTGCAAGTTTTCTTCGTTTTTTACTTAACTTCATTGCGTTTTTATAGAGCTGCTTTTCTTTTTTCTGCAGCTCTTGGCGAAGGCTTTCGATATTACCATCTTTGTTCTGGAGCATGTCCAGTTCTTTTTCAATTTTAGCGGCATAATCCAGGATCTCATTTACACTATTGCCGTATTTTCTTTTCAGCTTGCTGATCTCATTTAACCTTGTTTCAATAAAATCCAGCCTGGCCGGATCAAATTCCATCGTTTCAAAGTAATTGCGAATGGTAAAAGCTGCTTCTTCGAGCGCATAAAAGTGATTGGCGACATTTTCCTGAAGCTTGTTCAGTTCATCATCCAGATCGGCCACATTTTGCAAATGGCTTAATGCGACAGATACGTTCTCGATCCCTTTGTTTTCTCCGTACAGGGATTCATATGAATCCTGAAGACTGTTGAATAGCTTCTCGTAATTCCCGAGCTTCAGCTTCTCTTCCTGAAGCTCATCATCTTCATTCGCAACAAGTTCAGCACTATTGATCTCCTCCAGCTGGTATTGGATTAAATCCAGCCGCTGATTTATCTGCTGTTCATTTTCAGTCAAATTCCTCAACTGCTTATGAAGAGCCTTATAGTCTGTATAGACCGTCTGATACTGGGCGATCATTTGCTCCATTGCTTCGCCGCCAAAGCTGTCCAAAAGCGATAAATGCATCTCTGGCTGCATGAGGTATTGGGTTTCATGCTGTCCATGGATATCCACCAGCGATTGTCCAATATCTTTGAGCAGCGTAAGCGTGACAAGCTTGCCATTGATTCGGCACACACTTTTTCCCGACTCCATAATGTCTCTTTTTAAAACAACCATGCCGTCGGGAATGTCTATTCCCAACTCTTCCGCCTTCGCATAGACAGGATGCGGAGCATCGACCAAAAATAAACCTTCGATTTCCGCTTTGGCCGTGCCATAGCGCACGAATTCAGAAGACCCTCTTCCTCCTATAAGCAAACCGATAGCGTCAATAATAATGGATTTACCTGCACCTGTTTCACCCGTTAAAACCGTTAATCCTTTATTAAATGAAATGGTTAATGCCTCTATAATCGCAAAATTGCGGATGCTTAATTCTGCCAGCAATACTATCACACCTTACCTTATATGCTTTTTGCGCTCAACTGGCGCCGGGTCTCTACAGCATGTCCAAAAACCGTTGCGAAACATCTGGAGAAACATCCTTTGAACGGCAAATTACGAGGATTGTGTCATCTCCACAAATCGTTCCCATAATGTCCTCCCAGTCCAATTTGTCAATGAGCGCACCGATGGCATTTGCATTCCCGGGAAGCGTCTTCATAACAATCAGATGGTCAGCCTGATCAATGCTCACAAAGCTGTCGATTAACGTTCTTCTCAGCTTTTGAAGCGGATTGAACCTTTGGTCAGCCGGGAGGCTGTATTTATACCTTCCATCGGACAAAGGTACCTTTACGAGATGCAGTTCTTTGATATCACGGGAGACCGTTGCCTGCGTCACATTAAAATGAGCATTGCGAAGCTCCTCGACCAGGTCATCTTGTGTTTCAATTTCTTTATGTGTAATGATTTCCCTTATTTTAATATGACGTTGGCCTTTATTCACATCTTTCACCTCATTTACGAACAAATCTGCTCATATTCTTAAGTATCTGCTCTTATCTTATAATATTGTCACTGACTTGTACATTCTTTACAGCTTTCCTACCCTTTAACCGATATTTTAGAAAAAAAACCCGTATCACATGTTTGTAATACGGGTTGTGTGCATTATTTGCCGTCGTCTGCTTTTTTAAACTGTTGGTGTGCTTCTTCCACGACGCGTGAAATCTCTTTGGTTAAAGATGGTGCACCGTCCACTTCTTTTGCTTTAAGATGGACCAGAAATTCGATGTTTCCTTCGCCGCCAGTGATAGGGGAGTAGGAAAGATCGCTGACGCTATACCCTTCATTTTGAGAAAACTGGATAATCTCCTCGATAACACGCCGATGAACAGCAGGATCCCGGACAATACCCTTTTTCCCAACGTCCTCTCTGCCCGCTTCGAACTGCGGTTTAATCAGAGCGATGACGCTGCCGCCAGGCTTGATGATGGTTTTCAGGACGGGGAGAATCAACCGTAACGAAATGAAAGAAACATCAATGGTTGCAAAATCCGGAAGCCCCTGTTCCAGATCCTCAGGCTTTACATATCTAAAGTTCGTTCGTTCCATGACAGCTACCCGGTCGTCCTGGCGAATCTTCCAGGCGAGCTGGTTATAGCCTACATCCAGGGCATATACAAATTCAGCACCGTTTTGCAGGGCACAATCTGTAAATCCACCGGTTGAAGCACCAATATCGAGCACTGTAAGACCCTTCAAATCAAGATCAAAAACTTTAATGGCCTTCTCGAGCTTCAGTCCTCCTCTGCTGACATAGGGAATAACATTTCCCTTTACCGACAGAGGGGCATCCACATCGATCTTTACACCAGGTTTGTCTAATCGTTCACTGCCGGAATAAACCAATCCGGCCATGATAGAACGTTTCGCTTTTTCTCTTGTCTCGCTTAATCCACGCTCTACGAGCAAAACGTCGATTCGTTCCTTCTTCATGTATACAAACCCTTTTTCCTTTTAGTGGAAACCATTTTTTTAGTACGTTCAACTACAGCCTCAGTCGTCATTCCGATTTCTTCGAGAAGCTTTGTCACACTGCCGTGTTCAATAAAGCAATCTGGAATTCCCATTCTGTCCACGATGGTTGAATGGAATTGATGGTCGTTGGCATACTCCAGTACAGAGCTTCCAAAGCCTCCCTGCAGTACCGCTTCCTCAATTGTAAGAATCGGAAGACCTTCCTGCAGAATTTCTAACATCATCTCATGATCAAATGGTTTAATAAACCTTGCATTTACGACTCTCACTGAAATTCCTTGTTTAGCAAGAATCTCCCATGCTTCCATAGCCATAGGAATAGTTGTTCCAAAGGTTAGAATGACAGCATCACTGCCTTCTTTTAGCACTTCCCAGCTGCCAATCGGAATTTCTTCCAAATCAGGATCCATTTCGATGCCTATACCGTTTCCTCTCGGATAACGAATAGCGATTGGCCCATCATCGTATCTTACAGCAGTATTGACGAGGTGCTGAAGTTCATTCTCGTCTTTCCCCATCGCAATGACCATATTCGGCACATGGCGCATAAAGGCAATATCAAAGACACCCTGATGGGTTTCTCCATCGGCACCCACAAGCCCGGCGCGGTCAATTGTGAGAATAACATTCAAATTTTGTCTGGCTACGTCATGCACAAGCTGATCATAAGCCCGCTGAAGGAACGTGGAATAAATCGAAAGCACTGGCTTCATGTTTTGCGTGGCAAGCCCCGCTGCCATGGTCATGGCATGCTGTTCCGCAATTCCGACATCAAAGAGGCGGTCAGGGAATTTTTCTGCATATCCCTGCAGCTGTGAACCTAAAATCATGGCTGGTGTTATAACTACAATGCGCTCGTCGGTTTCAGAAAGCGTGCAAAGTGTATCGCTTACGAGCCTGCTGTAAGAAGGACCTGCTTGTTTTGCCTTAATTTTCTCGCCAGATTCAATCTTGTATGGCCCTACACCGTGCCAGTGGTCAATGATATCCTGTTCGGCCGGCTTGTAGCCTTTGCCCTTTTTGGTCAGAACATGAACAATCACAGGTCCCTCTGTCTTTTTAGCATAACGGAGGTTCTCCTCCAGATCTTCCAGATCATGCCCGTCTACTGGTCCAAGATAGGTGTAGCCAAGTTCTTCAAAAAACATGCCGGAAACGAGCATGTATTTCAAGCTGTCCTTCACACGTTCGGCCGTAGCTGCGAGCTTCCCGCCAAAGGCCGGAATTTTGCGGATCAGTGATTCGAGTTCATCCTTGGCCTTATTGTATTTCTTGGCGGTTCTCATACGGCCGAGCACACTGTGAAGCGCACCGACATTTGGCGCTATGGACATTTCATTGTCATTCAAAACCACGATCAGGTCTTTCTTTTCATGACCGATGTGATTCAAGGCTTCAAGGGCCATGCCTCCTGTTAACGCACCGTCCCCGATGATGGCAACGACCTTTTCATCGGTTCCTTTCAGGTCCCGCGCAACCGCCATGCCCATCGCAGCAGAAAGCGATGTGGAGCTATGGCCGGTTTCCCAGACATCATGCTCACTTTCAATGCGTTTCGGAAAACCGCAAAGCCCTTTATATTGGCGCAGCGTATCAAACTGACCGGTTCTTCCGGTCAGAATTTTGTGGATATACGCTTGATGGCCAACGTCCCAGATAAACTTGTCCTTTGGGCTGTCAAAAATTTTATGAAGAGCAAGAGTCAGCTCAACGACCCCCAGGTTTGCCCCGAGATGCCCGCCGGTTACGGATAATTTGCTGATTAAAAACTGGCGAATCTCAAGCGCAAGTTTTTTAAGCTGTTCTTGATCATAATTCTTTAAGAACTGAGGGTTTTGAATCTCTTCCAGTTTCATGGAAAATCCTCACTTTCCAATTTAGTTCCTTCTCTTTCCTCTCTTAGAAGAAGTACCAAATAATCTAATCTTTAATTTTTCCTCAAAAAAATATAATAAACGGCCCACTTGAAAAATAATGGCTGTCGCATGATGGATGGCATATGACTTGCCGAACGCCTTGCCTCCAACAGTTAAGGCCGCAATAATTCCTGTAAATAAAATGGAGATGGTACGTTCAAATAATGTTCCCTCCCCATGCCCAAGCGTCATTGTCAATTCAATGATTACGGCAGCAGATGCGGTGCCACTGATAATCCCCGAAATATCACCGATGACATCATTGCAAAAGTTGGAAACCCTGTCCGCATTCCGGGTGATTAGGATCGCGTGCCGGGAACCCGGAACTTTTTCTGAAGCCATGGCATGAAAAGGCACTTCGTTGGCTGCTGTGGAAGCTACTCCAATAATATCAAATAACACACCTATAAGAACAATAATTAACACAATCACCATACCCATGCCCCATGATACACCACTTAGCATCAAGGTGGAAGTCACTGAAAAAATTGCCGCTAACACGAGGGTGATAACGGCAATGCCTGTACTCCATTTTATCGATTTATGAAATGTATGCTTCATAAAAGACTCCCGGATAAAATGAATGCCTTACGCTTAACCAGGCGTAAGGCCTCATTTGAATTATGTATGAGGAGTGGTCATTCAAAAAGTAAACGCTGCGGCTTAGGTCCAGTAGGTTTTCCCAAGAGGAAACGAAATTGTCGCCAAATTCGCAGTTTCCCTTTACTTCCTCCTTAACGCAGTCGCCTGGCGTTAGACTGGATTGCCACTTAGTCCGCACTATAATCCTTTTTGAATGTCGATGGAACAGTCTAGGAGTTTTCCTCAACAGCCCTTCCCCATTTCCCTAGCCTCTTTTGCAGAGATGATTTCATATGGCATAAACAAAGTTCCGGCGGCCAACCTTCACCCGTTTCCATGTCCATAATCCCCTCAAACTCCACTCAAGGCAGGCTACGCTGCATGTTTCCGCTCAAAGGTTAAGCAGAACAAAAACAGGTTCAAACCCCATTTCACAGCAAGGTATTAACACACAAGCCGCAAAGATGGGGGCCTCCGCGGAAGCAGGGTCATCGCCCACATGCCATTGTGGATCGCCCTGCGACCTTAACTCCCAGCGTCAACCCAAGGCTGGGCGCCTCAAGCCGGCACCAGGAACTTCATCGATGTGCCCTTTGGCGGATTTTTAGGCCCGCCTTCAGGAATGGGAGACTGACTAGAATACTGCACCACTCCAAAATATTTCTTATCATACCATAAAATCGGACAGCCAACAATAAGCCCAAAACCTTAATGGTTTCTACTTACAATATAATCTGCTATGCCTTCAAGTATGACTGGTTCTACATTCGCTTTTCTTAGATTTTCTTTAGAGAGTGCAAGTTGGCTGGTAAGTTGTTCTTTAGCACCGTCGAGTGTGAGCAGCTTGGGGTACGTACTTTTCATATTGTGCTCGTCACTTCCAGCAGGTTTTCCCATCAGCTCTGAGTCCCCCATCACATCGAGGATATCGTCCTGAATCTGAAACGCTATACCAAGATGCCGGCTGAACGCCCTGAGATGTGACAAATCCTGTTCGGAGGCATTGGCCAAAATCGCGCCAAAGAGGACGGACACCTCTAGAAGACGACCCGTTTTTCTTTCATGTATGGACTGGAGCTCGCCGAGTGTAAGTTTCTTGTTTTCCGATTCCATGTCCACGGTCTGACCGGCCACCATTCCTTCAGCTCCGGCTGCTTCAGCCAATAAGGAAAGAAGGGCTACTTTTTGGCCGGAGCTATACGTGCTGCTTTGGGCAATTACCTGAAAGCTCATGGTCAAAAGTGCATCTCCTGCAAGAATGGCTGTCGCTTCTCCGAACATTTTATGATTTGTGGGTTTTCCCCTTCGAAAATCATCATCATCCATAGAAGGGAGATCATCATGAATTAAGGAATACGTATGAACCATTTCCAACGCACACGCCGCCTCCAACCCCACTTCAGCTCGCTGTCCGAAGGCTTCTAGCACGGAGAGTGTTAAAATCGGTCGAAGCCGCTTTCCTCCAGCTTCAAGCGAGTAAAGCATCGCTTCCTTCAGGTTGGCAGGAATGGCTTTATGCTTTAGATAAGAAGGAAGGTATTCATCAATCAAATGTTTTTTGTCTTTCAGGTAATCTTGTATCTTCATCTATTTTTCATCGTCCTGAACAAGAAAAGGCTCGGACTCCCCATTATCTTTCATGATTGTATCCATTTTCTTTTCAATGTTCTGCAATTTGGAATGGCAGACCTTCGATAAAGCCATCCCCTGTTGAAACAAATCGATGCTTTCTTCCAATGGAACGTCCCCTTCTTCCAGACGCTCGACAATTTGCTCCAGCTGTTCCATTGCTGCTTCAAACGTAATACTTTTTTGTTCAGCCATTGTTTTTCTCCTCCAATCCCCATACCTGGCAATCCAGTTTTCCATCCTGAAGCCTTACGGTCACTTTATCTCCAGGCTGGACTTGTCCCACATTTTTCACAAGTTGTTCTTCTTCTGTATAGACAAGACTGTAGCCCCGCTCCATAACAGCTAGCGGGCTAAGTGCGTTCAAACGCGACAGCTTCCCCTGGAAACCTGTCTGGCTGCTTTTTATTTGCTGCAGCATCGAGCGTGAAAGTGACCTTCCCAGCCTTGACTGCCTTTCTTTCCATTTCTGAATCTGATCCGCTGGTGAAAAATAAGAAAGCTGTTTTTGACGCTGATTGACTTTGTTCTTTTGCAGATCAATATTCCGGTGGACTTCCCGGGTCATCGCTTCCATTACCCGGTCCAGTTCAATCTCTTTTTGCTTAATCAGCTGATCCGGATAGCGGAAAGCATACGATTTCTGCAGCCGCGACAGCTGCTTGCGGTATTGGGCAATCTGATCACCCATCGCGCGCTTGAGCCTCGTCGTCCGCTGCCTGAGCCTGTCCTGGAGTTCATCCATATGGGGCACCGCTAATTCCGCCGCCGCAGTGGGTGTTGGAGCCCGCAAATCCGCGACAAAGTCGGCGATCGTAAAGTCGGTCTCATGGCCGACCGCCGAAATAACGGGAATCACTGACCGGTGAATTGCCCGGGCTACTACTTCCTCATTAAAGGCCCACAGCTCTTCGATTGAACCTCCCCCGCGCCCCACAATAAGTACATGCGCTGAGCCGGCATTCGCTTTTTCAATCGCTGCGGCGATAGAAGCAGCCGCACCTGCTCCCTGGACCAAAACGGGGTATACCGTCACCTTAGTGACGGGAAATCTCCTTTTAATGGTGGTGATAATGTCCCTTACCGCAGCACCGGTCGGCGAAGTAATAACACCTATTTCCGAAGGAAAAGAAGGAATTTCTTTTTTGATGGCATCATCAAACAGACCCTCTTCTTCCAGCTTCCTTTTCAGTTCTTCATAGGCAAGAAAAAGGTTCCCCACACCATCCTTCTTCATCGACCGGGCATATAGCTGATACTGTCCCTGGGGTTCATAAACTGAAATTTCCCCCTGAATCAAAACCTTCATCCCGTTTTCGGGCTGGAAAGAAAGAAAACGGTTATTGCCGGCAAACATGACCGCATTCACTCTGCTGTGTTCATCTTTCAGCGTAAAATACAAATGACCGCGGCTATGTCGTTTCACATTGGACAGTTCCCCGCGGACCCAGACATTATTGAGATTTTGGTCTTCTTCAAATACCCGCTTAATGTAACGGGTAACCGAACTTATCGTTACATAACGGTCATTTTGCACAGAAATGTCTCCTTATTTTGAAAAATGCTGTACGACTTTGACGAGCACGCCATTAACAAAACGCCCTGACTCTTCTCCACCGAAGACCTTTGCAAGTTCAATCGCTTCATTCATGGAGACATTAACCGGAATATCATCAAGAAACTGCATTTCGTAAACAGCGAGACGCAATACTGCTTTTTCCACATTAGCCAAGCGTGAGAAACTCCAGTTCTCAAGATGGCTGGAAATCAGTTCGTCGATTTCCTTTTTGTGTTCTATTGTCCCATAGACAAGATTGTGAAGGAATTCATCCTCTCGTTCTCCTTCTTCCAGAACATGCTTAATTGCCGCTTCCGGTTCAATATCACTCACTTCGATTTGAAATAAAGACTGAAATGCCTTTTCTCTTGCCAGTCTACGTTTCATCTTTTACGTCCTTTCTGCTTCGTACATTAATATAAATGAAATCATATCACATGTAGTAAAAGGTTAACAACGCAGGTTCCAGATTTACTGCACAATACAACTCATTTTTCTCAAAAAAATAAAGGGGATATAAGAATCCCCTTCCTCAATATGCTTCAGGTGCTTCCAGCGTCTTTTCCTTGGCTGTGTCAAATTGAACGCCAACAACAAAAATGTTTATTTCACTGGCTTCAAGGGCTGTCATATTCTTCAATCCCTGCCGGATATGATCCTGAATATTCTGAGCCACTTCCGGAATGGAAACCCCATAGTTCATGATTACATAAACACTGATGGCGATTCCTTCTTCACCAAGCTCCACTTTCACGCCCTTGCTGTGGGACTTCTTGCCGAAACGTTCCGCTACACCGGTTGCAAAGTTCCCTCTCATGGATGCAACACCTTCAACATCCGAGGCTGCAATGCTTGCAATCACTTCAATCACTTCAGGTGAAATTTCCACCCTTCCAAGCTCTGAATGATGTTCTTCCATTTCAAATGTAAGCTCACTCATTGATTACACCTCCATGCCTAATTGACCGACTTTGACGTCAAATCATGAATCTCTAAAAACTTTGTATTAAAGTCGCCGTTTACAAACGTCGCGTGGTTTAGTAGACGCAAGTGGAACGGAATCGTTGTATGCACGCCTTCAATGACAAATTCATTCAACGCCCTTTTCATGCGATCGATCGCTTCTTGTCTTGTGTTTCCGTAAGTGATCACTTTCGCAATCATGGAATCGTAATAAGGAGGTATGGTATACCCCGGGTAGGCGGCAGAATCAACCCGGACACCCAGACCGCCGGGAGGAAGATACATTTCGATTTTACCTGCAGATGGCATAAAGTTTTTATCCGGATTTTCCGCATTAATACGGCACTCAATCGACCATCCCTGAAACTCGATATCTTCCTGTGTAACACTTAAGTGTTCACCGGAAGCGACACGAATTTGCTGTTTGATGAGATCAATTCCTGTTACCATTTCTGTAACAGGATGTTCCACCTGGATCCTTGTATTCATTTCCATGAAATAAAAATCACCAGTATTATGATCAAAAATAAATTCTACGGTACCCGCACCTGAATAGTTAACAGCCTCTGCAGCTTTAACAGCGGCCGACCCCATCTCTTGGCGTTTTTCAGGAGAAATGGCCGGTGATGGTGTTTCCTCAAGAAGCTTTTGCAGTCTTCTCTGGATGCTGCAATCCCGTTCTCCAAGGTGGATCACGTTCCCATAGTTATCTGCCAGCACCTGGATCTCAACATGGCGGAAATCCTCGATGTATTTTTCAATATAAACTCCCGGATTTCCAAATGCGGTAGCCGCTTCCTGCTGGGTGATATTGATTCCCTTCACGAGTTCGGCTTCTGTTCTCGCAATACGGATTCCTTTCCCGCCTCCGCCTGCGGTTGCTTTTATAATTACAGGATACCCAATTTCTTCCGCAAGTTCAATGGCTTCATCATTTCCGGAGATGATACCTTCAGAACCCGGTACAATCGGCACACCTGCTTCTTTCATCGTCGCACGGGCAACATCTTTTATACCCATCTTATTAATGGCATCAGCGCTCGGTCCCACAAACTTCACATTGCACTCAGCGCATATTTCCGCGAAATCGGCGTTCTCTGCCAAAAATCCGTAGCCCGGATGAATCGCATCGCTTCCTGTCAGCATTGCTGCGCTCATTATGTTGGTAAAGTTCAGATAGCTGTCCTTGGATGACTTTGGACCAATGCAATACGCTTCATCGGCCAGGCGGACGTGAAGGGCATCTTTGTCCGCTTCCGAATAGACAGCAACCGTTTCGATATTCAATTCCTTACATGCTCTGATGATCCGGACAGCAATTTCTCCCCGGTTGGCAATTAGCAGCTTTTTAATCATAGGAGACACCTCTATTCCGCTTTAACTAAAAAGAGGGGCTGTCCATATTCAACGAGCTGCCCGTTTTCAACAAGGATTTCAACGATTTCCCCGTTTACTTCTGCTTCAATTTCATTAAACAGCTTCATCGCTTCAATGATGCAAACGATGGAGTCTTTGCTGACCTTATCTCCTGTTTTCACATAGACAGGGCTTTCCGGTGAAGGTGATGCATAAAAGGTACCTACCATTGGAGATTCGACTTTATGTAAATTTGCATCTTCCTGTTTCTTTTCCGTAGCTGGAGCCCCAGGCGCTTCTTGCGCGGCTGGCTGTGCCGGTACGGATGGCGCCGTTTGTACTGGAGGCGCAAAAGGAACTGCGGCAGGAGCTTGCGGTTCTGCAGCCTGCTGTATTTTCACTTCATTTTTCTTCAGGACAATTTTTTCTCCGTCATTTTCAAATTGAAATTCATCAATGCTGGATTTGTCAATTAGTTTAATTAATTCTCGGATTTCTTGTATCTTCAACACGCTACTTCCACTCCTTTGTTCATCTATAAACGGTGTTGTTAGCTTTGATTTAGTACCTTCTTTTGTTACCTGGTACTAGCAAAGCATATCATAATCGAGGATCAAATAATAGTTTTAATCGCTCTACAAGTACATACTACACGAAATCAAGCTGTTTTGTAAGCGTTTGCTCCTTGTTTTCTCTATTAACAGCTTGACCAACGTTGCCCCTTAACATACCCTGTATTAGAATGAAAAAAGAAAAGCCGGGGATCATTTCCCCGGCTCATTTTGATTTATTTTGAAACTCTACCGCTACCTGTTTGTTGCCCAGCTGTTCTTCTGCCTTCTTCATAATGGCTACTGCTTCTTTGGAAGATTTCTTGCCCTTGACTATGATTCTTACTTCATTATCCATCGTATTGACCAATGCATCGTCATATCCCATCGTCTTGATCAGCGTCTCCAGGGTGGATTCCTTCATTGTAAGAGA
The DNA here is from genome assembly GCF_900103485.1 of Fictibacillus solisalsi. Lineage (GTDB taxonomy): Bacteria > Bacillota > Bacilli > Bacillales > Fictibacillaceae > Fictibacillus_C > Fictibacillus_C solisalsi. The sequence goes on from NZ_FNHW01000001.1 coordinate 1,775,998, forward strand.
CTGAAGCTCGGAAATCTTGGCAAGCGCTTCTGCCTGAACTTCTGCGGAGGCATTCGGTGAGGCAATGGCTGCCGTATACTGGCTGCTCAACTCATCACGGCTTTCATCCCTTTTCATGCGCAGCGCTGTAAACAAGTCATCATTGGCAGCCGAGGTGACCGCCGCATCGGAGTTTTTCTTCGATTTTGCTCCCTGCTCCTGCTTGGCCGTATTTTTCCCTTTTTCAAGGTAAGCCAGATCATCTCCTGATCCTGGGGCCGTAATATAATAGACGGACAATACAATGATCAAACTGAGCATGGTCAGCAGCCAGACGGTTTGTTTTTTTAATAGCATTCCTTATTCCCCCTCAAATTTTTTCGGTATGACCGAGACTTTGTCGCTTCCAATATCAAATACTTTGGTTACGGCATCAATGATCATTTCCTTTACGCGCAAATTTTCAGCGCCTTCAGCCGCAACGATAACTCCGCGAACCTTTGGTTTCTCTGTTGTAATCACAATGGGTTTTTCTTCATCCCCACTTTTTATGGTCACTACTTCTTCGTCGGTTTTATAATCGTTGATTGTGCGTTCTCCCCCATTTTTATCGGTTTCCTTTGTTGTCTGGTTCTGCCTCCTCTCATTCTTTTGAATTTCTTTGATTTCTGTTGTGTCAAGGGTCACCATGACCCTCACTTTTTGCACACCGGATATCTGTTCAAGAATGTCTTTCAGCTGTGTGGCATAGGTGTCTTCATAGTCCCTGAACTTTTTGGCCGAAGAAGTTCCCGATGATTTAAAGACTGTCTTTGATTCATCCGGTTTTGTTACGGACATGGCAGGAAGGTTGGCCTGATCCCCGGAGGATGGAGTAAAAAGCTTGCTGGCAATCATAATGGCGAATCCCAGGAGCAGCAGAATCCATATATAAGGAGAAGGCCCTTTATTGCTTTTTACTCCCGGGAGCACGTCCATCAATTTCTGAAGCCATCCTTTACTGCTGCCTCTTTTCTCCATGCTCTTCTCCTCCTTCCGTAAAGATCTCTACATTTTTTTCTTTCATCTGCCATTTTTTCGCCAGGAACGCTTGCACAGGCTTGGACTGAAATGGAGCCCGTTTTTCCTGGACTGGCTGTTCCGAATTAATTTCCACATTCTTTACGGCAGGAACAGTGATCTGTTTCTCATTTTCTGCTGCTGCCAGGGTAACCTGAACCGACTGGATGTCATCAGGATTGGATGTGCTTTCGGCAGTCTGTTTCGGGACCAGAACAAGATCTGAAATGGTTACTTCATAACGGGTCTTCAACTCCTCTTTCACCAGGTTCTCCATGTGGACACGCGTTTGTTCTAAAATATATGCAGACTGAGAGTCTTGTATTTCTTTTTTCTTTGTATCTATCGAATTTTTTATCTCGCTCTCTTTCACTCTTGAATCAATGCCAATCTTCTCGAACACCTTGTCGACGTTGGAGCCTGCGGCTTTCAGGAGAGGGTTCAGGATGGCAAGAATAAGAAGAAGGCCGACTACCATTTTGATATATTTTTGAAAGCCGTTATTCGGCAAAAGCAGATCGACGATGACAGAAAGCAGAATAATCAGCACGATATTCGAGATCCAGTCGGTCAAAAATTCCATACCCGCCTCCTGCTATCGAATCATTAATGATAGATTGCCGGCAGCAACGATAACAGTGACAGCGATAAAGAACATGATGGATACCGTCGCAAGTGCCGCAAAGATATAAAATACGCTCTTGCCGATAATGCCAAGACATTCAATGATCGGCCCGCCCCCCAGCGGCTGAAGAACGGCGGCAGCAAAGCTATAAATCAAACCGATGGCCAGTACTTTGACCGCCGGAAATACAGCCAGTAGAAAAAGAATTGCCACTCCGGTGATGCCGACCGTATTCTTGAGTAAAACAGAGGCGCTCATTACCGTATCGGTCGCATCGGTAAACATCCGTCCCACCACCGGAATAAAGTTGCCCGTGATAAACTTTGCGGTTTTCACTGTGATTCCGTCTGCCACTGCTGTCGTTGCCCCTTGAACAGAGATGACACTGAGAAATACGGTGAAAAACACAGCCAGCGCCCCCATGCCGATGGACCGGAGCAGCTTGGCCAGCTGGGTGACTTTATGGTGTTCGGACAACGTGCTGACAATGCTCAAGAGTGCCGAAAGAAACAACAGTGGAAGTATAAAGCTATTGATCAGGACGGAGCTTGAATTCACGAGAAACACAATAATGGGATGAAAAAAGGCAACGGATGTAATACTTCCCACCGTTGCCATGAGCGCCAGCAGGAGAGGCACTAGCGCGATCATAAAGTTCATCATGGTTTCGATGGCTTCCTTGGAATACTGCATGGCGACATGAAAGCTGTTCAGGGCCAGGATGATCAGAACCATATAAATAATTGCGTAAGCAACCTTGCTGACACTGTGATGCTCAAAGGCATTTTGTATCGTCTGCAACAGCATGCTGAACACTGTGAGCAGAATAAGCGTGCCGAGCAGCTTTCCCTGAACAAGAATTTCATAGAATAAGTATTTTATAATGCCAATGGCCCACGCCTTAATGCTAAACTCTTTTTCGCCCTTCACAAATTCAAGCAGGGAGCCTTTTTGTGTCTCCGGCAGGAACCCGCCATATTCGTTCATAATGGTTGTCCAATACTCTTTAATATCATCTATACCAAGCTTGGACAGCTGTTCGTTCATAATGTTCTCTGTGATTGAGGCTGCCTGGACGGTTTCCCCGCCGCAGTTCCACAGGTACAACCCCAAAAACAGGCAAAGCAGTACAGCCACCTTTTTAGGTTTTGTCTTTAACCATGCCGTCTTCCTCACCTCCTATCCGGGGATCAGGTTAATAACCGTTTCAATGATGATGGATAAAATAGGTAACGCCATTACCAGAATCAAAATTTTCCCCGCCAGTTCTATTTTTGCTGCTATAGCCCCCTGGCCTGCATCCTTTGTAATCTGTGCGCCAAATTCTGCGATGTACGCAATTCCGATAATTTTCATGATGGTTTCTACATACATCAAATTGATATGAGCTTCCTCCGCAAGGTGCTGAAGCATTCGTAGTACGAGGGCGATCTGATCGATTAAAAAAAGAAAAATAGAAATTCCGATAACGAGTGTCAGCAAAAAGGCAAAGGACGTTTTTTGTTCTTTTAGAATGAGGGCAAGAAACGTACCAATCAGGCCTAATCCGACAATTTGAAGAATTTCAATGTTGGATACCCCCTTCAATTTTGAAAAAGAAAAACGCCTTTCACTTTTTGGAATAAATCGTTCAAGAGTGAAATGACAATAAAAAGTGCGACGATAAAACCCAGCAGCGTAACCCAATTCGCATAATCTTCTTTACCCACCATTTTTAAAACACTGTGAAGCATCGCGACCACTATGCCAAGACCGGCGATTTGAAAGACGACATTCACGTCAAAACCCATCTGTTTTCCTCCCATGCCTACACCAGTAGAATTATGAGCAGCAGCCCCAACAGGATACCCAGGCTTTTATACATCTTTTCGTGTTTTAGCTGAGCTTCATTCGCTTCAGCAAGTTCCCGCTCCAAGTGAGCCAGCGCGAGGCGGATCTGTTTTTGCTGGTTTTCCCGGTCATGCCGTCCCAGCGTTGCTCCAAACTGTCTGAGGATCTCAATCTCTTCTTTCTTAAAAGATGAAGATGCTGATAAGTGGGACAAACCGTTTTCCCACGCTTCCTGTACAGATGATACGGATGCTTCAAGCGATTGGCCCGCATAAAGGAAAAATTCAGCCACCGGCCCGCTAAGCTGCCTACTAAGATGCAGAAACGCTTCATCCAAAGGAATAAGCCCATACATAATCTCAGCCTCGAGCGATTGCAGGCCGACTTTCAGCTGCCTGAGCTGCTTTGGCCGGTCACGCACCTTTTTGGCCAGTTCGAAGCCAATCCATGTGGTTGAAATAAAAATACAGACAGCACCAAGCCAGCTCATAGGCAACTGCTCCTTTGTTCCATCAGAAGGGGCTTCCGGTCCCTGTCGTAAACGCCCTGAACGGTTCCGGGTCTGCCTGTCCGAGTCAATTCCACGTACCGATCAAATAATTTCATTTCCGCAAGAGGGAAAATCGCGGGTCTCCTGAGAGCTTCCTCAAGTGAGTGCCCGTGAACAGTCATCATCATTTGTACACCCGCGTTCATCGCTTCGAGGATGGCGTCAACATCTTCTTTTCTGCCGATTTCATCCACAATCAAGACTTCCGGGCTCATCGAGCGGATCATCATCATCATTCCTTCGGCTTTCGGACAGGCGTCGAGAACATCCACCCGTTCACCCAGCACGAATTGCGGGATCCCCTTTACGCTTCCTGCAATCTCGGACCGCTCATCCACAATACCGACTTTACTTGAGGGAATATTCTTCGTACGGCAGCCGGCACTGGCTGTTCTGGCCAAATCCCGGAGCAAGGTGGTCTTACCGGTTTGCGGAGCTCCGACGATTAACGTGTTATGCCAGCGTCCTTCTTCGTAAAGCCTGGATACCAGTCGATCGGCACTACCAATTTTTTGTCTGGCGATTCGGATGTTGTAGGAACCGATATCCCGAATCGCTTTGACTTCTCCTTTTTCTGTGATCACCTTTCCTGCAAGTCCGACCCGATGCCCGCCCTTGATGGTGATATAGCCTCGTTTCAGTTCCTCTTCAAGGGCATAGAGGGAATACCGGCTCAGTTTATTAAGAAGCTGCACCCCATCTTCTGGCTGTATAATATATGGGCCGTTCCCTGCAAGGAGAAATTCCGGCCTTCCATTGATAATGAGTTCAAGCGGTTTCATCAAGCGGAACCGGATTTCTTCAATCCGCTCCTTACGCTCCTGCGGAAGCTGCCGGATAAGCTCTCCAACCGCTTCCGGCAATACGGCCAATACCTGTTCCAAGTGCACCACCCCAAAAAGAAATTGCTATTATACCTTATGGCTTGTCATCCCCCAATATGACTCCCGGCGACAAACAAAAAAGCTTCACTCCCTTAGGGAATGAAGCTTTAGATTCTTCTTTATCTTATGCTCTTGAAACATAATCTCCAGAACGTGTATCAATGATTAATCGGTCTCCCTGATTGATGAAGAAAGGCACTTGAACGATTAAACCTGTTTCAAGTGTAGCCGGTTTTGAACCACCGGAAGCTGTGTCTCCTTTGATTCCTGGTTCGGTTTCTGTTACTTCAAGTTCAACCGTGTTTGGCAGCTCAACCCCTATGGTTTCTCCTTGATATTGCATGATTTGGACCACCATGTTTTCAAGCAAAAACTTCAATTCGTGCTCAAGTTGTGCAGAGGAAAGTTCGGTTTGCTCATACGTTTCGTTATCCATGAACGTATGTGTGTCACCGGAAGCATACAAATATTGCATTCTACGGTTTTCAATGTGGGCTTTGGCTACTTTTTCACCGCCGCGGAATGTTTTTTCCTGAATGGATCCTGTACGAAGGTTACGAAGCTTGGAACGTACAAATGCAGCTCCTTTTCCTGGCTTCACGTGCTGGAACTCCATTACCTGCCAGATTCCGCCGTCTACCTCAATGGTCAAACCTGTTCTAAAATCGTTTACTGAAATCATCGTTTTTCCTCCTGATTATCTATCCTAAAATAAGAAGCTCTTTTGGAGAATGTGTCAGTGATTCGTTGCCTTCTTTCGTGATCACCGCATCATCTTCAATTCTTACCCCGCCAAGACCAGAAATATAGATGCCTGGTTCTACCGTTACAATCATTCCCGGCTCCAATACTACTTCCGAATGGAGCGCCAGACTTGGTCCCTCATGGACCTCAAGGCCTATCCCGTGTCCGGTGGAATGACCGAAATGCTTGCCATAGCCTTTTTCCGTGATATAATCCCTTGTTAAGGCGTCTGCCTGTCTACCTGTCATTCCCGGTCTAATCCCCTGCATACCCCTTGCTTGTGCTTCGTAAACCGTTTCATAAATGGTTTTAAGCTCTCCATTGATCTCACCAACAGCAACCGTTCGGGTAATATCTGAGCAATAGCCTTTATAGTATGCACCAAAATCAAGGGTGACCAATTCCCCTTCGCTGATTTTCTTCTCAGACGCCCTGCCATGCGGGAGCGCAGATCGATAACCAGAAGCAACGATAATATCGAAGGAAGAAGAATCCGCTCCATTTTTTCTCATAAAGAATTCAAGTTCATTAGAAACATCCAGCTCAGTGACTCCGGGTTTTATGTATGACGTGATATGCGAGAATGCCGCATCCGCGATTTGCGCAGCTTCCTTTAATATCTTAATCTCTGATTTATCCTTAATCAAGCGTAATTTTTCAATGAGACCCGAAACGGGTACAAGCTCTGTCCCAACACCGCTTGCGTACTTTTTGTAAGTTTTAAATCCTGCAAAGGTAAGGTGGTCCTGCTCAAACCCTGCTTTTTGTATGCCCATTTCCTTGAGCGCAGCAGCCACTGTTTCCTGTATCGACGTGCTGTGTCTGACGATTTCAAAATCATTGGCTTGCTCTGCCGCCTGATCAACATATCTGAAGTCAGTGATTAGCCTTGCTTCTTGTTCTGAGATCACAAGGACACCTGAACTTCCAGTAAAACCGCTGAGATACCGTCTGTTAATCGCGGATGTGACAATCAACCCGTCTATCTCATGGTTTTCAAAACCATTTCTGAGTTTCTCCAATTTTGCCATACCTTTTCCTCCCTGCCTCTATTTAATTACTCGCCAAGAATCGCCAATATAGCAAGCTCGTAGCCCTTTACACCAAGACCTGCGATCTGGCCTGCTGCAACTGGTGCTATAACGGAATGGTGGCGGAACTCTTCTCTTGCATGGATATTTGAAATATGTACCTCAATAACCGGGATATTCACACTTGCAATAGCGTCACGTATCGCATAACTATAATGAGTAAAGGCGCCTGCATTCAGCACAATACCTTGAAACTCATCCTCTGCTTCGTGAATCCAGTCCAGGATGTCACCTTCATGATTGCTTTGCCGGCAAACAGCGGAAGCTCCGTTTTCTTCTGCAAACGCAATAAGACGCTCTTCAATGGAGGTCAAGTCATTTTTCCCATAAATGCCGGGCTCTCTTTTGCCAAGCCTGTTTAAATTCGGGCCATTTACAACTAGTATACGTTTCATCGTTTGTCCCCTCAAAAAAATAGAATGTTCCAAGAACATTCTATCACACCCCTATTTTTTTGAATAGTTAGGTACTTTGTCCGTTTTTGGCCTGCTGTCGTTCCTGATATTCAAAGGAAATGGAATAGCCTACAAATACACCATACAAGATATACAGGCACAACGTGGTGGATATCGTGTTCCTGCCTATTTTATTCATTGGCTCGAGGCCGGGGAAAATGGGATGCAGCAAATAGAAAACCAGTATCCAAAGCAGAACTCCGAAGAAAATGCCGGCAAACTTACTTTTTATCCGAGAAAAAAGATACCGATAAACAATTGCGACCAATATGGAAAGCAGCGCAATGAGCACTATACCGATCAATTGCCCCAACCACTGGGTTTTCCATTTTCCCAATGCCCAGGGAGCAAGAATCAGAGCCGGACCAATTTTGGACAAGTTTAAGTAATATGCAAAAAAGCCGATGACCCCCCAGAACAGGCCTCCAAAAAAGCCTACACTGACCACCCTGCTCATGAAAGAACTTGGTTCATCCCGCTTATTTTTATCTCTGTTCATCTCATACATTATATAAGTACACCTCCCTATTTTAGTATGTCCCTTTTTCTTCATCTCTTATCACCATAGGTTCTATTAATATTCCGTGTTAAAACTGTATAAAATGGGAAAAATAAAGTTAAAGCACGATTGCCTAGAGGTTTATAGCGTTTTCCTGTAGAATTAAAGTTATAAACAATAAGGTAGAGGTGTAGAAATGACAGATCAGAAGAAACCGGCATACGGCGGCCAGGCAGTCGTTGAAGGGGTTATGTTTGCCGGCAAGCACACATACGTCACCGCCATCCGCAGAATTGATGACAGCATTGATTATTACGAAGTGATGAAACCATACAACCCGTGGATGAACAAAATAAAAAAAATTCCTTTCCTTCGTGGAATTGCAGCGATTCTGGAAGCCAGCTCCAACGGCACCAAGCATCTGAACTTTTCTACGGAGCGCTACAATGTAACACCTGGAGAGGAACTTAAAAAGGAAGAACCAGCTTCTTCCAAGGCTATGTTTATTTTTAGCCTGGCGGTCGTCGGCATACTAACTTTCCTCTTTGGAAAGTTTGTTTTCACTCTTGTACCCGTGTTCCTGGCAGAAGCTTTCCGGCCCTGGGTTCAAAGCCATGTGGGCCAAAACCTGCTGGAAGGGTTGTTCAAGTTTCTTTTTCTTCTCTCCTATATTTACTTTGTGTCGATGACTCCCACTGTAAAACGCGTATTCCAGTACCATGGGGCCGAACATAAAGTCATTAACGCCTATGAAAACGGCTATGAACTTACCGTGGAAAATGTCAAAAAGCAGTCACGCCTACATTACCGGTGCGGCAGCAGCTTTATACTGTTTACGGTAGTCGTCGGAGTGTTTGTCTATTTGTTTGTACCGTCTGACCCTCTGTGGCAGCGTGTGATATACCGGGTCGTCTTGATCCCTGTGGTCCTTGGCATCTCCTTTGAAGTCCTGCAGATCACAAACAAACTACGAAACATTCCTGTGTTGCGATATCTCGGATATCCGGGATTATGGCTTCAGCTTCTCACAACAAAGGAACCTGACCGAAAGCAAGCGGAAGTAGCGATTCTTTCTTTTACCGAAATGCTGAAGCGGGATGAGGAGCATGAAAAAAGAAAAATTGAAAACACTACTAAAATCGTTTAATTTTCCAAGGAGGTGAACCTGTTGCACCGAAGATCATTTCATCCAGTGATTTGGGTTATTATCGTGTTGGCAGTAGTTGGACTTGTTTCACAATTGTTTACTTCACCTCGAAATTTATTTACGCAGCTGCTTATGGCCGGCTTGGTCATAGCTGTCATCTATTTCATTTTCCAGCGGTTCCGTCCGGGGGAAAATGGAAAATATAAAAAGGCCGTCAAGCAGTCAAAACGGAGATACAGCCAAAGTGCGGCTCCGGTCAGAAAAAACACTTCGTCCAATAAACCGGCAGCCTTTAAAAAGCGGAGAAGAGAGCATAACCTTACCGTTATTGAAGGAAAGAAAAATAAGAAAAAAAATCGAGCTTCGTTCTAAGCTCGATTTTTTTGTGGTGTCCATATTTTTTTGCCTGCAATCCACCGGTTTAAAAATGCGGCTCCCTGCGAATAACCAAAATCCATGAGCGCATTTTTGGTTTCTCCCGTCAAATCAAAGTCAACCACAGAAATCTCTTTTACCGGTATGAAAATAATATCCCTGGCATCGTAGTTGGATATATGCCGGTTGTCGTGCGCTTCCATCATTGTCTGAAACAAGGCCTTAAACAGGTTAAACGCGTTGTTCACCTGATGGGCCTGGACCTTTCCATAGGAACTGCTTAGCTGAAACCCCAGGACAGGCCGCTCTGATGTCCGGTCTTTACGCTGAAACAGCCACATCGGGAAATTGCTCAACACACCCCCATCGACAATATAGCTTTTTTGACCAATCCGGTTGTAAAGTTTGATTGGATAAAAAAAGTATGGGATGCTGCAGCTCATCCGGACCGCACGGGCAATCGGAAACTTTTCTTTTAGCAAACCGTATTCCTGGAGATCATCTGGCAGCACCACCAGCCGGCCACGAGTGATATCCGAAGCTACTAATTTCAGCGAACCTTCGGGAATATCAGCAAAGGTCTCAATGCCCTTTGCCTTCAACAGCTCTTTTACCCACTTTTCAAGCGCATCCCCTTTGTAGAGCCCCAACTTCCAGTACACCTTCAGCCAGTTCATGAATGGCACAGGCACCAGCGATTTTTTTTCGTCCATAAATCGCTTGAGGTCGACCGTATGAATCAATGTTTTCATTTCACTTGAACTGTACCCCGCATTCAAAAGACAAGCGACCAGCGCTCCTGCACTTGTTCCTGCAATCCGTTGGAAAGAGATTCCCCGTTCTTCCGCTGCCTGAATGGCTCCGATCAATGCGATACCTTTAATACCACCGCCCGAAAATACGCAGTCAACCTTCATCATGCACTCCCCCCATCATTATCCTAATCATGAGGGGAAGTACAATATTCAATAAAAGGCAAAATAAAAACAACCACAACAGAGTTATGATTGTTCCTGATTTCTTTGCTGAACTTCTTTTAGTGCTTCAATCCGCTTCGGATCTTCCTCAAAATACTGCAAAAGATCTCCGATCCTGTCAATAGCATTCCAGCTCAGATGATGCTCGATGCCTTCCACATCTTCAAAAATATTTTCTTCATCAACGCCGATGACCTTGAGAAACCCTTCCAGCAGTTCATGCCGATAAACCAGGCGTTTCCCCAGCTTTTTTCCATTTGGCGTTAATACAAATCCGCGATACTTCTCATAAACGAGGTATTTTCCTTTATCCAGCTTTTGGATCATTTTCGTAACGGAGGAGGGGTGGACTTCCAGGCTTTCAGCAAGATCTGAAACCCTTGCGTATCCCTTTTCTTCAATTAATGCGTATATTCGTTCGATATAATCTTCCATGCTCGGTGTTGGGGGCATGCTGTTCCCTCCGATTCATTCTTTCACTGTTCTGTCTAAAATTTTACTATACAAAAGATAGTGTGACAAGGGAGTTTGGATTTTATGAGTCGCTGCGTAAAAAAAAGAGGCAGACCCTCAGGTCATACCTCTTCAATAAACTTACCGTTTACAGTCCGCATTTCAATTGCGTGTTGCAGTTTGTGCAGGTATTGCAGCCGCCGATTTCTTTAACTTTTCCTTTGCGGCATACAGGGCACGTATTGCCGACTTCGTTTCCGACCGTAACATCGGTGGACCGAAGATCCGTAATGGTGTCCACCAGCACTACCTTGCTTTTTTCCTCTTCTCCGAGATTCATCTCAGTTTGCTCAAAGGATTCCTCCGCTTTAAGAGTAAGCACTTGTGCATCACGGCTTCCGTCTACATAGACTGTTCCGCCTTTTGCTCCTCCCTTGTAGAGACGCTCGTACACTTTTTTCACTTGGTCCACAGAGTAGCCTTTTGGCGCGTTTACCGTTTTACTGATGGAGCTGTCCACCCAGTGTTGGATGACACATTGCGTATCCGCGTGTGCTTCCGGTGAAAGTTCCATGGCTGATACAAAGAATTCAGGCAGATTGTTTTCATCCGCCTCCGGGTTGCTGGCCAGGTATTCTTTTACTATGTCAGCCTTCACTTCAATAAATTTGCCTAAACGTCCGCTTCTGAAATAAGAGAAGGAGAAGTAAGGTTCTAATCCTGTGGAGACTCCAACCATGGTTCCTGTGCTTCCAGTTGGCGCCACAGTAAGCAAATGGGAGTTCCTGATGCCGTATTTCAAGATTCCTTGATGGATTTCTTCCGGCAGTTTTTTCATATAACCGGTCTTGATAAAATTTTCACGAAGCTGCTTTGTTTCTGCTTCTGTTTTGCCCACCAAGAACGGGAAGCTGCCTTTTTCTTTGGCCAGCTCAATGGATGTGCGGTAAGCGGTCGTTGCGATGGTTTCAAAGATTTTATCAACCATGGCATTCCCTTCTTTTGACCCGTACATCGTTTCGCAATAGATGAGAAGATCGTGAAGACCCATCACTCCAAGACCGACACGGCGCTCTCCAAGAGCTTGAATACGGTTCGGTTCAAGAAAATACGGAGTTGCATCAATTACGTTATCCTGCATCCGTACGCCGACTTCAACGGTGCGTTCCAGCTTCTCAAAATCAATCGTTTTATTCACCTTGTCCGCCATGTTGCCAAGGTTGACCGCAGCAAGGTTGCAGACAGAGTATGGTGCGAGAGGTTGCTCGCCACATGGGTTTGTTGCAACTACCTTCTGACCGTAGGCAACAGCATTGGTCATGTCGTTGGCATTATCGATAAAGAAGATACCAGGCTCAGCAGAATAAGTAGCACAAATGTTAATGAGATTCCAAAGCTCTCTTGCCTTAATGCGCTTGTAAACACGGATGCTGTAGCCTTTTTCTTCCCAGACACGAACATCCCCTGTTTCATGCCATTCTTCGTTGTAGGCCCTCATTTCTTCAGGCGTATAATTTTCAACATTCGGGAAGCGCAAAGCATATTCCGCATCCTTCTCTACGGCTTCCATAAAGTCTTTAGTAATGGTTACAGAGATGTTTGCCCCTGTAAGAAAATCCGGATTATGGACGCTGTATGTTCCGCCGTCACGAAGCATACGTTCCGCTTCGTGATGGACATCCGCATCAAATCCCCCTGTCCCCGGGATTTCTTTGTAACGGAGAATTCCCTCGTACATAGCTTTTTCCGTTGGAGTAAGCGGCGTAAACTTCAGCTTGTCCTGAGCCACCTGCTTAATCTTCTCATCCTCGGTGTTTTCAATAAGGTAGCGAAGAATTCTTGGGTTTTGCATTTTTGAAATGATGAAATCGATGATATCAGGGTGCCAGTCTGCAAGCATGATCATCTGAGCCCCCCTGCGGGACCCGCCCTGCTCGACCAGATGGGTTAGCTTTGCAATATCATCAAGCCATGAAACCGATCCGGACGATTTTCCGTTAACTCCCCGGGCAAGCGCGTTCTTCGGACGAAGGGTGGAACCGTTCGTTCCAACACCGCCTCCGCGGCTCATTATCTCCATAACCTGCTTGCGGTGATCAGAAATTCCTTCACGGGAGTCCTTCACATAAGGCATCACATAGCAGTTGAAGTACGTAACATCCGTTTCGGCCCCGGCACCGTAAAGAACACGGCCGGCAGGAATAAAATTCATCTCGGAAAGTTCCTTGTAGAACTTCTCAAACGATTCCTGGCGCTTTTCCTCGGTCGTTTCCACGCTTGCAAGCCCTGTTGCATTCCGCTTGGCAATCTGCTCATAAAAGATTTCAAGCGGCTTGTCCATCACATCAAGCGAACGGTTGATAATGCCTGATTCCGCTTCTTCCGGCTTGTCGAGCACGGCTTTAAATTCATCCTCCACCCGGACACGAGCTGTTTTCGCTTCCCAATCGATGCTTACGATGTATCCAAGCCCTCTTGCCGGGAACTTCGGGTCTTCTTTTACAGTCAGAACGACAAAGTCTCCTTCTTTTAACGTTTTCCTTTCCGTATCTTTAAAGCTGTACCTGTCCAGCATGACCAGCCGTGATACACCTTTATGTGCTGTTTTCATGTCGCTGCTTACCGGATGTACTTGAGGAAATTGCTCAATATCCTTATTCAGCATTTCAATGTTGATTCCTGAAGGGTCATGTACTGCTACTCCCATCATTCTCCTCCTCATTATTAAACTAGAAGATTCTATCTATATGTTGTATGTAGTTAAGTTACCACTATACTATATATAGGTAAACCTGTTGTCAAAATATTTATGTTGTCAAACTAGGAAAACCAAGCTTTCGTAAGAAAATCAGTGAACGAATTGTTTTTCCTGCATCAAACCGCCTTAAATCCTATAGATTTAAAGATTGAAAAATGGCCGCTTTTTAGGAACGTTGAAACAACAAGCATTTTGAAGTTGGGTCAGAAAAGCAAAAAAAATTTTTTCTGCTCTTGACATCCAAAAATAAAAACCGAGACAACAAAATCTTGTCCCGATTTTCGCCTTATCTTCTAAACGTCCACTCTTTGCTTCTATATCTTGTTTCTGCAATCTGTTCAACTTCTCTTTTTTGCTCGTCGCTTAACTCATATGGCTGCAAATTAAGATTCAAACCGGATTCAAACCCGTCATAAAAAGCTTGTTTGGCCTCTTCGGGCGTAACCGGTTTTTCACGAAGCTCATTCATCGCCACCGCTTTGCTTTTAAATGCTCTTTGCATTCTCTCCCTCACCCGGTCGCTTGGATAAACAAACAGGTCAAACAGCTTGTCTTCGTCAAGATCCAGCAAGATGGAACCGTGCTGTAGGATCACACCTTTTTGACGGGTTTGGGCGCTTCCGGCGACTTTTCGTCCTTCCACCACGAGCTCATACCAGGAAGGAGCGTCAAAACAGACAGCAGAGCGGGGATTTTTCAAGCCTGCTTTTTCTTCTTCCGTACGGGGAATGGCAAAATAGGCTTCGAGGCCTAGATTGCGAAATCCCTGCAGAATACCTTCAGAAATAACACGGTACGCCTCGGTTACCGTTTTTGGCATGTTGGGATGCTCTTCACTCACGATCACACTGTATGTAAGCTCTTTGTCATGAAGAACGCCGCGTCCGCCGGTTGGCCGGCGCACAAAACCGAGTCCGTATTGTTTTACCGCCTCTAGGTTAATTTCCTTCTCAGCTTTTTGAAAATAACCAATGGACAAGGTAGCGGGATTCCATCCATAAAACCGGATAACAGGGGGAATCTTTCCTTCGCTGTGCCATGTCAGCAACGCTTCATCCAACGCCATATTGTAGGCAGGATCGCAATTTCCTGAATCAATGAATAACCACTTTTCTCTTTCCATATAACTATCTCCTTTTTGATACCTTACTAGTTTATCAAAACTATAACTTCTGTCAAAACACAAAGTACTGCCAATTTTTAATATTATTCTTTTGATTCTGGACCTCGGTGAAGATATAATTAAAGGAGATATAAAAAAGGAGTGCAAGCATATGGAATGGATTATCGTTCTTGTCATTTTGGCAGCCATACTTGTTTATCTTGTTGTAACTGCCCTGAACCAAAAAAGATACTTAAAGACATTGAGTGAAGAGGAATTTAGAGCGGGCTACCGAAAAGCCCAGCTAATTGATGTGCGTGAACCGGATGAGTTCAAAAAAGGGCATATCCTTGGCGCCAGAAACATTCCCCTTACCCAGATGAAGCAGCGAAAAATGGAAATACGCCCGGACAAGCCGGTTTATCTATATTGCGAAAGCGGCATGCGCAGCGCCAGAGCGGCACAATTCTTGCGCAAAAACAAATATACAGATCTTTCTCAATTACGAGGCGGATTTAAAAAATGGACAGGCAAGGTAAAATCTTCATAAACAAAAATAAAAGGTTCGGGATTATTTTCCCGAACCTTTTTTCTATTGCTCTTTACTTTACATAACGTAATACCGGTTTACGGGCAGCCATCGCTTCATCCAGCCGCTTAACGACAGTGGAGTGAGGCGCTTCCTGTACAACCTCCGGTGACTCTTCTGCTTCTTTGGCGATTTGGATCATAGCATCGATGAATTCATCGAGCGTTTCCTTGGATTCGGTTTCCGTCGGCTCAATCATGATCGCTTCCTCGACAGATAGCGGGAAGTAGATAGTAGGCGGATGATACCCGAAATCAAGCAGGCGTTTCGCCATATCCAAGGTTCGAACACCAAGCTTCTTCTGTCTTTTTCCGGACAGAACAAACTCATGCTTACAATGCTGGGTGAACGGCAGATCAAAATGCGGCTCAAGCCTTCTCATCAAATAGTTGGCATTCAGTACCGCATACTCGGACACCTGTTTCAGCCCGATCGGTCCCATTGTGCGAATATACGTATACGCACGGACATTGATGCCAAAGTTTCCGTAGTACGGTTTTACCCGGCCAATGGACTGTGGACGGTCGTATTCAAACGTAAACCCTTCCCCTTTTTTCATCAATACCGGCTTTGGAAGGAATGGAATCAGATCCTTTTTCACACCAACAGGTCCTGATCCCGGTCCCCCCCCGCCGTGCGGCCCTGTGAAGGTTTTATGCAGGTTAAGATGGACGACATCAAAGCCCATATCTCCTGGACGCGTATAACCCATAATCGCGTTCATATTCGCCCCGTCATAATACAGCTTACCGCCGGCTTCATGGACGATTGCTGCCATCTCAAGGATATGTTCTTCAAACAAACCAAGCGTATTCGGATTCGTCAGCATAAGTGCAGCCGTATCTTCTCCTACCACACGCCGTAAATCATCAAGGTCCACCAATCCGCGGTCATCCGATTTGACCGTAATGGAATCAAAGCCGGCTACTGTGGCAGAAGCAGGATTAGTTCCGTGTGCGGAATCGGGTACAATAACCTTTGTGCGCTTTTGATCGCCATTGGCTTCATGATAGGCACGGATCATCATAAGCCCGGTCCACTCCCCATGAGCACCAGCAGCAGGCTGAAGCGTTACCTCGTCCATGCCTGTGATTTCAGCCAGCGACGTTTGCAGGTTATACATCATCTCCATGGCACCCTGAACCGTTTCTTCTTCCTGAAGCGGATGAATTTGTGCAAAACCGGCATACCGGGCCACGTCTTCATTGATTTTCGGATTGTATTTCATCGTGCACGAGCCGAGTGGATAAAATCCCGAGTCAACGCCGTGGTTGCGTTTGGAAAGCGCGGTATAGTGGCGCATGATTTGCAGCTCGGAAACTTGCGGCAGCTCTGCAGGCTCGGTGCGGACGTAATCATCGGGCAGCAGCGAACCAAGGTCTGCTTCCGGAACATCGAGAGCCGGGAGACTGTAACCCACTCTGCCTTCTTTTGATAGTTCAAAGATAAGTGACTGATCTTGAGTGTTCATTATAGCCCCTCCAATACGTTTGCCATTTTATCAATCTCGCTCTTGGTGCGAAGTTCAGTTACGGCAATCAGCATATGATTTTCGAGTTCAGGAAAGTCCCTTCCAAGGTCATAGCCGCCGATCATTCCGTGTTCAAGCAGCTTTTTATTGATTTTTTTGACCGGACCATTCAGCTTCACAACAAATTCATTAAAAAATGGCGCTTTATATGGAATGCTGAATCCTTTTTCAGAGAGAATGTTTTTCGCATAATGTGCTTTTTGGATGTTTTGTACCGCAATCTCTTTTATCCCCTGCTTGCCAAGGGCTGTCATGGCAACAGATGCAGCCAGCGCATTCAGCGCCTGGTTGGAACAAATGTTGGACGTTGCCTTATCACGGCGGATATGCTGCTCACGCGCCTGAAGGGTTAAAACAAAACCGCGTTTACCGTTTTCATCCACTGTTTGGCCGACAAGCCGCCCCGGCACCTTTCTCATCAGCTTTTTGGTTACAGCAAAATAACCGCAATGCGGGCCGCCGAATCCCTGAGGAATCCCAAATACTTGTGCATCTCCTACGACAATGTCCGCTCCGAATTTCCCAGGAGGAGTCAATACACCAAGAGAGAGTGGATTGCTTGAAACGACAAACATGGCTTTTTGGCTGTGAACAATTTCTTCAATTTCCTTCAAAGGTTCCACATTGCCAAAGAAGTTCGGATATTGGACAAGGACACAGGCTGTTTCTTCGTCCACCGCGCTTTTTAATTCTTCCAGATTTGTTAATCCATCCTTCGTTCCAACTTCCACCACTTCAAGACGCTGCCCGTTGGCATACGTTTGAAGCACTGCAAGAGATTCGGGATGAACACTTTTGGATACGATAATTTTTTTGCGTTTTGTCTGTCCTGCCGAAAGGAGAGCAGCTTCTGCAAAGGCTGTTCCCCCATCATACATGGATGAATTCGCCACATCCATGCCTGTCAGCTCACAGATCATCGTTTGAAATTCAAAGATCGCCTGCAGCTCTCCCTGGGAGATTTCCGGCTGGTATGGGGTATAGGCGGTATAAAATTCTGAACGCAATGTCACATGGTTCACAATAGAAGGCGTGTAGTGATCGTACACCCCAGCTCCCAAAAAGCTTGTGTAATCCTTGGTGTTGATATTTTTCTGCGACAGCGCAGTCATATATTTTACAAGCTCAGGTTCAGGCAGTGCAGGTTCGATCTGCAAGTCGCCCTTAAAACGTACGTTTTCCGGAATGTCTTTAAACAGTTCTTCTGTGGATGAAATGCCGGCCGCTTCCATCATTTCCTTTTTGTCTTGCTCGGTCATTGGCAAATAACGAAATGTCATCACTGTGTCCTCCCTTTAGGGCTTTGATTAGCTGCGTTTATAAAATGGCGACTTTACAACAACCGCCTTCAAGCGTTTCTGCCTGATTTGCACATCGACTTCGGTTCCTAATTCGGCAAATTCTGTTTTGATGAGCGCGAGACCCAAGTTCTTCTTCAAGGTTGGTGATTGTGTTCCGGTTGTAACCTCACCAATCTGTTCGCCATCCTTGAACACTTCATATTGAGAACGCGGAATCCCTTTATCAATCATCTCAAGGCCGACCAGTTTTCTTGGTGCCCCTTCTTCCTTCTGTTTCTTTAACACTTCTTTGCCGATAAAGTCAGCTTCTTTATCTGTTTTTACCGCAAAGCCAATCCCTGCTTCAATTGGGGTAATGTCTTTAGTGAGCTCCTGTCCGTAAAGCGCAAGTTTCGCTTCAAACCGTAGCGTATCGCGTGCACCCAATCCGCAAGGAACCACGCCTTCTTCCTTGCCCGTTTCAAGAATTACATCCCAGAGCTTGACGGCCGCTTCAGGAGAGCAGTAAATTTCAAATCCGTCTTCGCCTGTATAGCCCGTGCGCGATACGAGCGCATGGACTCCCTGAAGGCTGACATCACGTTTGAATTTGAAAAAGCCAATGGAGGACAGATCGGTCTCTGTCAGCTTTTGCAGTACACTTTCTGCGAGCGGTCCCTGTAATGCTAGCTGGGCTGTTTCTGCAGAAATATTGGTCAGCTCAACCCCTTCAACCAGATGTGACTGTAGCCAGTCAAAGTCCTTTTCGATGTTGGACGCATTGACAACAAGCAAGTAGTGGTGGTCGCTGTACTTATACACCAGCAGGTCATCTACCGTGCCGCCGTTTTCGTAGCACATCACCGTATATTGAGCGCCGCCTTCCTTTAATTTGGAAAGGTCATTGGTCAGCATGCGCTGTAAAAAGTCACTTGCTCCTTCTCCTTTTACTTCAAATTCACCCATGTGCGAAACATCAAACAGCCCTGCTTTCGTACGAACCGCTTCGTGTTCCTCGCCAATACGGGAAAACTGGACAGGTAGCTCCCAGCCTCCAAAGTCAATCACTTTTCCGCCATGACCTTTGTAAATGTCAAAAAGTGGTGTGCGCTTTAAGTCCCCCATTACGTTTCCTCCCTTTCATCCATCATTGGTAATATTCAAACAATTCCAAGTAAATAAACCATCCGCCTGCAGAATATGGAAAACACAAAAAAGGACAGAGAAATACCCTTATTCAGGTATCCCTCTGTCCTTCAACCAGTAAGTTTGGAAAGGGGCATGCCCCTTCGTTTCTTCGTTGGTGGTCCATAGTGGACGCTCTCCAGAGACGCGTCAAACAAGAGTCTTTTTGCCTGAGAGTTTCGCTCCTGCTTGCTCCTTCGGCGCTACCGAAATAGTCTCTCCTCTTGCCTTCATTCGCAAGTATGTTATTGTTGTCCGTCGTCCATACTAGTAAATAGGTTTTGCCTTGGAAACACATTATTATCCTATCATTATTTTAGTTTAAAAAGCAACGCAATTTTGAGAATTGAAAACCGCTGTGTGCAGGCGGATTATGATACATAGAAAGGAAAGCGGCCATGAATCTTAATATCAACTTTAACCGGGAATGGCATGACGAATTTATTAAACGAATGGACGATGATGGCCCCTGGACAAAATGGGAGTTATATAACCTGGCGCTTGAAGCGGAAAAGAACTTATCAATCCCCGATTTTCTCGGTCTGCAGGCTCCGGGACATCTTCCGCAGCTTACCTTCCTTCCCCATCAGCTTGAGGTTGCAAAAACCGTGATTGAAAAAATGAACGGCAAAGCCATCCTCGCCGATGAGGTCGGGCTTGGAAAAACGATTGAAGCCGGGCTGATCCTGAAAGAATACATGATCAGGGGGCTTGCCAAAAAGGTTCTTATCCTCGTTCCCGCTTCCCTTGTATTGCAGTGGACCGGAGAATTAAACTCCAAGTTTTTTATACCTGCGGTGGCGCAAAAAAAATCATACGTTTGGGAGCAGTGCGAAGTGGTCGTATCCTCAATCGATACCGCAAAGCGACAGCCTCACCGTGACATTGTCCTGAACCAGGATTATGACATTATCGTGATCGATGAAGCTCACAAGCTTAAAAACAAAAACACGAAAAACTATGAATTTGTTCAGCATTTAAAAAAGAAGTTCTGCCTTCTCCTCACTGCTACACCGGTTCAAAACCGCGTAGAGGAAATCTTTAATCTTGTTTCCTTATTAAAACCCGGGCATCTTGGCAATCAGGAAAACTTTGATAAAGATTTCAGAAACGACAAGCATTCCTTAAAGAACGAAGAAAAGCTGAAGCAGCTTGTAAACAAAGTGATGGTCCGGAACCGAAGGGAAGAAACAGGGCTAAAATGGCCCAAACGGTTTGTTAAAACCATACCGATCACCCTTTCTGAGACCGAGCGCAATTTGTACAGCAGCATTTCGGATCTTAAGGAACTGCCTCAGTTCAGCCGAAGCAAATTTTCAGTTTTAACCTTGCAGCGCGAAGTCTGCAGTTCAAGAGAAGCCTGCTTCATGACACTTAAGAACATGCTTCAAAAAGACCCTAATTCCGAACATACGATTGTTCCTATCATGAAAAAAATAGAAGAGGTCACCCAAAACTCCAAGGCAATGAAAACGCTCGAGCTCGTACAGTCGATCAATGACAAAGTGATCATCTTTACCGAATATCGCGCCACCCAGCTCTATCTGCAATGGTATTTGCAGCAGCATGGCATCTCTTCGGTACCGTTTCGCGGCGGATTTAAGCGGAGCAAGAAAGACTACATGACCCATCTGTTTAAAAACCATGCACAGGTGCTCATTGCCACAGAAGCAGGGGGAGAAGGCATTAACCTCCAATTTTGCCAGCATATCATTAACTATGACCTGCCGTGGAATCCGATGCGAATTGAACAGCGGATCGGCCGGATTCATCGGATCGGACAAAAAGGTGACGTTCATATTTATAATTTTGCAACAGAGAATACCATAGAAGAACGTATATTGAACCTCCTCTATAACAAGATCAATCTGTTTGAAAGCGTGATTGGTGAGCTTGATGAGATTCTGGCTAAGTTTGAACTGAAAAACATTGAAACTTACATCTCTGATATTATGCTGAACTCGGAAAGTGAAGGAGAGATGAAAGTGAAAATGGACAATCTTGCCTCGCTAATCAATCTGGGCGGAGGCATAAAAAAGAAAGGCTGGGAAGAACATGCAACAGCACGAGATTCATCATTTTCTTGAACGTTATTTTGAAGCCAATGAATGCACGGTGGAGGCACGGCACCCCAGCTATATGAAGATTCAGCTGACCGTGGAACTTGATAAGCTATTGATGAACCGACCGTTTTACTGGCACTATCTGGAGAAAACCGGCGGTGTTCCCAATCCCCTGGCCCTCACACTTGTAACGGGTCAACAAACCCCTCCGGACGGTGGTGGAGAGTTTATCCATTTTGGTTCGCCCCGGCTTCACCAAATTTTTGCTTCCACCAAGAAACTGGGTTCTTTCATTCGGATGTATGAATCCATCACCCAGCATTCCGGGCAAAACATTGCTCTTCACCCTTGGCTGTGTGTAAATATGAAAACCTCATACCAGTGCGACCGCAAAAAAGACCGGATTTCTTCCTATGGGATTCACCTCATTACTGGACGCATGGTAGAATCTTTTCATGACAAGCTCTCAAATCTTCCGCTGACGCGCAAGATCCCTGACTTCTGTTACACCCTTTCCCCATTCATCCGGCCCATTAGTGGGTTAAAACGGATCGAAGCGCTTGTGGAACAGGAAATCCGGCAAGATGACCACAGCTGGGCGGAAGATGCCAAGACAAGATGGCGTGAAGACGAAGAGCTTTTGGACCGCTTTTATGAGGATGAAGAGGAAAAGCCGGAGTACTACCACGTGGAAAAAGAAGCACTCCGCACTCAGTATGAACCAAAAATCAACGTTGATATCATTAATGGCGGATTATTTTATTTGTCTGAGACGGTGATGTCATAATCCTCACAACAAAAAAGAGAGCTGCAATCAGCCCCCAATATAAGACATCTCAATTTTCTTTCTTGTAGCCGCACCCTCCCGGCGTTCGTCGGAATAACGGTCAGTACGATTTTCCCAAATTCTGGAAATAAGTGTATCCAGCTCTTGATCTGTAGCCCCTTCTCGAAGGGGTGTTTTAATGTCGGTTCCGTTCGAAGCAAACAGGCATGTGTACACCTTGCCGTCAGCAGACAACCTTGCTCTCGTGCAGGAGGAACAAAAGGAATCGCTGATGGATGAGATGATGCCAATCTCATTTTCTCCATCGGCAAACTGATAGCGGGAAGCAACCTCACCGTAATAGTTTTCCGGCACGTGTTGAAGAGGCAGTTCGCTTTGAACGGTCTTAAGAATTTCTTCCTTCGTAACAACTTCTTTCATGTTCCATCCGTTCGTAGTCCCTACATCCATAAATTCAATAAACCGAAGAATATAAGGTGTTTTCTTAAAATACTTGGCCATAGGGAGAATTTCCTGTTCGTTCACTCCTTTTCGGACCATCATGTTAACTTTCACTTGCAGACCCGCTTCATGAGCAGCCTTCATACCTTCGAGCACCGGCTTCACGCCGATTCCCCTGCCGTTGATTCGGCCAAAAAGGTCGGAATTAAGAGAATCGAGGCTGACGGTAACCCGGTCCATCCCGGCTTTCTTAAGCTCATGGGCGACACGCGGCAAGAGAACACCATTTGTCGTGAGAGCAAGATCTTCGAGACCCTTGAGCTGGTTCAGTTTCCCGATGAGATCCGGAAGGTCCTTTCTCATCAGCGGTTCACCGCCCGTAATTCTCAACTTGGTTACACCTGAAGCAACAAAACGCTCAGCAACCTTAATTATTTCATCAAAGCTTAAGAGCTCTGTCTTTTCCAAAAAAGGATAGTCCTTGTCAAAAATTTCTTTCGGCATACAGTAGGTACACCGGAAATTGCATTGGTCTGTTACTGAAATCCGTAAATCTTTCAGAGGCCGTTTCAACCGGTCCAGCAATGCTTTTTCATTTCCCATCATTACCACACTTCTTCATTATAGGTTAATTCAACCCTATCATATATTTTACAAAATGAACAATGTTAGGATTGTACTGTCACTACTACTTTTTGTTCTTTTTAAACGCCATTCCAAGTGAGAACGGAAGCATGCCAAAAAGCGAAACGAGAACTGGCTGTTTTCGCTCCGCTTTTTGCTGTTTCAGATAAACTTTTTCCTCTTGTGTCCGGCTCAGCCGTTTAACAAGAGACTCAATCAAAAATTTAAAATACGCATTCACGGGAAACAACACCTTTTTTATCGTTTGTCCCCAGTGTATCCCATTTCAGAGCGCTTTAACCTTGCTGCAATGCGTTCGGCCGCTTCCTCCGGATCGCATCCTCCCGTCTCGAGCGCCCAGTGGCAATCCCGGTAAAACGGAAGCCGCGCTTCAAATAGCTTTTGCATTTCCTTCTTTTTTTTCTGGTTAAACAGTGGACGGCTTGTGTCTTCTTTCAGCCGTTCAAAAATAGTTTCCAGGGAACAGCTCAAAAAAATGACAAATCCATTCTCCATCATAAATTTTCGGTTTTCCGCGGAAACCGCCAGACCTCCGCCTGTCGTAATGACGGCATCTTCCTTTGGGAGTTCAGCAAGAATGGCTGCTTCATAGCTTCGGAAAACCGCTTCTCCATCTTCGGCGAAGATTTCGGCTACGGTCTTTCCGTATGTTTCTTCAATCAAATGGTCCGTATCAATGACCGGCAAGTCCAGCTCTTCACCGAGCAGGGATCCCACTGTCGTCTTTCCGGAACCCATGAATCCTGTTAAAAATATCGGCTTCAACTTGTACCCTCCACCCACTTGGTAATCTTTTTTGTCTCGCTATTATAATATAAAATTACGCTTTTTGTCTGAACGTTTTTCAAACTGGCTGATAGTTTTATCTCAATTACATGTAGCCCTGTCTTATTTATCTGACAGTCCACTACTCCTTCACCGAACTCATACCGGCTTGCAGGAACATTATCATTGTCCTGTTTTAAAGTTCGGAGGATTTCACTGCTTGTTATTTCAATCATCTGATCGAGTTGAAAGCGGTGCTTTTGGTCCGCTAAGAATTGTTTTTCTCCCAAATACATAAAGAGCTGATGAGCAGTCAGCATGGAAATAATCAGACAGAACACCAGCACCACCGGAAAAATATATCCCTTTTCATTCATGGAGACAGCCCGTTCTTGCGGACAAAAACCCTCTTATACACATGGGAAGCTGTATCGGTAATCACCAATGTAACGGCAGAATCACTAATAGAAGGTCGGAATTGCTTAACGCAAAACAGCCACGTCTCATATCCTTGTCCATTGATTTGTTTTCGAATTCTGTTTTGATAATAAGAAAAGCTGATCTGCTGGCCGGATTCTGAAGTAAGAAGCAGCACTTCAGCATTCGCAGTAACCTGATTGGCTTCCCGAATCAACGGGCCAATGGACATATAGAAAGATTCCAGCTCTTCTGCAGGAACCTTGTTCTCCATTGGAGGGGAAAGAACCTTTATTAAAAGGGGAGAAAGCGAGGCAAGTATCAGAAAAATAGCAAGGGCAATTACCGTTTCGATGAGGGTAAAGCCATTTGGTTGACTTTTTTTATTACACCACATTCACTGTACATCCTTTTATTTTTACCGGTAAATGCAATACAAAGCGCTCCTTCCCGGAATTCCCATTTGAATTCCCCTGTTTCTCCTGCCACCGCCCCTTCTTTCAACTCACTTTCATCACTGAGCTTATTGGAAAGAAGCTCTAGCGCTTCCCGTTGCTGCTGAAGGGTAAAGCGTTCATGATAAATCCGGTAAAGCACGGGAGCGGCGGCACCGATCACGATTGAAAGCACACTCATGGCAAGCAGTGTTTCCATGAGATAAAAGCCATTACAATTTCTCCACATAAAACCGCCCTTTACCAAGCAAAAACACTAGCCGGTATTTCCCGGCACTCGTTTTAATCAGCAATGTACCCGATGAACTGATGTTTCCGTTTTTCGTGTACGTGATTTTCATGGTCATGGTGGAAGATTCCACATCAACCTGATCCGCATACCTAACCTCTTTGAATACACTGCTTGTCCCGCTGCCTACCACATAACGATGCTGATCGGGGTAAATGTGCAGGAAAACTACCTTTTGGTGTACCACAGCCTGCCGCTGTGTAAAATACAGATCTCTTTTTAACTGTTCCAGAAAAAAATGCACCTCCCTGCTTTTGTAGTAGCTTTGCAATGAAACCGCTGTTACTCCAAGCAAAATGCCGCTGATGGATAAGACGATCAACAGCTCAACCAAGGAGTATCCGTTTACCTCAGTTCCCCGCTTCAACCACTACACCGTTTTGAAGTTCCAGTGCTTTGCCGCTTGGACACTTTACGGTATCTACATAATCTTCTGTTACCAGTTGACCGAGGTCCGTTAGTTTCGTCCCTTTTTCCGCTTCATACGCTCCAACCTGTCCCTGAACGAGATCGATCGTCGCCTTGCAGCCTATATCCTTTGCGACACCCAAATTTTTCGCCATGCTCGGCAAGGCGATCAAAAGGAGCACAGAAATAATGAGAAGCACGATCATCATTTCGATCAGGGTGAAGCCGTCTTCGTTTAATTCTTTCATTAACCCACCTCTTTTATTGAATTGAATCCATCATATTAAACATCGGAAGCAGCATCGACACAAACATAACTAGAATAGTGCTGCCGATAAAAAGGAATAATACCGGCTGCACGATGACAATGTATCTGGACAATTTTTCTTCTGCGAAACTCATCAGCATTTCACTATAGTCAATCAACTCTTTGCCGAGCAGCCCCGACGTATGGCCATGTGCAATAATCACTGAGAGTTCCGGAACAAAATAACGTCGTTGTGCAACAATGTCCTCAAACTTCAATCCATTCAGCAGATCCTGCTTCATCTTGATGGCTTCATACCGAAAAAAACGCATGTATTGGTTCCCTTCAAGGATGACGAGCGCATCATTGATCCCCAGACCTCCTTTTAGAAGACTTCCAATCTGTATAGAAAACTGATGGGTGATCCAGACAGCAAGAAGTTTGTTTAAAAGCGGAATACGGAGAAGAAAGCTAATTTGTCTCGATGGGTGCATGTTTTTTAATATAAAAAAATAGACAGCGCCAATTGCTGCAACTCCTGCTAACATCCATCCCAGGAAAAACGGAAGTTTTTTTAATAAATCGATCATGAAGGTCGTAAACCAGGGGAAATCAATGTTCAATGAGGAATACAGAGAGAGAAAATGAGGAATAAGAAGGCGGAACATAATAAAACAAACAGAAAGAACAATAAAAAACAGAAATACAGGATAGCGCACAGCTTTTAAAAACCGTTCTTTCATCTCTTCTTTTTTTCTTAACATCTTGCCCCCTTCCATTACACTGAAACACAAATCACCATGCTTTTCGGATAGCTCTAAAAACCCTAAAACTTCACTTGAAAATTTTTCTGAAGCCAATGCTTCATGAAGAGAATAACCTTTAACAAGTGAATCATACACCCGGTACATTCCATTTTTCATCCACTGATGTTGATGAAGCTTGAGAATGTGAATCGCTTTGGGAAGTGTGTAGCCCTGTTCTAGCAGACGGCCCAGACGGAGCAAGAAATCTCCCTGCTGCTTTTTGCTCCAGCCCCTTTCCCTGTTTCTCATCGACCCACTCCCCACCTGTGAAGAGTGTTCATCGGCAGAAATCCCAGCGCCATACCCTGCTTCATAAAATAATTCAGTGTTTGTAAACCACCTGGCCGATCCGAGTTGCCCCGGATCCATTTGATCCCTTTTTCCAGCCCGGATTCTGACAATAATTCATATAACCCCATTCGTTTGTCATTTCTTCGCATAAAGCAGTATGGTTCACAATAGAGACCGCAATACGGACAGCTTAGCGAAAGCAGCCGTTGCGAAACAATTCCAAGCAATGTTTGCTCAATTTCCTGAACCGAAAGCCCGAATTCGACCAACCGGTACAGGCAGCCGAGGGCATCCTCTGCATGCACAGTAGACAAGACCAGATGCCCGGTCATTCCCGCCCGGATAACCAGCTTCGCGGTGGTCTCATCCCGGATTTCTCCGATCATGATCACATCGGGATCGTGACGAAGCAGTGATTTAAATCCTTCACCGTAAGTAATTCCTGCTTTTTCATTGACTTCCATCTGCAAAAACAGATCCATTTTCTTTTCTACCGGATCTTCAAGCGTCAATATATTTCTGATGTCCTTGGTTTGGAGGTATTGAAGAAGAGAATACATAATTGTAGTTTTGCCCGAGCCGGTCGGCCCGGAAAAGAGGATAAGTCCGCTTGAGCGGTTGAGTAATGAATGAAGGCCTTTCAGGGAGTGAGGAAAAAGAGCAAGCGATTCAAAATGAGCAGGACCACTTTGGGGGAGCAGCCGGATGACAAGACTTTCATGGAAAGCTGTTGGCAGCGTGGAGAGCCGGAGATGAAGCAATGTTCCGTTCAGATCAAGGTCCATCGAGCCGTCCTGTGGCCTGCGTTTTTCACCAATATCCATGCCGGCCTTAAATTTAAAATGGGAAATGAGCCGCTCAAAAAACACGTACGGAACTTTTTCAACAGGGTGCAACTGACCGTCAACCCGAAGCTGGATCAGCCCTTGATTGCGCAGGGGTACAAAATGGATATCAGAGGCATTGGTTCTGGAGGCTAGCTGAAGCAATTCTTCGCTTTTTGATTCAATCGGCAATGAACTATCACCTTCTTTCTGTGGTTTCTGAATCAATTCGACAATATGCGCGCATTCCCTTTTAAAAAATCATCTTTTTTTGTATATTTCGTTCGACACGAGCCATACTAGAAGTAGTGCCGATGGGCTATAGCCAAGTGGTAAGGCAACGGACTTTGACTCCGTCATTCGTTGGTTCGAATCCAGCTAGCCCAGCCAACTTTTGTGAAAGAACACCTACCTTGTGTTCTTTTTTTGTTTTTCCAAATCCAGTTAGATTGGCATTTACAATTGTGTAAAAATTCATATATAATACAGGTGAGTTCTTCGGTGAAAAGGGAGGGATACATATGGCAAGAATGTACAAGGTTTTGGGCTTTTGGACTGGAATTATTGCAGTGATGGCCTATCTTGGAGATCTGACTGACATGTCTCTATTATTTTTGGGCCAAACGATTTTATTTGTTTCATTAAGTTACCTGAATTTATCTGAGCGTATGTATATTTATATTTTTGGCGCTTATTTAACAGTCTTTTTTGTCGGCTTTACATACTGGACAACATTCATGATGACTCCCGGTGGCGGTCACTAAAGAAAAGCGTAAGCGGCCTGTTAAAGTCCGACAAGCGCTGGAGGTCTTACACAACAACACGCTTTTTGTGTTGTGGAGTAAGAGTGAAGCGACCGATGACGAAATGGAATTCAATTTCGTCTTTCGAGGACTTATGCTGAAAACGAGTTTTCAGCCCTGGACGCTGAAGCTGGACATTACTTCTACAAAAAAAAGAAAACGGTTGCTTAAGAGCAGCCGTCTTTTTTTTGGATTAATATTTGAAAATACCGGCTGATGCTGTTGTCCATGATCAACGAGCGGATCGCACGGTTTTTTTTATGTTCAGGAGAAAAAGGATCCCTGCCAGCGTTTTTAACCAGGTGGTCCAGTATCCCGTTTTCAAGCAAAAACTCCTGCTGCGATTGGAAGCAGGATGTTGAGCATCCATAATCTCCTCCCACTTTCCGTACGCAGTCCCAGTGCACATGGGAGGTTAAATCCATTTCTCCCGGATGGGAAAGCGGATTTGGAATGAGCTGGTGGCGGTAATAGCCCCGCAAGCTTCCTTCCCGAATCTCCGGCCGCCTCCATTCCTCTTCTGTATAACCATAATCCGCACAAACAACAAATCCCCGCCTTATCCACTCATACAGCATACCTAGCCAACTGGTCATAGCAAGCGGAATCTCCATCGTTTGTCCGGGTTCCAGTTCTCTTTGGTAGTCCTCGATCCACTTCCTAAGTTGACCATCCGCATGGACTGCAACATTAATAAGGTCCCCATTTTCGTTCAGAGCCACCCGTACTTCTTTTAAACCGCTTGATGTTTGCTTGACAACATGGACCGGCAAGGCATCGAGCAGCTCATTTCCAAACACAATCCCGTGAAATGAGGGACACACAGACTGAAATTCTTCAAGAGATGAGTAACACGACCAAGAATGACCTACGAGCTTTCTTCCGACTCGTTCCGCATGATACGGACTTGATTCGATCACCACATAGTCCAGTGCCGGATATCCTTTCGCCTGCCACTCGTCAAGGACACTTTTGGCAAAGGAACCGTCTCCCGCCCCGATCTCACAAATGACAAATGGAATTTCGAGCTCCCTGAACATGGAATAAAAGACATCGGCCCAAACAGCGCCATACACGGCTGAAGTTGTGCCGCTTGTATAAAAATCCCCATTTCGGCCAATTTTTTCCTTATTCTTTTGGTAATACCCATGTTTCGGGTGATACAGCGCCATTTCCATGAACGTCGCATAAGAAACAGAGCCGCCAGGAGCATTTTTTATGCGTTCCCGGATGACGGAGAGCATATCAAAAACCGCTTAAAAAAGGATTGGAGTCCATTTCGGCACCAATGGACGTTTCCGGTCCGTGGCCGGAAAGAACGAGCGTTTCTTCCGGAAGGTTTAAGAGCTTGTCGTGAATACTTTTTAGTAAAAGCTCGTGATTGCCTCCATACAGGTCGGTCCTTCCAATGCTGCCAGAAAAGAGCGCATCTCCAGAGAAAACAACTTCCTCTTCTGCTGCATAATAGGACACACTTCCAGGGGAATGCCCCGGTGTTTCAAATACCTTAAAGGTAAAGCTGCCGATCTTCAGCTCACCCTCCTGTGTAATCAGATGGTCAGCATCCTTGGCGACAATTCGCTGCATAAAATGAGCCGAACCGTTTTTGCTCGTGTCTCCGAGCCAGTCCTCTTCCTTCTTATGTATGTAAACCGGAATGCCCCATTTTTCACGGACTTCATCCACTGCACCAATATGGTCAAAATGCGCATGCGTAAGAAGGATGGCAAGCGGCTTCACTCCTCTTTTTTCAATCAAGGTAATAATTTTCTTGCCTTCACTTCCCGGATCAAAAATGATTCCTTCCTTATTTTTATTCCACAATACATATGTATTTTCCTGAACAGGGCCCACGGTCAATCGTTCCCAACTCATAGCTATCCCTCCATTGCAATCTGTTTTCCCCTATTTTACACTAAAAACAAAAACGATGTGGAGGAAAGACATGTGACAATTTGCTATGGGATTGAAATGAAACCAGACACGACCAAAAAGCCAGGTGCCCTTGCCCAGGTGGTCAGAAAGACAGCAAGCCTCGTTTCTGTCTCAGACCGGGACGGTGAAATTGCCATTGTTGAGACCAAGGAAGAAGCGTTGCGGTTAAAGGAGTATTATGTATCACAAGGCATGTTTGAAGACATCCATCCACTAATCCGAATGGAAACATTCCAGCCCACCGGACACTTTCCTGATTATGGGCTCCTTTCCGCTGCACATCGTTATTACCTGTTTGCGGATCTCGTGTTCGGTTTTCACCTTTCAAACCCGCAATCCGGTGAGACGGACCAGTTTATATTTCAATTGGAAGAGCACCTAATTGGAACTGACACAACAAAACAAGAAAAAGTCTATTATGCCGACCGGGCTGAGCGGGAACTCATTGAAAAATATGCAAGTGCTTACAATGTCTCCATTACAGTTGATTTGTGAAAAAAGGACACTGTACAAACGGTTACAAAACAAGTAAAATAGTACAAGGTAGTATCCGTCTGATTTGCTATACATAGGAAATTTAGGAAGAACTTAGATTACTACAGAGTAAGGGGGCATAGGATATGGGATTAGCCATCATTTTTGCTATTGTTACGATTTTAGCTGCTCTAGGTTTACTGCGTTCTTTAAAAATTAAAAATATGTTAGGTTCCGGTTTTGCATTCCTTACATTGGCCGTATTCGGCTGGTTTACCGTTATGACCTTTATTGATGTGTTCACAGGCGGAGGCTCTACAGGTCACTAAACCAACCAGCAAAAACCCATCGGGCACTTCCTGTGCCGATGGGTTTTTGTTTTTTAATTCATTTGGGCTCGGACACTCTCGAGCTTCGATTTCATCGTTGATGGCTTGTCCCTGCGGTCATCAATGCGGATATTGGTTGCCACGCGCTGGATCCCCTGAGCGAAAGGAGCCTCATGCATATCTTTAATCACTTGCAAAAGCACGTCCAGTTCCCCTTCAACTATGGTGTTCATCGGAGTCAATTCATAGTTGATTTGCTCTCCATAGCTTTCCAGTACACGCTGAATTCCGGCCACATACATGCTGACACTGGGAGTCTCTGTCCCAATCGGTATCACTGTGATATCAATAATCGCCATTTTCTTACCTCCAATAAAATGATTTCCCTATTAGTTTATCATGCATGACAACAGATCTAAAAAGCAAAAACCCGGAATGGAGTTCCGGATTTTTGCTTTTTACATATACAGACCCGCAAGAAAAATCCCGAGTATATCTTGGTAGATTTCGTCAAACTGTGAGAGCGGCAAAGGGTTGACTCCGTACCCGAGTTCAATCGTAAAGCCCGGACGCCGAAATTCCTGAATAAACCAGTCTTTATAGCCGGCATAACTGTCAACATACTGTACAGCTTTGTAGCCGCTCACTCTCTCAAACTCCCGTGCTATCTCTTCCGCTTCAGGCGGTTCTTCCTTTTCAAACCCCCAGTAAAACTCCTTCCCCTGTGTATGGAGAGCAATGACCCGGTCAAAATCTTCCGCAAAGGCAAGATCTGCCATCGCCCGGGCTTCCGGCTCTGAAAGCGGATAGTCTCCGGGATAATCACGTGGAGCGGCTTTCTGCGGCTTTCTGACTTTTTCCTTTTCCCAGCGGGCCGGAAGCTGGTTGTTCAGGTCGACTCCCCGGATGTTGGCTTTCCAGTCTTTAAAGTCAATTGACTCCTTGTTTAGGGACTTAACAAGACTATGAAAAGGCTCCTGCACCGGCGGTCCATGCAGCACAAGATCGACACCGTCCGCATCCACCATAGGTACAGCAGACAGCGTTGCTTGTTCATAGAGGGTAAGCATATTGATTCCGCGGATCGGGATATTGTTGGTCAGTGCGAGCAAGTAATCATTCAAGAATGTCATTAATATCCCCGTAGTTATCCATTCATTCGCATGAAAAGAAGCATTAACATGCACCTTTTTTGCTCCTCTTCCGCATTTCAGCTGAACAAGTTCTTTTTTTAAAACCGAGTGCCCAATGATTTCACTCTGTATAAAGGGATACAGTTCACATAACTTCTGAAGATCCTTTTGAAGGGTAGGATAGTCATAAGGTACCCCGGAGGACACCACTCTTGCTGATGCACGCTTTGGTACGAAGAGCTTAGCACCAATATGAAGGAACTGGGTATCAACGAGTGGATTTAATAAACCTATGGCATCCGGGTGAACACGGCAGGTTTGAGAGATGGAATGCACCGTATCTCCTTGTTTGATCAATATGTCCTCTGCAAAATACCCGGGCAGCCGAACGAAAGATCCTGGCTGCAACTCTTCCGGATTCAGCTTAGGATTGGAATCAAGCAGCAGCTGTAAGGGGAGATCAAATAATTGGCTGTAGTAGGAGAACGTATCTCCTTTTCTTACCGTTATCTTCATAAGCTCCTCCTCCTGAATTCGCCTCTACCTTTCATTTTATTCGTCTCACACTGTGGATATGAAAATAAAGAAAACCATGCTTGATTCATAAGCATGGATTCTTCCTATCTTTATTTGATTACATTACCATTTCTTCATGAAGGGTTTTGGCCATATAGGCGCCACCGTAGACACCGGCATCGTTTCCTAAGGAAGCGATCGCAAACTCTGTTCCTTCTTTTACAAGGGGGAGGGCAAACTTTTCAAAGTTTCGTTTTACCGGCTCGAGGATTTTATCCCCTGCTTTTGACACACCGCCGCCTAGAACAATTTTTCCAGGATTGATGGTACATCCCAGGTTGGCAAGCATAAAGCCGAGGTGATACCCGACAAGCTCAAGCACATAAAGAGCAAGCTCATCTTTTTTGTCAGCCGCATCAAAAACATCCTTGGACGTGATGCCGCCTTCTTTTTCCTCTTCCTTGTGCAAGAGCGAACCAGGATAATTCTGCAGTCCTTCTCTTGCCAAACGGCATATGCCTGTTGCTGAGGCAACAGTTTCGATACATCCTGTCTTTCCGCAGTTACATGGGGCACCGCCTTCAGGAATCGCTGTGATGTGGCCGATTTCCCCGCCCATGCCGTTTTTGCCGTGAACAATTTTTCCGTTGGAAACAATTCCGCCACCGACTCCCGTTCCGAGCGTGACACAAAGAAGATCTTTCGCACCATCTCCAGCGCCTCTCCACATCTCGCCTACAGCAGCCAGGTTTGCGTCATTGTCCACTACTACCGGAAGACCGGTTTCCATTTCCAAGCGTTCTTTTAACGGAAAGTTAACCCAGCCGATATTGACCGCGTGGTAAATGAATCCTCTGGACAAGTCAATAAATCCGGGGGCACCCATTCCTATGCCATGAAGTCTCGACTTGCTGGTACCAAGCTCGTCCAGCACAGAATCAATGCTCTTGGCGATATCCTTCGTGATGTTCTTTCCTTTATCCGAAATATCCGTGGGAATTTCCCACTTTTTGATCAGGTCGCCATAATCGCTGATAAATGCCATCTTGATGGTTGTTCCACCCAAATCAACGCCTACATACCATTTCTCATCCATTGCTGTCACCCTTTATATGAATTTTAATTAGCTGTATTTTTGCATGTTTGACTTGATCACAAGGAGTGCCATCTTATAGTCCTGCGGATCGATCATCCCGGACTCATACAGAGACCGCACTTCTTCCTCCATCATTTCCAGGTCCGCGAGCCGATGGCCTGTATAAATGAAGATGCCAAACCTTTTTAATAGCTGCTGTACATCATATAGCGTTTTCATTTTATCACCCTGCTTATTATAGCAGAGACTGACGAAAAAAACCGCTGAAAAGACAGCGGTTTCTTTTGCTTTTTATGCAAGTTTTGATTGTACATAATGAAGAAGCAAATTTGCAGTATGCCGAAGTGAGCTCACATGAGTGCGCTCGTAGGCATGGGAGTCAGCAATTCCCGCCCCGACTAGTCCGTGCTTAATATCAAAGCCCGCCTTGATCGCTGCCGAAGCATCGGATCCGTAATAAGGATAAATGTCCACGCGGTAATCCACACTGTGTTCCTGGGCAAGCTTCACTAAATGTTTGCGCAGTTCGTAATGGTACGGGCCGCTTGAATCTTTCGCACAAATGGAAACACTGAATTCGTCTGTGGATTGTCCGTCTCCGATGGCGCCCATGTCAACCGCGATGTATTCTACTGTCTCTTCTGTGATATTGGAATTGCCTCCATAACCGATCTCTTCATTGTTGGAGATCAGAAAATTAACCGTATAAGGAAGTTCGATTTTATGGTCTTTGACTACCTTGATGAGGTGCAAGAGAATCCCGACACTGGCTTTGTCATCAAGATGCCTGGATTTAATAAACCCGCTTTCCGAGATTTCCACACGCGGTTCGAAGGAAACAAAATCACCAACTGAAATGCCGAGTTTCTCTGTTTCTTCTTTTGTTTTTACTACTTCATCGATCCGCACTTCGATATTTTGCTCATCGCGCTTCGCATCGCCGGCATCTTTATACACATGAACCGATGTCTGATGCATAAGAATGGTTCCCGTATACGTTTTTCCGTCTGCGGTATGAATCTTGCAGTACTCACCTTCTACAGCATTCCAGCGGAATCCCCCGATCATTGTGAGCTTTAGTCTCCCGCTGCTTTTGATTTCCTTTACCATCGCTCCAAGCGTATCTACATGAGCCGTCAACAGACGATGCTTGCTGTCGTCATTTCCTTTCAGGGTAGCAATCAATCCCCCTTTATGGTTCAGGTAAAACGGCACATTTTCTTTCTTGAGAAAATCACTGACATAGGAAATGGCATCCCTTGTAAAGCCTGAAGGGCTTGGAATGCTGACCAGATCCTTAATGTTCTGTACAATTTCTTTTTCATTAATCATAAAATTCCTCTCTCCTATCTGAACCTTCTTTTAACGATTTCTTTTCTTTCCGCTCATTTCCTTCTTCTTTCTTTAACGTTTGCTGCATACACATGGAACAACAGTCTGTCCAACGGGGTGGTATTAAGATGAAAATGAGAAATTGGCTCGGCATAGTTCTTCCTGCATTTTTCGCAATCCTCTTTTTTATGTATCATTTTGGCAAGGAACCTGTAAAAGAAAGTATCATTTTCTTTCCGATTGATAATCAAGTTTATTTTACAAAAGCGAATACAAGTGTCCGTTTGAGCGGTTCCACCCCTGAAAACTATACGCTTCAGTGGAACGTGGCTTCCGAAACCAATCAATCAGTCTATCTTCGCCAGGATATCTCCCTGTTGTATGGCAACGGCGTCCTGGCCAGCACAATGAATAAATGGAAACAGGATACCAAAATCATCGAGGAATCCAAAAAGGTTTCCGGGCGAAATGAACGGCTGTCCCAGAGCGTCAGCTTTCATTATGCTGAAATCCACAAAAACGAAAACACGTATCGAAGTGCACAGGCCATGAGCGGACAACGTATGTACGTCTATCAAAAGGGGGCTTCCTTCGCGTCGTTCCAAAAGCCACAATCACAGGCAGAGCGGACTGCGAAAACGAAGCTGGATGTAAAAACCTACTCTTTTCTGCAAAAAACATGGACCGGCGCAAAACAATTTTACAATGTAACCGGTGCAAATTACTATTCAGTTGCTCTCACAGACCTGCCACAATACCAAAAGAACCCCCTCCCTGGCTTTACGCAAGAGCAAACCAATAAGATTATCGGAAACCTGTGGGAAGGGCTTTACAAAAATTATTTTCTCGGGGTGAAGAAAAGCAACGGCCAAAAGGTCAGCCCGATCGGCAGCAGTATGCCGCTGATTATGTTCAGTAAAGACAAAACCCATCTCATGGTATTGTTCAACCTGAAGGATGGGGAATTCATCCAGCTTATTCAATATACGAGATAAGCAGTTTGTGCAGCTGACAAATGGAGAAGACTGCATGTCCGACAATCCCTGTGTTTTCACTTTGCGTTGTCATCCAGATGGCGTCCCATCCCGCATTTTGGGCGGGCATTATATCAAGCAGCCAAGTGTCACCCACGTATAAAGGATGTTTGCAGCCGGTTTGCTTTTGAACAAGGTAGAAAACCTGGGGATCTGGTTTTTCAAATGGCATTGTACCCGAAATAAAAACCGTTTCAGTAGATATCCAGTCATCAAGTGATAGAGCCTTTATTTTTTTCTTCTGTAGCTCCTCTTCCCCGTTGGTAATGATGCCTGTAAGGATCTGATGGTCCTTTAATGCTTGAAGCAGCCCTTCCATGCCTGCGAAAAGTACACAATAGGAAGGAATATAATGGCGAAGAAGTTGTTCAAACGAGCTTGCATCTCCCGAAACTGATAACATCCCGCACTCCTTCAAAGAGAGTAAAAATCTTTTTTTCTGATAAGCGGACCGGGAAAGTTTCCCGTTTTCGTATTCTCCCCAGAACCGGTCACAGCAAGCTTTAAAGCGCCGAAACCATTGTTCGGCGCTTGCCCCTCCAGTAATGTCCCCTTTTTTCCAAAGTTCTGCAAAGCTTTGCAGAGCAGCGAGCCGGAATACCCGTTCATAATCATACACTGTATTATCCAAATCAAAAAAAACAGCATCAACTTTCATGGGGATAAAAGAAGAGGCGCAAAGAAGCGCCTCAAAACATTTCCTTCATAAATTTATCACGGACACCTGGAAACGACATCATTTTGCCAACCGCCACACGCCGGATCAGCGGTACTCCAAGTATGACGTTTAGCAGCCGGTAGCGATATTGATAACCAATCAGAACCAAAGCAACAAAAAGGACAAGCTTGATGAAAAATCTGGTCACAGAACATTCCTCCTTGTCCTTACTGTTTGCATAGACACCCGAAATTATTCGAATCGCCCCTTTTCGATATATTGCTTGTACTCTTCATCCGTGTTAATGTTGATAAACATCTCCCGAGGAAGATCATAATCCTCTGCCTCAACAAAAATGGTATTCACCGACTGCAGCAAGCTGTTCATGCTTCGCCTTTCCCCCAAAAGAAGCCGGACAATGTGATCTTTACAGCTTTTATGATAAATGGCAGCGAGCGGTTGATTTCTGCCCGAGGCCACAGGAACAACAGCTTGGGTACCCTGTTTCTGATCAGCTACGGAGAACAGCTTCTCAAACAGGAGGGGCAAAACAAACGGCATATCACAGGTAACAACCGCATACCAATCCGGCTCATCTCTGCTTACCATCCCCGAAAGAATTCCTGCGAGGGGACCTTGACCCTGATATTGGGGAAGGTCGAATATTAATATTGCCTCTGCATGCTTCATACGATCTGAAATGTCACACCGTGAAACAAGAACAACATCATCCGTTATTTGTTTCAAACAACCAACCGCATGTTCATAAAAATACCTATCTTTATATCTTGCGAACGCTTTATGAAACGGGAAACGCGTTGATCCGCCCCCTGCCAGCACAATGCCTGCCTTTATTGAAGCCAAAACATCATCACCCCTGCCGCGAGACCTGCCAGCATGCTCGAAATAAAATTGACTGTGTTGTTGTTAACCGAAGACCAGCCCTTGATTTGTTCGGTTGGAACCCCGCAATGGGTGTGTTCTTCAACTTCCGATCCGCATATAGAACAGCGAAAGCCAAGCTGTACCGAGCCTCCAATAATAGTATCGAGAACATTACCGAGAAATCCTGCTAAAAATGTCAAAAACAAAACATAAATCGTCCATCTGCTTTCAAAAAACAGCAAAGCACCTGTAACACTGATCAAGAGCGAGCCCAACGCAGCCGCTGTCAGACCAAGTGGAGAAACTGCTCCAGATATTCCTCGTTCCACCCGGCTTCTGCGCAAAATATGATATGGCTCACCTTTTGAAAGAACACCGACTTCTGATGCCCATGTATCAGCGGCCGCTTCTGCAAGACTGGCAATAAACAGGGCAAGCCAAAAAGGATGTGGAAAAAGAAGATAACCTCCTCCCGCAAGGAACGCAGCACCTCCGTTGGCAAAGACCTGTCCTGCATTTCTTCCCTTTGATTCAACCGACAATGTGCGCAGTTCCTTCTTTTTTTCTTTTCCCCATTTGCTCAGTAATGATGAGCTGATAAAGAATAACAGCAATAAACCGAAGCCTTGATATCCAAAAGCCGCGCATACCACTACGCCAAGCCCCCAACTCGAGAAAGCACCATCGAGTGTCAGCATCCGAAGCTTATAAGCAATGGCGACAAACAGGCCGAGAACCACCATAAAAAAGGCAAAAACCATCACTTTCCGTCCTTCTTTACGCCTTTATCCGTAATAATCCACTCCACAGGTACATCAAACGATTCAACCGGAATACTGTTCATATACTGAAAGTCAAAGGCAAGTGAAACGGTTGTGCCATGGTAACCGGCGAGATACCGGTCATAAAAACCGCCCCCAAATCCAATGCGGTAACCATCGGGATTGAAAATCAATCCCGGAACAACCATAAGATCCATATCCTCCGCCGGTGTAAGTTCAGTCATGCCGATAATTGGTTCGTAAAGATCCATGTACACGTTTTCAAGCTCCTGGAACGATGTAATCCGATGAAAATCCATTAGCCGTTCACTGACCGTGCTGCACTTTGGCACACTCACCTTTTTTTCATCATCCCATGCTTTTTGTATGATCTGTTTCGTATCCACTTCAAACCCTCTAGAAACCGTAATTCCAATATGCTTTGCGTTCTTCCATACAGGCAAACTGAACAGTTGCTGTGCGATGTCTCCGCTTTTTCTTTTATGTATGGCAGGATCGAGTGAAAGGAGTTGTTCCTTCATCATTTTGCGCAATTGCTTTTTTGTTTCCATGCTGCAGCTCCTCTTATGTGTAATACTATTCTTATTTTATCAGGGTCAGCGCCATGAAAAAAGCCGCCAGTCTTCCTTATGGAATGTGGCGGCCTTTCGTACATTACTTCGTTTCACGGTGCAATGTGTATCTTTTTAGTCGTGGGCTGTATTTTTTAAGCTCCAAACGCTCTGGGTTATTACGCTTGTTTTTCTTAGTGATATAGTTACGATCACCAGTCTCAGTGCAAGCAAGAGTGATGTTTACACGCATGTATTTTCCCTCCAAACCTTAACCATTACAAAAATGGTGTACTGCTTTGATTGATTTGTTTCCAAATTAATTCATACTTTAATATAATAGCAGACACATTCATTTTCAGCAAGTGGTATTTATCGAAGACGTTCATAAGCTTGCATGTAATCCACGACCACATCAGCAAACGTGGCGTGAGACCAGGTCAGCGGTGCTACTGAGAGCGGATCACCGGTAAAAGGATGCAGTTGTTCGGGAAGAACCCCACTCGTAAACGCATGATCAGCCACCCAATCAAGATAGCGACGGCATTCCTGCAATTCCGATAAACGCTGTGCCGTATAGATTTTCCACTTTGCCAGCCAAAGGGTGCAGATAATCCATGGATTACCAGGAACTTTCTCCACCTCATGGGTCTGCTGAAAATAATAGTCGTTAAAATAACGGGCAACACCGCCGACATCCGTTTTGATATAGAGCTCACGCTCAATCGCTTCCATGGTGGAACAGATGCGCGGATCGTCAGGAGAAAACACCCCAAAGGCAAACAGGCCGTAAATGCTGCTTTCGATCGTATAATCTTTTTTGATTTCGCGGGTTTCTTCATCAAGGTAGATTCCGCGCAGGAACCGGCCCGCCTCTTCATCATACAGATGCGTTTCAATCCCTTTTTTCACGCGCTCTGCACCCGTTTTATAACGGGCCGCCCGGTCATCCTCTCCAAATAAAAGAGCAAAATTATGTGCAGCCATCAAACCACCGTAAACACCCGCACATGTAAAGGAAAAAATGCCTCGTCTTTCTTCCCAAAGATCGTACGAAGGGTTTGGCAAATCCAATGCTGCATCCATGAATCCCAGTAAAAAGCGAGCTCCGGGTCTGACCAGCGACCGGTAAAGAGATTGTGCAAATTCAATGTCACCAGTCTCTTTATAATGCTCCCAGAATGCCCATAATACAAGAGCTGTTTCATCCTCCTGAATAGGCAGCTGCTCCTTACCGTTCTTCCCAATAGTTGGATGCCAACTCGAACCAATGGAGCCGTCCGGATTGTATTTATGATGCAGATAGCCTTCCTTTGTAAGGACATCGGAACACCGTCGGTAGAAGTTTTTCACCATTCCCTGGTAACCTGACTTGGCGATTGCCGCCGCAACCAGCGCACCGTCCCTTGGCCACATATAGCTGTAATGGTCCCTGTTATACTGCTGGATATCAGAATCATTTGCAGCCATGATATAGCCATTCTCATTGGTCTGTGTCCGCACAATAAGAAGGCTTCGTTTATAGAGAGAAAGGATTTCATCACTCAGGTCGGTTTCCGGTAAGTGAGACTTGTTTGCCCACCTTCGCCAGTAGATCAAAATTTTATCAATAGTTAAAGAAGGGCCGATTTCCTGGACATAGTCATTCAGGGCAACTACTTCATCACGGTTGCGGCCGATCGTCATCCAATAAAAGGCTTCAACCGTCTGCTCTCCGCCTACGGTATGTTCCACAGCAAAGGTACTGTCCACAGACCCCTGTGCAATAGGATTAATATGCAGGGATCCGTCCTCCGCATCCTTCCAGGTACCCTCTGCACTTTGAAACCGTTTAATACCGGTCGTATACTGCGAGATTCCGTTATTGCCAAAAAGGGCATTAAACAAAAAGTAGCGGTTCTTTTTATAGTGAACAATGGATTTTGAATCAGGAGCAAAATATGCAGTGTCCCCGACTTCTGTTTCATAAATATTAAGATCTTGGTGAAAAAACAGCCGGATCTTTTTTTCATGAGGTGAGGTATTCGTTACTTTAATTCTTCGTACAAACATGTTTTCACGCTGATGAACTCCGTC
This sequence comes from Fictibacillus solisalsi, assembly GCF_900103485.1. Lineage (GTDB taxonomy): Bacteria > Bacillota > Bacilli > Bacillales > Fictibacillaceae > Fictibacillus_C > Fictibacillus_C solisalsi. The sequence goes on from NZ_FNHW01000001.1 coordinate 1,817,153, forward strand.
CTCAAAAACGAGGCGGAGGCCCATCTGCTTATTTTCTGCTGTACAGCAGGTCACAAGAGAATCTTTATGATAATCATTGTGAATCGACCAAGATTCAGAGGAAAGCCAGGAGAATTGGCCGTCTGACCAAATCCCCACTCTGTTGGCATGTCCTTGTACGTGATTTTGTTGTCCGACATATGGGTAATAGATATCTCTGATCTGAAGATGCTGATCGATGTTAACGAGAATCTTGCCGTTTCCGGCCACAAGCTCCCTTGGCATATTGGATCAGACCTGCTGATACTGCCGGATTTTGTTGATAAATTCCGCTGCAGCTTCTTTCGCTTGATCCATATCCGATCCCTGGGAATAGACGGTAAAGATCGGCTGCTCCACATCCGGCAGTATCAATGTCCATCCTCCCTGCGGATGAAAGACTTTAATCCCGTCAACCAGTTCTACATTGTTATCGCGGATATCTTCCATTAAGCGTCTCATGACTTTTCCTTTTTTATCCCACGGACAAGGTACATATTCTCTCAGCATATTTACATTCGGAAGTAGATCGACCAGTTCAGACAGCGAAATCTGCTGGGTCGACATCATTTCCAAAATGTGAATAAGCGCATACTGTGCATCGTATTGGAAGTTCATCACTCCACTGCCCACTTCCATGATCGACCGCGGATTCGCTTTTGTTCGGATGAGCCTTCCGTTCAGACGACCGGCCAGGCTGTCAAGATCGGATGATCCGTAAATTGGAATCGCCATTTCATTTTGTTTTCCTTCATAGAAGGTTACCAGAACATATAGGGAAAGCATTGTTTCTTCATCAAGCAGCTTTCCGGATTCTGTAATCAGGCTGAGTGTTTCTCCCGCTTCACCAACCAGAATACCGAGATTGGCATTGGTCACCCGCACAAATGATGCCATTTCCTCTGCTCCCGTCTGGGAAGGCACGGTTAAAAATTCGCAGTCCAGTTTGTTGAAAAGAATCGGAATAAAGCTCAAATATGGCTGGTGGTTATAGTTTACGACAATTCGAAACTTGGAATTTCTGATGCGCTTTGTGTTCACCGTTTGAAGGAGCGCTTCGATATATTCCTCATTTTTGAAATTGTTGTATGTCCCCTTTCCGATCATGTCAAAGGCTGCACGCCGGTAATCTTCCTGCCAATAAGCGTTTTCAATCTTTCTCTCAAAGTCAGGGTGGATAGGAAGTCCTTTGTGGTCATAGAACTCAATAAACACCTGCTTCTCTCCGCCTCTGTTCGAGAACCGGATGTACACACCGCCCTGGAGGTTCTCTTCTTCTATCGCAAACCGAACAACAGGTGCCACAGTTGGGCTTGTGTCGCATGTATTGATTCCGGAAGACAAAAGTCCCTGAATGAAGGCCCCTTTGATCAGCTCTGAAAAAGAATGGGAATCGCTTGCAATGGCAATGTGGCATCCGTGTGGAAGCACTGCTCCATAGGCTGATGCAAGTCTTGCGATATAATCCGGTGTAATTTCCACGTTGGCAATACCGGAAACCCCGCGTCCGCCGAACAGCGATTTGGTAGCTTTGCGTCCCCAGATCAATGAGGTATGAACCAGCGCTTCATCATAAATTTCTTTTTCCGGCCAGATTTTCACTTCCGGTTTTAAGGTGGAGCGTTTTCCGATTTTGCAGTGGTTACCCACAACAGCATGCTCATAAATGGTGGCTCCCTGTTCGACCATGATACCGTTGGCAAGTGTGGCACCTCTGAGCTCACACTCTGAACCCACATACACATCATGCCAGAGGATGCTCTTTTTTAAGGATGCCTGGGAGGAGATCACGTTGTTTCGGCCAATAACGGAGTAGCTTTTCACATCTGCACCTGATCGGATAACCGCACCGTCTGCTATATGAACCGGGCGTTCCAGCTTTGCCCCTTCTTCAATGACCACATTGTTTCCAACCCAGATTCCTTTATCGATTTCGTGGCCCGAAAATGGCAGATTAACCAGTCCGTCGAGCATGTCGCGGTGTGACTGGCGGTATTGCTGCAAGCTGCCGATATCGGACCAGTACCCTTCCGCAGGGAACCCGTACAGCGGGCGTCCTTCTTTCATGAGAAGAGGGAACAGGTCTTTACTGAAATCGGTTTGTACGTCCTTCTCCATATAGTTGAAAATCTCCGGTTCAAGTACATAAATTCCGGTGTTGACTGTATCACTGAAGACCTCGCTCCAGCTTGGTTTTTCAAGGAAACGGATGATTTCTCCATCCTGATTGGTCATAATAACGCCGTATTCCAGCGGAGACTCCACCTGTTTCATAAAAATGGTCACAAGTGAATCCTTTTCAGCATGATAATTAATGCCTTTTGACAGATCAAAGTCAGTTAATGCATCACCGCTGATCACAATAAAGCGCTCGTCCAAAAACTCTTCGGCATTCTTGATACTGCCCGCTGTTCCAAGTGGAGTGGTTTCCTCGAAATAATGGAGATTCACTCCGAAATCACTGCCATCACCAAAATAATTTTTGATCGCTTCAGGCATATAGTGAAGTGTGACAGCAATATCAGTAATGCCGTATTTTTTAAGCAATTCTATACTGTACTCCATAACAGGCTTATGAAGCAGCGGCACCATTGGTTTAGGTAAATTGCAAGTTAACGGACGAAGACGGGTTCCTTTTCCCCCAGCCATTATTACACCTTTCATTTATACACAGCCCCTTATACCGGATTTTTTTGTAAACATTGTTCATACAATGCGCTAGTTTGTTGAGCAATTTTATTCCAGTTAAAAACAGTTTCCGCTTCTCTTTTGCCGTTGCTGGCGAGAGTGCGCCTCAGATGTTCATTTTGAGCAAGCGTGAGGACTGCCCATGCTAGGCTTTCTGCATTACCCGGATAAATTTTCAATCCGGTTTCTTCATGACGGACAATGTCTTTCAAGCCGCCAGTGTCTGAAACAACGGTTGCTTTTCCTGCAGCCATTCCCTCCAGTGCCACAATGCCAAAAGGTTCATACAAACTTGGAAACAACGCGATATCACATTCAGACAGCAGCCGGTTACGGTCGTCATCTGAGACAAAACCGCTGAAGGTGACAGTGCCTTCGAGTCCTTCCTGATGGACCCGGCTGCGATATTCATCGAGCATCGGTCCTTTTCCGGCAATGATAAATTTGATATTGTGATTTTGCTGCCGGATTAATTGAGCCGCATCAATAATGGTTTGAAATCCTTTTTCTTTTACGACACGGCCGACAGAAAACACAAGCACTTCATGCGATTCCTTAAACCGGTAGCCATCGGTCACTTCTTCCGTTTGTATTAATTCAGGATCGACCCCGTTTGGAAGGACCGTGATCTTATCCTCCGGAACACTGAATACGGTCGCCACTTCATCTTTCATGTATGGGCTGCAAACAATCACTTCGCTCGCTTCATAACAAAGCTCCCATTCCTTCTGATTGATTTCGTATTGAAGCGCATTATGAATGCCATTGTTTCGTCCATGTTCCGTTGCATGGATGGTGGCAATCAACGGAATGTTCAGTTCATGCTTCAGACCCTTGGCCGCTACACAGACGAGCCAGTCGTGCGCATGAATGCAGTCGAAGTTAATTTTCTTCGCCAATTCCCTTCCCTGGTCCGCTATAGCCAGATTCAAACTTCCTGTCCAATGGAAAAATTGATCCGTTTGTGGCTGATTGGATTGTACACGGTACACATGAATTCCCTGATTCACTTCGTAGGATGGATATCCATCCACATGACACGTGATAACGTGTACCTCCTGACCCTGTTTTACAAGCGTTTTGGCGAGATCGAATACGTGCCGGGCCAGTCCGCCGACAACCATTGGCGGGAACTCCCATGAAAGCATTAAAATTTTTAATTTGTTTGTTTCAGAAATAGAGCTGTGATGGTGTTGGATATATTGGTCATGAGGAGTTTCAAAATAGCTGGTATCAATATCGTTTAAAAACGGAAAGTCCTGTTCAAAAGCTTCTATGGCTGCTGTGTCTTGAGGTGATTGATTTAACATTTCTCTAATGATATGGAAGCGTTCAATATGTGTGTTGAAACGCTCATTCGCATATTGTGCGGCCGTCTCATTGTCGACAATAAATGCCCAGTCTGAACTTGCGGCAAGCATCCATTCCCGGATCATCTGCTTGATGTAGCGTTTGGTAACCGGCGTAAGCGGCGAATGGGTGGCGGCAGCTGTAATGATTTCTCTTTCGCATTTATGCAAATGGCGGTACATCCAGGCATTTTTTTCGTTCAACCAGACCTCTCCGTATTCATTCCTGCCCCATGTTGAAAACGAGGCATGTACCGTTTGCAAGTCTTGATAATGACGGTTGATGAATGAATTCGGTGTTATCCATTCCACCCTTCCCTTGCAGGCTTCCTGGACAGCGGAAATCCAGTCTGTTCCCTCATACCACCAGTGACCGAATAACTCTGCGTCAAAAGGTGCAGTAATCAAATGCGGAGGAAAGCATTCCTCTTCTTTTTCGCCGAGCGTATGTTCCAGTGTTTGAACAAAATGCTCTGCATGCTTCTGTACTTTTCCTTCCGCCCATTCGCGAATATAAATTTGTTTTTGTTCAACAGGCCCGGTGATCCTGTGATACTTCAAACCTGTGTCAATCCTGATTCCTTCGGGGTGAATGTGAGGAAGGATGTAATCAAGATCCCTGTTATAAGCAATGTCGCGGTAAAACTCCCGATAGTCGGGGTCTCCAGGGTATCCGTCGACTGAACTCCAGACTTTTCCTGATATTTCGCGGTTTCTTGGAAAGAGCGCGATTCCGTGCGGTGAGAATACGGGGGATCCAATACCTCTTGTCGCTCTTGGACTGCTGTTCAGGAGAGTTTGTTCATCTACAAACGTATATCTTATGCCTTTTTGATGGAGCAGCTTATCAATGCCAGGAGTATATGCACATTCAGGCAGCCAAAAGCCCTTTGGCATTTCACCGAAGTATTTCTTAAAGGTTTTGATCCCCATATCCACCTGGGCCTCCAGCGCTTCCTGGGTTTGAATATAAGGCAAAAAGGCATGAGTTGCTGCTGTTGTAAAGCATTCAACCGCCCCACGCTGGTGATGATACTTAAATCCAGCGAGCAAATTCTGATTCCATTTGAAGAATGTCTCGCGGATGTTTTCATATCGGCCGCTGTAAAACCGAATCACTTCGGTTTCTTCTTGATCAAGGGATCGAAGCTTTTCTTTTTTGATTAAATGATCGATGCTGTCCAGATACTCCAGATATCTTCGTTGAAGCACAGGGTCTGACAGCATCTCCATTACTGGGGGAGAAAAGGAAATACTCCACGTAAAACCTTCAGGCTGGCGGTCAAGCGCCCAAAGCAACGGAATGTAGGTTTCTGTCATTGCTTCAAATACCCACCGCTCTTCCAGGCGATTGGCTTCCTTGTGCTTAACATATGGAAGATGGGCATGCAGTATAAATGTGAAATATCCACTTTTCATCGGTTAAAAGCTCCTATCTGATTTTTTGATAGTATGAATAGCTGCTGAAATTCTCCATCCACTCCGGTTCATATGCATTACCGTTTTTCCAATTCAGCACGTTTTGTGTTCGATGGTCGTTCGCAACGTCTCGCGGGGTTTCAATAGGGTTTGATCTCAATACAGTAAAGAAGCTTCCATCGAACGTTTTGGTGCCAATGTCGACCACATACGTACGGTCTGGCTCCAAATGCTGCAAAAACCAATTGTTAGTCATTTCCGGAAGGTCAATTTCAAAGCTTCGATGAGAGTTATGTCCTTGGAAGATGATATCTGTAACATCGTAGATTTTCATCTTTTTGGGAAGGTTGTTCCAGCTGGTCCGGAAATGATGTTCTACCATTTGTCGCTTCATGGCTGAAATGCTCCAATAGACAAAAATACTCGTTGGAGACTGCACCATCGCAAATAGAGTATCTTCGTCAAATTCATACGGCATTACCCAATGAATCTTGGGCGGATCTACAATCATTTCACTCGGTTCAGCCGGTTTTTCCTGAACATTGCCTTCCTTTTTGCTGTTTGGCTCCGATGCTTTACCAGCTTCCTGACGGTATTTGTTCCACCGGTATTGGACTTTGCCGATCGAGAGGTTCATCCTATCGGCAATCTGCTGAAGAGTCAGCCCTTTTTCCTTCATTTTGACAATTTCATTAATCATTTTCTTCACCCCGGTTTTTTGTCTCCAATCGCCTGCCACTTCTACCAAAATACTTTTAAAAGCCTACCGAATTATTTGAAAACATCGTATCATTATGCATTTATTTTCACAATATACAGAATTTGTAGAATTTTGTTGGTTGCTTGTCCTGTCTAAGAAAATCAATAATGTAAATTTTTTGTAACCGCTTGAATTCACTTCATTCGACAAAATCAAGGGATAAATTGGCATAATTCTACAAGAGACGTGTCACCAGCTTCTTCATACTGGAAATAACGCAGAAATCCTCGTCGAAATACCGCAAAAAGTTTAACGATTTGGCGAAATATCTACATTTCAAAGGAATACTATGGTATAAAAAATAAGGGGCAGGTTAAATATGAGGAGGTTTATATGAATATCATTATTTTTTCCTTGTTGGCTTTAGGACTGATTCTTCTTGCCATCTCTTATCGAAAAGATAAAGGAAACAATCTGGAAGTACAGCTAGAGAATTTTTCAATACAAATTTTAAAAGAAATGTACCAGCTAAAAAAGAAGCTAAAGGTCATTGAAGATGCAATGCCAACGCAAAATAAATCTAAATACTAAAATACTGGGGATTTGAGAATGACAAATACAACACTACGAGGTTTCGCTGCGGGAATGATTATATCTTCCGGATTGATCGCAGGCGTATATTATTCACAAACGCCACCCGAAAAGGAAGTAAAGGCCGAATTAAACGACAGCACAGTCAATACATATTTACATTCAAAGAACATGACAGCCATTACGACCGAAGAATTGCAGCGTCTGAAAGAAAACCGGGTGGCTGCGGCCGCTGAACCGCAAGGGCAGGAGAAGCCTGATGAAGGAAAACAAGAGAAAGAGAAACCAAAGGTTTATCAAGCGACCCTTCATGTGACAAGAGGTATGAGCACTGGAGAGGTTTGTAACTTTCTCGAAAATGAGAACATTATTAAAGACAGCAAGTCTTTCCTGAAATACTTGCGCAAAAACAAACTTGAAGGCCAAGTCCGATTTGGTACATTTAAGGTCAACAGCAGCATGGACTTTAAAAAACTCGCCGATGCCATCACATAACCTTTAAAATATTAAGAAGGGAGCCTGCAGCGTACAGGCTCCCTTCTTTGCGTCTATTCGTTTAAACCATAGCGTTTGCCTTTTACCAGGAAAATAATACTTTCAGCAATATTGGTGGCGTGGTCTGCTGTACGTTCAATATAACGGCATACAAACGACAGCTGTGTAATCTGAGCAAGAGATTCCGGATGCTTGGTCATCAGTTCCAAAAGCTCCCTGATGATTTTCCCATAGAGCTCATCAACGGAATCATCAGTATCAGCAAGATTCTTCGCCAATACAACATCTTCGTCCACATACGCTTTAATGGAATCGGAGAGCATGCCAATGGCAATCTCCGCCATTCGGGGCAGATCAACCAAAGGTTTAATCAGCGGCTTCTCTCCGATGCGAATGGTCGATTTAGCAATATTTACCGCAAAATCAGCCATCCGTTCCACATCGGAAGAGATTTTGATGGCGGCAATAATTCTCCGTAGGTCTGAGGCTACTGGTGCCTGCTTGGCGATCAGCAAAATGGCAGCGTCATTGATTTCATCCTCCAGTTGATTAATCCGCTGGTCATTCTCAATCACTTCAAGAGCTTTGTCTACATTCTGTTCTTTAAGAGCTTCAATTGATTCTTTTAATGCGTGCTCGGTAAGTTCTCCGATTTCCACAAGCATCGCCTTTAATTCGTTCAATTGAATCTGAAAGTTTTCCCGTACAACCATCTGCTTTTCACTCCTCTAATTTTTATCCAAACCGCCCTGTAACATAATCTTCTGTCCGCTTGTCAGAAGGAGCCGAAAAGATCTTGTCTGTTTGATCATATTCGATCAGTTCACCCATCAGGAAGAAGGCCGTTCGGTCGGAAACACGTGCTGCCTGCTGCATGTTGTGCGTAACCATGACAATCGAATAATTTTTTTTCAGTTCAAGTGCCAGTTCCTCTATTTTAATAGTTGAAATAGGATCGAGTGCAGAAGTCGGCTCATCCATCAAAATGACATCCGGCGTTGTAGCGATAGCTCTCGCAATACATAGACGCTGCTGCTGTCCACCTGATAGACCTAAAGCAGATGTATTCAGGCGATCCTTCACTTCATCCCATAAGAATACATCTTTTAATGAACGTTCTACAATTTCGTCCAATTTTCCTTTTTTCTTAATCCCATGGATTTTTGGCCCGTACGCCACATTTTCGTAAATGGATTTCGGAAATGGGTTGGCTTTTTGAAAAACCATCCCCACTTTTTTCCGTAAATCCACCAGATCCACCCTGTCATGCAGCAGATTTGTTTGTTCATAATTAATCTCACCAGACATTCTTACACCGGGGATATTTTGGATCATCAAATTCAAGGTTTTAATAAACGTAGATTTCCCGCAACCGGATGGACCGATGATAGCTGTAATTTCATTATTGTAAATTTTAAAGTCAATATCCTTCAATGCAAGGTTTTTGCCGTACCATAAATTCAAATTCCTGATATCAAAAACCGGTTTTTCCATTACTGGTTGTGTTGCTGTTGCTTGTCCCATTTTCTTCCCCCCTTATCCGAACCGTCCGGTAATATAATCTTCCGTATCTTTTTTGGATGGATTGGTGAAAATTTTATCGGTCTTGTCAAATTCCACTAATACACCATTTAAAAAAAACGCAGTCTTGTCCGAAATACGGGAAGCCTGATGCATGTTATGTGTTACGATGACAATTGTATACTCTTTTTTCAATCCCATGATCAAGTCTTCAATTTTGGCATTGGAAATAGGGTCCAGTGCTGACGCAGGCTCATCGAGCAACAGAATATTCGGTTTCATGGCCAGTGTTCTCGCTATGCACAAACGCTGCTGCTGTCCTCCCGACAAGGAAAGCGCGGATTCATGCAGCCTGTCTTTTACCTCATCCCACAATGCAGCTTTGCGTAAACTTTCTTCCACAATTCCATCGAGCTTTTTCTTCGAACGGATTCCGTTAAATTTTAACGCATGAACGATATTGTTATAAATGGACTTTGGAAACGGATTTGGCTTTTGGAACACCATACCGATCTCTTTTCGCAGTGCCACGACATTGATGTCATCACCGATCAGGTTGACATCATCATACTGAATCTCTCCTGTGCTCCGTGCACCCGGAATAAGATCATTCATCCGATTGATTGAGCGCAGAAATGTAGATTTCCCGCACCCTGAAGGACCGATCAATGCTGTAACCGTATTTTGGTCAATCGAAAAATTAACATCCTTTACAGCATGGTTCTCACCATAATAGATATTTAAATGTTTAACATCCAAAGCAACCGGCTTCTTCTCTGTTTTTTCTGTTAGCGGCTGTTCGGCAAAAGTTGTATTCGTTCGTTTTGGTTCCATCACAGTTTTCATGTTACCCCACCTAATTTCTAAAAATTTATTTAGAAGCTGTTATCTTTTTGTGTACGATACTGCCAATCCAGCGGGCAAGCAGGTTGAAAAGCAACACAGAAATAATCAGCACAGCAGAAGAACCATCCGCCACTTCTCGAACATCCGGGATCAGTCCTTGTGTATTGACAGCCCAAATATGGACAGCCAGGGTTTCAGCCGGCCTGAAAATATTCAAAGGCGATGTCGCATCAAACGGATTCCAATTGGAGAAATCCAGTGTTGGTGTTGTTAATCCTGCTGTAAACAGCAATGCAGCCGCTTCCCCGAATACACGTCCGGAAGCAAGAATCGCTCCTGTCAGGATGCTTGGAAAGGCTGCAGGTAAAAGAACCGTTTTAATGGTGTGCCAGTGAGTGATTCCCAGGGCCAGACTCGCTTCTTTTTGATCTCTTGCCACTGTACGCAATGCGTCTTCACACACACGGACCATAACAGGAAGGTTAAATACGGTAAGTGCAAGGGCACCACCAAGAATGGAGTAACCCCAGCCTGTCAGGTTAACGAACATCAACAATCCAAACATGCCGATTACAATAGAGGGAAGTGAAGCCAGTACTTCAATACATGTTCTAATGGCGTTCGTCAGCCTTCCTGGACGTGCGTACTCAGCCATGTAAATGCCGCCACCAAGACCAAGAGGTACAGTGAACACCATGGTTAAAAAAAGGATATAGAAAGAATTAAACAACTGGTTGCCAATTCCCCCTCCCGCTCTGAATGAGCTGGACGGTGACGTTAGAAAATCCAAATTCAGTTTGGAGAAACCATGATAAATGATATAGCCTAGCAGTCCCACCAGTACGGTTACGATGGTCGCTGCAATCAAGTAAAAAATCGTGGTTGCGATACGGTCTGCAACTTTACTGTTCATTAGAACTGCCTCCTTGAAGAAAGATAACGGATCAACAGTATAAAGATAAAGGACATAACCAACAAAATAAGGGCAAGAGACCAAAGAACATTGTTTTCAACACTTCCAAAGGTCGTGTGTCCCATATTCAACGTAATAATGGTCGTCAGTGTAGCCGATGGATCAGTAATAGCAGAAGGCAAGGAACGAACATTACCGATAACCATCTGAACCGCCAGTGCTTCTCCGAAGGCACGGGCCATTCCAAGAACGATGGCTGTTAAAAGCGTAGGCATAGCTGCCGGAACGAGTACTCTCCAGATCGTTTGCCACCGTGTTGCACCAATTGCATAGGATGATTCCCGCAGTCCTTTTGGAAGAGAACTCATCGCGTCTGTGGCAATACTTGTGACGGTTGGCAAAATCATAATGGAGAGAACGATCATTCCAGCCAGCAAGCTGAATCCTTGTCCTCCAACCGTTTCCCGAAGGAACGGAACGAGAACAGAAAGGCCGATGAATCCATAAACAACAGATGGAATACCAACAAGCAGCTCGATAACCGGCTGAAGAATCTTTTTTCCCCATGAAGGAGCAATTTCCGTCATGAAGATGGCGCCGCCAATACCGAGCGGAGCCGCTATTAAAGCGGAAAGAATGGTTACTGCAAAAGATCCTAGTATAAACGGAACCGCACCATACAATGGATTCTCAGCAGTTGGATTCCACTTCGTGCTGGTTAAAAATTCATATATACTTACGCCGTTGCTGATAAATGCCTGCAACCCTTTGGAACCAAGAAAAATGGTAATTGCAATAGTTGCCGTGATAATCAATAGAGCACTGGCCAACACCAGGTATTTTCCCCGCTTCTCTTTTTGTAGCGCGGATTTGTTTGATTTCTTTAGCAGCCTTTGACTGGCTGCCAGGGTCATTGTTTTGTTATCCATTTTCGTACCTCCCCAAAACGCCCTAACAGGGTAAATATCCACTTTCATCGGACACTTACCCTGATTTCAGGCTGCTTAACGGTTTAATCCGTTACTTCTTTGTAATCTTACCCTCTGCATCACGCTTAACTTCCATTTTGTTAGCAGGGATATATCCTTGCTCAGGTACAAGATTGTGTTGGATTTCGTCACTCATCATATAGTCAAGGAACTCTTTTTCCAATCCTTTAGGCTCGCCTTTCGTATAGGAGTGCTCATAAGCCCAGATCGGAAATTTACCTTTTTGAACATTTTCGTCTGTCGGTTTTACACCATCAATGCTAAGCGGAGTAATGCCGCTGTTGTCAGTGAAGTAAGAGAATGCAAGGTACCCGATGGCTCCAGGTGTTTCCTTGATCAATTTTTGAACAGTGTTTGAAGAATCTTCTGTTGCTGCACCTTCGACCGGTTCTTTGCCATCAAGAGCATATTTTACAAAAGTAGCACGTGTTCCAGAGGAGTCCGGACGGTTGATCAATGCAATCTTTTGGTCTTTTCCGCCAAGCTCTTTCCAGTTTTTCACTTCGCCAGTAAAGACTTTAATCAGGTCTTTTTTGGAAATATCCTTAATACCTACCTCAGGGTTTACTGCTGCAGACATACCGACTACTGCGATTTGGTGATCTTTAAGCTTGTCCGCCGGGATGCCTTCTTTCTCTTCAGCAAAAACATCAGAGTTACCAATCTTAACCGCGCCTTCTGACACTTGGCTTAAGCCTGTTCCGCTTCCGCCAGCTTGTACTTGAATGTCAGCATCAGGGTTCTTTTCTTTGAATTGTTCAGCGGCTGCTGCTACAAGCGGCTGCATTGCACTTGAACCGGAAACAACAATTGAACCGGATGCCGATTTACTGTCGCCGTTTGCGTTCCCCTCTGTGCCTTTGTTCCCACATGCCGTGGCAACAACCAGAATCAAAGCCATTACTGCCAAAAGATAAACGGATTTCATTTTCTTCATTGTCTTAGGTCCCTCCACATGTTTTAAAAGATTTTTTATTGATAGAGATCTTGCTATTTCTATACTGTCTTTGTCTCTATCGCCCACCCCCAACAATCGGTTAATCACTTTACATCTACTACAATAAGCGACCATTATTAATGCTGTTTGAACCTAATGTTAAGAGATTGTAAAGAAAGCACGACATCTGTACTAGTGTTTCTGGCAAAAAATGATTTATGCACACAAAAAAACGCGCCCAAAGGACGCGTTTTCTTTACAAACAGCTAGTTATTTCGTCTTATTTCCGTCTTTTTTCAATTTAAAATAGGCATCAAGTGCCCCTGCACCAATCTCAAGGTTGATCGAACCTTCTCGGACCTTTGGAACCACAACCGCAAATGAGACTTCCGGGTTGTCATACGGTGCATAACCAACAAGGGTTTTATTGTTTAATCCCGACTTTACATCAACCTGAGCAGTACCTGTCTTTCCTGCCGGCTGATAACTCTTGTTTTTAAAATACGCAGCCGCCGTACCATGGCTTCCCACCATAACCTCTCGGAAGCCCTGATGGACCACATCGAGGTATTCCTGTTTCATTTCAATTTTGTTCATAATATGCGGTTCAAATTTATAATCCAATTTGCCAAGCTTCCCTGGTTGAGTGGAAGGTTCCCGCACTTCTTTTAAAAGATGCGGCTGCATCCGGTAGCCATTGTTGGCAATGGTCGATACATACTGGGCCATCTGCAGCGGTGTGTACGTATCAAACTGTCCGATGGCAAAGAACATCGCCTGGGCAAGCTGATCGCTCATTCCTGTGTTATAGCCTGTCGCCTCAGAAGGCAAATCAATACCTGTTGGTACGCCGAGACCAAATTGGCTGTAAGAATCCCGCAGTACTCTGAACGCCTCGTCTACGTGGTGGTCAATAAACCGTTTATGTGAATAGTCATAGCCAGCAAGCTTCATTGCGACATGCCACATATAAACGTTGGAAGAAGCCTCGAGTGCTTCCACAGGTCCGATGCTGCCAAGACCGGAGTGCGCTGATTTCATTTTTCTTCCGTCACCGAATACGAGTGGAGCATCGTAGAAATGCGTGGCTGGTGTAATCGCCCCCTGCTGCAATCCAGTGAGCACTGTCGCACCTTTTACCGCTGAACCCATTTCAAACGAGTTATACACAGTACCGAATGGCGCGTTTTTATATTGGCCGGTTTTTTTATCGTATTTTTTTCCCGCCATGGAAAGAATCTCTCCATTTTCAGGATTCATCATAACGACATAAGCTTCCGTTAAATCTCGGTTGGCATAGGCAGAACCACCGGATTTTGCTTTTTTCATGGCTTTTTCAATAACGTCTTCCACTTTCTGCTGAAGCTCCATATTAACGGTAAGCGTAAGGTCCTTGCCTCGTGAACCTTCTACTTCTACCGGTTCGCCAACCGGGTTGCCTGCTTTGTCTGTTACATATTTAACGCTTGATTTTTTTCCTCTGAGCAAAGATTCGTATTGCTCTTCAAGAAAACTTGTTCCGACTAAATCATTTCGTTCGTTTCCCCGTGATAAATAAAAATCCATTTTGCTGGAAGGAATTTGTTTCACCTGTCCAAACAACGCTTTGAATGTATCACCATATGGATAATCCCGTTTGGCATCCGGCTTAATATCAATGCCGGGCAGCTCGGAAAGATGCTCACTGATCGTGGCGATCTCCTTTTGAGTTGCACCGATTTTTATACGCTGTGGTGTCAGGGCATAACCGCTGTCCATTTCCCTCTTGATTGCCAGTACTTCAATTTGGTGAGAAGTAAAGGAATCAAGATCCTTTTTGGTGATGCGGTCAAGCATAAGTTTGTAATACTGATCATCATTCAATTGCTTTTTTTCAGCAGGCGAAATGCGGCTTTCTACTTCCTTTTGATGCAAAAAGATAAAATAATCCTTTTTATCCCGCTCTGTTACATTTTTTGTATCTTTTTTGATATAACCAGCCAACTTTTCAGCAATGGCTTCACGGTCCTCCGCACTTGTTTTCTGTGTACGTGTATACGTAATGGAATATACCGGTTTATTATCCACCACTACACGGTTTTCCGTATCCATCATCTTCCCTCTCGGCGCATCCAGCCGTGCGGTTACATTATCCTTTTTATCCGCCGAGCGCTGATACTCTTCCCCCTGGACAATCTGTACATACCCCAGACGGAAAATTAATATTGAGAAAAGAAAGAACACCGCAAGAAACAAGGCGTTCAGACGTATAGGGACATGATTCTTTTTCTTCTTTTCTTTCGTCATTCATTCCACCCTTACCTATGTATGGAAAGAGTTTCTCCTCATTTCCATTTTCCACAAATTGATTTACTACAATAATACTAACAGTAAATCACTGTTTCGGAAAGAAAAATGTCACACTCTGCTGCCGTCTTCCCGATCTGTATTATTCTGTGAATAGTTGGATATAATATCCGATTTTTGAAGGGTTGAAAAACGAATGGAACGCACACAAAAGTAAATGACAAAATGCCCGGCTCCCAAGATTGGAAGCAACAGAGGAATGCTGTAGTCCCCATTAAAGAACTGAATCGTGATCAACAGAATAACAATCGAAAGGATTCGTCCGGCATTTAAAAAAAGTTCTCTCACGACAATATACTCCACTCTCATCGGCCCCGCATCGTCACATCTTCCGATCACATCATAGGTCAAAGAAACATAAGGAACAAGAAGGAGCGGATAGGCGATCGAGATCACTACACCGTAAAACATTAATAGTGGAAAGGTGACATTCATTAAAAACAAAAACGGAGAAAGAAACAGGATCAAACCTCCAACAAAAATGGATTTTTTCCTTCGCTCCTTTTTCATGTACCGGGATACCACAAAATAACCGATGAAGGATACCGCCGACTGAACAAGTCCAAACGTGCCAAGCGCAAATTCGCTGTCTGAAATAATATAAACCCAAATGACGATCAAAAAGATAAATGTGCCTTCGCGAAACCCCTGAAAGAAATGAGCATTCAAAATACGAGCCCAGTTTCGATTGTCCACCCGGGATTTAAGGATTTTCCAGAAAAAAAACTTTCCTTCTGCTTTTTGCCGTTTCAGAAAAAAGCTGATTATTACAGCTGTAAAAAACAAAAACAGAGATACGGTAAAAATAATGCGATATCCAGTAAACTTATCCAGCTGGGAAATTAAAAACCCCGAGGTCATGGGTCCCACCATACCTGATAACGACGTCAATACACCAAGATAGCCGTTAAACGAATCACGCGTGTCGGGCTCAGTTACCTCAAACGTCAACACATTAAATGCCAGCCAGTAAAACCCTGATCCCGCCCCAAGAAGGCCGCCAAGCATAAGAAGACGGTCGCTTGCCTGATCTCCCAGAAAAAGCACAAACAAATAAAACAGCGACAGGATGGTAACACCAATCCGAAGTACAATAACTCTGTCAATTTTTTTGGTTAATCTTCCGGCAATAAAAAAAGCAACAGGCTGAATGCACACAATGGATAAATTATATAGAGCAATGTCTCTCAATTCGCCAGACTGTTTCCACAAATAGATGTTAACAAATGTATTGGACAAGGCAGTGCTCAGCGAGAAAAGTCCGCCAATCACAAGCAATAAAAGCAATTCCTTCGTTCTGTCTGTATCTCCGAACAATTTAAATTTCATAATTCTCGCCCCTTTGCAATTCACATGTAGTTTTCACCACTTGTAAGGGGCTATTCGCCAATCAGGAAATTGGTTTTTATTGTAATCTCAAGATACAAAACAAAAGCCGGCTCCCCTGTGGAAACCGGCTTTCACCTGAAATACTTGCTTATTTTGCTTCGTTGTAGCGTTTTTCAACTTCATCCCAGTTTACAACATTCCAGAATGCGTTGATATAGTCAGGACGTTTGTTTTGATACTTGAGGTAATAGGCGTGTTCCCAAACATCAAGTCCAAGAATCGGTGTTTTGCCTTCCATTACAGGGTTGTCCTGGTTTGGAGTGCTTGTTACTTCCAACTCACCGTTATTTACAACAAGCCATGCCCAGCCAGATCCGAAACGGCCTTTTGCAGCGTTTGCGAACTGTTCCTTGAAAGCATCAAGGCTTCCAAATTTGTTGTTAATGGCATCAGCCACTTCACCAGTTGGTTCATTGGATCCGCCTGGTTTAAGGATTTCCCAGAACAAGCTGTGGTTCGCATGCCCGCCGCCGTTATTGCGTACAGCCGTGCGAATGTTTTCTGGCAGAGAATCAAGGTTAGTCAGAATGTCAACTAAGTTTTTGCTTTCAAACTCAGATTGGCCTTCAAGAGCTGCGTTCAAGTTGTCAACATATGTCTTGTGATGACGGTCATGGTGGATATTCATCGTATCCTCATCAATGTGTGGTTCAAGTGCGTTTGCGGCATAAGGTAAAGCAGGCAGTTCAAACTTTGCCATGATACATCTCCTCCTTGATATGTAGTTCATTTTTTTATTTCATTTTGGGAAAACCCAAATTGAAAACTTAGTCAACAAGAATGTTTAATAAGTAGCACAACACATACATTATCAGATTTTCCCTTATCTTTCAACGATAAACCCTTATTCACCGAAGCTTATTATGTACAACAGAATAGAGCACGATACCTTGTTTACTTTAAAATGGTTTAAAAAGCGGTAAATCTCATCCAAAATGCTGAGTTTAACAACTTTTTTTGTCAAGTCTCTGATGAAGAGCAGCAGATCTCCCCTTATTTAGCCTCATTTTGGCAGAAGATATTTACTTACTCTCGAAATCCCTGTATTATTCTCAAACATTGAATGGTTATTCTCAAAATAAAGCGATTTATTCTCAAAAAAACCCTATTTACTCTCAAACAGTTTATATCGACCCTATTCGAGTATATTCGACTCATTGATTTTGAAAGTATGCAAACAAAAAACCTTTGCCTGAAAGGCAAAGGTTACGTATGTATAGAAATGGTGGCTCGAGACGGAATCGAACCGCCGACACGAGGATTTTCAGTCCTCTGCTCTACCGACTGAGCTATCGAGCCACTTTGGTTGCGGGGACAGGATTTGAACCTGCGACCTTTGGGTTATGAGCCCAACGAGCTACCAGACTGCTCCACCCCGCGATGATATTAAGGTTTTGGACGATGAGTCCAAGTTTGTTGTCTCTTCCTCTACGCGATTTTTTCTTGAAGTGTATCCGTCGAGACAAGCCATCATTGGTGCTGATTCACCGTCGTAGGCTTGCTCCACCCCGCGATGATATTATGGTTTTGGACGATGTTTCTGTCCACAGATGAGGAACTTTTCCTCTATAAAATAAGTAAATGGAGGAGGTAGAGGGATTCGAACCCCCGCGAGCCGCTAAGCCCCTGTCGGTTTTCAAGACCGATCCCTTCAGCCAGACTTGGGTATACCTCCGTATGATTGTATGTGGTGGACCCTGTAGGACTCGAACCTACGACCAATCGGTTATGAGCCGACCGCTCTGACCAACTGAGCTAAGGGTCCATGTGGTTTCAGTATATCATATATGTAAGTAAAATGGGGCGACCGATGGGAATCGAACCCACGAATGCCGGAACCACAATCCGGTGCGTTAACCACTTCGCCACGATCGCCATCGCCTAAAAGAATGGTAGCGGCGGAGGGGATCGAACCCCCGACCTCACGGGTATGAACCGTACGCTCTAGCCAGCTGAGCTACACCGCCATAGTTGGCTCCACAGGTAGGACTCGAACCTACGACCGATCGGTTAACAGCCGATAGCTCTACCACTGAGCTACTGTGGAACAATTATGTTGTCCGCTTAGGGACAAGAATTACTATATCATTTTTCCCTTATGTAAGTCAACTCTTTTTTTCAACGCCCTTTTGGCCGTTGTCGAGAAGACAGATATAAATATAGCATGTTCCCATCCGCTTAGCAAGTACTTTTTTACAAAACGACGTACAAAAAGTATCCTACCATGATCAATTGAATGACGATCTTGACTACCGTCCCTCCCAAAAAGCCAAGAACTGAGCCTACACCGACTCGGAAGGAATCCATGGGTGATTTGCGTCCAATAACGAGTTCTGCCAGAAACGCCCCGATAAAAGGACCTGCAATAATACCGGCTACCGGAATGACAAACGGCCCGACAAGCAGGCCGATGGTACTCCCCCATATTGCCGCTTTCGAACCTCCCCGCCTCTTGACTCCATATAAATTGCTGACATAATCCACAGCAAACAAACTCGCCAGCAGAACGGACTGCACAACGATAAAGAAGATCGTGTAGGAGTGAAAGGAATAAAACAGGCCATACAAAACAAACCCCAGTACAAGAAACAGTGCGCCTGGCAAAATCGGATAGATTAAGCCGGCAAAGGCCAACAGAAAAGACAAGATGATCAGCGTCCAATATAAATAATCCAACGTTTTACCTCCAACTATCCTGCATTTTTCATCGCTCAAGAACAGCTTCTGCAATATTAACGGAATGATCACCGATGCGTTCCAGATTGCTGATGAAATCAACATAGACAACACTTTCCTGGCCGGTGCTCAAATTATTGTTGATATCCTGAATATGCTTCTTTCTCAACGTTCTTTCCATTTCATCAATATCATCTTCAATGGACAGTACCTCTTCAGCCATGAACTTATTATTGGTCTCCAGCGCCTTAATGGCCTTTTCCAGACAAGACTGGGTAAGAATCATCATATTCTCAAAATCCCTGGAAGTGACCTCTGAAAGCTTAATATTGTTTCTGCCCATAAAACAGACCAGATCAATCATATTTTTCATATGGTCCCCCACCCGTTCGATATCCTTGCAGAGGTTGAGCAGCATCGTATGCTCAGTTGATTCGTTTTTGGAAAGAGAATGGATCGATAATTTTACGAGAAATTTTGTGATTTGTCGGTCAAACCGGTTAATTTCCTCTTCATACTGCATGGCAGTGTCAGCATAACGGTTTTTTCGTGTTTGAAAAAAAAGCAACGCCAGTCTAAGGCCTTCCCGGGAATAGGCCGCCATTTTCAGCAATTCCTGTCTCGCCTGATGCAAGGCAAATTCAGCTGAACTGTTAATCACTTTTTCATCAAGCTTCACCGTTTGGGTATCAACGGTCCATTCATCATCCCTGATCAAACGGGTTACAGCATAAACCAACAATGAAATGAACGGAAACAAAATTATGACGCTTGCCACATTAAAAAAGCCGTGTGCAAATGCGATTTCCATCGCCGGCTTTAAATTCATCGTGCGTGCAACCCATTCAATAATGCTTTTGTAGGGGATAAAGAAAATGAAAAAAATGACGGTGCCGATTACATTAAAAAGCACATGAACGAGCGCCGCACGCTTGGCATTCTGAGAAGCTCCGATGGCTGCAATTACTGCGGTGATGGTTGTTCCAATGTTTTCACCAAACAATACAGCAAGGGCACCGTTCAGATGAATCCAATCCATGGAAAACATTTGTTGAAGAATTCCTACAGTTGCACTGGAGGATTGCATAAACATAGTAGCTAGTGTCCCAATGGCTATCCCCAAAAAGGGCTGGTCATTAAGTTGGTCATTTAAATTTTTAAAATCCAGGACTTGCAGCGGCTCAATTCCCGATGCCTTCAACTGTAATCCAAAGAAGAGTGCGCCAAGTCCAAAAAGAATTCGTCCAATGGAAATATATTTATAGCTGCGAATAAAGAAAACAAAAAATCCACCCACTGCGAGCAAAGGCAAACCGTAGGCTGCTGCATCAAAGCCAATAATAAAAGTGGTAAAGGTTGTGCCTATATTAGCTCCCATAATGATTCCCACTGACTGTCTCAATGTAAGCATGCGTGCATTAACAAGTCCGACAGTCATTACAGTGGTGGCGGAGCTGGACTGAATTAATATCGTAAAAAACAGACCAGTGAGAACCCCTGTATATGGATTTGTTGTTAAACTGTCAAGAATGTTTCGTAGCCGGTCTCCGGCAGAATTCTGAAGCCCTTCGCCCAAATATTTGATTCCAAAAAGAAAAAGGCCGAGCCCGCCCAAAAACTGAAACAGCATATCCTGAACACTCAATGTATTTGACAACCCCTTTTAACTAATCATCCTTCTGATATTATCTAGTTTTATAAATGTTCTGTAAAGATGCTTCCGAAAACCTTAACAAACCAATGGCTGCACATTGTTTGTTTTCTCATTATTCGCTAAAATTAATTGAGACCATTTAGGAAATGAGGAGTTCCATGAGAATTGTCAATCATTTTATTAAAAGTCTGTATTCCCCGCAGACTGTGGCGCGTCTGCGCTTTCAAGGGGTTGGAAAAGCAATCGGATACATATTTTTTCTTATTTTTCTCACTTCCATTCCCTTTGGAATTACATTTTCCACGGCCTTTAAATCAGGCATCGAGGAATTTGAGCAATCCATGAAGTCCGATATACCAGACTTCACTTTAAAGGATGGAATGCTTACTTCCCAGCTCAAAAAACCCGTCATACAAACGGATGACAATCAAACTTTTATTTTTGACACAACAGGAACCGTAAAAGAAAGTGACCTAAATAAGTACAATGATGTCATTGCAATGCTAAAGAACAAGGCGATCATTACATCGGGTGGTGAAACACAAGACTTTCCGTATCAGACACTGGGTGATGTAACACTGACCAAACAGGATGTGAATTCCTTGATCAATAAGCTTTCGGATTTACTACCTATATTGCTTCCATTGATTTTTTTGTTCATTTACCTCTTTACTGTAGCCATGAAGTTTATCGGGGTAACTGTACTCGCCGTCATCGGCCTTGTTTTGCAGAACTTCCGCCGCCGCAGCCTTAATTATAGGAGATTGTGGGTTATGTCCGCCTATTCCGTTACCCTGCCTACGGTTTTCTTTGCGGTCATGAAGCTATTACATACCGAGGTACCCTTCTCCTTCCTTATTTATTGGGCCGTAGCTTCCCTCTTCCTTCATCTTGCTATTAAAGAAACACCTGAGCCAAGGGCATAAAAAGAGGAGCCGGTTTCGGCTCCTTTTCGTATGGCCTTTTACTTTTGGAAAAGACCTTTTATGCCATCTATGATGGAAATAA
Source organism: Fictibacillus solisalsi (assembly GCF_900103485.1). Taxonomy (GTDB): domain Bacteria; phylum Bacillota; class Bacilli; order Bacillales; family Fictibacillaceae; genus Fictibacillus_C; species Fictibacillus_C solisalsi. Next base: position 1,838,692 of record NZ_FNHW01000001.1, read on the forward strand.
TGAAATCAATGAATTTTTGAAGAAACGATTGTGTTTCTTCTTTATTGAGAAAACCATCAAGATTATCTCTGACGTTCTGCAGCTGGTCCCGAACTTTATCCCAGTTAATGTTCAAATCCTTCATCTTGTTAAATAGTGAAACCAGGCTGTTTAATTCATCATCCGTCAATGTGATTCCCAGTCGTTCAGCTACGCGTTTGATCAAATCACGGAGTTCACTCTCATTTTTTACCGGATGATCCGCAAGCTCCTGTTTGATTTCGGTAATCAGCTGGGTCGCTTCTTTGGTTCCAATACGGTCACCAAGCTCAGCGGTTTTAACTACTTCCTCATTGGCTACCTGCTTTTTTTCTTCGGGAATGTTTACATCTGCTTTTTGTTCATATGCTTTTAAAATTCCTGTAAGGGCTGCTGTACCCGATACCTCAAAAGGGGCGGTCACATAAATGTCGGCGTCTTTCACGCCCGCGGTAACAAGAGCATTCACAATCATACTGTCTGTTACCCAATTAATGTTTTTAGCTTCGACATGAAGCCCTTTCCCCTTTTCTGCCAGGGTAACTTTTGAAGATGAAATCGCCCGGGTGCCCAACTGGGCCTTTGAAACATATTTACCGAGATATTGATGTTCCTCCTCGTTCGTTACGGTAACAGTATCCACATCTGAGGATACGCCCATTTCATTCAAAATTTTTGTTTTTTGATCCGGAGTCAAATCTTCCCCCAATGTAACGATGACATCTCCGGGAGCTGCGTCAGCAAATGCTTTTAAAGGAACCATAAATACAAGTGCAAGCAGCATTGGAATTAACCATTTTACATTCCGATTCATGTTTATACTCCACCTCATAATTTGTTTTTCCCATCTGTACCCATGTATCTTTCTCTCTCTTTTTAAGATACATCTCCCATTTTACACCACACATCTTTCTCCCCGCAAACTTATCCTTGAAGCTTCAACAGCGACAAAAAAGGAATAAATTTATCGCTCGTACATATACATGTCCTAAATAAAGGAGGACAAGCTCATGAAAAAGTTTATATACATTTGCCTGACCCTTGTTGTCGTTTATACGATTGCCTATGATCTCAAGGTTGGTACCCTTCAGCCGTACAATCAAAAGGCGGCTCCTGTTGCCGCAATTAGTATCCAAAATAGCACACCTTATCAAAAGGTCAAAATTTCTTCCGGAGATACGGTACTGTCAGTGATTGAAAGACTGAATCCATCCTCCCTTTCCAAACCGATCCCCGACCTGACAAAGGACTTTCAGCGTTTGAATCACGGAATACGTCCGGAAAGTATCCAGGTGGGCAAAAGCTATAATTTTCCTGTGTACAAAAAGAACTAAAGGACTCGTTTCCTTGCCAAACTAAAGACATCCTTGCTAAAATAGACTATTGTACAGATAGAAAAGATCTGTTGTTATGAATAAATAGAGATTAAAGGAGCGGTTCACCTATGAGTGAAATTACGCATCGTTCAAAAACCAGACCTGTAAAAGTAGGCCCTTTAACCATTGGCGGAAACAATCAGGTTATTGTTCAAAGTATGACAACAACGAAGACTCATGATGTGGAAGCAACTGTTGCTGAAATTAAACGCCTTGAAGAGGCAGGCTGCCAGATTGTGCGTGTCGCCTGTCCTGACATGCGTGCAGCAGAAGCTATTGCTGATATAAAAAAACAAATCTCCATCCCTCTTGTGGTTGATATCCACTTCGACTACAAACTAGCTCTTAAAGCCATTGAAGGCGGAGCTGATAAAATTAGAATCAATCCGGGAAACATTGGACGCCGGGAAAAAGTGGAGGCTGTCGTTAAAGCAGCCAAAGCAAAAGGCATTCCAATTCGAATTGGTGTAAACGCCGGTTCCCTCGAAAAAAAATATCTTGAAAAATACGGATATCCAACAGCGGAGGGAATGGTTGAAAGCGCCCTTGATCATATTAAAATCCTTGAGGATCTGGACTTTCATGACATCATTGTTTCCATGAAAGCATCCGATATCAATCTGGCCATTGAAGCTTACGAAAAAGCGGCACAGGCCTTTGACTACCCGCTTCACCTGGGTATTACCGAATCCGGAACCTTATTTGCCGGAACTGTAAAAAGTGCTGCCGGACTGGCCGTTATTTTAAACAAAGGTATTGGAAATACACTTCGTGTTTCCCTTAGTGCCGACCCGGTAGAAGAAGTAAAAGTAGCAAGAGAACTTCTTAAATCCTTTGGATTGCTTTCTGATGCTGCTACACTCATCTCCTGCCCGACATGCGGAAGAATTGAAATTGATCTGATTTCCATTGCCAATGAAGTGGAAGAATACATTTCCAAAGTGCGTGCTCCAATTAAAGTAGCCGTTCTCGGATGTGCCGTAAATGGACCTGGCGAGGCACGAGAAGCCGACATCGGAATCGCCGGTGCCAGAGGCGAAGGACTGCTTTTCCGCCACGGCGAAATTGTACGTAAGATTCCTGAAGATCAGTTGCTTGATGAACTGAAAAAAGAAATTGACAAGCTGGCTGAAGAATATCATGCAAAACAGCAAGCTGAACTTGTATAAATGGAAAACCCCTGCCAGCGCGGCAGGGGTTTTTTTTATGTGCTCCACAGGTTGTTTCTAAAAGAAAGGTGCAAACAGCAAACTGATTACGATAGAGGCAATTCCAATTCCGATCGCCCAGTAACCGGAAGTGGCAGCTCCGCGCCTTACAGCAACAAATCCTCCGATAATACCGGCAGCGCCAAAAAGAACGGGAAGAATGAACAATGAAAGGACAGAGAGAATAACCGAAAACATGCCAATGACTCTTCCGGTTTGGCCTTGATCCTCCCTGGTTTCCTGCCCTTTTCGCCTTTCATGAATCTCTGAGTTGTCTTGCGGACGCTCGTATTCCCGCAGTGCTGTACCGCTTGTGATGGGCACAACATCAGCAGCCATTTCCTCTCTGTAATCCGGATCACGGTTAACAGGCTCCTGCCTGTATTCCGATTCAAATTCCTTATTTTCTGCCATACTAATCCCTCTCTTTCTAAATTGGAGCGTTTTTAGTATGTCTTGATCCTGTTGAAATATAGTTGTTAATAATTATGAAATCCATAAAAGGCCCATAATAAAAAGGAGCGCTCGGCGCTCCTTTCTTTTTATTACTGCTTTGGTTTAAACGTATGGCAGCATGTTTCAGCCGATTTATCAGCACTGTCTTTATGCTTTGCGTCTCCAATCAGCTCTCCGCTTGCTTCCATTTTGTAATCCTTATTTGCATGCTTATCAATTTCAACAAGGATGGCATCAGCAACACAGTTGTTGCCTTCTCCCCAATAGGTACAATTTGCGACATTACATTTAACGGTTGGCAAATGACTCTCCTCCTTTTACAGCTAGGATGTGCCATTTGGAGAACCATCATACCCTCCGATTCAATTTATACAAACCTGGCATACACCGTAAATTTCAAACTTATGGCCTGTTACCTGAAAGTCGGATAAATCCGTTGTTACATTTTCCATCGGACAGGCGTTGATCTCTTTTGTCTTTCCACATTTCAGACAGATGAGATGATGATGATGCTCTTTGGTGGGACACGTAAATCGGAACTTCTTTTCTCCTTCGAGTTCAGTCTCTTCTAAGATATCGAGTTCTGAAAAAGTGGAGAGGTTCCTGTATATGGTATCAAAACTGAGCCCCGGATAATTCTCTTTTAAGGCATCCTGAACCTCTTTTGCACTTAGATAGCGTTTTTCATCCGAAAACAATTTCAGCAAATCTCTGCGCTTGTCTGTGTATTTAAAGCCCTTCTTTTTTAATAAATCCATCGCCGTTAATACATCCAATTGTTGCCACCTCCACTATTCACTCAATATCGGTTTTCTGGCTCTCCATTTTTTCCAGGAAAGGGAGAGCAACAATATCAGCACAGAGAGCATGACAATAGTTCCCCCGGGAGCCAGGTTCAAGTAATACGAAGAAATTAAGCCGAGAATGACAGCTGTCTCGCCAAAAATAACTGAGAGAACAAACGTCTGCTTAAAGCCATTGGCAATGCGAAGACTTGCCGCCACAGGCAGTGTCATCAGCGCGGAAACCAGGAGAATCCCGACAATCTTCATGGAGGATGCAATAACCAAGGCTACCATGATAATAAACAAAAACTGTATCCACTTACCTTTAATTCCGGAAACCGCTGCCTGTTCTTCGTCAAAAGAAAGCACAAAAAGTTCCTTGTACAAAAACAGGACAAATGCAAACACGAGCAAAAGGATGAAAAAAACGGTCCAAACATCCGATTTTTTCACGGCCAGCACACTTCCAAAAAGATAATTAAATAAGTCCGTATTAAAACCATTCGCCAATGAAATAAAAATGACGCTAAGTCCAATACCTGCAGACATAATGATAGGAATCGCCAGCTCTTCATAATGCTTGTAAACCTTACGAAGCTGCTCAATTCCAATTGCTCCACCTACTGAAAAAGCCATCCCCATATATAGCGGGTTCAACCCCTGGAAAAAGCCAGAGCTGCGGCCAAGCATCAAATTCGCCGCGATGCCGGCCAGCGTAATGTGTGAGAGTGCATCAGCGATCAGGGACTGTCTTCTGACAACGATAAATACGCCAAGAACCGGGGCCAAAAGACCGATCATGATGCCGGTTAAAAACGCATTTTGTAAAAATTCATAATGAAAAAACGGAAATGACATCCAAACTTCCTCCGGTTAATGATGATGTTCCAGTACATGGACATGATGCCCATACATCTGAGAAAAACCCTCTTTTGAAATTTCTTTAAATTCTTTTGTGTTTCCATGAAAATGCAGCTGTTTATTTAAACAGGCGACATGGGTTACATAGTCGGACATAACACCAACGTCGTGGGTAACGAGCAATAAAGTCAGTCCTTTTTCTTCATTGAGGCTCTTAAGCATCTCATAGAAGTTGGATACAGATGCTGCATCCACTCCTACCGTCGGTTCATCCAGTATAAGCAGCCTGGGATCACTTACCAGGGCTCTTGCAATAAATACTCTCTGCTGTTGTCCGCCTGAAAGTTCACCGATGTTCCGGTGAATAAAGTTAGTCATTCCAACCGTTTCGATGGCCTCCAATATTTTTTGTTTATGTTTTTTCGTTAAAAAACGGAAAAGCCCGACCTTACCGAACAACCCCATCGACACCACTTCATAGACGGTTGCAGGAAAAGCCGTGTTAAAACTGTTTGCTTTTTGGGAGACATATCCAACTTCTCCCCAATTTTTAAATCGGCTGAGAGGAATACCAAAAAAGGATACCTTTCCAGATTGAGGCTTCAGCAATCCCAGAATGCATTTAATCAGTGTGGATTTTCCGGAGCCATTTGGGCCGACAATCCCCATAAATGCGCCATTTGGTATTTCAAAATTTATACGATCAAGAACATACCTGTCTCCATAATGAAAAGATATATTCTCAATTTTCACGGCAGCCGTATTATCGTGTTTTGACATAAGCGCCTCCATGCAATAGTAACGATTACGATTTATATTCCTGTAAAGTATACAAGAAACCCTTTATTTTGTAAAATCCCTCGCCTGCACGCCAACTTTGCGTAATAAGTATTCATTAAGTTGCTGATGATGCTTCAAAATGTTATTCGCCAAATTCAGTTTCTCTTCAGGCAATGTAGTTAAAAGAGCCAGAACGAATGCTCCTGAGGACACAGCTGCCTGGATGCCAAGTGGTGCATTTTCAACAACGATCCATTCATTTGGATGGTATGAAAATTGCGCAAAGACCTTTTCGTAAGGCTCAGGTGAAGGCTTACCCTTTTCAACATCATCACCTGTAATCACCGCATTAAATCTTATACCCATCTCCTCAAGCTTTTCCAGTACCTCATTCACAAATTCCTTCCTGCTGCCCGTTGCCAAACCAATGGGAATTCCGGATTGTGATAAACCTTTAAGCGCTTCTATGGTGTGCTGATAAAACCCATACTTGGAATGCTTCACAAAGTGAGCCCGCTTATTGCGGTAGATGGCTTCCTGCTGTTCCAAAGCAAGCTGAAGTCCGTGAATACGGTTCACATGAAGAATGGTCTGCATCCCTGGCATACCTTCGAGCTCGTAAAAATCAGCCGCTTCGATCACGTGCCCCTGTTCTCGGAACGCGTGGTGCCAAGCTTTGGCGTGATCGTCCATCGTATTTACCAGTACTCCATCCATATCAAAACAAACTGCCTTATGGTTCATATGTATCATCCTTTTTAGCTCAACGCTAATCCCATTGATCAAAAGAAGAAGTAGTCAAATGGTTAGCATTGCGTTATAATTTTAAATTGGCAGCCTGCGATTACAGGATGCCGGGTGGGCGAGGGATAAGTAAATAAAGAAGGGAAACACTTGAAGTTATCAAGATTTTTTGAAGTAGAAAAGCACCACAGTACAGTGAAACGGGAAATATTGGCGGGGGTTACATCGTTTTTTACGGTCGCCTACATCATCATCGTCAACCCGCTGATTTTGGCGGATGCCGGAATGCCCTATTACGGTGTACTGCTGGCTACCATTCTGACATCAGTTGCCGGATGTTTCTTTATGGGGTTTTACGCCAATGCCCCTATCATATTGACTCCGGGTATGGGCGTCAACGCTTTCTTTACCTATACGATTATACAGGGTATGGGGCTGTCCTGGAGAGAAGCGCTCGCTGCTGTTATTCTCTCAGGTATTTTATTTCTTATCATCGCATCAACAAAGCTTAAAGATGTCCTTTCAGAAAGCATCCCAGCTTCCTTAAAGCATAGCATAACCGTAGGAATTGGATTGTTCCTGGCATTTATCGGCCTTCAAAAAGGCGGTATTATTGAAGCGAGCACAACCACATTTGTGAAACTTGGCCATTTAAGCCATCCCACAACCTTGCTGACAATCATTGGGCTTATTATTACTCTGTTTCTTTTTTCAAGAAACATAAAAGGAAGCTTTCTTATCGGAATTGCGGTGACCTGTCTGATTGGCTATGTGACAGGATGGGCACATGCGGCGGAAGATTCACATACCAAATTGGAACTTGCTCCATTTATGCAGCTTTTCTTCGGGGCCGATTTTAAGGGAGTGTGGAGCCTTCCTTTTTGGATCGCTACATTTTCCTTAACCATGATTGTAACGTTTGAAAACATGGGACTCTTGCACGGCCTCCTTCCGGACCAAAAAAAGTTTCCAAAAGCGTTTCAGGCCAATGCGGTCACATCTCTTATTTCCGGAGTTTTCGGGACAAGTCCTACCATTTCTACTGTAGAGAGTGCAGCCGGTATATCAGAAGGCGGTCGAACCGGGTTGACAAGTGTGGTGACTGGAATCCTGTTCCTTGCCTCCATTGCCGTTACACCATTTTTAAGTCTGATTCCGGATGGGGCAATTGCTCCTGTTCTGATCATTATTGGAGGATTGATGGTTCAAAACATACAGCAGATTCCTCTGTCTGATTTCACAGAAGGTTTTCCTGCATTTTTGATCATTGCGCTCATTCCGCTCACATACAGTATTGTGGACGGGCTGGCATTTGGCTTCATCGCATACCCCATCTTAAAAATGGCTGTTGGGCAACGAAAGCAGATTCCTGCTCCGATGTACATCATCGCTTTATTATTTTTAATTAACTTTGTCTTTCATTCTTTCATATAAATGTTGCACTCAAAAAGCCGTATTAAACGGCTTTTTTCTGTTCACTTTTTTTCCGCTCCTTCATAGGATAGGGTGACAGGAGGGGATATCATGAATCCGATCATGGTTCATATGATCAACAACAAGTTGAATCAGCTTACTGCTCAAGAGCTCGTCAGTCTGGCAGCACAGCACCAGTTTCCGGTTTCTATGCAGGAAGCCACTCAGGTGGTAAACATTTTAAGAAGATATAACATAAACATAATGAATGCTGCACAACGGGAAGAAATCATTCAAGCCATAGCTCAAGAAGTCAATCGCGAAAAAGCAGCAACCATCCAATACTTAATCAACAATTATTTAAACAGATAAAAAAAAGACGGACATGAACTGCACGCACTTAGTGCAGTTCACCTTCCGCCTCTTTTTAGTTATACCATTAGTAGCTGCTCCTGGAGAGTAGGAACAAATTCTTTATTCTTCAACATCTGGATCTCCAATTGATAAGGAGGCTTTTTGTTGTTCTTATCCGTTCCCACATAAGGAGTTTCTAAAATTTTTGGAATATCATCGAGCTGCGGGTGATGAACGATGTAATTCAACGCATCAAATCCGATTTTCCCAAACCCAATGTTTTCGTGACGGTCTTTGCTCGCTCCGCATTCGTTTTTGCTGTCATTGATATGAAGGACTTTCAGGCGGTCAAGCCCGATCATTTTATCAAATGAATTTAGCACGCCATCAAAGTCATTGATAATGTCATAGCCGGAATCATGCGTATGGCACGTATCAAAACAGATGGAAAGCTTGTCATTTAGATGTACCCCTTCTATAATGGCTGCAAGCTCTTCAAAGGTACGTCCGCACTCTGAGCCTTTTCCGGCCATGGTTTCAAGCGCAATCTGCACGGTTTGATCCTGGGTAAGTACTTCATTTAATCCTTCAATGATCTTTTTGATCCCCTCTTCTGTTCCGGCACCCACATGCGCACCCGGGTGAAGGACAATCTGCTTTCCGCCGATTGCTGCGGTCCGTTCAATTTCAGAACGCAGAAAGTCTACTCCCAATTGGAACGTTTCGGGCTTCAATGAGTTTCCGATATTTATAATATATGGAGCATGCACCACGAGTTCCGTCATGCCGTTTTCTTGCATATGCTTGATCCCGGCCTCAATGTTAAGGTCTTCAATCTTTTTTCTGCGCGTATTTTGGGGAGCGCCGGTATATACCATAAAAGTGTTTGCTCCGTAGGAAGCAGCTTCCTCACTCGCGCCAAGCAGCATTTTTTTGCCGCTCATAGATACATGTGATCCTAGTTTTAGCATGGCTTGTTCTCCTTCTCTAACCGGTTTGTTACTTTTTATTGCGGTTTTGCCTTTTTTCCATTCTTCTCTTTTCTTCCGCCATCTTTTTCTTGTAGCCTGGTTTTACTTTTTTCGGTTTTGGAACGCTGACACCAGACTTCCCTTTTGGAACGGCTGCTCTTCTTATCCGAACTGGAACCTCGATCCATTCCCCATTTTTAAGTTCTTCCTGAACAAAGTGGATGTTTCGGCTTTGCAATTTTTGAATCGCCAGTTGGTCAGATGGTTCATAAATTGTAGCTGCAATACCAGACATGCCCGCACGTCCCGTTCTGCCTGTACGATGAATATAATAATCCAAATCGGACGGCAGTTCAAAATTAATGATGTGGCTTATGCCTTTAATATCGATACCGCGCGCAGCCAGATCTGTCGCAACTACATATTGAAACTCGGCTTTTTGTACGCGCTTCATAATGTTTTTTCGCTCACGCGGAGGCACATCCCCATGAATGCGTTCAACGTTCATTCCTTCTGCAAGCATAGCATCCGCGACCTCGTCCGCAGTTTTTTTCGTATTGACGAAAATTAAGCAAAGATATGGATTATAGGCCTTTGCCACCTCAATCAATGTTTTCTTCTTATCCCTGTGCTTTAACGGGATTAACACGTGCTTGATTTCTTTGGCTGTTGCCTGTTCAGGGCTGACATGAACATGCCGGGGATTATTCATGTACTTTCTGAGGAAAGGCTGCAGCTTTTCAGGTATCGTTGCCGAAAACACCAGCATTTGAATTTCATTTGCCATGCGTGAGGCCACCTGGTCCACATCCTCAATGAATCCCATATCCAGCATCTGGTCCGCTTCATCAACAATAAGTGTGGTCGCCGAAAAAATACTGATTCCTTCATTGTTAACCAGATCCTTTATGCGGCCCGGTGTTCCTATGATAAGATGGGGTGCATTCTTCAAACGGTCTGCCATTCGTTTTCGATCTGTTCCACCGACAACGGTTTTGGCCCGCACATGCTGATCTTCGGGAAAATAAGGAGCCAGTTTTTCGTACTCATCAAAAATCTGTTGTGCCAATTCTCTTGTTGGTGCAGTAATCACAGCCTGAATTTCATTTCTCGCTGGATCGATCTTGCTCAGAACTGGAAGCAAAAAAGCAAGAGTTTTTCCTGATCCGGTTTGTGACTGGCCGATAATATCGTGGCCGTTCAATATTCCTGGAACAACCCGCTCCTGAATATCGGTTGGTTTTTTAAATCCTTGCTCGGTCATTGCGTTTAATAAAAAAGGTTTTATATTTAAACGGTCAAACGCTGTTTTCATTTTTATCACCTGACTTTTTACATTTGTAGGGTCTACTTTTAGTATTATAGAGGAAGTCTTTGAATTTAGCTATGTAGAATAGGAAATCTGCCTAATAGCATGACATCCGCACACCTCCTGGCCTTCCATTTCATATCTTTAAGGGAAGGGTATTTTTTTGAAGGGAGGGTCAAAACCATGTATCCATTTCCCCCTAAAGGTCCTCAGGGCGGACGTACGCCTCATGCCAATGTAACGCCCGGACAACGATTCGCTCCTACAGGCGGCATGCGGTCCCTGCCCGGCCTGGGCGGTGCGGCAAGATCACCATTGAACATGCTGACCATGGTGGAAAACGTACAAAAAATGCTGCAAGTTGCTGAAACAATGGGCCCGATGGTTAAACAATACGGACCAATGGTTAAAAATCTGCCAGACATGATGAAATCGCTGAAGGAATTCAGGGATAATACCAATAAAGCCTTTAAAGAAAAAAAGGAAGCAAGAGAAGAAGCCAAAGCTCAAAAAGAAACCATGATCCAGGTTCAGGCAGAAACACCATCCAAAAAGAAACCAAAGCCTGCTGCTCCAACCAAAAAGACACCAAAAGTCCAGCAAAAGCCCCAGTCCAAGTCACCTGTTAAAATCGAAGTAAACAGTGAATGGCTGGATGAAAGCAGTTTTCCTTATGATTTGCCTGTAAATGGGGAGAGCTCAAGCTTTCCATATGATATTCCCGAAGGAACACCTGAAGATGCAAAAATTATGATCGGTCCTGCTGCTGCCCCAGCTGCTCCAAAGGTAAAGAACATCCAAGCACCGCCAAAAGCTCCGAAAAAAGGACCGGTCAAAAAGCTGCAGCCTGCACCCAAGCTGTTTATCTAGCGGGGCAGGGTCCCTTCATTGTTTTCTGATACACTCTCCTTTATAATGGTATAAGGTATTCAGAACCGTCTTCGTGACGCATTCTGCATATCCTACTTTTACGTTGTATAAGGGAGAGATGTACATGAAGGTAGTAAGAATATCTCCTCGAGGTTATTGCTATGGTGTTGTTGATGCCATGGTATTAGCAAGACAGGCGGCTAAAGACCCATCATTGCCCCGTCCTATCTATATTCTGGGCATGATTGTTCATAATAAACATGTAACCGATGCTTTTGAAGAAGAGGGAATTATTACATTGGACGGCAAAAGCCGTCTGGATATTATCCGAAACATTGAATCCGGTACAGTGATTTACACCGCCCATGGTGTATCACCTGAAGTGCGGCGCCTTGCCCATGAAAAAGGGCTGATGGAAATAGACGCCACGTGCCCCGATGTAACCAAGACCCACGATTTGATCCGTGAAAAGGAACAAGACGGGTATGAAGTGATTTACATTGGAAAAAAAGGTCACCCTGAACCCGAAGGAGCCATTGGTATTGCTCCCCATGCGGTTCACCTGATCGAGAATGTGCAGGATATTCAAAACTTGCAAATTGATAACAAAAAAATCCTGATCACTAACCAAACAACTATGAGCCAGTGGGATGTAGCCGAGATTATCAAACAGCTTCTAGTAAAATATCCTGAAGCCGAGGTCCACAAAGAAATTTGCCTGGCTACTCAAGTTCGTCAGGAAGCAGTTGCCGAACAGGCTAAGGAATGTGATCTCGTTCTTGTGGTTGGAGACCCAAAAAGCAACAACTCCAACCGCCTTGCTCAGGTGTCGCAGGAAATCGCAGGAACACAGGCTTACCGGATCGCAGATGTGACTGAAATTGAGCTGGATTGGCTAAAAGGTGTGAAGACACTCGGTGTTACTTCAGGAGCCTCTACCCCAACCCCGATTACCAAGGAAGTCATCTCTTTTCTCGAACAGTACGACGAGATGGATCCTTCAACATGGGAAAAAGAACGAAAAGTAAGTTTGGCCAAAATATTGCCAAAAGTAAAAGCAAAATAAAAAAAGTCTGGTTCAAGAAAATTGAACCAGACTTTTTTTGTTTAGAAAAAGAGAAACGGATCGGTATGTACCTCGGAAGATACGACTTCGGTTACGTATCCCTTTTTTGCCAAACTTGCCGTAAGATACTCCCGGAGCCCTTTTTTCATGATTTTCTCCACATTATGTCCGGGATCCACAATCGAAAGGCCCGCCGCCTGGGCATCATGTGCATTGTGATAGTACATATCACCGGTTACAAGAACATCTGCACCTTTCATAACCGCAGAAGAAATGAATTTATTTCCGTCCCCTCCAACCACTGCAACCTTTTGTACCTTTTTATTGTTTCCTTTCACCGCTCGCAACGAGGGAACATCCAGCGTTTTTTTCACATGGGCAATAAAGGCTTCAAACTCCATCGGTTCTTTCAGCATTCCGATTTTTCCAATTCCCAGAGCTTCTCCTTCGTTTTTTAGTTCATATAAATCGTAAGCCACTTCTTCATAAGGATGAGCCTGAACCATGGCCGCCAGCACCTGGTTCATTCTTGCTTCCGATACAACGGTTTCGATTTTAAGCTCGCTGACCGCCTCTAACTGGCCTTTTGTTCCAATGAAAGGATCAGTCCCTTCGAGCGGTTTAAATGTGCCTTTGCCTGATGTGTTAAAGGTACAATGGCTGTAATTTCCAATGTGTCCTGCTCCTGCGGCAGCCATCGCCTCTCTCACTTTAGTGCTATGCTGTTCAGGAACATAAACGGCCAGTTTGTACAGCCGCTTCCTAACAGTGGTTTTAAGCACTTCTGTGTTTTGAAGCTCCATCGCATTTGCCAGCCAGTCATTCACTCCACCTTTAGCAACATCAAGGTTGGTATGGGCTGCGTAAACCGCGATATCATGCTTAATCAGCTTTTCAATCAACCTTCCCTGTGAAGTGGATAGATCAACTTTTTTTAAGGGACGGTAAATCATGGGATGGTGAGCAACGATGAGCTGCACTCCTGATTCAATAGCTTCATCTACCACTTCCTCCAATACATCCAGGGCAATCATTACCTTTTTTACCGGTTGATTAAGGTTTCCTACCTGCAAACCAATCGGATCCCCTTCTTCTGCTAATTGTTTAGGTGCGAGCACATGCAGATCTGAAATAATCGTTTGTCCGTTTGCAAATTTACTCATAGATTTAGCTCCTCCTTCACCGAATCAATACGCTTTTGCAAACTTGCTTTTCTTTCGGTCAAATCCGGGGATTCACTTAGTTCCATCTGCTGCAGAATCTTTTCCCACTGATGAAGTTCGCCTTTCCACTTTTCAACAAATGCCTTATTTTTCTCTTTCATGAGAAACGGACCTAGAAGCAATTCCAGCTCTTCTTTTTCGCTATAAGGCTGCTCCATTTTGTCCGAATCGGCCACAAGAACTTCGTATATTTTACCGTCCTCTTTAATTATTTCTTCATGGACAAGGACCCAGTTTTCTTTTATCAACCATTTTCTTACAGCATCTGAACCAACATTGGGTTGCAGCACGAGTCTTTTTACCCCTTCAAGCTTCGTTTTTCCCTTTTCCAGAATACTCGATATTAATTGTCCGCCCATCCCGCAAATGGTGATCACATCTGCCTCGTTTTGAGAGAGTATGTCCAGGCCATCTCCCTTGCGCACTGATATTTTGTTTTGAAGGTTGGCCGCCTGAACTTCGCGGAGAGCGGATTGGTATGGACCTTCATTGACTTCACCGGCAATCGCATAGACCACCTGGTGTTCAAGGATCAAATAACACGGAAGATAGGCATGGTCAGATCCGATATCCGCCATCACTGCCTCCCTGTGTACATAGGCTGCCACCGTTCTCAGCCTGAGGGAAAGGTTATCTCTTTTCATTAATTCCACCTGCTTTTATTTTCATAGTTCTTATTATGAACAAGTCGTGCTAAAAAAACAAAAAGCCGGCTCTGCACAACACATCAACTGTGTCGTCCGGAGTCAGCTTTTCTGTTACTTTTTCTTTGAAAGCCAGTCAGCGATAATTTGTTGCTCTTCACCTTTTACAACACCCGCCGGCATTCCGCCTGATTTACCATTTTTAAGAATGTCGGTAATCTGCTCTTTTGAATACTTGCCCCCAACCTTTTGAAGGTTCGGTCCAACCGCGCCTTCAAGGTTTTGTCCATGGCAGGAAGCACAGTTTTGTTTGAAAATCGCTGCCGGATCCAGTGCTGCCTGTTCTTTTTCTTTTTTCGCTTGTTCCTGATTATGTATTCCCCAAAACGACATGCCAATAACGAGAATAATACCAATCACTGCAGTGAATATAAAAGGAATAAGCGGATTTCGTTTCATGATTTTTCCTCCTTCGTCTGTTATACAATTGATGTACATTCTGCCTGCTTATGTAAGTGCTAACAATCCATATCCTATTTTACTTGAAAATAGAGTTGAAGGAAAGAAAAAGTTAAACTTTTGCTAGTTTTGTCAATCTTACACAAGTATCGGTACAACGCTTTACTTTGAGCCCGCCTCTTCGATCTGATGAGAAAAAACCGTCCGCTGGGCGGACGATTTTACCTTACCAGGTCTTCTTTTACGTTCATCAGTCGTTGTGCCTCTTCACGAAGTTTATACTTTTGAATTTTGCCGGAGGCCGTCATGGGATAATCTTTCATAATGAAAATATGCTCCGGGATCTTAAACTTTGATATTTTCCCATGACAATAATCCACCAATTCTTCCTTGGTCAGCTGCTGCCCTTCCTTCAACTGGACACAGGCCGCTACTTTTTCACCATACTTCTTATCGGGTATCCCAATCACCTGAACATCAAGAATCGATGGATGGGAATATAAGAATTCTTCCACTTCACGAGGATAAATATTTTCTCCGCCGCGTATGATCATATCCTTTAAACGGCCTGTGATTGCCACATAGCCATCATTGTCCATAACAGCCAGGTCGCCTGTATGCAGCCAGCCTTCAGAGTCAATGGCATTGGCTGTGGCTTCAGGCATCTTATAATAACCTTTCATCACATGATAACCTCTGGTACAAAGCTCTCCCTGCATTCCAGCTTTCAATAAATTTCCTGTAACTGGGTCGATCACCTTTACTTCAACCCCAGAATGCGGCTTTCCTACAGTCTCCACCCGTTTTTCAATGGGATCATCAGGAACCGTCTGTGTAAACACCGGAGAGGTTTCCGTCTGGCCATAGGCAATGGTGATTTCTGACATACCCATTTTGTTGATAACACTTTTCATCACTTCAATTGGACAGGTAGACCCCGCCATCACACCCGTTCGCAGCGACCTAAGATCATAGCGTTCAAAGTCGTCGTGGTTTAGCTCAGCAATAAACATGGTTGGAACGCCATGAAGAGCCGTGCATTTTTCTTTTTCAACGGTTTCCAGCACTTCTTTCGGGTTGAACTGGACGACAGGCACCATGGTGGCGCCTGCCGAAACGGCTGTAAGCGTTCCTATGACACATCCAAAACAATGAAAAAATGGAACCGGGATGCAAAGGCGGTCCTCACTGGAGAGTTTCATTGCTGCAGCCAGCCGGTGAGCATTGCCCATTATATTGTTATGCGTCAACATGACGCCTTTGGGAAAACCAGTTGTCCCTGACGTATATTGCATGTTGATGACATCATCCGGGTGCAGGCTTTGCTCTCTTTGGGCAAGATCATCATCCGAAACGGCTTCGCCAGCGTTCAGCATTTCTTCCCAGGACAACATGTTGTCCTGTGCTTCATTCCCCATAAATATCAGCTTTTCAAGATATGGGAATTGTTCTTTTTTCACCTGAATGCTTTGTGCCATTTGCACATAGGATGTATCTTTAAATCCTTCGATTAAAAAAAGAGCTTTGGCATCCGACTGTTTTAGAAGATATTCAAGCTCGTTTTGCTGATAACTTGTATTTACCGTTACAAGGACAGCACCAGCTCGTGCAGACCCAAATTGAAGCAAAATCCACTCCGGAACATTGGTCGCCCAGACTGCAATATGGTCCCCTTTCCTGACCCCGAGGGCCATTAAGCCTTTTGCCACTTTTTCGGTTAACTCATAAAACTCCTGATATGAATAACGAATTCCAAGCGTGCTGTAAACAACGGCTTCATGTGACGCCAGAGCGTGTGCCTGCCCTTGAAGGTATTTGCCAATTGTCAAAGAACCATTCACAGCCATAGTCCACCCCTTATACTGGATTTAACAGCCAATTTCTCTTGCGATAACCATACGTTGGATCTCCGATGTGCCCTCACCGATTTCTGTTAGCTTGGCATCCCTGAAATATCGTTCTACGTGATAGTCTCTCATATAGCCGTAGCCGCCATGGATCTGTACGGCCTCGGAGCAGATTTGCATGCAGATTTCGGAAGCATAGAGTTTCGCCATCGCCGCTTCTTTTGAAAACTTCTTACCCTGGTCTTTCAGCCATCCTGCCTTATAGACCATGTTTCGTGCCAATTCAATCTTCATGGCCATATCCGCAAGTTTGAACTGAATCGCTTGAAATTTGGAAAGAGAGGAACCGAATTGCTTCCTTTCCTTGGAGTACGCAAGAGCTTTGTCGTAGGCTGCCTGGGCAATGCCTACAGCCATCGCTCCGATGCCGATCCTTCCCCCGTCCAGGGTTATCAAGAATTGCTTAAAGCCATCCCCACGTTTTCCAAGCAGATTTTCCTCCGGCACTTTGACACCGTCGAGTATCAATTCAGTTGTATTGGAAGAATGAAGCCCCATTTTTTCATAGTTATCAATAACCTTAAAACCTTCCACATCCGTTGGAACGATAATAGCGCTGATTTCTTTCTTTCCGTCACTCTTTCCTGTAACCGCCGTGAGCGCGAGGTGCTTAGCATAACTCGCGTTTGTGATATAGCACTTGCTTCCATTGATGACCCATTGACCATCCTGCTCGGTCGCTGTTGTCTGTGTGCCTCCAGCATCTGAGCCAGCGTTCGGTTCGGTTAGTCCAAAAGCACCCATCGATTCACCTGTACAGATGGGCACAAGGTATTTGTGTTTCTGTTCTTCCGTTCCAAACAAATAAAGAGGAGCGCCTCCCAGGGATACATGTGCAGAATAGGTAATGCCTGCAGAACCACAGGCTCTGCTGAGCTCTTCTACGGCGATAGCAAACGATATGGTATCTGCTCCTCCCCCTCCGTATTCTTCCGGAAATGGAAGACCCATGATTCCAAGCTTCGCAAGCTTTTGAAAAATTTCCAGAGGAAACCTTTTTTCTTTGTCGCGTTGTTCGGCACCCGGCGCCACCTCTTCATCCGCAAATTCCTTCATCATTTTTTGAATCATTGCCTGTTCATCTGTTAATGCATAATTCATGGCAGACCCACCTTTTGTGTAATTTCACCATTGTGTGTAATCGCTTTCAAGTTTATTATAGATATAAAGGCAGAATTTTTACAACATTAACATTTTTAATTTCCTTCCTTTTTACCTTTTATTGGAAGTCGATTGATCTCGAAGGCATTTGCATTCCGTTCACAGAATCAGTAAAATACATATTAATAAATGGTAACCTTGGAAATTTCATCAACAAAAAAGCCTGCCCTAAGGCAGACTTGATTGTACCCTATTCTATTCCAAAAAGTCCTTGAGTCTTTTGCTTCGGCTTGGGTGGCGAAGTTTACGAAGAGCTTTTGCTTCGATTTGGCGAATCCGTTCACGTGTTACGCCAAACACCTTGCCGACTTCCTCGAGCGTTCTTGTACGCCCGTCATCAAGACCAAATCGTAAGCGGAGCACGTTCTCTTCCCTGTCGGTAAGGGTATCAAGAACATCTTCCAGCTGTTCTTTTAAAAGCTCATAAGCAGCTGCCTCTGAAGGAGCAAGAGCATCCTGGTCTTCAATAAAATCACCAAGGTGGGAATCATCCTCTTCCCCGATCGGTGTTTCCAGAGATACAGGTTCTTGAGCGATTTTCAGGATTTCACGCACCTTGTCAGGGGTAAGCTCCATTTCTGCTCCTATCTCTTCTGGAGTTGGTTCACGGCCCAAATCCTGAAGAAGCTGCCGCTGGACACGGATCAGTTTATTGATGGTTTCAACCATGTGGACAGGAATACGGATGGTTCTTGCCTGGTCCGCTATCGCACGGGTAATTGCCTGCCTGATCCACCATGTGGCATAAGTACTGAACTTATATCCTTTACGGTAATCGAATTTTTCAACGGCTTTGATCAATCCCATGTTACCTTCTTGAATCAGGTCGAGAAAGAGCATACCGCGGCCAACGTACCGTTTGGCAATACTGACAACGAGCCTGAGGTTGGCTTCGGCCAGACGGCGTTTTGCTTCCTCATCTCCTTCTTCAATTCGCTTGGCAAGGGAAATCTCTTCTTCAGCGGAAAGAAGGTCCACACGGCCGATCTCTTTCAGGTACATCCTGACGGGGTCATTAATTTTAACACCTGGAGGAACACTCAAGTCGTTGAGGTCAAATTCCTCTTCTTCTTTACCGGCTTCAAATTTCGGCTCTTCCTCATCACCATCTGCTTCATCAGCAACCTCTACTCCTTGTTCTTCAAGGAAGTTGTAGAACTCATCCATTTGTTCGGAATCCTGATCAAAAGGAGCCAGTTTATTTGTGATGACGGTATACGTCAACACCCCGTTCTTTTTACCTGCTTCAATTAGTTGCTCTTTTACTTGATCGATGGTTAATTCGCCTTCCGTCTCCTGACGGTTTGGTTTTTCAGCCATTCGATCCCCTCCTTCCACACTTCACCAAAAAAATTATGAACCTTTTAACTCTTTTTGCATCTGAAGTATTTCCATTGCTATTTGGGCCGCCCTGGCAAAATCCTGCCCGCGTTCCGCTTCCTTTTTTTGTTTCTCTTTACTCTGTATCTCCAACCATTTCGGATAGTTGGTGATCTGCCTTATATAATCACTCATTTCCCTGTCGGAAAGATGTTCATTGACAGTCAGCATGGCCAGTTCGGATGCAATCTTGTTTAACCTTTCATCTTCAATGCGCTGCAGGAATAAACCAACATTGGGCAAATTTCCTTCTTCGTAGAAGGCATATAAATAAGCTGCAACTGCATTGTGTTCTTCAATGTTAAATGACGCTCCTACTGACTCCTGAACCCTAATGGCCACATCGGTGTTTTTCAGCATATGTGCAAGAAGAATCCGTTCAGCATTATGATAGGCAGGCAAAAGCGGTTTGTTAAAATATGTTTTATACCTAGGATTATTATTCCTGTTTGGTTCCACATTATCCTTTTTTCGCTTCTGCTGCTTTGCTGTAAGAAACTGCTGCTGTTTAAGTGCCTCCAGAGAAAGGTTGAATTCATCGGAAAGCTGCCGTAAATAATGGTCTTTTTCGACAGCATTGGACAGCCTGCTGATTTCCTTAATAATCTCTTCGATGTAGAGCATGCGTTCTCCTTCATCGTTAAGATTTTTCCCTCTTCTGAAGTATTGAATTTTGAATGCCATTACGGTTAAACTTGCCCCTATTACATCCCTATTAAACTTCTCAGTGCCAAATTTTTGGATGTAGTCATCGGGATCAAGTCCATCAGGCATTTGTGCAATTCTGACATTGACACCTGCTTTTTGAAGAATGGAAGAAGCCCTGAAGGCCGCTTCAACACCCGCATTGTCCGAATCATAGCAAATGACAACGGAAGGAACATTCCGTTTCAGCAATTTAGCCTGCTCCTCGGTCAGGGAAGTGCCGAGTGTGGCCACCCCGTTCTCAACGCCAGCCCGCCATGCCGCAATTGTATCAACATAGCCTTCAAACAGGACCGCCTGCTCTTTCTTCCTCATTTGCGGCCGGGAGAGATGCATGGCATACAGGTTGTTCCCTTTATTAAACAGCATGGTTTCAGGACTGTTTAAATACTTGGGTTCACCGCTGCCGAGTATCCTTCCGCCAAACGCAATGACCTTGCCGTTTCTGTCCCAAATCGGAAACATAATCCGGTTTCGGAAACGGTCAAAAAACTTCCCGTCAAAATCACGTGTACCGAGCAAGCCCGCTTTTTCACAGAGACCGAGCGAGAATTTTCTTCTCTTTAAGAAATTTGTCGCCGCATCCCATGAGTCAGGAGCAAAACCGATCTGAAAGCGTGAGATAACTTCATCCGTAAACCCCCGGTTTTTTAAATACTCCAGCGCCTTAAGCCCTTGCTCAGTGTTGAGCAGGTAATGGTGATACAATTTCGCCAATAGCTCGTGGGCATCTGTCATCACCGCACGGTTATCGGAAGCCTTGGAATTCCCCTGCTGGCGTTCCAGCTGAGGTAAATCTATTCCGGTTCGCTGTGCAATATGCTTGACGGCTTCCAGAAAAGAAAACCCTTCAATGTTCATTAGAAAAGAAAAAGCATTTCCGCCCGCCCCACAACCAAAACAGTGATAAATCTGTTTGTCCGGTGCAACGGAAAAAGAAGGAGATTTCTCACCATGAAAAGGACATAACCCAAAATAGTTGCGCCCTTGTTTCTTTAAGTTTACGTATTCACTGACAAGCTCAACAATATCTTGAGACGTTCGAACCTTTTCAATCAGTTCGTCCGGAATTCGTTCTGCCATGTTTAAACACCGCTTTATTTACTTTCCTGTCTCAGAAAAATTCAGACAGGTAATAATTATTCGTTATAAATTAATGAAGTCCTTCAATATTCGACAATAATTTTTGAAATTGTTCAGAGAACCTTTCCAGATCACTTTCACGGAACTTGGATGGGCCCTTTGTCCGCTTCCCTGCTCTTCTCTGTTTCCCGGAAATGTATCTTTCAAAAAGTATTTTTTCCATTTCTTCCTCCCGGTAAATAAAACCTCGGGGATGAAAGGTCACAACACCTTTTGGAACGAGAATGCTCGCCAAGCCAAAGTCCTGTGTAACGGCAATATCTCCCTTCACTGAATGATTCATAACATATAAATCTACTTCTTCCCGGTTGGAATCAACTAGTACCCATTCCACACCAGGCGCAGGATCCGTGTAATGGGCATAAGAAATAACAAAAAATACCGGTACTCCAATTTCACGACAATGTTCGATAATTGCCATTTTTACCGGAGCCGGACATGCATCCCCATCAACCCATACTTTTACTTTGGAATTTAGCATAAATTACAATTCTACATCCTTCATAGGATTCCTTCTGTTAAAACCATATTGTCGAAGAAAACCTCTTTTTGTTTTATTGCTGTAGAAGAATGTTGTTTCATAGAATTCCGCAAACATGCCCTTTCGAAAGAACATTCCAGTCCTATTCTTGGTTGCATCGCTAACTTTTAATCACAATTTTATATTATAACTAAAAATTAATCATAATGCCAGAGAAAGTAATTACCAGGAAAAAGCGCACAAAATCCATTTGATTTCGTACGCCAGACAGACTTTATCTGTAATTTTTCCCTGTGTAAATATTGTAGATTAAATTTGCCGATTCTTCGACGGCTTTGTTTGAAACATCAATCACTCTGCAGCCGATCCGGTCTATCGTTTTATTGAAATAATCAAGCTCCTGGCGAATGCGGTCCATATTCGCATAGTTCGCCTCTGAATTTAGCCCGAGAGCCATCAGGCGTTCACGCCGGATATTATTCAGCTTTTCAGGCGTAATACTTAAACCGAAACACTTTTTGGCAGAAACCTTAAAAAGCTCCTCTGGCGGTTCAACTTCGGGTACCAGCGGGACATTGGCCACCTTTAACCGCTTATGTGCCAGGTACTGGGACAACGGAGTTTTCGAGGTTCTTGAAACTCCCACCAGAACAATATCTGCCTTCAAAATTCCGCGTGGATCTCTTCCATCATCGTATTTGACGGCAAATTCGATCGCTTCTACTTTTCTGAAATAATCATCATCCAGTTGATGAACAATTCCAGGCTCATAACGTGGAACCTGTTGAAGCAACTGCTGCATCTGGCTCATCATTGGACCGATAATGTCCACAGCAACTACCCCTGATGCCAACGCCTGTTGAAGCAAGAACTCTTTCATTTCAGGTATAACGAGTGTGAACGCGATCAGCGCTTTGTGCTCTTTTGCCAGGGCAACGACTTCCTTAATGGTGCCCTGGTCCTCCACATATGGTACTCGTTTCAATTCAATAGTAGCGGTATTAAACTGGCTGGCCGCGGCTTTAACCACAAGCTCTGCCGTTTCCCCCACAGAATCGGATACAATGTAAATCATTGGTCGATCTATTTTGTCAGTCATCCTTACCTCCTGATAGTTAAGATCAAAGGATCATTTCATCCCTGGCCAATTCAACAAAGGCCTTGGTGACGTTCGTTTTTGTAATCCTGCCCACTACTTCATAGCCTTCGCCGGCCGAGGATTGCTTTACGACCGGAAGTCCGTCAATTTGCTTGTCAATCATGATTTGTGCCACATCGAGCAAATGGTCTTCCTTGAAACAAAACGTGATATTCGGCATTCTGGTCATAATAATATTGATGGGAATGGCATTTAGTTCCTGTTTGCCCATACTTGCCCTCAGCAGATCTTTTCTTGAGACCACACCAACAAGATGAGACTGTTTATTTACGATAAACAGTGTTCCTACGTCTTCGAGAAACATGGTACAGATCGCTTCATAAACCGTCGATGATTCTGAGACTACGACTGGAATAGATGAAAATTCGTGGACCTGTATTTTTTTGATCTTCTCGGTCAATAGCTGCGATCCCGTTTTTCCCGTATAAAAATAGCCTACTCGCGGCCTGGCATCCAAATAGCCAGCCATTGTCAGTATGGCAAGGTCCGGCCGCAGCGTGGCCCTCGTCAGGCTCAGACGGTCTGCTATGTGTTCCCCGGTTATTGGCCCATGATCTTTTACGATCTGCACTATTGTTTCTTGCCTTTTATTGAGTTCGATTGTTCGCACCACCTTAGCAAACTTTTAAATGTGTTATACTCTTAATTAAACATTATATACTAATCAAGGGAGCAAACGAAACCATAATACAGGGTTATTCAAATTTATTCAATTGGTTGAGAAATTTCTTTGATTTAAAAACCATGCCTGAATTTTCATCAATATATGTAGTCAGGACAAAACGGATCTGATCTTTTGTTTGTTTTTTTAACGATATATTCCCAAGACGATTCAGGTCAAAATGATAAAAAAGCCGGAGAAGCCTTGCTGCCGGCTGTAACAAAGGAATTCTGTTCGGATCCAAATGGCTGCATCTCTCACAAAGCAGGCCACCCTCCCGAATCGAAAAGGAAAACTGTCCTTCCGTTCGGCCGCAATTGGCGCAGTGATCCACCTGTGGGCCGATTCCGGCCTGCTGCAGCATTTTCATCTCAAAAATAAAGGTAATAACTTCAGGATCTGCTCCTTCGTCTAGTTGGTGAAGGGATTGCCACAGGTGCTCAAATAAATAAGGCTGAGGATTCTGCTCCTCAGTCACTTTATCCAAAAATTCAATCATATACGCACAATAGGCGGTTTTAAACAAATCTTCTTTTATTCCCCGAAATGAATCAATAATTTCTCCCTGATTAAGGGCACCAAGGCCTCTGCCCTGTTGATATACAAAATGACCGTATGTAAAAAGCTGCGCAACAGAAGAGAGGCGACTCTTAGGTTTCTTCGCCCCTCTTGCCATAACACCGATTTTACCTTTTTCCCGTGTAAAAAGAGTCAGAATGACATTTGTTTCACCATAATCCACTTTTCTGATGACAATTCCTTCAACCTTTTGCAGCAAGTTTACCACCACCAGGTTCTTTTAATGAAGGCTCCTTATTGGATGGGAGAGTCAATTGGTGCTTGAGGGTCCTCCTCATGTACCGTTCTCGCTGACATGTCTACTTCAAGTTCTTTAAACAACAAATAGGTATCGATACTGCCCGTTTCGCAAAATACCTTCCAGGTAAATTCTTTCATGGGAATGCTCCACCTTTCACGTTGTTTTTTAAAACTCTCTCTTATCCTTAGGGTTGCCTTAAAACAAAAATTAAATGTGAAGGAAAATATGGAAGCTTAATACTCGTCTTCGTTAAATCCAAATTCTTTCAGATTGCTCGTTTTATTTCTCCAGTCTGCCTGAACCTTTACAAACAGCTCTAGAAAGACTTTGGTTCCCAGCAAGTTTTCAATATCAGTGCGTGCCCGCTTTCCCACTTCCTTGAGCATGGAACCCTGTTTTCCAATAACAATACCTTTTTGCGACTTTCGTTCAACAATAATAGTTGCATTGACAAAGACGACATCACGATCTTCACGTCGCTGCATCTGTTCAATCACTACCGCAATGGAGTGAGGAATTTCCTCACGGGTCAGATGAAGCACTTTTTCCCGGATCAGTTCTCCGACAATAAAGCGTTCCGGATGATCGGTAACCTGGTCCTCAGGATAATACTGCGGTCCTTCCTCAAGGTATTCTGTAATCTGATTCATCAAGGTGTTTACATTATTTCCCTGAAGCGCGGAAATAGGAATCACTTCCTGGACCTCGACTTTATTGCGGTAAAATTCAATAAGCGGCAGAAGTTCGTCGGGATGAATGGTGTCAATTTTGTTGATCACCAAGAAAATCGGCTGGTTGATCCCCTGAAGTTTATCAATAATAAATTGATCACCCCGTCCATAGCCTTCTTCCGCATTAATGACAAAAAGGATCAAATCCACTTCTCTTAATGTCTGCTGGGCAATCTTTGTCATAAAATCACCCAACCGATGTTTTGGTTTATGAATACCCGGAGTGTCTATAAAAATAACCTGTGCTTTGTCGGTTGTATAAACTCCCTGGATTTTGTTTCTTGTTGTTTGCGGCTTATCACTCATGATGGCAATTTTTTGGCCGATGATATGGTTCAATAACGTTGATTTTCCTACATTTGGCCGTCCAATGATGGATACAAAGCCTGATTTATAACCTGTTTTATTCATTTAAATCCCCCGGTGAAAACGCTCCAGGAAGCAGTTCTTCCACAGTCGTTTCCAAAATGTCTCCTTGTAAATTGGTTAAATACACTTTCATGTCAGATGGGCATAATTCCGAAATAACCTGTCTGCAGGCTCCGCATGGTGGAACCGGACGTTTTGTGTCTGCCACAACAGCCAGTGCAGAAAATTCTTTATCGCCCTCTGAGACCGCCTTAAAAAGTGCAGTACGCTCCGCACAGTTTGTCACACTGTAGGCGGCATTTTCGATATTGCAGCCATGATGGACCTTTCCGTCTTTGGTCAGAAGGGCTGCCCCCACCTGGAATTTGGAATAGGGAACGTACGCCCGTTCTCTGGCTGTAACCGCTTCCCTGATCAGTTTGTCTTTTTCCATATTCGTTCCACCTTTCAACATTCATCCCTTATCCTACTGATTGATTCAATGCTTCATCTATTTTAAGTTTACGTTTTGGCGTTTAAAAAAGATAGTGCAAGGCAGGTTTTACAAATAGCAGTAATCCGATTATAACAGCAATCAGCGAAAAAACCAAAACGGCACCCGCTGCCATGTCCTTGGCCTGCTTGGCCAAAGGGTGGAATTCCTCCGTAACAAGATCTACGACCCGTTCAAGAGCTGTATTGACGATCTCTAACGAAATGACTACTCCAATGACAATGAAAAGAATCGCAAATCGCACTTCAGAAAAGTCGAGCACATACGCAGCAATCAAAACAACCAGGCTGATCAATAAGTGAATTTTAATATTTTGCTCCCCGGCAAAAGCGGTCTTTATGCCGGACCATGCAAATTTGAAACTTCGAAAAAACCGGCGGGCAGCCATCTCCTGTTATCTCGTCAGGCCATAGGCATTCAGGATTTCATCCTGCCTGCCAAACATGTGTTTTTCATCCTGCTCGTTTAGATGATCGTAGCCTAAAAGGTGAAGAAAACCATGTACCGCAAGGAAACCCATCTCCCTCATCAAGGAGTGCCCGTATTCGTCTGCCTGCTGCTTTGCAGTATCCACGGAGATAATGATGTCTCCAAGAATCCTTGGCAGTTCGGCTCCTCTAATTTCAATCTCCCCCTCGCCCATTTCTTCCATGGCGAATGATATCACATCGGTTGGCCGGTCCTTGTCCCGGTATTGTCTATTGATTTCGTGTATCCTCTCATCGGATACGAACGTTAATGACAGCTCGGTTTTATCAGGCAGCTCCTCCATGGCAGCAGCATGATTGAGAAGATTCGTCAATTCCTCTACCTGTTTCGACGATACCTGATCAGTTTCGTCAGTAAAATCAATGTGTAAGCTCATTTATAAATCCACCTTCTTTTTAATTTGCTGCTCGGGATATTCAATCCTCGAATGGAAGATACCGTTCAATGTCTGGCTTAGCGTTTTGGCGACGGTATCCAATTGTTTAAAGGTCAGTTCGCATTCGTCAAACTGGCCATCCTCCAGCCGGTCTGTGATGATTTTGCGAATAATGGAGTCTATTTTAACCGGTGTTGGCTTAGATAACGAACGCACCGCTGCTTCGACACTGTCTGCAATCCCCACAACAGCAGATTCCTTTGATTGCGCTTTTGGCCCCGGGTACCTGAAATCCGATTCCGGAATATCTTTTTCGCTCTGTTCCGTTGCCTTATGGTAAAAGTATTGAAGCAGCGTAGTTCCATGGTGCTGTTCGGCAATATCTATAATTTCTGCCGGCAAGTTATATTCTTTCAACAACTCCGATCCATCATACGGATGCGCAATAATGATGGTCTTGCTCAGCTGTGGAGTTAATTTATCATGCGGGTTTTCCATATTCATCTGATTTTCAATAAAAAAGTGAGGCCTTTTTGTTTTTCCCAGATCGTGATAATATGAGCCCACCCTTGCAAGCAACCCGTTCGCACCGATAGATTCACATCCTGCTTCGGCCAGGTTGGCAACCATTACGGAATGATGATACGTCCCCGGCGCTTCAAGCAAAAGCTTGCGCAGAAGGGGGTGATTCGGATTTGAGAGTTCAATCAGCCGGGTTGTGGATAACACACCGAACCATGATTCAAATACAGGCATCAGTCCCAACGCAAGCACAGATGCCAAAAATCCCGAAATAAAACCAAAACCAATCTCCAGTCCGATTTGTACGGGTGAATATTTTCCGTTTTGGAGCAGGAGAATGATCAGGATTGATACAACATTAATAAACGAAACGAGTAGCCCCGCTTTCAGTATCCGTGATTTCAAATGGCGCTTGCCCAGATAAATAACACCTGCAATACAACCCAGCAGTACATAGATTCCTAACGGAAAGTTAAATGTACCAGTAGATCCTTCATTAAACATCAATGTGGCGCACAGCGCAAATAAAACACTTGAAAGTATGGCTGTAAATTCGTCCAGAAGCATTTTGATCATCATGGCTCCCGCTGCAATAGGAACGATAAAAAAGATACCTGTAATCTCCATTTTGTCAATAAAGCTTGTCAGTTTCATTACCAGGAGGGAAAAAGCCATCAGGATGATATATAGGAGAATCTGCTTCCTTTTGCTGCTCTCTTTGGCAGCAAAAGAATCCCTTATTAAATAATACAAGCCTATAACGAGGATAAGAACAAAAAGGAGCAATCCAACATAAGGATACACCGCAACTTCTTTATCCAGCAGGCCGACGAGCTTTAACTGTTTAAATTTTTCAGGCGTTATGACATCGCCCTCTCTTACGATGATTTCCCCTTCTTTAATCTCCACAGGCTCTGCTTCATCAATGGCTTTTTGCTTGGCAAGTTTCGTTTTATCCACATCAAGCAGATAATTGGAAACAATATTGCTTCTCGTCAGTTCGATTACTGCACTTTTTAACGAAGAAGAAAAGTTGGAATTTTGCTGAATATTATCTTCCGCCCGGTCGCGAAAAAATTCGAGTTGGTCCACTCTGATTTTATTTTTCAGCGTGTCGTTGATAACCGAACTGGCCAAATCTCTTGCTGAACGCAATTCGGAAGGAGATGCATTAAACAGAGCGGTATAAGCTTCGGGAGAAATTTGATTGTTGCCAACCATGCCCTTGATTTGATCGATTTTCTGATCAAGTGTAAGTGATTCTTTGTCCTTGTCCTTTTTTTCCGCTTCGTTAATCTTTTCAATGGCCTTAAAGATTTCATTTGATTTTTCAGCTTGTTTGAGCGGACTGTCTTCATCATAAGAATAGAGATTTTCCACCTTATCCGCGGCATCCTTTTGCTTTTTTAGCGTTTCTTCCTTCATTTCAATGGTAATCGGTGATTGGATGTCCCGAGGAGAGATGGAATACGGCTCAGCATCCACCGTATCAGGTGTGACATTGCTTAATAAAGTCGAATAAATAATCACTGCCAAGAATCCAAAGAGCAGGATTGACCAACTTTTAGGTGAGTTCTTCCTTTTAAACTTTAACCGTTTTATCACATTATTGCTCATCACATTCAGCCCCCGCCTGTCACTGCTTTGTATCTACATATTAACAAAAACTGGACAGAGAAGGTATAGCTGAATTGCAAGTGTTTTTTCTCTGCAAAAAAGAAGAAGCCTCAGGTTTTCTTTTTAAAAAACCTGCTGCTTCTTCTACTTGCCTCCCTCGTTCTTTTCGTAGGCCGAAATGATGCGCTGAACTAACGGGTGTCTTACCACATCAAGCTGTTTTAAGAAAATAAACTGTACGCCCGGAACACCGTTCAAGGTGCGTTCTGCCACTTTTAACCCTGATTCTTTCCCTCTTGGGAGGTCAATTTGTGTTAAATCGCCGGTAATGACCATTCTTGAGCCAAAACCAAGGCGTGTCAGAAACATTTTCATCTGTTCGGGAGAGGTATTTTGAGCTTCATCAAGAATGACAAAGCATTCATCGAGCGTTCTTCCCCTCATATAGGCGAGCGGCGCAATTTCGATGGTACCTCTTTCAATCAGACGTTCTGTATGTTCCATTCCCAACAAATCGTGAAGAGCATCATACAGCGGACGCAAATAGGGGTCGACCTTTTCTTTCAGGTCGCCGGGAAGAAAGCCAAGGCTTTCACCAGCTTCAACTGCCGGCCTTGTCAAAACAATCTTTTTGATTTTCCCTTCTTTCAAGGCAGCTACTGCCATGACCACAGCCAAGTAGGTTTTTCCTGTACCGGCAGGGCCAATCCCAAAGACCAGGTCCCCTTTTTTCATCGCTGTTACATAATGACGCTGACCAAGTGTTTTTACTCTGATTGGTTTGCCTTTTACGTTGGTTGTAATCTCCTGCTGATACAATTCAGTGATTTCATCGAGCATTTCCCGTTCTGCCAGCTGAACAGCATAAACAATGTCTCGTTCGGAAATATGAATTCCTTTTCGGATCAATCCCAGAAGCACAATCAGCACATCTTCCACCTTTTGAACGGCATCATCCGCTCCGGTAACCGATATGTCTTCACCTCTTGTGACAATGGTAACTGAAAGCTTATCTTCGATAATATTCAGAAAAGCATCGTTCGGTCCGAAAAGCGCCAGGGCCTCTCCCTGATCTTCTAGTTGTAATCGCTGTAATTTAGTGGTTTCTGACAAACTACTCAGTCTCCTTGTTGGATAAGTATAGGTTGTTCAGATGCAATATTTTCAATTACCTGGTAGTGCATCGATAAATTTACTTTACCATTTGAAACGGACTGGCGCAAAACTTTTTCTCCCTTAATTTTTGCGTCATGTGACAGCAGTTTCCTTACTTCTTTCTTGGCCATTGCTTTCCCTGCCTGGATGGCTTGGGATCTTGTATACACCCGTTTCACGCCATCCGTTTCCCTGATTTCCTTCTTAATATAGGAAACCGGCAGTGACCATTTCCAAAACTTCAGAGGAGTTTCATTTTTGCTGACCACTTGTGTTTTATATTCCCCGTCATTCCATCCCCAAATTGGAATATTAAGACCAAACAGGTTGATTTTATGCTGTGTTACCATGTTTCCAGTAAAGGTTTGAAAATTCGTTTTTAGCGGAACCGTCACACTTGTTGTATACCATGTTTCCCCCCAGACAATTCCCTTGGCCGGAACAAGCTTGGTTTTCCCTTCCTTTCCGATATACCCGGATACGAGGAGACTGCCTTTATACACAAACTGATGCGGGGAAACCACGGGTTGTCCTTTTTCAACGAACATATCATAAATCACCGCATCCTTTTTGGCCACCAGATGCTTTGGTGATGACGTTTCTTTTCGTTTGGGAATCTCCTTTTCTACAACCTGAAAGTTATAGGTTGTCCCGTTCAGACTGACTCCGATCCAGGTGACATTGTCCATGGCGTTGGTCAGCCGCTGCTGTAGCTGTCTGACATTGGGGAGAAGGAAGATAAACTTGCCTTTTTTAATCCCCATATCTTTTGCCGCTTTGAGAAGCTGGTATTCTGTTTTAGGATTTGCTCCTGTCACATTAATATTCCAAACCATATTGGATAGAAGAAATAAAACAACAAAAAAACCTGCAAGACCAAGCAAGAGGCCGTTCCTTTTCCACATCCTGGCTGCCCAAAACGGCAGACCGTTCTTCTCGATCACGCGAAACTTACACCTTGTTTGCTTCATAAGCGGCCGTACTTCGTTCATATTTTTCGTATAAAGGCAGGCGGACACTGATCCCTCCCCTGTCCGTTCGATGTTCCAGATTGCGATCCCCTGAGCCAGGCATTCATTAATGAAACTTTCCAGATCATCGCCTCTCAATTCAATTTTAACATAACTGTTTATCGGCTCCAGCCAGTCCTTTTTCATAGCGGCCTCCCGTACTGGTTTTTATGTGGATTTGTCATAATAGACCCCTTCAATGGTGCCTTCAAGCAATATTTCTTCGGGAAGAATGGTTTTGATTACAAAATCCTGACCTTTGATCACAAGGTGTCCCTGTTTTAATCGAAGCTTTAGTTCTTCCCTCGAAAAAGCCATAACTCCTCTGTGATTCTCTATATAGATATGTAACTGGCCAATCATTGTAATGCGGGGCAAATCCATCATGGCATCCGCTGGGAGATCAAGTTTTTCCACTAACCATTTTGTTACTTGCTGTCTCCACTTTGCCATCAGCAACACCCCTCTCATCTCATTTTTATGAAAGGATGGGATAAACTATCACCATAAATTTAAAAAAGGACCGCATAAGATGCAGTCCCTTTGACACATGGTTCTTCTTCATTTTTTTCTGTGAAACGGCTGATGAGCTCTTGGCTTGCCAAGAATCTCCGACCAAATGATTCCTTCCACAATGTTCTCCTTCTTGACAGCAAAAGAAACAATTTCTTCACTGCGGTCTTTGTACCTGTTGTTAGGTGACATAACAGACGCAGAAGAAGCCCGCGGTTTTCCCTGAATGTTTTGATACCTTTCGTGCATCGTAGAAGCAGATGATGCTTTTGACCTTTCGTTCTTTGTGGTTTCTTGTACTTTGGCTTTCTTGGCAGTTGCAACATCCGAAGGGTCAGCTGTTCTCCTTTGGACCCGCCGTTTTTGCTGAGGATCACTTTGCTGCGTCAGACTTCTTTTAATCAATCCATACAGTCCAACCACCACAAAAATGATAAATGGAAGCAAATCACCGATGGCATCGAAAAGATGATTGATAAGGATATCCATTATTTCTTCCCTTTAGTACCAGGCAAATCATCCTCACCCAATGAAGGATTCGCTTGTTTTCCAATCGATTCTCTCATATTTGTATCCGCAATCACGTTGGTCAAATTAGCGTAATCAAGGACACCCATATTTCCTGAACGAAGTGCCTCGGCCATCGCAAGTGGAACCTCAGCCTCTGCTTCCACTACTTTCGCACGCATTTCCTGAACTTTGGCGAGCATTTCCTGTTCATTGGCAACTGCCATTGCTCTTCGTTCTTCCGCTTTCGCCTGAGCAATGTTTTTATCAGCCATCGCCTGGTCGGTCTGCAGAGCTGCCCCAATATTCTTGCCGATATCGATATCTGCAATATCGATAGACAGGATTTCAAACGCAGTTCCGGAATCCAGCCCTTTGGACAACACTGTTTGGGATATGGTATCCGGGTTTTCAAGGACTTTCTTGTGATTTTCGCTCGAACCGATCGTGGAAACAATTCCTTCCCCTACACGGGCGATGACCGTTTCTTCTCCGGCGCCCCCTACCAGGCGTTCAATATTCGCTCTAACGGTTATTCTCGCCTTTGCTTTTACTTCAATGCCATCCAGTGCCACACCGGCAATAAAAGGCGTTTCAATAACTTTGGGATTAACACTCATCTGTACGGCTTCAAGGACGTCTCTCCCAGCTAAATCAATAGCAGCAGACCGTTCGAAGCTCAATTCAATATTGGCTCTGTGTGCGGCAATCAGAGCGTTTACAACACGGTCTACATTTCCCCCCGCTAAATAATGGCTTTCGAGCTGGTTGGTCGTAAGGTTTAACCCAGCTTTTTGGGCCTTGATCAACGGATTAATGACCCTTGAGGGGATAACACGTCTTAAGCGCATGCCGATCAATGTAAAAATACCCACCCTTACTCCTGCTGCAAGTGCTGAAATCCAAAGAGCAACCGGCACAAACGTGAATAGAACCGCAAGCACGATAATAATAACACCAATTAAAACAAGCGTGGCGATGGAACCTGAAAACATTTAATCTCCTCCTTTTTCTGATAAATCTTCTTTTACTTCTCTAACTACGATCCTTGACCCCTGTACTTTAACAATCTTTAACTTTTTCCCCTTTTGAATAAAGCTGCCTTCTGTTACAACATCCAGATATTCCCCATCGAGATCTGCTGTACCAGACGGCCTAAGAGGTGTGATGGCTTCAGCAATCCTCCCCGTAAGATCCGCTCTCTGATCATTTGAAATGTATCCCTTTTCCGTGCTCGTGCTGTCAAACAGGATCAGTTTTCTCAGCGGTCCCCGATAGCCAAAATATTTAAGAAAAAAGAAAGATCCTACCACAGTAACAACAAAAGCAATTCCTATCGAAATGGCTACAGTCGTTACCGATCCTGCAGCCATAACCAAACTTGCAATCACTGCAACCACCCCCAGCACTCCTATAATGCCTCCCGGAACAAAAATTTCCAGGAACAAAAACACAAGACCCAGCACAAAAAGCGCAACGGATTCCCACCCGGCAAGTCCTGCAATCATATGACCAAAGAAATAAAGACCCAATGACAAAAGACCGATGGTGCCTGCAATACCAAAACCAGGTGTGAAAAGTTCAATGGCAAGCCCCAAAAACCCAACAGAAAAAAGGATGGCTACTGCAATCGGACTTGTGACCACACGAGCCACTTTTTCGGCCAGGCTTAAATTTGCTTCCATAACTTTTGCGTCATCCAGCTTCAGATAAGAAAGAAGTTCCTGCCGGTCATTCACTATTTTTTCGGCATAACCCACCTTAAGCGCCTGATTGGCCGTCAGGGTTAACAATTTCCCTTTTTTAAGCCCCAAATCCTTGATTTCTATTTCTTCATCTGCCATGGCTCTTGCATACTTGGGATCGCGGTTGTTGAGTTCTGCTGCCGCTTCCATTTCAGCAACCCAGGCGGATTCTGCTTTTTTCCCAGCCGTATTGCCCTGAGCATTAATGACGGCAGCCGAGCCCATCGTTGTTGACGGTTTCATAACGATTTCATTTGCATTCAATGCAATATACGCTCCGGCAGAAAAGGCATCTTTAATTATGTAAGCAGTAGTGGGTATTTTCGTATTTCTGATCTGCTGCGCAATCTTATTGGCTGAATCCACTCTTCCTCCCGGCGTGTTGATTTCAAAAATAATGTGATCTGCACCTGCTTTTTCGGCCTCGTTCAAACTTCTCTCAAGGAAAGCTTCAAGACCTCTTTCAATTTCCTGCTGTACCGGAATTATATATACCGTCTTTCCATCCCCTTCACCGGCAGCCGGTTTGATGGCCGTCAGCAGCGGAATCATCAATAGACCAAGGAAGAATATCAACCGGATTATTCTCAACGTTCCCCCCCCTTTTAAATCCTCATATATTCATACGACTGATCAACCAAAAAAGTTTCAATATCTGGAAAGTCCCCTTTACATTGTACTGTATGCATTTACGAAAGACCAACCATGAATGGAAAATCAACGCAAAAAGACGCCTGTGAGGCTAAGCCTCAAGGCGTCTGTTCGATTTAAGATAAATTTTGTTGGACGAGCTTGTTGACAAGAGAACCATCAGCTTTGCCTTTTACTTGAGGCATCACCACACCCATCACCTTGCCCATATCCGCTTTTGATGAAGCGCCAACTTTCTCGATGGCTGCCAGGACAATCTCTTTCACTTCATCCTCTGATAACTGTTGTGGCATATAATCCGTAATGATGGCAATTTCTTCTTTCAAAGGATCTGCCAAATCATTGCGTCCAGCTTTTTCAAATTCTTGGAGGGAGTCTTTTCTTTGTTTCATTTCACGTGCAAGAACAGTGAGCTCTTCTTCTTCATTCAGGTCGTGCCCGAGCTTGATTGATTCGTTTTGAAGGGATGCCTTCACCATGCGAATCACAGAAAGCTTTTGCTTGTTTTTGTCCTTCATCGCTTGTTTCATATCCTGGTTTAATCGATCAAGAAGACTCATAAACTTACACCTCTCTTAGAACTTACGCTTTCTTGCTGCCTCAGCCTTCTTCTTACGTTTAACGCTTGGCTTTTCATAATGCTTGCGCTTTTTCACTTCTGCCAAAGTTCCATCTTTGGAAACGGATCTTTTAAAACGACGAAGAGCATCATCAATGGATTCGTTCTTACGAACACGAGTTTCTGCCATTTTCTTTCCCTCCCTCCAGACCATTTCAGTCACAATTAGTGATAGAAATGCGTCACATATCTTTTGCCATTATAATATATCAATTGATAATGGTCAACAAAAATCCGCTTTGTTTTAATAATCCGATTCAGAGCTTTCGCCTTTAACAATCGCAATTCCTGCACTTGCCCCAATCCGGGTTGCCCCAGCTTCCACCATAGCAAGTGTGGTCTCCCTGTCGCGTACACCACCTGAAGCTTTTACGCCAATATTCGGGCCGACCGTCTTTCGCATAAGGCGGATATCTTCAACTGTGGCTCCTCCTGTGGAAAATCCGGTAGAGGTTTTCACAAATTGAATGCCGGATTTAACTGCGATTTCACAGGCCATCACTTTTTCTTCATCTGTAAGCAGGGATGTTTCAATAATGGCCTTTGTCAGTGCGCGCCCTTTTGCAGCTTCAACAACCGCACGGACATCCCGTTCAACCAGTTCGTACTCTTTCCCTTTTAAAGCA
The DNA here is from genome assembly GCF_900103485.1 of Fictibacillus solisalsi. GTDB lineage: Bacteria > Bacillota > Bacilli > Bacillales > Fictibacillaceae > Fictibacillus_C > Fictibacillus_C solisalsi. The sequence goes on from NZ_FNHW01000001.1 coordinate 1,874,069, forward strand.
CCGATATTGATTACCATGTCCACTTCAGTTGCCCCGTTTTCAATGGCATTTTTTGTTTCAAACGCCTTCACTTCAGGAGTACTTGCGCCAAGCGGAAAACCAATGACTGTACATACAGCCACGTCTGTCCCTTTTAGTTGCTCGTACGCGGTATACACCCAAACGGGATTAACACAAACTGAAAAGAAATTGAATTCTTTTGCCTCGGCACACAATTTTAAAATATCCTCTTTGGTTGTTTCCGGTTTTAAAGCGGTATGGTCAATGAGTTTAGCAAGATCTGTTGCAGCCATTTTTATCATCCTTTCCTCACTTCTATTCCACCTCTGTATTTTACCAAAACCCGACATTAAAATACAAAACTCCGGTTATCATAAAAAAAGAAAGCCCGGCTAACCGGACTTTCAGTGGAATCAGAAGTTTGCAATTTCCTTGGAAAGGTGATTATCAATTACTTTTACAAACTGACCGTCATTATACGGGTAACCCGCTTTCGAAATTTTCACAAGGACTTGTTTACCAATCATCTCTTCAGTTGCAGGGAACCTGACTTTAAGATAGTTCGGTGTATATCCGACATAAAGGCCTGTACCCTTTTCTTCCTTATATTCTTCTTCAGGAATAACCTCTACGACTTCATCTTCATAATTTGAAGCATATTCCTTCGCCAGTTGGTCTGAAAGCTCGATCAAGCGGTGAACACGTTCGTTTTTCACCTCTTCAGGAACTTGATCCTCCATCCGTGCAGCAGGTGTGCCTGTGCGCTTGGAGTATGGGAAGACATGAAGCTCGGAAAATTTGTGGTCACGGATGAAATTATAGGTCTCCATAAATTCTTCTTCCGTTTCCCCAGGAAATCCAACAATGACATCTGAAGTAATTGCCAAACCAGGAAGAGCTTTTTTCAACTTGGAAATACGCTCTGCAAAAAGTTCCATGGTATACTTTCTGCGCATTCTTTGAAGAACCGTGTTGGAACCGGACTGAAGGGGGATATGAAGATGTGGAACGACCTTATCAGATCGGTTCATGACCTCAATCACTTCGTCCGTAATCTGGCTCGCTTCAATAGAAGAGATGCGAAGCCGTTTTAATCCTTCCACTTTCTCATCCAATTCTGCAAGAAGCATGGCAAAGTTGTAATCTTTTAAATCTTCACCATATCCCGCAGTGTGAATGCCAGTAAGCACGATCTCTTTATACCCGGCATTAACAAGCTGCTGTGCCTGATGGATGACTTCTTTTGAATCCCGTGAGCGCAATAGCCCGCGTGCCCAGGGAATGATACAAAATGTACAGAAGTTGTTGCAACCTTCCTGAATTTTCAGGGATGCACGTGTACGGTCCGTAAACGAAGGAACATCAAGTTCTTCATAAACTCGAGCCTTCATGATGTTGCCGACTCCATTGATGGGAAGCCGTTCTTCTTTAAATTGCTCAATAAACCCTAGCATCTTCCCTCGATCCTGAGTTCCCACTACAATGTCTACACCCGGGATCGCCATGATTTCAGCAGGAGAGGTCTGGGCGTAGCACCCCGTCACACAAATGACCGCATCCGGGTTTTTACGGATCGCCCGGCGGATCACCTGACGGCTTTTTTTATCGCCTGTATTGGTTACAGTACATGTATTAATTACATAAACGTCAGCTGTTTGCTCGAACTCTTTACGTTCATAACCCTCACTTTGAAACAGCTGCCAAATCGCTTCTGTTTCGTAATGGTTTACTTTACAGCCTAATGTATGAAAAGCCACTGATGGCATTTCAATCACCTCATTAATTCAAAATGATAGGAAACAGCGCTTAGGAGATAAGAACTGGCTGTTTCTGTACGCAATATTCGGGGGCCAAATCCACAGGAAACAAAACCGGCTTCCTTTAATTCAGACACTTCATGCCTGCTAAATCCGCCTTCCGGTCCGATGGCACAAAGAAGTGTCGAACCGGGAGACATGGAATTCAGGACTTCAGCCAGCCGCTTCGTCTCTCCCTCTTTCGCTTCTTCTTCATACGCCACAATTTTATAATCAAAACCAGCTGCTTGTTTCAGAAGAGTTGTAAAGGAAACAGGCGTAAACACGTCAGGAATCACGCTGCGGTGTGACTGCTCAGCCGCCTCTTTTGCAATTTTTGCAAGCCGCAGGATTTTTTTCTGACCTTTTTTTTCATCCCATTTTACAATACACCGCGATGAAGAAAAAGGCAAAAATCCCTTTGCTCCAAGTTCAGTCCCTTTTTGTACAATCGTTTCCAGCTTATCTCCTTTAGGAATTCCCTGGGCAATGATGACCTGTATAGGGGATTCCTTTTGTTCCTGTATCTCTTCGATCACAGAGGCTTGGACAGAATCACGGTCCACTGCCGTGATTTCACAAAGCACAGTCCGGCCCTGACTATCGGAACAAATAATATGGTCGCCGTTTTCCATTCTCATTACTTTTGCAATATGATTTGCATCATCACCCGTGATTGTCACGGTGGTCTTGCTCATATCGTTTCCTGAAACAAAATACCTTTGCATGTTAGACCTCTTTCGAGTGCGAAAGATTGCGCGCAATGATCGCTACCCAGTCTTCCATCTCCAGCACCTCTACAATGGTAAAGCCGTTTTGTTTCAGCTCTTCTTTTACTTCGTTCTTTTTTCCCTGAATGATGCCCGAAGTAATAAACAGGCCATTTTGTTTAAGCACCCTTGCGGCATCTGGAACAAAACGCAGGATAATATCAGCAAGCAGATTGCCGACAATAAGATCGGCAGGACCGTCAATATCGTTTAACAAGTTATTCTGCTTTACAGTAATTTTTTCTGCTGCTTTATTCAGTTTCACATTAATATTGGCGCTTGAAACTGCTACATCGTCCAAATCAAATGCCTGAACACGCTTCGCTCCCAGGTGGGCCGCAGCGATACTTAAAACACCGGAGCCGGTTCCTACATCAATGACTTCATCCCCTGGCTTCAGGTATTTCTCAATGGCTTGCAGGCACATGACCGTTGTTGGATGAGTCCCGGTGCCGAAGGCCATCCCCGGATCCAGTTCAATGATAACCTCATCAGAGCTCACAGGCTGATAATCTTCCCAAGTCGGTGTAATGGTTATTTTTTCTGAAATTTTGACCGGTTTGTAGTATTTCTTCCAGGCGGTTGCCCACTCTTCTTCATTTACCTCACTAATGGTTACATGGTTATGGCCGAGATCGATATCATAGGTCATTAAATTATTAATGGCTTCCTTGATTTCATCTACTGTTTCACCAAGAAAGCTTGTTACCGGCAAATATGCCTTAATCAGTACGCCTTCTTCAGGATAATCATTAGGATCGAGTTGATAGATTTCCCCAAAAACGGATGTTCTCTCTTTAATTAAGTCTTCCGGATCTTCTATCACCACGCCGCTGGCACCTGCTTCGTGTAGAATGTTTGAGATTGGTTCAACCGCTTCCTGGGTAGTATGAATGCTAATTTCTGACCATTTCAATTCTATCAACTCCATTCCTATGATCCATTACTCGCCCTTGAAGGCTCTTTTTACTTTGTCAAAAAAGGATTCTTCATGCTCATCCGGCACATCTCCGCCGATTTCGGCAAAATCCCTGAGCAATTGCTTTTGTTTGTCGGAAAGCTTGGTTGGTGTCAGCACTTTTACCTGAATGTGCTGGTCTCCCTGGCCGCGCCCCCTGACATTTTGTACTCCTTTTCCGCGCAGACGGAAATGAGTTCCGGTCTGTGTTCCAGCCGGTATTTTCAATTTGATTCGCCCGTGCAATGTAGGAACTTCAATTTCATCTCCCAATGCAGCCTGAGCAAAAGTAATTGGCATTTCACAAAAAATGTCGTCTCCGTCTCTCTCGAAAAATTCGTGAGGAAGAACTCTGAAAACAACATAAAGGTCTCCTGGAGGACCCCCGTTTACGCCTGGTTCTCCATGCCCTGAAAGACGGATTTGCTGGCCGTTATCTACGCCTGCAGGGATTTTCACATTGATTTTCTTTGTGGTGGTTATTTTCCCTTTACCGTGGCATGTACCGCATTTTTCTTTGATGATCTTGCCCGTTCCGCTGCAGTACTGACATACTCGTTTGTTGACGATGCGTCCAAACGGTGTATTTTGCTCGACGTTCAGCTGGCCAGAACCTTTACAATGTGAGCATGTTTCCGGTTTCGTGCCAGGCTTTGCACCCGATCCGTGACATGTTTCACATGTTTCCTCTTTAGGAAGCTCAATTTCGGTTTCTTTACCGAAAACCGCTTCTTCAAACTTGAGGTTCATATTGTACTGCAAATCTGATCCCTGTCTCGGGGCATTCGGGTTTCTTCTTCCCCCGCCGCCGAAAAACATATCAAATATGTCTCCGAAGCCGCCAAAGTCAGCTCCTGCGCCTCCAAAACCCCCAAATCCCTGATTAGGATCCGTATGGCCAAATTGGTCGTACTGAGCTTTTTTTTGAGGATCTTTTAACGTATCATACGCTTCCCGCACCTCTTTAAACTTCTCGGCAGCATCCGGCTCCTTGTTCACATCAGGATGGTACTGCTTGGTCAGTTTGCGGTAGGCTTTTTTTATTTCATCGGTGGATGCATTCTTATCCAAACCGAGTACTTCATAGTAATCCCGTTTACTCATAGAAACCCACTCCCGAATCTTCACATAAAAATTATCTTACCATTGTTGCTTTTCTTTTTTCAACAAAGATCGTTAAATATGTGAATTGTTTTTAACATCTGCTAGTGAAATGCATTAAAACGGAAAAAAAGTCAAAGCCAAGATGATCGCCTGACTTTGACTTTTTCCTTAACAAATCACGTTATTATTTCTTTTCGTCGTCGTTCATTTCTTCGTATTCAGCATCTACCACGTTGTCATCGGCTTTCTTCTCGCCCTGCTCCTGACCTTGAGCTGCCTGCTGTGCTTGTGCAGCTTGTTCATAAAGCTTAACAGATAGCTGTTGAACAACTTCGCTCAACGCGTCTTTTTTGGTTTTAACCGCTTCGATATCCTGGCCTTCAAGCGCAGTCTTAAGCTCTTCTTTTGCTTCGTTTGCTTTGGTTACTTCGGCTTCGTCAACCTTGCCTTCAAGATCCTTAAGCGTTTTGTCTGTTGCAAAGATTAGCTGATCAGCTTCATTGCGAAGGTCAATTTCTTCACGTCTCTTCTTGTCAGCTTCTGCATTTTCTTCCGCGTCACGCACCATTTTTTCGATCTCTTCCTCTGAAAGACCAGAAGAAGATTTGATGGTGATGGACTGCTCCTTGTTTGTTCCAAGATCTTTCGCACGCACGTTTACAATACCGTTCGCATCAATATCGAAGGATACTTCGATTTGAGGAACACCGCGTGGAGCTGGAGGAATGTCTGACAATTGGAAACGGCCCAGTGTTTTATTATGTGCAGCCATTTCGCGCTCACCCTGCAACACATGAATGTCAACAGATGGCTGGTTGTCAGCAGCTGTAGAGAATACCTGGGATTTTGTAGTCGGAATTGCAGTGTTGCGGTCAATCAGCTTTGTGAATACACCGCCAAGCGTTTCAATACCAAGAGATAGAGGAGTTACGTCAACAAGAACAACGTCTTTAACGTCACCAGTAATTACTCCACCCTGGATTGCTGCTCCAAGAGCTACTACTTCATCCGGGTTAACTCCTTTAAATGGATCTTTTCCTGTGAACTTTTTGATCGCTTCCTGAACAGCTGGAATACGAGTAGATCCCCCAACAAGGATAACCTTGTCAATGTCGCTTGGTGAGAATCCTGCATCGTTCAATGCCTGGCGAGTTGGACCCATTGTACGCTCTACAAGGTCAGAAGAAAGCTCTTCAAATTTCGCACGGCTCATGGATACTTCCAAGTGTTTTGGACCAGTTGCATCGGCAGTGATGAACGGTAATGAAATTTGAGTTTGAGTTACACCAGAAAGTTCTTTTTTCGCCTTCTCAGCAGCATCTTTCAAGCGCTGAAGTGCCATTTTATCTTGAGAAAGGTCGATGCCGTTTTCTTTTTTGAACTCAGATACAAGATAATCAATGATTACTTGGTCAAAGTCGTCTCCACCCAGCTTGTTGTCACCTGAAGTTGCAAGAACATCAAAGTTACCATCGCCGATTTCAAGGATGGATACGTCGAAAGTACCGCCACCAAGGTCAAATACGAGGATTTTTTGATCGCTTTCTTCTTCAAGACCGTATGCCAATGCAGCAGCAGTCGGCTCGTTAATGATACGTTCTACTTGCAAACCTGCGATTTGACCAGCATCTTTGGTCGCCTGGCGCTGTGCATCATTGAAATAAGCAGGAACAGTAATAACCGCACGTTCTACTTTTTCTCCAAGATAGCTCTCTGCATCACTTTTCAATTTTTGAAGGATGATTGCAGAAATTTCCTGAGGTGTATACGCTTTACCCTCAGCTTCCACCTTATGGTCAGAACCCATGTGGCGTTTGATGGAAATAATGGTATTCGGGTTAGTAACCGCCTGGCGTTTTGCCACTTCCCCAACTGAACGCTCTCCATCTTTGAAGGCAACAACTGAAGGAGTTGTACGGCTGCCTTCCGGATTAGGAATAACCGTCGCTTCTCCTCCTTCCATAACAGCAACACAAGAGTTTGTTGTACCTAAGTCAATTCCAATAATTTTGCTCATGTAACATACCCTCCACTTTTATATGTAATATTAAGTGCCTTAATATTACTGATTTACTTTTACCATTGCCGGCCGAATGACTCGGTCCTTTAATTTGTAACCCTTTTGCAGGGTCTCAACGATTACGTTAGACTCATACTCTTCATCCTGAACTTGCATGACCGCCTGGTGAAGATTCGGGTCAAAGGCTGCGCCCTCGGATTCAATAACTTCCAGTCCTTCGCTCTTCATCGCCTCAAGAAGCTGGCGATACACCATTTCCACTCCTTGCAGAACAGAAGAGGCTTGAGCATCTTCCACCTTAACATCCATGGCTCTTTCGAAGTTATCAAGAGCAGGCAACAGCTGTGTAATCAGACTTTGAGATTTATATTTTAACTGAGCCGCCTGGTCTTCCCGTGTGCGGCGCTTGAAATTTTCAAAATCGGCCTGCACACGAAGCAGCCGGTTCTCAGTTTCAGACAGACTGGCTTCCAGCTGAGCAATTCTGCTGTCTTCCACAACAGGTTCAGATGATTCAGCCGCTTGATCTTCATCCCCCTGCGCGTTTGAATTTTCAAGATGTTCAGCCTGAGCAGCTTCCTCTTGCACAGTATCATTCATTTCCTCAAATTCAGCAGTATCTTTGTGATTGTTTTCCATGTTGTCACCTCCCTAACCTAATACGTTGTTCGTTAAGATTTAATATCTCGCATTAAACAGATTCGTAAATTCTTTACTGATGGTATCAAGCAGCCCGATAACCCGTTTGTACTCCATTCGGGTCGGCCCGATTAATGAAATTGTGCCGATATGCTTTCCATGAAAGGAGTAGGATGCTTTAATCAGACTGCAATTCCGGACCGCTTCCACTTGGTTTTCCTGTCCAATCGTTACGGTTATCCCTTCATTATTCGCAGATAACAGCTGTTCGATGACCGTCTTCTCCTCCAGTGCATCAAGCAGAATACGGACTTTTTCCACATCCCTGAATTCTGGCTGATACAGCATCTTTGTTTTCCCGCCAAAGAATATTTTATCCTTGTTGCTCCACTTGAAGATATCATCGATAAACATTGACGCTTGCTGGTGATTGTTAATATGCTTTCTGAACACAAGATTAAGCTCATCCCGTATTTTTTGGTGGAGCTCTGCGAGCGGAACACCTGTCAAGTTTTCATTCAAAATATTGACAAGTGCTTCAATTTCTTCAGGGGCTATGCCACCCGGCAATGTGACATGCCGGTTCTCGACCTGGCCCGTGCTTGTCACGAAGATCGCAACGGCCTGCTGTCCTCCCAACGGAATCAGCTGAATGTGCTTCAATGTCGTTTCCAGAGCTTCGGGTCCAAGGATAATGGATGTGTAATTGGTAAGTTCAGACAGAATTTTAGCGGACTGCTCAAAAATCCGTTCCGTTTCTGCCAATTTCTCATTAAATAATTCCTGTATGTTATAAATGTCAGCTGTTGATAGTATGGTTGGGCTCAACAGATGATCCACATAGAAACGGTACCCTTTTTCAGAAGGGACCCGTCCGGAAGAGGTGTGCGTTTTTTCAAGATATCCCATATCCTCCAGATCGGCCAGTTCATTTCGAATTGTAGCAGAACTGAAGTGAACGTCTTCTCTTTTAGAAATCGTCCGTGATCCAACAGGTTCAACGTGCTGGATGTAATCATCGATCAGCACCTGAAGTATAAAAAGCTGCCTTTCAGATAACATCCTTTTCACCTCCGTGGCTGTTAGCACTCCAAAAGAGTGAGTGCTAAATCTAATATTAAATTACCAAATGCCACTAAAGATTGTCAACGATTAAACTACACCGATAAACTCTTGAAACACTTCATTGCCCAAAAACGTACCATTCCTGGTTAATACCAGCATGTCCCCCGATCGTTTGACCAACCCACGCTCCAGCAGTTTATCGATTTGACTGCCAAACACATCAAACATCGACCGCCCGTATCGTTCCATAAATCGCTGATCAGAGACACCTTTCATTTTCCTGAGTCCCATAAAAAGTTCCTCTTCCATTTTCTCGGATGATGACAGAACATCTTCATGTATATAGGGAAAACCCGTCTCGTCAATGAGCGACATATACTTTTTCAGAGGACCCGCATTGGCCTTCCGCGAACCGTTCACATAACTGTGAGCCCCCGCACCAATGCCATAATATTCGTTATTATCCCAGTATTGCAGATTGTGCCTGCTTTCATAACCAGGTTTTGCAAAGTTTGAGATCTCGTATTGAACATAACCATGCCTATCCATCTCTTCCATGAGGATCTCATACATACGTGCTTCTTCCTCCTGTTCAGGCAGCAGAAGTTCTCCCTTGGCGGCACGGTTATAAAAAACGGTTTTCCGTTCAAGCTGCAGGGAATAGGCTGAAAAATGAGGTACCTCGAGTGAAAATGCGATATCAAGAGTTTCCTTCAGCATGTCAACCGTTTGGCGTGGAAGTCCGAACATAATATCGAGTGATAAGTTATCAAGCCCGAGCCTTTTGGCCTCCAATACCGTTTGTACAACATCCTGCTGATTATGAGTCCGTCCGAGCTCTCTTAATAAATTATCCTGAAACGCCTGTACACCTATGCTCAATCGATTTACACCGGCATCTCTCATTATTTCAAGTTTTCTTAGATCAGTCTGTTCCGGGTTGGATTCCACTGTGAATTCCTCCCGGTCCGGCGACGAGAAGTACCGGTTTACCATCGCCAAAAACCGTTCAAATTGCTCATAATCCAGAGCAGTTGGTGTCCCTCCTCCGACAAAAAGTGTCTTCATGCTGGAGTACGGTGACTGTTCCAGTGTGTTTTTCATTTCTTTTTCCATATAGTCCAGGTACTCATTGACAGGCTGGCCTTTCAGGAAAACTTTATTAAAATCACAGTAATGACAGATGTTCACACAAAATGGAATATGAAAATAAGCCGCTTCCGGCATACGATCACTGCTTTCGTTTCTAAAATTTCTGAAGACCGCAATAAATCTGCGGTCTTCTCTTGGTGCCTATTTTATTCGGTAAAATCAATCATTGTCCATACGCAATACCGCCATAAACGCTTCCTGAGGGACTTCAACCCGTCCGATTGTCTTCATCCGCTTTTTACCTTCTTTTTGCTTTTCAAGAAGCTTCCGCTTACGGGAGATGTCACCGCCGTAGCATTTGGCCAGTACATTTTTACGCAAAGCTTTAATGTTCGACCTGGCAATGATCTTCTGTCCGATGGAAGCTTGAATTGGAACTTCAAACTGCTGGCGCGGAATAAGCTCTTTCAATTTTTCAACGACTACTTTCCCCCGCTCATACGCGAAATCCTTATGAACGATAACCGATAGGGCGTCGATCTTTTCTCCGTTAAGCAAAATATCCATTTTCACCAGTTTAGAAGGCTTATAGCCAATCAATTCATAATCGAGTGAAGCATAGCCTTTTGTGCTTGACTTCAACTGGTCAAAGAAATCATAAACAATTTCAGAAAGAGGAATTTCATACAGCACATTGACCCGATTGTTTTCAAGATAGTCCATGGTTTGGAAAATCCCGCGTTTTTTCTGACATATTTCCATGATCGTTCCAACATAATCATTTGGTGTCATAATCGTCGCTTTTACGTAAGGCTCTTCCACCGTCTGTATGAGCTGGGCTTCCGGCATGTTCGCCGGGTTATCCACGGTAAGCTGTTCCCCATCGGTCATCATCACGTTGTAAATAACACTCGGAGCCGTAGCGATCAGGTCGATGTTAAATTCGCGTTCGATCCTTTCCTGAATGATTTCCATATGAAGCAAGCCAAGGAAACCGCAGCGATATCCAAAGCCCAATGCCTGGGAAGTCTCCGGTTCATATTGCAGTGCTGAATCGTTCAGCACAAGTCGTTCCAATGCTTCGCGCAAATCATTATATTTGGCATTGTCTACCGGATACAAACCGCAATAAACCATCGGATTCATTTTTCTATAGCCTGGGAGCGGTTCTGCCGCCGGTTTAACCGCGCTTGTGATAGTGTCACCCACCTGGGTATCCCCAACATTTTTTATCGCCGCGGTCAAATAGCCAACATCGCCGACCGTCAAAAACTCTTTGTTTACCGCTTTAGGGGTAAAGACTCCAAGCTCCACGACCTCAAATTCCTTTTGAGTGGCCATCATCCTGATCTTATCCCCCACTTTTACCGTTCCTTCTGTCACCCGGATATACGTCACAACTCCTCGGTAAGGATCATAAAGGGAGTCAAAAATAAGGGCTTGAAGCGGGCCGTCGGGATCACCTGCTGGTGCTGGAACTTTCTCAACAATCTGCTCGAGAATCTCTTCAATACCAATTCCAGCTTTAGCAGAAGCAAGGACAGCTTCAGATGCATCAAGGCCGATCACTTCTTCTACCTCATTTCTTACCCGCTCCGGTTCTGCACTCGGCAGGTCGATCTTATTGATGACCGGAAGAATTTCCAGGTCGTTTTCAAGAGCCAGGTAAACGTTGGCAAGCGTTTGTGCTTCAATGCCCTGAGCAGCATCAACAATAAGCAGCGCTCCTTCACAGGCAGCCAGGCTTCTGGATACTTCATAGGTAAAGTCAACATGTCCCGGGGTATCGATCAAATGAAAAATGTATGTCTCCCCGTCTTTTGCTTTGTAATTCAATTGCACAGCATTCAGCTTTATCGTAATTCCACGCTCACGCTCTAGGTCCATTGAATCAAGAAGCTGTTCTTTCATCTCTCTTTGGGTAAGGGCGCTGGTTTTCTCTAAAATGCGGTCTGCCAGCGTGGACTTTCCATGGTCAATATGAGCAATGATGGAAAAATTTCGAATCCTCGATTGCCTCTCCAGTTTTTGTTCTCGGTTCATTCGTTTCACTCCTACATTTTTGCGCAAAGTACACTAGTTTAGATTATAGCAATACAAGCACTCTTGTTCAATGCTGAACGCACCCAATTGCGAAAGCGCTTATAAAGCAAAAAACAGTTATTTTTCCCTCTGAAAAATAACTGTCAGCTCAAAGAACCAAAAATTTGTGATAGGATGGCTGATATCAGACTCACTATTCCTTGGAATAAGGAAGAAACAAGGCCGGACACTTTCTCTCCCATGGCAGAAAAAAAGTTAAACGCTTTGGATTCTTCCAACTGCTTTTGCTTTGTCTTTAAGTCATGAACATCAACCTGAGTGCCAAGCACTTCAGCCTCCCCAGCCCCTTTGCCTGACTCAAGCGTTAAGGTTTCCCCATTCTCCTGATTTCCCTTTAACGCGCTCATTCCATCAGAAGCCTGCTGCATTCCAAGAAGAACACCGAAAAAAAGAACAGCAGTGATAAAAAAACACTTGATCATAAATTTCGTCACAGGACCCACTCCGTTCACCATCAATTAATAACATTCGTATGTGGCAGCTTGTCCTTTTATGTGTTAATGCGTATAGGAAGAGCTGTTTGACTGGTCCACCTGCCTGTGAAGCGAGGTATTCAGCCCAACTGCAATCACGTTGGCCATGTCCTCTACAAACGTATCCACTTCTTTCGGAGTTACCATTAAATTATGCCCGAGGGGTGACAGCACTTCTCTTATTAATGCCCTTTTTTCATCTTCCTCCAATGTGCCCACCATGCCAAGAAACGACTGTCTTTCCTCTTGCCCCGGAAGATCATCCTCATTCAATACCTTTTTTTCGCCGAATGTCATCCATGAAGGGGCCAGAGATTTGGAAGGCTTATCCTTCTCTTTAATTTCCCGTCCAAAATGTTTCAAAATATAATCAATCGTGTCACTGGCAATGGTAACTGCATCCACAACTGTTGGAACACCAATAGCAATCACGGGAATACCCAGCGCCTCCTTGCTAAGTTCCTTGCGTTTGTTGCCTACCCCTGAACCCGGATGGATGCCGCTGTCTGAAACCTGAATGGTGGTGTTTACCCGCTCGAGCGAACGTGAGGCAAGAGCATCAATGGCAATAACAAAATCAGGATTGACTTTTTTGATGATACCTTCAATAATATTGCTTGTTTCTATACCGGTTATTCCCATTACTCCTGGAGAAATGGCACATACCGGCCGAAATCCTTCCTCCACGTTCTCAGGAGATATATCAAATAAATGTTTGGTAATCAGCAGGTTTTCCAGTACGTTAGGACCCAGTGAATCAGGTGTGACGTTCCAGTTGCCCAGACCGACGACCAAAGCGGTATCTGTTTCCTGAATGCCAAGCTCATTCATAAAATTCCTGAAATCCCGGGCAAATACTTCCTGAACCCGCTCCTGAAGTGCGGAATCCTTTTCTCGGATGCCCTGCATCTCAAACGTTAAATACGTTCCCGGCTTTTTGCCTGTAGCCTCCGCGCCGCGTTCATCAATTTCCACCCGGGTCAGTTTTATCCCGTCATGATCCTGTTCTTTAATGATGATTCCTTCAATCGTACTTTCTTTTTCCTTCATCTTTTCATCATTGACCAGCATTTCATGTGCTTCAATTGCTAAATCGGTCCGGACATTGTACTTGTTCAAATCAAGGTCTTTGTTGTTCATTTAGGCACCGTCCTGTCATGGGATATATTGTCTCTATTTTTGCCCGCAAAAACCCTTTTCATTCTTGTATTGCAATTGAAGAATGAAACTGATAGAATACTTTGTGTCCTATTTTTTTGCAACCCAAGTTGCAATGTTAGGGAGGTGAATGGATTGGCTAATATTAAATCTGCTATTAAACGTGTAAAAACGAACGATAAGAACCGTGCTCACAATGCTTCTTTAAAGTCTGCTATGCGTACAGCTGTGAAAAATTTCGAAACGAAGGTCGCTAACAACGATGCTGAAGGTGCGAAAGAAGCTTTTGTAGCTGCTACTAAAAAAGTTGATAAAGCGGCAACTAAAGGACTTATCCATAAAAACGCAGCATCACGTCAAAAGTCTCGTCTTGCTAAAGCGTTGAACGGAATTAACGCGTAATACGGGAACCGACATGAAACGACCTTATGGGTCGTTTTTATTTTTGAGCTGAATTTAAAAAACGAGGAAGAGCCCCTTTTAAGGGGCTCTTCCTCGTTTTTTATTTGGCCATTTTGAGCATGATAAGCTCCAAAATCAGCTGCTTGTCCATTTTACCGGTTTTCATTTCATAATCGGCTTCTGCAATCCGGTCGAGAAGGGTAAACAATTCTTGTTCGTCAAACATCCTTGCCTGTCTGGAAGCGAGCTTGACCGCATAGGGATGCAGCTTGAGTACCCCGGCAATTTGCTTTTCACCGTATCCTTTGGCAAACAGTTCTTTCACACCAAAGATAATCCGGAATTGACGTGCCATTAAAGAAAGAATTTTAATGGGCTCCTCATTTTGTTTCATTAAATCATAAAATGTTCTGAGAGCCACATCAATTTTCTTATGAACGATATCATCAATCAGCGAAAAGATATTGTCTTCAAGTGTGCGAGGAACCAGCTGATCAATGACTTCAATGGAGATGGTGTTCCCTTCCCCTACATACAATGCAAGCTTATCCATTTCCTGCACGAGAGCCATCAGCTCATTACTGACTTTTGAACTCAAATATTGTGCAGCATCTGCATCTATAAAAACGCCTTGCTGCATGGCACGGTCCTTGATCCATTCAATCGCTGAATCACCACTTAGCGGGGAGGCGGAAAGAACTTCGCCATTTTTCTTCAAGGTTTTGACGATCTTTTTCCGTTCATCCAGCTTTTCGGCTGGGACCACAAAAACCAGGATCGTAAAATCAGCAGGATCTTGTATGTACCGTTCGACGGTAGATAGATCATGCTCCACCTTGCTTTTGTCTTTTGCCCCCGTTAGAAAAAGGGCATTTTTTATGACAACCACACGCCTGTCCCCCATGAAGGGCAGCGTCTCTGCATCCTCCATTACCGCCTGTACCGGCGTTTCCTGATAATCGTAGGCTGAATAATTGAAATCCTTGTCTTCATCGTTCAGAGCGTACTTCACAATAGAGGAAATGGCTTGTTCTATAATATAAGATTCTGTTCCATACAAAACATAATAGGGAGCAAATTGATTTTGTTTTAAATTCTTTTGTAATGCTGAAATTGACAAACCCTTCACCTCAAACTTTCTCTATTCTTATCGTATGACGGAACGCGTTTTTTTTCAATAGTGGAACCATGTAATGCAAAAAGAAGAAGCAGCATATGCTGCTTCTTCATTTATATTAAACGCCGGTTACCAGGACCCCGGGACTCCCGGCAGCCAGCGAGTAAACCCTGAGATTGCCCTTTAATGTTATGATATCCTATGCGACTCAGCGATATTGGTGACAACAGTTAGCAAAACAGGAAAAGAATTTAGGATTTGCTGTTCAATTCTGAATCCTTTATGGATTTTTTTTTAGGGATAGCTTATACTTATATCGATATGGGAGGGTTGCGGAAATGAATCAGTTCGAAAAAGACGTTCAAAGCAAACGGAATGATTTAATCGATTCAGGCATGGGCTTTGTTTGGTCCTTTGGTTTTTTCACGTTAATCTTTGCACTGGGAGTTATCATCAAATTAATTGCATCTTAATACATAAAAAGAAGCCCACAGTGAGGCTTCTTTTTATTTTTTGGAGGCGGTTACACTGTGCCGGATTTTCCAGCCTCCTACTGAAACCGTAATTTCCACATCACCCTGCTCGTCCGTACGGAGGGTTTGAACTCCACGTTCAATAAATCGTTTCATCACTTCAGGATGAGGATGCCCATACCGGTTGTTCTTTCCGGCTGAAATCAAAGCATAGGAAGGCACCACTTGATCGATAAACTCGGCCGAAGAGGATGTTTTGCTTCCATGATGCCCGGCCTTTAGAAAGGTCGACCTGACCGGCTGCATCTCTCTTAGAATACGCTGCTCTCCCTGCCCATCCAGGTCTCCCGTAAATAAAAAGGAAGCAGCATTTATTTGTGCCCGGATAACAATGGAGCGTGCATTGCTTTCCGTCTCATCTCCATAGGGAGACAGCACCTGAAACACCCCTCCTTCCGCCGACCAGCTTTTCCCCCGCTGTGTAACGGTGATCGGCAGATGTCTTTTTGCCGCCTCATATAAGACCCGTGTTTCCAGGGGCTCTTTGATCGTTCCCTTTGGAAACAGCACTTCTTTCACCTTTATACGTGATAGAAGGGTTTGTGCCCCGCCGATATGATCCATGTCACCATGTGTGAGAATAAGTTTGTCAATTACCCTTATTCCTCTCGCTTTTAATGCCGGAAGCACTACCTCCTTCGTGACATCATACTCCTTTCTTCGTTTCTTCCATGCTTCTGCTGGAAAATGGATGGTACCCCCTGTATCGATCAAATAGACCCCCTTTCGATAAGCGAGCTCAATCAATGTACTGTCCCCTTGTCCCACATTTAAATAGGCCACTCTTCCATTCTTATCGAAAAGATGAATATTCCAATGCAGGATCCCAACAGAAAGCAGACATAGGACGGGAGCAATTAACTTTCGGATCACTCCGCCTCTCTCCAAACAAATCAGAAAATATATAATCCCCGCATAATAGAAAGGAATAACGATCAACGGCGGTTTACCAAACGTCATGGTAAAAATGTCTTGATTCAAATCAAGAAGTATATGGTTTGTAAGCTTCAGTACAAGTACTGCGGGATAAAAAAGAAGTTTAGCTAAAGAAATGGAAACAAACGAAAAGAGAACACCAAGGCTGGCCGAGGGAAGAGCAATGATGGACAATAACGGAATGAAGAGGAGATTTAGCGGCAGAGACCAAAGAGAGATTTCGTAGAACGAGGTAATGATCAGCGGGAAAGACACCAACTGGCAAATCAAACTGGACATAAAAATTTGAACCCAGTAGGAAGAATAGCGGCTGAAAATAAAACGGGAAGAAACCATGAGAGCAAAAACATTCAGAAAAGAAAGCTGAAAACCAAGCTGAAAGGCATAATAGGGGTTGATGAGAAGCATAGCGAGGCAAACGCAAGAGATGATGGTTAATGGATGCACTTTTATTCTATATCTCTGGAAGAGAACAACACACATTCCCATTATGCCGGCCCGTACAATGGAAGCCTCACCACCTGTCAAGAAAATATGCAAAGGCAGTATCGCAGCAATACAAACAGCAGCTTGTTCACGGGTCACACCCGCCCTGAGAAGCAGAACAAAGAGCATCCCGGAAAGAATGGCAACGTTCAATCCTGATACAGCAAGCAAATGGGAAAGGCCGAGACGCTGATATGCCTCATTTATTTTATCAGGTATATGGTCCCGGTATCCGAAGACAAGTGCATTTAACAAACTTGAGATTTCCTCGGGATAGGTACGCTCAATGAATTGAATTTCTTTCGATCGGAATGTGATCAGACGGTTAAAAAACGAGCGTTCCTGCGGTTTACACTGGGATGGCAGCAAAGCTTTACCCGTGACCAGCCAATGAATTCCTTGTTTTCTTAAATACTCGGAATAATTCATTCCCGCAAAATTCTCCTGCCCTGGAGGGTGTGCGAGCTTCCCCTGAAACTGGCACACCATCCCCGCTTTTAGCTCACGTCGGAGTAATTCCTGATGTTCCTCTGATGAAATTTTTTGCCGGACGATGACCGTTTCTTCTTTCAGCTTAAGTCTAAAGCTCAGCAAATCCCCGTCAATGTCAGGGAGGCTTTCGATCTTTCCGAGAAATACTCCTTCATCGCCCTCCAGGTCCGTTACATTTCGTTCATCAGCCAATTGATAATAAAAATAAAACGATAGAAAGGCAAACATACATAAGGAGACCGTCTTTCTATCCACCCCTGGTAAAAAATAAAAAAGGGCGATTATAAGAATCGCCCAGATGTAATGTCCATTCGATGAATAAATTGCCGCTATCGCACAAAGTGCATAAAGATAGCCAGCCTTCATCTTTATTTCAGATGCAGTGCGGCAGGATAGAGCTGCTCAGCCTTCTGTCTGAGCCTTGCGACTTTATCCTGACTGTCTGCAGCCCCTTCTTCCACTGCCTGTAAAAGGTCAAACGTAAGCTGCATTTGATCCTCATAATGAGGGTTCATCTTGTTCTCATTAAAGGGAACCTGCTTTACGATAAGACCAGCTTCCTTGAATTGTTCAATAGCATAGGGATGGTTTTTATAATCCTGTGCATAATACAAGGTTTTAATGCCGCTTTGTATAATGGTCCGGCAACAGTGAAGACACGGAAAGTGGGTTACATACATTTCTGCACCTTCTACCGGAACCCCGAACTTTGCACACTGCAGGATAGCATTCATCTCTGCATGGATGGTGCGTACACAATGTCCGTCAATGACATAGCATCCTTCATCTATACAGTGGACACCCCCTGAGATTGAACCATTGTATCCTCCCGCTATTATTCTTTTATCTCTCACAATGGTCGCACCCACTGCCAACCTTGTGCATGTGCTTCGGTAGGCAAGCAAATGGCTTTGCGCCATAAAATATTCATCCCAGGAAATACGCTCCATTTTTTCTCTCCCCCAATCGAATCTTTCTTTTTAGTTTAGGCATTCTCCAAGTGGATAGTCAATGAAATTTCCTAATCGGCAGTAACTTGGGCTCTCATATTTTCAAGTGATTTCTCTCCAATGCCAGGCACATTCAAGAGATCGTCAACGGTCTTAAAGCCACCATTCTCTTCCCTGAATGTGATGATAGCTTTCGCTTTTGAGGGTCCTATACCGGTTATGGTCTGCAGTTCCTGATCATTGGCAGTGTTAATATTCACTGCGGCTTGTCCGCTGTCATTTCCCAGTCCTTTTCCATTTCCCGCCGCATCAGCCGCAGCTGGCACTGCTGGTTCTTCACCTTTCTCCAGAATATAGAGAAGCATTTCGTCTTTGACCTTGCCTGAAAGGTTTACGCTGCGTTGTTCAGCGTTTTTTGTGAATCCTCCTGCTTTTTGCACAGCATCTATCACCCGGTCTCCTTCCTTCATTTCATAGACACCAGGACGGACCACAGCTCCTTTTATATCGAGCATGATTTTTGCTGACTGTAAATTTATCGAACCTGGGCTCTCTTTTACAGGGCTTTGGGCATTACTTGGTTCTTTCGCTGTTAATTCCTGCGGCAGCTCCTCTATGGCTTTTTCCTCCAATGGTACCTTTTGTTCATACAAGTACACCACCGCTATCCCAACTATGAGAACAGCTGGCAGTATATAGCGGTGCTTGCGAAACCAAACTTCATATTTTTTCAGCATACCGTGTCTCCTTTCATTTTTTCATAAAACAGGCCGCGTATGCATATGTATCAAGGTAGGATGGATCAGGGAGAGGAGGAGTAAACAGTGAAGCTAGGGTTTATTGGAACGGGAAACATGGGAAGCATCCTTGTGTCTTCCTTTATTGAATCGGCTGCTGTACAGCCGTCACGGATTATGGTGACCAACCGGACACTGTCCAAGGCCGAAGCACTACAGTCTGCCCATCCCAAACTCCGGGTGGCAGCTGCCGCGGAAGATGTGATTCGTTTTGCAGATATTCTGTTCATTTGTGTAAAGCCGCACCAATTTTTTGACCTTCTTTGTGAAAATAAAAAGCACATTTCAAAACATAAACTTGTCGTCTCCATTACAAGTCCCATTTCTTGTGAACAGATAGAAAATTTGCTTGACTGCAACGTAGCCCGGGCGATTCCAAGCATTACGAACCGGGCACTTTCCGGCACTTCCCTTATTACGTTTGGCTCCAGATGCCACACTGAATATCAGGAAAAATTGTTATCGCTCATGTCTTTCATATCAAAGCCCGTGATTATCGGTGAAAATGTCACCCGCATTTCGTCCGACATCGCCAGCTGTGGGCCAGCCTTTATCGGATACCTTGTGCAATGCTTTGTGGAAAGTGCTGTAAAAAAGACGGACGTTACCAAAAATGAAGCTACTCTTCTTGCCAGTGAAATGATTATCGGTATGGGCAAACTGTTGGAAAAAGAGGTCTTTTCGCTACCATCACTGATTGAAAAAGTATGTGTAAAAGGAGGCATAACAGGAGAAGGAATCAAAATTTTGAATGAGGATGCAGGAGAAGTCTTTGATCGTGTGATTGAACGGACGCATGAAAAATACCATGAGGAATGTGAAAAGATCAATGGGCAATTCGAGGTAAAAGAAGAACTAAAATAAGATTTCTCTAATTATCCCCGAAATCCTTCCTTAACAGAAAAAAATAAGCCATCAGTATGATGGCTTATTTCGATTTTTTACAAATGAAAAAAATTCTCTCAGCTTCAGATTTAAGTTCGTTCTCCGAAAAATCCCCGGTAATTTTTATTACTGTGAAGCCGGCTTCTTCAAGAAGATGCTCATAAGTCTGCACTGATAATGTTCTTTGCATATGTACTTCGTCAAATCGGGTATACCGCGAGTCCTCTTCATGTACAAAAAAGCTAAGTTCATGTTCTACACTGTCCGGATATTCCCCTTCATAGCACTGCCAGATGTAGGAAATTTCCTGCGCATTTTCAGCGAAAGTATTCCCGGAAAAGATATTATGAATTTTATAAAGGCTGTGTACATCAAACAAAAAGATTCCGTTTTCCTTCAGATGTCGATGTACAGAGTGAAAGGCTGCAGCTACCTTCTCTTCTGTCAAAAGATAGTTCAGCGAATCACAAAAAATGACAGCAGCATCAAATTCAGGCAAGCCTTCGATCTCGGTCATATCCTGCTGCAGAAATTGAACGGAAGCATGCTGAGTCATCGACTTTTCATGAGCTACAGCAAGCATATCGTCGGACAGGTCGATTCCGGTTACATCATAACCTTTTAACGCAAGCGGTATGGAAATCGACCCTGTCCCGCAGCCAACATCGAGAACACTCGATACGTCAGCTCCAACAGTGGCCATCGCCTGTTCAAAAAAAGAGATCCACTGCCCATAAGGAGCTTCTTCCATTAATTGATCATAATAATACGCAAAATGTTGATAGCTCATACCGGCTCCTTTTATTTATGAAAGGATTTGGTTCAGGTCAACTGATGGGGCATCTCCCCATAATTTTTCCAGGTTGTAATAGGATCGTTCGTCACGGTGAAAAACATGGACTACCATATCACCCATATCAACAAGAACCCATCTTGCCTGATCAAAACCTTCCATTCTCCGAATATTGATTTCCTTCTCTGCGGCTACATCCTTAATCTCCCGGGCAATGGCCTGAACCTGTTTCTCCGAATTCCCATGGCAAATTAAGAAATAATCTGCGACAAGAGAAATCCCCTTCATATCAAGCATCATAATATCTTCTGCCCGCTTGTCATCCACCGCTTTCACTACGAGTTCAATCAGTTCCTGTTCATTCAAAATTACATTCCTCCGTTTCTTTTTTATTTTTTAAGCTGTGCCAAAAGACTGTTATAGGTATTAATTGTTTCCGGATACACCAGCTGATTTTGCTTCATCAGGAAAGTTACTGTATTTTTCAGTGCTTGAAGGCACGCTGTGTCCAGGTCTTCCTCTGCCAGCTGCCGAACTTCTTCCACCCCGGGGAACTTTCTTCCAGGTTCAATATAATCGGCAAGAAAAATAATTTTCTCAAGCTTCCCCATCCCAACACGCCCGGTCGTATGATAGGCAATTGCAGCCAAAATGTCGCGATCCTTGATGCCTGCTTCCTTTTCTACCAAATAGGCGCCGACTGGCGCATGAAGGAGCTCTCCTCCATAATGCAGCAGACTTTCCGGCATGGCTTGCTTTCTTACGATTTCCTTCATTTCTTCTTTTGGCCGGAACTTGGCATAATCATGAAAGATTGCGGCCAGTTCTGTCTTTTCTTGATCCTCTTCATATCGGTCTGCGAGTTGAAGAGCGGTTTGCACAACGCCAAGCGTATGCTGATAGCGGTGCTCTGTTAATTGTTCCTTAACTATTTCAAGGGCTTTTTTGCGATCCATAAAGTCCCTTCACCTCGATTTGTTTTCTGACACGTTCCGGAATGAGATACGTGGTATTTTTCCCTTGAGACACTCTTTCCCGGATGAGGGTAGAGGAAACATCAAATAACGGCACTTCAAGCATGGCGGCCTGATATGGATTATGTTGGGCATTCAGCGGATGACCGCTGCGATTGATCGCGATAAAGGTCACCATCCGGCTCAGTTCATCAATCTGATGCCAGGTATGCAGTGAATCCAGCATATCTCCCCCAATGATAAAAAAGTACTCATGATCCGGATTTTCTTTCTGAAGTTCTCTCATCGTATCTATAGTATATGATGGCCCTTCCCTTTCAAACTCGATCAAAGAGAGGGAAAATTTAGCATTATCCTGGATTGCCGCTTTGACCAGTTCAATCCTGTCATGGTCTGAAACGCCAGATGCCAGTCGTTTGTGCGGAGGATGATTGGCCGGCATCCAAATCACCCCATCAAGTAAAAAAGCACTCAGCGCTTCCTGGGCAATGAGTAAATGCCCATTGTGAGGCGGATGAAAAGATCCTCCAAATATCCCTATTTTCGCCATTGTATCATTCCTTTACGGAAGTATGATCTCTTTGTTTTCTTTGGATTCTTTATAAAGAATAATGACGTTCCCGATCACTTGAACGAGCTCAGCCTTCGCTCCTTTGGCAACGGCTTGCGCTACTTCCTCGCGCGGTTCTTCACAGTTTTGAAGAATGCTGATTTTAATCAGCTCTCTGGCTTCCAGCGCTTCCTGGATTTGTTTGATCATATTGCTGTTGACTCCGCCTTTTCCTACCTGAAAAATAGGCTGAATCGGATTTGCTTTCGAACGCAAAAAGCGTTTTTGTTTACCTGTTAACATAACTTCCTCCCAATTCTTCAATCACAATCTTTTCCATCAATGATGCGTCCGGCGCAACACCTGTCCACTTTTCAAACGACAGCGCGCCCTGAAAAACGAGCATGGCCACTCCATTATCAATAATTGCACCGCGTTTTTCGCTTTCTTTTAATAAAGCGGTCTTAAAAGGATTATAAATAATATCCGATACCACTGTTCCCGCTTTTAGATGATCTACACGCAAAGGAAGACGATCCTCTTTCATGCCGATCGACGTGGTATTGATGACAATGCTGAATTCAAAAAGCCTTTCTTCAGCTTCCTGAAGAGAGATGACTTGATCCTGGTCCCTCAAACACTCGTTAAAAATGTCTTGTGCCTTTTCCATGGTACGGTTCGTGATAGCAATGGCCCTGGGTCCTTCTTTGCTCAATGCATAGCTGATGGCCCGGGACGCTCCTCCCGCTCCAATGATGAGAACCTTTGCCTCTTCGATTGGAAAGCGGACATGGCGCATCAAACCTTTTACAAAACCGGCACCGTCTGTATTGTACCCGGTTAATACTCCGTTTTCATTGACTACGGTATTGACTGCTCCGATTTTCAAGGCATCCTCTGCAATTTCATCAAGAAATGGCATAATGGCCTGCTTGTGCGGGATCGTTACATTCCACCCGGCAAAACCCTTTTCACGCATGTCTTGTACAGCTTCTGCCAACTGGTCCGGATGCACCTCATATTTATCATAAACGTAGGAAAGCCCTGCTTTTTCAAAAGCACCATTCTGCATCTGTGGAGACATGGAATGGCTGACAGGATATCCAATTAAACCAACCTTTTTTCTCATCCTTCCCTCTCCCTTCAGTTAAATGAGTGAAGGCCTTAACGTCACAGCAACGCCTTCTGGTGCATGGGCTGCAATCCTGGCACCCGGTTCTTTAACCGTAACCCAGCCAAGCCCTGATATCACCACATCTGTATCCTTTTCCTTAATAGTAAACTCATGCCTTTTTAGCGGAGGAAGGTTATCCGGATCAGAGGGCGGTGACAATAGATCACCCAGATGGTTTTGGTACAGCTCATCTGCATTCTCAAGTTTCGTCCGGTGGATATTTAATTCGTTGGACACATGGCAGACAAATGACCTTCTTCCTCCACTGATATAATCGAAGCGTGCGAGTCCTCCCAAAAACAGAGTCTGTTCCTCATTCAACTGGAAAACCATAGGCTTAATTTCTTTTTTAGGCATAATAAACTTCAGCTCATCCTTGCTGACAAAGTGAGCCATTTGGTGATGGTTGATAATACCTGGTGTGTCGAAAAGAGCACTCTCTTCATCCAAAGGGATATCGATCAAGTTCAATGTGGTTCCCGGAAAATGGGAAGTTGTAATGATGTCTTCCTGCTCCGTGCCAAGCTGCTTGATTAAACCATTAATGAATGTTGATTTACCTACATTCGTACAGCCCACAACATAGACATCTCTGCCGCCGCGCAACTCATCAATCCGTTCAGCCACATCCAGAAGACCTGTTCCTTTTGCAGCCGATACAAGATGGACTTCCTCTGCCTTTACACCCAACTCTCTGGCCATGGAAGACATCCATTGTGTAAGTCTGTTTTTATTAACGGATTTAGGTAGTAAATCTACCTTATTCCCAATCAGCATGAGTTTGTTTCTGCCGATATAGCGGTGGATGCCCGGCAGCCACGATCCGTTAAAATCAAAAATATCGACCACTTTAACAACCAATGCGTCCGTATCTCCGATGCCGGATAGAATTTTACGGTAATCATCATCCGTAAGGCTGACATCCTGAATTTCATTATAATGCTTTAAACGAAAACAACGCTGGCAAATGACAACCTCCCTCTTTAAACTCGAGGGTGGCGCATAGCCGAGCTCATCCTTGTTTTCTGTCTGTATGGTTGCTCCGCATCCAATACATCTAATTTGTTCCTTCAATCTTATTCCTCCCAGTTGAGCATGCCTTTCCTTTTCATCCAAGACAATAACATTCTTTCGATTTTTCTGTTTACCCTTGTCCATAATCCGTCCGTGCTGGCCACAGGCACAACCATTATGGTATGCAGTTTAAGACGGTTTCCTCCCAGCACATCCGTTAACAATTGGTCGCC
This sequence comes from Fictibacillus solisalsi, assembly GCF_900103485.1. GTDB lineage: Bacteria > Bacillota > Bacilli > Bacillales > Fictibacillaceae > Fictibacillus_C > Fictibacillus_C solisalsi. The sequence goes on from NZ_FNHW01000001.1 coordinate 1,898,583, forward strand.
GATTACCACAATCTCATCGCGCTTCAGGTTCATGTCGCGGATTGCCCGCTTAAACGCACGGGACATCGGTTTTCTTGCACTATAAATAAATGGTATTTGTACAGGGTCAGAAAAACTGCTTACACGCTGCTGCGTATTGTTGGAAACGATCGTAATTAAAATTCCCTTCTCCTTAAATGAACGAAACCAATTTATCAGTTCTGGAGTTGCTTCCGGACGATCCCACTCAACAAGAGTATTATCAAGGTCAGTGATGATTCCTTTTACATTCCGTTTCAATAACATTTCAGGCGTTATATCAAAAATGCTCTGGACATGTTCATCCGGCAAAAAATGTTTTAACATGCTGGACACCTCTATACTATTCATTCAGTTACACTTTTACATTGTACCAGTTATTCGCCATGTAACAACTTTTTTATTGTTTTCAAACAGCTGCCAGCCTCTCAAAAAGAGGGGTTATTCAGAAAAGTTTTCGACAAATTGTTCGCATCCGACAATGTGGATAACTTTATCAACATTGTCCCCTGCGAAATGAGCAGAATTTTCTGTTTTATAAACAACCTACCCACAGGTTATCCACCAAACATTGTGGATATTCGAACGATTGTTCTGTTTCCCTTTTCATGGTAAGCTGAATTTAGAAAGTATCAGAACTTATAGTTTATGCGGATTTATACCATTTCATAACCCATTCACCTTGAAAAAATGCATCCTAAGGCATTTAAAAAAACAGGAGGTGAACATGCCACCCGATGGCAGCTCACTTATGGAAAACTTATCGGACGAACTTTTGATTGAATCGTATTTTAAAGCAAAAGAACTGCGACTGAGCTCTGATTTTATCTCATTAATCCAACAAGAAATTGAACGAAGATCCCTGGAAAAGAGATTGAACGTTTATTTGCTGAAAGCCCATCACTAGATGAGGCTTTTTTTTATTTTTGATAGAACCCTCCCTTGAGGGAAAAACTAACCGTATTTTCAACTCTCAGCAGTATGTTTTTTCTGGTTTTTATATTAAATAGGAAGAAACAAAAACATTCAGTATTTTCAACGGTTTTAAGTTGATTGCGCCTGTTTTTTCTGCTTACAATGAAATGGCAATGGTTAAAAAATCACATACATAATCATGACTTTTTAAGGAGGAACGGATTTGTTTTTGTACTACATCGCTTTGCCTTTTATCGCGGCCTTTTTGCTTTTCCTTTTTTCCCGCTCGCTTTCAAAGACGTTCCATACTGGATGGCTGGTAGCAATTGTCCCTTTCGTTCTGTTTATTTTGTTTTTGACAAACAGTAGCGAAATTTCAGAAGGACAGCCTGTGGCTTCATTGACGAACTGGATTCCATCAATGGGTATACAGCTTTCCTTTTACTTGGATGGACTTAGCCTTCTTTTCACCTTGCTCATAACAGGTATTGGCTTTTTGGTTGTTTTGTATTCTGTTTTTTATTTAAGCAAAAAAGAAAATTTGATTCATTTTTATATTTACTTGCTGCTTTTCATGGGATCCATGCTTGGGCTTGTGATGTCTGATAATCTATTTGTTCTGTATACATTCTGGGAATTTACCAGCATATCTTCTTTTTTGCTGATCGGTTTCTGGTCACATCGTGCGCGATCTGTATATGGTGCTCTAAAATCCATGATGATCACAGTGTTTGGCGGGCTTTGCATGCTCGGCGGTTTTCTACTATTGTGGGTTGCAACGGACACCACCAGCATCAGGGAAATTATCAGCCAAAAAGAAGAGTTAATGGCAAGTCCTCTATTTATGCCGATCTTGTTGCTCGTATTACTAGGTGCCTTTTCCAAATCAGCTCAGTTTCCTTTCCATACCTGGCTTCCGGATGCGATGGAAGCTCCAACTCCTGTTAGCGCTTATCTTCACTCTGCCACCATGGTAAAAGCAGGAATCTACCTGGTTGCCAGATTATCTCTATTATTCAGTGGCAGTGATCTGTTTTTCCTTTGCGTATCAGGCTTTGGACTTGTCACCTTATGCTGGGGTTCATTTATGGCCGTGAGGCAGACGGATCTCAAAGGCATATTGGCTTTCTCAACCATAAGCCAGCTTGGGATGATTATGTCCATGCTTGGATTTGGCTCAGAGGCTGCCATTTTCGCTGCGGTTTTTCATATTTTTAATCACGCCACGTTCAAGGGGAGCTTGTTCATGGTTGCCGGGATTGTAGATCATGAAACAGGGACAAGGGATATTCGAAAGCTCGGCGGTTTGATGACCTTTATGCCGATAACCGCAACTCTTGCATTCTTTGGAACGTTTTCCATGGCAGGGTTCCCACTCCCCATCTTTAATGGTTTTTTAAGTAAAGAAATGTTTTTTGATGCTTCGCTGCAAACAGCGTCACCATCCGGTCTTGCCCGACAGACAGCTCCTCTCTTTCCCTATCTCGCTGTTTTGGGCAGCATCTTTACGTTTGTCTATTCAATGTATTTGTTCTTCGGAACCTTCAGAGGAAAAGTCCAATTGCACCAGCTGGAAAAAAAACCCCACGAGGCCCCGTTTGGCATGCTGATTCCGCCATTCTTGCTCGTTTGTTTCATCGTCGTAATCGGCGTTCTTCCCAACCTGATCAATGAACGCCTTTTGGCACCCGCAGCTGGTGCCATAGCCGGAAATTCGATCCATATCCATGTGGCGTTTTGGCATGGCATTAAACCACCGCTCATTATGTCTCTGATCGTAGTCACTGCAGGTGCCTTGTTATTTGTTTTCAAGCGTTACTGGGAGATTATTTACCGGTATCTTCCCGGAAAACTTTCTGCGGACAAAGCATATCAAGCATTTCTGAACCGTTTGCTGCGGGCGGCCAAAAAGATTACAGGTTCCTACATGACAGGTTCATTAAGTCTATATTTGGCAATCATTGTATTGTTTCTGGTATGCGTGACCGCCGGAATGATGGCTGTCACGGGAGGATTTGCCTTCAGTACGGCGGATCTTTCACCTGTAAAATGGCCGGAAGTTATTACAGGCGTTTCCATGTTGATAGCAGCTGTGGCCACCATTTTTATGAAACGCCGCATTGCTGCCGTTATTGTAATTGGCGTGGTCGGTTATGGTTTGTCCCTGTTGTTCGTCTTATTCCGGGCTCCAGATCTGGCATTAACTCAGCTTATTATTGAAACAGTTACCGTTGTTCTCTTTTTACTCTGTTTCTCACACCTGCCTGTGATGAAACCAAATTCTAAACCGCTGCGTTCCAGGGTGGCGGATGTCCTGATTTCATTAGCAGCAGGTACACTCATTACATTAGTCGCAATCTCATCACACAGTTCGAAATGGTTTCAGCCCATTTCCGATTACTTTGTCAAAACCTCATACTCGCTTGGCGGTGGTAAGAACATCGTGAACGTGATTCTTGTTGATTTCAGGGGGCTGGACACCATGTTTGAGATCACGGTTCTGGGGCTGGCCGCACTAGGGATCTATGGAATGATTAAAATTCGGTTACGGAAAAAAGGAGGAATGGAGCAATAATGGAAATTTTGATGTGTATTTTGGGAGGCGCCCTTTTTGCAGCAGGCATATATCTCCTGCTGCAGCGCCAATTGCTCCGTATCATTCTGGGGACGGCTTTGGTTTCTCACGGAGCTCATCTCTTAATATTAACAATGGGAAAATTAAACCGTGGGGCTCCACCTGTATTAGGCGAAGGAATCGGGCACTATACCGATCCACTTCCTCAAGCGCTCATCCTGACCTCCATCGTTATCAGTTTTGGCGTGACTAGTTTTCTACTGGTATTGGCGTATCGTGCTTACCAGAAAAACAGGACAGATATGATGGATCAATTGCGAGGTACGGAAGATGAGTAACCTGGTTGTACTGCCGATTCTGATTCCTTTGTTTTTTGGTGCAATGTTTGTTTTTTTTCACAATAAATTGGCTGCCGTCCGTTTAATGTCATTTGTTGTCCTCTTGATCAATACAGCTACTGCGATATTCATCGTTTACGAGGTTTATTCCAAAGGCGCATTGATCCTTGAGACCGGCGGGTGGAAAGCCCCCTACGGCATTATTCTGATTGCCGACAAATTGTCATCTCTGCTGATATTAACCACCAACATCATCGCGTTGGCGGCATGCGTGTATGCGGGAGCGACACTTGATGAGGAACGTGAAAAGCACTATTTCTACACACTGTTTTTGATCCTCATCGCCGGTGTAAGTGGTGCCTTTTTGACAGGTGACCTTTTTAACCTGTTCGTCTTTTTTGAAGTACTGCTGATGGCCTCCTATAGTTTAATTGTCCTTGGTGCCACAAAGGTCCAGTTGAGAGAATCCATTAAATATGTACTGCTTAACCTTTTTTCATCCATGTTGTTTGTGACAACTGTAGCCTTTTTATATTCGGTTACAGGAACCGTAAATATGGCCCAGCTGGCCGAACGTGTTGGCGAAATACAGCAAAAAGGCGTTCTTACATCAATCGCCATACTGCTGTTTGTCGTTTTTGCCACGAAAGGAGCCCTTTTCCCGCTTTACTTCTGGCTCCCGAAATCGTATACCGCGCCGCCGTCAGTCATCTCTGCCCTGTTTGGTGCACTGTTGACGAAGGTTGGAATATACTCCATCTTACGGGTCTTTTCCTTGATCTTCGTTTATAAATTGGAAACAACTCATGCCTTCTTCCTCTTACTGGCAGGGTTCACTCTGATTTTCGGTGTGATAGGTGCGTTGTCAACCCATAATGTAAAGCTGATTATTGCTTACAACATTATTCCTGCCATTGGTTTTATGTTACTGGGGATCGGTACGTTTTCAGCAGAATCTCTGGCAGGAACCATCTACTACCTGGTCCATGACATGATAATAAAAGCCGCCCTGTTCTTCCTGGCCGGTATTCTTGTTTATATTGCCGGTACAAGCGATTTACGGAAGATGGGCGGGTATATTAAAGGATATCCGCTGGTCGGCTGGATGTTTTTCCTTTCAGCACTTGTTCTTGCCGGAATCCCCCCATTTAGCGGATTTATCGGTAAATTGTTACTGCTCAAAGGAGCTTTTGCAGAAAAACACTATTTGGTAGCTGCCATCGGTCTTGGGTGCAGCCTGTTGATCCTGCTGTCCATCATTCGCATCTTTATTATGGCGTTTTGGGGTGAACAAAAAGAGGGCAAAAAGATAAAACTTAAGCGTGGAATGGTGATTCCTCCCCTTGCGCTTCTTTGCTTCTCCATTTTTCTCGGCATAGGAGCAGAATGGGTCTATCCGCATATACAATCAATTGCCGACGGTCTTGCCAATCCGTCGCAATATATTAATGAAGTTTTAAAAGCGAGGTGAGTGATTAATGGCCTTTCAATTGTTGATCAATATATTTATTGGGGTTATCTGGATGTTCCTGTCTGAAAACTATTTGTTTGGCAGTTATGTCAGCGGGTTTATCGTGGGAATCGGCTTGATTTACCTGCTGAACCGCTATATCCCCGATGAATTCTATCTCCTGAAGGTTTGGGCTATCATTAAGCTCATCTTCTTGTTTATAAAAGAACTAATCCTCGCAAATTTTGATGTTCTGAAATGGATTTATAAACCCAAAATGGATTTTCGGCCGGGAATTATTGCCCTTCCCACCGATTTAAAAACCAACTGGGAGATCAATTTGCTGGCGAATCTGATCACTCTTACACCCGGCACCCTCTCGGTAGATGTGTCGAGAGATCAGCGCTTCATTTATATCCATGCAATCGATCTGCCCGACACAAATGAAACAATCCATTCCATCAAAGAAACCTTTGAAAAAGCGATTATGGAGGTGACCAGATGAGCAGCTGGTTCGAAAATGTGGTTACTGTCTGTCTTATTGTGAACTGTCTTTCTGTTCTTTTACTGGTCTATCGGGTGGTTTGGGGACCATCTAGTGCAGACAGAGCAGTTGCCATAGATACAATCGGGATAAATCTTATCGCCATTACCGCTCTCGTTTCCATACGTCTGAATACTATTGACCTGCATGATGTCATTTTGCTGATCGGCATCCTTACCTTTATAGCAACCGTGGCCATTGCGAAATTTTTGGATAGGGGTGTTCTCATTGACAGAGATCGTAATTAGTATTTTTCTCATCCTTGGTACTTTTATTGTGTTTTCGGGAACGCTGGGCGTGCTCCGGTTTCCCGATGTGTATTCCAGGCTTCATGCCGCAACCAAAAGCGCCACATTGGGTGTTTCCGGTATATTGATTGGCTCCTTCCTTTTCTTTCTGTACGCTCAGGACTTGGTCAGCGGAAAACTTCTTCTTGGAATTGTATTTGTTCTGCTGACAGCGCCTGTAGGGGGGCACATGATTTCCAGAGCCGCCTATCGAAGTGGTGTTCGATTGTCCGAAAAAACGATACAGGATGAATTGAACACCGAGAGGGATTACTATTAATGATATTGGTCAGGAAAGTATTGGGAAATATCCCCTTTCCAAATTTACAAAATTAACATATAATGATAAGAATCTAATATATTTCATTAATAGTGAATGATTGATTACACAAGTATCTTTCCTGTCTTACGGACATAAGGTACGGAGAGTGATGTGATGTTATGTTCATGACGGCAAGAGAACGGGTTGATTCCACAGTAAAAAAGGTAAAAGGCCAAACGGCCAATATTTTAACATTGATCAACCTCTCACTCGGTGCTCTCGCTTTATTGTTTATTTTTAAAGAGGATTTGAAAACAGGCTTCATTTTAATTTTTTTGGCTGGTCTTTTTGACCGTTTTGATGGTATGGTTGCCCGGAAATTAAACATAGAATCAGAGTTTGGCAAACAGTTAGATTCCCTTTGTGATTTAATTTCATTCGGCATTGCACCCGCATTTTTGATGTACCAAGCTTCTCTTTTTGAATTTGGTGTTCCCGGTATTATTTTTACGATCTTATTTATCGTTTGCGGTGCCATACGACTGGCGCGTTTCAATATCACGGAATTCACCGGATCATTTGTCGGAGTCCCGATTACGGTGGCAGGCTGTTTGGTTGCCATTTGCTACCTTTTGATTCCGTTCATTCCCGGCTATTTCTTTATGTTTATTATGATCGCCTTTTCTTTTCTGATGATCAGCACGATCTCAATCCAAAAAAGATAAATCCAATAAGGGCAAACAAAAAAACAGCTTTACAGCTGTTTTTTTGTTTTTTATTGAGTTAATCTTGTGTCAGCTCCAAAAATTCCTTCACGTCTTCGATGGCCACATCAATCCCTTTTTTCCAGAATTCTGCCTTCGTCACATCTTCATTCAAATGTTTCATAGCAAGCTCTTCGACCGTCATGCTGGCTGTATCTCTGAGCAACGCAATGTACTTTTCTTCAAAGCTCGTTCCTTCCTGTTTGGCAATGGCATAAATGCTGGCACTGAATAAATAGCCAAACGTGTAAGGGAAGTTGTAAAACGGAACATCTGTAATATAGAAATGAAGCTTTGATGCCCAGAAATACGGGTGGTAGCTTCCCAATGAGTCACAAAATGCTTCTTTTTGTGCTTCGATCATGATCTCCTTCAACCGTTCAACAGGAACAAGACCTTGTTTGCGCTCTTCATAGAACCTTGTTTCAAATAAAAAGCGTGCGTGGATGTTCATAAAGAACGCAACCGAGCGCTGAGCTTTGTCTTCGAGGAGGGAGATTTTTTCCTCCTTGCTTTTTGCTTTTTTCACGGCGGCATCAGACACCACCAACTCCGCAAACGTAGAAGCCGTTTCAGCCACATTCATCGCATAGTCTGTTGCCAAAAATGGCATGTCGTCCATCACATACGAATGAAAAGCATGGCCAAGTTCATGAGCCAATGTGGAAACATTGCTTGGAGTACCTGAGTACGTCATGAAGATCCGCGTTTCATTTTTCACTGGGAATCCTGTACAGAATCCGCCTGGTCGTTTTCCAGAGCGATCTTCTGCTTCAATCCACTGCTTTTCAAAAGCCCGCTTGGAAAACTCCGCCATCTTCGGGCTGAAGGATTGGAATTGTTCTACAATAAAGCTGGCACCTTCATCATAGCTCATTTTACTGTCAACATTGGTAAGCGGAGCATCTACATCTGCCCAGCTCAGCTTCTTCACACCTAACAGTGAAGCTTTTCGGTTCAAATACGTCACGAACAGCTCCTTGTTTTCCTCGATCGCCTGCCACATCGCCTTTAATGTCTCCTCTGACATTCGGTTAATATCGAGAGGTTCTTTCAGGACATTCTCCCATTTACGATGTTTATACACACTGTTCCGGAATCCAGCAATATGGTTTAAAGCTTCTGCACAAAAATCCGCCTGCTCTTCCCATGCTTCTGTATATTTGGCAAAAACACTTTCTCTTTCGTCTCTGTCCGGACTTGTCATGCGGTTTTCGGCCTGCCCGACAGAAAGGGTTTCTTTATTTCCGTCCTTTTCCACTTCGATGCCAATTTTTCCAACGACCGTGTCATACAGAGTAGACCAACTGTGATAACCATCTACAGCCAAATCATTCATCAGCGCTTCTTGTTCATAAGAAAGCTTTTGTGAAGCAAGATTTCGTCTTTCTGACAATGGAAAAGCAATAGCAGCAAAATAAGGTTTTTGAATCACGCGATTCCACTCTTCATCCGGAATGTCCGCCATCTTGTTATCCAAAAGAACCAAAACTGTAGCATAAACAGCATTTAATGATTCCAATTTTCCACGAAGATTCAGGGCCTGCTTGTCATTGACATCCTGAGCTGTCAAACAGCCGACAAAAGAAACACATTCATTGATAAGCGCTGCACTTTGCTGAACGCCTTCAACAACTTCTTGAAGGGCTTCCTCCGAAAATTGAAAACTTTCGACTTTTTGATTAAGATCAGCCAGTTGTGTTTCAATGCGTCCGATAGCGGCAAGCAATTCCTCAGAGCGGCTTCCGCCCTTAAATATTGATTCCAGATCCCAGCTTTCACGCAAACCTTGCAATAGCATCTAAAATCCCCCTTATGTATAAAATATTCGATCTATTTCCATTATAGTGAAATTTTCATAATAAATCGACCCTTTAGTTTATTTTAAATAAAAACTCTCTTCCTTCATTCAGGAAGAGAGCAAAGAAGCTATTCTGCGATGCAAAGATACATGAAATAAACGAGTGTAATGATCATTATGGCAAAAAGCAAAACTTCCTGCATACGCCCGAGCCTCCCTTATGTAGAATGTTCTTTACATCTATTCCCCTTAATTCTTAGATCAATCCCTTTATTGGTATTATTCGATCGAAAACATTATGTCCATTCGTTCAAGTCTTTTTGATACGAGATGGCTCCTTCGAAAATACTATGGAAAGAAAAAAAAAGCGTATTCCATTTTAATGCGAATTTGTTGCATTTTCCTGTATCGTCGCATATATTATAGTCAATTCTCAAAATGTTGAATGCAGGAAACTTTTTAACCTTAAGGACACACCCTGTGACTTATTTTGCAAAAGAAGGTGAGCAACATTGAATAGTAAAGCATTGGAAGCTGCAATGCCCAGAAAGGGGAAAATTCGCAGAGCAATTCCTTTTCTCGGCCCCGCATTTCTTGTAAGTGTGGGTTATATCGATCCCGGAAACTGGGCCACCAATATTGAAGGCGGCGCTGCTTTTGGCTACACGCTATTGTGGGTTCTATTGCTCAGTAACCTTATGGCCATTCTCTTGCAGACAACAGCTGCAAAACTGGGGGTAGCCACCGGAAAGTCATTATCAGAAAACTGCCGGCAGCATTTTAAAAAGCCGGTCGCTGTTTTTTTGTGGATTACGGCAGAGCTGGCTGCTATGGCAACCGATCTCGCCGAATTTCTTGGAGCAGCACTCGGGATCTACTTATTGCTGGGCATTCCTTTGTTTCCGGCTGCTTTGATTGGAGCTGCCATTACATTTGGCATCCTTCTGCTTCATAAATACGGTTTCCGTTTTATTGAACAATTGATCCTGGGCTTTGTAATTATAGTGGCAGCGGTCTATATTGTTGAATTGTTTTATGCAAAACCCGACCTTGGGCAGGTCGGCTACCATATGGTCGTTCCCCATCTCAACTCGGCGAGCATCCTTGTGGCCATCGGAATGCTTGGGGCAACAGTCATGCCGCATAATATTTTTCTTCATTCTTCGGTTGTGAAAAATCGGCTGAAAAAGAACCAGCCAAAGCATAATCACCTGGTATATAAGTACGCTATCGTTGATTCACTGCTTGCGTTGAACGTGGCATGGTTCATTAACTCGGCCATGATTGTAGTGGCAGCAGCTGTCTTTTACAAGAATGGCTTGAAAGTCACATCCATAGAAGATGCGTATTCTACTCTGACACCGCTTCTCGGTGGATTTGCAAGTCTCGCCTTTGCCATAGCCTTGTTATCAGCCGGACTTTCATCTTCTGTAACGGGGACTATGGCCGGCCAATATATACTTGAAGGCTTTTTGAACATTAAGATTCCGATTTGGGTACGAAGGCTCGTTACCATGATCCCTGCTCTTATCATTATTGGAGCGGGAATCGATACATGGAAAGCGCTCGTGGTCAGCCAGGTCGTTTTGAGTCTGCAGCTTCCGTTTACCATTATTCCTTTAATCATGTTTACCCGCAGTAAAAAGATTATGGGTAGCTACGCAAACAAGCGGTGGACCAATATCCTGCTGATATTGGTGGCAGCCATCATTATTATGTTGAATGGCCTTCTCATTTATCAGACATTCGGAGGCGAATTTTAAAAAAACAACAAGCCCGGCTTTTGCCATGGCTTGTTGTTTTTTTATCCTATCACTTTACTCACAATAATCATGAGGATTCCTGCTAATGCAAGACTATAATTCGGGGTCAAGTTTTTTTCTTCCAATGGTTCTGGTTGGTTAAAAAGCTGATCAAGGGCTTGTTTCCGAAGCAATGTATCATTTCTGTACCTCGAGGTACCCTCTATTGTAACCGCTCTCATTTTTACTGTAGTAACCAAATCCTTATTTTCAAAATAGTAAAAAAGGTACACATACCGTGTACCCTTTTTTGCTTCTTTCATTAATGAGCAGACACCTTTGCGTTTTCCTTGTCATGAACCGCAAGTCTGTTCATCAGCTCCATACTGCCTTTATTTACTCCAACCAGTTTGGTTTTAACACCATCCTGGCGATATTTTAATACGACCTTATCAATGGCTCCAATAGCCGAGTCATCCCATAAGTGAGCGTAGGTGAGATCAATAACGACTTCATCAGCCCTTTCTGCAAACTCGAATTGTGATACAAAGTCGGTGACAGAAGCAAAAAACAACTGCCCTTTTACTGTAATCAATTTTTTGTTTAATTCTTCATCCAAATGGGAGTGGACCTCCACTTTAGATATTTTCGAAGCAAAGAACAACGCACTTAAAATGACACCTGCAACAACACCTTTGGATAAGTCATGTGTAATCACAACCGTTACCACCGTTACAATCATAACAGCCGCATCGGTTTTAGGCATTTTGTGCAGCTTGGTTAAAGATGACCAGTCAAACGTACCAATGGATACCATAATCATAACGCCAACAAGAGCTGCCATCGGAATCGAAACCAAAATATCATTTAACACAACGATCAGCACCATCAGGAACGCACCCGCCACAAAAGTGGATAGTCTTCCTCTTCCGCCTGATCTGACATTGATTCCGGATTGCCCGATCATGGCACAGCCAGCCATTCCGCCAAAAAATCCTGCCACGATATTTGCAATTCCCTGTCCTCTGGCTTCCTTGTTTTTATCACTGTCCGTATCGGTATAATCATCGATGATCTGTGCGGTCATCAGCGATTCAAGAAGACCGACAAGAGCCAGCGCGATCGAATAAGGGAAGATTATCTTTAACGTTTCCAGGTTAAATGGAACATCAGGAATAAGGAACGTTGGGAGCGATTGGCTTAAATGCCCCATGTCCCCTACTGTCCTTACAGTTGAACCAGTTGTAACAGCAAAGATGGTAATGACGATAATAGCCACCAACGGCGAAGGAACCAATTTTGTGATTCGCGGGAACAAATAAATGATAGCCAGTGCCCCTGCAACCATGGCATACATTGGCCAGCCTTCACCCACAAAATGGGGCAGCTGTGCAGTAAAAATTAGAATCGCCAACGCATTTACAAATCCAATCATGACTGGACGCGGCACAAACTTCATGTATCTTCCTAGTTTAAGCGCTCCAATAATGATTTGGATAATCCCTGTAAGAATCGTCGCCGCCAGCAAGTACTTCAACCCGTGATCTGCCACCAAAGATCCCATTACGAGCGCCATCGCTCCGGTTGCAGCCGAAATCATGGCTGGACGTCCACCAACAAAGGAGATCACGACAGCAATACAAAATGAGGCATACAATCCAACCATTGGATCTACCCCTGCGATAATGGAGAACGCGATTGCTTCTGGAATAAGGGCAAGCGCAACAACAATACCCGAAAGGATGTCCCCTCTGATATTGCCAAACCAATCCTTTTTAATTGTCTCGAAATTCAACTACAAAACACCTCGTTTATACTTATTTTTAGTGACTTTCAACTCTCATGAAAGTCGGGGCCGTTATCAACGGCTACGATTATACCACGGATCACTAAAAGGAGTTACTATTATGTAAGCGCATAAATAATTTCTTATCTTTAAAATCCTTTGATTTTCTCCATCTAACAAGAAAATCCTATGTTTTACATTAAATTGGTTTTATAAATTAATCCTATGACCAGGTTACGTTTTATTGAGAATGATGGTGGTATAAACATTAATAACAACTTTCGTCTAGCAGAGAAAGGAGTTTATTATGTTGGAAAGACTTGCTCCAAACACGAAAATTCAAGGTACCGGGCTTAATATATCCGACTTTTGGTCTTGGGGGTTTTCAGATGTTTTAACAAATTCATTAAGAGGTGTTTTTGCCGAATTTCTTGTTGGAAGCACATTAGATGTGTTACACCAACCTCGTATTGAATGGGATGCTTACGATTTAATGTACAAAGGCAAAAAATCGAAGTAAAATCTGCTGCTTATATACAGTCCTGGCATGAAGGCCAATATTCCAAAATAAGCTTTGGGATTGAAGCAAAAAGAACTTATAACTACGAAACACGAACCTACACAACAGAACCTATCAGAAATGCAGATCTTTATGTTTTTTGTTTACTTTTTGAAAAGGATGCGAACCTGATTGATGTTCTTAACACCGAGCAGTGGCACTTTTATGTAGTAAAAACCACTGTCCTAAACACTTTATTCCCTCAGCAAAAAAGAATTTCATTAAGTACTTTAGAAAAAGTCACACAACCAGTTGCTTATACAGAAATAAAAGAGACCATAGAGCTTGCGATAAAATAACTTGCAAACCCTCAATTTCGACTTTGGTTATTTACACTTCCGGAAAGAGGATAACAGTGTATAGTAACGATAAAAAGCAGCCTCCCAAACAAAGAAACAAGTATTCCTTCGTACAAAAATAAAAGGGTACTCCTTAGTGTAAGGAATACCCTTTTATAGATGCAGCAGGAACAATTACTTAATAATTTGGCCGATCCTTCTGGCTCTGCTGACGGCTTCGATAAAACTCGTGGAACAGCTTCATCAGTGCCCGTTTTTCAATCCTCGATACATAACTTCTGGAGATCCCCAGCATTTTCGCTATTTCCCGCTGGGTCTTCTCTTTTTGCAGATCCAGGCCAAACCGGCCGACAATAACTTCTTTTTCACGGTCATCAAGCACATGAATGTAATCATATATTTTCTTTTTTTGCATTTTCAGCTGAATGGCATCCACTACGTCCTCTGTTTCCGCTTTCAGCACATCAATCAGTGTGATCTCGTTCCCTTCCTTATCGGTCCCAATCGGATCATGAAGAGATACGTCTTTTTTCGTTTTTTTCAAGGCCCTCAGGTGCATGAGGATTTCATTTTCAATACAACGTGCGGCATACGTCGCAAGCTTCGTACCCTTCCCTCTCGAATAGCTCTCAATGGCCTTAATCAAGCCAATGGTCCCGATGGAAATTAAGTCTTCCGTATCTTCCCCTGTATTCTCAAATTTCTTCACGATATGTGCAACCAACCGCAAGTTGTGTTCGATCAGTTTGCTTCTGGCCTCCTGGTCTCCCTCGGCCATCCGTTTTAAGTATTCTTTTTCCTCGTTTTCAGAGAGGGGCTGCGGAAACGCATTGTTTTTCACATACGAGACAAACAGCATAACTTCTTTGAAAAAGTACCCTAATACAACAAGCAACCCGGACATTCAGACACCTCCCGGCGGTTTTTTCGTACTCTTATCTGTATGCCGGGTTGGGCTTGTTAGGTGTCTGTACAAATGGAATGAAACACACTCTAAAAATATCTAATTTTTCTCATCGATTTTTCCATTATATTTTTAATTCCTCTTCCACTAACTGACCAATAAATCCATAAGAAAAACTGTCTTAAAGATGCTCCGATCTTCAGCTAACGCACCCTTAAGATTAAGTGTATTTCTTCACAAACTCATCCTCATTCACATATTAAAAGAAATTCTGCCCCGTTTGTAACATTTTAAAAAAAAGCTACTAAGATAGTTGTAAATATTACATATTAATAAATGGTTGGAACCATTCCTCCATCCATACGGATTGGAGATCCCTTAAATGCAGATGCATATGGACTGCATAAGAATGCAGCTAATCTGCCTATTTCCAGCGGTTTAATAAATCGCTGTATTTCAGATTGAGGTAGATTTTCAATCATAAATTGTCTTTCTTTTTCTGAAAAAGACATGTTATCATTATTGTAAATCCCCTCAATAATTTGTTGTACATTTTCAGAAAGCGTAGGTCCAGGCATAATCGTATTGATTGTAACTTCGGTTCCTTTTGTTAATTTAGATAAGCTTTTTGACAATGATAAAAGCATGGATTTTGTCATACAATACTGGGGCATCTGTCCAGAAGGCATTACTGCTTCTTCACTTGCAATAAAGATAATGCGGCCATCATTATTTCCCAACATTTTCGTTAAATAATATTTGGATAATCCATTTGCAGCTAATACGTTAGTTCGGAAGTATTTCTCCCATATTTCATCGGTAAGATCTTCATATTGCATAATTTCATATATTCCCATGTTGTTCACTAAAATAGCGACACTGGGGAATTTTTTAAATAACTCTTCTCTTTGTTGGGCATCAACGATATCCGCTGTAGCATTCTGGGGAGAAGTTGTTGGGAAAGTTGATTTAATTTCCTTTACCGTTCGTTCTACCTCTTCATCATTACGTCCATTTATAAGAACATTAACACCTTCTTTGGCCAGTTCTATAGCAATTGCTTTGCCTATTCCTTTTGTAGAGCCTGTAACAAAGGCTGTTTTATTGTTTAATTCCAGTTCCATCCTATATTTCCCCTTTACTTTTTATCTTTTAAGACGGTTCCAATTTAATTGAATTTA
The DNA here is from genome assembly GCF_900103485.1 of Fictibacillus solisalsi. Lineage (GTDB taxonomy): Bacteria > Bacillota > Bacilli > Bacillales > Fictibacillaceae > Fictibacillus_C > Fictibacillus_C solisalsi. The sequence goes on from NZ_FNHW01000001.1 coordinate 1,914,008, forward strand.
TACTTACATATTCAGTACGCCAATTCAAAGGGGTAATACCTTCCCAACCACGAAAGGCTCGATAGAACGAGCTCTGATCTTTATACCCTACAAGAAAAGCCACTTCTTTAATATCTAAAGAAGGATTTGACAAGTACTCTCTTGCTAGTTCATGGCGTGCTTCTTTTAATAGCTGTTTGAAGCTTGTTTGTTCGTCAGTTAGACGGCGCTGTAAGGTGCGTTCGCTCATTCCCAACTCACTTGCTACATCTTGTATTTCTAGTCGATCTCCTGTTAAACTGCGTTTCAATATCCACTTAGCTATCTCCGTTATAGTGTGACGACGTCGCTGTTCGTCCAAGGTTTGGTCGAGTACGGGGGTTAATATGTCCAGTAATTCAGCATTGTAAGAAACAAATAGGCGATCCAAATCTTCTCTATGCAATGTCAATCTGTTACATTTTGCACCAATTTGGATAGGACAACCAAAGTAATCTTCCATTCCTTTTACTTGATTCATGGTATGTTTAAATTCTACTAAGCTCGCTTTTAAAGGCAAACCTGTACCACGTCTCCCTAGCTCAAGTAAAAATGCAAGCGTAGTTCCAACAAGCAACGGTGGACCAGGTTGATCAATATCCGACCATTCTACTTCGATGGTACAACCTCCGCCTTCCTCCACAATGCGAATATTTTCAGGAGGACACAATTCTTTATACCGAGCCATTCTCTTTAGGGCATCCCGGTAGTCACGAGCATGGTAAGCTGCCAGTACAGACGGTGGAAAATGAGATGTTTCAAATACTGTCGGAAGCTTAATTATCCCCTCTTCCATATCACCGATAAGATCGGAATATGCTTGCCATATTGCGAAATATTGCTCAGTAGTAACAACAGATTCAGTGATCACGGTAAGGGGCAATTTCGCTTTCCTAACCACATCTTGAGACGTAATTCCAAGTTGATACAGTCCTTCCCAAAATCCATCCTGTATTTTAATACGATTATGTGCAGTCATATATTACACCTCTCATCTATCAACACATTAGCGTTTTTTAGAAAATGGACGCAGCTAAGTTTGCTAACGGGACAGTTATTTCATTTTACTTATATAATCCGGTCCTGTAACTAGCACAAAACGACAATACACTAGCAATAGACGCCAAATAATGAATCATCTTCTAGTATACAGGTAACCTTCACAACAGTATTTATATTAAGCAATCTTGCTTGGGCTCATTGAATTCGTTTTTTGAAATCATTATTTCGATGGTCTCATGAAGAAGGACATATTCCAAAAAACCCAGCAGCGAAAATAAAAGAACCTACGGGAATCGAATTCCTAAATTTTTGACTGAAATGGAATTTGAACATTTCGGGAAACCTGTTGTTCCCCAATGGAAAAGGCTCTGTTTGAATTCATGTTTTCCACTGGATGTAGACCTAGGTGAAGTTGTTACCCGAAGGTAGAAAAAATTGGTCGAACCGGTCAGCTGTTATAAGAGGTAAAGGCGATAAGGAACGGGAAGTCTATTTTAAAATCCGCTGCGAAATTTGGTTAAAACGATACCTGGATAGTCGTGTAGACAGGGATCCTGCTATCTTTGTCACGAAACGCGATCCTCATCGAATGGGCATAGCTACGATGGGTTACATAATTAAGCGAATTAATTGCCAACCGTGCTTGCATTAACAAAGATATACTTCCGAATCAACTGACCACAGCTATGCAACCCATTATTGAATAATGGAGCACCTCTAAATGTTATTCAAAGCTTATTAGGTCATGAAAAAAGTGAAACTACCTGGATTTATGCGCAATTAAGCGGAAGCATCAGACAGGATTTTTATAGGAAACTATTTTTAGCCATAGAAAAGTACTCCAAAAGTCAGAATTCAGCTCTAACTTATGGAGTGCAGTACAGATACATTACTTTTTCACTCTTGCCACTGTTAGTTTAGAAGGATTTTTTTTATCTTCTAAAGTCGAAAGTTTCATTAGGTACACTTAATTCGTGGCCATTAATTACAACAGTATTTTTATCTATCCATTTAATAATAGCTTTTTCTTCGTGGTAGTCCCAATAAATGTTCTTTGGCTTTTTGTTCTCTTTATTAAAATTTACTTCTCCACGAACAGCAAAATCTGTTGTTGCTCCTCCATTTGAAACATAGGCTTTAAGCGTATAAGTTCCATCAGGTGAACTTACTTCTGAAATTAAATCTCCTTTAGGTAAACGACTCATATCAAAAAATGCCCAATAAACACCGTATCCTAATAACCCAAGGATAAATAAAGGAATAATAATGATCATAATTTGTTTCTTTTTCAACCTTTTTCCTCCGAAAGACTGCATAAAAATAGTTTATCAAAAACAATCCCTTAAACCTTATGTAAAAGATGAACTTTTTTATTAAAACTAAAGAGTTTGCTCAGTAGTACTTGTTATTCATCAATTCCTTCCTGTTTCAACAGTATTAGTCCCTCTTTAAGTAATTTGAGATTGTTCTCTTCATAGACATCAGCAAGTTCCTCAGCAATAAAAAATCCCTTAGATTTTTAAAATCTAAGGGCTAATGTTCCTTCCTGTCCTTCCAAAGTAATGATGTACGTGTCCATCATTAAAGGTGGTTGTTCCCGAAAACTCATGATAATGAGTCCCATCGCTCAGATAGATAGCAGGTCCTGTGTCTCCTGAAAACCCATGAACATGCCCATCTGCAAAAGTGGTTTTTCCCTCATAGTAATGAACATGAGGAATGGTGTTATTTGCTGGCGTTGTTGTTCCCTGAACGTTATGCGAATGTCCGTTATTTATCGTCGTTTGCGTGGCATATTGATGTCGATGAAGAACTCTGTCATTCCATTCTATTTGTTCAATATCATGCTCGTGCACAGAACCCCCTCCTCTTTCTTGAATCACGACTGAATATATATATGCACCAAATTAAACACGTATAACTCCAATCTTGATTTACCCAAGCGACTTTTTCATCAAACCAGTACCTATATAAAGCAATCGTAATGACATTAGAATCTCATTTTACTCTCAACGTGCCACATGCGTCCGAAGCTTGGTGCTATCCCTCTTGAATAGCTCTCGATCGCCTTGACAGCCCGATGGTCCCAATGGAAATTAAGTCTTCCGTATCTTCCCCTGTATTCTCAAATTTCTTCACGATATGTGCGTGCAACCAACCGCAAGTTGTGTTCGATCAGTTTGCTTCTGGACACCTCGTCTCCCTCGGCCATCCGTTTTAAGTATTCTTTTTCCTCGTTTTCAGAGAGGGGCTGCGGAAACGCTTTGTTTTTCACATACGAGACAAACAGCATGACTTCTTTGAAAAAGTACCCTAATACAACAAGCAAACCCGGACATTCAGACACCTCCCGGCGGTTTTTTCGTACTCTTATCTGTATGCCGGGTTGGGCTTGTTAGGTGTCTGTTCCAAAATGGAATTGATGGCAACACATTAACAATATCTCAAACTAAAAACTATACATAAGGTGAGGGATACTTTCGAGGAGAATTTACATTTTTTGTAAACATCAGAAAGGAAACGCAAAATACGAGGCGGCTTTGTGGGGGGATTCAATCTGCCAGACTGTATTCAAGTAACATTTGAACGCTTTTCACATTTGTTCCTCCCTAGCGACCCAAAAATGGTATATCATGCTCAGTAGTAATTTGTTAAAATTCACCATTTGAAAATTGAAAAGAAAGCTCTAGAAGATAAAAACACTTAAAGCTCTCCCTCCTCCATACATCGTATAGACAATAACCGATGTCTATAAAAAACATACTAAGATTAGTATGTTTTAATTTCTCCGAATTTCCCTTCTTATCTAAAACAAATGGTACGCACTTAATCGCCTCCGAAGGCAAGTCTAATAGTAGTTAGAGCGATGTAAAAAATACATTAAGACAGGAACCTGTTGCAACCTCCCTTTGCAGTAAGTAACAATTTGGACAATAGAAATTATAATTGATTGAAATGGAAAACTAACGTTAATACTGTGGTTGAGAAAGGAGTTGACTCTTTTGGCTGAGGAAAGAAGTGAAAAACCGAATGAAATTACTAACCATATGGATGATGAACAACTATTCATGGTTGTTAAAAAAACCTATGAACATATAGAAGTTATTAAATACCAGGATGATAAATAGTTCCAATGCCTATTTCAGGAAACTGCTAACTTCCTATAAAAAGAAAAGAAAGGTCGTTATTTTATGATAGATCAAAAAAAATGCAGGGATTCTTTTGTAGTAAAAACGAGCATTGTATTACCACCTGATACAAACAATCATGGAACGTTGTTTGGTGGAAAACTAATGGCTTATATAGATGATGTAGCTTCAATTGCCGCAATGCGCCATTCCCGTAAAAATACTGTTACAGCTTCGACTGATTCTGTAGACTTCTTGCACCCTATTCATGTCAGTCATGCCGTCTGTCTAGAGGCTTTTGTTACATATGCAGGCAGAACATCAATGGAAGTATTTGTTAAAGTAATAGCAGAGGACTTACTATCAGGAGAACGGAATGTATGCGCACTTTCTTTTTTAACCATGGTCGCAGTTGATCAAGACGGTAAGCCTACCCACGTTCCAAAAGTCATTCCAGAAACGGATGAGGAAAAAGGATTATTCAATTCTGCAGCGGAGAGAGCAGCGAACCGAAAAAAAAGAAGAAAAGAAAGTGGGAACCTGGCAAAGGACTTCGGTACCGGTTTGCCATGGTGAAAAGCCTGATCCTTAATTAGAATGCATATTTGCAGCCTTACTGATCTCGTTAAGTTAATGTAAATAATTCAAGTTGTCATGTAGCAATCCTTTGCTTCTAACGAGAAGACTGGCTTTTCCTTTGCTCATTTTTGATTAAGTCAAGGCTACTTATGACAAGTTACGATAGAGTCGTAAAAGGTAGCTCAGAGGTATTCGCTTCAAAGGAAATAAAGAAGAATATGAATTTTAACAATAGTGACCTGTGCCTCTTTGAACTGCACCCCAAATTTTAGACACACTCTAAAATTTTGGAGGTGCTTTTCTTTTGGCTAAATTTTCGAAGGAAGAAAAATGTTGGAAGCGGTAAAACGGTATTAAAAGCGAGTGAGGGACTTGGGCCTATTGCCAAAGAGATAGGCGCGAATAAAAGGAGCCTCCAATACTGGGTGAAAAGATACGAATACCATGGCGAACGTGCTTTTATCAAATGCAATCCAAATTATTCCGTAGACTTTAAACTAGACGTACTTACCTATATGAACGAACATGGGACGTCTTTCTTTGAAACAGCTGCGTTCTTTAATCTAATACTCCTCTTTTGGACTGGCAAAACAGAGTAAAAACGCTGGGATGGGCTGCCCTACAATTTTTTTAAAAAAGCCCTCCAACAGGAGCTAGAAGCGTTACGTATGGAAAATGCGTATTTAAAAAAGTTGAATGCCTTAGTTCAAAACAAAGAAAAATCACCAAACGAGACAAAGCGCAAGTAGTCTATGAGTTAGGGCATGAATTTCCGGTTTATCCAGCTCGCAGAAATTCTACGCAGTTCCTATTATTATTGGTTGAAATATAAGATCGTCCCGATCCGGATGCGGAGTTAAAGAAACGGATACAGGCGATTTATGATGGCCAGACCTAGTGAATCAAAAAAGGTGCAGCGTCTCCTTGATGTCTAAGTTCATTGCGAATCCGCCGATAGCCAAACGATCACTTTATTTTGCAATCGGACCCGTTAGCTTAATAAATAAAGCCGTCTTATTTGGCAGTTGGATTCTACTGATCCCATAAATATGTAACAGTAAACTTAAGTGTACTTTAAAAGCCTATTTTCTCGGAGGTAGGCTTCTTTATGGTTATTGCTCATTTGTCACATTTATAGTACCAAGTGAGGTAAAAAAAATAACGCATTTTTTTAGGTATGTTTTCACCATCTTCCATATTTCTACATAGTATATTGAGAGATTAAGAGTTTCTCTCTTTTTCTCAAAATGTTTACTAGAGGGTTTTTAAAGCCCTCGATGGACAGGCTTTGCTGCTCTGTCCGAAGGGAGGAAAAAGAAAATGTCTTCTAAAGACGATCGAAATTGCAATGTGGGAACGCATATCATCGGGGGCCCGGAAACGGGGGCAGGTACGATTTTTCCTATCTCTACTGGTTTGACTACCATATTTGAAGATCAGACCAATAATCACAATAAAACATTGATCAATATCCAAAACGATGTGGGAGCTCCCATTGTAGTCAACATCAATACAAGAGAATGTGGAGGGCCCATCGTATTTACGCTTAATCCTGGACAAAGGCGTGTCTTCCAAGTAGAGGATTTTGAAAGTTTGACCGTTACGGTGACGGCGACAGCATCCGGCATCATCCTTTTATCTGTGCAAAAAACATTCTGTATCTGTTGTGAGGAGGAAGAGAATTGAGTTGCAAAGACCATAAAAAATGCCACACGGAAACCCATACCTTTGGGAACGAAAACATAGCCACTAGTAATGGGGTATTTAATCTTGATCCTGGAGAGAACCCTATTTTTGATGATGTCACTTGTAATCACAATAAAACATTGGTCGACATCAACAACCTCTCTACTGGCGTGATTACCATCACCATTCGTACAAGAGGTTGTCACCGAGACATTACTGAAATGCTTGGTGCTGGGCTAAGACGCGTGTTCCAAGTAGAGGATTTTGAAAGTTTAACAATTAATTCGCAAGTCGCTGGTGCCGTAAACGTGATTGTTCAAAAAACGTTCTGTATTTGCTGTGAAGAAGAAAAAGAAGAAAGCTCTAGCTCTAGTTCTAGCTCTAGTTCTAGCTCAAGCTCTAGCTAACGCTCATTCAGGTTTACTTCCTGATGAAACATCTATGTACAATTTTTTAGTAATTAGTAGTTTATCCATACCAACGTCTCTCTATATGCATTTAACGAGTATGAGGTGCATTTAAATGGCAGAAAAAAAGAAATCCCGAAAAAAGATTATTGTGAACCGGAATATATTGTTAAAGACGAATATACCGAAAAAGAAGTAACATTCGTTCACCCTATCATCCATATTGAGAGAGAGCATATCAAATATGTCCCTCGCCATGTCTATAAAGAAGAATCAATATATGAGCTCATAGACCCTGGCTTTCCAAAATGTAATTGCAAAAAGAAAAAGAAGAAAGAATTTGATGAGTCCAGTTCCATCCCCCGCAAAAAAAAATGCCCCTTTCCATAAGTAAACGCGTTAAGGACAGCTACGATCTTCAGCTAGCGCACCCATTAGTTTAAGTGTAATCCTTCACGATCCCTGCTACAAATCCAATCCATAATAATTATTCTTCCGGAATCAAGTAAGAAAACATGCATTATTATTCAAGAAAAGCGCCTTATTGTGAAAGATAAAATTATTCAATAAGGGGAATAGAATATATTGGAAGGTGAAAAAATGGAAGAAATTCACATTGTAGTAGCTACAAACAATCGCTATGCAAAACCTTTGGCAGTTATGTTAAATTCGCTTTTTAAGAACAAGATTTCAAAGAATACCATTAGTATTTATATCCTCTACAGCCGTCTATCGAAAAAGAATGAATATAAATTGAGTGAAATTGCCAATAAATTTAATTTTAAAGTCCAATTTTTAAGATTAGAAAAATCACTATACAGTAATTATCCATTGATTGACTACTTAACGGCGGAAGCCTACTATCGAATTTTTATACCAGATTTATTAGAAAAAAAAATTAAGAAAGCAATATATTTGGACTGCGATATAATAATTAAAGAGGACTTATCTAAATTATGGGAAATTGATATTGAAAATTATTTTTTAGCTGCAGTCAGAGACGACCTTGCTAAATATAGATATACAGACCTCTCCATTCCAGTAGGTTGTTATTTTAATTCTGGTGTTTTGTTAATTAACCTGCAAAAATGGAGGGAAAATCATATATCAGACAAAGTTATCAAATTCATTAGAAAAAATCCAGATAAAATCCTTTGGGCGGATCAGGATGCTCTTAATGCGATATTATACGACAAATGGCTAATGCTAGATCCTAAATGGAATTATCAAGCAAATTCTTTACAACTTATGGAACCATCCATTATTCATTATGTTGGTTTTAACAAACCCTGGAAGAAAAATCACCCATTTCGGAATGAATATCATAAATACTCAGCCACAACTCCATGGTAATAACAACTGTATCTACTTATGATACGGCTCACCGCACCTATTTAACCCCCGGTTATTAAACATGAACAAAGGATCCCCTATTGAAATGGGCATCCTGTTCGGGTGCAAACAAAGTGCTTAATTAAAAATCCGCTCACTAATCAATCGAAAAAAATCCGTCCACTCTCTTGAAACTCGGTTTATATCCTGTAATCATCTGGGTTACGTTTCCATATAGGAGCGGATAAATCGTCAGACTGGACATCATCAACGTGATGAGGGACGGATCTAACTCTTTTGGAACCAAGCCCAAATCTTATTTCAACCTCATATCCCGACATATGATTGAAGTACCAGCTTTCTTCTTTCCTCAACATTTGAGTTTCAGGAATGGAATCAATCACTTCCCAGGCTGTAAATTTCAAAATAGCCAACCGCTTTGAAGATCCTTATGAAATTCAAATGGGAGACTTGCTGGAAGTTCCGGACTGCTTTATAATCAAACCTTTACATCCTCCTCTATTAAAAAGAGCAAGCAATCGAAAATATAAGTGAACAAGTCTAGTCCACTTGAACAAAAACCATATTATAACGATAGTGAAAAAGGCTCGGCGTTAGCTGTAGTCTTTTTACTGTATCGAGTCTTAAGATTTTTCCAATCATTATTACTTAAATTTGAAATCTCATGGCTAAACCACTCCAACTGATTCCATGACCAGCAAAAACCTGGAGAGTAGATATAAATAAAAAAAGCACCCATCTTTATAGGTGCAATTGAATGTTGCCCATTAACTATAATGTATTTTTCATGCAACATTATTGACATTAGAATCTCATTTTCCACACAACGGGCCGCATAGAGCATGCTTAGTTCCCTTCCCTCTTGAATAACTCTCAATCGCCTTGATCAGCCCAATGGTCCCGATGGAAATCAAATCTTCTGTAACTTCCCCTGTATTCTCAAATTTCTTCACGATATGTGCAACCAACCGCAAGTTGTGTTCGATCAGTTTGCTTCTGGCCTCCTGGTCTCCCTCGGCC
>NZ_FNHW01000001.1:1923305-2066520 GCF_900103485.1 Fictibacillus solisalsi
TCTCCCTCGGCCATCCGTTTTAAGTATTCTTTTTCCTCGTTTTCAGAGAGGGGCTGCGGAAACGCTTTGTTTTTCACATACGAGACAAACAGCATACCCGTTAGCACAATAAGTATTTTTAAGTTTATTTCAATAATCGATTGTTTCATCATAATGATTTGCTAAAAGTTTAAATATAATGAACCATGACCTTATTTTAAAAGAAAAGAGGGTTATGGGATGAAGTGTAAAATACATCGGTGTAATTGCCGAAAGATCTGGTCTGTTCAGAATCGGAAAAAGAAGATAATAGCTAAATCGATATTGCTTAACGGCAATTGGATGACAGAAGTAAAACCTGATCGAAGATTAAATCCAAAAGGATTTGTCATTACTAACTACACTCAGGACATTATCACAGATCCCCCGATGGAATTACTAATGCAATTTAAAAAAGTAACAAAGTTAATTTATGATAAAAACACCGTTGAGTTTAATATTAAATCTGGTAAATTTTTATGGTTTGCCGAAGATGGAAGCTGTTATTTGTTAAATAGGATGTATGAGATGTAGCTGGGCAAGCCCTGCTACATTTTTCATTTGTTAATATCAATTAACCTGCTTTATTAACCTGCCCTTGAGTAAAACACCATCATAAAAAAACGGCCAAACGATTTTCAACTAACGCCCCCGTTAGTTGAAGAAGGCTCCCTCACAACTCTTCTGCACCTTAATTCAATTCGAATCCCTTAAATGTATAGCACAAGAATCTAATCCTCTAGTATCAATTTAACTTCATTAAAAATATGGCGAGTGATTCTTCTCTTTTTTCAATAAAAATTGCAGATTGAAGTATTTCACATAATATAGTAATCAGCTTCCTTTGAATATGACGGTAGAAATAGAAGCAATTTTTGAGGTTAAATATACAATCTAATTTTTTGACATTGAGAGCAGGTAAGAGTAGCATACTTGAATGTTGTAAATTGGTTGAGACAATAAATGGTGTCAATTAAATTCTTGACGTTAAATCCTAAATAAAGTAAAAATAAAAAAAGGGTGATTCCCCCCTTTTTATCGTTAAAACAAAAGTATTCAACAGGTGAATAAGAAAGGATTTAAGTAATGAAAAAGGGAATTTTACTATTAATAGTAGCTACGCTTCTATGGGCGGGTAACTATATTTGTGGTCGCTTTTTAGCACCCGCCTTACCGGCCACCTTGCTTAATACAATACGCTGGGCCATTTCGACTCTAATACTTTGGGGATTATTAGCTTTCAATAAAAAGAACCTCCCTATACTATCTAAGTGGAAAGAATTTTTGGTGTTAGGATTTCTAGGCGTATTTGCTTTTTCCACATTAAACTATCTTGGATTAAAATCCATTAGTGCCTCACAAGCTGGAATGATTTCAGCTGGTATTCCTATTATCATCTTACTTTTTACCCCCTTTTTACTTAAAGAGAATATCAAAACTAAAGGCTGGATTGGCGCAATTGTATCCATAATTGGAGTCATCATACTAGTTCAGGGCAAACAATCAAATTCATCTGATGCATCTATTATTGGAGAGATTGAAATTCTATTATCTTGTGTAGCCTGGGCTTTATATACAGTCCTAGGAAAAAAGTATGGAAGACAGATGGATCCATTAACTATGACAGCAGGAGCTGCTTTTTACGGGACTCTTTTTAGTGCCATAAGTTGTATAGGAACCGTACAACCATATATGATTCATATGACCAATAGTGCTTGGCTTGCCATTATCTACGTGAGTACACTTGCCTCAGTAGTTGCATACTTTGCTTGGAATGCTGGAGTAAAAAATTTAGGAGCCGGACGTGCAGCTCCCTTTATTAACCTGCTTCCTGTATGGACCGTTGTATTGGGTATCCTGTTATTACAAGAACAAGTATCTGGAATGACACTTTTTGGAGGAATTATTGCAATCTTTGGTGCTATTTTAGCAAGTTTATAACATATTTCTGATCTCTTTATATTTAGGCGTCTTTTCTAATTACTATCCACTGAAATGTAAAAAAGGACTGATAAGATAAAAAAGGTTGGTATGTTGATGGTACGGGACCAGAATCAACGGTAGCTTATTTCAAAAATGAGGATTTAAATATTCATTCATTAGATACAGAAGAAATTCACATTAATAAGATTGTCGATTACATTTTCATGGAAAACACTCATTGACCTAGTTGAACTATATGGCGTTATTATTGAGCAAGAAATAAATAGGGGGTACATATTATACATGACTAATATGTACCCCCCCCTTTATTGACTAAAAGCTTATGGAACTAACCTGCCCGTTAGCACAATAAAAAAAGGATCACCGCAGCCATCCCATTTTTAACATAACCTACCCGATAGTGTAAGTACAATTCAAAAACTCATTAATTGTTGAGTGTACAATTGGCATTACCTTAGAGCTTGCAGGCTTCTTTTAATAACTTAATTCCTGTATTGATTTCAGTTTCCGTTAATCCTCCAAATCCAAGCAAAATTCTAGAACCTGCGCTTCCTGTTTCTCCGCTATAATATATCGATAATGGATAAACCTACACCAACATTCATTGCGGCATAATTAACCCGTCTTCTTATCCCTTTACGTACTTAGTACAACAACAGTAAAAAATGACCTTTAAGTTAGCATCCAATTTAACCTCCTGAAATTCTTTTTATCTCGGTGTATATCTAAAAAGATTTTATCGAAAAATAAACAAAGGAGGTGTAAGAAATGAGGCATATTTTAAGAATCGTCATGAAGTTTATTGCAGCTGCTGTTGTTCTGGGCATTATCGATGCGTTGGGCTACGATTTGGGTGCTTCTGATATCCTAGGGATTTCAGCGGTATTAGCTATTGTTAGTTATATATTGGGTGACTTATTTTTTTTACGGGTTGCCAACAACACAGTGGCAACTATTGCTGATTTTGCCTTAGCGTTTGTAATTCTCTACCTAATGATCGATAATATGACCTTCGAGGATGACGTGTTATCCGCTTCACTTATTGGCTCGATAGCAATCACAGCTTTTGAAATCTTCTTCCATCGCTTATTAGGAAGAGAACCTGGCAAACAGGCTTCCAATCAGCGACAAACCATGCAAACTGGACCACAATTTCAAACGGAAGCGTCTTCTGAATTAACTCCTGTTAAACGGGATGAAAGAAGTGCTCAACAGGACAAGTCTCAGGAGAACAAAGATAAACAATAATAGTCAAAAAAGCGTACATCCAAAGAATGTACGCTTTTTTATATTATACCAATTATTCCGCTGGTGGATTTTCGACGCCAATTTGATTCCGTTCAAGATGGCATTGCTCTCTGCCGGGTTTGTAATTCCCACCGAAACCAATTACGGTACATATCAATTTATTACCCATTTCTTAAACTATCCTGCCCTTTAGCTCAATAAGAATTGAGATTTGGCTGAAGTGGCGACCATGGTAAAATTGCGTTTTATGATGCATTAAATGAGCAGCTTGAACGAAATAACGACGTAAAAGAAAAAGCCGGGGAATAATCCCTGGCTTTTTCTTTTATACTGTAAAATGATTTACCAGACCTCCCCACGCCTGTTTTTAAGGGTTCTTCTTCTGTAATCGTTTTCTCTATTTATTATAAAATTGCTTCGCTGGTTCGTCTAATCCATATCATGCAAAGACCTATTTCATCATGGTCAATTCTTAGCCAACATATGATATATCGGTATATCAAAAAAGGCGCCTGAAATTTGATAGTCGAGATCAATTCCGTGTGGATTACTCGTTTTGTCTATCATAGATTAATCTGTCTTTTGCTCCAAACAAAAGAGTAGCTCCTTTATGTCTAAACCATAGTAAAATTACAAACTTAGCGGTTCAATTTTCACCGAGTATTTCACATGAACCTTCATTTTTTCATAATGGTCCAGCCATTCCCTTCTTGTCATTGGATGAACCAAGGGAGAGAGCGTATGGGCCCCCACTTCCAGCGGTTCTATCTTTAACCTTTGTGTTTCCTTTACAAGCTCCGCGGTTTCCCGTTGTAAATAAGACTCGATATCGTGGGTCATCCTATTCATTTCACTTCGACTGAGTATGTTTTGGTGTCCTCGGTATTCATCGATTCTTCCCTTTAGCTTAACATGAATGGTTAGCGTTTTTAATTGATCATCGACCTGCATATGAACCTTGGAGCGTACCTGGCCCAAGGAAACATTTAGATGTGGGATGGGAAGATTCTTTAAATAGTGGTCATTGGCGGTGAGCTGAAACATTTGGTCTTCCCTTTTATTAAATAAACCCACATACTTATTTTCATTAAATAAAGCCGTTCCTTCATACGTAAAATTATCTTTGTCTGCCTTAAATATCGGAAGCACTGGATCGGAATAGTGAGAGTAGACCTTTTCCATAAATTCATGCAAATTGACGATGCTCATTTCCCCTTGATTTCTTCTTTCATAATGCCGGAACATCCGGTAAAGGTAATAATCCAGGTTCTTCTGCACTTTACTTTCCCCTTCTAAAAAATCTTCAAAGCTCCCTCTGACCAGTACAAGAAAAAGGCGTGGAGATACATCAGGATCTGAGAGGATCGTATCAATTATCGAGATGACTTCTTTTTTTGCCAGTTTTTCATTAATGATCAGCATGCGAAGTTGGCCAAACTTCAATTCCCGATAAAACTTCAGGTTGAATTCTTTTTTCCCCTGCTTTAATAAATCCACATTCAATGTAAACAGCCTTTTTTTCTCATCAGTAACCGGAGGGACGAGGGTCGTTATTTCCAATCTGCCTCCTTCCCCTTGATTCAGGGACCAAAACGTGACTGGAGCAATCTCCTCAACCGTATTGTTTTCAACATAAGGTGATGAACAGCCTGAAAAAACAAGGAGGATACAAAGGATGGACAAAAGAGTCTTCATCTAAGACTGCCCCCTCTTCCATTTAATGGCAACGGCAAGTACAGAAGGAACCAAAAGGTAGGTTATTGCCCCCAGCCATAGCTGCAGTGTTACCCATACATTTAATTCCTATCCTTCCCTCCAGTACCAACCATTAATGATCAGCATACAGATAAAAACTGCAGCTACACTTCCTAAAAAGCCCTTGCGATTCGTCTTGATGTTTATTCTCCCTGCCACGATTCTTATTGCTCCATACAAACATAATAAAAAAAGGGCAATCAAATAGAGAAAATAAATCATGTTTAGGGAAATTAATATAAGATCCACCCTTTCGAAAACAGGGGACTGCAGATAGCGGATCATGTTCACAACCGGGAAACTAATCTTCTCCAAATATGGTGAACCATAATAGAGAAGACACGCCACAAACAGAACAAGGTATTCAAAGACTGAGAGTGCATTTCCTATACTCATTCCCCTTAAAATCTTTTCCTTAGGGCCGATCCATGGGCCCAGGCAAACTAAATATTCAGGTCCGGAGAGGGCAGACCAAACCATCAGCAGTCCGTACCATGAATGAAGTGAAACCTCCCCCGGCACCAACGGATACAAATGATGAATTTCGGAAATGGGCGGCAAGAAATATGGAATATAGACAAGAATCACCCAGATCGTGGCCAAAAAACTGATGATGGACAAACGAATCGTTTTCTCCATCCCTTGAGAAGCTATATAAAACCCGGATGCCATCAAGACGAAAATAAGCCAGCTCGTCTTCATCGAAGGAAACATAAATTGATGGACGATTTCGACATACCCCAAAGTGGTCACGATCACTTTAATTAAAATGAAAAAAATCCCCAGAAGTGCAAAGAATCGGACAATCTTTTCACTAAATAATTGGACAAAGCCGCGATAACCTAGAACAAAATAATTCGATGTTAAATATTTGGCCAGAATGAAAAGATTGATCTGCGAAAGAACACCCACTCCAAGGATTCCTACAATCATATAAGGTTGGACCAAATGTTTGGGCAAAATTAATATGTAGTACAGCATTTGCATCCGGTTCACCATCGCAAAAATATAACCGCTTCCCATAACAGCAGTTCTATCAAACAAGCGAAATCTGCTGCTCATTCGCTCCCCTCCCCTTTAGAAACCCGCCATTTTTTCACCGTCTTCAAATATTCCGGCCGCAGCTTTGCCCATGGCAATGGTGCGCGAACAAAAAGATCTTTCCAATCTCTCCAGTAAAGAGGAGCAACCGGTGCAAAAAATGGCTGTTTTAAGGAAGAAAGACCATTCAGATGAGCGAGCAGGAGTATCAATCCAAAGGCAATTCCCAGGATCCCATAAAATGATGCAAGAATAAGAATCAAAAAATTGAAGGGCGGTAGTTGCTTTTGTGACTAAATAATTCGGCACTAGAAAGCATGCAATTGCCGAGATTCCCACAAGAACAATCAACACCTTGCTGGCAAATCCCGCTTCAACAGCAGCTTGTCCGATGACAATACCACCAATAACTCCAATGGTCTGACTCGTTTTTGTCGGCATCCGTAAACTCGCTTCTTTAATAATTTCAATGATAACCAACATAATCAGCGATTCCCAAAATGGGCTGAACGGCAGTTTGGTCCGTGATTCCATGAGTACATACAGAATCTGGAGCGGAATCATCTGATAATGATAAGTGGTTAATGCCACATAAAGAGGAATCAAAGTGATGGCTATAAAAAAACTTAAATAACGAAGGGTGCGCAAAAAACTGGCAATCACCCAGCGATGAACATAATCTTCCGGAGATTGAAACAGATGAAAAAAGGTAATGGGGGCGATGAGCGCAAAAGGTGTATCATTTAGCAAAATAACGATCTTGCCAACCCCCAGTGAATAGGCGCACGAGTCCGGACGATCCGTCTGCATAAACTGTGGAAACAAACTGTGCGTATGATCATCCATAAAAGCGGAAAGATTGGAGGCCTCCAAAATCAAGTCAAAGTTCACTTTCGAAATATTTTCCCGTGCAATTTCCACGATATCGGGATTGGCAATTCCTTCAATATACAGCATCTGAACCTGTGTTTTGGTATTCGAACCTGCCTGGAACTTTTCTGCTTTTAGCTCCGTAACAGGCAGACGCCGCCGAATCATGAACACATTCTGCTCAATCCTTTCCGTAAAGCTGTCTTTGGGCCCGTACATTATTGTCTCAATTTCCGAATTTTCGATTGCCCGGCTGAGCGAATTTTCCAGTTTTACCGCCCACCATTCATTATTCTCTTGATCATGGATAAGGACAGCACCAAACAGCATGTGTTCTTTGGCTTCTTCCATTGCATGGATTCTTAGAACACTGCAGGTGGATATACCCTGAATAAATGTCTGTTCCTTGTTCTGAAGAAGTGGCTGAATAATGGCCTCGTTCAGTCTTTCCTTGTCAATTAACGTTTGTATGTAAACAAGCGAAAAAGAAGCCCCGTTGTTTGTTTGCCTCTGTACGATTTCAGCATCATCCATTTTCGCTGTTACCTGTTTTAATAATTCGAGCGTAACAGCTTCATGCGTCATCCTGTTCTGCTCTTCATTTATTTTCTGATTGGCTGCTTTCCTTTTCTTTTTTCGGAACATCAATACCTACCACCTGACCGCATACCTTGATAGTTTCTGCGCTTATTATGTACCGGTGAATAGATTTTAACCAAAGAAAAAACAAGTGCTCCGCCCATGTGCTTTGCCATGCACAAGAAAAACTGCAGGTCATATATAGGTAATATCGGTTCAAATCGATGAGGGAGATGATGAAATTTATGCTGCCTATGGAAAGATATTTCGGTAAGTTTGAACTCGTTCATTCATTTTATGGGGCTATGCCTACAGGCGTTACCGTGTCAGAAACCGGGCGTATTTTCGTTTGCTTTCCGAAATGGGGAGATGACGTGAAATTTACGGTGGCTGAAATTGCGGGTGATCAATTACACCCTTATCCAAATTTGGAAACAAATTTGGCCAACCCGGCAAACGTTGCGATGTCATTTATCAGTGTCCAAAGTGTAGTGGCTGATGGAAGGGGAACACTTTGGGTATTGGATACAGCAGCACCCAATTTTTCTGAACCGATTAAAGGGGGAGCAAAACTGGTCGCTGTTGATTTAAAAACAAATACAATCAGAAATGTGTATACCTTTACAGAAAAAGTCATCCTGCCAACCACATATTTGAATGATGTTCGCTTTGATTTTCGTGTGGGAAAAGCCGGTTATGCCTATATCACAGATTCATCCTCCAAAGGTCCAGGAGCGATCATTGTTGTGGATTTAGAAACCGGAAACGCATTCAGACGGTTAAGTGGCACCCCACCTACATCACCCGATCCCTATTTCTTGCCAAAAGTAGAAGGTAAAATACTGATGAACCGCAATAAAGACGGCTCCCTTTCTCCCTTTCGACTGGCATCTGATGGTATTGCGATTTCTGTGGATGGAAAGACCTTATTTTTTTGTCCATTAACCAGCCGTCATCTGTTCTCCATTTCAACAGAAGCCTTGAGAGACAGAAGGATACCGGAGAAGGACTTACTTTCCCGGGTAGAGTATTGGGGAGAAAAAGGGGCATCTGATGGAATGATTACCGGGGCAAAAGGAAACGTCTATGCAGGGGATTATGAAAACAACAGCATACGAAAGATTATGCCGAACGGAAATATGGAAACCATTGCACATGACCCCAGGCTTTTATGGCCGGATACGTTTTCGATTGGCCCGGATCAATACTTATATGTGATTGTGAACCAATTACACCGGCAGGCCAGGTTCCATTATGGAAGGGACCTGCGGGTAAAGCCATATAGTTTGCTTCGCATAAACATAGATGAATTGCCTGCTTCTGCATTCTGACAATAAATAAGGAACAGTTTATTGGGTAAACTGTTCCTTTACATGATCTATAGTGTTGGCAAATCCAAAGCGGTCTTCATATTTGTCAAGTTCAATTGGATTTGCTCGTTCGTATCCCAAGCGTGATACCATCCTTTTTCCACGATATAACCGGAAACTTGTTCATGCATATCTATGGCTTCTTCCAAATGCCGAGTTAACATTTCTTTGATTTCTGGTGTTCCGGCTTCCGTAACAGCCATGGCGTAATTTCTAACTCCACTTTTTGCTGCAATCAATAAATCCATCGCAACACTCTGGTCGGAAAGGGCATCCATTCCTGTTAAGTTTTCAATGATTGAATTCAATTTAACTCAGCTCCTAACGATTGCTTTGCATTAGATAAAACAGAAGTATATTCGGTTAACTGTCTGGTGGAAAGATCAATGTCTTGCTGCATCATTTCTTTTAGCCTTGGGTCACTAACCAGTGCTCTCATTGTTTTAGACTTGGTTAAACAATTTGTTTTAAAAGCGGCCATTTCTTGAACCTCAAGAACTTCGTGCAGGGCATAGTTCATTTTTAATCCTCCTTCCTAAGGCTTCAGGACGACTTTTATGCAATCATCCGTTTTGGTATCAAAAATCTCATAGCCACGCTTTGCTTCACTGAGCGGAAGGACATGGCTGACCACATCTCCCGGATCAATCTTTCCTGTAGAAACCAGTTCAAACATATAAGGCATATAGTGAATAACAGGTGCTTGTCCTGAGCGGATATTTACATTGCGGTTCATAATATCTCCAAATGGAAAACCGTTATATTTCCCCCCATAAACGCCGGTTACCTGGATATTGCCACCTTTTCGGACAGCCTGGGTCGCCATGATAAATGCACCTAATGCACCACTGTGAAGTTTTAATCCGCTGGCAAGAAACTCCATATCTGTCATTTTTCCGTCCATACCAACCGCATCAATGACTACATCCGCACCGCCCTTAGTAATTTCCTTCAAGTATTCACCACAATTTTTATGATCCTCAAAGTTCACAATTTCAACTTTGTTTGTCCGTTTTGCATGCTGCAAGCGGTAATTCACATAATCGACTGCAATCACCCGCTTCGCCCCTTTTAGCCAGCAAAACTTTTGTGCAAAAAGCCCCACCGGACCGCATCCCAAAACGATAACGGTATCCCCGTCCTTTACGCCCGCATTATCGACACTCCAAAAACCAGTGGTCATCGCATCCGCAATAACCGCTAACTTTTCATCAGGTTCCTCGCAGGTCTCCGGGATTTTAAAATGAGTAAAGTTGGCAAAAGGAACTCTCAAATATTCCGCTTGCCCGCCTGGGTAACCGCCAGTTGTTCCGGAATAGCCGAAATAGGCTCCCATATCTCCATTATCATTTGAATTGTCGCATTGGCTTTCCAAATTGTCCTTACAGAAACGGCATTCACCGCATGCGATGTTAAATGGGATGATGACGCGGTCTCCCTTTTTTACTTTAGTCACTTCAGGGCCAACCTCTTCAACGATTCCCATCGGTTCATGTCCAATGACATAGTTCTCTTGCAGGTTAGGGATCATGCCATGAATTAAATGCAGATCAGAACCGCATATTGCTGTACTGGTTACTTTGATGATCATGTCATCCGGTTTTTCAATCTTAGGGTCTGGCACTTCTTTCACAACAACATTTTTTATCCCTTGATACGTTACCGCCTTCATACTATATAACCTCCAGTGTCAATGTTCATCAGGTGTCCGATCGAACAAGCCCTTTCGATTGGTCTCAACAGGAAACAGGTTCATTTTGCCGATTTTCATCGTATTATTGGCCGATAGCTGGTCCAATTGGTACTGTTCCGTTAATTCGTAAGGATGGAACCATTTTTTCTTGATCATCAATTCAGATATTTCCTGATGCATCGCTATGCCCTGCATCAATTGTTTTCTTAATGTGGCACGGACATCAGGTGATGCGGATTCGGTTAATGCTACAGCGATGTTGCGAACACCTTCTTTGGCACGAAGAAGAAAGTCCATGGCAAAGGTAGTATCTGCCATCTCAGGCATATGCAGCGAGTTTATCGGGTCCAAATAATCATTATTCAATGGATGGTACCTTCCTTTCCATCAATGATGGGAGTGGGGCGATTTTGAGGAACAGGAGCTTGAAAAGGTGCTCGTTCATAGAGGGACTGCAATTCAGTCAAATCTTGTATTGATTGTTCAACATCTTTTTTCATTAAATTCCTAAGATCATCATCAAAAACCAGTCCTTGCATTAATTTAGACTTGGCGATACAAAGCGTTTTAAAGTTAATGGCCTCATGTAAGTCCAAAGACTCGTGGGCAGCTAATACTTTCTGTTGATCCATTTTGATTCCCCTCCTTTTTATCGTAAATACAATGGTATTGTTCCAAACGTAAGATGAAGTATGATTTACAATATTTCCTACAAAGACCAATCAATTACAATGATGTAAATCCAACCTGAAAAACCGCTGTTTCAAGTGGTTTTTTCCTTTTTTGACCAAAATTTATTATGAATTCACATGATTAGTATTGATTTGATTTCATCCAGGTTTATAATCATAGAAAAAAGAGATGAAAAGTTTCAGGTGGTTACTATGAGAAAATGGTTATTACAATTACGACAGCAAAAAAACATGTCTCAGGAAAAAGTCGCATCCGCTGCTTTTATCGACAGGAGCTATTACTCCCAAATTGAATGGGGAAAAAGAGTTCCGAGCCAGGAAGTTGCCAAAAGAATAGCCAAAGTACTAAACTTTGATACGGCACGATTTTACTCGAACTATTTTAATGAACCTTTTAATGAAGTCCTATCCTCCTCACCTGTATCCATTGCCCACTGCGATTTGGAGCTCCGGTATACTTGGGCATTTAATCCTCCGTCAGATTACGATGTGCCCAATCTTCTATTGGGAAAGAGAGATGATGAATTAATCGACCATGCAGGCTCCAAAGAATTTATGGCATTGAAGTATAAAATCATTAAAACGGACAAGCCCCAGCGTAAGCTGATTCACTATGACATGTCCGATGGCATTCATATGTATGATATTTTTGGAAAACCAATATATTCAATGGAGGGAAAATTGACTGGCGCGAGTTTTGTTTGCACAGATCTTACTGCCATAAAGCAGCAACTCCTTCAGAATAGATCTGAATAGAGGAAAAGGAAAACATGATCTAATCCATCGAACTTGCGGTCATTTTGGCAGCTTTCACAGGAACTTTCGGGGAATCCCCAGCTTCGTGGATTTCGAGCGGCTCTTCCAAGCTGCAGCCAGATCTTTGTATGGGTATTGACATTAGAATCTGATTTTCAACACAACGGGGCGCATATACCAAAGACTTGATTTCATCGATTATGATGAAGATACAGACGGTGTCTTCTACCAACAATAAAATAAATATCCAGTCTTCTTTTTCCATTAAATGGACCGATTATGGAAGATCAAGTTAGACTTAATCCTTTACCCCCGGTTTACCCCCTGCATAGGTTCCTGTTATACCTCTGATAATTACATAATGATTTAGGCAGTATCACCAGAACAGTTTTACTATACGTTTATAAACTGATACAGAAGTCTTCTTATTTGATTTAATGAAGGGAGGTTTTTTTATTGGTTAATCGACATCAGCAGCCTGGCTCATGGATCCCAGGAGGAGTGATGGTTCAACAACAACATAGTCATCATAGCAGCGGCCAGCATTACATGCCACAAACCCAGCATGCTCAATGGTCGCATGGACATCATCCCCATCATATCCATTGGCCACATGGACACCATGTACATCATCCTCACACCCACCCGGCACATTGGGCACCTGGACAACATGGACAGCACACTCATCCAGTACACTGGACACCTGGTCAACAGGGACAGCACACTCATCCAGTACACTGGACACCTGGTCAACAGGGACAACACACTCATCCAGTACACTGGACACCTGGTCAACAGGGACAACACACTCATCCAGTACATTGGACACCTGGTCAACAGGGACAGCATCAGTCACAGCCTATGCACTTTATGCCAAGACAGTACTGGGCGCAGTTACGGTAGATTTACAACCCCATGACCAATATACAAAGTGAGATCTAATGTTCTGTGGATACTACGTTATAAAGGGTAAATTAGAAAAAGAACTGCTTCAAAGGGATACCCAAACGGTATCCCTATTAATTTTTTCGATCTCAGAAAATGCAAAATCTGCCTTCCGTCTTCCAACCCATCCATTCTCCTACATCATAGCCCATCTTAATGGGACTTCTTAAATATTGAAAATACACCCACTAGGATCTGTATCATTTTTAATACATAAGTTTCCTTGTGTTTTAAAAAACATCCCATAGCATTTCTCACTCCTTTTATCATTGTTAACCAGCTGCACCCATTATAAGATGCAAACAACACATGGAAATGGGTGATATCGCACGGGAAATCGGTTTCGGTAGAGGTACTAACCCCCTCTAGATTTCCAGGAACTTCTTTCCCGGAAAAAATATTATTTCCGTCTATATGTTTATATTTTAAGCCATTCCAGATCAGCCATCTTGGCTCCAATAATAAGCAATATCATTTTCTACAATGAGTAAAAGGCAACGTATAAGCAATACTAAGAAGGAAGTTTTTGAATAAAGGAGAGAAAGTAATGACAAGTCGCAATGGCAGCAAAGGAAGCCAAAATCAAGGTTCACCCCAAGCACAAAACAATCAAGAATTTAGCAGTGAGCTTGTGAGTGGGGACGATAACAAAGGAAAAGAATACCGTTCTAAAAAGGGTAGTAAATCAAAGAGTGATCCAAAGGAAAGCGGAGCATAAAAAAATCGTGAGGTTTACGCCTCACGACTTTTTATGCCTAATAAGCATTTCAGGTGCAAAGTATTTGCAAACGTTCAAGCGAACAAAGCGTACAATGTAAACTACTTCAGCTGCAATGTTTAAATCAACAGCTGGCTTATAATTTCATCTAAGAACTTTTTAGAGTATAAATAAAAAAAGAAAGCCTGGAACATTTAACTGCTGCCAGGACATTTATATATACCCTAATGGAAACAGGGAAACGCACCGAATAGCAATTAGAAAGCGAGTTACCTTATAACTCATTTTCCCTTTGCTGTTTAGTAGAGAAAGACGCAGTTTCACCCTCATTACCCGGTTCTTTTTGAAACCCTTTATCGAGCTGACCGGCATTTTCTATATCTCCTGATGCCCGGTATCCTGCTACTTCCTCGTTGCTTGTTGTGCCATATAGGCCCATGCCACCAAGCTGTGTTCGTAGGTTTTCCTGAATTTTATCTTTTTTGTCTGCCATTTTCTTCACCTCCGCTTGTTGTTAATGTAACCAACAATTAGTGCGGTATGTAAGAAATAAAATGGTTTTGACTCAAATTATGCTCCCTTTTCCTGTAATGATTAGAGTATGAACAAAACAAATAAAACAACTTTATTGAAGTATAGTTTTATTTTTTTTTGAAACCATATTAAACGGAGGTGTGTACATAATGGAAAAAAACAAAGATGTTCCAAATACACTCAAATATAGTATATGGAATACACGAACGGATGAAAATCAACCTGGTAAAAATGAAAAATATACGGAGTCAATTGACAGATCTAACCCAGAATCAAAAACAGCAGACAATCAAGAATAACAATCGCTCCATAGATTTGGCGGTTATCTTTTAACGTTTGATTCAACAGGCCAAAAATATTTGAAATACAGGAATCAAACGGAATTTGAGGATACTTTTGTAAGAAAAAGGACCAAATCTTCAAAGCTTAACTCAGTTTCCTCTTGTGAAGTAAAATTTCGCAGCCTCTTCAAATAATCGCAACCATCATTACACATCCGACTATTCAGCCTTTTTTATTACAAAGCCCCGCGCCCAGAAGCATCCACAAACTTTCCAGCTATCCAGCGGCTATAAGGAGAAGTGAAGAATGCGACCATATCTGCAATATCCTCAACCTGTCTAAACGTTTAAAAACGGATAGCTCCCGGCATAATGGCATTCACTGTTGTGCCACGGTTACCAAGCCGTTTCACTAATGTTTGGGAGACATATGTTTCATGCAAAGAACGAAGGGGATAAACCTCAGTCTATGTTCTCCGATAAACGAATTAATGTGAATGAGGAACAGCTAGTAAGATTTTTTCAGTGAGGAAGGATAATCCGTCTCATCATTGTTACCTCTTTTATACAATTGTAAGCAAGGAACCAAAAGATACAATAAGCTGTATTACATGTTTTTGACGAAATTCTTTTTACGCTTTTTCTTTCTAATCACTGCTATTA
Source organism: Fictibacillus solisalsi (assembly GCF_900103485.1). GTDB lineage: Bacteria > Bacillota > Bacilli > Bacillales > Fictibacillaceae > Fictibacillus_C > Fictibacillus_C solisalsi. Next base: position 1,938,413 of record NZ_FNHW01000001.1, read on the forward strand.
AGAGAAACAATGCAGGAATCAAAGTCATTAACAATGACCCATAAAAAGGGTAAATGGTTACGAGAAAATGATTGAGTTCTTCGAAGTTTGGAGCAACCCACTGACAGCCAAGCACAGTCAAAAGAAAACCAAATGGAAATACGATTGGTCTATAATCCGAAAGCTTTAACCATTGGGACGTTCCTATAACAAGTGCATAATAGAACATAGATATTTTGATAAATATTCCAGTAATCCATATAGCAATTGTTACTGATTCAAGGTGCTCAAAGAAGGTTGAAATAGTGATGTACCGGATAGCGGTAAACAACGGAAAGGTATAGCCGCTTGCAGTTCCTCCAAATAAGAAGACTGCTAACAAATTGGTGATAACAAAGTTAACCATAATGGTAACGACCAAAATCAAACTCCACTTCATTCCTTTATCGCGATCGGATAAAAAAGGAAGAATCATAGTGATAAGAAAAGTTTCCCCAAACCATGCCTGTGGCGCTGCCGCACCCATAACCGAGGGCATCATACCATGCTCCATAATGGGTAACATATGCTTTGGGTCAAAATCCTTCAAAAGGAGTATAGCTGCGATTATCGGCAGAAGGAATAAAATTGGAACAAACAAGTTGGCGGTTCTTCCCAGCACTTCAATTCCGCCGCGTACAGCAAAAGCACAGACCAAAACCATTCCTCCAATGATTACAGATGGCGGTGTTGTTTGCAAGAAGGAAACACTAACAAACGTTGAATACTCTCTTAGTATAATGCTGCCTATATGGAGTAAAAAGAACAGATAAATAAACCCAAGTATCTTTCCTAAAACCCGGCCAACTATATGTTCGCTGTATTGAATGATGGTTTCCTTTGGATACAATTTATGTAACTGATACAGAATAAACACTGTAAAAAAGCCATTAATGGATCCTAAAATAGGAGAAATCCACATATCACGCTCTGCATATGTACCCGTAATGCCAGGAACGGTGAGGAGAGCAGTTGCTTCTATCGTTGGATACATAATAAGTGCCATTTGAAATGAGGAAATTTTACCTTTTTCAATCATTATTCTACCCCGTTACATTTTTTCTTTTAGTATTTCCTCAAAATCATAAAAGAAGACTTACTAAGTTTGATACCTCTTACGATTGGTTTCGATAACCAATAAAATAAACGGTATGACAATCGATGAAATTTCCTATAGATGCTAACCTCACCACCGTTAGCAACGGACAGGCAGCCCTTCTTCCATCCTAATTTTTCTCAAGCATCTTACCAAGTGGTTTAAAAAGCTGCTCAATCATCTGGGTAGGACCTTGTAAGTCTGGAAAGAAAAGAAGAAGAATGGCGAGAAGCCATCCCATGGCTGTAATGGTCACAAAAGCCGTCTTCTCCTTTTTCTGATGTTGTCCCATTTTTGGCCATTCATATAAAATAAGTAGGACCACCACTATTGTTATCCCTATTATTGACACCCATTTCATTTCTTTTTGATCTCTTCTTCCCTTAACCCTGCCGGTGTGGTGGACAAACCCGGTCGGCGTACCCGCATAGTAATATCCATATCCACGTGAAGTTGCGGAAGGACCTTTTCCCAGTGATCTTGGTTTTTTTCCCATTCTTTTGGGTATTTACGATGAAACGCCTCAGCAAAACCAAACACGTCGACTTTCATTCCTTTCTGAACTTCATTTAAAGACTGCTGAATACGTTGTTTGAGGTCTTTTTTTGCTTCATATTCAATCCGTTTTACAACGCTGGTACTCATCGGATTTAGATTGGTTCCGTTTTGTACAATTGTATTTTCTGAAGTTATTTTGGCCATAATTTCCCACTTTCCATTCTTGATTTTAGGAATCAATCTCGTCTGTTGCCGAATAGGATCCAATGAAATGGATCCCTTATTCTTCGGATGTGCTGTAATTGACAACACTTTTATCTCATCTCTTAACCACAGCACCCCTCGTGTTACCTTTGGATCAATTTGACCGATCATTTTATCTCTCCTAAAAATCGCAGTACCTGCGATATAAGCCGCAGTTTCTGCTTTTCCTTCCCCATGCTTTAGGGGTAAAATCTTTAGCAAGGGCAGAATTGCCCCACCTGAATCACCTGTTAACATCTCTACAAAATCGTTAACAGTTACCGTTGCACCAGTCCTCATCTGAGATAACCTTCTGAGTGCTTCTCCCTCGTAACGATCCAGTGGCGGCATTAATTCCATTACATCAGCCGCTTTCCCATCACTGACAAACAAATGAGCATTTTCCCTCGGCTCTGGGTGTCGAAGTAAAAAGTCAATTTCCTGATTGAGTCCACCCTTTTTACCAAGCTTCTTACCAATTATGAATACTTTACAATGTCCCCAGAAAATTTGTCGTGAAATTTTTGTCTGGAGCTTTGAAGCAGCATCTGCCATATTCTCTCCTATCGATGATCTCACCGAAATGATAGGTACCCCGCTGCCTTGTCCCTGCTGACTGCCGCTTACATTGCGAGGCTGTAAGACTTGGATGGTAAGCTCAATATTTTTGTCGCCTCTTTTATCGATCGCGGCCCCCAATACAAATGCCATATCATTGACTTCTTTTCTGTCCCAGCAGCCAGCAAGAAGGAAACTAGATGAAAGAAAGAGAAGAATGATGAACGTTATTTTGAAATTTTGTGATAAAAAGAGTTCCATCCTTTTTCATCCTTCCTTAACGCTCTTACTTTATGGTTCTTTCTCCGGATTCGGTTTTTCCCCTAGGACCTGTCGGTGGGCATTGTATTTGCCCGTTAGATGCGGACGAGAGTTCATCATCCACCATGGGGCACGAAAGAAGGTATCTTTCAATTCACGACCTTGCAATGGGGCGATTGGTGTTAAGTATGGAAGACCAAATGAACGTAAGGTACATAAGTGGACGATGATGGTCATAACCCCAAACATAATACCAAGCAAACCAAGCGTAGCGGCAAGAAGAATTAAAGGAAAGCGCAGTAGCCGGAGCGCTAGCCCTTGTGTATAGTGAGGCATCATAAACGATGCAATACCCGTAATCGCAACAACAATGACCATCGGGGCGGAAACCAGACCGGCTGAGACAGCAGCCTGACCGATGACCAGCGCGCCTACAATACTAACAGCGGCCCCAATTTGTTTGGGAAGTCGGACTCCCGCTTCACGCAATGCTTCAAAAGTAATCTCCATCAATAATGCTTCGACAAACGCGGGGAAAGGAACGGATTCTCTTGCAGCTGCTAGACTAATCAGCAAGGAGGTCGGCACCATCTCCTGGTGGTAGGTAGTAACGCCAACATAGAGCGCAGGCAAAACAAGAGATATCCACATAAACAACATACGCATTAAGCGGATGGTTGAGCTAACGAGAGAACGTTGGTAATAGTCCTCTGGCGACTGGAGTAGTGAAAAAAAGCCAATGGGTGCAATTAATACAAAAGGAGTTCCATCTACCAAAATTGCTACTCGTCCCTCTAGCAGATTAGATGCAACTGTATCAGGTCTTTCCGTATTTATAAGTTGTGGAAACGGTGAACGAGGATTGTCTTCGATCAATTCCTCGATATATCCACTTTCCAACACACTGTCTATATCGATACGCTGCAATCGTTTTTCAACTTCCTTAATGAGTGTTTGATCCGCTAGTCCTTCTATGTATGCAATGACGATATTTGTACTGGTATAGCGCCCAATTTTCATTGATTTCATTTTCAGGTCAGGACTTTTGATCTTTCGCCGGAGCATTGAGGTATTGACTCCCAATGTTTCTACAAACCCTTCCCTGGGTCCACGTACTAGGCTCTCTGCTGTCGGTTCTTCAATCGATCTTTTTTCCCACTGTGCGATCCCAAGGGCAAGTCCTGAAACTTCTTGGTCTAATAAAAGCACAGGATTCCCGATTGAAATATTCTCAATACAATCTGTCAACGTCTTGACTTCTTTCAGTTTTGAAATGTGCATTTTTTCCCTTAAAATACTCTGCGGACTACGAACTTTTCCTCCTGTTTCTTCCATTAGCGGAGCAAGTACATGATCATCGAGTTCCCTAATATTGGACAAGCCCTCTATATAAACAAGAACGGCCTTTGTTTCTCCACCCATCAAAAATGTTCGAAACACCACATCAAAGCAATCCTGATACATGGAGCGAAGAACCTGCAGATTGTCATTCAAAACGGAAGAAAGAACTTGTTGCTTCGCTATTTGCTGCTGTGGAGAATTTTGATTGTCTACCTTTTTAATCCTTTTTCGTCGAAACAACTTGATAAGCTCCTTCCTTTCAAAAACAGCTGGTTTTATTATGTCCCTCGGGAGCGCTGAATATTTAGTTTTCTGTCTGAATGAAATGTTTCTATACGAAATGGGAAAAAGCATAAGAGGTAGATTTCATGGCATATGAGACACAGCTGAAGCTATATATTTCCCTTTATCTCTCAGTTATTAAAAGGGTAATCCTGGTTAAGAACTCTGAGTTTTGAAGGAGGTGAATACATGCCAAACCGTTTATTCATTTAACGGGCCATATTCTCGAATAAGGAAGGAATTTATATAAACAATCTTGAAAATGTGATTTATTCCAGAAAGCTCCAGCTATATAATTCACTTAAAGGATATAAAGAATAAAATGGCTCTATTATTAAATAAGAATAAAAAGGACAGAATTAAAAGCTTGTATTATTATGTAGTTTTACATGAGAAAGGAGAATTTTCTTTTAAGCATAAAATATGAAAAACGTATGAGGCCAAAAACAGCTGATAAAACTTATTTCACTAAAGGATGGGGCTATTTTGCAGCGCTTGCACTATTGCTGTATGCAATTTTAAAATGGCTATGGGCATGGGGATCAACGGTAGGACTTACAACACAACGAACTGTACAAGGTGAAGCAGGGTTTGGTGATACATTAAAGGATATACCATAGGGATAGACTTCACAGCTATTTTAGCGATACTGGCATCTTTATTTGCTTTAGCTCTCGTGACTTTCCTGGGGGGGGAAGCTACCAAAATGGTTATTAATCATATCAGGATGGTCAGTCGGGATATTAACCGTTCTAATTAGCTTCTTGACAGCTCTTCAATTTTGGGGAATCCTTCCCAAAGGATACACCGAGGGATTAGCCATTTGGGTGTATGTGGTAACGTACGGAGGATTATTCTTGTGGGGAGTAACTGTATTTATAGCCACTCTGTCGTTTTTAGCATTGGATTAAAAACAAATATTCCCCAAAAGCAGATTTTAAGCAATAATCTGCTGCCGGTGCTTATCTTGTCTATCCTTTCAAACTAACTAAACTCCAAACTGTTTTAAATGATGGTCAAGGTGCTTGTAAATTCCTTTCCCCCATTGCTCGGAATTAAGTTTACCGAAAAAAGGATGTGGATGAGTCGTACATTTCTTTGGACCATTATATTGGAAAGTTATAATTTTTTGCTTCAATTTTTCCTTCTCTGTTTCAAATTCTTTTTCTTCTACAATCATAATGGTCGGAATTGTGGACATATTTCGGGCTAAAGGCTTGTCGTTATAAAAAATTGGTTTCACAAAATTTCCTATAAATATTCCTAACCAACCTCTCGCTGGAAAGGAATGTCCCATTGCAATGTCTTGAAAGGATGAGCAATGTGCTAGCATTTGGGCAACATCCATTTTACCCCATTGGGGTTTTAAATTTCGGCTTAATTTGTCAATACGGTTTAAAATTTCCTCTGAATGCAATGGATTAAAAATATTTTTCATTTGTGTACCTCCTTTTACATCACCACAAAAAATCCATTTATTTTGTTCTGCTTGCTTAGGCAAGAAATTTCAACTTCTAAATAATTATACCATAATATTCCAATTTCGTTTGAAATCAGCCATCCATTAGATGGCGCGATTGGTTACCTTTCAATATACGAAATTTTTGATTAAACTTTTTTTCAAAAACTTTGTTTTAAATAGTGCAACTTTCTTATAAAACCACAAAAGGCAGAACCATATAAACATATTTTACATATCAAATATGTCCATGTCTCTTATTTTAGTGACTTTAACCTCTGCTACTATAAATTTGAACACTAGATTAATTAAGAGAGGGCATCAGCCCCTCTTTTTATACTCCTTTTTAATAGAAATAATAACGTTCCGTGGCACTTGCCCCTTTCAAAGCAACAAATGCTGCATATATTTACTAGTAAGAGATTAATCAGCTTTTTTTAGCTGAAATAGTCTCTTGAAAGGGGGTTACTAAATGAGCCAAAGAATAAGCCGAAACCGATTATGTCAGGAATTTGCAAGAATTCTTGGTGGACAAGGTAGTATAACTGAAAATGGTGTTTGTTTAGTACAAAAATTTCGTTCAATTCGTTTTAGAATCTTAGGGCGTCCAACACGTTCTCCGTTAGTTACTCCTCAATTTTTCACTTTTGAAGATGTAGATAGTAGAGGAAGAGCACTAAATTTAGGTGAAACAGTCCTTTTGCAAGAAGAGATAAATCCATTATTAACTGAACTTAGAAAAAGAGACATAATTGTGACTGCAGTTCATAATCACTGGTTGTTTGAAGAACCTCGAGCAATGTACATGCATTTTGAATCAATTGAACCACCATTAGACTTTGCACGAAAAGTAAGGTCAGCATTTAGAGTATTGAGAGGGTAATAGATCATTTCAAGATAAGAGGGAGACCAATAACTGGTTTCCCCTTTTTATAATGAAAAATCTACTATGGAACTGCAGATAAATTTCTTGGTTCAAACCATGGGTGATTACGAGTGATTAGAATCTAATTGATCTGAACATCAAACATATTTGATTATAAAAATGATCCCCATACTAACTCCATTTAATCCAGAAAAAAAGTGCAGTCCCGATTGTAAACGAGAATGCACATTTTGTTTTTGCTTCATATCAAGTATTATTTTCTGTTTAAATATCGGTAAAGCGTTGCTCTGCTAACTCCAGTTGCCCGCACAATTTCCTGAATGGAATAGGGATGATCATCAAAATACATTTTTAATGCCTGCTCAAGCATATCAGAATTCACTCGCGGTTTACCTCCGCCTTTCACCTTTGCCAAGCTGACACCAGACGATATTTTTTCAGAAACACTATCTTGAGTTACTTGCGAGAGTCCTTCAAACAGCCGAAAAACGACCTGACCATCATCTACTCTGGTATCAATCGATTCGCTTAAGGAAACAAAGTGTATACCCTTCACTTGAAAACTTTGAATAAGACGGATAAAATGCTGAATATCTTTGCATAGACTGCTGAATTTGTGAACAACAACTGTATCTCCATTTTTTACAAAGGGCATTAGCGAGTAAAACGCCTGAAGATCTGTAACGGTTGTTACACTCTTTTGAACATAAAAGTTTTCCAGTTGCACACCGTAATTTGTTAGAGATTGAACCTGAATAATTCCATTCGGGTCCAGGGTACTGCTCGTCACAAAACCATATAACAATTTTCCAACCTGCCTTTAGTGATAACAGTAATTAAAAGCTGTCAAAAAGAGGTTGTCCAATGTATTCTCCCTTTTTAATCCCTCTTGGCATTGCAAACATTGCACTTCCTATATGCTGAGTGTACTCATTTAATTTATCTGCCTTTGACATCTTTTTAAGCATAGGGATAAATTGTTCTGCCGGATTTTTTTGATAGCTTATAAACAAGAGGCCGGCATCAACATACCCGGTTTTGGGATCCACTCCATCCGTATAGGAATAGGCCCTTCGGTAAATTTGCTGGCCGGTTCTCTTGGCAATCGCGGTGTGAGAATCGGGAGGCATTTGAATTGGATTTACCTTATCATGCTCGTTTATCTTTCCGTATGGAGCGCCGCTCTCTTTTTTTCTTCCGAAAGTGTCTTCCTGGTCTTTAAGTGAAGACCGGTCCCAGACTTCAAGAAACATTTTGATCTTCCGGAAAGCCATATAGGAACCGCCATTCATCCATGCCGGCTCTTCATCGCCGGCCCAGATGATCTGCTCATGTGCTTTACTGTCCTTTGGATCAGCATTTGCCGTACCATCTTTAAATCCGAACAGATTTCGCGGAGTTTTTCCGTGTTTTGCGCTGATAAATCCTGACTGCATCCACCGAACTTCCGCCTTGCCAACAGCTGACTTAATAAAATTCCGTATTGCGTGAAAAGCAACCTGCTGATCTTCTGCACAGGCTTGTACACAAAAGTCTCCCCCTATGAATGGTTCCTGCAAGTTATCCCTGGGCATGAGAGGAATATCCTTGAGATGTTTAGGTGATTTACGCTTTACGCCAAACCGATCAATTCCCTTTTTGCTGAAAAAAGAAGGCCCAAAACCAAAGGTCAGCGTTAAACGGGACGGAGGGAGATCCAGAGCCTCCCCCGTATCTTTAGGAGGAAGCCAGTCATTACTGTACTTATGATCTGCCTTGCCCTGGCTCATGGATTCCGCAAGTAACGTCCACTGTTTCAATAAACGGATAACATCCCCTTTTGATGACGTTGTAAAATCAAAGGCAGCCAGATAAGTATAGGTTTGCTGAGGTGTCACAATACCTGCCTGATGTTTACCGTAAAATGAAATGATATCCTTCTCAGATGATGAGCCTGACTTTTTAACCGTTTCACCAAAAACATTGGTCATGGAAGTAAGGGCACCGATGCCGCTCATACTAATAGCCACCCCAGCACCAGTAAGAAGTGACATTTTCAACATTTCTCTTCTTGAATATTGATTAGGTTCTTTCTGCTCATCAACCGTTTGGTCTTCTTGTTCCTTCACTTTGATTCTCCTAATCTATTGAAAAATTTCAGCGGTCTGTGCCATTGATTCCGAAAGTGTGTTCAGTTGCTGGCTTAACTCACGCACCTGGGATTTTTTCAGTTTTTCGTAGTTCAGATAAGCACCGCTGTTTTTATGTTCATTCAAAAGGACTGTGATTTTATTAAACTCAGTATCTAAATCTTGTGCAAGATCTTTATTTTTTTCATTAAGAACAGGTAGGACTGCATGATATACCGCTTGAGAACCTTCTACGTTGGAATTGAGATCTACAAGGTCAATATGTGAATAGCGCTCTTCTTCTCCCGTTACCTTTGAGATCGCGGCTTCATTTAGCAATTCCATCGAACCCGCAACAATCTGGGTCGGATTCAATTTGACTTTCTCAATCTTTTCCTGTAGCTCGGCCACATCCTGATCAAGCTGATTTGCGTACCTCGTCATCCCCTTTAGGCTGCCGTCTTTCCATAAGGCTTTCTCGATTCGATGGAAACCGGTCCACTCACCATCTACATCGTTTTCACGGGCATCAATTTTGGGATCAAGATCACCGAAGCTTTCGGCAATGGGTTCAATTCGCTCATAATATACACGGGCTTCAGCATACGCTTCTTTTGCTTTTGGTGTGTTGTTTGCCCTTACGGCATCAGTAAAACTTTTTGTTGATTTTACCAATTCCCCTGTTTGCTCATTCACATATTTCTGATATTTTTTCACTGCTGAATCTAATACTTTATTTGTTTTTTGTGTACTTTCTTTTGCATTTCTAAGGTTTTTAAAAGAACGGCTCAGGTCCACGCTTAACTGCTGAACCTTACTGCTGTTCAATTTATCTTTTGTTACTTCAGCATATAAAGGGAGTAAATATTTTTCAGTATCCGTGTACAGCAGCGGATACTTTTCCCGAATATTGTTTTCATAGGTAAGCCATTGCTTATTCAAACGTTTTCCATATTCTTTGACTTTGCTTTCATTCTTGTCCTGAAGAGAATTTTGCAAATTTTCTAGTGATGCCTCCATCTCTTTTACTTGAGACTTTAACTCATTATCCTTGGAGGATGTTTCCTTTTTTTGTTCACCGCTTGATGCTGCCTTGTTGCTGCAGCCCGAAACCACAGGAACAGTGAGTATAGATACGGATAGCACGGTATAAAGTATAGATTTAGATAAGTTCATGATTAGCTGGCCTCCTGTTGCCGATTCTGGTTATTTCTTTTCTTTATTTGCTGTGTAATGATAACAATCAATGCAATGCCCACAACAACGATCTGCGGCATCGTACTGTATAAGGATGGATACACGCTAAACAACTGTATGGTAGGAATGTATTCGGCAGTTGTAGCTGGTATTAATCCTGAAAGCTGCAGGCTGTGTATTCCGGATCCCATAAATTTCAGGCAAAGATAAAATACGATGAGACTGGATACGATGAAGAACGGCTTTAACGGGACATGAACGCTAAACTTCAGTATGCATATCCCAATGACTGCCAGGATTCCAAAACCAAGAAGGATTCCCAGGATCAAAGAGGTATGTGACATCTGATTAGCCATTCCGATTAAGAAAATTACAGTTTCAATTCCTTCCCTCAGAACTGCCAGGAATGCCAATATCCCAAGGGAAAGGAGTTTTCCTCCGCTAACAAGCCTTTCTGTCTCCGTCTTCATGAAAGAGTTCCAGCGGTTCACGTTTGCATTCCTGTGAAGCCAATAACTAACGTAAAGCAGCATAAGACTCGCAATGACACCCGACCATCCATTGATGAGAAAATTGTTTTGGCCAAAAGCAGATGAACTAAGCACATAGCTTACAAGAAAGCCTATTCCCAAACTAGCAGCAACTCCTGCCAACGTACCGCTCCAAATATAAAGGCTCCCCTTCTTATCTTTTCTTCGCTTAATAAAAGATAGCAGTGCTCCAACCACAAGCAATGCTTCAAGACCTTCGCGCAGAGGGATCAACGCGGCATCCCAGACGCCGTATGAAGTGTGGGCAAGTGGCGTAAGATCTTTTTCCATATCATCCAGCATCTCTTTGGACCTCTTATTATCACCCGGATTGTTAATGGAAGAAGCGAGTAAAACGAGCCGTCGCTCAGAGTTGTTGTAAACTTTTTGGGATTGTCCTACTACATTTCCTTCAACGCTGAGCCAAAGAGAATTCAATTCATTAACCTGTGCCTTGGCTTGTGACTGATCCCCTGCTCGCAGTGATTGTTTCACTTCTTTAATTTTTTGTAAATACACAGTGATGCTTACGTTTTTGGAAGCAGCTTTCCTTGTTGAACCAGAAAGTTGACCCTCCTTGAATTGCTTAAGCAGCACTTTGAGCATTTGTAATGATTCTTCCGACTTTTTTTGATCCTCATTCAATAAAGCTACCGAAACAGCCGCCATTTTTGTCTTGATCTTGCTGTAGCCCATAAGGTTTTCTTTTCGGACTTCCCCTTCTGTACGGTTCCACATCTCTTTAAACGAGTTAAAAGATGTCTCAGCTTGATTAAAATCCATCTGTTTCACCGATTTAATCGAGGCATCTATGTATGGAATCGTTTGAGACACTTTAGCGTGGGTGTTGCTTTCTTGCCCTGTTGCCTCAATAGGCAAATTAATAAGAAGTAAAAATAACACAACAATAATAATAGAGAGATTTCTTGGTTTCATAAAAGTCCCCCGCGAACAATTAATTGATAATAATTATCATTATTAATTATCTTTTCATTCTTGTGCTTTGTCAATAAGTTTTAATCAAGTCAGCACTTAATAGAACATAAAAAAGATGACCCCCCCTTTAGAGTCATCTTCAAATAGTGTCTAGTTTTCCAATAAAAATAACTGTTAAAAGTAATCATCTATCAGCTCAGGTGGATGAAGCGAGTTCTGTCATGCCACAAGGTTTTTTGATAGTAACGCCAATCCTGCTCCAGAGGAAGCCCTGATTTAAGAAGAGACTCTTTAAGGGTCTCTTTTATAATTCTAAGGATACATCAAGCGGATTTATTTTATAAAATTACACTAATGCTGTACCACTTATTCAGGATCCTTGTTAGACAAACCTGCCCTTGAGTTGCAAAAGAAAAGGGGATGCCGCAGCCCCCCTATTCTTCGACATAAGCACCCGTTAGTTAAAGAACCATTTTTTTCGTGGTACCGGGTAATATTTGCCGGCGACAAGTTCTGAAGGTACGGCTCCTTCAATTCGTAAAGGGTCGTCTGAACTTAAATTCTGGTCAACTGCGCCGAGTGAAACATGAAGTTGTGATTGCTTTCTTGCATCAATCAATGGGATAACATCCTCACCCTTGGATAAAACCCACGCGACAGCAATCTACGTAATGGTTGCTTGCTTTTCTTCAGCAATTTCACGCAATGCCTCTACAAGGGCTAAATTAGTTTCAATATTTTCGTTGGCAAACCGAGGACCATTACTTCGTTTATCATCCAAACCTAGAACCCGATCTTTTGACCATGTACCGCTCAATAAGCCTCTTGAGAGAACACCATAAGCCGAAAGCGAAAATACCTAATTCCCGTAGAGTTGGCAAGATATTTGAAACATTGTCCCTTTCTTTGTTACCTTTTTCTAATTTTTAACATTGAGTTAGCATTTGCCTGAAATTCATATCGCACTTTAACTTCTTCGACTGTACATCCATTATCCGCGAGATAGCTTATTAATTTATCTAAATTCTCATATCTTTTTCCCCCTAAATCAACTAAAGGGAAAATACGGACTTCCTCTTTCGTAACCCGCAATAATTCATTTAGCGTTTCTATGTGAAATTGATAATCTAATCTATCCGCATACATAAATAGAAAATGTGCAGAGAGAAGAATATCAAATTCTTCATTCCTAAACGGCAAAGAAGGTAATTTAACGGGAATGTATCTTTCGCTAGATTCCTCTATATCTTTGGCACAATCTTGTAAGGCACTTAAACGATGGTTTCTAAGACCTTCTATATCTTTAAAATAACCCCATTTATAATTGTTTTGGGCTTTTTGCATATGCTCCATCGCGTGTTCAATATCCTGAAGACCTTTATTTTTCAGGTCTACGCCGGAATGATAATAAGCAATATCGCAAGCTGTTATGTCTAAACCTGATTTGCTACCAACAGCAGTAAATGAACAAGCCCCTCCTGGACAATCGAGTATTTTCTTACCTTGTAGTTCTTCTTCTGAAAGCGAGAACATATCAAAATACTCTTCAAAGGTTCTCCCAATAAAAACAATTCGCTCTAAATCTAACTTTGTACTCTGCTCAACTTTACTCAACTAAACTCACCTCTTCTAAATGATTACATTCATATTACCACGACCAATTGGTACTGTTACCCATTTTTTTACTTTCTTTTTGAACTAACCTGCACCGTTAGTTCAAGAAGAGTCAATAATATTGGTACCTAAAACGGCACTGAAATTTGACAAAAGTTATGGCCCTCTACAGTACTACACGAACACACATTCTCATATATTTAAGAAAATAAAAACAAAGGAGGTATAAACATGTTACGAGACCGAGGATCCATAAAATGGACTGCTATGATGCTGCCTGAACAGGTGAAAGCACTACGGCAGTTTGACTGGGAACAGGAGAAAAAAGTGAAACCGGAATTAGATGAACAGCAGCTGGAGATGATGGAAGAAACCATTTGCGAGGCCATGGAACATCACTTGGAATTGTGTTTTACATACTTTGATCAAGAAGAGTTCCATTTATTAATAGGAAAGGTTCATTTCGTTGACGTTGATAAAAAGGAATTAAGGATTCTTGACTTTCATGGTGATGTAAATCGATTAAAAATAAGGAATTTAGCAGATGTAAAAATAAGGTAATTTGTTACAGCACTGAAGATGGAATAAAGATTGTAATTGAATTTTTCATAATTCTACAGGATATGAACAAAACTCCCCTTTAATTGATAAATTTCGACATCTAGTTTACCCTGTTTTATAGGGAGTGATAAGAATGTGTGAAAATATTTCTGATATTGATTACAAACAAGTCATTGAATATTCTCTAGAACCACTTATTATCCATTCAGAACTTAAAATTATTTATGTTAATCATGCTTGTGAAAAATTTTTTAGAGCTAATAAAGAAGAAATTATTGGCGCTAGCCCATTGGATATTTTTAAGGAAACATCTAAAGGCGCCATTGAAACTAGGATACAGTCTGCATACGATCAACCGGCAGAAGTTATTGAAGAAACAATTTATAGAATGGATGGAACCACAGTTGATGTTGAATTATATTGTCACCCCGTATTAATTGGGAAGACAAAGGCCATTCAAACTTTTGTTAGGGACATATCTAAAAGAAGAGAATCCGATAATAGGCAGTTAGAAATGAGAAAACAAATAAATGAATTATCAACAACACTTGTACCTCTGTTGAATGGTATTGCTGTACTTCCTTTGTTGGGATCTATTGATGAAGAAAGAGCGTTTCAAATTTTAGAGAATTTACCTAATCGTGTACAAGAACAAAATGTTGAATCCTTGATAATTGACTTTTCTGGTATTTATAAATTAGATAATGTAGTAACAGAAAATGTATTTAAAATTACAAATGTTTTGTCGTTGCTTGGTGTACGAACAATCATAACTGGATTAAGACCAAAATCAGCAATATATGCTGTGCAATCAGGAACAAATTTAAATAATATCCAAACAATGGCTACGGTAAAAGAAGCACTTTTACACCTGGGGGATAAGAAACAGCCTTTTGCTTTACTTTAACGGCTTTGTTTAATAATTGTCTAACTGTACCCGAATTGGTTTGTGCTTATTTATATCATTCACTTTGAACATACGTAAATACAATAAATCATAAGGATTGCAATCACTCATTGCAAATCATCCAACCTTTAAAAAGTCCCCCAATTAAGTGAGGGGCTTTTTATCTTTATCAAGGTCTACTCACTAAACCTTAAATTCATATACTTCTTTAAGAAAATAAGATTTCCCAGGCAAAACTTCACTGTACATGGATAAATCTACAATTGGCTAATCTCTTATAAGAATGTATAATTGCTTTATGTGTTTAAAGCGTTTATGTATAACATCGGAAGAGAGGCAGGGACAGCATGGGAAAAAGTCACCAAGAATTAAAGAAGGGTTTATTACCCCGCCATGTTCAATTTATTGCCTTGGCTGGCATGATAGGAACCGGGATATTTAAAGGGAGTTCAGATACATTAAGTCTGGCTGGACCAAGCGTTGCTTTAGCTTATTTGTTAGGCGGGTTGTTATTATTTATTGTCATGACTGCACTCGCTGAAATGGCTATTGCTTTTCCAAACTTAAATGTTCAGAATTTGGTCCATAAAGCCTTCGGGCATCGAGTATCGTTTATTGTAGGATACCTTTATTGGATCAACTGGGCGATCGTCACGATTGTGGAGATTTTAGCCGCAGGAAGCTTTCTTCAATTTTGGTTCTCCTCTGTACCGCTATGGCTGTTAAGTTTAATTTGTGCCATTTTTATTATTGGAATCAACTTATTTCAAGTAAAGTACTACGGAGAGATCGAATTTTGGTTTGCGGGAATAAAAATCGTCGCTTTAACCGCTTTTATTATTTTGGGGAGTTGTATTTTGTTTCGCTTCATTCCAAGCCCCATTGACAATCCTTGGGTTAATTACACAGCTCATGGTGGTTTCTTTCCAAATGGGATTGGAGGTATGCTGAGCGCATTCTTAATCGTCATGTTCTCTTATGGAGGCGCAGAGCTGATTGGCGTGGCGGTTACAGAAACAAAAGATGCTCAGAAGGTTTTGCCAGTAGTTATTAAAGGTACCGTGGGAAGGGTAATCCTTTTCTACATTCTCCCTATTCTCATTATATGCGGCTTAATGCCTTGGAATAAAGTAACGGGTGCAGAAAGTCCTTTCGTACAGGTTTTCAGTATAACCGGATTGCCAGGAGCTGGACACATTATGAATTTTGTTCTTTTAACAGCTGTATTATCTGCAGCTAACTCTGGCATTTATGCCACATCGAGAACACTCTATTCCATGGCTCAAAATGGTGAAGCACCGAAAAAGTTATTAAAAGTAACAAAAACCGGGATACCCATCATTGGGATCATCATTACATCGATTTTTATTTTTATAGGGGTATTTTTAGCTTATTTAACGCCTGAACAGATTATCGGCTATATGATGACCATACCAGGATTTACGATTCTTTTAATTTGGATAGTCATCTGCCTTTCCCAATTAAAACTTCGCCGTCAATATACGAGCAAGCCCTTCTTTCAGGTAAGAGGGTTTCCATACACAACCATAATGGGAGTAATGGCCTTATCCGTTATTTTTATCTTTTTCATCTTTAATAAAAATAATTGGATTGGCTCCACTGTTTGTATCTTAATATTGGTTGTTCTTACGATACTAGCCCTGTTGAGGAAAAAACAAAACGGCGCACCTGTGTAAATTAAACCCAAAGAAAACCAACTTAACAGGCTGGTTTTCTTTTTTTTATTATAGGATCCGGATTCCCGAAATATCTTTATCCGTCATATCTTACATCTTTAACTTCTTCAATATATTCAAGTGATGAGACATGTGATGGGTTAATGATCAACCCCTCAAACTGAATAAAGCTATTGATCAGGTCACCATCCTGGTTTTTAAACTGTTCTACCAGATCTTCCGGATGCTTATTAAGGATGTACTCTTTTCCAGAATCCATAAATAACTTTGTTTTGTATGAAGTACTCATCTTCTCCACCTCCTTCTGAGTTACCCAACTCCTCTAAGTTAAAATCGCTTTTGGTGTCTTGTAGTATGGTCATCTTTCATAAACTTTAATGTGTATTCCGTACCATTTTAATAGCCATCCTTAAAAATCTAATAACCGTACTAGTATATTAGCCACTTTTTCTGATCTAAATTGATACTAATAGAACGGTTCTAGTCATATGTTTTACAAAAAGCATTAGAAGGAGTGTAGAGTTAGTTGAGATCAGTGAAGGTTCGGTTACTGCCCATTGTAAGTAACATTAATTTACCAACTGTTTTAAAATCAACTATACTTCCGGGTGACTCCATTGAAAGATTATTTATTGCAACCCAAGTGGGAGAAATCTTTTACATAGGAAATGGAGTTATCAAGACTTTTTTAGATATTCGCCCACGAATCATAAAACTGGGTACTTCTGAACCCGGTGTTTCTCGAGGTGGGTATGATGAACGGGGATTACTGGGGCTGGCGTTTCATCCAAACTTTTATTATAACGGGCTTTTTTACCTACATTATTCAATGGCAGGAACACAAGGTCCAGGTGCTCTTTCTAAACATTTTAAACCTGACCCGTGCGATCCTAAAACGTTAAACCTGAAATGGGTCAATAGAGAAACTAATTATGATCATATCGATACAGTTGAAGAATGGATATTCCAATCAAATGGTCAACCTCAAAAACGGCGGACATTACTTAACCTAAGAAGACCTTTTTTCAATCATAATGGTGTCAACAGTTTAAACTTTTCACCTGAAACCGGCAAACTTGTTTTAACGACCGGTGATGGCGGTGCAGGTTTTGATCCATTTAATTTAAGTCAGAATGATATGGAAATCGCCGGTAAAATAATTGAGATTGATGTCGTTAAAAATACCTTTATTAATAACCCGCCAGTAGTCACACGTTTTAATGAGCTACCTCTTCCTATTCAGGAAACACTTACTGTAATGGCCAAAGGAGTTCGTAATATCCCAGGTATTTCATTTCAAAGAATTTATAATCAGTACATTAAATATACGGGTAATGTCGGACAGGACTTGGCAGAATCCATTTTTTCGTTCGTTCATTATAAACCCATACCGGTTACTCAGCTTGTTCAGCACGCTTCTTTTATGGATTCTTTCTCAGACGAGGAGGGATTTATTAACTTTGGCTGGCGTGGCTGGGAAGGTGCTTTTCCTACTATGATTAAAAGGGGCTGCTCTGCAAACCCTGCTACAGATGAGAAGATAACTGCTTACTACAGTGAGGCCATAGAAACGTCAGTAAAACGACTCGAACCTATAACGAGTTATTATCACAAAGATATCCGCCCTGATAAGTTCGGCGGCACTGCTCTTACAGGTGTTCAGCCATATCTAGGGAATGACATTCCTGATTTATCGGGAAGCGTTGTATTTACCGATGCTGCCCGACAAGAATCCCAACCGGTTAGAGGTGTTTTAGCATATACCAGAGCAAGAACAGATGGTAAGCTAAACGATTTTGGGATTATTGAGACCGATTATAATTTTGGGCCTCAATCCTCTCTTTACATGAGCTTAGGAACGAACCTGGACCAAACCAGACTATATTTAGGAGCGTATGGTTCAATGAAAGTAACCGATTTTAACCTGGGTACCATTTTTGAAATAATTCCATAGGTAGGATATCCATGCTAAAAAACACATAAAACCACCTAAATTAAGATGGTTTTAATAAACCTTTGTCGCTTTAGCTCCCGATCGAAGTCAAGAGATTTCATTTCAAGATTTGAAAAAAAAAGGACCGATTATTCGGTCCTTTAGTTCATCCCAGCTATCATAAATGGCTTATTATTAAATAAAGTTCACATTAAAGAAGGATAAAGGAAAAAACTCTCCGGGAAAGAATGACACTTATGTCATGTATTTTAGATTTTTCTTCATTAGAGCTGCTATTTCGGTATTATCTTCTAGTGAAGTGTTTTCCAGCTGTTTAATAATTAATTCCTGGCGCTCTACAGGATGGTTCTGACTTAATTTTGCTTTAGCTTCAAGTTTTTTGATTTTTATTCCAAACGCTACAATCCCATTAGTCATACCTTCAATAAAATCCGATTCCACATCATTTAAATGGTAGGAACTTTCTGGACTTTCATATTTATTTACCAGATCATTTAACGAAGTCAATATTACGTTTCTGTCTTCAACAATCTCCATCTTTCCATAAACATGGACAGAAACATAATTCCAAGTTGGCACTGCTTTTTTTGTTTCATACCAGGAAGGTGAAATATAACAGTGAGGACCTTGAAAAACCGTAAGAACTTGTTGCCCTTCAATATCCTTCCATTGGTCGTTCGGACGTGCAAAATGGCCATATAAAACATGTTCAGATTTATCCAACAATAGCGGAAGATGGGTAGCGTACGGTTCTCCATTATGCTGAGAAAACAACGTTGCAAAGCCATGGTTTTCGATAAAATTATAAATGACTTTTTCATCCTCCATTTTAAAAGGCTTAGGGATATACATATCATACTCCTTTCATAAAACAGTTAGTTGAGTGTTTTCGTCATGATAAGATCTGTTTGCTCATCTTCCCCCATATAAAAGGAGTGGGCTCCCGTTTGGACAAAGCCTAATTTATTATAAAAAGAAATGGCATTTTCATTCTTTTCCCAAACACCTAGCCAGATTTTCCTTTTTCCACATTCCATAGCAATTTTAAAAGCTTTGTTCACGAGATATTTACCAATTCCTAGTTTTTGAAATTTGCTTTTTACATAGATCCTTTCAATTTCAAAGAAATCGTCACCCATTTTTTCAGACTGAGCATCGTTGGTATTGACTTTTAAATAGCCTGCTACTTCATTATTAAAAAAAACAAAAAAGAACTGCGAAAAACGATTGGATAATTCTTTTTCTAATTGTCTTATGTTAAAGGCTTTTTCCAAATAGCCAATCATATTTTCCGGTGTATTTACATCCTTAAATGTCTCATTAAATGTTTCATAGCTAAGTTCTTGAAGTTCCCGTGCATCTTCAAGCACGCATTTTTTTATCTTGATCAACATTTATATTACTCCTTCATCAATAATTTCTCTTATTGCCTTTTTTTACGAATTCCCAGTCTCTTTCTACATTTTTTCTCACTCTTTGAAGAAGATTGAAAATGGTTTCTGTTTCCTCTTCGGTTAATCCTTCTAATGCAACGTTATTGGAATACTCATTTTCTCTTTTAATAAAAGGAAAAACACTTTTCCCCTTTTCTGTTGGATACAGTTTTTTAATTTTTTTGTTCTGTGGATCGTCTTTTTTTTCAACAAAGCCATTCAATTCAAGTTTTTTTATAGCACGTGCTGCTGTTGTTCGATCTACTTTAATCATCTCAGCTAATTTTTCCTGAATCATTCCAGGGTTTTCACAAATTCGCACAAGATACAGATACTGTCCTTTTGTAAGATCATATTCTTTAAATTCTATATTACTGATTGAATCTAAAGCCCTCGCAATCATTCCTATTTCACGAAGAATTTCCTTCATAATTCCCCCCTTGATACTTTTTTGTTGTAAATGCAATAAAATTAACTTATATTAAATGTAACTAATTTTTGTTGTATATGCAACAAAAACCATAAAAAGAGGTGACTCAACTGAAGTTTCTTATTTATGTTGCAGGCATCCTTATATTAACCCTTGGTATTTCTTTCACTATACAATCCGATCTCGGAACATCACCTTTTGATGCACTTTTGGTGGGACTTTCCACAAATGTAGGATTAACCGTGGGCAGTTGGGAAGTACTAATAGCTTTAGTATTGATAAGTTGTAATTCATATTTAAAAAGACAAAGACCCGAAGTTTTGGGGTTGGTCACTGCGGTTATCACAGGTGCTGGTATTGATCTGTGGCTTTTTTTAATACAGCCATTGATAACACCCGAACTATGGTACAACAAATTAATCTGTTTTGTTATTGGCTTAATTATTACAGGACTGGGAACCGCAACCTATTTACACACAAATTTTGCACCCATCCCAATAGACCGATTAACAATAATCATAAAAGAAATGACTGAAACCACCATATTTACTTCAAGAACATTCATTTACCTTGTTTTTTTGCTAATGGCTGTGCTTTTTCATGGGCCGATTGGCGTCGGAACATTACTAACGGTTTGTTTAGGGGGACTACTACTTAATTACTTCATGCTATTAACTGAAAAAGGATTAAACCGCATAATTACACGGTCTCATTATGACAAAGATAAAAAGCATTCTTGTTAACCTATCTGCCTAGTAATTGCTGTGAATCAGACAGATAAACCCAATTTGGATAATAAAAAATCTGCATTTTTTTTGCGAAAGGACTTGAAAACTGTATTGTAAATATAGTAATTTCCTTCTACACTGCTTTCTGATGCTGTTCCGAGACTTCTTCCAAAAAGTACAGATTATTTCATAATAAAGGATCGTTATGTAGAAGTTATGAAGTTTCAGCATTTATTTAAAATGTGTTTATTGCTGCGTTATAGAGGAAAAACAAGGACTGAACTTAACTAAAACAAGGAGGAATTGATTATGTCTCGTGAACAATTTAAAGAATGTATTGAGGAATGCCTATCCTGTATCCAGGTGTGTAATCACTGCTTTAATGCCTGCTTACAAGAAGATGATGTGAAAATGATGGCGGAATGCATCCGTTTAGACCGTGAATGTGCTGATATTTGTGCATATGCTGCCGATGCGATGTCCCGAAACAGTCCATTCACCGCTCAAATTTGCCGGCTATGCGCAGAAATATGTGAAGCATGCGCCAATGAATGTAAAAAGCATAATCATGATCATTGTCAGCAATGTGCAGAGGCATGCCTGCGTTGCGCTGAAGTTTGCCGTAAAATGGTGAGTTAAAACGGCAGAATCACGTTTTCACTATATTCTGGACACCAAGAAAAGAATGGAAGAGGCTAGCGTATTTGCTAGCCTTTTTCTCTATCCGACCTCTTGCAAAAGCTGCCCTGAAGTCAGGCGATAAACCATTTGGTTCGGTACTTGTTTCCTCCAGAGGAGTCATTCTTGAGGAGGAACACAACCATGTCGCCACCGGTGATCATGCTCGGCATCCCGATTTCGCTCTGGCACGCCGGGCTGCAGAGAATACACTTCTGCATTGCCTAATGTGCGCTGCAGCGCACGGATGGGTCGGCCTTGGTCGAATTGTCTTTGCAAGTTCCTCAGCGCAATTGACTCAATGGCTGAGCAAAGTGGATATAGCCAGACCACTTGTGCGTAATCTGCCCATCCAGGATGTTATCCGCGATCCAGTGGTTGACGGACCAGTTGCAGAACTGGCCGATGAGGTCCGGGAACTTCACCGGCAGTTTTATACAATGAAAGAAAAACATAGCGATGGATCACTTCAGCAGTCAACTTTGACAAAAATATTGTAAAAAAAGGAAGGCTGTAACAGCCTTCCTTTTGGTAAAACCCCTTATAATCCTAACAACAATTTAAAGAAGTTGGTTCTTTTTAAAGTACTTCCACATTCCCCAGGTTAGGATGATTAACAATAAGAAAATAATGACTGTTGCTAACGGAGAATGCTGATATGGCAACGGAACGTTCATTCCAAAAAAACCGGTGACAAATGTTAACGGAAGCATGATCGTGGAGATGAGCGTCAGAACGTTTAATTTTTCTGAGGATTTTGCGTTAATGATTGAATAGTACGTATCCAATGCACTATTTACTAGATCTCTAAAGGTTTCTGTTGAATCTACGATCCGTTCCAAGTGGTCAATGAGGTCTGTGTAAAACGGCCGATTATCTTCTCGAATATCAAACTTCCAATTCCCGTCTACCGTTAGGAAAATCCTGCGTTGCGGAAGGATGACGCGGCGAATAAGGATGATCGTTCGTTTTAATGCTAAAAACTCTTCCGTCACACCTCTTACACCCTCGTCATAAATCTCATCTTCAAGTTCATCGATACGAATCCCTATACGGTCCAGAATAGGAAAGTATTCATCAGTAATTCCATCAATTAATGCATAGAGAAGAAGGTCTGCACCATTTTTCATGTATTTAGTATGTCTAGAACAGATGGCATCCATTTGACCGAGCCACTTCAATTTATGCTTATGGATGGTGACGACATAATTGGGGCCGACGAACACATTCAGCTCAAGTGTGGTAATTTCATTATCGCTTTCTTCGTTGTAACGCAGGGCATGAAAGACAAAGAACTTATAGTCTTCATAGTCATCCATTTTTGC
This sequence comes from Fictibacillus solisalsi, assembly GCF_900103485.1. Classification (GTDB taxonomy): domain Bacteria; phylum Bacillota; class Bacilli; order Bacillales; family Fictibacillaceae; genus Fictibacillus_C; species Fictibacillus_C solisalsi. Next base: position 1,961,153 of record NZ_FNHW01000001.1, read on the forward strand.
CCGGGGACTGTCATGTAAACAGTCTTCAACCGCTAAGGGGTGGAAATCAAATAGTTTTGCGATTTCATACAGTTCACGGTTATGTAAGTCATAAATATCAATCCATAACAAGTTCTCTGGATTCTTTAGATGCTGCTGGACATCCTTTAACGGAATATTCACTTTCATTTCTTGGTTCTCTTGTTGATACAAATAGGTTTTTATCATAAAAGTTCACCTCTTCTTTTAAGAGGCAGTAAAGGCTGCGAACAAATCTTATCTTATCGGACAAGAGGAACATGAGCACTTTGTTGCCTCTTTCGTTGTGTTGTTTATCCTGATGATTTTCGAATGGGGGTCATCTGTACCCATAATTCCTCACCTCCTGAGAAAATAAAAAAGCTCTTTCACCACAGGAAAGAGCCATAAAGCCACATTTAATAGAGCCATTATTCTTCCCGTGTTGAGTTTTAGCACTGTACAGCATAGGTCATACCAGCTACATTAAGAAAAACCTTAATCCGATTTTCCCTGTTGACCCATTGGCGTCTCTCGACATTTTTGGGCAGCAGCGTATCTCTATACAGGAGCCTCACCTAACAGAAGAGGTATTCAACTAATGCCACTATATGAAATATTTAAGCCTGTGTCAATGGGATCTTCTTTTATTCATTCAGTCGTCAACCTTTGAAAAAGAAAAACGGTCACATAATTAACTAGAACAAAACATTTGAGAAATACACCACAGCAGTAACCGTAAGACTACTGAATAATGTAGATAACAAAACAGTCTGTGCTGCATAGTCCGGATGGTTGCCATGCTCCAAAGCAAAAAGGGCACTGTTCCTTGATGTTGGAAAGGAGCTTGCAATGAATAAGGCCTGCGCTGTTGTACCTTCTAGGTCCAATGAATAAATAATGCCCAAGGCAATCAATGGTGCCAATAGTAGTCTTCCTGTTAAGCTCAGAACGAGCGGCATTGATAATTGGTGGATTTTTAAATTGGCACTCTGAGCACCCAATGTAATCAATGCTACCGCAATAAATGCACCAGAAAGGTTATCGATGGGATTCCAAAGAAACAAAGGGATTTTAAAGGAAGTAATTTGACAAGCAAGACCAAGCAACACCGCGAAGAAAATAGGGTTCTTGAGGAATAATTTTATGGCCGTGGAACGTTTTGTTTTAACTGATGCCGAATTCATTAAACCATATGTATAGGTGAGAAAGTTTTGAAAAATCGTTACAATGACCTGAATAGAGGCGCCAAACGGATTGTGCTGAAACACAAGCTGGCTCACTGGGAGTCCGAAATTGCCTGAATTGCTGAGCACTACACTGTTCTTAAAAGTGGCAGCAAGACTTTTGTCAAAGCGGGCCACTTTTGCCATGACGGAGCTTACTAAGATAAGGCACCCATTTTGCAGCAGCAGAAAACCGATGATGATCAGCAACGCCTTCCCCTTGACTTCGCTTTGATAAATATTCGCAAAACTCACAGCGGGCATAAGCAGATAATTATTGATCTTTGATAAGGTGTTCAAGTCGAAATGAAACTTGCGGTGAAGCAGCACCCCCACCCCAATTAAGATAAAAACCGGAGTAATCACATTAACGACAATCATGAAAAATATTTCCATATGCTGTTCCTCTCTTTTTGCATTCCAAAAAATTAATAGGGTTCAAGGATTTGGATAAACAATCGATAGGAGTTGAGGTATTTTACAGTGATGGCGATGTCATACTTCCCTTGACTTTCATCAAGGACACTTTTAATCCCCACAACAGGCAGGATAAAGTAATTCGCGGTTTGCGGCTCGCTGACCATGACGATATTTGAATTCACAACCTGAACAATCCCCTTCTTTACCGTATGCATGAAGCCAAAGCCGGTGTTGCTCTCTCGTTCATACTGCAGGTTCACATCAAAATTTTTTCCTTCATGTTTCTTTAAGAGCAAAACAAGCTGCTTCAATTTTTTCTCCATATCCCTGGCTCCCTTCTCTCTTTTCATCATAGAATGGCGGGGATGTTTATTAAAATATGAATATCGTATCGAGAACCATACAAAAAAGGAATGATAGCCATAAAAAAAACCACAGGTTCTGTACCTGTGGTTTTTAAAGATCTTGCAAGAAATCAAGGGTTTGAACGAAACGGACAAATTCTGAAATCAGATTCATCTCCATCGATTTTTCATGATATAACATCCATGTTTTCCGAACAATTGGTTGATTGTCTTCATCCAGGAGCTTGATCTTATGAAGCTCTTGGTGTTGATCTACAAGGACACTTGGAAGAATACCATAACCTAATCCGTTGATGACCATCTCCTTGCATGTCTCCCCCTTGTCCACTTCCATACCGATGGTTCCGGGGCCAGAAAAATTCCTGCTCCACCAATTGTCAATGATTGCCTTCAACGCTGGATCTGTTCCATAATCGATTCTTGGAGATGCAGGCAAATCAACAAGCTTGATTTCGTCCCTGGAGGTTATGCAAAGATTTTCTTCAAAGAGCAGACACTTTGCATCAGACCATTGATAATCCCCCCGTACAATACCAATATGGACTTCGTGATTATAAACAAGATTAAATACATCCCGACTCCAGCCGGTCCTTACCTTAAAATCCACGAGAGGAAATTTCTTTCGAAAAAGCTTCAGCAATTTTGGAAGCTTGTGCAAGGTAAAATAATTCGAAACAGCCAATCTCAGAGTACCCGTTACTTCTTCACTCATGTTCAAGACCGTTTCTCTGATCGTTTGAAGATTGAGGAGCATCTCATCCGCACATTTGGCGAGGTACTCCCCCTGTGGCGTAAATTGCACTCCCCGTTTTCCTCGTTCAATGATCACCGTATTGAATTCTTTCTCAATATGCTGGATCCTTTTCGTGAGAGAAGGCTGGGAAATGTACAATTGGTATGCTGCCTTCGTTATATTCTTCTTTTCGTATAGGGCCTTCAATATAAGCCAATCCCGTTCATCCATCGTGATTTCCTCCAAACAGCCATTTCAGATACATATAAAAATGTACCATATATCGTTACAGATGTAGGATTTGTTTGGTTAAAGCAACCTTAATGAACAAGGAAGAGAAGAAACGTGATTACAGAATAAGCATAAAGACTTCCTATGCTTTCATTTCTTTATATGCTCAAGTTACTTTGCAGAATTCAATTCAATGCTTTGTTTTTTAGAGCGAAGACTAATAAAGGCAAAAGTCGCCAGCAGGAATACAAATAAAATCACCCCTACAATTTCAAAATCCAGTTCTGCCCAAGGGTTAAAGAACGTGAATGCTAGATAAAAAGAAACACCATAAGCAAGAACTACAATCACCCATCCCATTATTCTTGAAGCAGATTGTCCAAACTTACTCGACTCATTAACCATTTTATAAACAATAAGTGAATCGATGGTATCCGTAATCATCATTCCGGCCATAAAAACCAAACCTAAAATTAACGGAGTATATTTACCCGAATTGCTTGCTGCCATAGACCAGACCGCCGTTTGGCTAACGGTTTCAGCGGCTAAAGCAAATAAGGCACCAATCAAAATGATAAGAAACGGATTTGATGTTCTTCTTATCATTTTGGGAAGAAACTTCCCTTTTAAGCCGCTTACCTGGAATTCTTCATGTTTCCGTCTTGTTCGAATCAGATTGTACGTATTCAAAGTGCCAATTAGAAAAAGTGAGATAATGGAAACCCAAGCGGCAAAGTTATCAAAATAGGCGGGAAAAGAAAAGTTCTCCATTACTATGCCTAGCATACCCGCTGTAAAAGCGACGATTCCTCCATGTCCGAAAGAAAACAGTGTACCAACCCAACGGGCATAAGGAGTCCCTAACCTCCAATGGTAACGGGTCTGGCCGTCTATAAACGCCAGATGATCGGCATCAAGGCCGTGACGTAAACCTAATACAAAAACGAGCAAGAATAACGAAATTTCCTCCACTTATGAAGCCTCCTTTTTGATTAAAAAATAAAAAGCCTCAACCTAAAAAGGGTGAGGCTTACAAGTATGTACACTAGGCGGCCAATTACATCAAAAAGAAAATAGGCCGGCTCCATACACCACTCCTTTCCTCGAAGGTTTTTGGGTGTGTAAACTAGGTAGGTCTCCTGGCTTTTGAGTCATCGTGCTCCATCGTCTTCCCCAAATTTGAGTGACATAATGATAGAGAACTCCTCAATTACAGTGGCGGGACCGCTCGGGATTTTCACCCGATTCCCTGTTACCCCTTATAAAAAAACAAGGGCACCTAGATTACTTTTTATTTTTTTACTTCTTTCATTATACAAAACAAGGATTCTTTAAAAAAGGATTATTTTCATTAGAAACTATAACATTCTTATTGGAGTCCAGTAAACGATCGCTGCATGAAAAAAATATTCATAAATATATTACCCCTTTACCCATGAAATGTACTTATTTATAGCATTGATCACATCACGTTGCTCATACTGTTTATCTGCTATCTTTGAAACATTATCCATGAGTAATACGTCAAATGATGGATACGCTTTCTTACTTTGCAGTTTCACCAGCCTACATTGAGCAAATATCCCCAGTTGATATAGCACGTTTAGGATGTGTATATATGTTGAATTAACAGCCGGCAAGCTTATGCTCTCCAGCTGTGTTACTTTGGTACCACCAGAAAGGCCTGATACAAATTGCCATCTACTTTAAATTTATCGATGTTTAATCCTAACCAAACCCTCATTTGAGCCATTGTTGTCGTTTCTTTTCAAGATGATGAAGTCCTTGTTGATAAAGAACGAAAAAAAACCGAGAAAAGAAATTGATGATTTAATGGGTGAAGTTTGGGAGGATAAGAAAAAGCAGCCAACTTGGGCTGCTTTTTCTACTGTATGGGTAAAATAACCATTACTGCAGTCCCATCATTGGGATCACTTTCCATCCATATACTTCCCCCATGAGCCTCAACCAATTGTTTGGCAATGGTTAGCCCTATGCCACTCCCTCCAAATCGGCGGTTTCTGGATTTTTCTGTCCGGTAGAATCGTTCAAATACCTTAGAAATGTCTTCTTTGGGTATTCCAATCCCGGTGTCTTTTATGGTGATAACGGCGTCCTGCTCTTTAATCTCTATTGTAATGTCGACTCTCCCTCCAGTAGGGGTGAATTTTAAGGCATTTGTTAACAGGTTAATCATGACTTGCATGATTCTTTTTTTATCAATAAGCAATTGTATCTGCATTTTTTCATGAAAGGACAAGGCTACCCCTTTTTGCAGATAAGACTCTCGTAGTGTAGTCATACTTTGTTGAAGAACTTCCCCCAAATTATCTCTTCGCTTTTCAAGTACAAAGTTAGGCGCTTCAAATGTCGTTAATTGTTCGAGATCATGCACCAGCAGAATCAGCCGGTCGATTTCTTCCCTGAATGAATGCAGCCGCTCAGGAGAAGCCTCAAAGATTCCATCTTCAATGGCTTCCATATGACTCTTCAGCGTGGCAAGAGGCGTACGTAATTCATGAGCGATATCACTGGTCATATTTTCTCTTGCAATCTCCTGTTTTTGCAGCTGTGCTGCTAATTGGTTTAATGATTGCCCTAACTCCTGCAGTTCATCATTTCCCTGCACCTTCACTCTAACATCGAGGTCACCCTTAGTCATTTTCTCTGCGGCCCATTTCATTTGCACAAGGGGTTTAGATAGTTTTCTGGCTACGAAATAGCTAATCACACAAACCAGAATGAATACCCCAAGCAACGTCCAAAGTATCGAACCGATGACCGCTCTCTCAAAATGAATGGCCAGTGGCTTAATCACCCGAAATTCAGGAGCATCCAATTTAAACATTGTAAAGTGATAATGAATTTCCAACAAAATGACCAGGCTTGCTACCATCAAAATGACAGTCGCTGCCAGTATAAAGATAAGGGTCAGCCTGGCATGCAATCCTTTAATTTTCATTGCGGTTTCCTTCAAACTTATACCCCATTCCAAAAACGGTCTGTATGTACCGGGGCTCTTTAGGATTGTTCTCTATTTTTTGGCGAAGGTTTTTGATATGTTGGTCAATAGTGCGGGTTTCCCCTTCATAATCATAACCGAGCACTTTTTCCACAAGCTCGTCTCTAGTAAATGTGCGTTTAGGATGCCGTGCAAAAAAGAGCAACGCTTTGTATTCAATTGGGGTAAGACTGATAGAATTGCCCTTTGAAAATACTTCTTTTGACTTTGCATTTACTATTAGCTCACCTTGATTATAAGAAATCTGCTCCGCCAGCAGATCGTTATCATTGGAACGTCTCAAAATCGTTTTCACCCGCATTACAAGTTCCCTCGGACTGAATGGTTTAACCATGTAATCATCAGCTCCAAGCGACAGACCTTTTATCCGTTCAGTTTCCTTTGCTTTTGCCGTTAGCATAAGGATCGGGAGTGAAGTTTCTTGCCGAATGCTCTGGCAAATATCCTCGCCGCTGTAATCCGGAAGCATTAAATCCAAAATGACAAAATCAATGTGGCGTTTTCTTATATACTGCAGGGCTTCTTGTCCAGTGGACGTTTCAATCGTTCGATAACCCTCGTTTCTTAAATACGAGGAGACCACTTCAAGTATTTTCTCTTCATCATCTACAATCAGGACCGTCTTCATCTATTTTCTCTCCCTTTCTTCTTCCTCAATTATAGACAAAAAGAGAACCCTTTTGAAAACACATGGATTCTCTCTGCTGTCCTTATTTAGCCTGCAGCTCGTTTTCTGTTACCCATTTATGATTTTCAACCCTTTTTCCACCTGTAGCAGGTGTGTAATCCACCATATAAACGGTTGTTTTTTCAAAGGATTCGATTATGGCAGAAGCATCTTTCATGCCTTTCATATGATCCGCGTTCAGCTTTACCTTTTGTCCCGTTTTCAGCGTTTTATTTCCTGCATCCTGGATTTCCTCTTGGATAATCCATTTGTGATGTTTAACGGGGTTTCCCCCTGTTTTTGGGGTATAGGTTACCACATAAGCTGTTGTATCATAAGCTCCGGCTATTTTTGCTTTTGCCCCCTTCATCCCTTCCATATGATCCGCCTTAATAACCGCCTGGCTGCCCACTTCATACTTTGGGTCCGTAGCTTTCTTCAGGTCCTTTGGCACCTTTCCGGAACCCGAATGATTCATTCCCTCATGTCGCATACCTTCATCTTTTGATTCATGCCTTCCCGAATTATTATCGCCAGTGTCATTTGAACATGCTCCAAGAGTCAATGACATGGCAAGCAATGATACAAGCCAAATATTTTTACTTTTCATGCTGCTTCCTCCTTATGTTTCCTGCTGCTTTCATAATAGAAAGCAGTTATGAAGATCTTGTGAAGAACCAATAAGGAACATGTCAAAAGGCTGATTTTACAAGCCGAAAAACAATGGAATTTTTTATTGAAAAAGATAAGAAGAGACTTCAAAGCCAGTTTAAGATCATGGGCACCGGCCCGTGCTGCTCCGATCATTATGATTATAAAAATAAGGATGAAAGCTATATCTACTGGAAAGATGGATTTAATAACTTGCCTTCCAACTGGAATAATCTCTTGAAAACATTTTGTGCTCTTCAAGTTATATAGCGTTTGTATAAAAATCTATTACAATGTAAATAATTTCTTTAGATCTCTGGTTGTTAAGGGGCTTAATGATTAATGAGGAATAGTGTAAAGGAAATTAAAACCAAGTTTTCCACTCAAGGAGATTTTTTCATTGAGGAAGAGTCATATGACAAAATGTCCTGCTATCTTATTGGATTTAAAACACTTATTGATCTACCTAAGACAAAATTATACATACAACAGATGGGTGAATCTTGTACTTCAAAAAGCGCCCTTTTGGGAAAGCTCAGTGAAGAAACCAACGTTAATACAGAGCAATTAATTAAAGGAATTTTAGAAGGCAAATTAGTAATCGTTACAAAAGATGGAAAGGAAAATGCAATTGTAGATCCAATTGTTCAAAACCTTAATAGCAGCATTGGAGAACCCAAAAATGAAAGTCCGGTTCATTCCTCTACGGATGCCTTTGTAGAGGATATTAATACTAATGTTGGGATGTTGCGAAAGAGATTAAACACTGACCGTTTATGTCATTGTACCTATCAGGTTGGAGAGTTAGACAAGCGAAGATTATCCATGCTTTACATAAATGGGAAAGCTCCAAATGACCTTGTTAATAAGATTCATCATCAGTTAAACCAAATTGATTCGGATATTGAAACCATTGATGATCTGAATAAAAGGTTTGAAAAGCGTAGACTGAGCCCTGTCAGTCATTTTTCTGCCACCGAGCTACCAATTCAAGCCATACATTCCTTAAAAAAGAACAGAATTGTTCTTTTTATGGATAATTACCCCTTTGCCCTTGTTTTTCCAAATTTAATTTTGGACATGTTTAGTACGGAAAATGACCGCAATTTCCCTTTTATCCTTACATTTATGCTTCGTTTTTTTAGAGTCATAGGAGCTGTAGCAACAGTGATTTTTCCTGCCTTATATGTTGCATTAGTGTCGGTTAACCCCGGAATATTCAGAACTGATCTTGCTTTGTTTGTCGCAAAAAGCAGGGAAGGTATTCCTTTATCTGCCTTTTTAGAAACCATTGCAATGGTTGTTTTAGTTGATTTGATACTCGAGGCGATTGTAAGGTTGCCTAAAAGTGTTGGGCCTGCAATTACAATGGTAGGAGGAATAATTTTGGGACAAGCAGTAGTAGAAGCCAATTTAGTAAGCAATTTGTTAGTCATTGTGATCACTGCTGTAGTCATTGCAAGTTCTGCAGTTATTGGAATGCAGAACTCATTGTATATACGTCTGCTAAAGTATCCTATATTAGTTTTAGCCTCTCTATTTGGTATTTTAGGGGTATTTATCGGTTTCATTTTCACAATCATCTATTTAGCAAGTTTAACATCAGACGATATTCCTTATTTAACGTTACGTTTTGAACACAAAGGAGACACAAAGTGACACATCGAATACAAGTTGGAATGCTTTTCATTATTATGCATTTAAGTTTTAGCTACTTGATCTATCCAGACCTCATTTACCGGTTAACTAAAACCTCGCATTGGGAAGTGATCTTGTGTCAGGGATTGATGCAACTGATTTTACTTTGGATTTACTACAAAGGTTTAAATTATTTTCCCGATAAAAATGTTATTGAAATATATTTAAAAATAGGAAAATGGGCTGCAATCATTTTTCTTACCCCATATGTAATCAATCTTATTGCTATTGTGGGGTTCAATTTGCGTCTTCATGCTGAAGTGATTAATGATGTATTTTTACCCCGAACCCCTTACTGGTCGATACTCATCTTGTTATTTTTCATCTCGGTATATACAGCCATTAAAGGATTGGATACCATCTTACGTTCCTCGGTTATTATTTTCTTTATTGTTATTCCATTAATATTTTTTAACATCTTTTCCTCTTTTACAAATTTCGATCTACACAGCGTTTCCCCGGTTTGGGATTCTCCTCTCAAATTCTTGTTTAATATAAAGTATTTTTATCTGATGGGATTTTCATCATTTTTAATTTTAGGGTTTATTTCTTCAGGAGCAAATTCGAATTTCTGCCAAATTTTTGCCGTTTTCGTTAGTGTGGTCTTATTTTCTTTATCAGCAGTGTATATACCACTTTTTATATTTGGACAAGAAACCGTCACTACGCTGGCCTATCCTTTCTTAGAAGCAATAAATTCAGTAGACATTAGTTGGTTTATCTTCAACCGACAAACCATGGTTTTCGGTATTTCATTGGTTGGATTAGTCATCTTGGCTAATGCAGTTTTACTTTGGATGTCTGGGCATATTATGCAGAAAACCTATAAATGGAAGACAATGGAGGCTGCTTATTGGATCATCTTGCTCTCTGTTATCGCATTTGTTGTTGCATTGGTGGTTCCACATCAATCATTAGTTGAAAAGTTTTTTCTGTGGAGCACAGGGGCCCAAACGTATTTTATGATTATCATCCCCTCTTTCATTTTTCTCTATGGTTCCTTATCCAAAGGAGGCTTGGTAGGTTATGATAAAAAGTAAAGTGAGTCGACTATCGATCGTGTTCCTGTCAATCCTATTTCTTTCGGGTTGTTGGGATATTAAAGATATAAATAATCGTTCCCTACCTTTAGTCCTCGGGATTTCAAAGGAAAATGGACAAGAGTATAAATTAACCTTGCAGATTCCTATTCCGAAAAGCGACAACCAAATCTCCAGAACAGTAACAGAGAAAGGAAAAACCGTCACAAATGCACTTGGCCATATTCAAACAAACTCTGAAAACGCTATTGACTACTCCCAAGTACAATTAATTGTCATCCAAAAAAACTTGGCAAAAAACCAACAGGAATTTCGAGATCTTATAAAATTCTTAATGGGATCAGAAGATATTCCATCAAGAGCATTAGTGGCCATTACAGATGATAATGTCGAAAATGTATTATCAAACATTAATAATAAATTAGGGGTTAATGCATCTGCTATATACGATTATTTTAATAAAGGGACTGCCTGGGCGCCTGAACTTTTTAGTACCCCGATCTGGGAGGTGTACCGAAGCCAGTTTTTATCCACAAAAGATATTGCCGTGCCGGCAGTTCGTGCAGGAAAAGACACAGTATTAGTTTTTGAGGGCTCAACTATTTTACGGCAGGGCCAATTCATTGAAACAATCGGCCCAAAGGATAGCCAAATGATTAATGTGTTTAATAATAAGGATGTAAAGGGTTATACGGAAAACCTCGGTTTTGCTAGTATCATGGTAACTAACAGTTCCATTCAAAGCAAAATAAAAATGAATAATAATAAACCCTATGTTACAAGTGATTTACGTTTAAAAATACATATTTTAGAAAGAAAACAAGGCATCACAAACAAAAAAATTTACGAAAAAATAGAACGGCTTACTGAAAGGCGTTTTTACAATCTACTTAAGAAAACACAACATAGTCAAAGTGACATTTTTGGTTTTGGGCAGCAATTTCAACATGTAATTTCATATCATGATCTAAAAGATTGGAGATATAAGTATTACCCCGATCTGAAGGTCGATTTTAAGGTGCATGCTAACCTCGAGTAATAGGCTTATTCTTAAGCTATTCTATTTATTGTTCAAGCTAGGTCCAGGAATTGCCCTTGTTCACATTTAGATTCTGTTGCTTCCTGTTTACTCCATAGGTAAACAAATACTTGAATTCCCTCATTCGGCTTTGATTCAACAGGACATTTGATCGCGATAAAAAAGGTAAGAGCATAATAAATGTGCTCTTACCTTAAATTTCATAATTCGAATTAACATTTTTATATTCATTTATGCTTCGTTTACGGAAGTAAAATTGTGTTTGAAATATTTTATTTAATTACACATTTAGTTTTCTTTCATTGATAATGGATACTGGCATACTAATACTTACTGTGGTTCCTTCATTGACCTTACTGTCGACTTTAAGAGTTCCTTTATGTGATTCAATGATTTTGTAGCATATCAGTAATCCTAACCCGGTACCATTTTCTTTTGTCGTAATAAACGGTTGTCCCAAAATAGAGAGTTGTTCCTTTGGAATACCGACTCCCTCATCTTTGATCGTTATCAAAACTTGTTCATGATGCCCTTTATTAACTACAATTTTAATCTGACCACCATTAGGCATTGCTTCCATTGAATTCTTTAAAAGATTAAGAAAAACTTGCTTCATTTGATTCTTATCAATATAAAAATCCGGCAAATTTGATTCATACTGTTCTGTAATTTGTATGTTGTGATTTTTCGTCTTTAAATTCAATAATGCAATAACTTCTTTCAATACATGTTCTATATTTTGTTCTTTTAAGGCAACTTCCTTTGGTTTTGATAGATCTAAAAAATCACCGACTATATTATTTATTCGTTCAAGTTCACTTTCGACGATGGCTATATATTGGTTCTCATGCTGGTTTACTTGTAATAATTGAATGAATCCCGATATAGAAGTTAGAGGATTGCGTATTTCATGAGCAATACCTGCAGCCATTTGTCCCAACAGAGCCAATGCTTCTGATCTTTGTAAGAGAATCCTTGTCTCTTCTTTTTTTAAAGTAATATCTTTAATAACAGTTAGACTGACGTCTTTATTTCCATACTTAATATCATATGAGCTTACCTCGTAAAAAAAAGAAATGCCCTTTTTGTTCTTTATTTCGATATCAACTGGTTTAAATTTACTTTCTTCTAGTAGTATTGCGTTCAACAATGGTTTAGTTAGGGGGGGCCCCACAAAATTATTCAACTCATTACCAATTGCTGCATCCATGTTTCTCAGATTTATTAGTTGGAGAAAGGGCTGGTTTAAATACAGTATTTTTCCATTTTGGTGAATCAAAATCGATTCGGGTAAAGTATCGATAAGAAGTTTGTAACCTTCTTCATTAGCCTTTGATTGTTTTGCAAATTCACGTATTTTGTCATAATGCCAGCCAATTAGCCAGGCAATGAAGGTGAAAAGGAAGAAATCAAAGGTCCAAAAAGGGTGACCGCTCCATATTTTTTGATAAGTGGTAAAAGCAATTGAAAGTGAAATTAATGAAAGCTGTCCAACTTTCTTCATATATACTTCTCCAACAGATGTTTTTATCTTATGATATCATATATGGTCTGAATTTTCAGTCCACTAATGAAAAATAATTGATTGATATAATTCTTTTTTAAAGGTATTTCATATTTCAGCGTTTGGTATAATGGTAAAAATTTATCTAGCTCTTGGTTTTTTAACCATTTCGTTCCATAATAATGACCGACCTTTTTTGCTATTGAGTATAATGCTTCACACAGTATTGCCCATGCCGGGCACACAAATAAAAAGACTGTTCAGAAGCGAACAGTCTTTTCTCAAATGTTTCTTAATTATTTGTTTTTTGGGACTAAGCAATAGTCAGAACGAGAGCGAAAGCAATGAGTTAGAACAGTCAAAATTGCTTTATTTACTAAACGGTTCATCGCTTCCTATTATGTTTTTCAAACTTATTTTTTAATCAGTTTATTTTTCGGTTTGTTCAGTTTGCCACCATAAAGCATCTTTTGGATTTTCAACAGCTTCATTGAACTCAGACTTAGAAGCAACTGTTGGGTAAGAACCCTTGAGAGATTTTCCTGCTGTGTTAGTGAAAAAGAATAAAATAACTAAAAATCCAATAATACTTACGATGGTTAAATAGAATGCAGGTGCCAAGTTATTCCCTGTTTTGTGAACTAGCCATGTGGCAACCAGCGGAGTCGTTCCACCAAATAGTGAAACAGAGACATTAAAAGTAACCGCTAATGTTCGATAGCGAATATCTGTATAGAACATTGTGGGTAAGGTTCCAGGCATGGTTCCTTCATAAGATGCAAGTAGAAAACCTAAGATCAGTATACCTATCGATATAAAGACTAAAGTATTCAAGTTGATTAAATAAAAACAAAGAACAGACAGCAGGGTTAAGCCTCCTAAACCAATTAAGAAAACAGCCTTGTTTCCAATTTTATCACTAAGCTTCCCAAACATGAAAGCAAGCGGCACCATAAGAATCATAATAACTGTAATTAATACGGTTCCTACAGTGTTAGACAACCCGATTATTTCATTTAAATAAGACGGCATGTACGATAATAGCATGTAGTTTGTAATATTAAAGAAGGCCACAGCTACAAAACATACGAAAACATCTTTTTTGTGATTTTTTAAAATGGAGAAGAAGCTTTCTTCTTCAACTTCATCATCATTAGAATCAGCAAGTTCATTTTCAAAGATCGGTGTTTCCCCTAAACTGCTTCTTAAATAAAACCCAATTAGACCTAAAGGTAAACCAAGTAAAAACGGGATTCTCCAACCCCAAGAAGCCATCTGATCATCAGATAGAAGCAGAAAAAGCAAACTAGCCATCAATGAAGCCAGTATATAACCAGTGAGAGTACCAATTTCCAATCCACTTCCAAGGACATTACGCTTATTGTCTGGAGATGATTCAGCGATATAAACCATTGCACCCGCATATTCACCGCCAGTTGAAAAGCCTTGAATAATCCTTGCTATTAATAATAAGATCGGAGCCCAAATTCCAATTTGACCATATGTAGGTAATAAACCGATTAATAATGTGGATAAAGCCATTAAAATAATGGTGGTTGTTAGAACAACTTTTCTCCCTAACTTATCACCAATCTTTCCGAATATAACACCCCCTAACGGGCGCATTAAAAAAGCAATCGCAAAAGTGGCAAATGTAAACACTAATTTTAGCTCGTCATTCTTAACAGCACTAAAAAAGTTTTGACTAATAATAACCGCCAGATAGGAATATAAACCAAAGTCATACCATTCCATTGCGTTTCCTACCCCAGTAGCAAACACGCTTTTCCTGGCTTTTTTTATATCGACAACATTAATTTTTTTCTTGTTAAACTTCATTATTAGTTTGTCACCTCCAACGTATATGGTATACAAAAATAAGAAGCAAAATCAAACATTAGGCTTGCTTCCTAAGTAATACAAAAGGTTGACTATCATTTTCACAAAAATTATTATATACCTGCAAATTCATCATTCGCTTTGAAACGCCACTGCCATAGCTCCTGCTACTACTTGAATAATCTGCCATTGACTAAATTGGTAACTGTCTTTTCCACTTAGATATACCTCTTTTATTAAGGGTTTACACCTTCAAAAAATACTATTCATTTTCCGACAATTATTAGTAAAAGCAATATCCATTTTGCGTTAAAATATCATCTTCATCTTAAGACAGGACCTGAAGAAATAAAGGTGACTTGCGCATTTTTTACCCTAATATGCCCAGGAATCAACACTTGGGCATATTTTTTGAACTAAGCATGAATGATGGGTGTAATCCTTAAAAACAGAACTGGTAAATATTATTAAAGCCATTCTATAATTTTCTCCATTAACATATGGTCAAACATAATCACTTCATTTATGTAAGTGTTATGTTTGAGTATGTTTGCTTAAACTCCTCAGGCTTTTTCCACCTTGAATCATAATTCTTTATAGTATAAATTTTTAATAAAGGATTAAATAATAAAAACCTTTGATTGTTAAGTACAAACCTTCCTTGTGATTTTTATTGTAAAAGTTCTCTCCAATATTGCGATATCGTCTTTTCATTTAAGAATTGTAAAGTCATGAGGTGAAATGTAGTCTATATTCGGGGATTTACTAAATGCAGGGTTTAAATTTTTCTTATTTTGGTGCATCTTCAACTAGATTTTAAATTAATAATGCTGAGGAGGATAAGATGGAAAAGCATGCTGAATTATTTCATTCATTGGAGGGAAATAACATCTACTTCAAGTCATTGAGTGTTAAGGATGTTCAAGAAATACATAATTATGCATCCGATCAAGAAGTTTCACAATTTATTGGCTGGAACTTAATGAGTACCTTGGAGGAAACTCGTCGGTACATTGAAGTAATGTTAAAGCGTGAGGCAGAAGGTACTCATTTATATTCCTCCGTTGTTGAAAAACATACTGATGCAGTAATAGGGACAGCCATGATTTTTAATTTTGACAATAAGGCAAACAACGCCGAAGTTGGTTATGTGTTGAATAAACATCATTGGGGTAAGGGGTATGGCAGAGAGTTGGTTGCATTGATGAGTAATTTTGCATTTTCCTCCCTTCAGCTCCACAAACTCCATGCCATCTTAGTGGATGCCAATATTGGATCTGCTCGTATACTGGAAAAGAATCAGTATGAATTAGAAGGACGCTTAAAAGATCACTATTTTATAGAGAATACGTATTATGATGCATTGCTTTTCGGGAAAATACTGACCTCGGAAAGCAGCTTTTGTTGAACATTCAAAATCACCACCTTACACAAAACGTGAGGAAAACTTTAAATCCATACTATAAGGCCATCCGACTCAACATGCATAAGCCTCCAATTCCAGCACTACAATCAATCCTTTCATAACAACCACACTCTTTATAGTTGGCACTCATCCCTCCCTTAAATCTGTGTCAAAATATAGACAAGTGGCTCCATATCCTTTGTACCAAAAAAGTAAATTTGGTTGGCCAAAAATAATTCATAGTATGAATGACGCGAAGACGATGGTTTTCCTTCTAAATTCAAAACCCTCTGGGAAGGAGCGTTTTCCACGGTTTCAAACTTCATATCCTGGGGCAGCTGCATCAAAAAAATCATGGACACTTTTGTGCTATAAGTGGCGGGCGTTTCATCATCCAGCAGCCAGTTTGGACTCCCTCCTATTTTTGCATGAGTTTCATCAGGAGTCTCTGCTGATGACTGGCGCCATCTCACAAATTTTATTTTTTCCTCGTAGTCGTTTCGCAGTTCTCCATTCTCTGTTTCAAAAAGAAAAATCCTGAAATTTTTTTGGTAGGATTTCAAAAACCCCTGCGGTATATCTATACCTTTTAATGTATCCTGAAGCATTTCGGGGATCAGGTACTCCTCGTGTGCGCACATCGTACAGGCAAAGACTGCCATCGTTTTTCCTTCCCAGCTATGTCCCACTGGGAAAGATACTTGGAAAAAGAAGGTTAGTTTTTCACCGCACAACTCACACGGTGGTAAAGGCTCTGAAGCTGGCATGCGGGGAAGCCCGCCAATGAAGGTCAGATCCCCTTTCTCTTGCAGTCCGGATTCTTCCAATAGAAGATAGCTTTTTTCCATTCCATCACTTCCTTACGGGTTTTTAAAAATTCTTGTTATCGTATTGCCATTTATTCTTACGGAATAGGCAACCTCATGCGGCCGTATGGCGCCTGGTGCATACTTCGGAACGACTCGCACAAATACGGTTTTGCCAGCATTCACTTCATCATGGATCTGTTTCTCAAAAGCTCTGAACGCCCCGCGGTTTATGCTGTGGTTTTGAGGAAACAGATTGGCTGAATTTTTATTGCCAAGCCCCCCAAGCTTATTTCCAATCGCGTGTCCTGCATCGTCCGTGTTTTTACCGCCGAAGAGTTTCATTAATTTTCTTGATGCGTCATTCGTATCCGTTCCTTTTCCAAGGCTTTTTGGTTCAATTTTTGCAAATACTGCGCGCAGCTCTCCATTTTTCCCAAGAGTCGTTCGATACACAAGTCCACCCTTTGTCACAAGCTCGTATTTTTTCCACCCGGAAGCTGTTTTTAATAGTTTCTTTCCAACAATTTTTCCAAAAGGCAGCCGGTTAAGCCCCAGTGTAAAAACAGCGGCCGCTGCATATTCCGGAGAGATTAATTTACGCGGATGACGAAGCATATCCGCAATTTGATGCCCGCTTTGAGCGAGTCCAGCTGCTGCTGAAACCGCCCCCAGCGCAGACCATACGCCAAGAACAGGGAAAAACAGCGCAAAGGCACCTGCAAGCAGCATGAATTTTTCAGCTCCAGATAATCGGTAATCCCACCAGTTCTGCAAGGAATCAAATAGACAGGCAAAGCACGATTCAAGACCTGAAGAACCGAAAATCCATCCATATCCTGAAAAAATAAGTATAGCTGAAAGCAACATTAACGCTCCGTAATATTGATGCACAGTTGCTGAAAGCTCATGGACCCTGCTTTTTGCCTCCTCATCTCCGCGAACCATCGTGAATCCCAGTTCTCTCCGTTCTCTGTAGAAATACAGGAAACTGCCAAACCTTTCTCTGTCACGATAAAATGATGTAAGCAGGTTTCTCAGTTCACTGACTGGATTGATCATCCTTTCTTCTGGCAGCAGGAGAAGTTTGTCTTTTGCCCGGTTGAGATCCCAATAGTCGATGACCATGGCTGCAATGAGCATGCCTAAAAAAAGAGGTTTCGATGCATAACCACTTCCGAGCAAATCATGAAATCCTCTTAATACAACAGGTGCCCGGTAACCGGCATTCCACACGATATGATCCAGGATACTTAATCCCAGCAAACACAAAGGGATGAACAAAGTAAATCCCTTTAATCGACGTTTATACCTTATGGCTAAAGCAAAGCCAACGGTGACCATTGCGGTAAGTACCGCATGTCCGGCACTGGTCCTTTCATTCAAAATATACCCTTCAAAATAACCGGGAAAAAGACTGAAGAAATCCCAATGAAGGACTTGCCCGGTCAGCAGGCTCTTTCCATATAAACCTCCTGAAACCAGACGCCGCGCGGTTTCCTCCAAAAACTGAAACCCCGCTCCTGTGGCCGCACCTGCCAAAGCATAATCAGTCAAGCTTAGAGCAGTAGCCCTGCGGGATAAAGATAAATAAATGGCGAGAGGAAGTAGTTTCAGCACCTCTTCTGTTACCGGCGTTATAAAAGACTGGCTCCAAACATCAAGCGCCCTGCCCCCTAACACTGCTGTAATAAGAAGGACAATCATCGCATTGAGCGGCGCAATAAGCCAGGCTCCCGCCATAAAAAAAGACGTGAATTTTCTCCATGTGAACGTCTTGCTCCGGCATATAATCCAAAATTGCAATAAGAGATAAAATGACCAAAGAAACTGAACGAACATCGTACGAGAATCTTTAATGAAAAATAAACTTAAAAGAAAGAGCAGGAGTGAGACCCAAGAGAGGATGGAATAAAGTGTCCTTATCCAGGGATGGGACTGCACCCAACTCATGATGCGATGACCAATGGCCCCGATTTTATGTCGCAATGTTAAGCGCAAACGTTCCAGTTTGGTTTTCAACATAACCACTCCATAGAAGTTACTTCTGTTGAGGACATGGTGTTATCGGTTTCTTACTATACGCGATTAAGCAGCAAATCTAAATAGGTCAATATTTTCAATTTTTTGAACTGTCCATCCAACTGCCTAGGAAAGACAAAAGAAAAAGACTGTTAAAAAGATAACAGTCTCCTACTCACTCCATGGATTATATTTTTAGGCCAATTCAATACCACCTGTAATTCCATATGTTTGTGCGGTTACATAACTGGATTCATTGGAAGCCAGGAACACATAAACACCAGCCAGTTCAACCGGTTGTCCGGCACGCTTTAATGGAGTATCCTGCCCGAACGTCGGGATAGCTTCTCCAGGCTGTCCTCCGGAAATCTGAAGCGGCGTCCAGATCGGACCGGGAGCTACTGAATTGACACGAATTCCCTTTGGGGCCAACTGCTTGGCCAATCCTCGGCTGAACCCGTTAATCGCAAACTTGGTAGCCGCATAATCCAAAAGGTTTGGACTTGGGTTATAGCCCTGCACAGAGGTTGTCGTAATGATGGAGGCACCTTCAGGCAGATATGGCAAAGCCGCCTTCACCGTCCAATACAAGGAGAACACGTTCACTTCAAACGTGTTTCTAAGCTGTTCAGAGGACAGGTCTGCAATATTCTCAACTGCCTGCTGTTTTCCTGCTACAAGCGCCAGGATATCCAATCCATCCAGTGCCGAGTAGGACTCCTTGATCAAATGTTCACAGAATGCTTCATTACTCAAGTCGCCTGGCAATAGCACAGCTTTTCGTCCTTCTGCTTCAATAAGCTGTTTTACCTCCTCAGCGTCCGCCTGTTCCTCAGGCAAATAATTGATGGCAACATCCGCCCCTTCCCGGGCATAGGCGATAGCTGCTGCACGGCCAATTCCTGAATCACCACCGGTAACCAGCGCTTTCCTTCCCGAAAGCCTGCCAGAGCCCTTATAGCTTTTTTCCCCGCAGTCGGGAAGCGGGCTCATTTGACCCTGAACAGCAGGCGGTTCCTGATACTGTTTAGGATAATCTTCATTAAAATATTGAGTTAAAGGATTTACTGGTTTGGACATCATCATCGCTCCTTTGGTAGATAGATCATTGGCATTTTATACAGCAAATCAACGATATTCAGTATTCTCATCCACTGTATAAATATACCTTTTTGGACTTCCCCATACGATGGGGCTTTAAACCCTTCAACTCATTAAATATTAAAATATCCTTCAACGTGTTTACGAGAGCTGTTCCTCAGGGAAACCTATCAAAAATGGAAAAAAGGAGGCTGCAAGATGGATAAAAAAAAACCCATTCTTTCACCACTCATTGCCTTTTTTATCATTATTGGTGTCTGGATCGGGGCGGGACTTCAATCTGATGATGAACATGCACAGCACAATAGTAAAAGTGATGCTAAGGTCTATTATAAATTGTGAGATTTATAGAGTCAGCTGCCTGATACATGAAAAGAAAGAAGCTGTCCGGACCGGACAGCTTCTCTTATTAGTGCAGTTGAAGTTCCCTGTTTTCAATCTGTTTTTGCGCCTGTTTTATTGCGGCATGAGCTGCTGCAAGACGGGCCAGCGGCACTCGGTATGGTGAACAGCTGACATAATCAAGCCCTGTCTCATGACAAAAGCGAATGGACTCTTTCTCCCCTCCATGTTCGCCGCAAATTCCTGTTTTTAACCCTGGCTTCGTTTCCCGTCCCAGTTTGATTCCCAGTTCCACAAGTTTCCCTACTCCTTCCTGATCAAGAGTGGCAAACGGATTTTCAGGCAGTACCTTATTTTCAATGTAAGCAGAAAGAAACTTGCCTTCCGCATCATCCCGGCTGTAGCCAAAGGTCGTTTGAGTAAGATCATTGGTGCCAAAGGAGAAAAAGTCAGCCTCCTGAGCAATCTGATCTGCGGTGAGCGCTGCACGGGGCACTTCAATCATTGTTCCGATCTGGTAATCAAATTCCTGCCCTGTTTCTTGCTGAATTTCCAATGCTGTACCGATCACCAATTTTCTCATCTCTTTTAATTCATTAACATGGCCTACCAAAGGGATCATGATTTCAGGGGCGGCATCCATCCCCTTATCCCTCAGATTGCATATCGCATAAAAAATCGCTTTAACCTGCATTTCATAAATCTCGGGAAAAATCATGCCCAGTCTGCAGCCCCGGTGCCCAAGCATTGGATTGCACTCATCCAACTTGCGAACATTTTGAAGCAAACGCTCTTTTTCTAATAATTCTTCTGAAGAGGAACCGGATAGTTGAAGCTTTGTAACCTCCACAAAAAGTTCTTCCTTGTCTGGCAAAAATTCATGAAGCGGAGGATCGAGCAGCCGAATGGTCACCGGCAATCCCTTCATTGCTTCAAAAATGCGTTCAAAATCTTTCTGTTGCATAACCTGCAACTGATCAAGAGCTTCCATCCGCTCATCAAAGGATTCAGCAAGTATCATTACTTGAACAACAGGTATTCTTGAACTATCCATAAACATATGCTCTGTGCGGCATAAGCCGATGCCTCCCGCGCCAAAATCCAATGCTTTTTGGGCATCTTCAGGATTATCTGCATTGGCTCGTACACCCAATATTCTCTTCTCATCTGCCCAAGTTAGAAGCAATTGAAATTCTTCTGAAAGTTCCGGATCAATCATCGGGATTTCACCCAGCATAATCTCACCTGTTGACCCGTCAATGGTAATTACGTCGCCTTTTTCAATTATTGTTCCTGATACAGCAATCTGCTGCGATTTCAGATTGATAGATAAAGCTTCACATCCGCAAATGCAGGCCTTTCCCATTCCCCTGGCGACCACTGCCGCATGACTGGTCATCCCGCCTCGGCTTGTAACGGTTGCCTCTGCTGCCACGATTCCATGAATATCGTCCGGTGTCGTTTCAGGACGGACAAGAATCACCTTTTTACCGTCTTTCGTCATTCTTTCGGCTTCATCTGCGTCAAATACCACTTGTCCCGTAGCTGCACCTGGTGATGCAGGAAGACCTTTTGCGATGACACTTCTTTCCTTGGAATCATCTAGACGGCGGTGAAGTAGCTGGTTCAGCTGTTCTGGTTCAATGCGCAAAATCGCTTCTTTTTTATCTATTATGCCTTCTCTGACCAGTTCCACCGCAATTCGAATGGCCGCCTGTGCAGTTCGCTTCCCAGTCCGTGTTTGCAGGATGAAGAGCTTTCCCCGCTCGACGGTAAACTCAATGTCCTGCATATCCTTATAATGAGACTCAAGTAAATGGCATGTTTCCGCAAACTGCTGATACACTTTAGGCATAGCTGTTTCCATGGCGGCAATCGGCTGCGGTGTCCGGATTCCCGCCACCACATCTTCTCCTTGGGCATTGATCAGATATTCGCCATAAATCTTTGCTTCACCGGTTGAAGGGTTTCTTGTAAAAGCAACACCAGTACCAGAATCATTGCCCATGTTCCCGAATACCATGCTTTGTATATTGACAGCAGTCCCCAAGTCATCCGGGATCTTATGAAGCCGGCGGTACACAAAAGCGCGTTGGTTATTCCATGAATCAAAAACAGCAGATATGGACAATTGAAGCTGTATCTTAGGATCCTGAGGAAAGTCTTTTTTTGCGTGTTTTCGAACCAGTTCCTTATAGCCTTGGATCACTTCTTTCCAGTCTTCCGCGGTCATCTCAGGATCTGTAGCATATCCTTTAGCTATGCGGAATTCTTCGAGCAGCTGCTCAAAGTAAAAACCGTCCACATGAAGCACAACATCACTGAACATTTGAATGAACCGGCGATAAGTATCATATGCGAATCGCGGATTGTATGTGAGTTTCGCCACTGCTTCCACCGTTTCATCATTCATACCAAGATTCAGTACGGTATCCATCATCCCCGGCATCGAGTGAACGGCGCCTGAACGTACGGAAACAAGAAGCGGATTCCTGGTATCTCCTAATTTCTTTCCTGTACTTCTTTCAAGATGATGAAGGGCAGTCTCGATTTGCGTTTTCATCTCGGACGGTAGACGCTTCCCTGCCTGATAATAAGCATTGCATGCTTCAGTTGATATGGTGAACCCGTAAGGAACCGGGAGTCCAATACGCGTCATTTCTGCCAGGTTGGCCCCTTTTCCGCCTAAAAGTTCTTTACCTTTTTTCCCATCCTCATCAAACAGATATACGAATTGCGTCATGATATCCAGCTCCTCTCCTTTTTTAACATGGCCAAAATTAAATCCGCCGTCTCTTCAACCGCCTTATTGGAAACATCAATCACCGGGCAGCCAATTCTTTTCATGATTTTTTCGGCATAATCCAATTCCTCCATGATCCTCTCCAAGTTGGCATAATGGGCTCTTACTGTTAATCCAAGGTTCTTTAAACGTTCCTTCCGTATCTCATTCAGCTTATCCGGCGTAATGATTAAACCTATACATTTCTTTTTGAATTGAAAGACGGCTTCCGGCGGCTCCACCTCTGGCACTAATGGAACATTAGCCACCTTGAATCTTTTATTGGCCAAATACATCGATAGCGGCGTTTTCGATGTTCTGGAAACACCAATCAAGACGATATCCGCACGGGAAAGGCCACGTGTATCTTGTCCGTCATCATATTTAACTGCAAATTCAATGGCTTCCACTCTTCGAAAATAGTTCTCGTCCATTTTCCGGAGCAATCCCGGCTGATAAACCGGCTCTTTATGAAATTTTTCGGTGAAGGCATGCATGAGCGGTTTCATGAGGTCAATGGCAATAATACCTTCTTCCTGCGCCCGCTGGTCAAGATACTGTTTCAAAAAAGGAACCACAATCGTATAAGCAATCACTGAATTTCGATATTTGGCGACAGAGATTACATTTTTCAAATCCTGGATATCTTCAATAAACGAGACATTTTGAATTTCAATATCTCCCCCATTAAATTGCGCAGCGACCGCTTTAACCATCAGCTCTGCTGTTTCCCCTACTGAGTCTGAAACCACATAGACGATCTTCTTTGTATCCAAATTGAATCTCCTATCCTATGAGTTTTAAAAGCAGCAAACTACTAGCCCCTCACTCCTCTCCACAACAAATGTGACATACTTTTAAATGATATTCCTCTAATGTGTTATACTAATTAATTTAAATCTTATATTATCACCAATAATTCAGAGATACAATCTATTTCTTGGATTTTTGGACAAAAAAATAGAAAGGAACGACGTTGCTCAAGAATGAACGAACGCTGGCTTTTTCCGTAACCATTAAAAAAGCTGACTCCCTTTACGGATATCAGCCTACTTCCTTATTTCTCGTATTTATCCCTGTAATGACATAATGCCAGCAGCGGCCAAATGTAATTGTAGCTGTGATAGTACATATAAAATGTTCCTGGCAGCCCAGCCCCTGTTGGATAGGTAACATGTATGCCATGATAATTTTCGCGATGTAATAGATAATCAATTCCTCGTTTTATCGAATCGGTTGGCGTTGGACATGCCGCGATCAGTGCATCAACTGCCCATGCTGTCTGGTTGATCGTGCTGTATGGAAGAGCACAATAATATTTATCGATATCACTTTTGCATGACTCCCCCCAACCTCCATCACTTTTCTGAATCGAAGTCAGCCACTCCACTGCCTTTTGAATGACAGGGTCTTTTGGCGGGAGCCCAGACGCCACCAGCCCTGTTATACCGGCCCATGTCCCGTAAATATAGCAAATGCCCCAGCGCCCATACCAGGAACCATTGCTTTCCTGATGCTGCTTCAGCCATTGAACTGCCGATTGAATGGCGGGAGATGAAAGACGTATCCCTTCATAATTTCCAAGGAATTCAAGTGTTCGACCTGTTAAATCAGCTGTGGAAGGATCGGTTAAGGCATCCTCGGCATTTTCAATGGGCAGTTTCGCCATCCATCTTTTATTCGTGTCTTTTTCAAATGCAGGCCATCCCCCATCCTTGTTTTGCATGGAGAGAAGCCAACCTACACCTCTTTTGTAGGCGTGTTGTATCGTTTTATCGGTTTTTGCATAATGAAACATCGTTCGCAGAGCAGCCTGGGTATCATCGATGTCCGGATGGATGGTGTTACTTTTGCTGAATCCCCAGCCTCCAGGCAAGACATCCGGGTTATGAAATTTCCAGTCTCCTAGACGGGTTTGCTGATGCTTCTGCACAAACGTCAAACTCTTTCTCATTTGTGAAGATGAAGGAGAGGCCCCTGAGGACAACAGAGCATAGCTTACGAGAGAAGTATCCCACACCGTCGGCGGTGAGTTCTGAAGATGAAAGGTTTTCCCAGTATGATGAACCAGACAAATCAGCCCGGTAATCGCTCCATGAATGATTGGATCGGTGGGCTTGTAACCGATCGCGAGAAGCCCGTATATCATGAGAAAAGTAGAAGTGGCATAGCTTAGGAGAGTTCCATCCTTCTCAACCCTCTTCAGTATGTAATTTTCCAGAAAAGCGCTGTGGAGGGAATAGAACGGACGTTTAGAATTCTTTTTTCCCTTCGTCTTCCTGCGGTCTTCTTCTGTAAACAAATGATTCAGACAAGGTTTACTGCTGTTTTGCACCTGAAATTTTTCTGCCATTCCCAACAAAACCGGAGCAAAGTGAGCCCTTGCATAGCTTCCAAGATCGTAAAAGTTCATGTTCACTTTTTTCATGATTCGAAATAATCTCGAAGGATCCACTTCAAGGTGTGGCCATGGATAGAGTCCGTTAAATGCAAAAAATACCTTCGTTAACAAACTGGTCTTTTTCAATCCACCGTTTTCTTTGATAAACCGCGCGGCTTTTTTCATCAGGATGGCCTCCGCTGAAATAAATCCTGAATAAAGCAGTGCGGCATACGCTTCTGCCGTGGCAGACAAATTGCCCATTCTTTCATCAGGATAGGCTTTCCATGTTCCGTACTTTGTTTGCTTGGCTAATAATCTCCTGGTCAATTGCCGGATCAGCGTCTCGTCATCCCATTCCAGTGTTCGTAACATAATAATCATATAGGCATCGGTCAGCAAAGCATTTTCAAAAGAAAAACGCCATGAACCGTCAGCCTGCTGCAGTTCAAGAAGACGGTCGGTACGCTGGTCAATTTCTGTTATTACTTGAGCTCGTCTGTTCATTGTCCATCACTCCGGTCAGACTTACAGCCAATGGTGTTGGCTATATTGTATGCTCACTGAATGAGTAAGATTCGCATGAGATAAGAATGTACAGAAAAGTACAAATAAAAGTTGATGCAGGTATAATTATCCATTACGATAGAACTATAATCTTGTTTACCCAAGGAGGATGCACATGTCAGACTTGCAGGTTGAAACTGGCTCTATTCTTTTGGAAGACGTTTATACTTCCAATGGAGTTCTTTTATTAAAAAAAGGCACCATTTTAAATACCACTCATGTAGAGCTGTTTCAAAAACACAATGTGGAACGTGTGAAAACCGTTCAGTTGACCAATCCCGAAGACATTCTAAATACCCTGAAGTAATTGAATCAATCGATAATATCAACATTTTTGACAGGAATCATTGTTTTGTCTGATCTGTTGCTTGTATTTAGCTTCATATCGGACCTTAAAACAGAGAGAATGAGGTTCATGTACTCTATTAGACGCGTATTTTCCCTCGGGAGAAGCGCGTTTTTTCAATGCCTTAATTTCATCCGAAAGAGGGATACACACTGACAGCCGGTTGTGAAATGATAGATTCATGTGCGTGGGAAAAAGGGGGAATAATTTTGATGAAAAGAAGGATTGCATGCCTGTTGTCTGCAGTCCTGGTCTTAGTGCTTGCCTCATGCAGCAGCCAGGATAAGCATGACGATATGAATATGAGTATGGGTAAGAGTAAGGAAGTGAAAGCCAACGATTCATTAAACTGGAAGGTAGATTCATTTACATATACCGATGAAAAGGGAAAGCCATTTTCCTTGAACCAACTAGAAGGAAAGGTTTGGCTGGCTAACTTTATATTTACCAATTGTGAAACGGTTTGCCCTCCAATGACTGCTCATATGGCCAAGCTGCAGGATATGCTGGCAAAGGAAAAGATACCTGCAGACATCGTTTCGTTCAGTGTTGATCCAAAAAGGGACAGTCCCACACAATTACGGGCATTCGGAAAGAAATTCGATAGTGATTTCACCAATTGGCACTTTTTAACCGGATACTCACAAAAGGAAATTGAAACCTTTGCCAAAAGTTCATTCAAAGCTGCGGTTTCGGCAGAGCCAACATCAGATCAGTTCATACACGGGACTTCCTTTTACCTTGTCAACTCAAAAGGGAATGTATTAAAAAGGTACGACGGGGTTCAAAATGTGCCCTTTGATCAAATCGTGAAGGATACGAAAGCGGCAGCAGACCAGGCAAGAAACGTTCAAAAAGACGAAAATGCAGAGGAAATAGAACCGGTAAAAGTAGAACTAACGATTACCGGGAAGGATACACCAACTATTAAGGCAGCCGTAAGTCAAAATGGAGAGCCGGTTAATGATGCGGATGAAGTTCTTTTTGAATTGTGGCGATCAGCCGAGAAAAGGCACAAGAAAATAGAAATAAAAGAGGCTGAAAACGGTGTCTATTCTCTGAAAACGCATAATTTAAAACCGGGAAAATACATGGTCATTTCCCATGTGACAGCACGTGGCATGCACACGATGCCGAAAAAAGAATTCATGGTACAGTAAAAAAATCAGACACGGTGTCTGATTTTTTTGCTCTATTCAATCCATCCCTTGCTGTACGCATAGCTCGTGAGCTGCACACGGTTATCAAGGTGAAGTTTATTTAATATGTTTTTCAGATGACTTTTAACAGTATGCTCCGAAATGAAGAAAGCCTGGGCAATTTCACGATTCGATTTCCCTTGAGCAACCAGCTGCAACACTTCTAATTCACGGTCAGATAAGGGTGTTGGTTTTTTCTCTTTCCGGCCATTTGTAAACTCATGCAGGATACGGGTCGCCATATTTTGGGACATGGGGGCTTCGTCAACCGCAAAGGCCCGCAAATAACTGTACCATTCATTGGCATCCAAGTTTTTCAATAAGTAGCCTTGTGCGCCTCTTTTAATCGCTTCAAAAAGGTCCGTGATTTCATCCGATACCGTCATGATTACCACCTTAACCATGGGATGCCTAAATTTAATCATTTTGGTGGCTTCCAGCCCGTCCATAACCGGCATTCGAATATCCATCAGGATGAGGTTCGGTTGTAAGGCTTCTGTCATTTCAATGGCTTCAAGGCCATTAGTCGCTTCACCTATAATCTTAAATTCATCATAATCCTCAAGCAATTCCTGAATTCCTTCCCTTGCATGCTGATGGTCATCCACCAGCAGCAGACGAATTGGCTCTCCCATTCTTTAACACTCCTTTACAAAAAGAAACACACATCTCACCATGTTCAATGGATACATCCAATAAACAGCTCATAGCAGCCGCTCTGTCCTTTAAAATTTGCAGTCCATAGCCCTGTGACGCTTCTGGCAAGGTTGTTCGTTCCGTTTGGTTTCGAATGGTCAGCAGCCATCCTTCAGGATGTTCTTCTGCCGTCATCCACACTTGTTTGGTACTTGCATGCTTAATGGCATTGATCAATGTTTCTTTTATGCAGGCGAACAGTTCGACCTTTTCTTTGGTGGAAAGCAGCGATTCGTCAATCTTCCAGTTCAGCTCTACCTGCAGTTGATGTTCCTTTTCAACTTCACTGATGTACTTCAGCAATGCTTCTGTCCAATTGAAATTGGTTTCCACAAGCGGTGACCTCAAGTTGTTGATTGCCTGCCTCGTATCTTCATGAATATGGTGCAGCGTTTGTTTCATTTTTATAAAGTGAGGATTGTGATCAAGGTTCGCCTGCCTGCCCAGCTTATTAATCTTAATGGATAAAAGGAACAACGATTGCGCCATTCCGTCGTGCAGCTCACGTGCCATTTTTGCCCGTTCCTGCAGCGCCGTTTTCTGAGACCGCTCTTCATTCAATTCAGATTGGATTTGTTCAAGCCGCTTAAACAGCTTGACCAAAAAGATTACAGTTACTCCAAAAACAATGAGGGGAGATAAAAAGTTGCCCATCTCCATTGACAGGTAAGGCATTAATAAGGTGTGCCGCAAATACTCCCAGGCACCAATCGAAAGCGTGGGCAGCATTAAAATCAACCATTTAATTTGTTTGTATGTCATCCTATCTCCACCCTGAAGAAGTATTAATTGTCTTTCCACTATCTTGCCATAAAAAAAACACGACTGTGTATCCCTATTTTGAGGGATTTGTGAAACTCATTTTCTACTAAACCGTTGGTTCCTTCTTTGTTTATTCTGCTGATAAAGTTTGCTTTATGCTGTGTAAACCATATTTCTCCTTTTTTACCGCTTGACATTCCATATGGACCCGAATCAGGACAGGGTACAGGAAATTCTTCTATTTGCATATTCTTCATTTCCATCCTCCCTAATTTGTATACCTAAACAAAAAAACTCCAAAGGAATTCTGCTGAATCCGCTTGGAGTTTGGTTATCTTATGCAGTTTTGCCAAAGTCATTCAAATAAATCTTTTCTAGAATAAATGTACAGATTGCACTGCAGACACTGATGGAATAGACCATATCCCGTTTATAATCCTTTTTTTGTTCATACTCATAAAGCAGCTCTTCAAGGAAAAACGTAACGCTTTCCTTGGAATGCTCTTTGATCTCAGGCAATGTTAAGCAGTTAATACTGTTGAGCACCCTGGCCTTTTTATCCAATGCTCTTTCATACTTTACATGGGGGATCATGGCATGCTTAAATTCCCAGCGCTGGTTATGGGGAACACAGAAGAAATCCGTAACGAAATGGCAAATTACACCCATTTCGATTTCAAGCCATCTCCGCTTTTGTTTATCCAGCAGATCGGATGCGGGAATGTCCAGCAGACCCACAATTTTATCAACAACAAATCCAAAGCTTTCTTCTATATAATGCTTTCTTTTTGCAAGTTCCGGTATGAAATCGGGTTTCATATTAGCCCAGGTAAACGTAGACTTATTTAAATCATACTGAACGCTTTCTCTGACATGTGATTGAATGTGGTGCGCCATCACTTTATGCGAATAAGCAAACAGATCAGAACAGTCCTTTCTTATTGAAGAAATAGGTTGAATCAACAATACTACATCAAGCCTGTCGAATCAATAAATTTGTAAGAAATTTAATATATCTCTATCCTATTCACATCTTAATGAAAAGGAACTGTAATAATAAACAACCTGCCAAAAATTTGGCAGGTTGTTTTTCTTTTATGCCCTTGTTTTAACATTCAATACTCTCATAGCATTTAAAACAGCAATCAGGGTTACGCCGACATCCGAGAAAACCGCTTCCCACATGGTGGCAATTCCGAATGCTCCTAATGAGAGGAATACCGCTTTTACCCCTAAAGCAAAAACAATATTTTGCCAAACGATCTTTCTTGTTCGTTTTGCAATTTTTATGGCTTCTGGGATTTTGGAAGGTTCATCTGTCATTATGACCACGTCAGCAGCTTCTATCGCCGCATCTGAACCTAATCCACCCATTGCGATTCCGATATCCGCTCTGGCTAATACAGGAGTATCATTAATGCCATCTCCCACAAATATCAGTTTTTCATTTTTGGATTTATGGCCATCCCACTTTTCAACTTGCTCCACTTTTTCATGAGGAAGCAGTTCGGCATGGACTTCATCTAACCCCAATTGATGTCCCACTCGGTCACCAACGGCTTTGGAGTCTCCAGTCAGCATCACCGTCTTTTTTATTCCAAGCTCCTTCAGCTGGGCAATAGCCGATGCTGCATCTTCTTTTACTTCGTCCGAAATAACCAGATAACCGGCATATGTCCGATTAACCGCCACATGGACAACGGTACCTTCTGACCCATGTTTCTCATATTCTATTTTTTCGTGATTCATTAATTTTTCATTTCCGGCGAACACTTCTTTTCCATCTACTGTTGCCCCAATGCCATGCCCGGAAATTTCGTTGTATTCTGCTACTTGATCGGCCTGAATCTCTTTACCAAAGGCTGAACGTATCGAAACGGAAATGGGATGATTGGAATGGGCTTCTGCCATGGCAGCATAATAAAGCAATTCATCCTCTGAAAATCCATTATCCGTGTGAATACGTGTTACATCAAAGACACCTTTTGTCAGCGTCCCTGTTTTATCAAACAGAACATATTTCACATCATTCAACGCTTCAAGATAATTGCTTCCTTTAATAAGAATGCCCGCTTTTGAAGCTCCTCCCACCCCGCCAAAAAAGCTGAGGGGAATGGAAACAACAAGCGCACAAGGACAGGAAATGACCAAAAAGACCAAGGCCCTGTAAATCCATTCTGCAAATGATGCACTCTGAATAAGAAGCGGAGGCACAAACGCCAAAACAGCAGCTGTAATGACCACAACAGGAGTATAGTACCTCGCAAATTTTGTAATAAAGTTTTCAGTCGGTGCTTTTTTGCTGCTTGCATTTTGAACGAGATCCAAAATTTTGGATACGGTGGAGTCATCAAATTCCTTGGTTACTTCTACAGTAAGCACGCCGTTTTTGTTGATCGTACCGCTTAACAGGTCACTGCCAGGTTTCACTTTCCTGGGAATGGATTCGCCGGTTAACGCCGAAGTATCCACCATGGATTCTCCCTCAATGATTTTGCCGTCTAAAGGAACCTTTTCTCCAGGTTTGATAATAATAATGTCACTGATTCGCACGTCTTCAGGCGATACACGCTCTGTCCCGCTCCCCACTTTACGATTGGCATGGTCCGGCCGGATGTCCATTAAGGCACGTATTGATTTACGAGACCGGTTGACCGCTAAGCTCTGGAACCATTCCCCCACTTGGTAAAAGAGCATGACTGCTACTCCTTCGGGGAACTGTCCAACTGCAAATGCACCCACTGTCGCAAGTGTCATTAGAAAGTTCTCGTCAAATACCTGCCCCCGAACTACATTTCGGGCAGCTATAAGCAGAATATCCCCACCTACAATTAAGTAGGCGGCAAGAAAAAGGGAAAACTCCAACCAATGATTGAGAGGCGCAAACGCAGCAAATGCCGTTAAGACGGCTCCCAAACCAATCCGCGTTAACATCGCTGCGTTTTTAGTTCCATCATTTTCTAATGGCTCACTATTAATGTGGCGGGGTTGCTGTGTCACCTTTACACCAGGTTCAAGGCGCTTTACGATTTCCACAAGTTTAGCTGACAGATCATTTTCCGTTGTGGCAGGATCCGTTTTTATACGTATGGTTTTGGAAACGAAGTCCATACTTGCAAAACTTACACCTGGCAGGCCGGCTGCTTCATACTCTATTTTTGCTGCACAGTTGGCACAGTCCAGGCCTTCCAAATAGAAACTCACAGCAGAATTCCGCCTTGTTTTTTGCTTTTCAAGTACTTTTATATGCGGCTCAATCGATTGAATCAATTCTATTGTATTTTCAATTATGGGGATGTCCTTCCCCTGTTCGGTTTCCATTCTTAATGTTTTGGTTACAAAATTTACGCTGCAGGATGATACCCCTTCAAGTTCCCGAACGCCATCCTCGATCTTAGAGGCACAATGTGCACAATCCAGACCATCCAATAAAAACTCTCTTTGTTGATCAGTCACCAGGTTTACTCCTCTCTGGCCGCGAATCTTTTCATCTATGCATACATGAGCAGTAACTCATATATAAATCATTATATGTACGCAC
This sequence comes from Fictibacillus solisalsi, assembly GCF_900103485.1. Lineage (GTDB taxonomy): Bacteria > Bacillota > Bacilli > Bacillales > Fictibacillaceae > Fictibacillus_C > Fictibacillus_C solisalsi. The sequence continues at coordinate 1,993,534 of NZ_FNHW01000001.1, forward strand.
CACAAAAAGTGTCAACGCAACTTATAAATACAAAATCAATCGTGGCATGCATGATGAATCGCTTGATTTAACAACGTGATCACATGATCATCATCAATCGAATAAAACAGGGTCGTTCCTGCTCTTCTGAATTTAACAAGGCGAAGATTTTTTAAAAAACGCAGTTGATGAGAAACCGTAGATTGTAACAGTGAAAGCTTTTCAGCAATTTCATTTACCGATGATTCTTTATGTGATAAAAGGTGAAGAATTCGGATTCGGGTCGGATCGGACAGCGCTTTGAAGGTTTGAGATGCGACAAAAAGAGTTTCTTCATCCAAATGTTCACTTTCAATAATTGCTTTTTCGTGTTCATCCATTTAATATCAACTCCTTACCACTAAAGCATATATGAATAATTACTCATATTTTAAACGATGGTTATATTTCTGTAAATGCTGCAATAGTGTTCTCTTTTCTTTAACTATAATGAATGATTTACGCTTCTATTCCGTATTTCATTAGAATAATTTCGGGTAGAAATAGAAAGGCAGGGAAAAGTATACAAAATAATGGAAAAATCATTGCACGGCGAAGGACATTCTTATACAATATATATGAGCATATATTCATATATAGTTAAAAAGGAGTGAGCATTTATGGCGCATACTCACAGCCACGGTGAATCTTATGGGCATCATCATGGAACAAACAATAAAAGAGCATTGAAATGGGCGTTTTTTCTTATTACAGCCTACATGCTCGTGGAAATTGCCGGTGGCATTATTACCAACAGTTTGGCTTTATTATCTGACGCAGGACATATGTTAAGTGATGCGGCAGCTCTTGGATTAAGTTACCTGGCATTGACTTATGGCCAAAAATCTTCCTCACAATCCAAAACATATGGTTATCGCCGCTTTGAAATTTTAGCTGCCTTTATCAATGGCATTGCTCTGTTAGCGATCGCCCTTTATATCTTGTGGGAATCCTATCAGCGCATCTTAAATCCCCCTTCAGTCATTAGTAAAGGGATGCTCATTATTTCGATCATTGGTTTGATTGTAAACATTGTCGCTGCCTACATCTTAATGAAAGGCGACAAGGATGAAAATCTCAATGTAAAAAGTGCTTTTTTGCACGTACTTGGGGATATGCTCGGATCTGTTGGCGCAATCGCCGCTGCCCTTCTCATCATGTTTTTCAATTGGAATCTGGCAGATCCCATCGCAAGTATTATTGTTGCTATTCTGGTTCTTATCAGCGGGTGGAGGGTAACCAAAGAGTCTGTTCATATTTTAATGGAAGGCACTCCTCAAAATGTGAACTTTTTAGAGATTAAACAGGCTTTGCTTTCCATCCCTGAGGTAAAACAAGTCCATGATCTTCATGTATGGTCGATCTCTTCGGATTTTCCTGCCTTAAGCTGCCACCTCGTGGCGGAAGCAGAGGAACATCAGCAAACATTGCTTAAAAAGGCGAATCAGCTGCTGAAGGAACAATTTCATATTGAGCACACAACCATTCAGATTGATCTTTCGGATACTGATTGCACAATGAATCATTCCTGCGAGTAAATGAGGAGGGCTCAATGGAAAATGTAAAACATGCTCTGAAACATATCTACTGGATTGGCCATTCACCATGCGCAGGAAAATCAAAGGTAGCACGGATACTTACAGAAGACTACGGCTTTCATTATTATAAAAGTGATGACGCCTATGATGATCATATGGAAAGAAGCACAGGTACAAGAAGCGATCGATTTTTATCATGAACAGTTTTCACTTGTTCTTGAAGATCTTATGTCTTTACCCAGTGAAAAGCCCCTCCTTGTGGAAAGGTGCTGTGCTTTTAATCAGAAACGTGAAGCCATTGCTTTACACTACCAGAAACTATCTGCTGTTTCCCACTCGGGAATTTCAGGTGACTCATGAATCCATCCTCGATCAGAGTGAAGACCCGGAGAATACATTTTTTCATTGGATGTAAAAAGGATTTTTTGTTTTCACAAGAGATGAAAAAAGAAGCGGATCGGCTGAATCTAAGTACGATTACCACTGATGGGACATTCACAATCGAGCAAACACTCGAACGTGTGAAAAGACACTTTAAGCTAAATAAACACCAAAAAGGATGACCGTTGAACGGTCATCCTTTACACGTTTTATTCAAAACCAACTGTCATGCTGTCCGGATGAGAACCGGCCCGGCTATCCTGGTTCAGCCCATCGATACGCTCGATGTCCTCACTGCTTAATTCAAAATCGAACACATCGGCATTTTCAATAATACGATGCTCTTTTGTTGATTTTGGAATGGTTACCACCTCATTTTGGAGATCCCACCGCAAAATCACCTGTGCTACCGTTTTATTGTGCTTATCCGCAATCTCTTTCAATGTAGGATCTTCGAGCAGCTGTCCTTGTTTAAGCGGTGACCAGGCTTCCAATTGGATTTCATTTTTTTTGCAGAACGCATGTAGCTCTTTTTGGGTAAGATGGGGATGGTATTCCACTTGGTTGACCATTGGTTTAATTTCACAGGAACTCATCAAGTCCTCTAAATGGTGAACCTGGAAGTTACTTACTCCGATGGCTCGGATTTTCCCGTCATTGTACAGTTTCTCAAACGCTCTCCACGTCTCTTTATACTTGTCTTTTCCAGGCCAGTGAATGAGGTAGAGGTCCAGATATTCCAGACCGAGCTTTTCCATGCTTGTTTCGAATGCTTTTAGTGTAGATTCGTATCCTTGCTCACTATTCCATAGCTTTGTTGTGATAAATAAGTCTTCACGGGAAACTCCGGATTCTCTGATCGCCTGCCCTACTCCCTCTTCGTTCCCGTAAATCGCTGCCGTATCAATACTGATGTATCCGTTTTTTATCGCAGCTTTTACAGATTCAATCACTTCTTCTCCCTCTTTTACTTTGAAAACCCCCAACCCAAAGCGCGGCATTTTGACGCCATTATGTAGTGTTGTTGTATCTTTTAAACTGGTTGCCATTTTTTATTCCTCCTCTTGTAATAATTGCTTGCTCTAAAAAGAACATACCACTTTTTCTCTAATCTTAATACAATATCCTCCTGCTTCTTTGTACAAAAGGCCATTTTACAAAATAATTTTCATGCCGTATGATTAAGACAAAAGCATAAAAGAGGTAGAGTACAGTCAAATGTCCAATCACTGGAACGAGCTCTCACACTATTAAACAAACTTTCCGAGTATCCGGAAGGTATTCAAATCCCGTTTATCCGAACAGGTGGGGTTAACCAAAAGTACGATTCACCGGCTGCTGACTCTCTGCAGTATGAATTATGTGGTCACTTTCATACTGTAATTTCCAGATGTTATCCTAAAAAATGTGTGAGTAGATATATTTGTTACCACAAAAACCTCCCGCGTCCTAACTTTCTAGGAATCTGGGAGGTTTTAAAAGATGGCAGAAACATACTTGCAATCAAATGTAAGGTTTCTCCCCTCTTCCAGGGAAGCTGTCATGCAGTTCGTCACTGAATTATACGATATAAACGACAACCTCACCGGAACGGGTGAGCCCCGGAAGACAAAAAAGTGAGTATCCCCGGCTTGAACGTTTTGCAGGAAATCCTCCGCACAAAAGGGCCGGTAGGATGAATCCTTCATGCTGTTCTCCCTTTCTGTATGTTTGTCTGTTTATTTTATGTACAAATACTTAAAATGGTATAGACACCTCACATACAAAAAGAGGAATTCCACAATAGGAATCCCTTACTGACTAAAAGTCTTTATTTTAATAGATCCGGATGGAAACCATCCATGAAAGTGCAAAGCAAACAAGAGAAAAGGCGTTTATCTTGCCAGTGTGTGTATGGTGCTTTGCGCTAAGGCAAATTCAAAATCCGCAATTAAATCTTCGGGATCCTCCAATCCTGCGGAAAACCGGAAAAGAGTGTTAGTGATCTCTCTCTTCTTTCTTTCCGCTTCCGGCATAGCGGCGTGTGACATTTTTGCCGGATACGATAAAATTGACTCAACCGCTCCAAGACTCACCGCCAAAACGGGGATCTGAAGATGGGAAGTAAACGGCCGGACGAGCTGTTCGCTTTCCAGTTCAAATGAGAAGACAGCACCCGGCCCCTCTGCCTGGCTCCGCTGGATAAAGCAGCCTGGATGCTCCTTCAATCCAGGGTAATGGACTTTTTTAATCAGCGGGTGTCCGTTTAAATAGTCTGCAAGTTTCCCTGCTGCTTCCGCAGAATGACGGAGACGTACGAATAATGTTTTCAGCCCTCTCATTAAAAGCCAGCAATCCTGCACGCCCAGCACGGCACCAAACGAGTTCTGCAAAAAGTAAAGGCGCTCAGCCAGCTCTTCATCTTTCACCACGGCAAGACCTGCAACCACATCACTATGCCCGGCAAGGAATTTGGTAGCACTGTGAAGAACAATGTCAGCACCGAGTGACAACGGCTGCTGAAGAGCCGGTGTTAAAAACGTATTGTCCACAAAAGTTAACGCACCATTCTCTTTCGCCAATTCGCTGACTGCACGAATATCGGTCACTTTTAACAGTGGATTGGAAGGCGTTTCAATATAAAAGGCTTTTGTATTGGGCTGGATCGCCCTTTCAACGGCATCAAGGTCTGTCATATCAACAAAGGTGTGGGTAATCCCCAGTCTTGAAAGCACCTGTGTGACCATTCGAAACGTACCGCCATACACATCCTCTGATATGATCATATGATCTCCTTGAGATAAAAGAAGAAATGACGTGGAGATCGCTGCCATGCCCGATGCAAACGCAAAGCCTCTGCAACCGCCTTCGAGCTCCGAGATTTGCTGTTCGAGTGCTTCTCTTGTCGGATTGGCAGACCGTGCATAATCATATTTTCCAAACTGATCGATATCCTCCTGATGAAACGTCGAGGACAAATGCATGGGCACACTTACCGCTCCGGTAGCCGGATCGGTTTTATGTTTATGATGCAGCAATTTGGTTTGAAAGGTATGACAGTTATGGTCACTCATAAATTACAGCCTCCTTCTGGACTATGTCCAGCGCTTGTTTTAAGTCGTTAATCAAATCATTTTCGTCTTCAATGCCAACAGATAAACGCAAAAGCCGATTGCAAACTCCGCGTGCTGTACGGATTTCTTCAGGAATGTCCGCATGTGTTTGGGTCGCGGGATAAGTTACCAGACTTTCGACCCCGCCAAGGCTTTCGGCAAATGTGATCAGCTTCACAGACTTCAAAAAACGGGGAACCCATTCTTCTTTTTTCAGCCGGAAAGAGATCATGCCTCCCCTTCCCGGATAAAGGACATCATCTACACCATCATGATTCTGCAGAAATTGAATCAACGCCAATGCGTTTTCTTCGTGTTTTTTCATTCGAAGGGCCAATGTTTTCATTCCGCGCATCAAAAGCCAGGCATCAAACGGGCTTAATACTGCTCCTGAGGCATTGTGTTGGTACGAGAGCTCCTGGCACAATTCCTCTCCTTTGGCCGCAATCAGGCCAGCAAGCACATCATTGTGTCCTCCGAGGTATTTTGTTGCACTGTGGATCACAATATCTGCTCCGAGCTCAATCGGCCTTTGAAGCAAAGGGGTGTAAAAGGTATTATCAACGATAACGAGCAACCCATGTTTCTTGGCGAGACGAGCAACAGCTCCAATATCACATACTTCCATGAGCGGGTTGGTCGGCGTCTCGAGGAAGATGGCTTTTGTTTTATCGGTGATGGCCTGTTCAATTTCGGCAACGTCAGCCGTGTTTACGTATTTACTGGATAGTCCCCATTTTTTATACCCTTCTTCGAGCAGACGGTAGGTACCGCCGTACAAATCACTGGATACAATCCATTCATCACCCGATTGAAAGATGGAGAGGATGGCCGCAATGGCCGCCATCCCCGAGCTACAGGCAAACCCGGCGTCGGCTCCTTCCAGATCGGCTATCGCTTTTTCAAGCACCTCACGTGTCGGGTTGCCTGTTCGAATATAATCGTAACCACTTGATTCTCCAATTCCGGTATGGCGGTATGCTGTAGAAAAATAAACGGGCGGATTAACCGTTCCCGTGCGGTCTTCACTTCGGTTTCCAATTTGAGCTAATTTTGTTTCTGTTTTATACATAGTAGCCTCCTAAGTAAAAGAAAAAATAAAAAAAGCCTTCTTAAGAAGAAGACTTTTGAATACCATCAAATTGTCGTTCTTCTTATCTCCCAAGTTCATCACCGAACTTGCTGGACTTAGCACCTTTTCAGCAGAAATCACTGAAGGTTGCTGAGGTTTCATCGGGCCATTCCCTCTACCTCTCTTGATAAGAAAATCTAATCCGTATCAAATTGTAGTTCCTAGTGTACCGCAATTATCTGAATGTTTCAAGCTTTCTTTTTATATTTTTATTCCGTGTTGCTGTGCCTGGCAAGAACCTCTTCATGGCTTACCGTCCCCTGTGTGCTGCTTCTCAGGCAAACTGCATCGCAAAACACATGAAGGCACTGATCAAAAAGGGAACTGAGGGGCTGTATACTTTCGGCTTCATTCTCTCCCCTTTTCTTTGTAGCTGCGGGGAGGACAAAACATGTATCAGCCACTTGTGCCAGAGAAGAATCCTCATTTGCTGTAATGCATACGACTTTGGAGCCTGCCAACTTTGACCGCTCTGCCTGATGGATCACGGATTGTGTGGATCCGGAACCCGAAATGGCGATAAGACAATTCCCCTTGGCTACCGAGGGAGTTACTGTCTCACCAATGACATGGACGTTATAGCCCAAGTGCATCAGGCGCATGGCAAATGCTTTTGCCATAAATCCCGACCTTCCTTCGCCAGCTACAAAGATTCTCGTTGTGTTTTGGAGTTCTGAATAAAAACGCTCAATCTCTTCTTCTCTAATCTTCTTAATAACTCCTTGCATCTCTTTTACAATTACATTGAGTTCGTTCATACATTTTCTCCTGTCCGAATTGTTTTCCAAACTGTATACATTTGTTTGGCTGCTTCCTGGATATTCGCAGCTTTTGTGATGGCGGACCCGACAACAATAATCTCCGGATTTTTTTCTGCAGCCATTGGGAGAGAGGATAAAGCAATCCCGCCGGCAAGGGCCAGTCGGTCGACAGGAAGCCTATCCTTAGTCTGTTTCTCCATTGTTTTGTTGTCTGACTCCTGCTCATCTTTGCTGACATGTTCGCAAAATACCGCGGACGTATATCTTAGCAGCCTTAGCCGTTGCTCCAAAGTAACATTTAGCAGATCAATCATTACTTCTTTTCCATTTTCCTTGGCAACCTTCAAACAGGTTTCGATCGTAACGAGGGGAGCCGCCCCCATGACAGTGGCCATGTCGGCTCCTGCTTCAAAGGCGATGGAAAATTCATAGGCTGCATTATCAAAGGTCTTCATATCCGCCAGCACCGGTTTTAATGGAAACTCTTTTTTAATCTCAGAAATGCTCTCAACACCATATTCCTTAATTAGTGACGTACCGACTTCGATAAGATCTACATATTGCTCTGCCTTTTTTGCCGTTTCAATTGCCTCAGGAATCGTCATCCTGTCCAAGGCCAGCTGAATCTTCATTGAGAAACAACCTCCATTCTCTTTTTCGCTTCTTTTGCAGCCGGGGCTTTAACAGCCATGGTAAGCAATACGGATACAAAAAGTGCGGCTGCCATGAATACGAAGGAAGCTGATGGCCCTCCGGTAACGCCGTTTAAATATCCAACAATGTAGGATCCAACAAAAGAACCGAGCGCACCCATGCTGTTGATGAGCGCCATCGCTCCCCCAGCCACGTTTCGCGGAAGGATTTCAGGAATGATCGCAAAAAATGGTCCGTAGGGTGCGTACATGGCTCCGCCTGCTATGACAAGTAGTGTATACGAAAGCCAAAAATTGCTGGAACCGATAAAATAGGACCCAAAAAAGGCAATTGAACCAATCAGCAGTGATGTCCATACAAATGTTTTACGGTTCAGTGTTTTATCCGAGTAATAGGATAGGACAAGCATGCCGACCACAGCCACAACATAAGGAACCGAAGAGAGCCATCCTGTTGAAACAATGTCCAGGTTTGAGGCCTTTTTAATAATGGACGGAAGCCACATAACAAATCCATAGACCCCTATGCTCCAGGCAAAGTATTGAAGGCTCAGCAGAATCACAGCTTTGGATTTAAACGCTTCCCGGTAATTCTTGACCGGCTTCAACGAAGACTGTTCTTTATTAAATTCATTCTCGAGACCCTGCTTTTCCTTATCGGTAAGCCATAATGCATTTTTCGGACGATCGTTGACCATCTTCAGCCAGATAAATGCCCACAATATTGCTGGGACTCCTTCCAAAATAAACATCCATCTCCAACTGAAAGAGTTTAATAGATAACCGGATAAAACAGACATCCATAATACGGTAGCTGGATTACCGAGGATTAAGAAAGTATTTGCTCTTGACCGTTCTTCTTTTAAAAACCAATGACTCAAAAATACAAGCATGGCTGGCATTACAGCGCTTTCAACAACTCCTAAAAGAAAACGGATCGGATACAGCCAGCCCACATGGGTTGCCATGCCTGTTGCTGTCGCAAGGCCGCCCCATAAAATCAGGCTCCAAAAGATCAACTTTTTGGCACTGTGCTTTTCTGCATAGTGAGCACCCGGAACCTGAAAGAAAAAGTACCCTAGAAAAAAGAGAGATGCCAAGAAGGAAGAAACTCCTGCTGTAATGTTCAATTCATCTCCCATGCCTCCTGCCACACCGAACCCATAATTTGCCCGGTCCAGATAGGCGAGACTGTACGTAATAAAAGCTAAGGGAATCAAACGGCGAAACCGTTTTTTTGAAGCAATAGAATCCATCATCATTAAAACGCTCCTTTTTCTATCATTTATAAAACTTCGTGCGCATTCTATTTCACTTGTTCCTGCCAGTATTTCACCCTCTCTTTTCGCAGATTTGCTACATGCTGAGATGCGTTTATGACATTTATGGGATACTCAATTGCCAAGGGAACTTCTTCTGGAATCTGACTAATGATCCAATCGATCTTATCAGGAAGCTCAGGAAAAACCGGGACTGTTCTCAATCCTCCTTTGTCATCGATTACGTGTTTGATATGAACGTATCGAATAAATGTTTTCAACCGTTCATACATAGCAAGCGGATCCTCTCCTACATACTTTGGATTGCCCACATCAAAGGTAAACCCGGCAGGAATCTCTTGTGAACGGCAGTCCAGAAAAAAAGTCTCCAGAAATTCTGTTCGTCCACCATAAGTGGTCTGATCGTTTTCGATAGTAAAAGTCAGTTTTGGAAACTGCAGCAAAAGAGCATTTAAATGGGAAAGTTCCTCCTTCATTCCGAAATAGTGACCAAGCGGCATTTTCAACAGCCATGCCCCTACTGCTTCCGCTTCCTGAAAAAGACCGAATAGGGGATCGATATTTAACTTTCCATTTTCTTCAAACAACGGCTGCGGCGAGGAAAAAACAATGTCCAGATTCAGTTCCTTTAATCTTTCTCCTGCATCGTTCAACACGATCCCGAGAGAAAGCATCTCCCTGCGCACCTCCACACCATCCGCCTTAGCCTCTGCCAAACTCTCTGCTATTTTGTCAAACTCCCGCGCACCCAACTCCGTATTCCCGAATGCGTTTTGTGTACAATAAATGTGATTCATTAACCCCGCTCCTTTGAATGCGCTTACTTTATAATGGTACCGGTACCATTTTACCGTTGAAAAAGGGGTCTAGCGATTAGACCTCTTATTTCTCTGGTGTGGAATTCCTTTTTATCAACTTTCCTTTATACATGAAGGAATGGGAGGTTGTCCGTTCTCCTCTGATTCGTTCAAGGACCATTTTCATCGCGCTTACCCCAATTTCAAATGTAGGCTGCTCAATGCAGGTAATTCCTCCAAATACAACAGGTGCCCAATCTGGATTATCAAATGTGAGGAGTGAAAGTTCATCCGGCACAGAAATGTTCATGGTATTGAGTTCATTTGCAATTTTTAGCATTAAAAGTGCATTTACTGTAAAGATGGCTTTGGATTGCCCCTTGGCATCTTCGAGAAATGAAACCAGCTTATTTCTAAACCGGCATCCATCATCTGTGGAAACAATATAGACATCATCAGAGCTTTTGTGATTGCTCTTTTTCAGAACGTCCTGAAAAAACTGATACCTCTCATGCCTTGTACTAATTTCCTGAAACGGTTCACTAAAAAACGCGATACGTTCATAATTTCGCTGAAGAAGAAATCCCAGAGAATCCTCTGTTGCCTGCCGGTTATCCAAGCCTACAAAATCCATATCCAGTTCAGGAATATTTCGATCCAGCAGTACAACCGGAATGGAATCATCTTTCATTTCCAGTAAGGAAGAGTTATTCCCACCCGTTGTATGAATAATTAGCCCATCGATCCGGTGAGACTGCAGCATATGAATAAAACGTTTCTCCTTCTCTGGATCGTTATCGGAATTGCAGATCATAAGACTGTAACCATTTTTCGCGGAGATCTCTTCAGCACCTCTTAAAATAGCTGTACTATATGGATTGCGGATATCTGCAATGATGACGCCAATGAGGTAGCTTTTTCTTCCTTTCAAACCTCTTGCAGCCGTACTGGGCCGGTAATCCAATTCCTGAACAGCAGCTTCTATTTTCTTTTTTGTTTTATCGGCAAGTTCATCCAGCCGCCCGCCTAAATAACGTGACACCGACGTTTTTGAAACTCCCGCCCGTTTCGCTACATCATAAATGGTTATCTTTTGGGCCATTACCCCACCTTACTTTCAGTTAAATCTTCCTTGGAACCGGTTCCATTTTAAAAAAGTTTACCATATGCTGTGAGGATGTCAACAAGCAAAAAGAATTTTTTTAATTTTCTTTTTCCTTATGTTTTACTTAAAAGAAATCGTTTACAATAAACACAACGATTAACAAGGAGGCTGTTCCAATGAGAAACGTAAGAAATGTCCATCGCCAACCAACATATAAGGGTGATACACCTTCTTAAGAAGTGGGTGAACAGTGTGCCCCCCTTATATGTGTGTCTTTGAATCACTCATAAAGGGGTAAATCATGCGATTTCCAATCAAAAGATTTCTTTCTTATTATAAACCTTACCTGTGTTTGTTTCTTTCCGTCTTGTTTTGCGCGCTGATCACGTCTTCCATTGCGCTCGTCTATCCGCTTCTTGTCCGGTACATAACGAAAGACGTGCTGGCCGATCAAGGGGCTTTGGACATCCAAAACGTTTATTGGACGGGTGGCCTGATGATTGTTTTGACCGTGCTTCAGAATGCCGGGAACTATTTTGTGGACTACAAAGGCCATGAGGTTGGCGCCCGTATGGAACGTGATTTACGAAGTGAACTATTCGCGCATATGCAAAAGCTTTCCTTTAGTTTTTTTGATCATGAGAAAACCGGAAAGCTCATGTCACGGATTACAAATGATCTGCTTTCGCTTTCTGAACTGTATCATCACGGTCCGGAGGATTATATGAAATACATGGTGCGCTTTGTGGGTGCCTTTGTCATTTTATTTGTAATTAATCCTTCATTGACGATGGCCGTTTTTTGCTTCTTGCCGGTGCTCGGCATCTTTTCGCTGTTCTTCAATAAGATATTAAACCGCGCCTTAACCAAAAACAAAGAGCGGATCAGCGATGTTCATGCCCGTGTTGAGGATAGCCTGGGGGGAATTCGCGTCGTTAAATCGTTTGCGAATGAAAACATTGAGATCCATAAATTCAATGGTGAAAACAATCGATTTCTAGACAGCCGAAAGAACATTTATCGGGCAGAAGCCATCTTTTTCAACGGCGTTGAAACGTTCATTCAAATGATTACTCTAACCGTGATTATCTATGGAAGTTCAAAAATCGTGCATCATACGCTTGACCTTGCTGATTTGATTACCTTTCTTCTCTATGTTAATTACTTGGTTGAACCGATAAAGCAGATGACCCACATGAGCACACAGCTTCAGGAGGGGCTTACCGGTTTTGCGCGTTTTATGGAAATTATGAATACGAAGCCAGCGATTGAAGATGACAGTCATGCGGTAACTCCTTCATCAATTCAAGGAAAAATAGAATTCAAACAGATCGGCTTTCATTATGAGAAACATTTGGATCCTGTCATCTCCAATCTGTCACTTACTGTTCAGCCGGGAGAGTATGTGGCACTTGTTGGCCCCTCCGGTGCCGGAAAGACGACATTGTGCTCCCTCATTCCCCGCTTTTATGAGGTGACATCAGGAGAATTGCTCATCGACGGAATCGACGTCCGCCATTTTGAACAAAAAGGGCTGCGAAAACATATTGGAATCGTGCAGCAGGATGTTTATCTTTTTGACGGTTCTGTCCGTGAAAACATCAGCTACGGAAATCCGGAGGCAAGCGATGCCCAAATTATTGAAGCAGCACGCCAGGCCAATGCCCATGATTTTATCATGAGCCTTCCAAACGGCTACGATTCCGAAATCGGGCAACGTGGAGTAAGGCTGTCCGGCGGGCAAAAGCAGCGGTTAAGCATTGCTCGTGTATTTTTAAAAGACCCGGCGATTTTGATTTTCGATGAAGCAACCAGCTCGCTGGATAATGAGAGTGAAAGCATCGTCAAAGCGTCCCTTGACCGGCTGGCGAAGGGAAGAACGACCATCGTTATTGCCCACCGCCTCTCAACGATCCGCAACGCAGAGCGCATTATTGTCCTGAACCAAAAAGGCATTTCGGAGCAGGGAACACACCGGTCATTACTAGAAAAAAATGGAGAGTACTCCCGCTTGTATTTCAGGGAGTTTTCCTCCGAGTCAGGTTGATAAAAAAGCAGTCTCTCCTTACAGGGAGAGACTGCTTTTTTGCCTTGGTCAATTTCTTGTCAAGTCAATGACAGGCGACACCCTGACAGCGCATACTTTAAATCCGGGCATCTTGCAGACAGGGTCAAGCCCCTGGTATGTAACGTTGTTCACATTCTGTTCTCCACCCCAGTGAAACGGGATAAACAAGGTATCTTCCCGTATCGAATCATCATACGCACCCCTGGCTTTCATTCTTCCTCTTGAAGAATCCACGTAGACCATGGTCCCATCTTTTATGCCAAATGCATTTGCTGTTTTCGGATGAATTTTGACAAAGCTTTCTATCTGGCGGGCAGAAAGAGCCGGGCTCCTTCTGGTTTGTGAGCCGGACAGATAGTGGCTCATCACCCTTCCCGTCGTCAAATGAAGCGGATAACTCTCTGATGTTCGCTCCTTTGGGACATGGTTGATGACAGGAAGCATCTTCGCTTTGCCATTTGGCCGGGCAAATGTTTCACTGAACAGCCTTCCCTCCCCCTTGTGGCCTTCTGTAGGACATGGCCAGTAAATTCGTTCATCCTTCAGCCGTGAATAAGTGATCCCAAAATAGTCCGCTTTTCCTCCCTTGCTCGCCACCCTCAGTTCATTGAAGATATCTTCTGCTTTGGTATAGGAAAAATAGGCTTCTTTCCCCAATACCCTTGCCACATCACACAGGATTTGCCAGTCGTGTCTCACTTCACCCGGGCAGCTTCGGGCCGCTCTTCTTAACGTCACCCTGCCTTCCAGATTGGTTAATGTCCCTTCGTCTTCCAAATACGAAGAACTTGGAAGCAACAGATCAGCGAGCCTGCCTGTTTCTGATACAAACATATCAACCACCACCAGACATTTAAGCCGCTTAAGCGCTTGAGCCGCAAGAGTGGCATTCGGGGTGGAAATCAGAGGGTTGGAACCCATGATGAATAAAGCCTTAATTTCGCCATCCGCTATCTTTTCCATCATTTCATAGGCAGAAATCCCTTTGCCTGGCAGCTCCTTTTCAGGGATACCCCACAGATTGGCAATATAGTTCCTGTGTTCCGGGTTTTCGATACTCCGGTATCCGGGCAGCTGGTCTGCTTTTTGGCCATGTTCCCTGCCGCCTTGTCCATTCCCTTGGCCGGTGACGGCTCCATAGCCTGCTCCAGGCTTACCAATATTCCCGGTGGCCAGAACCAGATTAATAAAGTTTCTGACTGTGTCAAAACCGTGTGTTTGCTGCTCCACCCCTCTGGCTGTAAAAACCATGGCACGGGAAACGGAAGCGAATGTAACAGCCGTGTACTCAATCATTTCACGGGGAAGACCTGTTAAATCAGCGATGGCATCCAGGTCAACACCAGAGATCTGTTTCAGCACTTCATCAAAACCTTCCGTTCGCTCCTTTATAAACTGCTCATCATGGAGATTGCGGTCAAGGATCACTTTTAACATGCCATTAACCAGAGCAGCATCCATGCCTGGCTTTACTTTTAAATGGAGATCAGCTAATTTGGTGGTTAAGGTTTCTCTTGGATCAATAGCGATGATAAATGCACCATTGTCCTTCGCTTTTCGAAAATAAGGAAGAAGCGTTGGCTGGCATTCGGCAATATTGGTTCCTGCAAGAATGATGCACTCTGCCAATGGAACTTCTTCCATTTCGTTCGTTAACCCCCGGTCCAGGCCAAATGCTTCATTCATTGCGGAGGCAGCCGCCGACATGCAATAGCGGCCATTATAATCGATATGCTTTGTCTTCAATCCCACTCTGGCAAACTTCCCAAGCAGGTATGCTTCTTCATTGGTTAATGAGCCGCCTCCATACACTCCGACAGAATCGGGACCGTCGTGCTCCTGAAGCGTGCTAAACTGCTCTTTAATAAAAAACAATGCTTCCTCCCACGTAATTTCTACAAATTGTCCATTCACCTTTTTCATCGGATGTAGAATCCGTTCTTTATGAAGGGTGTGCTGATGAGCATTCCTGCCTTTTATGCACAATCTTCCCTCGGAAACGGTATCTTTCAGCGGAAGAACTTTGTATTTTTTCCTGTCTCCCGTACGCTGTTCAAGCAGCTGCATGGTGCATTGAACACTGCAGAAGGGGCACTGTGTATCCATCACAGTTTCTTTTTCTGCATCCTGCTGCTGATGGCGAAAGTGTTCCAGAAAACTACTGGTCAATAGTACTCACCTTCCTCCCTCCTTTTCTATCATTCTTATAAACAAAGGTAGACCTTCTCTTCCTGCACTTCCACTTTATATGTTTTCACACAGCCCATATCCGGCCCTTGTGCCTCTCCACTGTCAGTGCAAATCTTCCAGTCATGCATCGGGCAGAATACATACTCTCCGCTTACCATTCCCTGGGCAAGTACGCCCCCTTTATGCGGGCAGCGATTTTCCACCGCTTTGATCTTTCCGTTGGAAAGCTTAAAGAGAGCAATATCATGCTCTCCCACTTTTAATGACATCCCCAGTTTTTCAGGTAATTTGCTCAGCTTGGCCACTTCAATCCGATTCATTTTGGTTTTCCTCCCTTTGATCTATTAAACACTCAGGCTTTCAAACAATTTCTCTTTGGTTTCCTTATTATTAATGATTTCTTTCCACGGCTCCTTCGTGTAGGAAAGGGCTTCTTCAATCCGGCCGACCAATTGGGAGCGGCCTTCTTCGTCAAAAAGAACTTCCCTGACATGTTCAAGACCCATTCGTTCAATCCATTTTGATGTGCGTTCCAGATAATGGGCGGTTTCTCTGTAATACTGCATAAAGGCGGCGGCCATCGTCACGACCTCTTCTTTCGTTTGTACGGTGCAAAGTAAATCACCGGCTCTCAGGTGGGTACCTCCGTTCCCTCCTACATACAGTTCGAAACCTCCATCCACCCCCACGATTCCAAAGTCTTTGATACCCGACTCGGCACAGTTCCGCGGGCATGCAGACACACTCATTTTCACCTTGTGCGGAGTGTTTAGCCGTTCAAACTTTTTCTCCAATTCAATCCCCAAACTGGTGGAATCCTGTGTCCCAAAACGGCAAAATTGTTCTCCCACACAAGTCTTCACCGTTCGAAGGGTCTTTCCGTACGCATAGCCGGAAGGCATATCCAGTTCTGCCCAGACGTTTGGCAGATCCTCCTTTTTAATGCCCAGAAGATCAATCCGCTGGCCGCCGGTCAATTTAATCATCGGAACATTATAAGCTTCCGCGACGTTAGCAATTTTTCGCAGATCTTCTGCGGTGGTCACACCTCCATACATTCTGGGCACTACGGAATACGTCCCGTCTTTTTGGATATTTGCGTGCATCCGCTCATTCACAAATTTGGAAGCTGCTTCATCTTCATGCTGGGGATTCATCATTCCCAAATAGTAGTTAAGGGCAGGACGGCATTTGGAACAGCCCTCCTTTTCCCTCCAGTCCAGAACATGCATAACTTCCTTCACAAACTTCAGATTTTTGATTTTAATTTCTTCAAGCACCTCTTCCCTGCTAAGACTGGTACAGCTACAGATCGATTCTTTTTGTTCGATATACTTAAAATCATCTCCCAATGTATATTCCAGCAGTTCCGAAACCACCGGTTTGCATCCCCCGCAGGAACGGGAAGCGTTGGTGCAATCTCTTACTTCGTCAAGTGAGGTTAGTCCCTGATTCACAATGGCATCGCAGATAGCCCCTTTGGTTACCCCGTTGCATCCGCAGACAACTTCATTCTCAGGCATCGAGGCAACGGCACTTTCTGCAGCTTCTTCCACAGGTGCAGCCAGCACCGCAATTTTCGGAATGCCGGAAACATCTTGTTTTTCAAGTATCATTTTAAACAGCCGCGGGCCATCCTGAATTTCTCCGAACATCACCGCACCAATCACACGATTATCCCGAAAGACGATCTTTTTGTATACTCCCTCCACTTCATCATAAATTTTCACTGATTTTGTGTGTTCATCATCCATAAAGTGACCAGCAGAAAACACATCAACACCAGATACTTTTAATTGTGTGGAAATTACAGAACCTTCATATTTGCTTGATCCGGTTTCAGTAATTCGTTCGGCTAAAATTTTCCCTTGAGCGTATAACGGTGCGACAAGTCCGTAAACCATTTCACGGTGCTCCGCGCATTCTCCCACTGCGTAAATGTCCGGTATTTCTGTCTCCAGGTAATCGTTGACGAGGATCCCTCTGTTTACAGCTATTCCGCTGTTTCGGGCAAGCTGCACATTCGGCCGGATGCCGACAGCCATCACCACCAGATCTGCATTTGCGACCGATCCATCACTGAACCTGACACCTTCTGCCCGCTTATTTCCTATAATTTCTGTTGTTTGTTTTTCCATTAAAAAGTTCATGCCTTGCTGCTCCAGCTCTTTCTTCAAAAGAGCAGCAGCTGTTCCGTCGAGCTGACGGTCCATCAACTGGCTGCCAAGGTGAACCACATCCACTTGCATTCCCAGATTGATCAGCCCCCTTGCCGCCTCTAATCCCAAAAGCCCTCCGCCAATGACTATCGCTTTTTTGTAATTCTGTGCAGCATCGATCATGGTTTCACAGTCTTTTATATCACGGAAAGCGGTGACTCCTTCTTTATCAGCACCAGGAACCGGAAGCATGAATGGTTCCGATCCCGTTGCCAGTATTAATTGGTCATATTCGACTTCCCTTCCAAGATCGGTATGCACACTTTTCCGATCTGAATCAATGCTTGTGACCGTTTCTCCTGTATATAGCGTGATGTTATTCTTCTCATACCACGCCCGGTCATTAAGAGTAATATCCTGAATGGAAGTATCACCTTGAAGAACGGTAGATAAAAGGATTCGATTATAGTTCGGATGCGGCTCACTTCCAAAAATGGTAATATCAAATGCCTCTGCTTTCATTTTCAAGATTTCCTCGATGCAGCGAACTCCGGCCATGCCATTGCCTACAAGCACAAGCTTCTTTTTTTCCATGGTAGCCTCCTGTTTAGTCAATATCCTATCTCTCTTTTTTAGAAAGGTACCACAACCGCTGAAGTTATTTCTCTTTGTATGTAAGAAAAACTGACATAGTTTTTTCAACCTATGAATTTTTTATGAGTTAAAAAAGTTTGTTACCTTTTCTTCCATTAATAAAGCAAAGCAGAGACAAGAACCGTAGACTAAAAAGAAAAATCAGGAATGGAGAGAGATGAATGAGTCTAAAAGAGTTAAGAAGTCACGGACATGCGCCATCACTGTTAGGTTCCTTTTTGTATTTTGATGTAAGCTTTATGATCTGGGTGCTCCTCGGTGCTCTTGGCGTCTATATTACAAAGGATTTTGGGCTTTCCCCTTCGCAAAAAGGGCTGATTGTCGCCATCCCTATTTTGAGCGGTTCGTTATTCAGACTATTGTTCGGTGTACTCACCGATCGAATCGGCCCCAGGAAGACCGCCGTTGGAGGAATGCTGGTAACCACCATTCCTCTTTTATGGGGGTGGTTATCTGGAACACATATTGCCGAACTGTATGGAATTGGCTTTTTGCTTGGTATAGCGGGAGCAAGCTTTTCCGCCGCTTTGCCAATGGCAAGCCGCTGGTACCCTCCGCATCTCCAAGGGGCCGCAATGGGCATCGCAGGAGCCGGAAACAGCGGAACACTGCTTGCCACCCTTTTTGGTCCGAGGCTGGCCGAACACTATGGTTGGAACGGAGTCATGGGCATCGCACTCCTTCCACTGCTGTGCACGCTGCTTTTATATCTTTTCATCACAAAAGATGCTCCCTCACAGCCTGCCGCTAAGCCAGTAAAGGATTATTTAAACGTGCTGAAAGTAAAAGATACCTGGTATTTTTGTCTTCTTTATTGTGTTACCTTTGGAGGATTCGTAGGCTTGACCAGTTTTTTAAGTATTTTTTTCGTGGATCAATATCACTTGCCGAGCGTTTCAGCCGGCAATTTTGTTACATTATGTGTCGCGGCGGGCAGCATTGTCCGTCCGATTGGCGGCATGATCGCCGACCGGATCGGAGGGATCAGGCTTTTGAGTTATTTGTTGATTGGCGCAACGCTATGCATGCTCGGTGTCAGCCAGCTTCCTTCCCTTTCATTAGCCACTGTTTTGCTATTTGCCGGCATGTCCTGCCTTGGCATGGGAAATGGTGCCGTCTTTCAATTGGTGCCTCAACGGTTTAAAAATGAGATTGGGGTGATTACCGGAATTGTAGGGGCTGCAGGCGGGGTTGGTGGTTTCTTTGTTCCGATTATCCTTGGCTCACTGAAGGAACTTTCAGGAACTTATGCTTCCGGTTTCATTGTTTATTCATTGATTGGCGGTTGTGCCTTTGTTCTTTTAATGGTAGCACAAAGCGCATGGAAGAAGACATGGGCTCTTCAGAAGAGCTCCATAAAATTGTAAGAGTACATAAAAACCGCCCTCTTCTTTTGAAAGAGGGCGGTTTTTTTAGTCTAGCTTTCGAATAATGACCCCAATTGTGTTTTGTTCTTCCTTTGACGGATTAGCTGAAAGCCTTACATTGAACTTGAGTTTTCCATTATGATCCGGCTTTAAGATCATTGTCTTATGATTTCCTTTACCATGCAGTTTAACGAGGTATCGTTTCTTCGGATGATACCAGGATGCTGTCTTAACTGCCGCGGTTCCTGAACCTGTTAGTGAAAATCCAGCTTTTGATACTTGGTTAATTTCAGCAAACTCTTCTGCTTTTCTGTTAAATTGCACGGTCCACCCATAAATGGAAAATACGGATTCTGCCGTTTTATATGAAAAGGGGCGCGGAGCCTTTGGAGGATGCTCAAACAATGTCATAAAACGGGGCAGTGTCTGCGCAAGATCCCGCTTCCAATATCCCCATGTATGAGAACCGGGTCCGTAGCTGTTCCATTCATGCGGAATGCCGAGCTCTGCCAGCCGGTTGTGCATGCTCGTGGACATGCTGTAGCAAATCTCTTCAACCGGGGAGGCCATACCGCCGTCCAAGGGACCGCCCGCTTGACCTGTGCCTGTATAAATCGACAAATCCATACCTGCTAAATTTTCGGCAAGATCCCACGGATTGTGGCTTCTCCATATGATTTCGTGGGTCTCGCGATCTCCCCAGACAGTTCCCGGAGGCACATTTTCCTGATTTTGAAAAATAGTCTTTTCCAGGAAGTCGGGATCCAAATTTGTATTCACCACACCTGAGAAAGAAGCGGCAGCCAAAAACAAATCCGGATGTCTGGCAGCATAGGACAAGGATCCGAACCCTCCCATGGACAACCCCGCAATGGCTCTTCCTTCTCGGGTATGTTTCACCCGGTAGGATTGTTCAACCCAGGGAATAAGTTCATTAATATGATAGGTCTCCCACTCCGGCTTCCCATAAGCTCCATCGTTGTACCAGTTGGAGTAGCTTCCTCCTCTGCCTGCATCAGGCATTACAATCACGAGAGGCAAGTCCTTTGTCATGTTTTCAATATCCCCGGCAACGGTCCAGGATTTATAATCACCGCAGCAGCCGTGGAGCATATAGAGCACGGGATACTTTTTCTTTGCATGCTGATCATAACCTTTTGGCAGGAGCACGCGCAGAGGCGTTTGTTTTCCAAGAGCCGGGCTGTCCAAAACAATTTCATGCAGTCTTTCAGATAAGGCTGTATCAGAAACAACTTTTAAACGCTCCTGGCCCTCTGCGTGTGTCTGCAGTGTCGGAAAGATTAAGAGGGCAAGGAAGAATGCAGCAAACCATTTAACCAACGGATGATACATGAAACAACCTCCCATTTATTAAAGATACTTAATTTTTCAATATTTATATAATTTTGTCAATTTACGTAATTATAAAAACAAAAAAGGGATCTTTTGTAGGAAGGTTGTACAGCAGGCTTGGGCATTTCTTCATATAAAAACATCCTCTCCAGGGAGAGGATGATCAATAAAATGAGGCAAAAAGACGTTTTGTCCTTTTGCCTCATTCGTATGATATACCATTATCTTCTGTTATCAAAAGCATCATTCACTTTGTCGGCAGCCTTCTCTTTCAGATCGCCGACTCCTTCGCGTGCTTCTCCTTTTATTTTGTCCTTGTTACCTTCTGCCTCTGTTGTTTCATCATTTGTAAGTTTGCCGAGGCCCCGTTTTGCCTCGCCTTTCAGCTTGTCCAATTTTCCTTGTGTCTGATCGTCATTCATGAATGGGTTCCTCCTTTAGTGAATTCAATAATGATCCATAGTGGTATATACCCATGTCGAAGGAATGTTAATCACCTGCCATATTTTTCGTTTTTAAATCATAGGATAAGGGAAAAATAAAAATTATCCAAATAGAATTGAGGAGTGTACATATGAAAAAAAGTTGGCTATGGCCCGTACTTATTATTGCTGTGCTTGTGATCTTGTTTTTCACCAGCTACAACGGGTTCGTAAATAGCGAAGAAGATGTAGACCAGTCCTACTCCCAGATTGAAACCCAGCTTCAGCGGCGTGTTGATCTCGTGCCCAACCTCGTCAGCACGGTCAAAGGATATGCCTCCCACGAAAAAGAGGTTCTCAAAGATATCTCTGATTCCCGTTCACGTCTTGCAGGGGCCAAATCCCCTCAGGATGAAGCCCAGGCGAACGACCAGTTGACCAGTGCCCTTAGCCGCCTGCTTGTGATTCAGGAGAGGTACCCAAACTTAAAGGCAGATAAGCAGTTTACCCAATTGATGGATGAGCTTGCCGGCACAGAAAATCGAATTGCTGTGGCAAGAAGGGATTATAATGAAAAAGTTGCTTCCTATAACAAAAAAGTTAAAAGGTTTCCAGGAGCCTTAATTGCAGGGATAGGAGGATTTGATAAAAAAGAATACTTTAAGGCCAGCGCCAATGCACAGGAGCCTCCAAAAGTTGATTTTGGAGGAAACAGCTGATGTTTTCCAAAAAATTCTCCCTCTTCTTAGGGTTGTTTGTTGTTTTTTCATTATTAACAAACGCCATTCCGGTATCTGCTGATGCGATACCGGAGCCAGAGGGAGACATTTATGTTCAAGACCATGCAGGCGTGCTTAGCCCGCAGGAAAAGTCGAAGCTCTTGTCCCAGGGAAGACTGCTGGAAGATCAGACAAGTGCACAGCTTGCTGTTCTTACGGTTAAATCCATTGGTGATACACCTATTGAAATGTATTCCAATGAGGCCTTCAGGAAATTTGGGCTTGGAACAAAGGAAGCGGATAACGGTGTTCTGCTAGTTTTGGCCCTCTCGCAGAAAAAAATCCGTATCGAAGTGGGATATGGTTTGGAAGGAGCGATTCCAGACGGCAAAGCTGGAAGAATTCTGGATGAAAATGCTGTTCCTTATTTGAAGCAAGGAAAAAATAATGAGGCCATCATCCATACGTATCAGGCCCTGTCCAAAGAAATCCAAAAAGAATACAAAGGACAGGATGCTCCCCCGTCCAAGAACAAGAAGGAGAATAAGGATCCGTTTTCCTGGTTTTACATTATCATTATCGTTGCCATTATCTTTTTGGACATTAAATTCTTTGATGGTTTCCTCACCTATATGATTCTTTCCATGCTTTCAAGAGGTGGAGGGGGTGGAGGGGGACGCCGGGGCGGCGGAGGTGGATCATCCGGCGGAGGTGGCGCAGGAAGGGGCTGGTAACTACTTTTTCAGCCATTTTTTCACATGCTCCTTCGGATCCCAGCAATTAAATTTATAGGAAGGCTTCGTATCGAACCCCAGTCTCACACATTCATATTTCATTCCGTTCTCCGTCCGTGAAGCCTTGAAGTTTATACACGTTGCACAGCAATGGATGTCTTTTTTCATGGATGATTCTCCACCTTCTTTACCAAAGTCGTTATCTTCATCATACCGTAAAAAAACCGCCCTGCAATGATTTCGCACGGGCGGTTTTGCTTTTCATTTATCTTAAATAGTTCGCCTCGCCAGCCTTCGTATGAGCCGCTTCGAACAATTCGTTCACATTTTGTTGATGCACATAATCTTTGTACGTTCTTTCATTCTTCCTTAATGAAATGGTCAACGTAGCAAAGAAAAGGTTCAATGTTAGCATACAGACTCCTCCTTTCCTGCTCTCTTTCCCTTTCAGGTCGTATCTTTCTCTGTTACCATCCAATCCAGAAATACCAGTTTTCGCTTCATCATTTCATACCCTCTCCTTTTCCATTAATTTTTTCGTTTTCGGGTCTTACTACATGTGAACATTATTCATCAATTTTTCATGAGTCTCTCGGTACATTTTCTTTACATGCTGCTGATGAATCATTCCATTTTGGCTTTTCATTTTACGCTGAAACGAAAGCGTAATCGTTCCAAAAAACAAGTTCAGTGTAATCATTGGGCATTCCTCCTTTCATGTGCATTTAACAGTCCATATCCTTCTCCAGTGAAAACCAGGTTAATAAAGCAATACTAATCATCATTTCTGTCATCCCCTTCACGGTTAGTTGTATAAAAAAAGGCCGCTGGGATTCAGATCCCCGCAGCCTTCCCTAAAAAAGGGCGCAAAAAAGCCACAGGGCATCATTCGACCTGCGGCGCTTTTTTATCAAAAATTACAAATTAAAAAAGCTGTGTCCATTGGCCGAACATCGTAGTGTTGCATGAAATTGTAGTTGTGCAGAAATAGATTGCAGTGATGCTGCAGCTGGTTGTAATCTCATCATGGTGTTCGACCTCCTTCATAAATTCTGATTATTCTTTACAGGGTAAGTATAACCATAACTTGGTAACTTGTAAACCACTTTTTTCAAACAATTTATTTATATGCGAAAGAAAGGGAAAAGATCACCCATTTTATACGTTTTTTCTCTAAAGAAAATGATTCCATACCTGCCAGCACAATTTCGCATGGACAGGCATATTGTGTACATTTTCACAAACATATGTATTATAATGGTTATGCTACACTATTTGTATTTTAGTAAGGAGGAACATTATGATAAGCCCTAAAGTTATTTTGGCTTCTACACGGCCATTTTCATTAACGGCTGCCATCATACCGGTTCTTTTTGGAACCATACTTGCTCTGCAATCCACAAGCATTAACTGGGGTTTGTTTCTTTTAACACTCCTTGGTGCCGTCTTTATGCAGTGCGGAACAAATCTGGTCAACGATTATTACGACCATGTAAAAGGTGCTGACCAGCCTGGATCACTCAGCCCTTCAGGCGTCATTGACCGCGGAGAAATGACCCCAAAACAAGTGCATATTACCGGTCTCATCTTTTTTGCTCTTGGGAGTATCATCGGCTTGGTTTTGGCAGGTCTAACAGGCCGCTTTATTCTTTATATTGGTATTCCATCTCTCTTGATTGGCTATTTCTATACGGCCACTCGCTACGCTCTGGCCTATAACGGGTTTGGAGAATTCGCTTCCGGCACCACGCTTGGTGTGCTTGCCGTAATCGGTTCCTTTTATGTCCAAACACTTACCGTCGGCTGGAATACTGTAATGATGGCACTGCCGAATGCCTTTTTAATTATGGCGATTTTGCAGGCAAATAATTTAAGAGACATTGACAGCGATAAATTGATTAACAAAATCACCGTCGCCGGCTTGCTCGGCAGAACCGGTGCCCGCATTGAATATTTGATTTTGATGATTGGCGCTTATGTACTGTTGCTGATCCTGGTGGCAATATCTCTGCTTCCTTCATGGAGTCTGCTCGCTTTCTTGTCACTTCCCGTGGCCATTAAAGCCCTTTCCATCAGTCTTCGCACCTGGGATCCCAAAGAATTGAATACTACACTTGGATTAACGGCGATGCTTCATTTAGGCTTTGGCATCCTTCTTTGCATCGGCACCTTAATCGGTATATCAATATAAAATAACTATCATTTTCAACAATATAAAAAAAAGTGACCCGCACAAGCTGCCGGTCACTTTTTTTATTTATGATTCTATATCCTGCAGCTGTTTTTTCAGCCGCTTTGCTTGATAGTACATAAGTGCAGTGAATCCTAGTCCAGTTAATGATGTGGTTCCGCAGACGATTTCATCGGTTACGTCTTTGCCTGCGAACGGAATGACGGTTCCCAAATACATAAAGGAACTTAGTCCTAATAGAACAATTCCGTAGTGCTGATAGTCCTGGATCTTCTGTTTGAGGTCTTGCAATACTTTTGATTCCATACTTTTAACCAGCCTCCTAACCTCTTTTATTACAATAACATAGAACAGGTACAAAGACACACGAAATTTTTGACAAATAAATGAAAAAAATCCCGTCTCCTCCAAACAGGAACGGGATTTTTTAAACCAGCCAAATAGTGCTTTATGCCAGTGCTTCTTTTAAGTCTTCGATCAAATCTTCAGCATCTTCAATACCAACAGAGATTCTAATCAGTCCATCGGTAATACCGAGCTCAGCACGCCGCTCAGCTGGTATGGAAGCATGAGTCATTTTTGCAGGAACAGAAATCAGACTTTCCACTGCCCCAAGGCTTTCAGCCAGCGTAAAGTATCGAACCTTTCTTAGCACCTCTGTTGCTTTTTCTTCGCTTCCTACATCGAAGGAGATCATTCCTCCAAAACCGCCGGATTGCGCTTTGGCAATCTCGTGCTGCGGATGGCTTTCTAGGCCCGGATAGTAGATTTTTTTAACGGTTGGATGGCCGGAAAGAAAATCCACAATTTTTTTCGTATTGGCTTCCGTAGCTTCCATACGCAAACCAAGTGTTTTAATCCCCCTGATAAGAAGCCATGAATCTTGAGGTCCCAAAATACCCCCTGTGGAGTTTTGAACAAAGTGCAGGTCCTCACCAAGCTTTTCATCATTCACTACAACGACTCCGGCTACCACATCACTGTGTCCGCCAAGGTATTTCGTTGCTGAATGCAGGACGATATCGGCACCGAATTTGATCGGAGTTTGCCAATAAGGTGTGCTGAACGTATTGTCCACAATCAGCAAAAGGTTGTTTTCTTTTGCCAGCTGGGATGCCGCCTTTAAATCGGTTACTTTTAACAACGGATTTGTCGGTGTTTCCACATAAAGCGCTTTTGTATTGGGCTGAATTGCTTCTTTAATCGCATCCAGATTGGTGGTATCAACAAGAGTGGATTCAATTCCGATGCGGTTCAGCACCTTTGAAACAACGCGGTACGTACCTCCATACACATCATCCGTTAAGATAACATGGTCTCCCGAACTGAAAAGCATCATGACTGCTGTGATGGCAGCCATTCCGGAGCCAAAAGCAAATCCTCGTTTTCCTTCTTCAAGGTCTTTTACAAGCTCCTCGAGTGCAAAACGAGTAGGATTTCCTGTTCTGGAATACTCATACCCTTTATGGACTCCGATTTCTTCCTGTTTATACGTACTTACTTGATAAATGGGAACAGAAACAGCTCCTGTTGCTGCATCGCTTGGAATCCCGCCGTGAATTAATTTTGTTTTACGTTTCATTTAAATTCCCCCTTCATAAATCTTCTTGCTTAAATATCGGTCACTTCCGTCCGGGAAGATCGTCACAATCGTTGAGCCTTCAGGTGCAGTTTCTGCTTCCAGCAAGGCTGCGTGAAGCGCAGCACCCGATGAACTGCCCGCCAAAACACCTTCTTTTTGCGCCAGTTCCTTTACCCTGGAAAAAGCGTCTTTATCCTGTACCGTATGAATCGCGTGGAAATAAGAAGGATCCATATAGCCTGGCAAAAACTCCATGCCTATTCCTTCCGTTTTATGTGGACCCGATTGGCCGCCGTTAAGGATGGAACCCTCCGGTTCAACGATCACCGTTTTTAGTGAGGGTTTCTTTTCTTTTAAAAATTGAGCAGTACCCATAAAGGTGCCTCCCGTTCCTGCTCCTGCAACAAAGATGTCCACCTCACCGTTCAAATCGTTCCATATCTCAGGGCCCAGTGTTTTATAGTACGTTGCGGGATTGGAAGGATTAGAAAATTGGGCAGGCGTAAACGAACCTGGGATTTCATTAAGGAGCTGCTCCGTTTTTTTGATAGCCCCCTTAATTCCATCATTGGTTGGGGTGTGAATGATGGTTGCACCCAGTGCCTTCATAATTTCCTGTTTCTCTATACTGAATTTCTCAGGGATCACAAAAATGACACGCACTCCCCGATTGAGCGCAGCAAGAGCCAGCCCGATACCGGTATTCCCGGCTGTTGGCTCAATGATAGTTCCTCCTTCAGCCAGATTCCCCATACGAAAGGCTTCATCCAGCAATTCTCTTCCCAACCGGTCCTTCACACTTCCCCCCGGATTAAGGTATTCCAGCTTCGCAAAGAGTTTCACCTTGTTGGGCAGCGAAAAATGGGTCAGCTGAAGTAGAGGTGTATTTCCTACCAATTCATGTATGTTTTTGTAAACCGTCATTGCTCAGGCTCCTTAGTCGGCAAATACCTTATTCCATTCGTCTTTTTTCGCAAGCATCTTCTCTGCAATTTCCTTTGCGCCTGCAAGGCTGTGGTTGGCAGCCCAGCCGCATTGGACTTCATTGCAGGCCGGCACTTCTTCGGCTTTTAAAACATCTTGCAGAGTTTTTTCCAAAACATCGAGAATCTCTTCATAGTTATCGTGATTGATCACAGAAAGATAGAAACCGGTCTGGCAGCCCATCGGACTGATGTCAACTACAGAATCATGATGATTTCTGATGTTTTCTGCCATCAGATGCTCGATGGAGTGAAGTCCGGCCATATCCATATGATCCTTGTTCGGCTGGCAGAAACGGATATCGTATTTATGAATCACATCTCCGCTTTTACCTTGTGTTGTTCCAGCAAGGCGCACATAAGGCGCTGCTACTTTAGTATGATCCAGATTAAAACTTTCTACATTCATTTTTTTAACCATTCTGATTCAACTCCTCTATCATTAATAAAATTAATTCAGCAGAATGCTTCGATGCGGTGTCCAAAAACTGGTCATAGGATACACGGGCATCCTTGCCAGCAATATCCGACAGTGACCGAATAATAACAAACGGGACATTAAATTGGTAAGCCACTTGCGCGATGGCGGCTGCTTCCATTTCAGCGGCATAAAGTCCTGCTAGTTTAGTCCGGATAAATTCTACACGGTCATGATCGCTCATAAAAGAGTCGCCGGAAGCGATCAGTCCTTTAGCGACTTGAATTCCACTGACTTTTTCCGCGCTTTTTACAGCAACAGACACTAATTTTGTGTCTGGTACATAATAGGCGGGCATTTGAGGCACCTGTCCGTATTCATAACCAAAAATGGTGGCATCCACATCATGATGCCGGACCTCAGTCGAGATCACAACATCCCCCACGTTTAAATCCTGATGGAATCCACCTGCCGATCCTGTGTTGATAATGCAATCCGGTTTAAACATCTCAATCATTAGCGTTGTTCCAATGGCTGCATTTACTTTACCGATACCCGATTTTAAAAGAACGATATCAAGTCCATCGATCCGGCCGGTATAGAATTCGCATCCGGCCAGCTTTGTATCCTTTCTCCCGGCAAGTTTGCTGCGGAGAATAATCACTTCTTCTTCCATAGCCCCAATAATTCCAATTTTCATAGCGACAACTCCAGTATCTTCTGTTCAGTTTTTTTTGATCTTAACAGCTTCCATCAGCCAAACGTAGGTGTTCAATTTTTCAAAGGAAACGTCAAATCCGTGCTTACGGAAAAGATGATCCAGCACGTCAATCGTCGTGTAATATTCAGTCTGCAAGTCCTGAAGAAGGTTCAGGTATCCCTTTTCCTTTACAAGGCGGTGTCTTTCCTCCCGGTCGGCTTCATTAGTGAATGCTGTATCCGCAAAAACAATTTTACCATTTTCTTTTAAAATCTGGCTATATAATTGAATGGCTGAGTCCTTTTCCTCATCTGTGAGATGGTGGAAAGCGTAAGTGCTTACGATTGCGTCCACTTCATCCGGAAGCTGTGGAAACGTTAAAAAGTCACCGTCTAACAATTCTAGGTCGATAAACCGGGCTTTTGTCTTTTCTCGCATTCCTAAAGAAGGCTCTATACCGTATACGGTTCTTTCTGCTTTCAACAGCTTTTCTGTGAGATTTCCGGTCCCTACTCCAAATTCCACAACTGTTCCTGTCGTCTTGGATGCGACAGTTTCGAGAATGTGTTCATACTGCTCGAACACTTCCCTATACTCTTCGTCTTTTCCTGAAACCGATTGATCATAGGATTCTGCCCACTCATCAAACAGTGAAATAAACTCTCTGCCCATTAGATTTTCACTCCGTTTATCATAAAATATATAATTCCTATCACTATACTATGAATTAAATCGTTACAAGTTACAATTTATCACAGAAATCCGTAATAATCAATGAAACGGCGCTTCCTTTCTTACCCTTTAAAAAACACATAAGAAAAGCCAGAGGGAGACATTGCGTCTCCACACCGGCTAAATCGGGCTACTGTTATTGTTTATTTACGCTTGTTGGTTTCCAGCCTTTTCCGTCCTCCCATTGAAGCTGAATCTCGTACCGTGAGCCATCCGCCTTGGAAAGGACCCGTCCGACCGATTTATCCGGTCCTCCACCGTTACCCAGCCAAAGGATGGTCATTTGATCTTCAGGAATACCTGAAGCATAGGAAAGAGCTTTTGTCTGTTCGCTCCAGTCCGCTGATCCTTTGTCATACGACTTTGTATGCTCACCGGTTTGAGACGTGCCGACCGCATCCCAAGGACCTTCAGGACCGCCTTTTGCCTTATCTTCCGATTTTTCTTTGTCAGCGGCTTCCTTATCCTTGTCTTCGCTATCTTCCTTTTTGGAAGCATCCTGATTCTCATCAGCAGCCTCACTGTCTTTCTTATCTTCAACAGCGATGGACGAATCATCTTTCTTATTTGAATCTTTATTTACAGAAGAAGACTGATCTTTCTTGTCGGCTGAATGATTAGATGATGATGTCTGGCTGCTGCCTCCGTTTATAAAAATGCTTGCTCCCACTACCACGATTAATAATAGCACAACCCCAATTGCTATATTCAACATTCGATTTTGTTTTCGTTTCTCAAAACGAGAACGGTACTCTTTTCTTCCCATACTTACCTCCTCAAAACTATGCCTAAATCAATTTTACCACGATAAACGAATTCGACAAGTTTGAGATTTTGCGTATGTCGAGTGCCTTATTTATTTTTTTTATCATTTTCGTAAATTTGTTTTACGATATCTGAATAAGCGGAAAGGACGGGATTGGCTCCTCCTTTATAGTCCAGATCAACAACGACCATTGCGTATTTCGGCTGGTCAGCGGGAAAGTAGCCGGCAAACCATTTATTGGATGTTTTGGAGTCACCCTTCTCAGCTGTACCCGATTTTCCTGCAATCTTATACGGCAGCCCATTTAAAGCACGTCCCGTTCCTTTTGGATTGGTGACCACATCGCGCATGAGCATTTGAAGCTTCTTTGCGGTATAGGGTTCAATCTTGTTTTCCTTTTTGTGATCAGAAAAAGAAAGAAACGTTGTTCCGTTTTTATACTCAATTTCTGTTGCCGCTTTAACTTCCCTCACTGCGCCCCCCCGTGCAATGGCCGCAACCATGTTGGCAACCGCCAGCGGTGTTACCTGAACATTTTTTTGTCCGATCGCCGTTTGCGAAACCGCCAACGGAACTTTCTTGTCAGAAGAAGCACCCCATATGTTCCCTGTTTCTTCTTCTGGAAACTGTGCAAAATCCGGATAATGGTATACTTGTCCTCTCCATCCGGTTGTTCCGGCCAAGCCAAGCTTGGCAGCATATTCATCAATCATGTTTGGATCTTCTTTCATCATTTCATTGGCCAGCAATCCAAACGTCCGATTGCAGCTTTGAGCAAAGCTCTCTGAAAAATTCAGCGTGCCAAGTGCATGTTTTGCCTCTTTTCCGTCAATGCCTAGGTTACAGTCAAATGTTCCCCTATTTGCAAGATCCTGATGTTCGATGGCAGAAGCTGCAGTTACGATTTTAAATACAGAGCCTGGTGCATGCTGGCTCAGCATTTGGTTTTTCATTAAACCGGACGTATACGGTACACTTACCATTCCGAGCAATTCATTCTTCTCAATATCGATCAGCACAGCCCCGCCCTTTTTAATATGGCTGACTTTTATCGCCTTTTCCATTATGCCCTGAAGGGTGCTGTCCATTGTCGTTTTGACACTCACCGGGTAAAAAGGATTCGATGGAGACAAATACTTGACGTCCAGCCCGAATAACGGAGAACCTGAACGGTCCACATGGTAGATTAGTTTCGTCTCCCCCTCAGAAATCAAAAAAGGGTCAAACGCCTGCTGCAATCCTGTTTTCCCAATTTTTGTATTGATGGTAATTGTCCCTTTTTCCAGCTTGTCGGGGTATTTTTTCTTGATGATTTCGGGCGCTTGTCCGGTGACCCCTAACAACGCACCGGCAAACGGAGAATGCTTTGTTCGGGAGATGTATTGAGCATAAACACCGGGCCGCTGCAACCCATTAATTTCTTCCATAGCCTCCTGGGTGATCTGATCTTCATCATCGGCGATGACAAAGGGCTCCTCATGGTCTTTCAGGGCGTTTTTAATTTCTTCGGTTGACTTTCCCAGTATGTTTGCCACCTCGTCAATGGTGCCTTTTTGATCCTGGATAAATGGAAATAAGATGATGGCCGGCTTCAATTCGGCTGAAATCATTTCGCCTTTGCGGTCTAGCAGCAAGCCTCTTCCTTCATTGATCATAAAAGAGTGGGTTCGCTGCCTGACACTCTCATCGATTAAATTGATGTTATGCTTTGAAAAAGATTCTGTGGAAATGAGCTGGATTTGAACCAGCCGCCCCACCAGCAAAAACAATGCGGCAAGAAATAAAGCGCCTGCAGTGACTATTCGTTTACGGATCCTTTTCATGGAGACCACCTCACTCCCCAGTGTGGTCGCATGAAGGAATTATTAAACGGATCATCATAAAAAGACGCCAAAGCCTAAGCTTTGACGTCTTGAATGATCTATTTTACTTCTACAATTCTAACACTAATTTCTCCGCCAGGAGTCTGAACAGAGACCTGTTCCCCTACTTTTTTGCCGAGCAAGCTTTTGGCCATTGGAGAATCATTGGAGATTTTGCCTTCAAATGGATCCGCTTCAGCACTCCCGACAATCATGTACGTTTCTTCATCGCCATCAGGCAGCTCAAGGAACTTAACTGATTTCCCGATAGAAACTACGTCTCCTGCAGCTTTGTTTTCTTCGATGATTACAGCATCACGAATCATTTTTTCCAACTGAACAATCCGCGCTTCAACAAAAGCCTGTTCATCTTTGGCTGCATCGTATTCCGAGTTCTCTGAAAGGTCGCCGAAACTGCGGGCAATCTTGATACGCTCTACAACTTCTTTTCTTTTTTCAGTTTTTAATTGCTCTAGTTCGTTTTCAAGCTTTTGCTTACCCTCAAGTGTCATATAATGCTTTTTCTCTTCTGACATACTGTATTCACTCCTTCAATTAATCAGTACCCTGATAACTATATATGTTGTCTAATAGATCCGATATGTATAATGGATGCTTACACCTTACTAAAAAATAAAGCGCTTGCCAAACTTTTTACTTCGTAACATCCAGTATACGAGCAAAAAATGAGGGCTTGGCCTCATTTTTTTAATATTGCTTTTTCTTCAAGGATCGTTTGGATTTTGGTTACCATCAAATCAATGGCTACCCGGTTTTGTCCACCTTCAGGTATGATGATATCCGCATATCGTTTGGTTGGCTCAATGAATTGATTATGCATCGGGCGAACAACCGATGTATATTGGTCGATCACTGATTCAAGTGTTCGTCCCCTGTCCCGTGTATCTCTTACCATTCGCCGGATGATGCGTACATCGGCATCTGTATCGACAAAGAGCTTGATATCCATCAGATCTCTGAGACGCTCATCTTCCAATATTAAAATCCCTTCAAGAATAATAACATCTTTCGGTTCAACTGGGATAATTTTATCACTTCTTGTATGCGCTGTATAGTCATAAACGGGCTTTTCGATGGATTTAAATTCCAAAAGAGCATTTAATTGTGTAATTAATAATTCATTATCAAATGCCAAAGGATGGTCATAATTTGTTTTCAAGCGCTCATCCATTGTTTTATCGGATTGGTCTCTGTAATAGGAGTCCTGTTCAATGATGAGAATCGACTGATCGGCAAACTGGCGGTAAATTTCCTTCGCTACAGTTGTTTTTCCGGAGCCCGACCCTCCGGCTACCCCAATGACAATCGGTTTTTGTACCATGTTCTTTCTCCTTCCGAAATCTCTAACGCTGCTCGTTATCTTTTTTAATGCTGATGCCCAGGCCATCTCCTACTGGTAAAATGGCCGTTGTATATCCATTGTGATTCATAAGAAATTCATTGTAGGAACATATTTTCCGGACGAGGGAAGCCAGCCTCCTGGTCCCTGGATGAACATCGCCGGTGACATATCCCTTAAACAGAATATTGTCTGAAAAAATGACCCCTTCTGGCCGGAGAAACTCTCCATAACTTTCAAAAAAGCGCTGATACTGTCCTTTAGCTGCATCAATAAAAATCACATCATAAGGTGCCTTTTTTCCGGCTTCGGCGACTAATTCGTTTGCATCGCCAAACAATACTTCAATTCGTTCAGTAAGGCCAAATTCTTTTATATTTTGAAGTGCCAGCTCATAGCGTTCCGCGTCTCTTTCTATCGTAACGATAGTCACATTCGGCAAGGCTTCAGCCATTCTTATCGCTGAATAGCCAATAGCCGTTCCCACTTCCAGGATTTTTTGGGGTTTTATCATTCGAAGCTGCTGCAGCAAAACTTCGATTCCCACGAGCTCCATAATGGGAACACCATGTTCTTTGGCGTACTCCTCTAGCTTTTGAATACGAAAATCCCGACCGGGTATTAATTGTTCAATATAATTCTGGACTTCCTGTGAAATCAAGGCTATGCCTCCTTACTTAACCGAAACATTATATCATAAAAACAACCTGCTATGTTTGCTTTTTAGCTTTTCCCTGCACGTTCCTGCCATTCATGACGGTATTTCTGAACGATTCTTTTATGCTCGTCATATGTTTTTGTATAGATGACTTGTCCGTTTGGACGTGCATAAAAAAAGTAATACGTTGTTGGTTCCGGATTCAATGCCGCTTTGATCGCTTCTTCGCCCGGGGAAGCTACCGGACCGATAGGCAGCCCCTTGTACTTGTAAGTATTGTAAGGAGAATCCACTTTCAGCTCTTTGTAAAGAACCTGAACTTTAAAGCTCTTGCGGGCATATTTAACCGTGGGATCGGAATCCAGCTTCATCCCTTTTTTAAGCCTGTTATAAAATACCCCTGATATTTTGGGACGGTCTTCCGGCCGCTGGGCTTCTTCCTCAATCATGGACGCCAACGTGAGAATTTCGTATGGTTTTTTTCCGCTCTTTTTGACTTCCTCCTGATGGCCATCCATTATTCTTTGCGTTTTCTGCACCATTTTTGTAAGGACAGCTTTAACCTCCGGTTGCTTTTCATCAAATTCGTACTTTGCAGGGAACAAGTAGCCCTCGAGCGGATAGTATATTTTTTTGTTGTATACTTTATTATCGATCACAGGAAACTGCTTTTGAAGCCCTTTGACAAATGCCGGATCATTCATCGTCTTCATAACATCCCCTTTGCTTTTGCCGGTGTTTTTCGCAATCACTTCTGCTATCTGCGGGACAATAAAACCTTCCGGTATAGTAAATGATGTTTCAGGATGGCGATATACCTTTCCATTTTTAAGAGCAGCGATCAGCTGATCCATGTTCATGGAAGGATTAAGGTCATAGACTCCGGCTTGCAAGTTTCCATTTTCTTTCGTTTTGGCATAGACCTGAAAGACCAGGCTGCTTTTGATCAGGTTGTTTTTTTCCAAAATCTTCCCGATTGTTGAGACAGATGAACCGATGGGTATATCAACGGTTATATCCTTATTATTTCCTGCATCAGCAGGGCCAAGCGCATCCTTAATATATGTATAGCCAAAAATAGCAGCCGCTACTAGAAGCACTATAATGACGGCCAGGACTGTAAGTACTTTTTTCTTTCTCTTTTTCTTACCGAAACCTGTTGGACCGCCGGGAACATCATTATATTGTGACACCTTTTTCTCCCCTTTCATCTGCTTCATTATACTGATAAGTAAATTTCATGTCTAGTTTCCATAATAAAGAAATAGAAAATTGGATGAATCCCCAGATCTTTGTTGCACTGTTATAGTCATTTAGTATGTTCAATTTGCATAAAAAAAGCAGCTAAAGTTTACCTTTAGCTGCGAAGTCGTTTTATTCTTCTTCATCCTGAAATGCGTTTAAGGTTTCTTCAATCATCTGCCACTCTTCATCTGTTTCCAGAGGAAAGAGCTCGATATCGTCTTCACCTTCACCATTGTCCACAAAGCGGAAAGGGAAAACTTCCTGCTCATCACTATCATCTTCTTGATCTTCTCCTGCCGGTACAAGAAGAATGTAAGAATGGCCGGTCGGCGTTGTGCTGCCATCAATCGTCATCAGCACTTCAAATAGATTCTCTTCTCCGTTTTCACCTGGGATAATAATGTGTTCTTTTTCTTCATTTGCCATTTGATCACCTCATTTTTTTAATTGACGGCTGTCCAAATATCCTTGAAGGATTAAAACTGCGGCCATTTTGTCGATGACCTGCTTTCTTTTCTTCCGGCTGACATCTGCAGAGATCAGCATTTTTTCAGCAGCCATCGTAGTCAGACGCTCGTCCCATAATACAACAGGTAACCCGTATCTCGCTTCTGCCTTACTGGCAAATTCCTGACACGCCTCCCCGCTCGGACCAATGGAACCGTTCATATTTTTGGGCAAGCCGACCACAATTTCTTTCACATCATACTGTTTAATCCAATCGCCAATACGTTCAAAAACTTCATCGGGCTGATGCGGTTTCCTTCTGACCGTTTCGATTCCCTGAGCTGTCCAGCCCATCTCATCGCTCACAGCCACTCCTACCGTATGGGATCCTACATCCAGTCCCAGAATCCGGGTCATCAGAGAGAATCCTCTTTCTTTGTGTCAAGATAGGATTTAACCAGTTCCTCAATCAGTTCATCCCGCTCGATCTTTCGAATCATGGTTCTTGCATCCTTGTGGCGGGGAATATAAGCTGGATCTCCTGATAACAGGTAGCCTACAATCTGATTGATCGGATTGTATCCTTTTTCCTGAAGAGCTTCATACACTGAAAACAGCACTTTTTGGACATTGGGATCCATTGAATCGTCATGAAAGTTAAACTTCATTGTTTTATCCATAGAACTCACGGCCAACACCTCTTTCTCTAGCTTCTCCCTTTATATCCTCATTGTACCCTTAATAAGGGGATTAGGAAACAGATTTCACTGCTTCTGATACGTATTCCAGGGCAGCGTCAAGTTTTTCAGGGTCTTTTCCTCCTGCCTGCGCCATATCCGGACGGCCTCCGCCGCCTCCGCCGCAGCGTGAAGCTACCTCTTTTACAAGTTTTCCTGCGTGATAGCCTTTTGGAATCAAGTCCTTGGTTACTCCCGCGACAATATTCACTTTATCATGATTGACGGCACCAAGTACGACAATTCCACTTGAAAGTTTATTTTTTAAATCGTCAACAATGGACCTGAGACCATTCATGTCTGCAGCATTTACTTTTTTCACGATCACAGAAACACCATTGATTTCCACTTTCTCGTTGATCAGGCTTCCTGCTTCGAGATTGCCGAGCTTTGCGGATAATGCCTCTTTTTCGCGTTGGAGCTCCCGCACTTGGTGCTGCAGCGCTTCTATACGACTCGGAACTTCTTTTGCATTGGTCTTCAACAAAGCTGCAGACTCACGCAGTGTTTGTACTTGTCCCTTCATGACCTGATAAGCTTCCTGTCCGGTTACAGCCTCAATCCTTCTTGTACCGGCACCAATGCCAGTCTCTGAAAGAATTTTAAATAGGCCGATCTCCGAGGTGTTCTGCACATGGCAGCCGCCGCATAATTCCAGGCTGTAATCACCGATTTGAACCACTCGCACCACTTTTCCGTATTTCTCACCGAATAAGGCCATCGCTCCCATGGCTTTTGCCTCCTCAATCGGCTTTTGCATTTTATCGACAGAAATGGTCTTCCAGATCTTCTGGTTGACGATGTCTTCTATGCGTTCGATTTCTTCCTGTGAAATACTGCCGAAATGAGAAAAGTCGAATCGAAGCCTTCCAGGTGCCACAAGGGAACCTGCCTGGTTTACGTGAGTACCAAGAACATCCTTCAGCGCTTGATGCAGCAGATGAGTTGCCGTATGGTTTTTCACAATAGCCGCACGTTTTTCAGTATCAACCTGAGCGACAACTTCTATTCCCTTTCGAAGGTTTCCTTGTTTTACAACAACGGTATGGAGATTTTGTCCATTTGGTGCTTTTTGTACATCCTTAACAAACAACTCCAGTCCTTCACCTGTAATTGTGCCCTGGTCAGCAACCTGACCTCCGCTTTCCGCATAAAACGGGGTAATGTCAAGAATGATCTGGCCTTCTTCTCCCTCGGCAAGGATATCAATTCGCTCCCCGTTTTGCAGAGTTTCCAATACTTTTGATGTGCTTCGCTCTTCGTCATAACCCACAAAATCGCTGTGTGTTTTAATGTCGCTTAATACACCGGACTGCACCTGCATGGAATCTACATCCTGACGTGCAGTACGGGCTCTCTCACGCTGGCCTTCCATTTCTTTTTCAAACCCTGTACGGTCGACTTCCATGTTTTGTTCTGCAGCGTATTCTTCAGTCAGTTCAAACGGGAAGCCAAACGTATCGTAAAGCTTGAAGGCATCTTTCCCTGAAACTGTGCTGCTGCCGGCTGCTTTTTCCTTTTTGATGACATCCTCGAGGATTGCTAGCCCTTCATTAATTGTTTCATGGAATCGCTCTTCTTCGTTTTTAATAACGCGCTGGATAAACGGCACTTTTTCTTTTACTTCCGGATAATAGTCCACCATGATATCTGCTACGGTAGGAACAAGTTCAAACATGAACGGTCGGTCAAGTCCAATCTGCTTAGCAAAGCGAATGGCTCTTCTGATCAGTCGGCGAAGAATATACCCTCTGCCTTCATTTGACGGAAGTGCATTGTCAGATACGGCAAAGGCAACGGTACGGATATGATCAGCAATGACTTTAAAAGCGGTATCCGCTTCCTTTGCTTCGCCATACTTGCTGCCAGAAAGCTTTTCCGTTTGCTGAATGATTGGAATAAACAAGTCCGTGTCATAGTTCGTTGGAACGTCCTGTATAACGGAAACCATCCGTTCGAGTCCCATTCCGGTATCAATGTTTTTCTTTGGAAGGGGTGTGTACGTTCCGTCCGGATTATGGTTAAACTCGGAAAAAACCAGATTCCATACTTCAAGGTAACGGTCATTTTCCCCACCCGGGTACAACTCAGGATCATTGGCATCACTGCCGTATTTTTCTCCTCTGTCGTAGAAAATTTCTGTATTCGGTCCGCTTGGCCCTTCTCCTATATCCCAGAAGTTCCCTTCCAAACGAATGATTCGTTCTGGCGGCACCCCTACGGTTTTGTTCCAAAGCTCATAGGCTTCATCATCTTCCGGATGGATGGTGACTGATAGTTTCTCGGGATCAAAACCGATCCATTTTTCACTGGTCAAAAATTCCCATGCCCAGATAATTGCTTCTTTTTTGAAATAATCACCGATGGAGAAATTTCCGAGCATTTCAAAGAACGTATGGTGACGTGCGGTAACCCCCACATTTTCAATGTCATTGGTACGGATTGATTTCTGAGCGTTAACGATTCTCGGGTTTTCCGGAATCACGCGGCCGTCAAAATACTTTTTAAGGGTAGCAACCCCACTGTTGATCCACAAAAGTGACGGATCTTCATAAGGAACAAGGGAAGCGCTCGGTTCGACACTGTGGCCCTTCTCCTGGAAAAAATCAAGAAACATTTGTCTTACTTGAGCAGACGTTAAAGTTTTCATCTTTCCATTCTCCTTTCATTGTTAGAAAAAGCGGTAGCGCCCTGTTCTGCTAAAATAAAAAACTCCCGTTCCTGATTGTGCATCAGGGACGAGAGTTTTATCACGCGGTACCACCCTGGTTATGATTTCAGCTGAACACAGAAATCATCACCTTATGTAAACCGTAACGGGGTTTAACCGGCAGGGATTAACTGCACTCGGGAGTAGCTTTCTGTTCTTTCCTTTTAGAAACCTTACAGCCCGGGGTTTCCTCTCTTGGAAAAGGATCAAAACATACTTATCTCCATCATCGTTTTGCTTTATCTAGCAGTAGTATAATTCCTTCTAGGGCATCTTGTCAATCTTGGCTTGCAGCCGATGATTTCGTATATGCACAATAATAACCTTCATGATTGAAAACACAGGCACAGCCAGGATCAGCCCGGCCACTCCTCCGATTTCACCGCCGGCCAGCAGCGCCAAAATGATCAATGCGGGATGGATATGAAGGCTTTTTCCCACGATCAGCGGACCCAAAATGTTTCCTTCGATGAACTGCAAAACCAGCATGATGCCGGCCACAACGAAAACCATTTTAACAGAGATGGTAAACGCGATGAAGATGACCGGTACAGCGCCAAGAATGGGCCCAAAATATGGAATGATATCCGTGATGGCAATAATAATACCCAATATAATGGGATACGGCATCCCGGCGAGCCACAGCGCAAGCATAGCGGCAGCACCAAGAAGCGTTCCCACAAATAATTGCCCCCTGATGTAACCACCCAGCGAACAATCAATTTCTTTGAGAACCTGTCTTCCTTCTCTTCTCCACTTCTGCGGCGTCAAATACCAGCATACCCGTTTAATACCCTCAATATCCTTTAAAAAGTAAAAAACAAGGAACGGTATTATAATAAGTACAAAAAAATAATCCACAAGTTTTTTTATAGAACCAATGACATTGGCTGCGCTTTTCTGTAAATATCGTTCACCTGAATGAATATATTCCTCAATCCTGAGGTGAAGGGACTTCGGTAGACTTGCCGTATGATGATCTACTTCAAGCAGCCAGCTTTGATATGTTTTTGAAATGGTGGGAAGATTGGACGCCAATTCCCTGATTTGAAGGATCATGTAGGGTATTCCTTTGTATAGGGCATAGCCTGTTCCACCGAAAAAAAGCAGATAAATGCACAAAATGGACAAGGTGCGCGGCATGCCTTTCCGATGAAGTATTTCCACCAGAGGATGAAGTAAATATGTGATGAAAACGGCAATAAAAAAAGGAAACAGCACGGCTTTTAGAATCGTAAGAACAGGGGCCCAAAAAGGGGCCAGTTTCAACAGGAGCCAGGCGCAAAGAAACAGCAAAACGAGAAGAGATAAACGGATGATCCACTTTATGTAATTCTCCCGTTGCATGGTATCACCTCCTCCCTTATTGTTGCCACCTGCCCATTTTTCATGTAAGAAAAGGAAAAGCTCCACCGAACGAAAAAAGTCCATGCTGCTAAGCATGGACTTTTTTTCATTAATATATGGCTTTTGCCAGTCTTTTACGCAGTCGTCTTACGCGCTTTGAGGACAGCATATCATCCATCCCCATAAAGCTCATCCCATTTTTCCGGGATTTCATTCCGTAGATAGCTGCCCAAAGACCGAGGGCAAGTACGGGTTTTAAATAACTGTTCATGAAGTCACCAACCCTTTTATCAAGTTTGCCTGCTTATTGCGC
This sequence comes from Fictibacillus solisalsi, assembly GCF_900103485.1. GTDB lineage: Bacteria > Bacillota > Bacilli > Bacillales > Fictibacillaceae > Fictibacillus_C > Fictibacillus_C solisalsi. Next base: position 2,034,008 of record NZ_FNHW01000001.1, read on the forward strand.
ATCCGCCTTGTAGGACAAATCATGATCCTCAAACAGATCATCCAGCGAGGTTAAGCTGCCATCCTCTTCCACCTGGTGAAGGGACAGTGTGCCATTTACAATGGATAATTCAATAAAGCAGTTCCAGCAATAATACTGATTGACGCCGATCTTGCCGATATCCTTACGGCTGCAGTTGGGGCATTTCAAAATGTGGGGCCCTCCTTTATAGCACTATCGTACAAAAAGTGACTGCTTTCCGATGATCAACGGCTCATGCGAATAAATCAGCGATCGTCCATCCGTCCAGTCCGAAAACAATCCTTTTGATACCTCAATGGCTACAATCCTGCCCCAATTTTTTGAAAAATATACATCCTCAACCACCGCTTCTGTCTCTCCATCTTTGGATAAGAGAGCCTGCTTCAGCAGGCAGCAAGGATGTTTCTCCATCATGAATGTTCCTTCCGAATAAGAAGGCACCCTGGATGGCCTGCAGCTGCAAAGCAGAACGGAGTCCTCCTCCTGGATCCTGGCTGACGCATACGGCAGATACGCTTTCCGGAAGAAAAGGCTGTTTCCGCATAAAATGAACCCCAGCACATTTCCTCTTGAGTCTGTCAATATATCCTCGACTTTACCGATGGTTTTTCGGTTCGCTGATAGAACAGCTTTTTTCCCTTTTAAAAAAGAAAATGTTCGCAAAGTTACCCCCACCCTTCCGAACATCTTTATCATCCCACTTCTGTCAGGGATTCATGCTTGAAAGGTTTTCCATCTGATAGTGGGTTAATCTGTTCTTCAGACGTGAAAATCTGGACGCTTCATCATTTCTTTGTACTGCCAGTTCAAAAGCGGATTCTTCCCCGCACAAGATTAAAAACTCCCGGCTCCTTGTAATGCCTGTATAAATTAAATTCCTCCTCAGCATACGGAAATAACTTTTTACAACAGGCATGATGACAATGGGAAATTCGCTTCCCTGGGATTTATGGATCGAACAGCAGTAGGCATGAGTAATGTGATGAAAATCAGAGCGTGTATAGACTACTTCCACTTCATCAAACGCCACGACGAGCTGGTCTTCTTTGTCCGTTGTTTCTTTGGCATAAATGATCGATACTATTTCACCCATATCCCCGTTGTACACAAGGTCTTCCGGCTGGTTAACGAGCTGAAGCACTTTATCACCCACCCGATAAACCACCTGCTGGATGTTCAGTTCGCGTCTCTGTGGTGAAGGCGGATTAAATAATTCCTGCAGTTTTTGATTCAGGATATCGATACCCGCGTTCCCGCGATACATGGGAGCGAGTACTTGAATATCCCGGGCCGTATATCCCTTTTGTCGCGCGTTTTGACACACCTGCTTAACGACTTCTAACACTTGATGGGTCTGGCAGGAAAAGAAGCTTCTGTCCGACTTTCTCTTTGCAAGATCGTTTGGAAGCACTCCGTTTTTCATGTGATGAGCCAGTTCAATGATGGATGACCCTTCGGCCTGCCTGTAAATATCCTTTAATTCAACAGTCGGAATGACTTTCGAAGAAATGAAATCGCGTAATACCTGGCCGGGACCAACAGAAGGCAGCTGATCCTCATCTCCCACAATCACCACCTGAATATTTCCAGGAACTGCTTTAAAAAGGGCATGCGCAAGCCAAATATCCACCATGGACATTTCATCCACAATCAGGAGTTTGCCTTCAAGCGGATTTTCATCGGTATGTTCAAAGCCCGCTCCGCCTTTCCAACCGAGAAGCCTGTGGATGGTGAATGCGGGAATACCTGTTGATTCCGACATACGTTTGGCGGCACGCCCGGTCGGGGCCACAAGAAGCACCGGAAACGGCTCATCTTTTTTATATGAGGCCGGATCTAGTGAAACGCCATGAAGTTCCGCATAGACTTCGACGATTCCTTTAATGACCGTTGTTTTCCCGGTTCCCGGTCCTCCTGTAAGAACCATGAGCGGGGAAAAAATAGCGGTTTCGATCGCCAGTTTTTGCGAAGGGGCATATTGAATGCCGAGCCGCTCTTCAAGCTCACCTAACGCCTTTAAAAATTCCGACTGCGGAAACGCTTCTTTATATTCTTCCTGTCCGGCAATTCCTGTTACCGATTCAGCCAATCCTTTTTCGGAAAAGTAAAGAGATGGCAAATACAGCCGGTCGTCTTCCATCATCAGTTTTTTGTCTTCCCGAAGGGCTTCGATTTCACGAAAAATATCGCTGTCATTAATGGGTGCTTCCCCATTTGTCAGCAGTTTTTTCACTTCATCCAGCACAAAGTCTGCAGGCAGATAAACATGTCCTGCATCGGTTCCCCTTTCCTGCAGAACAAAAAGACAGCCCGCCCTGATCCGTTCAGGGTGGTTATATGACAGTCCGATCCCTCTTCCGAGTTCGTCTGCCCGCTGAAAACCGATGCCTTCAATATCGTAGATGAGCTGATATGGATTGTTTTGGATAATATGAAGGGCTTCTTCCTGATAGGTTTGGTAAATTTTCATGGACAGCTGAGGTCCTATACCAAAGGGATTCAGGGTGATCATCACTTGTTCGAGACCCTGATGTTCAACGAGAGCATCATACAGGTTCTTCGCCTTTTCCTCATTCAGTTGCGGAATTCCATTGAGGACATCGGGATTTTCCAGTATGGAAGATAGCGCCTTATCTCCCAGATGGTCCACAATGGCCTGTGCGGTCTTTTTGCCGATGCCATGAAACAAATCACCCGATAAATATTGAACCATGCCTTCCTTCGTCTGTGGCATGTCTTTTCGAAATTGGGTTACATGGTATTGCTTTCCGTACTTTGGATGTTCTTTAAAGTGCCCAAAGAAAATATACCGGTCATCCTGGTAAAGCGGCGGGAGGATCCCGGTAATGACGGCTTCTTTTTCGTCATACGCCTCATTCGTCTCATGAACACGTATGCGGGCTACGGTGTACAAGTTTTCCTTATTAAAAAAAATGGTTGTAATCAACGTGCCCTTTACATATTTTGCTTGTTCATCGAATAAATCGAAAGAAGACTGTTTATCCATCATTTGTCTCCTGACTTCATAATAATTCTGGCATTAAACCAGCTCTTAGTTCAGCATGTTTTCCACATTTTTTTTACCATTCGCTGCAAGATAGTGATCAGGCTGGATAGAGAGCGCCTGATTAAAGGCCTCGAGTGCTTTCTGCGGTTTGTCGAAATAGACGTAGCCTACCCCAAGGTTATAAAACGCATCCGCATGCTTAGGATTTTTTGCGGTTACCCTTTGAAACACGTCTAAAGCTTCCTTGACCTGTTCCATCTGGGCGAGACATAGTCCATACTGAAAGAGCGATTCCATATCATTGCTGTCGAGTTCTGTGGCACGCAAAAAGTGCGGAAGTGCACGGATTTGTTCATTTTTCTGGAGGTAGCACATGCCGATCATAAAATGGACATCGCCCTCCTGGATTCCTTTTTGCAGTGCCTGTTGAAAACAGTGTGCAGCCTCCGGATACCGTTCAAGCTGATAAAGTGCAATCCCCATGCTGTACCATGCTGTACCTGCCTCTGGGTCAAGATGAAGCGCCTTTTCAAAAAAAGCAATGGCTTTTTCATACTCATGAACAGCGGAAATCAGGTTTCCGTAATTGATGTAAAGGACCGGATTATCCGGCTCATGTTCAATCTGCTGTTCCAGTTTTCTTGCGGTTTCTTCCAGTTTGCCTTTTTTTAAATAATCCTGTTCCACTTGTTTCCTCCTGAATCCTTATTCTTTTTAAAGTATAACAAAAATTTAGGTTCTTGAAGAAAAAACCAGTCCACGGTCATTCATGGACTGGTTTTTATCTTCTTACAGATAGGAAATAGGTTCACCGTTTTTGATCACGTCATCAATGGTGGCGCCGCCAAGGCAGATGTCTCCATCATAAAATACAACCGCCTGTCCGGGAGTGATCGCACGCTGTGGTTCATCAAAGACCACATGAAGCTTGCCGTCATCAAGAAGGTTAACGGTTACCCCTTTATCCGGCTGCCTGTATCTGAATTTCGCTGTGCAATGGAATGTTTTTTCCATTGGCTTATTGCTCATCCAGCTTGGCTGAACAGCGGTCAAGCTCTCGCTGTAGAGGGATTCATGATCAAAACCCTGTTCCACAAACAAAACATTTTCGTCCAAATCCTTGCCGACAACAAACCAAGGTTCACCGCTTCCGCCGATCCCGAGGCCATGCCGCTGGCCAATGGTATAGTACATCAAGCCATCATGCTTTCCTTTAACTTCACCATCGAGTGTTCGCATCTCACCGGGTTTTGCGGGAAGATAATTGCTTAAAAACTCTTTGAAATCGCGTTCGCCAATAAAGCAAATTCCTGTGGAATCCTTTTTCTTGGCTGTTGCCAATCCTGCTTCTGCAGCCATTTGACGGATTTGAGGCTTGTTCAATTCTCCGATTGGAAACATTACTTTTTCAATCTGTTCCTGAGAGAGCTGATTCAAAAAATAGGTTTGGTCTTTGTTTTCGTCCACACCGCGCAGCATCTTTACTTCGCCGTCTTGTTCGGCTACACGCGCATAATGTCCGGTTGCCACAAAGTCAGCGCCCAGACTCATCGCATGATCCAGAAATGCTTTAAATTTGATCTCCTTGTTGCAGATCACGTCAGGATTTGGTGTTCTTCCTGCTTTATATTCTTCAAGGAAATAGGTAAATACCTTGTCCCAATATTCTTTTTCAAAATTGACCGCATAATAAGGTATGCCGATCTGGTTGGCTACAGCAATAACATCATTGTAATCTTCAGTGGCCGTACAGACCCCGAACTCATCAGTATCATCCCAGTTTTTCATAAAGATGCCAATAACATCATAGCCCTGCTGTTTAAGCATCAATGCCGCAACAGAGGAGTCGACCCCACCGGACATCCCGATGACGACTCTTGTTTCTTCAGGTGATTTTTGGTGTCTTGTTGACATTTCATCACCCCCCTTTCTTTACAAATGAGAGTGTACCTCATTTTTGCAGACGTTTCACTATTTTTGCTGTCTCGTACGCTGTTTTCTCAATTTGCTCTATCGTATTGTTTAAACCAAAGCTGAAACGGATCGAATTCTTTGTCCGCTCTGCCTTCCCAAACATCGCCGTAAGAACATGGGATGGCTCCACCGAGCCTGCGGTGCAGGCTGAACCGCTCGATGCTGCAATACCCGCGAGGTCAAGATTAACAAGCATCACCTCTGTTTTCACGCCGGGAAAGCTGACATTCAAAATATGAGGCAGTCCATACTCCGGATCACCATTGACCTGAAAATTAATATCTTCTTGTGTTAAAATTGCAAGCATTGCTTCTTTATACGCCAGATATGCAGCAGCTTTCTCTGCACCTTGTTCCATCATAATAGAAATAGCCTTCGCCAGGCCGGCAATCCCTGCCACGTTTTCTGTTCCTGCTCTGCGTTTCCGCTCTTGTTCTCCGCCGAAGGATGAAGGTGCAATCGCAACGCCTTCCCTGATATAAAGAAAACCGGTCCCCTTTGGGCCATTGATTTTATGTCCTGATATACTGAGCAAATCAACCTTCAGCTCATCCACATTTAGTGGCAGAACGCCATATGCCTGAACCGCATCGGTATGAAAATAGGCCTGATGGTCTTCAAGAAGTTCCCCAATGGCCGGGATATCCTGAACCGTACCTACCTCGTTATTGCCATACATGATCGTGACGAGCACGGTATCCTCACGCAGTGCGTCCTTCACATCCTGCAATGAAATCCTTCCCTTTTCATCCACGGGAAGATACGTTACCTCAAAGCCCTGCCGCTCCAGTTCCTCACATGCATGAAGCACGGCATGATGCTCAATTTGAGTAGTAATAATATGGTTGCCGCGTTCCTTGTTGGCATAAGCAACCCCGAAAATGGCCGCGTTATCCGCCTCGGTTCCGCCGCTTGTAAACATGATTTGATTTGGTGCTGCACCAATACTTTTCGCAGCCGTTCTTCTTGCTTCATCCAGAAGCTGGCGCGTTTTTCTGCCGAACTGGTGAATGCTTGAAGGATTTCCAAAGTACTCCGTAAAATAAGGCATCATTTCCTGAACCACTTCGGGGTGAATCGGAGAAGTGGCGGCATGGTCTACGTATATAAGGTCCATTTAGACCACCTTCTTTCTTAGTTGACTAGATATAAAACATGTATGCATCCTGGCTGGCATCTCCCTCATAGTTTGCCAAATCATCCAGGGTTGTATTATCAAGAACATCCTTGACGGCATCGCGGATTTTTATCCAGAGATCCCGCTTTGCCGGCTCTTCATCATCCATCAGTTCCACCGGGGTAATCGGGCCTTCAAGCACACGGATAATGTCACCTGCCGTAATTTCTTTGGCATCCTGAGCCAGAATGTAGCCGCCGTATGCTCCCCTGATGCTTTTAACTAAACCCGCGTTTCGAAGCGGAGAGATCAGCTGTTCCAAATAATGCTCAGATAAATTATGCTCTTTTGCGATCAATTTTAAAGCAATCGGCCCTTCACCTTGCTTTTTTGCCAAAGCCATCATGATGGTTAACCCGTATCGTCCTTTTGTTGAGATTTTCATAATACACACTCCGTTCTATCCAATAATTAACGATTTTTCTGCAAACCGGAAGCGTAAACCCTACAATGCTCCCGATCGTAATACAAAACAGTATGGTTCCAAGTGAGATCGGCCCTTTTAGCAGCCAGCCTCCGGTTAAAACAAAAAGTTCCATCGCCAGCCGGATATGTGAAATTTTCTTTCCCGTTTTCTCCGTTAACGCCAGCATTAAGCTGTCCCGGGGACCGGCACCACAATCACATGCGATGTAAAAACCCATTCCAAACCCGTTGATAACAAGTCCTGCCGCAAGCATGGCAATCGCGCCAATGACCGACTCGGGTGTTTTGAAGAAGGGTATTGCCATAAAAATATCAATAAAAATTCCAACAAAAATCATGTTAAGAAAAGCGCCCACCTGCGGCCATTTTTTCGTTAGCCAGGAAGTAGACCCGAGAATCAGGAATCCCATTATGATGGACCAGGTGCCAATCGATAATCCGAATTGATAATACAAACCAATATGTAAAACGTCCCAGGGCGCGCTTCCGAGGTTGGCTTTAATCATCAGCGAGACGCCAAATGACAAGAGAACGAGTCCCATAAAAAACACGAGCCATTTGACAAAGAAAGGCCTTGCAACGGGATTAACTATTTTCATTAGTATTTCCTTCCCTTTGTCCATTTTTGCACATAAACCCAAACTATTATAGCACGAAAAAGCTAATTCTTGCATTCAAATGACCGGTATAGTACCTTTTGGTTACCAGTAATAACCGGTTTAGGTTCTTTAGTACAGGAGGAAAATATGGATTTATTCAGTGACCATCAATCTCGTGAAAATAAAACAATGGGTCCGCTTGCAAGCCGGATGCGTCCCCGGTCCATACAGGAGTTTATCGGACAATCCCATATTGTTGGCGAAGGGAAACTGCTGCGGCGGGCGATTGAAGCGGATCAGCTGACACCCATGATATTTTTTGGCCCACCAGGCACTGGTAAAACCACACTGGCCAAAATCATCGCTAATTCCACATCAGCCTTCTTCGAGCAGTTGAATGCTGTTACCTCAGGAGTGGCTGACATCAAACGGGTAACTGGGGAAGCCAAAGAACGGCTGGTCATGGATAATAAGAAAACCGTTCTGTTCATCGATGAAATCCACCGGTTCAACAAAAGCCAGCAGGATGCGCTGCTTCCTTTTGTAGAAGATGGTACCGTCATTTTGATTGGTGCCACCACAGAGAGCCCCATGTTCGAAATCAATCCCGCCCTGCTGTCCAGATCAAGGCTGTTCCGGTTTGAACACCTGACCGACGACCATATCCGTCACGTCCTTCTACATACACTCGAAGATACCGAGAGGGGCTACGGAAAATACAACATTGAGATCGAGGAAGACGCCCTCTCCCATCTGGTCTCTGTCGCAAATGGTGATGCAAGGACCGCCTTGAATGCACTGGAACTGGCGGTTCTCACCACCAAGCCCGATTCATCAGGCAACATACGCATCACACTCTCGATCGCGGAAGAAAGCATTCAGCAGCGCGTGCTTCAGTATGATAAGAAAGGCGATAATCATTACGATACGATTTCTGCATTTATCAAGAGTATCCGGGGTTCTGACCCTGATGCTGCCCTTTATTGGCTGGCCAAAATGATCTATGCAGGTGAAGATCCAAGATTTATTGCCCGAAGAATCTACGTTCATGCAGCAGAAGATATCGGGCTCGCAGACCCGAATGCTCTCCTCGTTGCACAGGCAGCAGCTTACGCAGTGGATTTTGTCGGTATGCCCGAAGCGCGCATTCCATTGGCGGAAGCGGTCGTTTACCTCGCAACGGCCCCCAAAAGCAATGCCGTCATCATGGGGATCGATAAAGCCATGCAAGCTGTTAAAAATGAAAAAAGCGGCCAGGTTCCCATCCACCTTCGTGATGCCCATTACAAGGGTGCGAGCGAGCTAGGACATGGAAAGGAGTATAAATACCCTCATAACTACCCAGACGGATATGTGGTCCAGCAATATCTGCCTGACCATTTAAAGAACAAGAAATTTTATGACCCCACACCAAGAGGGTTTGAAAAAAATATTCAAAAGCGGCTTGATTATTTTAATGACCGAAAGCGCAAAGAAACCTAAATCTATCACTCTGTTAAGGCAAACTAGCAATTTTTAGAAATGACGTATAGAATCCTCTTCTTTTGCTCAAAATGAAAACATAAACTCGTACTTTATGATTCAAGGAGAGGATAGATATGATGAAAATAAGACAGGACGCCTGGTCAGAGGAAGATGATCTGCTGCTTGCCGAGACGGTCTTGCGCCATGTCCGGGAAGGCAGCACACAGCTTCATGCCTTTGAAGAGGTTGGCGATAAACTTGAACGCACGAGCGCTGCTGTCGGGTTTCGTTGGAATGCCATTGTCCGTAAGAAATATGAACAAGCTTTAAAGATTGCGAAAAAACAGCGTAAAGAACGGCAAAGAGCCCTTGCCAAAGGACAGCAAAACAAACCGAAAACTATCGTTAAACCGGTAAAGCCTGCAGATGATGAAGTTTATCATCCTGAGGAGTTCTTTAAAACGCCGTATACGGCTCCAGTTGAAGAAAGTTCCTTGCAGGAACCATCCTATCAGCCAGAACGACCTGAGGTACAGACAACCTATCAATCTCAGGGGCAGTCATTAACGCTTGATGAAGTTATCCGTTATCTTTCCGATATTAACCGCAATGGTCTGGCCAGCGGGCGAATAGAAGATGAAAATACAGCCTTAAAGCGACAGAATGAGGACTTTTTTCATCAAAACCAAAAGTTGACCGAGCAGCTGCAAAAACTTGAAAAAGATTTTGCAGCCATGAAAGAAGATTACCAGGCACTCTTGCAAATTATGGACCGTGCACGAAGAATGGTTTTACTGCAGGATGATGCCGGCGATAACCAAAGCTTCCGCATGGATAAGAACGGAAACTTAGAAAAACTTGCAAAGTAAAAGAAGGACTCACGATAATGTGAGCCCTTCTTTTTTTAATGCATTCGATTAATCCTAATCTGGTGGGTTTCCAGCAAGGTGTTTACCACATGTCCGGCCATAAATAAGCCGGAAACCGATGGAACAAAGGAGTTCGAGGATGGAGGCATTTTCGCCTTCCTGATTCCCGGCGCATTTTCCGGTACAATTTTCTCCCGGATATCTTCTCTGATTTGAACAGGAATTTCATCCGAGAACACAACGGTGACACCCTTATGGATTCCTTCTTTTCGAAGGCGCTGCCGCACCACCCTGGCGATGGGATCATAGCTCGTTTTGGAAATATCAGTAATTCGAAGCCGTGTTGGATCAAGCTTGTTGGCCACACCCATACTTGAAATAATCGGTATCTTTCGTTTCAGACACTCTTTGGCAAGATGAACTTTGTAGGTAATCGTATCCGAAGCATCCACGACAAAATCGAGATCATAATCAAAAAATTGTTCATACGTTTCTTCTGTATAGAACATTTCAAGTGCGATAACTTCGCAATCCGGATTAATATCTGCAATCCTTTGTTTCATTAACTCCACTTTCGATTGGCCCACGGTGGAGAGCAACGCATGAATCTGCCGGTTCACATTGGTGATATCCACCACATCTTTGTCTACGAGAATAAGTTTGCCGATACCCGCCCTCGCCAGGGCTTCGGCTGAAAATGATCCGACCCCTCCGATGCCCAGGATACCGACGGTACTGCCCTTTAAGGCCTCCAGCCCGTCTTCTCCGATTGCAAGCTCATTTCTTGAAAATTGATGTAACATTGTCTTTCTCCTTTCTATGAAAAGAAGTTGTTTTCATTGTACAACTCCTGTCGGTTCAAAATCGTACTTCCATTAGTCCTTAAAAAGGATATCCCATTTTTCCAAGGAGTACAACCGTTATTCGTAAGCAAAACCAAAAAACAGCAAAAAAACCCGGACATTCGTCCGGGCTGTTATTTACATTCATTTTAAAATAATGCTGGTGAGAGTCCCAACTGTGCCGTCATTTCCTAAGTTTTGAACCTGCTCTCGCAGGTGGGTGCCCTGTTCGGCAATTAATGCGTCCCCTGCAAGGAGGCATGCACGCTTTGTCAAAACACCAGCTCCCGATTAAAAAGTGTTGGCTCAAAACATTCGGTATTAACGAACACATCAGGACTCTTATTGGAATAAATCATATCACATCGAGTGGGCTAAGACAAGAGAATACGCCCTCATTATTTAAATTTTCTAATAGTTACGACTTCTTTCCTATGCCTTTTGTCCAGCTTCTTCACCAAGTTTTACAGCCAGGTGAAGTTCATTCAATTGCTTATCGCTGACGGTGGATGGAGCATTGGTCAAAAGGTCGCTGGCACTTGCTGTTTTCGGGAACGCAATAGTGTCACGAAGGTTGTTCCTGCCTGCCAGAATCATAACGAGACGATCCAATCCAAGTGCGATTCCTCCATGCGGAGGTGTTCCGTATTCGAAAGCGTCCATTAGGAAGCCAAACTCTTCTTTTGCAGCCTCTTCTGTAAATCCGAGGGTTTTGAACATTTTCTCCTGAATCTTTCTTTGATAGATACGCTGTGATCCTCCGCCAAGCTCATAACCGTTCAGCACTAGGTCATAGGCCTTCGCACGAACCTCACCAGGATTGCTTTCAAGGAGATCAAGATCTTCTTCTTTTGGCATCGTAAATGGATGGTGAAGCGCGACATAGCGATCTGCATCTTGGTCAAATTCAACTAGTGGGAAGTCTACAACCCAAAGGAAATTCAACTGGCTTTCATCTATCAGGTTCAACTCCTTACCGAGTTTTAAGCGGAGTGCTCCAAGAGAATCAGCCACTACTTGCTTGCTGTCTGCCACAAACAGGAACAAGTCCCCGGCTTCTCCTTCAAGAGCCTGAATCAATCCCTTCTGTTCTTCTTCATTAAAGAACTTGGCGATCGGGCCTTTCAGTTCGTTTTCCTCCAGCTTCAGCCACGCAAGTCCTTTGGCTCCATACCGCTTGACGAAATCGGTGAGAATATCAATATCCTTGCGGGAATAGTTTGCTGCTTGCCCCTTTACATTCAGTGCCTTGACTTCTCCGCCGCCTTCCACTGTTGAAGCGAAAACTTTAAAACCGCTTGTTTTTACGAGCTCTGAAACGTTAAGCAGTTCCATTCCAAAACGAGTGTCAGGTTTGTCTGACCCATAGCGGTCCATCGCTTCCGCATAAGTTAAACGAGGAAGCGGCGTTTGAACAGAATAGCTTCGGACTTCCTGAGCAAGCTGTACCATCAGTTCTTCCATCATAGCCATAAGTTTCTCCTGACCGAGGAAGGATGTTTCAATGTCAATCTGAGTGAATTCAGGCTGGCGGTCTGCCCGCAAATCTTCATCACGGAAACAGCGCACAACCTGGAAGTAACGTTCAAAACCAGCAACCATCAAAAGCTGTTTAAACAGCTGGGGTGACTGTGGAAGAGCATAAAAGTGACCCGGATGTACACGGCTTGGCACAAGATAGTCACGTGCTCCCTCAGGGGTGCTCTTTGTCAGCATCGGTGTTTCAATTTCCATAAACTCCTGTGCATCAAGAAAATCGCGAATCGTTTTTGTTATGCGATAGCGTAGTTTCATGGTTTCCTGCATGGCCGGCCGTCTTAAATCAAGATAGCGGTATTTCAGGCGAACGTCTTCATTGATGTCATTGTCCTCTGAAATGGAAAATGGTGGCGTTTTGGCACTGTTAATGATTTGAATTTCTCGTCCTAAAACTTCGATTTTGCCGGTTGGTACATTCTCGTTCACGGTTCCTTCTGATCGGGAAACAATGGTCCCCTTTACACTCAACACAAATTCGCTTCTTACTTTTTCAGCAATGTCGAGCGCTTCCTGGGACACCTCCGGGCTGAAGACTACCTGTACTTGACCTGAACGGTCGCGAAGATCAATGAAAATCAACCCTCCAAGATCTCTCCTCTTCTGCACCCAGCCGTTAAGAATGACTTCCTCTCCGACATGCTGTTCATTCAATATTCCGCATTGATGCGTTCTTTCTGCCATGCTGAAACTCCTCCTCAAATTTGGTTCAAAATATATTGTGTCACTTCTTCAAGCTTAACTTCGGTTTGATTACCGGATTCCATCTCTTTCACGGAGATGACTCCATTGGCCAGTTCGTCGTCACCCAGCACGGCAACAATCTTGGCATTTGTGCGGTCTGCCGCTTTAAACTGAGCTTTCATTTTTTTATCCATGTAATCTTTGTCTGCTTTCAAGCCTGCCTTACGCAATTGATAAAGGATGGATGGTGCTTTCTCTTTTGCCGATTCACCCATCACAACCAGATAGCAGTCGAGTGAATCTTCAATTGGAAGTTTTACCCCTTCTGCATCAAGGGCCAGAAGCAAGCGTTCAAGGCTCATCGCAAATCCGATTCCCGGTGTAGCCGGTCCGCCAATTTCCTCAGCCAATCCGTTGTATCGGCCGCCGCCGCTTAAGGTTGTAATGGCACCAAAGCCTTCTGCATCACTCATAATTTCAAAAGCGGTATGATTGTAATAATCCAACCCCCGAACAAGTGTCGGATCAATCACATAGTCAATACCCATCGCTGTCAGAGTTGACTTTACCGTTTCAAAGTAATTTCTTGATTCATCATTCAGATAATCATGGATGGAAGGAGCCGTTTTCATCAAATCGTGATCACGGTCCTTCTTGCAATCCAAGATCCTGAGCGGGTTGGTTTGCAGACGGTTTTGGCAATCGTGGCAAAACTCGTCGATACGTGGTTCAAAATGAGCCACGAGCGCATCTCTATGCGCTTTCCTGCTCTCTTTATCTCCCAGTGTGTTCAGAACTAGACGCAGGCGTTTTAACCCAAGCTCTTTATAAACGTCCATGGCGAGCGCCATTACTTCTGCATCGATTGATGGATCATCACTTCCCATGGCTTCAATGCCGAACTGGACGAACTGACGGTATCTTCCTGCCTGCGGCCTTTCGTATCGAAACATCGGACCGATATAATACAGCTTGGTCGGCTGCTGAGGGAGACCAAACAGTTTGTTTTCGACATAGGATCTCACTGTGCTTGCCGTTCCCTCCGGCCGAAGCGTAAGGCTTCGTTCCCCTCTGTCCGTAAAGGTATACATCTCCTTTTGGACAATATCAGTGGTGTCCCCGACACTTCTCAAAAAGAGTTCGGTATGTTCAAAAATTGGTGTCCGAATCTCCTTATAGTTGTACCTGCTGCAAATCTCTCGTGCTTTTTTCTCTACATACTGCCATTTTTCAACGGTTCCCGGTAAAATATCCTGTGTTCCTCTTGGAATTTGATATCCCATCACCCATCCTCCTTGTATCAGTTATCATTCATTTTCATTTGGTTAGAAAAATAAAAAAACTCCCGTCCCTATTATTATCGCAATAATAATAGGGACGGGAGTTACATACCCGCGGTGCCACCCTGGTTGAAGCATACGCTTCCGCTCAAATGCAAGTAACGCCTGCATGCGTCCAACTCTACTGGGGTATGGTTCATTTTCCGTTCGAATTGAAACCTCAGGAGTGTCTTTCACTAAATCATCATGCAGAAGTGCTCTCAACCTGTGGCACTTCCTCTCTGGCCATGTGGAGGTTTAGCTACTTTTCTCCGTCACTGGTTATTTCATTGAATTGTTATTTATCTTACGCATCCTGAAGATCATTGTCAATGTTTTTCGCCAAATTTTTTCGAAAACGGCTATCGGCTCATCTTCTTGCGCAAACTGACCACGCTGCGGAGCGGGACTCCAAATTCCTCGGCCAGCTCCAAATTGCTTGATGAAGCTTCTTTTTGGATAAAATCATGAAAGTCAATGCCCATCAGCTGATTCACAGGGGCATGCACATGTTCTCCTTTTTCTCCGTTGCGCATCCAAATCTTCCTTTCACCTTTTTTTTTAGCTTTTCCAAAAGGTGAAGGTTTTAAAAGTTTTATTCCCGGCTGTCCAGGATCAAGGTGACAGGGCCGCTGTTGGTGAATGCCACGTCCATCATTGCCCCAAAAATGCCGGTTTCCACCGTAATTCCTTTTTCCCTGAGCATTCCGTTAAACGTCTCATACAGGGTGCTGGCCTGGTCAAGTTTGGCAGCATTCATAAAGTTAGGCCGCCTTCCCTTTTTGCAGTCACCATACAAGGTAAATTGCGAAACGGATAAAATAGAGCCCCCGACATCGAGCAATGAGAGATTCATTTTTTGCTGTTCATCTTCAAATATCCGGAGGTTGGCCGCTTTTTCAGCAAGAAACTCTGCGTCCTTTTCTGTGTCTTCATGCGTTACCCCGACAAGGAGCAACAAGCCATGGCCAATTTGGCCCACGACTTTCTCGTCTACGGTAACAGAGGCCTCTGTTACCCGCTGTAAAACTAATCGCATGTCGCTCTCCTTTGTTTCTTTATTGCATGACACGGCGTACCGCGTATATATCAGGAATCCGCTTGATCCGTTCGACTACCTTTTGCAGATGGTTCACATTCTGTATGGAAATGGACATACTGATCGTCGCCATCTTGTTTCGGTCGGATCTTCCGGAAACTGCAGTAATATTGGTTTTTGTTTCTCCTACAGCATGAAGAACCTCATTCAGCAGACCCCGGCGGTCAAACCCGTTGATTTCAATATCCACATTATAGCTTTTCGGTTTTTCGATGCTGCCTTCCCATTCTACTGGCAGCAGTCTGACCTGGGCATCCCCGGTCGTTACATTCACACAATCCTTGCGGTGTACGGAAACACCCCGGCCTTTTGTAATATAGCCTACGATATCGTCCCCCGGAACAGGATTGCAGCATTTGGAAAGACGGATCAGAAGGTTGTCAATGCCTTTGACAACAATGCCCGAGTCGGTTTTTTTGGGCACGGGCAGACTTTTTGATTCTGAAATCACATCAAGAAGCTGCTTGTTTTCCTGCTCCTGATCCTTTTTCCGGCGCAGCTTATCAGTCAGTCTAGTTGCAATTTGGGCTCCCGTTATGCCGTTATAACCGACGGCGGCATACATATCTTCTTCGTTCGAAAAATTGTACTTTCTGATAACCGTTTGAATGTTTTCCGGTGTAAAAACATCTTTAAGGTCAAATCCGCGGCCGATAACTTCCTTCTCAATCAATTCCTTGCCTTTGGCGACGTTCTCTTCCCTGCGTTCCCGTTTGAAAAACTGCCGGATCTTATTTTTCGCATGTGAGCTTTGCGTAATCTTGAGCCAGTCCTGACTTGGTCCATAGGAATGCTTACTCGTCATGATTTCGATAATATCGCCGGTCTTCAGCTTGTAATCGAGCGTCACCATTTTTCCGTTCACCTTCGCACCAATGCACCGGTTTCCAATCTCTGTGTGAATACGGTAGGCAAAGTCCAGCGGCACGGAGCCTGCAGGAAGCTCAATTACATCGCCTTTTGGAGTAAATACAAACACCATATCCGAGAACAAGTCCACTTTCAGCGATTCCATGAACTCTTCCGCATCTGCCACATCATTTTGCCACTCCAATATTTCGCGGAACCAGGTTAACTTATTTTCAAACGTGTTAACCGGGGCTTTCTTGGAGCCTTCCTTGTATGCCCAGTGAGCGGCAATCCCGTATTCTGCCACACGATGCATTTCACTTGTACGGATTTGCACTTCAAGCGGATCGCCTTTTGGCCCGATAACCGTCGTATGAAGAGATTGATACATATTGGCCTTTGGCATCGCTATATAATCTTTGAAACGCCCGGGCATGGGCTTCCATGCCGTATGGATGATGCCCAAAGCTGCATAGCAGTCTTTGATGTTGTGTACAATCACTCTGACAGCAAGCAGATCATAAATTTCATTAAACTGTTTGTTCTGCTTCACCATTTTTCTGTAAATACTGTAGATGTGCTTTGGCCGTCCTGAAATGTCAGCTTTGATCTGCACCTCTGACAAACGGCTGTTGATCTCACCCATCACTTCTTCAACATATTGCTCCCGTTCGGCTCTCTTTTGTTTCATCAGGTTTACAATCCTGTAGTACTGCTGCGGATTGAGATACCGCAATGAAACATCTTCAAGCTCCCACTTAATGGTAGAGATACCCAGCCTGTGCGCCAGGGGCGCAAAAATTTCAAGGGTTTCATTTGCTTTTTGAATCTGTTTCTCTTTTGGCATATGCTTCAATGTGCGCATATTGTGAAGGCGGTCTGCCAGTTTAATCAAAATACAGCGAATATCCTGGGCCATTGCTACGAACATTTTTCGGTGATTTTCGGCTTGCTGCTCTTCTTTTGACTTAAACTTAATTTTCTTCAGCTTGGTGACCCCATCAACAAGCATGGCTACTTCTTCATTAAACCGGTCGCTGATATCCTTTAGTGTAATGGGCGTATCTTCCACTACATCATGAAGAAAACCCGCAGCCACTGTAACCGGGTCCATCTGAAGATCGACCAGAATACCAGCCACTTCAACAGGATGCTGAATATACGGCTCTCCCGATTTGCGGAATTGGCCTTCATGTGCATCCTTTGCGTATTCATAAGCTTTTCTCAAGAATTCAATATCTTCCTGGGAAAGATAGCTTTCTGCATTTTTTAATACTTCTTCTATCGTCATGAAAATCACCTAACGTCAAAATTGTATAGTGCTTCTATTATCTTGAAAAAATGTGAAGCTGTAAAGTAAAAAACGAAAAATGTCGAATTTCCTTTATTTACAATTCTATATGAAAAAGAAAGAGTACTCCATTACAGAGAGCACCCTTTCTATCTTAATATTGCGTTAACGTAAAGATATCATAGCCAGATAGCTTTTCGCGGCCATCCAAATACGTAAGTTCGATCATGAATGCAATGCCGGCAACAACCCCGCCGAGCTGCTCTACCAATTCAATAGTCGCACCAATTGTGCCACCTGTTGCCAGAAGGTCGTCCGTAATCAATACTCTTTGGCCCGGCTTAATGGCATCTTTGTGTATGGTGAGCACATCCTTGCCATATTCAAGTCCATAACTTACTTTTACCACTTCACGGGGCAATTTTCCATCTTTTCGAACCGGCACAAAGCCAAGCCCTAATTTATAAGCAACCGGGCAGCCAACAATAAAGCCCCTTGCTTCAGGACCCACAATAACATCGATATTTCGATCCTTTGCATATTCTGCGATATCATCCACTGCTTTGGCAAACACTTCGCCATCCTGCATCAGGGTTGTAATATCTTTGAATCGAATTCCTTCAAGCGGAAAGTCTTCCACCACGGATATATATTTTTTGTAGTCCATTTTCTTTTTTCCTCCTGTATCTATGCCTGATGGGTTTTCCTTGACTGATGGAAGCAGTTTTTCAATTCCTGATAGGAAGAATAGACGAGCTGGTTTTCAATTGCTGCCTGCTCCAATTTATTCCTATATGTAGTTGAAAGCTTCAAGTCTTTTTTCTCAGGCCGATCATTGATCGTAATAACACCATTTTCTATTGTAACAAAGTCCAGCTCAAAAAACACTTTTGACATAAAAGGCACAGCTTCTTTTGACCATCCTTTGAGCCTGGCCAGCTCTTCCCCGTGACGCGCTGTATCAAATGACTTCCTTTTAGTTAAAAAGGCATAAAACCAGCGGAACTGCTCTCTCGTCGGAACAGATGAAAAAAACTGGTCATTTTCCTGATGAAAAATAACGTAGGTTCGTTCCGGCTCCGGATTGCTTTCAAGAAGATAAAAGAATTCTTCTCTAGTTTTTGGCACATCAAGAAAAACAACATATTTACCGGCAAAATTCATTTGTTCTTTTTGCTGGGGATAAAGATAAATCCTCTCGCGAAGTTCCGAAAACGCCGGTTGTTTCTTCGTCTCTTCTTCAAATGCAATGATAATCACTTTGCTTTCAGGAAGTGAGAACAGCTTTTTTTGTGCATCTCTTATTCCTCTAAGATCAAACAGCTGCCATTCCTTCACAGCAAGATCACTGAGCATCAGCTGTGGCTTTCGGTAACCGTTCCACTCATTGATCGACAGTTCCCCGACAGCTGATACCGGAGAATGATAACTCAGCTCGTCCATTAATTCACCTTTGTGAAAACCGATGGCATCAAGCTTATGCTTCCCGTCTGAAAATTGTATTTTCAAGTGGTTGGACTGGCTGCCGATCTTTTTGATTTCACTGATGTTCACATCGGGAATTATGACCCGCGGTGTCGGATTATTGACCCCAAACGGTGCAAGCTTGTTCATCTGCTCGATCGTTTCGATGGAGACTTCGTCCAGGGAACATTCAAGATCAATGGCCGTCACCGGTTTAAAATCTTCTTCTGTCAGCTGTTCCCTGCCCTGACGGTTCAGCCGGCTTCTCAGCTCGTCCAAATCACTTGCTGCAAGCGTCATACCAGCCGCCATTGGATGCCCTCCAAAGTGAGGAAGGATATCCCGGCTCAGTGACAGATTCTCGAACATATCAAAGCCCTCGATGCTCCTTGCTGATCCTTTGGCAAGGCCTTTTTCCGAATCAATGCTTAACACGATCGTCGGACGATAAAATTTCTCCACTAACCGTGAAGCCACGATGCCGATGACTCCCGGGTTCCAGCCTTCTTTGGCAATGACAAGAACCGCATTATCTTCCGGAGGATAGTTCTGTTCCACTTCCTCAACAGCTTCTTTCGTAATTTCGGAAACGATCAACTGGCGGGTTTTATTTAATTGATCGATTTCTGATGCGAGCATCTTTGCCGCTTCTTCGTCCTCTGTTGTAAAAAGCTCAACAGCAGGAACAGCGGAATCCAGCCGGCCGGCTGCATTTACCCTCGGCCCGATCGCGAAACCTACATGTTCAGCGTTTAAAACTGTATCCTTTAATCCCGACACTTCAAGAAGCGCCCTCAAACCTTTTTTTGTGGTCTTCTCCAATGCTTTTATGCCTTCCCTGGCAATAATCCGGTTCTCGTCCACTAAAGGCACCAGATCGGCAATCGTGCCAATACAGGCGATGTCGAGAAGATGCAGGGGTGCTTCTCCAAGCAGTGCATGGGAAACCTTAAATGCCACGCCGACGCCTGCCAGACCTTTAAACGGGTATGGACAGCCCGGCTTTTTAGGGTTAACAATACTGTATGCATCAGGAAGAACAGGAGGCGGTTCATGATGGTCCGTTACGATAAAATCAAGACCAATCTCTTTAGCCACCTGGGCTTCATGAACAGCTGAAATACCTGTATCTACTGTAATAACAAGGGTAAAGCCTTCCTCCCTCGCCCATCTTAGGGCAGGCTCATTCGGTCCGTATCCTTCTGTAAAACGGTTCGGTATGTAAAATTCAAAATCGGCTCCCAAAGCCTTTAATGTATATACCATTACAGATGTGCTGCTGACACCATCTGCATCATAATCACCAAATACAAGAATCTTCTCTTGCACGGCAACAGCCTGTTGAATCCGGTCAACCGTTTTTCTCATTCCATCCATTAAATAAGGATCGTAGAAAGAATCGGTCCCGGCGAATAAAAATTGTTCCGCACTTGTTTTCGTTTCCATTCCCCTTGCAACCAGAAGATTGGCTACCAACTTGGGGATCTTTAAGGAAGAGGCGAGTTCTTGCACTTTAACTTCATTCAGAGTTTGAACCTTCCACCTCGTTCGTGCTTTCAACATAAAAAATCACCTCATAACCTATTCATTATACAAAATGGGTTACGAGGTGACAATCCATTCCTACGCCTGATTATTGGCAGAATTGAATTTCTGTTTTTTCAGTTGTCTTGATTTGAAAACAAACCAAAGCTGAGAAGCGATACAAATGGATGCATAGGTTCCGAAGATCAGACCGATCAACAAGGCGATCGAGAAGTTCATAATGGACTGGTTTCCGAAGATCAGCAGGGCGACGACCGTAAGAACTACGGCAAATACCGTGTTGATGGAACGAGTCAGCGTCTGCATAATGCTATCGTTGATCACCTTGTAAAGGGTCTCTACATTTTTCACCTTCGTAAACTTCATATTCTCACGGATCCGGTCAAACGTAATGATTGTATCATGTACAGAATAACCAACAATAGTTAAAACCGCAGCTATAAACGTAAGGTCGACTTCAAGACGAAGTATGCTGAACACAGCAACAATCAGGAACGCATTATGCAGCAAGCCAATAATGGCAGCTAACGACATCAGCCATTCAAATCGGAGGCTGATATAGATAATAATTCCAATGGAAGCAATTAATACAGAAATGAGTGCATTGCGTGCAAGCTCACGGCCAACCGTAGGCGATACCGTATTAATATTCGGCTGGTCACCGTATTTATCTTGAATAGTTGTATTGACTTTTGCCACCTGTTGACGGGAAAGCATACCTACAAATGATACGGTCGCCCGGTTACCCGTTTTCCCGGAAATGACAGGCTGGCCATCAGGATTAAGCCCCAGATCTTCAAAGTCTTTTGTAATCTCAGCTGCATTTAATTGTTTGCCACTGAATTCAATTTTCGTTCCGCTTTCAAAATCGATGCTCAGCTTCAAACCTACCGTTAAAAGACATATGATCCCAATGACGGTTAAAAGAGAGGAGAAGATAAAGAATTTTTTTCGTTGTTTTACAACATCAAAATGAAAGTTCGGGTTTCTAAAGCTCATGTATATCACTCTCTTTCACTCCGAAGTAACCCGGTTTTTTGTTCAGGAATTTGCTATTTATCCAGAGGCCCATCAAAATCCGGGATACGTATACGTTCGTAAAGAAGCTCGTTACAACACTCACGATCAATACGAGAGCAAATCCTTTTACGGAGCTTGTTCCGTACGCAAATAAAACGGATGCCGTAATGATGGAGGTTAAATTCGCATCAAAAATAGGCGCAAAGGAGCGCTTCGAACCCGCCTTAAAGGCAGAAGCAATAGACTTTCCGGATCGGATTTCTTCCTTGATCCTTTCGGCAGTAATAATATTTGCATCTACAGCCATACCTACTCCGAGGATAAAGGCAGCAATACCAGGAAGAGTCAGAACTGCATCCATCCAATCAAAAATGAGAAGGTTCAAATAAATATAGAAGCTCAGTGTCACGATGGCAATAAGGCCCGGAAAACGGTAATAAAACGCCATGAAAAGAAAGACGAGCGCGATACCGATAATCCCTGCAGTTACCGTTTCATCCAATGCTTGCTTACCAAATTTGGCACCCACAGAATTAGAGTAGTTCTCATGCAATTTTACAGGAAGCGCCCCTGCATTTAGAATCTCGGACAGGTTTTGAGCTTCTTCTTGGGTGAACCTGCCTTCAATCACGACTGTTTTTTGATCAAGTTCGCTATTAACAGCTGGTGCAGAGATAAATTTAGGATTTTTCTTTGTTGCCTCTTCTTTATAGGAATCACCTTTCTGATAATCCAGCCAGATCACGAGCTGATTTTGACCAGGACCCATGTTCATGACTTTTCTGGTGACTTTTCCAAATTTATTCGGATCTTTCAACGTCAGTTGTACAATCGGCTGATTCTGCTGGTTAAAGGTAACTTTTGACCCGCCGCCTTTTAAGTCCGAGCCATCAAGCAAAATCTTGTCATTAACATCACGGAACGTTAATTGCGCTTGAGTGGAAAGAAGCTTTCTTGCTCTATTCTGGTCCTTGATACCTGCAAGCTGAACCCGAATTCTGTTTTTCCCTTCAATCGTGATGTTTGGCTCTGAAACACCAAGTACGTTTACACGCCGGTCGAGTGCCTGTACCGCACTTTTTAAAACATCATTTGTAATCTTTTGCCCCTCTTTGGCTGGTTTTACATCATAAAGAACTTCAAATCCCCCTTGTAAATCCAGGCCGAGCTTAATGTTATTTACAATCCCCTTTGTTGTCATGCCAATCAGACCTGCAATGACGGCGAAGATTATAAAAAACGTAAGAATCTTGCTCTTTTTCACCATTCCTTCTTTCCTCCTTCATGCTGCCGACACACTTTTAAGCACGATAATGAAATATGTATAGAAAAGTGCAATCTTCATCATTATATCGACTGTTGTTTTTTTCTGTCAATTTCATAAGGTCAACTTTGTAAAAACTTACACAATCCCTGTTTTGCCTGAAAAACTGCCGGACAGAAAAAAGCAACCATCCTTGTGAAATGGCCTCTTATTCTACATCCCTTTTATAGGCTTCCATCGTCAGCCAATTCATAAAATCGGTCAACGATAAATTTAGAATCAAACCTACAATAACGTGAAGCCTCATTTCTACTTTTTTCTTTTGCGCTTTTTGTATGATGCAATTCCAGATCTCCTCGCATGTGACACTCTCATAGCCCAGAAAATGAAACTCTTCGGTTTTGCTTTTTAACGCGGGTTCTACTTGATCTTTTAATTCTTCAAACGACGTGGAATTCACCGTTTTTTCACCTCGTTTTTCTCTTTTTTTTGAATAAAACTACTTGTCATGCTTTGTCCCTTTTCTCCATATAAATGGGTTACACAGATGCCAGACGGTCGATTTCATTTCTGAAGAAAGTAGGGTCCAAAAATGTCAAAACAAACACTTATCCAGGGAACTCTCCTTCTCATACTAGCGGGACTGATCACAAGGATCCTTGGTTTTATCAATCGCATTGTAGTGGCCCGTGTAATGGGCCAGGAAGGCGTAGGCCTGTATATGATGGCAGTACCGACCATGCTGCTTGCCATTACATTAACACGTATGGGCCTTCCGGTTGCGATATCCAAACTGGTTGCCGAAGCGGATGCAAAAGGAGATCGTAAGAAAATAAAAAAGGTACTGATCGTCTCCCTAGCGATCACAGGAATATTAAGCATTATCTTTACGACGGCCATGATAGCAGCCGCTCCTATATTATCTCACTATTTCTTTACAGACAAAAGAACCTTTTATCCATTAATTGCAATTGCACCCGTGGTTCCGATCATTGCCGTATCTTCTGTACTGAGAGGCTATTTTCAAGGATTGCAAAACATGCGCCCTTCTGCCTATTCACAGGTGATTGAACAGATTGTGCGGATTACTCTTGTTGCACTTTTAACCAGCTTTTTTCTACGGTATGGTGTTGAGTTTGCGGCGGCAGGAGCCATGATCTCCGTAATCATCGGAGAATTGGCTTCTCTCCTCTATATGTTCTCCATGTTTAAGATGAAAAAAAACATGAAAGTCCGAAAAGGCTTTTTCAAACAGTTGAAAAGCGGGCACGATACACTTAAAGAATTGCTCGGAATTGCTCTTCCTACAACCGGAAGCCAGCTGATCGGGTCCGTTTCTTACTTTTTTGAACCCATTGTGGTTGCACAAAGTCTCGCCATCGCCGGTGTCAGTGCGATTGCAGCCACCAGGCAGTATGGAGAACTGGCTGGTTATGTTATCCCCTTGTTATTCTTGCCAACATTTATCACGTTCTCGTTATCCGTGTCACTCGTTCCTGCTATCAGCGAAGCCAACGCCAATAAGAAGTATGGCCTAATTGAGCATCGGCTGAACCAGGCGTTGCGACTTTCCATGCTTTCCGGAGGCATAGCCGCTGTGGTGATGTATGTGTATGCTGTTCCTATTATGGATCTTATGTATGATTCGCCGGCATCGGCCAGCTATTTGAAGGTGATGACCCCACTGTTTTTCTTTCTATACTTTCAAGGTCCCTTGCAGGCTGTGCTGCAAGCCATGAATTTGGCCAGAGCTGCGATGATGAACAGCCTGATTGGCTCTGTCGTCAAGCTTGCCGCTATCTTTGCGCTTGCTACCCGGCCAGAATTCGGGATTATGGGAGTGGCACTGGCTATTGTGCTGGGTATCGTTGTCGTTACGCTCCTTCATTTTGCAAGCGTCGCAAAAACCATCAGCTATTCTATAAAAGCAAAGGATTTTATCTTTGGTTTAATGTCTATCCTCATCACAGGTTTTGGTTCCCACTTTATTTATACGTATGTCTTTCCACAGTTTTCAAAAGTGCCTGGCATCTGTTTCTGTTTGTTACTTACCGGAATTCTCTACCTCACAACCCTGTTTTTCTTCCGGCTCATAAAAAGAGACGATCTCAAGCAGCTGCCCATTATTAAGCGGTGGGTATAAAAGCAGCTTCCCAAATGGGAAGCTGCTTACTCGTCTTTTTGGTCCACATATAATGTTCCGTTTTTATTGATTGTGCAAAGCGTAATTTTCTTTGTGTCCCTAAACCCCATTTTCCGTAATTCCTGACGAAGCCAGAGTGAGGTTTTATCCAATTTTTTTAAGTGTTCTTCTTGAATTTTCCCATCCAGAATCACGGGAAATACCAAAGGAAGGCCACTGTAAGGAATGTCTGAATCCCTGACCTCTTTTGTAATCACTGATAATTTCCCCGTTGATTCAAGTATTCCGAATTCCACATCTGTCACGTTTTTTACATTGTTTTCTCTCAATTGGGTAAGCAAATCATCAAAATTATACCTTTGCTTTTTCATTTCAGATTCGTTTATGTGTCCGTTCTCAATTATGATTGAAGGCTTGCCGTCCACTATTTCTCTCACTTTTTTGCTCTTCAAAGAAAGGAACGCAAGGAAAATTTGTATAAGAAGCAGTACCACGATTCCGATCAAATGTTTAAGCATCGGTACTTTGGGGTCTTCGATCGAAATAACGGCGAGCTCGGCGATCATGATGGACACGACAAAATCGAGAACTGACAATTTTCCAATTTCACGTTTTCCCATCAGGCGGAACACACCAATTAAAATAAAGTAGACGAAAATAGTCCTTAACACGATTGTATAATATTCCATTGCAGTCCCTCCCTTCTGTTTAAGTCAACCTTAGTTTGACCATGGCAGGGAGCGAACATGAGGCGTAGGTTTTGGTAATTGAATTAAATAATGGTCTTTTTTCCGGTTCTGTTTTTTGGGACAGTGAATATGGTTATAAGGAAGGCTTGTATGTAAAGGGGGACGAATCCAGGTGAATGCAAGGCATATGTTATCGGCCATGATAAAAGGAGTTGCCGCCATATTGGTTGCCATTATTATAAGCAGTCTGATCCTTTCTCTTCTTTTGCGCTTCACGTCACTAACTGAGGTGTCTTTGAAATGGGTAACCACCGGTCTTTCTTTTTTATCCCTGTTTATCGGTGGGTTTCTATCGGGAAAGAAAGGCAAGGAAAAAGGCATGATGCTCGGTATAGGCACCGCCCTTCTTTTTTCCTTATTCGTTTTTTTGGTTCAGTATCTGGGTTATCAAACCACGTTCACATCCACACAATACCTGTATCACGGTATCTTTTTGCTGCTTTGTATGCTGGGAGCCATCATGGGTGTCAATATCAGCAGTCATAAATAATGTTCAAATCGTAATAAAAGCAGAAACGCGGTGGCGCTTCTGCTTTTTATTATACTTCTCTTGATTCACGGATCGCATTGCGATCAAACGTCAATGCGGAACCATCTTTGGACTTGATGACAACTGTGTTTTCTTCCAGCACTTCAATCGTGCCGTGAAGACCGCCGATCGTGACAACATGATCCCCTTTTTTCAGACCAGATTGCATTGTTCGCACTGCCTTTTGCCTTTTTTGCTGAGGTCTGATCAACAAAAAGTAGAAGATGACAAACATTAGCAAGATTGGTAATAAAGAACCTAAGCTACCCATTTATTTCACCCCTTTCAATTAGTTAAAACTTAAAAGTTTTTCGCATCCGGTTTGTTAAAGCCATATTGTTCAAAAAATTCTTCACGGAAGTCAAGCAGCCTGTCTTCCCGGATCGCTTGCTTGACCTGCTCCATTAAGTTTACCAAAAAATAAAGGTTATGGTAACTCGTAAGGCGGAAACCAAACGTTTCATTGCTTTTAACCAGGTGGCGGATGTACGCACGCGAGTAATTTCGGCATGTGTAGCAATCGCAATTTTCATCAAGCGGTCTGAAGTCTTTGGCATACTTTGCATTTCGGACAACTAGCCTTCCTTCACTGGTCATCAATGTACCGTTCCTCGCGATACGTGTTGGCAGTACACAATCAAACATGTCAATTCCACGGATGGCACCATCAATAAGGGAGTCAGGCGAACCTACACCCATCAGGTATCTTGGTTTGTTATCTGGCAAGTAAGGTGTGGTGAATTCCAACACCCGGTTCATGACGTCCTTCGGTTCACCCACGGAAAGTCCCCCGACAGCATACCCCGGAAAGTCAAGGGATACCAGGTCTTCTGCACTTTGGCGGCGTAAATCTTCATATTCACCACCCTGTACAATTCCGAACAATCCCTGGTCATGCGGCCTTTCATGGGCATTCAGACACCTTTCGGCCCAGCGGCTTGTCCGTTCAACGGACGACTTCATATACTCATACTCTGCCGGATATGGTGGACATTCATCAAATGCCATCATAATATCCGAACCTAGAGCATTTTGAATCTCCATTGCACCTTCCGGACTTAAGAACAGCTTTTCACCGTTCAAATGGTTTCTGAAATGAACGCCTTCTTCCGTAATTTTTCTTAAATCACTTAAACTGAAGACCTGGAACCCGCCTGAATCGGTCAAAATCGAACGGTCCCAGTTCATAAATTTATGAAGACCACCTGCTTCTCGAACAATTTCATGACCTGGGCGAAGCCACAGATGATACGTATTACTCAAAATAATGTTGGCCCCAAGGTCTTTCAACTCTTCCGGGCTCATTGTTTTTACAGTGGCCAATGTCCCCACCGGCATAAATACCGGTGTTTCAAACACACCATGTGGCGTATGGACTTTACCGAGCCTCGCTCCCGATTGTTTGCAGGTTTTGATTAATTCATACCGGACGGCTGCTGTCATGTTAGTTCTCTCCTTCTAGAATCAGCATGGCATCCCCAAAGCTGAAAAATCGATATCGTTCGTTTACGGCTTCCTTGTAAGCTTCCAGGACATGTTCACGGCCGGCAAGCGCACTGATCAGCATGATCAGCGTTGACTTTGGCAAATGAAAATTCGTAATCATTCCGTCAATTGCTTTAAACGTATAACCGGGATAAATAAAGATATCAGTCCAGCCGGAATCCTCACAAAATCCACCGTGTTTACCTGCAACGGTTTCAAGTGTCCGGGTGGATGTTGTGCCAACGGATACAATCCGTCCGCCGTTCTTTTTCACTTGGTTCAGCAGTTCAGCAGTACCTTTTGTGATCTGATAAAATTCGGCATGCATGTCATGCTCTTCTATATTTTCTGCCGATACCGGACGGAATGTCCCCAGCCCCACATGCAGCGTAATAAAAGTGACATGAACGCCTTTTTTCTTAATATCTTCAAGAAGGGATTCGGTAAAATGCAATCCAGCAGTTGGAGCTGCAGCAGAACCCTGGTGTTTGGCATAAACCGTCTGATAACGATCCCGCTCTTCCAGCTGTTCTTTAATGTAAGGAGGAAGAGGCATTTCACCCAAAGCATCAAGAATTTCGTAAAAAATACCCTCGTATTCAAACTTAAAGGTTCGGCCGCCCTGGTCTGTCTCCCCGGTGCATACGGCTTTCAGCAGGCCATTCCCAAAGACAACGGTCGTTCCCTGTTTTACACGTTTGGCTGGCTTTACAAGTGTTTCCCACGTGTCATCTCCTGTTTCTTTCAACAGCAGAATTTCAATTTTTGCTTTCGTATCTTCCTTTTCACCCAAAAGCCGTGCCGGAAGAACTCTCGTGTCGTTTAACACCAGGCAGTCGCCCGGGTTTAAGTAATCGATAATATTTTTAAATGTATTGTGTTCTACCTTCCCGGTTGCCGGATCAAGCACCATCAGCCTGGATGCTGTACGGTCCTTTAAGGGGGTTTGGGCAATCAGCTCGTCCGGAAGGTCAAAGTCAAACATATTAATATCCATTTTCTTCTCCTGTTTATCTTACTTGAAGGTCATTGGACCTCCTTATTTAAAACGACCGATCACATACATGATCAAAGACAGAACAATACTGGCAATGATTGATGTGACAATCGGAAAATAAAACGTTGTGTTTCCTTTTTTAAATACAAGATCGCCGGGCAGTTTGCCGACAAATGTCCATAGGCTGCCAATCACTATCAATACGATTCCCATAATTATCAACAACCGGGAAATTCCCATTAAGGATGCGGCACCTCCAAATTAAAATGCTCATACGCAAGAGCCGTGGCTACTCTCCCTCTTGGCGTACGCTGAATAAAACCGATTTGCAGCAAATAGGGCTCATACACATCTTCAATCGTATGCGATTCTTCCCCGATCGTAGCAGATATGGTTTCTAGACCGACAGGACCGCCTTTATATTTATGGATGATCCCTTGTAATAATTTATGGTCAATATGGTCCAATCCTAAACGGTCAACCTGAAGCATCTCCAGCGATTTATCGGCAAGGCTCAAAGTAATGGTGTCTGTCCCGTCCACCTGGGCAAAATCACGGACACGCTTGAACAGCCGGTTGGCTATTCTCGGTGTTCCTCTTGACCGCCGGGCAATCTCTGACGCAGACTGCCGATCAATCTTCATATTAAAAACACCGCTTGTTCGGGTTACAATTTCTGTTAATTCATCAACCGTATAAAATTCAAGCCGCGCCAAAACGCCAAACCTGTCCCTGAGCGGTGATGACAGCGATCCTGCACGGGTAGTAGCTCCTACAAGTGTAAAGGGAGGCAGCTCCAAACGGACTGACCGGGCTGTCTCTGCCTTCCCGATGACAATATCCAAACAAAAGTCTTCCATTGCCGAATACAGCACCTCTTCAATGGCCCTTGATAGACGGTGAATTTCATCAATGAATAAAACATCTCCCGGCTCCAGCGCAGTAAGAATGGCAGCAAGGTCACCCGGCCGTTCAATTGCCGGACCGCTCGTGGACCGGAAATTGACATTCATTTCCCTCGCGATGATAGAGGCGAGGGTCGTTTTACCTAGCCCCGGAGGACCGTACAAAAGCACATGGTCGAGTGCTTCATTTCTCATTTTGGCGGCCTGGATAAAGATATTCAAATTTTCTTTTACTTTTCCCTGACCTATGTATTGATGCAGGTATTCCGGACGTAAACTCAGTTCAAAAAAATCATCCTTCGAGCTTTCTCCAGATACAATTCTATCGTCCAAAGCGATCACGCCCCTAATGATTCACTAGCTTTTGCAGCGCTTTCCTAATGTATTGATCTGTAGTCAGATCTTCCTTTTTAAGAGAAGGCAGTACTTTGTTGATCTCCTTTTTGGCATATCCCAATGCGGTTAATGCTTCCACCGCTTCATCCAGCTGATCGGAATGGTCAGGTGCAGGAGTCGCAAATAATCCTTCAGCCGGCTCGTCCGTAAAAACCGACAGTTTCCCTTTCAAGTCCAAGATCATCTGTCGTGCGGTTTTTTTCCCTACACCGGGGAATTTAACCAGGAACGTTTCATCTTCCGCCTCAATGGCACGGATGACTTGTTCAGGCTGGCCAAAAGCCATAATGGCAAGGGCCCCTTTGGGACCGATTCCTGACACGTTCAGCAGTTTCAGAAACAGATCACGTTCCTTGCGCGCTTTAAAACCGTACAAAGCAAGCACATCTTCCCTAACATATTGGAACGTGTATATGGTTTCTATCTGCCCCACCCTGTATATAAATGGATTGGGACAGAGAATCTGGTACCCGATGCCACTCACTTCAAGCACGGTGTATTCGGCTGAAACATGTACAATTTTTCCGTTTATGTGTTCAATCAATCACGTTCTCTCCTTCTAAACAACACAAGCGCTGTGCCGCTGTATAAAGCGACCATACGTTTCCTCTCCGTATTGTATCACAGAGTCCGTCAAAACGGGGATAATAACACCAAAGAGAGGTGTGAACATTTCTTCAAAAGTAACGTTTTAACAGCCACAAAAAAAGAGAACAGAAAAATCTGTTCTCTAGCGGCGGTTATTTTCGAAAGGACGTTTAACTGCATTTCCTAAGTCGGTGCCAGCTTTTCCGATGTCGGACATAATGCCTTTAACGTCGGAGCTGACTTCGCGCGTGGTCTTGCCGTTTTGAAGATCATTATCGACATTGGTGATTCGATTGACGAGGTTGTCATCCGTTGTTACACGAACATCCCGATTGGGAACCAGTTTCTTTACTTCTCTATAAACCCTGTGATCCACAGTTTTTTTATTGTTTTCACTGGTATCTATTCCGACAATGACGTTGTTATCATTCAAAATAACGTGAGCATCGTCTACATTGTTCATACGGTTGACACGGTCCCGAATCTTTTCGGCAAGCGCACCATCATAGTTTTGATCGTAACCTACATTCCTTGGAGCATTATTGTCGGTACGGTTGTTATCCATCATATCGGTTACAGGGCCTTTGCTGCGGTCCATCCCATCGCGGTCACCCTGCTTGTTATAATAACCGATCGGCCGCACGTCGTTATCATTGCGGTCAAGTGCACCTTTATTGGTGTTACACCCCACAAGTCCTGCTGCCAATGTAAGAACCGTTAGTCCACTTAGTATTGGTTTCAATGCAAAAAACCTCCTTTCACCACTAGAATGGCTATCGGAGGCTTTTTTTACTCTGTTACATACAGGTAAGACATATAATTTTTGGCATTACGATTTTTTGGAGATTACTTCCTGAATAAGCTTAATGAACTTTCGCCGGTAAGAAAGATCATCTTCTGTAAAAATGGTCATCTCTTTGATTTGTTCCTTCCCCGCTTCAAACGCCCGGTTCCATTCTCTGTATAAATCCGTAGGAAAAACCAATGCGGTTAGAAACCATTTCTTTTTAAGCAAGGACACAAGCTCTGGATCCTCACACTTTTGTAAAATGGAAGGCGCCCAGTCCCAATACGGCATGACCCTGTTCACATACTGAAGAATGTCATAATCGTGCGGAACCACGGAGAATAAGTCATAATCAATTAAGATAACGTCATCTTCACTTCTGCGCATAAAATTGTGAGGAGCCACATCACCATGGCAAACTTCCCCTTTTTCCCGGGCCTCCTGTTCCATTCTTTCGAGTTCTTTTCGGTTTAAATGGCTTAATGACCATTTCCCCCAGGCAATCATCTCTTGAAAGGCTTCATCCATCTCGGCAGAAATAGAATGTTTTTTACTATTTCGCCTAAAAGAATTAAATCGCTTCGTCCACTTTTCAACAAGTGAATAACTTGAAAGAAGTGAAAGATAGCTGTCGGATGAATAGATGCTTTGTGCATGAAATTTTCGGATGGCATGTATTCCGTCCCTGACATCTTTTTCATCGTTCAGGTCGAGTTCATCACCTTTATAAAACGGCATAATCCCCCAATACATGTGATCAAAGTAATGAACGTTTTTACCGGTTGGATACGTGGTATAAACCCCCATCATGGGATGATCGTATTGAGAATACCATTGGGAAAGTTTTAACTGCTCCATGCACTCATCTTTTCGGGAAAACCCTTTTAGCACATAAGCTCCGGCTTTGGTTTCAACAATGCAAACATTGTCTTTCACGAAATAGTGACTGATAACATCGAGTCCTTTTACCGTTAGACTGTTCAAGAATAGACGCTTTCGTTTGAAACCGTTTCTGTAATCTTTATTCTTCATCTTGATCCTGGCTGTCTATAGAGCCATCACGGTAATCCGCTTCTGAGTATGGATTCGGCATTTCCTGCAATCCTTCCCCGTGTTCTGGTACGTAGTCCCCGAATGACTCGTGATCGGTCATGTCTCCATAATAGGATTCAAAACTGTGGTCTTGAGGATCTTCTCCGTACATGTCAGGACGACCGGTTTCATATTGGCCGCCATACTGCTGGCCTGGCATCATTCCCTGGCTCATTTGTGGGCTCATGCCATATTGCTGGCCCCCGTACTGCTGGCCCGGCATCATTCCCTGGCCCATCTGCTGGCCACTGCCCATTTGCTGGCTTCCAAATTGCTGACCTGGCATTCCCTGACCCATCTGCTGCCCTCCGGACTGCTGGCCTGGCATTCCCTGGCCCATCTGCTGCCCTCCGGACTGCTGGCCTCCATACTGCTGACCTCCATACTGCTGA